>CAVUKI010000006.1:0-323114 GCA_963741995.1 uncultured Acidimicrobiaceae bacterium
GATCGCCCTGGTCACCTTCGCCATCATCCGCCTGAAGAACGCACCGAGCCGCCTCGAGCGCAAGTCACGCTTCTTCGGGTCCCACCTCGATGCCGCCTGGATCACCCTCCTTATGATCGCCGGCGTCATGATCACCCTCCTCCTCTACCGGGGGGCGCAGGTCAACACAGACCCGACCCAGTTTCCCTACGGCTGGGGCGCCTTCGCCTCCCATACCGTCGCGAAGCTGCTGCACCCGCTCGGTGCCGGTACCAACTCGGTGCTGGTGACCGTCTTCCTACTCCTCAACATCGCCATCATCTCGGGCTTCATCGTCTTCGTCTCGTACTCCAAGCACCTGCACATTTTCTTCGCGCCGATCAACATTGCCTTCTCACGGCGCCCCCGGGCCCTCGGCGCCCTCTACAGCACGCCCGACATGGACATGGAGAACGTCGACGAGGACACCGTGTTCGGCGTGGGCGAGATCGGGCACTTCACCTGGAAGCAGATGCTCGACTTCAGCACCTGCACCGAGTGCGGGCGCTGCCAGTCGGCCTGTCCGGCCTGGACGACGGACAAGCCGTTGTCGCCCAAGCTGCTCATCATGGGCCTGCGCGACAACATGTTCGCCTCGGCCACCCCGCTCCTCACCGGTGAGGGCGAGCAGACCGCCCTGGTGCCCAATATCATCGACCCCGACGTGCTGTGGTCGTGCACCACGTGCGGGGCCTGCGTGAATGAGTGCCCGGTCGACATCGAGCACATCGACGCCATCGTCGACATGCGTCGCTACCAGGTGCTCATGGAGTCCGAGTTCCCGAGCGAGGCCGGGCTCATGTTGCGCAACGTGGAGAACCAGGGCGACCCGTGGGGACTCGGGCAGAACAAGCGGACCGAGTGGACCCAGAGCCTCGATTTCGAGATCCCCGTCATCACCGGCACCATCCCGGACGACATCGAGTACCTCTACTGGGTGGGCTGTGCCGGCGCCCTCGACGAGCGGGCCCGCAAGGGCGTCCAAGCCACGGCGCGCATGTTGCACCGGGCCGGCGTCACCTTCGGCATTCTCGGGCCCAAGGAGTCCTGCACCGGCGACCCGGTGCGGCGTCTGGGCAACGAGTACCTGTACCAGGAGCAGACGAAGATGAACATCGCCACCCTCGACGAGGCAGGCGCCAAGAAGATCATCGCGAGCTGCCCGCACTGCTTCAACACCATCAAGAACGAATACCCCGCCCTCGGGGGCAACTACGAGGTCATCCACCACGCCGAACTGCTCGAGCACCTGGTGCGATCCGGCAAGCTCACGCCCGGCTCGGGCTACTCCGGCAAGGTCACCTACCACGACCCCTGCTATCTGGGCCGACACAACCGGATCATCGAGGAGCCGCGGACGGTGCTCAGCGCCATCCCCGGCGTCGAGCAGATCGAGATGAAGCGCTGCAAGGAGCGGGGCTTCTGCTGCGGCGCCGGCGGCGCCCGCATGTGGCTCGAGGAGAACATCGGCAAGCGGGTGAACATGGAGCGCATGGATGAGGCGCTCGGCACCGGGGCCGACGTCGTGTCGACGGCCTGTCCCTACTGCATGATCATGCTGGACGACGCCGTCCGGGCCAACGACAAGCAGGACGACGTGCGCGTCCTCGACCTCTCCCAACTCGTGGAGGAGTCGCTGGGCCAACCGGCGGTCGCCGGCCCGTCGGCTGCGTCCAGTTGACGCGGCGCCCGACCGGCATCGAAGGCGGGCGGACCGCCGCCGAGTGGCGGTGGCGTGTCACCGGTCTGTGTGGCGCGCTGGCGCTCGGAGTGCTCAGCCTTCCGGTCCTCTTCGTGACCGGGCCCGCCGGAGCGGCCACCACCTCGTCGCTGGCACAGTTCTTGCTCAAGTCCCACGAGGAGCCTGGTTTCACGGTCAGCGGGCGTCCCAGCACCATCACCACGCCGTCGGGGTTGATTGCGGGCGGGTCACTCACGGAGAGCGAGAGCAAGAGCTTCGTCAGCACTCTGCGGAAGGCCGGTTTCGTCAAGGCGGTCGATGAGAGCGTCAAGGGCTCGGGCAGCAACGAGGGCCTGTCCCTGGTCATGCAGTTCACCAACCCGGCCGGCGCCCAGGCCGGAGCGGCTCTGTTCCTGCAGGTGGCCAAGTCCGGCCAGACGGGGACAAAGCTGTTCCGTGTGGCCGGTGTGCCGGGAGCGAAGGGCGTCACCGTGACAGGTGGCGCTGGCGGGACGGCCAACGCCTACTGGACGGCCGGGGACTGCGCCTTTGGCGCCGGCATCTACGACGCCACGGTCACGTCGGCGAAGGCCGCCGCGGCGCCTGTGCAGGCCGGCGTCAGGACCCAGGCCAAGCGCGTCGGAATGGCCTGCCCGTAATGGCTGCGACGCGCCGGCAGGCCGCGCCCGGCGTCAGTTCGAGCCGAGAATCCCGTAGGCCCGCTCGGGATGCAGCGTAAGGGCGAGCCGTTTGTCGGCGATCATGGCGGCCCGGTACTCGTCCCAGTTCGGGTGCGCTCCCGACCCGGTCTCGTAGTAGCGGATCAACGCCTCCACGGTGGCGTCGTTCGGTTCGGCCGCCACCGGTGAGAGCTCGGCCGTCGCTTCGATGACCACGTATTGGTAGAAGTTGTCGCCCAGCACGTAGAGCGAGGCGCGTGGGTCGCGTCGCAGGTTGGTCGTCTTGGCCCGGTCGTCCGTCACCGAGATCAGGAACGTGTCGCCCTCGTCGGGCACGTACATGATGTTGGAGAGCTGTGGGCGCCCGTTGGCGCGGATGGTGGCCAGGACCCCCTGCCTGCGGTCCCGGACGAATGCGTATGCCTCGGTCAGATCCATGGACCCGACCGTAGCGGGGCTACGTCGCCGCGGGCCCCACCACGATCTCGTCCTTGGAGGTGTCGGCCAGGACCAGGTGGATGACCGCTGCCACCAACGCACCGACGAGCGGGGCGACGATGAAGAGCCAGACCTGGCTGAGGGCCGTACCCCCGACGACGAGGGCCGGCCCGAGGCTCCGGGCCGGGTTCACCGAGGTGCCCGTGAGCGGGATGCCGATGAGGTGCACGATCACGAGGCCGAAGCCGATGGCCACTCCGGCCGCGCCCTGAATGGCTGCCTTGTGCGTGGCAAACAGCACCACGAGCACGAAGATCGCCGTCAGCACGACCTCGATCAGGAAGGCGCCCCCCTGGCTCACCAATAGGTGCGATTCCTTGCCGTACCCGTCCGTACCGAGGCCCTGGACCGACTTCTTGTACAGCGGCGAGGTGGTGAACATCCAGTAGAGGAGATACGCACCGACGATCCCGCCCGCGAACTGAGCCACGAGGTAGGCCACACCTTCGGCCAGCTTCATGCGGCCCGCTGCGATGAACCCGAGCGTGACGGCCGGGTTCACGTGGCAGCCAGAGATCGGTCCGATGGCGTAGACGAGCGCCACGAGGACCAGGCCGAAGGCGAGGGCGGTGGCAGCAACCCCAGCGGCGTAGCTCAACCCGAAGAGCTTGAAGCCGAAAGTCTCCGTAGCGACACCGACGGCCACGACGACCAGTATCAAGGTGCCGAGGAACTCAGCACCGAGCTTTCTCGGTTCCAGATGCATGACCGTGACCTCCTGTGTCCAGGCGAGGGGAATGGACACCGGAAGTTTCGCAGCGCCTGTTTGCATAGACGCGGATACCCGGACACGAACTACCAGCTCACAGGGCCGACAACTCCGGTCCAATGCGGCCGGGAGCGCTCCCTCGAGGGTCTAAATGGCAGCCATGGCCTTCTCGTCGGCCTCGCGCAGGCGGGTGGCCATGGCCGCGAGCATCTTCCGCGAGAGCGCGGGCACGGCGTCGAGCACGCCGTTGAACTGGCGCTGACCGAGAACGAGCAGGGTCATGTCGGTGTCCGAGATCACCGAGGCCGAGCGCGGGCGGCGGTCGAGCAGCGCCATTTCACCGAAGTACTGGCCTGGCCCGAGCGTCGCCACCTTGCGGTTGTTCCGCCGCACGGCGGCCTGCCCCTTCACAATGAGGAAGAACTCACGGCCGATGGTGCCCTGCTCGCACAGCAGCCGCCCGGGTGGCACCGTCACTTCTTCCAGCGCCCGCTTGATGGTGCGCAGGTCCTTGGCCGACGAGGTGGAGAACAGCCAGATCTTGGACAGGTCGAAGTTGTTGCCGCTCATGGCGCAAACAGTACCCCTGGCCCTTCCCACGTGCTCGTTTGCGAGCCCGCAACGGCTCAGACGGCGTCGGCCCCGCGTTCGCCGGTGCGCACACGCACCACTGTCTCGGCCGGGATGACCCAGACCTTGCCGTCGCCGATCTTCCCGGTGGCGGCTGAGGACACGATGGCGTCGACCACGGCCTCGGCCCGGTCGTCCTCCACGAGGACCTCGACCCGGAGCTTGGGCACGAAGTCGACCTGGTACTCGGCGCCCCGATAGTTCTCGGTGTGCCCCCGCTGGCGTCCGAAGCCCTGAGCCTCGGTGAGGGTCATGCCGGCGACGCCCATGTTCTTCAGGACATTCTTGACGTCGTCGATTTTGAACGGCTTCACCACCGCGACCACGAGCTTCATCTGCTGCACCTCTCGATCCGCCGGACGTCTGCGCCCTCCCAGAGCACGTTAGTGACCGGGGCGGGACCGGCGCCCCGGGGGACCGCGGGACCCCTCCCGGCGACGTGACCGGCGCCCCGCCGAGACCCCGTCTGCCCGTGGCGAGCCCGGATGGAGCGAAGGGAGCAACTCACGGGGAGCGGTAGCCTTCCCCGATGCCTTCGAGTCCGAGTGCCGGCGATCCCGGGGAAGAGCGCGCGCCCGGCATGACGCGCTGGGAGCGCATCAAGTACTCCATGGTGCGTCCCGACGACGACCCGAAGGACGCGAAAGACCAGGAGATCCGGCCCGTCGACGAGATCGAGGCCGAGATCAGCCGGTCCAACGACAAGGAACGGACGATCGGGCTGGTGGCCGCCCCGATCGCGGCGATCGTCGGGCTCGTCATTAGCTCGGCGTCCATCAATTATGCCAAAACCCACAACCAGAGCGTCTCCGTCTACAAGGAGCTCACGTTCGTCCTTCTGGGCCTCGCCGTTCTGATCCTGCTCACGTCGTGGCTCCGCAAGCGCCTGTTCCAAGGCATCACGTTGGCGCTCTATGGCTTGGCCATCTTCCAGCTCCACTACACCTACGTCGGGTTCGCTGCCCCCTTCCTCCTCGCCGGCGCCTGGTACCTGGTGCGGGCCTACCGCCTGCAACAGGAGCTCAAGCGGGCGGAGGCGGCCGGCCCCGGCGCGCCACGACCCAAGTCGAGTCCGGGAGCTGCCGCGCCGCGCCCTCGCCGCAACAAGCGTTACACGCCGCCCTCCTGATCCTTCTCTGACCCGCTCGCACCGACGGGGGCGTGCTCAGCCCGGTTGGAGGTGGCTGCGCACAGGCCCGAGTGCGCGGATGTCGGTGAGGCCGCTGTCGGCTGCGCTCAGGGAGCGGCCGGTGCGTCGGCCGACGCGGTGGCGTGACGCCGGCGGCGCAGCAGCAGGAGCAGCGCCACGAGCAACAGCAGTATTGCCGCCAAGACCGCCGGGAGCACGAACGCGCCGGCCGACGAGTGCTCGGTGGCCACGATGGAGGCCGGTGACACCAGGGCGGGATCGCCCGGCACGGCGATGGCGGCCACGGTGGAGCCTGGCGGGTGCAACGAGTCGCCCGGGAGCTGCTCGCTGTAGCGCCTCCCGTCGAGCGTGTACACGCCGTGGCACGCGTACCCCGCTGCGTTGCTGCCACTGCCTCCAAGAAGGCCCAGGCATCCCGTCACCGTGAACGTGACCGGCACGCCGTCACGGTGCAGGCGGTCATCCTGCTGGTTCGTGTGGACACCGACAACCGTGAAGACGATCGCCAGGATGGCGAGCGTGGCGAGCACGATCCCGATCACCACCTGGCCGACACGTCGGCGATCCACTGCGACGCCCGCACCGCGGAGTTGGCCGACGCGGTCCCCCGCCTCGTGGCGATCGTCGGTCTTGCCCGTTCGGCTGTCATCATCGCCGTTTCCGGCCACGGGAGGGTCGGTCGTGGTCATGTCGATCGGGAGAGCGTAGTGGGCTGCACCGCCGAGCTCGGTGCGGCCTTTTCGGCGCGGTGCAGCCCGGCCTAAACCAGTTGGATCGCTCCTTGGGGTGGATTAACAAGCTCGAAACACACGCGTGATGATGCGGAAACTCCTGAACTGCATTGTGTCTGCGGCGGGGTGAACCGTCCGAAATGGCTTAGCCGTACCCGGTGTTTGGTAACGCTCTGGCCGCAGAGCGGGGCACCGGGTCGGATGACAGTTAGGAGAGCTTGAGTGATCCATCTGATAGGAGCGGCCTCGTACGTTCCGTATCCCAGTTGGCTCAATCCGGCAGACAATACGTGGCAGATAACAGCCGCCACCTTCGTCGGTCTGATGAGCCTTCCTGCCCTGGCAGTGCTCTACGCGTCCCTTGTTCCCAAGAAGTGGGCCGTGAACGTACTCGCCATGATGTTCGCCGGATTCTCACTGGTGATGGTCGTCTGGTTCCTGTGGGGGTACAAGCTCGGCTTCGGCGATACGTCCATCGGTGGCGGCGTCCACCTCGTCGGTGGTGTGGCCACGCAGACGCAGAACGCGGGAACGACCGGCACCTTGCAGCACTTCTTCGAGAACTTCGTCGGGAAGCCGGGTCCGATCACCAGTGCGTACGGTGAACAGGCGCAGGCAGACTCGGCGGCCAACACGATCATCCCGTTCCACTTCCCGACCTCGGCACTCGCCTACTTCCAATTCGTGTTCGCCGCGATCACACCGCTGCTGTTCCTCGGAAGCGTGCTCGGGCGCATCAAGTTCAGCGCGTGGTGCATCCTGGTGCCGTTCTGGTCGACGTTCGTCTACGGCGTCGACGCCTTCATGCTCTGGGGCGGCGGCTACTTCGCCCAGGAGGGTGCGCTCGACTTCTCCGGTGGGTACGTCATCCACATGTCGGCCGGAGTGTCCGGCTTCGTGGCCGCCTGGGTGCTCGGGCCAAGACTCCTGCGAGATCGACAGCATGCCTTGCCCAACAACCTCGTGATGGCGGCCGTCGGCGCCGGCATCCTGTGGCTCGGTTGGAACGGGTTCAACGGCGGTGACCCCTACTACGCCGGGGCCAGCGCGGCCGCAGCGGTGGTCAACACGAACCTGGCCACGGCGACCGGTGTGCTGGTCTGGATCGCCCTCGACGCCTGGCTCTCCAAGGAGAAGAAGCCGACGTTCCTGGGCGGCGTGAACGGCATGATCTGCGGCCTGGTCGGCATCACACCGTGCGCCGGCTGGGTCAACGGCCTGGGCGCCATCTTCGTCGGCGCCATCTGCTGCGCGATCGTCTGGCTCGCCTGGAACTTCCTGTCCAAGGTGCCGCCCTTCTCGAGGGTCGACGACGCCCTGGGTGTCGTCTACACCCACGGCATCGCAGGCTTCTTCGGCGGCATGTTGCTGGGCATCTTCGGCGACCCGAACATGATTGAGTACGGTTGCGGCCACCTCAATGCGTCCGGGCAGGTCATCGCCACGACCCAGGCGCAGTACCTGACAGCGAAGGGGACCTGCGTGCCCTTCGGTGTCAACGGCCTGCTGTACACCGGGTCGGCGCACCAGTTGTGGGAACAGTTCCGAGCGGCCATCTTCGTCATCTTCTGGTCCGCGCTCATCACCTTCATCCTGATGAAGCTCATCGGCCTGGTCCTGCGGGGCGCCCGCTACAAGGACGAGATCCTCGAAGTCGGCGACCTCGCCATCCACGGCGAGGAGGCCTTCCCCGAGGAGACGCTCGCCATGCGCTCTGACGGTGCCTTCGCCATGGCCGGTCTCGACAAGGGCGGTTCGGGAACTTCCGTCGAACCGGATCCATCTCCGCCGGCACCACCACCCGGCGGCGGCGGTTCCTAGGCCCGGTCATACAGGACGAAAGGAGATCGACAGATGAAGCTGATTGTGGCAGTCCTCAAGCCATTCAAGCTCGATGACGTCAAGGAGACTCTGAAGAACCTCGGGGTGCAGGGCATGACCCTGACCGAGGCGCAGGGTTTCGGACGCCAGCGAGGCCACACCGAGGTGTACCGCGGTGCGGAGTACGAGGTGGACTTCGTCCCCAAGCTCCGCATCGAGGTGCTGGTGGACGACGGCCAGGCCGACGAGGTGGTGGATGCCATCGTCGCTTCGGCCTCCACGGGCAAGATCGGCGACGGCAAGGTGTGGGTCCTGCCTGTCGAAGCCGTGGTGCGGGTACGCACCGGAGAACGCGGGTCTGACGCGTTGTAGCGACGCAGCAGTCCTGTAGACGGTCGGTCAGGCCGGGGCGCGGCGAGGTGCCCCGGCCTGCCGCTGTCCGGGGGCACGTTGCAGCAGCCCGTCCGGGCCGTGGCGGGCGGACGGCCCATCCCGCAGCGTGCCCCCGGATGGCGGTTCAGTCCTCGACGCCGGCCTGGCTGGCCGGCGGCCGCCCCCGTCTGGGTAGCGGCCCGGCCTGTTGGGGCATGCGCCCGGCGTCGTTCAGGGCCCGGCGCAGCAGTATCTCGATCTGGGCGTTGACGCTGCGCAGGTCGTCGTTGGCCCACCGCATGAGTGCGTCGTGGACGGCCGGATCGATGCGGAGCAGGACTTGCCGCCGTTCGCTCACGTATAGAGCGAACCCGTGTTCACGACGGGCGACGGCGGCTGGTCCCCGCACAGCACCACCATGAGGTTGCTCACCATGGCGGCAGTGCGCTCCTCGTCGAGGGAGACCACGCCGCCCTCGTTGAGACGGCTGAGCGCCATCTCCACCATGCCGACCGCGCCCTCCACGATGCGCGAGCGCGCGGCGACCACGGCGTTGGCCTGCTGGCGGCGCAGCATGGCCTGCGCGATCTCCTGGGCGTAGGCCAGGTGGGAGATCCGGACCTCGACGATCTCGAGTCCGGCGATGGCGACGCGTTCCGCCACCTCGCCGGCCAGCTCGCCGGCGACGACGTCGGTCGAGCCCCGCAGCGAGGTCCCGGCCCCGGTGGTGTCGTCGTAGGGGTGGCTCACCGCGACGTGGCGCAGGGCGGACTCGGCCTGCACCGAGATGAAGTCGACGAAGTTGTCCACCGCGAAGGTCGACTTGGCCGTGTCGGCCACCTGCCAGACCACGATGGCGGCGATCTCGACGGGGTTGCCGTCGGCGTCGTTGACCTTCAGATGGCCGGTCTCGAAGTTGCGCACCCGGATGCTGACCCGGCGGCGCACCGTCAACGGCGCCACCACCCACCAGAACCCGGAACGGCGGATCGTGCCGATGTAGCGGCCGAAGAAGAGGACGACTGAGGTCTGGCCCGGGGGCACGATGGCCAGCGAAGCGAAGACGAGGACGAAGACCAGGCACGGCAGCACGGTCCAGGGGGTGCCGTCGATCCCGGCGACGATGGCGCCAGCGAGGCAGCCGGCCAGCACGATGACGCCGAACCAGCCGCTGACGGCGAAGGCGGGACGTTCCCTGATGTCCACCCGGGCGCCCAGGTGCCCGACGGGTGCGGAATTGATGGGTGCCTCAGCAGTGTTCATGGTTGCTCCTCCGACAGAAAGTGATATCTAATAGATATCACTTTCTCCATCCGGTGGCTAGCCCCCAACTCGGCACGGAGAGCCGCGGGAGGGTCAGCCGGGAGGCTGGTCGGCCTGGCGGGCCACGGCGGCCGCTGCGGCGGCGGCCGCCTCGGGGTCGCCCAGGTAGTCGGCCGAGTGCACGGTGAGATCGTCGCTGAGCAGCAGGCGGAACGGGATGCCGGTCGGCACCTCGAGCTCGGTGATCTCGTCGTCGGCGATGTCCTCCAGGTGCTTGCGCAGGGCCCGGATGGAATTGCCGTGGGCGGCCACCAGCACGGCACCGCCCCGGGCGGCGGCGGCCCGGAGGTCGGGCACGATGGCCGTCTCCCAGTAGGGCACGGTGCGCACCACGACGTCCTTCAGGCACTCGGTGCGGGGGATGTCGCCAGGAGGGAGGTCGCGGTAGCGGGGGTCGGCGGCGACGTCATAGGGATTGTCGGGCGAGAGCGGCGGGGGCGGGGTGTCGTAGCTGCGGCGCCAGAGCTGCAGCTTCTCGGCGCCGAACTCCTGTTTGATCGCGGCCTTGTTCTTCCCCTGCAGGTCCCCGTAGTGGCGCTCGTTCAGGCGCCAGTCGCGGCGGACCGGGAGCCAGCTGCGGCCGGCGGCAGCCAGGGCCAGCTCGGCGGTCCGGATGGCCCGCGTCAGGACCGAAGTGTGGAGGATCCGCAGGTCCAGGTCGTCGACGGCGGCCAGCAGCGCGCCGCCGGCGCGGGCCTCGGCCTCACCCACCGGGGTCAGGTCGACGTCGACCCAACCGGTGAAGAGGTTCTCGGCGTTCCAAGTGGACTGCCCATGACGGATCAGGACCAGATCGAGCACGTCACCAGCGTAGGTGGGTCCGGCGGGAGGATGGAAACCACCAGTTCAGAGAGGTGGAAACCGGGGTGGCGACCATTGCCTCAAGAACCTTGACACGGAGGGACTCAACTTTGTTACACTTGGAACCAGCAATCAGCGACGCAGCAGCGAAACGCAGCAGGTAAACGAACAGAGCGACTGGACACAAGGCGCCGGAAGGAACCGGCAGAAGACAAGCGGAAGGAACAGCAGAAATGGCCAAGGCCGTAGGAATCGATCTGGGAACCACCAACTCGGTGGTCAGTGTCTTGGAGGCAGGCGAGCCCGTCGTGATCCCGAACGCGGAGGGTGGTCGGACCACCCCCTCGGTCGTAGGCTTCTCCAAGACGGGCGAGGTGCTCGTCGGTGAGGTGGCCAAGCGCCAGGCCATCACCAACCCCGACCGGACCATCCGTTCGGTGAAGCGCCACATGGGCACGGGCTGGACCGTCGACATCGACGGTAAGGCGTACACGGCCCAGGAGATCTCGGCCCGCATTCTGGGCAAGCTGAAGAGGGACGCCGAGTCGTATCTCGGCGACACCGTGACCCAGGCCGTCATCACCGTGCCCGCGTACTTCGACGACGCGCAGCGGACGGCGACCAAGGAGGCCGGGTCGATCGCCGGGCTCGAGGTGCTCCGCATCATCAACGAGCCGACGGCCGCCGCACTGGCCTACGGCCTCGACAAGGAGGACTCCGACCGGACCGTTCTCGTCTTCGACCTCGGCGGCGGCACGTTCGACGTCTCCGTCCTCGACATCGGTGAGGGCGTCTTCGAGGTCAAGTCGACCTCGGGCAACACCAAGCTGGGCGGCGACGACTGGGACGACAAGGTCATCGACTGGCTCGTGACCGAGTTCAAGAACACCGAGGGTGTCGACCTGTCCCAGGACAAGATGGCCATGCAACGCCTGAAGGAGGCGGCCGAGAAGGCCAAGATCGAGCTGTCGTCCGTGCAGGACACGCAGATCAACCTGCCCTTCATCACCGCGACCTCCGAAGGCCCCAAGCACCTCGACCTCAAGCTGACGCGGGCGAAGTTCAACGAGCTCACCGCCGACCTGGTCGAGTCCCTGCGCGGGCCGTTCGACGCCGCCATCAAGGACGCCAGCCTGAAGACTTCCGACATCGACCACGTGGTCATGGTCGGCGGGTCGACGCGCATCCCGGCGGTGCAGGACCTGGTGCAGAACCTGACGGGCAAGGAGCCCCACAAGGGCGTCAACCCCGACGAGGTCGTGGCCATCGGCGCCGCCGTGCAGGCCGGCGTCCTCAAGGGCGAGGTCAAGGACGTCCTTCTGCTCGACGTCACCCCGCTTTCCCTGGGCATCGAGACCAAGGGCCAGGTCATGCACAAGCTCATCGAGCGCAACACCACCATCCCGACCAAGCGGTCGGAGATCTTCACCACGGCCGAGGACAACCAGCCGTCGGTCGAGATCCACGTGCTCCAGGGTGAGCGCGAGATGGCGATGTACAACAAGACGCTGGGCAAGTTCCAGCTGGTGGACCTGCCGCCGGCCCCACGGGGGATCCCGCAGATCGAGGTCACGTTCGACATCGACGCCAACGGGATCGTCCACGTAGCGGCGCAGGACAAGGCCACCGGCAAGGAGCAGTCGATGACGATCACCGGCCAGTCCTCACTGGCCAAGGACGAGATCGACCGCATGGTCCGCGACGCCGAGGCCCACGCCGAGGACGACCGCAAGCGCCACGAGGAGGCCGAGGTCCGCAACACCGCCGACACGCTGGTGTACCAGACCGAGAAGCTGCTCAAGGACCAGGGCGAGAAGTTCGAGGGCTCCGAGAAGGAGGACGTCGAGACCGCCCTGCAGAGCGTGAAGGACGCGCTGGCCGGCACCGACGTGGAGGCGATCAAGGACGCCACCGAGAAGCTGGTCGGTGTCTCCCAGAGCTTCAGCCAGCGCCTGTACGAGCAGGCGTCCGCCTCGGCTTCGGCCGGCGGTGACGGGGCCGGGTTCGGCGGCGACGGTGCCGGAGCCGGTGACGGCTCGGGCGGCGAGGGCGCTTCGGACGACGACGTCGTCGACGCCGAGATCGTCGATGAGCAATGAGCTTCGGCGACGAGGCCCTGCCCGAGGAGGAGCCCGTCTCCTCTGAGGCCGAGGCTGCCCCGGGAGCACCGGGAGAGGTCGACGGCTCGGCGGCTTACGTCGCCGAGCCCGAGGACCCGGCCGTGCAGGCCGACCCCCAGGAGGCGCTGGCGCGCGAGCGGGACGAGTACCTGCTCGCGCTCCAGCGCACCCAAGCCGACTTCGAGAACTACCGCAAGCGGATCACCCGCCAGCAGGAGGAGCAGGCAGCACGCGCCTCGCAACACCTGGTGGACAAGCTGCTGCCCGTTCTCGACGCGCTCGACCTGGCCGACAACCATCTCAAGGACTCTCTCGACGTGAGCGAGGGCGCCAAGGCGCTGCACGCGTCGCGGGCGATGCTGCTGGACATCCTCACGAGGGAAGGCCTCGAGCGGGTCGACCAGCCCGAGGTTCCCTTCAACCCTTCGGTGCACGACGGCGTCGCGGACGCGGACGGCGCGGGCGGACCGGGCGGCGAGACCATGGTGGAGGAGGTGCTGCGCTCCGGCTATCGCTGGAAGGGGCAGGTGCTGCGCCCTGCCATGGTCCGCGTGCGGGGGTGAGCTGACCCATGGCCGCACAGCGTGAATGGTTCGAAAAGGACTACTACAAGGTGCTCGGCGTCGTCCCGACGGCGTCGGACAAGGAGATCACGCGCGCCTACCGGAAGCTGGCGAAGGAGAACCATCCGGACACCAACCCCGGCTCGGAGGAGCACTTCAAGGAGATCAGTGCCGCCTACGACGTTGTGGGCGACCCCGAGAAGCGCAAGGAGTACGACGAAGTCCGCACGCGCGGGCCGGTCGGCGGCTTCGGCGGCGTCCCCGGGGGCGGCGGCGGGGGCACCTTCCGCATGGAGGACATGGGCGACTTGGGCGACCTCTTCGGTGGTCTCTTCGGTGGCGGCGCCGGCCGGACGCGCCCGACCCAGCGTGGGCCGCAACGCGGGGCCGACATGGAGGCACAGCTCCACCTTTCCTTCCAGGACGCGGTGCACGGTGTCACAACATCGGTCAACGTGCCCCAGGAGGTGCGCTGCTCGAACTGCCGCGGCAGCGGAGCGGCTCCGGGAACCTCGACGCACACCTGCCCGCGCTGTGGTGGCACAGGGAGCCTCAACGACAACCAGGGACTGTTCTCCCTCAGCACGGTCTGCCCCGATTGCATGGGCCGGGGGACGCTGTTCGACACGCCGTGCCCGGTGTGCCACGGGACGGGCACCGAGCACAAGGTGCGCTCGGTCAAGGTCCGCATTCCGGCCGGGGTCGAGGACGGGCAGCGCATTCGGGTCAAGGGGCGGGGTGCGCCCGGCCAGGGCATGGCGCCGGCCGGCGACCTCTATGTGGTCGTCCACGTGGCCAACCACGATGTCTTCGGGCGCAGTGGGCGCAACCTGACCATCACGGTGCCGATCACCTTCCCGGAGGCTGCGCTGGGAACGACGATCACGGTGCCGACGCTCGACGGCAAGGTCACGCTCAAGGTGCCGGCGGGCACGTCCTCGGGCAAGGTCCTGCGCGTGCGCAACCGCGGGGTCCCGAGCGGGTCGGGTCGCAACGCCAAGAAGGCGGGTGACCTGCTGGTCAAGGTCGAAGTGGTGGTGCCGACGGAGCTCACCGACGAGCAGAAGGCCGCGCTGGAGTCGCTGGCCGCGGTGACGGAACCGGCGAAGCGGATCGCGGTGGAGGGGTGAGGCGCATGTGTTTGGCGAGTGCGGTGATGAGGTGAGTGGGGTGATGAGGTGATGGCTGACCGCGACGCGAACCAGGCGGTCTACGTGATCTCGGTGGCGGCCGAGCTGACAGGGATGCATCCGCAGACGCTGCGCATCTACGAGCGCAAGGGCCTGCTCGATCCCTCGCGTACGAGTGGCGGGAGCCGGCGCTTCTCGGAGCACGACCTGGAGCGCCTGCGCCACATTCAGGAGCTGACCTCGACGGGCCTCAACCTCGAAGGGGTGCGCCGGGTGCTGCAGCTGGAGTCAGAGCTGACCAGGCTGCGCGAGGAGCTGGTGCAGGCGAGGGAACAGGCGCTCGACGCGGTGGCGGCGACGCACCGCCACTACCGGCGTGACCTGGTGCCGCTGCGCCAGTCGCCCGTGCCCTTCCGGCGACGGACCGGCACCTAGAGAACACAACGGACACGACCACGAATTTGCACGCCGCGAGGCGAGACATGAGAAAGGCGAACCGGTGCCGATCGACCCCGAACGTTGGACGAACAACACAAAGGCCGCCTTCAGCGCGGCGACAGGCCACGCCGCCTCGTCGAATCACCCCGAGCTGACGCCGGCCCACCTGCTCGACGCCCTGCTGCAGCAGCAGGAGACGATGACGCGTCCGTTGCTGTCCCAGGTCGGCGTCGACCCCGACGTGTTGGCCGGCAAGGTGCACGAGCAGCTGTCGCGGCTGCCGCGGGCCGATGGCGGTGCGGAGCCCGGGCTGTCGCGTGACGCCCGGGCGGTGCTGGAGGCGGCGGACCAGAACCGCCGCGATCTCGGCGACGACTACGTGTCGGTGGAGCACCTGGTGCTGGCCCTGGCCGACCAGATCGGCGTCACCAAGGACGCGTTGCTCGGCGCGCTGCGCGCCGTGCGGGGGAACCACCGGGTGACGACGCCCGATCCCGAGCAGACCTACCAGGCCCTGGCCAAGTACGGGCGCGATCTGACCGAGGCGGCCCGCGAGGGAAAGCTCGACCCGGTCATCGGCCGGGACGAGGAGATCCGCCGGGTGATCCAGGTGCTGTCGCGCCGCACGAAGAACAACCCGGTCCTCATCGGCGAGCCCGGCGTCGGCAAGACGGCCATCGTCGAGGGGCTCGCCAACCGCATCATTGAGGGCGACGTGCCCGAGGGCCTCAAGGGCAAGCGCGTGATCGCGCTCGACCTGGGCTCCATGGTCGCCGGCGCCAAGTACCGCGGCGAGTTCGAGGAGCGCCTCAAGGCGGTGCTCAAGGAGATCACGGACGCCGAGGGCGAGATCGTCACCTTCATTGACGAGCTCCACACCATTGTCGGGGCGGGCGCGGCCGAGGGTGCCATGGATGCCGGCCAGATGATCAAGCCCATGTTGGCCCGGGGCGAGCTGCGCCTCATCGGGGCCACCACTCTGGACGAGTACCGCACCTCCATCGAGAAGGACGCCGCCCTGGAACGCCGCTTCCAGCCCGTGTTCGTGGGGGAGCCCTCGGTCGAGGACACCATCGCCATTCTGCGCGGGCTGTCGGAGCGCTACATGGCGCACCACAAGGTGCGGATTCAGGACGCCGCGCTGGTGGCGGCGGCCGTCCTTTCGGACCGCTATGTCACGGGGCGCTTCCTCCCCGACAAGGCCATCGACCTCATTGACGAGGCGTCGTCGAAGCTGCGCATTGAGATCGACTCCATGCCGACGGAGCTCGACCAGATTTCGCGGCGCATCCGCCAGCTCGAGATCGAGAGGTTGGCCCTGCAGAAGGAGACCGACGACGCGTCCAAGGAGCGTCTCGAGCGCCTGGAGCGCGAGCTGGCCGAGATGAGTGAGCAGCGCGACTCCATGGCGGCGCACTGGCAACAGGAGAAGAGCTCCCTCGATGCGCTCAGCCAGCTGCAGGAGGAGAAGGCCGCCAAGGAGGAGGAGGCGGCCCGGCTGGAGCGCGACGCCGATTTGGCCGGCGCCGCCGCCATTCGCTACGGCGAGCTGCCCGACCTCGAGCGCCGTATCGCCGCGGCCGCCGAGGAGCTGGCCAAGCTGCAGACCGGCTCGCGCTTCTTGAAGGAGGAGGTCGACGCCGAGGACATCGCCGAGGTCGTGAGCCGCTGGACCGGCGTCCCGGTGACTCGCCTCATGGAGGGCGAGGTGCAGAAGTTGGTACGGCTCGAGTCCACCCTGCACGAGCGCGTCGTGGGCCAGGACGAGGCGGTCTCCGCCGTGGCCAATGCCATCCGGCGTAGCCGGGCCGGCTTGAGCGACCCCAACCGGCCCATCGGGTCGTTCCTCTTCCTGGGGCCGACCGGCGTGGGCAAGACCGAGCTGGCCCGTGCGCTAGCCGAGTATCTCTTCGACGACGAGCGGGCGATGATCCGCATCGACATGAGCGAGTACATGGAGAGGCACGCCGTGTCGCGCCTGGTGGGCGCGCCTCCGGGCTACGTCGGCTACGACGAGGGCGGCCAGCTCACCGAGGCGGTGCGTCGGCGACCGTATTCCGTCGTGTTGCTCGACGAGTTGGAGAAGGCGCATCCGGACGTGTTCAATATTCTGCTCCAGGTGCTCGAAGACGGGCGCCTGACCGACGGGCAGGGACGGACGGTCGACTTCACCAACACCGTGCTCATCATGACCTCGAACCTGAAGGGCGAGCCGGCGGACTACTTCAAGCCCGAGTTCATCAACCGCATCGACGAGATCGTGCGCTTCAAGCCATTGAGCGAGGACGACCTGGCGGTGATCGTCGGAATCCAGTTGGGACGGCTGCGGTCGCGCCTGGCCGAGCGTCGCCTCTCACTGGTGGTCACGCCGGAGGCAGAGGAGTGGTTGGCGCATGCCGGCTACGACCCCGACTACGGCGCTCGGCCTCTGCGACGGGTGCTGCAGCGTGCCATAGAGGACCCGCTGGCGCTCGCCCTGCTGGAGGGGCAGTACCTCGACGGGGCGACGGTCACCGTCGCGGTGGACGACGATCAGATCGTGCTGCGCTGAGCTTTCGAGTGCGGCCCGGGAGTGTTTCCCAAAACTGTAAACAAGTCTGTTTCGAGTGCGCCGGAAACCCGGCGAGGAGGACAACTCCCCGGAGTGGAACCCTCGACGGCTCGCGTGTGGCCGTGCGCCGACACAATGATGGCAGAGGACAATTCATGCGCAAACGCAACGGAGAACCCTGATCTTTCACGTCCGGACGCGTAGGATCGTTCGGGTTTCACGCGCACAGTGCACTGGGGGAGGCGGACGAATTGCCAGGGTCTTTTCGCATGGTGCGGTGGCTGAGCGCTCTGGCGCTCGTCGCCGTCGGTCTCGTCATGGGCGCGTCGGCGGCGGGGGGGCAGGTCACGCCCGGCAACGCCGTCGGATCGTCACTGCCGCAACTGGGTCACGGGCTGCCTGCGACCTCGCCCCGGTTCCACACCGATCCCGGCCGTTTCATCACTGCGCCGGAACCTCACGTGGCCGGCCGGTCGGTCGCGGCCGTGTCCACCAACTGGTCCGGTCAGATCGCGAGCGGGCCGACGTTCACCGGTGTCACGGGTAACTGGGTGGTCCCGACCGTCCAGCCCACGCAATACAGCGGGGCGTCGGCCACCTGGATCGGGATCGACGGCGGGCCGAACTCACCCAACTCCATCATTCAGACCGGGACGGCGCAGGTGACCGACGGCGGCGTCACGTCGTACTCCGCCTGGTTCGAGCTCTACCCCCAACCGGCGGTCTCGCTCGGAGCGGTCTCGCCCGGCGACCAGATGCAAGCCCACATCACCAAGAACCCCGCGCCCGACAGTTGGTCCCTCACGATCACCGACGCCACCACCGGGGGGAGCGATTCGTTCCCGAACCTCAGCTACGCCGGTCCTGGGGGTTCGGCGGAGTGGATCGAGGAACTGCCCACGGCGGTGGGCTCCGCACAGCCCACTCTGGACAACTTCGGCTCGGCGACGTTCACCAACATGACCTATACCCCGAGCAGCCCCGCCACCCTGATCCCCATCAACATGGAGGACGCGAGCGGCAACATCATCGCCACGGCAGGACCGACCTCGGGTACTCCTGCGTCGTTCACGGACACCTTCGTGCCGAGCCAGCGCGGCTACTGGCTCGTCGGGTCGGACGGGGGGATCTTCAGCTTCGGCTCGGCCCGGTTCTACGGTTCGACCGGAAGCCTGCTCCTGCAGCGCCCGGTCGTCGGCATCGTGCCCACGGCGGATCATGGCGGCTACTGGCTCGACGCCTCCGACGGCGGGGTGTTCAGCTATGGCGACACCCAGTTCCACGGTTCCATACCCGGACTCGGGCTCCATCCCGCCGGTTCGGGCCTCCCGAACAGCCTCAACGCGCCCATTGTGGGCATGGTCCCGTCCGTCGACGACAACGGCTACTTCATGGTGGCCTCTGACGGCGGAGTCTTCGCCTTCGGTGACGCCCGCTTCGCCGGGTCCTGCCCCGGCATCGGGGGCTGCTCGGGCACTGCAGTGGCGGTCATGCCCGATTCCAGCGGCAACGGCTACTGGCTGGTGACCTCGACGGGAAACGTCTACACCTTCGGTGACGCCCCCTACTTCGGCGCCCCGGGCCACGGCACCGTGACCTCGGCCCTGGCCACGCCCGACGGGCTCGGGTACCTGATCGTCCTGAATGACGGTGAGGTCTTCCCCTACGGCGACGCTGCCGCCGCCGGCTCACCGCCGTCGGGCAACTTCAACGGTTTTGACCCGGCGACGTCCATCTTCGGCACGTCCGACGGCGCGGGCTACTGGGTCTCGTCGGCCCTCGGAGCCGTCTACAACTTCGGGGACGCCCCCAACGACGGCGGGATGGCAGGGACCCATCTCAACGGAGCCATCATCGCAGCCACCGGGTTCTGATCCCGGGGGTCTTCCTCGCACTCGACTCAACCCAGTGGTGCTGTGTCTGCGGCGTACGGTGCGACGCGGCGAGTGTGCGCCGGAAGGGGCCGCAGCAGAGGGACGGATCCGGCCGTCGCGTGCGCGCGGAGCGCCGGTTGGTCGAGGAAGCCCTGGAGTGTCGGCGCCCCGTCGGAGGCCATGCCGACCACCGTCCCCATGCCCGTACCCGCCGCGGCACCGAGGAAGGGCGCCGTCCCGTAGTTGAAGAGCCCGCCGTCGGCGGCGGTGAACCAGTAACCGGCCCCGTCCGGCATCGCCGCCATGCCCACGATGGGTTGGTTGAGCCGGATGCTCCCCGTGGACCCGTAGAACTGGGCGTCGCCGTAGGCGAAGACCCCGCCGTCGGAGGCGACGAGCCAGTAGCCGCCGCCATCAGGCGTCGCGGCCATGCCCACGATGGGCTTGTTCAGGTGCGTGCTACCGGTCGAGCCGTAGAAACGGGCATCACCGAAGGCGAAGATGCCCCCATCGGAGGCCACCAGCCAATAGCCCCCGCCGTCGGGCGTCGCGGCCATGCCCACGATGGGCTGATTGAGGCTGAGGCTCCCCGTTGAACCGAAGAACGGTGCGTCCCCGTAGTTGAAGATGCCCCCGTCGGTGGCCACCAGCCAGTAGCCGGCGCCGTCGAGCGTCGGGGCGATGCCCACGATGGGCTTGTTGAGGGGCACGGCACCGGCGGATCCGTAGAACGCCGCGTCCCCGTAGTTGAAGATGCCTCCGTCGGAGCCGACGAGCCAATAGCCGCGATTGTCGCCCGTCTGGGCGATCCCGACGACGGGTCGGTTCAGCGGCCGGCCCGAGGCGTCACCGAAGAAGCCCGCGTCGCCGAAGTGGGCCACGGTGCCCTGCGAGTCGACCTGGTAGTAGCCGATGCCGCCGACGCCGGTCACGGAGACCGTGGCGCCCGAATCCGCGGTGTCGACGATGTCGAGGATTGCCGAGCGTGGGCCCAGCGCCCCGGGGTTGAAGGACGTGTCGATGGTGCACTCGCCGCTCGGCGCCAGTGCGATGTCGTCGTTGAGGTCGACGGTGCAGTTGGCCGCCAGCACACCGAAGAAGTCATCGGCACCGACGCCCGTGGCGACGATGTCGGTGATGGTGTCGGCCGCGCTGCTCGTATTCACGATGGTGAAGGACTGAGGCCCGACGACGTCGCCCAGTGTCGCCTCGCCGAAGTCCAGGCCGGCGGGTGCCGCGTGCAGCGCCGGCTGTGTCGCACCAGCGCTGCTCTCGGTCCCGGCCGCGGCGGCGAGCGAGAGCCCGCCGCACAGAACGCTGCACACCGCGAGCGATGCCCATCGCTGCCCTCGGGACCTCATCGGCTCGTGCCTCCGTTTTCCCCGGGGTGGCGTGACCCCGTCGCTGGCACGCTAGCGAAGAGGGGAGGGTCAGACGAGCACGCCCGTCGGTGCGAAGGCCGCAATGATCTCGCGGCAGAAGGCGCCGAGATCGTCGGGCCCGCGGCTGGTCACCAACGTGTTGATGCCCAGACGGCAGACCACGACTTCACGGTCGACCCAGTAGGCGCCCGCGTTGCGGAGGTCGGTCTGCAGGCTCGGCCACGAGGTCAGTGTGCGGCCCGCCACGAGGTCGCCCTCAATGAGCGTCCACGGGCCATGGCAGATGGCGGCCAGCGGCTTGCCCGCCTCGAAGATCGCCATCAGGAAGTCCACGGCCGCCGCGTCGGTCCGGAGGTGGTCGGGGTTGGCCACGCCGCCCGGCAGGACCACTGCGTCGTAGTCGGCGGCGCGGGCCCGCTCGGTGACCTGGTCGACCGGGAAGCGGTCGGCGCGATCGAGGTGGCGCATGGTCTCGACCATCCCGATCTCTATGACCGGCGTCTGGTGCGACGAGCTCCGCCGTCCCGCCGGCGTCGATCACGGCCCTCCAGGGGCACAGCAGCTCGATCTCCTCGATGCCCTCGTTGGCCACGACGAAGGCGACCCGCATGTCCCGCAACTCGTTGGTCATGGATCTGACCCCCTCTGAGCCCAGTGCGGACCACCCGGGAGTTCCGGACGGTCCAACCCCTGCTCGTCGCGGGAGATACCCCGTCGGGCCGGGGGCCGAAACACCGCCTTTGCGGGGACTGATTTCAGGAACGGTTACACTGGTGCGTAATCCGAGCGACAGAGCGAACGGAGAGGCGCGTGCCCGCAACCGTTGTGGTCGGGACCCAATGGGGCGACGAGGGGAAGGGCAAGCTCACCGATCTCCTTGCCCGCGAGATGGATCTCGTGGTCCGCTACCAGGGTGGTCACAACGCCGGCCACCGCATCGTCGTCAACGGCGAGGCCTTCGCGCTCCAGCTGGTCCCGAGCGGCATCCTCTACGACCACATCACGCCGATCATCGGCAACGGCGTCGTGGTGGACCCGGCCGTCCTGCTCGAGGAGATCGACAGCCTGGCCGCCAAGGGGATCGACACGAGCCGGCTCGTGGTGAGCGGGAACGCCCACCTGATCATGCCGTACCACCGGGAGCTGGACCGGGTCACCGAGCGCTTCCTGGGCAAGAACGCGCTGGGCACGACCAAACGGGGCATCGGCCCCGCCTACGCCGACAAGGCGACCCGCGTCGGCCTCCGGGTCCAGGACCTCTTCGACCCCAAGATCTTCCGGCAGAAGCTCGATGTCGCGCTCAAGGAGAAGAACGCCGTCCTGGCCAAGGTGTACAACCGACTGCCGCTGGACGCCGGGGAGATCGCGGACCGGTACCTGGGCCAGTACGCCCCGCGCATCGAGCCCATGGTCGGCGACACCGTCGGCATGGTCCACGACGCCATGGACCACGGGCGCCAGGTCCTGCTCGAAGGGGCCCAGGCCACCTTCCTCGACCTCGACCACGGGACCTATCCCTTCGTCACCTCCTCCAACCCCGTCGCGGGCGGAGCGTGCACGGGCTCGGGGCTCGGGCCGCGGGACATCGACTGCGTGATCGGCATCGCCAAGGCCTACGTGACCCGGGTGGGTGCCGGGCCGTTCCCGACCGAGCAGGACAACGATGTCGGCGAGCTCCTGGTCGAGCGCGGGCACGAGTTCGGTACCAACACCGGGCGCCGGCGTCGCTGCGGTTGGTTCGACGCCGTCATGTTGCGCCAGGCGGTGCGTCTCAACTCCCTGACCGAGGTTGCGCTCACCAAGCTCGACGTCCTCGACACCTTCGAGTCCGTCAAGGTGTGCGTCGCCTACGAGGCCGACGGCATCCGCTACACCCACCTGCCCTACCACCAGTCGACCTTCCACAAGGCGAAGCCGATCTACGAAGAGCTGCCGGGTTGGCGCACCGACCTCAGCGCGGCGACCGCGCCCGGCGACATGCCGGCCTCCGCCCGCGACTATGTGGCCTTCTTGTCCGAGCAGATCGGCGTTCCCGTCCGCCTCGTCGGCGTCGGACCGGGTCGCGAGCAGACCGTTTCCTTCGCCACCGCGTGAGGGTCTGCATCGTCGGCAGCGGCGGCCGCGAGCACGTACTCGCTCATGTGCTGACGCGTACCGCAGACGTCGTGGTGACACCGGGCAACCCCGGCATGGCCCCGCCCATCCGGGTGAGCGAAGACGAGTCGGTCGAGGAGATTGCCGCTGACCTCTACGTGATCGGCCCCGAGGCCCCGCTCGTCGCCGGCCTGGCCGACACGCTGCGGGCGCAGGGGAAGGCGGTCATGGGCCCGGGCGCCGACGGCGCCCTGCTGGAGGGATCCAAGGCCTTCATGAAGGAGGTGCTGCGCGCGGCGGGGGTCCCCACGGCGCGCTTCGCCGCCTTCGACGCGCTCGAGTCCGCCGCCGCCATGGACTATCTCGAGACACTGCCCGGTCCCTGGGTGATCAAGACCGACGGTCTGGCTGCCGGCAAGGGCGTGCTGGTGGCGCAGAGCCTGGAGGAGGCCCGCCAGGACGTCACGGCCAAGTTGTCGGGCAGCTCGTTCGGCGACGCCGGGCGCACCATCGTCATCGAGGAAGGCTTGGTGGGCGAGGAGTGCTCGCTGCTCGTCCTCTGCGACGGGACGCGCGCCGTGCCGCTGGTGCCGGCCCAGGATTTCAAACGCATCGGGGACGGCGACACCGGCCCCAACACCGGGGGCATGGGGGCCTACGCGCCGATGCCGCACGTCGACGGGCGCGTTGTCGACGGCATCATGGACACCGCCGTGCGACCGCTGGTCGCGGAGCTACGCCGGCGGGGCATCGACTACCGCGGCGTGCTCTACGGCGGGCTCATGTTGACGGCGGACGGCCCCAAGGTCATTGAGTACAACGTGCGCTTCGGGGATCCCGAGGCCCAGGTGGTGCTCCCGCTCCTGGCCGACGACGCCGCCGAGCTCTTCCTGGCTGTGGCCAACGGGGAGCTCGACGAGGCTCGCCCGCCGGTCTTCTCGGACGAGTCGGCCGTGTGCGTCGTGCTGGCCTCGCAGGGTTACCCCGAGAGCCCGCGGACGGGCGACACCATCGAGGGTTTGGACACCAGCGGCCAGTCCGTCGCCGCCACCGATGGGGTGACCGTCTTTCACGCCGGCACCCGGCGCCACCACCCCGACGGGCCCTTCTACACGGCCGGCGGGCGTGTGCTCGGCGTGACGGCGGTGGCGCCGACGCTGGAACAAGCCCGCGCGCGCGCCTACGCCGCCATGGCACCGATCGACTGGGAAGGAATGCAGATGCGCCACGACATCGCCGCCCTGGTGGCCGGTTCCCCGGTCGCCGCAGCAGAGGCGGCTCGATGATCCCGCGCTACGCACCGCCCGACATGGCGGCCCTGTTCAGCGACACCGCCCGGTTCTCGCTCTGGCTCGAGGTCGAGCTGCTGGCCACCGAGGCGCAAGCCGCCGTCGGTGTCGTGCCGGCCGAGGACGCCGCCACCTGCCGGGCCAAAGCTCCGACCGTGGACGACGTCTTCGTGGCCGACGTGCTGGAGCGCGAGAAGATCACGGACCACGACGTGGCCGCCTTCGTCGACGTGGTGCAGGAGCGCATCGGGGCGCCGGCCGGCTCGCACATCCACTACGGGTTGACCTCGTCCGACGTGGTGGATACCGCGCTGTGCGCCACGCTGACCCGGGCGGCGGATCTGCTGCTGGCTGATCTCGACGCCTTCGTCACCGCCCTCAAGGACCGGGCCCTCGAGCTCCTGCACGTCCCCGTCACCGGCCGCACCCACGGCATGCACGCCGAGCCCACGACGTTCGGGGCCAAGTTCGCTTTGTGGGCCTTGCAAGCGGACCGCGACCGGCGCCGCCTACGGGCCGCCCGCGACGGCATCGCCGTGGGCAAGCTCTCGGGCGCCGTCGGCACCTACTCCAACATCGACCCCGCGGTGGAGGCCAGCGTCTGCGCCGCGCTGGGCCTGAGCCCCGTGCCGGCCACCCAGGTCATCTCCCGGGACCGCCACGCCGAGTACTTCTACGCCTGCGCCGCCATCGGGTCGACCGTCGAGCTCATGTGTACCGAGATCCGGCATCTGGCCCGCAGCGAGCTCGGCGAGGTGGAGGAGCCTTTCGGCGCCGGCCAGAAGGGCAGCTCGGCCATGCCGCACAAGCGCAACCCGATCCTCTCCGAGCGCCTCTGCGGGCTGGCCCGGCTGCAGCGCGGCTACCTCGGCGCCGGCCTGGAAGACGTGGCCCTGTGGCACGAGCGCGACATCTCGCACAGCTCGGTCGAGCGGGTGGCCCTGCCCGACGCGTCCATGCTGGCCTGTTACATGCTGCGCAAGGCGACCGGCCTGGCCGCCGGCCTGGTCGTCCACCCCGAGCGCGCGCTGCAGAACCTCACCGAAGGCACGCTCGGCCTCGTCTTCTCCCAGTCCGTCCTCCTGGCGCTGGTGTCGGGTGGGCTGACGCGGGACGAGGCCTACCGGATCGTGCAGCGCGACGCCAGAGCGGCCTGGGAGGAGCGGCGCCCCCTACGGGCCGTGCTCGAGGCCGACGCGGAGGTAACGCTGGACGCCGCCCAGCTGCATGCCGCCTTCGACCTCACGCGCACGCTGCGTCACGTCGACCGTTTCGCCGACGCGCTGGCTGACCTGTGACCCGCCCAACCGTGACCTCCGCCCCATGACGATCGAACTGCCCCGGGTGCACTCGGGCAAGGTCCGCGAGCTCTACGACGCCGGCGAGGGACGCCTCCTCCTGGTGGCCTCGGACCGGGTCAGCGCGTTCGACGTCATCATGGCGGAGCCCATCACCGACAAGGGCCGGGTGCTGACGGCGATGACCACCTTCTGGTGCGACGAGATGGCCGACGTGGTCCCGGGCAGCCAGATCACGGCCGACCCGGTCGCCATCGCCGTCGCGCTGGGCGGCACCGCGCTGCCCGCCGAATGGGCCGGACGGGCCGTCCTGGTGCACGCGGCCGAGATGCTCCACCTCGAGTGCATCGTGCGTGGCTACCTGGCCGGCTCGGCCTACCAGGAGTACGAGCGCTCCGGCACGGTGCACGGCATGCCCATGCCGGCCGGCCTCCAGCTGGCCAGCCAGCTGGCCGAGCCCATCTTCACCCCGTCGACCAAGGCGACCGAGGGGCACGACCTCAACATCGACTTCGCCGCCGCCGTCGACCTGGTGGGCGCCGAAGCGGCGCTGGCGGCCCGCCAAACCTGCCTCGAGCTCTACCGGCGCGCCGCGGCCCGCTGCGCCGAGGCCGGTATCGTGTTGGCCGACACCAAGTTCGAGCTGGGCTACGTCGACGGCGTGCTCTGCCAGTGCGACGAGGTGTGCACGCCCGACTCCTCGCGGCTGTGGCCCGCCGACCAGGTCGTGCCCGGCCAGACGCCGCCCGCCTTCGACAAGCAGCCCTTGCGCGACTGGCTGGCCGCGCAGCCCTGGGACCGCCGCCCCCCCCCGCCCGCGCTGCCCGACGAGGTCACCGGCGCCCTGTCGGCGCGCTACGTCGCCGCCTACGAGCGCGTCAGCGGGCGCTCACTGGACGACTGGTACGGTGCGAAGCCATGAGGTTTCGCGCGCGGGTCGAGGTGCAATTGCGGCCCGGCATCGCCGACCCCGAAGGGGCGACGATCGAGCGGGCGCTCCCCGCGCTGGGCTTCGACAGTGTGGCCCACGTCCGGGCCGGCCGCTCCTTCAGCTTCGAGGTCGACGCGGCCGACGAGGGTGCGGCGCGCACCACCGCAACCGAGCTGGCCGAGCGCCTCCTGGCCAACCCCGTGATCGAGCAGAGCCGGCTCGAGCTCGAGGCGATCTGAGTGGCACCGCGTATCGGCGTCGTCGTCTTCCCCGGCAGCAACTGCGAACACGACGTGGTGCAGGGCGCCGAGGCGGCCGGTGGCACGGGCGTGTTGCTCTGGCATGGTGACGCCCACCTCGGCGGGGTCGACGCCGTGGTGCTCCCGGGAGGATTCGCCCACGGCGACTACCTGCGTCCCGGCGCGCTCGCCCGCTTCTCGCCCGTGATGGAGGCGGTGCAGGCCTTCGCCCGCGCCGGCGGCCCCGTGGTCGGCATCTGCAACGGCTTCCAGGTCCTGACCGAGGCCGGCCTGCTGCCGGGCGCGCTGCAGAAGAACGGGCGGCTGCGCTTCCTCTGCCAGCCGGTGCGGGTGGAGGTCACGTCCACGTCGTCCGTGCTGACTGCGGGCGCATCGCTCGGCGAGCAGCTCGTGATCCCGATTAACCATTTCTCGGGCAACTACACCTGCGACGACGAAACACTGGCGCGCCTGCAGGACGAGGGCCGCATTGTGCTGCGCTACGCCGACAACCCCAACGGGTCGGTCGACGCCATCGCCGGCATCGCCAACGAGGCCGGCAACGTCGTGGGGCTCATGCCCCACCCCGAGCGGGCCAGTGCCGCGCTGCTCGGTTCCGAGGACGGGCTCGTGCTGTTGCGCTCGCTCGTCGGGGCCGCCTCGTCCCGCGTCGCCGCCTGAGCGGGCCGGCCCCCGCCGGGCGCCCCGGAGGCGTCACCAAATTCTCAGCTGCGCTCCGTAGGGTGGCGGCGTATGCAATGGCGGCGCCTCGCAACGGTCTGGGGATCGTGTGTGCGCCCGCGCCGGGGGTGGCGCCGACTCCCGCTGTGCTGCGCCCTCGTCCTGGGGGCCAGCACGCTCGGTGTGCTCGTCGCGCCGGCCCCGGCTTCGGATGCTGCCGTGCGGGGGTCCGGAGCTCGAGCCATCGACACCAAGCTGTTCCAGCCCGGAGCCTGCATGGAGTACCCGCCGACCTCGGGCGACCGCCACCTGACCGTGTTCCTCGATGCGGGGCACGGTGGCCTCGATCCCGGCGGCGTCGGCGAGACAACGACGGGCCAGACGATTTACGAGGCGGACGAGACGCTGCCGGTCGAGCTCGACTCCATGGGGCTCCTCCGCGCCAAGGGTTTCACCGTGGTGGTGTCCCGGACCAAGGACGAGACGGTGGCCCGCTTCCAATCCGGCGACGTGTCCGGCGGGCTCTTCACGGCCGAAGGCGAGCACGACGACGTCGCGGCCCGGGATGTCTGCGCCAACATGGCGAAGGCGAACGTCCTCGTCGGCATCTACTTCGACGCCGGCGGCTCCCAGCTCGACGCGGGCAGCGTCACCGGCTTCGACAGCGACCGGCCCTTCTCGGCGCAGAACCTCAAGCTGGCGACGCTGGTCCAGACCGATGTGCTGAACGCCATGAACGCCCAGGGCTGGGGGATCCCCGACCTCGGGGTGGTCGACGACAGCGTGCTGGGCGGGCCGCCGCTCACCGCGGCGGCCGCCGACTACGGGCATCTGCTTCTCCTCGGCCCGGCTGACCCCGGCTTCGCCGCCACGCCGAGCGGGATGCCGGGCGCGCTCATCGAGCCGCTCTTCATCACCGACCCCTACGAGGGGAGCCTGGCCGACAGCACGTCCGGTCAGGAGGTCATTGCGGGCGGCCTGGCCCAGGCGATCGAGCAGTACTTCGCCCCGGCGGCGACCACGGGCCAGAACCTGAAGGCCGTCCGTCCGACGCGCCGCGCCGGCACGAACGCCGCCCTCAAGGAGGTGGGCTGAGGTTCAGGCCCGGGCGCGCGAGATCTCGGCCTTCTGGAGGACAGCGGCGCTCACGCCCGCCGCCCGCCAGGTGCCATACGTGATGCCCTTGCGCTCCCCGTAGGCCTTGGCCACCTTGATGAACTGCTTTTCCAGCGCGGAGAGGTCCTTGACGCCGTCGACGCGGGAGCGCTCGTCGAGCAGATCCTTCTGCTCCTGCAGCAGGTGGAGACGCGTGAGCGCATCCGCCCCGGCCAGCTGGGAGTCGATCGCGGCCAGCCGGCGGTCGATGGAGGCCGGTGTGCGCTTGCGGCCCCGCTTGGGCTTGGAGGTCTCGAGCGCCTCGAGATAATGGCGGACGGTTGCACTCTCGGCACGCCCACGAGCCAGCGCCGCCTTGTGACCGCTGCTCATGGGCTTGCGAGGAGCCGGAGTTTTTCCCTTGGGAGGCATCCATCCATTGTGCCGTACGGCGAACGCATTTTCACCGTAATTCGCCAAGTTTCCCTTTCTTTGTTCGGCTGACCCCTATTTCGGGTGGAACGCGTCGCTGTTATTCCCAATTCCGTTGATGCTGCCAGCCAATCCCGCAGGACAGAGGACGCGCATTGCGTCGACTTCGACGGGCCATTTGACCCGGCGCACCGGCGTTACCCTGCAGGAGTGACGACGGGCCCGCAGGTCGAGACACGGCAGCGGCGGGCCATGGCCGGCCTCCTCCTGGCCGCCGTGCTCCTGATCGCGGGCTACTGGCTGGCCTGGCTGGTCCATCGCCCGCTGGTGGCCACGGAGACCGGAGCGGCATACACCCAGTTCGAGGACGCCTTTCCCCTGGCCGATGCCTGGCTGGCCCTGTGCCTGGTCGCCGGCTCCTTCTGCCTCTGGACGGGGCGGCGGGCGGCCCTGTTCTGGCTCCTGGCCGGGGGAGGGGCCGGGCTCTACCTCTGCGCCATGGACGTGCTCTACGACCTGCAGCACGGCGTCTGGGGCAAAGGCGCCAACGGGGTGATGGAGCTGATCATCAACGTGATCACGCTCGTCCTCTCCCTCCTCGTCCTGCGCTGGACCTGGGTCCACCGCGACGCCCTGCTTTCATTGTGCGCCGATACCCAATGCAGAGATGAGCACGGGGTCGATACCCACTGAGCCGATGCGCACTCTCATCCAATCCCCCCCATGACCGAATACCGGTTCGATCCCGCCACCTACCTGGACCTGATGCGCCAGGAGGTCCCCGCCTACGAGCGCCTCCAGCAAGCCGTCGGTCTGGCCACGGCCGGGCTCGCGGTGTCCTCGGTGCTCGACCTCGGGACCGGGACGGGCGAGACGCTGGCGGCCGTGCTCGAGACCCACCCGGGGCGACCGCCGTCGGGGTCGACAAGAACGAGGCCATGCTCGGAGTGGCCCGCCGACGGCTGGCCGGGGCCGCCTTCGAGCTGCGGGTGGCCGACCTGACCGACCCGCCGCCCGCCGGCCCGTTCGACCTCGTCGTCTCGGCCCTGGCGATCCACCACCTGGAGGGGCCGGACAAGGCGGTCCTGTTCGCCCGCATTGCCGGCGTCCTGCAGGCCGGTGGCCGTTTCGTCCTCGGAGACCTGGTGCTCCCGGCCGACCCGGCCGACGCCGTGACTCCGGTCAGCTTCGACCACGACCGGCCCTCGACCCTGGTCGACCAGCTCGGCCGGCTGGCCGAGGTCGGCTTCGACGCCACCGTGGTGTGGTCCGAGCACGATCTGGTCGTGGTGCGCGCCGATCGGCGCCGCTGAACCGCCGGACCTCGCTCCGGACGACGGACGCGGACCTCTATCCTGGAGGGCGTCATGACTCCTTCGGCCGGGGCGCTGCCGCCCGACCAGACACCGGCCGGGGAGCCGTTGCACCGGGCGCTGGGCCTGACCGACGACGAATTCGAGGCCGTCGGCAAGATCCTGGGCCGGGCCCCGAACCACCTCGAGCTGGCCCTGTATGCCGTCATGTGGAGCGAGCACTGCTCGTACAAGTCCTCCCGGATGCACCTGCGGCGCCTCCCGACCGAGGGGCCGCGGGTCCTGGTCGGTCCCGGGGAGAACGCCGGGGTCATCGACGCCGGCGACGGCATCGCCGTGGCCATCCGCATCGAGAGCCACAACCACCCGTCGGCCATCGAGCCCTACCAGGGGGCCGCCACCGGTGTGGGCGGCATACTGCGTGACATCTTCACCATGGGGGCGCGCCCGCTGGCCGTGATGGACCCCCTCTTCTTCGGGTCACCGGACGATCCTCGCCAGCGCTGGTTGGTCGAGGGCGTGGTGAGCGGGATCTCCGGCTACGGCAACTCGGTCGGGGTGCCGACGGTGGGCGGGGAGCTCACCTTCGACTCCTGCTACGCCCAGAACCCACTCGTCAACGTGCTCTGCATGGGCGCGCTGCCCGTCGAGCGCCTCGTGCTCGGCATCGCGTCGGGCCCGGGCAACCTGGCCGTGTTGCTCGGATCGAGCACCGGGCGCGACGGCATCGGTGGGGTCAGCGTGCTGGCTTCGGCCGGCTTCAGCGGCGATGACGCCGGCGTCGCCGACGACACCAAGCGCCCCAGCGTGCAGGTGGGCGACCCCTTCGAGGAGAAGCGGCTGATTGAGGCCTGCCTGGAGCTTCTCGACACGAAGCTCGTGGTCGGGATCCAGGACCTGGGGGGTGCCGGCCTGGCCTGTGCGACCAGCGAGACGGCGGGGCGCGGTGGCGTCGGCATGGACGTCGACGTGTCCGCGGTGCCCCGGCGCGAGGAGGGCATGGAGCCCTGGGAGGTCATGACCAGCGAGAGCCAGGAGCGCATGCTGGCCATCGTCACGCCCGATTCGTGGCCGGCGGTGGCGGCCATCTGCGCCAAGTGGGAAGTGCGGGCCACCGTGATCGGCACGGTCATGGAGCCCGAGCCCGGCGGGGGCGGTCGCCTGCGCATCCGCGACGGCTTGGACGGTCCCGTGCTGGCCGACGTCCCCGCCGCTTCGTTGTCCGACGACGCCCCGCTCTACGACCGCCCGCGCCGGGCGCCGGCACCCGCCGCCGCGGCGCCACCGGCACCGCCCACCGAGTGCGCCGCCGACCTGCTCGCCCTGCTGCGCTCGCCGGGCTGGGTCTACCGCCAGTACGACCACCAGCTCTTCCTCAACACGGTGGCCGGGCCGGGCGCCGACGCCGCGCTGCTCCGCCTGGCCGGCCCCGGGCTCCCCCCGTCGAACCGCGGGGTGGCGCTGACCACGGACTCGAACCCCAGGGCCTGTGCGCTCGACCCGCGCGGTGGCACGGCGCTCGCGCTCGCCGAGGGCGTTGCCAACCTGGCCTGCGTCGGTGCCACACCGGCCGCGGTCGTGAACTGCCTGAACTTCGGGAACCCCGAGCACCCCGAGGTCATGTGGCAGCTCTCGGAGTGCATCGACGGCATGGCCGAAGCCTGCCGCGCCCTCTCGCTCCCCGTCATCGGCGGCAACGTGAGCTTGTACAACGAGAGCGGCGGGTGCGACATCGACCCCACTCCGGTCATCGGCGTGCTCGGCCTCGTGGAGGCCGTCCGCGCGCCGCCCCCCGGGCTGGCGTGGTCCGCCGGCGACACCGTCGTGCTGGTCGGGCCGCGCACGGCGGCCGACGGTGCCTTCCCGCTGGAGGGAACGCGCTGGGCCACCGAACGGCGGGACCACCGCACCGGGCGGATCCCGTCCGTCGACTTCGAGGCGCATGCCGCGTCGTGTGCCTTCGTCGCCGCTCTGGTCGCCGCGCAGGTGGCCGGGGCCGACGGCGAGCCGCTGGTGCACGCCGTCCACGACGTGTCCGGCGGCGGGCTGGCCGTCGCGCTGGCGGAGATGGCCGCCGCGGCCGGGATCGGCTGCACGGTGGAGATCGGCGATGGCGCGGAGCTCTTCACCGAGCTGCCCTCGCGCTTCGTGGTGGCGACGGGTGCGCCGGACGACCTGTGCGCCCGGGCCGCCGCGCTCGGGATCGCCACGGCGGTCCTGGGCCAGGCGCGGGGTGACCGGATCACTGCCGGCGGGCTGCTCGACCTCCCCGTCGCGGCCGTGTCCGCGGCGCACGAGGGGAATCTCGCCCTTGCCCTGGGAGAACCGTGACACCGCACCTGTGCGAGAATGGGTGACGCGTGAAGGAAGCTTGCGGAGTCTTCGGGGTCTACGCGCCCGGAATGAGGGTGGCCAACCTCACGTTCGACGGTCTCTTTGCCCTGCAGCACCGCGGCCAGGAGTCGGCGGGCATGGCGGTGGCGGACGGCGACACGGTCACGGTCGTCAAGGACATGGGCCTGGTTGCCACGGTCTTCGACGAGCGCACCCTCTCGGGGCTCGAGGGGCATCTGGCCATCGGCCACACCCGCTACTCGACGCACGGCTCCTCTGACTGGGCGGGGGCCCAGCCCGTCTACCGGCCGGTGGGCCGCGCCGGCTTCGCGCTGGGCCACAACGGCAACCTGACCAACACGGCGGCTCTGGCCGAGAAGGCCGGCATGCTCCCGGGCTCCATCGCCACCGACAGCGATGTCGTGGCCGAGTTGCTGATGCAGGCGTTTCCCGAGACCGAGGACCTGTCCACCGCGGTGCAAGCGGTCCTCCCCATTCTGGAGGGCGCGTTCTCGTTCGTACTCATGAGCTCCGAGCGGCTGTTCGGCGTGCGCGATCCCTACGGCTTCCGCCCGCTGTGTCTCGGGCGGCTCGGCCCGGCCGAGGATCCGGAGGGATGGGTGCTGGCCTCCGAGACACCGGCACTCAGCGTCATCGGGGCCACGTTCGTGCGCGAGGTGGCCCCGGGCGAGATGGTCGTCATCGACGCCGACGGCCCGACGAGCCTGGAGATCCCGTGGCTGCGCGACGTGGAGCCCCGCTTGTGCATCTTCGAGTTCGCCTACATCGCCCGGCCGGACAGCCGGCTCTACGGCCGAGAGGTCCACGACGTGCGGTGCCGCACGGGTGAGCTGTTGGCCATCCAGGCACCGGCCGAGGCCGACATGGTGATGGGAGTGCCCGAGTCCGGTGTCCCGGCGGCCGAGGGCTTCGCCCGGGCCAGTGGGATCCCCTACGGGCAGGGACTGGTGAAGAACCGCTACATCGGCCGTTCCTTCATTGCGCCGGGCCAGCAGCAGCGAGCCGACGCGGTGCGGCGCAAGCTGAACCCGCTGACCGAGAACATCGCGGGCAAGCGGCTCGTCGTGGTGGACGACTCCATCGTGCGTGGCACGACGCAGCGGTCGGTCATCCGCATGCTGCGCGAGGCGGGTGCGGCCGAGGTCCACCTGCGTATCTCCTCGCCGCCTTGGCGCTGGCCCTGTTTCTACGGGATCGACACGCCGTCCCACGAGGAATTGCTGGCCACCGACCATTCGGTCGAGGAGATGGCGCGCATTCTCGGCGCTGACTCGCTGGCCTACATCACGATCGAGAACCTGAAGGATGCCATCGGGGCCGACGGCGGTTTCTGCGACGCCTGCTTCACCGGGAACTACCCGACGCCCGTCCCCGCGTCCGTGACCGTCCGGCGGCCCGAGCCTGTCGCGGTGAGGGCCCACCAGGGCGCACTCCCCGGGGTCTGACCATCGTGGGAGAGGGCGGCGCCACCTACGCCGGCGCCGGCGTCGACATCGCGGCCGGTGATGCTGCCGTCGAGCGCATGCGCGACATGGTGCTGGGGATCGGCGGGTTCGGCGGCCAGTTCCCACTCGACATCGGGCGCTTCTCGCAGCCGGTCCTGGTGGCCTCGACCGACGGGGTGGGCACCAAGATGGCCGTCGCCCGCGCGACCGGTCGCTATGACACGGTCGGCATCGACCTGGTCGCCATGTGCGTCGACGACCTGGTGTGCGTGGGCGCCGAGCCGCTGTTCATGCTCGACTACATCGCCACCGGGAAGGTCGACCCCGACCAGGTGGCGACGGTCGTGGCGGGGGTGCACGAGGGCTGTCGCCAGGCGGGATGCGCGTTGATCGGTGGCGAGACCGCCGAGCATGCGGGCGTCATGCCGCGCGACGAGCTCGATCTGGCCGGGTTCGCCGTCGGCGTCGTGGAGCAGGGCACCCAGCTCGGCCCCGAGCGCGTACGCGCCGGCGACGCCGTCGTCGGGTTGCGCTCGCCCGGGTTGCGCTCCAACGGCTACACCCTGGCTCGGCACGTCCTGCTGGAGCGGGCCGGCCTCGAGCTGGGGGATCCGGCCTGGACGGGGGCGGACCACAGCGTGGCCGACGAGCTGCTGCGAACGTCGGTGATCTACACCCCGGCCGTGCTGGCGTTGCGTACGGTGCTGGGCGAGGCGTTCCATGCCTGTGCCCACATCACGGGCGGCGGGATCGTCGGGAATCTCCCCCGGGCCCTGCCCGACGACCTCGGCGCGGTGCTCGACCGGTCGACCTGGGAGGAGCCGCGGGTGTTCGCGGAGATCCGGCGGCTCGGCTCGGTGGCCGAGGACGAGATGGACAGGGTCTTCAACCGCGGTGTCGGCATGGCGCTGGTGCTCGACGCCGGCTCCACCGACGAGGCCCTGCGGGCCCTGGAGCGGGCAGGGCAGCCCGCCGCGGTCATCGGCGAGGTCGTCTCGGGCACCACGGGGGTCCGGTTCCGATGAGCGCACCCGACAGCTTCGACGAGCTGCGCGACCACCTCCTGCAGCACTCGGTCAAGACGGGCGACTTCACCCTCAAGTCCGGACGGAAGAGCAGTTGGTTCATCGACTCCAAGCAGACGGTCTGTCGTCCCGAGGCCATGGTGCTCGTGGCGGACGCCGTGCTCTCGGTGCTCCCGCCCGAGGCGACCGCAATCGGCGGGCTCACCATGGGGGCCGACCCTGTGGCCTTCGTGACCGCCGGTGTGGCCGCCACGCGGGGTCGCGCGCTCAAGGCCTTCAGCGTGCGCAAGGAGGCCAAGGATCACGGTGGGGGTGGTCGTATTGCGGGCGCGCTCGACCCAGGCGACAAGGTCGTGGTCACCGAGGACACGGTGACGCGCGGCACATCCCTGCTCCAGGCGGCCCACGCCGTGCAGGAAGCGGGAGCCGAGGTGGTGCTGCTCGTCGCCGTGGTCGACCGCGGCGGCACGGTCGAGGCGATGGCGGCCGCCGAAGGGATCCCGTTCCGGGCCATCCTGACGGCGCCCGACCTTGGTTTTCCGTTCGAAGGGGCCTGAGAGGCCGGTCAGGCCAGGGTGCTCAGAACAGGGCGATCGGGTTGACCGGCGAGGCGGTGCCCCGGCGCAGCACCAACGGCGCCACCGTGAAGAGGAATTCCCAGCGGGACTCTTCCGCGCAGGCCGTGGAGAGGGCGTCGAGGTCGAGATTGTCCAGGAGATGGACGCCCATGGCCACGATGACCACGGTGTGGATCGGCATGCCGACGCCGTCGACCCGGGAGGGCAGCACGTCAGAGACGCAGTCGCTCCCCAACGTGGCCACGTCGCGCCCGCGCAGCCAGGGCAGGCATGACGCGTCGAGACCGGCCGCCAGCCTGCCGGCGTCCCAGGCGCCGTGCGCCCGTCGCCACTGCCACCGACCGGTACGGACCAACAGCGCGTCGCCCGTCCGGACCTGCAGGCCCGCCCTCGTCTCGGCCGCCTCGAGGTCCTCGGGGAAGATGGGCTCGCCCGGCTCGAGCGCCTCAACGCCGCGCAGTGCGGGGATGTCGAGCAGGACACCCCGGGTGACGATGCCGTTGTGCAACCGGTGGATGCCGAGCTTGGTGGCGCCGTGCGCGGTGACGGCCTCGGCGGGGTACCCGTTGAAGAGCTTCCCCTCGTGGAAGATGTGGCACAGCGCGTCAATGTGACTCGTGGCGAAGCCGTGCGGCGAAAGCGCGAAGTAGTCCGCCCCCATACCTTCGGTCACGGTCCCCGTCATGTGGTGCGCCACCGGTGAGGGGTTGTCGGCCGAGGACACGGTGTCGAGGGGGCGGGCGCAGGACACAGAGCGACCCGTGCGCGCCGTCGCGGCGGCGGCCGCCGTGACGTCCGGCGTGATGAGGTTCAACGCCCCCAGCTGGTCGTCGTCGCCCCAGCGCCCCCAGTTGGAGAGCGTCTCGTGGAAGGCGAGGACATCGGCGGCGGCCAGGGGGTCGCGGGGCACGGTCGGACAGTAGCCCGGACCCCCTACGATCGCCTCATGAGCACACTCCAAGGTGACTACGAACCCAGCCCGTCCCAGTGGGTCCGCGACCAGGTGGCCGAGTACGAAGCCTCCGGGGGCCAGCGGGCCAACACGCTGCTCGATACGGGGATGCCCATCGTGGTGGTGACCACGCGCGGCGCCAAGAGCGGCAAGGTCCGCAAGACCGCCCTGATGCGAGTCGAGCACGGCGGCGAGTACGCGCTGGTGGCCTCCAAGGGGGGCGCGCCCGAGCACCCCGAGTGGTTCTACAACCTGGAGGCCCACCCCGACGAGGTGGTCATCCAAGACGGGCCCGAGCCCTTCGCCGCCAGCGTGCGCGAGGTGACCGGTGACGACAAAGCCACCTGGTGGGAGCGCGCCGTGGCGGCCTACCCGCCCTACGCGGAGTACCAGGAGAAGACGGACCGGCAGATCCCCGTGTTCGTCGCCAGCCGCAGGGGCTGACCTCGTCGCTTCAGCGCGCGTCGGCGAAGGCCTGCACCATGGCGGCCCGCCACGGGACGAGGAAGTCCTCGCGGTCGTGCGCGGTCTTGCCGAGTCGCACCACCATCAGGTCGAGGGCGGGGCAGATCGTGATCGTCTGGCCCTCGTAGCCCGAAGCGCGGAAGGTACCGAGGGGGTTGAGGGTGTCGAGGGTTTCGCCGCGCACGCCGAGCCAGTGCGCGCCGTAGGGGCTGGGGTCCTCCGGGTCGTCGATCGACACCATGGTGCGCCCGTAGTCCACCCAGCCGGCCGGGAGTATCCGCACACCGTCCCACATGCCGTCGCGCAAGTAGAGCAGCCCGAAGCGGGCGAAGTCGCGCGCGCTGGCCCGCAGGAAGGACGAGGCCACCCAGGTGCCGGCCTCGTCGAACTCCGGGTCGGCGCTCGTCATCCCGAGCGGGCCGAAGAGCCGGCTGTGCAGGAAGCGGGCGTAGCTCTCGCCCGTCCCCACCGTACGTGCCACCACACCCGAGATGATGTTCGACGTCCCCGACGAGTAGTTGAAACGCGTGCCGGGAGGCGCCGCCAGTGGGCGGTCGGCCGCGAAGCGCGCCATGTCGGACTGCCCGTCACCGAAGAGCATGTGGATCACGTCCGAGATGCGGTCGTCGACGTAGTCCTCCACGAAGTCGAGCCCGTCGCGCATGGCGAGCATCTGGCGCAGCGTGATGGCGTGGCGCGGGTCATCGCCCTCTGCCCACTCGGGCACGGCGGCAGGGGCATCGAGGTCGAGCCGACCCTGGCCCACGAGCAACCCGACGACGGCGTGCAACACCGACTTGGCCATCGACCAGCTGAGGAGCGGCGTGTCGGCCGTCACCGGAGTGGGTGGCCGGTCGAAATGCTCCAGCGCGCCCTGATAGTGCTCGGCCACGATGCGTCCGCGGTGCACGACGAGGATGGCGAATGTCTCGGCCAGCGGCCCCTTGTCGTCGAGGATCTCGTCGAGCAAGGGGGCCAGGTCGACGCCCGGCGGCAGGTCGCCTTCGGGCCAGTACTCGGTGGGCCAGTCCACGCCGGCGGGTTGCGGCGGCAGCTCGACCAGGTCGCTCACACCGAGGAGAGGAAGGCCAACAGCGCGGCGTTGGTCTCCGCCGGCTTTTCCTGCTGCACCCAATGGGCAGCCCCGTCGACAACGGTGGTGCCCCGGTAGTCGGGCATCGCGGCGGCCATTTCCTCGGCCGCGTTTGGCATCATGAGGGCCACGGGGTCGAGCGCCCCCGTCAGGAAGCCGGTGGGCATGGTGTAGACGGAGGCCGGGATGTCGTGGGAGCGCTCCCAGTTGGCGTCCATGTTGCGGTAGAAGCTGACGGGCCCGAAGAACCCGCTCTTTTCGAAGGCGGCGGCATAGACGTCGACGTCGGCCTCGGTGATCCACGGCGGCATGACGTCCGGGGCCGGCGTCAGGATGTCCTGGAAACGGGTTCCCTCCCGCGGCGCGTCGGACACGAGCGGGCCCCCGCGGGCCATGCCTTCGGCTCCCGCTGAATACAGCATGGTGCGCAGGAATCGCCGGGGGTCCTCCTCGAGCTCGGTCTCCGCCGGCCCGACGGGTTGGAAGTAGAGCATGTAGAAGAACGTGTCGGGGAAGAGCATCTCGAAGATCTGTATCGGCGGGGCGGGAGCGTTGGAGTACGGGACGCTCATGTCGTAGAGGGACGAGACGCGGTCGGGGTGCAAGCGCCCCATCTCCCACACCACCATGGCGCCCCAATCGTGCCCGACGAAGGCGGCGGAGTCGTACCCGTAGTGGTCGAGCAGGCCGCACAGGTCGCCGGTGAGCTTGTCCGATCCGTAGTCGGTGACCTCGGTCGGGCACGAGCTCCCGCCGTAGCCGCGCAGGTCGGGGGCGTAGGCGCGGTACCCGGCTTCGGCCAACGCGCCCAGCTGATGGCGCCAGGAATACCAGAGCTCCGGGAACCCGTGGCAGAGCACCACGGGAGGCCCGTCGGCCGGCCCGGCTGCCGCCACGTGGAGCTCGATGCCGTTGGTCTGTACCTGTTCGTGGGTCACCTCAGCCATTCGGTGTCACCTTCTCCTCTGTCTTGGCCGCCTTGTCCGCCTTCTCCTCGTGATGCTTCTGAATGGCCGACATCACGGCGTTGCCGGCCGCGCCGATGAACTCGGGACGGTTGGCCGCGGCCCAGTCCCGGCTCGAAGTCAGCGAGGCCGAGGAGTCCTGGAACTGGGGCGCCACGTAGCGGGCAATCAGCTCGTAGGAGTGGCGCGTGGCCGCGGTGTCGGCCCACTCGTGCCCCATCAGAAGGAATGTGCCGAAGCCCTTGGATTGGGTCTGCAGCCGCGTGACCTGCGCGATGGCGTCCTCCACCGTGCCGATGACGGCAAAGCCCGACGCGTTGAGCGCGTCGACGAGTGACTCGAAATTCTCGGTGTTGGGCGCCAGCGGCAGCGCAGCCACCCGCTGGAAGTAGTCCACCCACTCCTCCAGGCCGAAGGCGACGTCGGCGATCGCCTGTTCTTTGGTGTCGGCGATGTGCATCGGCCCCACCAGGCGCCACTTGTTCCGGTCGACGGTGGTCGAGAACTCCGCCGCCCGCTCCTCCATGACGTCCCAGTGGATGCCCAGGACGTCGAAGCCACCGGCCGAGGTGGCCCCGATCGACAAGAGACCGGTGCCGAAGCGCCCGGCGGCCCGTGGCCCGGCCGGAGACACCTGCGCCGCCACCGCCACTTCGGGGAACGGGCGCTGAAACGGCCGCAACTGCAGGCGCGCCTTCACCAGCTTGAACCAGTCCGTCTCCATGGTGACGGTCTCACCAGCCAAGAGGAGGAGGATCGCCTGGAGTGACCCTTCCATCATGTCGCGCTGCTTGGCGGGGTCGATCCCCATCATGAAGGCGTCGGAGGGGAGTGCCCCGGGACCGACGCCGAACATGACGCGTCCTCGTGTCAGGTGATCGAGCAGCACCATGCGGTCGGCCAGCATGAACGGGTGGTGGTAGGGCAGCGACGAGACGCCCGTGCCGAGGCGGATGTGCTTCGTGCGCTGCGCGGCGGCGGCAATGAAGACTTCGGGCGAGGCGATGATCTCGTACCCGGCCGAGTGGTGCTCGCCGAACCAGGCCTCGTCGAAGCCGAGCGCGTCGAGATGCTCGACGAGCTGCAGGTCGCGCTCGAGCGCCAGCGTGGGGTTCTGGCCCACGGGGTGGAACGGGGCCAGGAATATCCCGAACTTGAGGCGGCCGTCGGCGTCAATGGTCGTCATGGCTCTCCAGAGTTGCTCAGTGGGGTGGGGCGTGGCGGCATGTCAGGGCGTGACCAGGATCTTGCCGTGCTCGCCAGGTGTGCGCAGCGTCTCGAAGGCGCCGGGAGCGCCGGCGAGGTCGACCGTGGAGGTGACCAGGAGTTCGGCACCGGGCACCCCGTCGGCCAAGCGTCGGAGGGTGGCGGCGAACTCGTCGGGGGTGTACCCGAAGGAGAACCTGAGTTCCATCTCCTTGGTCACCGCCATGAAGGGCTCGATCGTGTCGGTGTGCATGCACACGCCCACCACCACGATCCGGCTGTGGGGCGGTCCGTCGGCGATGAGGGACTGGAGCATGCCGGGGACGCCGACCGCCTCGAAGATCACCGGGTCCGTCACCGTGCCCCCCAACAGGGCTGATCCGATGCGCTCCATGACGGTACGGGCAATGCCGAAGTCGGGCCAGCGGTCGTGCGGTGAGCTTTCGGCGGGGTCGATGACCTCGTCGGCCCCGAAGGCCTCGGCGAGACGGCGCCGGGTGGGCGAGAAGTCGGCGGCCAGGACGGGACCGTGGCCCCGGCTCTTGAGCGCGGCGATGACGGCGAGCCCGACCGGCCCACAGCCGACGACGAGACAGGGCTGCCCCGGGCTGAGGCCGGCCAGCCCGACGGCGTGCTCGCCCACCGCGAGAGGCTCGGTCAGCGCGGCCAGGTCGGTGTCCAGCGCGTCGGGCACAGGCAGCAGCAGCAGCTCCTGCAGCACCATGTGCTCGGCCAGCGCGCCCGGGTAGACGTTGGAGTAGCCGATCTGTTCCACGCCGGTCGGGCCCACAATGATGGGCACCGAGCAGACGCGCGTCCCGACCGGGAGGGTGGCGGAGGTGTCAGGCCCGTGCTCCACGATTTCCGCGCAGAACTCGTGCCCGAAGACACAGTCGGCCTGCGCGTCCAACGCGGGCACGCCGACGGACTCCATCAGCCCGGTGAAATGGCCGAAGTCGGCCAGCGCGTGCAGGTCGGACCCGCAGATGCCGGCGGAGAGCGACCGCACCACGACGTGGCCCGAGGAGGGGACCGGTTCTGCCACGTCGCCCACCACCAGTCGTCCACCCCTCGTCACCGCCGCACGCATGCCTGTGCCACCCCCGCGGACGGCGCAGTCGCCCGCATTCATCGCTACGTTTGCCTGGTGAGTTTCACACACGATCCTGCAGTCCGCCTGTTCGAGGGGCATGTCGCACTGGTGACGGGGGCAGCTCGCCCCCGTGGCATCGGCCGGGCTACCGCCGTCGCTCTGGCCAGGGGCGGGGCGGACGTGGCCTGTCTCGATATTGCCCGGCCCTACGCCGACGCGCCCCATCACGGCACCGCCAGCGCCGACGACCTGGGTGCCCTCGCCGCCGAGCTCGCCGAGCACGACGTGCGAGCGGTCACGGTCCAAGCCGATGTCTCCGACGAGACCGCGGTGGAGGCCGCCGTGGCCCGGGCCAGCGAGGAGCTGGGGACGGTCACCCTGGTCGCCAACGTGGCCGGAGGCAGCGGCGTGGGCTTCGGTGCGGGCCCGCTGCTCGGGGTCCCGGCGGACGAGTTCCGTCGCGTGCTCGACGTCAACCTGGTCGGCACCTGGCTGGTGTCAAAGGCCTGCGCCAGCCGTATGGTCGCCGCGGGCGTGGGCGGACGCATCTGCAACGTGTCGAGCCAGGCCGGCAAGCGCGCCTTCCCGTTCCTCGGCCCCTACTGCGCCGCCAAGGCGGGAGTGATCCTGCTGACGCAGACCATGGCCCTCGAGCTCGGTCCGTCGGGCATCGCCGTCAATGCGGTCTGCCCGGGCACGGTCGATACCGACCTCCTCAACAAGGACGACATGTTCGAGAACATGATGGGTGGCCCCGATGCGCTGGCGGCCTACGTTGCCCGGGAGATCCCACTGGGCCGCCTCCAAGAAGCCGAGGAGATAGCTGCCGCCATCGTCTGGCTGCTTTCCGACGCCGCCCGCGGCGTCACGGGCGAGGCGTTGAACGTCAGCGCCGGACAGACAATGGTGTAGCCATGCCGATCCTCGAAGCCCATCACGATCTGGCGCATCCCGTCGAGGGAGACAGCGCGTGGAGCGAGTCGTACTACTTCAACGCCTATGACCCGGGAACGGACTCGGGGTTCTTCACCCGGATCGGCATCCGACCCAACGAGGGAACGATGGACGTCGGCATGTCGCTCTGGCTCCCGGGCGGCGAGCTCGGCGAGTACCGCTGGGTCAAGGAGCAACACGAGATGGTCGACTCCGTGTTGGAGGTCGGTGCGGTGCGTTACGAGATGCTCGAGGCGCTGCAGTCGTGGCACCTGACCATGGACGGAGAGGTGCAGGCGCGCCCGTGCGTGCGCGGCGAGACGACGACCCACCCGGTCCCGGTGACGCTCGATGTGCGCTTCGACGCGGTCACTCCCGCCATCGGCACGGACGGGCAGCCCAGCGGCGGTCCGAAGTCGGCCGAGGCGGCCGCAGCGGCCGGCACGGTGGGCAAAGGGCACCTCGAACAGGCAGGCCGCTGGACAGGCACGCTCACCGTCGATGGGGCGCGCCGCGAGTGGCACGGCGCGCACGGCAACCGCGACCGCTCCTGGGGCCCGCGGCGCTGGGGCGGTCCCAAGATGTGGCGCTGGTTCTCCATCAACATCGGCGAGGACATGCACTTCGGCGGTATCCGCCTCGGCACCGACGCCGGCGACCTGCACCGCGGTTGGGTCTGGGACGGCACCCGGGCCACCTCGGTCGCCGAATGGCGCCTGCGGACCGACCTGGCCGATGACGGGGTGACCCACCGAGTCGTGCACCTCGACGTGGTGGACAAGAAGGGCCGGACCTATCCCCTGCGCGGCGACGTGCTGCGTGTGGCCGACATCGGGCGGGCAGGCGGCACCATGGTCAACGAGGGGCTGGCGCGCTGGACCTACGTGGACCCGTCCGGAGCAACGCACACCGGCTACGGCATCGGCGAGTACCTGCACCAGCTCGACGACGGCGGGAGGCCTGTCGTCCCCGTCGAATAGAGATGGCTTCCCGCCTGAGCACCGAGGAGCTGGCGGCCGCACTGGGACATCAGCTCGGCGGCACCGTGCACGGGTTGCGGCGTCTATCGGGAGGCGCCTCGCGCGTGACCAGTGCGTTCGACCTGCAGACGGATGCCGTCGGCACGCGCCCGCTGATCCTGCAGATGGACCGCGGCGACACTGGGCAGAAGGGCAGGGTGCGGATGGAAGCTGCACTGCTGCGCGCCGCGGCGGCGGCCGACGTGCCGGTGCCCGCTGTGGTCGCACTCGGCGAGGGAGACGAACTCGGTGCCAGTTGGTTGGTGGTGGAGCGCCTCGAGGGTGAGACCATCCCCCGCAAGATCCTGCGTGACGAAGAATGGGCCACGGCCCGCACCGCCCTTACCGGCCAGGCCGGGAGCGCGCTGGCCTCCATCCACACCATCGACCCGGCATCGATCGACGGCCTGGCACCGGGAGACCCGCTCGGCAACCCCCTGCCCTTCCTCGACGCCCTCGGTGAGGTCCGACCCGCGCTCGAACTCGGGGTGCGCTGGCTGGAAGCCCATCGCCCAGCGCACGGCCCGCGGGTGACGGTGCACGGGGACTACCGGTTCGGCAACTTCCTGGTCGGGCCCGACGGGCTGCGTGGCGTCCTCGACTGGGAGCTCGCCCACACCGGCGATCCCGCTGAGGACATCGGCTGGCTCTGCGCGCCGGCCTGGCGTTTCGGTGGGAGCGGCGTGGTCGGCGGCTTCGGCGAGATCCCCGCACTGCTGGCCGCCTATACCGCCGCCGGTGGCGAGGCCATGACGCCCGAGCGCGTGCACTGGTGGCAGGTCTACGCGACGGTGAAGTGGGCCACCATCTGCGCGCTGCAAGCGTCGGCGCACCTGAGCGGCGTGGCGCGCTCGGTCGAGCTGGCCACCATCGGCCGGCGTGTGTGCGAAAGCGAGTGGGATCTCTTCACGCTTCTGGGCACGCCGCCGCCCACCAGCGCCGGACTCGCCGCGGCGGACGGACCGGTCGCGCTCTTCGGACGACCGACCGCGGCCGAACTCGTCGAGGCGGTGCGCGAATACCTCGATGTCCTCATGGAGCGCGGTGAGCACGGCGCCCGCTTCGAGGCGCGTGTGGCGCGGAACGCCTTGGGGATCGCCGAGCGGGAGCTTCGGTTCGGCCAATCCTTGGCCGCGTCGCATGCGGAGCGCCTGGCCGGCCTCGGCTTCATCGACGATGCCGCACTGGCCGCTGCGCTGCGGTCCGGCGCGCTCGATGACGAGTGGGAGTCGGTGGCGCCGCTGCTGGCCGCGTCGGCCCGGGACCAGCTGCTCGTGGCGAACCCGGCCTACTTGCCGGAAGCAAGCGGGTAGAGCGCCCGAGCGGGAGCCGGCACAGTTCCCAACGGGGTTCGGGTTCGGGTTCGGGTTCGGGTGCGGGTGCGGGTGCGTGTGCGTGCGGCTCGGCTTCGAGCGAAGCATCGGCTACTTCGGCTCGCTTGTTGCCGACGCCCTGCAGCAGCGCACCCGCCGCCAGGCTGCAGGCGATCATGAAGATCCAGGCGTGGTGGAACGCAGTGACCTCGGTGGCACCTGTCGTGGTGCCGAGGATGGCCACCAGCCCTGCCACTCCGAGCGCGATGCCGATCTGGCGGCTCATGACATACAGGGCGGACCCGGTGGCGAAGCGCTCGGGCGGCAGTGGCGCCGTGGCGGCACCGCCGAGCGAGGGGAGCATGAGTCCCACGCCGATCCCGCTGAGCAGGCTGCCCGGCAGGTAGGCCCCCGTCCAGTCCGGCACGGCGCTGACGTGGGTGATCCACCACAAGCCCCCGGCGGCAAAGAGCAGCGCGCCGACCGTGCCCACGACCCGGTGCCCGAAGCGGGCGCCCAGCAGTCCGCCCGGGAAGGCGGTGATGCCGGCCAGGAGTGGACCGGGGGCGATCATGAATCCGGCGCGCAACACGGACTCGTGCCAGAGCCCGGTCAGGAGGAGAACGCCACCCAGCACGAGCGCCCCGAAGCCTCCGAAGAAGGCGAGCGAGCTCAGATCGGCCAGCGCCACGGCGCGGTGGCGGATGACCGCCGGCTCGATGATGGGGTTCGGGTGACGGAAGGAGCGCATGACGAGCCCGGCGCCCGCCACGGCGAACAGCGCAAAAGCGCCAAGGATCCGCCCGCTGGTCCAGCCCCAATCCGACCCTTCGACGATGCCCGCGACCAGGCTGGCCACGGCGACGGTCAGCAGCGCGGCGCCGAGGAGGTCGGATTTTTGGGCGTCGTCGTCACGGACCTCATCGAGCACGCGGACGCCCAGCACGAGCGCCACCAAGGCGAACGGCAGGTTGACGAGGAAGACCCAGCGCCAGCTGGCCTGGACCAGCAGTCCGCCGATCGGGGGCCCGAGGGCGGCGGCCGCGCCACCGACGGCGGACCACAGGCCGATGGCCGCACCCTTGCGCTCGGTACCGAACGCCGGCAGAAGCAGGCCGAGGGAGGTGGGCAGCATGAGGGCGCCCCCGATCGCCTGCAGCACGCGGGCGGCGACGAGGAGCTCGAGGGACGGGGAGAGGGCGCACAGCGCGGAGGCGGAGGTGAAGATGGCCAGACCGAGCAGGAAGGCCCGCTTGCGCCCGGCCCGGTCGGCCCAACGGCCGGCCGGCACCAGCGCGGCGGCGAAGACGATCGTGTAGGCGCTCAGCACCCAGGAGAGCGAGCTCAGGCTCTCGCCGTGGTAGGTGGCCGAGATGCTGGGGAAGGCGATGTTGACGATGAACAGGTCCAGCGACGACAGGAACACGCCGGTGAGGACGATCAGCGCGGTCAGGACCGGCCGGGCGCGCCTGGTCACGGCGGGAGGGCTCTCCAGTAGTTCCGTCATGCAACGCACTGTAGACAAGAAAGTTGTATAAAACAACTCACCAACCGAATTGTGGGTTATGCTGGTGCGATGCTGAATCGGGATTATCCCACGCAGTACTGTCCGGTGGCTTCGACGCTCGAGGTGATCGGCGAGCGCTGGACAGTGCTCATCATCCGGGACGTCTTCCTGGGCATCCGGCGCTTCGATGACCTCCAGCGCGACCTTGGGGTGGCCCGCAACATTCTGCAGGTGCGGCTGGAGCGTTTGGTCGAGGAGGGGATCCTCGTCAAGCGCCCCTACCAGGAGCGCCCGCTGCGCTCCGAGTACCGGTTGACCGAGAAGGGCGCCGACCTGTGGCCGGTGTTGGTGGCCATGCTCCAATGGGGCGACCAACACGCCCTCGCGGGCGGTGAGCGGCCGATGATCCTCCAACACCGTGGCTGCGGCGGTGAGCTCGACGACCGTCGACGCTGCCTGACCTGTGGCGCGGACGTCACGGTGACCGAGGCCGTTGCCATCCGGACCGGGGCCCGTCGCCCGGGCGCCAGCAGCTGGGATGCAGCTCCGGCAGAGGAGTTGCAGAGATCCAGCACGCCAGGGCACGCCTGAGCCGCCCGGGCGCGCCGGCGTGCGCATCGCTACCGTGCACTCCATGAGTGACGACACGGCATGGCTGGACGCGACAGCGCAGGCGGAATTGGTCCGCACCGAGGAGGTCTCGCCGTCCGAGCTGGTGAGTGAGGCCATCGCCCGCATCGAGAAGCTCAACCCCGAGCTCAACGCGGTCATCCACGAGCTGTTCGAGCTGGCCCGGGCCAAGGCGGCGGGCGCGCTGCCCGACGGTCCGTTCAGGGGCGTGCCCTTCCTGTTGAAGGATCTTGGCGCGGAGCTGGCGGGGACTCCTTTCTGCGAGGGCCTGGCGTTCGCCGGCGACTATCACTCGACCACGACGCAGACGCTGACGCAGCGCTACATCGACGCAGGCTTTGTCATCTGCGGGAAGACGAACACACCTGAGCTCGGGATCCTTCCGACGACGGAGCCGCACCGCTTCGGGCCGTCGCGCAACCCCTGGAACACCGGCCACTCGACCGGCGGGTCATCGGGTGGCTCCGCGGCCGCGGTCGCGTCGGGCATGGTCCCAGCCGCGCACGCCAATGACGGCGGCGGCTCCATCCGGATTCCCGCATCGTGCTGCGGCCTCGTCGGGTTGAAGCCGACGCGGGCGCGCAACTCGGTGGCCCCTGCCTACGGCGACATGATGGGCGGCCTCGTGGCCGAGCACGTGGTGACGCGCTCGGTGCGCGACTCCGCCGCCATCCTCGATGTGACGGCGGGCCCGGTTCCCGGTGATCCCTACTGGGCGCCCCCGCTGCGAGGCCCCTCCTTCTCGGCCGCCGCCGCTTCGCCGCCATCGGGACTGCGCGTGGCGGTCATGACCGCGTCGCCCACCGGCAGCGAAGTGCATGCCGACTGCGTGGCCGCGGTGCGGGCCACGGCCTCGCTCTGTGCCTCTCTGGGGCACCGGGTGGAGGAGGCGACACTCTCGGTCGACGGTGACGCCTTCACGGCCCATTTCGTCAACCAGTGGGCCTGCAGCAACGCCTGGGCCATCGCGGACTGGGAGAGGCGGCTGGGACGCGCCGTCACGGAGGGTGATGTGGAGCCCTTGAGCTGGGCCCTCATTGAGTTCGGCCGCTCCATCAACGGGGGCGCCTACCTCTCCTCGGTGCAGGAGCTGCAACGGATCAGTCGCGAGATCGCCGAGTACTTCGAGGGGATCGACGTCCTGCTGACCCCCACCCTCGCCGAGCCCCCGGCAACGCTCGGCACCTTCGACTCGCCCCCGGGCGAGCCGCTGACCGGGCTCTTGCGCGCCGCGTCCTACGTCCCCTTCACCCCGCCCTTCAACGTGACCGGCCAGCCCGGCATCTCGTTACCGCTGCACTGGAGCGACGAGGGGCTGCCCATCGGCGTGCAGTTCGTCGGGCGCTTCGGCGACGAGGAGACATTGCTGTCACTCGCCGGACAGTTGGAACAGGCGGCCCCGTGGGCCGGACGCCGGCCGCATGTGGCGGCGTAGAGGGAACCGGGGCGGTCAGCTCACCAAGACGCAGCGCGTGCCCGAATAAATGGTGGGCATGCACTTGTTGCAATGGATGCAGAGCGACGTTGTCGCTGCGTCCGCCTGCATGCGGTTCGGCAGGTCCGGCTCGCGCAGCAGAGCGCGGGCCATGGCGACGAAGGCGAACCCCTCAGCGAGGGCCATCTCGATCGTGGCCAGTTCCGAGATGCCGCCGAGCAGGATGAGCGGGGTGGAGAGGACGCGCTGGAACTGCCGCGCGTAGGGGAGGAAGAACGCCTCCTCGTAGGGGTAGGAACGCAGGAAACGGTGGCCGATGAAGCGGAAGCCGAGCCGGACCGGGGCCGGCAGCGTGGCCCCGAACTCCCGGAGCGGCGCGTCGCCCCGGAAGAGGTACATCGGATTGGCCAGCGAACTCCCCCCGGTGAGCTCCAACGCATCGAGCGCACCGTCGGCCTCGAAGAGCCGGGCGATCTCGACGCTCTCATCGAGCCACAGGCCCCCGTCCACGCCGTCGGCCATGTTGAGCTTCGCCGTCACCGCGACGTTCGGACCGGCGGCATCGCGCACCGTGCGCAGGACCGTGCGGGCGAAGCGAGCGCGGTTCGGCACGGATCCGCCGAACTGGTCGTCGCGGCGGTTGAGCTTGGGGCTCAAGAACGCGCTCAGGAGGTAGTTGTGCCCGACGTGCACCTCGATGCTGTCGAAGCCGGCTTCCACCGCACACGTCGCGGCCCGCCGGTAATCCTCGGTGATGCGCTCGATGCCGGCGGTGTCGACGGCGCGCAGGCGCGAGCCCATGGGCGTGAAGCCGGCCGACGGTGCGAGCGCGGGAGCGCCGTTTGACCGGGCGTTGGCCACCGGTCCGGCATGCCCGATCTGCGCCGCCGCGGCGGCTCCCTCGGCGTGCACGGCGTCGGTCAGCCGGCGCAGTCCCGGGACCGTGTCCTCGCCGAGCAGCAGGCAGTGGCGGTCGGTCCGGCCTTCGGGCGAGACGGCCAGGTAGGCCACGGTGGAGAGGGCGGCCCCGCCGGCCGCAACACGGCGATGGAACTCGATCAGCTCGTCGCTCACCCTGCCCCCTGGCGTCACCCCCTCGAACGTGGCCGCCTTGATGATTCGATTGCGCAGGGTCAGCGGCCCGAGGGGCGCCGGCGCGAAGACGGGTGGCACGGCCTTCGTGCGGGCGCTGCGCGGCATGGTCCCTACCTTTGCCGACGGGCGCGGTGGCCGCACATTGGCCTCAGCCCCGCTTGCCCGCGGCGGCCGTCAACGAGGGATTGTGTGGCGGGCCGCTGACTCCGCAGTTCCAGGTGGGCACCTGCTTCACGGATGCCGGCGAGCGGGGTGGATTGCGGATGGTCAGCGCGGCCAGCACGCCCCCGGCGGCACAGACGAAGCCCGTGATCAGCATGGCCGTCCAGAACCCGCTGGCCAGTGTCGTGCTGTCGAGGGCGGCGGCCCCGGTCAGGCCGGCCAGGAGCGGCAGGACGGCCACGAACAGGAGTTGTGCCGCCCGGGCGACGACGTTGTTGATCGCCGAAGCGACGCCGGAGTGCTCGGCCGGCGCCGCGCCCATCGCGGTGGAGGTCAATGGGGCCACGGTCACGGTCATCCCGATGGCAAACAGCAAGACGGCGGGGAAGACCTGGGTCCAGTAGCTGCCGGGGTCGGTGGCCCGGGTCAGGAGGAGGAGGCCGGCGGCGACGATGAGCGGTCCCACCGTCATCTGCAGGCGGGGGCCGATCCGGACCGACAGCGCGCCGGACCGGGCAGAGAAGAGGAGCATGACCAACGTCAGGGGGAGCAGCGCCACGCCGGACTCGAGCGGGGTGTAGCCCTTGACGATCTGGAGCTCGACCGGGAGCAGGAAGAGCGCACCACCGAGGGCACCGTAGACGGCGAACGTGACGCCGTTGGCCCCGCTGAATTGGCGGGAGCGGAACAGCCGGAGCGGGAGCATCGGGTGGGTCCGGCGGTGCTCCACGACGAGGAAGGCGGGCGCGGCGACGGCGGCCAGCACGAGGCCGGCCAGCACGGCCGGGTCGGACCATCCGCGCGTCGGTGCCTCGATGAGCCCGTAGGTCAGGCCGGCCAGGAACACCACCGCCAACGCCGCCCCGGCCGTGTCGATGCGGCCGGTGCTCGACGGGTCCCGCGATTCGGGGACGTGGCGGGCCGTGATCACGAGCACGGCTGCGGCCACGGGGAGGTTGATGAAGAAGACCCAGCGCCACGAGCCAACGGCCAGGAGGTAGCCGCCCACCAGCGGCCCGGCGGCGCCGGCCACGCCCCCCAATCCGGACCAGGCGCCGATGGCGCGGGCCCGGTCGTCGGGGCGGAACGAGGCCTGCAGGATGGCCAGGCTGCCCGGCGTCAGGAGCGCGCCACCGACGCCCTGGAGCACCCGGGCACCGATGAGCAGCCCGGCGCTCGGCGCGATGCCGCACAGGGCCGAGGCGACGGCGAACCACACCACCCCGATTGAGAAGACGCGCTTGCGTCCGTAGCGATCGGCGAGGGAACCGCCGAGAAGGAGGAACGCCGCCAGCGTGAGCGAGTAACCGGTGACCACCCACTGCAGGGTGCCGACCCCCCCGTGGAAATCGCGGTCGATGGAGGGGAGCGCGATGCCGACGACGGTCGCATCGAGCATGGCGATCCCAGAGCCGAGCACCGTGGCCGCGATGACCCAGCGTCCCCGGCCGCTCGAGAGGGCAAGGGGCCCGGCCGCCGTGCCCGTCGGGGTCGCGCCGTTGGACCCGCCCCCGCCACTCATCGAGGGGAACTCATAGGGGACAGTGATGCATGGTGAGGTTGACGATGGTGCCGGGGGGAAGCACCACGTGAGCGGTTGGGCTCTGGGTCAACACGGTCCGTACGAGCTTGCGGGTCGTTGTGGTCACGGGCGCCACGGAGGCCGTCGTCGACGAACCCGACGTCGTCGTGGTCGTCACGGACGCCTCGCCCGTGGTGGTCGCCGGCTTGCCCACCGAGTAGCAGGCCCAGGTGAGTCCCGCCGGGTGGAGGGCGTGCCGTGCCGCCGCCAGCGCCAACCCGACGACGGCGGGAACATCGGAGGCATCTCCGTCACAGCCCGACCAGGTGATGCCGACGCGCGTGCCCGCTGGGACGTCCGCACCAGGGTTCAACGGCAAGAGCCCCGCGGCACGCAGGGCGCCATGGGCGGCGGCGATCTTCATGCCGATGACGTTCGGGACCGTGACGCCGGGATGTGCCGTGGTGGACGATGTCGACGAGGTGGAGGTCGTCGGTGGAGTCGTCGAGGTGGTCGTGGTGGGATGATCCGTAAGGCCTCCTTCTGGTCGACCGCGGGCGAGTCGCCGCACGGCGTCAGGACGCACGCGATCACCAGCGCGGCGGCACCCAGCGCGGCGACCCGAACCCCGAGCGACATGATCCCATCATGGTTGCTGGAGCCTCGCGAACGCGGGCGGGCCCGGGCCTCTGCAATCACTCCAGGATGTCCACGGCCCCGGGGCGACCACGAGGGATCGCCGCGACCAGGGAGATGGCCTCCTCGGCGCTCATCAGCTTCATGCCGGGGACTCCCTCGGGAATCCACCTGGCCGAGGTTGCTAAGGAATGTACGCGCCTTGAAATGCCAGCACGGCGTAGAGCGCCAGGGCGGCGCCGCACAACACGTAGGTGACAGCTGCGACCCGCGCCGACCGGAGCAGCGTGGCGCCGGCCATCACCAGCGGGAAGGCGCTGAGTGCATAGCGCTCGAACGAGTCGAGGTTGGATCCGGACAACGCGACGACGACGACGCACAATGCGAACGCGCCGTAGGACGCAGGCAAACGCCGGAACGCCACGATGATGAGCACAGCCGCGACCGCGATCCAGGGGACATGGAGCCCGTCACCGATGTGATGCCCGTGCGCCAAATTGGCCAGCGAGTGGTAGACGGTGGCGACAGGGTCGGTCAGCGCGCCGTGGTGCGCCTGCTGCTGTTGGATCTTGAGCGGTTCGAGGAAGCCCCCGGCCGTGGCACTCACCCAGCCGAGATACGTGACCGTCCCGGCTACGGAGGACACGACGACGGCGACCTTTCCGGGCCACCGGGCCCAGCGGTCGGTGCGCCACGAACGAACGACCTCGATCAGCGCCGGAACGACGAGGAGGCAGCCGATAGGGCGGGCGGTTCCGGCCAGGTACCCGAAGAGGACGGCCCACCACCAGTTGCCACGCCGTATGTTGACGAAGAAGGCAACGGCGAGCAGGACGAGAAGCGCCTCCGAGTAGCCCATCACAAACACGAACGCGGGCGGCGCCAGCATGATCAGCCAGACCGCCCGCCGGGCCAGGACGGCGTCGTGCCACTCGGACAGGACCAGGGCATAGATCCCGATCCCCAAGAGGAGCGCCGCCACATTCGCGATGAGAAGAGAGGAGATACCGACCGTCAGAGAAGTGACATCGTGCAGTCCGCGGTCGAGCAGCGGGAGCAGTGGGAAGAAGCGGGTGGCAGACCGGGGCAGTGCCCCGTAGCCGTGGGCAGCGATGGTCTGGTACCAACCTGCATCGGACCCCAGCAGTCCATCGTGCGATTCGAGCACCGCCTTGGCATTCGTGATGTGGAAGTGCTTGACCTCGTACTTCGCCAGACCGAGCGCGAAGAGCGTGATGACCCGCGCCGTCAACCATGGCAACCAGGCCACTCCCAGTGCTTCGAGGAGCAGGCCCCGCCGACGGCTCCAGCGCTCGACCAGACCTGGTGCGGGCCCGAGGTCACCCGCTCTTCGGATGTCCATGCCCGGCGTCGGCGGGGAAGCGGCGTCCACAGCTCCCGACGGCATGAGAGGATGTTTGCACGTCGAGGGTGCCGGCGCGGGCCTTCAGCCACGGGCTTGGGCCAACGTGCGATAGAGCGCCGCAAGATGCCCGCCTGCACGCTGCCACGAGAACGCGGCCGCCCGCACGGTGCCGGCCGCGATCAGACGCTCCCGAGTCGTCGCGTCCGTGGCCGCGACCAACAGTGCTTCGGCGAGGGCCGGTACCGCATGCGGCGCGACCAACATGGCCGCACCGCCGACCACTTCGGGGATGCCGCCGGCAGTGCTGGCGACAACAGGGACGCCGAGGGACATCGCCTCGAGTGGGGGCAGCCCGAAGCCTTCGTAGAGCGAGGGGTAGGCGAGGACTCGCGCACCCGCAATGAGGGTGCTCCTGTCCTCGATCCACCCGATGCGATGGATCCGGCCCGCGTGTCGGGCGGATCGCAGGGCGGCGTCCAGCGCGTCCTCACCCCACCCGGCCGGTCCGGCGATCTTCAAGTGGACATCGGGGACCGACTCGGCGATGCGATCAAAGGCCGCCACAAGATCAGGGAGCCCCTTGCGCGGTTCCACGGTTCCGATGGCGAGGATGTACGGAGGCTCCGAATCGTCACGCGGGAGCGGAGGTGGGAGCGGAGTGAGCCCGTTGTGGATGGCGTGTACCCGGGCGCGGTCGACGTGGAAGTGCTCGACGAACTCGTCCGCCACGGACTGCGAAACGGTATGGATGGACGCGCCGCGGTCAATGGCGCGGCGGATCAGATCGGGATACCGCAGCGCTGTCGGGTTACAGAGCTCGGGGAAGCGCACCGGGGTCAGGTCGTGGACGGTCACCAGCCGTGCAGCCTTCCGGGACGGCGGCACGACGAAATTGGTGCCGTGCACCACGTCCACAGGGCCGGTCCAGCGTTCGACCGCCGGATGGTCGAACCGTGCCCATGTCCGGAGCAACACGGTTGCCGGGATCGGGACCGGCCGCCCGGCCCGGACTGAATCAGGCAACTCCCCCGGCAGCGACCTCCCCGCACGTGCGCTGAGACCGTACGCGATGACGTCGACTTCGGGATCGGTCGAAACCGCCGTGATGAAGCCGGCGACGGATGCACCCACACCCGTCCGCACTCCCAGCAGGGGCGTGGCATCGATCGCCACAACGACGGACGTGTCCGGGCCGGGCATGCTGGGCACTTTAGGGAGCCGTGATGACAGCGCCGAACCTATTGGCAGTTATTACAGCGACCGAATATGGAGAAGTGATGCGGGTCGATGGTGAAGCCGAACTGTTTCTTAGCGCGGTCGGCGAGGCCAACGAACAACTCGTCGGGTGCTTTGAAGGCATTGCCGCAGTGCTCGCAGACGAAGTGACAGTGCGCGCTGGCGGCCAGGTGGTACGTGGCCGGCCCATGTCCGAGATGGGAATGGACGACGACCCCGAGTCGCTCCAGCTCTTCCAGGTTGCGATAGATGGTCGACAGGTGCACGTCCGGGGCTCTCGCCTGGACGATGGCGGCCAGGTCCTCGGCGCTGTGGTGTCCCGGGTCGTCGAAGATGGCCTCGAGGAGCAAGCGCCGTGAATTGGTCACCCGGCCGCCGTTCTCACGCACCAGGGCGAGGACGTCATCGACCGAGCTGATGTCGTGCCGGGGGGCTTCTGCGCCGAGGGGAACGCCCATGACCTCGCCAGTGTAGGTCCGAGGAGTTTGTTGCAATCCATTCGCTATTGCCTTACCGTACTGATAGCGAACATGTCTGGATCCGGCGTACTCAGGCGGTCCCACGACAGGGCGGGCCCGATCGGGCGAATCAGAAAGATTCGCAACGGCCTGACACGTCGGGAGTGGACCAAGGTGGCTCTGATGGCCGCGACCGTTGTCGGCCTGAACATCGTGGGCTGGGGCATGCTGGCCCTGGCGTTACGCGGTCACTACCAGCTCAACAGGACCGAGTTCTTCGGATTCGGGACCGGGGTCCTCGCCTACACGCTTGGAATGCGGCACGCCTTCGACGCCGACCACATCGCGGCAATCGACAACACGACCCGCAAGCTCATTCAGGACGGCAAGCGCCCTCTCAGCGTGGGGTATTTCTTCTCGCTGGGCCACTCGACCATTGTCTTCGTCCTCGCCGTGCTGCTGAACTTCGGGATCCGCGCACTGAACGGAGCGGTGAAGAACAACAATTCGGCACTGCATCACTGGACCGGCATCATCGGCACGTCGATTTCCGGGACATTCTTGTATTTGATCGGTCTCCTGAATCTGGCCGTCCTTCTCTCCATCATCAAGGTATGCCGGGAGATGCGACAGGGCAGGTACGACGACGCCGAGCTGGAACGCCAACTCGAGACGCGAGGACTCATGAACCGGGTTCTCGGCGGCTACGCCAAGCGGGTCGACTCGCCCGGGAAGATGTACCCGGTCGGCATGCTGTTCGGGTTGGGGTTCGACACCGCGTCCGAGGTTGCCCTGCTCGTGCTCGCCGGTTCGGCGGTGGTCGGTGGGCTCCCGTTCTACGCGGTGATCTCGCTTCCTTTTCTGTTTGCTGCCGGCATGTGCCTCTTCGACACGATCGACGGATGCTTCATGAACTTCGCGTATGACTGGGCATTCTCCAAGCCCATTCGGAAGATCTACTACAACCTGACGATCACCGGCCTCTCCGTCTTCATTGCGCTGTTCATCGGCACCATTGAGATCCTCGGCCTCATTGCGCAGGAGACGAATCTCAACGGCGGGTTCTGGGATGTTCTGCAAAAGTTCAACATCAACCGAGCGGGGTTCATCATCGTCGGGGTCTTCGTGGTGACGTGGATCGTTGCTCTCGCCATCTGGCATTTCGGTGACATTGAGCGCAAGTGGGAGACGCAGGCCGCCCAGGCCTACGCAAACGCCGGCACGAGCCTCAACGAGTGACAGCGAGAACCATTCCGGTTCGTTGTCCGTGTCGATAGGGTGTCGGCATGGCTCACGAGACAAGCACGGGAACGTCCCCGATCATCAAAGGCCTGATGAATGGCCTCCGCGAGGTTCTGCCAGAAGACGACCGGCAAAAGCTGGCCGCCTACACGGAACAGGCTGAAGCTGCGAGCCCTCGGGGGGATTTCCACAGGGCGTGGCACTGCCTGCACTGGGCAATCGAGGTCACCGAGGAGTCCACGCACTCGCATCTCTCGGGCGCGGGGGTTCGGCTCAAGGAGACCTACAAGGCCTGGCAGGACGTTGTGCTGGGAACCGAATTCGGCTCCGACGTGAAAATAGGGAAAGGTAATCCGGCCGAAGAGGTCAAGGGAGATCAGAAGATCGGCCCTGGCGAAGACATTGAGCTCTTGTGGGTCGGCGAAGCGGTTTCCGTCGCCAAGAGCGCAGCCGAGAAGTCGGGTTGGGAAAACGTCCCGTGGCAGGAGTTAGTGCAAGAGGTTCTTCGGATCGCTTAGGCAAGACCATTCCCGCTCTTGCGCGGGCCTTCTCCTGCGGGTTGTGCACGGACGACCTCGACGCTCGGCCGTGTCGGGCCTTGAATCCATTCCGCTTGTCCGAGCCGGCAACGACCCGGTGACACCGCAGATGGAGGTGGGCCTGCCGGCGTGGGGTGCGCTGCCGCGAGCGCCCGCATCCTAGGGCAGGTCAAGAACCAGAAGCCTCGATCAGCATTTCCTGAGCCGAATCAACATCCGGAGCGACCGCCGGTTCCGAACACAGCCCAGAGGAGCCGAACGGAGGGTCGACCATGAGTCCTGATCCGCGTGAGTTGTCAGCACAAGGAACCGAGGGTTGGCGGGGAAGTCTGAGCCGGCGCAACTTCCTGCGCCGCGGCACGTTCACTGCGGCAGCGGTTGCCGTCGCCAGCAGCGTTCCCGGGCTGTCCGGGGTCGTTGCGGGAACCACTGCGAACGCTCCAACGGTCGAATCCGGCGTCAACGACGTCGAAGACGATGCCGGCGTCCTTTCGGAACCGCTGGTCGCTCAGGTCAAGGACGTGACCACGGGCGAGATCAGCCTTTTCCAAGGGGAGCGCGAGGTCGTCGTCCGCATACCCGCACTCGCTCGGAGTCTGCTGTCCGCTGCCCGTCAATAGTCCGAACCATCGTCAACTAGGAGGAAGACCATGTCGTCACATCGCGAAGCGCCCGAAATCTCGAAGGATCCCGTTGCCGATAGCACGGATGTCTATGCCTTCATGAGTCCCGACAAAGCTGGGATGGTCACTCTCATCGCCAACTACATCCCGCTCGAGGCTCCCGACGGTGGCCCGAACTTCTACGAGTTCGCTGATGATGTGCTCTACGAGATCCACATCGACAATACCGGCGATGGCAACCCGGACATCAGTTACCAGTTCCGGTTCACGACCGTCAACAACATCCCCTCATCGTTTCTCTACAACGACGGCCCAATCACGTCGCTGACCCCTCCGTCGCCCTCGTCCAACTGGAATCGGCAGCAGACGTACACGCTGACCCGCGTGGACAACGATCCTGACAATCGCTGGGGAGGCTCCTCGGTCGTGTTGGGGAGCGGACTTCTGTGCCCCCCCTGCAACATCGGGCCGTTGTCGACCCCCAATTACGCCGCGTTGGCCGCGACAGCCGTTCACTCCGTCGGGGCCGGACCGTTCTCGGCTCAGGTGTTTGTCGGGCAACGCGCTGAGGGGTTCTACGTCGATTTGGGTGCCTTGTTCGACCTCGGGGATCTGCGGGGCTTCGCCGGCGATCACGCAGGCGGTCCCGCCGCCGGCCTCATGAACGGCATGCCCGGTGTGAACTCGACTGCCGACGTCAACGTCCATACGTTGGCGTTGCAACTCCCCGCAGCGGAGCTCACTCGTGCCGTGCCCAAGGGTCCTGGTGACCCCGCTGCCGTCATTGGCGTCTGGACCACGGCGAGCCGTCAACGGGTCCGGGTGTGGGGCAACTGGTTCAATGGAGGCGACCTCAGGAGCGGTCCGTGGACGCAGGTCTCACGCCTGGGCAACCCACTCGTCAACGAACTCCTGATCGGCATCGGAGCGAAGGATGTGTGGAACACACAGCCTCCGACGGCCGACGGTACGGAATTCCTGAACTATTTCGCGGAACCGTTGCTTCCCCAGCTGCTGCCGAGCCTCTACCCAGGCGTGTTCCCCGCCCTTGCCGCCTACAACAGCGGTTCGCCGAACACACGGCCTGACATTGAAGCGATCTTCCTCACCGGGATCCCGGCTGGCGTGATCACCCAGGCACCGACCTTCACCAACTACAACGGCACCGGCGTCAAGGCCGACATGCTGCGACTCAACACGGCGATCCCGCCCTCGTCGAGCCCGAACAGCTTGGGGCTCCTCGGCCTCGATGTGGCCGGGTTCCCGAACGGCCGGAGGGTGTTCGATGACGTGGCGACCATCGCGCTCCGAGCGGTCGCGGGGGCAACCCTCGGCTATGTCGTTCCGTCCTTCAAAGCCGACGGCGCAGCAAGTCTGGTCGACTTCGGGCTCACGACCGGAGCGACGGGCACTGACCTTTCAGCCAAGGGCACCGAGGACTACCTCAAGGTCTTCCCTTATCTGGGCACGCCTTACAGCGGCTACACAAACCCTTCGGCGACGCCGGTCTCGGTCGCACCGTAGCCATGGACCATCTCGTCGCGACAAGCGAAGTGGGGTCTGTCGTACTCGACATCGGCGGCGACCGCGGCGCTGCCATGGTGCACACGCCAGCCACACTGGCCGGGTTCGAAATCGAGATCCGCCGTCGGGGCACCCCTTGGGATGGCACGCATGTTGCCGTGCGGGCTCGGCGGGTTCCCGGAGGCGACGTGTACGTCGCCCTGTTCCCTGAAATTGGCGGAGGGGAGCTACGAGGTGCGGGTGAGAGGCGAAGCCGATGGGACTGTCGCGAGTGTTGCCGTGAAGGGGGGTCGGGTGAGCGAGTCCCGCCTCATGGCCTAGCTCCACGGCCGCTCCATCCGTCCGACGAAGGGAGCTCCGGCGGTGGTGTGGCCTACCGGGGTCCCTCCCGGTCGACGTACCAGTGGTTCACGACGGCGGGAAACCACCCGTCATCCGGTCCGCCATAACGAGAGATCGAAAACCGGCTGATCGTCCGCTGTCCGCCCTCCTGATCCCCATACAGCAGGTCGATCAGGAGCGGGTCGGTGCCGGTCATCGCTGCTTCAACTCGGGCTCGGTCAGGGTCGTCGGCCGTTCTGATGGCCGCCTGCCAGAAGCTCAGATCGTGCGGGGGCGAATACAGGTCTCGGGTCTGCGGGCGGAACGTTGTCGGGTCGGGACGAACCATCTGCGGCTCGGCCTGCATTTCTTCGAGCGATGAGTTCGGGCTGATGAGCTGCCCCGTATCGAGCCTCCAGCCGAGTATCACGGCGATGCCTGTCCCGACATTCTGGAGCGACATGGCCATGTAGATCACGCCGTCTCCTTCTTCCATCACCGCGCGCCCAGGCGCCAACGCGGCCCAGTGTCCGTCTCCCCATCGGACCTTCTGCACGGTCTCGTGAGGGCGGGACGCGAAGAGAACCGGACGCAGGCCCGCCTGCAGAGCTCGTTCGGCGTTGCGCCCGGCGCGATTGCCGGATCGGACCGAGGCGAACGTGGCCGCGGCCAGGACCAAGGTCCCGACTGCCGTGCCCCAAGAAGCCCAGTCGATCGTGCCGATCACGCGTGAGCTCTGCGTCGGCTTCCTGCCGGCGTCACCGTTCGATCATCGCCATCTGCCGTTCATTGTGGTGTTCGCCAGCAGCGGGGGGAAGCTTGTCCAGCCGATCGATCTGCTCGGAAGTGAGGGCAACTCCGTCCGCACCGCAATTCTCCTCGACCCGGGACACGCGCTTCGTGCCAGGGATCGGGGCAATGTGGTCCCCCTTCGTCAAGAGCCAGGCCAGGGCAACCTGACCCGGTGTGACGCCGAGCTCGACGGCGATGGCTTCGACCTCGTCGACGAGGCGCTGATTGCGCTGAAAGTTCTCGCCCATGAAGCGCGGGTTGGACTTCCGGAAATCAGTGTCGTCCAGCTCGTCCAACGAGCGGACCTTCCCGGTCAGCATGCCTCTTCCGAGTGGCGAGTAGGCGACAAAGCCGATGCCCAACTCTCGCAACAGGGGCAAGACCTCGTCTTCTTGGTCACGGGTAAACAGTGAGTATTCCGATTGGAGAGCGGTAACGGGGTGGACGGCGTGGGCCCGACGGATCGTGCCGACCCAGGCCTCGGACAGGCCGATGTGGCGGACCTTGCCCTCCTCGACCAACTCGGCCAGAGCACCAACCGTGTCCTCGATGGGCGTACGCGGATCGACCCGGTGCTGGTAATAGAGGTCGACGTGATCCGTGCCGAGGCGCCGCAGGGAACCCTCGAGGGCGGTGCGGACATTGGCCGGACTGCTGTCGAGGTGACCCGGGCCACCGCCGGCGTGCGAGACCATGCCGAACTTCGTCGCGAGTACGACCTGGTCACGACGAGCCTTGACGGCCGCTCCGACGAGTTCCTCGTTGATGAAGGGGCCGTAGATCTCGGCGGTGTCGAGCAGGGTCACGCCGAGATCGAGTGCGCGGTGGATTGTCCGAATGGATTCGGCATCATCCTCGCCCGCGCCCGTAAAGGCGGTGGACATCCCCATCGCGCCCAGCCCGATGCGGCCGACGTCCAAGGTTCCGAGTGTCACGTGTTTCATCGTTGCCGTTCCCTTCTTGATGTTCGCAGGAATTCGACGCTGGAGCAGGACCGAGAAGGAGGTGCGTCTGCCATCAGCAGGGGAGCTTTCAGCGACCCGGTCGGGAGCGAGGCTGAGGTCCAAGACGTTGCCGGGCCGCCTCCGTTTGCGTCAGGTTGCTTTACGCCGAGGGCTCGCACGTCGAGCGTCCTTCCGCCTGTTCGACGAGGGCGGAAGGACTCGGCAGCACCGGTCATGGGTCCAGCATGCCAGCGGCACCGCTCGCTTCGTCGGGGAGATGCGGCCGCGGGAGGTTCGTGCGGGGACGGGCGAATTCGAAGAACCCCTCGTGCTCCGAGAGCACCTGGAGTGCATCCCAGAGCCGGACCGCGGCAGGTCCCGTGGGAGCGGGAGCCATGACCGGTCCTTTGAATCCATGGGGTGGGTCTGTGCGCACCACGATCGTCGGCGTCTGTGTCTTCGGCCCGCCAAAGGCGTAGGCCACCTCCATGGCTTCGCGAATCGGAGCATCCCATCTCTCATCATCGGCGGCTGCGGTCAAGTCGGGCGAGAGACCCGCAGCTACCACGCAATCGGCCAACAGGGCGCCCGCCTCGGGACGCTTCGGGGCGAAGTTGCGCGTGCCCCACTCGGCGTAGAGCCGGTCCACCACGCCTTCCCCTCCTTCGGCCCGCGCCGCCTCCAAGATCCGCAACATTCGGTGCGAGACAGCATGGGCATCGAGAGCCTGCTGCCGGTACTCTTCGGGGACGGTCGGCGCCACGCCGTAGTCGTCTCGAATCTCAAGGCAGTACGAGCGCCAGGCGACGACCAGGTCCCGCTCCGGCGCCACCTCCAGCAGCCAGCGGGAGGTGATCCAGGCCCACGGACAGCTGGGATCGATGAAGACCTCGACGTCGATCATGTGTGCAGGGTACCCGGAGCCGCAGCGCCGTTCAGCCACGACAGCGACCTGTACGCTCAGTCTCCGATGACCCATGGAAAAGGCGGACACCAGGGCAGGAACCGCTGACGACGCCCGAGCCCGCGCATGAGCGGTTCCGCCGATGGGCGCGGACCATGCTTGCTCACCGGAAGGGTGATGACGGGATTCATCACGATGCGGCGCCGCGCGCGGACCTTGTACCAGACGTCGACCATGTCTGCACTTCTCGACGGCATCTACGACGGGTCCGTGACCATTGCCGAACTGTTGGAGCACGGCGACTTCGGCGTCGGCACGTTCAATCATCTCGACGGCGAGATGGTCGTCAACGAGGGCGCCTGCTTCCACCTCTTCTCGGGCGGGGAGGCTCGCGTCGCGAGCCCCGACGAGTTGACTCCGTTTGCCGCGGTCACAACGTTCGAAGCCGACACGACGTTCGATGTGCAGACGCCTACCTCGCGCGCCGACCTGTTGGCGCAGATCGACGGGCGCCTCTCGAGCGAGAACCTGTTCTATGGGATCAGGGTCAGCGGACGCTTCGCAACGGTCTCCACGCGGACCGCGGCCCGGCAGGAAGCCCCCTACCGGCCGTTGGCGGAAGCCACCAGCGATGAATCCGAACGGACCTTTACAGCGTCATCCGGGGTTCTCGTCGGCTTCCGGACCCCCGACTACGAGCAGGGCATCTCCGTCGCCGGCTATCACCTGCATTTCCTGAACCAGGAGCACACCGCAGGTGGGCACGCCTTCGACTTCTTGCTCGACCGGGGTCTCGTCGAGGTCTCGACCGTGTCGGACATGCGGCTCAGCCTGCCGACGTCCGGACCGTTCCTGGCCGCTGATCTGCACAGCAAGGACATGGAGGCGGAGATCCGCAAAAGCGAAGAGTGAGTGGTCGGCTTCGCAACGTCTGCACCTCACTACCCTCGACGTCCGGCAGTTGCCATGGGTCGCGCCGCGATGGCCGCGGCTTCACTTCCAGTCTCTCCTTCGACGAGGTCGGTGAGATGTTCGATACGCCGGAGTAGCGCGACGGTCTCGGCGCGTGCATCTTGGAGCGCGACGTGGACATGATGCTCTGGAACTCGTGGGGGTCCGTCGGAGTCGATGTTGATCAGCTGTGCGCGTTGGTGCTCCTTGAGAGCGGCCTCACGCTTTTCCCAGTCCTCATGTTTGAGCGTGCCGTACAAGACTGGGACGACGGCGATTGCAACCGTCACCACGAAAAGCGGGATTAGCCAGTAGAAAATTGTCATTGATGCGGGCAAAGCGCCCGTCACCTCCTCTCGGGTTGATGTGCGTCGACAGATACGTTCGCAATTGAAACGTGCGTCTTCATGGGAACCACCTGGCTGCATCCTGTGGTCGTCGCCCGTGTGCGGATTGACTTCGTGGCGCGGGTTATTCCCTGGATCGCGGCTGCCACACCTTTCAGCGGCAGAGTTCGCGATGCGTTCATCTCGTGACCCGGACCCCACCTTCCCGACGTTCCGTGAACACAACATGTGTTTGACCAGCCCACTTGTTCGGGGAACCACGAAAAGGCTCATGGGCCCGAGATCCCCACGCATGAGCAGGTCATGGCGCCATATTTTTGGGGCATGACCACCCCGCCCACCTCTCATACCTCCTCGCGAGCCACCGGGTGGCGCCGGCTCTTCCGGTCACGGCCCATCCGGGGAGGACGTCACCGAGACGTGCAGGGCAACGCTGTTCGGGCAGGCGTGCTCGGGGCCGGGGACGGGCTCACCACCAACATCTCAGTCATTCTCGGGGTAGCTGGTGCCACCACCGACGCCAGCACCGTGCGGCTCGCCGGTATCGCCAGTTTGCTGGCCGGAGCCTTCTCCATGGCGGCAGGGGAGCTCGTATCGGTCAGGGCGCATGATGAGCTCGTGCAGCACGAGATCGACGTGGAACGCCGCGAATTGTCCGAAGATCCGACTGGAGAACAGCTGGAACTTGCCGCGATGTATCGAGCCCGTGGCGTGCCATCGGCTGACGCCACCACGGTCGCCAGGATTCTCATGGCGGACCCGGCGTTGGCACTCGATACCCACGCTCGTCTTGAGCTCGGGATCGACCCGGATGACACGGGCTCCTCCCGTCAGGCGGCCGCCGTGTCGTTCCTGTCCTTCGCTCTCGGGGCCGTGCTGCCATTGCTGCCCTGGTTCTTCACCACAGGGACGCCGGCCGTGCTGTCCTCCATCGTCATTGGAGCTCTGGCCGCGCTGGCTCTGGGGGCAACCATCGGATCCTTCTCAGAACAAGGGGTATGGCGTACAGCCGGTCGGCAATTCTTGGCCGTGACCGTTGCTGCGTCCGTGACTTTCGGGGTGGGCCATCTTCTCGGAGTGGGCGCGAGCTGACCCCTCGCAAAGTCGACGCCTACGCGTTGCAGGGCTGCTGCACCGATCCCTGGGGGAGAACTGCCTCCATGATCGTCTTCACAATCGGCCCTGCCACGGAGGCGCCGTCGGAGGAAATGTTCTGGAACGGGACGACCACGGCAACTGCGATCTTGGGGTCATTTGCCGGTGCGAAGCCGATCATCCAGTCATGGTTCAGCCCGAGCCCCGTCTGGGCCGTTCCGGTCTTGACGGCAGCGCAGAGATACGAAGGGAAATTGACGATGGCGGCGGTGCCTCCCGGTTTGGGGACGCTCTCCATCAGTGCTCTCACGGCCTGGGCCGCCTGGACCGAAACCGAGCGCGGCAGAGGCGTGGGCGTGTAGGACCGCACCAGCGAGCCTTGCGAATCGTCGATGGAGGACATGAGGTGGGGAGTCATGATCACGCCGTCATTGGCGATCCCGGCCGCCACCATCGCATTCTGTAACGCCGTGTCCTGGACGGTTTCCTGGCCGATGGCCGAGTAGGCCTGCAGTGCCTGGGAATTGGCGGGAATCTGCTGGAGCGTCGATGCCACCACGCCCCCTACCGGCTGCTGCGTGTCGTTCGGCAAGTCAATGGGCGGATAGGAATTGATGCCGAACAGCTCCGCCTGCTGGCGCAGCGTCGCCACCCCCAGCTGGATCCCCAGCTCGCCGTACCCGGGGTCGCACGAGGCCGGGAGCATGGTCGTCATGGTGCCGCCACACGGGGTGGAGTTGCTCGGAGTACTCCCGTCGTTGCACAGGAGCTTGTTCGAATCGGTGAACTTCTGGCAGGGTGCGACCGGATAGTTGAAGCCGACCAGGGACGGCTTGAGGTTGTAGACCGCGGTCGAGGTCACCACCTTCATGGTCGAGCCGGGGAAGAAGGCCTCGCCGGTGGCGATGGGACGCAAGGGGCGGTACCCCTCGCGATCCTTCTGGTTGTAGCTGAAGTAGGCCAGTTGCTCCGCCGAGAGCGACGTGCTCACGAGCGAATTGGGGTCGAACGTCGGGTTCGACACCATGGCGAGGACGGCGCCCGTGCTGGGATTAAGCACGACAACGGCACCATCGTTGTTGTTCGGCGTCGAGGTCAGTGCGTCCCAGGCGACCTTTTGCAGTGCGGGCTCTACCGTCAACGTCACGTTGTCGGTGATTGTCGGTTGTGTCTCGCGGAAGAGGAGCTGACTCAACGTCTGGGGAGGCTGTTGGTGTGATCCCAAGTAGGAGTCGTACTCCAGCTCGATCCCGGACTTTCCGTAGTAGCTCGCCGAGTCGTAGCCGGTGATGCCTGCATAGAGATCCCCTTGTGGGTACTGACGCACGTAGTCGTAGGGGTAGGTCGTCCTGTCCGTACCGGCCGGCGTGGGTACCGATTGGGCGAGGACGGTGCCGTCGGCGGCGAGGATCATGCCGCGGGGATTGTCGTACACCTTGGAAGCGATAAGTGGGTTATTTGGAGAATTCTGAAGGCTCTTCGCTTTGATCAGTTGAATGTTGACCAGTTGAACAACAACGAGACCAAGGCACAAGACCATGATGACCCCGAGCCACCGGATGCGCCGACCCATCAGTGCGACACTTCGTTGCGAGAACGGCCGGTCATGACACAGATGGTAACTGGAGGGGAATCCCTGGAACGCTCATCCCGCACCTGACAATGTCTTGTGCCGCTCCCACTCGGTTTGCACCTTGCGACTGGATCGCGTCTGCGCTTTCACCGATCATTTTCCCCGGGGAGCTGCCTTCCAAGACCAAGTACGCGACCGGTTCCGTATCAACCCTTGCCGTTGAGGCCAAGCTCGATCGCCTTCACCAGCAGGAGGACGACGGCGACGACCAGGTAGCCGCGCAGGGCCCACATGCCGAGCACCCGGCCACGCGACCACTTGGGGCGGCTGAGCAGATTCAGGGGCGGCATACGCCAATTGGCTCGCTGCTCGCGCGACATGGCCTCCACCGGCCGGCGGGCACCCCGGTTCCGCAACATCAGGGCGCCGGCGATCGCATAGAAGACGAGAAGGATCCCACCGAGCACCAGGGCCAGGTCGTTGACGTTGACGGTTGTGAAGAGCGTCGTGATCATCAGCACGAACGACATCATCAAAAGGACGGAGACGATGATGCCCGACACCGCATTGAGCCACGGCCGGTTGACCCAGGGGCCGAGCACATCTTTGTCGTTGCACAGGAGGAGGAGGAACACCGTGGCGCTCGGGAGGAGCACACCGGCCAGCGCCTGCACACCCGTCGTGATGACCCCGAGCGGCGCGCCGGGGATGATGACGATGCCCGCAGCGCAGACGACCATGGCCGAGAAGGCGCCGTAGAAGAACTTGGCCTCGCGCCAAGAGCGGTGCAGCGAGTGTCGAGCTCCGAAGACATCGCCGAACGCATAGGACGTGGACAGCGTGACGGCCGCCGCCCCGATGATCGACGCGTTGAGAAGGATGATGGCGAAGATCGTCCCCGCGGCGCGCCCAACGTAGTGCTGCAGCCCCTGGGCAACGCCTTGTGCGTTGGTGAAGTGACCCGCGAGCGCCGTGCCGGAGAACGCGGCCGCCACGACCGCCATGAGAAGGGCGGCGGCGAAGACCACGACGATTGAGCCGACGAAGGTGTCGGCTCGCTCGTAGTTGATCCAGCGAGGCGTGATCCTCTTGTCCACAATGTTCGATTGCTGGAAAAAGAGCTGCCAGGGAGCGACGGTCGTGCCGACGATGGCGATGATCAGAAGCACGGACGTCGAGTTGAAGCCGCCCTGCACTCCCGGGGTCACGAAGCCCTTGAAGAAGGCCTGCGCCGGCGGGTGGCTCATGAACGCCAGCGGGATCACCAGGAAGTTGACCACGATGAAGAGGAACATGAACCTCTCCCAGCGCCGGAAGCTCCCGGTGGCGGTCATGGCGATCAGGCTCAGCGCCGCGATGGGCACCGAGAGGTACTCGCTCACCCCGAAGTACCCAAGGGCGAGGCTGACACCGATGAATTCGGTGGCGATGGTGAGGAAGTTGAGGATGAAGAGGTCGCCGACGGAGAACATCCCCCAGAACTTGCCGAACCGCTCGTTGATCAGTCGGGCGTGGCCGACTCCCGAGACTGCGCCCAGGCGCACCACCATCTCCTGGTTCACGATGAGGACAGGGATGAGGAGGGGGAGAGTCCACAGCAGGGTGAGGCCGAAGTTCTGACCCGCCTGCGAATAGGTGGCGACTCCGCCCGCGTCGTTGTCCCCGACCATGACGATCAGTCCCGGCCCCATGATGGCGAGCAGGGTCAGTAGCCGCGCCGTCCACGATCGGCGCGCACCTGTGTCGTGTCGGCGGATCGTGCCGAACGCACCATGGATGTCGCCAACATGGGCGGCGTCAAGCACGGCTGTGCCGGGCTCTGTGTCCGACGTGTCTGTCATTTCTCACCTCCTTCCGGTCACCTGGTCTCGTGGCCGCGGTCGGGCATGTCGTGCTTCGGTCTTGGTACCCTCCATCAGACAGAAGCACGCCGAGAGCGCTCGCCGAGAGGCTCGAACTCGTACTTCCTTCCATTGTCCCGCTGCGGCAAGCGGATGCGGCCACCGACTCGGCACCGTTGCCGCGCCGGCTAGCGAGTCGCGATGGTGCGGCGCGAGCCGACGGCAGGGTTGGGTCTTCGTCGACGGGACACAGTCACGACTCCGCAGCCGTCACCCCGTAGTCCCGCCGGAAGCCCGACGGTAAGAGCAACTCGAGGACGTCGTCGACCGTGATGACCCCGAGGATCGACCCATGTTCGTGGTCGAGAACGGGCGCCACCGTGAGGTTGAAGTCAGACATCTTGCGTAACACCGCGCCCAGGTCCCAGTCAGGGTGGACGTGTGCCACCCCATCGGTCGCCACGGCAGAGAGCAGCGCATCCGGCTCGGCTTGGAGCAGCTGAACCGCGGAGACCGAGCCGATCGGGAGGTCCGCGGCGCCGGCGACGAAGACGACGCTCAGCGCCTCTCGCGGGGCGGCGCTGGAGCGGATGGCCTCGCGTGCGTCGGCCACGGTCAGGGCTTCTGGCAGGAACAGGAAATCGGGGCTCATGAGGCCCCCCGCCGTCTCGGGGTTGTAGCTCAGGAGCGAGCGCACCTTTTGACGCTGCGGTTCGGGCAGAAGCTCCAGAATCGGTCTTCGACGTTCCTGGTCGATCTCGGTGATGAGGTCCGCCGCGTCGTCGGCTGCCATCGATCCCAGCACCCTGGCGGCCTCGGCGTCGGAACGGGCTTCAATGAACTCGACCTGGTGCTCAGGGTCGAGTTCCTCGAACACGTCGGCCTCGAGCTCTCGGTCCTGTCCGACGGCCTCGATGATCTCCTCACCCTCCTCATGGGAGGCGGCCTCGACGAGATCGGCGATCTGCGCCGGGTGCAGCCGAGCCAGCTTGCGATAGGGGATGCGCAGGTGGGCCGTCGGGACGTGGGAGACGAAGGGCTCGATGCTTCCCCAATCGACGATGGCACCGGCACCGCTGTGCTGGCCCAGGCGCCCGGGGAGCAGGCGACGCAAGAGGCCGCGGGCGGTGGGGTCGACGCCCACGACCTCCCAACCGCCGTCGACCTGGGCCAGTTCGATCTCGTTGGCCCGAATGAGGCGGCCGCCGACGAGGTTGATGAGGTGGCGCGCCTTGAGGTCCTGGGCGAGGAGCAGCTCACCGGGGCGGCGCTCGAAGCGGCGCAGGTCGACCCGATCACCGTCGAACCTGACATCGCCCGGCTCGATGGCCGAGATCTTTCGGACCGGCACGAAGAGGTCGCGCCCTCCGATAGTGACGACCGCGCCGACGATCGGCGGGTGCGGGCTGTCCCCGAGCCGCACGATGAGGTCTCGCACCCGGCCGAGCCGATCGCCCGTCCGATCGACGAGCGGCCGGTTGATCACGCCGGAGAGGTGGATGAGCTCAGTGGCCACTGTCATCAACCCAGTAATAGTTCATCGCCGCCGCCGCTCCAGTCGGTTGCGCTGTTCGACGCACGCAGGACGTCGGTAGAGAGTTGGAGCCCGTTCATTTCCTTGGGTCACGTGGACGGGACGCCGGGGCTGAAAGTGTCTGCCTACAACGCTGGCCGACGCGTTGACCAGGGAATTCGTTCCGCGGTCTCGTCATCTGCGCTCTACGAGAGAGCGGTCATCTTCCGGCTGATGCCACAGTCGAAGTGACGAAGCCCTGGCCAGGGCTCTCGCGGTGGTCGGCACCAGCGTCGATCCGGTGACCTGTCGCTTTTCAGGCCGGATCTGGCCGTGAATGGGATCAGCTCTCTGACCTTGGAGAATGCGAGAGAACCAGTTCAGAGGCCCAGCCCTTTTCCGGTAGCCAGCTGAAGCCGAGCCATCTCGGTGCGGCCAAGTGAAAGACGATGCGTTAAGTGCCCGCCAGCTCCCGGTAATGACGTCGCCAGATCAGCTTGTACACCTTGGTCCAGCGGGGAACGGAGCGCAGGATCGGGATGAACGGGAGGAAGATCAACCCGACGGAGAGCGCCATCATGATGACCCACACCTCGAGATCCCCGTTGCTCGACGAGTTCATAGGCGGCACCTGGTACCACATGGTGTAGAGCCACAGCCAAGCCTGACCGGGGTAGTTCCCGGTCTCGTTCATCATTCCCCACTGGCTGCCTGTGAGGTGCTGTGCCTGGGCTTGGTCGGCCAGGTACGTGCCGTCGGCGAGAAACAACAGTGGCTTGGTGTAGTTGGTGTTGTAGAACTGCCCTTCGCTCAACAGCGTGCCGTCGAGACCACCCGTCTGGGCCATCTTGGCGAGGGAGCCGATCATGGGGCCGACAGGGCCGTAACGCCCGCTGGGCACGTGGAGTCTGCCGTTCACGTCCGTCGCATTGGCCACCGCCTTCTCGTAGGCGGTTGTCCATGTACTCCGCTGCGCCGCCGACGAGTGTGTGTACAGCGTGACCGCCGCCGCCGTCAGAGGCTGGTTCGGCAGCGTCCGCAGCGGTCCGATGACGAAGTCCTGGGCGGTGTCGATGGGCTGGTGGACACCGAACCACTGCTCTGGCTCGAAGAAACCGATGTGCTGCGACGAGGCGGGTGTGGAGTTGTATGGCGGGCCGTAAGTGGCTGTGCCACTCGTCCCGTCGAGCTCGGTGATGGCCGTCTGCGCAAAGTCGACTGGATCGACGACAGACCAGCTCTTGAGCGTGATGGCCGGCTCGTCGGGGGAGGAGAAGACCACGGCCAGCAGGACGATGAGCACCGCCACGGCAAGGAAGGCGATGAAGGCCTCCTTCAAGATGTCATAGGGAACGTAGGCTCCCCTCCACTCCTTGACGTCGCGATCGGGATTGAAGCGCTTGGGCTTCTTGGAGCGGCTCATGCCGATTCGTCGGCCGTGGCCGCGGCCGGGGTGGCGGTCGTCGGAACCGGTGAGGGGCCCGCGCTGCTCTCGTCGAACGGGGGGACGATGCCACGCCGGCGTACCAGAAGGACGTGCAGTCCAGCGATGATGACGATACCGATCGGCAACAGGACGATGTGCCACATCAGCATCTGGCCGAAATTCAGCACGTTCCAGACAGTGCCTGCCCCGGTGGAGTTGATTCCGTCCTTGGCCTGGGTGGAGATCCATTGAGAGTCGAAGTTCTGCTGGGACAGGTAGCCCGTAAATGCGGCCCCGACCGAGACGAGGAAGGAGATCACTCCGGTGATCCATGTGAGCCGACGATTCCCACGCCAGGCCGCCATGAAAAACTTGCCCCAAAGGTGAATCACCATGAAGGAAAAGAAGGCCTCGACACTCCACAGGTGCAGCGAGTTCACGAAGTGCCCGGCGGAGGAGACGTGCCACCAACTCGGTCCCATGATGGCCAAAATGCAGCCCGTGATGATGACCCACGCGAGGCTGACGACGGTCAACACGCCGAACAGATAGATCCACGACGCCATATAGGCAGGTTGGCGATCGGGGAGGAGTTGGTCGGGTGGGAAAGCGGCCTCGGCTGCGCGTCGCATCCGGGCGGTCCACTGGCGGGAGACATCCGAAGCAGACGATGACGCAGGCATCGACGCCTTCGCCGGTTTTCCTGCATCGATGCTCATCGGCCATCTCCCTTCCGCTTCGGGAAGGGCAGGAGGATGGCTAAGACGAAAACGACGATCATCAAGATGATGACGACGAAATTGGCGACGGAGATCTGAATAAAGCCCCAGTGGATGTACCGACCAGATCCGTTGAGGTTGATCAGCGCGCCAAGCAACACACCGAGGAACATGACGTCACCGTACCCTCATGTCCCCGCCCATTGTTAGGGACCTTCCTCCTAATCCATGAAGGTCGTTCCCCCGGCAAATTCTCCGGTGCTGTCTAGCCCGCAGCTCGTCCATCAGATGTTGGATGCAGCGGCGCTGTGTGTGCTCTTGGATCGGTGCACTGGCCGTTCTTCCAGCCGGAGAAGCCCCAACGACACACATTCCGTTGGGCACGCCGTGGCAAGCAAGTTTGACCCAGGACGGAAAGGCGTCGAAACGGCCTCTGCCCTGTCTTTCCGGTGGTCGGGACCGGCATCGATCCGGTGACCTCACGCTTTTCAGGCGCGCGCTCTACCAACTGAGCTACCCGACCGGGTAACCGAGCCCCACCGCCCAGAGGCGGATCGGAGCTCGGCAGCGGACCTGACGGGATTTGAACCCGCGACCTCCGCCTTGACAGGGCGGCGTGCACTCCGAGCTGCACCACAGGTCCGTGGCAATTTGGCCATTGCGCTCCTCGGTCCGGACCAACCCGGCCGCTGAGCAACTCTTCACTGTAGCCGGTCCGAGGTTCGTCCTTCCCGGCGAGGGAGCTCCAGACGGACCTACGGGGTGGCGGCGCGCAGCGTGGCGACGCCCTTTTCGAAGTCCGCGTACCTCGCTCCGCTGAGTGCATCCGCCAGCCCCGACGCACAGAGGCGGTCCGTGATCTCCTCGGCCTCGTCATGTCGCTCCTGTATGGCTGCGAAATCCGGGAAGGGCTCGGGCCACCCGAAGAACTTGGCCTGGCCCGGACCCTCATTGGTCAGGATGGCCTCCAGCGGGGACAGTCCGACGGCAGTGGTGGCCACCAAGTGGATTCCACCCCGCCACTCGCGGAGGATCTGCATCAATTGGGCGGCCCGACCTGAAGGCGATTCGGACCGATCCGCTTCCCGCCAGCCGACGAAGAGGGGAATGGCAGACCCCTCGAGCCCGTCGACAAGGTCTTCGGTGACGGCAACGATCTCCTCGAGTCGTTCCACGTCGCCATAGTGCTTCTCGCCCCACTTCCCATGCGCCTCGGCCATCCGGGCCGCCGCGCCCGTGGCGCCTTCTACGGCGATTCCTTCCGAGTACATGGCGTGCACTGCTGGCGGCGCGAACCATCCGAAGGCAGATGTCACGACGTCAGGACCGACGTCTCCGAGCATGCCTCCCCGTCCGGCGAAGTAGAAAGCAAAGGGGTTGGACCAACCCCTTTCGGCCGCCCACGCCGCGATATCAGGGCTGAGATACGCGGAAGTGCCGATGTCATGGATGGGGACCGAGGTCGCTTTCACGACTGCGAGCGCGGCATCCTGCTCTTTGGTACCCATGCGGCCCTCCTTGGTTCAGCTTGGTTCGAACGGGACGGACGACGTTGTGCGAAGGACCCGGCGCATGCCTGGAATCGTTCCGACCACTGCCTCCATGAGTCGCGCCAAGTCGGTCACGACTGTGTCGAGGTGCGTGAATCGATCGTCGAGAAGCCCGACGACGCTGGCGAGCTCTGGCGAGACCTCCTGGAGCGACCGGGTCACGCGGGGGAGCTCGCTGGCCAATTCGATCGCGACGCCGCTCAGTCGCTCGGTCAGGCCTCGTAGCGCGGAGGCGGACTCAGAGAGCGAGGGTAGGGACGCGTCCAGCATCCCGACAGCCTGTTCCAGCCCCGAGACGGCACCGGAGATTCCGAGGGCAGCGAAGTCGATGCCCGAACCGGCTTTGTTGACGCCCCGATCGAGCTGGTCGAGCAGGGTCATCAGGCGGTCCATCCGTTCAGTGACTTCGTTGATGGCGTCGAGCGTCGCCAACGCCGAGGAGGGAAGTCGGAGCACAGCACCCGGGAAACCGATCAGCGTTTCCAGGAACGACGGGGATTCGTCCACGCATTGATCATGTGTCGGATGGGGCGTGGTGTCCAGTTCCATTTTCCGTCTTGGGGGCGGATTCGACCAGCTCAGCCCGAATGGCATTTCGCAGCTCGTCGAGGACGAGTTTGCGGACGCGCAACTTGGTGGCGGCTTGAACGGAACGGTCGATCGAGGCAAGGTCTTCGGCCATGGGAGTGCGCTCGGGCATGGAGTTCAGCCGGCGGAACGACGGAGTCGAGCAGTCCGGCCTCACGAGCTGCCTCCGGGTCCAACATGTCACCCGTCACCGCGGCGTGATCGAATTGAGCGGGGGCCAGCCGGTGGCGCGCCAGCGCGACCGCGAACCACGGCAGCGTGAGCCCGATCCGGACTTCGTTGAGTCCGAGCCGGAACGGTCCGTCGGCGCCAACGCGCGCGTCGGCGGCCATCAGGAGGAATGCGCCAGCTGGGAACGCGTGGCCCGTGCAGGCGATGACCACCGGGGCGGGAAAGGAGAGGACGCGCTCAGCCAACGCTGCGCCCAACCGCAGGAGGGTGAGGACGTCCTGTGGCGGCCCACTCAGCGTCTTCAGATCGAAACCCGCCGTAAAACAACCGGGCCTCCCCTTCAGGAGGACCACCGTTCCGTCCTGTTCGGCCTGGTCGAAGGCTTCGTGGAGGGCGTGCAGCATCGGGATGGAGAAGACGTTGAGCTTGCCGTCGTCCATGACGACGCTACTGATCAGGTCGGAGCGGGTGTAGGTGACGGCGTCTGCCATGGTCCCTCCGGATGTCACGGGCCGTTATAGTGAATCAATGTTTCGGAACAATGATCTTAAACCCGGTAACTGTCAAATATCGGCTGTCACTAGGCCTTCTTGATGCCCCGGACGAAGCAACGCACCCCAGAACTACGAGATCGGGTCCTTGTCACCGCCGTCGATCTTCTGGCGGAGGAAGGGGCTGCCGGGCTTACGGCACGGTCATTGGCCGCTCTGGCGGGGACGTCCGCTCCGGCCCTCTACGAGTTGTTCGGGGATAAGTCGGGAGTCGTCCGTGAGCTCTACTTCGAGGGATTCCGACAGCTCTCGGGCGAGCTGGCGACACTGGCCGAGACCGCTGACCCGGTCGCTGACCTGTGGACCCTGGCAGCCGCGTACCGAAGATTCATCCGGACCAACCGGGAGTTGGCCGAAGTCATGTTCTCGCGACCGTTCACAGACTTCTCACCCGGACCAGACGAGCTGGCGGCGACGAGTCCGGTCCGCATCTTGATTGTCGGCCGGGTGCGACGATGTATCGATGCTGGTCGACTACGGGGCGACGAGACTGACGTCGCGCACGTCCTGGTGGCATTGATCCAGGGCATGGCGTTTGCCGAGGCCGCCGGTCGCCTCGGGACGTCGACGGAGTCGATTGAGCGACGCTGGCGACTGGCCATCGGCACCGCGCTGAATGGTTTCGGTGGTCGTAGCTAGTCGTACGCCATCGCCAAAAGGGTTAACGCCGCAGCGAGGCGGCGCCCCTCGTCAAGATTGATTGGTAAATCCGGGCGGGCAGGCGCGAGACAAGATCGATCGCTTTTGCGTCTGGCCCGATCAGCGCGCGCCGCCGGTCGCGACGGACCGCAGTGAGGATCTGCTCCGCCGCCTTCTCAGGGCTGGTGATGAAGGCGCGCTCAAAGTCTCTGACGGCTTTCTCCGGATCCCCGGCAACGTCCCGGACGCTCGCGTCCATGCGAGCGTTGCGCGCGATGTTCGTCTTGATACCGCCCGGATGAATGGTCGTCACCGAGACCTTCGCGCCCTCGATCTCGAGTTCCATGCGAAGCGTGTCGGTGAACCCACGGACTGCGAATTTTGCGGCGTTGTAGGCTGACTGAGAGGGCACGCTGATCAGGCCGAAGACACTGGAGAGGTTCACGATGTGACCCTCACCGGACGCTTTCAGGTACGGCAAGAAAGCCTTCGAGCCGTACACGACACCCCAGAAGTTGATGTTCATCAGCCATTCGAAGTCCTCGTAGGACATCGACTCGACCGTGGCGCCGAGCGCCACGCCGGCATTGTTGATGATCAGGTTGACCTGGCCCAGATCAGCGACGACGCGGTCTGCCCAGGCGTAGACGCCATCCCGATCTGCCACATCGAGGTGCTGCGAGGTGATCTTGACCCCGAAGCCCTCGCATTGCGCCACCGTTTCGGCCAAGCCCGTCTCGTCGATGTCGCTGAGCGCGAGATGCGCACCGCGCCGTGCCAATGCCTTGGCCAGCGCCCGCCCGATGCCGGAACCTGCCCCGGTTATGGCAGCCGTGCGGCCGCTGAAATCCTTCATCGGAATTCTTCGTTCCGCCTCAGGACGCGGCCGGTTCAGGGGCTTTCCGCGGCTTCCGTGAGCCGGAGAACTCCATGATGGGGTCGTCGATGTCGCCCAGCTTCAAAGCGCGGTAATCGCGGAAATAACTCTGGTGGACCTTCCAGGGGTACTTCGTCCCTTGCTTCGGCAGGAGATGGGCGGAGCGCTGAATGTACCCGGAGGTCAGCCCGAGTATGGGGCCTGACGCGGCGGAAGCGTCCCGGTTGCGCGCGACGCACTGCGTCAGTCCACGTTCGTGCATGTGATTCAGCAGGCGGCACACGTAGTCGCATGTGAGGTCGCACTTCAGCGTCCAGGATGCGTTCGTGTAGCCGATGGCCACAGCCAAATTCGGAACGCCCTCGATCATCATCCCCTTGTAGGTGAGCCTGGTCGAAGGATCGACGCGCTCCCCATCGACTCTGAGGGCGATGCCGCCCAGGAAAAGCAGCTCGAGTCCGGTCGCCGTGACAATGATGTCCGCCTCGATTTCGTCACCGGACGAGAGACGGATGCCGCTCTCGGTGAAGCCTTCGATCTGGCCGGTGACCACCGATGCGGCGCCGGAAGAGAGTGCCTTGAAGAGGTCGCCGTTGGGCACGGCGCAGAAGCGCTGGTCCCATGGGTCGTAGCGGGGTGTGAAGTGGGTGGCGATGTCGTAACCGGGCGGAAGCTGGCGCTGCAGGCCCATGGACAGCATCCGCCGGACCAGCTTCGGGTATTTCCGGCTCACCTGGTAAAAGCCCTGAGTCAGGACGGCGTGGAACCATTTCGCAGCTGTTCCGGCTTGTTTCGCAGGCAGGACCTTACGCAACACGGCTACGACGGGGCTCTTCTCAGGCAAGGACGCGATGTAGGTAGGCGAACGCTGCACCATGGTGACGTGGGAGGCGGATCGGGCCAGAGCGGGGATCAGAGTGACGGCGGTCGCTCCGCTGCCGATGACGACGATCCTCTTTTCGGCGAAGTCGAGCCTTTCGGGCCAGACCTGCGGGTGCACGATGGCGCCTGTGAAGTCGGCCATACCTTCGAAGTCGGGCAGGTACCCGTGGTCGTAGCGGTAGTACCCACTGCAGGAGAACAAGAAGGAGGCCGTGATCTCGACGGTCTCGTGGGTGTCCGTCCTCACCGCCGTGATCTGCCAGAGCGAATCGGGCGTTGACCAGTCGGCCGCGGTGATCCGGTGGTTGAAGCGAATGTGGTCATCGATGCTGGATTCCCTGGCGGTGTCCTTGATGTACTGAAGGATTGAGTCACCATCAGCGATCGACTTCTCGCCGTCCCAGGGCCGGAACGAGTAGCCCAACGTGTGCATGTCCGAGTCGGAGCGGATGCCGGGATAGCGAAAGAGGTCCCAGGTCCCGCCGATGGCGTCGCGCGCCTCGAAGATGGCGTAGTTGGCCCACGGGCACTCGGTCTGGAGGTAGTGCCCGGCACCGATACCGGACAGCCCGGCGCCGATGATCAAGACATCGAGGTGCGTCGGGCTCCCTGCTGGCGTCGATTTCATCAGGCTGCCACTCCGATCAGTCTGTCGTTCAATGTGCTGTCCTTACCGAAGGGCTCCGCCCACCAGGATTCCATCAACCGCGTCGTTTCGCGGCTCCTGCTGGCCTCAACGACGGGGCGGCGCTCTTCGAGGCGGCGTTCACGACATGGGAGCGCCCCTGGGTGGCGCCGTTTGGCTCGCGTTGCCCCTGGCCCCGAGCGAATCCGTCATGTTTGGACTATGACCCTGACGTTAACGTTAAACTTCTCGGGGTGAGTGCGACAACCCTGACCAACGGGCACGGTTCTGCACCTGCCCTGGCGGTCCCCGGCCAGGAGCAGTCCAGGTACCGATGGATCGCGCTGGCCACGGTGACGCTGGGCACGTTGATGGTGTTCATCAACCAGTCCATCGTCTTGATCTCGCTCCCCGACATCTTCCGCGGCATCCAGCTCAATCCGCTCACACCAGGCAATACCGGATACTTGCTCTGGATGCTGATGGGCTTCACGGTGGTCCTTGCCGTCCTTGTGGTCACCTTGGGCCGCGTCGGGGACATCTTCGGCCGGGTCAAGATCTTCAACCTCGGCTTCACCGTCTTCACCGCCTTTTCGCTTCTGCTCGCGGTGACATGGCTGACCGGTACGTCGGCTGCCATTTGGCTCATCGCCATGCGCGTCGGCCAGGGAGTCGGTGGGGCCATGCTCTTCGCCAACTCCTCGGCCATCATCACCGATGCCTTCCCGGCCGATCAGCGCGGCCTGGGACTGGGCATCAACAACACCGCGGCCATAGCGGGTTCGTTCGTCGGACTCGTTCTCGGAGGCGTCCTGGCCCCCATCCAGTGGCATCTGGTGTTCTTGATCTCGGTGCCCTTCGGCCTCCTTGGCACGATGTTCGCTTACGTCAAGCTCGAGGAAAGGGGGGTGCGCACGCCGGCCAAGATCGACTGGCTGGGGAACGTGACATTCGCCGTCGGCCTCATCCTGGTCTTGATCGGGATCACCTATGGGCTCTTGCCCTACGGCGGGCATTCCATGGGCTGGACCAACCCGAAGGTACTGGTCGAGATCTTCGGCGGCATCCTTGTCCTGATCGCCTTCGGGATCGTGGAGACCAGGGTGAAGCAGCCGATGTTCCGCCTCTCTCTCTTCCGCATCCGTGCTTTCTCGGCGGGCAACGCAGCCAGTTTCCTCGCCTCGCTGAGCCGCGGCGGTTTGATGTTCATGCTCATCATCTGGCTGCAGGGGATCTGGCTCCCGTTGCACGGGTACAGCTTCTCCGAGACGCCGTTGTGGGCTGGTATCTACATGATCCCGTTGACGATCGGCCTGTTGGCGGCGGCGCCGCTCAGCGGCGTGCTGGCTGACCGTTACGGCGCCCGACCGTTCGCGACGGGTGGGTTGGTGCTGGCGGCACTCACCTTCATTTTGCTGACGATGCTTCCCGTCAACTTCACGTACCTCGGGTTCGCCGCCCTCATCTTCCTGAATTCGGTCGGCATGGGCATGTTCGTCGCGCCGAACCAGACCGGCATCATGAACAGCCTGCCGGCGAACCAGCGCGGTGCCGGCGCCGGCATGGCCGGCACCTTCAATTCCTCCGCCCAGGTCCTCTCTATCGGCATTTTCTTTAGCCTGATGATCCTGGGGCTGGCCGCGACCTTGCCGTCCGCCCTCTATCACGGCCTCATCGCCCAGGGGGTCAGCCCGGCGGTGGCGACGCGTGCCTCCCATCTGCCCCCCGTGGGGAGTCTCTTCGCCGCGTTCCTCGGCTACAACCCGATGCAGGTGCTGCTGGGTCATGCCGAGCTGGCGCGCTTGCCGCACTCGACCGCCCAATACCTCACCAGTCGCCAGTTTTTCCCGCACCTGATCTCGCCCGCATTCTCCAAGGGACTGACCGAGGCTTTCTCCTTCGCCGCCGGTGCGTGTCTGCTCGGAGCCGTGGCATCGCTCCTCCGTGGCGGCAAGTACCACCACGTGGACGAGGAGAGGCAGGTGCCGGGTGCCGATTGGGTCCCCGCCCAGGAGGCCGTGGCCGAGACCGAATCGCTGTTGGTGGACTGAGATGGCCGTCTCGACGCAACGCGAGGAGGCGGTGCCCACGGAAGGGGACGGCATCGACGCCGGCATCCGCATCAGTGATGCCGCGACACGGGTCGGAGTCTCGGCTCGCACCTTGCGCTACTACGAGGAGCTTGGCTTGCTGACGCCGTCGCTCTACACCTCGGGCGGCGAACGCCGCTACACAGCTGGGGACCTGGCGCATCTGCAACGGATCTTGGAGCTGCGCGAGGTGCTTGGCATGAACCTCGACGAGATCCGCGAATTCCTGGCCCTGGAGACGAGGCTCGACGAGCTCCGTGCTTCGTACCGCGCCACGAAGGATGCCACCAGCAAGAAGGCGCCGGCCGACCAGAAGGCGACGCTCCAGGAGGCCCTGGTGCTGAACGAATCGCTGGCGGAGCAGATCAGCGCCAAGCTGGTGCGCATGGACGGATTTCGTGCCAAGTTGCGTAGCGATGCGCAGCGTTGCCGAGAACTCCTCACCGAACTGGACTGATCGACCCACTGTCGGCAACATGCCCTGCCCGGTGGCGTTGTGGCACCTCCGAGACAGCCGCAAGCGAGGTGCGTACGCTGGTCCGATGGCCTGCGACGAGCACCTTGTGCAGGGAATCAGGGCGCTGGTCGCCACCGAGGGGGTCCTTCCCGAGAAGGTGATGTGGGCTGGCCGCGGGTCGTCGCCGAGAACGAGTAGTGCGTGCCGAGCGATCCTACGATGCACTTCGTGAAGCAGCGCTGGTTCTCCCCGCGGGCCCTGCTTCTCCACCTGGAGTTCTCCCTCGTCGTGGCCGGCTGCGCGGTGGCGACGGTCTGGCAGGCCCGGAGGGCACTGGGTGGCAATGGGCTGAGCTGGTTCTACACGTTCGAATGGCCGATCCTCGCTGGGATCGCCATCGCCGCCTGGTGGCACCTCATCCATGAGAGCGCCGAGGCTCGCGAGGCGCGCCGCAAGAAGCGCGAGGAGGTAGATCCGGTCCGGCGCCAAGCTGAATGGTGAACTGGCCCGGGGGTGGCCACGACCGCACTCGCACAAGCCTGGTGGCTAGCCTCAGCGGCGTGAAGTCGGGGGATCGCTGCAACCCAGGGCGCAGGATGCCGTCATGACCACGTCCAGCGTCGCCGAACGCCGCAAGGGCCCGCCGGACCGGGTCTTCAAATGGATCGCGGTGGTCGCCGGCGTGTGCCTGGTGGGCTTCGTCGTGTTCGTGGTCGTTCGGGGCCAGTCACATGGCACGCCCGCCGGTAGCGCCAGCAGCGCGGCCCTGGAGGCCGCTCCTCCCCCCGTGCTGAAGGACGGTACGGTGGCTCCGCCGTTCTCGCTTCCCGCTTTGGGTGGCGGGGATCCGGTGACGTTGTCGGCTTTCCGGGGAACACCGGTCATGGTCAACTTCTTCGCCTCCTGGTGTTCCGACTGCCGGGAGGAGCTGGACGCTGTGGCCACCGTCGCCCACGCCAGCAGCGGCCGGGTGGCCGTGGTCGGGATCGATGCCAACGAATCGTCTGATGCGCAGGCGGAGCGGTTGCTGGCGGCAGCGCACGCCACCTACCCGGTGGGCGAGGATGCCAGCGCCAAGGTGGCTTCCGCATATCTCGTGCAGGCCCTTCCCGTGACCTACTTCCTCAATGCGCAGGGCCACGTGGTCGGCGCCAAACTCGGCCCGCAGACGGTCTCGTCGCTGGATCGTTGGGTGGATCGCCTCGAGGGGCGGCGGTGAGCGGCCCGCTGGAGACAGAGGGTGCGTCCCAGCCCGTGCCTCCGGTGCCCAGCGAGGGAGTGAACGGAGGCGGAGACCGAGACCTCGGGAGGGAGCCTCGCCCCGACGAGCCTGCCGTTGACCGTGCAGCGGCATTCGCCGATGGGGCGCCCGGGGTCCCGCCCAACTTCGTCTTCTGGGCGCTCGGCGCCGTCTTGGTGCTGAGTCTGGGCGGCCTGCTCGCTGAGCACCTGCTCTCCTCGGCGGGACTGAACCCCACTCCCACGACGGCGCCCACGCCCACGACCACGGTGCGGGAGACGCCCGCCCCCACCCCGGCCTCCGCAGCCGAGCGATCCCTCAACGCGCCGCTGGCGTCCTTCATGGGGCTCACCACTTCGCACGCGCGTCCGGCGCCTTCCTTCACCCTGACCGGGCAGACGGGCCAGCCAGTTTCTCTCCCCTTGGAGCCTCCCCGGGTTGTCGTTCTCAGTTTCTTCGACGCCAGCTGCAACGATGTCTGCCCCGTGGTGGCGTCGGAAATTCAGCAGGCCGACGCCGACCTGGGCGTGCAGGCGTCGCAGGTCGAGTTCCTGACCGTCAATACCGATCCGACTGCCTTGGCTCAGTCTGCGGAAGCGCCGGTGCTCACGGGTACCGGTCTCGGCGCACTGACGAACTGGCGCATGCTCACGGGACCCCTGGCGACGCTCAACTCCGTGTGGAAGTCCTATGGCGTGTCGATCTCGTTGGACCCCAAGACCGGGCTGGAAGCCCACAACGACGTCGTTGACTTCATCGACCCCCAGGGTGACTTGCGGTACCGGGCTACCCCGTTTGCCGACGAGAGCTCAGCGGGGACCTTCAGCCTCCCCGCGTCCAGTACCAGCCGGTGGGGTCAGGGCATCGCCCTCTACGCGGAGAAGTTGATCGACCGGTGACCGTCACCCCTGGCCAATCCGGCCCCCCCGGGGCGCGCACCAGGGCGCCGCTCTGGCAGCGGCACCGTGGTCTGACCATCGGGATCGTGGTCCTGGCGATACTGCTGGTCACCGTCCTGACCGACCTACCGACGAGCACCTCACGAGCGAGTGATATCAGCGCCGAGCAGAGCGTCATGACAGAGGTCAACAGCGACCTGGCGCCGTGCGCCCTGGCGATCCACCAGGCGGTAGGGATCTGGACGCTGCAGAGTGCACACGCGCTCACGCCCGCCGATCGCGCACCGACGCCGGGCCTGCTGAGTGACGACCAGACAGCGTGCTCCCTGACCAGCGAGACCATCTTCGACCTGTCCGACATCGACATCCCCGGCACGGCCGCCGGCAAGCACCTGAGCCAGATGGTGGCAGCAGCCCTCCTTTGGACCACGTCGGATGCCCTGCGGGCCATCGAGGACGTCCAGACCCTGATGGGCAATTCCAACGACGCATCGGCGCGGGCCGACCTCCTCAAGGAGGAGGCACAGCTGAAGACGGACCGCGCCCAGGCCCTGGCGCAGGAGATGGCGGCGGACCGTTCACTCGATACCCACCTCCAGCCCGTCGACATGCCGACGATCTCGTCGGGCACCACCGGCTGAGGCTCTGGTCAGGGGGCCGGCAAGCCCCCGTCGCCGCCGCTCGCCAACGGGGGCGTGCCTCGGCGGCGCTCCGCCCGCAGGAGGGCTATGAGCTCCGTGTCAGGGTCGTCCTCGGTCTTCAGCCACGAGAGCGCGTTCCAAAAGATCACCGGCATCAACGCCAACGCCGACACGAACCACAGCACCGCCGAGGCGATCTGCTGGTCGGAGGCCGCGCTGAGACCTCCCGCGACATGGGAGAAGTTCGGGTAGAAGTCGTGGTTCGACATCCCCACGACGTAGGCGAGGACCCAGAGCGACCACATCGCCAGGGCTGCGAGCACCGCCCGGCGCAAAGGACCCGACCGCGGCACGAGGGGGGGCGACGGCACCAGCTCGAGCCAGAGGCCGACCCCGAAGACGAGGAGGGTGACTGCCTCCGCCGGCGCGAGCCAACTGTGGTCCGATACCGCCCGCACCACCGCCGGTGTGTGCCACGCGATGACGACGGCGAGGTCGACGGCGATGAAGGCGAGTGACCGAGGCAACTCGCGATGGCGTCGCCGACCCGCGGCCAACCGGTCGACCACTCGGGGCGAAGAATCCGGAACTGCATGCCCCGCCAGCCCGAGTCGGCGCCAGGGTGCGCCACCCGCAACCAAAGCCGGGACGACGACGGCCAGGAGCGCGAATTGGAGCGCCTGGGCATACTCTGTTCGCCGCGCCGCAGTGGAAAGCGGCGGCAGAAGGGCGACGATGAGGACGACGAGTGCGGCCAAGAGGGACCAGCCGCGCCAGGCCGGGCCAAGCTCGCGGGGCCGCCCGTCGGCAGCCCCGTTGCTCACCGGGTCGGTCGCCGCTGGAAGAAGCCCCAGAGCAGCACGACGACGAGGGTTCCGATCGGGATGGCGAACGTCAATGCCTGGGTGCTGGCTACGTCCGAGAACAGGACCATTCGCTCACTCTCCAGGCTTTAGATGACGTAGAACAATACCCAAAAAAAGGTGGCGACCACCGCGATGAATCCCCAGAAGTACGTGCAGCCGTTCAGATTGACCCGCAAGAGGCGGGCCACGGGCAGGGTCGAGTCATGGGCACCACCGTCTTGGGCGAGGGCACGCCGGAGCCGTATCTCCCTGGCCAGGATGGTCTCGATCCAGTAGGTCCCGGCCAGCACGAGGGCGATGTTCATGGCGGCCCAGGCGATGAAGCAGGAGGCGTAGCCGCTCGATCCCGGAAAGAAAGGGAGGACGGTGAGCTGCCAGACTTGGAGCCCGATGACGAGGAGTCCCCCGAGGACGGCGGACCAGCCCGCCACCTGCCAGTCCAGCGTTTCGTTGTCTCGGAAGCGCCGGTAGCCGAACTGGACCAAGAGGGCGCAGGCGACAGTGACGGCGAAGATCGCTGCGCCCACGGCTGTCGGCGCCGTCATGCCCCGGGGGCGCCAAAGATTCTCGTTGTTGGCAGAGCGCAAGTAGAAGTACGCGAAGGCCAGGGCGGCAAAACCGAAGGCCCAGATCCCGATCAGGATCCGGCCGCCGGTCCACAGCGCCCCCTCTTGGGCGCGGACCTCGAACGCGATCTCCTCCGGCGTCTCCTTGAGCTGGACGAAGGACTCGAATTGTTGGTTCTCGACTGGTTCCTGTGTCATAGCTGTCCCCTCAAAGTATCGGGGGCCGCGGATCGCCGTCGCCCTCCACCCCGGTCCCGAGATCCTGATGGTCGACCGAACCCGCTGGCGCACCGACGGCGGCCAAGGTGAGCCCCAGGTCGGCGACCGGCGCGGCGTCAGGCTCTCCGTAGTGGTAGGGGTCGTTCAAGATGACGGGGATGTGCTCGAAGTTGAACCAGGGCACCGGGGTCGGCGTCTGCCATTCGAGGCCGAGCGAGTTCCACGGGTTCGAAGGCGCCGGGTGTGGGTTGAGGTAGATCGACCAGACGAAGTTGATGATGAAGAAGAAGAACGACGCACCGAGGCAGTAGGCGCTGATGCTCGCGATGTCGTTCAGCGTCTGCAGGTTCGGCGCGTACTCGAACACACGCCGCGGCTGGCCGAGCAGCCCGACCAGGAACAGCGGGAAGAAGGTGCCGTTGAAGAAGATGAAGAAGGTCCAGAAGTGCCACTTGCTCAGCTTGCGGTTCAGCGTTTTCCCCGTGATCTTCGGGAACCAGTAGTAGAAGCCGGCGAACATGGCGAAGATCAGCCCGCCCATGATGGTGTAGTGGAAGTGGGCGAGTACGAAGAAGCCGCCGTGGACCGTGACATTCACGGGGACGTCTGAGAGGAAGACCCCGGTCACCCCGCCGATCAAGAAATTGAACAGCATCCCGAGGCAGAAGAGCATCGGCGTATCGAAGCGGATCTTCGCTTTCCAGAGTGTCCCGAGCGTGACAAGGAAGAGGAATCCGGTCGGGATGGATATGAGCTCGGTGGTGAGCATGAACAACGGTCGCATGTCGGGGTTGATGCCGCTCTGGAAGATGTGGTGCTGCCAGACGAAAAACGAGAGGAGCGCGACGCCGAGCATGCCGGCGGCGGCCACCTTGTAGGCGAAGAGGGGCTTGCGGGTGAAGACCGGCAAGATCTCCATGACGATGCCGAAGCCCGGCAGAGCCATGATGTACACCTCCGGATGGCCGAAGAACCAGAACAGGTTCTGCCAGAGGAAGCTGCTGCCGCCGTGCTCGTTGACGAAGAAGGCGGTCTCAGCGGTGCGGTCCAAGATCCCGGCCACGCAGGCGACGAGGAGCGTCGGCGTGGCCAATGTCAACAGTGCCGTCGTGGCCAGGACACCCCAGACGAAGATCGGCACCCGGCCCCAGCTCATGCCGGGTGCCCGGTAATTGATGATGGTCGCCGCCAGGTTGAACCCGGCCAGGATCATGCCGATGCCGATGGCGAAGAAACCAACCAAATAGGCGTCCATTCCGCCGGACGCCTGCGTCTGCAGCGGGGCGTAGCCGGTCCACCCGGTCGGGAAGCCGCCGAAGAACAGCGCACTCACGATGACCAGGTAGCCGGCCATGAAGATCCAGAACGAGAACGCCTCGACGCGCGGGTAGGCCATGCGACGCGAGCCGATCATCAGGGGGATGAGCCAGTTCCCCAGGGGGCCGATGACGGCAGACGAGGCCATCATCATCATGATCGTCCCGTGCTCGCTGACGATCTCGATGTAGGTACCCGGGCCGAAGGTGTGGCCCGTGGGGCTGAGGAGCTGGGTGCGGATCATCATGGCGAGGAACCCGCCGGTGAAGAGGAACAGGAGGACGCCGACGGCGTACTGCCACCCGACCACCTTGTGGTCGTCGGTCAGACGGAAGTAGCGCACCCAGGACGTTTCCGGGGGGGCCGGCGACAGTTCATACCCGAGGATCTTGGCCAGTGGGTAGTTGAGCGCGCCGATGCCGGTCATCCAGCCGACCACGCCGAAGGTCAACCCGAGGACGATGGCGACATCGTTCTGTCCGCTGCCCTGGACCTGGGTGTAGCCACTGGCGATGACGTTGCCCAGCCAATGCCCGATCAGGTACGCGACGACCGCACCGGCCATGGCCCACAGGATGTGAGGCCGGAGCCAGCCGGAACGGCGCCAGGCCGGGATCGACCTCTGGGGAGTGCCGGTATCCTCCTCGCCCGGGAACTCGAATTGGCTGACCGACGTGTCGATGGCCATCTCACCCACCTCCCTTGGGCTGCGACGCGCCGTACTGCTCCACGCCGGAGTACTTGTCGACGTTGTCCGGGTAGTAGCCGCCGTCCGCCCCGTTGGCGTCGGGCGTGTAGGTCAGGGCGTACGCCGGCAGCAACTTGGTGTTCTGGCGCAGTCGGATTGCGGTGAGCTTGGCCCAGGCCTCGAACTGCTGGGGCGTCACCACCGCACCCGAGTTGTACATGGCACCGTGCCAGATCCCGCACAGTTCCGAACAACGCACGATGAAGGTCCCCAGCTGCTGAGGAGTGGTGTAGGCCACGTTGTTGTAGTCGGGGTTGGCGTCGGCCTTCACGCCCAGCTGATAGGCCCAGAAGCTGTGGATCACGTCGAGCGACGTGACGTTGAATTGGATCGTCGTGTTGTCGGGGATGACCAGCTCGTTCGTCTCGAATCCGCCGAACGTCGGGTAGCGGTAGGTGAATTTCCACTGCTGGCCTATGACTTGTATCGGCAGGACGGTCTTCGATGTCGGCGTCCAGATCGGGTTGGAGCCCTGCCCGCCACCGGCCCCACCGGGCTGCACGAGCTCGTAGGTTCCGAAACCAGCCAGGAAGAGCACGATGACCGATGTGGTGACGATCCACCCGACCTGGATGCCGAGGTGGCCGCGGGCGTCTGGACCGCCGACCGGCTCGGGGCCGCCGCGCGACGCCCGCCACATCACGAACACGTAGATCATGTAGATCCACACGCCCAGCAGCACGGGCAGCGCCATGACGAACAGCACGTTGAAGTCGAACTGCGCCCCCTGAGCCGTGTTGGTCATGGTGCCCGGGGGGATGTGCGGACCCGCCAGGAAATAGAACAGTGGGTCGCCGATGGCACAGAGCACCACCCAGATGGCGATCAGGCGCCACCAGTGGTGGGTCTCGTCGCGGGGGGCTGTTGCATCGGGCCCTGCCGGCGTCCCCGCGGGCCCGGAGGTTTGCGGATCGCTCACGCCTCCACCTGCATGAAGCCACCCATGTATCCCAGCGTCGACATGGGGCCACCGTTGCCGAAGAGATATCCGAGACCGCACGGGACGAAGCACTGCCAGCGATAGCTGCCTGAGCTTGGGCTCGTGAAGGAGAATTTCTCGATCTGGTGCGGCGAACTGAAGGTGCACGGGGCGGCGGCGCACAGGTTGGCGTTGCCGTTATTGCCGTACAGCGGCACGTTGAGCCCGATCGAAGGGATGGAGAACGTGTGCCCGACGCCGTTCCCGTTGTTGGAGTTGATGACCCGGAAGGCCTTGCCGTTCAGCAGGGCCACGTTGCCGTTGGTGCCGGAGACCTGGCCGATCTGCTGGTTACGCAGGGGGCTTCCCGAGTCGTAGTTGTAGATCGTCACGTTGATCCGTACGTGCTGGGGCACCTGGAAGACGGTCGTGTGCACCCACTGCCCGTCGGGCGACTTGACGAGGTAGGACACCCACGTCGGGTGATCCCCAGCGCCGTAGGAACCGACCGCCTGCAGCGTCACGTTCACCTGACCGGAGCTGTCGGCGGTGTAGTTCACGGTGGGGGGCGAGCCCAGAAGGTTGATGACGAGGACGACGGCGGCCACGGCCATCACGGCGAAGACGATGACCGTCACGGTCACCTTCCACGCCGAGCTCGTCATAGTCAAACCCCCGTTCCCGGAACGCTCCGAGACCACCATGAACCGTGCCAGTGCCCAGCGCGCACCGGTCCCTTCGGACATTAAGGTTCCGTTGCGCTCTCGTCAACTACCTGCGGGGAAGGTGGTTCGACCCACCGGGATCGCGACCACGGCCACGGGGCGGCCGACTCATCGTTCGTGAAGGAATTCGCAAGCGCGTCAGCGTGGAGTCTCCGCCGGCACCGCGCGAATGACTGTGTCCTGTGCCGGTCAGCTCCCCGTGACCTGGTTCGGGCCAGAGGCCCGGAGCGACTCGAGGGTCGGGTCCGGACCGCGGTGGAAGAGGCGGTCGACACCGAGCGAGAAACCCTCCGTGCTGTCCATGGCGCGTCTGATGGTCACCGCCAGTGCCGGGACCGCCCAGAAGTCCCCGCAGATCCACAGGATGGCGGCCCCGATCTGCTGATCGGCATAGGGGGAGAGCCGGACGCCGGGCACGTGAGCGTAGACGGAGTACCAGCTGGTGTCCGTGAACAGAGAGAGCGACATGGCCATGACGAACATGACCACGTTGGTGGAGATGATGGCGCCGATCTGCCAGAGCGGTGAGGTTTTCAGCCGGAAGGGATACGAGGGGATGATCTGCAGCCAGAACAGGACCCCAGTGGCGAAGAGGCTGGCGTGCATGAGCCCGATGTGGATGTACTGATTCTCCTCGGCGGCGTCGTAGAGCGCCGGGACGTGCCAGAGCACCATCACGAGATTGAACGCGATGAGAGCGGTCCACGGGTTGACCACGAAACGCCCCAGGGCCCGGAGGCCGTTCGAGAGACGCCCGAGCAACACGTGACGCAGCAGCCAACGGCGGAAACTGACCGGTAGCCCGTGCAGGAGTGGGAGCCAGGGGGCACCGGCCACGATCAGGATCGGCGCGCCGAACGCGATCAGGACGTGCTCAATCATGTGCACGAAGAAGTAGTCGTCCGACCAGTAATCAATGGGCGAGGTCACGGTCAGCAGCAGTAGCGCCAGCCCGCCGTAGAAGAAGAAGGAACGGAGACGCCGCTTCCGGGTCCGCTCGGCCACCGAGCGACGACGAAGATTGGCCAACCCGAACTCGTGCAGGACGACGACGAAGGCAGCGATGATGACGAAGGGGTCGAAGCTCCAGTTGTCCACCAAGTAACTCATGGCGTCCCTCCGTCTGCTGCAGGGATGCGCGACACGGTAGCCCGAGGGTCGGTCACGACGAAGATCCGTAGGCCAGCGGGACCTGGCTCGACTGGACCATCGTCCATTCCGAACCCGAGGGTGTCAACGAGAACACGCTCAGCGAGCTCCCGTGAACGGTGAAGGCGTCGAGAACCGAGACGCTCGATCCGGAGGGCGGGTCGGCGGCTGCCAGCGCCACCGTGCCCCCTGGGGGTTTCGGGAGCCGGATCCACGCCCCCCCGGGGTTGACGTCCGCGGCGACCAGCCCGCTGCCACTGCGCAGGAGCACCGCGAGCGTGCTGTTCGGGCCCACGGCGGTGGCGAGCACGCTTTGTCCGGTGCCGAGCACGAGGGGGGGCGACTGCATCCAACGTGTGGCTCCGGGACTCCACAAGGCCACGAGGGAGTGCCGCCCTGCGCGGCTGGCCGTGACCAGCGCCGTGGCGCTCGAGTTGCCCGTCTCGAGCCGGAGCACCGAGGTACTCGATCCGGCCAGAGAGCCGCTGAGCACGGGACCGCCGGCCTGCCAGGATCCTGCGGCGCGCGTGAATATGCCGACGATGCCGCCGCGAGCGCACCCGGTCGCGACGAGCGGCGCACCGCCGGGGAGGAGTGCCACCGCGTCCACGGCGGAGACGCCGCAGCGTGGGGCAACCCGTCCCAGGCGTGCCGTGGCGACGAGGGGTGCCCATGCCGAACGGCCGGGCGCGGCCACCAGCACCCGCGTGCTTCCAACGACGGCCAGCGCGCCCCTTGACGTGCCGGTCAGATAGGACAGCGCGTCGGGCACGGGGGCCAGCGCCCCGGGGAAGAACTCGGCGTTCCATGAGCTCCCGCCGTCGTCGCTCTGCGAGAGCGGCGAGAAGCGCAGCAAGTCGCTGGGCAGGACTCCAACCAGGATCGATCTCCCCGAAGTCCCGGCAACGAGCCCCCCGTTGTCGGCGGCACCGGGCGGGGTGATGACGGACCAGTGTGAGGGACCAGGGGGGGCGAAGAGCAGTTGCCAGAACGTGTTCGACGGATCCGACAGGTGGCCCATGGGGAGGACCACCCACGATCCCGCCGACGTGGTGGTTCCGCTCTCGAGAGGTCCCCGTGGCGCCGTCGCGCCGCCCGCCGGCGCCGGAGCGGTGAGCAACAGTCCGAGGCCGCAGACGACAGCGGAAAGGACGGCCCAGCGGCGGGCCAACCGGCGTCGGCGCGCTCCCAGCGCGCCGGGCGCCCCAACGTTCACGAACCGAGGACTTGGTCGATCCGACCGAGGAGCAGCGAGGAGAACGACGAGGATGTGTACTGCGTCGGCCCGGGGTCGTCGATCAGCGCGTCGCGCTCCCGGCCCTGGGCGTCGATCACGAACGCCAAGTCGCTGTGCGCGATCATGGCGCCGTTCGGGATGGTCTGGACCAGAATGCCGTAGGAGCTCCAGGCGCGCCGGAGCTGGGACACCGATCCGGTCAGGAAGTACCAGTTGTGCAGGTGTGTCAGATCTTCCTGCCTGTCGAACGCTTTCGTGTACGACACCGAGCGGTAGATGGGATTGGCCACAATGGCGATGAAGTCGACCCGGCCGTCCTGGCCGGCGAGCTGCTGGTCGGCATTGCGGAATTCCTGTGCGACGAGCGGGCAGTCCGACGTGCAGACCGGGTCGAGGAACGTGAGTGCCACCACACGACCGCGGAGGCTGGCCAGGCTGACGGCGTGGCCAGCCTGGTCGGTCAGGGTGAAGGGAGGTGCCGGCGAGTCCAGGTTGTTGGGCGTGCCATCGAGCGCCTCGCTCAAAATGGGGTCGGCGTTCGGGTTGACCGCCGCCATCGCCATGGGCGCACTCCCGATGACCACGATCGCGACCGCGGCCACCGCGGCCAGCGACCGGCTCACATAGGAGAGGGTCGCCCCCTCCCACCAACGTGGCGTTGCACCGGGAGCCGTATCGGCCGTCGCCGGCTCCGCCATTGGCGTGGGGAGCCGGACCATGGCGACGTATCCCCCGACGAGGAGCAGGGCCATGGGCAGCATGGAGTTGGGATCGGTGCCGAGCCCGCCGAGGAACCCGAGGTCCTCCACGAGCACCCAGTCGGCCACGCACAGCACGACGAGGGCAATGAGGCCGATCAGGACGAGGCGGCGCCGCCCGCTGACGAAGAAGCCTCCGATGGTCGCCAGGGCCACTACCGCGAAGAGGTTGACTCCCCCACCGTGCGCGGCGACGAAGGAGGTGAACGATGACAGCCAGGACGAGAGGAACGAAGGTTGCGGAGTCTGCGACATCGACCGGACCATCCCGGTCAATGTCCCACCGCGGCCCTGCCAGTAACCCCGGCCGGGCCACGCCTGCAACACAGCCATGCCGATGAGGAAGACGCCGCTCAGTCCGATCACGATGCGTCCGAGACGGGCTGTGGCGAACGAACGCTCGGGGAAGGCGATGAGGATTCCGGCGGCGCAGTAGAAGAGCACTGCACCGGGCGCCCCGAAGAGCCAGGTCAGACCCGGGGCGAAGATGCCGCCGAACGATTCGCCGAACACCCAGACCACGAGGCCCCAGGCCACGCTCGCCCCGCCAGCCAGTCTCGACCACCGACCGCGGGGGGCCACCAGGAGCCAGATTCCGAGCCCGAGTTGGATCCACACCGTGGCGGTCGCAGCCTGGATGGGGTGGTTGGACCAAATCGTCGCGCCGCTGTTCACGAGGTGCTGCACCCAGGCCGGGGAGGCGGCGGCCGACGGTTGGATCACTCCGGAAGGGAGGCCCAGGGGCATGGAGGACTGAATCTGAAGCAGGCCGTCGAGCAGCCACAGGCACCCGAAGCCGATGCGGAGGATCCGCCTGGCCGTCGGCTCGGGGAGGGACGAACGAGGCGTCGTCGGGAATGCAGACCGGCCGTTGTCGCGGAGCCGGCGGTACTGCACGGTTCGAACGACGTTCAACGCCAGGGCGCACAGCACGACGACCAGGACCACGATCAGGAACTGGTGGAAGAGCGCCGTGCGAAAGCTCGAGACGATGAGCGAGTTCCCCGTCTGCAGCGAGCGACCCATGCCTGGCATGGGTTACCGCTCTTCTCTGTGCGGCCACGAGGCCGATGCCGCGCACACCGCGGCTGACACTACAGCCGGGATTCTCGGGTCCGAGATCGGGCCCCGCTGCGGGTGCCGCTTGCCAGGCGATCGGGGCTCCGAGATGATGACACCACCTCCTATGACGAACGCCGCAGCGCCGTCGGCACCCGCCCAAAGCCGCCAGCGGACGACCCTGACCGGGTGGCTGGCCGCGAAGGACCCCGACCTGCTCGTGGTCAAACGGTCCGTGAGGGCGGCCGTCGTGATGCCCTCCGTCTTTGCGTTGTGTCACCAGGTGTTCTCGAATCCACAGGTCGGCCTGTTCGGCGCCCTCGGATCGTTCGCTCTCCTGCTGTTCGTGGAGTTCACGGGTCCCACCCGCGCCCGTCTCGTCTCGTACGGCTCCCTCTACCTCGTAGGGTGCTGTTTCATCGCGCTCGGCACGGTGGTGTCGAGCGACGCCGTAGCCGCCGTGGTGGCGACGGCCTTCGTGGTTTTCGGCGTCCTCTTCGTGGGCGTCGCCGCCCCCCAGGCGGCGACGGCGTCCACCGCGGCACTCTTGCTCTTCGTGCTTCCGGTCTCGGTCGTCCAGCCGGCATCGGCAGTCGGGCCCCGCCTGCTCGGCTGGACGATCGCCGCCGCGGTGAGCATTCCCGCCTGCATCCTGATCTGGCCCGCGCCCTGGCACGACAACCTCCGACGCCGTTTGGCCCTGGCCGTCGACGCGGTGGCGCGCCTCGCCCGTGCGCGCGCCGGCGGCCAGTCCGACCCTGGGGCGCAGGCTGCCGTCAATGACGAGCTGGCGCGCTTGCGCAACCAGTTCTCCGGGACGCCCTACCCGCCGACCGGAGCCGCCGCCGGCGCCGTGGCCCTCTCGAAGCTCGTCGGTCGGGTGGAGTGGGTGGCGGGCAACACGGCAATCACCGGGGACGACCACTGGGCCAACGAGCCCCGGCCCGACGTCGCGGTGACGGAGAAGGTGGCGGAGACCCTCCACCAGGCAGCTGCGCTCATCTCCGACGGCGAAGGCCACCCCGTGACCGACCCGGCCCGGATCGAGGCGGTTCAGGAATCCGCCCGCCAGCTCGACGAGCTGATCGACACCGCGCTCAAGGCGGACGTGTCGTCGGTGACAGAGGGGGGATCGCAGGCCGAAGGTGCGGGCGATTCCGCCGCGGGCGCGAGCCTGGCCGGGTCGCTGGACCCCGGGTTCGATGCCCGCGCCCTTGGGATTGCAACCGAGATGGTGGCAGACGGCGCGCTCGAGGCGGCGGGAGCGAAGGCGGTCATCGACCGCCGGCTCGGCATGGAGGACGAGTCGACGCCGCACGTCTTCGCGGAGCGCCTGGTGTCGCACCTCTCCTTCCGTTCGGTTTTGTTCCGCAACGCGCTGCGCGGGGCGATCGGGTTGGCTCTCGCCGTCACCGTGATCGAGATCACGAATGTCCAGCATGGCTTCTGGGTCGTTCTCGGCACCATGTCGGTGTTGCGGTCCAACGCCCTCGGCACGGGTGCGACGGCCCTCCAGGCGGTCGGCGGTACCGCCGTGGGGTTCGTGGTCGGCTCCGCCATCATGATCGGCGTCGCCAACCACACCGTGTTGCTCTGGCTGCTGCTCCCTCTGGCGGTCCTGGTCTCGGGCATCGCTCCGGCGAAGATCTCCTTCGTGGCCGGACAGGCGGCATTCACCGTGATGGTGGTCATCTTGTTCAACATCATTCAGCCGCAGGGTTGGAAAGTGGGCCTGACCAGGATCGAGGACGTGGCTATCGGCTGCGGCGTCAGCATCGTCGTGGGGCTCATGTTCTGGCCGCGCGGCGCAATGGCCGCGCTGGGCCGCGCCCTCTCGGATGCGTTCGTGGCCAGCTCTGCCTACCTGACTGACGCGGTCGAGCGGCTCACCAAGACGAGTCGGCACGTGGACACGAATGCGGGCCAACAGGCCTCGCATCGCGCCTTCCTCATCCTCGACGACACCTTCCGGCAGTTCGTCGCCGAGCGGGGCGCCAAGGTCGTCTCGCTTGACACGGTCTCCCGTCTCATTACCGGCTCGAACCGGCTCCGGATGGCTGCGTTCACCTTGGCCACACTGCCGGTCCAGCCTCCCGCCGCCGGGCAGCCCGAGCTGGAGTCGGTGGCGATCGCCGAATCGGTCCTGCGGGACGCGTACGCCTCCATTCAGCGCTGGTACCAGGAGTGTGCCGACATGCTGGCCGGCCGGCGTTCGTCCCTCGACGCGCCCCTGCCGCATGGCGAAGTGCTCCACGACGTCCTGCGGCAGGCCTTCGACGACGTAGGGGCGCAGCAACGGGGTGACAGGGCGCAGACGACGCTGCAGATGCTCTGGGCGGACGAACTGCTGGAGAACCAGAGTCAGATGCAGGTGGATCTTCTGGCGGCGGCGGATCTCTTCGTCCGTGGAAAGCGCCGCGGTCGCCTGATCTGACGACCCTCAGCCGATTCCACGTTGACCGCCCCCGCCCGGTCGCGCGCGGGACCTCATAGAGCAAGCAGGCGCACTGTCCCTGCAGTTCTCGCGATGATGGGTACAGTCGGCGCCCCGGCGGGAAGTCATCAAGACGCAGAGAGGGTGTCGATGGGGTTCAGGTTCATCTGTCCAAGAAAGGTCGTCGTCGCGTCCGTGGCCATCGTGGCGTGCGGACCCCTCCCCAGCCTGGTCGGTACGCCGTCCGGCGGCGCTGCGACGACGACGACCACGACCCGGCCACCGGCAACGACGACGAGTGAGCCCACGACGACCACCTCGACGACAGCAGTGGCGACCACGACCACGCCGGCCGTCCTTGCGCCAGGCGTCCCGTCGACGACCACCACCACGGCGCCACAGCACGTCGTCAACCAGCCCAATTTGAACGCCCTGACGCCACATGTCGTGATGCTGCACGGCTCGGGCGTGCAGTACCAGAGCAGCAGCGGGGTTTCGTCACAGGGAATCGGTCCGCACGTCCCGAGCTACCTGAGCTCGCCCGGCGGGCCGTACCTCTATGACGCGAACGGACGAGTCGTCCTTCTGCACGGCGTGAATGTCGTGTACAAGCACGCCCCCTACATCGCGTACCCCGATCCGGGGGAGCCGTGGAACTTCGACGCGTCGGACGCCGCCAAAATGCAGCGTCTCGGTTTCAACGTCGTGCGTCTCGGCATCGAATGGCAGGCGCTCGAACCGGGATCAGGTGGACCCAACCAGCCGCAGATCTGCACCCCCGGGGCTCCCGGCAACGCCCACGAATGGAACCGCGGCGTGGCCGAGCGCTACCTGGGCCACGTGGCCGCCACGGTCAAACTGCTGGCCCGCTACGGGATCTACACCCTCCTCGACATGCACCAGGATGTCTACAACGACAACTTCCGGGGTGAGGGTGCTCCGAATTGGGCCGTGTGCACGAACAACGTGCCGATCGTGCCCACGGCTGGTCGCTGGTCCAACAACTACTCGAACCCCACACTCCAGACGGCCGTGGCCCACTTCTGGAGCAACGACGTGGTGGGGAATCTCCAGGGCAATTACGACCTCGTCTGGAAGACGGTGGCGCAGTACTTCAGGAACGACCCCTGGATCGTCGGGTACGACCCTTACAACGAGCCCTTCTCCACGGAGACCCAGACTGCCTCGGAGTCAACATTCACCGGACAGCTGGAGTGCTTCTACATCGGCAGGGCCCACTCGACGTTCCTGGCCAACGGGGCCGGTGCGCTGTCGTGCCCTGCCGGAGACCCCGATAACGGTGTGATCCCGACGATCCAGTCGGTGGACAGCCACCACCTGACCTTCGTCGAGCCCGACATCTATTGGGTGACGGGCGGGAACATCCCCTCGCAATTGGGGCCGCTGCCGTTCAAGCGCATCGTGTTCAATTTCCATACCTACTGCGGCGACCGCAGCCCTGTCACGGGCAACCCCACCGATCTCCTCAGATGCCTGCAGTCCGAGGAGACCTCCGCATCGGAGCAGGACATCACCCGCCTCTCCATGAGCTCCGCCGCTCAGCCGAGCGGGCCCGCCATCTTCATGAGCGAGTTCGGGGCGACGACGAATGTCCCGCTGGCCGGCTTCGACGTCGAATGGGCCGGCTTGGACCAACTGAGCTGGATCTATTGGGCGTGGAAGTTCTACGACGACCCCACGGGCTCGTCGGCCGAGGGGCTGGTGCAGCCTGACGGGACGTTTTCGCCCATCGTCACGGTGCTCTCGCGCACCTATCCGCAGGCGGTGGCGGGCGATCCCAACTCCGTCATCTTCAACCCGTTCACCGGTGCGTTCAACATGGTGTACGCCCCCACGCAGGCGGCGCATGGGGTGACGACCATTGCGATCGCCGCGCACGAGCACTACCCGAACGGTTGGTGCTCTGCGGTCAAGGGCGGCCGCATCACCTCCACGCCCGGGGCGAGCCACCTCACCGTGCAGACCGTCGGGCATCCGGCGCAGGTCTACATCACCGTGACGGCGGGAGCCTGTCCGTCGTCCTGATCACATCGCATCACTGCGGCAACAGTGTGGCCTTGCGGCATCGACCGCTTCGCCCTAGCTCTGGGCTCTGATCTCCCTCTGCATCTGCTTCTCCTGGGCCGCCATGCGCGCCACAGCGTGGGCCGGGAGAGAGGAAAGCTTGGCGCTGGCCGGGGGAAGGGATCCCGCCGGCAGTTCGTCGCATGTCGTGTGGAACATGGCCTCATCCGCCGCGCTCAACGAGCCGGGGGAAGCGCGTCCGGACCCGAGAAGGGGTTGGCGGGCGCCGCGAGCACGGGTGGCTCGGCGAAGGGCGGCCGTGCCGCGTCGAAATCGAAGAAATCGAGCATGTTGTACGCGTTGGCCTCGCGGTAGGTCAGGGCCGGGAGATTCCACTTGGTCTCGACGAGCTTCAGGATGGACGTGTGATCGAAGGTTTGGTGGGAGACATAGTCCTTCTTCGAGCGCGGCGACACGACGCAACACGGCACGCGGAATCCTGTGTAGTCGTACGAACCGGGAACGTCGCCCGGCTTCAACATCGGCGCCACGTTGTCGGGCTTGACGGCCGGTTGCGGCGGGACGTGGTCGTACCAACCTCCGTGCTCGTCGTAGACCCAGATCAGGGCTGTTTTGTCCCAGGCCGGACCATGCAGCACGGCATTGATGACCAGAGCGGCGTACCCCTCGCCCACCGTGATGTCCCCATCCTCTTCGGAGAAGTTGGCGTAGGGATCCACCAGGCTGAAGGACGGGAGGTTGCCCGACGCCGCATCGGTGAAGAACTCGCTGACGTGGACGGCTTTGGTCGGATTGTTCAAGAAGACCGGCTCGAAGAGCGCGCAGGTCGGAAGATCCGTGTAGTAGTCCTTCCATGAGATGCCGTGCTCGTTGAGCCGGTCGAAGATCGTGCCGTTGGGGGCATCGACTTTGGAGATCCCGGTGACGTCGGTGCTGATGTTGCCGAGGGCGGTGCCTGCGATGAGGAAGCGCCGATTCGGATAGGTCTGTGCCATCACCGAGGAGAAGTAGCGGTCACCGATGGGGAACAGACCGGCCATCGAATGGTAGAAGGGAAGGTCATCGCCCTCCCAGTAGCCCATTGCCGCTCCGCCGCACCCCTTGACGAACCCCATGTTGGTGCCGTTGTCGAAACAGATGTGCGACGCGTTCCAGGACTGCGTGATGCCCGAATCGCTCTCGCCGCACGTATTCGGATTGTGGAACGAGCGGACGTATCCACTGGAGGGATCGGGGTTGAAGTTGAGCGGTTTGCTTTTGGCGTCGAGGGTGAGGCCGTCACCACGTCCCAGGGTCCCCAGGTGGTCGTCGAAGGAGTGGTTTTCCATCATCAAGACGACGATGTGCTCAATCTCGGGGATGGAGTCGGTGCCTTCGGGAAGGTGGGGAAACGGACGGGATCCAGGCGGCAGGAGGGAACCGTTCCGCCCGAGGCCCTGGGCCCGTGTCGTTGCGGCGTAGGCCTCGCTGCCGACGGCGGCTCCGAGACCGGCTGCCGCAAGCCCGGTGGCGACGGTGCCGGCGAGCAACGACCGGCGGGACAGACGCGACGTCGACGGGTGAAGTGGGAGCTGCCCGTCGGTCACCACGCGTACGCTAACCGCGAGCCGACCGACCGTCGGATGTCTAGGCGCGTTCCATGCTCTGCACGTCAAAGTAGATCGGGAGGAGATACTTGACGTAGAAGGCGTGAATCGTCAGCCCTGGGTAGACGAGGTCCTCGTAGCGCTTGATGGACACCCGGTCGTCCTTCTCGGCATAGCGCTCGCAGGCCTCGAGCGCGTCATCGACCTGCTGGCGGGTGTCCTGTAACAGGCCGAGGTGGTCGTAACCGGGCGAGCTCATCGGTCGGTCGCTCTCCGCCAGGAGGATGAACTGGTCCGGATCGGGCATCAGCAGATGGCAGGACTGCCCGACCACGTCGGTGTCGAAGCCCGTCCACCCGAAGATCGAGCTATAGAAGCCATCGATCTCCTCGCGCATCGTCGTGGTCAGACTTCCGACGGGAAATGTCAACTCCATGTGGTTGAACCGCATTGTCGCCAGGCCCTCCTCTCTTCATTCACGCCGCCTTCAGCCCAGGCGGTAGAGCTTCGTCCCGTTCTCCCCCAGAATCTTGCGGCGCGACTCGGGCCGAAGCGTCGCCATGGCCTCGTGCACGTGCTCGAGTGGCTTGGGCCAGAGGGCGGTCGGGTGAGGAAAGTCGGTTTCGAACATGATGTTGTCCTCGCCGACCTTGTCGACGAGGTCCTGCAGAGTCCCGCGGCCTGTCTCAAACCACATGGTGGCGAACCAATTCGTCTTGAAGTATTCCGATGGTGCCCGGTTGAGCTGGGCCGCCTGCAGGGGAGCGTTCTCGGGGAGTTCCCAGTCCATGGTCTCGAGGATGAAAGGCACCCAGCCAATCCCGCTCTCTACGGACACCATCTTGAGCTTCGGAAAACGATCGAAGAGTCCCGAAAAGATGGTGTTGATGACCACGCGGGCGTTACCAATGAACAGCATTGAACCGCCGATGGCGGGCTTGACGAACTCGTCTTGGGATGCCCAGAAGTACTCGCCGAAGAAGTTCATTGCCGTGAGGCTTGCTCCGATGTGGAAATGGACCGGGAGTTCGAGGTCGGCGCAGACCTCCCAGAGAGGGTCCCAGGCCACGTTGGCCAAGTCCGGGGAACCGAGGTCCTGGGGATCCGACGTCATGTTGATCCCCCGGAGACCCAACTCGGCCACCCGCTGCGCCTCTCGCACAGAGGCATCGATGTCCCAGGCGGGCAAGATCGGCATGGGCAGGAGCCGGTTGTTCGTACGATCCTGGATCTCGGCCCGAGAGTCGTTGAAAATCTCCACGCACAGGCTACGAAGGGTGTTGTCCTTCACGTCGGCCAACGCTTGGCCCCCCAAGCCCAGGGCATTTGGATAGAGGACCTGGTGCTCGATCCCCATGTCGTCGAGAACCTCCAGGCGGGCGTCGACGTCCCACGCGGCCACGTGGGCCCTCTCGAAGTCCCACTCGATCATCGATTCGAGGAACGGATGCTTCACACCGTCCCGGTCGATGGTGCTGCCGCCGCCGGCCTTTCCGAGGGGTATTCCTTCGACGACCCAGGTGCGCTCGCCGTCGACGTCCTCGACGTGAAGGATCTCGTCCTTGTAGGCAGCAGGGGCCCGCTTCGTCCACAGGTCGTCGACGTCAGTGAAATGCGAGTCAGCGTCGAGGACGGTGAGCAGTTCCGTGGCGAGAGGCATCTCGTCCAACCTCCAGGGTTTCGACACCAGGGCCAGATCACCCCCCGTGCGATCTGAGGTTAGCCCGAAGGCGCTCTCGCGAGAACCCGGCTTCGGGGCTCGTCGTCTTCACCAAGATCGGTTGGATGAAACTTCGCTGGCTCGTGAGACACGGTTGCACGCTCAAGCGCGATGAGGGGACGGCTGTTCGCCTGCCGGTCAGCCACTCGACGGCTCCAGCAGAACCAATCGGCCCGGCGCGGCCGCTACCAGACGAGCTCGAGGTTCTCCACGCTGCGCAGGCCCCGGGCGTAGTGGAGCTCGCTCCCCGGCTTGAGCGAGTAGTCGGGGATGCGCTTGTGCCACTCGCGCAAGGTCACCCGGAGCTCCCGGCGGGCCAGGTGGGAGCCGAGACACCGGTGGACGCCGGCCCCGAACCCGACGTGGCGGTTGATGGCACGGTCGAAGCGCACCGTCATGGGGTCGTCGAACTCCGCCGGGTCGACGTTCGCGGCACCGAGCGACGCCATCATCATCGTGCCCGCCTTCACCGGGCACCCGACCACCTCGGTGTCGGCGACGGCCATGCGGGGCACGCCGGGGACCGGGCTCTCCCAGCGGAGGAGCTCCTCTACGGCAGCCGGGATGACCGAGGGATCCTTGGCGATCTGGCGGCGGTGCTCCGGGTTCTGAGCCAGGAAGGCGAAGAAGCAGGTGAGCGAGTCGGTCACCGTGTCGAGGCCGGCGATCAGGAAAAGGAAGCAGATGTCGAGAATGTCCTCGCGGCTGAGGCGGCTGCCGTCCATCTCGGCTCTCAGGAAATTCGACAGAATGTCGTCGCGCTGCTCCCGCTCGCGCTCGTCGAGAATGGCGTTGAAGTAGTCATAGATCTCCTTCGCCGTCTCGTTCTGGATGCGCGCCCGCTCCTCGGGGTCGACCTTCTCGGCCTCCATCATCGTGGCCCCGCCGGGCCGGATGATCCCGTCCTTCATGCGAAGGAACGTGTCGAGCTCCCCCCAGGGCAGCCCCATGAGGCCGAGGAAGACGGCCGAGGGGAAGGGCACCGCCAGCTCGTCGGTGAAGTGGCAGCCGCCGCGGTCGGCAAAATTGTCGATGAAGCGGTTCACGCGCGCCGCAATGTCGTCTTCGATGGCGTCCATGCGCTTGGGGGCGAAGAGCGGGTCAAGCAGCTTGCGGTAATCGCGGTGGTCGGGCGGGTCGATGCTCAGGGGGATGAGCGGCCGGATGTTGCCGAGCTGTACGACGCCCTGCGACGTAAAGAGCTCCGGGTGGCGAAGCACCTCGTCCACCGCGTGACGCCCGGCGGCCACGGCGAACCCGTCGACCGGACAGAAGAGGCCGCCCTCCGCGATCCACCGCTCATAGCGAGGCTGCGGGTTGGCCATGTCGAGCAGGGTCTCGAGCGCCCGATCGTTCTCGGTCGCGAACCCGCCCTCGGGCAGCGTCGTCCCCGGGTCCCCTCCTGTCGCCTGCTGTGTCATGGCGTCCTCCACGGCGTGTCGTGCGGCCTTCGGTGAAGACGGACGTCTGCGACCCTAGTAAGAGGAGGGGACTCCCCGTGCCGCGATTGACCAGGCCTCAAGGGAGCCGGAGCAGCATGGGTCCACGCAGAGTCATTTGTTCAAGTCTGTGTCCCCGCAGTGCCTGGCGACAATGACGCATCGCCCTCTGCCTCGTCGCCATCACGCTCCGCCCGATCCTCAGCTTGCTGGGAAGAGGCCAGCGAGCACCCCCAACCGGATTCGAACCGGTGCTGCCGCCGTGAAAGGGCGGTGTCCTAGGCCGCTAGACGATGGGGGCCGGGACCCGTGCCGTGGGCACGGGACAATCCAGCCTAATGGGCACCGATCGGGACGCCGGGCGCCGCGGTGTCATGGACGAGCGGGGCGGGCAGCACCTCGGGAGCGTGGTACGTGCAGGCCAGGAACGTCTGCACGGCGCCGATCACCAGCGCGGTGGCTCCCAGGATGTGGACCTCGACCAGGAGCGCCGGCAGGTGGGTGAAGTACTGGGTGTAGCCCACGGCGGCCTGGGCCACCATCACCACCATCAGGATGCGAGCGGCCCGCCGCACCCGCTCGGGTATGTCGCCCAGGTGGATGGCCACCACGAGGCCGATGGTGACGCCGATCAGCAGCAAGGCCAGGCTCGAGTGGAGCTCGGCCATGTCGCGCAGCGCAATGGGGATCCGCTTGGCGACCTGCTGACCCGAGGCATCGCCCGCATGCGGGCCGGCGCCGGTGGTGGCGGTCCCTGCGGCGATCACCAGCGCCAGGAGCGCCAGCGCGCCGTAGAAGAGACGGATCAACGGTCGTGGCACCAACAGGCGCGCAGACCCCGGGCTGTACTCGCGGGTGGAGCGGTGGACCAGGACGACGGCGTCGACGAGCAGGAGCATGGTGGCGAAGAAGTGGACCATGACGAGGTACGGGTTGAGCTTGGTGTAGACGACGATGCCGCCCAGGACCGCCTGGGCCAGCACGCCGGCCACCAGACCGCCGCTCAGCCACATCAGGTCACGCCGGCGCGGGGCGCGCAAGACCGACCCGAGGAAGGCGGCGATCACCGCCACGGTCAGGACCACGGTCACCAGGCGGTTGCCGAACTCGACCAGGCCGTGGAATTGCAGGGCGGGCGTCAGGTGCCCGACCGAGCACTCGGGCCAGTCGGCGCAGCCGAGGCCGGAGCCGGTCAGGCGGACCGCCGCCCCGGTCACCACGATGAGCCCGGTCAGGATCAGGGCCACGACGTCGAGCCGGTGGCTCAGCGAGGGCGAGACGGTGGGACTAGGGCGCCGCGACACTCTGCCCAAGCGTACCGGCACCCATGGCCTGGTCCCGGGCGAGCCTTGTGCATAGGCTGACCCTGCATGTCGATCGAGGCGCCCGCACTCCAGAGCCGGCGAGCGCGGTGGTCGTGGGGGACCGTCGGGGCGTATGTCGCCCTGACCAAGCCACGGATCATCGAGCTTCTGCTGGTCACGACGCTCCCCACCATGGTGGTGGCGCAGCGCGGCGTGCCCCCGGTCTGGCTCATGGTCGCCACCCTGGCTGGTGGTGCGCTGGCCGCCGGTGGGGCCAACGCCATCAACATGGTGGTGGACCGCGATATCGACCGCCTGATGAACCGGACCAAGAACCGCCCCCTGGTGACCGGTGCGATGACACCCAGGGCCGCGCTCGTCTTCGCGCTGGTGCTCGAGGTGGCGGCCTTCGTGGAGCTCTGGCTGGCCGTCAACCTGCTGTCGGCGGTACTGGCCATCTCGGCCACGTTGTTCTACGTCTTCGTGTACACGTTGTGGCTCAAGCGCCGCTCGACGCAGAACATCGTCATCGGCGGCGCGGCCGGCGCGGTGCCGGTGCTGGTCGGATGGGCGGCGGTGACCAACAGCCTCAGCTGGGCACCCGTCGTGCTCTTCGCCATCATCTTCATCTGGACGCCACCGCACTTCTGGTCACTGGCCGTGCGCTACAAGGAGGACTACCGGGCGGCCGACGTGCCCATGCTCCCCGTCGTCGCGTCCATGAGGCGCACGACGACCGAGATCGTCTACTACACGGTGGTGTTGGTGGCTGTCTCGTTCCTGTTCGGACCGGTGGCCCACCTGGGCTGGATCTACATGGTCACCGCCGCCGTCCTCGGTGCCGGCTTCCTCTACCTGGTCACCCGGCTGTGGGGGTTGGCCCAGAGCGACCGGGCGACCGGGCGCGAGGCGATGCGCGTGTTCGGGTACTCCATCACCTACCTGACGGTGCTGTTCGTGGCGATGGCAGGCGACGTACTCATCTCCAATCACATTCACTAACGTCCCCGCGGCATGACCGACGTACCACCCCGCGATCCGGTGCTGCCGCCTGCGCCCGAGGCGGCGGCTCCGCCCGAATTCCGGCGGCCCCGCAAGCGGTTCATCCTCATCGGCCTCGGCATCGGGCTCCTGATCATCGTGATCGTCGGGCTGACCACGAGCCTCGGTACCGGTCCGGGCACGAAGAGCGCTCCCGGCCCCGGTGGGCCCGTGCCGTCCTTCACCCGTCAGAACGTCGGTCCCTCCGGCCCGTCGCAGGTCTCGGTTCCCGGCGGTGGGGCCGGGAACGGGACCCCGGCCGTGTTGCTCTTCTTCGGGAACTGGTGCCCCAGCTGTCATCAGGAGCTGCCGCCGCTGGCGGCCGCGGTGGGGGCGCAGGACAAGGCGGGCGGCGCGCTGGCCAATGTCCGGGTCGTCGGTGTGGACAGCGAGGACTCGGTCGCCGGCGCCAAGTCGTTCATTCAGAGCGCCGGCGTGACCTTTCCGGTCGCCTATGACCCGGACGCCACTGTCCTCAGTGGCCTCTTCTACTTCCGGGGTGACCCCTACGCGGTGTTCGTCGACGCGGACGGGAAAATCGACAAGATCGTGCGGGGCGACGTGTTGACGCCCTCGTCGCTCACCGCCGACGAGCGCGCCCTTCTGCGCAGAGCGACGTAGCGGCTCTCCGGCTCAGGCCGGGGCCGTTCTGTGGACAATCACCTCTGGGTTCATTCCCACTTGAAGGTGCGCGCGGCCGCAGCAGGTGCCGCCGCGGCCCAGACGGCCAGCACGACCCAGGACTCGGTCGGCACGGTGCTGCCGCTGCCGAGCGTGGCGTGCAGGGCGGACGAGAGCGCCGCCGCGGGGAGCAGCTTGGCGAAGTCGGCCAGCCCGCTCGGCAGCTTGGTCAGCGGGACGATCATGCCGCCCAGCAGCAGGAGGACGAGGTAGAGGCCGTTGGCGGCGGCCAGGTTCACTTCGGGGCGCAGCGTGCCGGCCATGAGGAGGCCGATGCCGGCGAAGGCGGCCGATCCGAGGAGCACGGCGCCGATGGCACCGGCGACCGCAACCGCGCCGCCGCCACCCGGGTTCCAGCCCAGGGCCGACCCGACGGGGAGCAACACGGCGGCCTGCAGGAGCTCGACCGCGACGATGGTGATGATCTTGGCCCCGAGCAGGCGCGGCCGGCCGAGGGGTGTCGCTCCCAGTCGTTTGAGCACGCCGTAGCCGCGCTCGAAGCCCGTGGCGATGCCGAGCGAGACCATCGCCGTCGACATGACGGCGAGCGCCAGAATGCCGGGCACGAAGAAGTTGGCCGGGGTGGCCGTCGGGGTCGACACCACCGAGACCTTCGAGAAGAAGAGCAGGAAGACGACGGGGATGCCGAGCGTCAGCAGCAGCGTCTCGCCGCGGCGCAGCGTCATGTGGATTTCTGCGCCGGTCTGCGCGGTGAGCGGGCGCAGGGCGCTGGCCGTCGTGCTCACCTTGCCCGCCTCCCGCTGCCGGGCCGTCGCCGCCGCCGGCGCCGGCCCGCGTCAGCGGCGCCGGACGCCGTCTCGTCGTCGGCCGTCTCGGAGGACGCCCCCACCGTCTCGAAGTAGACGTCCTCCAGGGTCTTCCCCGCCACCAGGTCGGTGAGAGTGGCGCCGCGCGCCGCCAGGAAGTTCGCCACGGCGGCGGTGACGGCCGGGGTCTCCACCTCGGCGGCCTCCACCCGGTACCGGCCCGCCGTTGTCTCGACGGCCGTGGTCCCGGGCCCGATGGCGTCGGCCAGGGCCACGACGTCGAGCGCCGGGGGGGCGCCGAAGGTGACGACCCGTGGGGCGCCGGCTCCGGACCCGGCACCGGTCGTGAGGCCGTGCGGCGTCCCCTCCAGGACGACGCGGCCCGAGGAGAGGATCACAATGCGGTCCGCCATCTTCTCGGCTTCGCCCAGCTCGTGGGTGGTGAGCACCACGCAGACGCCCTCCTTTTTCAATCCGGCCACCACGGCGCGCACGGCGATGCGGCCCTCGGGGTCGACGCCGGCCGTCGGCTCGTCCAGGAAGGCGGCCTCGGGCCGCCCGACCAGGGCCAGGGCGAGCGAGAGCCGTTGCTGCTCGCCGCCCGAGAGATGGCGCCAGGGCGTGGCGGCAACCGAGCGCAACCCCACCAGGTCCAGCAGCTCCTCGGGCGGCACCGGCGCGGGGTAGTAGCCGGCGAAGAGGGTGAGGACGCGGCGCGGCCCGAGCATCGGGTACACGCCGCCGCGCTGGAGCATGACCCCGACCCGGCCACTGAGCGCGGTGTGGTCAGCCTGGGGATCGAGCCCGAGCACTCGCACCCGGCCGGCGGCCGGACGCCGGTAGCCCTCGAGCGTCTCGACGGTCGACGTCTTGCCCGCGCCGTTGGGTCCCAACACGACGAGCACCTCGCCCGCTGCGGCGGCCAGGTCGAGGCCGTCGACCGCGGCCGGCGTGCCGGCGGGCCCGTAGCGCACGGTGAGGCCGGTGACCTCGACGGCTGGCACGGCGTCGCAGACTACTTTGAGCAGGAGTGATCGATATCCGGGCCCTGCGTGCCGACTCCGACGCGGTGAAGGCTGCGCTGGCCCGGCGCGGCGTGGAGGCGGCCGAGGTGGACGCCGTGTTGGAGGCCGATGCGGCGTGGGGAGCGCGGCTGCGTGTCGCCGAGGAAATGCGGGCCGAGGTCAAGGAGCTCTCGCGCCTGGTCGGGCAGGCCAAGAAGGCGGGGGACGAGACTCGGGCCGCCGATCTCAGCCGGCGGAGCCGTGAGCTGGGCGACGACGAGCGGGTCGCGGCCGCCGAGGCCGAGGCCTACTTGGAGCAGCGCCAGACCGGGCTGCTCTACCTGCCCAACATCCCGGCGGAGGACGCACCGGACGGCCTGGGCGAGGACGACAACGTGGAACTCCGCCGGTGGTGGCCCGGGCAGGACGCCGGGCGGCCACCGCCCACGAGGGCGGAACACCAGGAGGTCCCGCACTGGGAGATCGGCGAGTCGCTGCAGATCCTCGACATGGAGCGCGGGCGCGGTTGGCCGGCTCCATGTTCCCCCTGTACCGGGGCCCGGGGGCGCGGCTGTTACGGGCGCTGACCGCGTTCGCCATCGACCGCCACGCACCGGCGTACGAGGAGATCCGGCCCCCGACGGTGGTGCTCACCGAGACGATGACCTCGACCGGCCACCTGCCCAAGTTCGCCGACGACGCCTACCACGTCGAGCGCGACGACCTATGGCTGATCCCGACGGCCGAGGTGCCACTCACCTCCATGCACCGGGGCGAGATCCTGGAGCAGTTCCAGCTCCCGGAGCGCTTCACCGCGGCGACGGCCTGCTACCGGCGCGAGGCGGGCTCGGCCGGCCGGGACACCCGTGGGCTGCTGCGGGTGCACGAGTTCGACAAGGTGGAGCTGTTCGCCTACACCACGCCCGACGACGCGCTCGAGGCACAGGCCGACATCCTGCAGCGGGCCGAGTCGATGCTCCGGGAACTCGAGTTGCCCTATCGGGTGCTCGACCTGTGCTGCGGGGACCTCGGCGGGTCGGCGGCCCGTACCTTCGACCTGGAGGTCTACGCGCCCGGCGTCGACCGCTGGCTCGAGGTGAGCTCGGTCAGCTGGTTCCGCGACTACCAGGCCCGCCGGGCCAACGTCCGCTTCCGGCCGGCCGGTGGTGGGCCGCTCCAACTGGTGCACACGGTCAACGGCTCGGCACTGGCCTGGCCGCGGATCTGGGCCGCACTGGTGGAGAACGGGCGCCAGCCGGACGGGACGGTGCTCCTGCCCGAGTGCCTGGCGCCCTACTTGGGCGGGGAATTGCTGCTCAAGGCGCCATGACGGTCACCGGCGTCGACGGGAGCGGGCCGCCAGAGCATTTCGGCTTCGGCGACAGGCTCGAGATCATCGCGGTGGAGAGTCGCCGCATGGCCGACACGGTGGCCGCACTCGACCTCGGGGCGAGGGTGCCGTCCACTCCCGAGTGGTCGGTCCGCGACCTGGCCCACCACATCGGCGAGGTCCAGTGGTACTGGGGTGAGAACGTGCGGGCCCAGAACGCGAGCGAGCGCTCGGGAGCGCAGCTCACCGCCTTTCCCGAGGACAGCGACCTGCTGGCCTGGTTGGGCTGGTGCACGTATTCGCTGCTCGGCGCCTTGCGCGAGGTCGGTCCCGACTCGCCGTGCTGGGCCTGGTGGCCCGAGCCCCACACGGCCGGTGCGGTGGGCCGGCACCAGGCCCAGGAGGTGTCGGTGCACCGCTGGGACGCCGAGGGCGTGACCGGTGCGTCCGCGCCGCTGCACCCCGGGCTGGCCGACGACGGGGTGCCCGAGTTCATCGAGATCATGGTGGGATCCGACCTCGCCTCGTTGCCCGGCGCCGTCACGTTGACCGCCACCGACACCGGGGCGAGTTGGCGCGTGGCCGGGACGGGGGTGGGCGAGGGCGCCACCCGGGTCTCCGAGCTGCGGGCGTCGGCCTCCGACCTGGTGCTGATGCTCTACCGGCGCCTGCCGGTCCCCGACGCCGCGGTGGAGGGCGACCCGATCCTGGTGGCGGCGCTGCTCTCGCTGGCCGATACCAGGTGACCGAGCTGACCTTCCTGGGGACGGGCAACTTCGTCGCCCCGCCGGGTCGGTACTGGAACAGCTTCGTCATGGACGGGTCCGTGCTGGTGGAGCCCGCGCCCACCGCCCTGCCCCACCTGCGCCGCTGCGGGTTCCCGCTGGAGGACATCGAGGTCGTCGTGGTCTCGCACTTCCACGCCGACCACTGCTTCGGCTGGCCCTTCCTGCTCCAGGCGTTCGCCGAGATCGGCGGCGGCAGGACGCTGCACGTGGTGGGCCCACCCGGGATCGAGGGTCACCTGGCCGGACTCAACCAGGCGGGAGCGGTGGGGTCGGTGACCCGGATGGGCTACGACAACCTGGACCTCTGCTTCGTCGAGGTCGACGGAAGCCGGCAGGAGGCCGGGCCGCTGCGCTTCCGGGCTGTCGAGGTCGTCCACGTCCCCTACCTGCGTTGCTTCGGCTACCTCTTCGACCGTGGCGACGGCCGGGTCGTCGCCTATTCGGGTGACACCACGCCGTGCGCCGGGCTGACCGAGCTGGCTCGGGCGGCCGACGTGCTGGTGGTGGAGTGCAACGGGAGGCACACCCCGCCCGGGGTCCCGTCCTCGCACATGGACGAGGAATCGGTCCGTGCCCTCCAGCAGGCCCATCCCGACGTGCGCCTGATCCTCACGCACCTGGGGGAGCAGGTGGACACGGCGTCCGTGACCGGGGTCACCGTGCCGGACGACTTCGAGTGCCTGACGGTCTGAACGGGGAGGGACCCGGGGGCGGGCGAAGGCCCGGGTCCTGGCCAGGTCAGAGCTGGGCCGCCCCACCGATCATCGGCGTGCGAATGCGTGAACGCGTGAACACCCGAGGCGTTCACGCGCCTGCGAAGCGGTAGCCCACGCCGCGCACAGTCGTGATGAGAACGGGGGTCGAGGGGTCGGACTCGATGCGGGAGCGCAGGCGCTTGACATGCACATCGAGCGTCTTGGTGTCGCCGATGTAGTCGGTGCCCCAGACGCGGTCGATGAGCACGTCGCGAGTCGAGGACGCGTCCCGAGTTCTCCACCAGGAGGCGCAGCAGCTCGAATTCCTTACGCCGCAGGTGGACCTCCTCGCCGCGTACGAACACCCGGCGCTGGTCGAAGTCGACCTTGATCCCGTTCGACTCCCAGATGCCGTCGCTCCCGAACTCGACGGACCCGCCCAGGTCGCCGGACTCGGAGCCCCCCGGAGCGCGCCGCAACACCGCACGCATGCGGGCCACCAGCTCACGGAGCCGGTAGGGCTTGGTGACGTAGTCGTCGGCGCCCACCTCGAGGGCCACCACGGTGTCGATCTCGGTGCCCTTGGCCGTGACCATGATGATCGGCACGGTCGAACGGGTGCGGATGGCCCGGCAGACGTCGATGCCCGAGAGCTTGGGCAGCATGAGGTCCAGCAGGAGGATGTCGGGGACCGTCTCTTCGAAGAGCTGCAGGGCCTCGTTGCCGTCGCGGGCCACGGTCACCCGGAATCCCTCATTGGTCAGGCCGATGACCAGGGCCTCGATGAAGGACTCCTCGTCCTCGGCCAGCAGGACCTTGACGGGGCCCTCGCCCGGCGCGGTCCGGCCCTTCTTGGCGGTCTTGCCGGTGGGGGTCCTGCTCACGCCACCCGCTCCGCCTGCACCGGCAGGACCAGGGTGAACGTCGAGCCCTCGCCCTCACGCGACTCGACGTCGACCCATCCCTGGTGGTTGTTGGCCACGTGGCGGACGATGGACAGGCCGAGCCCGGTGCCCCCGGTGTCCCGGCTGCGTCCGTGGTCGACCCGGTAGAAGCGCTCGAAGATCCGATCGAGGTCCCGGGCCGGGATGCCGACCCCGTGGTCCTGCACCGAGAGCCGCACGTTGTCCCTCTCCTCGATGCGCCAATTCGGCGAGATGGCCGCGCTGGAGTCCGCCGGACCGGTTCCGGCGGCGTCACCCTCGGCGGCCACTATCGGCGGACCGGGCATCGTCGGCGCCGTGGTGCCGGTGGCGGCCGAGGCCCCTGGAGCGGTGCCACCCAGCGGCGAGTACTGGTCGAGGATCTCGGGGACGAAGACCGGCTCCACCCTGGTCCCGTCCCCGTCGTCAGTCGAGTCTTCCGTCGCCTTCTCCCCGTGCGCCTCGGCGTCGCTGGCCGGCGTTGCCGGGTCGCCGGCCACGGGCGGGTACTCGCCGGTGACGGGGTCGGACCCCGCGGCGGCGTCGCCGAGAGCCGCCGCGACGGAGGGGTGGCTGAGGTTCGGGTTGCAGCGCTGCACGGCGCCGGTCACCACCACCTTGGAGTTGTCGTAGGAGTAGGTGATGGCGTTCTCCAGCAGGGCGTGCATGGCCGAGACCAGCTGGCGGCGGTCCCCCAGCACGGCGACGGGCGGCGAGGGCTCCTGGAGGACGATCTCAATACCCCGCTGGTCCGCCGTGGCCCGGACGCGCTCAATGGCGTCGGCCATGACCAGGTTGACCAGCACGGGTTCGCGCGGTGGGGCCTCCTCGGACTCGATGCGGGAGAGGTCGAGCAGGTCATCGATGATGCGGCTGACCCGGAAGGCCTCGTTGTGGATGCGGCCGGCCAGGCGCTGGGCCACGTCGGGGTCGGGCTCGGAGACCAGCGTCTCGGCCAGCAGCCCCAGCGCGCCCATGGGCGTCTTGAGCTCGTGGCTGACGTTGGCCACGAAGTCGCGGCGGATCTCCTCGAGCCGGCGCCGCTCCGAGACGTCCTCAATGAGGGCGATGACCCCGAGCGGGCGGCGCCCGTCGTCGATCTGGCGGGCGCGTACCTGCAGCGTGCGCCGGGGAGGGCCGTAGAGGTCGAGGGTGCGCTCGGCCGATCCCTCGTGCCAGGCGTCTTCCAGGACGTCGGTCACCGCCTGGGCGGCCAGGGCGTCGCCGTGGCGGCTCACCATCAGCGCGTTGGCCCTCCCGTTGCGGTAGATCACCGTGCCGTTCTCGTCGCAGAGCACGACGCCCTGGGTGAGCGTGTCGAGCGACCGGCGGAGCCTGATGGCGTCGGAGCTCGACTCGGTCACGGCCTGGGCCGCCCCACCGGTGACCTGCTCGAGGTAGGCGAGGGAGGTCTCGACGTTGTACTCGTCCTCGGGCGGATCGAGGCCGAGCCGGGTGCCGAGGGAGGCCAGACGCTGCGAGATGGCGCGCCGCCCGGAGCGCCGCCCGAGCAGGGCGGCCACGAAACCGACCAGAACGCACAGGGCGACGGCGATCGCAATGAAGAGAATCGCCTGGGTCATGCTCGAAATTGACTTCCCCCGGCCCACTGAGCAACACGCTCCCAATATGACAGGGCTGGGGCGTCGTCGGCGAACAATCGAGCGGCGGCCGGTCGCGTGCTGTTGCCGTCGTCCCGGAGGCGGCTGCCGGGACCCGCGCCCTGAGCTGCCCTTCTGCAACCCCCCGAGACGTGCTGTCGGCCTCACCTTGTCATTCGTCCGCGTCAAGAAACTTTCGGGCCTCGGAAGAAAAGCCAACTTCGTCCGGCGGGGCGAACCGTTCTCCGGCCGGACGGCGTCCCGGAGGGTCCGGCGCCTGGATTGATCACGGAGGGCACCCATGGTCGTGTGGCACCTGGCCGATGTCTCGCTGAACCCGAGCGTCAACGCGCTCCCGGGCGGAGGGACCCTGCAGGACCTGACGAACGGCCTGGGTGCCTGGGCCCTGATCGCCGCCCTGGCCGGCCTGCTCATCGGCGCCGCGGCCTGGGCCTTGGGCGTCCACGCCCAGAACTTCCAGCAGTCGATGGTCGGTCGCCGTGCTGTGCTGGTCTCGGGGCTGGCGGCACTCCTGATCGGCGCCGCCCCGCCGATCATCAACTTCTTCTTCCACACCGGGACCAACCTGCACTGATCGCGCCGGACCGGACTCACCGACTTCTCCCGGGTCTTCTTTCCCATGCTGGCCTCCGGCTGTACCGGCCTCGACGCGCTCAACCCGATCTGCCAGGTCGGGAGCATCGGGGGCTCCATCGCGTCCTCGGGCTTCGAGGCGGTGCTCAGCGGGATCAGCCAGTGGGTCGCCAGCGGTGCCGAGTGGTTGCTGAACCAGATCGGCGACGTCCTGAGCGCCACCACGACCGTGGACCTGGGGGCCAGCTGGTTCCAGACCCACTACGGCCAGATGACGGCTCTCGCCGGCGTGGTCATCCTCCCGATGCTCCTGGCCTCGACATTGCAGGCGGTGCTGCGCCAGAACGCGGGCCAGCTCATCCGTACCTTTCTGCTGCAACTCCCCCTGGCGCTCTTGCTGGCCGTGGTGGCGATCCAGATCGTCATCTTGAGCCTGTCCGCCACTGACGCCATGAGCGACGCGGTGGCCGGGGGCACCAGTGCCGACGTGAGCTCCCTCCTCACCGGTGTGACGTCGGGTCTGGTGGCCGCGGCGGCCGACCCGACGATCGCCAGCTTCGTGCTGTTGTTGGTCTCGCTGCTGATCGCGGTGGCGGCGTTCGTGCTCTGGCTGGAGCTGCTCATCCGGGCCGCTGCGGTCTATGTCGCCGTGCTGTTCCTCCCCTTGGCCCTGGCCACTCTGGTGTGGCCGGCGATAGCCCACTGGTGCCGGCGGCTGGTCGAGACGCTGGCGGCCCTGATCCTGTCCAAGTTCGTCATTGTGGCGACGCTGAGCCTGGCCGCCGGCGCGGTCTCCTCGGGCACGGCCGGCCCGGGGGACCACGGATCGGGCTTCTCCTCCGTCCTGGCGGGCGGCGCACTCCTCCTCATGGCCACGTTCGTGCCTTTTGCCATCCTGCGCATGATCCCGGCCGTCGAAGCAGGTGCGGTGGCGCATCTCGACGGGCTGCGTGAGCGGGGAACCGCTGCCATGACCCGGCTGCCCCGGACGGCGGCGAGTCATGCGCTGCACGAGGGATTGGGGGCACTGGGGGATTCGCGGCTGCTGGCTGAGACAGCGGCGGCGGCCGGCGGTACGGGTGGCGCCGGATCCCCTGATGGCGATGGCGCTGGCGCTGGCGATGCGGGGACGGCGAAGGGGACCGGTGTGACTCCGGGCGAAGGTGATCCGGATCAGCGGCGAGAGTTCGAGGAGGCTGTCGCCCAGCGGGTCGGGCCGGGGCCCAAGGGGCGCAAACCGCTTCAGCCGGCGCCGACGTTCAGTTCGGGCTCGTTGGACTACGACTCGGGCGCAGCGGATACAGGCTCGGCGGATGCGGGCTCGGCGGATGCCGGCTCGGAGTCGGGGGCTACTGGTTTCGAGGCCGACCCGGCCGATCGGGTGGGAGCCAGGCGGGACTGGGGGCTGCGGGCGCGCATCGGCCCGGCCACACCGGAGGACGCCTGGATGTGGCAGGGCGTCCCGCCGGGTTACGGCCTGATCCGGAGATACGAACCGGGGGAGAGGCGGTACTACATGGGCGACGACGGGGGCCCCTCGCTGAAAGAGTTGCCGCCTGTGTGGCCGCCGGGTCAGGGCCCGGACACGTGACCGGCGAACGCGGGGCGCGCTACCGGTTCGGACCCCGCGAGCGCGGCGGCGCGCTGGCGGGGTGGCGCTCCGGTCAGATCATGACCGTTGCCACGGGTCTCGTCTTCGGTGTGCTCGTCCTGCGTTGGGAGCCCAACGCAGTCGGGGTGTCGGCGGCCGTCGGCATCCTCGTTCTCTATGGCGCGCTGGCCACGGTGCCCGTGGCCGGCCGGACCGGCGACGAATGGCTTCCCGTGGTCGTGTGCTGGGGGCGCGGCGAACGGGCGTCCGGGGCAGCGGGGCGCATCGGATCGATGCGCGGGATGCGCCTCCTCCGCGCCGGCTGGCGGGACATGGGCGTCGTGCACGACCGCGCCGGGCGTACCCTCACCGCGGCCCTCTTGCTGCGCGGTGGAAGCTTCGCGTTGCTCGGCGCCGACGAGCAGGACCGCCGCGTGGGCGCATGGGCTTCGGTGCTCGCGTCGTTGGCCCGCGAGGGCTCCCCGGTGCACCGGGTGCAGTGGGTGGCGGCATCCTTTCCCGACGACGGGCAGGGGTTGCGGTCGTATGTCGCGGCCGAGGCAGTGCCCGACGTGGGCTCGGCCTGCACCGCTTCTTACGACGCGTTGCTGAGCGACATGGACTCGCACACGAGCGCCCACGACGTCGTGCTGGCCGTGCAGGTGCGCCTCACCCGGTCGGTCGAGGTCGGGTGCGCCACGCTGGCCCGCGAGATGGGATCGCTCGTCCGGCTCCTGGGTGACGCCGACGTGCAGGTCGAGTCCGTTCTGACAGCCGATGACCTGGCCCGCCAGCTGCTCCGCACCTACGAGCCCCACGCAGACCCCGCCGGCGCCGCACCGGCGCAGGACCACTGGCCGATGGGCATGCAAGAGAGTTGGTCCGACGTGCGGGTGGACGGGATGGTCCACGCCACCTTCTGGGTGGCCGAATGGCCGCGCATCGAGGTGCGCAGTGACTTCCTGGCGCCGATCCTCCTGGGCTCGGCCCGCTCGACGCTCGCCGTCGTGATGCATCCGCTCGGTCCCGACGCCGCGGTGCGCAAGGTCGAGGCGTCGCGGACAGCCGACCTGGCCGACACCGAGCTGCGCCGGCGCGGTGGCTTCGTCTCGACCGCCCGGCACGCCCGCGAGTCAGAGGTGCTGGCCCGGCGTGAGGCGGAGCTGGCCGAAGGGCACGCCTCGTTCCGTTACTCGGGCTACGTCACCGTCTCAGCCCCGAGCGAGGAGGAGCTGGTGGCCGCCTGCGATGTCGTGCAGCACGCGGCAGGCCAGAGCCGGCTGATGCTGCGCAGGCTCTACGGCGACCAGGCCTCGGCCTACACCTGCACGCTCCCGCTGTGTCGCGGGTTGCGCTGAGCTGTTGCCATGACTGAGGCCCCGATGGGTGCCGTACTTCATCAAGGTGACCTATGGCGGGGACGACAACTTCACAGGGAGCACTTCGAGCATGCGGGCCGTCACCGTGCATAGGCGGGCCGTGTCCTTCCTGCCGTGCACGCTCCGCACGGACGTCCTCGAGACGTCTCGGGTGTTACCGGGCCCGGGTCGGGCGAAGGCGCAGGGGAGTCTGCCGGGAGTAGTAGAGCGCGGTGACGCCGACGATGCCGGCAGCGATGCCGAGCGACCAGGTCGCACCGGCGTGCAGCACCAGCACCGCGCCGACGAGAGCTCCGCCGAACAAGGAGACGACCGACGTGGCGCCGAGCCGTGCGTGCGGGTTGGTGCCGCCGGCCAGCCGCGAGCTCGAGGCCAACGCCGTCATGGTGCTGGTCAGTACCGTGGTGGACATGTTGGGGACCCCCACGCGGCGGACGGCCGCGTTCCGAAGGCCGATCGCCCCGGCCAGGAGGGCGATGACGGTGAAGCGAGGCCACCCGGAGCCGACCGCCGTGACCGTGCCCGCGACGACGGCGGCAGTGGCGGTGCAGGCCGCCTCGACCACCATCGCGACCAGGAGCAGGTTCCGGGGTGGGCGAATCTTCTGCGCCAGACGGCCCCCGGCCACGGCACCGGCGAGGAAGGCGCCGAGCGCACACAAGCTGGCCCACACGGAGAACCCGGGCGCGCCAGCGAGGGCGAACCCGATGAGAGCGACGTTGCCCGTCATGTTGGCGGTGAACACGTGTCCGAGGCCGAGGAAGCTCACTGCATCGACGAAGCCGCTGACGACGGTCAGTGCCGCCAAGGTCACTACCAGCGCTGACGGAGGACGCTCGGGCTCGCTCATGTGCGTACGACCTTCCCCGGGACCGGTGATGGTCACGGCTCCGTCAAGGTAACGGAGCGGCCACCAGCGGCGGGCGACCGTTCACCCGCCGTGAGGGAGCGCATGCCCCGGGTCCCGGCCCACCAGGTGACGACACGGAATCTCGGGGCGGCCTACCCGTTCATCGCCGAAGCGGGGCTGGGGCAGCGCGGCGTGGTCATCGGTGACGACCTGCTGGGCGGTTCCTTCGTCTTCGACCCCTTCGAGCTCTACGCAGCCGGCGCGGTGTCCAACCCCAACATGGTGGTGTTCGGGCAGATCGGCCGGGGCAAGAGCGCCTTTGTGAAGACCTTCCTGTGGCGCCAGGCCGTGTTCGGCCGCCGGGCCTGGGTGGTTGATCCCAAGGGTGAGTACGGCGACCTGGCGGACGCGTGGGGCGTCCGTCCGGTCGCACTGCGTCCAGGGGGAGCCGTCCGGCTCAACCCGTTGGATCCGGGACCCGACGCCGAGGGTGACAACGGGCCCGATGCCAGCGGACGCCGGAGGATGGAGTTGCTCTCCTCCCTGGCCAGCGCCTGCCTCGGAAGGGGACTGGTGCCCCGCGAGCGCGCTGCGCTGGGTGCGGCGCTGGCCGAGGCCACCCACTCCACGGCTGTACCCACCGTGCCTGTGGTGGTCGAGGCACTGCTGAGGCCCAGCGCCGACGCGGCCCGAGCGCTGCGCACCGAGCAACGCGATCTTCTGGAGGACGGGCGGGATGTCGCCTTGGAGCTACGCCGGCTGGTGCACGGCGACCTCCGCGGGATGTTCGACGGCCCGACGACGGCCGGACTGGATCTCTCCTCGCCGCTTGTCGTGCTCGATCTCTCCGCTCTCTATTCGTCGGCCGCACTGGGCGTCCTGATGGCGTGCGCCACCGCCTGGTTGCAGGCGGCGCTGGCCCGGACTGCCGTGCAGCGCTGGTGGTGCCGCCTCCGGCCCGGGTCGCTTCTTCCTCGTGGTGGACGAGGCGTGGGCAATCCTGTCGAACCTGGGCGTGGCGCGCTGGCTGCAGTCGTCGTGGAAGCTCTCCCGCGCCTTCGGCGTCTCCAATGTGGCGGTCCTGCACCGGGTGTCCGACCTCCGCTCGGTTGGGGCATCGGACTCCGAGCAGGTCGCGCTCGCGCAGGGCCTCCTGTCGGATTCGGAGACCCGTGTGGTCTACGCGCAGTCGCCGGGCGAGCTCGAGGCGGCGGCGGACCTGCTTTCCCTGTCGGCCACCGAGGCGGACCTCCTGCCGCAGCTCCGGCGGGGCATCGCCTTGTGGAAGGTGGGTCAGCGATCCTTCCTGGTGCAGCACCGGCTCAGCGCGACGGAACGGTCCATCGTCGACACCGACGCCGCCATGAGCGCGAGGTAGGTCGTGGCGAGCGTGCCCGACGTCGTCCTGCCGTTGGCTGTCGGTGGCGCGTTGTTCGCGGGCATCTCCTCTTCGGGAGGAGCGTCGGGGGGAGAAGGGCCCGCGCCGCGGCGCTCGGGGAGCCCGCTGGGCGCGTCGACGCGACCTGCGGCCGCTGCGGGTGGCGGCCGAGGGCGCTCCTCCCGGCCGCCTCCTCCTGGGCGTGCTGCCGGGCGTGGCGCGGCCGACGGGCCTGGCGGCCGAGACGGCGCAGTCCCTGGTCGTCGTCGGGCCCACGCAGAGCGGGAAGACCACGAGCTTGGCGGTGCCGGCCATTCTGGGGTGGCGGGGCCCAGTGGTGGCCGCCAGTGTCAAGAGCGACTTGCTCCGCCACACCCTCGGGACACGGGCGGACCAGGGCCAGGTGTGGTGCATCGACCCGACCGGCTGCACGGCAGCACGGGCCAGTACCTGGTCACCGCTCACCGGCTGTGGCCAGTGGCGTGAAGCGTGCAGTGCAGCCGCCGCCTTGTGTGAAGCGGCCAAGAGCGAGGGGACGACCGCAGACGGGGAGTTCTGGTACGCCACCGCAGCCAAGCTCCTGGCACCCTTGTTCGTCGCCGCTGCGCTCGACGGTCGCACCATGGCCGATGTGGTGCGCTGGGTCGACATGCAGGAAGTGGGCGAGGTGGCCGCCATCCTCGAGCGGGCCGCTCCGCCCGAGGCCCTGCATGCCGCGGAGGCGACCTGGAGCCGTGACGACCGCACCCGCAGCTCCATTTACACCACGGCCGAGACGGTGCTCGCCCCTTTCGCCCACGCACCGCCCGGGCCGGCAGCGTCCGGCACATTCGAGCCGAGCCAACTGCTGGACGGGGCCCACACGCTGTATCTCTGCGCGCCCGCCCACGACCAGCGGAGGCTGCGCGGGTACTTCACGGCGCTGACCCAGGCGGTGTTGGGGCACGCGTTCGCCAGTGCGACGAAATCAGGTCGACCGCTCGACCCACCGCTGCTCGTCGTGTTGGACGAGGCGGCGCACATTGCTCCCTTGCCTGAACTCGACGGTTTGGCGGCCACCTGTGCGTCGCACGGGATCCAGATCGTCACCGTCTGGCAGGACCTGGCGCAGGTGCGGGGCCGGTACGGTCCCCGGGCACCGACCGTGCTCAACAACCACCGGGCCAAGCTGTTCCTGCCGGGCATCGCCGACCCCGACACACTCGAGTACGCCAGCCGGCTCATCGGGGACGAAGAGGCCTCCCACCCCTCGGTGACGCGTGACCCCACGGGCCGGCGCTCGACGACCTCGACCACGACGCCGCGGCGGCTGCTGCCGCCCGAGACCCTCCGCTGTCTGCCGCGGGGTCGTGCCGTGCTGGTCTATGGCACCCTGCCTCCGGTGCGGCTGCAATTGCGACCGTGGTGGGCGCAGGGGCGGCGGCGACTCTTCAGGTTTCGGTCCGCTCTGGGTCGGACTTCGTGAAGGTTGGTGCCGTCGGGCTCCCGGCAGAGGCACGGCAGGCGCCGGCACGCTCACGGGACAGCATCCGTTCCTGCGCGTTGGTGGCCAACTCAGCCGCTCGGTCGAACTCCAGCGCGGCCTCCTCGAAACGTCCGAGTCGGTCGAGCAGGTCACCGCGCACGCTGGACAGCAGGTGGTAGCGCTCGAGCGTGCCCGTCTCGACCAATTGATCGACGAGTTGCAGGGCACTCTCGGGACCGGACGCCATGGAGACCGCCACGGCCCGGTTGAGCTCGACGATGGGTGACGGCGCGGTGCATGCGAGCTCGCCGTAGAGCGACACAACCTGATCCCAGTCGGCGTCCTCGGGACGAAAGGCGCGGGCGTGGCAGGCGGCGATCGCCGCCTGGAGGGTGTAGGGACCGCGGGGGACCATGAGCATTTCGGCCCGCGCCAGGGCCTCCTCGCCCCGGTTGATGTGCAGGCGGTCCCAGGCCCGCCGATCCTGGTCCCGCAGCAGGACGGGTGCGCCCGACGGTCCGGTACGAGCGCGCAGGCGAGACGACTGGAACTCCAGCAACGCGACGAGGCCCATGGCCTCCGCCTCGTCCGGGGCCAGAGCGGAGAGCACCCGGGCGAGCCGGAGGGATTCGGCGCAGAGCTCGGGTCGCAGCCAGTCCTCGCCCTCGGTGGCCGAATACCCCTCGTTGAAGATCAGATAGATGACCTGGAGCACCGACGCCAGACGGGGCGTCCGGTCTGCGCCCTGCGGGACCTCGAAGGCGACACCTGCCTCCGCGATCGTCCTTTTGGCGCGGACGATACGCTGCGCGATCGTCGACTGCGGCACCACGTAGGCCCGGGCGATCTCGGGCACCGTCAACCCGCCGATCAGGCGCAACGTGAGCGCGGTCCGCGCCGGGACGGACAGCACCGGGTGGCAGGACACGAACATCAGGCGAATGCGGTCGTCAGCGATCTCCTCCTCCGACTCCGGATCGAAGTCGATCTCCTCCTCTGTGGGGAGCGAGACCGCCCGCTGCAGTTCGCGGCCCAGCTGGGCGTACTTCTCCGTCAGCGTGTGGTTGCGGCGAAAGAGGTCGACGGCCTTTCGTTTGGCCACCGTGGTGAGCCAGGCGCCGGGGTTCTGCGGGGTGCCGTCCCGGGGCCATTGGCGGAGGGCGTCGACCAACGCGTCCTGGGCCAGGTCCTCCGCCAATCCGATGTCGCCCACGAACGCCGCCACGGTGGCGACCACCCGGGGAAATTCGATCCGGAAGACCGCCTCGACGCCAGTGGTCGAATCGGTGGCCGGCATGCCACCGATTCAACCACCCGGCCCTGCTCACGGGGTCGTTGGGCTCACAGCACGGATCGGACGCGGCATTCGCCGGCGCCGAGCACGTTCAGGAAGCGCTTGGTCCACTCAATGGCCTCGTCCATGTCCCGGCACTCCATCAGGGCCCAGCCGCCGACCAGCTCCTTCGCCTCGGTGAACGGGCCGTCGACTACGGTGAACTGGCCGTCCTGCAGGGAGACCTTGGCGCCCTCCGCGGTGGGGGCGATCCCGCCGGTCGCCACGATCACGCCGGCGTTCACCGCCTCCTCCACGAATGCGCCCATCTCCTCGTACAGCTCGGGACGGGGCGGCTCGGTCGGCATCTCGGCCTCGTTGGCAAGTGTGTAGCCCAGGAATCGCATGGTGATGCTCCTTCTCCTCAACGGGGGCGTCTTTCGCCTCACTCTGGCAGAGCGTCGAACGGGGTTGCGCAGGATCGACATGCCTCCGAGGAATTCTTCCCCGGTTCGACGGGCGTGTTCCCTCGTGGTCACCGAAGGGCAGCGGTCCCAGCCCACCTTGCACACACGAGGCGGCGCTTCGTAGTCTCGCCTGGGATTCCAGAGGAAGGGGCGCAACATGACCAACCAATCCGGTGGCGAAGTGCGCATGCTCATTGACGGCGAGCTCGTCGAGGCTGCGTCGGGCAAGCGGTTCGACAACATCAATCCCGCCACCGAGGAGGTGCTGGGCGAAGTCGCTGATGCCTCGGCCGAGGACATGCGGCGTGCCATCGACTCGTCCCGGCGCGCCTTCGACGAGACCGACTGGTCGACCAACCACGCGTTGCGCAAGCGCTGCCTCGAGCAGCTGCAGGCCGCCCTGGAGGCGGAGCGGGAGGCGTACCGCGAGGAGATCATCGCCGAGGTCGGCTCGCCGCGCATGATGACATTCGCGGCCCAGGTGGACTGGCCGATCGACGAGGCCCTGGGCTGGCCGACCAAGATGATCGACGAGTTCCAGTGGGAGCGGTCGCTCCCCGACTCCGAGATGATGGGGATGAAGAGCCGCCGCGGCGTCATCAAGGAGCCCATGGGCGTGATCGGCTCCATCGTGCCGTGGAACTACCCGCTGGAGGTCACGCTCAACAAGCTGGGCCCGATTCTGGCCACGGGCAACACGACGATCATCAAGCCGGCGCCCGACACACCCTGGAACGCCACCCGGCTCGGCCGCCTCATCGCCGAGAAGACGGACATCCCGGCCGGCGTCGTCAACGTGGTCACCTCGTCCGACCACCTGGTCGGCGAGGAGCTCACGCTCTCGCCCCAGGTGGACCTCATTTCGTTCACGGGGTCGACCGCCACCGGCAAGCGCATCATGGAAAAGGGTGCGGCCACGCTGAAGCGGGTCTTCCTGGAATTGGGTGGCAAGTCGGCCCTCATCGTCTGTGACGACGCCGACTTCGCGTCGAGCGTGCCGATGGCCGCCATGGTCTGCGTGCACGCCGGTCAGGGCTGTGCCATGCAGACACGACTCTTGCTGCCCCGCTCCCGTTACGACGAAGGCGTCGAGCTGATCACGGCCGGCATGGCGGCGGTGCCGTACGGCGACCCGTCGAGCGACGCCGTGGTCATGGGGCCCGTCGTCAGCGCCCGCCAGCGCGACCGCGTGCTCGGCTACATCGCCAAGGGACAGGAGGAGGGCGCCAAGCTGGTCTTCGGCGGCGGCCGTCCGGCCGACCAGCCGAAGGGATGGTTCGTCGAGCCGACCCTGTTCGTCGATGTCGACAACTCCATGACCATCGCGCAGGAGGAGATCTTCGGACCCGTCCTGTGCGTGATCCCCTACGAGGACGACGACGACGCCGTCCGCATCGCCAACGAGAGCCATTACGGGTTGTCGGGCGGTGTGGTGTCGGCGTCGGAAGAGCGGGCGACCGCTATCGCCCGGCGGATCCGGACCGGCTCCATCGGTGTCAACGGCGGCCTCTGGTACGGCGCCGACTCGCCCTATGGTGGCTACAAGGACAGCGGGATCGGTCGCCAGTGTGGCATCGATGGTCTCGAGCAGTACCTCGAGACCAAGGCCATCGCCTGGCCCGGCTGACCTCGACCCGGACGTGCGGTCCGGCTCTTCAGTCCGACCACTCGGCCAGCAGCTCGTCCGTGGTGGCGAGGCGGGCCACGAACGCGAGGCTGTGCCTGAGCATCGACGCGTGATGCTCGGGTGGCGTGCCGACCGTGGCGTCGGTGGCCACGGTCACTTCGAAATCCTCGTCGGCGGCGCCCACGGCGACGAGCGGGACGGCCAGGTTGGTCGACACACCCGCCACGACCACGTCGCCCATCGCCATGTTGCGCAGGACCGTGAGCACCTCGGTGCGGTGCACCGGTGAGATGCCCTGGTGCCGCGGCAGGACCAGGTCGTCGGGGCCGAGCCCGATCTCGGGCACGATGTCGAGCGCGGCGTCGGAGTCTCGCCAGGCCGCCGTCGACGCGGTGGCGCGCATGAGGGGAGAGCGCTGGCTGGCCGAGCGGCCCCCCGCCAGCGGCAGGTAGGTCAGGTGCACGACCTGCACCCCGGCGCCACGGGCACCGGCGGCCAGACGGGCCATGGCGGCGAGCGCCGGCTGGGCTGCTTCGGCCAGCGCAGGGAGCACCGACAGGTCGCCGATGACACCGCGCTGGCACTCCACGAAAAGCAAGGCCGTGGTGCGAGGCCCGCTCATGGGGTCACGGCCCCGGGATGCATCAGGCGAGCACCCCGGCCACCTTGAGCTCGATCATCTCTTCCTCGGTGCAGTCGATGTCGGCGAGGATCTCCTCGCAGTGCTCGTTGAACTCGGGTGACCGTTTCGGCGCCGCGGGCACGCCGGCGAACTGCACCGGCGTGGTGACGAGGGTGAAGGGCGTGCCGTCGGCGGTGGCGGTCTGGCCCAGGTAGCCGTTCGCCTCGACCTGGACGTCCTTCGTGACCTCGATGCTGTCCTGAGCCACGGCCCACTGGCCTTCGAAGTCGGCGAGGCGCTCTCGCCACTCGCTCAGGGGCGCCGACTCGAAGGTCTCCTTGAGGATGGCGCGGGCCTCTCCCGCGTTGGCGGCCAGCTGCTCATGGGACGAGAACCGCTCGTCGGTGATCAGCTCTTCGCGCCCGATGACGCGGCAGGCGCTCGGCCAGTAGCGGAACCCCTGGAGGCACGAGAAGGCCAGGAAGCGGTTGTCCTGGGTCAGATAGGTGCCGACGAGGGGGTTGGGGAGGTTGATACCGCCACCGCGGCTCGGTCCGGGCCGCCAGGGCATGTCGAGCTGGAGCGACAGCGCAATGGCGGGGCTCATGGCCCACATGCCCACGCCGAGAAGTGAGACGTCGAGGGGTAGCGCCTCGCCGGTGCGCTCCCGGTGGAAGAGCGCGCCGAGGATTCCCCCGGCGATGGTCATCCCGCCGATGGAGTCCCCGTAGCCAGGCCCGGGTTGCCCGGCGAGATAGTCGACGTCGGTCGGCGTCGTGCCCATGGCGCTTCCGGCCCGGCACCAGTAGCTCAAGAAGTCGTAGCCACCACGGTCGGCCTCGGGCCCGCGCTCCCCGGCACCGGTCCCGGCCACGTAGATGATGTTGGGGTTGTGGGCCTTGATGTCCTCGAGCTCGATGTGGAGCTTCTTCCTGACCGCGGGCACCTTGTTGGTCAAGAAGACGTCGCACGTGGCGGCGAGGCGGTAGATGAGGTCGAGCCCCTTCTCCGTGCTGACGTCGATGCCGATGCTCTTCTTGCCGCGGTTGGAGTGCTCCAGCAGTACGTGCACCGCTCCCATGGAAGGCATGACACCGCTGGAGGCAAGCCCGCGCATGGCGTCACCGCGTTCGGGGTGTTCGACCTTGATGACCTCGGCGCCCCAGTCGGCCAGGATGGCGGATGCAGCCGGGACAAAGGTGTGCTCGGCCACCTCGAGGATGCGAACACCCTTCATGATCTCTGACAACGTGGATCCCTCCCCTGGGTACGTGACCGACGCAGCTTTCCCGATGCGGCGCGCGGGGCGCCAACCGGGCCGGCCGGCCGGAATTCAGGGATGCGGGCTCAGGCGGTGCCGTACTCGGTGGGTCGACCCTCGAGAATGACGGTTTTCGTCTCGAGGAAGGGGTGGAGCCCCTCGGTCCCGCCCTCGCGGCCGATACCCGATTGCTTGAAGCCGCCGAACGCAATGCCGAAGTCGGTGCGGAACGCGTTGTGGCCGACGGTGCCGGAGCGCAGCTGGCGGGCGACGTCCCTGGCCCGCTCCAGGTCATTGGTGAAGACGGACGCGTTGAGGCCGTAGATCGTGTCGTTGGCGATGGCAATCGCGTCCTGCTCGTTCTGCGCCGGGATCACGCTCAGTACCGGTCCGAAAATCTCCTCCTGCGCGATCGTCGAGGAGTTGTCGACGTTGGCGAAGACCGTCGGCTCTATGAACCACCCCCGGTCGAGGTGCTCCGGCCGGCCGCCGCCGGCCGCCAGCGTTGCGCCCTCAGCGACGCCCTTTGCGATGTAGCCCTCGACCCGGTCACGCTGCCGCTCGGCGACCAGGGGACCCATGTGGGTCTGGGCGTCGAACGGGTCGCCGACCTGCACCTGGGAAAAGATGCCGGCCAGTGCGTCCACGAGCTCGTCGTGACGGTTCTGAGTGACGACGATCCGCGTGAGGGAGGAGCAGACCTGTCCAGTGAGGAAGCACTCGGAGCGGGCCAGCGAAGCGGCGGCAGTGGCCAGGTCCATGTCGTCGAGGATGACGGCGGCGGACTTGCCGCCGAGCTCGAGGGTGCAGCGGGCGATCCGCTCCCCGCAGATTGAGGCGATGCGCCGGCCGGCGACCGTCGATCCGGTGAAGGTGATCTTGTCGACGCGTGGGTCGCGCACCAACAGCTCGGACACTTCCCGGTCGGCCGTCACGACGTTGAGCACGCCCGGAGGTAGGCCGACCGCTTCGGCGATCTCGGCCATGACGTAGGCCTCGCCGGGGGCTTCGGGTGACGCCTTCAGGACGATGGTGCAGCCGGCCAGGAGGGCAGGGGCGATTTTGTAGGTGATGAGGCCGAGGGGCGCGTTCCAGGGAATGATCGCGCCGACGACGCCGACGGGCTCGCGGACGAGGAGACCGAACTTGCCACCCATGGTGGGCTGCGCCTCTTCCTCGAAGGGGAACGTCTTGGCCAGTCCCGCGTAGTAATTGAACGTGGCCGAAGCGCCGGCGACGGACCCCTTGGCGACGACGTGGAGGACGCCGGACTCACGGGGCCAGATCTGACCCAGGTCCTCGGTGCGCTTCTCCAACTCGGTGGCGACGGCGCGCAGGTATTCGGCCCGCTGCTCGTGGCTGAGGCGTGGCCATGGTCCCTCGTCGAAGGCCTGGCGCGCCGCAGCGACTGCCCGCGCCATGTCGGGTTCCTTCGCCTCGGCGACGCTGAAGAAGAGCTGCTCGCTGGTGGAATCGATGACGTCGATCACGGAGCCCGACGACGGCTTCACCCACTCCCCGCCGATGAAGAATCGATCAGCGTGTCGGAGGGGTGCAGTTGTATCGCTGGCGAGGGCCACGTCGTCTCCAATCGTGAGGTCGAGCAGACGTCACCGTAATCGGGGCGGTACGCCGTCACACCCGCCGGCAGCGGCTGGGTCCGACTGGCCCGGCTCCACGTCGAAGGTCGAAGGTCGAAGGTCGAAGTTTGAAATTTACAAACAGAGTGTCCTCAATAGCTGACGGGGTGGGATCTTGGCCGGGCAGCACGCTGCAGGCGGGCGCTTAACCGTCGATGCCGAGCTCGGCGAGCACACGTGCCGTGTCAGCTCCGAGGTCGGCAGCAGTGTCTGTGATCGGGCGGGAGCGGGGCTCCGCGACAGCGTGGCCGCCGGGTGCCTGGAGGGTGGGGCCGGCGAGCTCGGCGCTGACGGCGGCCATCGAGACGTCCAGGAGCCAGCGTCCACCCGAGCGGAGCTTGTCGAGGCAGGCGTCGGCCGCCGTGAGTCCCGTGAGCGGGTCGGCGACGGCGTCGGCGCAGAACAGCGGGGAGGCGCCGGCCCAAGTCAAGAGGGCACCGGCCGCGGCAGCGTCGTCGCCGAACGCAACACGGTTGGCGTCTTCGCCCGAGCGGCCGTACCCGGTGATGGAGATCCAGATCTGGGGACCGCCGGCGGCGACCGAGGCGGGAGCGTTCAGACCGAATTGGGCCAACGCGCGCGGACGGCTCGCCTCGATGACGACGCTCGCCCGTCGCACGAGCTCATGGAGGATACGCACGCCCTGCGTCGTCTGCAGGTCGAGCGCGACGGATCGTTTGCGTCCGTTGAGGAGATCGTAAAAGGACCGGGCGCCCCGACGTGCGCCGTCGGGTCGTTGGGTCGACTCCACCTTGATGACGACGGCACCAGCCCCGGCGAGGAGGTCGCCACACAGCGGTCCCGCCCACAGTGCCGAGAGGTCGACGACGAGAGCGCCGTCGACGTCGGGTCGCGGTGCTGCCTCTCCGAGGCGATCCGCCATGACGCCGGTACGTGAGGTCGGTCCGCCGGGCGGGGTCGCTTCACCGACGCGAGCGACCGGGAGCCCGAGCAACCTCGCCCGCTCGTGCAGCACTGCGGGGTCACGCTCCCGCAGGCAGTCGGCAACTGCAGACCACGTGGCAGGCGCGGAGATGGGTGCGCTGTCGAGCTCGAGCCAGGCCGGGACCATCTCCATGTCGTCGTCGCGGGGGAGTGAGACGGCCATGAACCCGCCGGCGCAGGGCAACAATCGGCAACTTCCGCCGCAGCTCGTCGCCCCGCGCCGCCAGAGCCCCATGAGTGCGGCGCGCTCGCCCAGGAGGGCGAGCGCGTCCAGCCCCGGGAAGTACCGGCCCAACTGCTCGACTCCTTCCACGAGGCCCTCCGGCGGCCCGAGCGGTTCGTCGGACAGTCCCGTCAAGGCCATGGCCCCGCTGTTCGCCCAGCGCTCCACCCGGAGGTCGTCCACGTCGGCAGGGTAACGTCTCGCCATCCTCGAACCTCTGAGCGCCGAAGCACTCCTCGCCGAGTTGCGCAGCGACATCACCCCCGAGCGTACCGCTGCGGTCCTGGTCGATCTGCACGATGGTCTGGCGGACCCTGGGGACACTCCGCCGGAGAACCGGGCGAGCCTGCCCTTCGTCGTCGTCGGCGTCAGCCACGGTTCCGTCGACGACCGCTGGCTCGAACTGTGCGACGTGGTAGTCGACGAGGGCGACCCGGCGCTCGGCCGGATCGCCGAGAACGTCACCGACCATCCCGTCACGGCGGCCACATTGGCGCTCTTGCTGCGAGGACAGGACCGTCTGTCGGTGGGTGAGGGTCTCGTCGCCGAGTCTGCCGCGTACTCGGTGCTCCAGTCGGGGCCGGAGTTTGCGGCCTGGCGTGCTTCTCGTCCCCGGCGGACCGGAGAGGCCACCGGATCGAGACCCCGAATCAGAGTGCAGCAAAACGGTGATGTCTTGGCGATCACGCTGTCCCGACCCGAACGGTTGAATGCGCTCGACGCGTTGATGAGGGACGAGCTGGTCGAGGCGCTGACGTTGGCGGCGGCGACGAGCGACGTGACGCGGGTCGAGCTGCGCGGGGAGGGAAAGGCCTTTTGCGCCGGCGGCGATCTCGACGAGTTCGGCAGCAGGTCGGATCCGGCGACGGCGCACATCATCCGGCTGGAGCGCAGCGTCGGACGGACTCTGTCCCGGCTCGCAAAGTCCACCGTGACGTACCTGCATGGTGCGTGCATGGGCTCCGGCATTGAGCTCGCCGCCTTCACCGACTGGATCGTGGCAACGCAGGACACCCAGATCGCGTTGCCCGAGATCAGCCTCGGTCTGGTTCCCGGCGCAGGAGGCACGGTCAGCCTGACGCACAGGATCGGACGGCTGCACACTGCCTGGCTGGCGTTCTCCGGGTGCGCGATCGGGCCGGAGACGGCGCACGCCTGGGGCTTGGTCGACGCAATCGAGGACTGAACTGGCGTCGCCGGCGTCGCCGGCGTCGCCGGCGTGATCCGGCGGCGCCCGGGCGACAGATGGAGGAGGATGGGCGCTGGCGGGGCGCCTTCCTTTACGCTCGTGGCTGGACCATCGCAGGAGGACCGAACAAGATCATGCGCAACCTCATTGCCGAGCGGGAACGGGGACTGCCCCCGGTACAGCGCGGGCCGTCCCGATCGTGACCGAGACGTCGCGTCACGAGCACAAGCATCCGCATCAGGGTCCGCCGCACGCCCAACGCGCGCGGGGCGCTGCCGCGGCCAACGATCCCTTCCCCGGTGTCGAGAAGGTCCGGGACGGTCTGTGGAGCATTCCGGTGCCGCTCCCGAACAACTCGTTGCGCTACGTGTTGGTCTACGTCTTCGAGACGGACCGAGGGCCGTACCTGATCGATGCCGGCTGGAACACCGACGATGCCTTCGGCGCGCTGTCGGCCGGTTTGAAGGAAGTGGGATGCGAGATCGCAGACGTGCAGGGCGTCATGGTGACCCATATTCACCCCGATCACTACGGGCTGGCCGGACGCATCCGTGAGGCCTCGGGCGGATGGATCTCACTGCACCCGGCCGATGCCGAGCTCATCCACGACCGTTACGACGAACCCGACGACCTGCTGGACCGGGTGGCCGCCGCCCTGCGGCGCATGGGCGCGCCGGCCGAGGAACTCGAGCCGCTGCAGAACGCGGCGATGCCGGTGCGGCAGTTGGTCGACGCCGTCGTGCCCGACATCCTCTTCGAGGACGGGGCGCGACCGGAGGTGCCCGGCTGGGACCTCACCGCCATCTGGACGCCGGGGCACTCGCCGGGGCACCTCTGCTTCTACGAGTCGACCCAGGAGGTCATGCTCTCGGGCGATCATGTGCTGCCGCGCATCACGCCGAACATCCCATACCACCCTCAGGCGGGGGCGAACCCGCTGGGCGACTACCTGGCGTCGCTCGACAAGCTGGAGCCCTACGAGGTCAGCGAAGTCCTGCCGGCACACGAGTACCGCTTCGACGACCTCCACGCTCGCCTGGAGGAGCTGCGCCAGCACCATCGGGACCGTTTCGGCGAGGTCATTGCCATCCTGCGTGAAGGTCCGCACAGCGCCTGGGACGTGGCGTCGCACATGAAGTGGTCGCGACCCTGGGACGACATCGCCGGCTTCATGCGCCGGGCCGCCGTGGGCGAGGCCGTCTCCCACCTACGCGTCCTCGAGATCGATGGTGTGGTGGAGGTCGAGGACGGGGAGCCGGCACTGTGGTCACTCAGGGAGCACGCCACGCTCTGACGGCACGACCGCGGTGCGCGTCAAGTCCGGGACGTGACTCCCAGCGCCCGTTCGCAGAACGATCGCACCTGGCGCGCCGCCTCGGCCCGTGAGGACGGCGTGTCCCGGGCCGGATTGAGCCCCGCCGCCGCCCAGACCACCGTCTGGATCAGCGGCGCGTCGGCGGCCGGATCGGCGTCGGGGAAGGATCCGTCGGCTGCGCCCCGGCGGAGAAGGTCCTCCAACGGTGCCGTCAGGATCAGTGCCGCGTGGTGCATCTCTTCGGCGTAGCCCTCGGCCCTCATGGCTCCGGGAGACCCGAGGACGCTGACACGGGCCACCTTGGCCCGATCGTGGCCGAAGCTGAGAATCTCGTCGATCCAGACGCGCAGAGCCTCCCCAGGGGTTCGTGTGGCATCGACCTTGGCCCGGAGGCGCGCCGCCGCCGCATCGGCCTCGCGGCGGAACAGCGCACACAGAAGCTGATCCTTGGATTCGAAGTGGCGGTAGAACGAGCGCGTCGAGAGATCCGCCTCGTCGAGGATGTCGGCCACGGCCGCGTCGCTATACCCGTTGCGCTCCATCACGACGAGCGCCGCATTGAGCAGGATGCGGAGCTCGTCCTCGGCCCCGAAGCGCCGGGGCCGCCCGCTCCGCACCGCAGGGACAACGTCGGTCTCGCCCACGCGCTTCAGTGCGTCCGGCCGTCGGGGAGCATGGCGGCGAGGACCGGCACCTCGGCCAGGGCGCGCAACCCGTCGTTGAGATGGGTGCAGCAGTCGGTGTCGCGCAGCCGTTCCAAGACCTCCCGGCGCATGGCCCGGAGCGGTGTGCCCTCCATCCACGCGGCGTTGGGTGCCGCACCAGGGCATTCGGCGTAGGGCAGCACGCGGGGGACGGCGGTCACCGAGACGAGCGACCCCGTCTGCGCATCCGCCGTCGCGAGGATCTCGTACTCGTGCACGACCTCTTCCTCGCCAGCGGGGTTCCAGCAGCTGTCGCGGAACATGGCGTCGATGCGGATCTCTCCGCTCTCCTCCCACACGTCGATCCTGCGAGCGCGGCGCATGGCGATCTCGGGATGGTCGGGGACCTCGTGCCAGCCGAGCGGGTCAGCGGGATCAACCAGCGGACCGGGCCGGCCGGTGTTCTTGCTCACACCCTTGAGCGTGCCGTCGGGATTGAGCGCGCTCGATCCCTTCTGAAACCCCGAACAGATTCCGATCATCACCGGCGGAGCGGCGGCCATCCGCTCGTGGAATCCGGGGATCTCGTCCGCCCACACGAAGAAGGCGAAGCCGGAAATCAGTGTGGCGCCGGCGAGGTCATCGAGAAGGAGGTGCAGCGGGGTCCCGGCTTCCACTTCGTGTGGCAGCTCTTCCGCGATGGACTTGCGGAGATTGCCCCCGGCTCGCCGACCGATGAGTCGCTCCAATTCCGCCACAGCCGGCTGGGCCTCGATGCGCTGGATCTCGCGCGTCGGGCCGGTGACGGCGGTGAGGTCGGTGGCACCGAGCACCCGGGCGTCGCCGGCGATGGGGGTCACCAGGTCTCGGGCCCGACCGTGCAGGTGCAGCTCGGTCCCGAGCCCACCGGGCCAGGACATCAGCATGGTCGAGGTGCGACGGACGGACCCGGGGCGCCGAGCCGGCGGGGTGGCAACAGGGTCGTTCGGGGCGGGGGCCAGGAGCGGGCTCACGGGCGAGGGCCAAGGTCTTCGCAAATCATGTTTTCATGATAGTCAGGTGGTTGCGGGACCCGTCATTTTCGGACCACTCTTTTCACGAAAATGCAGGTCACGGTAGTGAGCAAGGAATGTGGCCGCGGGTAGAATCGACCGATGACAACGCCCGCGCCCGAACGTGACGCGCCGCGGCCCAGGGCGGACCCCAACGGAAAGCGGGGCGCGAAGGTCGCCGACCGCATCATCCAGGACGTCATGGCGCTGGGCTGGCCCGTGGGACGGGTCCTGGGTTCGGAAGCCGACCTGCTCGAGCGCTACCAGGTCAGTCGCGCTGTGTTCCGAGAGGCGGTCCGGCTGCTCGAGCACCAACAGGTCGCCCGCACCCGACGCGGTCCAGGCGGTGGCCTCGTCGTCACTGAACCGACGATCGGTGCGGTGATCGATGCCGTCGTCCTCTACCTCCACCGGGTCGACGCCCGTCTCGACGAGATCTTCGAGGCCCGCTCTATTCTGGAAGAGCTCGCCGCACAGCTGGCGTCGGAACGGACGAACGAGCTGGAGCTGAGCGAGCTGCGGCGTTTTGCCCACAGCGCCCCGGTCGGGCCTGAAAGGGACCCTCGGGAGCTGCACGCGCTGTTGGCCGCGAGCGCGCACAACGCCGGTCTCGAGCTGTTCGTCGACGTCTTCAACCAGGTGGCCCAGCTCTACGCGCCCGATCGGGGGCGTCTGGGGAGCAACGTGGAGACCGAGGCCGCCCACGCACACGCGATGATCGCGGAAGCGGTGATGGCAGGCGATGGCGGCCTGGCGCGGGACCGGATGCGCAAGCACCTCCAGGCCGAGGCCGAGCTCTTCCGCCTCCGCCCCTCGACTCGGCAGCTCCTCCCCGACTCGGTGGTGCTCGCCGAGACGGGGCTCGGAAAGGGCGCCGAGACGGTCGCCCGCCACATCACCCAGGCCATCGTGGCCGAGGGCCTGCAGCCAGGAGAACTCGTCGGGACCGAGCCCCAGCTGATCGCACGCGAAGGCGTGAGCCGGGCGCTGTTGCGAGAGGCCGTGCGTCTCCTGGAGCATCACGACGTCGCCCGCATGCGCCGGGGCCCCGGTGGCGGCCTCTTCGTGCTGGCGCCGGGAGCGGACGCGGTCACCGAGATGGTGGCCATCTACCTGGCGCGGCGCAGGATGCAGCCCGATGAGCTGTCAGACATGCGTACCGGAGTCGAGGTCGCCATCACCGACTTGGCAGCGGAGCGCATCGACGAGGCGGGCATTGGCGGCCTGCACGACGCCTTGATGCGAGAGCAGACCAGCGGGAGCGAGCGGGCGGAGGCCGTGGACGACCTGCACGCGGCTGTGGCGGCGGCTGCGCAAAACCCCGCGCTCAACCTGGTCGCGCTGGTCCTGATACGGCTCAGCCGCGTGCAGCAGAGTGAACGGCCTGCTCCGAAGATGCGGCGCCAGATCCAGGCGGAAGTCCTCCGTACGCACACCGGGATCGCCGAGGCGGTCGCCGCCGGCGATCGTGAGCTCGCCCGCCACCGCATGCGCCGGCACCTCGAGGCCCTCGGCTCGCTCGCGCGCTGACGAGATCTTCAGGAGTCCTTACGCTTTCCACGAGCGATTCACATGTTCGGGCACGACAGTGGATGGATGAGAAAGGGCCGAGGTGGCGTCATCGCCGTCACCGCCCTGTGCGGGATCGCGGCGACGGTGGCCGTCTGGAGCGGGCCCCTGGCCGCAGCAACCGGGGACCTGCACACCCCCGCTGGTGCAGGGGCATCCCATCAGGCTGCGTCGGTGCACTCGAAGGCGACACCATTGTCGACTTCGAAGTAAGTCCGCGGCACGGCCCGGAGCACCGTCCTTCCGAAGTCGCTCGGCTTCCGTTCGCCGCCGTACCGGTCGGGATCTCACCACGTGGTACGCAGAGGCCATACTGAGCGCACTCGGCGACCCGGCTGAGGCCATTGCGAATGTGCGAGACAGAAAGGTTGTCGCCTCATGACGGACACTGCGGCGGAGACACCGGCCGAACCGGTACTCGTCAAGGAACGGCGGGGAGCGGTGCAGGTGCTGCGCCTCAACCGGCCCGAGGCACGCAATGCGTTGAACCCCGAGCTACTCACGGCCATCGGCCTCGCCATGCTCGAGGCCGAGAAGGATCCAGAAGTGCGTGCGGTGGTGCTCACCGGGACGGGCGACCGGGCCTTCTGCGCCGGCATGGACCTGCGCGGCTTTGCCGAGGGCGGCTCGGGCGGGATGAGCGGAAACCCCGATGCAATGCGCGGCTTCGTCCGCTTCACCAACGGGGAGATCGCCGTTCCCATAGTGGGGGCTGCGAACGCCACCGCCGTGGCCGGGGGCTTCGAGCTGCTGCTGGGCTGCGATGTGGTGGTCGCCTCGGAGGCGGCCTCCTTCGGGGTGCCCGAGGTGAAGCGAGGGCTCTTCGCAGCCGGCGGAGGCGTCTTCATCAGCACGCGCATCCCCCTCGCCGTGGCGCTCGAGCTCACGTTGACGGGCGATTCCATTGACGCCGCCCGCGCGCTGTCCCTCGGATTGATCAACCAGGTCGTTCCAGCCTCCGAGGTGCTCGACGCCGCGGTGGCTCTGGCCGAGCGGATCGCGCGCAACGGCCCCCTGGCGCTGCACGCGACCAAGCAGATGGTGCGCACAGCGTCAACCGACCTCGAGCGGGCCAAGGTGCTGGCTGCAGAGTGGCAGCCCAAGGTGTTCGGGAGCGAGGACGCCAAAGAGGGGGCCACCGCCTTCATCGAGAAGCGCGATCCCGTCTGGAAGGGCCGCTGAGCCCGGGCGTCAGGGTTTCGCGTCTCCGGCTCCGCCTCCGGGCTGGGACTCGGCCCCTTGTGTGTGTTCAGCCTCGGGCTCATGTGCAGGGGGCTCCAGGGGCACCGTGACCCGGGCCACGACGATGTCGTCACGACCGCGCAGCGCGGCCGAGAGGACGAGGTCGAGCTGGTTATGGAGGATCCGGTACCGCAATTTGTCGGGTCGGATGACGGGGATCAGTACGACCAGCTGATCGTCGGGATGATCTGCCCGCAGCTGATCGATGAACTCGACGATGGGCTGGACAACCGAGGCGTACTCGGTGTGCAGGATCCGGAGCGGTATGCCGCAGTTCCATCTGTTCCAGTCGTCGAAGAGACGCTTGGCGTAGGCGGCAGCGTCGTCGCCGCCTTCGAGGACGACGCTCAGCGCGATCACCTCCTGACCGAGGGACTCTGCTTCGCTCAGCGCGTGCTCAGTGAGGCGCGAGATGCGATTGACCGGGACCACCACGATCGTGCGCTTCGGCTCGGGCCGCCCGGGGTCCTCGTCGAAGCGCAGATCTTTGGCCGCCCGCTCGTAGTACGCGTGAATGCGGAGGAAGAGCACGATGAAAGCCGGGATGGCGATGACCACCACCCAGGCACCCTCGGTGAACTTGGAGATCAAGAAGACGACGGTGGCGATGGCGGTGACGCACGCTCCGAAACCGTTGATGGAGGCGCGGCGACGCCAACCGGTCGGGCGCTCGCGCCACCAGTGCACGACCAGCCCCGCCTGGGAGAGCGTGAACCCGATGAACACCCCGATGGCGAAGAGGGGGATCAGCTCGTTGGTGTTGCCGTCGACGGCTACGAGGAGCGCTCCCGCCATGACCGTCAGCACCAGAATGCCGTTGCCGAACGTCTGCCGGTCTCCCCTGATGCTGAACAGGTGCGGGAGGTAGTTGTCCCGGGCCACCAGGCTGGCCAAGACGGGGAGCCCGCCGAAGGACGTGTTGGCCGCCAGGGCCAGGACGACCGTGATGGTGATGGAGATGATGTAGTACGCCCAACCGCGTCCGACCGACATCGCCATGATCTGGCTCAGCACGGTCTGTCCCGAGCGGGGTCCGATCTGCCAGCGCTTGGCCAGGACGGCCAGGCCGAGCAACATGGCGCCGAGGAGGACGCCGAGCAGGACTTCGGTCCGTTTCGCACGAACGGTCCGGGGCTCACGGAAGAGCGGCACGCCGTTGGCGATCGCCTCCACGCCGGTCAGTGCGCTGCACCCGGCTGAGAAGGCCTTGAGGATCAGCAGGAATGTCACCGCCTTGAGCCCCACCGTGGGCGTCTGGGATTTGCCCAGTTGCGTCTCGTTGAGCCCGAGCGGGTGGATGAGGCCGATGGCAATGATGACCAGCAAGCCGACGATGAACAGCAGGGTCGGCAGCAGGAAGGCCCGAGCCGTCTCACCGAGGCCGCGCAGGTTGAGCACCATGATGAAGAGGAGGATCCCGAGGCAGAGCGGGATGGTGGCGCCGTTCAAGCTCGGGAAGGCGGACTGCAGCGAGGCGACGCCCGCCGCGATGGAGACGGCCACGGTGAGCGTGTAGTCCACGACCAGAGAGGCAGCGGCCACAAGGCTCGTATGGGCACCGAAGTTGGCCCGCGAAACGGCGTAGGCCCCGCCGCCCATCGGGTAGGCGTCGATCACCTGACGGTACGAGAACACCAATATCGCCAACAGTCCGACGATGGCGATCGTGATGGGCAGGACCAGATGCAGCGCCCCAGCGCCTGCCACAGCCAGCACAAGGATGATGGCTTCAGGGCCGTAGGCCACTGACGTCAGGGCGTCGAGCGAGAGAGCCGACAACCCTTGGACCGGAGTGATGCGGTCCTTCCCCGATCCGTCGTGCGACGCCTGCTTGGGCGGACCGATCAACAGATTCAAGAGGCCGGTGGCCGGACGGCCGCGGGCGTCTGCCATGAGCGCACTCTACGGGCCGGGGATGGGAGCGTTGGGCACACGAGTGATACCCGGTTCGGCCTCCCGTTGCCTGCGTAGGATCGGGCGCGTCCGCAACAGGAAAAATGAGGTCGCGCCGCCATGGAACTGTGGGAGCTCTTAGCCCGTGAGGCGTGCCGCGACACGTTGGCGCAGTACTCCCACAGTGGTGACCGCTACCTGCTGGAGGAGTTCGCCGGGGCGTTCTGCGAGGACGGCGTCCTCGAGATACGGGGAGCGGAGCCGCTGCAGGGGCGGGACGCCATCATGGCGCGCTTCGGTGGTGCGCCCGCCGCCGCACAGGCGCAGGAGGAGGCGTCCCGACAACGCGGGGCCGGGGGACCGCGCCGAATCGTGCGCCACAACGTGACCAACATCCGATTCGAGTCCGTGCAGCCCGACGAGGCACTCGTCGCCAGCTACTTCACCGTCATCACCGAGATCGGCCTGGACCACATGGGGCGATATCGGGACCGCTTCGTGCCCCTGGGGGAGCGCTGGTTGATTGCGCACCGGTTCGTGTCGACGGACTGGCGATCACCCGAGACCACCTTCGGGCCGGCGCCGACATACGGGGAGGACGGTGCCGTCCACCCGATCGGCCCGGGTGGCGGTTAACGCCCGGCGTCGAGTACTTCGTCAAGCCAGGGAACACGTTCTCGCGCCGCGGCGAGGGCTTCCTGCTCCGAGTGATACTTCCGCCCCGAGAAAGAGGCGACGGGCGTCCAGAAGCCACGGTCCTCCGGATCTCGCCGAAACTCTTCGAATCCGAACGTACCGTCGGGTCTGAGGAAGATATCGACGCAGCGGTCCACGCTGGCGGTCGAAGGGCTCGCCAGCACTTTCCACGACTTGTCGAGCCGTGATGACATCGACTCAGGGTATTGGATCGCGCTAGTTGATCAGCGGGTCTCTCGGCAGCCCGAGGATGCGCTCCCCGATCTGGTTGCGTTTGATCTCGGAAGTGCCGCCGGCGATCGACATGCCGCGGTGCATGAGCACCATGCCCGCAATCATGGCACCCGCCCCGTCGGTGTAGAGCGTGTCGGCATCGCTGACCGCCGCAAGGATTGCGGCCGCCTCGTGACCGATCTCCGAAAGTACGAGCTTGGTGACGTTGCCCTCAGGTCCGGGCCCGCTCCCCATGACGGCCCGGTGGGCGGTGCGCATGTTCAGCAGCGCCATCGCCTCGTTCTGAGCGATGTAGCGACCGATCCGGCCGGCCCCGCCGGCCAGGCGCTCCGGGTGGGCGTCGAACGGAGCGATGGCCATGCTGGGCGTCATTGTCTGGCCACCCTGCCCACCCCCGATGGAGACACTCTCGTTGCCGAGCGTGGCCCGGGCCACTTTCCAGCCGCCGTTCACCGGCCCGACCACGTCGTCGTCGGGTACGAAGACATCGTTGAAGAAGACCTCGTTGAACTCGGAGTGGCCCGTGACCATCTTCAGCGGGCGCACCTCGACGCCCTCGGCGTGCATACCGATGACCATGGTCGTGATGCCGTCGTGCTTCGGCACGTCGGGGTCGGTGCGGATGGTGGCCAGGCCGAAGCCGGCGTGGTGGGCGCCACTCGTCCACACCTTCTGACCGTTGACGAGCCATCCACCGTCGACCCGGGTGCCGCGTGTCTTGACCCCGGCGGCGTCGCTGCCGGCGTCGGGCTCGCTGAAGAGCTGACACCAGATGACGTCCTGGCGCAGTGCGGGCAGGACCCAGCGGGCCACCTGGTCCTCGGTGGCGTACTGAATCAGCGTGAGGATCACCCAACCCGTAATGCCGTACTGGGGCCTCTTCACGCCGGCCGACACGAACTCCTGCTCAATGACGAGCTGCTCGACCGCACCGGCGTCGCGGCCCCACGGCTTGGGCCAGTGCGGCATGACGTAACCGGTCTCGATCAGTGCGTTCCGCTGGCCCGCGGCGTCCAGTCCGTGCACGCGCCCGGCGAAGGCACGCACCTCGTCGCGCATCGGCTCGGCCTCGGGTGGCAGGTCGACGGTGCGCGTCCGCTTGGCGCCGTCGCGCACCAGGTCGGTGATGTCTCGGGCGGCCGCCTCGGCGTCCACGAACGTCTCGAGTGCGGTCGCCCGGCGGAGGTACAAGTGGGCGTCGTGTTCCCAAGTGAACCCGATGCCACCATGCACCTGGATGTTGAGATTGGCGCACTCGTCGCCTGCAGCGAGCGCCAGTGCGGCGGCGATAGCTGCGGCGTAGGTGAACTGGTCGGCTCCTTCGTCCGCCGCCCGGGCGGCGTCCCACACGGACCCGGTCGCCAATTCGGAGGCCACGAGCATGTTGGCGCAGTGGTGCTTGACGGCCTGGAACATCGCGATGGGCCGGCCGAACTGCGTGCGCACCTTGGCGTAGGCGGCGGCCTGCTCGGTACATTCGGTCGCGAGACCCGTGGCCTCCGCCGCGACAATGAGCCGGGCGAGGTCGATCAGCGCCCGCCGCGCACCGGCGACCACTTCCGCCGGTGCGCCGTCGACCGTGACGCGGGCGGCGCGGCGCGTCGGGTCGAGGTTGGGCGGCACCTCCACCTGCACGCCGCCAGCCGACACGTCGACGATGATGACGTCGTCCCCCGCCGGCAGGACGAGGATGTGGGCGAGGCCACCGCCCAGGACCGCCGGCGCCGTCCCGGCCGCTCTGCCGCCGCGCACCGTGATGTCGCCTTCGAGCGCGACACCGGCGCAGACGGATCCGTCGGCCAGGCCCGGCAAGAGCGACGCTGCCAGACTTTCGGAGCCGACGGCGTCAATGACCGCGCTGGCGATCACGGTCGGGACGAAGGGCCCGGGCGTCAGCGCACGCCCCAGCTCCTCGACGACGACGACCAGCTCGGGCAAGCCGAAGCCGGAACCGCCGTGCCGTTCGGGCAGGTGCAGACCCAGCCAGCCCAGCTCGGCCATGTCGCCCCAGAACGGGGGCAGGGTCTCGGTCTCGGCGTTGAGCAGAAGCCGGGCGGCACCCCGCGAATCGTGCTTGGCCAGGAAGTCCGAGGCCGTCTGGCCCAGGGTCCGATGGTCTTCGGTGATGGCGATCGGCATGGCTGAAAGAGTATCCTCTATTATCGGTCGTGAACCAGGCCACCCTGCCACCGTGAGTCGCCGCAGCGCCAAAAGCCGCCCGGTCGCTCAGCCTCGGGCGGGATGGTCCCCTCGCGCCACCGTGAGCGCGGCGGCTGCTTCGGGGTCGCCGCTCTCGGCGGCCAGGTCCTCCTCGTCCGGCAGCACCCCCGCCAACATGTCGGCCGCCGAACCGGGGAGGAGGAGCTGCTCCTGATAGATCGTGGCGCCGAGCACGCCGCCACGGTCCCGTAGCGACCCGTGATACGCACCGCGCGCACTGCGCGCCTTGACCGGTCGGAGGTCGACCAGCACCCATTCGTCGGCCCGGATGTCCTCCTGGAACCACACGGAGTGATCGATGGACGGGCCGCCACGGCCGACGAGCTTGCGGTCCTGCTGCCCGAATCCGGTGCCCAGGTCGGACAGGTAGGTCAGACCGGCCCGGTGCAGCAGCGGATCGTCGCCCAGCGAGACGGCGGACTTGACCCACAGGCAGTCGGTGAACACGCCCTTCAGGAAGTCGGTCGGCGTCACGGGCCGCACATCGAGCAACGTGTTCCACCCTCCGAGCGTCGTGTCCTCCGGTGTGGGCACGTCCCGACGGGGTGCGTCGTCGAAGCGGGTGCCTTCACTCTCCACGTGGAAAGACGTCACCATGGAGAAGATGACCTCGCCGTCCTGAATGGCGACCACGCGCCTGGCCGAGAATGAACGCCCGTCCCGGTCACGGTCCACCTCGAGGATCACGGGGATGTCGCTCCGGCCGGCGCGAAGGAAGTAGCCGTGGAACGAGTGCGGCAGCCGGCCAGGCTCCACCGTGGCCGCGGCGGCCAGCAGGCACTGGGCCGCCACCTGCCCACCGAAGAGGGTGCGACGGGGGCCGTAGTTGGCGTTGCGACCGCGGAACAGGTCCTTGTCGACCCGCTCCAGAGTGAGGAGCGAGCGCAGATCGTCGGCCAGGTCCATTGCTCAAGAGTGTGCAGGACGGCGGCCCGAGGGCAAGTGGCCCCGTTCGCGGCCCTGTGCGCTAGACAGACGTGTGATGCCGAGGGACATCCGAGAGCTGCTCGACGATCCCGAGGCGTACGCCGCCGAGCTCCGCCGCAGGTGGGGTGGCTTGCTGAGCTACCGCTACATCGGCCGGCGCTGGTCGTCCATGGATGTCGGGCCCGTCGACGACACGGTCACGCTCCGCCGCGACATGCGAAGCCCGACGGGCGCCATCCTCCTAGCGGTGCTGGGCATCGCTGCGCCCGAGGGCGGGGGCAGGAGCGACCTCGAGGCGGTGCCCAACCCGGTGATCCACTCCTGCCAGGTCATGGATCCGGGACGGGACGTCCGGTGCATTGCGGTGGTGTCGGAGGTCCTCAAGCGGGGACGGCAGATGGGGTTCAGCCGCTCGCGCATCGTCGACGCGGAGCAGCCGGACCGGGTGCTCGCGCTGACGCAGGGTCAGGGCGTCAGCATCGGTACGCCGCCGGCCGGGCTCGACAAGATGCCGGTGGACCCGATCGCCGTCGAGGACGGCCCCTACCTGCCTCCGCTCTGGCAGGTCTTCGGGGCCGCACGCCGCCCCGACGGGCGTTGGGCGTTGCCGGTGCTCTCCTCGGAGGTCGCCTCGCCCGATGCGGCGTTGCACCTCGGTCCCCAGTTCGTCCTATTGGAGACAGCGGCCTTCGACCAGGCCGCCGAGGCGCGGGCCGTAGGGGCCGATCGGCTCGAGGCGCTCTCCTCGCACGTGATGTTCCTCGCGCGGGGCAAGGTTGGTCCGTTCCGGGCCGACGCGGAGACGGTCACCGGGCACGACGGCGTGACGGCAGTGCGCGTCGTGCTGCACGACGAGGGCGTCGGTGATCGCGCCGTCACCGCCGCCTCCTATCAGTTCCGGCTGACGACGTAGCCGGCGACGCCTTCAGCCCGCGGCGACCCCGCCGGCGACTCGGACAAAGCGGACCCATTCCGCCCACGTCTCCAGGCGACGCCAGAACAACTCGCGAGTGCCGGCGAAGTTGTGCATATGCGCCATACGGGGGCAGACGAAGAGGTCGACACTGGCCGCCGACTCGTATCCCCGCGGCTCCCCTCGCGGATCGACCAGGACGTCCCGCTCGCCCAGGGCCACGAGGACGGGGGTTCTGATGGCGGCCGCCTCCGCCAGCGTGGAACCCGGTGCGAGGCACCACAGGACGGCAGTCCCGGGGATGGTGGCCGATCCCCACGGCGGGACGTCACCGTGACGGGCCGGGTAGTCCTCCATGTCGCGGCGCACGACTGTCGGGTCGACGTCGTCGTAGTGGAAGGGCCAGGCCATCGGCAGCGCGTCGGGGGGCAACCCCACCGCCGGCTCCGCCCCCGCCCGCTCGGCCGCCTTGGCCAGCGCGGGCCCGTTGGTGAAGACACCCTCGGACAGCGGCGTGTCGCGCGGCACCCAGGGAACGTGAGCGGTGGGCTGCCGGGCGCGGTGGGCGGCTGCGTGCGCAACGGGCTGTAGCCGAGGATGGCGACACCGTCGTAGCAGTGGTGGCGTCCCTGCTGCACGATGGTGAAGGCGCCACCCATCGACTGCCCGATGCCGATCGTGACGGGGTCGGTCACGGGATCCAGCCCGTCCATCAGGTTGCCAGCCGCCAGCCGCTGCCTCACTTCGGCCTCGGCAGCGTCGGCGGCGGCGATGACGGGCGCGAACGTCAACCGGTCGGGATCGTGCAGCGAGCTCTCGCCCACGCCGAGGTGGTCGACCGAGACGAAGATCCACCCACGCTCGGCGTGCCAGGCCGCCTGCGATCCGGGACCGGAAACCGGCAGGTCCTCGGTGTAGTAGCCGCGGCTGTAGCCGGCCCCGGGCTTGGCGAAGCAGACAATGGGCGCCTCCGGCGGCGCGCCGGGCGCGGTGACCGTGAGCGCAATGTGCGCCGGTTCACCCAGCTCGGCGGACTCCGTGACGTCAAGGTGGAGGTCGATCGACCGTACCGCTGTCACACGACGTGGCCTTCCTCTCCTGGTTCGTGGTCCGTCCTACTTTGGAGCGAAGCGGGTGCCGGCATCCAGCCTTATGCAGAGGCCATTGAGCATGGGGTTCTCGACGATGGCGACAGCCAGCTTGCCGTACTCCTCGGGCCGGCCCAGACGCTTCGGGAAAGCGGCGTCCTTGGTCAAGGTGGCGGCGAACTCGTCGGGGATGCCCTCGGTGAGGCCGGTGGCGAACAGGCTCGGCGCGATGGCCATGGCACGGATGCCGAGGCTGCCCAAGTCGCGGGCCATGGTGAACACCATCCCGACGATGCCCGACTTGGCGGCGGCGTAGGCCACCTGACCGATCTGGCCCTCGAAGGCGGCAATGGAGGCCGTGTTGATCATGACGCCGCGCTCGCCGTCCTCGGGCTCGTTGGTCGACATGTGGAACGCCTGCAGACGGTTGAGGTTGAAGGTGCCGATGAGATTCAGCTCAATCGTCTGGCGGAACGTGTCCAGCGGGTGCGGACCGTCCTTACTGAGCGTGCGCTTCGCCGCGCCGCCGCCCGCCGTGTTCACCGCAATGTGCAGCCCGCCGAGCGCATCGACGGCGTCGGCCAAGGCGGACTCGGTCTGGGCGTCATCGAGGATATTCACCTCGTGGAACGTTCCTCCCAGCTCCTTGGCGACCTCGGCCCCGGCGGTGTTCGGCAGGTCGAGGATGGCGATGTCCGCACCCTTGGCGCGGAGGAGTTGCGCCGAGGCCTTGGCCATGCCCGACGCTCCACCGACGATGACGGCCTTCTTGCCCTGGATCTCCACGAAGTGTTCCTCTCCATTGATCTGACGCCGCTGTCCTCTGACGTCGGGTTGTCTGTCTCTCGATTGGGTCGTGTGTGATGCTGTCGGCCGCGTGCGCCGGCCGCAAACCGGGACCGAGGCACAAAAAGGACACTCTTTATTTCTGCCGACCACTCCGCCAGGGGGATGCATGGACCGCGAGACCATCCTGTTCGACGTCGCCGACAACGTTGCGACTATCACGCTGAATCGACCGGACAGCTTGAATTCGTTCAATGACGCGATGGCCGCGGACATGCAGTGGGCCTGGGAGACCGTCCGGGAGACGGACGAGATCCACTGCGTCGTGCTCCAGGCCAACGGCGACCGTGCCTTTTGCACCGGAGTCGACATCGGTGCCGGCACGGACATGTGGTTCATGAAGGAGAACACCTGGAACAGCTTCGATCCCGGCGAGAGCCTGAGTCCGAAGCTCCACCATAAGGTGTGGAAGCCGGTGGTGACGGCGGTGCACGGGCTCTGTGCCGGCGGGGCCCAGTACTTCTTGAATGAATCGGACATCATCATCTGCTCCGAGGACGCCCTCTTCTTCGACCCGCACGCCAATGTCGGGATCGTCAGTTCGCTGGAGCCGGTCGGCATGCTGCACCGAGGGATGCCCCTCGGCGACGTGCTGCGCTGGGCCCTGATGGGGAACGAGGAGCGCATCACCGCGCCCACGGCCCTCCGTCTCGGGCTCGTGACCGAAATCGTGACGCCGCGACACCTTGCGCGACCGGGCGCGCGAGATCGCCCTCTCGATCGCGCGGCGGAACCCCAAGGCGATTCAGGGAACGATCCGGGCCATTTGGGAGTCACTGGATCTGACGAGAACGGCTGCACTGCAGAACGGCTTTTCGTACACCCTCATCGGCAACTACCCGCCGAACCCCCCGGAGCGGAGGGACAAGTCGGAGACCCAGTACCGCTGACCCAGGACTCCAGCTCGTGCTGAGCGCCGCCGAGCCGAGCGCAGCAAACGCGCTGGCCGCCGACGTCGAACTGGAATACCGTCCCCCTCCACCTTCGTGATCGGTGTCGATTCCATGTCCCTGCACTTCTTTCTAACCTCAGACGCGTGAACGGTCCCCTCAGCGGCGTCCGGGTGGTCGAGCTCGGGGTCTGGGTCGCCGGTCCGGGTGCCGGCGGCATCATGGCTGATTGGGGCGCGGACGTCGTCAAGGTCGAGCCCCCCGAAGGTGACCCGTGCCGGACGTTCCTCAACGTCCTTGGCGGTGACCTGCCGTCCAACCCGGTGTTCGAGTTGGACAACCGGGGTAAGCGCGCCATCGCCCTCGACCTCTCGAGCGCGCGGGGCCTGGAACTGGCGCATCAGCTGGTGGCCGGAGCCGATGTGTTTTTGACCAACCTGCGGCCGGCCGCCCTCGAGCGCATCGGACTCGGCCCCGACCAGGTGCACGAGCGCCACCCCGGTCTCGTCTACGCCATCATCACCGGCTATGGCTTGGAGGGTCCCGACGCGGAACGGGGTGCCTACGACGTCGCCGCCTTCTGGTCGAGAGCGGGTATCGCCGAATCGCTACGTGCGCCGGGTGGCCCGCTGCCCTTCCAGCGGGGCGGCATGGGAGATCACTCCGCTGCCATGACCGGGGCCGCCATGATCAGTGCCGCTCTGGTCGAGCACGTCCGCACTGGGAAGGGCCAAGTCGTTTCGACCTCACTCCTGCGCCAGGGCTGCTACACCATCGGCTTTGACCTCAACGTCATGCTGATGTGGGGCCGGTCGCTGAATACCGGGGTACGCGAGACGATGTACAGCCCCGTGGTGAACAACTACACAGCAGGGGACGGTCGCCACTTCTGGATCGTCGGCCTCGAGGGTGATCGCCATTGGCCCGCTCTGGCTCGTGCCGTCGGGCGACCCGAGTGGCTGACCGACGAGCGCTTTGCCACCGGATCCGGGCGGGCGATCAACGCTCGCGAGCTCATCGGGCTCCTCGACGAGATCTTCGCCACCCGGCCGCTGGACGAATGGGCCGAGGTCTTCGCAGCCGAGCCCGAGCTGTTCTGGAGCCGGGTCAACACTATTGAGGACGTGATCGCGGACGAACAGTTCCTGGCCGCCAAGTCGGTGGTCGAGGTGCCCGACGAGTTGAGCAGCATGCCCATGCTGGCGACGCCGGCCGACTTCGATGGTGAGCCCCCCCACCCGCGCTTTCGGGCCCCGCATGTCGGGGAGCACACCCGCGAGATCCTGGCCGAGCTGCAGCTCCCTGCCGACGAGATCGACTCGCTGGTGGCCTCCGGCGTGGCCGTCGCCGAGACCACGGGCGGCAGCTCACCGGGGTAGTCCCGCTACCAAAAACTCGCCGACACGGCCGCCGCGGCCTCGAGGTAGGGCCAGGCCAGGTCGCGAGGTATCCCACCCACCAGGGGCTGGAGGCCGAGCGGATGGCCGGCGGCCACGAGTTCGCGGGCCTCGGCGGGAGTGATGATCTGATAGGCGTCTTTCTCTGCGGCCAGCGCATCGACCGTCGGCGCGCGCGAAATCGAGACCGTCCCCTCCCGGTGGGCGTTCCACTGCGAGTAGCTGCGGGCGTCGAGCAACAGGTACTCGCCGATCTCCGCCCAGGCCCGCTCGGGGTCGTCGGCGACGAAGACGGTGCTCGGGACGCCAGGTGGGGCGAAGATGCAACCGGGCGCAGCGTCCCCGCCCTCGGCGCGGTAGGCGTTTTCCAGCGTGGTGTCGTGGGACTCGGCCATGAACATCAGGCCGAGCCGGCCCGCCCGTCGAGCGGCCACCTCGGTGCCGCCGCCGTAGGCGAGCATCGGGCCACCCGGCGTGAAGGGCAGCGGGGTGACCCGGACGGGTCGCCCGTCGACGTCGATTGCCGCGCCCGACCACAGGCGCTGCAGCAACCCGATGCGTTCTTCGACGAGACGGCCGCGGCCTCGACGCTCGACGCCGAACATATCGAACTCCTCGTCCCGGTAGCCGATCCCGACGACGTAGGACACCCGGCCTCGGCTGATCAGGTCGACCACGGCGAGATCCTCCGCGAGCTTCACGGGCTCGTACAAGGCAAGGAGCAGAGCGGCCACTGTGATGGGCAAGGTGCTGGTCCTCGCCGCAATGGCGGACGCCAGTGGGACCGGGGAAGGGAGGTAGCCGTCGTCGACTCCGTGGTGCTGGCTAAGGACCGCCGCCAGGGCACCACGCGGTTCGCCCCAGGCGCACATGTCGATGGTGGCGGCGTAGAGGTCGGCACGAGCGGCCGGGTCCTCAGTGGCGGACCGCTGGGCGAAGCGCATCAGGAACATGCGTGATGCGTACCACGGGCCGCCGAGGGCCTCAACCCTCGGTCACGTCGTATCCTCGCGATCGCCGCTCCCAGCGGCGCCGACCCAGGGAGGTTCGCCGTGGCCGTCACACGAGAGACAGCGTTTCGCGAGATGCCGGGCGCAGCGCCGGACATCATGCGGGACTACGACCTCGCGACCCTCGGGTACGAGGAGATCGAGTACAGCTTCGAGGGGACGGCGACCGCGTACGATTTGCAGGGCGAGCGGGGTGCCGACGGTCGCTGGGATGTGAAGCCCGGCGCCGAGGCTCCGTTCCGGACCAGGTTCGTGGCGCGCTGGCCTTCGGACCCGCTCCGGTTCAGCGGGACGGTCGTGGTCGAGTGGCACAACGTGTCAGCCGGCATCGATGCTGCTCCCGACTGGGGGTTCTTCCACCGCGCGCTGACCGCCGCCGGTCACGCCTGGGTCGGCGTGTCGGCCCAGAAGGTCGGCATCGACGGGGGCGGCTTCGTCGAGAGTATCCACCTCAAGTTGCTGGCGCCGGAGCGCTATGCAGCGCTCGAGCATCCCGGCGATGCCTGGTCCTTCGACATCTTCTCGCAGGTCGTCACGTTGCTCCAGCTGCCCAGTGACGAGAACCCTCTGGTCGGGCTGAGGCCGTCGCAGATCCTGGCGGCAGGGGAGTCGCAATCGGCCGCCTGTCTGGTGACCTACATCAATGCCGTCGACCCGCACGCGCAGCTCTTCGACGGCTACTTCGTGCACGGCCGGCCGGCGTCGGGCGTTTCCATCGACGGCGTGTTCATCCCGGCGTCGGCACGGTTGGGCATGGAGGAGACGCGGGTGGCGATCTCGTCGACGGGCGAGCGCATCCGTGACGACGCCCGCGTCCCGGTGCTCGTGTTGCAGAGCGAGACGGATGTGGTCCTGTTAGGCGGGCAGCTGGCGGAACAGCCCGATTCGGCGACCATCCGCACCTGGGAGATGGCGGGCGCGGCCCACGCCGACACGTACACGGTCAGCGCGGGCCGCCACGATGACGGAACGTTGACCGCCGAGCGCATAGCGGAACTGCTGCGGCCGACGACCAACCTCATGATCGGCCAGACCGATACGCCGATCAACGCCGGGCCCCAGCAGCACTACATCGCCCAGGCCGCCCTCATGCATCTGTCCCGTTGGGCGGCGGGCGGGGCGGCCCCACCGTCGGCCCCTTCCCTCGCGCTGGACGCGGATCGAACGGGCTACGTCGTGGACGAGCACGGCATCGCCCTGGGTGGGATCCGCACACCGTGGGTCGACGTGCCGACCGCTGTCATGGCCGGCCTCGGGCAGAGCGGCCAGACATTTGCCATGCTCTTCGGCCGCACCGAGCCCTTCGACGACGCCACTTTGTCGAAGCTCTACCCAGGGGGGGAAGACGAGTACCTGGATCGGTTCGCCGCGTCCTTGGACGAGGCCATCGCCGCCGGCTTCGTGCTGGAGCAGGACCGCATTGAGATCCTTGCCGTGGCGGCACACTCCTATCCGCTGCAGCTGGCCGCCGTGTGACCTCGCCTGGGAGCGCAATGTTGCGCTGTGAGGGCCTGCGCAAGAGCTACGGCGAGCGAGAGGCCGTCAAAGGAGTGTCCTTCTCCATACAGGCGGGCGAGTGTTATGGGCTGCTCGGGCCCAACGGCGCCGGGAAGACCACAACCATCTCCATGTTGTGCGGTCTCATCGCTCCTGACGAGGGAGAGGTGACCGTCGACGGCTGCGCCGGCGGCACCCTCGAGGCCAAGGCAGCGGTCGGCTACGTTCCCCAGGACCTGGCCCTGTACCCCGACCTCTCGGCGGTCGAGAACCTGACCTTCTTCGGCCAGCTCTACGGCTTGGCCGGCAAGGAGCTCCAGGGCCGCATCAGCGAGACGCTGGAGCTGGTCGGGCTGGCCGACCGGGGCCAGGACCGCATCGGGACCTATTCGGGCGGCATGAAGCGGCGGGCCAACATGGCGGCCGGGCTGCTGCACCGGCCCAAACTGCTTGTCCTGGACGAGCCGACGGTCGGCGTCGACCCCCAGAGCCGCAACGCCATTTTGGGGACCGTCGGACGGCTGGGCATCGCTGTCCTCTACACGACGCACTACATGGAAGAGGCGGCCCGGCTGTGCGACCGGATCGGCATCATCGACGACGGGCAACTGATCGCTGAGGGCAGCGCCGAGACGCTCATCGGCGCCTACGGTGGCCGGGACAAGGTGCACCTTTCCTGTGACGTTGGGTCGCTCGAAATCCTGTCTGCCGCCTGCCTCGAGCTCCACAACGTCCACAACGTGCACGAGCACGAGGGCAACCTGGAGTTGACCACCGATCACGGACCGGCAGTGTTGTCGGCTGTCGTTGCCGTCGCCACCAGACACGGGGTGGATCTCACGGGGGTCGAGGTGCGCACGCCGAACCTCGAAGATGTCTTCTTGAGCCTCACCGGCAAAGAGCTTCGGGATTGATCCGCGTCATCGTGTGTCTGGCGGTGCGGGCCTCACGCGCTTCTGAATGCTGCGCGCACGCAGCTCGTATCGTCTCTCCATCCGAGAAGATGCGTGGATGAGAAGAGATCGGGAGCCGCTGCCATGACCTTCGTCGAGTCGTACGGGCCCTGGGCCGTCATCGCCGGCGCCTCTGAGGGGGTTGGGGCGTCGTTCGCTGCCGCCGTCGCCAAAGAGGGCGTCAACGTCGTGTTGTTAGCCCGCCGACAAGGGGTCCTGGACGAAGTTGCCGCGCAGATCCGTGAGAAGTCGGATGTCGAGGCTCGTGCCGTCGCCGTGGACCTGGCCTCACTGGAGGCCATGGAGACGGTGGCCGACGCGACCCGGGATCTCGTGGTCGGCCTCTTGATGTACTGCGCCGGCGCCGACCCTGATTATCAGCCCTTCTTGGCCAACCCGGTGCAGGTGGCAACGGCCATGGTGCACCGCAACTGCACTGTGCCGGTGCAGATGTGCCACCACTTCGCGGGGCCCATGGTCGACCGAGGGAGGGGCGGCATCATTGTGCTGAGCTCGGGCGCTGCCTTCGTAGGGGCGCCGAACATCGTCATTTACGGCGGATCCAAGGCCTTCGACGTGGTGTTCACCGAAGCGCTGTGGACCGAGCTCCACCCCCAAGGCGTCGACGTCTTGAGCCTGGTTTTGGGGGAGACCGACACGCCGGCTCTGCGGCGCCTCCGGGCCGAACGTGGCTTCGTCGACGAGGCGGACGCGCCGTTGGCTGGAGCGGCAACGGTCGACGACGTCGTGGGGGATGCGCTGGCCCGGCTGCCGCACGGCCCCAGCTGGATAGTGGGTGACCACATGTACGCCGGGCTCCAGATGCTGGGGGGTATGCCCCGCGGCAACGCAGTCCAGGTGTTGATGAAGGCGGCGAGTGCCACCATGGACCACGACGCCGGCGGTGGCGACGTGAGCGGGACGGGTCCTTCATGACGGGCGAGGGGGCGTCGAAGCAGGACATCGCCGAGGTCCTGATCCGCTACGCCACCGGCATCGACCGCCGTGACTGGGATCTCTTCCGGTCGTGCTTCACCGCCGACTGCGTGGCCGACTACGGGGACTTCGGTACCTGGGAGAGCGCCGACGCCATCACCGACTTCATGGTGACCGCGCACGCTGATATGGGCCACACGATGCACCGCATCTCGAACATTGCCATCGACGTCCACGGTGACGGCGACGGTGCCGTCGCCCGCTGCTCTGTCGACGGCATCTTGATGGCGGCCGACGGCCGGAGTGGCTTCAATCCCATCGGCTTCTACGACGACCAGCTCGTCCGGACGCCGGACGGCTGGCGTCTCGCCCACCGGACCTTCACGATGGTGACGTTCCGCACCCTTCCGTAGTCCCCGGGGACGGGTCCCCGAACGATGGACACGGGCTCCTCCCTCGACGAGTCTCCCAGGAGGCTGGTTGACAAGCTGAGTAGATCGTTCTACCTTGTCCGGGCAGATCGTTCTACCCAATAAGGAGACAGCCATGAGCTCGACCATGACGACCGCGACCGAAGCCTTAGGGACGGCCCTTGTCACGGGCGCCACTTCGGGTATCGGCCGGGCCACCGCCCTTCGGCTCGCTCAAGACGGCTGGACGGTGGTCGTCCACGGCCGCAACGCCGAGCGCGGCCGCGACGTCGTGGCGGACATCGAGGCGGCGGGCGGGCGCGCCCGCTTCGTCGGGGCGGACCTGGCTGACATGGCCGACGTCCGCCGCTTGGCCGAGGAGTCCGGTGATGTCGACGTGTTGGTCAACAACGCAGGCACTTCGTGGTTCGGCCCGACGGCGGAGCTCGACGAGGCGGAGTTCGAATCGCTGTTCGATGGCAACGTCCGCTCGACCTACTTCCTGGTTGCTGCTCTGGCGCCCGCCATGGCAGAACGAGGCCGCGGCAGCATCATTAACGTGGGCAGCATGGCCGGCACCATTGGACTGGCTGGCGGTGCGGCCTACGGAGCAACCAAGGCTGCAATGGCCTCGTTGGCCCGCTCCTGGGCCGCCGAATACAGCCCGCAAGGAGTTCGGGTCAACGCGATCTCGCCCGATCCGGTGTTCAGCCAGGAGGGCTCGGCGCTCATTGAGGGGTTGGGCAAGACCACGATCCTCGGGCGCGGCGCACACGTCGACGAGATTGCCGACGTCATTGCGTTCCTCGCTTCCGAGAAGGCCAGCTACATCACCGGGTCCGTCATTGCAGCTGACGGCGGGCGCACCGCGATCTGATCAGGTACCACCTGACCGAGCGCCATTTGACCCGATAGTCCTCACACGACCTTCACACCGACGCACAAAAGAGACCAAACCATGAGCGACAGCCGCCCCGTCCGAGAACCCGGACCTGATCACCCGATCACCATTGAGCCGCACCACGGCCACGTCACCGTTCGCCGCGGTTCGGCGGTCATCGCTGAGACCGACCGGGCGCTCGAGCTGCACGAAGCCGGCTATCCCGCCGTCCCGCTCGCCGACGTGGACCGAGGCCTACTCGGGACCAGTGACCAGCACACCTACTGTCCGTACAAGGGCGAGGCGTCTTACTTCGACATTGTGGCCGGAGAAGGCGAGACCGGCGACGACGCCGGCGCCGGCGCAATCTGGTACTACCCCGAGCCCTACGGCGCGGTCGAGGCCATCCGCGACCACGTCGCCTTCTACGCCGATCGTGTCGCCATCACGAGCGAATCGTAGGATCGGGCGTTGCGATGACCGTCACCTCGCCGAGCGCATCCACCCGTCAGACGCCAGCCCGTGATCGGCTGATCGCCGCGGCCAACGAGCTCTTCTACGCCGAGGGGATCCACACCGTTGGGGTCGACCGGATCATTGAACACGCCGGCGTCTCGCGGGCCTCGTTCTACAACAACTTCGAGAGCAAAGAGCAACTCATCCACACGTACCTTCTGGGACGTCAAGACGGAACGACGAGCCGCCTGAACGAAGCCATTGCGGCGCACGACGACCCCCGGCAGAAGATCCTCGCCGTGTTCGACGTCCAGGCCAGCATCTTCGGTCAGCCGGACTTCAACGGGTGTGCGTTCCAGGCGGCCAGCACTGAGGCCCCGGCCGGCGGGACTATCGCAGCCGACGCGGCCGATTTCCGACGTTGGATCCGCTCGATGTTCATCGACCTTGCCGGCCAGGCGGGCGCAGCTGACCCCGAGCACCTTGGACGCCAACTCCATGTCCTTTATGACGGAGCAGGGCTGACCGCCCGCATGGACCACGATGCCGATATCGCCGTCGCCACCCGGGCGGCGGTGGAGGTGCTTCTCGACGCTGCGACAGCGACGGTGACGACGACGTAGGGCACGTCGCCGGAGGCCGGAAAGGTCGTCAGGCGGATTCAGGCAGACGCGGACCCGGCCCGGTCGTCGTCGAGGTCGCCCGGCATGAGGTCGCCCTCCGTGTCGCGCGGCAGCCCGAGCCCGCGTTCCGCTATGACATTGCGCACGATCTGGTTGGTGCCGCCCCCGATGGAGGCCGACTGCGAGCCGAGGAGCTGGTCCGACCAGCGTCCGCCGCCGGCCTCCTCAGGGTTCCAGGCAATGGCGTGCAGACCCGAGGCCTCGACGCCGACGAGCGCTGACTGCTGCACCAGTTGAGCCATGGCCAACTTGAGCAACGAGGCCGCAGCCCCGCTGCCGCCGTTGGTTTTCGCTTTGGCCTGCAGGTAGGCCGAGAGATACCGCAGGACCATCTGGCGGATGCGCAGCTGAATGAGGTGGTCGCGCAGCACGGGCCGGCTGGCCAGGTCGCGTCGCCCGGCCTCTTCGATCAGCGCCGCGAAGCCACCCCCTCCGCCACCGCCGCCGAGGTTGCCGAGGGCCTGCCGCTCGAACGCAAGCATGGTGCGGGCGACACGCCAGCCGTCTTTGAGGTCGCCGACGACGTTGGCCACCGGCACCCGCACCTCGTCGAGAGAGACCTCGTTGAAATGCGTCTCCCCCGTGATTTGGCGGAGCGGCCGCACCGTGACTCCGGGCGCGTGCATGTCGACGATCACCATGGTGAGGCCCTCGCGCTTCGGACGTGTGGGGTCGGTGCGCACGAGGCAGGCGGCGTAGTCGCTGTACTGCGCGCCCGACGTCCACACCTTCTGGCCGTCGAGGACGAACACGTCACCGTCGCGCCGGGCGCGGGTCTGGACGCTCGAGAGGTCCGAACCGGCGCCCGGCTCGCTGAACAGCTCGCACCAGACGTGATCACCGCGCAACAGGGGCGGGAGGATGACCTTCTTCTGCTCCTCGCCCGCGTGGGCCAGCAGCGTGGGACCGCACATGGCGAGGCCGACTTCGAGCGCACGGGGCGGAATCTGGAACGCTTTGGCTTCGCGGTCATAGATGCGCTGAAAGCGGGCCGGCAGGCCACGCCCGCCGTAGGCGACCGGCCAGGTGATTCCGGCCAGCCCGGCGTCGGCCAGTTGGCGCTGGTAGGCGACGGACTGCGACAACCCCGCACCACCGAACGAAACGACACCACTGGGCTCACCGTTACCCGGTGGGAGTGTGGCCTGCAGGAATTCCAGCACCTCGCGCCGGAACGCTTCCTCACTGGGCAACGTCGCTTCGTGGTGCGCGTCTGTTGGGGGCTCCGTCACGGCAGGACGCCCACCACGTTCGGGACTACACGCCCGACTGGGACAGCTCGTCCCGCAGGACCCGCCGCAGCAGCTTGCCGGTCGGGGAGTAGGGGAGCTCGTCCCGAAAAGCAACGACGCCCGGCATCTTGGTGGAGCGCAGGCGCTCCTTGACCCAGACCTGGAGGTCGACCTCGGTGGCGTCGCCGTTGGGGTGAAGGACGACGACGGCCGCCACCGCCTCGCCCCATTCGGCGTCGGGGATGCCGATCACCGCGGCCTCGGCTACGGCGGTGTGCGCCATGAGCACTTCCTCGATCTCACCGGGCGAGATGTTCTCGGCGCCCCGCACGATGACGTCGTCGAGGCGACCGTCGACATAGAGGAAGCCGTGCACGTCGAACCAGCCGGCGTCGCGGGTGCGGAACCAGCCGTCCTCGGTGAGCACGTTGTTGCCGACGTACTCGCCGGCCACCTGCTCGCCGCGCACCCAGATCTCGCCCTTCTCCCCCGCCGGGAGGGCCGCCTCATCGATGTCGCGCACCTCCACCTCGAGTGAGGGGAGGGGACGTCCGACCGAGCCCAGTCGCGCCCGGATGACCGGATCGGCACTGGCGAAGGCCTCCCGATGCTCATCGGGGGTGAGCATGGCGATGGTGGAACTGGTTTCCGTGAGTCCATAGGCGTTGACGAGATCGATGTGGGGCATGTCGGTCAACGTGCGCTCGACGAGCTCGAGCGGCATGCGCCCGCCGCCGTAGGAGAGGTGGCGCAGGGACGGGAGCTCAGTGTTGGTTTCCTCCATGGCGCCCAGGATGCGCCCCAGCATGGTGGGCACCACCATGGCGTGCGTGACGTGCTCGTCTGCGGCGAGTTGCACCCACGAGCTGGCCTCGAAGGCCGGCAGGTACATGATGCGACGTCCCGCGTAGAGCGAGCTCAACACTGCCGCGATGCCCGCGATGTGGTACGAGGGCACGCAGATCAGCTGCGCCTCGGTGGGCTCGCAACCGAGGAACTCGACGCTCGAGATGATGTACGAGACGAGGTGGCGGTGGCGCAGGATGGCCGCCTTGGGCTCTGACGTCGTGCCGCTGGTGAAGAGCAGGACGGCGATCTCCTCGGGATCGACGAAGGGATGCTCGCCGGTGACCGGCTCGGCGATGGCGGAGGCGAACTCGGCCTTGGTGAGGACGTTGGTGGCGCCGATGCCGTCGAGGCGCGCCACCTCCTGGTCGTCGGCGATCATGATGCCGCCGGCGACGCGGCCGAGGACGCCGCGCAGTTGCTCGTCCGGGGCGCGGTAGTTGAGCGGCGCGAAGGGGATGCCGGCCAGCGCGGCACCGAAGAGTGCCACGGGGAGCGTGTCCTCGTTCAGCCCGAAGTAGCCGACGACCTCGGCACCGCTCTTCTCGAAATAGATGGCAGCCCGCCGGGATCGCTCGAGGAGATCCGAGGCGGTGATCCCCCCGTCATGCGAACCCAGAACGACGCGGTCCGGGTCACCTTCGGCCGCCATTTCGAGCAGCATGGCGATGTTCACGATGGCGTCCCTTCTTCTTGCCGGACGGTCAGTCCGAGGCGGGGAGGGGCTTGGCGCCCTTGACGGCCAGGATGGTCTCGCCAACCGAGATGGCGCCCTCGCCGGCCTTGGTGCACAAGAGCTCCAGGCCGATCTCGTCTTCGCTGTAGCGCTTACCCAACTGGGTGGGCCCCTCGAAGCCGGCGACGATGCTCTCCGACGCGGGCTCGACGTCGGCGGGGAGGAAGGGGCGGCCCCCGCAGCGCAGGTCGACCGGGTCCGCGGGCGCCTTCACGACCACGACCTCACAGGCGTCGGTCGCGCTGCGGAGCCTCGCTCCGGCCTTCAATGGGATAGCCACCGCAGTCCTTCCATGCCTCGTTGTTGTCGAACACTTGATCCCCCGGGAACCCGGAGGAGAGCGTTGCGATCCTATTCTGGTTGTGACGCATGCTCCGCATCGAGGCGGGGTGGTCGGGAGGCGGGTCCGCCGCTGTGTGCGGCAGCTCAGCAGCCCAAGTGCGCACGTCGCATGGTTTTTTCTCGGAGGGGGATCCGAGCAATCGGAGGAGGACGACGATGGTGAATGCCGCGGGCTGGCAGCCCGACCCCCAGCATCACGACCAGGACCGGTACTGGGACGGCGCCGCCTGGACCGACGAGGTGCGACCAGCCGAACCGGGCGGCGACCTGGGTGGAGCGCCCGACCATGTGCCCCAGCTGCACAGAGCGCTGTCGGAGGCCGCCGCCGACCTGGACGCCGTCGAGGACCGGTTGTCCACGCTGTTCGAGCGGACCGAGCGACCGGGGCCAGCCTCGGGACGGGGCCCAGCCCCAGCGCGACGGACCACGTTGCCCCCTGAGGTCGCGGTCGCCGGTGGCGTTTCTGCCGGTGACGACGAAGACATCCTCGACCTCTTTGAAGACGGTGAGGTGGAGGAGGCGGACGACGACGTCGGATTTGCTGAGCCGGTCGTCGCCGACCGGAGAGCGATCATCGGCGAGTACGAGGACGACATCGGCGGGGACTTTGCCGAACTCGACGCCGAGCTGGCAGCCGAGGAGCCGGACGAGCCTGGGCGGGGCAAGCGGAGGATGCTCGGGCGTCGGGCGAAGAGGACCGCGGCTGCCGGCGGTCGCGACGCCTAAGAGTTGTTCCTGACCTGTCGGGCCAGCGCGCCCCATCGCTCGAAGGCGTCGGGATGCTGCACGACATCCATTCCCGTGAAGTAGCTGACGACCCTGGTCGCGATACCGCCGTACTTGGCCACGATCTTGTCGGCGATGTCGTCCCACCTCCCCTCGGTGACGAAGTTCCCCAGGAGGTCGTCGTCGATCTCGGCCGCCATCCCTGGAATGTCCCCGGCCCGCTGGCGCTCGCGCAGCAGGTCGGTCATGTCCTCGCGGTCGAGTTGCTCGAAGATGAAGGCGTAGTTGGGCGTCGACCCGTAGAACGCCACCTGCACGCGGGCCCGCTCGCGCCACACGGCCTGCTCGGCCTCGTTGTCACCCACGACCAGAAAGGCCGGGACGACGAGCTCGAGGTCCTCGACCCGGCGTCCCGACAGGGCGGCACCGGCCTCGAGGTTGGGCAGCACGGTCTCGCGCAGGTAGGTCGGCGTGTTCAGCGGGTGCACGTGGACGCCGTCGGCCACCTCGGCGGCCATGCGGAGCATCCAGGGGCTGACGGCGGCGACATCGACCGGCGGGTCCCCGCAGTCGATGGCACCCGGTGCCCACGTGGGCGGGAGCAGCGAGAGGTTGTAGAACTCGCCCTCCACTTTGAGCGGCGCCCCGGTGCGGAAGCATTCGAAGATCTGCTTCACGGCAAGGACGTATTCGCGCAACCGTGGACCAGGGTGGGCGAACTCGGACCCGTAGCGGCGCTCGATGTGCGCCCGCACCTGCGATCCCAGCCCCAGACGGAAGCGGCCCCCGCTCGCCTCCGCCAACTCCCAGGCGTTGGCCGCCGTCACCATGGGGCTGCGCGGGAAGGCGACTGCGATCCCCGTCAAGACGTCGATGTCGGCCGCCACGGCCAGCGCCCCGCAGGTCAGGAAGGCCGTGCGCCCCGCCTCGGTCACGACCAGGCCGGACAGCCCGGCCTCGGCCGCCCGCCGCCCGAGCTCCGCCGCCTGTCGGAGGGGTTGGGCCGGCAGCATGGCGTCGAACTTCAGCGGCACCGACGCACCATCCCGTCCCGGAACCGGATTCCGCCCACGTTCACGCTCACGCCGACGTTCAGGCCGCCAGCGGCGCCGTCGGCCGACCGCCCCGCCGCACCGGCACCCAGTGGTTGACGGTGGGGAAGAACTCCTCGGTGTGGTCGATCGTCGCTGCCGCCGCGTAGTGGTACACCATGGCGGCGCGGATGCCATCGGACTTGTTGTCCGTCGAGCAGTGCATCAGGTGGCTGTCGAAGACCAAGAGGTCGCCCGGATCCATCAGCACCGGTTCGGCGGCGCCCATCTCATGGTCGTCGATCTCGAAGTAGCCGTAGTTGGCGCCGGGGCGGTGGTCCGGGACGTGCCGGTGCACCGGCTCGATCTGCGATCCGGGCAGCACATGCAGGCACCCGTTGTCGAGGGTCGCCTCGGTCACGGCCAGCCAGACCCCCACGATGGGTCGCGCCGGTTCAAAGGGAAAATAGAAGGAATCCTGGTGCCAGGGCTGCCCCCAGGCTCCGGCCGTCTTGAAGATGAACTGCGACAGGAACACGTCGATGTCAGGGGCGATGAGCTCCGAGACGGGTTCCACCACCTGCGCCGAATGGGCGAAGCGGGCGAAGACGGGGTCGCGGTGGAGCGTGAAGATCTTGGACACTCCATCCTCGGGGTGCGCGACGGCCACGCCGGCCTTGTTGCTCTCGGGGACCACCTTGACGCCGAGCCCGGCGGCCAGGTCGGGGTCGCGCACCACCTGCGTCACCCGGGCCAGCATGGCGGCACAGGTCTCCGGCGGGGCGAAGCCGCTGATGCGGAAGAAGCCCCGCCCCCTCCACATAGTGCGCTGTTCGTCCGTGAGCACGTCCTTCACCCGATCGGCGCCGCAGGCGGATCCGGCGGGACGCCGTCGGGCCGTGGCCAGGCGATCGGGGTGACGTCGCTGGCAATGACCGCGCCCATGACGATCCCAGCCCGCTCCACCGACGGGTGCGGGAAGCTTCCCTCGCCCCGGGTGGAACCGTCGGCGAAGTAGATGGCGGTGTGCACCCGACGGACCGTACCGGTCAGGTTCGGCTTGGCCAAGTGGAACGTCAGACCGTGGTGAAAGGCGACCGACCCGGACGGCACCTCGACGTAGACCGGCGTGATCCCCGCCAACTCGTCGCGCTCCAGCGGATCGTCGCCGCTCCCGCTGAAGATGTCGACGAACTCGCGTACCGCGAGCCGGTGGCTCCCGGGCAGGTAGCCCATGGCGCCGCCTTCGAGCGTCGATCCCTCGAACGGGATCCACGCGGTGATCGTGTTCGTCTCGACGATGGGCCAGTAGGGCTGGTCCTGATGCGGGTCGGTTGCGCGACCGCCCGCCTCCTTGTAGAGAGCCTGGTCGTGCCAGAGGCGCACGGCGGGGACGCCGAGGAGACGCGCCGCCGTCTCGGCGATCACGGGGTGGAAGGTCAGCGGCCGGACAGCGTCGCAGTCCTCCCAGAGGTTCTGGCACTGAATGAAGCTCTGTTCGTAGCGTGTCTTCTCGGCCACGGTCCGGGCATCGTGCCGGCTGCGCCGGGCCACACCCTCGTCGACGGCGGCGCCGAACCGGACCAGCTCGTCGTGGGTCAGGAGATCCGGCACCACCACGAAGCCGTCGCGCTCGAAGTCCTCGACCAACTCGGGGCTGAGCGTGACGAGGGCGGTCACGGCGCCGGCTCCCCCGGGACCTCCCGAACCTCCCGGATGTAGCCCACGAGCTCGTGGGCGGTCGGCGCGTCGAGCCACGGCGTCAGGTCGACGTCGTAGAGCGCGGTGGGCTCAGGCCCCTGGTCCAGGTAGTGCGGTTCCGAGGCCATGAACCGGCCGTCGACGAGCCGGACCTCCGTCACGAGGTCGGCGTACGGGTGCGGGCTGGCGGCGGGGGAGCCGAACCCGAAGACGCGTTCGGACCCCATCACGGCGTTGGCCGCGGCCCGCCCCGACAGGAAGGGCCGGTAGTCGTTGCGCTCGAGCTCACCCGCATAGGCGTCGAGGATGTGCAGAGCCCGGTCCAGCACCCCGGCGTCGAAGCCGTAGTAGACGTTCGGCGCCGGTAGGTCGCCCCAGACGCCCCACATCCACCAGCGCAGCGTTGGGGGCAGAGCCGCCACAGCCCGCTGCACGCCGCGGCCCACGGCCTCGTGGCCGTGATGCACGTCGTGGGGCGAGGGCGAGACCACAATTGAGGCGTCGTGCTCCTCGACGATGCTTGGGAGCTCGGTGGCGATGCGCCGGGTGGCCGACACCAGGTCCCCGTCGAGATCGAGGTCGAGCGGCGGGTCCAGGAAGATCGGCAGGAAGCCGGCCCGCCCGGCCGCCTCCTCCGCCTCGGTCCGTCGTCGCTCCCACTGCCCCGAGAAGCCCAGGCTGGCGATGACGCTGACCACGGTCCAGCCCCGGTCGAGCAGGTGGAGGAGGGCGCCGGGGCACCCGACCGCCTCGTCGTCGGGATGCGGCGCCACATGCATGATCGTGGGGGACACGAGTACTCACGTTAGACACGGCGGTGGTCGACCGCGCCGGCGTGCGACCCGCGGACGCAGGCACACAGGGAGCCGGGCGTCACCACGCCGAACGGTCGTCAGCCAGAAGGCCCGAGCTCCGTGTGATGGGCCCGGATGTAGTCCCGCATACGGACGTCCTCGTCAGGGCTCAAGACGGCCACCAACTGCTGGACCGCCTCGAAGGCATCCGTCCCGAGCTCCGCTCGGACCCTCCGCTCGATGCGGCGGGCGGCGCTGCGCTGCGCTGTCAGGTACTCGTTCGCCCGGGAAGTGAGCGTGACGATCTTCTCCCGGCCGTCGGAGGCGGAAGCGCTGACGGTCACGTAGCCCCGTTCGCCCAGGGTGCCGACGATCTTGCTGGCCGCCTGGCGGCTGATCCCCATGCTCCGCCCGATGTCGGAGATGGTGACGTCGTCCGGGCCCGCGCAGAGCCGGAGCACCCGCCCGTCGGGGAGCCGGCGATCGGCGAACCCGGCGCCGGCCATCTCGGCGTCGATCGCCATCTGGTACCCGACCCAGGCCCGCCGGAGGGATGTCCCCAAGGGCCGGGACCGCAGCCCGCGCTCCCGGGCACGATTGTCAACCATGGTTGACAGAATAGCCCGAGGCGCGCGCATACTGGGTGCCGTGCGTCGACAGTGGGCGAAAGGTGCGGGTCGTCTCGTCCGTCCGGTTGCGGCCCTCGTGGTCGCCGGCGGCGTCCTGGCCGCGTGCAGCAGGTCGCCCGCGCCGTCGAGTGCGCCCCCCGAGCGGGTCAGCGGGGGCCCCACCGGCCACTACGTGGTGGCGGCCGGCATCCACAAGATCAAGCACGTGATCGTCATAGAGCAGGAGAACCGCTCGTTCGACAGCTACTTCGGCACCTACCCGGGTGCTGACGGCATTCCCACGAAGAACGGCGTGCCGACGGTCTGCGTCCCCCTGCCGGCGGGTGGATGCCAGGCGCCGTACCACGACACCGCCGACGTCAACGGCGGTGGCCCGCACGGTGCCGCCAACGCTCGCAACGACGTCGACGGCGGGAAGATGGACGGTTTCATCGCATCGGCATCGAAGGCGAAGAAGGGATGTGGCGCCCACGTCGACAATCCCGCGTGCTCCAACGCGGCGACGCCCGACGTCATGGGCTACCACACGGCGGCCGAGATCCCGAACTACTGGACCTACGCCAAGGATTTCTCGCTCGACGATCACATGTTCGAGCCGGTGGCCTCGTGGTCGTTGCCCGATCACCTCTACCTGGTGTCAGGGTGGTCGGCCAAGTGCTCGAGCCCGGCACCGTCGAGCTGCACCAACAGCATCGTGGGCCCCTACACGCCGGCGCAGATGCAGAGATACGTGGACCAGGCTGTCGACACCGGCACCGCCGACATCACCAACGCCTGGACCGACATCACCTGGCTCCTCTACAACAAGCACGTCCCGTGGGCCTACTACGTGCAGACCGGGGACCAACCCGATTGCGAGAACGACTCGGCCATCACCTGCCCGCCGGTGGCGCAGAGCTACCTCACGCCCGGCATCTGGAACCCGCTCCCGGTCTTCGAGGACGTGCAGAAGGACCATCAGATCCGCAACATCCAGCCGCTGAACAACTACTTCTCCGAGGCCAAGAGGGGAACCCTCCCCTCGGTCATGTGGGTCACCCCGTCCCAGGCCGACAGCGAGCACCCGCCCGCCAGCGTCCACCAGGGCCAGGCCTACGTCACCGCAGTGATCAACGCGGCCATGAAGAGCCCCGACTGGGACTCGACCGCCATCTTCTTGCAGTGGGACGACTGGGGCGGCTTCTACGACCACGTGGTCCCGCCCCCGGTCGACCAGAACGGCTACGGGCTGCGCGTTCCGGCGATGGTGATCTCGCCCTACGCCAAGAAGGGCTATATCGACGACCAGACACTTTCGAGCGACGCCTACCTGAAGTTCATCGAGGACGACTTCCTCGGTGGGTCCCGGCTGAACCCCAGGACCGACGGGCGGCCCGACCCCCGCCCCGACGTCAGAGAAGACGTCAAGATCCTCGGCGACATGACCAACGACTTCGACTTCAACCAGGCGCCGCGGGCCCCCGTCCTGCTGCCGACCAATCCACCGACCGACTCGCCGTCGATCCCGCCCTCCTTCTCGGGCCAGGGGCCCTGCGACGGTTGTACGGCGACGCCACCGAGCACGTAACGGCCCTGGCAATCCGCCGCCCGGAGATCAGTCAGAACATACTTTACAGATTATTCTGAGTAGAATACTATGAGCGGCGTGCCGAGATGGTCCCGCTCCAACCCCCTGGCCCTGGCGGTCCTCGTCTGCCTGTACGAGAAGCCGATGCACCCCTACGAGGTGGCGCAGACCCTGCGGGCCCGGGCCAAGGAGCAGAGCGTCCGCCTCAACTACGGCTCCCTCTACGCCGTCGTCGAATCCCTGGAGAAGAAGGGCTTCATCAAGGCCACGGGCACCCTTCGTGAGGGCAAGCGTCCCCAGCGCACCATCTACGAGATCACCGAAGAGGGCTCGCTCGAAATGACCGACTGGCTGACCGAGCTCATCGGGACCCCGACCAAGGAGTACCCCGCGTTCATGGCCGGTCTCTCCTTCATTCCCGCGCTCGATCCCGACGACGCCCTTGCCGCGCTCCGCCGGCGCTCGGAGGCCCTGATCATGAGGCTCGTCGGGATGCGCGGCGCCATGCAGGCGGCTCGTGACGCCGGGCTGCCCCGCATCTTCGAGCTCGAGTCCGAGTACGAGGAGCGCGTGGTCACCGCCGAGCTCGCCTTCGTCCAGGCGCTCGTCGACGCGATGGCGGACGGCACGCTCGAGGGCCTCGAGATGTGGCGCCTCTTCCAGACCGAGGACTTCGATCCCGAGGAGGTGCACTTCACCTTCGACCTCCCCAAGGAATGAGGACCCGGAGCCGCGTGTAGCACCACGCGACCCCGGGCCGGTACGACCACGAGCCCGATCTACGAAGGACCTTCGCCCGAGGCAGCACTTGAGAGCGTAGGCGACCTCCGTGGACTGACTCTGCTGAGAACAGTGCTCTGCACGAATCACACGCAGAACCGATCCGCGAAAGGAGGCGTGCATGCACGCGCTCATAGAGGCCGACGGCCTTACCAAGAAATTCGGAAAGGTGCGAGCCCTCTCCGATCTGACCCTCACGTTGTCGGCCGGACAGCCGGTGGCCATTCTCGGGCCCAACGGCGCCGGCAAGACCACCTTCATCCGCATGGTGGCGACGCTCATCGCGCCCGACCGCGGCACGCTCGTCGTGAACGGCCACGACGTCGTGCGCGAGCCGATGGACGTGCGCCGCATGATCGGCCTCGCCGGCCAGTCCGCCGCTGTCGAGGAGATGATGACCGGGCGGGAGAACCTCGTCATGGTCGCTCGCCTGTACGGCCAGGGTCGCGCCGAGGCGGTGGCTTCAGGCCAAAGGATCCTGGAGCAGATGGATCTGGTGGAGGCCGCCGACCGCCTCGTTCGGACCTATTCCGGCGGGATGCGACGGCGGCTCGACCTCGGGGCGAGCCTGGTCGGCTCGCCCCGGCTGCTGTTACTCGACGAGCCGACGACGGGTCTCGACCCCGTCAGTCGCAACGAGGTGTGGGACGCCGTGCACGCCATGAGCTTGAGCGGCACCGACATCGTGTTGACGACGCAGTATCTCGATGAGGCCGACCACCTCGCCACCACCATCGTCATCATCGACGGCGGCCGCGTCATCGCCCAGGGCACGCCGAGCGAGCTCAAGTCACGCGTCGGCGCCGACATGGTCGAACTGCACACGATCGACGTCGCCACCATGCAGCGGGCGGCCGAGGTGCTGGCCTCGCTCGGGATGGCCGAGCCGTCGACCGATCCGGCCACGCGCCGATGCTCGCTCGCCGCGCCGGGCGGCTCGAGGCTGCTCCCGATGGTCATCCGCGCCCTGGACGAGGCCGAGGTGCCGGTGGAGGACATCGCGCTGCGCCGGCCCACCCTCGACGAAGTGTTCCTCGCCCTCATCCCCACCACGCCGAAGGAGGACGCAGCATGACCATCACCCTCGATCCACCGCGTCAGACCCGACCGACCGATGCGGCCAGCAACCGGGGCGCCTCGTTCCTCGTGGCGACCGAGCAGGTGGCGGCGCGCACGCTCAAGAAGTTCATCCGCTCGCCGGCGCTGCTCATCGCAGGCACGGCGCAGGGGCTGCTCTTCCTCCTCATCTTCCGTTACGTCTTCGGCGGTGCCGTGGGCCACACCGGAGGGCTCTCCTACGTGGACTTCCTGGTGCCCGGCTTCGTCGTCACCGGCGTCCTGTTCCAGGGCATGAGCGCGGCCAGCGGCGTCGCCGACGACAAGGAGGGCGGGCTCTTCGATCGGCTCCGCAGCCTGCCGATCCGGCTGCTGTCCATCGTCTCGGGGCGAGTGGGCGCCGACACGGCGCTCGTGGCCTGGGGCGTCGTCGTCATGACGGCAGCCGGGTTCGCCGTCGGCTTCCGTGTCACCGGCACGACCATCGACGCGGTGGCGGCACTGGGGCTGACCATCCTCTACGGCTTCGCCTTCGTGTGGCTGTTCATCGCCCTGGGCCTTATGGCGGGGAGTCCGCAAGCGGCCCAGGGTCTCTCGTTCCTGGTGTTCCCGCTCAGCTTCGTCTCATCGGCCTACGTGCCCGTGTCGACCATGCCGGGCTGGATGCAGGCCTTCGCCAACAACCAGCCCATGACGCAGATGGTCAACACGGTGCGTCTCCTGACCGGCGGCCCCCAGGCGCAGGCGCTGCTCGGGCACCCGGTGTCGTACTACCTGGTGCCTTCGCTCTTGTGGAGCGCCGGGTTGATCATCGTGTTCGCCCCGATGGCTGTGTGGAAGCTGAAGACGACGTAACGGACCTCGACCGGCGCTGACCCGCCAAGAATCGTCAGCGCCGGTCGAGGTCGTCGTCGTCGCCGTCGGAAGGCTCGCCCGTCTCCAAAACCGAGTTGATGGCGCGACGCAGTCGCTCCTGCGCATCGATCATCCAGTCGATGAAGAACGCGTACTCCTCCACCTGGGTGATGTCGCCCTCGCTGTAGTCGGCCACGCGGTACGCCGCCCGGTCGGGCAGGCGCTCCCATGAGAGCGGCGCGCCGTACATCGACTCCACCAAGTCCTGTTGCAGCTGCAGGACGTCGAATTGCGCGGCGCTGGCCTCGGGAGTGCCGAGGTCGACGTAGAAGTCCGAACGCAGGCGACCGCCGGCCGCGAAGCTCAGCCCGTAGTGCGTCCCGGTCACGGGGGAGGGGAGGGTGATGAAGTTCAGCGCGGGCAGCGTCGTCATCTGGGTCCAGCGCGGGTGCCGGACGCGGACCTTGTCGAGCCAGCGGGACCAGTACTCGCGGTACATGGCGCCTTTGCCCCCGCCGATTGGTCCGGCCAGCTCGGCCATGTTCCAGCCGGTCGGGTCGCGCCACCACTGCGTGCCGGCGTAGTTGCCGCTGACGCCGGTGGCCTGCTCGATGATGTGACGCACCAAGCCGGCCGGCGTGTACGCCGCCTTGTCGACGTCCCACACCAGCGGTGCGTTGACGTTGTTCTGCCAGTGCGCCGTCCGCCGGGCGGGATCCATGTCGAGCCACTCCTCCAGCTGGCTCCGCACGTCGAAATTCAGGTCGGTACGCGGGCTCAGGGTGAAGATGGTGCCGTCCCCGACAGACTCCGTCGCGACGAGCCGTCGCACGAGCGCGGCGTCCTGCACCCGCCGCTTGGACTCGGCGATCTCCTTGGCCAGCTGGCGCTCCGGGCTGATGGTGAACTCCTCGACCTCGCGCAGCGGGTAGAGCTGGCTGACGGAGATCATGGGCACGTTGCTGCTGCCCAGCTGCCCGTAGATGTAGGAGCGGAAGGCGCTGATCTGGACGAGCGCGATGTCCAGGCCCATTTCGCTGAGCCAGACCACGCTGGCGCTCACGACGGCTGAGAAGTCCCGGGCCAGCAGGACGATGCGGGGGCGGCGTAGCGTCTCCTGCGAGAGGTCGGGCGCATGCGACTGCAGTTCGGCCAGGGCCTCTTCCTGGCTCATGGGGGTCTGGCGGCGGGATTGGAACCGGGCGTAGTGATCGGCCAGCGACTCGGGGAGCATCCGGCTCGCTGCGGCCGCGTACTTGATCGCCGAGACCTCGGTGTCGGCGGACCGGCTGCTCTTGAGCTGGGCCACCACCAGGCGGCCGTCAGCCCCGAGCCCCAGCACCGATACACGGTCGCGGGGGATACCGCCGGCGGCCGGCAGCCCGTCGAACTCGAAGGTCACGACCTTGACGGCGGGACCCAGGATGGCCGGGTTCGACAGGACCCACTCCTGCAGATCGGCGCGCTGCTCCAGTCCCGCTTCCTCGAGCGAGATCATCTGCGCTGGCATCGCGACGGATCCAGCGACGGTGAAGAGCATTTCTTCCGCCATTTCTCAGAACAGGCTAGGACAGACGGTCGTTTTTCCGCAGGTACCGAAAGTCACACGAAGACACAACGGAACATCAAAACTCGTGGCCAGGCGCATGCGGACGACCTGGCGGACCTGTCCTCAGCCCCCGTCTGGCTTGGGGTACGACGCGACAACAATCCGGAGCGAAGACGGGAGGGCTCACCCGCAACTAGTCGTCGGAAAGTGGCACACGCGCTCGACAATCAAAAAGAATTGTGCAAATTGTGTTCTTTGGAGGCCGACCTCGGCAGTGCGCCCCGCCGAAGAGCCCATGCACGGCGCCGCACAGCGGTCAGATCGGCGCCCCCGGCGCGACGAGCGGCCACGGACGCTCGAGCTCGACGACGCGCGCCAAGTCGAGGAGCAGTTGCTCGGCGTGCCTCCGGCCTATGATCTGCATCGACACAGGAAGGCCGTCGACCAGGCCGACCGGGATGGCGACGGCCGGGTGCCCGGTCGTGTTGGCCGGGATGGTCAGGGCCCCGTTGTTTCCCACCGCAGCCTCGAACCCGTGCTCGGCGATCAGGTCCACGCCGTCGATGGTCGTCGGCATCGGACCTTGTGCTCCGAACGCCACGTCGGGGTTGGTGGCGCAGATGATGAAGTCGACCTGCTCGAAGATCTCAGCCACCTGCACAATGATCTGGCGGCGGAACGCCTCGATGTTCTTCGCCGTGTCCACGTTGAAGTGGTTGGTGGCGATGTTGGTCGCCAGCATGATCTCGGGCGTGAGTTCCGACTCACAGTCGGGGTAGAGGTCGCCCAGGCCGACGAGCAGGCTGGCCGTGCCGGCGAGGGCCCACTCCAGGCCGCCCCGGGGCAGAGCGACTGCCACCTCGACCCGCTCGAGGCCGGCGTCCTTGATCAGCTGGCCAGCCGCTTCGTCCACCTTGTCCCGCACACCCGACGCGACGATCGCCGCACCGAGGTCGACCGACACGGCGACACGCCGTCCCCGAATCTCCTGTTGGCCGAGCCCGGCTTCCCAACCCCCGACCCGCGGCAGCGAGAATGGGTCGTACTCGTCGGCGCCGTTGCAGGCATCGAACCAGCGCGCCGTGTCGCGTACCGACCGCGAGAGGCATCCCAACACCGCGGTGAGCGGCTCGATCTCGGTGTGCGGGCCCTTCGGGATCCGACCGAACGTGGATTTCAGACCGAACAGACCGGTGAAGCCGGCGGGAATCCGGATGGAGCCGCCGCCGTCACCGCCGGTGCACAGAGGGAGGAGTCCGCCCGAGACCGATGCGGCCGAGCCGCCCGAGGATCCACCGGGCGTCCGTTCGAGGTCGTAGGGGTTCGAGGTGGCGCCATGCAGGCGCGTATACGTGCAGTTGATCCCACCGAATTCCGAGGCCGTCGTCTGCCCGACGAGCACGGCGCCGGCCTGACGCAACCGGGTCGTCATGGTGCCGTCGTACTCCGAGACCCGGTCCTTGAACACCAGCGACGCCTCGGTGAGCGGCCAGCCCTTCACCGGGTCGAGCTCCTTCACCCCGATCGGCACCCCACCGAACGGCAGCTGCACATCAGCAGAAGCAGCCGCCTCCCGGGCCGGCTCCTCGTCGATGAAGCAGACCGCGTTGAGCTTCGAGTCCGCTATGGCCGCCAGCGATCCCTCGATTGCCTCAGCCGGCGAGATCGTGCCGGCCCGGAAGGCGTCGACGAGGGAGCAGGCGTCTCCCATCCATGGTTCTGTCACGGACTGGAGGTTACTGATCCGCCCCGACAACCCTTCGGAGGGGCGGTGAAATTGACCATCTACAGCTAGTCGATAGAGACGACCGTTCTTACGATGTACCCATGATGCAGTCGTTTACCGTCACGTTCGAGGCCGCTGGGAAAGCCTGGGTCGCCACGCTGGTCCAAACAGCCGGGACGCCCGTTCTCCCGGCTGACAGTGCCGTGTTCAACGGTAAGTCGTTGGCGGCCGTCGAAGAGAAGGTGAGCAGGTACTTGAGCGGTCTCGACCTCGGGGACTGGGTGACGTCGTACGACTTCGCAGCAGTTCTGCGGCCGGACCTGACCCTCCGGATCGGGGATGCACGGGATTCGGTCGAAGCGGCTGAGGAGGCGGAGTATCAGAGAGTTCGGCTGACGTATGCGGCCATCGAAGGGCTCTCAGGTGCAGGATTCACCATCCGGGACATCTCGGTCCTCTTGGGTGAGTCCAAGACGGTGATCCAACAGATCCTCAGAGAGGGAAAGGTCCTTGAGGCGGCTGGCGCCCTCTTTATGAATGGGCCTGGGTGGTATTCCCCGAGGCACGCCGAGGCTGGGCTCTCGCCCGGCGCCGCTGTCGCAATAGAGATCGGATACGAGATCATGCCCGAGACCGAGACGACATGTGATCATGATGTCGCACTCATTGAACGCCTGCCTGATCGTTTTCTCCGTCGCTATGACCGAGAATTTCTGGCGGAGTTTTCCTCTGTGATGGAGAGTGTCTATAACGCCATTACGCGATTCGATGTTGCACGCATGTCGTCATCTCCTGCCGAGGAGATCGCGCTCGCCGTTCTGATTGCAGCGGCTCGAGATCACGTGATTCTGGCTATGAAGACAGGATCCCCGCCAGAGTCCCGGGCCGATCTGAAGAGTCTGCTTGCGTTCCGAGAAGCAATCACCCCAGATCTCAATGTCGATTTCCTCTGGGGCCATCAGAACGACGGCTTTGAAGAGGACCTCGAAACCATGCGCCGGCCCGGCATTGACAGGCCTCTCATGTTCGAGAACTGGTTCAAGCAGTATCGAGCAGGCAGCAACTAGGCGCCCGTTCGATACGTCCTTCGGCCCGAGGACGCCCTACTCCGTCGTCCGCTTCTTGAAGATCCGGGCCGCCAACGGTGCGGCGATGGCCAGGATCGCCACCGACCAGATCAGCGCCGCCTCGACCGGATGCTGCATCGGCCAGGCCTGAATGGTGGCGGACGGGTTCGGGTTGCCCCAGAGGTGGCGGGCTCCCGCCACCACGGCACTCACCGGGTTCCAGGTTGCGACGGCCTGCAGCCAGCCGGGCATGTGCTGGGTGGGCACGAACGCGTTGGAGACGAACGTCAGGGGGAAGAGCACGATGAAGCCGAATGATCCGGCTGACTCGGGGCTCTTGGAGTTCAGCCCGACACAGGCCGACACCCACGACACCGCGTAAGCGAAGAACAGCAGGAGCGCGAAACCACCGACGACCGAGATGGCGTTCGAGCCGGGGCGCCAACCGACCACGAGCCCGGTGACGGCAACGATCGCTGCGCACATCACCGACGTCAGGAAGTCGGCCGCGGAACGCCCGACCAACACGGCAGAGCGCCACATGGGCAGCGTGCGGAAGCGGTCGATCATGCCCTCGTGCAGGTCGGTGCTCAAACCGATCGCCGTGCCCATGGTCGAGGTCGTCAGGTTCAGGGCCAAAATGCCGGCGAGGAGGAAGTCGACGTAGCTCCCGCCACCGGGGATCGGGATGGCCCCCCCGAAGATGTAGACGAACAGCACCGTGAAGAGCAGCGGCTGGATCGTCACGTCCGAGAGCTGCATCGGCTCGCGCGAAATATGCACGAGATTCCGCCGGGTCATGGCCCAGATGTCGGCCAGGGACCCGAGGATGTTTCCGCCCATATGAGGCCGGTCGAACCCAGTGGCGGATGGCGTCAACGTGGTCGTTGTCATGCCCGTACTCCTTCCAGTTCGTGCCGGCCCTCGCCGGACCCGACGGGACCAGCAGGACCACCAGCGGCACCGCCCGCAGACGCACCGCCGTCGCCCACCTCGTCGTCGGCGCCCTCCTCTTCGATGTGCCCGCCGGTGAGCGAGAAGAACACGTCATCCAGCGACGGCTGCCGCACCTCGATGTTGTCCACCAGCACTCCCGCGTCGTCCAGAGCCCGCACCACGACGGTGGCCAACCCCGTCGAGGAGTCCACACCCGCACTCAACCGGCGCCCGTCGTCGCTCACGGAGACCGGACCCGACACCAGCGGGGCCATGGCGCCGACCGCGGACGCGTGCGGCTCGGCCAGCGTCACCTCCAACCGGGCACCCCGGCTCGCCTCCTTCAACTCCTGCGGCGTCCCCTCGGCAATGACCCGACCGTGGTCCACGACCACGATCTCATGGGCGAGCTCGTCGGCCTCCTCGAGGTATTGCGTCGTCAAGAGCACCGTGACGCCCTCGCCGATCAGCTCCCGGATCGCCTCCCAGACCCGCTGCCGCGACGTCGGGTCCAACCCAGTCGTCGGCTCGTCCAAGAACAACACGGGCGGCCGCGTCATCAAGGCGCCGGCCAGGTCCAGTCGCCGGCGCATCCCGCCCGAGTAGCCCTTGACCACCCGGTCGGCCGCGTCCGTCAGTTCGAACTGCGCCAGCAGCTCCTTCGCCCGGGCCCGAGACTCGGCCCGACCGAGGTCCGACAGCTCGCCGATCAGCACCAGGTTCTGCCGCCCCGTCAAGAGGGGATCCAGCGTCGCGTCCTGGGCGGCCACACCGATGTGGCGCCGCACCTCCGCGGGGTGGCGAAGCACGTCGATCCCCGCCACCGTCGCCGATCCCGAATCGGGCCGGGCCAGCGTGGTCAGGACACGCACCGCCGTCGTCTTGCCGGCGCCGTTGGGTCCGAGCAGCCCGAGGATCGTGCCGGCGGGCACGGAGATGTCCACCCCTGCCAACGCCTGGGTCTCGCCGTAGCGCTTGGTCAGCCCTTCGGCCTGGATCATGAGTTCGGCAGCCATAGACATCCTTACCGGTCGTTAAGTAAACTGTCGTCCATAGGCATGGTAAGCGGACTACTTACCTGTCGTCAAGTAGAATAGTGATGGAAAACGGGTAAGGTGCAGAACAAGATGGTCGACCAGATGACACCGCAGAGCCAGGGCGCATGACGCAGATCGCCGAGGAGAACACAGCCGCGGCCGACGACCAGGAAGCCATTGGCGAGCTCGAGGCCGTGGTCGGCGAAGAGCCGGCCCTCGGGCCGCTCGCCGACACGCCGGCCCTGGTGGACGCCCCCGCCGCACCGCACTCGAACGACACCAAGCAGCGCATCCTCGATGTTGCTCTCGACCTCTTCACCGAGCAGGGCTACGACGGCACCAGTCTGCGGCAGATCGCCGAGCAGCTGGGCGTCACGAAGGCGGCCCTCTACTACCACTTCGAATCGAAGGAAGACATCCTCATGGCGCTGCACATGCGCCTGCACGACTTCGGCAAGGAAGCGCTGGTGCGGATCGGGGAGGAGCCGGTCTCGCTGGCCCTGTGGGAAGAGCTGCTCGATGAGATCGTCGGCGAGATGCTGAACCAGCGCAAGATCTTCCTCATGCACGAGCGGAACCAGGCCGTCCTGGAGAAGCTGCACCGCGAGGACCACGACGCCGAGCACGAGGACATCCAGAACCAGTTCCGCCGTGTGCTGAACGACACCCGGGTACCGGTGCGGGACCGGGTGCGCATGTCGGCCTCCTTCGGCGTCGTCTTCTCGAGCCTCTTCCTCGGCGGCGACGCCTTCGAGTCGACGACGAACGAGGAATTGGGGAGCTTGCTCCGCGAGATCCTCCACGACGTCCTAAGCGGATGACGGCCCTGGTCCCGCCGGGCAAAAACCCAGCCCCAGCTGGCTACAGTTCCTCTCGGTGACCGACGCCCCCGCAGAAACGCCGCACGAGCACCCCTTCACGATCGCCATCGACGTGGGCGGCACCGGCCTGAAAGCCGACGTCCTCGACAAGGACGGTGTGGCCGTGGCGGGGCGGGTGCGGGTGCCCACGACCTACCCGATGTCCCCTAAGGACTTGGTCTCGACGCTGACGAAGTTGGTCGCCAAGCTGCCCGAGGGGGACCGCGTGTCCTGTGGTTTCCCGGGCATGGTCCGCCAGGGTCACATCCTCAGTGCGCCGCACTTCGTCCTTACGAAAGGCCCCGGCACCAAGACCGATCCCCAGCTGTTCACGGACTGGTCGGACTTCGACCTGGCGCGGGCCCTCACCAAGTCCATTGGCAAGCCGTGCCGCGTCGCCAACGACGCCGACGTCCAGGGTCTCGCGGTCGTCCAGGGCAACGGCTTCGAGGCGGTGATCACCCTCGGCACCGGGTTCGGCACGGGGTTCTTCATGGACGGCAGCCTGATGCCCCACATCGAGTTCTCCCACCTGGAGTTCCGCCACGGCGAGACCTTCAACGAGCAGATCGGCGAGGCAGCCCGGAAGAAGGTCGGCGACGAGCGTTGGAACAAGCGCGTGCGCAAGGCCATCGCCTATCTCGATGCCCTGTGCTTCTTCGACCACCTCTACATCGGCGGCGGCAACGCCTCCCGCGTCAACCGGCGCGACCTGGGCGAGGTGCTCGAGCGCATCACGGTGGTGGACAACAGTGCGGGCATCCTGGGCGGGATCAAGCTCTGGGAAGGTCACCACGTGGGCGTCGAAGAGGGACCACAATGACCGCCGTCGATACCGAGCCACTGGCCTGGGATCCGCTCGACGCGAAGTACAAGGCCGACCCGCATGCCATCTGGAAGCGGATGCGTGACGAGCAGCCGCTCTATTACAACGAGCAGTATCACTTCTACGCGGTGAGCCGGTTCGCGGAGGTCGATGCCTTCAGCCGCGATCCGAAGACGTTCGTCTCCTCGCACGGCACTGTCCTCGAGATGATCACGGTCGATCCGATCGACATGCAGATGATGATCTTCATGGACCCGCCCGAGCACACCCGCTACCGGCGCCTGGTCTCCAAGACCTTCACGCCGCGGCGCATGAGGCTCCTCGAGGACGACATCCGGGCCCTCTGCGCCAACCTGCTCGACGATCTGGTCGGACGGAGCTCGTTCGACTACGTGCAGGACTTCGGCGCCCGGGTGCCCGCCTACGTGATCGCCGCGCTGCTGGGCGTGCCGCCGGAGGACCGCGACATGGTCCGCGGCTGGATCGACGAGTCGTTCCATCTCGACCCCGAGACCGGCATGTCCAATGACATCTCGGCGACGGCCATGTTCAGCTTCATGGACTATCTCGGCCAGACGCTGACCGATCGCCAGACGAACCCGCGCGACGACATGTTCACGGACCTCGTCAACATGGAGATCACCGAGGACGACGGCGTACCCCGCCGTCTGACACTCGAACAGGCGGTCAACTTCGCCGCGTTGATCGGCAGCGCGGGCACGGAGACGGTGGCCCGCATGCTCGGTTGGGCCGCCTTGGCGCTCGACAACAATCCGAACCAGCGGGCCGAACTCGTGGCCGACTCCAGCCTGATCCCCAACTGCATCGAAGAGGTCCTGCGCTACGAGGCGCCGTCGCCGGTGCAGAGCCGCTGGTGCACGGAGGACGTCGAGGTCCACGGAGGGAAGATCCCGGCCCGCTCGAAGGTCGTGCTGATCACCGGCTCAGCCGGCCGGGACGAGCGGGCGTACCCGGACGCCGACCGCTTCGACATCCACCGGAAGTTCGACCACCACCTGTCCTTCGGGTATGGCATCCACTTCTGCCTCGGTGCCGCCCTGGCCCGGACCGAGGGCAGGATCGCGCTCGAAGAGACCTTCAAGCGGTTCCCCGAGTGGTCGGTGGACATGGCCGGCGCCGTCCCGCTCCACACGAGCACGGTGCGGGGCTACTCCAAGCTGCCGATCAGCGTCTGACCTGGTCCCGGGCGCCTCGGGAGCCCGGCCGAGGCTCCGGTACACTGTTCTGTCTCACCCAGCGCTCGTAGCTCAACGGACTAGAGCATCTGACTACGGATCAGAAGGTTGGGGGTTCGAATCCCTCCGAGCGCGCATGTGTTGCGGCACGTAGAAAATCCCTGTCAACGCTCACACCTACCTGGATGGGTGAAGACTCGGCAGCACGAGTGGAGTCAGTGGCGGAGCCATTGATCGTGCGGAATCCGCTCTCGGCCTTCGCGCTAGATCACCCCATTCCGCCTTCGTCACTCGTCGTCAGGGTCCACTCATCCCCACGATCGGCGCGTTGAGGTGGATCGATCCGGTCGAGCCGAGGAAGGTCGCGTTTCCGTAGGAGAAGATTCCCCCATCCGAGGCGACCAGCCAATACCCGCCACCGTTGGGAGTCGCCGCCATGTCGACGACGGGGCGGTTCAACTGTATGGAGCCGGTCGAGCCGTAGAACTTGGCGTCTCCGTACGAGAAGATCCCGCCGTCGGAGGCCACCAGCCAGTACCCACCGCCGCTGGGACCCGCCGCCATCCCCACGATCGGCTGGTTCAAGTGGAGAGCGCCGGTCGAGCCGTAGAACTTGGCGTCTCCGTACGAGAAGATCCCGCCGTCGGAGGCCACCAGCCAGTACCCACCGCCGTCGGGCGTGACCGCCATGCCGACGACAGGTTGGTTCAGGTGGAGCGCGCCGGTCGAGCCGTAGAACTTGGCGTCGCCGAAAGCGAAGATCCCCCCATCGGAGGCCACCAGCCAGTACCCCCCGCCGCTGGGAGTCGTCGCCATGCCGACGACAGGGGCGTTGAGGTGAATCGATCCCGTCGAACCGTAGAACTTGGCATCGCCGAACGAGAAAATGCCTCCGTCACGAGCGACGGTCCAATAGCCGCCTGCGTCGGGGGTATTTGCGATCCCCACGACCGGCTGGTTGATGTAGATGGCGCCGGTCGACCCACAAAATGGCTGGTTGCCAAAGGTGAAGACGCCGCCGTCACTCGCCGTTAGACGGTAGCCAGTCGGTGTGCCCGAGGGTGGCTCGCAGGGCACGACGAGGTCGTTGTTGAGGTCGATCGGGGCCGTGTACAGCTGCCGCACGGCATTGCACGGTGATCCGTAGGAGGTGCACGAAGCCGACCAGGCCGCGTACCCAAGCCACCAGTTCCCGCTGGCGTCTTGGAAGAGGGAACCCCCACCGGGTCCATAGGCGGTGCCGTACGTGGTGAGAAAGGGCCCCGCCGGTTGGCTACAGGGCCCGAGGGGACCGGCACACTGCGTAAGCGCCTCGTTGTAGCTTGTTGATTCGAAGTCCCCGGCCGAGAAAAGCAGGTCGTAGGAGCCCGAAGCGAAGACCATCTGAGGGTCGTCCATGCTCGTTTCCCACGGGAGTGCCGGCTGGTCGACGGTCAGCAGGACCGTGGGGGACCCCACGATGCTGGTCCCGTCGGCGCTCAGCTGTGCCGACCAGATCTGCGATGCGGCGCCCGACGCGCCGTCGTTGGACTTCCACAACAGGTAGGCGACGCCTGTCTCGGGGTTGATGAACGGACTCGGATCGAGGACTCCGAGCCCTGGCGTTCCGCAGTACAGCGGCCCCGCCGAGCCGTCGGCGAACACGGGCAGCGTCGTTGTCGTCGCCACCGACAGGCAGCTGTAACCCGAGTCCTCGGCATGGGGACTCAGTGCAGCGTCGTAGAACATGACCCAGTGCCCACCGTAGAAGAAGACGCCTGGCGACGTCTGCGTGTTCGTCGTCTCCCAAGCGGGTGGGTTCGGCAACGCGCTCGAGCCGAAGCCTCCGGTGAAGGGCTGCCAACCCGACGTAGGAGAGGCCGAGGTGAGCGCCTGGAGGTGGTTCCCCAGTGGGGTGCCTGTTGTGAATGCGTAGTACGTCCCAGCGGAGTACACGAGATCCGGATCCGCAGCATCGCTCCCGTAGGCAGGTGACGGGCTGGGGCTGAACGCAACGTGGGGATTCGTCACATCGAGTGCGGCGCCGGCGACATCCGCCCTACTACCGAGCGCGGCCGTCACGCAGATTGTCAGCGCACTCGCGGATATCAAAATGGCGGCCGCAGCAAGCCGCAGGGAGCGCGCCGGTCGACTGAGTCGAAACTTGCGAGGATTGCCAACGTCGCTCTGTGCGATAGCCACACGAAACCTTCGAACCAACAAACCTTCTCTACTTTCTGTCAGGAACCGGGAGCTCCATCTCTCAGGACCGGTTGCGCCACGCGTCAGGATGAGGAGGGTCACACACGTCGGGGGCCTCTTGGCCGCGCCCCATCCGAGTTTTTCACAAACGTCTCGTCCGGAGTTGTATATCAAACTCCGCGTGACTGTGTCGTGGAGCTGTGCCGTGGAGCTGCGCCGTACACCCGTGGTGTTCAAGCCGCCGTACGGCCATTTGGCTGAACGCGAGCGCGCCCTTCGACCCCGCACGAACGAGGTCGAACCCATGTGTCACTTCTGTAGAGGTCCGGGGATTCGGATGGGCCCGGGCCCCCTCGACGCCCCAGACGACGAGGGGAAGTACAGAGATGCCATTCTTCTCCACTCGTTTCGATTTGGTTTCTCGAAGCCGTGCCATTGTCGCTTACCACTGACACGGCTCGCGTCGACAATCCGTACCAGCTCTTTTCTCGTTCCATTCCCCAGGGGACCCATGCCTCCCATTGGGTGGCTCTCACTCAGGGTGAGTCTGTTCCCTTCCGTCAAGGATTCGAGGTGCCGACCTTCGTGCCACCCGGCCGGGCGTCATCAGCCGGAATCAGCCGCAGCAGATCGCGGCGGCGTAGTTGGTTGCACGGAGGACAGATCGAGCTCAGATCGATTTGGTTGAGTGGTTGTGAGCACGAGCGACAGTGACGCGGCCTGACGATGTCGGCCGCTGTCTCGGTCACCTGCGTCCTTCACGCGAATGCAGCAAACCATGCATGTGACGGAACGGTCGCACGCTCCACTGATATGTGGCGAAATCTATGCGGATATGCCCCTTGGTTTTCGTCGTCGTTGCGCCGCGGTCCGCGGTCCTCGGGCGGCCACGGAACCTCATTGCCGGCGGCAATCGCCCGGATCTAGCGGGGCAGACCCAGCACGTGCTCTCCGATGATGTTCTTGTTGATCTCGGTCGTCCCGCCGGCGATGGAGGCCTGACGCACCGCCAGCAGGTTCTCTCCCCAGCGGTCCGACCCGACCAACGCATCGAGGCCGATCAAGTCCACGGCCAGCGCCGCCAGTTCCTGGTCGCAGTGGGCCCACGACAACTTGGCCAGTGAGCCGCCCGCGCCGGCCGCGGCTGGATCGGACAGCGACCGCTCAGTCAAGAAGCGCATGCAGCGGATGTCCGCATAGATACGAGCCAGGCGCTGCCGCAGCACCGGGTCCTCCAGACCTTCCTTGGCTCGGGGGTCCGCCAGCAGCTCGTCGAGCCGGTTGGCCAGCGACAGGTGCAGGCGCGCCACGCCCGCCCGTTCGAAACTCAACGTCGTCATCGCCACCGACCACCCGGCGTGGAGCGGTCCGAGCATGGCGGAGCGCGGCACGCGGGCGTCGGTGAAGAAGAGCTCGGCGAAGGACTGCCCGCCCGTGATGGTGGTCAGCGGCCGCGCCTCGATGCCCGGTGTGCGCAGATCGACCAGGAAGCACGTGATGCCGGCGTGCTTCTTCGCCGTTGGGTCCGTCCGCACATACAGCTGGCACCAGTCGGCGAAGTGCCCAAGTGAGTTCCACGTCTTCTGCCCGTTGATCACGAAGTCGTCGCCGTCCTCGACCGCAGCGGTGAGGAGCGAGGCCAGGTCCGAGCCGGCATCGGGCTCGGACATGCCCTGCGACCAGATCTCGTCGCCGCGCAGCATGGGCTGCAGGAAGCGCTGCTGCTGCTCGGGTGTGCCGAAGTGCATTATGGCCGGGGCGATGTTGGAGACGCCGATCACGTTGACCGGCCCGGGAGCCCGCACGCGGTTGGTCTCTTCCAAATAGGCCAGCTGCTCGGGGACGCCGGCACCGCGCCCGCCGTGCTCGACCGGCCACGACGGCGCCGCCCACCCGGCGTCTGCCAGCCTCCGGTTCCAGGCCCGGAGGATCTCGAGGGACTCGCCCTCGATCTGGTGGCCGCCCGCTTCAACGACCTCGGGAGTGAGGTTGTCCTGGAGCCAGGCGCGCAGCTCGGCCCGGAACGCCCGGGTGTGCGGCCCCTCCTCCGATGAGTCCATGAATCCGGATCTTGGTCCAGCAGCCCGAGTTGGGACCAACTGGCCAGGTCAGGAGGCAAGGTCAGGTGGGTGCCGCCGCGACGATTCCGCCCGGATCGAGGCGGCGGCCTGACCTGATCCAACCGGGTGTCACGTCCACCCGACACAATGCACTTGTGGTTGCCGTCGAGATCAGGCCCAGGGACTCCTACTTCGCCAAGACCTGCCCCCAGCGCGTCCAGCTCGATGTCCTGCAGCCCTGTGAGCCGCTGCCCGACCCGCCGTTCCTGCAGATGCTGTTCCGGGCCGGCGACAAGCACGAGGGGGAGACCTTCGCCGCCCTGTTCGACGGGGTGGAGGGCGCCGTCGTCATCGAGGCCGAGGACCTCGATGCCCGGGAGTGGCAGACCATGCAGGCCGTGCAGTCCGGGGCGCTGGTCATCGCGGGCGGTCGGCTTCCGGTGGATCACGAGTCGCACAGAGTCGGCCAGCCCGACCTGCTCGTGCGCCACGATGGCGGCTACTTGCCGATCGAGGTGAAGTCGCACAAGACGCTCGACCGCGTCCGCAAGGAGGGGACGGGCACGGCGCTCGTCTCCGACCTCGCGACGCCATTCCTCGATGCTGCGGTGACCGATGTCGAGCGCAATCCTCGCAAGCATCTCGGCGACCTCATGCAGCTGGCGCACTACTGCGCCCTGCTCGAGGCGGCCGGCATCGCGTCGCCGGGGTGGTTCGTCGCCGGCGTCTGCGGCACCGAGGGTGTGATCGTCTGGCACGACCTCTCCGAGCCGAACCTTCCTCTGCCCGAACATCTCGGCGGCGATTCCGACGAGTGCATGAGCGCCCTGGCGCGCTACAACCTCGAGTTCACGTACCGGCTCGGGATTTTCGCCGCGGCCGAGGATCACCTGGCCGACGAGGCGGCTCCGCTGTTGGCCGAGCCGATCGTGTGCGACCAGTGCGACATGTGCCGGTGGAGGGAGTGGTGTGGTGACCGGCTCGAAGAGGTGGCTGACCTGAGCCTGATCGCGGGCGTCGGCGTGGGTCGGCGGAGCCTGTACAAGGCCCACGGGATCGACGACCTCCATGGTCTCGCCGCACTCGACTGGCGGACGGCCGAGCTGGTGCGCGCCAAGGTCGACGTCGAGGGACTCCATTTGAAGGTGGCGGGGAAACCGGCGTCGACGACGCTGGCGAGCCTGATTCCGAATCGGCCCAAGCAGGTCGAGGCTCTTACTGCGCTCGGTCTGCACAACGTCGCCGACCTCGACTCGATCGACCCGAAGACGCTCGAGGTGTGCATGGCGGGGGCGTCGAACGCGGCGACCCAGATCGAGCTGGCCCGAGCCCGGGTCGGTGCTGCGCCGGCCTATCGCAAGCGCGGCCTCGACGGTATCATCGTCCCCCGCGCCGACATCGAGATCGACGTCGACATGGAGAACATCAACGACGGCTGCTATCTGTGGGGCGCGCTCATCACGGATAGTCGCGCCGACGTGCCGACGCCCCGCTACGTGGCCTTTGTCTCGTGGGACCCTGACATCGAGGCCGGCGAGCAGCTCGCCTTCAAGGAGTTCTGGTCGTGGTTCACCGGCGAGCGGGCGCGGGCGGCGACCGAAGGCGCGTCGTTGAAGGCCTACTGCTACAGCAAGAGTGCGGAGAACGGGCAGATGACCCGGATCGCCGACCGGCTCGGCCTGCGCGCCGAGGTGGACGAGTTCATCGCCTCCGAGGACTGGGTCGACCTGCTGGAGGTCGTCCGAAGGCAGCTGATCACCGGCCGCAGCATGGGATTGAAGGAGACGGCGCCACTAGCTGGATTCTCGTGGCGCACCGACGACGGCGGCGGCACGCTGGCGATCGTGAAGTACGAGCAGGCCGTCGACGAAGAGGCCGACGCCGGCGGGCGTGTGGCGGCGCAACAGTGGATCCTCGAGTACAACGAGGACGACGTGCGGGCGACGGCAGCTTTGCGCGAATGGCTCGACGGGCCGGCGCGGGATCTGCCGTCGATCGAAGTCGCGCTCGGCTGAGGCGTCTCGCGCTACAAGGTCCTCTCAGAGGACGAGGTGCTCCATGGCCTCGGGATTCTGCATGTTCTCCTCGATGTGCCGCTGCTGGTCCTCGGGAGACTCGTCGGTGCGCAGGAGCAGGGGGGAGACCAACAGGCCGACGAGGACACAAGCGGCTGCGATGTAGAGCGCCAGCTGGTAGCCGACCGTCAGCGAGTGGATCAATTCGTCTCCGCTGGCGACGAGTGACTTGGTCCGGTTCGTGGCGATCGTGCTGAGCACGGCCAGCCCGATGGCACCCGCCATCTGCTGGGAGACATTGACGACACCTGAACCCAGTCCGGCGTCTTCGTTGGGGATCTCCGACATGCCGATCTGCAGCAAGGGCATGAAGGACGCCCCGGCGCCCACGCCCAACAAGACGAAGGCGATGAAGATCTGTGGGAAGTAGCTGGCGTGCTGGCCGGCGGAGCCGAAAAGCACCAGCCCGACCGCCGCCAGGATCATGGCCGGGTACATCACGGGCTTCGCTCCGAAGCGGTTCACCAGCTTGGCCGTGATGCCAGTCGACATGATGGCCATGACCGCCGCCTGGGGCAGGAAGGCCAACCCGGTCTTGACGGGGCTGTACCCGAGGACGTGCTCGAAGTACAGGGCGCCGATGAAAAACGTCGAGAACATCCCAGTAATGAGGAGCCCACGGATGACGGCCGAGCCGGTGAGCGTGCGCAGCTTCAGAATGCGCAAGGGCATGATCGGATTGGCCAGACGCGCCTCGAGCACGATGAAGAAGACGAACAGCGCGACGGCGAGGCCGAGTATCCCGAGCGTGTGCGCGGAGACCCAGCCGTAGGTCGTCGCCGTGACCACGCCGTAGATGGCGACCATCACAGAGACAGTGACCAGCGCGGACCCCAGCCAGTCGACGCCCTGCTTGATGCCGAATCCGACGTTCTCCACGATGAGGATGCGGCCCAGAATCAGCGTGGCGATGCCGATCGGCACATTCACGAAGAAGATCCAGTGCCAGTTTAAGAACTGCGTCAGGACACCACCGGCGAGGAGACCGATGGAGCCGCCGCCGACGGCGACGAACACGTAGGCGCTCATTGCCTTGCCGCGCTCGAGCGGGCTCGGGAACTCGGTCACGATGATGGCGACGATGGCCGAGGATGACAGTGCCCCGCCGATACCCTGGACGAAGCGGGCCACGATGAGCATGGTCTGGCTGTCGGCCGATCCGCACGCGATGGAGGCCAGCAGGAACAGGGCCACGCCGGCCAGGAACACCTTCTTGCGGCCGACCAGGTCGCCCAGGCGGCCGGCCAAGAGGAGGAAGCTGCCGAACGAGATCAGGTAGGCGTCGACCACCCAGGTCAGGCCGGACTGGGTGAAGCCCAGGCTCTTCTGGATGTCGGGCAGAGCGACGTTCACGATGGAGCCGTCGAGGGCATTCATGAACATGGCCAGGCAGACGACGACCAGGGCTATCCAGCGCCGGCGGTCGCCTGTGGCGTTCTCTTCCAGGGGAATAGCCCCTACCCCTTGGATAGTCATGATTTCGGGACTATCCTATAGCGGTGATTGATGAGGCCGTGCAGGTAGGCTGGGCCTCGTGAGCCCCGGAGCGGCCGCCCGACCAACGACGGGGACGATCGTGCTCCTGACCAGGCTGGCCAGGGCCGTCTACCTGCGCAGTTCCGTCGACTTGGTGGGCATGAACCTGCGGAACATGGTCGTGCTCGCCTATCTGCGGGACCACCCCGGAGCCTCGCAGCAGATCATGACGGAGATGCTGTCCATGGACTCCAACACGGGCGTCCTCGTGCTCAACGACCTCGAGGACCTGGAGTACGTGGAGCGGCGGCGGGACCCCGCCGACCGGCGGCGCCATCTGGTCGACATCACCGACGCCGGCCTCGAGGCGCTCGAGGAGGCCGAACTGGCGCAGGGGAGTATCGAGGACGAGATCCTGAGCGGCTTGAGCCCTTCGGAGCGAGCGGAGTTCCGCGCGCTCCTCGTGAAGGCGCTGAAGGACCACGATCCTCCCGCTGGGGCCTGACTTTCAACCTTCCTTCCTTCAGAAGGTCTGAGAAAGCGCGGCGCGCGATGCTGACTCGGTGACTTCACGACTGGCCACAGACGGCGAGGTGGCGACATGGCAGGACGAGGGCTGGGTGCTGCTCGAGGGCCTCGTCGGCACCGAGGAGATCGACGCTCTCGCCGCCGACCTGCGTGAGATCTTCCCGAGCGCCGAGGAGCACCAGGCCGACCCCGAGGGCGTCTACGAACAGCGGCGGGGCCGCCCGAAGCAAGCCGAGGAGGACTTCGTGTGGCCCGACGAGGGGCCCGGGTTCCGTCCCGCCCAGCAGCGCTGGATGGCCGCTTTCCCCTTCCCGGGCAGCGGGTCCCTCAACCGGGTCTGCGTCCATCCCTCCATTGTCGATTTCGCCGAGCGTGCGCTCGGCAACGACGACATCCGCCTGTACCAGGCCCAGGCCAGCGCCAAGTACGCCGGCATCACGAACTACGAGCAGCCCATCCACATCGACCGCAACCACTCGTGGCTCCCGTCTGCGAGCGAGTCGCCCTGGTGGAACCTGGAGGGGTTCCTCTACTTGACCGATGTCACCGAGGACGACAACCCCACGCGCCTGGTCTCGGTAGGGGACACCGACCGCATCGACAACCCCTACGGCGTCCTCATGCCCAGGGGCAATCCCGAGGTCTACGCCGCCGAGCGGCCCGCGCCCGGCGTCCGCGGTTCGTACCTGGCCTACCGGTCGGACACGTACCACCGCGGTGCGCCCTTCGGCTCGGGCACCGGGGCCCGCGTGGTGGTCGCCATCGCCTTCAGGAACGCCATTACCGACTGGATCGGCTACGACGCCCAGCAGAGCCGGTCGACCGGGACGGAGTGGACGGAGTTCGTCGGCGGTTCGACGCCCCGTCAGCTGGCGCTCTTCGGCTGGCCCGCTCCGGGCCACCCGGTCTGGGACGAGCGGCTCATCGAACGGACCCAAGAGCGCTATCCCGTCCTCGATCTCGATCCGTGGCGTGCCGGGCTTCGCATACATGAGGAAAAGTCGGCCGCTCCCTCCAATAGTTGACTAATTAAGTCAGCTTTGTAACCATTGCGGCCAAGGTTGGCTGCCGGGCTCCTGGCGGCCGACCGGTCAAAGGAGGCCACCGCCATGCCTGACTGGGGCTTTGAGACTCGCCAGATCCACTCCGGTGCCGTGCCGGATCCCACCACCGGTGCGCGCGCCGTGCCGATCTACCAGACCACGAGCTACACGTTCCGCGACACCTCGCACGCGGCCGCGCTGTTCGGGTTGGAGGAGCTCGGGAACATCTACACGCGCATCATGAACCCGACGCAGGCCGTTTTCGAGGAGCGCGTCGCCGCGCTGGAGGGTGGCGTCGCAGCGCTCGCGGTCGCGAGTGGCCAGGCCGCCGAGACGGTGACCCTGTTGAACCTGGCCGAGAACGGCGGGCACATCGTCTCTTCGGCATCGCTCTACGGCGGCACGTACAACCTGTTGCACTACACGCTCCCCAAGCTCGGGATCGAGACGACCTTCGTCGACGATCCCGACGACCTGGCAACCTGGGCTGCGGCTATTCGGCCCAACACGAAGGCCTTCTTCGGCGAGACGCTGGGCAATCCCAAGGGGGACGTGTTCGACTTCGAGGGGATCTCGAAGGTCGCCCACGACCACAACATCCCGCTCGTGATCGACAACACGCTGGCGACGCCGTACCTGTGCCAGCCTCTGAGCTACGGGACGGACATCGTCGTGCACTCGGCCACCAAGTTCATCGGTGGCCACGGCACCTCCATCGGTGGCGTCATCGTCGACGGTGGCAAGTTCGATTACGAAGGGAGCGGCCGCTTCCCGAACTTCACCGAGCCCGATCCGAGCTATCACGGCCTGGTGTTCGGCCAGCTGCCTGAGGCGCTCTTCCCGGCCCGCTTCGTCCTCAAGGCGCGCTTGCAGTATCTCCGCGACACGGGACCGGCCGTGGCCCCGCTCAACTCGTTCCTGTTCCTCCAAGGGCTCGAGACGTTGAGCCTGCGCATGGAGCGCCACGTCCAGAATGCGGTCGCGGTGGCCGAGTGGCTCGAAGCCCGCGACGAGGTGTCCTGGGTCATCTACCCCGGACTGAAGTCCAGCCGCTGGCACGCCCGACAGGAGAAGTACCTCCCCAAGGGCGGCGGGTCAATCCTCTCCTTCGGGATCGCCGGGGGTGCGGAGGCGGGCCGCCGCTTCATCGAGGGGCTCGAACTCTTCAGCCATCTTGCCAACGTGGGTGACGTGCGAAGCCTCGCCATCCACCCGGCGTCGACGACGCACTCGCAGCTGACCGAGGCCGAGCAAACCACGACCGGCGTCTCACCGGACCTCGTCCGTCTCTCGGTCGGCATCGAGTCGATCGAGGACATCCTGGCCGATCTGGAAGCTGGGTTCCGCGCCGCCAAGGGAGCGTGACCGCACTGAGCTACCCAGGCGTGTGGCGGCCCGGGGATGAGCCCGGGCGGCGGCAGTTTGCGGTGCTCACCGGCGAGGGAGGACGTGGCTTCCCACTCGAGGGAGGCGGTCGCCTCGACGAGGTCACCGTCGCCTACGAGACGTGGGGGGCATTGGATGCGGCCCGCAGCAATGCCGTGCTCGTGCTGCACGCGTTGACCGGTGACTCCCATGCCATCGGCCCGCAGGCTCCCGCCCATCCATCGAAAGGGTGGTGGGACGGGTTGATCGGACCGGGCGCGGCCATCGACACCGACCGCTACCACGTCGTGTGCCCGAACGTGCTGGGCGGCTGCCAGGGCACGACGGGCCCGGGCTCGCTCAATGCCGAGGGAAGACCGCTCGGCTCGCGCTTCCCGCTGATCACGATCCGTGATCAGGTGGAGGTCGAGGTCGCGTTGGCGGATCGACTCGGGATCGAGCGGTGGGCCGGTATCGTCGGGGGTTCCATGGGCGGCATGCGCGTGCTCGAATGGTGCGTCGGTGAGCCCGAACGGGTGGCGCGTGCGGTCGTCCTGTCCGTCGGCGCCGCGGCCTCGGCTGATCAGATCGCGTTGTGCTCCCTGCAGGTGCGGGCCATCCGCACGGACCCGGCGTTTCACGGGGGCGACTACTACGAGACCCCGGGTCGTCCCGTCGACGGGTTGTTGACGGCGCGCGGCATCGGTCACTTCACCTACCGGACCGGCGACGAGTTCGAGCAGCGCTTCGGCCATCAGGCCCAAGGCGAGGAGGAGCCGCTGAAGGGCGGGCGCTACGCGATTGAGTCGTACCTGCAGCACCAGGGGGAGAAGCTGGCCCAGCGGTTCGACCCGAACACGTACATCACCCTCAGCGAGGCGATGAACCACCACGACGTGGGCCGCGGGCGGGGCGGTATCGAAGAGGCGCTTCGCGCGGTGCGGGCCGACGTGACCGTGGCCGGCATCTCGACGGACCGGCTCTACCCGTTGGCGCAGCAGGAGGGGATCGCACGGCTGCTGCCGGGCCGGCCGGCCGTCTCGGTCGTCGAGTCTGTCTCCGGGCACGACGGGTTCCTGTTGGAGATTGCGCAGATCGGTCGCATCGTCGCGGTCCGCACTGGACGCAGAGACGTAGTCGGCGCTCCCTCAGCTGAGTGGAGCGACGTGGATGGGCGCCGGGTGCGCCGGTCAGCCCTGGGGCTTGATGACCGTCCCCGTCGCGTACTGGGTGGCGTACCCCTGCGCGTTCAGCGGCGTGCCGATGACGGACCCCGTGTTCGCCACGACGTACTTCGGCGAGCAGTCGAACGCGCCCAGCTTCTTCGGGTAGTACTGCACCCACTTGGTGTTGTCGAGCTTCATCAGGATCCCGCACGGCGCCGGCTGGTTCTTGGCCGGGTCGGACGGTGCGTTGAGCCCGCCGCCCGTCCAGCTCGTCACCTTCGAGAGGTGGTTGATCATGCACTGGCGGGTCAAGGTGGAGCCGCACGCCTTGGCCTCGGTGGCCCAGAGGAGGAAGGACGACGCGGACTGCTCGCCCAAGGCCGACGTCAGGCCGCCGGACTTCTTGACGACGGAGAGGTACTCGGCCACGGCCGGCACGACCTTGGCCGCCTCCAGCGGCTCGAACCCGATGCGGACGTAGACGTTGTTGCCCAGCCCGCTGGTGTTCCACTGCGCGAAGGCTTCGGTGTACTCGGCGGCGTCGAGCAACCAGATCGGGTTGTAGCCGATCTGGTTCTCCGCCTGCAGCGCGCCGTAGAGGGTGGGTCCCGGGGTGGCGTCGTTGAAGATGATCTGCGCCCCGCAGCTCTGCAGCTTCTGCATGAACGGCGTGTAGTTGGCCTCGCCGTTGTAGTTCACCTCGAACGGGCAGTTGACGAATTTCCAGCCAGCCGTTGTGTATGCCTGCACGGCCTTGGCCATGGACGCTTCCTGGGTCGAGAGCGTCGAGTTGTACTGACCGACGTGCTGCGTCTTGGAGCCGAAGAGCTTCTCCCCCTGGTAGGCGATCGACACCGGACTGGCGTTCGCCGGGTTCGGCGCGGCCTGGTACATCTCGTAGGCGTTGGCCACGACGGGGGAGACCGTGAAGCCCGGGACGGCTGCCAGGTTGCAGTTGAGGCGGGTCTGCTCCGCCACACCATCGAGGGCAAACCCTTCGCCGACCAACATGAAGTCGGTCTTGCAGGCCTGGGTCATCACGCTTCCGACCTGGGTGACCGCGCTGTCGTAATAGTCGCCGACGATCTTGCGCCCGTTGATGCCTCCCTGGGAGTCACACCAGGCGATCATCGCCTTGACCGCGTCGCCCATCTCCTGGTCGAGACCGGGGCTGCCCGAGAACCCCCGGTCGTCGCCGTAGGCGATGTTGATGGTGGAGTCGGTCACCCCCTGCTCGGTGGCACCGGTGGCGTGTCCCTTGCCACAGGGCGACGGCAACGTGCCGAACGTCGCTGAGGACGACGACGATGCTCCGCTCGGCGCCGAGGCGAGCAGCACGCCGGTCGCGGTGAGCGAGAAGAGCAACAGAGCCGCCCCCGCAGCTCTCGTGCCGATGATCCGTCTCATGGCCGAACCCCCGTTCGCACAACGCGGATGCTGCGCCTGGCCCCTCAGAACCCAGATCCGGTTTCTGTGTGCTGCGGCACCATAGCAATCCGACATCCGGAAATCCCGGCGCTCCGAACACCTCTGTGACTCGTGTCGAGGTGGGGCCTTCTCGCGGCAAATTGCAGTGCTCCGATCGGCCTGAGCGGCGATTTGCTGACCGGTCAATGACCACGTTGGCGCGCCTTCTGATCCGGGTCTTCTTCGGCAGCATCGAGATCGAGGACGGCGAGCACCTCCCCGACTCGGGACCGGTCGTCCTGGTGGCCAATCACGCCAACGGGCTCGTCGACGGTCTCCTTCTCATGGCGACTCTCCGGCGCTACCCGCGCTTCCTGGGCAAATCGACGCTCTTCAAGATCCCGCCGCTGTGGCCGTTCCTGAAGCTGGCCGGCGTGATCCCGGTGTACCGGGCGATCGACCTCGATGCGGGGGACCACAACGTGTCGGCGTTCGCCACCAGCCATACGCTGTTGCGGGACGGTGGAATGGTCGCCGTATTCCCCGAGGGGATCAGCCACGACGAGCTGGCACTGCAGCCTCTCAAGACAGGAGCCGCCCGGATCGCCCTCGAGGCCGTCAGCGGCGAAGGGGCGGAAGAACTCGCGACCGTTGCCGTCGGACTGGTCTACGACGCCAAGGCACGGTTTCGCTCGCGGGCGCTCGTCCGGGTCGGCGAGCCCGTGGGAGTGGCACACTGGGCAGAGGACTACCGGCGGGACGAGCGGGCGACCGTGCGCGCCGTCACCGAGGAGCTGGCCGCGCAGATCGCCGTCGTCAGTCCCTCCTTCTCCTCGTGGACGCAAGCCAAACAACTTTCCTGGATAGCCGAGGTGGTCGTCCGTGCTCCTGGTGGGAACGCGTCGGCGGAGGTCGGGCTGGCCGACAAGGTCAATGTCGCAGACGCGTCTGGAGGACAGACAGACGGTGTGCCCGCGCGCACTACGGCAACTGTTCCTCGACGTTGCGACCTACGAACGGGACCTCAACCTGCTCGGTGTGAACGACGCCCAGCTGGCGGCGGGATACCACCGCCTCCTTCGCCTCTCGGTCCTGTGGTCTGCGCTCAAAGTCCTTTTCGCCCTGCCGTTCGCTGCCCTCGGGACGTTGGTCCACCTCGTCCCGTTTCAGATCATCAAGCAGGTGGCGAAGCGGCCGGTCAATGAAGGGATCAAGGCCACCGTGAAGCTCCTCGGTTCCTTCGTCTTGTTCGCGCTCACGTATGCCGTGGTCGGGGTCTTCGTGGGTCGCGCCTTTGGCCCGTGGGCCGGTCTCGCCGCGGCAGTGGCCGCGCCGGTGTGCGGCTATGTCACGGTGCGGCTGCTGGAGCGGGTGAAACGGATCGGCGGTGTGGTCGAGGGGTATCGGGCGCTCAAGGGTCGCCGCGACGTCCTGGCGGCGGCGTTGACGCACCGCGCCGCGGTCGTGCAGGACGTGCACACGATCCTGGCGCAGCGGTGAGGAGGGAGACGATCAGCTACGGCGCCCGGCGCGGCCAGGTGGCGGAGGTGTGGCGTCCCGACGGCGCGGGCGAGGTGTTGCCCGTTGTCGTGCTCATCCACGGTGGGTTCTGGCGCCAGCAGTACACGAAGCGGCTGATGCACCCGCTGGCCCGGGCGGTGACCGACCGGGGATGGATCGCCTACAACATCGAGTACCGGCGCGTCGGGCCTTTCGGCCGCGGCGGCTGGCCCGAGACCTTCGAAGATGTCTCGGATGCCATTGACGCGCTGACACGAGTGGACGGCGTTGATCAGCAGCGGGTGGCGACCTGCGGCCATTCGGCAGGAGGACAGCTGGCGTTGTGGGCGGCGTCCTCACGTTCGACCGGGGACCACGGGCGACCGGCCCCGAAGGTCGAGGTGGCAGCGGCCGCGTCGTTGGCCGGCGTCGTGGATCTCGAGGCCGCGGCGCGGCAATTCGTCGGGCGCGGGGCGGTGCAGGCGCTCATGGGCGGCGGTCCCGATGCCGTCCCGGACCGCTACCGGCTGGGCTCGCCGTCAGCGCTCCTTCCCGTCGGAAGGCCGCAACTGCTCCTGCACGGAATGTCGGACGGCTCGGTACCTCCGTCGCTCAGCGAGCGCTACGGGGCGACAGCGACGGCGCGGGGAGACCACGCGATCTACGTGCCATTCCCCGGTGTCGGGCACATGGAGATGATCAGCGGGAGGGGGCCCCCCTACGGGCGCTGACGGCGTGGCTCGAGTCCGTCTTCGGCCGGCCGTTGCCCGGTACCTGACGCCCGTCTCTTTGCCGGGTCCGCCGGGACGTGAGGCGGTGGGTCGGGCGGGCAACCGTGCCTCACACGTGGGAGGCCGAGTCCACCGGGAGCGACGGCGTGGCGAGGTGCGGGTTGGCGCGGTTTTGCCCACATAGGACGGGTTGCTTGCGTGTTGCCGGAGGGTTTCGTGAGGGCCTCGCGGTGATCAAGTCGGGGGGTCGAGCTGACGATACAAGGGGGTTGAGCTCATCAAACAAAGTGGGGGACATGGCGCTGGCTTCTCAGGATGCCGCGGGTGCGTCCGCCGGAGCCGACGGGCCCGAACCTCCGGTTCGAACTTCGTCGACCGCGCGACGGAGGCTGAATCCGACCAAGCTGGCCTATCTGATCGGGCCGGTGGCGTTCGCCGTGATCGTCCTCCTCATGCGCTTCGGCTATGTCGCCCGGGTGCACTGGTGGGTCTGGCTCAGCCTGTTCGCCGCCATTGCCGTCGTCAACGCGGCGGCGGATCGCTTCTACATGGTCCGTCCGAGCCGGCTGTCCCTCAACCTGCGCGTCGTCAGCCAGGTGGTGGCGGTGACGGTCGCCATCTACCTGACCGGATGGGGCCCGGTCCTGTGGGCCGCCTACGTCTTCATCGCCCTGGAGAACCTGGCGCGGGTGGGATCCCGCGTCTGGAAGGTGGCCGTCCTCTGGAGTCTCATCGGCATGGCCGTCGGCCAGTTCTCGCTCACCCGGGGCTGGCTGCCGTCCGAGCTGAGCAAGTCGGAGGCCGCCTCGCTGACCGTGATGGGCGCCTTCGTCCTCTTCTTCGTCATCCGGATGGCCGGCGCCATCATGGAGCAGAACGAGACCGCGATGGAGCAGAAGGAAGAGGCCGAGTTCCATCTCCGGTTGAGCGAGGATCACTTTCGCTCGCTCATTCAGAACTCATCCGACGTCACGATGATCCTCGGGGAGGGGAGCGAATTCCGCTACCTGTCCCCGGCGATCAAGGACCTCCTGCAGTACGAGCCGAGCGAGCTCGTCGGGAAGCTCTCGACCGACTTCGTCCATCCCGAGGATCTCGATTCCGTGCGCAGGATGCTCGGGGACGAATTCCAAGCGGGCCCCGGCACGGCGGCCCTGGAATTCCGCATGCTGCGCCGGGACGGAACCACCCGCGATGTCGAGGCCGTGATCTCGAACCAGACGGCGCGTCCCTCCGTGGCCGGCTATGTCGCCAACATCCGTGACATCACCGAGCGCAAGAAGTTCGAGGCCCTCCTGGCCTTCCGCGCCCTGCACGACCCGTTGACGGGACTGGCCAACCGTCAGCTCATCCTCGACCGGGCCCAGCAGATGCTGGTGCGGGCCCGGCGGTCGGGTGTCCCGGTGGCGGCGCTGTTCATCGACCTGGACAACTTCAAGGACTCCAACGACTCACTCGGACACGGTGCTGGCGACAAGTTGCTGCAGATGGTCGCTGGCCGGCTGCTCGGCATTCTGCGCTCGGGCGACACGGTCGGCCGTCTCGGGGGAGACGAGTTCGTCATCCTGGCCGAGGGTGTCTCGTTCGCCCGGGGGCCGGAGATGATCGCCGAGCGGGTCCACGAGGTGCTCAAGCCCGCGTTCCATCTGCCAGGGATCGACGGCATGTCGATCACCGTCTCGGCCAGCATCGGGATCGCCGTCGGTGATCGCCCGTCGGCCGAGGACCTCTTACGCGACGCCGACATCGCGCTCTATCGAGCCAAGGGAGCAGGTCGCGACCAGTCGGTTCTCTTCGAGCGTTCCATGCAGTCGGCCGCGAAGCAACGACTCACCCTGAAGTCAGACCTGGAGTCGGCGCTCGAGGACAACGAGTTCAGCCTGCTCTACCACCCGATCTTCGACCTGGACGGCATTGAGATCCAAGGAGTCGAAGCGCTCCTCCGGTGGGAGCACCCGACCAGGGGCAACATCCCGCCGGACGTCTTCATCCCTGTCCTGGAGGAGAGAGGCCTCATCGTCGACGTCGGTCGATGGGTGCTCAACGAGTCCTGCCGGGAGGCGGCGGCCTGGTGCCGGCACGGGCACGGGGCCAGCATGTCGGTGAACGTCTCCATGCGCCAACTCGAGTCCGACCAGCTCGTCGCGGACGTCCGTGAGGCGCTGACCGCCACCGGACTCGATCCCGCCATGCTGATTCTGGAGGTCACCGAGTCCACCCTGATGCGGGACTCGGTCGCCACCGTGACCCGGCTCAACAACCTCAAGGAGTTGGGCGTCAAGGTGGCCATCGACGACTTCGGCACCGGGTACTCGTCGCTGGCCTATCTCCGGCAGTTCCCGGTGGACGTCTTGAAGATCGACCGGTCCTTCGTGACCGACATGAGCCGATCACCCGATGCCGCCGCGCTGATCCACACACTGATTGAGCTCGGTCACACCCTCGGGCTCGTGACCCTGGCCGAGGGGATCGAGACACACGAGCAGCTCGAAGGGCTCCGCGGGGAGGGGTGCAACCAGGGCCAAGGGTTCCTCTTCTCCGGACCGGTCAACGCAGTCGAGATGGCCGACCTCCTGGAGATCGCGCAGGCGGGCAAGCCGGTCACCGCCGTGGACCCGGCTCCCTCCGGCGGTGCGAGCGTCCGGCCTACCCGACCGCCGCGGCGACGCACCCCGTCAGGCAGCCGGTCGAGCGGAAGCCAGCGCTGACGGGAATCCAGTTCGTGGTCCGCGCCGCCCACGCGTCTTCGTGGCGAGCTGATCAGTCCCCGAGACTGAGCGCGACAGCGGCGTCGGGCTCGAGCACCCGGAAGTTGAAGCTCTCCTCGAGATAGAGGCGCACGACGTCGGCATCGTGGTCGAGATAGCCGATGGACAGGTCCTGGCCGCTCTCGATCTTGAAGTCGCCGCCCCGCAGGCTCAGCACGACGCCGCCCTCGAGGCCGGGTGACCACACCAGGGGCCCGCCGAGGATCTTGCGCAGGTGGTCGAGGACCAGTTCCCCGCCGTACTCCGTGCTCTCGACGATGGTGGTGTACATGTCCGGGCAGATGGCCAGCGCGTAGGGCCCGTCGATACCGGCCTGGCGCAGCGCGTCGACGCCGCGGGCCACCGCGTCGGGAGCCTTGGCGATGTCCCCCACGGCGATCGGCTCGTGGGAGGTGCTCTCGGTGATGCCACGGAAGCCGGCGGCGGCGTGGCCGTGGAAGACGGTCACGTTCTCGCCCAGCGCGATCTGGAGTATGGCCTCATCGAGCTCCTCCAGGTCCGGATTGCTGGTGCCGCGGTCGACGTCCTCGAGCTCGACCCGCGAGACCTTGAACTCGGCCCGCAACTCCACCAGGGGGAGCACCTTGCGCTGCAGGGCGCTGACGCCTTCAGACGGGCCGGCGATCTCCGAGACCCGACCCAGGTTGGTGGCCGAGTGGGTCCACCCGTGCGGCCCTTCGAAGTCGACCAGCTTGCGGGCGGCGAGGTAGGTCGGGAGGCGTGACTTCGCCTCGTCGTCAATGACGTCCCAACCGGCGTCAGAGATCGGGGCCAGTTCACGATGCAGATGGTTCATTGCGCTGCTCCCTTGAGACTGCCGATACCGAGCGAGCCCGATGTGGTGGATGCGGATGTGTCGTCGGCGGCTTCCGAGCCGACCTCGGTGATGGGGTCGGACGAGAACAGGTACTTACGGAGCTGGGCGTCGAGGGCCACGTCGCGGCGGCGCAGCCACTCGAGAGCCATGGCGGCGTGCTCCTTCTCGTCGTCCCGGTTGTAGGCCAGGACGGCCGCCAGGCTGTCGTCCGAGGTGGCCACGACCCGCTGGTGGTACCAGTCGATCGCCTCGAGCTCCTCGCACAACGACGACATGGCGCGGTGGTAGTCGAGTGCGGCTTCGTCGAGCAGGTCGAGCGGCTCATGGAATCCCTCGCTGGCCAAGGTCCTCTCCTCGTGGTCTCGTTCCGGAGCCCCGGGCCGTCGGCCCGGACCGATGCCCACACTAAAGCCGTCGCGGGGCGCGTCAGTCCACGCCGGTTCCCCGAGTGGGGCGACGCCGCCGACCTCCCGCAACCCGGGGCTCTCAAGCGGGGCGATGCCGCCTGGCCGCTCCGGCGGTTATTCCGTGGTGCTCCGGTGGGACGACAGGGGGAGCCCCCCGAGACTGCGGGATCTGATGGGCGCCGCCCCCGTGTGCTCGGGGCGTTCCGGGTGGAGCCGTCCGGCCACCGCGCCGTAGCGGCTCGCCAAGGGTGACGCGCTGATCCCGTGCAACAGGACGCTGAGCGTGACGGTCAGGGTGACGGCGCCCAGCACGACCTTGGATTGTTCCGGGGCCAGGGCGTCGACGGCCAGGAGACCGAAGACGACCGACGCCAGCCCGCGTGGCCCGAACCAGCCGACGAAGGCCACCGTGGCCCGGTCGAGCCCGCTGCCGGCGAGCGCGATGGCAACTGGGACCATCCGCACGAGGGTGAGGGCGAGAGGCGCAAACACGACATCGCGCCAGCCCACGTCGGCCAGTCCCGGGGCGAGCATGGCGGCACCGAACATGAACCAGACAAGAAGGGAGAGGAGCGAGCCGGTTTCCTCGGTGAAGCGGAGGTCGGCGTGGTCGTCGGCGCGATCGAGGGTGCCGAACGCCATGCCGGCGACGAAGGCGGCGATGAAGCCGTTGGTCCCGGCGGGCACGGAGGCGGAGTAGGCGAAGAGCGCCAGGGCCAGGACGGTGATGGGCCGAAAGCCGGCGGCGCTCCAGCCGTGCCGGCGGGCCAGGGTCAAGAGGGCGGCACCGACGAGTCCCATGCCGATACCGATGCCCGCTCCCCCGAGCAGCTCGACGGCGGCGGCGGCCGGGCGGACGCCGGCCACCGCTTCCGCGCTCACCGCGCCCGCGATGAAGAGATTGACGAAGGGGGTCGCGATGCCGTCATTGAGGCCGCTCTCCACATTGAGGAGACGGCGCACTCCCGTGGGCACGCGCTCGTCGCCCATGATGGTGGCGCCAAGGGCGGCGTCGGTCGGGGCGACGATGGCACCGATCGCCGCCGCGAGCCAGAGGCCGCTCGCGCCGAAGAGGAGCGCGGCAACCCCGGCCCCGGCGCCGATGGTGAGGGGCAGGCCGATGCCGAGCAGGCGCGCCGGCAGTGCCACATCGGCCCGCAGGGCCCGGACGTTGACCCGGGAGGCATCGGAGAAGAGCACCAGCGCCAGGGTGACTTCCGCCAGCGAGCGGATCGTGGAGGAATGCAGGTTGACATGGACCAGGGTCGTCGGCCCGTGGGTGACGGCCAGGCCGAGGAGGACGAAGGCGATCGGGGCGGAGACGTCCCAGCGCTCCAGGCGGGACGAGACGAGACCCCAGAGGAGGACGCAGGCGGAGACGATGGCAAGCGCCTCGATGTTGAGCTCGTGGTTCATGGGCCGGATGCCATTGTGGGCGGCCGGATCGGCCGGGCCGGTGATGCCCTCCGGGAGCGGCCCGGCGGAACGGCGAGGCGAGCGGCCCACAATGGAGGCCCAACAACGGCGGTCGGGCCTGGGGATATCCCAGCACTCCTCCAGCTGCAGTTGCTAAACATTGCAGGTCGGGTTCTCGCCGACCACGGACAACAAGGAGATTTCCATGCTTGCTGCCACCTACCAATATCCGATCCTCGATTTCTTCCTGACGATGCTGTACTTCTTCCTCTTCGTCATCTGGATCTGGCTGCTGATCATGGTGTTCATGGACATCTTCCGCAGCCACGACATGGGGGGCTGGGCCAAGGCCCTGTGGGCGATCTTCATCATCATCCTGCCCTTCCTCGGCGTCTTCGTGTACCTCATCGCCCGGGGCGGCAAGATGCACGAGCGGGCCGCCCACGAGGCCGCGCAGCAGCAGCAAGCCTTCGACCAGTACGTCAAGCAGGCCGCCGGGACGCCCGGGTCCACCACCGCCGACCAGTTGTCCAAGCTGGCCGACCTCAAGTCGCAGGGCGTGCTGTCCGACGCCGAGTTCGAGGCCCAGAAGTCCAAGATCCTGGCCACCAGCTAGGGAGGCCGCGTCGTCACCGAGAACAATTCGCCGGTGGGGACGCCCCAAGATCACGAACCCGAGGAGCCCCGTCCGGACGCGCCGGGCGTGGGCGCTGCCGGCAGCGACGCCATGTCGCAACGGTTCGCCACGCGTCTCGAACAAGACGTCGCGGCTCCACTGCCGTGGCGGTCGATCGTCAAGAAGTCCGTGCTGGTGCTGGTGGCCGGCATCACGATCTACCTCGTCTTCCCGAGCCTGGCCGCGGTCTTCGACTCCTTCCCCAAGCTGACGTCGCTCGACCCCATCTGGTTCACCCTCGCCGTGGCGTTCCAGGTGGCCCACTTCACGTGCACCATCGCGCTGCAGCGGATCGCGCTGCGCACCACGGCGTGGTTCTCGGTCACGACATCGCAGCTGTCGGGGAACGCCATCAGCCTCATCTTGCCGGGGGGTGCCGCCTTCGGGGCGGCCACCCAGTTCCGCATGCTCGCAGCGGCGGGGAACGACCCGGCCACCGCCGTGGCCGGGTTGACGGCCTTCTCATTGCTCGGGATTGCCGGGTTGCTCGCCCTGCCCATCTTCGTCCTGCCGGCCATTTTGGCGGGGACGCCGATCGCCAACGGCCTGGAGCACGCGGCGCTGCTGGGCCTGGCGGCCTTCGTGCTGTTTGCCGGGTTCGGCGCGCTGGTCCTGACCCTGGACGGGCCGCTCCGATGGGTCGGCGGAGTCATCGAGGCGGTACGCAACCGGGTCAAGCGCAAGGCCGCGCCCATGACGGGCCTGCCGGAGCGGCTCGTCTTCGAGCGCAACCGCATCCGCACCGTGCTGGGCAAGCGCTGGAGGGCGGCGTTGTTGCTCAGCAGCGGCCGGCTCGCCTTCGACTTCGGGACGCTGCTGGCGTGCATCCGGGCCACCGGGGTCAAGCCCAACCCGTCCCTGGTGTTGTTGGCCTACGCCGTGGCCGGGCTGCTGGCCCTGATCCCCATCACGCCCGGCGGGCTCGGGATCGTCGAAGCCGGGCTGAGCGCGCTGCTCATCCTGGCCGGGGTGCCCGGTGTCGACGCCGTCGTGGCCACGTTGGCGTATCGGATCATTTCGTACTGGCTGCCTATCTTGGTGGGGCCGTTCGCCTACTTCGCCTTCCGGCTGCGCTACGGGAAACCCGGTGCGGACGGTGGGGCCGCCGGCGACGGTGGTGCGAGTGGGGCCGGGGGCGGGGCGGGGCCGGCCGGGGCCGGGGGAGCGGCGCTGGCCCCGGGCTGAGAGGCTTGGGCTGTGGCGGTAGAGGTTGCGGTAGCGGTAGCGCTGGCTGTGGAGCACGTGCGGAATGGTGGCCCTCGTGTATGAGGGGACATGGGAGTCCCTGCGGACCCATCGGGTGCCGGTCTGGTACGACGACGCCAAGTTGGGGATCTTCATCCACTGGGGCCTGTACTCGGTCCCGGGTTGGGCGCCGCGGGTGCCCGACATTCAGCAGCTGCTCATCGCGGACGGGCCCAAGCGGATGCTGCGGGAGAACCCCTACGCCGAGTGGTACCTCAACTCCATGCAGATCAAGGGCAGTCCCACGCATCTGCACCATGCCGGTGTGTACGGCAACGACTACCCCTACGACAACTTCGTCCGCACCTTCGACGACGCGTCGGCCGGCGCCGACCTCGACGCCATGGCCGATCTGTGCCAGGCCTCGGGCGCCCGCTATGTCGTGCTCACCACCAAGCACCACGACGGCTTCGCCCTGTGGCCCTCGTCCCTCCCGCACCCGGTCAAGGGCGAGTACCGGGCCCGGCGCGACTTGGTGGGCGACCTGACTTCGGCGGTGCGGCGGAGGCGGATGCGCATGGGGCTCTACTACTCCGGCGGCTACGACTGGCCCTACAACGATGCGGTGCTGACCACGGCGGCCGATGCGGTGCTGGCCGCCCCCCAGGGCCCCCGCTACGTGCACTACGTGACGGGGCATGTGCGCGAGCTCATCGAGCGCTATGCGCCGTCCGTGCTCTGGAACGACATCTCGTGGCCGACGGACCCCGAGCTGCCGCAGCTCTTCGCGGACTACTACAACGCCGTGGAGGAAGGCGTCATCAACGACCGCTGGAAGGAACCCGGGCTGTCCCGCAATGCGGTGACGGACGCCGTCGTACGTGGCGCCGGTGCCGTGGTGCAGGCGCTGTGGCGGTACATCCCCGAGCGTCGCAAGCACCTCACCTTCGCCAGCCCCAAGCACTACGACTTCCGCACGCCCGAGTACGACATCCTGCGCACGGCCTCGGCGCGCAAGTGGGAGCTGGCCCGCGGCGTCGGCCACTCGTTCGGCGCCAACCGCCACGAGCGGCCCGAGGACATCATTTCCGAGACGGACCTCATTCAGATGTTCTGCGACGTCGTGGCGAAGAACGGCAACCTGCTGATCGGCGTGGGGCCGCGGCCGGACGGCACCATTCCCGAAATGCAGCAGGCGCCGTTGCGCGGGCTCGGGGCCTGGCTCGACGTCAACGGCGAGGCGATCTACGGCAGTCGGCCCTGGGTCGTGACCGAGTCGGTCACGACGGACGGGACTCCGCTGCGCTTCACCAAGAGCGGCGAGGGCGTCTACGTGCTCGTGATGGGGCTGCCCGAGCTGCAGCGCATCACCATGCGAGCGGTCGACGGCTCGCGGGTGCGGCGGGTGCGCCTTGTCGGGGACGACGTCCAGCTCGAGTGGTCGGCGGAGAGCAACGGTGACCTGTCGGTGAACCTGCCCGAGCGGATGCCCATGGCGCCCGTGACCGTGCTCGACCTCGGGAGCGACGTCCGGGCGCGGATCGGACGTACGTAGCTCGTCTGCAGGGTCGGGGCCGATCAGTGGTCGCGCTTTTCGACCGGGGGCGGGGCGGAGCGGGGGAGGAGGCGGGGGCGGATGGTTTTGTAAAACTGTACGCACTCTCGTTCAGAGTTTTTTCTGGATGTCGCCTGGCGACGCGGCACGAGATCCCGGGGTGGCGGAAACTCCCGGATGTTCGGGATAGGCCCGACGTGACCAATGGCTCTAGTGGTCCTACACCGTCCCCGCCACAATCCAAGACGGCATCAACGCGTGGTGGTCCGGAGGGAGAGCCACCACACGTTGATCGTCCGTTGTGCATCTGTTGGGCGTGTGTGGAGCGGCCGTTGTGCATCCGTTGACCGTCTGTTGACCGTCTGTTGACCGTCCGTTGACCGTCCGTTGTGTCGGGACGGTCCCGGTGTCGACGGTTCGGGCCATGTAGGTTCGACAGCGCCTGGCAGACCGGGGGTGCGCAGTGCTGCTTGACCTGTTCCTGATCGGACTCGTGGTCACCCTCGAGCCCATCCCGCTCACCGCGATGATCCTGCTGCTCGCGACCGAGGGCGGTCTGTTGAAGGGTCTGGGTTATGTGCTCGGCTGGATGCTCACGCTGGTGGCCATCGTCGCCGTGACCGTGCTCGTCACCGGCGGAAAGCCGCTCATCCCCAACAGCAACCCGTCAACCGCCGCTCTGGCGGTGAAGCTCGCCATCGGCGTGGTGCTGGTGTGGATCGCCTATCGGCGCTGGGGCAAGTGGGGGGCGTCCGAGCCGAAGGGGCAGCCGCGGTGGATGAGGGGCATCGACCGCGTCAACCCGTTGACGGCGGCGGGCCTGGCCTTCCTGCTGCAGCCGTGGGTGCTCGTGACGGCCGGGGTGGCCGACATCACCACGGCGAAGCTCTCGTCGCCGGCGGAGTACCTCGCCGTATTCGCCTTCTGTGTCTTGTGCTCGGCCAGCTATCTCGTCATGGAGACCTACGCCGCAGTGCGTCCCGCCGAGGTCAAGACCAGGCTGGCCGCACTCCTCGAATGGATCACGACGCACCGCGACCAGGTCATCGTGATCCTGTCCCTGGGATTGGGGCTGTACCTCATGGCCAAGAGCATCTCCGGCCTCGTGCAGTACGACTGATCGGGGCCGGGCATCCACCGGCGCGCCGTCGGGCGGCCGTTAGCTTCGGGAGCTGGAGGTGCGCACGATGCTCGCATACACGTGGCCGCTACTCAGCCTGTTCTGGACGTTCCTGATGTTCGCCGGGATCTTCCTGTTGCTGTTCTTCATCATCTGGTGCTTCATCGACAACTTCCGCCGTCGTGATCACCACGGCATGGCGAAGGCCGGATGGACGCTGCTCATCCTGTTGGTGCCGTTCTTCGGCGCCCTGATTTACATCATCGCCCGGCCTCCGGACGCGCAGCTGGCCAGCTGATCGCCGGGCGCCGCCAGGTCCAAAATACGGGTTTCGCTCCGAGCCGCCGCTCGCTATCGTTCTGGCCTTCAGGGAACGTGCAGGAGCAGGCAATGCAAAAACACCATCCCAAGATCGCCCAACTTCCTGACAGGACGTGGGTGGTCGAGTGCGCCCAGTGCCGTAACGACCTCGCCTCGACCGTCCCGATCGGCATCGGGATGCCGTTACGGGATCGGGAGACGGCAGAGCGGATCCGGGACAACCACACGGCCAGGCCCGTGCGGGCCGCCGCCTCGTAAAGCCGATGTCCGGGGCCGGCGGGGCCGGCGCGGTGACCAAGACCAGCCCCCGCTCGGTGGCCGAGACGGTCGCTCGGCTGCTGGAGCTGCTCGGGTCGAAGGGTATCAAGGTCTTCGCCGTGCTCGACCAGCGGGCGGAGGCCAGCGCCGTCGGGCTCGAACTGCGGGAGACGACCCTGGTGCTCTTCGGGAACCCGGCCGCCGGCACTGGCGTCATGGAGGCTTCGCCCCTGGCCGCCCTCGATCTCCCGCTGAAGGTGCTCGTCTGGGCCGAGCCCGGCCAGGACACCTTCGTGAGCTACACCGCTCCGGCCACCCTGGCCACCCGATACGGGCTGAGTCCCGAGTCCGAGGCCGTCCTGGAGGTCGTCAACGGGTTGACCGACGCGCTGGTCGCGGGCTGAATCCCCTGGTGCCGCCGCCGGGTTGGAGGGGCCCCGGAGGACTGTGGCACGCTGCACGGCACAGCACCCATGGGGCGGGCGACCCCATCGGTTCGAACGCCTGACAGGGGAAAACACCACGTGCACAGCACCTTTCCGTACTCCGCCGCGGAGCTCGACCAGTTCCGTCAGGTGCAGCGCCTGGCCTACGACATCGCCCGCTCGGTCGAGGAACAGCTCGAAGCCGGGCTGACCGAGACCGACGTGTGCCGGCTCGTCGTCGCGGCGCAGGCGGCGCATCATGTGGTCCAGGTCTTCCACCAGCCCTACGCCTGGTTCGGTCGCAGGACCGTGCTCGGCGAGGGATGGGCGCCCGAGGCGGTGGGCGTGCTGGAACTGGCGGCCTCCGGCGCGCTGCCCAATCGCTCCTTCCTCCCGACCGGCGCGGCCCTGGCCGACGGCGCCCCGCTGATCATCGACCTGGCGCCGGTGGTGCAGGGCATCGCGGCGGATGTGGGCTACTCGTGCGTGCTCGGGCAGAACGACGTGTTCGACTATCTCGATGCGGGCCTGGCCCGGATCCGCTCCTTCCTCGTGGAGGGCGTCCGGTCCGGCGAGACGATGCGCAACCTGGTCCGGGAGCTCGACGCGCTGATGGCGCAACGGGGTTGGGTGAGCTGTCACGCGCACTACCCCGACAGAGCGCTCGGCCACCAGATCTTCCCCCTGGGGCCTGAGCCGGCCGGCGCCTCACCCCTCCCCGGCTTCGGCACGGCCGCCGCCGAGGGCCTGCTCGCCGCCGGGCGCGCCGCGCTCGAAGACGGGGCCGCCTACCCCGTGTGGAACGACAGCGCGTTGGCCGACTACCGCCCGGCTCCCGGGTTGTGGGCCGTCGAGCCGCACATCGCCCGGGAGGGGGTGGGGGTGAAGTTCGAGGAGATCCTGGTCGTTACCGAGGACGACGCTTACTGGCTCGACGACCATCTCCTCCACACGCAGCGCTGGGCTGCGGCCGGCTACAGCATCACACCTCTCGGGGCGGCGTGATGGCCCGCGCTCAGCCCAGGATGGTGACGGGCGTGGCGTATTCCAGCTCGAAGTAGCCGCTCGGTCGCACCAGGCACCTGCAGGGCCGCCGCGGCCGCTCCGATGTCGACCCCCGGCAGCCCCGGGAAGAGCGGGTCGTGGTGGCAGAAGGCGACCCGCCCGGCGCCCAGGCGCTGCACCTGCTCGAGCATGAACTCGACCGAGGAGCCTTGAAAGGGCTCGCCGTCGACGTTGGGACGGCCCCCCAGCGACAGCAAGGCGACGTCGGGTCGCAGGCCGTCGAAGATGCCCCGCCAATAGCCCGCGCTCCCGCTGACCAGCACGGAGCCATCGGCTGTCATGAGCAGGTAGGCCAGCTGCCCTCCGTCGTGGCGAGAGCAGACCTCGTTCATGGCGAGGAGTGCCGGGCCGGCCGGCGCAGGGGCGGCACTCATGGCGCTGAAGAGCGCGCGCACGGTGGCGGCGCGCTCCTGGGCGCTCACATCGAGGTCGCCCAGACAGGCGACGGAGGTGTCGCCGTCGCTGTGGGCGAACAAACAGGAATGGAGGGCGGGCAGCACACGCACCTTCGTGGTCGGCCCGCACTGCACCGTCTCGCCCCCGGTCACGACCAGCAGCTGCTCGTCGGGCACGCCGCAGGCGCGCAGGCAGCGGGCCGACTCGGGCGAGGCCACCACCGTGGCCCCGGAGCGCAGCGCGATGGCATCGGCGCCGTAGAGATGGTCGAAGTGGGCGTGGCTCACGAAGACAAAGTCGGCCTCCGTCACCTCGGCGGTGGTGAGTCCGACGGGCTCGAGGCCGGGCAGGCGGTCGAGGTAGGCATCGAAGAACAGGTCCAGGCCGGCATGGCGCACCCGGAAGGTGGCGGTCCCGAACCATTCCAGCGTCGTCGGCGGCATGGTGACTCAGCCCGCCGCCGGCTCGGCGACTTCGGACGGATGGCCCACGAGCTTGGCGGAGAACTTGACCGCCTTGACGGCACTGGTGGCCCCCGTTTGCAGCGTGGCGCCGATGATGATCAGCACGACGCCGAGCCAGAACACGTAGGGCCAGCCCAGCATCAAGATGCCGACGCGGCCCAGCATGTAGGGCGGGGAGCAGACGACGGCCCCGACGGCCCCGCCGACCGCCGATGCGGCCAGGGTGTCCCGGCGCGACCGGGCCTTCTTCTCGACGCCGACGATACGGGCCGGCACGGCGATGTAGCAGAGCATCATGATGCCGACGACGATGCTCTGGCTGATGACGAAGGGCCAGTGACCCCAACGGGTGGTGATCAGGGCGGAGAAGGACAGCGCCAGACCGATGGTGCACCCCCAGGCCAGGACGACGCGCAGGTGGCCGTTGGCCCGGCTGAAGGCGGGGCGGATCTTCGGCTGACCGGGGAGCGAGATGGCGAAGGCGAAGACGCCGTTCAGGTAGAAGCTGGCCGCGGTGATCGCGGTCACGCCGAGGATGCAGGGGATCAGGAGCGGGCCGCGGATGACGTGGAACTGCTTGCCGTGCAGGACATGGAGCTTGATGTCCAACATGGCGATCCAAATCCACATGGCGGGCACGATCTGCACCAGGGCCAGGCGCCAGTTGGTGTAGAGGAGCTTCACACCTTGGAACAGCATGACCAAGGCGCCCACGATGAGGGCCAGCGGGGCGAGCCAGCGCCGCCGCTGGCTGAGCTGGAGCACCGCCTGCTCCACGGCCTTGTCGTCGCCTCGCCGGATGGCGTCGATCAGCTTTCCGATGAGCGCCCCGACGCGGGCCCGGCGGCTGGGGGTGGGGCCGGGGGTGGGGCCGGGAGATGCAGAGGACCCGGAGTCGTCCGGTGCGCTCCGATCCCCGTGGTCCACCTGCACTGGTCGTCCCTCGTTTCGGCCCGCCTCCGGGCCACCGCGCGGTCGTCGCCGTCCCGCGGCCACTGCCGCCGGCGCCGCACTGCGACTCCGTCATTGTGACGCCGGGTCGTGGGCGCGGGAAGGGCCAAAGGCTATCCGGCCCAGTCCGAGGCTCTGGTGCGCGGCCTCTGGGCGCAGCGGTTGGCACGGTCGGTGGCGCGCCTGGGCGCAGATGGTCGTAGCCTCAATCCCGGAGCGATGACGCGGTGGCGTGTCGGGGAGGTGGCCGAGCATGGCTGAGCACAACGGGGTCGCACTGGCCGAACCGCCCGTGTCCATAGTTCCGCACCAGAGCGAGGCGGAGAGCCGGGCGATCGGCAAAGAGGCCCGAGCCGATGTGCCCCGGGCCAGTCACGCCATCTTCGAACCGTCACCGGACCGACCCGACCCGGTGACGTTGTTGGAGGACCAGGCGACGACCCGGGTCCCGGAACTGGTGCCCATCCGCTACGGCCGGATGCTGGTGTCCCCCTTCACCTTCTTCCGCGGGGCCGCCCTCATCATGGCGTCGGACCTGTCGGCCAGGCCGAACTCGGGCCTCACGGCCCAGATCTGCGGAGATGCGCACCTCTCGAATTTCGGCGTGTTCGCGTCGCCGGAGCGCCAGCTCGTCTTCGATTGCAACGACTTCGACGAGACCAACCCGGGGCCGTGGGAGTGGGACGTCAAGCGGCTGGCGGCCAGCGTCGTGGTGGCCGGCCGCTACAAGGGCCACGCCAAGTCGGTGCGGTCCGAGGCCATCGTGGCGTTGGGTCAGGCGTACCGGGAGTCGATGCGTGAGATGGCCACCATGTCGAACTTGGAAGTCTGGTACTTCCACGTGGACGCATCAGAGCTGATCACGACATTGCAGTCCCAGGCGGCAGCCTCAGGTTCGAAGGTGCAGGCGCGCATGGCGGCGACCGCCACCAAGGTTGTGGAAAAGGCACGGACGAAGGACAGCATGAAGGCGCTCGACAAGTTGACCCATGTCGTCGACGGCGAGCGGCGCATCATCAGCGATCCCCCTCTCCTGGTCCCGGTCGACGAGGTGTTCCCCGAGGTGGAGGCCGATCAGTTCCTGGGCATGTTCCGCGAACTCCTGCGCCGGTACCGCGCCACCCTGTCGACTGACCGCCGGCACCTGCTGGAGGAATACCGCTTCAGCCAAATGGCGCGCAAGGTGGTCGGAGTGGGCAGCGTCGGCACCCGGGTCTGGGTCATCCTCATGCACGGCGCCGGCCCCGAGGACGTCCTCTTCCTGCAGGCCAAGGAGGCCGAGGCGTCGGTGCTGGAGCGTTTCACCAAGAAGAGCCAGTACGGCAACCACGGCGCCCGGGTAGTGGCGGGTCAGCGCCTGATGCAGGCCAGCAGCGACATCTTCCTCGGCTGGCAGCGGACCGATGGGCTCGACGGCGCCAGCCACGACTACTACGTGCGCCAGCTGCAGGACTGGAAGGGGTCGATCGACACCGAGACCATGGTCCCGCAGGGTCTGGAAGCCTACGGGAAGCTGTGTGCCCTCACGTTGGCCCGGGCCCATGCCCGTTCCGGCGACCGCTTCGCCATTGCGGCGTACCTTGGGAACAGCGACACTTTCGAGAAGGCGCTGGCCAAATTCGCCGAGTCCTATGCCGACCAGAACGAGCGGGACTACGAAGCGTTTGCGGCGGCCTGCAAGAGCGGCCGGCTCCACGCCGAAGAAGGGAAGTAGCGGGATTGGCGATGCGAGCCGTGACCCGTCAGTGGCAGGATGCCGTCGTGCCGTTTTCGGCTGTCACCCCGTTGCGAGATTGTGCGATGCTGAGTGGCTGCGCCACACGGCTGGCCCTCGTCCGCATCATCAGATCGAAGAACTGAACCCGAACGTAAGGAGCCCCCATGCTTGCCTCGAGCTATCCCATCCTCGACATCTTCCTGACGACGCTCTACTTCTTCCTCTTCGTCATCTGGATCTGGCTGCTCTTCATGGTGTTCATCGACATCTTCCGCAGCCACGACATGGGCGGCTGGGCCAAGGGCCTGTGGGTGATCTTCATCATCATCATGCCGTACCTGGGTGTTTTGGTGTACCTCATCGCCCGCGGCGGCAAGATGCACGAGCGTGCCGCGCAGCAGGCGGCCTTGCAGCAGAAGGCCTTCGACCAATACGTCAAGCAAACTGCCGGCACGCCCGGTGAGACCTCAGCCGACCAGCTCCACAAGCTGGCCGACCTCAAGGCGAAGGGCGTCCTGACCGACGCCGAATTCGAGACCGAGAAGGCCAAGATCCTGGCCAGTTGAGCGCGGGACGCAAATCGAAGATCTGCAGACAAGAACGAGAAGAGGAGACGCAATGACCGTCGGACCCGTCAGCTACACGGTGATCGCCTTCCCGGGCAATCGATTCAACGGCAACGTCGCCCCGGAGGTCGCAAAGCTGGTGGCGAATGGCACCGTGCGGATTCTCGACCTGGTCTTCGTGGCCAAGGACGAGCAGGGCGACACCATCAGCATCGAATTCGACCAGATGGACGAGTTGGCGGCCTTCAACGACATTGATGGTGAGGTCGGCGGCCTCGTCAACGCCGAGGACCTCGACCACGTGGCCGCCAACCTCCCGGAAGGGAACTCCGCCCTGGTCATCCTGTGGGAAGACCTCTGGGCCGTGCCGCTCGTCGAGGCGATCCGCGGGTCAGGCGGAGTGCTCGTCGACAGCGCCCGGGTTCCGGTCGACCTCATCGAAGCGGCGTTCGACGACATGGCCGCGGCACTGAAGAGCTGACCAAGAGATCGAAGAAAGAAGGAGCACGATCATGCCAATGAGGAGACGTCCGTTGCTGCGCACCGTCGGAAGGACGGCGGTGATCGCCGGGACGGCCACCGTGGTGGCCGGCGGAGTGAACCGCCATCAGCAACAGAAGGCGGCGGCCCAGCAGGATGCCGCCGCGCAGCAGGCCGCCCCTGCCCCCGCACCGGAGGCTGCTGCGCCGGACTCCGACGACCTCATCAGCAAGCTGAAGGAGCTGGCCAACCTGAAGGACCAGGGCATCCTGACCCAGGCCGAGTTCGACGCGCAGAAGACGAAGATCCTGGCGGAGATGTCCTGACCCGAGGGCATCGCTCACCGGCGGCGGCCGGTGGATCTGCGCGTCACGACACCGAAAGGTGCACGTCCTCCCCGGGCCGCACCTGTCGCAGGAATTCGGACGGCACGGCATGCGACCGGTTCGGGATCAGGCGGCGGAGGCGGTAGGAACCCAGCGGCCGGCCACCCTGCTGCACGTCGACACGAGGGTGACTGAGAAAGTCCCGCGTCCGCAAGAGCAGCGACCCGGTCCCGTCCCGGCCCGGCTCGACCACGTTCGGGAAGACCCAGAGCAGGGGGTCCGCGACGCGCAGGCGGACCGTCGGTCGTGGCGACGTGCGGTCGTCAGCACGGCGCAGCCACGTCGCAGCAGCGCGGCCGACCGTGAGGGCACGCCGAGCGGCCACGTCCGCCGTCTCGGCCGGGTGCACGAGGTTGCCGGTCGCGAAGATCCCAAGGGCGGTTGTCCGGCCGTCGCCCTCGCATGCCGGACCTCTGGTGCCGGGATCGATCGAGAGATGGGCCAGGCGGGCCAGCTCGTAGTCCGGGATGAAGTCCCCGGTGAACACGACGGCGTCGACGGCCACGGCGCGCTCGGCGCCATCGGGTCCGCGCACGAGCACCCCGTCCACCTTCTCGCGCCCACTGACACCGGTCACCGACGTCCGGGTCCAGACGGGCACCCGCAGGGCGACGCGGGTGAAGAGGTCGAAGAGCCGAAACGTCTGCATGTGCGGGAGTTCGGTGAGGAGTGCCACGGGCCGGACGTCCGCGTCACGCAGGGTCAGCACCGCGGAATAGGAGACGTGCTCGGCTCCGACGATGAGGGCCCGCCCGCCCAGAGGCAGGTGCTGGCGGTGCACCCACTGCTGGAGCTGGCCCGTCGTGAAGATCCCCGAGGGCCGCGTCCCCGGGATCAGGCGGGCCGCCCGCGGCCGTTCCCGCGCGCCGGTGGCGAGCACGACCACGCGTGCGTCCACTTCGAGCAGCCCGTGCGGGCCCGTGACCTGGGCTCGGCCCGGGCCCGCCCACCCGGTCACCATGGAGCGGGTCCGGATGTCCACACCACTGGCGGCGGCCCGCTGCACCCACCGGCGGGCGTACGCCGGCCCGCTCAGGACCCGTCGCAGGTCGCGTAGGCCGAAACCGGTGTGCTCGCAGAGGCGGGGAGTCCCGCCCGCCTCGTCCTCCCGGTCCACGACCACGACATTCCCCGCGCCGCCCGCCCTCAACGCGCTCGCCGCGGCCAGGCCGGCCGGGCCGGCGCCGACGACGAGCGCGTCCACTGGCACGATGGTCCGGCTCATTCCCTTACCGTGCCGCCACGCGGGCCGCGATGTCCGCGCCACAGAAGAAGCCTTGACAGCGCCCGTTGGTCGCCCGGGTTCGACGACGAAGACCTCCGACGTCCGTGGCGGGGACGGGCGCGTGGAGGGCGTCGCGCACCTCGCCCTCGGTGACCCGTTCGCAGAAGCACACAATGTGGCCGTAGGCCGGATCGGATTCCACCCGCCGGGCGTCCTCGAAGGCCCGCGTGCGCGCGTTCGGCGAGCTCGGGCATGTCGGGAATCGTCGGCTCGTGGTCCGCCTCGACCAGCGGGAGCCCGGCAGCCCCCATATGCCCGACAACGTGCTCGGCAATGGCCAGCGACGAGGTCAGGCCCGTGGACCGGATGCCCCCGACGCAGGCGTAGTGCTCGTCCCCGTGGATGGTGATCTGGTAGTCCCGGTGTTCGGTGGCGGCGCGGATACCGGCATACGTCGCCGTGACCTCCTCGAGGACGAGCGCAGGCACTATGCGGCGACCCGCGTCGAGCAATCCGCTCAGGCCCGCCGCCGTGGTCGCGGTGTCGTTGCGGTCGTCGATGTCCTCGGCCGTGGGGCCCAACAGCACATTGCCGTACACCGTGGGCGCCACCAGGACACCCTTCGTCCGCTCGGTGGGCACCGGCATCACAATGGAAGACACCAGCGCCCGCGCCAGTTTGTCGAAGACGATGAGTTGGCCCCGCCGAGGCGCGATCGAGAACTCATGATGGCCGAAGCGCCGGTTCACGAGGTCCGAGCCGAGGCCGGCCGCGTTGATCACCCACGCAGCTCGGACCCGTCCCGTGGTGGTGTGCAAGAGCCAGTCGCCACCAGCGCGCGCCACGTCGGTGACGTCCACGCCGAGCCGGAGCTCGACGCCCGCGCCGACCGCTTCGGTGGCGAAGGCCACGCTCGTGCTCCACGGGCAGATGATCGACTCGTCGGGGATGGCGACGGCTCCGGTCGCCCCTTGCCGGAGATGCGGTTCGCGCCGGTAGAGGTCTTCGAGCTCCATCCGGCTGGCACGGTCGTACCCGTTGCCCACGGCCTTGGCGAGCACGCCGTCGAGCCGGGCCGCCTGCTCCGCATCCCAGGCCACGAGAACGGCCCCTGTCTCCTCCAGCGCGATGCCCGCCGTGCGCGGCGTAGGAGCTGAGCAGGTCGTGACCGCGGCGGACCAGGGAGGACTCGAGGCTTCCCGGCTGGGTGTCGAAGCCGGTGTGCACAATGGCGGTGTTCGCCTTCGAGGTGCCGGTGCCGACATCGTTAGAGCGCTCGAGCAGCACGGTGCCGAGCCGATAGCGGGCCAGCTGGCGGGCGATGGCGGTACCGACCACCCCCGCCCCGATGATGGCGACGTCGTATCTCCGATCGTCGGTCACGGCGACAGCACGCGGGGCGTGCCGTCGAGGCGCGCCACGGCATGCTCGAAGCGCGCCAGGCGCTCGTCCGCCTCGGCGGCGCCGATGGTCGGCTCGTAACGAAGGCGGGAGTCGTCCCGCCGGATGACGTCGTCGAGCGTCCGTCCCTCTCCGGCACCGAGCCGGGCCAGTGCGCCCACGCCGGCCGCGGTGGCATGGGGCGACGAGGCGACCTCGACCGGAATCTGGAGCAGGTCCGCCTGCAACTGCATGAGCACTCGTGCGCGCGTCAGCCCGCCGTCGACCCGCAGTGACGCGAGCGGACGATGGAGATCGACTGCGGCGGCGCGGGCCAAGAGCGTGACCTGTGCGGCCAAGCCCTCGATGGTGGCCCGCACCACGTGGGCGGGCTCGGTGGCCGGGCCGATCCCCTCAATGCTGGCGAGGGCGTCGGGTCGCCACCACGGGGCGGCCAGGCCGCTGAGGGCAGGCACCACGGTGACGCCCCCGCTGTCGGCCACCGAGCTGGCGACGGCGTCGAGGTCTTCCGCCCGGCGCAGGAACCCCCAGCGCTGCAACCAGGCGACAGCCGCGCCGGCGGCATAGACCTGGCCGTCCATGCAGTAGGCGGCGTCCTCGCCCAGGTGCCAGGCGACCGAGACGGCCAAGCCGCTAGGGGACGCGAAAGGCCGCGGGCCGGCGTTGGCCAGGAGGAAGGCGCCGGTGCCGTAGGTGCACTTCGATTCCCCCGGCTCGAGGCAGTGCTCCCCGACGAGCGCCGCTTGCTGATCAACGCTGAGTCCGCAGAGCCGGAGGGCCGGGCCGAAGGCATCGGTGCGACCGATGTCCTGTGCGCTGCCGACGACGTCCGGGAGGTCCCTGGCGTCCAGTCCGAATGCCGCGCAGGCCTCCTCTGACCATCGGCGCGTCGCCAGGTCGAGCAGCAGCGTCCGGGAGGCAGTGGTGACGTCGGTGACGAAGGCGCCGGTCAGGCGATGCAGGAGCCAGGCGTCGCTGGTGGTCACCACTCCTTCGCCGGTGACGTTGCGTCGCAGCCAGGACATCTTCGGCGCCGCGAAGTACGGATCGAGCGGAAGCCCGGTCGTGCGGGTCAGGTACTCGGCTTCCTGCGCCATATCGGCACAGATGGCCGCGGCACGGCGATCCTGCCAGGAGACGGCCGTGCTCAGGGGGCGGCCCGTGCGGCGATCCCACGCCAGCACGGTCTCACCTTGATTGGCAAAGCCGACGGCCGTCACGCCCGCGCCCGCTCGGGCCATGGCTTCACGGCCGGCCTCGCGCACCGAATCCCAGAGCTGCTCGGGATCCTGTTCGACGCCGCCGCCCGAAACCGCCCGCGGCGTCACGGCGGCCTCGACGGAGGTCAGGATCTCGCCGTCATGGCCGAACACGACCGCCTTCGTGGCCGACGTTCCCTGGTCGATGGCGAGGACTCTCATCTTCGGGGCCTGTTCTCCGGCATCGCGTGACTCCCCCTTCGCACGCCGACGGCGCTGACCACCACTCGCGAGATCATCCTGCCAGGTGGTGACCGTCCGCCTGCGTCCACTTCTGCCGCCCGCACGCATGGCCGGAGGCCACCGAAGAGACGGGAAGCACGCATGGCGTGGTCGCAGGATCCTTCACGTGCCCGTCACAGAACATTCCCTCCCGTCACGGAGCGAAGAGGCTTGCTATCGTGCCCGCAATGCCCGCTGCCGTCTCGGCCGCAGTGGCGCTCGACGAAGGGGGATGGACGTGCCTGAAGGTGTCATAGAGGAAGCCACACCGGAGGAAACCGTCGACCTCTCGACGCTGACTGCGGACGAGCAGCAGCTCGCCTCCATGGGGTACAAGCAGGAGCTGAACCGCTCCTGGTCCAGCTTCTCCAACTTCGCGATCAGCTTCTCCATCATCTCCATCCTCGCCGGGTGTTTCACCACCTTCTCGAGTGGTTGGAACGGCGGCGGCCCAGCCGCCATCGCCTGGGGCTGGCCCATTCTGGCGGCGCTGGTCCTGTGCATCGGCCTCTGCCTGTCCGAGCTGGTCTCGGCCTTCCCGACCTCCGGCGGCATCTACTGGTGGGCGTCGAAGCTGGGCGGCGCCAAGGCCGGTTACTACACCGGGTGGCTGAACCTCATCGGGCTTCTCGCCATTGTGGCGTCGGTGGCCTACGGGTGCGCCACGTTCCTCGACCTCACGCTCGGCTTCCTCTTTCCCGGCCACTACACCTCGGGCAACCTCGACACGATCTTCCTGTACTTCATGGGCATCCTGATCATCGCCGCCCTGGCCAACATCTTCTCGAGCCATCTCCTGGCCATCTTCAACAACATCTCGGTGTACTGGCACGTGCTCGGCGCGGCGGCGATCGTGCTGATCCTGATCATCCTCCCCGATCACCATGCCAGTGCCAGCCAGGTCTTCACCTCCACGGTGAACAACACCGGCTTCTTCAACGGCAAGACCAGTGGGGTCGGCTTCCTCTTCGTCGTCCTCCCCATCGGCGCCCTGCTGACCCAGTACACGATCACCGGGTACGACGCCTCGGCCCACCTGTCCGAGGAGACGCACTCGGCCGCCGACTCGGCGGCCAAGGGCATCTGGCGATCGATCTTCTACTCGGCCATCGGCGGCTGGCTCCTCCTGCTGGCATTTCTCTTCGCCGTCCAGAACGAGGGTGCCGTGACCAAGGGGGGTGGCGGGGTGGCGCTGATCTTCTCCCAGGCCCTCACCTCGAAGTGGGGCGGCACCGTCCTGCTGATTGCCACCGTCGGCCAGTTCTTCTGCACCATGGCCTGCATGACGAGCTGCACGCGGATGCTCTTCGCCTTCAGTCGCGACGGCGCCGTCCCCGGCCACGGGATGTGGTCACGGCTCAGCTCCAAGCGGGTCCCCATCGCCGGGGTGATCCTCGTGGCGGCGGTCTCCGTCATTCTCACCCTGCCCGCTCTCATCAAGGTCGACGTCGGCGGAGCACCGGTCCCGGTGGCCTTCTTCGCGGTGGTCTCCATTGGCGTGATCGGTCTCTACTGGTGCTTTGCCATCCCGATCTGGCACCGCTGGCGCAAGGGCGACAGCTTCGAGACGGGCCAGTGGAACCTCGGGGCGAAGTACAAGTGGATCGCCGTGATCGCGCTGTTCGACATTGTGCTCGTGAGCTTCATGGCGTTCATGCCGACCTCCAATCTCGGAGTGCCGTGGGTGACCGGCTTCGCCTGGAAGTATGTGAACTACACGATCCTGGTCTTCCCCGCCTTCCTGATCTTCTTGTGGATCTACTGGCACGCGTCGGTCAAGAACTGGTTCACCGGACCGAAGCACACCATCGACGTCCTCCCCGAGACTCCCGCATCGTCGCTGCCCTGAGCGGCGCGCCGTCGCCGCGGTGGTGAGCGCCGGCGACGGCGCAGGGCTCGATGTCGCTCTGCTCGAGCGGATAGAGGTGCTGCGCGGTCGATCGTGCGTAGTCGAGCACCTGCCGGGCGGCCTGACCAACAAGAACTACAAGATCTCGACTCCTGACGGGACGTACGTGCTGCGCCATTCGGCGCCATCGTCCGCCGACGAGCTGGCCGTCGACCGTCGCGCCGAGTACGAGAACAGCGTCCGTGCCGCGGCGGCCGGTGTGGGCGCGCCCGTCGTTGAGTTCCTTCCCGACGACGGAGTTCTCGTGCTCGGGTACCTCGAGGGGGAGACGCTGAGCGACGAGCACCTCCAGGCGCCCGGCATCCTGCCGCGGGTGGCCGAGGCCTGCCGACGGCTCCACGCCGGCGAAGCGTTCGTGAACCGCTTCGACATGTTCGAGGTGCAAGCGAAATACCTCGGGCGTGTCCAGCGTCGTGGGTTTCGCCTTCCGGGCGGCTACCTCGAGCACGACGGCGCGGTGCGGCGGATCCGCGACGCCCTGGCGACCCGGCCCGTGCTCCTCCGGCCGTGCAACAACGACTTGCTGGCGGCCAACTTCATCGACGACGGCACAACGGTGTCGATCATCGACTACGAGTACTCGGGCAATAACGACCCCTACTTCGAGCTCGGCAATATCTGGAGCGAGTGCCATCTCACGCTCGAGCAACTCGAGGAGTTGATCGAGGCCTACGACGGGACACTTTCCCGGAGCCACCTGGCGCGGTCCCGCTTGTGGGGTCTCATGTCCCAGTACGGGTGGACGCTGTGGGCGTCCATCCAGCAAGGCACCAGCTCGATTGATTTCGACTTCTGGGCGTGGGGCATGGAGAAGTACGAGCGCGCCGAGGCCACTTTCGCAGGGTCCGACCTCGACGGCCTCCTGACTGACGTGACCCGGGCAGACTGATGCCGGACCAGGCAACGGAGGGGATGGCCGTGGAAGGTGCACCGACGCTGGGCGATCTGCCCGGCCGCGCCCGCGTCGTGGTCATTGGGGGTGGCGTCATCGGGACCTCGACCGCCTACCACCTGGCCCGCCTGGGGTGGACCGACGTCGTCCTCCTGGAGCAGGGGCAGCTCTCGTGCGGCACCACCTGGCATGCGGCGGGCCTCCTCGGCCAGCTCCGGGCGACCGAGTCGGGGACGCGCCTCGTGCAGTACTCCGCTCGGCTCTATGGCGAGCTCGAGGCCGAGACGGGTCTGGCCACCGGCCTCAAGCGATGCGGTGGTGTGACCGTGGCCCGGACACCGGAGCGTCTCGTACAGCTGGGCCGCACCGCGGCCACGGCCGAGGCGTACGAGCTCGAGTGCGAGCTGCTCACACCCGCCCAGGCCTTGGAGCGGTATCCCATCCTTGAGGTCGGCGACCTCCTCGGTGCCCTGTGGCTCCCCGGCGACGCCACCGTCAACCCGGTCGATGTGACGGCGTCCCTTGCCCGCGGGGCGCGGCTGCGGGGCGTGCGCATCGCGGAGCACACCAGGGTCACCGACATCGTCACCAGCGAGGGCCGGGTGACGGGCGTGGTCACGGACCGCGGAGCCATTGAGGCCGAAGTCGTCGTGAACTGCGCGGGCCAGTGGGCGAAGGCGGTCGGCCTCCTGTGCGGCGTCGACGTGCCGCTCCATTCGGCGGAGCACTTCTACGTCGTGACTGAGGCCGTCGAGCATGTCCACCCGAACCTCCCCATCCTGCGTGACCCCGACGGGTATACCTACGTGAAAGAGGAGGTCGGCGGTCTCGTCGTGGGTGGCTTCGAGCCGAAGGCAAAACCCTGGGTCGCACCCGATGCGTTGCCCTACCCGTTCGAGTTCCAGCTCCTCGAGGAGGATTGGGATCACTTCAGTGTGCTGATGGAGTCAGCCGTCCACCGGATTCCCGCCCTGCAGCACACGGGGCTCAAGAAGCTGTACAACGGCCCGGAGAGTTTCACGCCCGACAATCAGTTCATCCTGGGCGAGGCGCCTGGACTGCCAGGCTTCTTCGTCGGGGCCGGATTCAACTCGGTCGGCATCGCGTCGGGCGGCGGCGCCGGACGGGCGCTGGCGGAGTGGATCGTCGAGGGCGAGCCGACGAGCGACCTGGTGGCCGTCGACATTCGGCGCTTCGCTCCGTTCAACGCCAACAATCGGTGGCTGCGGGACCGGGTGGGGGAGGTCCTCGGCCTGCACTACGCGGTGCCCTGGCCCAACCGGGAGCTGGCGACGGCCCGTCCCTTCCGCCGGTCGCCGCTCCATCACCTGCTCGCCGGCAAGGGGGCGGTCTTCGGTTCGAAAATGGGGTGGGAACGGCCGAACGTCTTTGCCCCGATCGGACGGCCAGCCGAGCTCGACTACACCTGGGGTCGGCCCGACTGGCTGGCCTGGTCGGTCGCGGAGCAAACAGCCACCCGGGAGCGCGTGGCAGTCTTCGACGAGACGTCCTTCGGCAAGCTCCTCGTGGTCGGCCGGGACGCCGAAACGGTGCTCCAGCGCCTGTGCACGGCCGACGTGGCGGTCGAGCCGGGCCGGGCCGTGTACACGGGAATGCTCAACGAGCGCGCCGGCTACGAGGCCGACGTCACCGTGACGCGGCTGGCCCTGGACCGGTACCTCCTCGTGACCAGCGCGGCGTCGCCGGTGCGCGACACGGTCTGGATCGAGCGACACCTCCGCGCCGGCGAGCACGTCTCGGTGGTCGACGTCTCCTCGGCCTACGCCGTCCTCGGCGTGATGGGCCCTGCGTCGCGTGAGCTCCTGGGCCGCCTGGGCTCGGCTGACTTGTCCGACGGGGCGTTCCCGTTCTCGACGAGCCGGGAGATCGCGCTCGGCTACGCCACGGTGCGGGCCACCCGCATCACCTACGTCGGCGAATTGGGCTGGGAGCTCTATGTCCCGGCCGAGTTCGCAGTCGGCGTCTACGAGGACCTGGTCGGGGCCGGGTCCGACCTCGGTCTCGTCGACGCGGGGTACTACGCGATCAACAGTCTCCGCCTCGACAAGGGGTACCGGGCCTTCGGCTCCGACCTCACTCCGGACTCCACCCCCCTGGAAGCGGGCCTGCGCTTCACCTGCAAGCTGGCAACACCGATCGACTTCGTGGGCCGACGGGCCCTCGAGTCGGCCATTGCGGCCGGACCCCGTCGGCGCCTGGTCTCCTTCGGGGTCCGCGACCCAGAAGCCATGCTCTGGGGCGGCGAGCTCGTCCTGCACGACGGAGCGCCGGCCGGCCAGGTGAGCTCGGCGGCGTGGTCGGCGACGTGCGGAGCGGCGGTCGGGCTCGCCTACGTCTGGCGCCCAGACCGTGGTCCTGTCCGCGCCGATGACCTGGCGACGGGAACCTGGGAGGCCACCGTGGGCGACGAGGTCACACCGATCGACGTGAGGATCGGAGCGCTCTACGACCCGAGCTCGACCCGCGTCCGGAGTTGATCGGTTTCCGGCCTGCTGCACCCCGACTTCCCGTCCCCTGGCCGAGCGTTGGGCGGTCCGTGTGCTGCGTTGTGGGACTCGGGTCTGTGCCGTCCACGTCCCAGGTCGGGACTGCCTTTCCCCATGCTGAGGGCCTGGAGTCGTCGGTGACTGAGGCCTCCGACGGAGATCGGGCCGGTAGCCTGGGCGAAATGTGGCCGAACGACCGCGGTTCGAGAGGCTCCTCGAACCGCGCTGGCTCGCTCATGGTTGCACGTGCCTGAAGTGGTCGTGCCCGAGGCCGTGACCGAGCCGGCTCCTCCCGAAATCCGCCCGATTGCGCCGGAGGCCGAGACGTCGTCCCGGGGCACCTGGTGGTGGGTGCCGGGAGCGATCACGGTCATCACGATCGCCACCGTCATCGTGGTGACGCTGTCGCAGCTGCACCCCAGCCTGCTGCTCACGAACACGACGACCACCGGGGGCGACACGGGTGCGCACATCGCGATGCCCAAGTTCCTCGAGAGCCTGGTCAGCCACGGGCACCTCACGGGCTGGGATCCGGGCTGGTACGACGGCTTCCCTCTCTACACCTTCTACTTCACGATTCCCGACCTCTTCATCGCCATCGGCGGTTGGATCATCCCCTACGGCGTGGCGTTCAAGCTGGGGACGATCCTCGGTTCGGTCTTGCTGCCGATCTGCGCCTGGGCGTGCGGCCGGTTCTTCCGACTCCGTGCCCCCCTCCCAACTCTTTTGGCCGCCGCCACGCTGCCCTTCCTGTTCGATTACACCTTCACCATCTACGGCGGGAACCTCTTCTCCACGTTGGCCGGGGAGTACGCCTTTTCCTTCAGCCTGTCGTTGGCCGTGTTGTTCCTCGGGCTCTTCGCCTGTGCGGTCAGGGAGGGCAGGTACCGCGGCTGGGCCGCCATCGTTCTGGCCGGATGCGTGCTCTCGCACATCGTCCCCGGTATGTACGCCTTGGGGGGCGCGGTCATCCTCACCGTCGTCGAGCTCCTTCCGGCGCGCTGGGGGATCGCCGACTCGTCGCTGCACGTGTGGCGCCGCGACCCCACCGCGGCACCAGTGCCGCGGACCCGCACGTTGTGGTGGGCGGGCTCGACCGGGGCGATCGGGCTGCTGCTCACGGGCTGGTGGCTGGTGCCCTTCGGGCTGGAGCACGCCTACTCGTCATCGATGGGCTACACGAACGTGGAGGGCTGGGCCCAGTACTTCCGCGAGGCCGACGCCTGGGCGCTCGTCCTGGCGGGAATCGGCGCCATCACGGCGGTCGTCACGCGGAGTCGTTTCGGTATCACCATCACAGTGCTCGGCATCGTGTCGGCGCTGGCCACCGCACTCGATCCGCAAGGCAGCCTCTACAACGTTCGCCTGTTGCCGCTGTGGTTCATCTCCGTGTACTTCATGGCCGCCTGGGCCTTTGGGACTTGGTGCATGCTGGTGGCGATTGCGTGGCGCCGGGCGCGGGACACGCGCTCGGAGGGCATCGCAGCGAGTTCGTGGTTCGCGGCGTCGTCGCCCCATCCCCCCTGGGACGAGCCCGGCTCCCCGAGCGGGTCAGAGCCCGAGGCAGACCTTTCCCGGTGGCAACCGCCGCGGTGGTCACGCCCACCGCGGCCACCGCGCTGGGGACCGGCTGCCGTCAGTGGTGCCGTCCTCGGGCTCCTTGCGGTCTTGGTGGCGGTGGTGCCGCCCTTCATCTTTCCAGCCTCGTCCCTGCCCGTGACCGTCGGAGCCAACGAGGTCACGAACTGGTCCAGCTACAACTACGAAGGCTATGAGGGACAGGCCTCGTACCCCGAGTTCCACTCCCTCATGCACACGATGGCGGCCATGGGCAAGCGCTACGGCTGCGGGCGTGCCATGTGGGAGTACAGCGCGAGCGAGAACCGCTTCGGCACTCCAGAAGCGCTCATGCTCCTGCCTTATGAGACCAACGGCTGCATCGACTCCATGGAGGGTCTCCTCTTCGAGTCCTCGGCCACGACGCCGTACCACTTCTTGAATCAGGCGGAGCTGTCCGCCGGACCGTCCGAACCGGAGGTCGGGCTTCCGTACGGCTCGCTCAATGTGACGCTCGGGGTACAGCACCTGAAACTGCTCGGGGTGAAGTACTTCATTGCGGAAACCCCACAGGTGGAGCAGGAGGCCGCGGTCGATCCCAGTCTGCAGCTCGTCGCCAAGACCGGTCCCTGGACCTACAATTACAGCGGCGCCGACACGACGACAACCTGGCATATCTATCTGGTGAAGGACTCGCCGCTGGTCGAGCCGCTGGCCAACGACCCGGTGGTTCTCTCGGGTGTGAAGCCGGGGCCGTCGAGCTGGCTCGGCGACGCCACCAAGGAGGGGCCGGCACTGAGCTGGTACGGCGATCCGAGCAAGTGGAACGTCGAGCTGGCCCAGAGCGGCCCGCAGGACTGGCCCCGCACGTCCGTGAACGACATCCGCCCGACCGTCGAACACGTCGGGAAGACCAAGGTCACCGCCGTGACACAGACCGACTCGTCCGTCAGCTTCCACGTCTCCCGGGTGGGGACGCCCGTGCTGGTGAAGGTGTCCTACTTCCCCAATTGGCACGCCAGTGGGGCCGAGGGCCCGTGGCGCGTGACACCCAATCTCATGGTGGTCGTTCCCACCAGCCACGACGTCACGCTCACCTACGGCACGTCGAGCGCGGACGAGCTCGGCCTTCTGGCCACGCTCATCGGGCTGGCAGCTCTGATCTGGTTGTTCGTGGTGCCCACGGCCCGCAGCTGGCGGCGCCGGACCAGGGCCTGAGCTGCGCCGGCGGTTCCCCCGCCGCCCACAACTCACTTGACCGCGGAACCCGGCTCCCTGCAGCTCTCAGTGATGTACAGAAAGAACAGAAAGTGTCTAATATGTCCAGGCAATGACGGCGACGCTGCAGGAGGTCACTCCGGCTCGGGCTTCGAGTGCCGGGCCGGGCACTGCCTTCAACCCGACCGAGGAGCGGATCCTCACCGCGGCCCTCGGACTCATCGGGAGGCGCGGCGTGCGCCGGCTCGGGATGCGCGAGATCGCCGAGGCGGCCAGCGTGTCCAGGGGCACCCTGTACCGCTACTTCCCCAGCAAGGACCACGTCCTGACGGGGGCCGCCGCCTACGACGCGCAGCGGTTCTCCGACGGGATCGACGAGGTGCTGGCGGCGGCGCGCACGCCGGAAGAGCGCATCACCTCGTTCATGGCCTACGCCTTCGACTTCATCCGCTCGCACCCCTGCCGCCCCCTCTTCGAGTCCGAGTCCGGGTTCGTCATGAGCTACCTGTTGGACCACCTGCCATCGCTCCGCGGCGAGCTCGTGCTGCGCCTCGGGGACGCGCTCGACACGGTGCCGGCGGTGGCTGCGGGCACGCTCGGCAAGGACCAGCTGGCCGATGTCATCGTCCGCCTCTTCGCCTCCAGCTGGATCATCCCGGAGACGGACGACGCCTCGCTCGTGCAATCAGTCAACCGCATCCTGCAGATCAGTTCGAAGGAGACCCATGGAGAGTGACACCGAGATCGAGACCGAGATCGAGACCGACGGCGGCGGGTACGGCGACGCCGGACCGTTGGCGGCCATGGACGCCTCCATGGCGGCCAACCCGCAGCCGACGTACAAGATGCTGCGCGACGAGATGCCGGTGTTGTCCATGGACATGGGTTCGAGTCCGGGCGTCCTCCTCTCGCGCAAGGAGGACATCGACTTCGCGCTGCGTCATACCGAGATCTTCTCGTCCAACATCGATGCCGTCGATCTCAAGAACAAGCGGCCCATGATCCCGCTCCAGATCGATCCGCCGGAGCACAAGAAGTTCCGCAGGCTTCTCGACCCGATCTTCGCCCCGCGCAAGATGGCTCTCATGGATCAGGAGGTCTCGGACCTCGTCAATCACCTCATTGACGGCTTCATCGAGCGGGGCGAGGTGGACTTCGCCAAGGAGTTCTCCGTTCCGTTCCCCTCGGAGGTCTTCCTCACGCTCCTGGGCCTGCCGACGGACGAGCTGGACACCTTCCTCACCATGAAGGACGGCATCATCCGGCCCGAGCACGTGACCGGGACGTCGCAGGGCTCGCCGGAGGCGGGTGCGTACCAGCAGAAGATCGCCGATTCGGTCTATGAGTACTTCGACAAGGTCCTGGACCAGCGTGAGAAGGAGCCGAAGGACGACCTCCTGTCACACTTTCTGAGCGCGGAGGTCGATGGCGACCGCCTGTCCCGCGCGGACATTCTCGACATCTGCTTCCTCTTCCTGATCGCCGGGCTCGATACTGTCACCGCGACCCTCGACTGCATGTTCGCCTTCCTGGCGGAGCACCCTGAGCACCGCCGCCAACTCTCCGAGAACCCCGACATCATTCCGAACGCCATCGAGGAGCTCCTCCGCTGGGAGACCCCCGTCATGATGGTGTCGCGGGTCGCGGTGCAGGACGTCGAACTGGCTGGCTGCCCGGTGCACAAGGGTGACCACGCAATCGTCGTGATCGGCTCCGCCAATACCGACGAGGCCGAGTTCCCCGACGCGCACGAGGTGCGCTTCGACCGCGAGGTGAACCGCCACATCGCCTTCGGCGGTGGCATCCACCGCTGCCTGGGCTCACACCTGGCCCGCCTGGAGCTGCGGGTCGCCCTGCGGGAGTGGCACAAGCGGATACCCGAGTACGAGATCGAGCCCGATCAGGAGCTGGTCTACACCACGGGAATTCGCTCCATCGACCACTTCCCGATGCGCTTCACGGCGCGGGTGTAGGCGCGTCGGCGCTTCGCCTCCCGCCGTTGGCCACGTGTTCGGTCCAGCGGCCCTCGTGCCAATAGCGCTGCTCGTGCCGGCCGGCCGGGTCGGGGTACCAACCTGAAGGCGCGGCGCCGCCGCCGCCTGCCTGGGCGACCTTGCGGTCGCGCGAGCGGGCCGAACGGCTCAGCTCGGTCAGCTCGCCGACCAGATGGTCGGCCTCCTCCACCTCGCGGTCCCGGAACTCGGCCCGGGCCCGCTTGCCCGCCACGTCGACGTGGACGGTGGCCAACCCGAGCGGTCGCTGCAGCGGTCCCTGGACCAGGCGGATGCTCTGCGTCTTCTCCAGCGGGACCCACGTGGTCGCCCGGTTGATCCGCCCCGTCACGCAGACGGCGTGCGTGCTGTCGTGGCCGGCCGAGAGGAAGTGGAAGCTCAGCGGCGCTTTCAGGCGGGCCCGCCCCGGTGGCGCCGTGCGCTCCGGATCGGGAGCGCCGAGCAACCGTGCCAGCAGGTGCCAGGAGTCCTGCTGCGACCCGACCGGCAGGAGCGCCTTGCGGACGACGCTGGTGCCCTCGCCCCGCTGGTTGCGCGCCGTCGCGCCGGCCACGTCGACCTCCAGGCGGCACCACCCGAACGGCCGCCACAGCAACGGCTCCACCTGGCGGACCGCCTGGATCCTGCCGTAGGGAACCGTCTCGGAAATGGTCTGCAGGAGCCCGCGGCGGATGCGCACCCCCTCGGGCGCCTCCACCGCGACGAAGGCGTACTGGCCCGACAGCCGGCGCCAAATGACACCGGCGGCGCTGAGCAGGTAGACGGCGAGGATCCCCGCCGCGGCGGCCGCGGTCTTCGGCTCGAACTGGTCGAGGACCGCCAGCGCGGCCACGGTGCCGATGATCACAATGGTGACGAGGGACAAGAAGACCGACGCCAGCAGCCGGCCCGTATCGACCGTGGCGATGGGCAGGCCGGTGTTGCTCGACGCCGCCACCTCGGTGTCGATGTGCCCTGCCAGGAGCACCAGCCGGAGCTCGGCCGCCTGCGCTTCGGACAGGTAGGCCAGCTTCCCGTCGGTCCCTCCCGATCCGGCCAGACGGATGCGCAACTCGGAGACGCCGAGCAGCCGGGCCAGCAAGGGCCGCACGATGTCGACGGCCTGTATGCGCGCCAGCGGCAAGCGGCGGGAGTCCTTCCGGATGAGACCGGTTTCGATGCGCAGGGTGTCCCCTTCGAAGCGCCAGCGAGTGACCATCCAGTGGATGTAGCCGTAGAGGGCCGAGAGCAGCGTGAACGCGATGAGGTAGTCGGTCTCGACCGTCCCGTTCTCGGCCTTCGAGTGCACGGTCGACACCAGCAGGAGGAGCACGAGAGCCGGGACGAGCCGGCCGATACGGGCGATGGGCGTGAGCGGGTGCAGCCGGCACCAGCCCTGGTCGGGCACCGGCGGATCGGGAGGCGCGTCGGTCACATGCCCGCCGCCATCGACTCGCCCAGCTCGGTCAGCCGGTCTCGCAGGCGCGCGGCCTCGGCTCGCTCCAGCCCGGGAATGCGGGCATCACTGGCCGCCGCCGCCGTGTGGAGCTTGACCGTCGACAGCTGGAAGATGCGCTCGACAGGGCCCGCGGTGACTTCGACGAACTGCATCCTCCCGTAGGGCACGACGGAGAGCCGCTGCACCATGACACCGCGGGCGACAATGAGGTCCTCGTTGCGTTCCTGGTAGCGCCAGGCCCGGAAGCGGCGGCGGAGGAACCACGCGAACGTCAGGCCCAGCGCCACCACGACAAAGACACTGATGACTCCGGGCAGCGGGCCGCCCGCCGCCCAGAAGACCAGTCCGAAGAACGCGGCCAGCACGAGCGACACCGTCACGACCTCGGCCCGGCGCATACGCCACAGGCCCGGGGAAGGGCGGAGCCACGGCTGATCGTCCCGCGTCGTCACAAAGAGGACGATAAAGCCGAGCCCGGCCTAGGGTGGCGATTTGTGACCCAGTTGCGCGCTTCCGAAACAAGAAAGTTGGCCATGGCGCTGGAACCGGTGACGGGCCAGGTGTACTTCTCTCCCGAGTGCCATGCCGCTTATGCGGCCCTCGGTTTCTCGCCCAGCCCGGGCTCGCTCCCGAGCGGCGTGCAGTTTCCGGACGGGGCGGCCTATTTCACCAGCCGCGGGTCGGTCATGGGTCAGGTGCCCGGCGAGGTCGTTGCCGCCGCGTTCGCCGTCTTCAACCCCGAGGCGGTGGTCCCGGCGGTCCGGTTCGGTTGGAGCAAGGTGGACGCGTCGACCATCTGCGCGGCGCGCACGAAGGGTGCGGTCAGCCAGCTGGCGCGCATCCTCGGCCCGGAGCCCGAGGGACTGGCGGCCGCGACCGAGCTGTTGGCCACGGCGTCCGAGCCGCTCCGGCCCGAAGGCAAGCCGCTGTTTGCCGGGTTGCGGAGTCTCGGTCTGCCCGGCGATCCGATGGGCGACATGTGGCGCTTGGCCGACCTGCTGCGCGAATACCGGGGCGACGCCCATACGGCGGCCTGGACGTCGGCCGGCCTCGATGCCACCGAGGTGGGGCTCCTCACCGAGCTCTACTGGGGCCTGCCGCTGCGTTCCTACATCCGCACGCGGGCTTGGTCGGACGAGCAGCTCAGCGCCGGGGAAGGCCGCTTGTCGGACAGGGGGCTCGTGGCCGACGGCGCGCTCACCGCCGAGGGCAGGGCGCTGCGCGAGTCGGTCGAGGTCGCCACCGATAACCAGTGCGAGGTCATGCTGGACGCGCTGGGCGACGGGTTCGACCCGCTCCTGGCGGTGCTCACCCCGTGGGGCCAGGCGATCCGGGACGCCAGGGGCTACCCGCCGCAGGGCCCGCACGACCTGGCCCCGGTGCGCTGACCCTCAGTACAGCGGAGACCATGCCGCGCTGCGCAGCAGCCGGCTTTCCCAGCGGTCGCGCACCGCCAACGCGTCGTGCAGCCACGTCCCCGGGGCCGAGGCCTCGGGCGGGAGGTCGTGGCCCAACATCCACATGACCGCCTTCGTGTTGACCACCCGCTGCCAGAGGATCACCTCGGTGGTCTGGTGAGTACCGAAGACCGGCTGGAAGGCGGCCTCGAGCTCGATCATGCCGACGCCCTCTTCCTTCTGGCTGCTCAGCGTGTGGTCGTAGAGCGTGCCGGCCTTGGCCAGGTACGCCTGCAGGCCGCCCTTGAAAGGCCAGGCGGTGTCCTCCATGAAGAGGGAGTTCTTGTGGGTCTCGCCGTTCACGGGCACGGTGCTGAAGTCGATCTCCTGCAAGGGCGACCACGGCACCGGCCGGACGATCTTGGCCTCGCTGGCGTGCCGCATGGCGTCCACCTCCTCCGACCACTCGGCCAGGTCACCGACGCGGACACGCTCGGACAGCTCCTCCCACGCCGCGGCGTCCCGGCAGCCCGTGATGGTGACCACCGTGTAGGCCTGCCCGCTGCCGTGGGACAGGCGCAGGTACCACAGGAGCCTGCTCCCGTCCGACTTGGCCAGGGCCGGCATGAACTCGTCGCGATAGGCGTCGTCGAAGGCATCCTCTTTGGCGCCGGCGACGCGGTGCACCTCGTGCAGAAACAACACGGTGTCTCCCCCTTTGCGTCCTTCTCTTTTGCGATCTTCTGTCTAGCGAGTGGTGGCGATGCCCCCGTCGACCGGGATGACCGCCCCGGTGAGGTAGGCGCCCGCCCGCGAGGACAGGTAGATGGCGGCACCGGCCATGTCGTCGGGGCGACCGATGCGCCGCAGGGGCGCGCTGGCGGCGATCTGCTCGCCGAATGCCTCCAGGGTGGCTGCCATCATCTTGGATTCGAACGGGCCCGGCGCAATGGCGTTCACCGTGATGGTCGGGGCCAGGCGCTTGGCCAGGTGGCGGGTCAGTTGGTGCACTGCCGCCTTCGACGCCGAGTAGGCGTACGTCTCCAGTTGCGGCACCCCGATCCCGTCGATGGACCCGATGTTGATGACCCGTGCCGGCTCGTCCACTCGCCCCGCGTTCGTCAGGAGCGGGACGAGGAACTTGGTCAGATGGAAGACGCCCTTGACATTGAGCGCGAGCACGCGCTCGAAGGCGGTCTCGTCATAGTCAGCCATCGGGGCGCCCCAGGTGGCACCGGCGTTGTTGACCAAAATGTCGAGCGAATCCTCACGCGCGGCCATCTCGTCGGCCAGCCGCCGGCACTCGGCTTCCGTGGAGAGGTCGGCCGGGATCCCGATGCACGTGCCCTTCTCGGAGAGCTCGGCCGCCACGTCTGCCACCACATCGGCCTTGCGTGAGGAGATGTAGACCTTCACGCCGGCGTCCACGAAGCCCTCGGCGATCATCCGCCCGATGCCGCGGCTGCCGCCGGTGACGAGCGCCGTCTTGTCCGCGACGTCGAAGAGATCCGAGGCGGTCATCGGCCCATTGTGCCCGCCGGGGTCACGGCGCGGCCAATGCCAGCGCGCTGCGCACCAGGACACTGGCCCCGACCCGCAGGGCCTCGTCCTCGACGAGGAAGGTCGGGCTGTGGTGCATCCCGCTCGATCCGTCCGCAGCGCCGCCGCCGACGAAGAAGTAGCAGCCCGGCAGGTGGCGCAAGAACTCGCTGACGTCATCGCTCGGCGACACGGCCGGCATCCGGAAGACCTGGTCGGGGCCGAGTACGACGCTCGCCTCCGCCTCCACGAGGGCGGTCGCCTCGGCGTCGTTGACCACAGCGTGGGTGTGCTCGGGCACTTCCAGCTCGACGTGGACGCCCTGGTCGTTGCCGACCTCGTCGCACAGGTCCTGCAGGCGGACCAGGGCCTCCTCGTGCTGGGCCTCGGTGAAGGTGCGCAGCGTGCCGGTGACTCGGGCCGAGGTCGGCACGACGTTGACCGCCGTGCCGGCGTGCATCGTGCCGGCGCTGCAGACGCAGTCGGCCTCCTCGTAACGCAGCCCGGAAGCCACCTCGCCCAGCCGGCTCACCAGCTCTGCCGTGGCCCGGATGACGTCGCCCTGGGCCGAGGGCATGGCGCCGTGCCCGCCCGGCCCGGTCAGGGTGATGCGCAACGAGTTGGCCTCCGACATGGCGATGCCCGACCGCAGGGCCACGAAGCCCGAAGGCACCTGGGAAGTGACGTGGAAACCTACGAGCCGCGCGCCCTCCATGGTGGTGAGCGCGCCCCGCTCCAGCATCGCCTTGGCCCCGCAGAGCGCCTCCTCTGCCGGCTGGAAGAGGAAGATGTAACGGCCCGGGAGGTCCTCGCGGCGCGCCGCCAACACCGAGGCGGCGCCGAGCAGGGAGGCCACGTGCACGTCGTGGCCGCAGGCGTGCATGACGCCCTCGACCTCGGAGTGGACGGTCCTCGCCTCGTCCTCCTGCACCGGGAGGCCGTCGATGTCACCCCGCAGGACGACGCGTTGCCCGGGCCGGCCGCCCTCCATGGTGAAGATGCCACCGGTCTCGGTGGTCCGGAGGGCCTCGGTGATGCCCAGCGAGGCCATGTGGTCGCGGATCACCGCCGTGGTCTCGTGCTCGGCAAAGGCCAGTTCGGGCCGGCGGTGCAGAGCGTGCCGCAGGTCGACCATGTCGTCGAACACGGCGTCGGCCGGGGCCGGGCCGAACAGGTCCGTCACGTCACCGGCTCAACAGATCGCGGGCGATGTGGGTGACCTGGATCTCGTCGGTGCCGGCATAGATCTGGAACACCTTGGCGTCGCGGGCCAGCTGTTCCACCCGGAACTCGGACATGTACCCGTTGCCGCCGAAGAGCTGCACCGCCTCCAAGGCGACCTCGGAGGCGGCCTGGGCCGAGTACAGCTTCATGGCCGACGCCTCGGCCAGCGTGAGGCTCTTCCCCGCCGAGCTCATCTCAATGTGACGGAACACCAGATTCTCCACGTTGAGGCGGGCGATCTCCATGCGGGCCAGCTTCAGTTGAATGAGCTGGAACTCCGCGATCGGCCGTTCCCACAGGAGGCGGTCCTTGGCGTACTGCACCGAGAGCTTGATGCACTCTTCGATGAGGCCCAGCGACATGGCAGCCACGCCGGCCCGCTCGGTGACGAAGTTCCCCTTGGCACTGTTGCGCCCCTCGTTCCCGCCCTTGCCCTCCGTCTCGCCCAGCAGGCGGTCCTTGCCCACGCGCACATCGGTCAGGAAGAGCTCGCCGGTCGGCGACGAGTGCAGGCCCATTTTGCGGAAGGGCTTGGACTGCTGGAGCCCGGCCATGCCGCGGTCGAGGACGAAAGTCAGGACCGGACGCTGCCGCAGTGGCGTGTCACTGCCGTCGTCGAGCTTGGCGTAGAACACGATCGTGTCGGCGTAGGGGCCGTTGGTGATGAACGTCTTGTTCCCGTTGAGCACGTACTCGTCGCCGTCGCGCAGGGCCGACGACTTCATGCCGCCCAGCGCGTCGGAGCCCGAGTCGGGCTCGGTGATGGCCCACGCCCCGACCTTGTCCAGCGTCAGCAGGTCGAGGCCCCACCGTTCCATCTGGGCCGGCGTGCCCCCTTTCATGATGGTGCCGCCCGCCAGGCCGGTGCTCACCCCGAGCGCCGTGACGATGCCGGGGCAGTAGTGGCACAGCTCAATGATGGGGATGAGCGTCAGTGCGGCACTGCCGCCGCCCTCGGCGCGCTCGGGCGACGGCGCGCCGGAGGTCTTGCGTTCGAGGGCCCGCTTGAAGGAGTCACGCGCCAGGGCGTCGAGCCCGAAGGTGCGGTACAGCTTGCGGATCACCTCGTAGGGCGGGGTGTCGCCGTGCTCGAGCTCCTCGACGTTCGGCTTGACCTCTTCTTCGACGAACCGCCGCACCGCATCGCGGATCGCCAGCTGCTCTTCCGACCACTCGAACATGTGGTGCCTCCCACGGCCTTGACGACTCCCGCCGCCGGCGACCCTATCGGTCAGCGTCAGCCCTAGGCGCCGGCGATCTTCCGCAACGTGTTGCTGTCGGTGTGGATGACCTCTTCGGGCAGGCGGGCGTGCTTGATCACCGTCGTCTCGGTGTAGGTGAACTCGTCCTCCACGCTGGTGTCGATCGTCACTTCGTAACGGATGGCCTGGGCGTTCTTGTCCAGCCAATTGTTGGAGAGGATCCCGTAGGTCTGGCTGCCCACGGAGGCGTGCAAGGTGTACTTCGTGTCGCCGGCCCCGACCACGGCACCGGCCACGATGGCGGATCCCCGCGGAATGAGGAAGCAGCGGACCACCTCGCTGTCGCGGGCGTCCCACATCCAGTAGCCGACCTCCGTGTGGAAGGGGCTCTCCTCCTCGCCCCGCCAGGCCGCCATGCGGTAGTCGAGGCCGTAGAGCACCTGGCTCCCGTTCTCCACGGGGCCGAAGGGTTTGAAGTCGATGTGCTCGCGGTACGGGGTCAGGCCGATCTTCCCGTCCTGGTTGGCGTACGCGACGTCCTCGCCCTTCTCGCCCTCCCAGATCCCCGCCAGACGGGCCAGTGGCCCCCATTCAGGTCCTGCGCTCAACGTTCCTCCTTGTCGCCGGGTTGTCGCCTCACCTTAGGTCGCGCCGCTCTGCCGCTCCCGAAGTCGACGCGCCCGGAGCCCGCTCAGCGGGGGAGGGGGAGGTCGACCAGGTCGATCGCCTCGTCGGGCTCCGGCTTGGGCGGCTTCCGGGGCGACCGGGTGCGCGTGCGGGCCCCCTCGGCGTGGCGTTGGGTCCTCGCCACAATGACGCGAGTGGCCACCAGGAGGATCAGGACCATGACCACCAGGATCAGCGCGGCGTCGTAGGCCAGGTAGTGGTACTGGACCTGGGAGGAGTCGTAGAAGGAGAAGACGACGTAGGTGAGGTAGGGGAAGGAGGCGTGGGTCAGCGAATGGGGGACCGTGTTGGCGAAGTTCGCCGTGTAGATGAGCGGTGCCGTCTCGCCGCCGGCGATGGCGAGGGCCAGGAGGAGTCCGGTGACGATGCCCGGCAGCGCGGTCTTGAGGACGACCTTGCGCAGCGAGTACCCCATCGACATCCCGAGCGCCTCGGCGCCTTCGCGGTACCCGGTCGGGACCTGGCGCAGCGAGTTCTCGGTCGTCTTGGCGATGTAGGGCACCACCATGACGGAGAGCACGATGACGGCGGCCAGGTAGGAGAAGCCCCAGTGGAAGTAGAGCACCAGCGCGGCGTAGCCGACGTAGCCCAACACGATGGAGGGGAAGCCCGAGAGGATGTCCGACCCCGTGCGCAACAGACCGCCGCTCGGTTTGCCGTTCTTCTTCAGCTTGGCCATCTCCGACAAGTGGATGCCGGCCAGCACTCCGATCGTGCCGGCCAGGATCAGGACGCCCAGCATGAGCAGGAGCGTGCCGATGATCTGGTCGCGCAGCCCGCCACCGGCGGCCGTGAGCGGCGTCCACAGCACGCTCCAATGCCAGTGGGGCAGGGCGCGGAAGAGGACGCCGAGCAGGATCCAGGCGGCCGGGGCGATGATCAGGATGAGCGAGCCGTACGTGAAGACGCGGAACCCGATGGACGAGACACGCCGGCGGCGGGTGGACGGCCCGGGGGCCAGGGAAGTGTTCGTCGTCATGCGCCGCTCCCCACGGGGCCGCCGGTACGGCCGGTCCGCGTGATGATGAACCGCGCCGCCAGGTTCACGCCGACGGAAATCACGGCCAGGACCAGGGCGAGCTCGGCCAGGGTGGCCACGGCAAAGCCGGTGCCGTCGGCCTGCGCGCCGTCGAGCTGGGTCAAAATGGTGGCGGCGATGGTGCCGAACGGCTGGTAGATGTTCGGCGCGATGTGCAGCGAGGCGCCGCCCACGAGCACGACGGCGATGGTCTCGCCGAGCGCCCGGCCCAATCCGAGCACGGTGCCGCCGATGATGCCGGAGCGCACCCAGGGCAGCGTGATGCGGTTGGCGACTTCCCAGTGCGTCATGCCCAACGCTTCACCGCCCTCCTTCGGCAGGGAGGGCACCTGCATGAAGAGCTCACGCGTCGTCGACGCGATGATGGGGATGATCATCATCCCGAGGACGAGCCCTGCGGTCAGGAGACCCTCCCCCGTCCCGACGGGTTGACGGAAGTAGTTGAAGGGCCACACGTTGGGGAGGTCGCTGGCGATGCTGGCCAACGTCGGGTAGATGTGCTTGGCCAGCCAGGGACCGAAGGTGAGCAGGCCCCACAGGCCGATGACCACCGAGGGGATCCCGGCCAGGATCTCTATGGCGAACCCCAGGGGTCGCGAGATCCACGACGGCATCCGCTCGGTGAGGGCGAAGGCCGCACCGATGGAGAGCGGCACCGCCACGACGATGGCGATGAAAGACGATTGCAGGGTGCCCAGAATGAGGGGCCAGGCCCCGAACTGCGCCCCGGCGGCGTGGGCGACGCCGTTGGTGTGGACTGTCGCCCCGTAGCTGTCGCCGTAGGTCCAGTTCTTGCCGTAGAGGAAGTACCAGCCGTTCACGCGGATGGCCGGCCACGCCTTGATTGCCAGCACGGTGAGGGCGAAGACCAGCGCCACCAGCGGGAGGAGCACCGCGACCCGGGCGCTCCAGCGCCAGCCCTTTTCCTCATTGGCCCGGAACACGTCCGCCGCCCGGCGGAATGGCGATTCCCGGGGTGCGGCGCGTCCGGGTGGCGTGGCGGGGACATCCCCGGCCACGCCACCGACGGACGTCACTACGAAATGCTCAGGATCTGCTTCACCGACTGCGCCTCGACCTTGGAGGGCAGCGGCTGGAAGTTGACCTGGGCCAGGTACGACGTGGCCGCACCGTGCTTCGGGCTGATCGCCCACTCCAGGAGCGAGCGGATCCCCTTCGCCGTCGAGCTGCTCGACTGGTGGGTCGAGACGATGGCGTACTCGTAGTTGACGATGGGGTAGCCACCCTCGGCGGGACCGTAGATCAGCGAGATCGTCCCGTTGGCCGGCGTCTTCTTGACGAAGGATGCCGCTTCCGCCGCGATGGACGCCGCCGTCGGGACCTCGTACTGCCCCTTGGCGTTCTGCAACGAGGCGTAGCCGAGGCCGGCCTGCAGGGCCTGGGTCAGGTAGCTGATGCCGATGTAGGCGATGCAACCCGGCGTGGCCTTGCAGCCCGTCACCATGCCCGAGTTCCCCGTCTCACCGAGGGCGCCCGGCGCAGCCGGCCACGGCACCGTGGTGTTGTAGGCGATTTTGGCACCCCAACCCGACGGATCGGTCTTGGACAGGAACGACGTGAAGAGGAACGTGTCACCGCTGCTGTCGGAACGGTGCAGCGTCACGATCGGGATGCTCGGGAGCGTGACGCCCGGGTTGAGGCTGGCGATCTGCGAGGCGTTCCACTTGGTGATCGTGCCCTGGTAGATGGCCGAGAGCACCTTGCCGGTCAGCTTCAGGTGCGAGAGCACGCCCGGGATGTTGTAGGCCACCATCTGCGACGAGATCGCCAACGGGATGTTCTTCAGGTCCGGGCTCGCTGCAGTGACACTCGGGGCCAGGTAGGCGTCGGAGGCACCGATGTCGATCGTGCCGTTCTCCGCGTCCGAAATCCCTGTACCCGATCCCGTTCCGGCTGTCTGCACCGTGACGTTGGGGTACGTCTCGCTGTAGCCGCCGACCCAGAGGTTGAAGAGCGGGTACAGCAGCGTGCTGCCCGTCTCGGTCACGGTCCCGGAGGGAGGCTTCTCGACACCGCTGGACGGGAGCTTGACGCTCGCCGATGCCGCGGTGCTGAGGACGACCGAACTCAGCGCGAGTCCCGCCGCCGCGACGGCAATCACTCCTCGCCGCAGTCGCGTCGTTCTCATCAGTTTTGTCACAGGTTCTCTCCTTGTGATGTGGGTTTGGTTGGTGTTGCTCTGGTGCGGGTTGATATGGCTTGTGTGGTGCGCTGGACCCCTCCCTCGTGGAGTCCGGTTGCGTCGGCTAGCCCATCCGTCCCGTGACGTAGCGCTCGGTGTCCGGATGCGACGGCCTGTTGAACAGATCGTCGGTCGCTCCGTACTCGACGAGCGCCCCCTGGTAGAAGAACATCGTCTGCTGCGAGACCCGCATCGCCTGGCCGAGGTTGTGTGTCACCACGATCAAGGTCAGCGCGGGTGCCAGCGTCTTGAGCAGCGCCTCAATGGACTCCGTCGTGACGGGGTCGAGCGACGAGGTCGGCTCGTCGAGTAACAGGACCTCGGGTCCCACCGCGAGGGCGCGCGCCAGGCAGAGCAGCTGCTGTTGGCCGCCCGACAGCCGGAAGGGTGAGTCGTTGAGGCGGTCCTTGACGGCGTCCCACAACCCGACTTCAGTGAGCCGGCGCTCGCACACGACGTCGAGCTGTTTGCCCTTGGCGATGCGGTGTGCCTTGACCCCGGCGACCACGTTGTCCTTGATCGACATCGGGAACGGGTTCGGCCGCTGGAACAACATGCCGACGCGCCGGCGCAGCGTCAGGAGGTCGACGTGCGGTGCCCACAGGCTCTCCTCGTCGAGGGTCACGTCCCCGTCGCGCGTGAACCCGGGGACGCGGTCGTTCATCCGGTTGAGCGTGCGGAGGAAGGTGGACTTGCCCGATCCCGTCGGTCCGATCAGCGCAGTGATCGAACCGCGTTTCAAGTCCACGTTGACGTCGCTGAGAACGGCCCGGCCTGAGAAGCCGAGGTCCAGGTTGACCGCCTGCATGACGCATTCGGGGCGGGCGGCATCGGGGTCCAGGGCCTGCAGTGCCCTGTCGAGATCGGACTGAGCCTCGGTCGTCACGGGATTGAGACTTCCCCTGGTCATCTCTCCGTCGCCCACTACCAGGAACGTAGCGAGGCAAGGTGAACGTGAAGCAACAACAGCGCTACCCCGAGGTGAACACTTCGTAAGTTCGAATGTTGTGTTGCGCCCATGAGGATCAGCCGGGTGTCCTCAGGCTTGGAACACCCCTGTTTCTTCGGGCTGAGCGGCCAGCGCCTCCTGGTGCGACGAGGCGATCGCCAACACGATGCCGGGTGACCAGGCGACCACGGTCAGGCACGCCAGGGCGGCGGGGATGGAGACAACGAGGGCTGCTCCCGTCGAGAACAAGGCCGTTGTGCCGGCCGCGGTGCTCAGAAAACCCATGAGGAGCCAGGCGATCCACCAGTGCAGGACCCGCGCCCGGTGGGGATGGCCCGACGGGAGGCAGTCCCGCACGGCGCCGTAGGGCATCCAGAGGTTGACGATCGGCACGAACCAACAACCGACACCCCAGGCCGGTGAGTAGTGGGACGGGATATCGAGGGCACGCCCGGCCGAAGCGGCTTTGTGTTGCCAGATGCACGCGACGATCACCGCGGCCACGGTCAGCAACCCGACGAGGAGGCCTACCGGCTCGAACGAGTTGCTCGGGGCGTGGTACGCCGGCGCCGCGCCGCCGTGCTGCGCGGCATCCCAATCGATCCGGAACTGATGGCCGGCGGAACGCAGCTGGTCCGTGTTCACCCGCTGCAGGAGGAGACCGACGAGGAAGTAGACACCCGGCAGCGCGACGGCGACGCGCGCCACGCCCACCATGCGTTGCTCGTCGTCCACCCGTTGCGTCGCGTTGTGCGTATTGAGACGTTCCGATGCGAGGGCCCAGGGCGCCATTTGCGACGGCGGTTGCCGGGGCGCTGCCGCGCCCGCCCACGCGGGTGGCGGCGGCGGATGCTGGGGCAGCACGGTGGCGCTCGCTCCAGGCGTAGCCATCCCACCAGCGCTGACCCGGGCCGCCGGCCGGGTCCGGGTACCACCCCGGGGGAGCGCCGGGGTAGCCGCTGTGCTCGCTCACCTCATCATTCTCTCAAAGCTGGGGGGTCGTCCCGCGCCGCCGCCGCCGGGCCGGGTTCACCCCCCGAGCGGCAGCCCCAGGGCGGCACCGACGGCGCCGATCAGGCCGGCACCGACGAGGGTGAGCACGACGCTGCGCCGCAACCCGACGATCGCGACCGCGGCGCCGGCGAGGATCACGACCTGCCAGACGTGCGTGAGCGCCAGGCCAAGTGGGACCGCGGCGCCGGCGATGGCGCCGATGGCCGCCGGGCCGGCCCCACCGAGGAAGGATTGCGCCAGGCGATTGGTCCGCAGCGCCCCGAAGTGCCGGGCCCCGGCCAGGATGAACAAGAAGGAGGGCGCGAAGGCGATGAGGGCCGCCAGGAGAGCCCCGCCCACACCCCCGGCGGCATACCCGACGACGGCGATCGTCTGCACGACGGGACCCGGCGTGATCTGCCCCAACGCGACGGCGTTGAGGAACTGGCTGTTCGTCATCCAGTGGTAGTGGTGCACGGCGTCCGCCTGCATGAGCGGGATGATCACGAAGCCCCCGCCGAAGGACAGGGCACCGACTTTGAGGGCGACCCACGCCAGCGCGCCCAGTCCCCCGAAGGCCGCCACGCCCAGAGGCAGCGTGGCCAGACCCGTCAGGCCCGTCGGCGGCCGCGGCCGGCCGGAGAGGGCGAGCTCGATCAGACCGCAGCCGACGAGCACGACGACGAGAAAGGTCCCGAGGGTGGCCGCGGCCACTCCTCCCGCCAGTGCGTACAGCACCCAGCGGACACGCCGCGCCTGGAGGTGCCCGGCGCGTCGCCAGCTCGCCGGGATGAGGCCGAGAGCGGCGTTCACGGCGACCGGTGCCACCGCCGCGCCGGCGCCGAGCGCGGCGCCCTTGATCCACGTGGGTGGGTTCGCCGCGAGGAAGACGGCGGCCAACACGATGATGGCGGCCAGTCCGGGGCAGATGAAGCAGGCCCCTCCGACGAGCGCGCCGGGGAGACCGCGCACGCGCCAGGCGCAGAAGATGGCGAGCTGCGTCGACGCCGGACCGGGCAGGATGTTCGTCGCCGCGATGGCGTCTTCGAACTCGGCCTCGTCCAGCCACGCTTGGCGTTCGACGATCAGTCGGCGCAGCATGGCGATGTGCGTCGGCGGCCCACCGAATCCGGTGCAGCCGATGCGGCCCCACTGCACGGCGATCGTGCCCAACCCGACTTCGGGGTGGGCGTCAGGAGTCGGTCCCTCCGGCTCCGGCTCCGGCATCTCCGGCATGCCTCATGTTGCCACGAGGCCGGTCGGGCTGATCCGGCCTACAGCAGCAATTCGGCCATCTCCGCCAGTGCGGCGATGTGTGCGTCCGTGTCGGCGAGGTCGGCATGCATGGTGTTCAGCGACAGGTGACTCGCGCCTGCCGCCTGCCAGCGCCGCGCGTGCTCGGCGATGGTGTCGTGGTCGCGTACCGAGTACTCCAGCCGGCCCTCGAACTGCAGATTCGACGCGTCGCGCCCCACCTCTGCGGCTCCCTCACGAATGTGCTCGAGCGCCGCATCGAGGCCGGCGCCGGGCCGGACCATGGGGAACCAGCCGTCGGCGACGCGCCCCACCCGGCGCAACGCGGCCGGGGCGTGGCCGCCGATCCAAATCGGGATCGGTCGCTGCACCGGTGGCGGGGCGATCCCTGACGCCCGGATGTGGTGGTAGCGGCCGTCAACCGTGACGCTCCACTCGGTCCACAGCGCGCGCAGCACTGCGACCTGCTCCTCCAGAATCGCGGTCCGCTCCTCGAACGGCATGCCGAGCGCGTCGTATTCGAGCTTGTTCCAGCCGATGCCGAGCCCGAGCCGGAAGCGCCCGCCGCACAGCAGGTCGACCTCGGCCGCCTGCTTGGCCAGCAGTGCGGTCTGCCGCTGCGGCCCGATGAGGATCGACGTGGCGAAGGCCAGGTCCGTGCAGCCGGCGAGATAGGCGAACATGGTGAGCGGCTCGCGGAACGTGCTGTCGATGGTGTACGGGCCACCGAGGTCACCGAGCACCGCGACATCACCACCGAGGACGTGATCGTAGGCAGCCAGGTGGGTGTAGCCGAGGTCCGCCGCGGCCTGCCCGATGGCGCGTACGGAACCGCGGTCGCCGCCCGCTTCGGTCTGGGGAAAGATCACGCCGATGTCCATGGGGTCAGTCTGCCCCCTGTGGCTGCGCCGCCGCAGCCCCTTCGAGAGGCTCACCCGGCCCCGCCCGGACGCCGGTCGCTCCGGTTAACTTGAGCCGAATGAAACTCCGTGTCTTCGTGGAGCCCCAACAGGGCGCCTCCTACGCGCAGCAGCTGAGGGTGGCGCAGGCCGCCGAGTCCGCCGGCTTCGACGCGTTCTTCCGTTCCGACCACTTCCTGGCCATGGGCGGCGACGGCCTGCCCGGCCCGACCGATGCGTGGCTGACCCTCGCCGGTATCGCCCGGGAGACCGACCGGATCCGTCTGGGCACCATGGTGACCTCCGCGACCTTCCGCTTGCCCGGCCTGCTGGCCGTCCAGGTGGCGCAGGTGGACGACATGAGCGGCGGGCGCGCCGAGCTCGGCCTCGGCGCCGGGTGGTACGACGCCGAGCACACCGCACACGGCGTGCCGTTCCAGCCTCTCGGTGAGCGCTTCGAACGGCTGGAGGAGCAGCTCGCCATCCTCACCGCGTTCTGGGAAACCCCAGTCGGCGAGACCTTCGATTTCGACGGGCGTCATTATCAATTGAAGAGCAGCCCGGGCCTGCCCAAGCCCGTGCAGCAACCACATCCGCCGATCATCGTCGGGGGCGGAGGGCCGAAGCGGACGCCCCGCCTCGCCGCCACCTTCGCCGACGAGTTCAACCTGCCGTTCTCGTCACTCGCCGACACCGATGCCCAATTCGCCCGTGTGCGCGCCGCCTGCAAGGACAAGGGGCGTGATCCTGGGACGCTGCGACTGTCGGCGGCCCAGACCGTCTGCTGCGGCGCCAACGACGCCGAGGTCGAGCGCCGCGCCGCCAACATCGGCCGCAAAGCGGACGAGCTGCGCGCCAACGGCGTGGCCGGTACCCCGGACGAGGTGGTGGCGCGGCTGCAGGAGTTCGCCGGCCTCGGCGCCGAGTCCGTCTATCTCCAGGTGCTCGATCTCGACGACCTGGAGCACATTGAGCTGCTCTCCGAGGAAGTGCTCCCACGAGTCTCCTGACCAGGGACGCCGCGTACCCGACCGCTCCGGCCCGCCGCCCCGGTTGGTCCGGCGGGTTGCTCGGTACGCTTGCGGGGGCCGGGTAGCACGCGGCGTAAGAGGAGGGTGCGATGACCGTCACGAGCCGGGGAGCAGTGGGCCCGACCAGTGATCGGGTCGGGGCGGGCCACGGGACGGCGGCCGCGCCGCCGCTCGACGCCTCTGCGCTGGACGGGATCGTCAACGACGTCGCCGACCACGCCATCTCGTGGGCCCAGACTGCAGCCGCGGCTCGCGCCGAGCTCCTGCAACAGGTCATCGACGACACGATGGCCACCCAGGACGAGTGGCTGGCGGCCGCCTGCGCCGCCAAGGGCCTGTCGCCCGGCAGCACCGAAGCGGGTGAGGAGTTGTACCTCGGCATCGGGACCTTCGTCCGGATGGCGCGCCTGTTGCGCGACTCGCTCCGCGACATCGCCAAGGCAGGCAAGCCGGCCTTCGCCGGCCCGGTGCGCGAAGGGCCCGACGGTCGCCTGCGGGTCCGGGTCTTCCCGGCCGGCGCCTTCGACCGGATCACCTTCCCCCAGACGACGGCCGAGATCTTCATGCAGCCCGGCGTCACCCGCGACGCTCTCGTCGCCGAGCAAGCCGCTGCCTACGCCGACCCCCTCGCCCATGCCGGGACGGCCCTTGTCCTCGCCGCCGGCAACGTGGCGTCGCTCGGGCCGCGCGATGTCCTCTCCAAGCTGTTCGTCGAGGGCAAGGTCGTCGTGATGAAGGCCAACCCCGTCAACGACTATGTGGTGCCGCACTGGCGTCGGGCCCTGGCGTCGCTGCTCCGAGCCGATGTGCTGCGCATCGTCGACGGCGGCGCCGCGGTGGGGCAGTTCCTGACCGGGCACGCCCGCATCGACGAGGTGCACATCACGGGCTCGGACAAGACCTATGACGCCGTCGTCTTCGGCACCGGTCCCGAGGGGGCCCGGCGGAAGGAAGCGGACGAGCCCGCGCTGGACAAGCCCGTGACGGCCGAGCTGGGCAACGTCTCACCCGTGATCGTGGTGCCGGGCAAGTGGTCGATCCCCGAGCTGCTCTACCAGGCCGAGCACATTGCGACCATGTTGGTGAACAACGCCGGCTTCAATTGCGTCTCGGCCCGGCTGGTGGTGACCCATGCCGCCTGGCCCCAGCGCGAGGCGTTCCTCGGTGCATTGACGCAGACCTTGGCCGAGATCACCACGCGCCGGGCCTACTACCCGGGCGCCGCCGACCGGCGCGACGCCTTCGTCGCGGCCCACCCCGACGCCGAGGAGTACGGCCGCGGGCCGGACGATGCGCTGCCCTGGACGTTCATCCGTGGTGTGCCCCCGGGGCAGACGGGGGACATGTGCTTCAACGTGGAGTCGTTCTGCGGGGAGGTGGCCGAGACGGCGCTGACCGCCCCCTCACCGGCGGCCTTCGTCGATGCCGCCACGGCATTCTGCAACGACGTCGTCTGGGGCACCTTGGGCGCCACCCTCATCGTGAGCCCTTCTTCCCTGAAGGACGAGGATGTGGCCGAGAGCGTCGATCAAGCTGTGGCCGACCTGCGCTACGGCTCCATCGGCGTCAATGTCTGGCATGGGCTGTCGTTCGCCATGGGTTCGACGAGTTGGGGGGCCTACCCGGGGCACGCGCGCACCGACATCCAGTCGGGTACCGGCGTCGTCGGCAACTCGGCGATGTTCGGCCGGCCGCAGAAGTCGATCGTGCGCGGCCCGTTTCGCTCCCGGCCCAAGCCACCGTGGTTTGCGACCGCAACCGACTCCTATGAGGTCATGCGCCGGTTCGTCGCGTTCGAGGCCGAACCTTCCGCGGCGAAGATCCCGGGGTTGCTGCTCGCCGCTGTGCGCCGCTAGAGACCGGGTCGTCGACTGCTCGATCCGGCGCGGGATCGAGCACCCTCCGCTACATCGTCCGGGCGCGCAGCTGCGGGATCGCATAGGGCGCCGCGGCAACGAGCGCCGCAACGAGACCGAGGATGGCGCCGAACCCCCAACCGACACCCGAACCGCCGGGCTTGTCGATGAAGGCGATGAGTACCAGGACCGCGTTGACGATGGTCGCGATCATCATCACGGTCAGATGAGGGACGTCTTGACTGATGGGGAGCTTGTCCCAACCGGCGAGGAGCACCAGGTAGGCGATGATCACGATGGAGAGGATCAGGGTGATGTACATCCATCCGTGCCACAACCCGTTGACCGACCCGCTGGCGAATCCGAAGGAGACGGTGAACCAGGGCAGGAACAGGCTGATGAAGAGCACGAGGGTGGCGATCCCGGCGATCCGGTCAGCCTGCGTCCATCGGGCCACGTCGAACTTGTAGGCCGGCACGGCGGAACCCGCTGCCGTCGCCGCTGCCGCGGCCGGTGCTGCTTGCGCGGTGGGCGTGCTGCCGGCCGCTGGACCTGGGGCCGCCGCCGCGGCGCTCAGTTGAGCTCCGCAGTTCGGGCAGTTGTTCGCCGCATCGCTGGCTTCGCTCTGACACTGCGGGCAGGTCTGCGGCATGACGCTCCTCCAACTGTCGGGCGGCGGGAGTGCGTTCCCCCCGCACGGTTCCAATCACGGCCTCGTACCGATTCCTGAGTCTACGGGGTTGCAACCCCTCTGACTAGGGATCCTTGGTCTGACGGGGAGCTCGCTCAGGGGTTACGTCGGGTCCCGCGACCTGCGCTGATGCGCGAGCTCATGGGGTCCCTGGCGACTCGCTCACAGCCGGGTGCCGCTCGGCGTGGAGGAGGGTGATGCGGGCGACCGTGTGACCCCCCACGGCGATGCAGGTCGACGTCGATGGGCACGCCACGGCGGCCAGCGTGATGGGGGTGTACGACGTGGGGGAACTGCGGAAGGTGGCCCCGGCATCGGTGCTCTGGGCCACCGCGCCGACGCCGACGGCCGGGAGGCCGAACCAGAACGTCCCCACCATGGCGCACTGACCAGTTGACGGACAGGCCAGTCCGTAGACGTCTTCGACCGGCAGCACGCCGGGTGACTGTTCCCACGTGTGCCCCCCGTCCGTGCTGCGGAGGAGCTCACCTTGGGCCGGGATCACGTCGCTCACCGTGGTCCCTGTCGTGCCGGCCGCGAGGCAGACCGAGTTGGAGAGGCACGCCGTGCTCTGCAGGACGCCGGTCCCCGGGGGAACCGACGCCAGCGCCCACGTCTGCCCTCCGTCGGCGCTCACCGCAATCGCGCCTTGCCCGTGGCTGTTGCTCGTCGGCACATAGCCGGCGTCGATGCAGGTCCCGCCGGCCATGCACGTGAGGTCGTTTTCAGGCAGGAACGATGACGGCAGGTTTCCCTCCTGCTGCCAGGTCTGACCGAAGTCGGGACTGTGGGCGGACCACGTCGACGTGCCGTCGCTCACAATGGCGGTGCAGTCGACCGGGCTTGCGCAGGTCACGCTCAAGACGACCAGCGCGTTCTGGGGGGACACCGCCGGAGACCAGGTCGCGCCTCCGTCACTTGTCCTGACGACGACGCCGCTCCCCGGCAGCGATGCCCCGTTGGAGCCGACCGCCATGCACTCGGTCGCCGTGGGGCAGGACACCCCGCTCAATTGAGGCGTGCTGCCGCCCGTCACCTGCTGTGGCTTCCAGGTCTTTCCGCCGTTGGTGGTGGCGGCGATCACCGTGGCGCTGGCCCCGGGGGTGGGATCGGGGTCGGCCACGCCGACGGCCCAACAGCGTCGCGCCGTGGCGCAGGACAGTGCTCCGAGCTCACCCGTCCCACTGGGCGCCGGCTGGCCCACGGCCAGCGGGGTGCCCTTGGCCTCGCCGAGGACGCGCGCGACCTTGGTCGAACCCGGGTGTCCGGACAGCGCACAGCCCGACGCAATGACGGCGACGGCACCAAGTACGAGGAACGGGCCGCCACGGCGCCGCCGGACACGCCAGTGCTGAAACACGGGGCGCGGGAGCACGGCACGACGAGAATAGCGGTGGGGGGCGCATTTCCCCGTGCACCGTTCGATACCCTCGCTGCGGTGGATTGGGTCGACCTGCTGATCATCGGGCTGATGCTGCTGGCCGCTGTCCATGGCCTGCGGCTCGGGGCCATCGTCCAGATCCTGACCTTCGGCGGCTTCATTCTCGGCTTCCTCCTCGGGGCCGTGGTGTGGGTGCCCCTCCTGCGGGGCGGGCACGGCGACGTCACCCGTTCCGTGGTGGTGGTCTCCCTGGTCCTGTTCACCGCGCTTGCCCTGGGATACGCCGGCCGGGTGATCGGCACCTGGAGCAACGTCACGGTGCGCCGCCATCATCTGGGCCACGTCGACGCCGTTCTCGGGGTCGGTGTGGCCGTCGTGGCCGTTCTGCTCTCCGTCTGGGTCGTGGCGGCGGTGATCCTGTCGCCCAACAGCCGCTTTACGTCGCTCGATGCCGCCGTGGCCCGCTCGGACATCCTGCACTCCATCGACGGGGTGCTGCCCCAGGCCCCCTCCATCTTCAACGACCTGCAGACGTTCTTGAACGACCAGGGATTCCCGCAGGTGTTCTCGACACTGACCCCGCCCTCGACACCCTCAGTCTCGACACCGACCGACGCGGAGACCAGGGCGCTGGCCGATCCGGCCGTCTTCTCGACGGTCAAGATCCTCGGCACAGCGTGCAACAGCGAGCAGGAGGGTTCGGCCTTCGTCGTGGGCCCGGGGTTGGTGGCGACCAACGCCCACGTCGTGGCGGGGGAGGGCGACGGCAGCACGCAGGTGTTGGTCGGGGACAGCGCATACAACGCGACGACGGTGCTCTTCGACCCCGACTTCGACCTGGCGGTGCTCCGGACCAGCGCTCCCCTCGGCCCTGCCCTCACCATCAGCTCGGCGCTGGTGCCCCGGGGCACGCAGGCCGCAGTGCTCGGCTATCCCGAGGACGGGGGCCTGACGATCGGTGCCGCGGGCGTGACCGAGGAGGTCACCGCCGTCGGCAAGGACATCTACAACATTGGGTCGGTCACGAGGGGTGTCTACGCGCTCGATGCCAGCGTGTTGCCCGGCAATTCGGGCGGCCCGCTGCTCGGGCCGGGAGGCCAGGTCATCGGGGTCGTCTTCTCCCGCTCCACCGTCTACCCGAACGTCGGCTACGCCCTGACGTCGCCCGGGGTGCTGAGCCCGCGTGCAACAGGCGGAGCGGCGGCATGGGGCCGTCGGCACCGGACCCTGCATCTCGGGGTGAACCGGCAAGAATGAACCCCATGAGCCAGCGCATCGAGGATTACGCCGTCATCGGAGATCTCCACACGGCTGCCCTGGTGGGCATCGACGGCTCAATCGACTGGTTGTGCCTGCCTCATTTCGACTCTCCGTCGTGCTTCGCCCGGATGCTCGGCAACGAGGACCACGGATTTTGGAGGATCGCTCCCGCCGGAGGACCTTCAGCCATCCTCGCCACCCGGCGCTGGTACCGCCCGGACACCCTCGTCGTCGAGACCGAGTACGACACCGTCGCCGGGACGGTACGTGTGACGGATTGCATGCCGGTGCGGGACGGCTATCCGCACCTGGTTCGTGCGGTCGAGGGCGTGAGCGGCAACGTCGACATGCGCATGGAACTGGCGGTCCGCTTCGACTACGGCGAGGTCGTGCCCTGGGTCACCTCACACGACGGATTGACCCGTCTGACCGCCGGACCGGACTCGGTGGCGCTCTGGCACCGGGTGGACGCAGTGGGAGAGGACATGCGCACGGTGGCCGACTTCACGGTCACCGAGAACCAGCGCGTCCCGTTCACGCTGGTGTGGCATCCCTCGAACGAAGAGCCACCGCCACCGCTCGACAGCTACTACGCGGTGCACCTGACCGAGGCCTACTGGACGGAATGGGCGACCCAGTGCTGCTACGAGGGGCCGTACAAAGACGCCGTGGTGCGCTCCCTCATCACGCTGAAAGCGCTGACGTACAACCCGACGGGCGGCATCGTGGCCGCGGCCACCACCTCGCTGCCCGAGGCGCTCGGGGGCAATCGCAACTGGGACTACCGCTTCTGCTGGCTCCGCGACGCCACCCTCACCCTCGAGTCGCTGATGCGCGGTGGCTACCACACCGAGGCCCTCGCCTGGCGCAATTGGCTGCTGCGCGCCGTGGCGGGGGACGTCTCGAGGCTCCAGATCATGTACGGGCCGGGAGGAGAGCGCCGGCTGGACGAATGGGAGGCCGACTGGCTCCCGGGCTACGAGAGCTCCGCCCCGGTCCGGATCGGGAACGCCGCCTCCGGGCAGTTCCAGCTCGATGTCTACGGCGAGGTCATGTCGGCCCTGTATTCGTCGGCCAAGGCCGAGGGGGTGCAGAGCCGATCCTCCTGGGGCCTGCAGAAACAGCTGGTCGGGTACCTCGAGACCGGGTGGAAGGAGCCCGACGACGGCATCTGGGAGGTGCGGGGCCCGCGACGGCACTTCACCCACTCCAAGGTCATGGCGTGGGTCGCGGTCGACCGGGCGGTGCGCACGCTGGAGGAGTGGCCCGACCTCGACGGGCCCCTCGAGACCTGGCGCTCGCTCCGGGACGACATCTTCAGCGAGGTCTGCGCCAAGGGCTTCAACAAGGATGTGGGTGCCTTCACCCAGTACTACGGGTCGGACACGCTCGACGCCAGCGTGCTCATGGTCCCTCTCGTCGGCTTCCTGCCGCCCACCGACCCACGAGTGGTGAGCACGGTGGAGGCGGTACAGCGGGAGCTCATGGACCATGGCTTCGTCTTGCGGTACCGCACGAGCGACGATGGTGCCGTCGACGGGCTGACCGGGCGTGAGGGCGCCTTCCTGGCCTGTTCGTTCTGGATGGTCGACTGCCTGCACATGATCGGGCGTGGGGAGGAGGCCGTTGAGCTCTTCGAGCGCTTGCTCGCGCTCCGCAACGATCTCGGACTGCTCTCGGAGGAGTACGACGCGCTGGCCGGCCGGCTCGTCGGCAACTTCCCCCAGGCCTTCTCGCACGTGTCTTTGATCAATTCGGCCTTCCGCCTCAGCGGCAGGGATCCGCTGGGCCTGGTCGACGATGGCTCCCGGCTCCTCGTGGACAACGCGCTCACGACAGAAACCATTGGCCGAACGAAACGTCTGGGTCGCGTCGGCGTGCGCCATCGCGCCAGAACGGCACGCTGACGGTCTTGGGGGTGAACGGGTCGTGAGTGGGACGCACGAACATGGCGGCCGAGGCCACCGCCACGCCGATGCCGGCCTGCACGTCCACGACCCGGCCAGTGGCGACGCCATTCCCGCCGTGCCTCCGCCGCGCCCCATTGCGGCCGGGGTGCTCGAGATCGACACGAGGCTCGGAGGCTGGGAGCGGGTCACGGCCGGCTACCTGATTGAGGGGCCGGCTCCCGTGCTGATTGAGACGGGGAGCCAGACCTCAGTGCCGATCCTGCTTGCCGCGCTGGACCAGATCGGAGTCGGTCCTGGCGAGTTGGCCGGTGTCGCCGTGACGCACATTCACCTCGATCATGCAGGCGGCGTGGGCGATGTCGCCCGTGCTTTCCCGGCGGCGAAGGTCTATGTCCACGAGAAGGGAGCCAGGCACCTGGCCGACCCGACGCGCCTCATCGACTCCGCCGCGCGCGTCTACGGCCCCCTCCTCGACTCCCTCTACGGTCGCCTCGACCCCACGCCGCCGGAGCGTCTCCACGTCCTCGGCGACGGGGAGGAGATTGAAGTAGGACCGGGACGCAGCCTTGTGGTGGTGGATTCACCGGGACACGCCAAGCATCACCTGGGCCTGCATGACTCGTTGAGCGGCGTGCTCTTCGCCGGTGATGCGGTCGGCGTCAAGCTGCCAGACGGCGGGGTCCTGCGACCCTCGACGCCGCCGCCCGACTTCGACCTGGCTCAGGCACTGACGTCCCTGGCCAAGTTCGCCGCCCGGCGCCCGACGGGCATTGCCCTGGCGCACTACGGCCTTCTCGAGCAGCCGGAAGAACTCCTGGCCGAGGCCGATGAGACCCTGCGCCTCTGGGCCGAGACGGCGGAGAAGGCCTATCGCGAGGGAACCGACATCGCCGATGCCCTCGCGGATCGGTTCGACCCGCTCCTGGGTGACATCGACGCGGCGCACAAGGAGAAGCTGGACATCATGAACGGCGTCCACTCCAACGCCGCGGGGTTCCGCAGGTGGCTCGAGGGTCGGGACGCCTCGACCTCGATCTGAGGCACGGCCATGCCGGAGCTCGCACTCGCGGGCCGGCGCCCAGGCCAGGCCGGTCAGACGACCAGCTTGGCCCGCAGCTCCTCCTGGCGGACTTCGAAGTCGTCGAGAGAGATTCGGCCCTCTGCCAGGTCCTCGTGCAGTGCGGCGAACTCCTCGAGTAGACGCGTCTGGTCCACCTCGTCGGCCGAAAGGGACGGGGTGGCCTGCTCGTTTGCCACCGCCTTGTCCTCCTTGCGCGAAATGCGGTCGTCCATCTTCGCCTTGGCCCGGTCCTTCTTGGCCTGGTCGCGCTGCAATTTTCCAAATGTCGAACGTGCGCGTGCCACGATCACTCCTTTCCGGCCGCTTGGGAGCGGCCAGGTCCTGCCGACATGGCGCTTGCCCTGCCGATGTTCTTGCCGCACCCGCCTGTGCGGTGGGCCTCTTCGGCCCCGAGCGGAGGAGGTGGGATTTGAACCCACGGTACCCATGAGGCACAACGGTTTTCGAGACCGTCCGATTCGGCCGCTCTCGCACTCCTCCGGGCGAGATGCTACTCGCTCTGACCTGGTCCGGAACCTCGAGGAGCAGGTCCTCGAAGCGCGAGCGGCGCGAATGTGGAGGTCAGGAGGACGTGGGCAGGTGGGCGCCGCCGCCGGGAGCGGTCGGCGGCAGGGCGGCTCCATCCGACCGCTTCCCGGCGAAGAACGACGACAGCAGGTCGCCACACGCGGCGGCATCGACGCCACCCCTGACGTCGAGCTCGTGATTGAGCCGCGGGTCGGCGCAGAGGTTGTAGAGCGTGCCGCAGGCTCCCGCCCGCGGGTCGCTCGCCCCGAAGACGATCCGACAGACCCTGGCTGCCACGAGGGCACCGGCGCACATGGGGCACGGCTCGAGCGTGACGACCAGGGTGAGCTCGGAGAGCCTCCACCCGCCCACGCCGGCGGCGGCGTCGCGCAGGGCCAGGATCTCGGCGTGCGCAGTCGGGTCGCCGGCCCCCTCTCGCTCGTTGTGGCGGGCCGAGACGACCTTCCCTCCGATCAGGGCGACCGCACCGACGGGAACTTCACCCTCCAGCGCGGCCAGCCGTGCTTCGGACAGGGCCAACTCCATGGCCGCCTCGTCGCTCAGCGATGTGGTCGTGTCAGCCGTCGTGATGCCCCAGGACAGGGGTGGGGAAGAACCGGGACGTCGACGGACCGGACAGCCCGGAACGCGCCAGGTGACCTGGGCTCAGTTCTCCTTCCAGCGTGCCGAGAGCGTTCTGCAGTTGCGTGGCGTCCCGGCCGAATTGCTCGAAGTACGCGCCCAGACGAAGGGACGGCAACCCGTTGATCGTGCTCAGGAACTGCACGTCGCTGGTGACCAGCGCAGCAGCAGTGACGGCAGCCCTTCGGGCCGCCGTGGGCGCGTGGGTTCGCGCCAGCACCGTCTTGTAGTCCTGCAGGGATGCGACGTAGGGGTTGATCACCGGGGCCACTTTTGTGACTGTGGGGAAACCAGTCATCGTGTCTAACTTCGAGCGCGCCGCCGTCGTGGCGCCGTCGGCGGCCCGGGTGGCCGTCTGCATGCGGCTGGCAACAGAAGTGGAGACGGCTGAAGTCGATGCCGTCGCTGAACCCGTGGTCGCGTTTGTCGACTGGCGGCGCAGGACCAAAATGACCGTCACGGCGACGAGGACAACGCACAGACATGCCAGCACAATGGTGACCGTGAGGGCACGGCTCCGCCGGCTCCGCCGGGATCCCGCTCCGAAATGCACGGGCCGACCTGGCCGCGTCGTCTCGCCGGCGTATTCCCACGGCTCATCGGGTCGCGGCGCCGGGACCGATGTTCAATCCCAATTCGGGATCGGTGGAGGCACGACTTTCGTTGCGGGTTCCGGCAGCGTTGCCAGCTTCGGCGCGCCATTCGGCTCCGGCTCCCAGATTGCCTCCGGCGGTTGCTTAGTTTTGGGTCCCGCCGCCGACCGCGTCGCTGGTCCCGACGGCCCCTTCGTCGAGCCCGGGTCAGGAGCCGTGTCCCCACTGCGCCCGGGCTGCCCGCTGCGCCCTGACGCTGGCCCCTGCGCGGGGCGGCGGGCAGTGGCATCGGGACGCGCCCCATTCGGCCCGGGCGGCTGCGTCCCGGTGCCCGTCCGCTTCGTCCGCGTTGGTTCGGGGGCGTTGTCGTCGTTCAGCGGAGTGGGGGCATCAGCGGTAGCGATGGCCCCAGTATGCGAGGTCGGCACAACCATTGGAAAGTGCCCAGGCCAATACCCTTGGGGGCCTCAGGAGGCGGATGCCCGGACGTTCTGCTCGAGTGTGCTCAGGGTCGTTTGCAGCTGGGTGGCATCGCTGTCGAACTGCGCCAGGAAGGCGCCAAGCTGCTGGGGCGGCAGCCCGTCGATGGTGTCGAGGAACTTCAGATTCTGCCGCAATTGTGCCTCGGCACTGCTCGCCGCCGACTGGGCCGGTGCGGGCACGTTGGTCGCAGAAAGGAAGGCCTCGTACAGCTGCAGCGAGGAGATATACGGGTTGATCACCGCCTCGACGTTTGTTGGCGTGGGGAACGCCGCAAGCGACGTGAGCCCCACGCTGGCGGCGGTCGTCGCGGAGTCGACCGCGTCGGTAGCCGTTTGGATCCGGGCCGCACCCGAAGAGGACGAAACGGGAGGGGTGGCATGGGGCGGAGGGGTGACCTGGGCTGGCGGACCGGCGGTCGTCGTCGGATGGTGCATCGCTCGCACGGCCAAGGCGGCGGCAACGACCGCGAGGAACAGGCAGGCCAGCACGACGGTCGCGATGAAGACCCGGCTTCTCCGCTTCTTTACCTCGCCCTCGTCGTCAGTACGGATGAGGACGGGATCGGGAGCGAACTCGGCATGGACGCCGACCTCCCACGGCTCGGCCGGAGCCATGGCCCAAGTCGGCACCGCCTCGGATGACGGCATCGGAGGCCATTCCGTCGCCCCCACCGCCCCGGCAGTCGCCGCCGCCTCGGTGAAGGGACGCAGAGAGCGCTCTTCTGCGGGCTCGGGCTCGAACGGCGCCCCGTCCGGATCTGGTCGAACGGGCAGCGTTTGCTGCTCCTGCCCCAGCCACGGCTCCGATACAGGTTCCGTTTCGGCGACATCGGCGACATCGGCTTCGGCTGCTGCCTCTGATTCCAGGCCCGTTTCCCCCACGAACGGGGAGCCAGAACCCCACTCTGGTGTGGTCTCCCATATCGCTTCGGAATCAAGACCGCTCGCCGGCTCCGGCTCAGCGTCTGGCTCGAGCCCGGCCTCGAACGCCAGCCCGTCAAGGGGGTCCACGTCGACTTCGGGCTCGCGCGCTGCGTGCAACGCAGTGACGAATTCCACCGCCTCAGGCTCCAGTTCTGCGGCGACCAGTGTCTCCGACTCCTGGAGCGCAACGGGCGCTGGTTCCGTGTCTGCTGCCTGCTCTGGTTCCTCGACCGAGCGGCGCACCGTATCGACGATCCTGTCGTATGCGGCCCCGGCGCGCGTACCGCCTCCCGCTCCGTTCTCGGGCTCGGAGTCCTCGCGGAGCGCGGCCTCCCAATCGAAATCGGAGTCGTCGAGGTCGTCCTCGTCCTCGAGCGCGGCGGCCTCTGCGGCGACCTGAGCCTCGTCGGGATCGGGCAGGAACACGTCCCAGTCGAATTCGTCCTCACTCAGCTCAGAATCGCCAGTCAGATCGGTTGCCATTTGTCCGTTCTCACGATCGGCCAGAGCCGCGGCCGATGTCGACGGCGCAGTTCCGCAAGGAGGGAGCCGCGATCACGGGATTTCCCCGCCCGTCGCATGCCGTCGCGATGGAGTGGTCCCGGGGCCGAGCCAAGGGGAGGCTGATGGGCGGAGCGCCCCCAGAAGCCGCGGGCGCGTCCGTACGGTAGGCGAGCGCGGTCAACCCACGAGGGGGCTCCGCGGCCTCGTGGTCGAGCCCTGGATCCACGTTGACCTATCGGTCGGATCCACACTCGGGTTGAGCCTGAGCGGAGGAGGTGGGATTTGAACCCACGGTTGGTTGCCCAACACACGATTTCCAGTCGTGCCGATTCGGCCGCTCTCGCACTCCTCCGAGATTGCAGCCTGGTCAGGCTAACGGCCCGGCCAGACGGCGATGGCCCAAGTGAGCGTTGCCCTGGCCGGGACTTATGAATTTACGTCACCTAAATGTAACTTTTAGTTTCCCTAACGTTCACGTCTCGTAATCCTTGCCACCATTCATTGCGCGTGGCTTGACAGGGTCGGGTCGTGATCGGCGCTTTCGGATGGGACGCGGCGGGCCGAGTTGCGTGTGTGTTGGCGTCGGCGACCCGCTCCGGATCCAGACCTACTCCGTCCAATCCGAACCCGGTCGAGGCCGTCACCGGGGCGCGGACCCGGCGGCGTGCGCCGTCCTCGTCTTGGGGGCGGAACAGCCGGAGGCAACCCACTAGCCTTGACGTCGTTGCCGTCCCGATGCTGGGTGCGGTGGCCGGGTCCTGCGCAACGGCCGCTCGTGAATCGAGTCAGGGTCGGAAGGCAGCAGCTCTCAGCGGGTATGGCCGGGTGCCGTAGCCAACCTGGCCGCCGCACCGAGCACCGGGCGGCGCCGTCTGAGCGCATGGGTAGGCTCGGCCGCCATGGCCGACGCACCCTTCGTGTCTCTCTATCGGCGCTTCCGTCCGGGGCAATTCGACGAGCTCAAGGGCCAGGATCATGTCGTGCGCGCGCTGCGCAGTGCCGTGCGGGACGACCGCGTCTCACACGCCTACCTCTTCAGCGGGCCTCGGGGGACAGGCAAGACGTCCTCGGCGCGCATCCTGGCCAAGGCGCTCAATTGCGAGGCGCCTCTCGACGGTGAGCCCTGCGGTGTGTGTACCTCTTGCGTCGAGATCACACAGGGCAGCTCCCTCAACGTGCACGAGCTCGATGCAGCATCCAACAACGGCGTGGACGCCATGCGCGATCTGGTGGCTCATGCGGGCCTGGGCACGCCTGGACGTTGGAAGGTGTACATCGTCGACGAGGTCCACATGCTCTCGCCGGCGGCGGCCAACGCGTTGTTGAAGACGTTGGAGGAGCCGCCGAGCCATGTCGTCTTCGTGCTGGCGACGACCGACCCGCAGAAGGTGCCGCCGACCATCCGTAGCCGTACCCAGCACCTGGAGTTCCGACTCCTGGGCGCAGAGACGCTCCACGATCTGCTGGCATCGGTCAACACGGAAGCGGGGCTCCAGGTTGACGAGGAGGCTCTCGAGGCGGCGGTGCGGCGCGGCCGAGGTTCTGCCCGTGACGCGCTCTCGGCACTGGACCAGGTCGTGGCGTCGGGTTCGGCCGATGCGGCACGACCCGAGCTCACCGCGGTGGTCGACGCGCTGGCTGAGGGTGATGTGAGCCAGATCCTTGTCGCTCTCAGCGCGCTCCTGGCCGGAGGCTGGGGACCGCAGCAACTGGCCACCGAGTTGATCGACGACCTCCGTCAGGTCTTCCTCGCCGCGCTGGCGCCCGAGCTGTGCACAGTGTCGGGACCGTCCCTCGAGCGGTTCCGCTCCGTGGCTGAGGGGATGGGACTGGCGCGGGTCGTGCGCAGCATGGAGATCCTCGGCCACGCGCTGGTCGACATGCGGGAGGCCCCTGATGCGCAGGTGGTCCTCGAGATCGCCGCCGTGCGTGCGGTGCGGCCCGATCTTGATTCTGGAATGGAGGCGCTGTCGGAGCGAGTCAGCGTGCTGGAGCGCTCGCAGTCCGGGGCACCCGCCTTTCCCCGTCCAGGTGGAGCGGTCGAACGCGGGGTGGCCCCCGGGTCCGAAGGGACCGCCTCCGACGCCGCGCCGGAGGCCCCCGCGCCGACCCGCCCGCCGGCCGAGGTGGCGCGTCGGCCTTCTCTCGGCGCCGTGCGGCGGAGCAAGGAGACGACGGCGCCCTCACCGGCCGACGCACCGGCACCGGCAGCACCACCGCCGGAGGCGGCACCTGCGCCTGCGGCAAGGACCCCCGACGTCGCTCCCGCCAAAGCTGCGCCCACAGGGCCCGGTCGCACGCTCGATCGCGACAGCCTCACCGAGGCCTGGGGTGACGGCATCCTGCAGTCCCTGCCGGCCAGGGCCAAGGCGCGTTACGCCAGCGGTCGCTTCGTGGCGGTGGACGACCAGGGCGTCCACTTCGCGCTGCCCAACGCGGCGCACCGGGAGCAGTGCGCCGAACAGAAATCTGTCGTGGATGCAGCGCTCTCAGACCACTTCGGGACGAAGGTCACCCTGGTGCTCGACATCGAGGACATCGGGGCCCCGCCGACACCGAGCCCCGGCCCGTCTCCCGCGGCGTCCGGCCGGTCACCCGCTGGCGCTGCACGGCCGGCGGCCGCCCCGCCGGTGGACGATGTCGAGTACGTCGACCCCAGTGAGCTGATGGAGGACACCTCCACCGATCACGCCTCAGCCGCAGAGGCGCGTCTCCTGCAGGCCTTCCCGGGCGCCAGCGAGGTGGCGGACTAGGTGTACACCGGCCCGCTGCGCTCCCTCATCGACGAACTCGGCCGCCTGCCGGGCATCGGGCCCAAATCGGCCCAGCGCATCGCCTTTCACATCTTGAAGGTTCCGGGCGAGGACGCCCGCCGGCTGTCCGACGCCATCATTGCCGTCAAGGAGCGGACGACACTTTGCGCCGTGTGCTTCAACGTGGCGGAGTTGGGCGAGCTGTGCGCTGTCTGCAGTGACGACCGGCGTGACCCCGAAGTCATCTGCGTGGTCGAGGATCCGCGCGACATCGTCGCGGTGGAGCGCACGGGATTCAAGGGCCGCTACCACGTGCTCGGCGGCGCGTTGAGCCCGCTCGACGGTATAGGACGGGAGCAGCTGCGCCTGCGCGAGCTGCTCGATCGCATTGACGCCGGGATCATCCGCGAGGCCATCGTCTGCACGAATCCCACCATCGAAGGTGAGGCCACGGCCATGCTGGTGGCCCGCGAGCTCATCCCGCGGGGTGTCGTGGTGTCCCGGCTGGCGAGCGGGCTTCCCGTCGGTGGCGACCTCGAGTACGCCGATGAGCTCACATTGGGGCGCGCGCTCGAGGGGCGCCGGCCGCTCGAGGTCTGATCGCCGGGACGGAGGGCGGTCCGCCGTCCCGTACAATTGGAGCATGCGGATCGCTATCGTCGGTGCGACTGGGCAGGTGGGCGTGGTTCTGCGCGCCATCCTGGCTGAGCGCCACTTCCCGGTGGAGTCCATGCGGTATCTCGCCTCAGCGCGCTCCGCTGGGTCGACGTTGCCCTGGGGCGACGGCGAAATCGTCGTCGAGGATGCGGAGACGGCCGACCTCTCCGGCATCGACCTCGCCCTGTGCTCTGCTCCGGCCTCCGTGTCGCGGGTCCTGGCGCCGCGGCTTGTCGCCGCCGGCGCCATCGTGATCGACAACTCCTCAGCGTGGCGCATGGACCCCGACGTGCCCCTCGTGGTGCCCGAAGCCAATGCTGCCGAACTGCGCTCCATCCCCAAAGGCATTGTGGCCAATCCCAACTGCACCACCATGGTCGCCATCCCGGTCCTCAAGCCGCTCGATGACGAAGCCGGCCTTACGAGACTCGTGGTCGCCACGTATCAAGCCGTATCCGGTGGGGGCGTCGAGGCGGTGCGCGAGTTGGCGGAGCAGCTGTCGAAGACGGCCGACCGGGCGTCGGACCTCACCTTCGACGGCTCGTCGGTGGACTTCCCGGCGCGCAGCGTGTACCCCGTCCCGATCGCCCACAACGTCATTCCGCTCCAGTTCACGATCGTCGACGACGGGTCACTCGAGACCGACGAGGAGCAGAAGTACTGCAACGAGGCCCGCAAGATCCTCGGGCGGCCCGATCTCGCCGTGACCACCACCTGCGTGCGCGTCCCCGTCTTTACCGGGCATTCGGCCGCCATTGTCTGCGAGTTCGAGCGACCCATCACCCCCGAACGCGCCACCGAGGTGCTGAAGACGGCGCCGGGGGTGGAGTTGGCCGAGATCCCGACGCCGCTGATGGCGGCCGGCCGCGATGTGTCCTACGTCGGCCGCATCCGGCGGGCCGAGGGTGCACCCAATGCATTGGCCCTCTTCGTCTCGGGCGACAACTTGCGCAAGGGCGCTGCGCTCAACGTGGTGCAGATCGCTGAAGAGTTGGTGGCGCTGCGCTCCTGATCCGGGCGGCAGTCAGTCGGCGCCGGACGAGACCGGCTCGGGCCCGCCGATCACGAGGGTGGACATGCGGCGGGCCAGGTTGACGGCGTGATCGCCGAAGCGCTCGTAAAAGCGGGCCACCATGGCCAGCTCGATCGCCACCGGCAGCGGCATGGTGCCCGCCACCAGCTCCGCGGTCAGTGTGACGTGCAGGTCATCGAGCTCGTCGTCGAGGTCGTCGATGGAGGAGGCGGCATTGGCGGACCGCTCAGCGAAGGCGTCCGCCGTGGCGCGCCAGATGGTGGTGGCCACCTCGCCCATCCGCTCCACCAGGCCGCGGCTGCGGGCTGACATCTCGGCGCCGAGGCCGCGCGCGGCCCGACGGGCGATGTGCTCGGCCAGGTCGCCGTTGCGCTCCATGTCGGGGAGCATGCGCAGGATGGCCACGTATTCGCGGCGTTCGTCCGGAGTCGTCTCGCCGTGGACCAGCTGGTACTGGACCGTGGTCGAGATCTGCCCGATCAACTGGTCAATGATCTCGTCACGCTTCACCAGCTGCTTGGCCGCGTCCCGGTCACCCGCCAGCAGGGCGTGGGTGGCTCCGGCGATCCCTTCGCCGACCAACGCGAAGGCCTGTGCGAACAGGCGGTCCACCTCATGGGGCTCGGGCATCGTCTGCGGCCAGAGCGGTTGCTCGGTCACGAGCGGTCCGATCTGCATGTGAGGGAGATCCTCGGACTCTGCGTCCTCGGGGATGGTCTTCGTGCTGCCACCGAGCTTGAACGGCATCCGCGCCACGCTACCGGCTCTGCTTCGGGCTGACGACCGGCGGCCAGGCGGTTGTCCACCGCCCAGGCACGGGAGCGCGTGGTCCCCGTTGTTGACACACCCCGTCGTTACATTGGCTCCATGGTCCTCGGAGTGCTCATCGGGCTCGTCGCCGGTCTTGCCATTGGCGTTGCCTGGCACATGGCCCGCCTGGCCCGGACCGCCGGAGCTGGACGTCTGGCCGACGGGCGGCTGGCTGATGCACAGGGACGGTCGAGGGAATTGGCGGCCCAGCTGCAGACAGTGTCGGAGGCCGCCGCGGCAGCGGAGACTGCCCGTGCTGTCGCCGTGGCGGAACTCGAACTGCTGCGCACGTCCGAAGACGAAGCCTCGCGCCGATCCGAGCAGGAGCGCACCCTGCTGGCCGGCGCCTTTTCGGAACTCTCAGCACAGGCCTTGGCGAAGAACAACGAGCAGTTCCTCACGCTCGCGGACTCCAAGCTGAACGAGGTCCGCGCCGCGACCCAGGGTGACCTCTCCCAACGTCAACAGGCGATCGCACAACTCCTCGACCCGCTCAGCGAGACGCTGGCGCGGTACGAGCGCGGGCTGCGGGACATGGAAGTGGAGCGCAAGGGCGCCTACGCCACCTTGAACGAGCGGGTAGCGGCACTACATCTCGGTCATGAGCAGTTGCAGAAAGAGACCAGGAACCTCGTCACGGCGTTGCGGTCACCGCAGACGCGAGGTCGTTGGGGCGAAATGACGCTGCGGAACGCGGTCAAGGCGGCCGGGATGACCGAACATTGCGACTTCGAGGAGCAGCGGTCGACGACGACTGCGGACGGGCTGCTCCGGCCCGACATGATCGTGCACCTGCCGGGCGGTGGCCAGGTGGTCATCGACTCGAAGGTTCCTCTCGACGCCTTCTTGAAGTTCACCGAGTCCGAGGACGAGGACGAGCGCAAGGCATTTCTCAAGAAGCACGCCGGCCAGCTGCGTACCCACGTGGATCAGCTGGCCAAGAAGGAGTACTGGAGGCAGTTCGAGCGTTCACCGGAGTTCGTGGTGGCCTTCATTCCCGGTGAGTCGCTGCTGGCCGCCGCCTGCGAGGCCGACCCCGGGCTGCAGGACCACGCCCTCGGCAAGGGCATCGTCCTGGCGACCCCGAACACCTTGGTGGCGGCGCTGAAGACCATGGCCTTGTCCTGGCAACAGGAGACGCTGGCGGAGAACGCACGCGAGGTCCGCCAGCTGGGTGCCGATCTGTACGAGCGGCTGCGCACCATGACGGGGCACATGGAGTCGCTGCAGCGAAGCCTCAGCTCGACGGTGGAGGCGTACAACAAGGCTGTCGGATCCTTCGAGTCGCGCGTGCTCGTCACCGCCCGAAAGTTCCCCGGCCTTGGCGTCGTGGGGATGCAGTCCGGCGAGATCGCCGAGCTCGCCCCGATCGAGAAGGCAGCCCGTCACCTCCAGACCTACCAGCCCGAGCTGCCCGACGACGAGTTCACGCAGCCGACCATCGTCGCCCTGCCCGAGGGCGGCGCGAGCGCGGGCACGGCGTAGGCCGCAAGCCTCCCAGCTGGAGGCTTGCCGGGCCGATCGTCCGAGAACACCGCCGACGTACTCTGCCGGGGTGCTGCACGTCCATCGATCCGAGCGGGCCGACGCGTTGGTGGGGATGCTGCGAGATCTGGTGGCTGAGCCACTGGACGATCCCATCGCAGCGGAGGTTGTCTCGGTGCCCACCCGGGGTATCGAGCGCTGGCTGACGCAACGCCTTTCGGCTCACCTCGGCGCGACGCCTGGGCGGCAGGACGGTGTGTGCGCCAACATCGACTTCCCGTTCCCGGGGACGGTGGTGAACGGCGCCCTGGCCCTGGCGGCGGGGACTGACCCGGATTCGGACCCCTGGCTGCCCCAACGGGCGGTCTGGCCCTTGCTCGAGGTCGTCGAGACGAACTTCGACGAGCCCTGGCTGGCGCCGTTGGCCCAGCACATCCGCAACTCCGAGACCGTTGCGGAGTCGAGGCGCTTCTCGAGCATCCGGCACGTGGCCGACCTTTTCGACCGCTACGCGGTGCACCGGCCCGAAATGGTGCGGGGCTGGGCGGAGGGGACACAGGGTGCGGACGAGGCTGAGTGGCAGGTGAAGCTGTGGCGCCTGCTGCGGGCCCGGATCGGTCAGCCGAGCCCGGCGGAGCGCCTGGTCGACGCCTGCCGGCGGCTCCGCGACGAGCCCGAGCTCCTGGCGTATCCACATCGGCTCTCCCTGTTCGGGCTGACCCGGCTCCCGGCGAGCTACCTCGACGTGCTCGAGGCCATGGGCGCGGCACGCAACGTGCACCTCTTCCTCCTGCATCCGTCGCCGGCACTCTGGGAACAGCTGGAGCCTCTCGTGGGCCCGACGTCGCGCCACGTGCTCCGGTCCGAGGACCCCACCGCAGGCACCGCGCGGCACCCTCTGCTGCAATCGTGGGGGCGCGATGCCCGCGAGATGCAGCTCGTGCTCGGCTCGGCCGTTCCGCACGGGGAGGGGTTGACCGAGGCAGTCCGCCCGGAGGCGCCGACGCTGCTGCAGCAGATTCAGGACGACGTCCGGGCCGATCGCCCACCGGCAGGGAGCGCCGGTGGCGACATCGAGCTGCGCCCGTTACTCGCCGGTGACGACGACAGCATCCGTGTGCATTCGTGCCACGGCCGCGGCCGCCAGGTCGAGGTACTCCGCGACGCCGTCCTCCATCTGCTGGAGGACGATCCGTCGCTGGAGCCCCGCGACATCATCGTGATGTGCCCCGACATCGAGACCTTCGCGCCGTTGATCCAGGCGACCTTCGGCGGACGCGGTCTGGAGGGCGAGTCGACCGACCCCGAGCGGACGCTCGAGATCCGGCTGGCCGACCGCGCGCTGCGCCAGACCAACCCCGTGATGGGCGTCCTCGCCGAGGTGCTCGAGCTGTCCTCGGCCAGGATCACGGCGACCGAGGTGTTGGACCTCGCGGGACGGGACCCGGTGCGCCGCCGTTTCCGCTTCAGCGACGACGATCTGTACCGGCTGGAGGAATGGGTGAACGGCGCGTTCGTGCGCTGGGGCTTCGATGCCGCGCACCGGAGCTCGTTCCAGCTCGAGGGGATTGCCGCCAACACGTGGCAGGCGGGTCTCGACCGGATTCTGCTCGGGGTGACGATGGCCGAGGAGCGGCAACGTCTCTTCGGCGCCACGCTCCCGCTCGACGACGTGGACAGTGGCGACATCGACCTCGCCGGCCGTCTGGCGGAATTCCTGGAGCGCCTGCAGGCGGGGCTCGACGCACTCGCCGGCTTTCGTCCCGTAGCGGAGTGGGCCGCCACGTTGGCGGAGCTCTCCGATTCCCTCGTGGCGACGACACCGGCCGAGGCCTGGCAACGGGCGCAGCTCAAGGCGCTGCTCGACGAGCTGGTCGGGGAGGCCACGGAGGACGAGGTGGCCAGCGCCGTGGCCCTCAGCTGCGACGACATCCGCTCCATTTTGTCGGAACGCCTCAAGGGCCGGCCCACGAGGGCGAACTTCCGCACGGGCCACCTGACCGTCTGCACGCTGGTGCCGATGCGCTCCATCCCGCACCGGGTGGTGTGCCTGCTCGGGCTGGACGACGGCAGCTTCCCCCGCCACATTGAGCGCGACGGCGACGACCTGACCGCACGCCATCCAGCGGGTCGGCGACCGCGACGCGCGCAGCGAGGATCGTCAGCTCCTGTTGGACGCACTGCTGGCGGCCCGGGATCACCTCGTCGTGACGTACTCAGGTCGCGACGAGCGCTCCAATCTCCGTCGACCTCCCGCCGTTCCCGTCGGGGAGCTGCTCGACGTGGTGGAGCACACGGTGCGGACCCCGACGGGACGAGCCCGGGACACCATCGTGTTCGAGCACCCATTGCAGCCCTTCGACAAGCGCAACTTCGAGCGCGACCAACTTGTGCCGGACCGGCCGTGGAGTTTCGACGCGCTCCACCTGGCCGGTGCCCGTGCCGCCCAGGCCCCCCGTCACGACGCGCCACCTTTCCTGGAGCGCTCGTTGGAACCGGCCGTCTCCGGCCCCATCGGGCTCGATCAGCTCGAACGGTTCCTGCGGCATCCCGTGCGGGCGTTCCTGCGCGAGCGGCTCGACATCTGGGTGGGGGACAGGACCCGGGACTTCGAGGACGCCATCCCCATCGATCTCAACGGGCTGGAGCGATGGCACATCGCCGAGCGCGTGCTGCAGGAGCGCCTGGGCGGAGCCGAGCTCGACGCGTGCCTGGACGCCGAGCGGGCGCGCGGCGCGCTGCCGCCCGGCCAGCTGGCCGATGGCCGAGCTGAGCCAGATCACGGCCCCACTGGACGACCTTGTCGCCGCAGGGCAGCACGCTGTCGCCGCCGCTGTCGCTGGACGCGCACGTGGACCTGACCGACGGGCGCAGCGTCGTCGGCACGGTGCCCGGCGTGCGGGGGGACGTCGTGCACACCGTCACGTACTCGAAGCTGGGTCCGGCGCACCGGCTGATCGCCTGGGTCCGACTGCTCGTCCTGAGCGCGACGTGGCCGGAGCGGCCCTTCTCGGCGCACACCGTGGGCCGCAGCCAGCGCAGGGGCGCGACGATCTCCATCGCCGACATCGGACCGCTCGGGTCCGATGCGCCCAGCCGGAAGGCGGCGGCGGAGTCACACCTGCAGCGCGTTGGTCGAGGTGTTCCAGCGGGGGATGTGCGAGCCGCTTCCCCTCTACGCCGGCACGTCGGCCGCGTGGGCGGGCGCCGTGGCGGAGGGGAGGGACCCGGAGCGTGCCGCCGCGGCCGAATGGGTCTCCGCCTACAACTTCGCCAAGGAGGACAAGGAGGCGGAGCACATGTTGGTGCTCGGTGGCGCGCTCGCGTTCCGGAACCGTGCTCGAGATGGCCGGCGCGCCGCGCGCCGACGAGGTGGCTTGGGACCCGTCGGGGTCGACGCGGTTCGGCGCCTACGCGCACCGGGTCTGGGATGCGCTGCTGGCGCACGAGCAGGTCGTCGACCGATGACGGTCGTCGCCCCGGATCCCCGGCCCTTCGACGCCTGCGGCGAGCTCCCGACCGGCATGACCCTCCTGCAGGCGAGTGCCGGGACGGGCAAGACGTTCACCATCGCGGCGCTCACCACGAGGTACGTCGCGGAAGGCATCCTCCCGATCGACCGCCTCCTGGTCATCACCTTCACCCGGATGGCGACCGGGGAGCTGCGCGAGCGGGTGCGCGAGCGCCTGGTGCGCGCCTTCGACGGGTTGGTGGACATCCTCGCCGGCCAGGGGGGCCATCGGGACGACGAGCTGGTGCAACTGCTCGCCCGTGGGCCGTCCGACGAGGTGGAGGCCCGCCGTGACCGGCTGGGCAAGGCCATCGCGGACTTCGACGCGGCGACCATCGAGACGACCCACGGGTTCTGCCTGCAGGTCCTCTACGGCCTCGGGACGGCGGGGGATGTCGACCGCGAAGTCACCCTGGTCGAGGACGTCAGCGACCTCATGGAGGAGGTGGTCGACGATCTCTTCCTGCGCCGCTTCGCCCACAAGCCCAACGCGCTCGACTTCGACCGCAAAGAGGCCATGGAGATCGCCAGAGCCGCCGCCCTCGGGCACCCTGACGCCGACATGGTGCCGCCCCTGTCGCAGGCGGAGGACCTGCCGTCCATCCGCCGCCGCTTCGCCAAGGCGGTCCGCGAGGAGATGGAGGACCGCAAGAAGGCGCGCAAGATCCTCACCTACGACGACGTGCTCAGCCGCCTCCGCACGACCCTCTTCGACGAAGCACGCGGGCCCGCCGCCTGCGCCCGCCTGCGTGAGCGCTACGACGTCGTGCTGGTCGACGAGTTCCAGGACACGGACCCGGTCCAATGGGACATCATGCACCGCGCCTTCGGCGAGGGCGGCGCGACGCTCGTGCTGATCGGGGACCCCAAGCAGGCGATCTACGCGTTCCGCGGCGCCGACGTGCACGCCTACCTGCAGGCGCGGGACGAGGTGCAGTCGGAATGGACCCTCGACGTCAACTGGCGCAGCGACCAGGCGCTGCTCGAGGCCTACGACGCGCTCTTCGGCGACGCCCAGCTCGGCTACGCCGGCATCGCCTATCGCAAGGTCAGGGCGGCCGACGCCAACCAGCGACAGCGGCTCGTCGGGTGCCAGGTCGACGTGCCGTTGCGGGTCCGCATGATTCACGGCGACGACGGCCTCGTCCCGTTGACGGAGAAGCGGCAGCAGCCCAAGGCCCCCGACGCCAGGACCTTCATTGCGCGGGACCTGGCGGCGGAGGTGGTCCAGCTGCTGTCCGACGCCCCCGAGCTCATCACCCGGAGCCGGGGCGGAGCCGAGGTCGAGCGGACGACGGTGCATCCCGGCCACCTCGCCGTACTGGTGCGGACGAACAGCCAGGCAGTGACCGTGCGCGACGCGCTGCGCGCCGCCGGCGTCCCGGCGGTGATCGGCGGATCCGGCTCGGTCTTCGCCACCGACCCGGCGCTCGAATGGCTCCGTCTCCTCCAGGCGCTCGAGCGGCCCACCGCGCGGGACCGCGCCTCACTGGCCGCCCTGACCTGCTTCGTGGGCTGGACCCCCGAAGAGGTGGCCACGGCGGACGAAGCCGAATGGGAGGGGTTGCACTGGTCGCTGCACCGGTGGGCGACGCTGCTGCGCGAGCAGGGTGTCGCCTCGCTCTACCAGGCGGTCAGCAGCTCGCACGAGGTGCCCGAACGGGTGCTGGCGCGCCCGTCGGGCGAGCGGTTCATGACGGACCTGCGCCATATTGCCCAGCTGCTGCACGAGGCCGGCGTCGTCCGAGGGCCTCGGGCCGACGGCCATGGCCACCTGGCTCGGCCGCCGGATCCACGATGCGGCTCGGGACGGCGAGAACGAGGAGCGGGCGCGGCGCCTCGAGTCGGATGCCGAGGCGGTGCAGGTGATCACGATCCACCGCAGCAAGGGGCTCGAGTTCCCGATTGTGTTCTGCCCGTACATGTGGGACGGCCGGCCCTTCGGCAACGACGCCCGCGCCCACGTGCCCATGTTCCACGATCCGGCCAACGGCAACCGGCGCACCATCGACGTCGGACTGGAAGGCAACGGCTTCGCCCAGCACCAGAAGATGGAGCTCGAGGAGGCGCGCGGCGAGGATCTCCGGCTGCTCTACGTGGCACTGACCCGGGCGCGCCACCAGGCAGTCCTGTGGTGGGCCGGGATCACAGGACAGCCAGCACTCACCGCTGGCCCGGCTGCTGTTCGACCGTGACGCCCAGGGTGTGGTGGGCCCCTACGGCGCCAAGACCCGGTCCGACGCCGAGGTCGAATCGACCCTCGCCGGGCTGGGTCCGTGCGTCTCGGTCGAGCGGGTCGGTCTCCCGTCGGCCCGGCGCTGGGAGGAGGGCGACGAGATCCCGCCGCAGCTGGAGGCGGCGATCTTCGACAGGACCCTCGACGTCGGCTGGCGCCGGGCGTCGTACTCGAGCATCACCAGCGGCTTGCACGACCAGCCCGTGGTGGGGAGCGAGCCGGAGCAGCAGCTGACATCAGACGAGGACGTGCCCGCGGCGCCGTCGGGACGGCGCCAGGCGGGCCCCGCCGCGGGGGACGGGACGGTCCCCTTGCAGCTCGCAGAGATGCCCGGCGGCGCACTCGTGGGCACGGTCATTCACGGCGTGTTCGAGCACATCGAGTTCGACGTGCCCGATCTGGCTTCCGAGGTGACGGAAGCGCTGGACCACGAAGTGGCCTGGCGCAACGTGGACCTGGGCAGCACGGACCAGGTCGTCTCGGGGCTGTGCGCCGCCATCGAGAGCCCCCTCGGGCCGATGGTGGACGGTGTCCGGCTCCGCGACCTCGCCCGTCGCAACCGGCTCGACGAGCTGAGCTTCGAGATTCCGCTGGTCGGTGGCGACGCGCCCACGGCGAGCGTGCACGTCGGGGCCGTGGCGGACCTCCTGGACGAGCACCTCCCCGAGGACGATCCCGTGGCACGCTACGCCCCGCACCTGCGCGACCCCGCCCTCGACGTGGCCCTCCGGGGGTATCTGACAGGGAGCCTCGACCTCGTGTTCCGCCTGCCGGGCGACCGCTTCGTCCTGGCCGACTACAAGACCAACAAGTTGAGCCCGCCGGGGGAGACGCTGACGTCCTGGCACTACCGGCCCGCCGCGTTGCAGGCCGAGATGCTCGCCGCCCACTACCCGCTGCAGGCCATTCTCTACACGGTGGCGCTGCACCGCTACCTGCGCTGGCGGCTCCCCCACTACGACCCCGATCGGCACCTCGGTGGGGTCCTCTACCTGTTCGTGCGCGGAATGAGTGCGACGGATCCGGCGAGCGCGGACGCGGTGTCGCCTCCCGGCGTCTGGTCCTGGCGGCCGCCGGCAGCCTTGGTCGAGGCCCTGAGCGAGCTCTTCGACCGGGGGGTACCGGGGTGACGGAGCAGAAGACCGTCGACGCGTTCGACGCCCGGCTGGTGCGCGGCGCCGAAGGATCGCTGCGCGCCTTCAACGACGCGGGCATCCTTTCGACGTCGGATGTCCACGTCGCGCTGACGGCTGGCCCGGTTGAGTGGTACCGACGACGAGATCGTCTCCTTGGGGGCTGCCTTCGCCGCGCGCGCCCCGCGTCTGGGCAACGTCTGCGTGGACCTGGCCACCATTCACGCCACGGCGGACGCCGACACCGACACCCCGGCGGACATCGGCGCGCTGCCGTGGCCGGCATCACGGACCTGGATCCGACAGATGGCAGCCAGCCCGATCGTCGGGGACGAGCGCCCGCTGCACCTGGAGGGGACCACCTTGTATCTGGACCGCCTGTGGGCGGACGAGAGCCTGGTGGCGGCCGAGCTGCGTGCGCGCTCGCGACGGCGGCGCGCCTGCGGTCGATACGGTTCTGCTGCAGCGGGGCCTCGACGAGCTGTTCGACGACGATCACGACCAGCGCATGGCGGCGGCCACCGCCGTCCTGCAGAGGCTGTCCGTGATCGCGGGTGGGCCCGGCACCGGGAAGACGACCACGGTGGCCCGTGTCCTGGCGCTACTGGAGGCGCAGGCGGCAGCGGCCGGGCAACGCCCCCCGCTGGTGGCTCTCGCCGCCCCGACCGGAAAGGCGGCGGCGCGGCTGGAGGATGCCGTGCGCCAGGGTGCCGGTGCCATCGCGATCGATCAGGAGCGGCAGGACCGCCTGCAGACACTGTCGGGCAAGACCGTGCACCGCCTGCTCGGCTTCAATCCCGGCAATCGCACGCGCTTTCGTCATCATCGCCTGAACCGCCTGCCCCATGACGTCGTCGTGATCGACGAGACCTCCATGGTCTCGCTGTCACTGATGGCCCGGTTGTTGGAGGCGGTCCGCAGCGACGCGCGGCTGCTCCTGGTGGGCGACCCCGAGCAGCTGGCGTCGGTCGAGGCCGGCGCCGTCCTGGGTGACATCGTCGGGCCCGCGGCACTCGGCCCCGCCATGCTGCCGGCGGCCCGGAAGGAGTTGGCCGACGTCACTGGGCTGTCGGTTCCCGCCGCCGAGGGCACGCAGGCCGCCGCGTTCGGGAAGGGGATCGTGGTCCTGCGCAACGTGCACCGCCACGGCGAAGCGATCGCCGCACTGGCCCGGGCCATCCGGCAGGACGACGCCGACGAGGCGATGGCCATCCTCCGGGCCGGCGATTCGAACGTGCAATGGATCGCCACCGATGCGGCCGCCTCGACTCCGTCCGAAGAGGTGCTGGGCGACGTGCGTCGGCTGGCGGTCGACACCGGGCGCGCCGTTATCGGGTCGGCCCGCGCCGGTGACGCGCGCGCAGCGATCGACGCACTGGGCAGCTTCCGTTTCCTGTGCGGTCACCGGCGCGGGCCGGAAGGCGTGGCGACGTGGATGGACCACATCGAGAACTGGCTCCGTTCCGATGTGGAGGGCTTCACCACCGGCGCGACCTGGTACGTGGGTCGCCCACTCATCGTGACGCAGAACGACTACGGCCTCGACCTCTACAACGGGGACACGGGGGTGGTGATCGAATCGAAAGGTCGACGGTTGGTGGCGGCCTTCGAGCGCCGCGGCGCCATCGCCGAGGTCAGTCCCACCCGGCTCGCCGCGGTGGACACCGTCTACGCCATGACCGTCCACAAGAGCCAGGGCTCCCAGTACGAGGCAGTCGCCTTCCTGGTGCCGAGCCCGGATTCTCGGGTGCTGACCCGTGAACTGCTCTACACGGCGGTCACCCGGGCCCGGGAGCGCCTCATCGTCGTCGGCCCCGAGTTGTCGATCCGCGCCGCTATCGAGCGGCCGATCACCCGGGCCTCAGGGCTGCGACAGGCCCTGTGGGGCGAAGCTGGCTGACCGAGCCGGGTCCGCCGTCTCGCTCCGTCACAGGTCCATCCCCCCGCGCCGGTTTTCTGCTGTTTAGGCTGCGCCGCTAGTGATAACCCCTGGTCTCACGCCAATTACAGCCGCCCCACAGCGTAAATTCAGGGTTCTGACCCATGATGAAGTTGAAACGACTCCGTAACAATCGCGGGGCCTGAGTGAAAACACGGGTGAAATGAAGATTCTGGTTCTCGGAGGAGACGGCTATCTCGGTTGGCCCACGGCCCTGCACCTGTCGGCGCTCGGGCACGAGGTCACCGTGGTCGACAACCTGGTGCGCCGGGAGTACGACCGTGAGATGGGCGTGGACAGCCTGGTGCCCATCGCTTCCCTGGAGGACCGCGTGACGCGCTGGGAGCAGGTGTCGGGTCACGCCATCGACGTGCGCATCGGGAACCTCACCGATGCCGCCTTCACCTACAGCGTCGTCGCCGAGGGCAAGCCCGACGCCATCGTGCACTTCGGCGAGCAGCGCTCTGCCCCCTATTCCATGATCGACCGGGAGCACGCGGTCTACACACAGGTCAACAACGTCGTCGGGAACCTGAACGTGATGTACGCCATTCAGGAGACCGATCCGGACATCCACCTGGTCAAGCTCGGGACCATGGGGGAGTACGGGTACCCCAACATCGACATCGAGGAAGGGTTCATCGAAATCACCCACAAGGGCCGCACCGACCTGATGCCCTACCCCAAGCAGCCCGGCTCCTTCTACCACCTGTCCAAGGTGCACGACAGTCACAACATCATGTTCGGCTGTCGCATCTGGGGACTGCGCGCCACCGATCTGAACCAGGGGATCGTGTACGGCCAGTCGACGCCGGAGACGGACGTCGACCCGCTGCTGGCGACGCGTTTCGACTATGACGGCGTCTTCGGCACCGTGCTCAACCGCTTCTGCGTGCAGGCGGTCACGGGCCACCCACTGACCGTCTACGGTGCCGGCGGCCAGACCCGCGGCATGCTGAACATCCGCGACACGCTTGCCTGCGTGACGTTGGCCCTCGAGACCCCCGCCGACCGCGGCGAGTTCCGGGTGTTCAACCAATTCACCGAATCGTTCTCCGTCCGCGAGATGGCGCAGATGGTCAAAAAGGCCTGCCCGACCCGGGTCGACATCGCGGAGGGTCTGTCCAACCCGCGGGTCGAGAACGAGGAGCACTACTTCAACGCCGCCAACACGAAGCTCCTCGACCTGGGCCTCCAGCCCCACCTGCTGACCGAGGAGGTCATCACCGACATTCTCGACCTGGTAGAGCGACACCGCAGCCGGGTGGATGTGCGGGCCATCGCGCCCACCGTCCAGTGGCGTTCGAGCGCCAGCAGGCTCACGACGTCGGGCGAGACGCCGGACGCGTCCTTCCTCGCGGTGTAAAGCCTCTCGCTCCCCTGTAGTTTCCTGTGGCGATGCTGCCACGCAGGCCACGTCGCCGCGCGCGCCGTCGATCACCAGCCCGACCTCTCATCCTGCTCATTGCCGCCGCGGTCGTGCTCGCCATCCTGGTGGGTGGCCTCACCCAGGTGTCGCGGCAAGCGGAGGGGTACGACGCCAACTCTGATCGCACGCTGGCGGCGCAGGGCACCGTGGCGGCCGACCAGTCCAACGCCACTTCCGTCACCGTGCGCAAGATCGTCAACGATCTGCCCTTGCAGACCCGCCAGGGGTTGCAGGCGACGCTGGACGGCGCGGTGCAACAGACCGCCGACGAGGCGGCCCGGGCGCAGGTCGCGGCCGGCTCGACTCCCTTGGGCCCCGTGGCGACCCAGTTCGTCGATGTTTTCGCGGACCGGGCCCAGGCCATGACGCAACTGCGTGCTGCCGTCTACGGGTTCCTCGGTATGCAGCCCATAGTGCCCGCCGGCGCGCCGGCGGACGCACCCACCCCCGGCTCCGGCGGGACCGCCCTCCTTTCCGCCAGCCAGGCCACGAACCGAATTGCCGCGGCGGGAGCGCTGCTCGCGCGCTCGGACGCCCTCTACCGCTCGGTCCGGCATGCACTGGCCTCGACTTCCGGTCACGGGAAGCTTCCGCCGTCGGTCTGGGTGACCCACCCGCAGGTGTGGCAACTCGGCAGCGTGGCCGCCCAGGTCGATCTCGTGGCCACGTCGTCGACGCTGGCGGCGACGCACTACGTCGTGCTGCGTACCGTGCGCCTGAACCCCCCGGCGCTTCCGACGCCGCAGGGCGCCCCGACCGGCGTTTCCGTCATCAGCCCCACTTCCCAGATCGGTGTGACCGTGGTTCTGGCGAACCAAGGTTCCTCGAACGAACCGCGTGTCTCGGTGCGCTTCTCGCTGGCTGATCAGGCCTCGGGTGCGACGACAAGCCAGGTCCGTACGACGTCGCTCTCGCTGGGCGCCTCCGTGACGCTTCCCGATGTGACCATGCGGGTCAAGCCGTCCGTCTCGTACGTCCTCACGGTCCAGATCATTCCTCCCGCCGGCCAGACGCTCACCGCCGGCACCGCGACCCAGCAGGCGCTGCAGGTCGCTCCCGGGACCTGAGCCGCGGACGGGCTGTCCCGGGCGACCCGCGTATCGACCGCACCCGCTCCTGGTCCTAGGATCGTGACGCACAGAAATCAGGAACTGGAGGGCTCTTCACGTGGCCGAGAGCATCACGATCACGGACAATCGCAATGGCGAGTCCATTGAGATTCCGCTCGTTAACGGGGGTGTAGCGGCAGAGGAGTGGTCCAAGCTCCTGCCGGGGGTGTGGTTCTACGACCCCGGGTTCATGTCGACGGCGGCCTGCGAGAGTGCCGTGACGTATCTCGACGGGGATGCCGGCATCCTGCGCTACCGGGGCTATCCCATTGAGCAGCTGGCCGAGAACTCCACCTACTTGGAGGTGGCTTATCTGCTCTTGAGGGGCGAGCTGCCCAACGAAGAGCAGTTCGCCGAGTGGCGGCACGACGTCACGTACCACACGTTCATCCACGAGAACGTGCGCAAGCGATTCCTCGAGGGATTCCACTACGACGCCCATCCGATGGGGATGCTTGTCTCGGCCGTGGCCGCCCTCTCGACCTTCTACCTCGACGCCAAGGACATCTTCGATCCTGACGCCCGGAACAAGCAGATCATCCGCCTCATCGCCAAAATGCCGACCCTGGCGGCAGCGGCGCACCGCTTCAGCGTCGGCATGCCCTTCGTCTACCCGGACAACTCACTCGATTTCGTTCCGAACTTCCTCTCCATGCTCTGGAAGGTGGCGGAGCCGCGATTCGAGGCCGACCCCGTTCTGGCCCGCGCCCTGGACATCCTGTTCATCCTGCACGCCGACCATGAGCAGAACTGCTCGACCACGGCCATGCGCGTCGTCGGTTCGTCGCACTCGGATCCCTACTCGGCCACCGCCGCCGCAGCCGCAGCGCTGTATGGGCCACGGCACGGCGGTGCCAACGAGGCGGTCATCCGCATGCTGACCGACATCGGGAGCATCGACAACGTGCCGGACTTCATCGCGACGGTCAAGGCGGGGACCGGTGGCCAGCGACTGCAGGGCTTCGGGCATCGCGTCTACAAGAGCTACGACCCGCGGGCCACCATCATCAAGCGCACGGCCGACGAGGTCTTCGCGGTGACGGGCAAGAGTCCCCTCCTCGACATCGCGCTCGAAGCTCGAGGAGATCGCGCTCAGCGACGAGTACTTCACGTCTCGGCGGCTCTACCCGAACGTGGACTTCTACTCGGGCCTCATCTATCAGGCCATGGGATTCCCCCTCGAGATGTTCCCCGTTCTCTTCGCCATTCCCCGTACCGCCGGGTGGCTGGCCCACTGGCAGGAGATGCTCGACCAGGACTCCAAGATCTCCCGGCCGCGCCAGCTCTACATCGGCTCCGAAGCGCGCGACTACACCCCGATGCAGAACCGCTGAGTCACGTGCGGGTCCGCGTGCGCATGCGGACCAGGCCCTCCTGGGCCAGGGACACGCAGAGCCTGCCCTGCCGGTCGAACAGGAAGCCCCTTGCCAGGCCACGTCCCTCCGCGGCGACGGGTGAGTCCGTGTCGTAGAGCAGCCATTCGTCGGCCCGGAAGGGCTGATGGAACCACATGCAGTGGTCCAGGCTGGCCCCCATGAAGTTCGGGTCGTCCCAACTGGTCTCGTGCGGGGCGAGGATGGTGTCGAAGAGGGACATGTCGGACGCGTAGGTCGCCACGCAGGCGTGCAGGAGCGGGTCGTCGGGGAGGTCGCCGTCCGCCCGGATCCAGAGGCGCTGATAGGGCTCTCCCACATCCTTGGAGTGCCACGGGAGGGCGCCGATGTGCCGCTGGTCGATGGGGTGGGGCCGGTCGAACCATTCGGTCAGCTCCTCCTTCCATGGCTGCAACCGCTCGTACAAGGGGGCCAGCGACTCGGGCTCGGGCACGTCGGGCATGGGGATCTGGTGCTCCAGTCCGGTCTCCAGATCGTGGAAGGAGGCCGACAGGTTGAAGATGGCGCGCCCGTGCTGCACGGCCACGACGCGACGGGTCGTGAAAGACCGTCCGTCACGGATCCGGTCGACCTCGTAGAGGATCGGGACGTTCGGGTCCCCGGGTCGCAGGAAATACGAGTGCAACGAATGCACCTGTCCGTGCTCCACGGTGCGCCCGGCGGCCATGAGGGCCTGCCCCGCCACCTGACCGCCGAAGACGCGCTGGCGCTCCTCGTTGGGCTGGATACCCCGGAAGATGTTGACCTCGATGGGTTCGAGGTCAAGCAGGTCGACGAGGAACTCCAAGGACGCGCTCATCCGCCCATGTTCGCAGGCTGCTGCGGCCGGCGTCGCAGAGCACAGCGCCGCGACCCCAACTACCCTGCGGCGGCGTGACAGCGGTCAGAGGGCAGAACGAAGACAGCGTGCTCGAGTTCCCGGCGGACTTCACCTGGGGCGTCGCTACTGCAGCCCATCAGATTGAGGGCGGCAACGTCAACAACGACTGGTGGGCCTGGGAGCACAACCCGGCGTCGGGCACGGTCGCGCCGAGTGGCGACGCGTGCGACTCCTTCCACCGCTGGCGCGAGGACCTCCAACTCGTGGCCGACATGGGCCTCGGGGCGTACCGCTTCTCCCTCGAGTGGAGCCGCATTGAGCCGGCCGAAGGGGAGTTCTCGATCGCCGCGCTGGAGCACTACCGGCGGCAGTGCGCGGCCTGCCATGGTCACGGAATCCTCCCCGTCGTGACCTTCCACCACTTCACCACCCCGCTGTGGCTCACCGCCCGCGGTGGGTGGGAGGCACCCGATGCCCCCGAACGCTTCGCCCGCTTCGTCGAACGGACGACGGCGTACCTGGGCGACCTCATCGGCTGGGCCTGCACCATCAACGAGCCCAATGTGGTCGCCGTCATGGGTTACTTCCAAGGGGAGTATCCGCCGGGAGTCAAGGACGACTTCACGCGCTACGCGGCAGTGAACGAGGCGATGGTGCGCGCCCACCGGCTGGCGGTCGACGCCTTGCGCTCCGGCCCGGGGGACTTCCCGGTCGGCCTCACCCTCTCCATGGCTGAGATCACGGCGACCGAGGGTGGGGAGTCACTGCGAGACGCCGCGGAGGAGATGCTCGAGAACATCTTTCTGCGGGCCACCGGCGGTGACGACTTCGTGGGGGTGCAGTGCTACACGCGCATGCACTTCGGGCCCGAGGGTTTGGCGCCCAACGATCCCGCCGTCCCGCTCACCCAAATGGGGGACGAACGCTGGCCTCAGGCCGTCGAGCACACAGTGCGGCGGGCGGCCGCCCTGAGCGGCCGGCCGGTCGTGGTCACCGAGAACGGGATCGCCACCGCCGACGACGCCGAGCGGATCGCCTTCGTGTCCGATGCCCTCCGGAGCGCGCACCGCTGCCTGCAGGAGGGGATCGATCTGCGGGGATATTTCGTATGGAGCCTGTTGGACAATTTCGAATGGCACCTCGGCTACGGACCCAAATTCGGCCTGGTGGCGGTGGCCCCGGACACCTTCGAGCGACGGCCCAAGCCGAGTGCCCACTGGTTCGGCGACGTGGCCCGGAGCAACCGGTTGCTCACGGCGGGCGCGTGAAGGCCTGACCAGGGGCGAATTGTCCGCCACGCTAGGGTTGCTCCGTGCCGATTTCGCCTGCGGCGTCCACCGAGTGAGCACGGAGCTCCCGTGACTGAGCACGGCGGGCACCCGCCCCTCTCCCATATCTGGTCATCGGACCAGTCGCTGTACGCCCGGGTCCGACAGATGATGGCGCACCCGTCCAGCGTGAAGCTGATCAAGTACGCCGGGGTCTCGGTGATCTCGACGGTGGTGTCACAGGTCACCCTGTTGCTGGTCTTCGGCGTCTTCCATCTCATGTCGGAGGTGCCGGCCAACATCGTGGCCAATGTGCTCGCGACCGTTCCGTCCTACGCCCTCAACCGGCGCTGGGTCTGGGGGAAGAGCGGGAAGTCGCACTTCTGGAGGGAGGTCGTTCCGTTCTGGATCCTGTCCTTCGTCGGCTTGGCCTTCTCGAGCGTGGCGGTCTGGCTCGCCGGTGAGTTTGCCCGGTCGCACGGCCTGCACCACGGGGCCACTGCCCTCCTGGTGAACCTGGCCAACCTCGTGAGCTTCGGGATTCTGTGGATCGTGAAGTTCATCATCTACAACAAGCTCTTCCACGTCGAGCCGGTCGAGTACGAGGAGCACCACGCCGAGAAGGTGGCGGCCTCCGAGCACTCGACCCCCGACTGAACGAGGGCGCTGCCGGTCCCTCAGTCCCGGAAGTTGTTGAACTGCAGCGGGATGCCGAAGTCCTCCGCTTTGCACTTGGCGATGACCTCCTGGAGGTCGTCGCGCTTCTTGGCGGTGACGCGCAGCTGATCCCCCTGGGTCTGCGATGACACCCCCTTGAGCCCGAGGTCCTTGATGAACTTGTTCAGGCGTTTGGCGTGGTCCGAGGAGATGCCGGCCCGGATGGCGACCTTCTGGCGGGACGTCCCCTTCTGGGCTTCCTCGATCTTGGTGTCCTCGAACGCCTTGAGCGACACCTGGCGCTTGACCAGCTTCTCGTCGAGAACCTGGTGCAGCGCCCGCAGGCGGTCTTCGGTCGACGAGCGGAGCACCAGTTCGTTCTCGCTCAGCTCAATTTCGGAATCGGTGTTCTTGAAGTCGAAGCGGGTGGCGGCTTCCCGGTTGGCCTGGTCGACCGCGTTGCGCACCTCCTGCATGTCGACTTCCGAAACGATGTCAAACGTGGGCATGGGTCCAGCGTACCGGCGACACCGGCGGATCTGGGGTGCCGGGCCGGGCTAATCTCGCTCGCTGCGGGTCGGTGTCCGAGTGGCCAAAGGAAACAGGCTGTAAACCTGTCGGTTAACACCTACGGAGGTTCGAATCCTTCCCGGCCCACGCATCTCCCCGGCAGGGCCGTGGGGCCGGCTGGCCCTGGCCGACCCTCCGGTGGCCGTTACAATGCTGTTTCAGGTCGATTGCGGACACATGCGCCCTGGGCGTGAGCCCACCTCCCCCCGCCGGGTCTTGTAGGACCCGGACATGACAAGCGAGACTGATTACCCCGTGGACGAGAGCTCGATGTCGACGTCACCCCCGGTGCTCGACCGGGTCAGCGCGCGTTTCCGCCGCCTTTCGATGCGGGCCGACGCCGTGCACCTCCGGCTCACGCGCGGCGTCACGCTCACCCAGCGGGTCGAGCGCGAGTCCGGCGATCCCGAGGACTGGTCCTTCCTGCGCCGGCCCGCGCTCTTGGGGCTCCTCGCCGTCGTCTCCATCTGCGTCGGTGCCTCGCTGCCGAGCTCGCCCTTCAAGTTGGAGGCGGGTGGCACGTGGTTCTTCGGTGAGGCCGACTGGCCCTCGACCACCTTGATGCTGCCGGGCGTCGTCGCCGTCTACGGCGGGATGATTCTCTTCGTCCGCGTCTGGTACGGGCTCTTCCAGACGCTGCGGGCCCGCGGCGGTGTGCCGATCCGTCCGTTGGCCTACATGCTGGCGCTGTGGATCATGCCCCTGCTGGTGGTGGCGCCGTTGTTCAGCCGCGACGTGTTCTCCTACGCCGCGCAGGGCGAGATGATGAGCCACCACATCAACCCGTACCACTACGGTCCGGGCACGTTGGGCTCGGGACCGTTCAACGCGGGGGTCGATCCGCTGTGGGCCAACACGCCCGCCCCGTACGGTCCACTCTTCCTGATGCTCGCCGGGTGGTCCGCCTCGCTCACCTTCCACCACGCGCTGCTGACGATCGAGTTGTTGCGCCTGCAGTCCGTGGCCGGCATCGCCCTGATCGCCTTCTGCATCCCGAAGCTGGCCCGTTCGTTCGGCCGTGATCCGGGCCCCGCCTTCGTGCTGGCGGTCCTCAATCCACTCACGTTGCTCGCCCTCGTCGGGGGCGCCCACAACGACGCCATCATGGTCGGGCTGCTGCTCGCCGGCGTGACGGCGGCGCGCTCCTTCCATCCGGTGTGGGGCGTCGTGCTCTGCGCGCTGGCCGCCTCCATCAAGGTCCCCGCCGCCATCGGCATCGTCTACATCGCCTGGGACTGGGCCGGTCCCTTCGCCGACTGGCGTCGCCGCGTCGGCATGCTGGTGCGGGCCGGGCTGGCGACCGTGGTCGTCATGGGGGTGCTCTCGCTCGTGTCGGGCCTCGGCTGGGGCTGGATAGCAAACCTTGGCACGCCGGGCACCGTGCGCTCCTGGATGGCTCCGGCCACCGGCTTCGGGCTCCTTATCAGCGGGACCGCCCACCTGGTGGGCATCGGCGTCGGCCTGGGCGGCGTCCTCACGCTGACCCGGGCCATCGGCCTCGTCGGAGCGGCGGTCATCGCCGTCTACTGCCTGCGCCACCGGGAGCGGATCGGCGTGCTGGGCGCGCTGGGCGGCACCATGATGGCCTTCGTCCTCCTCGGGCCCGTCGTCCAACCGTGGTACTTGACGTGGGGCATCATCATCGTGGCGCCGGTCGTGACGGGCCGGTGGCTCTACGCCGTGCTCGGGTTGTCAGCCGTGGCGCCGTTCATCGGCCTGACCGGCGGGAGCGACCTGCTGAGCGAGCTGGTGCACACGGACCCGGCCAGCATGGTGCTGGCCGTCATGGTGCTGTGGGCCGTGGCCATCGTGCCGCTCGGCACCTGGACGACCTCGTGGCGGATCGATCGCTCGCGTCTGCCCGCCCTGCCGACCACCAGCGCGGCGCTCGAGTCCTGAGCCGGGCTTGCTGAGCTCGGCTTCCTGAAGCCGGGAGGGCAGCGCTCAGAGGAGCCGCTGCAGCTCGACCACGTCGAGCCATTGGCGGTGCTTGCGCCCCACCTCGCGCTCGACTCCGACCAGCTCGAAGCCGGCCGTCTCGTGCAGGCCGATGGAGGTCTCGTTGTGTCCGGCGATGCGGGCGATCACGGAATGGAAGCCATGGGCGGAAGCCAGCACGAGGAGCTCGGCGAGCAGCGCCTTGCCCACCCCCTTGCCGCGCTGGTTGCGGTCGACGTAGACGGAATTCTCAGCCGTGGCCGAATACCCCGAGCGCCTACGGAAGGCCGAGAGGGAGCCGAAGCCTAGGACGATCTCGCCGTTGGCTCCGATCCGACCCCGTGCGCCCGGGTCCGGCGGCTCGGTGGCCACGAGGGCCGGATGGACGCCACTGTGCTCCAGGATCCAGGCTTCCTGCTCGGCCGCGCTGCGGGGCACCATGTCGAAGGTGTTGGTGCTGTCGAGCACCTCGACGTTGTAGATAGCACGGATGGCCTCGGCGTCGGCCAGCTCGGCGAGTCGGATCCGCATCCACCGATGGTAGTGTTGACGTGGCGAAAACCAGTGGGTCGGAGGCAGCTCGCCTCAAGCCCTGGCTATCATTGACCCTTCGCGGAAGGTACCCGCGGCGCCCCTGTAGCTCAGTGGCAGAGCACCTCCATGGTAAGGAGGGGGTCGTGGGTTCAATCCCCACCGGGGGCTCGCCCATGGCGGCGTAGCTCAGTTGGTCAGAGCACACGGCTCATAATCGTGTTGTCGCGGGTTCGAGTCCCGCCGCCGCTACCAGGTCCGGGTCAGGTCGCCCCGGGCAGCCAGCAGGAAGGATTGCAGATGGCCAAGAACGAGAAGAGGGTCCAGGTCACCCTGGCCTGTGAGGTGTGCAAGCGCCGGAACTACATCACCACCAAGAACAAGCTCAACGACCGCGAACGGATCGAGATGAAGAAGTTCTGCCGCTGGGACCGCCAGCACACGCTGCACAAGGAGACCCGCTGAGCCACCCCGATCCTGCCGGTGCTACTCTGGCAGGCCGATCCCCAGGTCAGGGGGAAGAACCACCTGCTTGAGGGCAACCGAAGGCACCCCACCGAGGGCAGTAGCTCAACTGGTAGAGCACCGGTCTCCAAAACCGGCGGTTGGGGGTTCGAGTCCCTCCTGCCCTGCCCCGGACGTATCCACCCGACAACGAAGTATGTGAGGCAAGAGTCGTGAACCGCGAGACCAAGCGCTTGATGCAGCGCCAAGGGCAGATGGAGGCCGATGGGTCCCCGTCTACCCGCAAGGCCCCCGCGGGCTCGAACTCCGGTGGGACCCGCCAGCCGCGGACCCGGCCCCAGGGCCGGAAGCGCACGACACCGGTGCAGTTCGTCCGCGAGGTGCGCGACGAAATGCGCCAGGTGGCCTGGCCGTCGCGCTCCGAGCTCATCAACTACACCTCGGTCGTGTTGACGACGCTGATCATCATGATCAGCCTGATTTTCGTGTTGAACCTTGCCTTCGGGAAGCTCGTCACGCTTCTCTTCACGAAGTAGCACGACATGACCGATATGACGCATTCAGAGGCAGAGGAAACAGTGACCAACGGCGACGAAGAAGATGTGGCCGAGAATTCGGACACCGTGGAAGACCTGGTCGAAGAAGTGACCGCCGAGGAGATCGTGGAAGAGATTGTGGAAGAAGCCGTGCTCGAGGCGATCGAAGAAGTGATCGAAGAGGCGGTCGTTGAGGAGATCGCCGAGGAGATCGCGGAAGAGATCGCGCTCGAGACCGCTGCCGCCGAGCCGGACCTCGTGCTCGATGCCACCGACGGCCAGGACGCCGAAGGCGAAGACGGCGAGCTCGGCGGGTGGGTGAAGGACGAAGAGGATGAAGAGCCGCTCCCGGTCGAGAGCCCGTACGACCGCCCGGGTCGCTGGTACGTCGTGCACACCTACTCGGGGTACGAGAACAAGGTGCGCTCGAACATGGGCAACGTCGTCGCCTCCCGCGGCATTGAGGACCGGGTCTTCGAGGTCGTCATCCCCATGGAGGACGTGGACGAATTCAAGGGCGGCAAGAAGGTCACGGTCCAGAAGAAGGTGTTCCCGGGCTACCTGCTCGTGCGCTGTGACCTCGACGACGACACCTGGGGCGCCATCCGCAACACCCCCGGCGTCACCGGCTTCGTCGGTCCGGGCACCAAGCCGACGCCGCTGTCGCGGCGCGAGGTCGAGAACATCCTTCAGGTGAAGGTCGAGGGTGGCCCCGGTGGTGCGCCCAAGCGCACGCGGGCACGCCTGGAGTACGAGGTCAACGAGACGGTCAGGGTCAAGGAAGGCCCCTTCGCCGACTTCTCGGGCCAGATCTCAGAGATCAACGAGGACCAGCTCAAGCTCAAGGTGCTGGTCAACATCTTCGGCCGGGAGACGCCGGTCGAGCTCGAATTCAGCCAGGTCGCCAAGCTTTAGGCGCCTGGGCACACATACGGAGAGGGAGAACAAAGACGATGGCACCGAAGAAGAAGGTGCTCGCGGTGGTGAAGATCCAGCTCGAGGCCGGCGGAGCCACGCCGGCGCCGCCTGTCGGCACCGCGCTGGGGCCACACGGCGTGCAGACCATGGAGTTCTGCAAGCAGTACAACCAGGCCACTGAGAGCATGCGGGGTCAGGTGATCCCGGTCGACATCACCATCTATGAGGACCGCTCGTTCAGCTTCGTGCTGAAGACGTCGCCGACGCCCGTGCTGCTCCGCCAGGCGGCGGGGCTCGACAAGGGCGCCGCCACGGCCGGCCGCGAGCAGGTCGGGACGATCACCGACGCCCAGCTGGCCGAGATCGCCACCACCAAGCTGGCCGACCTCAATACCGGGGACCTCGGTGCAGCCAAGAAGCAGGTCGCCGGCACGGCGCGCTCCATGGGCATCAAGGTCGCCGGTTAGGCCAGGAGAAGAGAGACGATGACCCAGCACGGAAAGAAGTACAAGGAGAGCCTGACCAAGGCGGACCGGGAGTCGATGCACGGCCTGGCCGAAGCCGTCGACCTGGTCAAGGGTTTGGCCAGTGCCAAGTTCGACGAGACGGTCGAGCTCGCCGTCCGCCTGGGGGTCGACCCCCGCAAGGCGGACCAGATCGTCCGCGGCACGCTTTCGCTCCCCTCGGGGACCGGGCGCACCGAGCGGGTGGCGGTCTTCGCCGCCGGGGAGGCGGCGGCCGAGGCCCGCGCCGCCGGTGCCGACGAGGTCGGGGCCGACGACCTGGTGGCCAAAATCAACGGTGGCTTCCTCGATTTCGATGTGGCCATCGCCACGCCGGACCTGATGGGTCAGGTGGGGACGCTCGGCCGCGTGCTCGGGCCCCGTGGCCTGATGCCCAACCCCAAGACCGGGACCGTGACCACGGACGTCGGGAAGGCCGTCGCCGAGTTCAAAGGCGGCCGGGTGGAATACCGCACCGACAAGGTGGGCAACGTCCACATCCGGGTGGGCAAGGCCTCCTTCACCGCCGAGCAGCTGGTGGCCAACATCCGCACCGTCATCGATGAGCTCCAGCGGGCGAAGCCGCCCTCGTCGAAGGGTCGCTACTTCCTGTCGGTGACCGTGTCGACGACGATGAGTCCCGGGGTCCGCATCGACCCCGTGAAGGCCCGCTACAGCGAAGACGAGCTCGCCGTCCCGGCCTGATCGAGCACCCGATCGGAAGAGCTCCGGTCGCCGTACTACGCTTTCCCGCACAGCTCACCGCCTCCGGGTCGATGGGCACTGAATCCGATACGCCAGAGACCTCCGGTGCACCCCTGGGTGCTGAAGCGGCCCGATGGGCCGGCCTGACGAGGCGACATGTTGCACGCCGGGACACCCCGGCCTGCGCCGTCGCACCGGAGACTCTGGCCGAGTCCGGTGGAGGACACCGATGGCAACGCAGAACGCAGCAAGGGCACACAAGGTCGAAGTCGTCGACGAGGTCAAGACGCGCATCAGCGCAGCGACGGCCTCCATCGTGAGCGAGTACCGCGGCCTCACGACGTCCGAGCTCGCCGAGCTGCGGGGGTCGCTGGCCGCCGCCGGCGGCGACTACAAGATCTTCAAGAACACGCTGGTCCGGCTGGCCATCGACGGCGGCGAGTACCAGCCTCTGTCGGAGTACCTCAGTGGCCCGAGCGCCCTGACCTTCGTCCAGGGCGACATCAGCGCCGTGGCCAAGGCCCTGCGGGACTTCTCCCGGAACAACCCGCTCCTGGTGATCAAGGGCGGGCTGGCCGACGGGTCGCTCCTCTCACCGGGCGATCTGGCCGCGCTGGCCGACCTGCCGCCGCGCGAGGTGCTCCTGGCCCGCCTGGCCGGTGCCCTGGCCGCGCCGATGCAGCAGATGGCCGGGCTCTTACAGGCCCTGCCCCGCAACATGGCCTACGGGATCTCGGCGCTGATCGAGCAGCGGCAGGCCGGTGGCGAGGCCCTGCCCGCCGATGAGGCCCCGCCCGCCGAGGAGGCCCCGCCCGCCGAGGAGGCCGCAGCTCCCGCCGAGGCCGCAGCTCCCGCCGAGGAAGCTGCCGCACCCGAGCCGGTGGAGTCCGCCGGGGAGGCGGAGGCGGCACCAGAGGCGGCGGCCCCCGCCGAAGAGGCGTCCGAGTAGTCCCGATCGAATTTCCGAACCGAACCCACAAGACCGAAGCAAAGAAAGGAAGGCCAGGCAGATGGCAACCCTGACCAAAGAAGAGATCCTCGACGGGATCGCCGACCTCTCGGTGATTCAGCTGAGCGAGTTGTTGAAGGACTTCGAAGAGCGCTTCGGCGTGACGGCGGCTGCGCCCGTCGCCGTGGCCGCTGCGGCCGCCCCCGCTGCTGGCGGCGACGCTGGTGGCGAAGAGGAGAAGTCGGACTTCGACGTGATCCTCACCGCGGCCGGTGACAAGAAGATCCAGGTCATCAAGGAGGTGCGAGCCCTCACCAGCCTCGGTCTCAAGGAGGCCAAGGACCTGGTCGAGGCCGCTCCGAAGCCGGTCCTGGAGAAGGCCAACAAGGAGGACGCCGACAAGGCCAAGGCGGCCCTCGAGGGCGCCGGCGCCACCGTCGAGATCAAGTAGCCCCCGGTCCGAGGGCCGGGCGGGACACCCCTTCCGACCTGGCCCTTTGACCAGGATCCTTGACTGCGGGGGAGGCCACCCTTACCCTGTCTGGGTCCCCGGGCACCGCCCCGTTCGGCCGGCCAGGCTCAAGGGGTTGTATCCAGGCACGTCCCACGATAAGATGCACGGTTGCCGTGCGTCTCCGTGTCTTCGATTCCGTAATTCCCCGGTATCGACGCGCGCCCGCGAAGCCCTGATTCCCGTCCCGTCCTCGTCCGTCCCGATTCGCTTCACCGCCCTCACCCGCCGCTTTTCACTTGGGAGGAGTTGACCGTTGTCCTCACGGTCCCGCAGTCCCGAACGTGTCTCGTTCGCCAATATCAACGAGGCTTTGCCGCTTCCCGACTTGATCGCCATTCAGCGCGATTCGTTTCAGTGGTTCCTCGACAAGGGGTTGGCCGAGGCCTACCACGACATCAGTCCGATCGAGGACTTCACCGGCCAGCTGAGCCTGGAGCTCGAGTTCGACCCGACGGACGCCGACCTGCGCCCACCGCCGAAGTTCTCGGTGGAGGAGTGCAAGGAAAAGGACATGACGTACGCCGCGCCCGTCTTCGTGCGCGCCCGCTTCCTCAACGCCACCACGGGTGAGATCAAGGAGCAGACGGTCTTCATGGGGGACTTCCCGATGATGACCGACCGCGGCACGTTCATCGTCAACGGCACCGAGCGTGTCGTGGTGAGCCAGCTCGTGCGTTCGCCCGGCGTGATCTTCCAGCCCGGACGAGATGCCAAGACGGTCTTCACCGGCACCATCCACCCGTACCGGGGTGAGTGGATCGAGCTCGACATCGAGGCCAAGCCGGGCAAGGACGTCACTGCCGGCTGCCGCGTGGCCCGCAAGCGCCGCCTCTCCCTGTTCGTGCTCCTGCGCGCCCTGGGCTACGGCGACGAGGCCTTCCTGGACCGTTTCGTGCGCCACTTCGACTTCCTCGAAGGGCAGTGGGAGAAGGAGCGCAACCTGGCTCCGACCCGTGAAGAGGCTCTGCTCGAGATCTACAAGCGCGCCCGCCCCGGCGAGCCGCTGTCGGCCGAGGCCGCCCGCGTCTACTTCGAGAACGCCTTCTTCAACCCGAAGCGCTACGACCTCACCCGTGTCGGCCGCTACAAGCTGAACCGCAAGCTCGGCCCGGAGATCGACCGGTTGAGCGACCTGTTCGGCATCGACATCGAGAAGCCGGCCCCGAACCAGTCGGTGCTCAGCCCCTCGGAGATCCTGGCCTCGGCCACGTACATGCTCCACCTGGCCCAGCACATGGCCGACGGTGAGTCGACGTACCGCATCGACGACCAGGACCACTTCGCCAACCGGCGCATCCGCTCGGTCGGCGAGCTCATCCAGAACCAGGTCCGGGTCGGCCTGAGCCGCATGGAGCGGGTCGTGCGCGAGCGCATGACCACCCAGGACGTCGAGGCCATCACGCCGCAGACGCTGATCAACATCCGCCCGGTCGTGGCCGCGGTGAAGGAGTTCTTCGGCACCTCGCAGCTGTCGCAGTTCATGGACCAGAACAACCCGCTGTCGGGCCTGGCCCACAAGCGCCGCCTGTCCGCCCTCGGGCCAGGTGGCCTGTCCCGTGAGCGCGCCGGCTTCGAAGTCCGAGACGTGCACACGTCCCACTACGGCCGCATGTGCCCGATCGAGACCCCGGAGGGCCCGAACATCGGCCTGATCGGGGCCCTGGCCACCTACGCCCGGGTCAACGAGTACGGCTTCATCGAGACCCCGTACCGCACGGTGGTCGGCGGCAAGGTCACCGACGAGGTCAGCTACCTGGCGGCCGACGAGGAAGAGGAGCACGTCATCGCGCAGGCCAACGCTGCGGTCTCCGCGGACGGGCGCCTGACCGAGGAGCGCGTCCTGGTGCGCCGCGGCCCGCAAGGGACCGGCGTACGCATGGGTGCTGTCAACACCTCCTACGGGACGACGTCGGAGATCGACTTCGTGCCGCCGTCCGAGGTGGACCTCATGGACGTCTCGCCGAAGCAGATCGTCTCCGTCTCGACGGCGTTGATCCCCTTCGTCGAGCACGACGACGCCAACCGGGCCCTCATGGGCGCCAACATGCAGAAGCAGGCCGTGCCGCTGGTCATGCCCGAGGCGCCGTACATCGGCACCGGGGTCGAGGCCCGCGCCGCCCGCGACGCCGGCGACGTGATCCTCGCCGAGGGCGACGGCACCGTCACCGAGATCAGCGGCGACGCCATCACGGTCGAGTACGCCCCCGGGCAGAAGGACCGCCTCGGCACGGCGCTCGGGCGCAAGGTGTACCGCCTGTCCAAGTTCCGGCGCTCCAACCAGAACACGTGCATCAACCACCGCACGCTGGTCGCAGAAGGCCAGAGCGTGGTGCCGGGCGACCTGCTGGCCGACGGCCCCTCGACCCACAACGGTGAGCTGGCGCTGGGCAAGAACCTGCTCGTCGCCTTCATGCCGTGGGAGGGCTACAACTACGAGGACGCCATCATCCTGTCGGAGCGCCTCGTGCGCGACGACGTGCTGACGTCCATCCACATTGAGGAGCACGAGGTCGACGCCCGCGACACCAAGCTGGGCGCCGAGGAGATCACCCGGGACATCCCGAACCTGTCGGAGGAGATCCTGGCCGACCTCGACGACCGCGGCATCATCCGCGTCGGCGCCGAGGTGGAGCCGGGCGACGTCCTCGTCGGCAAGGTGACCCCGAAGGGTGAGACGGAGCAGACGCCCGAAGAGCGGCTGCTGCGCGCCATCTTCGGTGAGAAGGCCCGCGAGGTGCGTGACACCTCGCTCAAGGTCCCGCACGGCGAGTACGGCAAGGTCATCGACGTCCGTGTCTTCTCCCGCGAGGAGTCGCACGAGCTGCCGCCGGGAGTCAACCAGCTGGTACGGGTCTATGTAGCCCAGAAGCGCAAGATCTCCGAGGGCGACAAGCTCGCCGGCCGTCACGGCAACAAGGGCGTCATCTCCAAGATCCTGCCGGTCGAGGACATGCCCTACCTGTCGGACGGCACCCCGGTCGACATCATCCTGAACCCCCTCGGCGTGCCGAGCCGGATGAACGTCGGCCAGGTGCTGGAGTCGCACCTCGGCTACGCCGCCCGCCACGGCTGGGAGGGCGTGGTGGTCAACGAGGGTGTGGGGACGAGCGCCAAGGGCGACGGTGCGGCGCGCAAGACACGGCCGCGCACCGAGCCGGCAGCCTGGGTCTCGACCCCGGTCTTCGACGGCGCCCACTGGGACGAGGTCGAGGACGCCGGGGCCCACCCGACGATCCAGAAGGTCTTCAGCACGCTGAACTCGGACTCGGCCAACGGTGACGTGCAGATCGGCACCGACGGCAAGGTCACGCTCTACAACGGGCGCACCGGCGAGGTGTACGACAACCCGATCTCGGTCGGCTTCGTCTACATCCTGAAGCTGGCCCACCTGGTCGACGACAAGATCCACGCCCGCTCCACCGGCCCATACTCCATGATCACCCAGCAGCCGCTGGGTGGGAAGGCGCAGTTCGGTGGCCAGCGCTTCGGCGAAATGGAGGTCTGGGCGTTGGAAGCGTTCGGCGCGGCCTACGCCCTGCAGGAGCTCCTGACCATCAAGTCCGACGACGTGCTGGGCCGGGTCAAGGTCTACGAGGCCATCGTCAAGGGCGAGAACATCCCCGAACCGGGCATACCCGAGAGTTTCAAGGTCCTCATCAAGGAGATGCAGTCGCTCTGCCTCGACGTCGAGGTTCTCGCCGTCGACGGCCGGGAGATCGAGATGCACGAGCTGGACGAAGACGTGTTCCGCACTGCCGAGGAGCTGGGCATCGACATCAGCCGCAACGAGCGCGGCTCCGACGAAGAAGACGAGCGGCGCGCCGCAGAGAGGAGCTTCAACTAATGGCTCTGGACGTCAACACCTTCGACCAGCTGCGCATTGGCCTGGCCACGGGCGATTCCATCCGTGGCTGGTCCAACGGCGAAGTCAAGAAGCCCGAGACGATCAACTACCGCACCCTGCGTCCCGAGAAGGACGGGCTCTTCTGCGAGAAGATCTTCGGCCCCACCAAGGACTGGGAGTGCTACTGCGGCAAGTACAAGCGCGTGCGCTTCAAGGGCATCATCTGTGAGCGCTGTGGTGTCGAGGTCACCCGTTCCAAGGTGCGCCGCGACCGCATGGGCCACATTGAGCTGGCCGCGCCCGTCGTGCACATCTGGTACCTGCGCGGGACCCGGTCGTGGTTGGCCTACCTGCTCATGGGTACCGAGCCCCGCGAGGAGCTCAAGGCCAAGCAGCTGGAGAAGGTCATCTACTTCGCGGCGAACCTGGTCACCTGGGTCGACGACGAGAAGCGGCACCAGGACCTCCCCAGCCTGGAGAACGAGATGGCCGAGGAGATCGCCGACATCGAGAAGAAGCGCGACCTCGACATCGACCGCCGCTTCAAGGCGCTCGAGGACGAGCTGAAGGCACTCGAGGCCGACGGCGCCAAGGACGCCGAGATCAAGGCGCGCCAGCGCGCCGTCGAGAAGGAGATCCAGTCCGCCCGCGAGCGGGCCCAGGAGGACGCCGAGATCGCCCAGCGCTCCCTCGACGAGTTCCGCAACCTGCACGGTCGCAAGATCATCGAAGACGAGATGCTGTGGCGCGAGCTTCGCCTGCGCTACGACGAGTACTTCGAAGGCGGCATGGGCGCGGAGTACATCCTCAAGCTGATCGACCGCATCGACCTCGATGCCGAGGAGATCAAGCTGCGCGACATGATCGACGCCAAGGACGGCCGCCGGCCGCTCTCGGCGCAGCGCCGCCAGAAGACCATCAAGCGCCTGAAGATCGTCACCGCCTTCAACCGGCGCGACGACCACGGCCGGCGCATCAACGACCCGCGGGCCATGATCCTCGAGGCCGTGCCGGTGATCCCGCCCGACCTGCGCCCGATGGTGCAGCTCGACGGTGGCCGCTTCGCCACGTCGGACCTCAACGACCTCTACCGCCGCGTCATCAACCGCAACAACCGGCTCAAGAGGCTGCTCGACCTCGGCGCGCCCGAGATCATCATCAACAACGAGAAGCGCATGCTGCAGGAGGCCGTCGACGCGCTGTTCGACAACGGCCGCCGCGGCCGCCCGGTGACGGGTCCCGGCAACCGCCCCCTCAAGTCCCTCTCGGACATGTTGAAGGGCAAGCAGGGTCGCTTCCGCCAGAACCTGCTGGGCAAGCGCGTGGACTACTCGGGCCGTTCGGTCATCGTGATCGGCCCGAACCTCAAGCTGCACCAGTGCGGCCTGCCCAAGCTCATGGCGCTGGAGCTCTTCAAGCCCTTCGTGATGAAGCGGCTCGTCGACGCCGAGCTGGCCCAGAACATCAAGTCGGCCAAGCGCATGGTCGAGCGGCGCCGGCCCCAGGTGTGGGACGTCCTGGAGGGCGTTATCCGTGAGCACCCGGTGCTGCTGAACCGCGCCCCGACGTTGCACCGGCTGGGCATCCAGGCCTTCGAGCCCGTCCTGGTCGAGGGCAAGGCCATTCAGGTCCATCCGCTCGTCTGCACGGCCTTCAACGCCGACTTCGACGGCGACCAGATGGCTGTCCACCTCCCGTTGTCCGCCGAAGCCCAGGCGGAGGCCAGGGTCCTGATGCTGTCGGCCAACAACATCCTGTCGCCGGCCACCGGCCGCCCGATCACCGTGCCGACCCAGGACATGGTCTTCGGTGCCTACTACCTGACGCTCCGCGTCGAGGAGGGCACCGGCTCGGGCCGGGCCTTCCGCCACATCCACGAGATCGAGGCCGCGTTCGAGGCCGGTGACGTGGGGCTGCAGGTGCCGATCACCCTGCGTCCGGCGCCGGGCTCGACGCTGACCGGCCGCCTGACCGCAGCCGGCGTCAGCGCCGGCGAGGACGGCGTCCTGAGCTACGAGACGACGCCGGGCCGCGTCTTCTTCAACGAGGCGCTGCCCGAGGGCTTCGCATTCGTGAACGACGTCGTAGGCAAGCGCAACATCCCGATCGGCGTGATCGTGGAGGAGTTGTCGGCCAGCTACCCCAAGAACGTCGTGGCCGCCAGCCTCGACCGGATCAAGGCGCTCGGCTTCCGCTTCGCCGCCCAGTCGGGCCTGACCATCTCCATCAACGACGTCCAGACGCCGCCCGACAAGGCGGCCATCCTCGACCGCTACGAGAAGGAAGCCGAGAAGGCGGAGACGCAGTTCAAGCGGGGCATCATCACCGACGACGAGCGGCGCCAGAAGGAAATCGAGATCTGGACCTCGGCCAACTCCGAGGTGGGGCGGGCCATGGAGGCCCAGCTGGCCACCATCGCCTTCAACCCGCTCGACATGATGGTGGACTCGGGTGCCCGAGGGAACTCGCAGCAGATCCGCCAGATCGCCGGCATGAAGGGCCTGGTGTCCAACCCGCGCGGTGAGATGATCCCCCGGCCGATCAAGTCCTCCTTCCGTGAGGGCCTCTCGGTGCTGGAGTACTTCATCTCCACCCACGGTGCCCGCAAGGGACTGGCTGACACCGCCCTGCGCACGGCCGACTCGGGCTACCTGACCCGTCGACTGGTCGACGTGGCCCAGGAGCTCATCATCCGGATCGACGACTGCGGGTCGACCAGGGGCATCTGGATCGAGGGCGTGGCCCCCGACGGGCCCGGGCACCGCAACTACCTCGAGACCCGGGCCTTCGGTCGGCTCCTCACCGAGGATGTCAAGCTGACGGACGGCACCGTCTACCCGGTCGGCACACTGCTCCTCGACGACGTCATCGCCGCCCTGCGCGACGACGAGTCCGTCGACCGCATCCGTGTCCGGTCGGTCCTCACCTGCGAGTCCCCCCAGGGCGTCTGTGCAGCCTGCTACGGGCTGTCCCTCGCCACGGGCTCCATGATCGAGCTCGGCGAGGCGGTCGGCGTCATTGCCGCCCAGTCCATCGGCGAGCCGGGCACGCAGCTCACCATGCGGACGTTCCATACCGGTGGAGTCGTCGGTGAGGACATCACCCACGGGCTGCCCCGCGTGGTCGAGCTCTTCGAGGCCCGGACGCCCAAGGGCGCCGCGGTGCTGGCCCACCACTCCGGCGTGGTCCGGGTGGACGACGACGAGATCGGTCGCCACATCACCGTGGTGGCCGACGACGGCACGGACGACACCACGCTGGTGGCGGCACGCGCCCACCTGGAGGTCACCGACGGCCAGGAGGTCGGTGCGGGCGACGCGCTGGTCGAGGGCCCCAAGGACCCCAAGGAGCTGCTGGAGGTCAAGGGCATCCGCGAGACCCAGCAGTACCTCGTCGAAGAGGTGCAGAAGGTGTACCGCGACCAGGGTGTGTCGATCCACGACAAGCACATTGAGCTGATTGTGCGCCAGATGCTGCGCCGCGTGCTCGTGGCGGAGCCGGGCGACGCGCCCTTCCTGCCGGGCGAGCGCGTCGACAACCAGATCTATGCCGAGGTGAACCGCACCCTCGTCGAGGACGGCAACGTGCCGGCCGAGGGTCGACCCGAGCTGATGGGGATCACCAAGGCGTCGCTGGCCACCGAGAGCTGGCTCTCAGCCGCCTCCTTCCAGGAGACGACCCGGGTGTTGACCGAGGCGGCCATCGAGGGCCGCAGCGACCAGCTGTTCGGGCTGAAGGAGAACATCATCATCGGCAAGCTGATCCCGGCCGGTTCGGGCATGGAGCACTACCGGAACATCCGGCTCGAAATGCCCGACGCCGAGGCCATGCCCTTCTGGGCCATGGGATCGGGCGAATCGGACACCGAGGACCTGGCCAACTGGCTGCGTGACATGGGCGAGGGGATCAGCGAAGACCCCTTCGACTCCTCCATCGACGCCAGCTGGCTGGGTGCGGCTCCGAATGCCGAGGACGCCTTCGGGAACCCCATCGCCGTTGCCGACAGCGGGAACGGCAGCGCGGTACCGGAGACACCGGAAACTGGCGCTGTCGAGGCCGGGGCCTAAGCTACCCCCGTACGGCGGAAGACGAAGGAGAGGGTCGGTTGGCGATACCGGGGGTGGTGGGTGGCTCGGGCACTCCCGACGGCGCGGTCGTCGCGCCCGGGGCGGGCCACTACCGCCTGTCCGACATCCGGGCCCTGGAGGCCCAGTCCATCCACGTCTTCCGGGAGGTGGCGGCCGAGTTCGAGCGTCCCACGCTCATGTTCTCGGGCGGCAAGGACTCCATCGTCATGCTGCACCTGGCCAAGAAGGCCTTCTGGCCGGCGCCGGTGCCCTTCCCCGTCCTCCACGTGGACACGGGGCGCAACTTCGACGAGGTGTTGGAATTCCGGGACCGCCACGCGGCCGAGCTCGGCGTCAGGGTGGTCGTGGCCAAGGTCCAGGACGACATCGATGCCGGCCGCACGGTCGAGGACACGTCGCCCGGTGCCACGCGCAACCGGCTGCAGACGCCGACCCTGCTCCGGGCCATTGCCGAGGGCCGGCACGACGCCGTCTTCGGCGGAGCCCGCCGCGACGAGGAGAAGGCCCGGGCCAAGGAGCGGATCTTCAGCTTCCGCGACGAGTTCGGCCAGTGGGACCCCAAGAACCAGCGGCCCGAGCTGTGGAACCTCTACAACGCCCGGCACAACAAGGGCGAGCACATCCGGGTCTTCCCGCTCTCGAACTGGACCGAGCTCGATGTCTGGAACTACATCCGGGACGAGAGCATCGACGTCCCGTCGATCTATTTCGCCCATCGCCGCCAGGTGTTCCAGCGTGACGGCATGCTCATGGCGGTCACCGAGCACCTGGCCCCCGGGGAGGGAGATCCCGTCTCCGAAACCATGGTGCGCTTCCGGACGGTCGGCGATGCCGACTGCACGGGGTGCGTCGAATCGATGGCCGAGACCATCGACCTCGTCATCGGGGAGGTGGCCAGCACCCGGCTGACCGAGCGCGGGGCCACCCGGGCCGACGACCGCATTTCGGAGGCCGGCATGGAGGACCGCAAGCGGGAGGGGTACTTCTAGTGGCCGAGCTCCTGCGCCTGGCCACGGCCGGTTCGGTGGACGACGGTAAGTCGACCCTCATCGGCCGCCTCCTGTACGACGCCAAGGGCATATTCGAAGACCAGCTCGAGGCCATCCGCCGCACCAGCGAGCTGCGGGGCGGGACGGAGACGGACCTGGCGCTGCTGACCGACGGCCTGCGGGCCGAGCGGGAGCAGGGCATCACGATCGACGTGGCCTACCGCTACTTCGCCACACCCAAGCGCAAGTTCATCATCGCCGATACCCCCGGGCACACCGAGTACACGCGCAACATGGTCACGGGGGCTTCCAACGCGCACGTCGCCCTCATCCTGATCGACGCTCGCAAGGGCGTGATCGAGCAGACTCGCCGCCACGCCTTCCTCTCCTCCATGCTGGGCGTGCCGCACATGGTCGTGTGTGTCAACAAGATGGACCTGATCGATTGGGACCAGGACCGCTACGAGCGGATCAAGTCCGATTTCATGGAGTTCGCCGCCCGGTTGAACGTGCACGACATCACGTTCATCCCCATTTCGGCGTTGCGCGGGGACAACGTGGTGCAGCGCTCCGAGCACATGTGGTGGTACGACGGCTCGCCCCTGCTGAACCACCTGGAGTCGGTCTATATCGGCAGCGACGAGAACTTCATCGACCCGCGCTTTCCCGTGCAGTACGTCATCCGGAGCCAGACGCCGGAGAACCCCGACTTCCGGGGCTACGCGGGGACGGTGGCCAGCGGCGTGCTCCGTCCGGGAGACGACGTGCTGGTCCTGCCCACCGGCACGACGTCACGCATCGCCTCCATCGCGACGGCGGACGGCGAGGTGGCCGAGGCGTTCCCGCCGATGGCCGTGGTCATCACCCTGGAGGACGACATCGCCGTCTCCCGGGGCGACATCCTCTGCCGGCCCAACAATCGCCCGACCGTCTCGCACGACATTGAGGCCACGGTCTGCTGGATGGACGACCGCTCCACGCTCGTCGAGGGGCGCGTGTATCTGCTCAAGCACAGCACGCGCACGGTGCGGGCCACCGCCCAGACCCTGCACTACCGCCTGGACGTCAACGGCCTGCACCGCGACGAGGCGGCACCGCAGCTCGAATTGAACGAGGTCGGACGTCTCACCTTTCGCTGCACCGAGCCGCTGCTGGTCGACGATTACACGACGAACCGCTCCACCGGCAGCTTCATCATCATCGACCCGATCACCAATGCGACGGTGGGTGCGGGCGTCATACGTGTCATCGCCAGCACCCATGCCAGCCCGAACGTCGTCCGCCACGAGGACGGCCGGTTGGCGCGCCCGGACCGCTTCGCTGCGCTGGGAACGTCGGGAGCGACGCTGCTGTTCACCGGCCTGTCCGGCGCCGGCAAGTCGACGGTGGCCGCCGGTGTGGAGGAGGCATTCGTGCGCTCGGCGCGGCCCGCCTTTCTGCTCGACGGGGACAACCTGCGCCACGGGTTGAACGCCGACCTCGGCTTCTCCGACCGTGACCGCACGGAGAATGTCCGCCGGGCCGGCGAGGTGGCATGCATGTTCGCCGAGTCTGGTGCGCTGGCGCTCATCGCTCTCATCTGCCCGTTCGAAGAGGACCGTCGACTCATCCGGGCCCTGCACGAACAGGCGGACCTCCCCTACGTCGAGGTCTTCGTCGATACGTCACTCGAGGAGTGCGAGCGCCGGGACCCGAAGGGCCTGTACGCGCGAGCCCGGGCCGGGCAGCTTCCCGGGTTCACCGGCATCGATTCCGACTACGAGGTGCCGGCGCGGCCGGACCTGGTCCTCGGGCCCGACTCGGGCTCGCTCTCCGAGCAGGTTTCGAGCGTTCTCGAACTGCTGGACGGGATTCTGCGCTAACTCATTCGAACCAGCCCCGTGGCGGCCGGCGGCAAGCGCCCGCAACGACCATCGGGACGAGGCCGCATCATCGTGCACGTCGGTGGTGTTCGACGTCGTGTGTGCCTCAATGTCGGATGGCGCGCCGCGACCCGCGTTGTCAACCGTACGATTGTTTGCCCGTTCCTTCTCGCGTCGGCGGGTGATGTGTCGGTCGACAAGCGTGCGACTGTCGCGACGAGATGAATTTCTCTCGCAACTCTCTGTATTGAGGTCCGGGCACTTCCTTTCCGCGTTCGCGGCGTCTTACCATGCACCCGGGAAGAGGAACGTGGGTGATGCCGCGAGCCTCGACGGCTCTGTTGTCTCGGAGTTGTCAAAGCAATGTCGGAGGCGCCCATCGATGGTCAGACCCACGGCACCACACAGTCAGTACGCCGGGCCCATCTCACCTGACGCTGGTCGTGACGGTGAACCGGAGAGCACGGGCGCGTACAAGCTCAGCCACTTCGGCGCGCTGGAGGCCCAGTCGATCTACATCATCCGCGAAGTGGCCGCTGAGTTCGAGCGTCCCGCCCTGTTGTTCTCCGGCGGGAAGGACTCGATCGTCATGTTGCACTTGGCGCGCAAGGCGTTCTTTCCGTCTTCACCGCCATTTCCGGTGGTGCACATCGACACTGGGCGCAACTTCCCCGAAGTCCTCGATTTCCGTGACCGCACGGTGGAAGGTCTCGGGCTCCGGCTGGTGATCGGTCACGTGCAGGACGACATCGACGCCGGGCGCATCTCCGAAGAAACGGGCGCTCGGGCGACCCGCAACAAGCTCCAGACGCCGACGCTGCTGCGCACGATCCGCGGGAACGAATTCGACGCCCTCTTCGGAGGCGCTCGACGGGACGAGGAGAAGGCGCGCGCCAAAGAGCGGATCTACAGTTTCCGCGACCAGTACGGGCAGTGGGATCCGAAGAACCAGCGCCCCGAGCTGTGGAATCTCTACAACGCCCGGCACAACAAGGGCGAGCACATCCGGGTCTTTCCGCTGTCCAACTGGACGGAGCTCGATGTGTGGCAGTACATCGCCGACGAGCAAATCGAGGTGCCCTCCATCTATTTCTCTCACCAACGCACGGTCTTCGTGCGAGACGGCATGCTGATGTCGGTCAACGAACACCTCGTGCCCGACGAGGGAGCAGAGCTGTTCGAGGCACAAGTCCGGTTTCGCACGGTGGGAGATGCCGACTGCACCGGGTGCGTCGAGTCGCCGGCCCGCACGGTGGGGGACATCATCGAAGAGGTGGCGGTGACGAGGCTCACCGAGCGTGGCGCCACCCGCGCCGACGACCGCATCTCGGACAGTGGAATGGAAGACCGCAAACGGGAGGGTTATTTCTAATGACCGAGCTGCTACGTCTGGCTACGGCCGGCTCGGTGGACGACGGCAAGTCCACCCTGATCGGCCGGCTTTTGTACGACTCGAAGGCGATCTACGAGGACCAGCTCGACGCCATCAGCCGGACCAGCGTCCGGCGGGGCAACACAGTGACGGACCTGTCGCTCCTCACCGACGGGCTCAGGGCCGAGCGCGAGCAGGGCATCACCATTGACGTGGCCTACCGGTACTTCTCGACGCCGGAGCGGAAGTTCATCATTGCCGACACACCTGGCCACGCGGAGTACACGCGCAACATGGTCACCGGAGCCTCGAATGCGCATTTGGCGATGATTCTCATCGATGCCCGCAACGGCATCGTCGAGCAGACCCGTCGCCATGCCTTCCTCTCACACCTGCTCGGGATACCCCATATGGTCGTCTGCATCAACAAGATGGATCTCGTCGACTGGGACCGTGAACGGTTCGAGGAGATTCAGGAGGAGTTCATGGCGTTCGCCACCCGTCTCGATGTCCGGGATGTGGCGTTCATTCCCATATCCGCGTTGCACGGCGACAACGTCGTCAATCCTTCGGACAACGCCTGGTGGTACCGGGGCAGGCCGCTTCTCAACCACCTCGAGAGCGTCTACATCGCGAGCGACGAGAACTTCATCGACCCGCGGTTCCCGGTGCAGTACGTCATCAGGTCACACGGCTCGACGGGCGTCGACTTCCGTGGCTACGCCGGGACCGTCGCCAGTGGGGTCTTCCGCCAGGGCGACCCAGTGGTGATCATGCCTTCAGGGATGGCGACCTCCATCAAGACGATCGAGACGGCGGACGGCCCTGTCATGGAGGCGTTCCCTCCCATGGCCGTCACCATGACCCTGGTCGACCCGGTGGGCGTTGCGCGCGGCGACATGATATGCCGCCCCAACAACCAGCCCAGCATGACCCAGGACATCGAGGCCACAGTGAGCTGGATGGACTCCCAGCACACGCTGACGGTCGGCGCACTGCTGCTGCTCAAGCACACGACCAAGTTGGCCCGGGCCACGGTTGAGGCACTGCACTACAAGATGGATATCAACGGCCTGCGCCGGGACGAATCTGCCACCGAACTCGCCCTCAACGACATCGGTCGCATACGGCTGCACACGACCGAGCCGTTGGCCATCGACGATTACCAGCTCAACCGGGCGACGGGCAGCTTCATTCTGATCAGCCCGCATACCAACCTCACCGTGGGCGCCGGGACGGTGAAGTTCGCCGCGCAACACGCGCCCAGCCCCAACGTGGTGCGTCACACCGGCAAGCTCACGGCCGAAGAGCGGTACCGTCACCTCGGCGTACACGGTGCCACTGTGCTCTTCACCGGCTTGTCCGGCTCGGGGAAGTCGACGCTGGCCTCTGCCGTGGAGGAGATCCTGGTGAAGCGGGGCCAGCCGGCCTTCATGGTCGACGGGGACAACCTTCGTCACAACCTCTGTAGCGACCTTGGATTCTCTCCAGAAGACCGTGCCGAGAACCTCCGGCGTGCCGGTGAAGTGGCACGCCTTCTGGCCGAGGACGGGACCATCGCGCTTCTCTCCCTCATCAGTCCGTGCGCCGACGAGCGTCGCAAGCTACGCGAAGTCCACGCCGACACTGGGATGACCTTCTTCGAGGTCTACGTCAACACCCCCCTCGAAATCTGTGAGGAGCGGGACCCGAAAGGCCTCTACGCCAGAGCGCGCGCGGGGGACCTGCCGGACTTCACGGGTATCGGCGCCGAGTACGAGGTGCCGAAGTATCCCGACCTCGAACTGACTCCCGAATGCGGTGAGATCTTCGACCAGGCCCTGCGGGTGGTCAGGCTCCTGAGCGAGGCGAACCAGCCCTAGAAGCGGCCCCGTTTTTCGACCAAGGGTCGGGGGCAGTTGCAGCCGTTCACGGGATCGTCATTTGGCTCCTACACGAGGATCTGCGGTGGCGTCGCCGGCGGCTCCTCCATCCTCGCGAAGAGAGAAATGGACGCTCCATCCTCCGCGATCACCCTCGGATCCAGCCCCGGGGAACACGAGGTGTTTCCGGTGCATAACGCAGTTGTTTGGGTGCTGCATCGCGCCCGGACTCCCAAGAGACCTCGTGCGTTTCACCGTCAAATACAACCAAAATTGTAGATATTGTAGGAATTCATCGAGTGCTCGAAGCTCGGCTCTTTTGCGGGTTGAATTGCGATCTGATTGTCGAAGTCGGCAATGATTTTGCACCCCAAATGTGACTAAAGTCACATTTATGTCCACCGGGTTCCCCCTCCCGGTAGCCACACCACGGTCCCCGTTCTTGCTCCAAGACCTGCCTGTGGCTGCCGCGCCGCCTGAGCGGGGGCGTGTCATGAACAGAGGCACGGTGATGCTCCCCGCGCCGGGTGTCGCGCAGAGAGCCCTTCGGTCGCACGAGGCATGAAGGCCGCGCACGCCGCCCACCGGCGCCGGTTCCACGTCGGGCAGCCAACGATCCGTCGTGCGGCGACGCGCCCGGCTCGACACCGGGGGTCACTCCACAGGCGGGGCGGGCCCGTCCTCCTCGCTTTGACGGTGGCCCTGGTCGCGGCCGTGACGGCCTTCGGGATGTTCGGGGCTGCGTCCAAGCCGGTCTCCGCCGACTCGGCCGGTCCGATGCCGACGCCGGGGGAACCCGCCGTCCCGGGGGCCGGGACGGCCTACCTCGGCGCATTCGTCGATCCCACCGGGACGGCGTTGAGCGCAGCGGATCCGACCGGTGGCACCGGAAGCCTCCAAGCCGAGCTTTCGGCGTTGCCCGGCTTCGACGGGCAGGAAGGTCGATCGCCGGCGATCCTGTCGACGTTCCAGGATTGGGCCCAGCCGGTCGACATGGCCGGGCTCGACACCGTCGCCGCGACGGGCGCCATCCCCATGGTGACCTGGGAGTGCGGGGACACCGACGCGAACGTCGCGGCCGGGTTGGACGACGCGATGGTGAGCGCGGAGGCGAGGGGCCTGGCGGCAACTGACGTCCCCGTCCTCCTCCGGTGGTTCCCCGATCCCAATCAAACGGGCGGGCCGGCCGCGGCATTGTGCCTCGGGGCGTCGGGAGCGCCCGGGTACATCGCGGCGTTCCAGCACATCCACAGCCTCTTCGAGGCAGCCGGCGCGACGAATGTGGCCTTCGTGTGGTCGGTCGACGCATCCGCCGCGGGCGGCCCGAACGCGGCGGCCTACTACCCGGGTGGGAGCGCCGTGGACTGGATCGCAGCGGATGGACGCGCAATGCCGGGCGACAAAGCGCCGCCCGCGGCCCCATCCAAGGAGTTCGGGTCGTGGTACTCCGCGTTCTCCTCTGCGGGCAAGCCCATGATGGTGTCGTCGATCGGGGCGGACTCCGGTGCGCAGCCGGCCTACCTCGCCCAGATCCTCTCCGAGTTCCCGAGTCAATTTCCGCAGGTCAAGGCATTGGTCTACTTCGACGCGCCGCAGTGGTCCAGCGGCGACCAGGACCAACTGGACACGGCGGGTGCGGCATCGTTCCGGCAATTGGCCGCCGCCCCGGGGTTCACGCCCAATCGGTCACTCACCACCACGACGATCTCGGCGCCCCGATCGTCGGTCCCGGTCGGGACGGCGCTGACGCTGCACGCCTCGGTCAACGCATCGGACGGCAGTGGGAGTGTGAGCTTCGTCGACAACGGCGAGGTCATAGAGGGTTGTGCCTTCATCCCGATCACAACGCCGGCGATGTGCCAGACGGCAGCGGTGGCACCCGGCGCCCAAAGCTTCGCGGCGCTCTATGGGGGAGACGCGGCGTTCTCGCCGTCGACTTCCGTGCCACTGACCGTCACCGTTGCCCCATTGAGCGTGCCAAAGCTGTCACAGCAGAGCCCGGCAAGCGCACCGACCTCGACCCACCCCGGCCCGACCGCCTCCGTCACGCATGCCGCACAATCGCCGGATTCCTCGGGACCACCGGTGCCGCCCACCGGGTCGGCATATCTCGGATCGTTCGTCGATCCATCCGGGAGCTCGCTGCGGGTGAAGGACCCGACGGGTGGCATCGCAAGCCTGCCGAGCGAGCTCGCCGCTCTGCCGGCGGTGCAGGAGACCCTCGGACGCCCGCTCTCCGTCGTTCCCGTGTTTCTGGACTGGGGCGATCCCCTCACGGTGACGGAGCTCGACCAGGTGGTCGCAACGGGCGGCACACCCATGATCACGTGGAACTGCGGCGACACGGATGCCAACGTGACCGCGGGTCTCGACGACGGTGAGATCAACCAAGTTGCCACGACGCTGGCACAGTTCGGCTTGCCGGTGTTCCTGCGCTGGTTTCCGGATCCGAACAGGAACACGACAGCCAGCAACGCCTGTCTGGGGGGCAACGGTGCGGCCGGGTACGTCGCGGCCTATCGATACATTCACGACAAATTGGCGGCAGCCGGCGCAGCCAACGTGACGTTTGTCTGGTCGGTCAATACCACGGCGCCGCACGGTGACCCGTCATGGGGAACCTACTATCCGGGCCCGGCCGACGTGGACTGGATCGGAGCCGACGGGTACGCCAGCTCGAACCTGACGGCAACGGTCGCCAGCATCTTCGGTGCATGGTACGCGGAGTTCTCGCCCGACAAGCCGCTCATGATCTCCCAAACAGCGGCCATTCCGAGCCTGCAAGCGCAGTACATCGACCAGCTGTCCACTGTGCCCTCTCAGTATCCACAGATCAGGGCGGTGGTCTACTTCGACGCGCCCGATGTCACATCTGGTCGCAGCTACGAACTGCAGCCGCAGAGCGCCGGCGCGCAGAGGCTGAGCGCGCTGAGCGAGCTGCCCTCCTTCCAGCCTGCAAGAGCACCGACGACGGCGGCCGTCACCTCGTCCGAGAGCACGGTCGCGCAGGGTCAGACGGCGCAGCTCACGGCCCAGGTCGCCACCCCGGACCCCGGCGGAGATCTCACCTTCTCCGACAACGGGTCGGTCATCTCCGGCTGCGGGGATGTTCCGCTCGACGTCGCCGGGAGCTGTGACACCTCCACGTTCCCCCTCGGGGTGAACCAGATCGTCGTCATGTACAGCGGGAATGCGGTGGCGAGCGGATCGGTGTCGCCGCCGCTCGATCTCGTCGTGACGGCGAACTCGCCTCCTGTCGGACCACCGGCCATACCGGGCCCGGGTGGGGTGTATCTCGGCGCATGGGTGAGGCCCGAGGTCACCCACAGCAATCTCCCCCTCCCCGCCGCCGTCCTCGAGGAGCTCACCGGCCTCCCCGCCTTCGATGCGGGGCTGGCGCGTTCGCTCTCCATCGTCCACGTCTACCAGACATGGAAGAACCCGGCCCCGACCCGGCAGGTCCAGCAAGTCGTGGCGGATGGGTCTATCCCGATGATCGACTGGGCCTGCGGCGATACGGATGCGAACATCATTGCCGGGGCCGACGACGCCCTCATCACGGCCGAAGCCCAAGAATTGGCCGCCCTGAAGGCACCGGTGTTCCTCCGCTGGTACTACGAGCCGAACTTCCCCGGCTCTGCGGATTATTCGAACTGCATCGCCGGCCTGGGTCCCGCGGGCTACGCGGCCGCCTTCCGCCACATCCACGACCTCTTCGCCGCCGCCGGCGCGTCGAACGTCGCCTTCGTCTTCGCCACCGCGACGGCGGGGGCCGATCAGGACCTCTACAGCTACTACCCGGGATCGGCTTACGTCGATTGGATCGCCGCAGACGGGTACGCCCGGACGACGAATCCACCCCCGACCGCCTTCGTCGATCGATTCAGCTCCTGGTATTCGGATTTCGCGAGCTTTGGCAAACCGATGATGGTTTCCGAGACGGCGGCGTTTGCCGGAGGCCAAGCGAGCTATCTGCAGCAGGTGGAAGACGCGGTGTCGCAATCCGGAGCCTTCCCGCTGATCAGGGCAGTGATCTATTTCGATGCGCCGGGCAACGACGGGAATAACACGTACCCGCTGGACGCGGCGGGGTGGCAATCGTTCCAGGGTTTGTCTGCCAGCGCGATGTTCCAACCTGCACGGCTGACCTCGGCCACGGCGGCCACAGCGTCTCCGGCCTCAACGGTCGCGGGGCACAGTGTCCGGCTCACTGCCAAAGTGTCGAACTCGGACTTCGGGGGATCAGTGAGCTTCGGGGCCAACGGGATTCCGTTGGCGGGGTGTCAGTCCGTCCCACTCGCGTCCGTGACGTCGTGCTCCACGACCGCCCTTCCCGCGGGAACCAATCAGATCTCGGCGGTCTACAGCGGCGACGCCGAGGTCCAAGGGTCCAGGGCGACGGCCGTCAGCAAGGTGGCCTCGGGCGCTTCGGCAACGACTCCTTCTGGCTCTGGTTCGACCCCAGGAGCAGGCCGCGCGGCTCCGGTGTCGCCCCTCACGCAGTTTGCGTTCCCCTCGTTCCTGGGTCTCCCCGACTTCGGTGGAGTGGCGTCAACGGGTGGTGCCCGGAGCGGCGGGACGATCTTTGCGTTCCCGTTGACGCTGAGTCTCCCTGACTTCGCCACGTCGTCCAATCACGGGAGCCGGTCGAATCTCGATCCGATCGAGTGGACCAAGAGCCTTCTGCGCGGTGGTGCCGGCGCCACGGCGGTTCTGGTCCCCACCGCCGGCGCCATCCTCCTGCTGCTTGTGACCTACATGGTGTCCACGTGGACGCAGGACCGGAGAAGGGCCAGGCGAATCGTGCCCGCTCCGGCCGGAAATGCCCTCCCCGATCGAGAGCCGGGACCATCGAAGCCAGAGGAGCCAGAGGAGCCAGTGCATCAGCCATGACTGTGGACACCAAGGTCGAAAAGGTCCGAGGCATGAATGCCTCGCTCACCAACGGGGCAGCCGGGTCAGGCAACCCATTGTCCGAGCGCGATCCGGGCCGCCTGCACATCACTCGACGGCAGATGGCCTTCGCACTAGCGCTCGCGGTCGTGGCGATCCTGGCGACGATCTTCACGGTGAATTCGGTCACCGCCGGGGCACAATCGTTCCCTGCCGTCGTCACCGCGTCGAAGGTCTACGATCTGAATTTCACGAACAACGCGAGGGTGTCGGCGGTGCTGGCGAAGGTGGGCGACCGTGTGAAACCGGGACAGATCTTGGCCACCCAGGACGATGCGTCGTTGCAGACGCAGCTGGCGGCGGACCAGGCCACCGTGAAGGCGGACCGCGAGGTTTTGGTACAGGCGGGATCTCCCAACCTCACGGCGGCCCAACTCCAGCAGGACACCCTCCAGGTGGAGCAAGCGCAGACCGCGCTGAACAACGCCAACGCAGCGCTCGCGTCGGCGGAGGTTTCGGGAAGGGCCAATGTCGCTGAGGCGCAATCCGCCGTGACGTCGGCCCAGTCGCAGAACACCTCGGACAGCGCCACGTACGGGCAGGCGTGCCCCAACGGGCCCGTCGTGCCCGACCCCGGCCTCACGGGGGCTCAGCTGCAGGCAGCCCAATCGTCGTTCACCCACTGTCAGAACCTGCAACTCACGCTGAACCAGGACCAAGGTGCGGTGAGCAAGGCGCAAGCCCAGCTGCCCGTCACCGAGGCGCAGGCGCAGGAATCCATTGACGCGGCGCAGGCAACCGTCAACAGCGCCCAGGCCACCCTCAACTTGGCCAACTACCAGTCGACGTTGCAGTCCTCCCCTGGAAGCGCGTCCTCGCAGGCCCAGGCGCAGGCGGACCTGAATCAAGCCGAGGCACAGCTGGCGCAGGTGCAGAGCGAGGTGAACGCCGCCAGCCTCGTCGCTCCCAACGGAGGCGTGGTCACCGCGGTGTACGGCGCAGCCGGCGAAACCTTGGGACCGGATGGCGTCCACATGTACCAGACGCCCGCAGCGATTCCAGCGAACCAATCGTCAGGCTTCACGCTCTTCCCATCGCAACCAACGTCGCAGGGTGCATCGACCTCCGGGCAATCTGGATCGGAACCGTTGATCGAACTCGTCGGTGGTCAGCAGCAGATCATGGCGCAGATCCCGGAGGCACAGGTCGCATCGGTGCAAGTCGGAAAGCCAGCGACCGTGGACATCTCGGCCTTGAGTCTCACGGCGTCGGGCGTGGTCACCCAATTGGGCCTGAGCCCCTCCAGGGGCACCAATGGCGTGACCTACGACGTCATCGTCGATCTCAACCGAGCCGTGTCCGGCCTGCTGCCCGGAATGAGCGCAACGGTCGTGTTCTGAGGTCTTGGGCGTGATCGCGACGACCGCCTTCAGCCCGCACGGGTTCGCGCTCTTGGTGCTCGACGCCGCCATTTTGGCCGTCGTCATCCTGAAGCCGTTCACGCGTAGCTACGACGACGACTCTGACAAGGGATCGGGGAACCTCGTCGTCATGAAGCCGCCGCTGAAGCCCAGCTACAAGCGGTGCGGTCTCTTCATCCTGACGAGTCTGGTGGTGTCCGTCGTCATCGTCGGGCTCAAGACCCCGAACCTGGCCGACGCCTACCACAACCTCGTGACGGAATTGTTGTTGTCGGTCATTCCCGACCCCACGACGGTGGACGGCTACGCGAATTCTCTTCTTCCCGTCTTCCAGGTGAGCGTGCTCTCCTTCGGTGTGGCGTTCGCCGTGGCCTTCAGGGCCTCGTGGGGGCGCCGGCTGATGATCCTGTTGAACGTGGCGTTCTTTCTCCTCGTCTCCGCAGTGGTCGATGCCTTCTTCGGGGTCTTCGTCATAAAGACCGGATTCCCCCTGGGACCGACGCCGGTCGTGAACCTGCTCGTGCAGTACACCATTGCCGGCGTTGTCGTCTGCCGCGTCGCCTTCACGAGCTTCCGACTGCCGAAGAAGACGAAACTCCCGATCGGACGGTACAAGCCGACCGATCTGATCGACGACGCCATTGTCATCATCTGCGTCCTCGCGGCCGTCGCGGTCGTGATGGCCGGAGCGATCTATCTGGAGTCCAAGTTCGGCCAGAGTCCGCTGGTGGCCGCAGCTATCGCCTTTGCCTGCCCTCCGTACATCTTCATCTTGATCACTGTCTTCCTGGGGCTGGTGCGCCTGGTGCACCGCAGAAAAATCAATCCCAGCCAGGAACGACCTCCCCTCGAGGTGATCATTCCTGCGTTCAACGAGGAGCTCAACATCGCCGAACTCCTTGGGACGATTGATGCCGCCGCGGAGCGCTACGGGGGTCCGGTCCGCGTGCTCATGTGCGACGACGGATCCACCGACAGCACGTTCGAACTCGCCTCGGATGCCATGACCGCCTTCCACCATGCCACGGGGGAAGTCATCAAGGGGAACCACACGGGCAAGTCGGGCGCGCTCAATCTGGCCTTGTCCAAATGCCGCGCCGACTTCGTGTACCGGGTCGATGCCGATTGCCTCGTCCATCCGGACTGCTTCCTGTACTCGGTACCCCACTTCTTGGCCGATCCGAAAGTGGGAATGGTAGGAGCGTTCACGCTGCCGAAAGAGCCGTACACGACGTGGATCGATCGCATGCGAATGTTCGAAATGATCGTCGGGTTCGGCATGGGCCGCCCGGCGAGTGATGCGGTGGACGGGGTGGCGTGCGTACCGGGTACGTTCACTGCGTTCCGGCGCGATGCAGCGATGGCCATCGGCGGGTTCGTCGAGGGCATGTACGGGGAGGACCTGGACTTCACGTGCGCCATCGCCCGGATTGGCTATCGCGTGGAAATCGACACACGCGTGCGGTCGTACGAGGACGTGCCGAACACCCAGCGGCAGTTGCGCATTCAGAGGACGCGGTGGAACCGGGGTGGGACGATGGCCTTCTCACGGTACATTCCCGCTGCCACGGGGTTCGCGGGCCCTCGCTTCTGGTTCTTCATGACGCGGTCGTCGTTCAAACGGTTCCTCGTCCCATTGCACATAACGACGCTGGTCTACGTGATCACCCTGGCGGTTCTGAACCCGACCAGTCATCTCAACCTGGCCCGGGTCCTCTTCGTCCTCCTCTTCAAAGCCGTGCCGGCGCTCGTCCAGGTCATTGCATGCACGGTGTACTACGGGAAGGCGCGCCGTCTCGGCTGGCTTCCGTTGCGCTACGGCTTCGTTCTGCTCAAGCACTACTACGGGTTGGAGGCGTTCCTCAGCTTCAACGCACGACCCGTGATGACTGAACGGGTCAAAGAAGCTCTCGGTCCCGCGCCACGACCACCGGCCCCGCGCGAGATCGAACTGACAGAGTCGTACTCCTAGTAGCCGAGTTGAGGAGCCAGACCTTGAAGAAAAGCGACGGCAACCTGAGGGTCCCGAGGTCCGATGCCATGTCCTCCCGGAATATTCAGCCAGTACCCGGAGACCAGTGGCCGCGTCGCGTCGTAGTCGTCGCGCAGCACCTGCGGCGTCACGACCTGGTGGGGTGCGGTCGTTGTGAGTCCCAACATGATCAACGCGTGAGGGTTGGCCGCCTGGGCTTGGCTCACGGCGGACGAGACGAAGCTGGTGAACCCGTCGGTTGCCTCGTCCTGCTGAGCCTGTATTTCCAGCACGTCGGTGTGCGGCGCCGCCTGCGAGGCGATTCCGAGGGTGGTGTACCCGTCGTATTTCGTTGCGTTCGTGTACGACGGGCTCAGCACCATGGACAGGTTCGCCGCCGGCGTGAAGATGAGGCCCAATCCGTGCTGATGCGCCAGAGCGTCCGCCTCCGCCTCGTAGGTGAACGGCTGCTGTTGCTGAGCGGCCGGCGTGGCCGGCCACATCTCGTTGTCGTACAGGACGAGCTTGATGTAGGAGGGTATCGAACCGGAGTTGACCGCCCTCGCGAGCTGTTGGTAGTTGGCGAAGCTCATCACGTAGTTGGCGTTCGGCAACGTCGGGTTCTTCGCCGGGTCAGCGGCCTTCACGATCACGAAGGTGTGCGTGTTGTTGAAGAAGTCCTGGAGCAGCGCCGAGGACAGCCCCGCTCCGAGCAGGGCGGAGACCGAGAAATTCTCCAGGAGCCAATAGGGCGTGACGTTGCCGACGGCCGCCGGCAATTGGTACGCGGAAGTGGCTGGAGGCGCCGAAGGTGGAGTCGTGGTCGTGGGGGCCACCGCGGATGTTGAAGTGCTCGACGTGCCCGCGGCGTGGGAGGACGGCGGCGGTCCGGCGCCGGACGAACACCCGAAGGTCAGGAGACCCGCGCCGACGAGACTCACCGACACGGCCACCATCCGTTGTCTCCTCGTTGATCTGCCCGTGCCGTCGGGGTGCTGACGCATTCTCTTTGTGTACTACAGAACGCTGCCGAGGTTGCGTCGAGATCATGCACTGCATTGTGCGTTCGTCGAACTGTCGTACTCATTTGCAGAGGGGGAGACGAGCGTGACGAAAATGAAATTGCAGAGAATGCGCATCGCGGGCGCGGTTGTGGCCATGTGTGCAGGGGTCTTGGTGTCGAGTTGGTCTCCCCCCGCGGGAGCATCGAGCTCAGGGTACGCATGGCCCCAGTTCCACGGCAACCCCGGGCTGTCGGGCACGAGTGCGGACCCGAGCATCTCGTCGAGCAACGCCTCGACCCTGGGAGTGAAGTGGATGACACAGGTGGGGGCCACGGAGGGATCTCCGGTCGAGGCATGGAACGCGTCTCTCGGGGAACCTCTGGCGTACGTCGGCGACGAGAACGGCTACATGAACGCCGTCGATGCGAGAACCGGCGCCATCGTGTGGTCGGTTCCGTTCGGATCCCCCTTCACGTCGACTCCGCTCGTGTCGGGTTCGTCCGTCTGGGTGGCTCCTCTGGCCACCGGTCGCATCTACAAGCTCGACGCGGCGACCGGCGCGATCCAATGTGCGGTCAAGGAGGTCGGATCGATCCAGGGCTCGCCGGTCGTGGCCACCCTTCCGGGTGGCCAGACGCTGATCTACTTCCCAACATTGGACACCGGAGGCGCCGACGGGAGCATCTATGCCATCAATACGTATTCGTGTGCGACGGTATTCGCCTGGAACGGCAGCGTGGCCTTTTCGGCGCACGCCGGGATCTGGAGCCCGATCAGCTACGGAGTGGATGCCGACGGCGTGCCGCTGGTTCTCTTCGGCACCGCGGACCCCGATTCCAGCGAGTACGCGATAAATGCGGCCACCGGCACATTGGTCTGGCGCTACTACACCAGCAATCCCCCGGGAGAGGATTGGGACATCGGGGCGGGATCGACGATCTCCGGCCCGGGTGTGAACGGGTTCCCGGACGGCGTCGCGTACTTCGACGGCAAGGATGGTGTCTTCTATGCGCTGGACTTGACCTCCGGCGCACTGATCTGGTCCTGGGACTTCGGCCACGAGACCAACACCGACGCTCTGTCGACGCCGGCCCTGGACGGCTCCACGCTGGTCTTTGGCGACAACGGGGGCGTCTCCGCCCTGGACGCCGTAAACGGGAGTCTCCTCTGGCAGTACAGCACGGGGGGCGACACGGTGAACTCGTCGTCCGCCATCGTCGGACCTCCGGGTCAAGAGGCGGTCGCCTTCGGCACGCTCGGCGGAGTGGTCCACGTCGTGTCACTGGCCACCGGCGCGTCGCTGTACTCCTACCAGACGGGTTCGTTCATCACGGCGTCGCCGGCCGATGTCGACGGAACGCTGCTCATCGACTCCGCCGATGGCTTCCTCTACGACTTCGGGCTCGGAGGTGGAAACGGGGCAGTGCCAACCACGGCGGTGACGGTCCCGTCGAACGACTCAACCATTGCCTACCCGTCCGGCGCGCTCAGCATCAGCGGGACGGCCGCGGCGCCCGACGGCGTCCGAGCCGTCTCGGTCGAGATCCAAGAGGACGGAACGACGGGCCCGTGGTATCACGCTGCGACCACCAGCTTCACGCCAGGTCTGAGCGCCACCGACGCCACCATGGGGTCGCCCGGCGCAACCTCGACGACCTGGTCTCTCTCGGTTCCGGTGCCCGAGCAGGGGGCGTCGTACCTAGTGGATGCAGCTGCGGTCGACGAGGACGGGATCGCGGACATCTCGAGCGCATCCGGCAAGGCGAGCGCAGCCGCGTCGAGCTTCACCGTCAGTGCCAGCCCGAGCGCGCCGGTGGTGACGCCGGCCGCGGAATGGGTTCCCCCGGGAAGCCCGCTCAGCGTCTCGGCCAGTGGGTTCCAGGGGGGGAGCACGTCACGTTCTCGCTTCAGGTCAACGGCGGTGGCTCGCAGGTGCTGGGGTCTGCAACGGCGGCCGCCAGCGGATCATGCGGACCGGTCACGGGCACCGTACCTTCCAACGAACCGTTCGGGCCTCAAACCATCACGGCCACGGGAGCCACCTCGGGCCGAGTCGGTGCCGCGGCCGTCACGGTCTCGAACAGCTCCCCGCAGCTCGGCTACGGTCCGCAGCGGCTTGGCTTTGAGGAGAACGACGGAGTCATCTCGAAGCATCAGGCGGTCGGTGCGTCCTACTTCAGCCAGGCCTGGGCGGTGACCGCGGGTGCGGCGATCACCTCCCAGCCCGCGGTCGTCGACGGCATCGCCTACTTCGGCGATTCGAGCGGCCTCTTCCACGCCGTCACGGTGTCGGACGGCAAGAGCAGTTGGACGGATTCGCTAGGGAGCGGCATCGCGTCGTCTCCGGCGGTGGACGGTGGCAGCGCCTTCGTCGGCGACCAGGCAGGAACCGTTCTGGGGCTCAGCACCGCGACCGGAGCCAGTGAGTGGTCCCGATCTCTCGGGAGCAGCATCACGTCGTCCCCGGCGGTCAGTGGAGGGCTTGTCTTCGTCGCTTCTTCGGCGGGGGTGCTCGACGCGCTGAACGAGACGACCGGTGCGGTCGTGTGGTCCGACCCGTTGGGTACGGCGACAACGGACAGCCCCAGTGTCGATCCCGCGAAGGACATCGTGGTCATCGGTGACCAGTCGGGCGTCCTGCATGGTGTCTCGACGTCAAATGGGCAGGTCCTCTGGGCCCACGCAACCAACGGGCAACCCTTCGTTGCGCCGGCGACGTTCGATGATGGCCTGGTCCTGGTCGGCTCCGAGAACGACACGTTCTATGCAGTCAACGAAGCCAGCGGCAAGGTGACCTGGGCGCGCGCGACCGGTGGTCCCATCACCTCGGCGGCGGTCGTCACGGGCGGGGGTGACGTCGGCGTCGGGAGCGGAGACGGCGATGTCTACAACTTCCTGATCCCGTCGGGAAAGCTCGATAGCACACAGCCAGTTGGATCACCGATCGACGGTTTGACGGGTACCAAAGGCATCTACATCGTGGCCACCTCGGCCGGCCTCTCGCTGTTGCGAGGATCGGGTGGCACCCGGGTCGACTGGCACTACGCCAAGGCAGGCACGTTCCTCGCTCCAGTCGTCATCTTGAACGGAGAGGTGTTCGCGGCAGGCTCGGATGGAGTGCTTCGGGCTTTCGTCATCCCTGGCAATGCCGTCTACTAGCGCCGTGACGTCCACCGTCACCCGGCCCCGCCGCACGACCAGTCCACCAGCCGCAAAGGAGACAATGTGAACGTCATCTTCATCTCGATGGACACGCTACGAGCAGATCGTCTGGGCTGCCTTGGTCACGAGCGTGGGTTGACCCCGAACCTCGATCGCATCGCCAGCGAGGGTTCGCTTTTCACCAATGCCTTCGCGTCGGACATTCCGACGCAGCCGTCCCACACGGCCATCTTCACCGGGAGATTCGGGGTCACGACGAATATCGTCTCGCATTTTCATCCGGAGGCTCGCCTGGACGCGGAATTCTCGTGGTTGCCGACGATCTTCCGGGATGCCGGCTACGCGACGGGAGCGGTCGACCATCTTTTCGCAATGAAGGACTGGTTCCTGCGGGGCTACACGGACTACATGCCGCCAGCGGGCCGCTCCCGGTCACCGGGCTCGGTCATCGTTGACATGGGGACCCAGTGGCTGGACGAGCACCGCAAGGAGGCGTTCTTCTTGTTCTTGCACTTTTGGGACCCGCATATCCCGTACCTTCCACCCCAGTCGTACAAGAACCTGTATGCCAGGTCCTCGGCCTTGCATCGAGACCCCCTCATCTCTGAGAAGCTGCAGAGCAGGCCCACGTACCCCCTGTTTGCCGAGAACCTCTACAACCACCTCGACATCATCCCCAATTTGGATTACATCTCCGACCTTTACGATGCCGAGGTCGCCTATCTCGATCACGAGATCGGTCGGCTCTTCGACTATCTCCGTCGGGCGGGGCTCCTCGACCAAACCATGATCGTCCTCTTCGGCGACCACGGGGAGAACATGACCGAGCACGATGCATGGTTCGATCATGCGGGTCTGTACGACTCAGTGGTCCACGTCCCCGTGATCGTCTGGGCGCCCGGCGTGGTGCCGGAGTCGGAAGTCACGGCGCTGATCTCCACGGTCGACGTGAAGCCGACAGTGCTGGACTTCCTCGACATGCCGGCCGTGGACGGTCTCGACGGGAGAAGCCTCCGGCTCCTGACGGAGGGAACGAGTACTCCGCAACGTGACGCGGTCTTCCTGAGCGAGTGCACCTGGCAGGCGAAACGGGGCGTTCGCACAGCGGATTGGAAATTCATCCGATCCATCGACCCGGGTGTCTATCCGAGAGCCGGGATCGAGGTCTACGACCTCAAGGTCGATCCCGCCGAGCAGGTCAACCTGGCCGCCGAGCGGCCGGACATTGTCGGGCAGATGGACGCGATGCTGGCCGCCTGGCTGAGTGAACGGCTGGACGGCCGGCCGGATCCGATGGATGAGGTGGTGACGGCGGGGCTGCCGGCCGTCCGCAGACTCAATGACCTGATCGCCGCATTGCAAGCCGAGACTCCGCACCATGCGTAGCGGGTCGCGTTGCCGGTATTAGCCTGGAGCCGCGAAGGTTCGGGAGTCAGTGGAAACGCGACGTACGGTGTCGTGGAGTGTGACGGGTAATGCGGATCATCTACTTCGACATCGACACGCTTCGAGCGGACCACCTCGGTTGCTACGGGTATGAACGCCCGACCAGCCCGACCATCGACGCCGTCGCGGCCGACGGCATCAGGTTTACAAACGTGTACGCGTCCGATCTCCCTTGCCTCCCGTCCCGGACGGCCCTCAGCAGCGGACGGCTCGGTATCCATAACGGGGTTGCCGGACACGGAGGCACGGCCGCCGCTCCGTTCCCGGAAGGGCGTGACAGGGGCTTTCGCAGCCGGGATGCTGCCGAGACATGGGCGAGCCAAATGCAAGAAGTCGGGATGTGGACCGCGTCAGTCAGCACGTTTCCGGAGCGCCATTCGGCCTACCATTTTCTCGCCGGTTTCAACGAGTCGTACAACCTGGGAACGCGTGGCCTCGAGACGGCCGATCAGATCGCCGGAGTGGCCCTGGAGTGGCTCGGACGAAATGCCACCCGTCCGGACTGGTTCCTGCATGTGCACATGTGGGACCCCCATACTCCCTACCGGACGCCCGAATCTTTCGGAGAGCCGTTTGCCGGGATGCCCTTTCCTCGCTGGCTCAATGAAAGTGTACGGGCGCACCACTGGAGTCTCCCGGGCCCACATTCCGCGCAAGAGATCACGGGATTTGGTCCGCACGCGCGCTGGGAGGGATTTCCCCGACAGCCCTTGGTAGCGGACGACATGGCGCAGGTGCGGCGAATGTTCGACGGATACGACACCGGAGTGCGCTATGTGGATCACCACATTGACGTGATCCTCCGACGGCTCGCCGCTCTCGGCATGGAGGACGAGGTCGCGGTGATCATCTCGGCCGACCACGGAGAAACGCTCGGAGAGTTGGGTATCTATTGTGATCACCAGACAGCCGATCAGCACGTGGCGCGGGTTCCCATGATCATCCGGTGGCCCAGCCTCGCCGGCGGAGTCGATGACTCGCTCCACTACCAGGTGGATGTCGCCGCCACCCTCCTCGAGCTCGGCGGAGGCAGCGTCCCGGCACGATGGGACGGGCAATCGTTCAGGTCCTCGCTCACGTCACGGAACTACGCGGGGAGGGACTGCCTCGTCTTGACACAAGGAGCATGGACGGCACAGAGATCCGTTCGTTTCGACCAATGGATCTTCATCCGAACGTTCCACGACAGCTACCACGGGTTCCCTGACATCATGCTGTTCGACCTCCAGACGGATCCCCACGAGGAGCACAACCTGTCAGAGGTTCGACCCGATGTCGTCGGTGTGGGCGCTCGCCTCCTGGAGGATTGGAAGCTGTCCGCCATCGCCGATTCTCCGACCGGTGTGGATCCGCTGGACACGGTGCTCGAAGAGGGAGACCCCTGGCATGCACGCTGGCGGCCGGCCGAGTACGACGCGTGGCTAGAAGAAACGGGTCGGGCGACCTGGGTCAGTCGCATTCTGACCGACTGACCCGGTTCTGCCACCGGCCGATCGCGTCTACTCCTGCACGAGCTCGATGAGCGTGCCGAAAGAAGTCTTCGGGTGCACGAACGCCACCGTCGTCCCGCGGGAACCCGGGCGCGGCACCTCGTCGATCACCCGGCCTCCGGCGTCCTTGATCGCCTGCAGCGCCACCGCGCAGTCGTCGACCCGGTAGCCGATGTGGTGCAACCCCTCACCTTTGTTGGCCAGGTATTTCGCGACGGGGGAGGTGTCGTTGATCGGTGTGAGCAGTTGCACGTAGGAGTCGGCCACCTTGAGCAGCGCCTCCTCGACACCGTCCGACTCGACACGTTCGCGGTGGTCCACCGTGGCGCCGAAGACCTCGGCGTACCAGGCGATGGCGGCCTCCAGGTCGTTCACGGCGATGGCGACGTGGTCGATCTCGGTCAGAAGCGAGTCGCTCATGCGCCGTGCCTCCGGAACAAGGTGATGCGGTCCTCGCCGACCTTGGCCCGCAACGCGGGATCGTCGATGCCGAGGCCTTCCTCGGGCGCCACGCACAGCACGCCGATCTTGCCCTCGTGGAGGTTGTGGTGGACCTCGTACGCCGCCTCGCCCACCTGGACGAGCGGGTAGACGGCGGAGAGTGGTGGCAGCACCTTGCCCTCGCAGATGAGCTGGTTGGCGTCCCAGGCCTCGCGGTAATTGGCAAAGTGTGAGCCCTTGATGGTCTTGAGCTTCATCCAGAGGTGGCGGTTGTCGTACTCAATCATGTAGCCGGACGTCGCCGCGCAGGTCACGATCGTCCCCGCCCGCTTGCAGGCGAACACCGACGCACCCATCGTCTGGCGTCCCGGGTGCTCGAACACGATCTCGGGCTCCCCGCCGACCAATCCGCGGATGTCCTTGCCGAAGCGGCGCCACTCGGACTCGTCCTGTGTGTGCTCGTCCGACCAGAAGCGGTAGTTCGCCGCCTTGCGGTCGATCACCGCCTCCACTCCGAGGTCGTTGAGAAGCTTCACTTTCTCGGGCGAGGACACGACGCCGATCGGCGTGCCGCCGCCGTTGAGGACGTGCTGCACCGCGTAGCTGCCGAGGCCACCACTGGCGCCCCACACGAGCACCTTGTCGTCCTGGGTCATGCGGGCCCCGTTGGGCGAGACCAGCATGCGGTACGCGGTGGAGTTGCACAGCGCGTTGATGGCGGCCTCCTCCCAGCTGAGGTGGGCCGGCTTCGGCATGAGCTGATTGGCCTTGACGACCGTGATGTCCGCCAGCCCGCCGAAGTTGGTCTCGAAGCCCCAGATGCGCTGGTTCGCCGCCAGCATGGAGTCGTCATGGGCCGAGGGATCCTGGTCGTCGACGTAGTTGCAGTGGACGGTGACCTTGTCGCCCACCTTCCAGTTGCGCACCATGGAGCCCGTGCGCAGCACGACGCCGGCGGCGTCCGAGCCGACCACGTGGTAGTCGAGGGCGTGGCGGGCGCCCCATGGCCCCTCCTTGGCGAGGCGGTCGAGGAAGCCGAACGTGGGCAGCGGCTCGAAGATGGACGTCCAGACCGTGTTGAAGTTGATGGACGACGCCATCACCGCCACGTAGGCCTCGTCGGGGGCCAGCTCGGGCAGCGGCACCTCCTCGACGTGGAGGGAGCGGCGGGGGTCCTTGTCGGAGGACTCCATGCCGTCGAACATGCCGGTTTCACTCCGCTTGACCAGGGCGGCCCGGTAGGAGTCGGGCAAGGGGAGTGCGGCCAGCTCATCGGCTGGGGCGCCGGCCAGGGCAGCAGTGAGGATGTCGCTCATGTGACCCGACGATAGTGGCCCCATAAGATGTGGTTTCCGACTGGTAACCAGACCGGCGGGAACCGGAGGTGCAGGAATGGCCGAGGCCGTCATTGTCGCAGGGGCTCGCACGCCCATCGGAAAGCTCTCGGGTGCATTGGCCGGCTTCACGGCCATGGACCTGGGTGGATTCGCCATCGCGGAGGCCCTCTCCCGGGCCGGCGTGTCCCCCGACCAGGTCGACTACGTGCTCATGGGCCAGGTCCTCCTGGCCGGCCAGGGCCAGATCACGGCGCGCCAGGCCGCGGTCAAAGGCGGCATTCCCATGACGGTCCCGGCGAACACCATCAACAAGGTGTGCCTCTCGGGTCTCAACACGATCTACCTGGCTGACCAGATGATCCGTGCCGGCGACGCCGACATCGTGGTGGCCGGCGGGATGGAGTCGATGACGCAGGCGCCGCATCTCCTGCCGGGCGCCCGCGCCGGCTTCCGCATCGGGGACGCCACCCTGGTCGACTCCATGATGTACGACGGCCTCACCGACTCCTTCGACCACATCGCCATGGGCCTCTCGACAGAACAGCACAACGAGAAGGTCGGCATCACGCGGGACCGGCAGGATGCCTTCGCGGCAGCGAGCCACGAGAAGGCCGCCGCCGCGGCCAAGGAGGGCCGCCTGGCCGAGGAGATCATCCCGGTGCAGGTGCCCCAGCGCAAAGGCGACCCGCTGCTGGTGGACACCGACGAAGGTGTGCGCCCGGGCACCACGGCCGAGTCGCTCGGCGCGCTCGAGGCCCGCGTTCACCAAGGACGGCACCATCACCGCGGGCAACGCGTCGCAGATCTCCGACGGCGGCGCTGCCGTCGTCGTGATGTCGGCCGCCAAGGCCAAGGAGCTCGGCCTCTCGCCGCTGGGGCAGATCGTCAGCTACGGCATGGTGGCCGGGCCGGACAACTCGCTCCTGACCCAGCCCTCGCGGGCGATCATCAAGGCAGCCGGCAAGGCCGGCGTCGACGTCGGTGCCATCGACCTCTTCGAAATCAACGAGGCCTTCGCCGCAGTCGGACTCGCTTCAATGGACGAGCTCGAGATCGACGAAGGCAAGGTCAACGTGAACGGCGGCGCCATCGCGCTGGGGCACCCCGTCGGCATGTCGGGCACCCGCGTCGCGCTGACCGCGCTGCTCGAGCTGCGCCGCCGCGGTGCCTCCACCGCGGCCGTGGCGCTGTGCGGTGGTGGCGGCCAGGGCGACGCCGCCATTCTGCGCTCGCTGGCCTAGAGCCCACTCGCCGTTGCGGCCGGCGCCCTAATAGGGCGGCCCCATGATGGCCACCAGCTTGGCCGTCCGGGCCGCCACAGCGGCCCAGCGGTCGACGTTGAACCGGTACACGCCGAGCGCGCACGTGGGGAAGCCGTTGCGGACCGCGCTGGAGAGGCCCTTCTTGTCGCGGGGCGACAGGAGACCCTGCGAGAGGGCGTGCGCCGTCGGGTTGTGGCCCACCACCATGGCGGCGTCGACGTCGTCAGGCAGGTCCCGCACGAAGGCGAGCACCTCCTCGGGGTCGGCCGCGTAGAGACCCTTCTCCAGGCGGCACACGGGCGGATCGGTCACATCGGCCAGGACCATCTCTGCGGTGGCCGCCGTGCGGGCGGCCGGCGAGACCAGAGCGATCCGTGGCCGCGGGACGCCCGACAAGCCCGCTCCGAATCCCTCGCCCGCTCCGGCGAACAGGCGGCCGAGAGCGGTGGCATCGCGGCGGCCCCGCGGGGCGAGGACGCGGTCGAAGTCAGCGCCTCCGGGGGGCGGGTCGGCCGCCGTCTTGGCGTGGCGCAGCAGCCACAAGGTGCGGCCTGCCTTGGGCTTGGTCGGCATCAGCCCAAGGCGAAGGCCGCGTGCAGGGTGCGGACGGCCCGTTCGACATCGTCTTCGGACACGATGCACGAGGTCCGGATGGTCGAAGTCGAGATCATGTCGATATTGATCTCCTCGTTGGCCAGCGTCTCGAACATGGTGGCGGCGATCCCGGGGTGCGACTTCATGCCGACCCCGACCAGCGAGACCCGGGCCACGTCGGCGTCGGCCGTCACGCCCGATGCGCCCAGTTCGTCGGCATGCTCCTGCGAGGTCTCCACCGCCACGGGCAGGTCGGCCGTCGGGACGGTGAACGAGATGTCGGTCGTGCCGTGGGTGGACGTGTTCTGCACGATCATGTCGACGTTGATCGACTTGTCGGCCAGGGCGCGGAAGAGCCGGGCCGCGACGCCGGGCCGGTCCGGGACACCGCTGACGGTGACCTTGGCCTCCGAGGTGTCGTGGGTCACTGCGGTGACGACCGCTTCTTCCATGCCTGCATCCTCCTCTACCACCCAGGTGCCGGGCTCCCAGGTGAAGCTGCTCCGTACGTGCAGCGGGACATTGTGGTTCCGGGCGAACTCGACGGCGCGGAGCATCAGGACCCGCCCGCCGGTGGCCGCCATCTCGAGCATCTCCTCGAAGGAGATCCGGTTGATCCGGTGTGCCTCGGGCACGATCCGGGGGTCCGCCGTGAACACCCCGGTGACGTCGGTGTAGATCTCGCAGGCGTCCGCGTCCAGGACGGCGGCCAGCGCCACGGCAGTGGCATCGGACCCGCCGCGGCCCAGGGTGGTGATTTCGCGGGCGGCCGAAACCCCCTGGAACCCTGCCACGACCGGGACCTTCCCGGCGCCCAGCGCGTCGCGCAGCCGGTCGCCCTTGACCTCCCGGATCTTGGCCCGGGTGTGGTCCTCGTCGGTGATGATGCCCACCTGGCTCCCGGTGAACGACGCCGCGTCCACGCCGAGGTCGGCGAGGGCCATGACCAGCAGCGCCATGGTGATGCGCTCCCCGGTGCTCACGAGCATGTCGTACTCGCGGGGCGGCTGGGTGGCGCTCACGGAGTTGGCCAGGTGAATGAGGTCGTCGGTGGTCGTGCCCATGGCGCTCACCACGGCCACCACGTCGGTGCCCTGCCGGCGGGTTCGGGCGATGTGGTCGGCCACGGCGCGGATCCGCTCGGCGTCGCCGACCGAGGTACCCCCGAATTTCTGGACGACCAGTGGCATCCGGACGAGGCTACAGACTGCGGACGCGCCTGCTCACCCCCGGTGGCCTGCGGACCCGCCCCGGGCGGCCTGGCGGCCTGGCGGCCGGCCTCTCATCGCGGTGGGCGATCCGAGACGGCCCCCCGGATTGGGTAGGGTCTCGGGCCGTGCCCAGCGACAAGAGAGCCCGCCAACGCGCGGCCCGGGAAGCGCGGCTGGCCGCCGAGGCCCAGAGCCACAAGCGCCGCAAGCAGATCCGGAACGGCGTCATCGTCGTGGTCATCGCCGCGGTGATCGTCGGGATCGTCTTCCTGGTCTCCGGCAACAACAACCCCGCCCCCAAGTCCAAGGCCGGCACCACGACGACAACGGCCGCCGGGAAGGGCGCCGACGCCACGCTCCAGGCCCAGGCGAACGAGGTGGCGGTGAAGGCGGGTTGCCCGGCCAGCACGAAGACGACGGTCAACACGCAGAAATACTCGTCGGCGCCGGCCAGGACGATCGACACCTCCAAGACCTACACGGCCACCGTGGTCACGACCGCCGGGACCTTCGACATCGCGCTCGACGCCAAGACCTCGCCCGTCACGGTCAACAACTTCGTGTTCCTGGCCGAAAAGGGCTACTACCACTGCGTGATCTTCCACCGCGTCATCCCGCAGTTCATGGACCAGACGGGTGACCCGACGGGCACCGGTGACGGTGGCCCCGGCTACACCATCCCCGACGAGAACCCGCCCAAGGCGGCCAACGCGGCGCAGCAGTACCCGCTCGGCTCGGTGGCCATGGCCAACACCGGTCAGCCCAACTCGGGCGGCAGCCAGTTCTTCATCGTCGCCGGGCCCCAGGGCGAGTCACTGCCCAACACGTACGCTCTCTTCGGGTCCGTGACCTCGGGCATGAGCGTCGTCGAAGGAATCAACGCGCAGGGCTCGGCTCAGGGCGTCCCGCCCGACGTGACCCAGCGCATCATCTCAGTCACCATCCACGAGAGCTAGGACCACCCCCATGGCCACACCGACACCCCCCGAAGCCGACGGCTCGAGCCCGCAGCAGCGCAAGTTCGACGAAGAGCCGCCGATGCTCATCGACACCGACAAGCGCTACGTGGCGACCATGGTCACCTCCCACGGCACGATGGTCATCGCGCTCGATCCGCTGGCCGCGCCGAAGACCGTTAACAGCTTCGTGTTCCTGGCGCGCTACCACTACTACGACGGCATCGTGTTCCACCGCATCATCCCGGGCTTCGTGCTCCAGGGCGGCGACCCGACGGGGTCGGGCTCGGGCGGCCCGGGCTACCGCTTCGCCGACGAGCTCCCGGCCGAGGGGCGGTACAAGGTCGGTTCGCTGGCCATGGCCAACGCGGGGCCCAACACCAACGGCAGCCAGTTCTTCGTGATCAGCGGTCCCGACGGGGTGCGGCTGCCGCCGCTGTACGCGCACTTCGGCGAGGTCGTGACCGGGCTCGACGTCGTGGAGAAGATCAACAACGTGGGCAGCCGCTCCGGGACGCCGACCGAGCAGGTCGTGATCGAGAGCGTCACCATTGAGGAAAAGGACTGACCCACTCCGGGGGCCTCAGCCCTCGAGTGCGCCCAGCCCTTCGGTCTGCAGGCCGCCGACGAAGACGGCCGGCGTCCCCACACCCTCAGAGCGCCAGGCACCCTGGCCGACCCGGATCAGCGCGGTCCGGGCCGGGAGCGCCACGACCGGCAGCGCGGCCGGCGCCATCGCCACCGTGCGCTCGAGCTTCTGCCCGTGGGCATCGTCGTGCTCATCGCCGAAGTGGGGGACGACCGTGAACGTGTCCACCAGGCCCAGCCCGAGCGTGAGCGCGCCGCCGCGCGGGTCGGCCATGGGGTCAGTGAGCACCATGGCCCCGGCCCCGGCTCCGGCCACCACGGCGCCGCCGGCGAAGGCCTGCAGGAGCGCCTCGAAGACAGCGGACCGCTTGAGCACGGCGCGCAGGTGCAGCGGCGACCCTCCGGAGAGGTAGATGAAGCGGGCGCCGGCCAGGGTGGCGGCCATGCCGGCGTCCTCGGACGAGGCCCGGTCCACCACCATGAGGCCCTCCACCTGGGCCCCCAGCGGCTCGAACCACTCGGCCGCCCGCAGCACGACCCGCTCGGGGTGCTGGTAGGCGGCGGCCGTCGGCAGGACCATCACGTCGGTCCCGCCCGAGGCGGCCAGCAGGGAGGCGTCGAAGGTGCAGCCCTCGGTCCATTCGTCCCCCCCGACCAGGGCCAGCGTGCCGGACGTGTCCATGGCGCCACTCTTGCACGCCCGACACCCCCGTCTCCCGCTTCGACGCCCGCGGTTACCGGCCGGTAAACTCGCCGCCCATGTCGATCACACGGGTGGGAATCATCGGTTCGGGCATCATGGGCGCGGGCATTGCCGAAGTGGCGGCCGCCAACGGGCATGACGTCGTCCTGCGCAGCCGGAGCACGGAAGGCGCCGACGCCATGAAGGCGGGCCTGGCCCGCTCGCTGGCCAAGCAGGTGGAGAAGGGTAAGCGCACCGAGCAGGAGGCGGCCGAGATCGCGGGCCGCGTCAGCGCCACGACGCACCTGGGCGAGCTGGTCGACGTCGACCTGGTCGTGGAGTCGGTCGTCGAGGACCTCGGTGTGAAGAAGGACCTGTTCGCGGAGCTCGACAGCATCTGCAAGCCCGACACGATTCTGGCCACCAACACCTCGACCCTCCCGGTGGTCGAGATGGCAATGGCCACCAAGCGCCCCGACCTGGTGTGCGGCATCCATTTCTTCAATCCGGCGCCCGCCATGGCGCTGGTCGAGGTCGTGCGGCCGATCACCGCCAGCGACGCCACCGTGGCCGCGGCGGTCGCCTTCGCCAGCGCCTGCGGCAAGGACCCCGTCGAGGTGAAGGACCAGGCCGGCTTCATCGTCAACGCGCTGCTGTTCCCGTACCTCAACAACGCGGTGCGTCTGCTCGAGCAGGGCGTGGCGACCAGGGAGGGCATCGATGCCGCCATGAAGGGCGGTTGCGGCTTTCCCATGGGCCCTTTTGCCCTGCTCGACCTCGTGGGTCTCGACACCTCGCTGGCCATCCTGGATGCGCTCTACGAGGAGTACCGCGACCCCAACTACGCCGCCGTCCCGCTGCTGCGCCGCCTGGTCACCTCCGGTCAGCTCGGCCGCAAGACCAAGAAGGGCTTCTACGACTACAGCCGCTAGCGGCGCGGCCAGGGTGCAGAACCCGGCAGAATGGCGGTGCGCCCCACTCGTCTGGAGGTGATGGGAATGGCTGACGACTCGCAGCGTGACGCGCCGTGGGTGATGCGCACCTACTCGGGCCATTCGACGGCCCGCGCCTCCAACGAGCTGTACCGCACCAACCTGGCCAGGGGGCAGACGGGGCTCTCCATCGCGTTCGACCTGCCCACCCAGACCGGCTACGACCCTGACTCCCCCGAGGCGGCCGGCGAGGTCGGCAAGGTCGGCGTCCCCGTGGCCCACCTGGGCCACATGAAGGAGCTGCTCGAGGGCATCCCCGTCGAGGACATGAACACCTCCATGACGATCAACGCCACGGCGGCGTGGTTGCTCGGGCTCTATGTGGCCCACGCGCAGGACAAGGGCGTCGACCCGGCGCTGCTCGCCGGCACCACGCAGAACGACATCGTCAAGGAGTACCTCAGCCGCGGCACGTACATCTTCCCGCCCGGGCCGAGCCTGCGGCTCACCGTGGACACCATCGCCTACACCGTGCGCCAGGCGCCCAAGTGGAACCCGATCAATGTCTGCAGTTACCACCTCCAGGAGGCGGGTGCGACCCCGGTGCAGGAGATCGCCTATGCGCTGGCCACCGCCATCGGCGTGCTCGACGGTGTGCGCGCCTCGGGCAAGATCGAGGACGCCGAGCTGCCCGCCGTGGTCGGTCGCATCAGCTTCTTCGTGAACTCCAGCGTCCGCTTCGTGGAGGAGACCTGCAAAATGCGGGCCTTCAACCAGATGTGGGACCGCATCTGCCGTGAGCGTTACGGGGTCGAGGACCCCAAGCTCCGCCGCTTCCGTTACGGCGTGCAGGTCAACTCTCTCGGGCTGACCGAACAGCAGCCCGAGAACAACGTGCAGCGCATCGTCCTCGAGTCGCTCGGCGTCACGCTGTCCAAGAGCGCCCGGGCCCGGGCCATGCAGCTGCCGGCCTGGAACGAGGCGCTCGGGTTGCCGCGGCCGTGGGACCAGCAGTGGTCGCTGCGCATGCAGCAGGTCCTCGCCTTCGAGACCGACCTGCTCGAGTACGGCGACATCTTCGAGGGGTCGGTGGTCATCGAGGCCAAGACGGCAGAGCTCGCGGAAGCCGCTGCCGCCGAGCTGGCCGACGTGGAGGCGCTCGGCGGGGCCTTCGAGGCGATCGACGAGCTGAAGAACCGGCTCGTGCGCAGTCAGGCCGAACGGGTGCGGCGCATCGAGTCGGGCCAGCAGAAGGTCGTCGGCGTCAACTGCTTCACCGAGACCGCGCCGTCCCCGCTCGTAGGCGACGGCGAGATCGACAACGTCCTCAAGGTGGACCACAAGGTCGAGGCGGAACAGATCGTCGAAGTGGAGCGCTGGCGGACCGATCGTGACGGGGCAGCGGTGCGCGCCGCGCTGGACGAGTTGCGGCGGGTGGCGGAGGACGATGGCCCAGGCGGCAACATCATGAAGGCGACGATCGCGCTGGCGCATGCCGGGGGCACGACGGGGGAGTGGGCCGGGGCGCTGCGCGAGGTCTTCGGCGAGTTCCGCGCGCCCACCGGCGTCAGCGGCGGCGTGGGCCGGCGCGGCGACGACCAAGGCATGGAACCCGTCCGCCTGCGCACCAGGGCGCTGGCCGGGCGCACGGGCGGACCGCCACGCTTGCTGGTGGCCAAGCCGGGCCTCGACGGGCACTCCAACGGGGCCGAGCAGATCGCGGTGGCGGCCCGCGACGCCGGGTTCGAGGTGATCTACCAGGGCATCCGGTTGACGCCGGCCCAGATTGTGGCGGCCGCCCTCGACGAGGACGTCGACATCGTGGGGCTGTCCATTCTCTCCGGCTCGCACCTGGAGCTGGTGCCCGACGTGCTCGACCGCTTGCGCGCCGCCGGGAGCACGGCCGCAGTCGTGGTGGGCGGCATCATCCCGCCCGACGACGCCGAACTCCTCATGGGCAAGGGCGTGGCGTCGGTCTACACGCCCAAGGACTATTCCTTCGACCGCATCATGGAGGACCTGGTGTCGTTGGCCGAGCGCCAGCGCGCCGCCACTCCCGCGTAAGCCGCGCCATCTCTCTCCAGGTCACCGCCACGGCGCCGAGCGCAATGGCCTGCACCCGGAGCGCCTCGGGCACGTCGTAGTGGTTCAGCGCCGCCGAACGCCGGTGGCGCTGGTAGCCCCGGGGCGGGATCCCGAGCGCGGCGGCCATGGCGTGCAGCTCCTCGGGATCGTCAGCCAGCAGGTGAGACCAGCGGTCAGTGCGGTCACGCACCGTCGCCCGCTGGCGCCAGTCGTCGACGTAGACGGTCAGCCGCGGGCCCAGGGTCGGTTCCGGCTCAGCGGCACGGGCTTGTTCCACCAGCGACCGCTGAAGCGCCACGTTTCGTGCGCCGGGTTGTACTCGTCGGCCGGGGCCGGGCGGGGCCACGCCAGCTGCACGGCCGCGGTGATGGCGGCCAGCACGGCGGGGTCGGGGACGGGCCGGTCTCGCAGGGTCAGCTGGTCCTCGGCGACGGGGAGCGTCACAGCGGTACGTTGCCGTGCTTGCGCCGGGGCAGCTCTTCGCGCTTGGAGGCGAGAATGTCGAGGCTGCGGTTGATGACGGCGCGGGTGTCGGCCGGGGAGATCACGTCGTCGATGTAGCCGCGCTCCGCCGCAATGTACGGGTTGGCGTAGCGCTCGGTGTACTCGTCAATCAGCTCGGCCCGTCGCCGCACCGGATCGGCCGCCTCGGCCAGCTCGCGCCGGTAGACGATCTCGACGGCACCGTTGGGGCCCATCACGGCCAGTTCCGCCGAGGGCCAGGCGAAGGCCAGGTCGGCGCCGATCGACTTCGAGTTCATGACGACGTAGGCGCCGCCGTAGGCCTTGCGGGTGATGATCTGGATCCGCGGCACGGTCGACTCGCAGTAGGCGTACAGGAGCTTGGCGCCGTGTCGGATGATGCCGCCGTACTCCTGATCGGTGCCGGGCATGAAGCCGGGGACGTCCACGAACGTGAGGAGCGGGATATTGAACGCGTCACACGTCCGCACGAAGCGCGACGCCTTCTCCGACGAGTCGATGTCGAGCACGCCGGCCAGCACGGCCGGTTGGTTGCCCACGATGCCGACGACGCGGCCGTTCATGCGCGCGAAGCCGCACGTGATCGACATGGCCCAGTGCCGGTGTACTTCCATGTACTCGCCGTCGTCGACGACCGCCGTGATGATGCGCTTCATGTCGTAGGGCTGGTTGGGCGACGTCGGCAGGAAGTCGATGAGCTCGGTGACCTGGCGGTCGGGCTCGTCACCGCTCACCTCGAGCGGCGGCTCCTCCAGGTTGTTGGAGGGGAGGAACGAGAGCAGGTGACGCACGTCGTCGAGGCAGGCCTTCTCGTCGGGCGAGACGAAGGTGGCCACCCCGGACTTGGTCGCGTGGCTCATGGCGCCGCCGAGCTCTTCGAGGGTGACGTCCTCGCCGGTGACCGTCTTCACCACATCGGGGCCCGTGATGAACATGTGCGAGGTGCCCTGCACCATGAAGATGAAGTCGGTCATGGCCGGCGAGTAGACGGCGCCGCCGGCGCAGGGCCCGAGGATCACGCTGATCTGTGGGATCACGCCGGACGCCGCCACGTTGCGATGGAAGATGCCCCCGTAGGAGTGCAGCGAGACGACGCCCTCTTGAATCCGCGCCCCGGCGCCGTCGTTGAGCCCGATCATCGGGACCCCGGTGGAGGCGGCCAGGTCCATCACCTTGTGGATCTTCTCGGCGAAGACCTCCCCCAGGGCACCGCCGAAGACGGTGAAGTCCTGGCTGAAGATGCAGACCCGTCGCCCGTCGATGGTCCCGAAACCCGTGACCACGCCGTCGGTGTAGGGCCGGTTGTCCTCCAGGCCCATGCCGTGGGCCCGGTGCCGGGCCAGCATGTCGAGCTCCTGGAAGGAGCCCTCGTCGAGCAGGTACTCGATCCGCTCCCGCGCGGTCAGCTTCCCCTTGGCGTGCTGCTTCTCGACCGCACGGGGGCTCCCGGCGTGGAGGGCCTCGTTCTTGCGTTCGGCCAGGTCGGCCAGGCGTTCGGCCATGGAGTGTTCCATCCGGTTGAGGCTAACGCCCCCGGAGTGCCGCCTGAAATTGGGACCGTACGACACCGGAGTGGAAGCCGTTCTCGTTCACGAGGGAAGAACCTGGCTTGACCAGGAAGAACTCAGGGCCGTCCGGAGGCGAATGCCCTGGGACTCGGAGGCGCTGGCCGGCGGCACCAACTTCGAGATGTTCGAGAGCCTGTTTGATCCTGGCCGTGGTGGCGCATCGGGGGGCCTCCGTCTGATCGGGAGCCCTCGCCGGCACCCAGGGGGCCTGATCCCGGCGGCGGGCCCGGGCGGTTTCTCGAAAACTATGCACAGGCTCGTTGATAGTTTGTGAAAACGTCCCCCGCCGAGACAGAAGCCGGACCATCGGGACCATCGGGACGCATCGGGACCATCCGCACGAAGAATCCCGGGCCGCCGCGATTGTCGGAACCCCAGGCAGCCGCTATCATTGAATCCCTGCCATGTGCAGCTTCGGTAGGCGCGCCAGCGCCACGAAACGCACGTGGGATTCACATTCTGATTAGCGAGAGGTAGCGCGTGCCCACAATCGCCCAGCTCGTCCGCAAGGGACGGCAGGCCAAGGTGACAAAGACCAAGACCCCCGCCTTGAAGGGCGCGCCCCAGCGGCGGGGGGTGTGCACCCGCGTCTACACGACCACTCCGAAGAAGCCGAACTCGGCCCTGCGCAAGGTGGCCCGTGTGCGCCTGTCCTCGGGTGTCGAGATCACGGCCTACATCCCTGGTGTGGGCCACAACCTGCAGGAGCACTCCATCGTTCTCGTCCGTGGCGGCCGTGTGAAGGACCTGCCCGGTGTTCGCTACAAGGTCGTGCGCGGTGCGCTCGACACCTCGGGCGTGCGCGAGCGCAGCCAGGCCCGCAGTCGCTACGGCGCCAAGAAGGAGTCTTAGGCATGCCCCGGAACGGACCCTCCACCCGACGCGAGCTCGCGCCGGACCCCGTCTACCGATCCGTCCTGGTCACCCAGGTCGTCAACAAGATCCTCTCCCGCGGCAAGCGCACCCTGGCCGAGCGCATCGTCTACACCGCCCTCGAGCAGGTGCAGGAGAAGTCGGGCGGAGACCCGGTGGCCGCGCTCAAGCGCGCCGTGGAGAACACCCGGCCCGAGGTCGAGGTGAAGTCCCGCCGCGTCGGCGGTGCCACCTACCAGGTGCCGATCGAGGTTCGCCCCCGCCGCGCCACCACGCTGGCCATCCGCTGGCTGACCACGTTCTCGCGCCAGCGCCGGGAGAAGACCATGGCCGAGCGCCTGGCCAACGAGATCCTCGACGCCTCGAACAACATCGGGGCCTCGGTGAAGCGCCGCGAGGACATGCACAAGATGGCCGAGTCCAACCGCGCCTTCGCCCACTACCGCTGGTAGTGGAGACCGACCCGACACGACACCGAGACTGCACCATGGCTGAAGCCCTCCCCACACGCGACTTCCCGCTGGCCAAGACCCGCAACATCGGGATCATGGCCCACATCGACGCGGGCAAGACCACCACGACCGAGCGCATCCTCTATTACACGGGGCGCAACTACAAGATCGGTGAGGTGCACGAAGGCGCCGCGACCATGGACTGGATGGTCCAGGAGCAGGAGCGCGGCATCACCATCACCTCCGCCGCCACCACCTGCTCGTGGCGCGACAACTGGATCAACATCATCGACACCCCGGGCCACGTCGACTTCACCGTCGAGGTGGAGCGCTCGCTGCGCGTCCTCGACGGCGCCGTCGCCGTGTTCGACGCCGTGGCCGGCGTGGAGCCCCAGACCGAGACGGTGTGGCGCCAGGCCAACAAGTACAACGTGCCGCGGATCTGCTTCGTCAACAAAATGGACCGCATCGGCGCCGACTTCGAGCGCACGGTGCAGATGATCCGCGACCGCCTGGACGCCCTGCCGGCCGTGATTCAGCTGCCCATCGGCGCCGAGTCCGAGTTCAAGGGCATCATCGACCTGCTCGAGGAGAAGGCCCTGGTGTGGTCCTCGGACATGGGCGAGGAGTGGGAGACCCTCGACATCCCCGAGAACCTGGCCGCCGAGACCGAGGACGCCCGCCACCAGCTCATCGACGTCGTCTCCAACTTCGACGACACCATCATGGAGAAGTACCTGGCCGAGGAGCCCATCACGGCCGACGACCTGCGCCGCGCCCTGCGCACCGCCACCCTGGCCGCCGCCGTGGTGCCGGTCCTGTGCGGGTCCGCCTTCAAGAACAAGGGCGTGCAGCCGATGCTCGACGCCGTCGTCGACTTCCTGCCCAGCCCGCTCGACCTCCCGCCCACCGAGGGCCACCGGCCGAACCACACCGAGGACCTCGAGGAGCGCAAGGCCGACGACAGCCGAGCCCTTCTCCGCCCTCGCCTTCAAGATCATGACCGACCCCTTCGTCGGCAAGCTGACCTACATCCGGGTGTACTCGGGCACGCTGCAGAAGGGCGACTCGATCTCCAACTCCACGAAGGACAAGAAGGAGCGGGTCGGCCGCATCCTCCAGATGCACGCCAACCACCGCGAGGACAAGGACGCCATCTTCGCCGGCGACATCATGGCCGTGGTCGGCCTGAAGAACACGACGACGGGCGACACCCTGAGCGACCCGCGCCGCCCGATCGTGCTGGAGGCGCTCGAGTTCCCCGAGCCCGTGATCCACGTCGCCGTGGAGCCCAAGACGAAGGCCGACCAGGACAAGCTGTCCCGGGCCCTCTACTCGCTCAGCGAGGAGGACCCGACCTTCCGGGTGCGCTCCGACGAGGAGACGGGCCAGACGGTCATCTCGCGGCATGGGCGAGCTGCACCTCGAGGTGCTGGTCGACCGCATGCTGCGCGAGTTCAGCGTGGACGCCAACGTGGGCAAGCCCCAGGTGGCCTACCGCGAGACGATCCGCAAGCCGGTCGAGAAGATCGAGGAGAAGTACGTCCGCCAGACCGGTGGCCGGGGCCAGTACGGCCACGTGGTCATCAGCCTCGAGCCGACCGGCCCCGGGGGCGGCTACGAGTTCCTCGACAAGATCAGCGGCGGCGTGATCCCCAAGGAGTACATCCCCTCGGTCGACGCCGGCATTCAGGAGGCGCTGACCTCGGGCATCCTGGCCGGCTACCCGACCGTCGACGTGCGGGTGACCCTGACCTACGGGTCGTACCACGACGTGGACTCCTCGGAAATGGCGTTCAAGATCGCCGGCTCCATGGCCGTCAAGAAGGCGATCCGGGCGGCCAGCCCGGTGCTGCTGGAGCCGGTCATGGAAGTGACGGTGACGGTGCCCGACGACTTCCTGGGCGCGGTCACCGGCGACCTGTCCTCCCGGCGGGGCCGCATGGAGGGCATGGATCAGCAGGGGACGAGCCACGTCGTCAAGGCGCTTGTTCCGCTCGCCGATATGTTCGGCTACTCTACTGACCTGCGTTCGCGCACCCAGGGTCGCGCCACGTACACGATGCAGTTCCATTCGTACAACCAGGTTCCGGAGTCGATTTCCAAGGAGATCATCGCCCGGGCGCAAGGGGAATAACCCCGGTCCGCCCCGGAGCGGACCGGACAGATCACACCGATCCAGATCGCAGAAAGAGAAGCGTCAGGGCCACCGTGGCCATGACAAGGAGCAGGGAGTAGCCAGGCGATGGCCAAGCAGAAGTTCGAGCGCACGAAGCCACACGTAAACGTCGGGACCATGGGTCATATCGACCATGGCAAGACGACGCTGACGGCGGCCATCACCAAGGTGCTCTCGGAGAAGAACCCGAACACCTCCTTCACGTCGTTCGACAAGATCGACGCCGCGCCGGAGGAAAGAGCGCGGCATCACGATCACCATCGCCCACGTGGAGTACGAGACCGACAAGCGCCACTACGCGCACGTCGACATGCCGGGCCACGCCGACTACATCAAGAACATGATCACCGGTGCCGCCCAGATCGACGGCGCCATCCTGGTGGTCTCCGCCGCCGACGGCCCCATGCCCCAGACCCGGGAGCACGTGCTGCTGGCCCGCCAGGTCGGCGTGCCCTACATCGTGGTGGCGCTGAACAAGGCCGACATGGTGGACGACGAGGAGCTCCTGGAGCTGGTCGAGCTGGAGGTGCGCGAGCTGCTGACCGCCTACGACTTCCCCGGCGACGACACGCCGATCGTCCGGGTCAGCGCCCTAAGGCCCTGGAGGGCGACGCCGAGTGGAGCGAGAAGATCGTCGAGCTCATGGACGCCGTGGACTCCTACATCCCCGAGCCCGAGCGTGACGTCGACAAGCCCTTCCTGATGCCGGTCGAGGACGTCATGTCCATCACCGGCCGTGGCACCGTCGTGACCGGCAAGGTGGAGCGGGCATCGTCAAGGTGGGCGAGGAAGTCGAGATCGTCGGCCTGCATGGACACCCAGAAGACGACGGTGACCGGCGTCGAGATGTTCCGCAAGCTGCTCGACGAGGGCCGTGCCGGCGACAACATCGGCGCCCTGCTGCGGGGCACCAAGAAGGAGGAGGTGGAGCGCGGCCAGGTGCTGTGCAAGCCCGGCTCCATCACCCCCCACGCCCATTTCACCGCCGAGGTCTACGTGCTGAACAAGGAGGAGGGCGGCCGTCGCCAGCCGTTCTTCACCAACTACCGCCCGCAGTTCTACTTCCGCACCACGGACGTGACGGGCACCATCACGCTGCCCGAGGGCACCGAGATGGTCATGCCGGCGACAACGCCACATGACGGTGAGCTGGGCCAGCCCATCGCCATGGACAAGGCCCTGCACTTCGCCATCCGTGAAGGTGGCCGCACCGTCGCCTCCGGCATCATCGACAAGATCCTCAA
>CAVUKI010000007.1:0-418418 GCA_963741995.1 uncultured Acidimicrobiaceae bacterium
TTCAGGACCCCATGGGGAACTGGGCGCCCTACGCGGTGTACAACCCGCAGCTCTGGCACTGGCCCGAGACCTGGCCGCTGTTCTCGCTGTCGCCCACTATCGAGCCGTTCCTGTCGGTCGGCTACGCATTCTTCTTCGTCGGCCCCTACTTCATCGCAAACAACATCCTCCGGCGCATCCAGGCCCGCAAGTCGGTCTCCTCGTTTGCGTGGCGTCACCCGTTGCTGAGCCTGGCCGGGATCATCTTCGTTGTCGGCTTCTTGATCGACGCTATGCTCGAGATGTTCCTCGTGCGCACCCAGATGTACATTTACTCCCAGGTGATCCCCTGGGGTTCGGTGTTCGCGGGGACACCCAACCAGTTCCCGCTGATCTGGGAGTCGAGCACGATCTGTCTCGTCATGATTTCCGCGGGCGTGCTGCTCTATCGGGACGACACTGGCCGGTCCCAAGCGGAGAAGCTCGCCCAGAAGATCCGCGGGTTCGACCGGCGTCCCGCTCTTGCCACTTTCGCGGTGATGTTCGTCATCATCAACGTCGCCAACCTCATCTACATCGGCGGGTTCGCGATCGTTCGAGGAACGAAGTTGGCCACGTCGGTGGCCTGCCCGTATCCCTACCCCGAAGCGAAGGTCTACGACCCCAACGGGTTCTACGAGCAGGCCGGCCAGCCAGGTCCCTACTTCGCGGGGATCTGGTCGGGATGGCCGAGCCTGCAACCCGACGGTCGTCCCCACCTGACACCGCCGTCCAACGGCGGCCGATGCAAGGAAGACCATGACTGAATCACGCAGCGTCGTTGTCACTGGCGCTTCGCGAGGCCTCGGACTCGCGACGGTCGCCCACCTGCACCGCCGTGGGTGGACTGTGGTGGCCGCCATGAGAACCGTCGACGCAGGCCTGGCGAAGGCTCGCGACGTCCTCGGCAACGACTACGACCCCGAACGGCTCATCGGCGTGTCGCTCGATCTCCTCGATCCGTCATCGATCGAGAAGGCCGGCTCTCTGATCCTCGACGCGATCGGCGCGCCCGACGGAGTCGTGCACAACGCCGGCATTGCTGGAGTCGGCTGCGTAGAGGAAATGCCGCTGAAGGTTATGGAGGCGATGCTGGCGACGAACTTCATGGGCCCCATCCGCCTCACCCGAGAGCTGCTTCCCGCGATGCGCGCCGCAGGACAAGGTCGAATTGTGGTCGTGTCCAGCGAGAGCGGCTTGCGAGGCATGCCAGGTATCAGCTCCTACGGCGCCTCCAAGGGTGCACTCGAGCGGTGGTCCGAATCCCTCGCCGGCGAGATCGCGCCCTTCGGCCTCGGCGTCACCGTGCTCGTGACGGGCACTTTCAAGACCGACATCCTCGAACAGACCCACAACTGGAAAGACCCCGAAGGTCCCTACGCCCTCTTCCATGAGCAGCTGGAATCGAAACAGGACCTGGTCCTGCGCCTTGCACCGTCGCCGGACTCCTTTGCCCCATCTGTCGAACGAGCGCTCGACGAACACAAGCCCTTCGAACGCCACGCAGTAGGCCTCGACGCCAAGGCCATGCTCTACGGCGGCAAAGTCATGCCCGGGCGATTCATGGCCTGGGTCGCCACCCGAGCGCTCGGGCTGCCCCGCCCGGGATCCCTCCGACTCACGCCCACAAGCCGTCTTGCTGTCACTCCGCAAGACGAGGCCAACCCGACCACGTAGCGAACTTCGAGACGACGGCACCGCAGCTAGCTAGACGAGAGGTCTCACCATGACGAAAGAACAACAACTCGCAGAATTGGAGCGCCGCGAGCGGCGCGGAAGCGAGAAGCAGGCAATCGGCATCGAGAACATCCAACGGATGTTGCCCCTCGTCATAAAGACCATGACCGAGGGGGAGCCATCACCGCGCGACACGGCCCTTATGGGCTTTGCCCCGGACATGATGCCCATGATGATGGAAGACGCCTATTGCGATATGTGGGGGCGCACGCACATCATCGATAGCCGGATTCGTAGCCTGTTCACCGTCAGCCTGATGATCGGCGTCGGAAATGTCGGTAACGAGTTCGAACTCGACTACCACGCGCCAGGCGCCATCTACAACGGCGCGAGCGTGGCAGAGCTAGAGGCCATCGTCGTTCACGCCGCAGCCTACGTTGGCTACCCCGCTGCGGGCCGTGCGATGAATGCGATCGTCGATGCGCTTCTCAGCCATGAACTGCTCAAGGAGCTGTCGCCTCCGGTCGACCCAGAACGCCGCGAGCTCACAGGAAGCGAAAAGCGTGCGAAAGCGCTGGAAATGCTCTCGCGCATGCAACCCGATTCGCCGTTGCTCCGCGTCGGAGACGGAGATGTGCCCGGAGTGTTCGCCGCCGAGCTCGACTTCATGATTCTCGAGAACATCTACTACGACCTCTGGACTCGCACCGAGCTGCTGGACCCCAAGACTCGTAGCGTTGTGACGCTCGGTCTCATCATGGGCCTCGGCAACCTCGATGCTCTAGGTGAGCACGTGCCGATGGCCATGCACAATGGAATCACGGTGCCTGAGCTCGAGGAATTCGTCTATCACGCTGCAACCTACGTGGGATACATCTCTGCCACGTCCTTACGTAAGGCGATCGCTGAAACCCTCTAGCGGTATCCACGCGTTCTGGGCCCCTCGCCGGCGGCGGATTCGCACACTTTCGGCCTCGGCGTCACCGTGCTCGTGACCGCAGGTTCAGCAACACGAGGTTCACTAGCCACTCCAGCGACGCGGTAACACCCGCTGCCGAGCGCCACTCCCTCTCGATGTCAATGGGCCCGCCAACTTCAGCCTCCTACAACTCGAGGGCCATGATCGCCTTTCGTTTCTCGATTCCTGTTCTGCCGTCGTAGTGGAGTCGAAGTGTCGCTTCGCTATTACCGAGGATCTCCGCAACCGTGCGATACGACTCCCCGGCGTCGAGCATTGCGGTTGCCACATAGTGCCGAACCTCGAGGAGAGTGATCGGGGAAGCTCCTCGGGCGGCGGTCCATCGTCTGCTCAAAGCATCGGGTCGCATTGGCCTGACAGCGTCGGCGGTCCGGCCGAATAGGTATGCGGTTCGAGGCGGCGACTCTGCAAATTGAGCCCGGTACCTGTCGTTCTGCCTCTGTAGCGCGGCCACCGCGGCGCCGGTGAGCGGTACGTCTCGCCAGTCAGATCGCTTGGTGGCCTTTCGAACGACCCCTACTCCGGGTCCTCCGTCTGTCACTGCGGCGGCGACGTGCACCTCGGCGGCGGCCAGATCGACATCGGCCCATTGAAGGCCGAGCATCTCACCCGTTCTCATCCCGGTGCTCGCCAGCAAGACCGCCATATCGGCCATCTCCGGATCTCGAGCCGTGACGATTTCCAGGACGGCACGAACATCGTCCTCCAGCGGTGACGTCGGCTTCTTCCGTGTTGATTTGGGCCGGACCGCATCCTTGGCGGGGTTCGAGTCGATGAGACCCCGCTTTCGAGCAAGGTCCAGCGATCGGGTCAGAACCGTTCCACACCTGCGAATCCAGTCGGGACCACGGCCGGAAGCCCGCATCGCCGCATACAGGCTTTCGATGTCCTCCCAATTGAGACGGCTCAGCCGAATGGCTCCGAACCGACGGCCATCGGCGAGCGTCGTATTGCTCATGACTTTTGCGGCCGAGCAAGACGTCGTAACAGTCTTAGGAGCCAGTTCCAGCGAGCCAGAGCGAGCAGCATTCAGGTATTGATTCATCGCCGCCGCCACGGACCTTGCATTGGTCCCACCTGTCGGCAGCCGCTTCTGATCCCCGGCCGTCTTCAGCCGAGACAGTGCGAGCTCGGCTTCTTCGCGCGTCCCGCGTATGGTGCGAGACGGCCGGCGACGTCGACCTGTTACGGAGTCTCGAGGAAGCTCGATGTCGACCTTCCAAACGCCGTCCGCGAGCTGGAACACACCTCCACTTCCGCGCTGCCGGCGGTGATGCGATGACTTGTATTTTCGAGTCTTTGAAGGCTTTCCAGGCCCCGCCATGGGGTCGATAGTAGAGCGAGTTAGTAGCTTGAAGAAAGGATGAGGTCTGCCGGAGACCTCTGAAACCGCCTCTACCAGGGGTTTTGTTGGAGCGGAAGACGGGATTCGAACCCGCGACCCTCACCTTGGCAAGGTGATGCGCTACCGCTGCGCCACTTCCGCGTGGGGCACCACAGTATCGCGCTGACCACCCTTCGAGTGGAGAGGGTAACGGCCCCTCAATCGGGCCTTGGAAACGTCGAGGCCGCCCCCACGCATGTGGAGGTTGACCAACTCCTGGTCTCGCTAAATTGGCGTGCGTGCGCCAGGACGAGAACACCGCCATCCTGAGCCGCTCGTTCGGTGAGGTCGCGGACGAGTACAACCGCCTACGGTCAGGCCCTTCGAGTGAGGCACTTGACTAGCTCCTTCCCGATAGGGCGGTCGACGTCCTCGAACTCGGGGCTGGTACCGGCATCCTCACGCGACTGCTGGCCGAGCGGGCCGACCACCTGACCGCCGTCGAACCCGACGAGCGGATGCGCGCCGTCCTCGCCGGCGCGGACGCACGGGTCGATGTGCTCGCCGGCCAAGCGGAGGAGATCCCCGCCGACTCAGCTTCCGTTGACGTCGTCATCGCCCAGTCGGCCTGGCATTGGGTCGACCAGTCGCGGGCCGTGCCCGAAGTGGCGAGGGTCCTGCGACCCGGCGGCCGGCTTTCGCTCGTATGGACCGGGCCTGACCGCTCCGTTGATTGGATGCGATCGCTCTGGGCGGGCGGGATCATCTTCAGCCCGGAAGAAAAGGCGGACGTCGACAGTCGCCGGAAGCGCCGGCATCTCGTCAGCGTGGAGGTCGGTGGTGCCAGTCCCTTTCTCCAGCCGGAAACCAAGCTGTTCCGATGGACCCGGCCGATGACCAAGGCGGATCTCGTGGCGCTGTCCGCGACGTACAGCGCAGTCATCACCATGGACGAAAGCGCCCGCCGCGCGCATCTTGAGGCCATGACCCGCTTTCTGGACGCGCACGAAGCCTTCGACGGGCTCGACACCATCGACGTCCCCATGCGCTCCTACTGCTGGCGGGCGGCCAAGGCCTGAGCACGCAGGCGACGCCATTCCTCCGCTGTCTGTGAGCCCGCGGTACTCCCCCTGAACACCGCCGCCACGTGGCCTGTCGTTCCTCTGGGAAGCTCGCTGTGCGTTGTCACGCGTTCGTCGCGTAACTCGGCGGGCCCGCCCACGTCACTCTGCGGTTGCGCTCAGATCCGGAGCGCACCGTGTGCAGTACCGGCTCGAACGGGCCGGCGCTCCACACAGACGAAAGGGCACAACAGCCATGCAGATCCGACTTCGCAATGTTCTGGCCGTCGGCGCGTTGACATCCGGCCTGGTCGCGGGCGGCGCACTGGTCGCCAATGCGGCGACGACGTCGACCACGACAGGTAACTCGGGCTCCAGCTCGAGCTCCTCTCCCGCACCGTTGTCGAGCTCGAACACGGGCAGCACCGGCTCGGGCGGCACCGCAACGGGGTCTTCGAGCTCGTCGACGGGCTCCGGATCGGGCTCCAGCTCGAACTCCGGCTCCAGCTCGACCAAGAACTGCCCGAACATGGGCAGCGCATCGAGCGGCGGTAGGGGCGCACCTCCGTCCGGATCCGGGGGACCGCCCTCATCCGGGGGAAGCAGCGGGTCGACGTCAGGCTCGTAGGCCTCCACGGCGCAGTCCCGACACCACCACGGAGGACGGGCGGTGTGGGCCGAATCACCCAACGGTCCGCACCGCCCCCCCCCGGTTCCCAAAATCCCCAGACGGGATCAGGCGGTAGCCCCTCGTGCGTCGAGGGCGCACACCGTCAGCTCACCGAGCGCATCGTCGACGTGCGCGGCCACCTCGTCGAGCTCCGGAAGGAGCCGGCGACACGCCAGCAGACCGAAGTAGACCCGCCCGAGATAGGAGAAGGCGGTGACGTTGAGGCCGATGCCCTCCGCCATCGGTCCGACCGGGTAGGTGGCGGCCACACGGCTCCCGGCCAGGAAGAGGGGGACGTCCGGGACCCGGACACTCGAGACGGTGACATTGAAGGGCGGCCGCATCTTGTCGAAGAGGCGGGTGCCGGCCACGGCACGGGCCACCCGGGAGGCCAGCGCCGGCAGGGCGATCTGGGCCAGGTCACCGAGGAAACGCCCCCCGTGCAACTTCTCCTGCTGCTTGGCCACCCGGGTCGACTCTGAGATGGCGTCCAGCCGGGCCACCGGGTCGTCGACGTCGCTGGCCAGCGAGACCAGCATCCCCGACAATTGGTTGCCCAGCTCCTCGGTCTCGCCCTCGGCGCGGGTCGAGACCGGCACCATGGCCACCAGCGGTCCCTCGGCCTGCTCCCCGCGCGCGTCCAGCAGGCGACGCAAGCCGCCTGACACGCAGGCCAGGATCACGTCGTTCACCGACGCCTCGAACGCCCGGCTCACCAACTTCACGTCCTCGAGCGGGACGGAGAGGCCGACAAAGCGCTTGCGGTTGGAGACGGCGCCGTTGAAGGAGGTGCGCGGCGCGGCGAAGAATCCCGGAGGCGATTGCTCCCCTCGGCCCGCCAGCTCCCGATTGTGCATTCCGAGATCGGCCACCGCCTCCACCCCGGCCTGCAGGGTGCTGAGCGTCGACCCCGGCTGCCGGGCCAACGACGAGGCCGCGTGGCGCAACATCTGCGTGTTGGAGGGCAATGGTGCCGGGTTCCACTCCGGTGGCAACTCCACAATGCGGGTACGCGGCGTCACGTCCAGGAACGCCGCCAGCACCGACGCGCCGCTCACCCCGTCGAGGATGGCGTGGTGCACCTTGGCCACCAGGGCCGTGCGCTCCCCCTCGAGCCCTTCGACCACATGCATCTCCCAGAGCGGTCGGTCCGGATCGAGCTGGCGGCTCATGACGCCGGCCACGAAGGCGTCGAGCTCGCGCCCTCCTCCGGGTGAGGGCAGGCTGGCCCTGCTCAGATGATCGTCGAGGTCGAAATCCGGGTCATCGACCCATACCGGGTGATGCAGTCCGAAGGGCACCCTCAGGGCCCGCTGGCGCAACGGGCCGATCAGGTGCAGGCGCTGCTGAATGACCCGGCGAACCTGCGCGTAACGGGTGGAGGGCGAGAAAAGCGAGCGGGTGCCCTCAGGCGGGTCGAGCACGAGCGCCACGCCGACGTGCATCGGCGTGGTCGGTGTCTCCAGCGCGAGGAATGCGGCATCCATGCCGACAAGTGACTGCATGACCGACCCTTTCTTAGCTTCTCCCCGCTCGCCCGTCATGTACCTGTATGCCCGAAGCCGCCGCTCCCCCGTTGCGACTCCTCCAGTCCACCCTCCCCCACCAGTTCGAAGGATGCCTGCTCCACCCTGATCAGGACCAGCTGCGCGATCCGATCGCCCCGCGTGACCGTGTAGTCGTGCGCGGGGTCGTGGTTGACCAGAATGACGTGGATCTCCCCCCGGAACCCCGAGTCGATCAGGCCGGGGGCGTTGAGGCAGGTGAGGCCGTGGCGGGCTGCCAGGCCGCTCCGCGGCAGCACCAGGCCGGCGTACCCGGTCGGGATGGCGACTGCCACCCCGGTGGGAACCACGGCCCGGCCTCCCCGGCAGGGCAACAGCACGTCGGTGCGGGCGAGCAGGTCGGCCCCGGCGTCGCCCTCCCGGGCGTACGTGGGAGTCGGCAGCTCGCCATCGAGCTGTTGCAGGGCGATCGGCAGCATCGCCGGACATTACAAGGGGTGCGCCAACCGCTCCCCTTGTAACCGGCCGATAGCATGCCCGCGCATGCTGGCCTGGATCGATCTCGAAATGACAGGGCTCGATCCGGAGCGCCACACCATCGTCGAGATCGCCTGCCTGATCACCGACGACAACCTGGAGCTGGTCCAGGAGGGGCCCGACCTGGTGGTACACGCCTCACCCGAGCAGCTGGCGGACATGGACGATTTCGTGCGCACCATGCATACCCGCTCTGGCCTCCTCAATGCCGTGGAGGCGTCGACCCTGACCCTCGCCGACGCCGGGGCTCAGACGCTGGCCTTCCTCAAATCACACATTCCCGAGGCCAGGACGGTCCCATTGGCGGGAAACTCCATCGGGACGGATCGGCGCTTCCTGACCGTCGAGCTCCCCGAGATCGAGGACTTCCTCAACTACCGCTCCGTCGACGTCTCCACCATCAAGGAGCTCTGCCGGCGCTGGCTCCCGGAGGTCTACAAGGCGGCCCCCGAGAAAAAAGGGGGCCACCGGGCCCTGCAGGACATCCGCGAGTCCGTGGCGGAGCTGGCCTACTACCGCGCCGCGATCTTCGACCGTGCCGTCACGAGTGAAAAGGAGACCAGGTGAGCACCACCGGCAAGGATGCGCCGTCGATGTCCATCGCGGACGCCAACGCAGCGCTCACCGCCCCCGGGCAGCTCTTCGAAATGGAGGAGCTCGACATCCGCGGGGTGCCCACGCGGGTGTGGAAGAACGCGCCACCCTCGCTCCGCGCCGTCATGGACATGTCGCTCGGCCACGGCGACAGCGTGTTCCTCGTCTACGAAGATGAGCGGACGACCTTCGTCGAGCATTACCGCATTGCCTGCACGCTGGCACACCGCCTACGCGACACATTCGGCATTGAGCAGGGCGACCGCGTCGCCATAGTCATGCGGAATCTGCCGGAGTGGGTCATGGCCTTTTGGGCCGCCACGCTGGCCGGCGCCATCGTCGTCCCGCTCAATGCGTGGTGGAGCGGCGAGGAACTGCGCTACGGACTCGAGGACTCGGGCTCCAAAGTGGCCTTCGTCGACACGGAGCGGGTCGAGCGGATCCGCCCCTTCCTCGGCGGCCTGTCGAGCCTCGGCGCGTTGATCGTGGCCGACGAGCACCGCACCGAGCCCAAGGCACCCCTGGCCGCCTACGAACCTCCGGGTGGCGCTGCGCCGGTGCCGGAGTGGCCGTTCGCTCTGGCGCTGGGCACCGTGGACGAGGCCGCCTCGCCTCCCGACCTCACCATCGATCCGGAGGACGACGCCACCATCTTCTACACGTCGGGCACCACGGGTCGTCCCAAGGGTGCGGTCGGCACCCATCGCAACATGTGCACCAACCTCATGAGCCTCTTCTTCATCAACACCCGCGGTGCCACCCGCTTCGGCACGGGCCTGGCGCCGGTGGGCGAGAAATCCCAGGCGGCCTTCCTCCTCTCGGTGCCGCTGTTCCACGCCACGGGCTGTCATTCCGTCATGGTCTCCAACCTGGCGGCGGGCGGGAAGCTCGTGATGATGCACCACTTCGACCCCGAGCGCGCGCTCGAGCTGATCGAACGGGAGAAGATCGGCACGTTCGGCGGGGTGCCGGCCATGGTGATGCAGGTCCTCGACTCGCCCAACTTCTCGAAGTTCGACACCTCCTCCATCCGCGGCGTGTCCTACGGAGGTGCGCCCGCACCTCCTGACCTCGTGCGCCGGATCCGGGCGGCCTGGCCCATCGGGCAGCCCTCCAACGGGTACGGCCTGACCGAGACGTCATCGGTCACTTCCATGAACTCAGGTGGTGACTACATCGCCAAACCGGAGAGCGTCGGACCGCCCGTCCCCGTCTGCGACGTGGCCGTCATGCCGGAGGACTTCCCCGGTGACGACCCCGACGACACGGTCCCCCGCGGGCCCGACGTCCGGGGTGAGCTCTGGATCAAGGGGCCCAACGTCGTGCGCGGCTACTGGAACCGGCCCGAGGAGACGGCCACGACGTTCACGGACGGCTGGTTGCACACCGGCGACGTGGCGCAGCTCGACGAGGAGAACTTCATCTACATCGTCGACCGGGCCAAGGACATGATCATCCGGGGCGGCGAGAACGTGTACTCGGTGCAGGTCGAGGCCGCCCTCTTCGAGCACCCCGCCGTTGCCGATTGCGCCGTCATCGGCGTGCCCCACCCCACGCTGGGTGAGGAGGTGGGGGCCGTCGTGGTCCTGCGCCCGGGGGCCAAGGTGACGGCGGACGAGCTGCAGCTGCACGTGAAGGCACGGTTGGCCGGCTTCATGGTGCCGACCCACATCTGGTTCCGCTCAGAACCCTTGCCGCGCAACCCGCAGGGAAAGGTCCTGAAGCGGGAGCTGCGCAACGAGCTGGTGCCTCCCTCGGCCTGAGCAGCTGGCCTTCACGCCGGGTCGGGCGGCCGCCCCGTGAGCCCGAGGAGGCGATGCAGCCCGGACGCGGACGTGCCGGCCCGGGGGCCGGCACGTCACATGATCAGGCCCGAGGTGTCGGGCGAACCGGTTTCCTCAGCGGTTGGGCTGGGGGGTCACCCGCAAGTAGGGCTTCAGGGCCTTCCAGCCCTTCGGGAAGCGGCCTTTGGCGTCGTCGTCGCTGAGCGCGGGGACGATGATGACGTCCTCACCGTCGGTCCAGTTGACCGGCGTGGCCACCGAGTAGTCAGCCGTGAGCTGGAGCGAGTCGAGCACGCGGAGGATCTCGTCGACGTTGCGGCCCGTGGAGGCCGGATACGTCAGGGTGAGCTTGACCTTCTTGTCCGGTCCGATGATGAAGACCGAGCGCACTGTCAACGTGTTGTCGGCGTTGGGGTGGATCATGTCGTAGAGGTCCGCCACCTTGCGGTCCTCGTCGCCGATCAGCGGGAAGGCCAGGGCGGATCCCTGCGTCTCCTCGATGTCCCCCGCCCATCCCTTGTGGGACTCGACCGAGTCGACCGAGAGGCCGATCAGCTTGGCGTTGCGCTTGTCGAACTCGGGCTTGGCCTTGGAGAACGCGCCGAGCTCGGTCGTGCAGACCGGCGTGAAGTCCTTGGGGTGCGAGAAGAGGATCCCCCAGCTGTCACCCAGCCACTCGTGGAAGTTGATGGTGCCTTCGGTGGTGTCCGCCGTGAAGTCGGGGGCGGTGTCCCCGAGTCGTACTGCCATTGTGTTCCTCCCTGAAATGGTGAACGTCCTAGATGCGGACAGTGACTTTACCGGCTGTTCCGGCAATTGTCGACATGATTGGTCATCTTTCCCCTGACCGGGACCGACACCCAGAAAAGGGCCTTTCACCTGGGAACGAGCGGGAACTCGATGTGCGGACACCCCATCCTGTCGTGCGAGAATGCATGCATGAGTCCGACACCAGCCGCAGACGAGCCCTCATCGGGGCCGTACCGGCCGTACCGGACCGACCCCCTCATCGTCGAGCACGACGGCCCCGTGACGGTGGTCACGATCAACCGGCCCGAGCGCCGGAACGCCGTCGACAGCGTGTGCGCCGACCAGCTGCGGGAGGCCTTCCTGGCCTTCGACGGCGACGACGATCGCTCGGTGGCCGTGCTCGTCGGAGCGGAAGGGACGTTCTGCGCCGGCGCCGACCTGAAGGCGGTGTCCGAGGGGGACCGCCGGCCCATCCCCGACGAGGGCCCCGGGCCCATGGGGCCGACGCGCCTGACGCTGGGCAAACCCGTCATCGCCGCGGTCGAGGGCTACGCCGTGGCCGGCGGCATCGAGCTGGCGCTCTGGTGCGACCTCCGCGTCGCTGCCGAAGACGCGATCTTCGGTGTGTTCTGCCGGAGGTTCGGCGTGCCGCTGTGTGACCTCGGCACCGTGCGGCTCCCCCGGATCATCGGGCACGGGCGCGCCATGGACCTGATCCTCACCGGACGCGCCGTGACGGCCCAGGAGGCCTTCAGCATGGGGCTCGCCAACCGAGTCGTCGCCCCGGGTGAGGCGCTGTCGGCGGCTGTGGCGCTGGCCCACCAGCTGGCCGCGCTGCCCCAGTTCTGCCTCCGCTCGGACCGCATGAGCGCGCTCGAGCAGTGGGGGCTGACCGAGGCGGAGGCTGCGCTCGGGGAGGCCCGGCGCGGGCGCGACGTCATCAACAGCGGTGAGACGCTCGAAGGAGCACTGCGTTTTGCGGGAGGTGCCGGCCGTCGTGGCGCTGCGCTCGACTGACGACACCGCCAACGGAGAGCGGCCCCCGGGACGCCTCACCGTCGCCGCCTTCGACTTCGACGGCACGCTGGCCGACGGAGGGAGCGTGTTCCCCTTCCTGGTCAGCTTGCGCGGTGTCTGGCCCGTCCTGCGCGCCGTGCTGCGCCTCTCCCCCGCCCTCCTGCGCGCCGCGCTCACCGGCGGCACCGCGGCCGACGAGGTGAAGGAGAAGCTGTTCACCCGCTTGCTCGGCGGCCTGGCCGTGGCGGACGTCGACCGCCGCTCGGCGGTCTTCGCCCACCGCCACCTGCAACGCCATCTGCGCGCCGACGCCCGGCGGCGGCTCGAGTGGCACCGCCGGCAGGGGCACTACACGGTCATCGTCTCGGCCTCACCCGAGTGCTACGTCAGCCCGGCCGGCGAGGAACTGGGTGTCGACGGGGTCGTGGCGACAAAGCTGGCCGTGGGCGGCGGCGGGCTGCTCACCGGCGGTTACGAGGGGAAGAATTGCCGGGGAGCGGAGAAGTATGCCCGGCTGGTCGGCCATCTCCGCGCGCGGGGCCTGCTCTCGAACAACGGGGGCGAGCAGCCGGTGTTGTGGGCCTACGGCAACAGCCGCGGTGATCTGCGCCTGCTCAACGCGGCTGACCACGGCGTGGACGCGGGACGGCTGGGTCGGCTCGGTCGCCTGCGCGGCTTCCCCCGGCTATCCGCGGTTGCGGATGCAGCGCGGGAGACCGGTTCAGCCCGGGGTGACGGCGATGCCGACGGCGTGGCCTGAGTAGCCGGGCACGGCGGTCGTGACGTCCCCGAAGTAGGGCGCGTCGCCGTAGGCGAAGGCCTGCCCGCTGCCGTTGACGGCGTCGAACCCCTGCCCGCTGAAGTCCGGGATCAGACCGGTCATGGGGCTCTTCAGGGTCCCGAGCGCCGGCGAGACGGCGGAGATGCCGACGGACGGCGCGTCGCCGAATCCATGCGACGTGCCGCTGGCCTCCAACATCCAGTAGCCGCCGCCGTCGGGCGAGGGCGCCACTCCCACAATCGGCGTGGGCGGCGGCGTGGAGCCGAGCGACCCGTGGAATTGCGCGTCACCGAAGGCGAAGAGCCCGCCATCGGAGGCGATGAGCCAGTAGCCGCCACCGTCGTGCGTCGGCACCATACCGATGACGGGCTTGTTCAGCCTGAGGCTGCCCGTGCTGCCGTAGAACTGCGCGTCGCCGTAGGCGAAGATCCCGCCGTCCGCGGCGACCAGCCAGTAGCCCCCGCCGTCCGGGGTGGTCGCCATGCCCACCATGGGCTCGTTCAAGCGGATGCTCCCGGTGCTGCCATGGAACTGGGCGTCGCCGAAGCTGAACACGCCGCCATCACTGGCAACCTCCCAATACCCCGCCGCGTCGTGCGTCGAGGCCATGGCGACCACGGGCTGGTTGAGTCGCATGCCTCCGGTGCTCCCGTAGAACTGCGCGTTGCCGAAGCTGAAGACCCCGCCGTCCGACGCGTTGATCCAGTATCCGCCGACCCCGCCACTCGAGCCGTCGACCGAGCTCGCGCCGCCCGGCAGGCTGCCCAGCTGGGCCGGCTCGTAGTAGTGGCTCACGATCTGCTGATACGTCCAGTTGCCGTCGCCGTTGTCCTGTCCGACGGCGTAGCCGAGAGCGCCCCACTGGCCCATCCCGATGCCGTGCCCCCAGCCCTGCCCCGAGATGTAGGCATTCGTTCCGTCTGTCGACGTCACGGTGAACAAGTCCGACTTGAGCCCGAGGTCGACATAGAACTCCGTGCCGGGAATGATGGCACTCCCGGAGGTTCCGTCGAGCGTGATGCTGGCCACCCGCCCGAACGAGGTTTCGTTGTACGGGCGGCCCGGATCGAACGTCGCCCCACCGAAACCGGTGAACGTGCCGATCTGGGACGACCACGCAGCACTTATGGCGGTGTAGGGGACCGCGGTCGACCAGGTGTGGTTGGGATTGCCCCCACCGGCGGTCACGCCGTCGCCGTCGTCGGGCACGGCGGTGAAGGGCGACTCCTCGTTTGCGCTCGAGGTGTAGCCACCCGTCGAGGCCGAGTATTCGGTCGTGGCGATCTGGCCGTCGGGCATGACCATCACCTGGCCGGCCGTGTCGTTGGCCGCCGCGATGCTCGTCGGTGTCTCGTACTGGACGCCGCGGTAGGTCTGACAGGTGAGGTCGCATGTGTCGGCATACCCGCCGTAGCCGCCGAGGTCGGCCAGGACATAGGAGCGGACGGCCACAGCCTGGGCCTCGAGCTCCTGGAAGCCCCAGTCCATGCCCTGCGGGCCGGCGCCACCGAGGGTGGCCCAGCTCGACGGCGATTCGCCGGGCACCGTGTCGGCCACGTACTGCTCGAGCGGCAACGTGTTGACCGACCGGGCCTGACCCAGCGAATTGTAGACAGCGGTCACTGTGCCGTGCACGGTCGGGCTGTAGCCGCTGACGCACAGCGTCAGGAGCCCGGCACCGACCGATGATGCCGTGGGGTTGATCTGATTCGTCAACACCGGGGTCCAAGGTCCGGCGCACCCTGCACCCGTGTCGACTTCCCAGCTCCCCGCCGTCTGGTGGAATCGCACCGCAGCTGCGCCGGCCACCCCCGGCGCCGACACCGAGCCACCCGACGCCGCCACAATGACATCGAGGCCGTCGTTCTCGGTCATGTCGATCTTCACGTTGGTGGCGTCGCCGGGCAAGGCGTTCGACTGGGCATGCGGGGCCAGCGCCGGCACGGAGGCGCGGTCCGGCGCGTTCAGATTGGCCGCCGCCGCCGGGGATGCAAGGCCGAGCAGGGCGGTGGGCACCGCAAAGGCAAGCGAGAGGAAGAGCGCAGCGAACGCCGTGAGCGGACGGCATCGCGGCGGATGGGGGCGCGCGACAGCAGTTCCGGCCAACACGATCGGACCAGGCTACCGGCGCGACCTGGGCCATTTGGTGCATGGGAGCGGCAATCGGGGTAGGGGGCGCACCGACGTACACTGCACGGCCGTGCGGGTCGACCAGGTCATTCCGTCCCTCGCCAGCCGTGACGCCATCGGGGTGCACACGCTGAACCTGCGCAACGGATTGCGCGCCGCCGGCATCGACTCGGACATCTTCTACGGCAGCTACACCCAGGACGTGCAGACCGAGGGCAAGCCCGTCATTGAGCTCGGTCGAGCCAGCCGTGACCGTTGGCTCCTGTATCAAGCGTCCATCGGCAGCCCCGTGTACGACATCCTCGCGGCGCGGGCCGAGCCCAAGTTGGTGAACTACCACAACATCACTCCGCCCGACCTCCTGCGCGATTGGGAGCCCGCGGTGGCCTACGAGGTCGCACTCGGCCGCACACAACTGGCGCGCCTGGCTCCCCAGAGTCGTTTTGCCGTCGCCGACTCCGCCTTCAACGAGTCCGAGCTGCAGGCGCTCGGCTACGAGGGCACTGCTGTCGTCCCGTTGCTGATCGACATGCAGTCCAAGAGCGACGAGCCCGATCCGGAACTGGCTCGGTTCCTGGCCCGCCGCAAGGAGCGCGAGGGCGGGGCGGACCTGCTCTACGTCGGGAAGATCTCGCCGCACAAGGCACCGCACGATCTCGTCAAGATGCTCGACGTGCTCCGCCGCACCGACGACCCGGCGGCCCGTCTGCATCTCGTCGGCTCACCGCTCGGGGAGACCTACGAACCGGCGCTGCGGGCATTCATCGACGACCTCGGGCTCGGCGACGTCGTGCATCTCCCGGGCTCTGTCAGCGGGGCGGAGCTCGAGGCCTACTTTCGTGCCGCCGACGTCTTCGTGATGGCCTCCGACCACGAGGGCTTCTGTGTTCCTCTGGCCGAAGCCATGGGCCACGGCGTCCCGATCGTCGCCTACGGCGTGACCGCGGTGCCCGAGACGGTCGGCGGCGCCGGCCTGGTGCTGCCCGACAAGTCCGCCCTGCCCTTCGCCGCCGCCGTCGGTCGCGTCCTGCGTGACACGACGCTGCACGAGGTCCTGGCGACCGCCGGACGCCAGCGGGCGGCGGGATTCGATCTGGCGGCCTCCACGAGCCGCTTCGTCACGTTGGTGCAGCAGGCCGTCGACGCCGGTTGAGGCTCGCCCCGGTGGGTCTCAAGGCCGCGGCCGGGCTCAGGTCCCGAGACGCAGCGCCACCAGCAGGTCTGCGGCGCGGTCGCCGGCCGTGTCCAGGCTGAGGGCCGCCACCCGGCGCGTCGCCGCGGCCGACAGGGCGGCCCGCAGCTCCCCGTTCCCGAGCACACGGGCGACGCCTTCCGCCAGCGCGTAGGGATCGCGTGCGTCAACGAGGACACCGGCGTCGCCCACCACTTCGGGCAGGGCGCCGGCCTCGTTGGCGACGACCGGCACACCCAGTGTCATCGCCTCAATGACGGGGACCCCGAAACCCTCGTGGCGTGATGTCAGCACCAACACGTCGGACTCGGCCAGGGAAGCTGCCAATGCGGCGTCGCTCAGCGCGCCGCTGAACACGACGGCATCGTGGAGGCCCATGTCGTCGACGAAGCGATGCAGCGCGGCGGTGTACGACGGCACGACCGGCCGGCCCACCACCTGGAGGGCGGCGGCGGGGTCGTCATGGGCCCGGGTGACCAGCAGCGCCATGACGGCGAGCTCGATCGCCTTGTTCGGCGCGAGACGGCCGACACTGACCCAGCGGGCGCCGGCGTGTGGTGCCGTCGGCGACGGCGGGTCGGCACCGCTTCCGACGGGGACGATGGCGGCCGGCGGCACCGTGGCGGTGCGGTGGAAGCCGGCCTGGCCCAACTCCACCTCGTTGAAGGAGGACACGGCCAGGCCGAGTGCGGCGCGCGGCGCGAGCTCCCGCAGTTGCGTCTGGGCCAGGAGCTGATGACGCGCCATGCCGTTGTCCCAAGGGGCGTAGTACTCCGGGGGCGTCACGTTGTGGTAGTTCACGACCAGGGGTTCGGTGCGGGCAACGAGCCAGGCGCCGATGGCCGACGCCGTGGCGAATTGGTAGACGAGCACGTCTCCGGCCGCGGCCTCTTCGGCGTACTGGGCAAAGGGTCTGGTCTCGGACGCCGTCTCGGGATCGTCCATCTCCACGTAGATGCGCGACGGGATGCCGCGCCCCATCATGACGTCACGAAGCCGCATCGTGTGGCGCCCGACGGCGTCGGCGCGGTGCAGCATCGGGACGAACTGGTGGATGCCGCTCACGACGAGGTGGAGGCAGGCGCAGCCAGGGGGGCCAGCAGGTCAACGAAGCGGTCGGCAGCCGAACCGAGATCGAGGGTGGCGAGCCGCTGCCGCCCCGCCGTGATCACGTCGTTGCGGCGTGGCGCGTCGTACAGCAGCGCCGCGATGGCAGCGGCGAGCGCGTAGGGATCCTTGTCAGAGACGAGCACGCCGGCGCCCCCGAGCACCTCGGGCACGGCCCCTCTGTCGAAGGCCACCACCGGCACACCCGCAGCCATTGCCTCGACGACGGGGACGCAGAAGCCCTCGTGCTCCGAGGTGACGACCAGCACGTCGGCGCTGGCGTACGCCGCCTCGACCGTGGCATCGCCGGCATGGCCGGCAAACTGCACCGCATCAGCCAGGCCGAGCTCGGCGACATAGCGGTGCAACGCGGCCACATAGGAATCGGTCGCCGGCTTGCCGATCAGCTGGAGCCACGCGTCAGGGCTGCCGTGCGAGCGGGCGACGGCGAGTGCCGCGATGGTGTTCTCGAGCGCCTTGTTGGGCGAGACACGCCCGACGGCCAACCAGTGGGTTCCGCGGGGCGGCGCACCCGTCGCCGGGGCCTCCCCAGTGGCGTCGCGTGTGCCCGTGGTCTGGAGGGCGGCCGACGGCGAGATCACGGCCGTCATGGCGAACCCCGCCGCCGCCAGGTGTGCCTCGTTGTACCCGGAGTCGGCCACGGCGAGTGCGCTGCGCGGCGCCAGCAGGCGCAGGTCGCTCTGGGCGCGCAGCTGCCCCAGGGCCAGGTGGTTGTCCCACGGCGCCATCAGTTCGGGCGGCGTGACGTTGTGGTAGTTGACGACCAGCGCTTCGGACCGGCCGGCCAGCCACGGCGCCATGGCCGAGGCGGTGGCGAATTGGTAGACCGCGACGTCGCCCGGCTGCGCCATCTCCGGGTAGGAGAGGACGGGCACCGTCTCGGCTGCGGTGTCGTCGTCCACGGTGTCGACGAAGATCTCCGAGCGAAACCCGCGCGCCCGGGTGGCCTCGCGCAACCGCAGGGTGTGCCGGCCCACAGCATCACCTCGGTGCAGGACGGGAACGAAGTGGTGGATGCCGCTCACGAGGGGGCGACGGCCGACAGGGCGATGCGCCGGTCCTGTCCGGTCCCGTCGGGCAGCGGTACCACCTCGACGAACCCGGCGCGCTCGCAGCAACAGCTCCCAGGTCGCCTCATGGAGCGGCCGACCGTCAACGAGGTCCTGCGCGACAACATCCCGAGACGCCGTCGCCGCGACGGGTTCCGAGACCACAACGAGCGGTGCCCCGCGCCGCAGCACCCGACGGCTCTGAGCCAACAGGGAGAGCAGCGCATGGAGGGGGAGCCGATCAACGACACCGCTCAGCACGACCCCGCCCGTGGCGCCCTCGGCCCGGGACGCCATGTGTTCCGACCCCTCGGCGATGGTCACGGAGCACCCGTGCTCAATGGCCTGCAACGCCACCGCGCCGCGCGGCTCGACGCCGTGTGCCTCCGCGTCCCGCTCGTGCAGCACGCGCAACAGGTCACCCTCGCCACAGTCCGCGTGGATGATCACGCCGCCGGGCGTACGCGCCAGGACGTGCGCCGCGACGGGCCCCGCCAACGAACCGAGCTCGCGGGCCGGAACGAGCCAGGCGGCGCCGTCCACCGGTCTGTCCTGGGCGGCCAACCTCGCCTCGAGCGTCTCGACGCGCGCCGACAAGAAGCGAAAGGCCTCGACGACGTGCCCCATCGCCTCCTCGAGGTTCGTCTCCTCGCCGTCGGGCCCACGCACGGCGCGGTCCCTCTTCGGGCGCAGCCGGTCGAGCGGTCCCGCCCGTCGGCTGTCACTGCGGCTCGGCGCGAGCAAGTCGGACAGCGCCGAGGCGCCCGGATGGTACGGGCCGTAGCGATCGCCCAAGTGGGTGAAGGCCGCCAAGAAGTTCCAGGCGTCGCTGCCCTGGGGTGACAATCGTGAGAAGGCCTGCTGCAGCGCCTCGGCGGCCCGGGCCCGGTCCGCCGGTGCGGGGATCTCAGCTTCGCCCTGGTCACCCGCGTGATCGGCAGCGCCCGTTGGAGAGAAACCGGCGGACATAGTGCTTGATGCTACTGGCGATGCGCTCAATAACCTGGCCTCCGCGGCATTTCGGCGGCGTGGTGAGGGACTACCTTCGGACGCTTGGCACAGAGAATCGGGGCAAGGTGAAGAACGCGCGGCAGGCTGGCGACCCGCTGCATCCTCACGAGCATCGCAGTGATCGGTGCGACCTTCGCCATCGTGGGGGCAACCACGCAGCGCGTGTCGGGCACTCCGGCGCCGCTGACGCTGACCGAGACGTGGAACGGCGGGATGGGCACCTTCCTCAATGACGCGCCCTGCGGCGTCGCCGAGTCTTCGCCGGTGGCATTCAACGAAGGCGGCACCCCCGGCATCGAGGTCGGTGACCGCCAGGGCGACCTCTACGGCCTCAACCTGCAGACCGGCACGGTCCTGCCGGGCTGGGGCAGCGGGACGGGCGGTACCGTCGGCTCGGGCCAGGGCTGCATGATCAACCCTTCGGGAGGGACGCCGAACTCGTCGGGCGTGAACGGTGTCGAGCTTCCCGGGAGCCCACCGGTCGACTCGACGGCTTCGGTCAACGGCAACAACGAGCTCTACTTCGGTGCAGGGAACGCGGCGTCGCCGGTCGACGGCGGCTACTACGCGTACAACGCGAACGGCACCGAGGCGTGGAACCAGGTCGTCACGAATCCGGCCACCGACAGCGTCCCCGATGGCGGCGTCCAGGCCTCGCTCCCGATCGCCAACGAAGGATCGCTGCTGGAGGGCGGCTCACTCGGGCAGATGACGTACGGGCTCAACGCTTCGAACGGCAGCCCGGCCACGGGCTGGCCGCAGTTCTCTGCCGACAGTGTCTTTTCCACCGCCGCGGCAGGCGACTTCTACGGCACGGGCTCGGACGACTTCGCCGTCGGCGGCGCGTCGTCACAGGGCTTCGCGCTCGGGACGCACTACTCCGATGGCGGGCACGTCCGGATCTACAACGACCACGGCGGGCTGATCTGCAGTGCCAACACCAACGAGGAGGTCGACTCCTCCCCCGCCGTCGGCCCCATTCTCCTGGGCGGGGCTTACGGGATCGCGACCGGGACGGGCACCTTCTACCCGGGTGCCGGCGACGAGAACACGGTCAAGGTCTACGACACCAAGTGCAACCAGGTGTGGAGCGACACGCTCGACGGCTCGACGGGTGGCAGTCCCGCTCTGGCCGACGTGCTGGGCAACGGCCAGCTGGCAGTCGTCGAAGGTACGGGCAACGGCTCGGTGTACGCGCTCGAACGCCACGACGGGCACAGTCCTCTGGCGGACCACCGTGGGCGGAGCCGTTCTCGGTTCGGTGACCACGGCCGACCTCAACGGCAGCGGCGCGCAGGACGTGATCGTGCCGACCGACCACGGCCTCTACATCCTCGACGGCCCCACCGGCCTGCCGGTGGCGGCCGTCGACGACGGAACCAACAGTGGCGGCGTCGTCCCGTCCGGAGCCACGTACGGCTTCCAGAACGCCCCCCTCGTCACCGCCGACGCCAACGGGTCGATCGGCATCACGGTCGCCGGGTACTTCGGTATCGGGGGCAACGAGGTCCAGGGCATCGTCCAGCACTTCGAGGTGGCGGGCTCCTCCTCGGGCCTGGCCGACGCGGCGGGCGGCTGGCCACAGTTCCATCACGATGCGTCACTGAGCGGATTCGTCGGGGGCGGCAACGCCCTCGGGACCTGCAGCCGCCCCGCCGCGGCCCAGAACGGCTACCTGACCGTGGCCTCCGACGGCGGCATCTTCGCCTTCGGGCAGGACTTCTGCGGGAGCACGGGGAGCATCGCCCTCAACAAACCCGTGGTGGGCATGGCGGCCGTGCCCGGCCAGGGTGGGTACTGGCTGGTCGCGTCGGACGGAGGGGTGTTCTCCTACGGGAACGCCGGGTTCTACGGCTCGACCGGCTCCCTCAAGCTCAACGCGCCCGTTGTGGGCATGGCGGCCACCCCTGACGGCAGAGGCTACTGGTTGGTGGCGTCGGACGGCGGGATTTTCTCCTACGGCGATGCCCAGTTCAACGGATCCGCCGCGTCCGTCCCCGGGCAGGACATCGTCGGCATGGCCGCGACCCCAGACGGCCAGGGCTACTGGGAGGTCAGCACGACGGGGAGGGTGTTCGCCTACGGGGACGCCACCCCGGCCGGCGACATTCCCTCACTGGGCCTCCACCTCAACGGTTCCATCGTGGGCATCACGCCCGACCCGGTGACCGGTGGCTACTGGCTCGTGGGCTCGGACGGCGGCATCTTCTCCTTCGGAGCGCCCTTCTTCGGTTCCACCGGCTCCATCCACCTCAACCAACCCGTCGTGGCGATGCAGTCCACCAGTGACGGCCAGGGCTACTGGTTCGTGGCGTCCGACGGTGGCATCTTCAGCTACGGCGACGCTCCGTTCCGCGGCTCTATGGGTGGGCAGCACCTCAACAAGCCCATGGTCGGCATGGACGGCTTCTGACAGCTGTCCCGGGCGCGCTGCGCCACCGAGGGAGCCCCGACGCCTCGCCTAGAGTGACGGCCCATGTTCCGGCGACGTGACACCGCGGACGAGCCCTCCGGCTCGCCGAGCCCGGCCGCAGCAGGCGTGCCCGCCCGAGGCCCTCTACTTCCCTCCTACCCGCCCCACGACGTACCTGGGTCAGCTGGACGAGGGATTCCAGGCGGCGCTCTCGAAGCGACGCGAGGGCGCCGACCTCACCGACTTCGTCTGGTACCACGCCTTCGAGCTCCCCGACGGCAGGGTCCTGCCCGGCGTGTGGGACCTACGGGGCCACGAATCCGCCTACCTCGGCGGTGTCGACCTCGCCGGCAAGCGGGTGCTGGAGCTCGGCCCCGCCACCGGCGCCCTCACGTTCTACATGGAGCGCATGGGAGCGGAGGTCGTCTCGTTCGAAGCCGGGTTCGACGTGCCGATCGACACGCTCCCGGTCAGGGGCGAGGACCAGTACCTGGAGCGGCTCCGCGTCATGCAGGAGACCATCGACCGCAATCACGACGGGTGGTGGTACCTGCACCGCACCCTGGGGTCGTCCGCCAAGTTCGTCCAGGGGAACATCTACGACATGCCGGCGGATCTCGGGACGTTCGACGTCACCGTGGTCGGGGCCATCCTCCTCCACCTGCGTGAGCCCTGGGGCGCGCTCTCCCAGGCGGCCCAGCGGACGACGGAGACCATGATCGTCACCGAGCCGCTGCAAGATGATCTTGATCCGCCCGAGACCAACATCATGCGCTTCTCCCCGTCAGCGGAGCACCACGTGACCAACTGGTGGTCGATCTATCCCGGCGCCGTCCTCTCCATGCTGGCCCGGCTCGGCTTCGGGCAGACCGAGACGAGCATGCACTCCCAGCGCCACCATCTGGCCCACGACATCGGAGCCGATGCCATCGACCAGCGCATGTACACCGTCGTGGGTCGCCCCGTCTCCTGATCCGACGACCGGCCCGACCGCCTCAGAACAGGCCGGGAGCGCCCCTGCCCCGCGCCACCACGGTGGCGAGGAACTCGTCATAGCGTCTGACGAGCACCGGCCACCGGAAGTGCTGGTCGACGAAGATGCGCCCGCGCCGCCCGAATTCGGCACGGAGCCCCGCGTCGGACACGAGCCGGTCGAGCACCGCCTCGAACTCGGGGTAGGAGGTGAACCACAGCCCCCCGCCCGAGCGCTCGCAGTGCTCCCGGGTCGGTCCGCAGGAGCCGTTCACCAGGACCGGCAGCTGCTCGACCCAGGCCTCGATCACGACCAGCGAGAACGACTCGAGGGCGGACGGCGAGATCGCCACGAGCGCGTCGCGCATGATGTCCCACTTGTCGGGCTCGCTCACCGCCCCCGTCACGACGATGTCCGGGTGGGGCGGGAGCTCCACCGAGACCGGTCCGACGAGCGCCAGGGCGAGCGGGCCGGGATGCCGATCCTTGTAGGTCGCGAAGTACGAGGCCAGCATCTTGGAGCCCTTGTGCTCGTCCACGCGCCCCACGCTGACGACGTAGGGACGGTCCCCGAGTCCCAGGATCGCGCGGCCCGGCCGTCCGGCGGCCTGGGAGTCACCCACGCCGAGACCGAGCACCATCTGCGGTCGCTCCGCCACGTTGTACATCCGCTCGACGAGCATGCGCTCCGACGCCGTATAGAAGCAGAACGCGTCGGCGTCCCCGAAGGTGCCGCGGAACACCGGCAGGTACAGCGCCGGCTCGTCGTGCGCCGCCGGGTGGAACACCGCCGGCACCCGCACCTTGCCGATGGTCGCGACCGTTGGATGGTAGAGGTACGGCGAAAAGGCAACGACATCGGCGTCCGACGCGACGACGGCGTCCACCAGCTGCGGAGACACGGGGCCGTTGTAGTCGACCCACCGTTCTCCCTGCTCCCTGGTCGCCAGGCGAGGAGCGAGCCGGACCGTCCCGTCGAGTCCGTAGAAGTCAGGCAGCCGGCCGTGCGCGCACGGGTGCCGGTGCACGGTCACTCCGTTGATCTCGGTGGTCCCCGGTTCCAGCTCGTCCGCCCAGGTGATGGCGTCGAGCGCGCACGTCGTGTGGACTTCGGCCTCCCAGTCGGTCAGGGCGCGCAGGTGCTCGGCCAGCTGACGCACCGCCGTCTCGGCTCCACCCATGATCTGCGGACCGTAACGAGGTGTGACGAAGGCCACCTTCGGGCTCATGGGCCCTCCACGACAGCGGCGACGGCATGGAGGATACGGGTGGCGACGGCGTCCCCGGAGAGCTCCGCGGCCCGCCGGACGCCCGCGGTGGTCAGGGCGGCGCGGAGCTGCTCGTCGGTACACACCCGGTGGAGGGCGGCGGCGATGTACGAGGGGTCGGCCGCGGCCAGCACCAGTGCGGCGTCGGCCACGGTGTCGGACACGGCGCCGGCGCCGCGGGTGACAACGGGCACGCCCGCCACCATCGCCTCGACGAGCGGGACGCCGAACCCCTCGTGCGCCGACAGCGAGAGGTACACATCGGCAGCATCGAAGTAGGCCGCAAGCGCCGCGTCCGACACCTCGCCCGGCAGCCGGACAGCGGCAGACAGACCGAGGTCGTGCACGAAGCCCTGCAGCGCCTTCGAATACTCGAAGCTCGACGTGCCACCCACCAGATGCAGGCGGGCCTTCCGGTCATAGAGCCGGCGGAAGGCCCACAGCGCCTTGACGAGCTCGTGTTGGGCCTTGGACGGCACGATCCGCCCGACGAACAGGATGTCGGCACCGCCGTCGGCACCGAGGTGGGCCAGCTCCGCCTCCACGCGCTGGTCGGGGGGCGCGGCGACACGTCGGTAGTCGGCCAGCACCGGGGCGATCACGGTGCGCCGGCAGCCCGCCCGCCGCAATTCCTCCTCGCTGAAGGTGCTCTTGGCCAGGCCGAGGAGGGCTCGTGGGGCGAGCAGTGCCAACTCGTCGGCCGCCGCCGCCGCCCGCTGCACACTCTGCGGCTCCCAACCGGCGAAGTACTCCGGCCCGGTGAAGTTGTGGAAGTCCAGAATCAGCGGCAGCCCGCGCTCGGCCAGGTAGCCCGCCACGGTGGAGGACGTCGTGAATTGATAGATCGCTACGTCGCCTGGGGCGGCGTGCTCGGGATACATCCAGTGCTTGAACGCCTCTGACGCCAGGTCGTCATGGATCGCCTCGGCGAAGATCTCCGAGCGCCACCCGGCCGACCGCAAGGCGTCGCGCAGCCGAAGAGCGTGGGCCCCCGTCGCGTCGTGCGGATTGAGAGTGGCGATGAACTGGTGCACCGCCACCGGCCCCCCGGCGGCGGCGCTCACCGCTCGACGGGCGGGTACGGCGAGGTGATGGCGGCCCGGACCGCCGTGACGAGGAAATCGGCACCGCCCGGGCCGGACTGCGCGACCGCGTCGTACCCACTCTGCTCGAGGAGGCTGCACCAGGCCTCGGGTCGCAGTGGCCGGCCGGCTGCGAGATCGGTCTCGGGCGGGGCGTCCGTCGCCTCCCAGGCCTGCCGGGTCACCGAGTGGATGACGAGTGTCCCGCCGGGGGCGAGGCGGCTCCCGATTGCGGTGAGCAGCTGGCTTCGCTCGGCCCCCGCCATCCCCTCGACCGTGCCGCTCAGCACCATCGCGCCCAGGCCGGCCGCGGCCACGGCCCGGAGGTGCTCCCCCACGGGCTCCCCCCGCAGGTCGAGCGGGCCGAGGGCCGAGGTGTCGATGACGCGGGAGCGGGGATCGACGCCATAGGCGTCGCCGCCGGCGGCAATGACGCGCCGGACGAACCATCCGTCACCGCAGGCGACATGCAGGATGCGCCCGGGCGCCTTGACCACTGCTGCCACAGCGGGCTCGACCCACCAGGCGTCGGCGTGCTGGAGGGCCGGGAACTCGACCACCCCGGCAGCAGGCACGCGCTGGCCCTCCACCTGGCGCTCGAGCTCCTGGAGCCGATCGTCGACGATGTGCAGGGCACGACTCACCGCGGACGCGGACTGGCTCATCTGGTGGGTGAGCCATCCGACGTACCAGAGGAGCAGCGACCGCATCCCCTTCTTGACGACGGCACCAGCCGCCCGCTCGGACTCGACAGGCACCACGGGATCGATGAACGTGGCCGCGTCGACCATCCGCAGCGCGTCACCCAGGTCACCGCCCCGACCGGCCACCGGCGAATGGGCCAGGAAGAGCTCGTCGAGCTCGCGCTCGAGCTTGGGGGGCAGGTCTCCGGAGGCGCGGCGCACCCGCACCTCCTCGGCGATCTCGGCCATGACCTGGGCCACGTAGGCCTGGGGATCTGCCGGCAAGGTCTCGTCCGTGCTGCTCATGGTGCGAGTCTGGCGCGGCCGGCTAGGCCAGCGCGGCAGACGAGTTGACGTCGCTCTCGGTCGAGATGAGGGCCGCGTGGACGTCCAGACGCAACATGCCGGTGGTCTTGCCCGGGTTCATCACTTCGAATGTCCCCGCATCCTCCTGCCAGTCGTAGAGGATCCCTCCCCGGCTCTGGATGCCGAGGGCGAACGAGAACGTGCCGTCGAGGAGGGGCATCTGCACAATGCCGAAGTGCATCACGCTGACACCGCGCGCGGCATCGATCGACATACCGATGATGGAGGTGTCGGTGCGCATCAGCGAGTTGTTGAAACCATCGCGGATCTCGAGCGAGAACACCACGTCGTCGACGGCATGGAGCGCCTCGAATTCCACCCGGATCGTGAGATCGTCACCCGTGCTCATGTAGGGCACGCTGTTGTCACCCGAATAGATGCGGTGCACGGAGCGGAATCTGACCGGTCGCTCGGCGTCCGGCACCGAGTCCATGCCGACAGATTTCGGCGTCGCCGGCACCGCGACCAGCTTGGGATCGGCGACCGCCATGCCCGCGCCTTCCGCCATCAGGCCCTCGCGGAAGATACGGGTGGCCTCGCCGGGCTCGCCCTCCCCGACCATGCACCCGTGACTGAGCACCACGCCCCGGTCGCAGATGCTGCGCACGGTGTCGGCCGCGTGCGTGACGAGCAGGATGGTCCGACCCTCCTTTTGGAACTCCTTGACCCGTTCGATGCACTTGCGCTGGAAGCGCTCGTCACCCACGGCCAGGACCTCGTCGACCACCAGGACGTCAGGGTCCATGTTCACGGCGACGGCGAAGCCGAGCCGCACGTACATGCCGGAGGAATAGAACTTGACCGGGCCGTCGATGAATTCCTCCAACTCGGAGAAGTCCACAATGGCATCGAAGACCCTGTCCACGTCGCGCTTGGCCATGCCCATCAGCGAACCGTTGAGGTAGATGTTCTCCCGGCCGGTCAGGTCCTGCTGGAAGCCTGCTCCCAACTCCAGCAGGCCGGCCAGCTTGCCCCGAACGGCCACCTCTCCGAAGGTGGGCTGCAGCACGCCGCAGATGCACTTGAGCAGGGTCGACTTGCCCGAGCCGTTGCGGCCCAGGATGCCGACGGTCTCACCCTCCTTGACGGTGAGCGAGACCCCGTCGAGGGCCCAGAAGTCCTCGGTGGACTTGCGCTTGCCGCCGTGGATCAGGCGCTCCTTGACGGTCTTGTACTGACCGTGCGCCAGACGGAAGCGCTTGGAGACGTCGCGCACGTCGACCGCGAAATCACCCACGCGATCAGAGCTCCTCGGCGAAATTGCCCTCGAGCCGGCCAAAGGTGGCGAGGGCGACGAGGAAGAGCACCACCCCGAAAACAAGCACGGCCGCGACGAGGACGGCGTACCAGAGGTACCCGTGCTGGGGCAGCACCGGGGTCAGCACGCCGTTGATGGTCACGATCGGCTTGTTGTAGAGGCAGCGTTGGAAGGCCAGGACCAACGGCGTCATGGGATTGATCAGGTAGATCCACGTCAGACCACGAGGTCCCAGCTTGGCTTCGACGGTCTGGTACTGGTACACGATGGGGCAGGCCCAGAACCACGCCGTGAGGACAACCTCGATCAGGTGCTGCGTGTCGCGCAGGTACACGTTGACCGAGGACAACAGCACGGCGAGGCCCGAGGCCAGGATGACCCCGGCGATCAGGGCCAGGATCACGAGGGGGAAATACGCCGGGTCGGGCGCCGACCGCAGGATCACCATGAAGATCACCATGACGATCGCCTGAAAGAAGAAGAAGACGCAGGCCGAACCGACCGCGGCGAGAGCCAGGATCTCGCGGGGAAAGGAGACCTTCTTGACGATCCCGGCGTTGTTCACCACGACACCGGTACCGGTCAGGACTCCCAGCTGGAAGAGGTTCCACAGGAGCAGCCCGGCAAAGAGATAGATGACGAAGTTCGGCATCTTGTTGTCCAGCAGGATGGAGAACACGACGAAGTAGATGGCCAGCGTCATGGCCGGAGCGACCATGGACCACACCAGTCCGAGGACGGAGTTCTTGTACTTGACCTTGATTTCGGTCCGGACCAGGTAGATCAGGAGCTCCCGAGACAGCCAGATCTCGCGGAGTCGCTTCCGCACGCTGATGGTCGGCGTGACCACGCGAGTCACCGATCCGCGCCGAGCCTCGACCCGGCTCACGCCTGCCGCCTCTGCCGCCACCGGCGACCGATCAGCCACCCGCAGCTCGGTGTCCTCCTCGAGTCTCCGGTCCGCGTCCGGCGAGGAGGCCGGGACGTCGACGGCCACTTCTATTTGTTCCCCGCCGCCGCTGTGGCCGTCGAGCGGTCGATCACCTTGTCGATGAAGCCGTACTCGCAGGCCTCGTCCGCCGTGAACCAGCGGTCGCGATCCGAGTCGGTCTCGATCCGCTCGAGCGGCTGCCCGGTGTGGAAGGCGATGCGCTCGGCCATCATCCGCTTGAGGTAGATGATCTGCTCCGCCTGAATGGCGATGTCCGCCGCCTGCCCCTGCATGGACCCCGAAGGCTGGTGCATCAGGATGCGCGAGTGGGGCAGGGCGTAGCGCTTCCCCGGGGCGCCGGCACAGAGCAGGAATTGGCCCATGCTGGCCGCCAGCCCGACGCAGATGGTCGAGACGTCCGGCCGGACGTACTGCATGGTGTCGTAAATGGCCAGGCCGTCGGTGACGGACCCGCCCGGCGAGTTGATGTAGAGGGAGATGTCCTTTTCGGGGTTTTCAGCCTCCAGGAGGATCAGCTGCGCGCAGACGAGGTTGGCTGTCACCTGGTCGATCGCGCTGCCGATGAAGACGATGCGCTCTTTGAGCAGTTCCTGGAAGACCCGCCCGGCGGACTCCATTTCGGCCCCGGCGGCCGTGATGCGCGGGGTTTCAGATGCGTTGACCATGGCAACGAGGCTAGTGGGCGGAGGGGGCGCTCGGAGGCACACCGCCGTACACTCCGTGTTCACCCGCCTGGCGGGGCCGCTGCGGGCGTGGCGGAATTGGCAGACGCGCCGGGTTTAGGTCCCGGTCCCCGAAAGGGGGTGGAGGTTCAAATCCTCTCGCCCGCACCGTTCTCCCGGGCACCGCACCCGGTAGCTTCATCCGCGTGCCCCATCTCGTCGCCGCCCCGGACAAATTCCGGGGCACGGCATCAGCCGGTGCGGTGGCGGCGGCCGCGGCTGGGGCGGCCCGGGCGGCGGGGTGGACCGCCGACGAGGTGCCCATGTCCGACGGCGGTGAAGGCCTGCTGCTGGCCCTGGGGGGCACGCCGCGGACGTCCATCGTGACAGGCCCGCTCGGGGCGCCGGTCGAGGCCGAGTGGCGCCTGCTGCGCCGGGGCAGCGATGAGGAGCCTCTGACCGCCGTCGTCGAGATGTCCCGCGCCGCCGGGCGTGCCCTTCTCCCGAGGCCGCGCCATGACGACCCGGTGCGCGCCACCACGGCCGGCGTGGGTCAGCTCCTGGTCGCCGCACGCGACGCGGGGGCACGCCGGATCGTGGTCGGCTGCGGCGGCTCGTCCACGACCGACGGCGGTCTCGGCGCGTTCGAGGCCGTCGGGTCACCCACCGCGCTGCACGGGATCGAGCTGGTCGTGGCCTGCGACGTCACGACGCTGTTCGGCGACGCCGCAACCATGTTCGGTCCGCAGAAGGGCGCCACACCCTCGCAAGTCATGGAGCTCGACCGGCGCCTCGTCCAGGTGGCAGCCCGCTACCGCCGCGAGGCCGGTATCGACGTCACCAGGCTTCCCGGCGGCGGCGCGGCAGGCGGGTTGGCGGGCGGGCTGGTCGCCCTGGGCGCCCGGATCGAGCCCGGCTTCGACTTCGTCGCCGGGCTGGTCGGCCTGGCTGACCGGCTGGAGCAGGCCGACCTCGCCGTCACCGGGGAGGGGCACCTCGACCCCCCGTCGTTCCACGGCAAGGTCCCGGGTGGCGTGCTCGAGCTGGCCCGGGCCCGAGGCGGGCGCGGCAGGCCGCTGCCGGTGCTGTGCATCGCGGGCGGCGCGGACGCGTCCGTGCTGGCCGACCCGCCTCCCGGCCTCGAGGTGGTCAGCCTGACCGCCCGCTTCGGCCGGGCCCGGGCGCGGGCCGAGACCACCACGCTGATAGGGCTGGTCACCGCCGAGTCGCTGTCCCGGTTTTGCCCCTGAACGAGCCCATCGGCCACACTTCTGGCGCGTTCGCGGCGGCCCACCGGCCCCGTCGGCCGGGCCTCCCGATCCGGGACGGCCGGCTGGGCGCGTTGACCGATACAGGGAGGCATCACCATGGGACTGCTCGACGGCAAGGTGGCGGTCGTCACCGGGGCAGGACGCGGCATCGGACGCGAAGAGGCGCTGGTCCTGGCCGGCGAGGGCGCGCGGGTCGTCGTCAACGACGTCGGCGCCGGGCTGCACGGCGAGGGCTCGCTGGACGCGCACCCGGCCGAGGAGGTCGTGGCGCTCATTCAGGAGCGGGGTGGTGAGGCGACAGTCAACGGCGACGACATCAGCTCGTGGGCCGGTGGCAAGAACGTCGTGGACCAGGCGGTCGACACGTTCGGCTCACTCGACATCCTGGTGAACAACGCCGGGATCCTCCGCGACAAGATGTCGTTCAACATGGACGAGTCCGACTGGGACGACGTGATCCGGGTCCATCTCAAGGGCCACTTCGCCGCCACGCATCATGCCGCGGTCTACTGGCGCAACCGGGCCAAGTCGGGTGAGGACGTGACCGGCCGCATCATCAACACCTCATCGGAGGCCGGCCTCTTCGGCAACGCCGGACAGGCGAACTACGCCGCCGCGAAGGCGGGCATCGCGGCCCTCACCTGGGTGGAGTCACGCGAGCTCGGCCGTTACGGCGTCACCTCCAACGCCATTGCGCCGCGCGCCCGCACCCGGATGACCGAGACGCTCTTCGGCGGTGACGGTATGAGCGCAGGCGAAGGTGGCTTCGACGCCTGGGATCCCAAGAACATCGCCAACGTGGCGGCGTTCCTGGCTGCGCCGGCCTCGGCGGACATCACCGGGCAGATCCTCGTCGTCTTCGGCGGCAATATCTATGCGATGAGCGCGTTCAAGGCAGCCGGCCAGGTCACGCGGGACGCGGCGTGGACACCCGAGGAGCTGATCGCCGCCAAGGGCGAGCTCTTCAAGGGCATCAGCTCCGGGGTGCCGGACTTCAGCTTCCTTTAGACCTCGTCCGTGGTGCCTCCATCGGATCAGGCGGCGTCGCCCCGGCGGACCGACGAGCCTGGGCCAACGGGTCGGCGGTCCTTGCGCCCCCCCGGTGCGAGATCTAGAACGTTGCCATGACGAGCGTCGCCACTGGCACGGTGGCGCCCGCCCGAGCCGACGACACCGCGACGCCCGCGAGCGCATCACGTCAGGGTCGCTTGGACCGCCGGCTCCAACTCCTGCTCGCCGCCACGACGATCGTCGCTGTCAGGGTCCTCGGCGGGTTGCTCTTGAGCAAGGCCGCCACGTCCTCATTTCGTCCGGGTCCCTTCTTCCCGAGCTCGCTCTCGGGTTGGACCGCGCCCTTCCTTCGTTGGGACTCGGGCTACTTCACCGCCATTGCGCAGCACGGGTACACGACAGTGGAGACGTACGGCTTTCTCCCGGTCTATCCGCTCCTGATCCGGGCGGCCTCTCCACTCTTCGGATTTGCGGCCGGTGCGTTAGCGGTGTCGTGGATCGCGTCGATCTTCGCCGTCTGGGGCGTCATGGACGTGACGAAGCGCTTCACGTCACGTCAATCGGCCTGGGTGGCGGGCACATTGTTGATGTGGAATCCCGTGTCGATATTCCTTCTGTCCGGCTACGCCGAGGCAGTGCTCGTCGCGCTGATGATTTGGAGCCTTCGCTTCTGCCTCGACGGAAAGTGGTGGCCTGCCGCCATCACCGCCGGCCTCGCCGCTGGCGTGCTCCCGCAAGGTATCGCCAGCGCAGTGGTACTCGTGCTCGCGGTCCTCATGGCAGATCGCTCCGTACGGGGATTGCTCAGAGGTGCGCTCTTCGGCCTCATCGGGTCGGCAGGCCTTCTCGGCTATCTCGCTTACTGTTGGTGGACCACCGGGAACCTGCTCAAGATCCGCCAGGCTGAGACGGCAGGCTGGCAAGCCCGCGTCACGTACCCGTTCCACATGGTGTTCGTGGACCTTTCTCGGATGGTCTCGTGGCACTTCTCGGTCGCGGGGGTGGATGTGTCCAGCCAGATGCGGGTCGTCTACGCGCTCGACGCCGGTATCGGACTGCTCGTGACCATTGTCGCGGTGTTCGGTTTTGTGCTGAGCCGCAAGGATCACCGGCTCTTCCTGCCCGCCACGCTCTTGGCCGTCGGTCTGGTCATCTCGGTCGTCACGCTGGACGCTGCCGCTGACGGCACGGCGCGCTTCCTCTTGTGTCTCGCCCCCTTCTACGTGATTGTGGCCGTCCTACTGCACAAGCTCCGGCCGGTCGCTCGATTGCCCGTGGTCGTGTACGTCCTGATGCTGTCAGCCGCGAGTGCAGCCTTCTTCGGAGCAGTGTTCAATCTCGGGTATTGGATGACGTAACGAGCCCGACCTTCTCGCATCCCGAGCCGATGTGCGGCAACATGGCGCCATGGCACACGACAGGAAATTCCGCTTCGCCGCGCAACTGAGCAAGGCGCCCGACGGCACCGCCCGCTCCTGGGCCGACCAGGCCCGCAAGGCGGAGGACCTGGGCTACAGCACGCTGCTGATGCCCGACCACTTCGGTGACCAGCTCGCCCCGGTGCCCGCCCTCGCCGCCGTCGCCGCCGCGACCACGACGCTCCGCATGGGTTCGCTCGTCTTCGGCAACGACTACCGCCATCCCTTCGTCCTGGCCAAGGAAGCGGCCACGCTCGACGTGCTGAGCGACGGCCGCTTCGAAATGAGCCTCGGCGCGGGCTGGATGCGCTCGGACTACGACGAAGCCGGACTGACCTACGACCACCCGGCCGTGCGCGTGGCGCGCTTCGAGGAGGCGGTGAAGGTGGTCCAGGGCCTCCTGCGCACCGACGGGCCCTTCAACTTCCACGGCGAGCACTACGAGGTGCTGGGCCACACCCTGACGCCGCGTCCCGTGCAGCAACCCGGTCCGCCGCTCATCATCGGCGGCGGCGGCAAGCGGGTGCTGTCCTTCGCCGCCCGCCACGCCGACATCGTCAGCATCAACGTCAACTTGCGGGAGGGAACCGGCGGAGCCGAGACGGCCGCGGACGCCACCCCCGAACGGACCCGCAGGAAGATCGGCTGGGTGAAAGAGGCGGCGGGCGACCGTTTCGCCGACCTCGAGCTCAATTCCCTCATCGGCTTCGTCATGGTGACCGACGACGCCGCGGGCCTGGCCGGCCAGATGGCGCCGGCCTTCGGCATTGACGCGGCCGACGCCCTGCATGTGCCACTGGCCTTGGCGGGGACCCTCGACGAGATGGCCGAGGAGCTCGAGTGGCGCCGGGCCGAGTACGGGATCTCCTACTGGTCGATCGAATCGGACGCCTGGGAGACGCTCGGCCCGATCGTGGCCAAGTTGGCCGGTACGTGACCATCGCCACCAGCAGCGGTTGGGAGGCCACCGGCACACACCGCACACTCTGCGGCGAACGCGTCTTCACCATTGACGCGCCGTCCATCGGCGCCGAGCGTCACGAGCCCCTGCTGATCCTGCACGGCTTCCCGTCCTCGTCGTTCGACTACGCCGCCGTCCTCGACGGCCTGCGGGCCGGGCGTCGTGTCCTGCTCTTCGACATGGTCGGGTACGGGCTGTCCGCCAAGCCCGACCGGGCCTATTCCATGGCGCTGCAGGCCGACGTGGCCGCTGCGTTCGTCGCCGCGCTCGGGATCGAGCGCCTGGCCCTGCTCAGCCACGACATGGGCGACACGGTCGGTGGCGAGCTCCTGCTCGCGGCGCGGCGAGGGAACGTGGGCGGTCGAAGTGACGCAGCGCGTCCTCACGAACGGCAGCATCTACATCGCCCAGGCGCATCTGACCGACGGCCAACAACTCCTGCTCGGGCTCCCGGACGAAGTGCTCCCGCCGGGCATCCCGATCGATGCCGCCTCCATCGCGCGGAGCCTGCCGCGAGACGTTCAGCCCGCTGACCCCTCCCGTCCCCCCCGGCTGGCCCGAGGACCCCGTCCCGGCGGCGGCGGCCCAGGTGGTCCACCACGGTGGCCATCTGCTGTTGCCGCGGCTGATCCGTTACATCGAGGAGCGCCGGGCCAACGAGCGGCGCTTCACCGGCGCCATCGAGGCTGACCCCTCTCCGCTGTACGTGGTGTGGGGCCTGGACGACCCGATCGCCGTCCCCTCCATGGTCGACACGCTGCTGGCGGCCCGACCGGGCGCAACGGCGGCCAGGCTGGAGGGCGTGGGCCACTACCCCATGATGGAGGCGCCCCAGCGGTTCCTCGATGCCGCGCTGCCCGGGCTGGACTGAGTGCCGGGCCGCCGCCGACCCTCGAACCGTTACGAGCTCCTGACCTGCGCCTGGTCCGGCCACGTCCTGGTCGGCGTGGACGCCGCCACCATCACTCCCGACGACGCGCTGGTGGCACGCGAGGACGGCGCGGCGCGCTGGCACCGCTGCCTGCGCTGCGACGACTGGGTCCGGTGGGCGGCGCCGGAGCACCCCGGCCGCGCGCGGGTCGAGCAGCGGGACGAGATTCAGCTCCCCCTGCGCGGCGCGGCCTTGCGGGACCGCTACGTCCTGCGCCTCATTGCCGTCGACCGCGCCATTCACGTCATTGTGCTGACCGGACTGGCCATCGCGCTGTTCACCTTCGCCGCACACGACCAGGCCCTCCATCACGACTACCAGGACATCATGAGCGACCTGGCCGGTGGGACGCCGGGGGCCTCCCAGGCGCGTGGTCTCTTGGGCTATTTCGGCCGGGCTTTCAAGTACTCACCGACGCACCTGCGGGTCCTCGCGCTCGTGCTGCTGGCCTTTGCCGCGCTGGAGGCGGCCGAGATGGTCGGGCTCTGGCTCAACAAGCGATGGGCGGAGTACCTCACGTTCATCGCCACCACGGCGCTGGTGCCGTTCGAGGTCTACGAGCTCACCAACGGCGTCAGCGTGTTCAAGCTCATTGCCCTCATCATCAACCTCGCCGTCGTGATCTACCTGCTGCTGGCCAAGCGCCTCTTCGGGCTCCGGGGCGGCCACCGGGCCGAGCACGCACGCCGCGAGGCCTCGAGCGGGTGGAGCGCCCTCGAGCGGGCGACGCCCGGTGTGCCCGCCTGAAGGTCAGGCGGGCGCCATCACCTTGAGGACGCGCCGCTCGGTGGGAAGGCTGGCGTAGAGGTCGGCCACCAGCTCGTCGCGCTGGACCCGCCGTGAGGGGTCGTCCCACAGGTTGTCGAACTGGAAGGGGTCGGCGTCCACGTTGTAGAGCTCCCCGGTGGCGATGGGCACGCCGCCCGGTCCCGTGCTCGACTGCTCGTAGACGACCGGGCAGGGCCGCAGGACGGCGTCGCCCCAGACCTCTTCCAACCCGTTGGGCCGGCCTGCAGTGGAGGGCTCGTAGACCGTGCACAGCCACCCGTCGCGATACACGGTCCGCAGGTGCATGCCGTAGCCCGGGAACTGGCTGTCCCACTCGCACAGCGCGCGCTGGCGTCCGGCCTCGCCATCGGCGAGCGGGAGGGCCCGGCCCTGCATCCAGGGTGCGGGGTCGACGCCGGCGATGGTGCAGAACGTCGGCGCCAGGTCGACCTGCCCGACCGGGTCGTGCACAACCGCCGGGGCGACGCCGGCGGACGGGGCCGGCCGCCACACGAAGGGCAACCGCATCAGCGCGTCGGTATGGTACGGACCCTTGTAGAGGAGGCCGAAGTCGCCCTGCATCTCGCCGTGGTCGGTGGTGAAGATGACATCGGTGTCGGCCAGCCAGCCCCGCTGCGTGACCGTCTGCAGGACGCGGCCACAGGCCTCGTCGATCAGTTCGTTCATCACGTGCACCTTGGCGTTGATCTCGCGGATCTGGTCGTGGGTCAGGCGCGAGGGCACGAACGTGGCCGGCCCGCCCTCCATGTTGGAGAACGTGCCGTCCCAGAACCCGAGCCAGTGCGCCGGCTTGCGCGCCAGGACGGCGCGGATCGCCTCGTCGGAGCCGGGGTGCCCGGGTGGTAGGGCGAGGTCCTGCCACGGCACCCGCGGCAGCTCCGACGCCGGCGGGTCCCAGGGGTGATGCGGGTCCGGGAACGACATCCAGCAGAACCACGGCTCGTCGGGCCCCAGCGAGGAGAGCCAGTCGACGGTCAGGTCGGCCACCCAATCGGTGTGGTACCACTCACGCGGGATGGGGTTGTTCTTCGTCTCCGGCGCCGCCGTGTCGCCCCCGGGCTCGGCCTGGAGCAGCCCGGCGAAGCTGTGGAGATGCTCGGGGTGATGCTTCTTGAGCCAACGCCCGTAGTGCGCAATGGGATGGTCGCCCCAGGCGGCTGCATGCATGGCCTGCTCGGCGCGCTCGAAGCCACGCCATGGTCCCGTGTCGCCGCGGGCCACCCGCGCGTTCTCCTCGAACTGGTTGGTGGGGTCGAAGCCGGGCTCGAAGTGGGCCTTGCCCAGCAGGGCGGTGCGGTAGCCCGCCGCGTCGTGCAGATACTGCGCCACCGAGGGCGCGTCGACCGGCAGGGGAATGCCGTTGGCCACCACGCCATGCGTCCGGACGTACTGGCCCGTCAGCATGGTCGAGCGCGCCGGCATGCACACCGTGTTCTGGTTGTAGGCGCGCCGGTAGTTGATGCCCTCGGAGGCCAACCGGTCCACCACCGGCGTGCGGGCCACCTGGCCTCCGTTGCAGCCCAGGCTGTCGTAGCGCTGCTGATCGGTCGTGATGAACAGGATGTTGCGGCGACGGGGACCGGCCCCGGTCGCTGTCTCAGGCATCGACGGCCTTCCCGTGCTGGTGCCGGCGGCGCGGGTGCATGCGGCGCCTCATTCCGCCCGCAGCATACGGTGAAGATCGAGCTCCAGCTGCTCCATCAATTCGGCCAGGTGGCGCAAGCGCTCCGGGGCACCGTCTGCCGCCAGCAGCCGCTGCGCGTCATAGGCGCTCAGTGGCGCCATCGCGCAGAGCTGCCACGACGCGAGATCGACATCGCCTCCACCATCGAGTGCGAGCCCGGGTGCCAGTGCCGGCGCGCCACCCTGCTCCGCCAGCAGGGCCCGGGCCCGACGGACCCGTTGGCCGGCGGCGATCACCAAGGGCGCGGCGTCACCGTCCCCCTGGACCGCCTCGGGGAAGGCGTCGCGGACCAGGGCCACCGGATAGGGGTCGTCGGGGAGCCACTCGTGCACCGCGATCACCGCCTCGCCCTCGATCTCCAGGACCCAGCGCCCGTCGGGCAGCTCCGCCGCCTGGGTGATGACGCCGCGGGTGCCGAGGTCGCTGCGCTCATCGTCGCCCCCGACCTCGGAGCCCCGCTCGATCAGCACGATACCGAAGCGGCCGTCGCCCGCCAGGCAATCGCGCATCAACTCCCGGTAGCGCGGCTCGAAGACGTGCAGCGGCATGGAGGCGTGCGGGAAGAGAACGGCAGAAAGGGGAAACATGGGCAGCCGACTGCCTGGCATCCTCCACCATGACACGGCGACGAACGCCGCCGCACCACCGTCAACCCCCTGATGCCGCGAGAAGGACCGGCCCTCTGGCCGGTCCTCACTCGTTTTTGATGCTTCTTGTAGTGATTCCTTCTTCTTTCTCTACGCAGTCCGCGACTCCGGCCTACGGCGCAGTGGGTGCGGGGGCCGCCTTGTCGGCCGGCCGGCACACGCACCGGCGCGAACGCGGCCTCATTCATACGCCGGGCCTCACGCCAAGCAGACTGCTCGTGGGCGCCACCGAAACCGACTCGGTGACGCATTTTCAACCCGGCGGATCGGCCTCCTCGGTCGAGCCTGTCGATGGCATCGGCAGCTCCTTTCCACTTGGGGCAACGGCGGGTGCTCCAGTTGCCGCCTTCTCCCCTCAGTATCCACCTCGCCCTACGCCGTGTGAACCCCACGCGAACTGGGCATTCGCGAAGGCCCTGGTGAGGCACGCGCCCGTCACAGGAACTTCATATCCGTGTGATCTGACGCACGAGCTGCACCCCGGTGGGACGATGGCGGAGTCACCTACGCTCTGGCCATGGCCCTGCCGACGCCCAAGGCGGACACCACCGCGATCGTCACGGGCGCGTCGTCCGGCATCGGAGCGGCGATCGCCCGGGAGTTGGCGCGACGCGGCCACGGCCTGACCCTGGTCGCCCGGCGCGAGGACCGATTGCAGGCACTGGCCGACGAGCTGGCGCAGGCCCACTCCGTGCGCGCCGAGGTCATTGCCGCCGATCTCACCGACGCCGGCTCGCGGGGCGAGCTCCCGGCACAGTTGGCGACGCGCGGCCTGACTCCCGACATCCTCGTGAACAACGCCGGCTTCACGACGATGGGCGCTGTGTACAAAGCCGATCGGGGCGCGGAGCTCGCCATGGTGCGCATCAACGTCGAGGCGGTCCTCGACCTCTGCACCTTGTTCGTGCCCGGCATGGTGCACCGACGGCGCGGCGCGATCCTGAACACCGCGTCGACCGCCGCCTTCCAGCCGTTGCCCGGTCAGGCCGGCTACGGCGCGTCGAAGGCCTTCGTGCTCTCCTATGGGCGCGCCCTCGGCGCCGAGCTGCGCGGCACCGGCGTCGGCGTCACCACGCTCTGCCCGGGACCGGTCGAGACCGGCTTTGCCGAGACGGCGGGCATGACCGACGAAGAGGCCGGCGAGACCCTGCCCCGGTTCATGTGGGTCCCGGTGGGCGACGTGGCCCGGGCCGCCGTCGATGGGCTCGCCGCCGGTCGCGCCGTGGTGATCCCGGGGGCGGCGAACCGCGTCGGCGCCGGGCTGGGCCACCTGGCGCCCAAGGCGCTGCTGCTGCCCCTCATGGTCAGGAACCATCCGAGGCTGAAGACCGACCCGACGGCGTCACCCGTCCCGCCCACCCCACCCCCCGGCGCGAGCCGGAAGGGGAGGTGGCCGAGGCTCCACTAGCCTCGAAGCGTCGCCGCCACACAGCAGGCGGGCGCACGGACAACGGGGGCTCATGCCACAACTGGTCTCGGACCTGAACCTGCCCTACCTCGACACGATCGGCCTGGAGCGCCGGGAGGCCGTCGACGCCATTGCCGCCGCCCGCTCGGTCCACTGGCTGGCCCGGTCAGAGCTGGGCTACTCGGTGACCCGCCAGCAGGACGTCACGGCCATCCTGCGTGATCAGCGCTTCCATTCCGCGCTCTCCATGATCGAGCAGTCGCCCGAGCTCCAGGGCTCGAGTGCCCGTGACGGCCGGGGCGAGTCCATCCTCACCATGGAGGGTCCGGGCCACGCCCGTCTCCGCCGGCTGGTGGCGCCGGCCTTCACGCCGGCCTCGGCCAACCGCCTCCGCCCCACCATGCAACGGGTGGTGGGTGAGTTGGTCGACCGCGTCGTGGCCCAGGGCGAGTGCGAACTGGTGGCGGACATCTGCGAGCCCTACCCCATCCCGATCATCTGCGAGCTGCTCGGCGCCCCACCCGAAGACTGGAAGCTTTTCTCGGGCTGGGCCACCGACATCTTCCGCATCTTCAACAACAACCTGGCTGAGGATCTCCCCCTCATTGCGCGGGCGGGCGAGGAGCTCACGGACTACGTGAGCGAGATGATCACAGCGCGCCGGGCCGACCCGCGCGACGATCTCCTGAGCGATCTCATCGCCATTGAGGAGGAGGGTGACCGGCTCTCCACCGACGAGATGGCCATGCTGGCGCAGGCGGTGCTCATGGCGGGAACCGACACCACCCGCAACCAGCTCGCCTGCTCGGTTGCGCTCTTCACCGAGTACCCCGAGCAGTGGACGCTCCTGGCCGAACGGCCGGAGCTCGCCGGGCGCGCCGTCGAGGAATCGATGCGCTACCTGGGCGCGGTGCGGGGCACCGCCCGCTTCGCCGCCGAGGACGTCGTGTACCGCGACGTCCTCTTCCCCCAAGGCACCTTGGTGGCCACCTCGCTGGCCGGAGCCAACCGGGATCCCGAGGCCTTCGACGATCCCGACGTCTTCGACATCACACGCGAGCGCAGCGCGGCACAGATGACGTTCGGTTCGGGCATCCACTTCTGCATGGGTGCCGCGCTGGCCCGGGCCGAGCTGCAAGAGGCGCTGCCGCTGCTGGCCCGGCGCATGCCCGGGCTCGCCCGCAAGGGCGACGTGGAGTGGAAACCGTCGACGTTCGGGATCTGGGGCCCGGCGCGGTTGCCGCTGCGGTTCGAGCCGTCGTAGCCGTTGCCGGCTGGGCGTCAGTCCCGCGCCCCCGAGCCCACGGACACCGGCGCGTCTGGCGCGTCGTGGACAACCGGCGCGTCACGACGGCTCCCGGCCCGTGGACGCACGCGGGTGCGTCTGGCCTCGTCGACCATGGCGCGCTGCGCGGACCGGGGCGGGTCGTGGCCCCCGTAGGCGCTGGCCTCCACCGACGAGGCCAGGCGGCGCCACGTCGACGGCGCGGGCTGGGCCAGCTCGTCGAGCCGGGCGGCGTATGCCGCCAGGGTCTCGGAGGGCCGGCGCGGCCGGCCGGCGCGGCGACCAGCCCGCTCGGCACTGCGCGCCACCCGCTCCGCCCAGGTCGCCGGCCGTGACCGGCGCCAGCGCACCGTGACGACGACCAATCCCGCCGCCGCCAGGACGACGACGACCGGCACCAATGGGATCCGGCGCAGGAACGAGCCGACGTCGTGCAGGGCGGTCGCCCCGGGACTGGGGGGGCTGAGCGGGACAACCGCGGTCGGGTCGAAGTTCTGCCAGCCGTAGCCCGGGAACCAGACCTGGACCCAGGCATGGGCGTCGTCGGCATGGACTTGGTAGAGATCGGTGATCGGGTCGAAGCTCCCGGGCACGTACCCGACCGCCTCGCGGGCGGGAATGCCCAGGGAGCGCAGCATGACGGCCAGCGAGGTCGAGATCTGTTCGCAGAAGCCGACCCGGTTGCCGAAGAGGAACTCGTCCACGGTGTCCGCCCCGGCGGGAAGGGGTGGGATGTTCTCCGAGTAGTGGGTGTGTGCGCCAATCCAATGAATGAGTGACTGCACCTTGCCCTCGGTCGTGGTGTCGTGCGCGGTGATCGACCGGGCCAGGGCGAGGACACGCGGGTAGGGATGTGGCAGTTGCTCTTCCTGCCGCTGCACGTCGAGAGGGAGGGCGAACGGGTTGTCGTCGGCTCGGAGTTGCGCGGGAGTGGCGCTGCTCACCTGCGAATCGACCGTGTACACGGACCCGCTCCCGAGGCCGATCGGCGAGACGATGGTGCCGTCGCCGGCGACGTACACCTTGGCGGATGGGAACCACAGCTCGCCCGCGCTCTCCGCGTGGAACACGAGGTCCGCCGTCGAGCTCTCGACGTAGAACGTCTGCAGGTCGCTCTGCCCGAACGGCACGTCACCCAGAGGGACCGGAAGGACGAACGGCGAGGTCTCGCGCAACGGCCGCCGCGGGACGGGCGCCGACTCCATCCAGCTCTCGCCGTGCCACGTGTCGAAGGTCTCCCCCACCCAGTACGAGGGGCGCTGCGCCCTGACCTGCAGGACCAGGGCGTTGCTCAGGCTTCCCCGCAGTGCCGTGTTCAGGCTGGCGGCGAACCCGAGATAGCCACCGACACGAATCCGGCTGGCGGGGCTGCCGGCCCGGGACAGCTGCGCCGCGTTGCCGGAGTCGCCGGCGAAGGCCCCGGGCGCCCCGATGGAGCCGCCCGCGCCGGGCCGGGCGATGAAGTTGAGGCGCGACGAGACAACGGGCGCCGGCAGGACCACGAAGACCGCCGCCGCTGCCGTCGACGTCGCCGCCAGCGCCAACACCAGGCCCGAAACGGAGATCCGCCCGCCGCCGCTGGCCGAGGTCCACATCTCGGTGAGGGCCCAGAGCGTGCAGCAGGCCCACGCGACGACGTAGAGGCCGAAGTGGAGGTCGATCGCCAGCGCGCCGCCCACCGCCATGAGCCCGGCCGACGCCCCGAGCGTGAAGAGCAGATCGCGCCGGGACGGCACGTGGAACGAGTGCACGACGAGGACGCTGACCAGCAGCACCGTCAACGGGTTGATGACGGACGTCACGCCCGCCGTCACGGAGCCCACCGTGTGGAAGAACCAGACACACGCTGCGGTGGCGCCGATGGCCACCAGGGCCTTCACCCACCACGGGGGCCGCGCCCGGGTGGCATGCGAGAAGGCCGTGCCGGCCCCGATGAGCACCATGGCACTCAGGGCCGTGGTCCAGGCGATCTCCCCGAGCGATGCGCAGGCGGCGATCGCCACCAGCACGGCAGCCAGGCAGGCGAGCCGCAGCCGGATGGAGTCCTCGGGCAGGCCCGGCTGGTTCGCCCGCCGGACGACGTCAATGACGCTCACGGCCCTTCGTCGCGGCCCGAGGTGGACCCGGCCTCACGCGCCCTCTGGTCCGCGACCCCTCCGGCGACGGCCCGGGCGAGGCGCCGGCCCGTGCTGCGCCGGTCGGCCACGGGCCCGAGGACGGGGCCCGACCGTTCTCTCGTTCCGAGAAGGACCGGCGTGCCTCCCTCGAGCAGCCGCACGACAGAGCCCAGGGCTCCCTCCGCCACACGCTCGGCTGCATCGGGATCCATCGGCAGTTCCACCATGATCGTCACCGGCTCGGCCGCGGGCTGCTCGACCTCGCGCACCATCAGCCGGCCGGCGTGGGCCGTCGAGCGCCAGTGGACCAGGCGACGGGCGTCGCCGGGCACATACGGGCGGGCGCCCCGGGGCAGTCCCTCCTCGGCGCGGGGTTGCTCGTGCAGGTCGCCCGTCCCGTCGTCGGGGCGCCGGGCCACGGTCTGGGCCCCTCCGCAATGGGGCGACACGTGGAGTGCCGAAGGGACGGGAACATGCACCCGCTTCGTCCACCATTGCAACGCGAACGGTGCGGCCGAGGCGATGTCGAGCGTGATCGACTCGTACACGCCACGGTGGGTGGGCATCAAGGTGACCACTTCGTCGGCCGGGCCCCGCCTTCCGGCCGGACCGACGAAGACGTCGGGACCAGGCGGCTCGACCGGACGGACCCGCAGGCGGCGGCCCGACTCGACGCGCACCGGGACCGGGAGACCGGCCACGCCGTCCCCGGGCGCGCTGCGCAGGCTGATCCGGGCGCGGGTCACGATCACGAAGGGGCCGACGATCCCGATGAGGAGTGCACCGAAGACGAGGTCGCCGAGGGCCTGGACCCACCCCGAGCCCGCGTTGTGGGCGATCAGCCACCAGAGGCCGATGATCAGCACGGACGCGACCATCGGCCCGCGGGGCCGGGCCGGTCGCGCCCAGCGCTTCACGGTCTCGGTGCGGGGGTCGTTTCGAGGAGGTCCCGTATCACCTCGGCCGACGCGTCGGCGTCGGCGTCGGCGTCAACGGTGAGGATGCGATGGGACAGGCAGGCCACGGCGACCTCCTGCACGTCGTCGGGCACCACGTAGGGCCGGGCGTTGAGCACGGCATGCGCCTGGGCCGCCCGGATGAGCCAGATGGCAGCGCGTGGGCTCGCACCGAGATGCACGCCGGGCGCCGTCCGGCTGGCCCGGCAGAGCTCCACGGCATACGTCGCCACCGCATCGTGGACCGGGACGGACTCGGTCGCCTGTTGGGCGCGGCCCCATTCCTCCGGCGTGCAGGCCGGACGGAGGTCGGCCAGGGCGTACGTCCCGCCGCCGTGCAGCGCCAGCCGCACCTCGTGCGCGGCGTCGGGGTAGCCGATGGGCGTCGCCATGGCGAAGCGATCGAGCTGGCTCTCCACCAGTGGGAAGGTGCCGCGCTGGGAGTGCGGGTTCTGCGTGGCGATGACCAGGTGCGGCTGCGGCAGCGGCCAGGACTGCCCGTCGACGCTGACCTGGTGCTCCTCCATCGTCTCGAGGAGGGCCGACTGCGTGCGGGGTGGTGTGCGGTTGAGTTCGTCCACCAACACGACATGGGCGAAGACCGGGCCCGGCCGGAAGTCCCAGCTGCCGGTGTCGGGCATGAAGACCGATACGCCCGTGATGTCGGACGGGAGCAGGTCGGGGTGACCCTGGACCCGGGACAGGTCGGCGCCGAGCGACGTGGCCAGCGTGCGGGCCAACACCGTCTTGCCGACGCCCGGCACGTCCTCGATGAGGAGGTGCCCACCCGAGAGGGCGGCGACGGCGGCCGCCACCAACGGGGCCCGGCTGCCGAGCATGACCTGTTCGAGATTGCGTACCAGGGCCTGGCCGAGCGCGACGGCGTCGTCCAGATTGCGGACGCGCTCGTCCACGACGCTCATCGGGTCACCGCCGTGCCGTGGGCCATGAGTGCCAAGACTACGGGGGCACGGTTCCCCTGCGGGTCCATAGCCCTCGCGTTCCGCCTGGCCACGGGGCCGGCCGGCGCCATCTCGGCGGAGCCCGGCCGAACGGTGCCAGGCGCCCGCGCCCGGTGGGTCGCTCAGACCTGGCGGCCCAGGAAGGCCGCCAACCGGTCGGCCGCGCCGGCGCCCGCAGGGGGCTCTACCTGGGCCCCGAAGGGCGCCGAGCCGTCAGGCCCGCGCAACGCATCGGACAGGAAGGCCTGCGCGAATGGCAGCAACGTCGCGGCCAGCTCGGGATCGAGGTCCGTCGGCTGCCCGGTGGCCTTGGCCAGATCCCAGCCGTGGGTGAAGGTGTCAATTGTGGCGATGTTGACGAAGACGGCCCCCGGGAGCTCGGCAAAGGGCAGCGTCATGGTCATGTCCATGACGCCGTCGGCCTCGAACGCCTTCACGGCGCGCGCCGCGCCCTTGTTGAACTCCGTGACGAAGTCTCCCGCACAGAAGTCCGGCGTCTCTCCCCCGATCGGTGCGGCGCCGGTCTCCGCCGTCACGGCGAAGTAGGTGGTTCCCCCGACGACGTGGTTGATCACCTCGCGCACCTTCCAGGACGCGCACGGGGTCGCCCCGTCCAACTGCTGGGCTTCCACCTCGGCCAACACCCCCGCGGTCGATGCGAACGCCTGCGCCAACATGTCTGCGCCCATGAGGCCGCGTCCTTTCGCCGTCCAGGGACAGCAGGTTAGGCCAGGGCGGCCGTGGCCTCACCGACCAGCTTGTCCTCGCCGTCGCCGTTGGACAGCGTCACAGTCAGGTCCACCAGCTTCCTGCCGTCCTCCTCGCGCGTGGCGATGACGACGATCTTGGAGGAGAGCACCTCGTCGGGCCAGGTCTGGCGGGCGAAGCGGACCTGGTAGCGCGTGACGTTGCCGACGCCGACGTAATCCGTCAACGCGGTGCCCAACAGGCCCATGGAGAACATGCCGTGCCCGAACACACTCGGCTGCCCGGCCTTCTGGGCCGCCACCTCGTCGTGGTGCATCGGGTTGAAGTCCCCCGACGCTCCGGCGTACTTCACCAGGTCGGTCCGCGTCAGTGTGTGCGTGATCACCGGTGCCTCGTCCCCCACCTGCACGTCCTCGAAGGACAGTTTCCTCTCACCCATCGTCGTCGACCTCCCTAGGCCCGGTGAATCAGGTTGGTGCGCGCCGTCACCACCGGGTCACCGGTCGATTCCTCGCGCCATCTCGTCTCCGAGCAGATGAAGGTCATCGTCCGCCCCTTGGACTCCTTCTGGTACACGTCGGTGATGGAGCCCTCGCCGATCAGGACGTCGCCCACCTGAACGGGCCGGTGGTAGAGGAACTCCTGCTCGCCGTGGAGGATCAGGCCGCCCTTGGCCATCAGCGGCCCCATGGCGGTCATGAGCGGATTGCCGGTCGGCGCGTCCGCCGGCTGGATCTCCGCGAACTTGCCGGAGAACTCCATGGCGAAGGGCCAGGTCGGTGGCGCCGGGATGTCGTCGAAGCCGGCCTGCCGGGCGGCCTCGGGGTCGTGGTAGATCGGGCTCGTGCTGAGCACGGAGTCGGCAAAGTGCTGCACCGGCCCCCGCTCCACGATCACCTTGGACTTGCCGGTCGGCTGCCCGATGATTCCCTTGAGCACGTCTTCTTGTGATGCGGCATCGTCTGCCACGGTGTGTCTCCTCTCCCCGTCCGCCGTCGATCCCCCCCACCACACCCTCATGGCGGGTACCGGCCCGGGCCGGTGCAGCGTCAAAGGTAGCGGGGTCACCTCGGCGGCGCCCAATCCGCGCCCGAGCAGCGCCACCTGCCGTGTCGGTACCATCGGCCGCCATGCCCGACTTCTTCGAGGTGGTGCACACCCAGCGGGCGGCCCGCGCCTTCCTCCCCGACGACGTCGATGACGCCACGGTGGCGCGGATCCTGACCGCAGCCACCCACGCGCCCAGCGCGGAGAACAGCCAGCCCTTCGTGTTCGTCGTCGTACGCGACGCCGCCCTGCGGGCCGCCATCGGCGCCCTCACGGCGCGCCTGTGGGAGGGCGGCGCCAAGGCGCTCGAGGAGCAGCGCCTCTCCCCCGCGTTCTTGCGCGACGTGCACGAGGGGGCCATCGGCGGCATCGCCGGCGCCCCCGTGCTCGTGGTGGTGTGCGGCGACACCCGGCTGACCTACCCGCAGGCCATGGACGCCTCGATCTTCCCGGCGGTGCAGAACCTGTTGCTGGCCGCGCACGCGCTGGGCGTCGGCTCGACGCTGACCACCCTGCCCGTCCTCGGGGGGGACGAGCTGTCCACGCACCTGGGCCTGCCGCCCGAGGTGGTGCCCGTCGCCGTGATCCCGCTCGGTTACCTGCCCAAGCCCCTCGGCCCGCCCCGCCGGCTGCCGCTCATGGAGAAGGCCCACCTGAACCGCTACGGGACGCCCTTTCCCCCCGCCTGACCCTCGGCCTCGACCCTGCCCTCCCCCGGCGCCGGACCTGACACCCGCGTCAGGTCCAAGGGTAGGGTGACCCGGTGCAGGAACACCACTTCTCCGTCGACATCGAGGCCAGCGTGGACGAGCTCTGGCAGCTCTTCTGGGCCCGCATCCCCCACACCGAGTCGGGGGATGTCACCATCGACATCCTCCATCCCGGCGACGCCGTCGGCGAAGGCCTCGTGCGCCACTGCACCTTCCGCGTCCCCCGCTACCTGCTGACTGGTGGCAAGGGCCAGTCCTGGGAGTGGCTCACCGAGGTGACGCCGAAGGTCTCGTGGAAATACAACGCCGTCGGGCGCCCGCTGTTCTCCGAGGCCGAGGGACACACGCGGTTGGAGGACATCGGCAACGGGACCACGCGGATCCACTTCTCAGAGACCTATCACGCGTTCAATCCGTTGCTCCGCGCGCTCCTCGAGAAGCGCGTGCACGCCTTCATCTCGAAGGACAACGACCACCTGATAAAGGAGTCGCTGACGAACGGCGTGCGCTACCTGCGCGCCGCCAAGGCCAAGGCACAGGCCAGGGCGGCGGCCCCGGAAAGCACGCCGACCCCGGGCGCGGCCGACTCGGCGTGACGGTCGTCGACCTCTGGGTCAACGCGCTCACCGGCAAGGCGGCCTCGGCCTTCATGAGCCAGGCCGGCAACGAGGGCATCCCCGAGCTCCTGGGGGGCGACCTCTCGGCGTCCTCCACGCTGCAGCACCTGCTCGTCACCATGGACAAGTGCGGCGTCGACGTCGGCGTCATCGCTGCCGGCATCGCGTCGGAGGAGACGGGGGCGCTGCTGCACGACGTGGCCGCCCACCCGGACCGCCTGCGCGTCGCGCTGACGGTGGACCGCGCCGACCGTCCCGTGCAACAGGTCACACGCCTGCGTGCCCTCGCCGCGGATCCCGCCGTCGTGCTGGTGCGGATCACCCCGTTGGTCCAGCAGTACCCGCTCAACGACAAGCTCTACTACCCGATCTACACCACCTGCGCCGAGCTCGGCCTGCCGGTGTCCGTCAACGTCGGCATCCCGGGCCCCCGGGTGCGCTCGGCCTGCCAGCACCCCACGCTCCTCGAGGACGTCCTGATCGACTTCAAGGGACTCACGGTGATCGGCGCCCACATGGGCCACCCCTACGAGCATCTGCTGATGCAGTACATGCTGAAGTGGCCCGACCTCTACCTGTCCAACTCGGCCTACCTGGCCAAGTACATGGACCCGGCACTGGTCTCCTTCATGGACTCGAAGCGCGGGACGGGCCGGGTCCTCTTCGCGTCGGATCACCCCTTCCTCCCGCTGGAGCGGGCCGTGGCCGCCGCCCGGGACCTGCCTCTCTCCGACGCGGCGGCCGAAGCCTTTCTCGGCGGCACGGCCAAACGTCTGCTGCACCTGCCCTGAGCCGCGGCGGGTCCCACTCCGCCTGCAGACAACCAGGGCGCATCCGGGTACCGTGCCTGTCGTGGACCTCGGTCGCGTCGGCGTGTGGTGGAGCGGCACCTGGCGTGACCCCGAGGATCCCGGACGCAGCGTCGCCCCGGAGCTCGAGGCCCTCGGCTACGGGGCGCTGTGGTCCTCGGGGCGCTTCGACCCGGGGCTGTCCCCGCACTTCGAAAAGCTGCTGGCCTCGACCACCCGCGTCCCGGTGGCCAGTGGCATCGTCAGCATCTGGGCGGGGGCACCCGAGGACATCGGGGGGGCCGTCGCCGCGCTGGAGGACCGCTTCCCGGGCCGCTTCCTCCTCGGGATCGGCACCAGCCACGGTGTCGCCGTCGCCGACTACGCCCGGCCCTATTCGAAGATGGTGGCGTACCTCGACGCCCTCGACGCGCTGACCGTGCCGGTGCCCCCGGAACGGCGCGTCCTGGCCGCGCTCGGGCCCCGCATGCTGGAGCTGGCAGCTGTCCGGTCCGCCGGAGCCCATCCGTATTTCGTCCCGGTGGAGCACACGGCGCGGGCCCGGGCCATCCTCGGCGCTGGGCCCCTGCTGGCGCCCGAACTTGCCGTCGTCCTCGAGACGGACCCGGTCCGGGCCCGGGCGCTGGCTCGCGGCTACGCCAGCACGTACCTCGGCCTGCCCAACTACACGCAGAACCTCCGCACCTTCGGCTTCGGCGACGAGGACATCGGCGGGGGCGGCAGCGACCGGCTGATCGACGCCGTGATCCCCTGGGGCGACGCCGCCGCCGTTGCAGCAGCCGTCGCGCGCGCACCACGACGCCGGCGCTGACCACGTGTGCGTGCAGGTCGTCGCCGACCGCGAGGCCGCCTTCCCGCTGGACGGGTACCGCGAGCTCGCGACCACGCTCTTCGCCGGCTGAGCCGGCCTCAGGCGGGCGGCACCGAACCCGCCACCTGGCGCGTCGCCACGTTGATCCGGTTGAAGAGGTTGATCAGGCCGATCGCGACCAGCAACGACGCCAGCGCCACCTCGTCGAAGTGCCGGGCGGCGTCGTCCCACACGTCGTCGGGCACGGGATCGGGGCGGTCGCTGAGCCGGGTCACGGACTCCGCCAGGGCCAGGGCGGCGCGCTCGGCCTCGCTGAAGTAGGCGGTGTCACGCCACGCCGCCACGGCGTGCAGTCGCTCCTCGGTCTCCCCGTCGCGTGTGGCGCCCTTGGTGTGCATGTCGACGCAGACGCTGCACCCGTTGATCTGGCTTGCTCGCAGCAGCACCAGTTCGATCATGCCGCGCGGCAGGTCGCCCTTCGCGGTGGACGCCGACAGGGCCAGCGCGGCCTCGAGCGCGTCAGGGAGCAACAGGGCGGGGTTGGTCATGCGGGGTGTCATCGGATTCTCCTTCGTGGTTGACGTGTCTCTGGACGTACGACACAGCACGCCACCGAAATGTGACAACCCCTCTCCCGCTACGGCACGTCGAGCTGTTCGGCCAGCTCCGCGGCCAGGGCCGCGGAAGGCGCGGCCACGGTGGGAGAGCGGCGTCTTTCTCCTCCGGTCGCATCTCGGCGAAGGTACGCCCGTCCCCGCCGTCGGGCACGAAGACCGGGTCGTAGCCGAAGCCGTTCGTCCCGCGCCCTTCGGCGGCGATGGTCCCGGGCACGACACCCTCGGCCCACATCTCCGACCCGTCGGGAAACGCCACCAGCGCCACCGTCTTGAAACTGGCCCGTCGTGCGCCACCGCCGTCACCGAGGGCCGCCAGCTCGCGGAGCAGCTTGGTCACGTTGTCGGCGTAGGTCGCCGACTCCCCGGCGAAGCGGGCCGAGAAGACCCCGGGGGCGCCACCCAGGGCGTCCACCTCCAGCCCGGTGTCATCGGCCACCGCCGCGGTCCCCGTCGCCGCCACCAACGCGCGTGCCTTCAAGCGGGCGTTGCCGAGGAGCGTGTCGGCGTCCTCCACGACGTCGGGGACGGTCTCGGGACGCGGCAAAAGCTCCACCGGCAGGGTGGCCGACAACACGGTGACGATCTCCTTGACCTTGTCGGGATTCGCCGACGCCAGGACGAGCCGGAGGGGGCCCGTACCGCCCTCACTCACCGCCGGGGTGGCGCCTCGGCCAGCACGGCCGCCTGCAGGCCGGTCAGCTCCTTGATGCCACCCTCGGCCAAGCCCAACAGCGTGTCGAGCTCCCCTCGGGTAAAGGCCATGCCCTCGGCCGTGCCCTGCACCTCCACGAAGCGCCCCGCCCCCGTCATCACGACGTTCATGTCGACCTCGGCCCGCGAGTCCTCGACATAGGGCAGGTCGAGCATCGGCACACCGTCGATGATGCCGACCGAGACAGCGGCCACCGAGTCCGTGAGCGGGTGCGTGCTGATCGTCCCGGCCTGCACCAACCGGGTGCAGGCGTCGTGCAGCGCGACGTACGCCCCGCAGATGGATGCGGTGCGCGTGCCGCCGTCGGCCTGCAGGGCGTCGCAGTCGACGGTGATCTGCATCTCGCCCAGCGTCACCAGATCGCAGACGGCGCGCAACGAGCGCGCGATCAGCCGCTGGATCTCCTGGGTCCGACCGGATTGCTTGCCCTTGGCCGCCTCCCGGGAGGCCCGCTCGGGCGTCGAGCCCGGCAGCATGGAGTACTCGGCGGTGACCCAGCCCTTGCCGCTGCCGCGCATCCAGGGCGGCACCCGCTCCTCGACCGACGCCGTGCACAGCACCTTGGTCTGCCCGAACGTCACCAACACCGACCCCGGCGCCATCACCGTGTAGTCACGATCGAACTGCACGGGCCGCAGCTGGTCGACGGCGCGCCCGTCCTGCCGCGCCGTGCGGGGATCCCCACTCACGTCTTGTCCTCCCACTGCACTCCTCTCGTTGCCGCTCGTCGCCGCACCCTGGACACCGTAGGCCACTCAGTTGCCGTGCGCGAAGGCGTCCATATGACGTTGACACCCATTTGACGGCATCGCCCCTAACCGATGCGTACTGGGGCAGGTCACCTTCTCCCAAGTCGTCACGAATCGGCTGACGTCGAGCTCAAAGTTCAGCCGATCCCCCTCGCCTTCTGACGACTCATACAGCGTTGAGTTGGGGCACCCGCAGGAGCCTTGCCGGCTTCGACCGGGTCGCCACCAGCGCAGGGCCGATGGCGAGGAGATTCGCAACTACGACGACACCCGCCACCAAAGCTCCCACGAGCCATATCGGCACGACGGAGACCGGGACAGCGCCGAGGTTGTTGGCGAACGCATTCCATATCGCCTGCGCCGGCTGCCACCCCCAGAGGGACCCCGATGATGATGCCAATGAGGGCGATCGTCGTGGCCTGCCAGGCCACGGCCGAGGCAACTTGCCGATTGACGAACCCGAGCACCTTGAGGAGCCCGATCTCTCGACGGCGGCGCGCCACACTCACCACGAGGAGATGAGCGAGCGTCGCCGCACCGACCACGGCCAACATGGCGCCGAAGATGAGCGGGAAGTTGACGGCCTCGCCGAAGTTGATGAGAGAAGTGGGGGTAAGGGCGAGAGCTGTGGTTGATCGGTACGCATCGAGATAGTGGTTGATCGCTGCGGTCCCCCGTGGGCCGGACACGACATGCACAAGCATCCCACCGCCATTGCTGGTACTAATGCCGTTTCGATGCATGCCGCTCGTGCCGAACAACGAGGGCACAAGGTGTCTTCGTAGCCAGCGGTCGTGATCACCGCGCCGGAGCCCAGACTCACGGCCCCTCCGAGCACGGGAAGGGAGACCTGAGACACCACGTGGAAAGTCGCTGTTCGTTTTCCACCTGACGGCGTGGACACGGTGACATGGACGAGCGAGCCCACATGCGCGCCAACTTGGTGCATGGTCGTCTCGCCGAGGCCGATCTGATCGTCCGCGACCGGGAGATGCCCATTGACCGTTGAGAGGAGGAGCTGACCCCGGATGGGCGTTCCGGCGATAGCCCCCACAGCGACCTGATTCACGGAGATCTCAGTTGCGATGCCCTCGGTGATCGCAGTGACGGCCTTGTTGTGCTCAAGGCTTCTCAAGAGGACGGGATCCGGTCTCCCGCCGGCTGGGTCGGTGAAATTGAGCTGGAACGTGTCGCCGTACAGCTTGGGGGTGGCCGTCAGGTGCGAAAGACTGGCCCCGAAGACGACGGTCCCACACAGCGCCGTGACTGCCAGTACCGTTCCGAGTAGGGCGCTTCCTACTGGAACGGCCGCCCCGCCGGTCTTACGCTCCAAGGCGTTACGGACGCCGATCACCGCACTCGCAGGCGCACCCATCGCCGCCAAATGGGCCACCACCTTTGAGGAACCGGAGGCAACGCGCCGTTCGTCGGTCCGCAAGGCATCTGCTGCTCGCAAAGCGGGCCAAATGCTAAGAGCGAGCACCACCGCAACCGTGGCGAGTGCCCCGAGCAAGAGAACCGACCGCGTCAAACTCGATACCAGTAGAATTTTCAGCAATTCGCGCTTCGCCAAGGGGGGCTATCGGCGAGAGCAAGATGGCCACGCCGATGGCTCCGGCGGCGCCGACCAGGCCCACAACCATGCTCTGCGCCATGCTGAGCGCCACCAGCTGACGGCGATTGGCGCCGAGGGCGGCCATCGTGGGGTAGTCCTCGCTCTCGACGTTGCTCTGACGAGCCAGGGCCTGGCCCACTACCGCCACTCCGACGAGGGCGGCGAGCGCAGCCAGGATCCACCAGCCGATGGCCTGGGGATGGATCGAGGTCTCGACCGAGAGGGCTGCCCCGTCTTCATTTTGACCACCTTCCACGCCGGCCGCACGCAGGGAGGTGGCGGCAGCGTCGAATCGGGAAAGACCAGCCGCACCGCCACGCAAGCTGACCAAGTAGACATAGCCGGCTGGCGTCCGTGGGAGCACCGTGCGTGCAAACGCAGGGGTGGTGTAGAGGTCGTACGAAGGGGTGGTCCCGGAAGGGAACTCGAATTCCGTAGCTTCGAACCCGACGACATGGAGAACGATCGTCGGACCTCTGGGCTTCGGTGGCGCGCCGATTGCATTGTCGTATGCCGAAGCCTGCGACAATGCGTAGAAGGGCACGCGAATCACACTGCCCAGGTGCACCCCATAGTCCTGTTGGAGTGTGAACGATGCCAGCACCTGGTCCGGTGCCGACGGATCAGGCAGATGGCCTGAGACGAGCCTGAAGGGCGATCGCCCTCGACGGAGGGAGGAAGACGCCGAAATCCGTCGGGTTGATCGGGTGAGTGCAGGCGCACGTCGGCTGACCGTGTGTCGGGGCTGACCAGCAGGGTGGCGGAGATGACCCCAGGAAGGTTGACCACTTTGGCCACCGGTTGGGTGGCGTACTCGTCGGTGTCAAAGCCATGTGCGGCGACAAACTGCGGGAATGCCGCCTCCGTACGACGACCGGCGGCCGTGGCGGCGAGCACCAACCCGCCAACGACGCTGATCAGGATCGCTATGGCCAGCCAGGATCGCCATCGATGACGTACTTTGGCACGAAACGCCATCCTGACGGCTCCCAATGCCTTCTCCTCGCGTCAACTGTGTGCTTCATTGTTTCCCCGCCAGGGTGGGGCGCCAAGGTGGCTAACCCCCAAGAGACGCGCTCGTGCTGACACCACCTGAGTGTCAGCATGCATTTCAATATCAACCGACGCCACGACCAAGCTCATGAGCGACGCCACGCGACGCCTGGCCCGGTTCCTGATTGCCGATTGGGCTCCGGCAGTCGGACTCCTGAGATATCCCCGCTCGTGCCGTACGAGGGCACACCTTGACGCCATCGCCCCGCACGATGTCAAGACCCCGAGCCAAAGCTTCAAATCTGAATGCACGGCTCAGGAGGCGATTCCTCGTGTCACCGAGCACTCAGTTGCCGTGCGCGAAGGCCTCCGGGTAGGAGTAGGTCGAGATCTCCAGCGCGGCGTCGACGTCGCGGTAGGTCTTGAGTTCGATCACGTTGCCACTGGGGTCGGCGAGCTTGGCCTTGGTCTGCTCGGTGGGTTGTCCCTCGTCATCGGTCGAGACCGGGACCACCCACTCGACGCCGAGGAGGCCAGGCGCGCCATGATCGAGTCGAAGTCGTCACGGCCGAGCGAGACGCCGAAGTGACGCGAATTCCCGGCGACGCAAGTCGGTCACCTCGTGCGGCCGGTGCTGGAGCGTGAGCTGCAGGCCGAAGAACCAGACGTCGGTGAAATCGACGCGGGCGCGTGCCGACTGGCATCCGAGCGTATGCACGTAGAATCCACGCGCCTCGTCCATGTCGCGTACCGGGATGGAGAGGTGGAGGATGGGCTGCACGGGCCAAGCCTACGACGGCGCGTGCACGGCCGGCACCGGCCTGCCCACGCGGTCGGGAGCGGGGGCGCTCAGGCGCGGCCGCCCGCGAAGAGGACACAGCGGGCCATCGTCAACGGCATGTGGCGCACACTGGGCAAGGCCGCAAAGGTCCGGCACGAGGACAGCCGGATCCCGGTGACGGCCGGAGCCAGCGCCTCCCCCGGTTGCACCTTCCACACCCAGGCACGGCGGCCGAAGACAGGGGCGACGCCGAGCGCAGCGGTGAGGAACCCCGACGCGTAGACCGGGTCGCGGCTGGCACCGGTGATGACCACCTGATCCACCTGCCAGGACTCCAGCGCGTGCCGAACGGTCGCCAGCTGGGCGGGCGTCCCCGCCGGCAATTCCGAACCGCCGACGGTCAGGTCCGTCAGTATCCGGCGGGCCGACCCGGGGGCACCGGTCCCGATCGGCTTTCCCCGCGCGTCCGGCGTCTTGAGCGCGGCGCCGGCCAGTCGGAAGCGCATCCCTTCCATGGCCTGCCACAGCATGGGTTGCGTCGAGCCCGGAGACGGCAAAGGGAACCGTGAGCACCACGTTGCCGGCCGGCGGCCGCGAGGCCGCGTCGTGCAGGTAGGGCGGGGTGTGCACCCGCACCACCCGGAGCGGCGCACCGAACGTGGTGAAGACGGGCGCCAGCGCCACCACGGCCACGGCGAGGGTGGCGACGCCCGTCAGCGCGGCCCGGTGCCGCGTCATCCACGAGGTGGGGCGCCAGTGGATGCCGTGCAGGGCGTCGAGGCCGATGGCGATCAGGAAGGCCAGGAACAGCGTCAGCAGCGGCACGAACTGGTCGGGCAGGATCTCCTTGAGGACCGGCAACGTCGAGAGGGCGCGCCAGGGCAGCCAGGGGTGTCCGAGCCAAGCCGGCCCGCTGAGGAGGTAGGCACCCAAGGCCAGCCAGAAGGTTGCGGCCGCCAGGAGCAGGAGCAGCCAGGTGAGCGGACGGCGGCGTCCGACGACGAGGGACCCCACCCCGGCCAGGGCCACACCCCAGCCCACGTAGTCGGGCGGAGGCCCCATTCCGCCCAGGTACCCGCCGAAACGGATGTACCCGTTGGCGGGCGCCCCGTAGGCGCCCGCCACGAGCAGACCCGAGAAGGGGACTCCCGAGATCGGTGCGAGGGCGAACAGCACACCCGTCACCGCCTGGGGCCCGGCCAATCCGTACCAGGTGGGGTACGCCAGGAGCGCCACGGTCACGCCCGCGGCGAGGCCCAGGGCGCGGAGGGCGTGCCCGGCGCGCGGGCGCAGTTGGCGCCAGCCGACCGCTATCACTGCCGCCAACCCGACGGCGCCCAGGAGCAGGCACATCACCAGGATCTCGGCCGAGATGAAGAACTGTGCCACCAGCAGGGCGGCCAGCAGGAGGCCGTCGCGACGGGCCGAGTGCTCCTGGCGGATCAGGATCTCGTGCACCGTGGTGAACAGGAACGGGGGGATCACCAGCACGGTCACCGACACGTGGCCGAAGGTGAGCGACGTGACGAGGGCCGCCGAGTAGCCGTACACCAGTGCCGCCGGGATGGCGGCGGCCTTCCACTGCACGAGCGGGCGGATGGCGGCGAAGCAGGCCCACGCGCTGAGCGCCGGGGCGAGTGTGAGCGCGACGTTCGTGGCAGTGACGGGACCGAAGAGCCACGTGACGGGAGCGAGAACGACGCCGACGAGGGGTCCCGACGTGTTCGAGAGCAGATTGGCGCCGTGCGGGACGTTCACGGCGCCCGAGAAGAAGACGCTGTGCAGGTGGGTGATGGCCCAGGCGGGCCAGGCCATGAACCAGACCTCTTGCGCCGGATCACCGCAGCCGCAGGTCAGCGCCGACGAGGGGTGGCCGGACCAGACGTGCCACCACAGGACGATGGCTGGAACCGTGAAACAGGCGAGGGCCACGACGTGAAAGCCCACGGTTCGCAGATCCCGCTGCGCGGAGCCGCGGCCGGCGTGGCGCGCGTGGCCGCGGCCGGCGTGGCGGCCGGAGGGGTCCCCTTCGGCCACTGCGCCGGGCTGCTCGGTCTGGCCCGGGATGGCGTCGTGCACCGGGTGCGTCGACACGTCCATCCCACTCGTCACTGTTGCCGAGCGTACTGCCGGGACCTTCCCGCACGAGGCCCGGCAGCGCCCGTTCCTATGATCGACTGAGTGCCCGACAACCGCCGCTGCATCGTGGTCGGCGCCGGGATCCTCGGGCTCTCCAGCGCGTGGGCCCTGGCCCGGCGGGGCTGGAACGTGGTGGTCCTCGAGGCGGCCGAAGCGCCTGGTCACATGCGCTCGGGCTCCAAGGGCGACGCGCGTATCTTCCGCCTCGGCTATCCGGAGTCGCACTACGTCGAGATGGCCGCCCTGGCCCGCGCCCGCTGGCACGATCTCGAAGCGTCCACGGGCCTCCACCTGCTGCACGTCACCGGGCAGGTCACGTTGGGCGACGAGGCCACGTTGCATGCCATTGCCGGTGCACTGCAGTCCGCCGGTGTGCCCGTCGAACAGATCTCGGCCCGCGCCGCGGCTTTGCGCTTTCCCGGGATCGCCGCGGTGGGAGCAGTGCTGTTCGAACCGGACTCGGGCGTCCTGGCCGCCGACGCCTGCCTGCGCGCGCTCCACCAGGCCGGCGGCTTCGAGCTCCGCACCGGCCTCGCCGTCACCTCGCTGCGCCAGTCGCCCGGCTCCGTCACGATCGAGACCGCCGACGGCGCCTCCATGCAGGCGGACATCGTCGTCGACTGCGCCGGCCCGGCCTCGCTCGGGCTCTTGGCCGGCGCGACCGCAACGGCCGCCGCCCCCTCGCTCCCCCAGGTGGCCTATTTCGCAGCACGCCGCGAGGACGACGTCGTCCCGCCGGTCTTCATCGAGTGGGGAGACGACATGCTCTACGGCCTGCCCGTTCCCGACGGTGGACCCCGTGCCGGCACCTACAAGGTGTCCCATCACACGCCGTGCTCGCCGCTCCAGGACTTCGATCCGACCGACCCGGCTCCTCTGGCCGCCGACGACCCGACCCTGTTGGCGCGGGTGACGGACGTGGTGGAGCGCCTGCTCCCCTGGCTCGACCCGGAGCCCGTGGCCACGGAGCGCTGTGTCTACGACAACTCCGCCGACACCGACTTCGTGCTCGACCGGGTGGGCCGGATCGTCGTCGGGTGCGGCACCAGCGGGCACGCGTTCAAGTTCGGACCGCTGCTGGGCGAGCTGCTGGCCGACCTGGCCCAGGGCCGCCGCCCGGCGGTCGACCTGGAACGCTTCAGCCTGCGCCGGGCTGCGACTCCCGCCGCTGGGTCGCCTCCACCCCACGGGTAGGTTGCGCCCGTGCCCCGCTATGTCGCCCTGCTCCGCAGCGTCAACGTCGCCGGTCACGGGCGCCTCGCCATGGACGAGTTGCGGGCCTCGTTCGATGCCCTCGGCTACGCCGACGTCACGACGTACATCCAGACGGGGAACGTGCTCTTCTCGACGGGATCCAAGAGCGAGCCCGGTCTCGCGGCCGCCATCGAGCAGCGCCTGGCCGAAGAATTCGGGGACGCGCCGGCCGTGCTCATTCGGAGTGTTGCCGATCTGCGGCGCGTCGGCACGTCGAGCCCGTACGCCAAGGCCGGGGCCGACCCGGCCCGCCACCACGTGACGTTCCTGGCCACGGCGCCGTCACACAACGCACTCGATGCACTGCAGCTCCCGCCGAGCGGGCGCGACGAGTTGGTCGTCGACGGCAAGGAGGTCTACGTGCACACGCCGGACGGCTATGCCAACACGAAGTACACCGGCACCTTCCTGGAGCGCCGGCTGGGCGTCGTCAGCACGACGCGGGAACTGGAACACGGTGACGAAGCTCTGCGAGTTGGCGAAACGCTGAGACGCCGGGTCACAAGGCGTCCGAAGAGCGACGCCCCACCGGTCAACTACATGGCGTAGACGCTGCGGATGACCTCGGAAATGGTCGTCGTGTCCTGGAGCACCAGATTGAGCGCTTCCTCGCGGAGCGTGCGCATACCCTGCTTCTGCGCCTGCCGGCGCAGTTCGTCCTGGGTGGCCCAGCCCACAATCAGGCGCTTGATCTCCGGCGTCATCTGGAGCAGTTCGTAGACGCCGATCCGATCGAGGTAGCCCGTGTGCCCGCAGTAGTTGCAGCCCGCTCCGTGGTAGAAGTCAGTCTTGGCCTCGGTCCCGCTCTCCTCGTAGAAGGTGAGCTCTTCGCGGCTCGGCGTGTAGGAGGTCTTGCACGACGGGCAGATGCGCCGCAGCAGACGCTGACCGACGACCGCAATGACGGACGAGGCGATCAGGAACGACTCGATCCCCATGTCGAGGAATCGGTGCAGGGCCGAGACCGAGTCGTTCCCGTGCAGGGACGAGAGCACGAAGTGCCCGGTGAGGGCCGACTGCACGGCGATACGGGCGGTCTCGACGTCCCGGATCTCGCCGACGAGGATCACGTCGGGGTCCTGGCGCAGGATCGACTTCAACCCGGTGGCGAAGGTCAGGCCGGCCTGCTCGTTGGTCTGGATCTGGTTGATCTTGGGGAAGACGAACTCGACCGGATCCTCAATCGTCATCACGTTCTTGGCGCGGTCGCTCACTTCTGAGAGGGTGGCGTAGAGCGTGGTCGTCTTGCCGCTCCCGGTCGGACCGGCGCACAACACCATGCCGAAGGGCGCCCGCACCAGCCTGGAGTAGGTCTCGTGGGTATCGGTCGGCATCCCGAGGTCGTTGAGGCGGAGCACCGAGCGGTTCTTGTCCAGAATTCGCAACACACACTTCTCGCCCCAAATGGTGGCGACGGTGGCGACACGGACATCGGTGTCCTTCCCGTCAATGGTGGTCGTGAACTGGCCGTCCTGCGAGCGGCGCTTCTCGACGATGTTGATCTCCGCCAAAATCTTGATCCGGCTGATCAGCCCGACACCCATGCTGGTCGGGAGCGACAGCACGTCCTTGAGCGCACCGTCGATCCGGAAGCGGACGTAAATCACGTCCTGCGAGGGCTCGATGTGGACGTCGGACGCCCGGTCACGCACCGCCTGGGTCAGAATGTTGTCGACCACCTGCACGACCGGTGCGTTGTCGGCGACAACGGTCGTCTCCTGCGTTTCTGCGGCGGGTCGCTTGCGCGTGGTCTCGACCGCTTCGAAGGCCTGTACGAGCTTGCCCACGCTGTCGAGCGCCTGGTAGCTGCGGTCGATAGCCCACCTGATGTCGGTCATCGGCGCGATCGACAGCCGGACCGAGTGCCCGCTGATGTCGGACAACAGGAAGCGCAGCTCGTCGCTCGGCTGGGCCACCGCCACGTACAACCCGTCGTCGTCGACGCGGAGCGGGATGGCGAGATGTTCGCGGGCGATCTCCGCCGGCACGAGCGCCAGCGCCGGCGGTTCGGGCGTCTCGCGGCGAAGGTCGGTCACCGGCATTCCGAAGAAGTCCGCCAGGGCCTCGGCCAGCCCGCGCTCGTCCAGGGCGCCGATATCGACGAGGACCTCGCCGAGTCGTTTGCCCGAGCCGGCCTGGGCCTTGAGCGCGGCGGCAACCTGGCTCTCGGTCACGACGCCGCGTGACACGAGCACCTGGCCCAAGCGCCCCCGGGTGGGCGCCGTGTTCACCGGAGGGGCTTCGAAGGCGACCGTCGGCTGGTCGACCGCGTCGGTCTCCGAGAACGGCCCCAGTCCCGGCCCGTCCTCACGCTCGATCGTGAGGGTATCGCCGGTGGGCTCCGCTGAGCCCTCTTCCTTGCGTCGAATTCTCATAGTGGTAGCGCCGGGCGAGGCAGCGGCTCGTGTCGCCGCTTCCGCCCGCTCTCCTTGTGTTTCCATTGTCGGCGGGAACCCGTCCTCACTTGAGCACCGGAACGGGGTGCCGAAGAGCGAGCCCAGGCACGGAATTCGGCCGCCGGGGGACCGCTTCCCCGGATCTCCCCGGGTCTCCCCCGGGTCCCGGTCCAGCGCCGCGTCCGTCTTCGGATCAGCAGCTCAGGTAGTGCTCGACTCCCATGTCAAAGGGGGCGCAGTGGTCACCGGAGGTGCCTCGAAGGCCACGAGCGGCTTGGGGGCGCTATCGGGTACCGAGAAGGACTTGCGTTCCGAACCCTCTTCACGCTTCCGGGCGAGGACCTCGCCGATGTGCTCTGCCGTGCTGTGCTCGTCAGGTCGTGTTCGCATGCTGGTACCGCAGGGGCCGAGGCACGACTCGTGCCGCTGACCGGACCGCGCTCCTTTTGCTGGAGTCATCGGCTGAAAGGTCCCCGCCCTTGAAGGTACTGACATCTTCGCCACCGGAACTCCCTTACGCCGTGACGTCCTTTCGGACGAACACCACGGTCGCCACGACTCCTGCGATGACGACGTACACAAGGGACAGGATCAATGAATGGGCGAACCCCGCCACTTCTGCCCCGCCGGTCGCGATGTCCTGGAGGAGCTGCCCCGGCAGCCACGTGGCCGTGTTGGGGACGATCCGGGTCACGACGGCCTCGAAGGGGAGCAGGTAGGCGAATCCGACGATGATGGCGGTCACCGACGAGCGGAAGAGCAGCCCCACCACCAGCCCGAAGATGGTGAAGCCCGCGGTGGCCAACAGGAGGTCACCCAGTGCTCGGGTCAGGTCGGTGATCCCCGCACTCGACGTCCAGGCCCCGGTGGGCACGTGGCGGGCGTGGGCCATCACGATTGCGGCCACCGTCGCGATCAGCGACGCGAAGATCACCGCCCCGAGCATGAACGCGAGCACGGCCAGGAATTTGCCGGCAAGCAGGACGGTGCGCCTCGGCTGCCGCACGAGGAGCTGGCGCAACGTGCCCAGGCTGTACTCGCTGGCGATCTGCGCCGCTGCGATGCCGAAGGCCACGACCCCCAACAGCACCGCGGCCCGATTGACACCGTGGATCAGGCCGTTCGGCTGTGCCAGCTGCGCCAAGCTCGGGAGACCGCCGCCGCCTGTCGCCGGGGCCTGGGCGAAGACGAGCACGGCAAAGAGCGAGGCCGCGATGGCGAGCCCGACGTAGGTCCCCACGAGGAGGTTGGGGCGCTTCAGCTTGACCCATTCGCTGCGGAACGACGCCACGATCACTGGATTTCCCCGAGCGATCCGACGGCCTCGACGTCTCCGGAGTGGGTGCCCGTGAGGGCGAAGTACGCCTCTTCCAGGCTCCGTTCACGCTCGGCCAGATGTGTGATGACGATCCCGGCTTCGAACGCAGCCCGATTGAGCTCACCGGCCAGTGGCGCCGCATCGGAGACGACCACCGTCCCGCTGGACTCCTCGATCTGGACCGTGAGGCCACGATCGGAGAGCAACTGCGCCAAGTTCCCGAGCTGGCCTGCCTCCTCCGTCCGGATCACGAGCTCGGACGTGCGCATGCCGTGCAACTCGGCGACGGAACCCTGGAAGACGCTCCGGCCGCTCCGGATCATCACCACGTGATCGCAGATGTGCTCGATCTCGGACAGCAGGTGGCTCGAGACGAAGATCGTCATCCCCTCGTCAGCCAGCGATCTGATCAGACTCCTCATCTCGACGATCCCCGCCGGATCCAAGCCGTTGGTCGGTTCATCGAGCAGCAGGAGGGACGGCTCGGGGAGAAGGGCGGCGGCAATGCCGAGCCGCTGCTTCATACCGAGCGAGTACCGGCTGAATCGATCGTCAGCCCGGTCGGCCAGGCCCACCCGCTCCAGCACCTCGTGGATTTTCGCCGGGTCGAGTTGCCCGAGTCGGACCAGGACCAAGAGATTGTCGCGCCCGCTCAACTGCGGGTAGAAGGCTGGTGACTCAATCAGCGCGCCGACACCAGCGAGGTACGACGCGGGATGGTGGAGGTCGCCGAGCAGGATCTGGCCGCTGCCACTCGTCGGTCGGATGAGACCGAGCAACATACGAATGGTGGTCGTCTTGCCGGCGCCGTTCGGTCCGACGAATCCGCAGACGGATCCACGCGGGATGGCGAGGTCGAGATCGTCGACGACCCGTCTTTTTCCGAACTCCTTGGTCAGTCCGGTCGTGACGACGGCAAGGTCAGGTGCGTGCTTCGCCGACATCAGTGCCGTTCGGGGGGACAGAGGTCCATGCGCTCGACTGTAGAAATCGAGCCGGCCGCGGTCGACCGACTCAGGGATGATTCTCACCCCGGCGGCTCAATCCAATGGCGCACCGACGGTGTGGCCGCGCCTCAGAAGTAGATGATCTCCTTGGCCCGCTCGGCGACCTCGTCGAGGTCATCCGTCCACGCCCCCGTGGAGAGGTATTTCCAGCCGCCGTCGGCCGAGACCACCACAATGGACGCCGGCTGCCCCTCGGGCAATGAGCGCGGCGCACTTGACCGCGCCGGCCAGGGCCGCCCCCGTCGAGATCCCGGCAAAGATCCCCACCTCGGTCAGGCGCCGGGTCCACTCGATCGACTCCAGCGGCCGCACGACCGTCTTGCGGTCCAACAGCTCGGCGCCCCCGAGGTTCTCGAAGATGGGCGGGATGTACCCGTCGTCGAGGTTCCGCAGCCCGTCGACCATCTCGCCCGCCGGCGGCTCGACGGCCCAGATCTGCACGGCGTCCCCGAGCTTCTCGCGCAGGGCGCGCCCCACGCCGAGCAGCGTCCCCGACGTCCCGAGGCCCGCCACGAAGTGCGTGATGCCGGGGCAGTCCCGCAGGATCTCCGGTCCCGTCCCCTCGTAGTGCGCCTTGGGGTTGGCCGGGTTGCCGTACTGATAGAGGAAGACCCACTCGGGATGCTCCTGGGCCAGCGCCTGGGCCATGCGCACCGCGCCGTTGGATCCCTCGGCCCCGGGCGACTCGATGATCTCGGCCCCCCACACCTCGAGCAGCTGGCGGCGCTCGACCGACACAGCGGTCGGCATGACCGCCTTGAGCGTGTAGCCCTTCACCTTGCACACCATGGCGAGACCGATGCCCGTGTTGCCCGAGGTGGGCTCCATCAGGACCTGGTCCGGCTTGCCGGGGACCAGCACCCCGGAGCGCTCCGCGTCCTCAACGAGGGAGAGCGCCACCCGGTCCTTCACCGACCCGCCGGGGTTCTGCCCCTCGAGCTTCATGAAGATGCTCGCCGCCGGGTTCGGGCTGAGCGCGCTGATGTCGATGAGCGGCGTGTTGCCGATGAGGTCGAGGACCGACGGGTACAACGTCATTGTGGATGAGCTCCGGAGTGTCTCAGCCCCCGGCCACGGCCGGCAGGATGGACACCTCGGCGCCGTCCGCGACGGGCGTGTCGAGGCCCTGCAGGTACCGCACGTCATCGTCGTTGACGTAGATGTTCACGAACTTGTGCAGGGTGCCCTCGTCGGTGAGGACCTGGCCCGCCATGCCCGGGTACTCGGCGACGAGCTTGGAGAGGACCTCGCCGATGGTGGCGCCGTCCACGCCGACGACGGAGGATCCCCCCGCTTGGTTGCGCAGGACGGTCGGTAGGCGGACTTCGACGGCCACAGGGCCTCCTCGCTGAGTGTCGGACGACGCACCGGCCCTTCCCGCGGGCTGGCCGGCTGAATGTTGACTGATTCGGTAACGATTCTACAAGGAGCCCGGCCAGGCCCCTACCCCGCCACGTCCAGCCCGGGAATCTCGAGCCCGGGCACCTCGACCGGCTCCTCGGTGATGGCGCCCTCGCTGATCAGGTAGCTCCGCACCACCGGGTGAGTGTCACGCAGCGAAACGAGCACGTAGTGCCAGCCCGGATCGGTCGCCTGACCAACATCGGTCGGCGAGGGATAGGCGTCGGTGTGGGTGTGCGAGTGGAAGACGCCCATGATGTCGGCGCCGACGTCCCGGGCCGCCCGGTCGACCCGGAGCATCTCCTTGGGGTCGATCTCGTAGACCATGGCCGAGGCCGCGGCGTTGGCGGTGGCGAAGAGGTGGGTCGCCTCGTCCCCTCCGTAGGACCCCACCAGGAGGCCGCACGCCTCGTCGGGCAGACCGGCCAGGCAGTGGGCGACCATCTCCAGGTAGACGGCTCGGGTCAGGCGAAGCACCCGCGAAGAGTACCCTCGTACCCCTCATGGCCAGGGCGAAGAAGCAGATCGCCAAGCGGGCGGCCGCCCGCGAGGACCGCAGCGGCGACCGCACCGTCGCCACCAACCGGCGCGCCCGGCGTGAGTACGAATTCCTCGAGACGTTCGAGGCCGGCATCGTGCTGCAGGGCTCCGAGGTCAAGTCCCTGCGAGAGGGCAAAGCCCAGCTCAGCGAGGCCTACGCCCGGGTGGACGACGGCGAGCTCTGGCTGTTCCAGCTCCACATCCCGCCCTGGCAGTACGCCACGGGCTTCGGCGCCCACGATCCTGACCGGAAGCGCAAGCTCCTGGTCCACCGGTCCCAGATCGACGAGCTGATGGGCAAGACCCAGCAGCAGTCCCTGACCCTCATTCCGGCCAAGCTGTACTTCCGGGACGGCAGGGCGAAAGTGGAGCTGGCCCTGGCCAAGGGCCGGCGCCTCTACGACAAGCGCAACGTGATCATGGCCCGGGACGCCGAGCGTGAGGCTGCCCGGGCCTCCAAGGAGATGAGCCGCTGGAACGGCGAGTAGGCCCCATTGGAAGCTGTCAGCTGGCAGGTCCCTGAACCCGTAGAATGGTGAGCCTGATCACGTCGATCAGTGGAGTCCCAGACATGGGGGTGATTGGTTTCGACTTCGGTCGTCAAGGTAGGAGAAGCGAGCCGTGGTCTCCGGAACCACGTTAAAGAGCCGGAACCAAAAACAAACGCCGAGCCTCAGCTCGCGATCGCTGCTTAAGTAGCGACGTCCAGCCGGTCCCCGCCCTACGGATCGGATCTTGGGCGTCATTCAGTAGGGCTTACTCAATGGCTCATACCAACTGACCATTGAGGAAACTTTCGTTGGTTACGGGGTGGCACTGCCCGCCGGCAGAAGTGCCACCCTCGACAACCTGATGCCGGCTGCGCTCGGAGAAGGCCTATTGCGGCTCCGGAGGACGGGGGTTCGAACCCCCCCACCTCCAAGGGTTCTCACGCGAGATCGTGAGGGCCGTTGGAGGTGCGCCATCACCCTCGTCACGTTCAATGATCTCGTGAGCCCAGGCGACGGCGTCGCTCGCGCGGATACCTGACGGCTGAGGTCGAACCCAGAGTTCGAGATTTTCGGGTCGATTGTCGTCGCGCTCACCATTGCGATGGTGCACCGTTTCGCCCTTGGACAGGTCCCTGCCAAGCATGTCTTCAGCGACGAGAATGTGTTCGAACACATACGGATGCTTCCCCGCTCGGGGGGTGCCCGGGAACTCGAACGATCACGTACCCAGCCTTCTCTCGTGATCGGCCGCCCTTCCAATTGCTGTTGAATTCCCAAGACTCGCTTCGGCATTCACTACACGTCGCCGACTTCAGCTGCTTGGACCGCCCACAGCGCAGACATTTCGATCGACACGCGGGACAGCGCAGATGCCCACTTGAAGGACGAAAGACATGCTGACACTCCTGGCATCGACGACATGGCATTGGGCAACTCTGAACCGAGGGTGTCACATGATTCCCTGCGATGCCGAAGTCCGGAAACCTCCAAGATGGCGCAGTACTTCGCCAGGTTCCCGCGATCACATCCTGAGAGATCCAGAGCCTTCGGAGAGCAGAGGTGCGACAAGGTAAACACGCGGACGGCGAAGGACGCCGAGTTCCGTCTCGTCACGGCGACGTGAACAGGTGGTCTGTTTGCGCACCGGGCAGCCTTCCTCCCCAGAATGAGGTGTCCATAAAAGCGGGTCAAATTCCAAATGCTTTCAATCTTTGGGGTCGGCTGATTCCTTGCGCTTATGAAACAAGTGATAAGGCCTCACGTATTCGGATGCTGGACTGAGATCCCAGATTTCGAGCACCGGAGGAGAGACGCTCTTGCCCTGCCGTGCGGCGCGCCATCCCGCCCAGCGAAGACTCATCTCGAGGTACGCAATGACGTCCTCACTGCGGGTGACGCCGTCATCGCCGATGGCGTCACGGATCTCATCACGAGAGATGGATACGTATCTCCAACTCGTTTCCGCATGGCCCCAACTCCCAGTGCCCATCTCGAGCGCGACGACCCAGTGATCCCCTTCTGTCTTCAGTTCCGCTCGAATCGCTGAGGGATCGAACTCAAACAGCATTGCTGCCTCCAGTGTCATCCTTCGGCTGGGCGGTGTTGCGCTTGTGTCACAGACTCGCCCGGTACGTCTCAGGTGGCTGATTCAAGACCCTGACGGAACCAACTGCATGAGCGCCTTGTCGACGACGTCGAATGGTTCACGGCTTCGCTCGGCCCGGCAAAGCGCCACTGCTCCCTCAGTCGCAGCGATGATCACGACGGCGAGTTGCTGAGCAGAGGCCTCGGCCAGTCCCCCGGCAACCAATAGTCCGGCCAGATGGGCCGTCCAGTCTCGAAAGATCGCTCCGGCGTGGTCGAGAAGATCATTGTCGGACCCCGCCACGGTGACGGCGACGACGGCACAGCCCGCCGTCAACTCTGAATGGTCCAGGAGCTGACGCCAAAGATCGAGGAACTGTTCGACGATCGCCTCAGCCGGGCTGCCCCGCCTTGACTCCATCACCGCCAACGCCCGGCTACTGACGAGGTCGAGCGCAGCGTGGACAAGTTCGGACTTTCCGCCCGGGAAGTGGTGGTAGATCGACCCCCTCGGGGCATCAGTGGCGGCCAACACCTCGGCAAAGGAGGTGCCCTCGACCCCCTTGGTGGCCAGGAGCCCGGCGGCCCCTTTCACCATTTTCGTCCGAACGTCGCCCTGTGCCATGTCCCTGGTCCTGATCATGCCCTTCGTCGGATGTCCGCCGGGGCTATGCAAGCCATCATAGTCTCGTTACTATGTCTGCTTACATACATAGAAAGGTTCCTGCCATGCCCATGATCGACGTCTACGCCACTGACGGCACCTTCGAGCAGGGGGGCCAACTGGCCGCCGACCTGGCCCGAACGCTGATGGTCATCGAGGGCGTGCCCGACATCCCGATGTTCCGCTTGAACACCGCTGCCTTCATCCACGAGTTGCCGGCCGGCAGCCTCTCGAACGTGGAGGGCCAGGACAACTACGTGCGCGTCCAGGTGCTCACGAATGTCGGCGCACTCGACCGTGACAAGCAGCTCGCCGTGGTGAGCCAGTTCACAGAACTCGTCAGCCAGGCGGCGAACGATCCGTCGCTGACAGAGCGGACGTGGATCCTCCTGACAGAGGCGATCGAGGGTGGCTGGGGGCTCGCAGGCCATGCAAATACGAACGCAGAACTCGTCAATGCCGCACGAGCTCAGATCGCCGAAATCACCGCAGCGAAGGAAGGCGTACAGAAGTAGCAACGACGTCGACAGCGATCCAGCTGAAGGTGTCGACGTCGGACCAACAGCTCCTCGACTTGACCTTCGACGTTCGTACCAAAGCCCTGCCAGAACCGAAAGAGGCACCTTCATGGCAAACGCACTGACCCAGTTCACCGTCGCCGACGTGGCTCCGGGCTACTGGCGAGTCACCTTCAGCAATCCTCCGATCAACCTGGAAGACCCGGACACAATCCTCGAGCTCCAAGAGTTGGTCGGCCGGATGGAGACGGACGATGCGCTGCGCGTTGTCGTGCTGGAGAGCGGTGATCCGGACTTCTTCATCAATCACTACGACGTTTCCCGCGCTGCGGAAACACCCGTCGCACCTGGTCCGACGGGTCTGCCCACGTGGATCGACACGGCCACGCGCCTGGCATCGACGTCCGTCGTGACGATTGCCAAGATCCGGGGTCGGAACAGAGGCGGCGGAAGCGAGGTGGCCCTGGCGTGTGATCTTCGATTCGCCAGCCTGGAGAAAGCGGTGTTCGGCCAACCGGAGGTCGGCGCGGGGATGTTCCCAGGGGGTGGCGCCCTGGAACGACTCCCGCGTGCTTGTAGGGCGAGCCCGGGCCTTGGAGATCATCCTCGGCAGCGATGACTTCGACGCCGAGACCGCGGCGCACTACGGCTGGATCAACCGCGCCATTCCCGACGACGAACTGGACGACTTCGTCGATACCCTCGCCCGCCGGATCGCCTCGTTCGACAAGCCGGCCCTCGCCGAGGCAAAGCGGCTCGTGAACCGACGGACGCTCCCACCCGCAGAAGACCTCGTGGAGACACAGGACATGTTTCTGACCGCCTTCTCCTGGCCGACCCTGCACCAGCGCGGAGCCAAGCTGCGCCGACGGGCCAGTGAGGTCGGACCCGAATTCGAACTCCGCTTCGGGCACTACCTGGTAGATCTTGGTGAGGATGATTCGCTTCACTGACAGAGCTACCCCTGAATCAAAACCCCACAACGAGAAGATGAGAGCCCATGACTCCTGTGATTCCGTCCACCTCGCTCGAACTCCGCTCGCTGGTCACCGAGCAGGGAGCGTTGGAACTCTCGTTGGTCGACGTCCCCGTGCCCGTCCCCAGGCCGGGCCAGGTGCTCATTCGCGTCGAGGCCGCGCCGATTAATCCGTCTGACCTGGGCCTTTTGTTCGCTGGAGCGGACATGAGTGCAGCAAGCGTCGAGGGAACCCCTCATCGCCCCGTGGTGACGACACCACTGTCCGATGGCGCACTCCGGGCCCTGGCGGCTCGGGTCGGACGATCGCTGCCTGTCGGCAACGAGGGAGCGGGCACCGTCGTGGCCGCTGGAGACTCTCCTGAGGCACAGGCGCTCATGGGGAGGACCGTGTCGGTGGCCGGTGGTGGGATGTACACCCAGTACCGGGCAAGCGAAGCATCGGCGTGCCTCGTCCTGCCGGAAGGTACGCCGGCCCGGACGGGTGCATCATCGTTTGTCAATCCGCTCACCGCTCTCGGAATGATCGAGACAATGCGTCGGGAGGGTCACAGCGGTCTCGTCCACACGGCGGCGGCGTCGAACCTCGGGCAGATGCTGGTGAAGCTCTGTCACCAAGAGGACGTGCCGCTCGTCAACATTGTGCGCAGGCCCGAGCAAGCGGAACTCCTGCGTTCCATCGGTGCCGTGCGCGTCTGCGACTCGAGTGCGTCGTCGTTCAAGCGTGATCTGAGAGATGCCGTCGCCGCCACGTCCGCCACACTCGCCTTCGACGCCACCGGTGGCGGGAATCTCGCCAGTCAGATCCTCAGCGCCATGGAGGCGGCGGCCTCCCAATCCGCCACGGAGTACTCACGGTACGGGTCGACTGTTCGCAAGCAGGTGTACATCTATGGAGGCCTCGATCCGAGCCCGACCATCTTGACCAGGACGTTTGGCTTCGCGTGGAACGTGGGCGGGTGGCTGCTCACGCCGTTTCTTCAGAGCATCGGACCCGAGCGGTTCGCTCAGCTGCGCCAGACCGTGGCGGCGGGACTGACGACCACGTTCGCCAGCAGCTACTCGAGCGAGATCTCCCTCGCCCAGATCCTCGACCCCAGCGTGTTCTCTCAGTGCATCAAGCAGTCCACGGGAGAAAAGGTGCTGGTGAATCCTCAGCTCAATCACGCGGGGGCCTGATCACTCGCTAGTCAAGATGGCTTCCAGGCCTAAATTTCGTAAATCTCTTCGTAGTCCGGGGTCATGAGACCCTCGACCACGAACGGCAGGGCATTCATTCGGCTACGCACATCCCCGAGACTGACTCCCTCAAGCTGGCCACGTGCTCAAAGACCTCAACCAAGAATGACCGCTCTGCGCCGTGGCGAGCCCGCTCGCCTACTCAGTTGGGAGACGTACCTCAAAGACGGGAACTGGGTCGGCGAACCCTTTGAGATCGAGTGCTCCCATGGAATCGAAGTCAAAGAGCTTCCCAACACAGAGTTCACGTACGGCTGTCGAAACCGCGATGCCACCTGGAGATGCCACTCCACACAGTCGTGCCGAGAGTTGAACCGCCGCCCCGAACAAGTCCCCTCGTTCTGTAACTGGCTCCCCGACGCTGATGCCAACACGGAGGCGAATGGGCCGCTCTGCATGTTCATTCCGGTTGCGCAACGAACGCTGAATTTCTATGGCCGACGCAACAGCAGCCGAGACGGACGTAAAGGACGCCATGATGCCATCGCCCGTGTGCTTCACTTCGCGTCCATGCTGGTCTTTCAATGCGGTTCGCACAACGTCGTCGTGCTCACGAATGAGCAGCATGAACTCCTCGTCGCCTAATTCCTGAGTCTGCTGCGTCGAGTCACAAAGGTCAGTGAACAGAATCACTCGAACAGCAGAGTCGACATAAGCCTCCCCTGCTGGGTGTCGGGGAATCTCACCAAGGAACGCATTTATGGGTCCGTTGCCCACCTCGATGATGTTGTCCGCAACCAAACCGTGTGCCTCTCGGTGCACCGTTTCTAAGGACTGTCGGTCAGGCCCCTCTGCGAGACAAAACACGGTCCCTTCGTCTGCGTCGAACCAATAGGTTACGTAACGGACCTTGTACCTTTCCTGAACAGACAGGTCGAGTTTGTGCGCTGCGGCGATGTCGGCAGCTGTCGCACCAGGCGCCTTGTGTCGATCAAGGAACAAGGCCATGCGCTAAGGCTAATTCAAGGGCGATTCCCTGTGAAGGCCATTGAGTGGCAGTTCACCTGAGCCTGTCTCGTACCCCATTTGGCGGCCATGAACAGATGGACGTGTCCGTGAAGCCCAGGTGGGCGGGCCCCACGTCCTGTCCGGAAGGCAGGATCGCTCTGGGGCGGGCCTTGTCGAGAGAGCCCTGCTGCGGGGCGGACCGGTCGATGGGCCTATCGCGACCGGGGTAGAACTCGGCTCCGCCCCAATGGCCACGGTCGATCGATCATCCCGGCGACCCGGCGACGCTTTCGAACATCCGCGCGCGCTCGACGGGTGACGCGTTCGCCGTCATCGTCTCGAATCTTGCCAGGGCCGGGAACAGTGCCGTCAGGAATCTGCTTTGCAGGTCCGCCACAGCCAGCTTCTCGGGGCTCTGATCGAGGCCCTTCATGAGATTGAGGCGGGACGATTCGACCCACGCCACCACATCAGGAGCTTCGCGCCACTCCAGCTCGGTCCTCATCCCGGTCAACAGATGCCGTATCCAATCGAAGGGCGTATCGAACCACATGTTCGGCGGGCAAAGCCGGTTCTTCTCGTCCGTTGACCGTCCCGATGCTTCGACGAGACCGATGAGTCCCGCTGAAAGGCTGAGGCTGACTCGAGTGATCGGCTGCAGGATGATCGTGTCATCGGTGAAGATCGGTCTGGGGGGATTGTCGCTCAGTCCCGCCGAGGCGCAGTGCACGTGCAGTTGGTCGGCGCTGGTCGGGGCCGAACCCCCTTCAAGAGTGATGCTCTCCGAATCGATCCGAGTGACGTGTCCAAGACGGATCACCTTGTCGATACTTCGCAAGCGATCGAGCTCGCCGAGACTCACCGTGGCTCCCTTGATCATGGAGGGCTGGATCGAGGGATCGAGACGCAACATCACCTGCAGCTCCGCGAGCCGATCGAACACGTGCTCGATCGATGTGCACTCGGCCACCGCCTCCAACTCCAGGACGATTCCAGCGAACGTCGTCAGGAGACCCGCGCCGGGCTGGAAGAAAGCACGGTTCAACATCCATGGATCCCGGGGTCGGATCCAACGGATGTTGTCCGTCGGCGTCCCGTTGTCGATCAACCAGCACACGGCGTCCATGGCCGTCTTGCCGGCGCCGATGATCACATAACCATCGGGTGGCGTCACGACCCTCGGGAGTGCGCCGATCGGGACGCACGTCGCCCCGTCGGCCACCTCGAAGGGTGGGGCATTGGTCGCCGGGACGCGAGAGGCCATATAGGTGGCATCAACGACGCTGTTTCGGACTGATACTTCCGTCTCGGCGCCTGTCAGGAGGGACCGAAATCGCCGATCTCCGAGGTAATCGCACATCGGGAAGAACCGCACCCGACCGGACGCCAAGAATCGATGACGCATGATCTCGTCGTAGTACCCGCAGATTTCTGGTCCACTTGCTCGCTCGAAGAATCCTGCGTCTCGCCCATCGAGTTCGACACGATTCTGACCCAGAGGGGTGGAGCTCACCCCATAGTTCATGGATGGCTGGTGAAGTTGGACGAAGGGGTACGAATCCAGCCAGTGGCCGCCGGGGCCGTGCCGCCGATCGATGATGACGATCTCGACATCGGAATGTTCAATCAAGGTGTCGACGAATCCCATCCCGAGTGCGCCCGCACCGATCACGAGGTAGTCGGTCTCCATGTCCACCTCCGTCTATCGCACGGAAAAATTACCCGTGCCCGGCCACTATGGCATGGGCCGCCACACAGCGCCCGGTACTTCCGGTCAGGGTTGGGGGTCCGAGTGGACCGGTGCCGAAGCGAGCGAGATCGCTCGGGACCGTCGCGTGCGGACGGCTCGCCGGCCTGGCCGGGTAACGCACACGCGGCACCTTCCGGCCAATACGCGCACGCCATTGACAACGATCCCAACATTCGAGCCTGGCGAGAGAGGTGATTGAGTACGCAACCAGCCGCAGCAAGGCAACGGACACTTGGCGCCGGCAGGATTTCTGTATGCCGTACGCCGTTCAAGTTGAATGCGCAATTGGTATGTGTGCCCGAACCGCCGGGGACCGGGTCGGCAGGGCCCAGCGATGACTGTCACAGGGTCATCCGCTCACTGGTCAATGACGCCGTTTTCGATGATGAGCGGTTTCACAATCGCGCAAGTGCTGTCCGAGCATCTTCTGCCACAAGAACCTGCTCGAAGAGATACGGACGGCTCGTGGCACGGGGATGACCTGGCGCCCGCACCATGACGTAGCCGGCCTTGTGCCTCGTACGGCCGGCTCTCCGGTTGCCGTTCGTCTCAGCCGGTTTTGGCCTTCCGCCGCGTGTCATTCTGCCCATCAACCAGCGGATTTAGAGTAGGGGACGAAGAATCGAACCCGCTGGCGTCACGCTGGCCCGGTGTCCAGATTCCTAGACACTTCTCAAGACAGTCCCAGAAATTGTCGATGCCTTGCGTTATGAGGATCGAGACGGGTCAGTGACCCCTCGAAGCAGGCTCTTCCGAAGTTGGGTTGGCCTGACAACCGCGGTGGCTGTGTCGTTGGTCACATTGGGATGGTCGACATCGGCCTCTGCGATGCCTGGTGGGCCTCCGGTCACGATCGTCGTGTCGTCGACGGCCAATCCCTCGACGTTCGATCAGGACGTCACCTACACGGCCACGCTGACAACGTCGGATTCGGGCAATCTCGACCCCCCCGACACCATTGAATTCCAAGACAACGGAGGCGACATCTCCGGATGTAGCTCTCAACCGCTGGCGGGTACCGCCACGGCCGGAACGTACGTCGCCACTTGCGACGAGTCTGCCTCCAACATGTCGGTCGGATCTCACAACATCACCGCTTCGTTCCCCGGTGACTTCGTTTACGACCAAGGATTTGGCTCCCTGAGCCAAACGGTCAATCCGGCACCGACCGTTACCGTCATCACCTCTCCCTCCCCCGGATCCTCCGTCATGTATGGCAACGAAGGGCAGAATTCCCTCGATTTCACCGTGTCCGCACCAAACGTGTCCAACAACTCCCCCTCGGGCAGTGTCAATTTGTATGACGGCGTCCCGGGTCCGGATACCTATCTGTGCACGGGATACCTCGGCGGAAGCGGATCCGGTCAATCCGGCGGAAACTGTTACATCAACAACGCGCAGATGAGCGCTGGTCTCTATACGCTGACCGCAACGTATGGCGGTGACAACAACTTCGCCGGCTCGTCTTCTCTTGCTCAAGATTTCTCCGTCGTGCAAGTCCCCAGCCAGATGCAGCTCTTCCCCGTACCGGGATACGCCTTCTATGGTGCGGAAACCGGCAACTTCTTCATTACCGGCGTGGGAGGGGGCAATGGTGGGAACCCCACCGGATTCTTCAGCGTCACGGCGAACGGGGTAAACCTCGTCGCCCCCGACTCCTGTTCGGCAGGCAACGGGGGCGGGAATCCCTGCTTCATCGACTCGGCCACGGCGCTCCCCGCCTCCACCACGCCGTATGAAGTGACGGCGAGTTACCCGGGTGACCCCAATTTCACTGCCGCATCCGAGACGGTCCCTCTTTCCATCTTTCCAGCCACGAGCTCGACGACCTTGTCGCTGTCGTCGTCCGCGGCAGCATTCGGCAATGAGAGCGCGGTTCACATTTCGGCGACTGTCACGTCAGGGACTTCAGGATCACCCACCGGATCGATCGACGTGCAAAATGATGGCAACACGGCCTGCACGATCACCCTCGCGGGGAGTGGTCCCAATACGGCCACCGGAAGCTGCTCGCTGAACGACGCCGAGCTCTCCCTCGGCTCACATTCGCTGACCGCCAGCTATCCCGGCGACGGGAATTATCAGAGTTCCATGTCGGCCGCCCGCTCCCTGGTCATCACCAGTCAGACCGATCACGGCTACTGGCTCGTTGGAGCCGACGGCGGGATCTTCTCCTTCGGCTCGGCCCAGTTCCACGGCTCAGCCGGCTCTCTGAAGTTACAACGCCCGGTTGTCGGGATTACCTCCACATCGGACCGGCAGGGCTATTGGCTGGAGGCTTCCGACGGAGGCGTCTTCGCCTTCGGTGATGCCGGCTTCTACGGCTCCGTCCCAGGGTTGGGGTTCGGTCCCGCCGGAAGTGTCGGATCCGCTCCCAAGCTCAGCGCGCCGATCGTCGGAATGGTCCCGTCGGCCGATGGGGGCGGCTACTTCATGGTCAGCTCTGACGGCGGTGTCTTCGCCTTCGGCGATGCGCACTTCGCGGGGTCGTGCCCGGGTATCGGCGGATGCCAAGGATCAGCGGTGGCGGTGATACCGGATGCCTCCGGTCGCGGCTACTGGATCGCCACGAACAACGGCAACGTCTACTCGTTTGGCGACGCTCCCTATCTCGGTGCGCCTGGCATCCAAGGCTCTCCCGTCACCTCAGCCGTTCGGACGCCGGACGGAGGGGGCTATTGGATCCTCCTGGCTGATGGAACCGTTTACAACTACGGCGACGCCGAATACCTCGGCGGTGCGAGCGGCCTTGGAGGCATCAATCCGGCGGCGGCGATCTCTGCCACCGCTGATGGTGGGGGCTACTGGTTGGCGTCGGCAAGCGGTGCCGTCGACTCCTATGGGGACGCACCCAACGACGGCGGCATGGCCGCCTCCCCTCTGAACGCTCCGATCGTTGCTGCTGCGGGCTGGTGACCGAGGCCCCGTCGTCCTGATCGCGCCTGACGGACGCCTGCAACTCAGGAAGGACGCCGCCGGGCGGGCTTCGGCGGGTAAAGGGCGGCGAGCGTACCGAGCAGCTTGGGGAGCAAGGGGCTGAAGCGGCCCTGTCCCCACGAGAGGCCTGGCTCGTTGGCCAACGCCTGACCGATGACGCCACTGACGAGGACCGATGTCACCCAGAGCGCCTCGTCGGAGTCGGCGCCGCGTCCGAGTTGTCCGGCTGCCACCGCGTCGGTCAGTGCGTGGCGTTGGATCCGCACCATCTCGACGCTCGGTTCCATGGCCTCGGGCGTGGGCTCGAAGCTGGGGACGGGGCGCCAGAACAGCAGTTGAGCTGTCGCCGGGTGGGCGAGCGCCCAGCGACCGCTGGCCTCGAGGCCCGCGGCAAGAGCGTCGAGACCCGGCTCGGCCGGCGCCATCGCGGTGCGAAGGGCCTCGAAGTGGTCGCGTTGTCCCCGCTCGAAGAGGGCGTCGTAGATGGACATGAGCGAGCCGAAGTACTTGTAGATCGAGGGCGGCTTCACGCCCAGCCGGCGGGCGATCTCGGAGAGGCTGAGGCCGTTCACACCCTCCTCGGACATCACGTCGTCGGCGATGGCGAGGATTTCGTCAATGGTTTCCTGGCGCCGGCGGGCCCGCCGGTCTCCAGGTGGTGGGCCGATTACCTCGTCCGTTGACGTCATTGCGACAACCTTAGCAGAAGATCCTCTTGACAGCGATAGCTAAGGGTTTTAGCTTTACCGTCATTGGAGCGAACGAAAGGAAGCTGATGGCACCGAAGAATCAGCGTTGGTGGTTGACCGAGGACAGCGTCGAGCTCGATATCGAGGCTGACGCCGAGACGCTTTACGGGTTGGTCTCCGACCTCCCGCGCATCGGAGAGTGGAGCCCCGAGTGCGAGCGCGTCGAATGGGAGGGTGAGGTCAGTGTGCCCATGGTCGGCACCACGTTCGTCGGTCACAACGCGGTGGGCCCGGGCCGGCGCATCCGCTACTCGCGTCACGGGACGGTGCTGGCGGCCGATCCGGGACGTGAGTTCACCTTCATCACCGACGAGGGTGGACGGCCGTCGACTGCGTGGCGCTACCGGTTCGAGTCGGTTGGCGACGGCCGCACTCGGGTCACCGAATCCTACGAGGTGCGCTGGATCCCTACATGGGCGCGGATCCTCGACGTCCCGCTCAACCGCCACAAGGAGCTGCTCGAGGGCATGCGCACCACCCTCGAGCGCCTCAAGACCACCTCTGAGGTTGCCCATCGCAACACGCCCGTGCAGCACGAGTTCGACAAGGAGACACGGTCGTGACGACCTCTTTCACTGCTACCCCCGGCGTCGACGTCATCACGACGACCGCCGACATCCCCGCGCTCGGCTCGCTCGCCATCAACGCGTTCGTGCTGCACGGCACCGAGCCCATCCTCGTCGACACCGGCACTGTGGCCGGCGCCCGCGAGTTCATGACCGAACTGGCGTCCGTGATCGACCCCGCCGATCTGCGCTGGATCTGGCTCACCCACACCGACTTCGATCACATCGGTTCCCTGGCCACCCTGCTCGAGGCCAGTCCGAACCTGCGGGTCATCACGTCGTTCCTGGGCGTCGGCATCATGGGGTTGTCCTCGACGCCCCTGCCCATGGACCGCGTGCACCTCGTCAACCCGGGCCAGACGGTGACCGTCGGCGACCACCGACTCACAGCGGTGAAGCCGCCCCTCTACGACAACCCGATCACCACCGGCTTCGTCGACGATCGCACCGGGATCTTGTTCAGCTCTGACTGCTTCGGGGCGCTGCTCCCCGAGGTCCCCCACGACGCCGCCGACCTCGACACCGACGATCTCCGGTCGGGGCAGATCCGCTGGGCGACGATCGACTCAGCGTGGGTGCATGACGTCGACCGCGACACCTTCGGCGGTGCTCTCGAACGGCTGCGTGCAATCGAGCCGACCATGGTGTGCAGCAGCCACCTCCCGCCCGCCCCCGGCGCCATGTTCGACTTCATCGTCGACTCGCTGGCGATGGTGCCCGCCGCCGACCGTTTCGATGCTCCGGACCAAGCTGCCCTCGAAGGGATGTTGGCGGGAATGGCGGAGGTCCCCGCCTGACTGACGTCGTCGGGTGAAATCCGTAGTCCCCCGCCACCGACCGCCCCCTTCGCACCGACCGGCAGCAGGCGAACTGGCGCATGCAGCCGCCGGACCCCCAAGTGCACCCCGAGCGGGCAGCGAGGATCGATGGCGGACGCCCTTGTCGGATTCTCTGGCGACCACAAGGCCCGGCCGCAGGGACGTAGGGCGAAGGACCTCCTGCCTCGGAGAACCCCTCGATACTGATGCTGTCCCTACCGGGAGGTCGTTCTTCAGGAGGTCCAGTCGACCAGTACGTCGGGGGGCGGGCTCTCGGGTGGAGCCTTGCTCCTGCTGAGAAACGATCTTTCGTAGCCGTCACGCAGCCGGTCTACAGCGGCTTCACACGAGCGGTTGGCACTCTGGTTACCTGAGTTTGAGGAGCACGGTCATGAGTGATGACGAACCAACCAGCCCCCGGGAGACCCCTCCCAGTGATCCAGAATTGGCCAACACGTCGGGGCCAACAGCTCCCGAAGGTCTCGATGGCACAGCTTCTGCATCGCTTGTCCCACCAGCCTCTGCAGCCGGTTGGCCGATCTCCGCGACCATGGCTGGACAGGGACGCCGCCCGAGGGTGCGACGACACCTGTCGCATGTGAGGCGGGGACTGATCGCGGCCGCTGCATTGGTGGGTTCGGTAACTGGACTCATCGTCGGCGTCGGCGCGTCGTCCTCAGCAGGGGCCGCGCAGACCGTGGCCGCCCCCAGCTCTGCTGGACATATTGGATTCGGTGGCCAGGGTTCCAACGCACGATCTGGACCGGCCGCGGGCGGATCCTCGGGCACGGTCGGGAACGTGGCCAAGTCGAGCTTCACCCTGACGACGTCGGCGGGTCAGGAGGTGACAGTAGAGGAGGAGTCTTCGACGAAATACGAGAAGGGGACGAATTCGACCTCGAAAAACACCATTGCCAAGGGCGAAGACGTCCTCGTACTGGGAACCGTGAGCTCAACGACCATCAAGGCGTCGCAGGTGCTCGTGCAAACGAGTAGTCGTGGATCTGGGCCGTCCACGGCAGCAACGGTGGTCCCCTTCCAGAGAGGAGCAGTCGAAACTTCAAAGCAGGCGGGTCAGATCCCCGCCAGTTACAGTCAGGGATCGGGGACGATCGTGAGCGGAACGACAGCCAATAAGGCGACCGAAGCTGCGCTTACGGCCTATCCGGGAGGAATCGTCGACCGCGTCGTGAAGCTGAGCAACGGCGAGTACGAGGTCCACACCATCGGTGTCAACTGGCCGCACCACGTCTTCGTCAACCAGGACTTCAAGGTGGTCGGCGCCAACTAGCTGCCGAGGCAGACCAGGCCACCCTGAGTCCGCCCACGCGTGAGTTCTGGGCAACCCGGGGGGCCGTACGATTCCGAAGGAGTTGTAATTCTTTATCAATCCTTGGCCGCCGACCGTCGCCACGGCCGTGGCGACGGTACGCTACCCCTACCACTACGCGAGCGCGGCCTGAGCCGCCGGAGAACGCCCTTGCCCCCCCTTGTCACAGCACCGCCTGGCGCAGTCGCCCAGTCGCGGCAACGCCCAGTGGCGCTGTCCTTCCAAAGCGTCACCCACCGCTATGGATCTCACGTTGCGCTCGACCGGCTGGATTTGGACGTGCCCCGGGGCGAGGTGCTTGCGCTGCTCGGACCGAACGGGGCCGGCAAATCGACCACCATCTCGGCGCTGCTCGGTCTCGTCCGACCGCAGGAAGGCCGCGTCGAGGTTCTCGGGAGCGATCCACGCCAGTCGGTGGCGGCCGGGCGAGTGGGTGCCATGCTCCAGGCTGGCTCGGGCATTGGCCTCCCCCCCGGCGTCCGCGTCAGCGAGGCGCTCGACCTCGTCCGGCGTCTGTACCGCCGGCCAGCACCACGTGACCAGATCGTCGAACGAGCGAACATCGGTCCGCTCCTACGCCGGAGGACCGACCGCCTTTCGGGCGGCCAGGCCCAGCGGGTCCGCTTCGCCATCGCGATCGCAGGCGATCCCGAGGTCGTATTCCTCGACGAGCCGACCTCCGCAATGGACGTGGAGTCCCGCCAGGGATTCTGGCGCATGATGCGTGCGTTCGGGGACGAGGGTCGCACCGTGCTCTTCGCCACCCACCATCTGGCGGAGGCCGATGAGATTGCCGACCGCGTCGTCGTACTCAACCACGGCAAGATCGTGGCAGACGGACCCGGCGCCACCCTGAAAGCGGCTGTGGCCACCCGGCGGCTCCGATTCATCTCCGACCGACCAGACCGTGCAGATTTCTCCGACCTCGAAGGCGTCACGGAGGTCGAGATCCGCGGCACCGGCGTCTCGATCGACTCCCTGGATGCTGACGCCACTCTCCGCGATCTGGTTGGTCGTGGCGTCCCGTTCCGTGACCTCGAGGTGACGGGGGCCGGGCTGGAGCAGGCCTTCGTGACATTGACCGGGTGCAGAGCTGTCGGGGCGGCCCTCCCTCCCATTCCCGCCGTCGCCCAATCCGCGCTCACTCTGGTTCGAGACGAGTCGTGACCGATCTTTCGATCGCCCCCCCAGACCTGCCGGATCTTCAGAACGGGCGCAGCTCAGAGGACCCCGTCTTCCACGACAGCTGGCACAGCCGCTTGCGCCCACTTCTGGCTTTCGGCCGATTCGAAGTGGGGCGGCTGCTGCGGAGCTGGAAGTTTCTCGCCATCACCGTCGGCTTCCCGGTGATCTTCTACATGCTCTTCCTTGGCGACCATACGGCGGGCAAAGTGGTCGACGGCACCGTTCCTTGGCGCACCTACCTCATGGTCTCGATGTGCTCTTTCGGCGCGCTGGTGGCCGCTCTCAACGCAGCCGGTACCCGACTTTCGATGGAACGAGCATCAGGATGGGCCCGCCAGCTTCGCATCACCCCGATTCCCGCCTGGTCGTATGTCGGTACCAAGATTGTCGCCAGCATGCTCGTGGTGCTCCCGGTGATCGTCTTGGTGGAGGCGGTCGGTGCCGGCTTCGGCGACGTCCGATTGACTGCCACGACATGGATGGAGCTGACCGCCTTGCTTTGGGCCACCTCCCTCCCGTTTGCCGTCCTCGGAGTCTTCATTGGCTTCCTGGTGACGACCGAGGCCGCGTTCCCCGTCGTCACCGGGCTGATGTTCGTCCTCGGATACTTCGGTGGGCTCTTCACTCCGGTCGACCAAATGCCTGGCTCGCTCCAGTTCGTTGCCCACCTGATGCCGAGCTACCACCAGGTCTCGCTGGCCATAGCCTCGGTCGACGGCCACACCTTGGCACTCACCCATTGGCTGGTCTTGGCCGGTTGTGTCGCAGCCCTTGGTTTGGCCATCGTCTGGAAACATCGGGTCGAGGAGGCCCGGGGCCTCGCCTGACTGAAACTTCTTTTGGCCCGTCAGGCGACTTTCACTCTGCGGCTCGATCAGATCCCCCGCGACACGGGAAAGACACAAGAGCACACACACGGCGGGGACGTAGGTTTTGCATTCGTGCTTTGGTCCGAATCCCGCCACCCCGGCCGATCGCCGAGGCGCTCGAGGCTGCGCTGGCCCTCAGCCTCGCGGGACCTGGACCATCAGCTCTTAGGCTGAGTGCTCCATGCCCGCGATCACATCCATGTGCCAGTGCGACCCGACCGCTGCCAGCGGGTAGAGCCACCTCGAGCCGAGCACCTGCAGTTATGCGATCGCCATGAACGTCGAAAACAGAGCACCGTGATCAACTCTTCCGACGAAGAGGTTTTGGCGCGCCTGGTGGGACCGGCGACGCTTGCCCGTGGTCGTAGCTACGCCACCGCCGGAGCCGTCCACCGGCGTACGTGGAGCCCGGGAGGCACCCATGTGGTCGGCGAGGTGCAAGGCAGTGCCAAAAAGCCGTATGTGGCGGCCGTCACGATCTCCCGGTCCCGAACGGATCGACTGACGACCTTTCGATGCACCTGTACGTGCCCGGTTGGGATGAATTGCAAGCACGGCGTCGCCCTCCTGCTGGCCCCGGAGGGCGCGGTGCGCTCGGCTGAGTCTCCCACCCTCACCCTCGTGAAGGGAACCGGGGCGCTCTTTCGAGCGACCCCCGATGCCTTGCCCACCGACGACCAGCGCCACACGAAGGGTCGACCGAACCCGGATTCCACCGATTGGGAGCTCCCCCTGGAGGCACTGCTCGATTCCGACGAAGCGGAAACCACCGACCTGGGTGCCAGCGAGATCGGGCTTCAATTCGAGCTCATCCTCGAACCGAGAGGGTCAGGTTCGGGCGGACCGGGCATCCGGGTGCGGCCCGTCGCGCGGGGACCGAACGGGAGTTGGGTGCGACGAGGGATCTCATGGTCGGCCCTCGACTACTTCAGCTACGGGATTGCGAGATCCCCCCGCGCCGCCGACCGGCTGCTGTTGGTCAAGGAATTTCTGGCCCTCAGTCGCCTCACCAATAGCCGGAATACGTACAACTACTCAGACGACGTCGTGCGGCTGGAGACCATCAACAGCCGGAGATTGTGGGACCTCCTTGGGGAGGCCGGGACGCTGGATCTTCCGCTTCTCGAGGCTGGGCGCAGCGCGCGACCGGTGACGCTGCTCCCGTCGGCCGCTGATGTCACGGTCGACGTCACCCGGACGGAGACGGGCCTTCGGGTCGAACCCCGCATCGGGATTGCACACCAGCGCCTCCCTCTCGAAACCTCCATGCTCATTGGCAGTCCGGCGCATGGAATTGCCTGGTGGAGCGGAACCCATAGTTCAGTCGGTCGTTCGGAAGTCTTCGGACTCGGACTCTCTGCGCTCGCCACGCCGGTTGACGACAATCTGCGCGGGTTTCTCAGGGTGGCGCGGGTTGACGTACCGGATCACGACCAGGATCGGTTCCTGCGCATGCTGGTGCCGAGGCTGCGTCGGAAGGTGGAGGTGGCGTCCAGCGACGGGTCCGTAGAGCTACCCAAAATCCGGACGCCGGTGCTTTTCCTTTCCATTGCGGCGGGCGACGGTCACCGACTCGAACTGACGTGGGCGAAGGGCGCCGGGGAGGATGACTGGCGGGAAGTCCTGTGGGCTGCTCGGAGCCGGGGCCCTCAACAAATGGCCCAGGACGCGCTGATCCAGACGGTCACGTCGGTCGTTCGTTCGGTGCCAGCGTTGTTCGAACGATTACAGATCAATGGGCGACTGGCTCCCCGGGGCCAGCTCGAGGGCATGGCGGCAGTCCGGTTCGTGGTCGAACTCCTTCCGGAACTTGAAGCGATAGACGGCGTCCAGGTCGAGTGGACCGGTGTCATGCCCGACTATCGAGAGGCCGTGGCCGCCCCGGTGGTCAATCTGAGCGGATCGGAATCCGCCGACAACGACTGGTTCGACCTGACGGTTTCGGTGACGGTGGGCGGGGAAGCGGTGCCGTTTACCGACTTATTTCTCGCCCTGGCCGAACACCAGACCCATCTGATCCTTCCGTCGGGGACGTACTTCTCACTCGATCGCAACGAGCTTCGGGAGCTTGCCGACCTGATTGCCGAGGCGCGCGCGCTTCAGGATTCCCCGGTCGATGGCATCCGTCTCAATCGGTATCAAGCAAGCCTTTGGGACGACCTCCAGCAACTCGGCGTGGCGACCGCTCAGGTCTCTCAATGGGAGACATCGGTCCGTGCCCTGGCTGGCCCAGACGACAGACCGGACCAGGCTGCGCCGGCCGGGTTGCACGCCAGCCTCCGCCCCTATCAGCACGTCGGGTTCAACTGGCTGGCCTTCCTCTTCGAACACCGGCTCGGTGGCGTGCTCGCCGATGACATGGGACTCGGCAAGACATTGCAAGCCTTGGCCCTCATGTGTCACACCAAAGAGCAGGGGCTGAGCGACGCGCCGTTTCTCGTGGTGGCACCGACCAGCGTCGTGGGCAACTGGGCGGCCGAATGCCGGCGGTTCACACCCGGCCTGCACGTGGCGACCGTGACCGAGACGTGGCGACGCCGAGGGAGATCGCTGAGGGAAGTGACAGCACCGGCTGATGTGGTCATCACTTCCTACAGCTTGTTCAGGCTGGAGTACGAGGAGTATGCCGGAATCAAGTGGGCCGGTCTCTTCCTCGATGAGGCCCAGTTCGCCAAGAACCGCCAATCCCAGACCTACCACCGGTGCAAGTCGCTGCCAGTGCCCTTCAAGGTGGCCATGAGCGGAACGCCCATGGAGAACAACCTGATGGAACTCTGGTCTCTCCTTTCGATCACCGCGCCCGGCCTCTTTTCCAATCCCGACCGGTTCGGAGAGTACTACCGGGTGCCGATTGAGAAACGGGGAGACGATGAGCGGTTGGCCCAACTCCGCCGGCGCATGCAGCCACTGCTCCTACGGCGCACGAAGGAGCAGGTGGCCAGCGATCTGCCCGACAAGCAGGAGCAGGTGCTGGAGCTCGACCTCAACGAGAAGCACAAGAAGGTGTACCAGACGTATCTGCAGCGGGAGCGGCAAAAGGTACTCGGACTCTTGGACGACATGTCGAAGAACCGGTTCGAGATCTTCCGGTCCCTCACTCTGCTCCGGCAGGCCAGTCTCGATGTGTCGCTCGTCGACGACGCGCACGGCGGAGTGCCGTCAACAAAGCTCGACGTTCTTATGGAGATGCTCGACGACATCGTTGCCGATGGACACCGGGTGCTGGTGTTCAGTCAATTCACCCGGTTCCTCACGCTCGCCCGCGATCGGATCCGCACTGCGGGTATCGCGCAGTGTTATCTCGACGGGCGCACCCGCAATCGACCGGCGGTCATCGCGGAGTTCCGGAACGGGAACGCCCCAGTCTTCTTGATCAGTCTCAAGGCTGGGGGGTTCGGCCTCAACCTGACCGAGGCCGATTACTGCATACTTCTTGATCCGTGGTGGAACCCGGCCACCGAAGCGCAAGCGGTCGATCGCGTGCATCGCATTGGCCAGACCCGCAAGGTCATGGTCTACCGGCTGGTGGCCAAGGACACTCTGGAGGAGAAGGTCATGGCCCTCAAGGCAAAGAAGGCCGCCCTGTTCACCAACATCATGGACGGTGGTGGCTTCGAATCCGGAGCGATGACGGCAGCCGACATCCGCGAGCTGTTGGACTGAAGCAGGCGACGGAGGCCCTCAGGAGTCGGCGGGGCTCCCCGGCGTCGGGGTCAGCGCGGGAGCCGGAACGGTCATGGCGGGCGCCTCTGTGCCGCCGTCGATTTCGAACACCTTCCCGGTGACCCAGGACGAGGCGTCGGAGGCGAGATAGAGGACCGCGCAGGCGATGTCCTCCGGCTCGCCCGGTCGACCCAGCGGCGTGCCGTCCAGGAACTGCTGGCGCAGCGTGTCGTCGGTGAGGACGATGTCGAGCGAGCGCGTCGCGACGCCTCCCACATCAATGGCGTTGACCCGCACCCGCGGGGCCAACTCGGGCGCGATGTTGCGTGTCATGCGATTGAGCGCCGCCTTGGCCGCGCCGTAGGCGACGAACATCGTCTGGGTCATGCTGGCCGACCGGGACGAGATGTTGACCACGGCGCCCCCGCCCACGGTGTCGACCATCTGCCGTGCCGCCAACTTGGTGAGCGTCAGCGGCGCGGTGACGTTGAAGGCGAAGGTCCGGGCCATGAAGCCCTCGCTCGTCTCCATGGCCGCCCGGGGCATGGCGCCGCCGGCGTTGTTGACCAAGATGTCGAGCCGGCCAAACTCCTCGACCGTCCCCGTCACCAGGTGCTCGCACGCGGCGGCGTCGGTGACGTCGGTGGGTACGACAAGCGCCCGGTGCCCGCGGGATCGGACCTGCGCAGCCACCTCCTGAAGGTCGGACTCGGTGCGGGCCGCCAAGGCGACATCCGCGCCGGCCTCGGCGAACCCGAGGGCGATCCCCCGTCCGATCCCCATCCCCGCGCCCGTGACGATCGCTACCTGCCCGGCGACGGAGAAGCGGTCGAGGATCATCTCCGCCGGTCCCGGTGCAAGCCCGGAGCAGCGCGGCCGGCCACCAAAGGCATTTCCAGATAGGTCTGCAGACCGGGCTCGGCCTGGCAGACGTACGGGATGGCGTTGACGCAGTGCATGGCCGTGGCGACGACCCCGGGATTGCGGATCAGGCCTGCCTCCACCGTCTTGGGGTGCAGCTTCTTGAAGGTGGTGAGACAGCTGGGGTCGCCCGTGATCTCGACCTCGAAGCGCTCGCCGTCGTCCCCGAAGGTCCAGGCCGGACTCAGGTGCTCCTCCCCCATCAGCCAGTTGACCGTGGCGGTCACCACCGGTTCGCCGTCGATGGTGGCCTCCCACGTGAACCGTTGCGCGGCCACCGTCCCCGGCTGAATGGGACCGATCGGTGAATCGATCGGAGCGGTGGCCACTGCCATCTCGTGCGTGGTCTTCAGCTGCGGCTCCACGTCGAAGCCCATTTCGTCGGCGACCATGAAGATCGACTGACGGAAGCCACCGCCGAGCGCGTCGATCATGACGCTGGCACGGGCCTCCTCCGGTGTCTTCCCGAACAGCATCCAGTCACGCACCACGTCGGGAGCGCCGTAGGTGCGGATGTCGGAGTACTCCTCCGCCCGGACGTGGGTGACGGAGCCCGACAGCGCCGAGATCATGAGCGGGAAGCGTTCGGTGATCCCCCCGGGGTTGATGCCGGTACCGTGCAGCGTCACCCCGGCCTTCTTGGCGATGGCGTCGAACTTCCGTCGCTCCGCCGGCGGCGGATAGAACCAGCCCAACGGGGAGACCACGTTCTTGCCCGACGCCAAGATGGCCTCCACCACGGCCGGATCGGCGAAGATCGGGCTGTAGAGGACGCAGTCGGCCTCGGTGGCCAGGAGTGCGTCGACCTCACCGGTGGCGGTCACGCCCAGGTCTTCGCGACCAAGGAGCGCGCCGAGGTCTGCGCCTTCCTTGTCCGGGCTATGGACCCACGCCCCAGCCAGCTCGAGCTCGGGGTGCGCCAAGACCCCCTCCATGGCGGCACGCCCCACGCCGCCGGTGGCCCACTGGATCACGCGATAACTCACGGGCGCCGTCCTTTGCTCGTCTGATCGGAATGGTGGGGAATGATGCCACCTCTGCCGCGACGGCACCCGAGTGGCATCAGCCTCGACACCACCGAGAACGAGGTGCTCGGCGTGGACCCGCCGTCAGGCGGGCGGGGACCAGGACTGGCGCGGGCGGCGGGGGGTGTTCAGCCCCCGGGGGTGTGGTGCGCGACCAGCTCGATCCACGTCACGCTGGTCGGGGGACCTTCGACGCCGCCCTCGACGAGCGCCGCGCCGAGGCGACCCTCCATGAAGCGGGCCTGGTGCTCGGGCGTGTCCCAGATTTCGGTGACGACCAGGTGCCCGTCCTCGTTGAGCCCCGCCGCGTGGACCTGCAGCCCGTCGGGCCAGTCGCCGTCGCCGGTCGCCGGGTCGATGCCGAGCACGGCGTTGACCGCGTCGTACTCCTTCGTGGTGACGCCTTCGAATTCGAGGATCAGCTGTGCGGGCATGTCATGCCTCCATGTCGGATGAAACCCAGGACGCCATTATGACCTTGGCCGCCGCTGTGTCACCGGGGAACGCCACGGTCCATCACACCAACGCTTCTCGATAGGGCGCCAGGTCGATGCCGGGATAGCGGCCGGCGACGCCGGCGAGGGTCTCCTCGGACCAATAGGGGTCACCGGGACGGGGAAAGCCGAAGAGATCTCGCTCCCGCACGCCGCATTGCGGGATGAAACGGGCCCAGCGCTCGGGCGACTGCTTGGGCCACGCCATTTTGCCGCCCCAGGTCGTCCCCCGAACCTGAAAGTCGCTCAGGATCGAGAACCGTGACCGGCCGGAGCCCGTCATGTCCGACCCACGATGCAAGATGTCGGTCCGGTAGAGCAGGAGGCTCCCCGCCGGTCCCGTGCACGCCACCTCGGTGTCGGCCAAGGAGCCGAACGGCATGGAGAGCGGCGTGTAGGGCACATCCTTGCCGTCCTCGTACGGCACGATGCGGGTGGGCCCGTCTTCCTCGGTGACGTCGGACAGGTAGATGAACGTCGTCAGTTGCGTGTAGCGGGGCTCGGGGCGGGGCACCACCAGGCTGTGACTCCCAAAGTCCCGGTGCAACGGTTGGTCGTAGTTGACGGCGCCGGCGTACTTGGCCCAGAGCTCCACTTTGTAGAGATGCAGGTCGGTCGTTTGCAGGTAGCGCTCGGCCGCATCCACCAGGTCGGGATGCACCGCGAGCCGGTTGAGGTCCCACGAGCGGTACGGGAACTCCTCCACCCCGGCGAACTCGACTCGCCCCGAAACGGCCGAAGGCAGCCGGATCGGCGAAGTAGTCCTGCGGACGGGGGAAGTGCAGCCAGAGCGCTTCTCGGGCCGCGGCCAGCTCGGCGTCGCCGAGGAACCCCTCCACGAGTGAGAACCCGTGCTCATGCAGCTCGGCGAGGGTGGCGTCAGAAACCCGCATCACAAGGCACCTTATGCCAGCTTCTCCCGGTAGGCCGGGCCGTGTCGCGCCTACGCTCTGCCATGCGCGCGGTGGTGTTCGACATGGCTGACCCCGAGTTTCCGGTTTCGCTGGCCGACCTTCCCGAGCCCGGACTCCCGGGACCGTCATGGGCCCGCGTTGCCGTCGCGACCGGCGGGATCTGCGGCAGCGATCTCCATCTGTTCGCGCACAACACCGGGCCGTCACCCACCCTGGCATCCATCGGGACCTTCCCGTTCGTCCTCGGTCACGAGACGGCAGGGCGGGTCGTCGAGACGGGGTCCAACTGCTCGGTGGCCGTCGGGACGAGGGTCGTCATCGACCCGTGCATCCCGTGCCTGCCCCGGGGGATCGATCCGCCGTGTGCCAACTGCGCCCGCGGCTGGACCTCCTCGTGCCTGAACCTGGACAGCCGCATCGTCAGCTCGGGACGGTCGCTGGGGTACACCCAGGATCTGGGCGGGGGATGGGCGGACAGCGTGCTCGCACACGACTCCATGCTCCATCCGATGCCGGAGGCCATTACGGACCGCGCTGCCAGCCTCTACGAGCCCGTCTCCATCGCCTGCCATGGCCTGCTCCGCGCCATGCCGGTCGACGGCGAGCCCGTCTTGATCGTGGGGGCGGGGATCATCGGGTTGGCGTCCCTCGCCGCGTTGCGCGGGCTGTTCCCGAACTGTGCGGTCACCGTGCTGGCCCGTCACCCGCACCAGGCGGACGCGGCGAAGGCGTGCGGCGCAGACCACGTCGTGCTCAGCGACCCAGACCACGGGCACTGGGAGGAGCTGGCGGCCCTGAGTGGCTCCCGAGTCGTGGGTCGCAAGCGTCACCAGATGTTGATGGGTGGCTTCCCCTACGTCATTGAGGCGGTGGGGTCACCCGGGTCGGTGACCGAGGCGCTGCGCGCCGTCGCGCACCGCGGCAGCGTGCTCCTGCTCGGCGCGGCCGGCATCAGCGAGGTCGACCTCACGCCGATCTGGTACAAGGAGGCCGCGCTGATCGGCTCCATCGACCACACCGTGGATGCGCACTCGACGCCCGGGCTGGCGGGGGCCCCCGATCGGCACTCGGTGGACCGGGCGCTCGACGTCCTTGCGGCAGGCCTCCTGCCAGATGCAGTCGTCGTCACGCACGAATTCGGGCTCGAGGACTACCGCGAGGCCATCGAGACTGCAATCGACCGGAACACGTCGCACGCCATCAAGGTGGTCTTCCGGCCCTGAGGACCCGGGCCGCCGCCGTGACTCAGGACCCGCCGACCACCAGATGCCGGCGGCTCCCGCATGGCGTGTGCGCCCTCCTCGCATTCGGTGCCCTCCTCGGCGCCACCCTCTGTGCCGGCATGAGCCCGGCGACCTCGGGAGCCTCTGCCCCGACAGCCGTCGCGGGTCCCGGACCCCGGCCGGCCTATCGCTGCAGTTTCAATGTCGAGACGGACGCCTTCACCGGCGCCGACGGGACGGCCTCGGCCATCGGATGGCTCGGCGACCACAACAGCGTCATCACCTGCCTCGGCGGCACGTTCGTGGTCCAGGAGGGCCCCGACGGGCTCTTTCAGGACTACGGCTTCGGGATCTACGACGGGCAGCGGACCCGCTGGGGCGACGCCGACGGCTACCTCCCGGCCCAGGTGACGACGTTCACCCTCATGAGCGGCGTCACGGTTTCCATCACCGAGTTCGCTGACCGGGTCGTTGTGCACGGTGACCCGTTCGTCGCGATCTACAGCCGCGTCCGTGTCGTCAACACCACGGGGCGCACGGTCACTGCAGACCCGCTGGCCTCGGCCGGCCTCGTCCCGCTCGACACCAATCCCGGCGCCGTCCCTCCGCACCACACCGTCGACCACGACTACGTCGTCGCCTCCGACCGCTTCGCCAGCCCGGACGCGTGGCCGAGCGCGGACGCCCTGCGTGCCGCGGGGAGCTTCAGCCGCCACGAGGCACACATGCGCGCCTTCTGGAATGCGCAGCTGGGCGCCATCGCCCAGATCAGTGTGCCCGACCGCTCGCTCGTCGATGCCTACAAGAGCGGCTTCATCACGACGCAGATCACGCGCAGCGGCAACGACCTCGATACCGGGGTCAATGGCTATGAGAGCGAGTTCAGCCATGACGTGGTGGGTATCCTGACCAACCTCTTCACCCAGGGCTCGTACACCGACGCCCACGCGCTCCTCACCGAGGCCGGCGCCGTCGTCGGAGCGTCCGGTCAGTACGTGGACGGGCTCTGGACCTACTCCGTGCCCTGGGCCGTGTATCTCCTCAAGACCGGCGACAAGGCCTTCGTCGAGCAGAACTTCTCCACCGGAGGCGGCGACGCGGCGGGGATCAGCATCGAGGACGCCGCGCACACCATTGCCGCAGACCGTACCGGGCCGATGGGGACGATGGAGGCGACCAACGACATCGACACGCAGGGCTACTGGACCACCGACGACTTCCAGGCCCTGCTCGGCCTGGCGGCCTACCGTGACATCGCGTCCGCCCTCGGCGACACGGCCGAGGCGTCGTGGGCGTCGACGCAGTACGCCAGCCTCCTGGCGGCGACCACCGCGGTGCTCGCCGCGACCATCAGCCACGACCACCTCGACTACCTGCCCTGCTCGTTGGTGCAGCCGAATACCGCCAACCGCTGCAGCAACCCCGAAGACGCCAACTGGACCTCGCCGATCGGCAACTGGGCCTGGGAGGCCTCGCTCCTCGGAGCCCCGGTCAGCGGTCCTGGCCTGACCATGATCGATGCCACCTACGCCTATGGCTTCGGCCGCTTGCGCGGAGTGCTCCCGCCGGACACGACGGGCGGGTTCCCCGGCGACTTTTTCTCCAGCGCCTACAACGCGGCCCAGGGAGCGGCCGGGCTGGCCAGCGCGCACTACCGAGATCAGGGCATCTTGGATTTCGAGTTCATGCTCGCAAACAGTCAGAGCGGGCCACTGTCGTGGTGGGAAAGCTCGAGCGCCCCCGACCCTGGCTCTCCCTGGGTGGGTCGTCACCCGCCGACCGGCCAGGGATCGTCCCCACACGCGTGGGGCATTGCGGGCGCCGACAAGGTGCTCCTCGACTCCCTCGTCGCGCTGCAGTCGAATGGGTCGTTGCTGGTGGGTCGTGGGCTCCCGCCCGGCTGGCTCGACCGCGGCGTGCCGATCGCAGTGACCAACTTCCCAACGATGGCGGGCCACCGCTCCGGGATCACCATCTCCTCGTCGGGGCGCTCGGTTTCGCTGACGCTGCGGGGAGCTGTGCCGGCGGGAACCGTTCTCTTCCAGCTGCCCTCCTTCGTGCACAACATTGCGAGTACCTCCGCGGGGACCGTCAGCCAGGCCACGGGCACAGTCACCCTGAGGTCGAATGTTCGTCACGTGACTGTCACCCTGCGCCAGGCCCCGTGAGGAGTGCCGGACGCCACCACGAGAACACTTCGGCCCTGGCGCCGGGGGTCGGGGTCCTGCAGCATGGTGGCGGTGGGGCTGGAAGTTGGAGACGACAGGGCGGGACCTGCCGGTGACACACCGGTGCAGGACTCACAATGGGCCTTTTGGCCCAGAAAGCTCTGCCGGGACGGTGCGTTCCCCTCGTGATGCGGCCGAGAAGCAAATCCAGCGTCCCCAACCACTGCGAGGTCATTGACGGCGCAACCCTGTACCTCTGCCGCCAGGGATCCCGATGGGTCGTCGTCATCGAATCGCCCCGCGTCACCGGCGCCGTGGCGTTCCGTCACACGAGCCGCGACACCCACGATGCCCGCTTCGAGCTGCTCTCTCGTGCCCGCGAGGCCTGCCCTGGCGCTGCCATCGTGAGCACCGACGGGGCCCGGACGTCCGAGGACTATGAATGGCGGATGGAGGTGCGCGGCATTGCGGCGCGCCCGGGTGACCTCGGGGTTGCGCTGCAGCGCGAGCTCTCCACCGAGTCAGTGGAGGATGAAGGCGGGCCGAGCTCTGTGATCGGCCGTCGCTGCCACTGGGGTCTGAGCCCATCCTTCTCGGGCCGGCCGCGCACGTTCTGACTCTTCAGGGGAACCGTCTCTTGGGACCGGGGTCCCGAGGCTTCCTCCCCGTTTGGCCCGGGATTTCATCGGCATCCGGGCCCCACAGACAACATTTATCCAGGTCATAACTTTCTCTGACCTGGCGTACAGACCTGCCGTGTCCAATGGACTTCGTGGAGCCCGGGCCGCCCGAGCTCAGACGGAGGACCGCAGACATGACCGAGGACCAGAACGACCAGACGGCCGAGGGGCCCATGAGCGACCCCAGCCCGGAGACCGCTTCGACGGCCGTGCCCGAGACCACGAGCCAGGCGGCCATCCCGCTGCCGGCCACGACTCCGGCGCCGTCGGAACAACCCCTTCCGCTTCCGCTGCAGCCCGACACACCCCCGATGGGCCTGGCGCAGGATCCCACGCCGACCCCCGGCTCGACGCCTCCTCAGGGCACCTACGCCATGGGCGCCCTGGCCGGCAACCCGATGCTCGGCGCTGCGCCGGCATCGTCATTCGGAAGTCCCCCGCCCACCGACCCTGGTGCCCCCACGTGGTCGGCGGCCCCGCCGCCCGCCGCGCCGGCCGGCCCCACCAACCACCGGATGCGCAACGGCCTGCTTGCCGGCGCCGCCGCGCTGGCCGTCCTCGGCGCCGGCTTCGGCATCGGACATGCCACGTCGAACAACGGGAGCAGCACCCAGGCCTTCAACCCGACGTCGGGCAGCTCGCGCCTGCCATCGGGATCCGGGTCCTCCGGGAGATCCGGCTCCTCGGGGAGCCCCTTCGGCAACGGCGGGCCCTTCGGCAACTCGGGGAGCTCCGGGAACACCGGCAGCGGCAGCGGCACCGGCAGCGGCAGCGGCAGCGGCAGCTCAGGATCGTCGAACTCCTCCGGCCCGAACGACGTGAACGCCATCGCCTCCAAGATCGACCCCGGGCTCGTCGACATCAACACGACGCTCGGCTACCAGCAGGAGCAGGCCGCCGGCACGGGCATCGTGCTCTCGGGCAACGGGATCATCCTGACGAACAACCACGTGATTGACGGCGCCACGAGCATCAGCGTCACCGACATCGGCAACCACCAGACCTACACCGCCAGCGTCGTGGGCTACGACCGGACGAAGGACATCGCCGTCCTGCAGCTGCACAATGCCTCGGGCCTGCAAACGGCAAGCCTCGGGAACTCCTCCACCGCCTCCGTCGGCGAGAACATCGTGGGCGTGGGCAACGCCGGCGGCACTGGCGGGACACCGAGCGCGGCGGGCGGAACCGTGACGGCGCTGAACCAATCGATCACCGCCAGTGACGATGGCGATGGCACATCGGAGCAACTGAGCGGCCTCATTGAGACCAACGCCGACATCCAGCCCGGAGACTCGGGCGGTGCGCTGGTCGACACCTCGGGTGACGTGCTCGGGATCGACACCGCCGCCTCGGCGGGCTTCTCGTTCCAGTCCAACGACCAGTCGTCGGGAACCCAGGGCTTCGCCATCCCGATCGACACGGCGCTCGCCCTCGCCAAGACCATCGAAGAGGGGTCCGGTTCCTCCACGGTCCACATCGGCGAGACCGCCTTCCTGGGCGTCGAGATCAACGCCCAGAGCAGCAGCTCCAGCAACGGAGGCAACGGCGGCGGCTTCGGTGGCTCCTTCGGAGGCAACTCCGGCAACACCGGGTCGACCGCATCCGGCGCCTCGGTGGCCAGCACGGTCACGAACGGACCGGCTCAGGAAGCTGGCTTGGCTGAAGGGGACGTGATCACCTCGCTGGGCGGCAAGAGCATCAGCACGGCGAACGACCTCACCGTCGCCATCAGCCAGTACCACCCGGGCGACAAGGTGAGCATCGGCTGGACAGACAGTTCAGGACAGACCCACACCGCCACGGTGCAGCTCTCTTCGGGTCCCCCGCAGTAGGTCGAACGGCCAGCGACCGGATCGGATACCGGTCGCTGGCCCTCGACTTCAGCGCTGCAGCAACCGCACGAGGGCGATCAGTGTCGCGAACACGGCGGCGGCCAGCACGCAGATCAGGCCCCAGCCCACGCTGACATCGGCGTTCACGGCCGAGGGCACCTGCGAGATCTTCTGCACAATGCGGTACATGTCGTAGATGGCGAAGATCGCCGTCACGGCGGCGATGATCGTCGTGAGGACGGACAGCAGCACCTCTTCTGACGTCATCCCGAAGCAGGCGAAGATGACGAGCAGGATGCCACCGATGAATGTCACCCAGCCGTTGACGCCGATGAGGGTGGACACACCTGGGTCGATCCCGTTCACCGACACATGGAAGTCCACGACGCTCAGGCTCCCGCTGACGTGGATCCATTCGCCCACTGACCCGTACATCAGCGCGACCCCGCAGGCCAGGAGCAGCACCCCACCCAGGTTCAGGGTGAAGCCGGACGACTTGGACCGGGCCGGCCCAGTCGGGATGTAGGGATTGGCCGAAAGGCGGGGCCCAGGAGGGGGTGGGCTCGCATCATCCGCAATTTCCGTCGGGGCGTCACCCGCCACGAGCCACCCATTCCCTGCAGTCCACCGTCTCTTGGCCGTCCAGTTCTGCCCGTCCCAGTACGACTGGTCGGTCGGACTGGAGCGATCGGGGTACCAGCCGGGCGCTTTCGGGGTTCCTCCTGTCCCTCCGACCGCTCCGTCGGGTTCAGACACCACGGGCTGTGGGCTTTCATCGTCCATCTTCATCACCTCCGGCGAATCCCCTGTCGTGCCTACCCAGGGTTCTGACGGGTAGCTTGGCCCCTATGACGTCGCAGATCGGGGATCCCGAGGAAACCCTGAATGACGCTGAGCTCACCGCTCTGGCTCTGGCCGCCGACCCGGACGCGCCCATCGCCGACGGGGCGGTGCCCATCGGCATCCACCTGGCCCAACTGGGATCGGCGTTGCCGCTCTGGTATATGCCCCCCGCTGTGCGCCAGGGAGGGCGCCGTTGGAAAGCGCCGTTTGTCATCGCGGTCGTCTCTGCTTTCCTGCTGATCGATCTCATGGGGCTGTGTAATACCTATGGGATCCTCAGCTGGGCCTAATTCGGGCGAGGACGCGGGCCGCTGACCTGCGTCGACTCCATCAGGTCGGCCCGCAGAACCGATGGGTCATGGCTTCCCGGCGGCCACCCAGCTCTTGACCCTGGCATCGCTGATCCGTCGAGCCGTCGGCATGCTCGCCCAGGCACGGAATCGCGCCTTCTCATCGCTGCTCAGCTGGGAATACATCGACTCCTCGGCTGGCGGGCCACTGGCCCGGGGCGCTCGGGCTCGGCTTCCGCTGCTGGTCCGACCCTTTTCGACGTAGAGCTTGAACGCCTCTCGAAGCTTGGAGGCATTGGCGGCGCTCAGATCAATCTCGTAGGGCTTGCCGTCGAGGGCGAATTGAACTGTCTCGTCGGCGTCCCCGCCGTCGATGTCATCGGTGAGCTTCACAATCACGGTCTTGGCCATGGACAAATGGTGGCAGAGCCCTCGTCGGCCGACAAAGCCACTCCTCGGAGACGACCGGGGGTCACGCCCGGACGAGAGGTGCTCCAGCAGTTCTGGGCCTGGGACGAGCTGGTCCACATGACCCTTCCCGTCGCCTGCGGACACACGCACACAGTCAAGAATTTCGTGAGATCCAGCGGCAGTGGCCAATAAGATTGCCGTGTCCCGGCGCGCCGGATTCGACCCCTCATCCCCCTCCGTCGAATTCAGGGCGCGTCGGGGCCCAAAGGTTGAAGCGGGATTCTCGGCACCCCTGCATCACCCAGCCAGGAGAATGGTCGAGTGCCTCGTCGAAACAATGCACGGAAGCATCAAGAGCAACAGCCCGAGGGCGCCTCTCGCAGCGCGGGCCTCGGAGAACATTGGCGCTGCCGACGGCCTCCCCAAGACCGCGTACCGGAGCCAGAGTGACGCGCTGACTGCCGCGCTCGTGCGGGGACAGGAATCGGGGGTGGAGCTGAACGTCTATCGCTGCGACGTCTGTGCGGCCTGGCACATGGGCAAGCCGCGGAGAGACTCGTCATCAGGAGCGAGGAAATGAGCGTCCACCCCTCCGCGCAACGCGGAGGCTGGGCCCACCCCGACGGTCAGTGCCCGGAGTGCGGGTTCGACTGGGACGAAGCCGACTACGAGGTGCTCGTCGGCCGGTGCGTCAGCAACATTGCAGTCTTCGGCGGCGTGCTCTCACGAGTCGACCCCACTGCAGCCGTCGAACCGGGCCTGTGGTCCGCCAGCCGTTACGTGTGGCACACCGTGGACGTCCTGCGGTTCGGAACTGAGCGGTTGTGGACCATCAGCGCCGACCCCTCCTTCGGGGTCCCGACGTGGGACGAGAACGTGGTCGCCGAGGTTCGTTCCTACGACGATTTGTCACCGATGGTGGGCCTGATTGCGCTCATCACCGCAGCCGAAGCGTGGCGCACTGCGTCCCTCGAAGCACCACACGATGTCACGACACCGCATCCCGAAGTCGGATCCATCGATGCCTTCGATGTCGTCCAGCGGAACGCGCACGAGGTCTGCCATCACCTCTGGGATGTTCGACGCGCCTTGGGTGACTGACTCCTTATCGTCTCGAACCATGTCCACGTGATCTGACGGCTTATCCCCCGTCGCAACCATTTCGAGAGCATTCGCAACCAACGCACAACCAAAACACCACGGAAAAACAATTGTCGAGGACCATCCTGTTCGCAGGTGCGGTTCCACGCACGATCAACCGACAAAGTGACTACGGCTCATCAATCCTTGTGCTGCGCTCTTCTGTTTTCTCACAACGGCAAGTAGTGTTTCACTAGGCGAAATGAGGCGGAGGCGGTCCGCTCATTGGAGTGATTTTGGCGACTTGGCGATTGCGATCTCAACATTTGCACTCCCTCTCTGTGGCGGCGCGCGCCCGGCGATCTGAGCCACTGGCTCCTCCGCGTAAAGCAGGACCCGAAAACGACGCACGCTTCGTGGAGCAAGACGCGTGAGCGGCCGGTGGCAGTCGCGACACCCGGTCGCCGTTGTTCGGCGAGCAACGCGGCGACGCGCCGAAGGTCACGATGAGGCGGGCTTCACACTCATTGAGATCATCGTCGTGGTCGCCATCCTCCCGCTGGTCGTCGGCGGAATCACAATGGCGCTCCTCGCCGTCTTCGGTTTGCAGGGCCAGACGACGAATCGCATCGGTGACTCCAACGATGCCTTGATCAGTTCATCCGTTTTCAACAAGGACGTCCAGAGCGCTCTGGAGATCGAGACCTTGACGACTCCGGCCTGCGGCACCAGCTCCCAGACGCAGCTCCTCGGAATGGAGTGGGCCCTCGACGCCAACGGGGACTACGACACTGTCGTCTCCTACGTCCTCGCGAACGGAAACGGTTTCGGAAGTGGCCAAGGCGCATCGAAGTACCTGGTGCGTCAAGTCTGCACATCAGGCGCGTCGACCACCCCAACAACGAGCAGTGTCATTTCTCACGATGCTGGTACCCCCGTCACGGCATTCAATCCCACCGGCTTTCTCGCCACCGGATATCCCGGCGCGGGTGCCACGTGGAAGTCGACCCAGGGTCTCTACGGTGTGACGCTCAGCATCACGGCCCCAGGGAGCTCGTACCCGTACACACTCAGCGGGCTGCCGAGCGCAAGCACCTCGACCGGCCAGCTCGCCACAGTCTCCTTGGCCCCCAATCCTGCGGGGTGCAACCTGGCCAGCCCGAACAGCGGCACCTACGCCCAGGTCCTCTGTTTCGCCGACTTCACGAGCTTCACCGACCCCGCCAGCGTGTGTCAGCAGATGAAGTTGTCGATTGCGAACTCCCCTGACTTTCTACAGTTCTGCGTCATCGAGACCCCGACGGACACGGCGGCGCCACAGCAGCTCCCGACCTACTACGGCCCTAACGAAGGCGGGTACAACAGCGAGTCGTTCCTCGGCAACAACGGCTTCTACACGGGCATCGCCGGGCTCCCGGCTCTTTCGCAGCGGTCGCAAACATCCGCGACGCTCAACACTCCGACATGGCCCAATGGCTTTGCCGGAGCATCGTTCGCCTTGACCACGATCACCTTCTCGAACATCCGGGTGGTGAACGCGGTGGGCGAACCGGCGACGGGCTGGACGCTCGTGACGGGGGACGCCGAGTCGACGGACCAGAACGGTTGGTTGGAGTTCCAGAACTCGAGTGTGCAGTGGAACATCCTCCCCAACTCCGCCACGTCCCTCTGGGGAAACTCCTGCTACGACAGCCAGGACAGCCCACCTCCCGCCGCCAACCCCGGCGTCGTCGGAAATACGGCCAACAACGGGGTCCTGAGCTGGATCGGCCCCACGCCACCGACCGCCGCCGAAGTGGGCATGTCGGGCAACGGAGGCAGCGGACAAGCGCCGTCGTCGCAATACGCCCAGGCGCTCCCGGCAACGGCCTATGTCGCCAATACCACCACGCCCAGCCTCTCGTACAACACCGGCTCCAACGGCGTGCTGTGCCAGGCCAGCATCGGCCTGAACAAGACCGGATCGCTGATGGTTGCGGCACCCGAGCCCACGGGATCGAGCGCGGCGCAGAACGTCAGCGTCACCATGCAGGGTGAGAGCTACCAGGCGATCTTCTTGGGGGTTCTCCTGTGATCCATCCGGTCTCGATCCTCAAGCGCATCGTCGAGCGGTGGCAACACCGGACGACCGACCCGCGCTTCACTGAGCAGGGCGACACCCTTGTGGAGGTCCTGATCGCGCTGGTCATTCTGGGCATTGCTTCCGTGGCGCTCCTTGCGGGCTTCGCCACATCGATCGGCGCGTCGGCGGAGCACCGCAACCTCGCGTCGCTCGACTCGTCGACCCGGCTGGCCGCCAACACTGCCATCGCGGACATCCAGCAGCAGGCGCAGGCCACCGAGGGCCAGCCGGTCAACGCGTTCGCCTGCAACACGCAGTTCAACCCGAATTTCAGCAACCTGGGCAGCTCATTCAGCGTCTCCACTCCCACGGTGAAGTACTGGTCCGGGACGAACTGGATTCCGGGCATTGCCAACTGCATCGCCGGCAATCCGCAGCAATACACGCTCACCGTCACGTCCACTTCGTCGGCCAGCTACAGCAGCACCGTGACCACAGTCATCTCCGACCCGTCCACGCCGACGTCGCCGGGAAGCGTGGGCTCACCCTCGCAGCTCCAATGGCTGATTCAGCCCGGTGGCGGCACCGCTGGGACACCGATCACCCCACAGCCGGAAGTGGCCGTCGAGGATTCCTCGGGCAACATCGTCCAGAACGACTTCTCCTCGGTCACGCTGCAGGCGTCGGGCCCCGGGAGCCTCTCGGGGACCTGCTTCGGCGTGGAGTCCTACGGGATCGTGCAGTTCTCGGGTTGCAGCCTGAGTGCGTCCGGGACCTATTCCGTGCAGGCGGTCGACGCGAACTCCAGCGTCTCGGCCACGTCGAGCGTCCCGGTCACCGTCGGGGCAGCCCCGGCAGCGAAGGTGGTCCTCACCTCGGCCGTTTCCGGTACGGCGAACAACAAAGCGACCCTGGGTCCGATCACCGTCACCGAGCAGGACGCCTTCGGAAATGCGGTCAATGCCACCAATCCGGTGACCGTGACCCTCGGCTCGACCTCCACCGGCGCCACCTTCGCGACGACGTCCGGCGGCTCGAGTGTCGGTTCGGTCACGATCCCCGCCAACCAGTCGAGCGCGACCTTCTACTACGGGGACACCGTTGCCGGGACCCCGACCGTGACGGCCAGTGCCACTGGCCTCGCTCCGGGCACCCAGACGGAAACCATCACGGCGGGCACGGCAAAGCAGATCGGATTCACCTCGAGCGCCTTCACCGCCGGCGCCTCGAGTCCCGCGGCCAATAGCGCGGTGACCGTCTCCCTGGAGGACACCTACGGCAACGCGACCTCGAATACCGGCGCGTCAATCGCACTGACGCTGACATCCAACACGACTGGAACCTACATCTTCAACACCACGTCCGGAGCGAAGACGCCCACTGGAAAGAGCACGACGTACTCCATCGCCAACGGAAAGACCTCAACTACCGTCTTCTACGGCGACACGGCGACCGGCACGCCGACGATCACCGCGGCAACCACGTCATTTGGCTCCGCCACCCAGCAAGAGACGATCACGGCGGCGCCAACCAAGCTGGTGTTCACGACAGCTCCGGTAACGGGCAACGCCTACACGGACGCCAACATCGGCCCGATCACCGTCACCGAGGAGACCGCCGCCAACCAACCGGCGACCGTCGGTCAGACCGTCAACCTGTCGTCGAATTCCTCGGGGACCTATATCTTCAACACGACGCAAGGGGCGACCGCACCAACCGGCACGACGAGCGTGACGATCCCGAACGGCCAGTCCTCGGTCACCTTCTACTACGGCGACACCGATAACGGCACGCCGACTATCACCGCCGCGGCGACCGGCTTGGCCTCGGCAAACCAGATCGAGACGGTCAATGTCGGCCCGCTTGCCTCCTACGCACTGTCCACTCCGGCAACCAACCCCACGGCAGGCACCAGCTTCGCCGAGACCATCACGGCGCAGGATGCCGGCGGGAACACGGTGACCAGCGACAGCGGCGTCACGTGCCTGACCTTCAACGGTCCTGACAATTCCCCCACGGGAGTTGCTCCTCTCTACCCTGCCCAGGGCACCTGTCCCTCCGGATCGGCCGTGACCTTTACCAACGGCGTGGCAACGGCATCGATCACCCCCTACGACGCCGAGACGACCACGCTGAGCGCGACTTCGGGCTTCATCACCGGGACCTCGGCGAACTTCACGGTCAACGCCGCCAGTGCGGCGACCTTCACGCTCGGCACCCCCTCCCCCACGGCGGGCAATTCCTTCAGCGAGTTCGTTACCGCAGTGGACACCTACGGGAACACCGCGACGAGTTACGGCGGAACGGCCGGGCAGGCCAAGTGCATCACGTTCACCGGACCTTCGAAGGCCCCGAACAACACTGCACCGGCCTATCCGGCCAAGGGCACGTGTACCACGGGCTCCTCAGTGACGTTCACCAGCGGCATCGGGACAGCCAGCATGACTCTCTACGACGCCCAGACCACGACGCTGACCGCGACCACCACGGCGACGCCGACGATTACCGGCACCTCGGCTCTCTTCACCGTCGCGGCCGCGGCCCTCTCCACGCTGACTGTTGCCGGCCCGGGTGCGCAGACCGCCGGGCAGCAATTCAACGTCTCCCTCACGGCGACGGACACGTATGGGAACGGTTACACCGGCACGCTGAACCCGACGTTCAGCGGGCCCGCCAGCTCGCCCAACGGCACGGCTCCGGTCTACCCGGCCTCCGTGAGCTTCACCAGCGGCAGCGGGACCGCGTCGGTTACCCTCTATGACGCCCAGACCACAACCCTTACGGCGACGTCGGGCATCAGTGGGACCTCGCCCAGCTTCGCGGTGAACGCTGCGTCGTCGAACGGCTTCACCCTCTCCACGCCGTCGCCAGTCGCAGGGACCCAGTTCACCGAGACCATCACGAACGGCGACAGCTACGGCAACGCCCTCCCCACCCCCACCGGGTCCCAGTGCGTCGTGTTCGCGGGTCCGACGAACGCACCGAACGGCACCGCTCCCGCCTACCCGGCGAAGGGCACTTGTCCGACTGGCGCATCCGCGGTGACGTTCGCCGCCGGGGTCGGGCACGCCCTGATCACGCTCTACAACGCGCAAACGACAGCGCTGACCGCCACGTCGGGAACGCTGGCCGGCACTTCGCCCAGCTTCTCCGTCGGGTCTGCCGGCGCGAAGGCCTTCACGGTCACCACACCCGCGGCCCAGACGGCCGGGGTGACCTTCAGCCTGGGCATCAACGCGACCGATACCTACGGCAACGCGTACAGCGGCACCGTGACGAGCGGACTTGCTTTCAGCGGGCCGTCCAGCTCCCCCGCCCCCGCCTCCACACCTGCCTCCTACCCCACGTCGGTCACCTTCGCCAACGGCGTCGGCGCCGCCTCCATCACTCTGTTTGACGCCCAGACGACGTCGATCACCGTCGGAGCGACCGGCGTCACGGCGGTCACGACCGGGTCGTTCGTGGTGAGCCCGAGCTCGCTCAGCGTCGTGAACGCAACGTCCGGAGCCGGCCAGTCGGCGACGATCGGTGCCGCCTTCGCGACCCACCTCGTCGCCACCGCCACAGACGGATATTCAAACCCGCTTTCCGGTGTCTCGGTCACATTTGCCGCTCCGTCCAGTGGAGCGAGCGCGACCTTCGCCTCGACCTGTAATTCCAACCCCCAGGCGTACGCCTGCACCCAGACGACGGGAACCAACGGGCAAGCCACGTCGTCGACCTTTACCGCCAACGGCACGGCTGGCAGCTACGCCATCTCCGGTTCGGCGACAGGGGTGACGCCAGCCTCCTACAGCGAGACCAACGACAAGGGCACTCAGACCATCACCTTCACCTCGACGGCACCTTCGGCCACCGTGGGCGGGGCCAACTACACCGCGGCCGCGACCGGCGGTGCCTCCGGGAACGCGGTCACGTTCAGCTCGGGCTCGACCGGCATCTGCACATCGACTGGCACGAACGGGTCGGTGTTCACCTTCATCGGAGTCGGAACCTGCATCGTCGATGCCAACCAGGCCGCCAGCACCAACTACAACGCCGCCACCCAGGTCGTGCAGAACGTCACGGTGGGCAAGGGCACTCAGACCATCACCTTCACCTCGACGGCACCTTCGGCCACCGTGGGCGGGGCCAACTACACCGCGGCCGCGACCGGCGGTGCCTCCGGGAACACGGTCACGTTCAGCTCGGGCTCGACCGGCATCTGCACATCGACTGGCACGAACGGGTCGGTGTTCACCTTCATCGGAGTCGGAACCTGCATCGTCGATGCCAACCAGGCCGCCAGCACCAACTACAACGCCGCCACCCAGGTCGTGCAGAACGTCACGGTGGGCAAGGGCACTCAGACCATCACCTTCACCTCGACGGCACCTTCGGCCACCGTGGGCGGGGCCAACTACACCGCGGCCGCGACCGGCGGTGCCTCCGGGAACGCGGTCACGTTCAGCTCGGGCTCGACCGGCATCTGCACATCGACTGGCACGAACGGGTCGGTGTTCACCTTCATTGGAGTCGGAACCTGCATCGTCGATGCCAACCAGGCCGCCAGCACCAACTACAACGCCGCCACCCAGGTCGTGCAGAACGTCACTGTCGCGGGCTCGCCGACGGCAGTGACTCTGGCCAGCGGCAGTGGAAAGGTCAGTAGCGGCGACACGGCCACCATCACCTTCAACGACGCGCTGCAGCCGTCCACTGTGTGCTCGGCGTGGAGTGGCACCGGCTCCAAGTCACTGTCCAACGCCACCATCACCTTCACCAACAACGGCAGCAACGACTACTTCACCGCCACCACCGCGTCGGGCTGCACAGGCGGAGGAAACTTCGGGACCGTGTACACGGGAGCCAGTTACGTCTCAGCCAACGTGACCTTCGCCAACTCGTCGATCTCGTTCGACGCAACCGACAAGGTGCTCACGTTCACCATGGGACCGACCGGCACCCCGGCAAACAAGATCAGCTCGGGCGTCGCCGCCGGCTTCCCGGGGTACACGACCAACGGGTCGGTCACGGACACGTCGGGCGTCCCGATCTCGACGGCGCTCTTCACGTCGACGACGAAGACCGGCTTCTAGGGCACCATGCGTACGGACCTGACTCCTTCGACACCGGCCACCCACCTCCTCGCGCCGCAGCGCGGCCATGGACACTCCGCATTCTCGGCCTGGCGGGCCCGTCGCGCCGCGAGCGAACCTGCCGGACAGGATGAGAGCGGGGCCGTCCTCGTTCTCGCGCTGATCTTCCTTGTCGTCGTCGGCCTCATCGTCACCGCGCTGCTCAGCTGGGTCGGAAACAGCCTCACCGACACCGGGAGCTTCCAGACGGCAAGGGACGTGGAGTTCGGGGCCACCGGCGCGGTGAACCTGGCGGTCCAGAACACCCGTTATGTGTTCGACAGCGGGTCGCCGACGAAGTTCCTCAACAACGCTTCGCCGGAGCTCTGCGCCAACTACGCCGTACCCGGCCAGTCGACGAGCGTCGACGTCTACTGCACCATGGTGTGGCAGCCCTACAGCTCGAACACCCGGGTCTTTACGTATTCGGCCTGCCTGTCAAACACCGGGGCCAACAACAGCCCGTCCGACTGTGCGGCCAAACCGCTACTGCAGGCACAGTACGCCTTCTACGACTACGCGTCCGCTGGAGCCACCATCGGCACGCCCGCGCCGTGCCAACCACCTGCCAACAACGGTGCCTGTGGTGAAAACATGACCGTCCTGAGTTGGCTGTGGAATCCAATTGTGCCGGCGGTGACCGCCATTTCGCCGGCCAACGGGCCCATCACCGGCGGTACCACGGTGACGATCCAGGGCACCGGCTTCACCGGTAGCGAATCGGTCAACTTCGTGGCACAGAACCCTTCGACGGGGACCTACAACGCCCAGATGCCAGCGACAGTTGTCGCCAACCCAGCTCCCGGATGCGCCCTCCCGACATGCCTGCAGGTGACCTCGCCGGAGGTGACGTCCGGCACGGCGTATTTCGTCACAGTCACCACACCGGGAGGCACGAGCCAGACAGCGGTGAACGATTCCAATCCCTTCCTACCGACCTTCACCTACACGGCGGTCAGGCCTACCGTGACCGCACTGGTGGGAGCCACCCCCGGGACGATCACAGGCGGCGACACCGTGACGATCCAGGGGACGGGGTTCTGGAGTGTTCCCAACAATCCGAACTATCCGACGCAGGTCTTCTTCTGCCCGGACCTGACCGGATCTGGGTGCTCTCCGGGTTCGGTGCTGAGCGTGACGCCCCCGCCGACGGGATCGACAACAGAGACGATGACTGCGCTGACGCCGAGCGTGGGTACGGCGGGCGCCTACTACATCCAAGTTCAGTCCTACGCCCTCTCCAGCTTGCTGACGGCGAGTACCCCGCAATACACCTATGTGGTTCATTCCCCACTGGTGGTGTCCCTCAGCGCCTCGAGCGGCGGAACCGGGAGCACCCTGACGATCACGGGTGCCAACTTCTTGACCGGTTCCACCGTCACGTTCTGCCCGACCGGCTCCTACAACAACAACGCCTGCTCGGGGTTGCAGCCCACAGCGACCATCGTGCCGCCGGTGACTCCGACCCAGATCACGGTGACGGTCCCGGCGGCGGCGGCCGGGACCTACTACCCCATCGTCACGCTTCCCACGTCGTCGGGACTGGGCGCTCCCTACAACGCGTCCCAGGCCTATAACGAGCCCGCCGACACCTTCACCCACACGTAGGTCTGGCCCGATGGTGGAGCTTCTGACCACGGGGGCCGATCCCGGCCCGAGCGCCAACGGGAGAGCCGACCCGCCGCCTGCCGGCAGCGAGGCAATTGACCATTGGGCTGGATCTTTCCCGATCAGCCCTACAGATACCCAACAGAAAAGCCGATGGTTCGTGAGGGAGGTGAACCCGGCGAACCGGCGTTCACCCCGTCCAGCGGAAGCTGGCTCACAAGGGGGGTGTTGGCGGAACACCCAGGAGCTCAACATGGACACTTGGCGAATCGAGAAGGCCGGGCCACTGGGCGTCCCCTCCTTCCGTCGCGCCCAACTGATGGGCCTTTCATGGTGATCGCAAGGCGAGGCGATCGCAAAGCGCCTCGGCATGCCAAGGCGGACGCTGCCGTTCCTCCCCCGCCGACCGACGCCGCCAGGAGCGACTCGTCGAGCGGCCTGACCTCGAACGGATCAGCACAGAACCGCACGACGTTGGAAAAGGACGAGAGAGAGACAGGGCTCGAGAAGGTCCTTCTCGAGCGCAACCTGGCGACGCAGGAGCACATCGACCAGGCATTCGAATCCTTGGGAGACGTCGAAGTCGATCTCGGAGAGATGCTCGTCAAGCGTGGCTTCCTCGGGGAACGAGACCTCATCGACGCCAGAGCGGAACTCTATGGAATGCCTGTCGCCGACCTTCGACAGACGGATCCGCAACCCGAAGCCCTCAACCTCATTCCTGATTCCGTGGCACGCGAGCATTTTGTCATTCCTCTGGTGCTCGATGCCGATGGTCTCCAGGTGGCGATGGCGGACGAGCCTTCAAGCGACTTGATGACGCTTCTCCGCCAATCCAGCGGTACCTCCATTCGCCCCATGCTCGCTCCGCTCGTCGAGATCCGCCGCGCTATCGAGAACAACTACCGGGCGATCGGCGGGCTCGATCACCTCGTCCAGGCCTTCGAGGCCGTCGAGGGCACCCGGAAGCGTTCAGCCGACTCGACGACAGTGACGCCCGATGTCGTTGCCGACGATGCCCCGGTCGTTCAGGTCGTGGGCCGCATCCTTACCCAGGCCATGCGTGACCGCGCGTCCGACGTCCACATCGAGCCGGCTGACCTCGGCATCAGAGTCCGCTACCGGATTGACGGTGCATTGAAAGAGGTGCTCACGCTCCCCACGTCAATGGGTGTCGGCCTCATAAGCCGGATCAAAATTATGGCCGGCATGAACATTGTGGAGCGACGGCGGCCGCAGGACGGTCAGCTACGTACGGAGATCGACGGCAGAGAAGTCGACGTCCGTGTGGCAACCGTAGCCACGATCTGGGGTGAGAAATGTGTGATGCGGCTGCTCGACCGCACGCGCTCAGTCCTTCGCCTCAGCCAGCTCGGCATGCCCAAGGAGGAAGCGGACATCTACTCCGCCTTCGTTCGGGCTCCGTTTGGAATGGTCCTCTGCGCCGGGCCGACCGGCAGCGGAAAGACCACCACGCTGTACGCGACCCTCACCGAGATCGCCGACAGCACGCGCAACGTGATGACGATCGAGGATCCGGTCGAGTATGTCTTTCCATCGATTAACCAGATCCAGACCAACGACCAGGCCGGACTCACCTTCGCGACCGGTCTCCGGTCAATCTTGCGGCAGGACCCCGATGTGATCCTCGTCGGCGAGATCCGAGACGTCGAAACGGCTCGTATTGCAGTCCAATCAGCCCTTACGGGCCACTTTGTCCTCTCATCGCTGCACGCTACCGATTCCATTTCCGCTCTTCACCGCTTTCTCGATATGGGTATCGAATCGTTTCTCGTGGCCTCTTCGGTCGTCGGGATCGTCGGGCAGCGGCTGGTTCGGCGCATCTGCCCTTCCTGCAGGGCGCCGTACACCCCGACCGATGCGGAGCGCGCCTTCTATATCGAGAGCGGCGGACCCGAGAAGCAGGAATTCGTGCACGGTGAAGGGTGCAATTTCTGTGCGGGCACCGGCTATCTGGACCGGATCGGGGTCTACGAGTTGTTGCGGATCACGCCCGAAATCAAGCGTCTCGTCGTCGGATGGGCCACTCAGGACGAGCTGCGCCGCCTGGCGGAACGGCAGGGAATGCGTTCGCTACGGCAACAGGCCATCGATCTCGTTGCACAGGACATCACCACTGTGTCCGAGGTCATCAGAAGCATTTACGCGTTGTGAGAGTCAGGAGAAATCGATGAGCACTTTGGAGAGCTACCGCTACAGCGCACTCGACGAGAGCGGCAATAAGGTAAGTGGGACCGAGAAGGCGTCCTCAGTCAGCGCCGCGCATCTCAAGTTGCTCCAGCGCGGGCTCGAACCGATTGACGTCAAAGAGCACAAGAGCATTCTCAAGTTCGAGATCACGAAGAAGACGGTCGCCCGCAAGGAGATCATGCACTTCTCTCGTCAGCTCAGCGTCTTCATCGAGGCCGGGATTCCGATCATGGAAGCCTTGGAGCTGATCTCCGAGGAGACACAGGACAAGCTCCTCAAGGGAGTCCTGCTCGACATGGTCGCGGAGCTCCAAGCTGGTGACACCTTTGCGTCCGCCGCGTCAGCTCACCCCGAAGCCTTCCCCCGTTACTATGTGGCCGTCCTCGAATCGGCGGAACTGACCGGGACGCTCGACGTTGTCCTGCTGGAGCTCGCCACCTATCTGGAAACCGACATTGACGCGAGGTCGACTGTCAAGTCAGCGCTCATCTATCCGGGCGTGGTTGCCTGCATGGCTGTCCTCACCGTCGTCGTCCTGGCCACTTTCGTGCTGCCCAAGTTCCGGACGTTTTTCGATTCGCTGAACGCCAAGCTGCCATTGCCCACGCGCATGTTGTTGAGCGCTTCAGGCTTCATCAGCAAATGGTGGTGGGCCATTGCTCTCGTGATGCTGCTGATCGTCGTGACATTTGTCGCGATGCGCCGCTCGACGAAGGGTCGGGCAAAGCTCGACGCGGTCCTCCTGAAGATCCCCGTCGTTGGAAGCCTCCTTCAGGCTGCAATCGTCGAGCGGGTGTGCCGCGTTCTCGCCTCGCTCGTGACCGCTGGAGTCGACTTGCCCCGGGCCATGTCCGTCACGGCCGAAGCGTCCAACAACGCCGTCTATTTCGCAGGGCTCAACGAAATCCGAGAGCAGATGATGGAAGGAAATGGTCTGGCTGCTCCGCTGGCGGCGACCGGTCTCTTCCCGGCGGCAGCTCGTCAGATGTTCCGGGTCGGCGAAGAGACGGGAACTCTCGATAAGCAGCTTCATACGGCCGCTGCCTTCTATCACCGCGAGTTGGAAATCAAGGTCAAGCACTTCACGAGCCTTTTTGAACCCATGATCATCATCTTGATGGGTGTTGTCGTCGGTTTCGTGGCGATCGCACTCGTGTCGGCTATGTACGGCATCTACCGCCAGGTCAAGGTGACCGAGATCTTTCCCTTCGTGAGCGTGTGGATCTCGCATTTTCAATCCCTTCGGTGACGCACTGAGACCCCAGGGCGCGGCTGCACTTATTTCTGACAACCCGAGATTCACAATCCGCTTGCCAGAACAACGGAGGATGCCTTTTGGGCGAGATCTCACACGATCGACCCAGAAATTCCCTCATTTATTGTTTAAGTGGAGGGAAGAAACGACCGATAAACAAGTAGTATGAAACACCTCCCGAGATTTGGCGATTTACGGGAGTCGGGGAACTCGTTCGGGGACCCTTTTAGGCAAATACACACACACCAGACGGGTGCTTCCGGCGAACGTCGGCCCCACAAAAGAAAGGCGGTATGACGCGTGTTTGAGCGTTATCGCGAACTGCAAGAGCGCAGGACGGATGGGGAGTCTCCGGAAGCCGGATTCACCCTGATCGAACTGCTCATCGTTATTGTCGTGCTGGGCATTCTGGCTGCGATCGTGATCTTCTCCCTCACGGGTGTGACCGGTCAGAGCCAGGTGGCGGCGTGCAACACCGACGCCAAGTCGGTCGAGACGGCCGTCGCGGCCTACGAGGCCAACCCGCCGAACAACATCACGCCCGGTACTGCTCCGACCTCGATCGCCGCGGTGACGCCGGCGCCGAACACCGGACTGGTGCCGAACTACCTGCACGCCTCACCGACGGCCACGGTGGCATCATCCGGGTACCTCATCACGCTCGACGCGACCACTCCTGGTCAGGTGGACGTGACGACGAAGAATGTAGCCGCTACGTCGTACGACTCGACAACCAATCCCTGCGCAGTGGCGTAGGCAACCAACAGGAACACCAGCTTTGAGCAGAGCGCCCGGCCCCTCGGGGCCGGGCGCTCTCGCTTTCTCACCCACATCAACTTCGAACGAGACGGAAGTGGCACTGTGAGCTCTACCTACAACGAACGACTCGACCCGTGGCTGCAGGTGCTGTGGGATCAACAGGGTTCGGACCTGCTCCTCGTCAGCGGCTCGCCGCCTAGGGTGAGGGTTGACGGAGGCCTGCGGCCACTCGAAAACGTCGCCGCGTTGACCGGTGCCGAGATCACGGACCTCGTCAGCAAGATGTTGAGTCCGGCCCAGGCAGCCATCCTCGACGAGCAGCAGGATGTCGACTTCTCCCTCACCTGGGGCGACAGGGCGAGGCTTCGTGGAAGCGCCTTCCGTCAGCGTGGTGAACTGGCTCTCGCTCTCCGAATGATCCCGTCTGACATTCCCAGTTTCGAAGAACTCGGCCTCCCTCCCATTGCCGAGTGGCTGGCCAGGCTCCCCGCGGGCTCGTTCTTCTCACCGGTCCTACCGGTTCCGGAAAGTCGACCACTCTCGCATCCATCATCTCTCGCATCAATGCAACCCGCGCGCTCCATATCCTCACGATCGAGGATCCCGTCGAGTACGTACACGAGCACAACCTGTCAGCCGTCAACCAGCGCGAAATCGGTCTCGACAGCCCGTCTTTCGAGCGAGCACTGCGTTCTGCCTTGCGGGAGGACCCCGATGTCCTCCTGGTCGGTGAGATGCGCGACCTGGAGTCGATTGGACTCGCATTGACCCTCGCGGAAACTGGTCACTTGGTGTTCTCGACGCTCCACACCAACGATGCGGCCCAAGCCATCGACCGGATCATCGACGTCTTCCCGGCCTTCCGCCAGGAGCAGATTCGCGTCCAGCTCGCCGCCTCGCTCGGTGCGGTGATTGCACAGAGGTTGGTGCCCAGGATCGGGGGCGGCATGGTTGCTGCGTTCGAGATCCTCGTGGCCAACAACCCAGTCAGGAACCTCATCCGGGAAGGGAAGACCAACCAGCTGCTCAACGTCATCACGACGAGTCAGCAAGAGGGCATGTGCACCCTGGAATCGAGTCTCGCCGACCTCATCCGGTCGGATGTCGTCACATACGATGACGCGATGGCCATTTCCGCCCACCCCAAGGAGCTCGAGCGCCTGCTGAGCCACCGGGGCGCGATGCTCTCAACTGCGTGAACACCGACCGCCCGTCGCGCCAGGGTCCGACGCTGCCTTATTCGGTGGTGGCGGGGGTCACGCCGTGCCGCGGTGGCTGGCTCGTGGCCGGCGCCAAGCTGCACGGCACGATCTTCGCCCCTGAGAGCCCGCTCCGATTGGAGACGTTCATCGATGTCGTAGATCAGAAGCCGACCTACTCCATCATTGCTCTGAACGCTCCCGTAGGGGGCCTCAACCAGGCGACAACCGGCGGCCGGAGTTGTGACCGGGAAGCCCGCCTCCTGCTGGGTCGCCGTGGAGCTGCGGTGAAGAGCGCCCCGGTGCAGATCGACTCGCGGGAAGGAATCGACCTCCTTCCGAGCCACCTCGATGCCATCAGCCAGACACTGCTCCCCCGCTATCAAGAGGTGGCGAACGAGATGGCACCGTATCGGCAGCGGACGATTTACGAGGTCAACGCGGAGCTGAGCTTCTACCAGTTGAACGACGATGTCCCGATGCAGTGGGGGAAGCACTCCGAAAAGGGGATAGCGGAGCGAGAGACGCTCCTTGAAACCAAGGTACCGGGAGTCCAACGAATCCTCGAGGCCGAGGTGCCCGGCGCGACCCCCTCACACCTGCTCGACGTTGCGGCGATCCTCTGGACTGCTCGTCGGATCTTCGCGAAAGCTGTCGTTCGCGTTCCCACCGATCCTGAATGGGACGAGCAGGGCCTCCGAATGGAAATCGTCCGCTAGCTAGAGGGAGCTGGGGTCGTCTCGTCCCCGAGTACCTCTGAAGGGTGATTACTGACCTCGAAGACCACTGCCCAGCGGGCGACGATTCTTTGCTCATCCGTCCTCCGTCGTATGCCAAAAGAGAAACGGGCGAAATCGGTCAATGGATTGACAATTTCGCTCAAGATTCGGTCGAACTGTTTGGCGTTTTAGCCGAGCTTCGATAACCTGAGTTGCCGCTCGATATTTGGCGATTTCGAGCGGTGAGCCTTCTGATTGAAAGGCTCTCTCATTCAGGCGCCCGGCGAACGCCGGCCCTACAAACGAAAGGCGGTATGACGCGTGTTTGAGCGTTATCGCGAACTGCAAGAGCGCAGGACGGACGGGGAGTCTCCGGAAGCCGGATTCACCCTGATCGAACTGCTCATCGTTATTGTCGTGCTGGGCATTCTGGCTGCGATCGTGATCTTCTCCCTCACGGGTGTGACCGGTCAGAGCCAGGTGGCGGCGTGCAACACCGACGCCAAGTCGGTCCAGACGGCGGTCCAGGCCTACGAGTCCAACCCGCCGGCCAACATCACGCCCGGTACGCCTCCGACCTCGATCGCCGCGGTGACCCCGGCGCCGAACACCGGACTGGTGCCGAACTACCTGCACTCGACACCGACGGCCACGGTGGCATCAAGCGGGTACCTCATCACGCTCGACGCGACCACTCCAGGTCAGGTGGACGTGACGACGCAGAATGTGGCGGCCACGTCGTACGACGCGGCAACCAATCCCTGCGCAGCGGCGTAGTCAACCAACAGGAACACCAGCCTTGAACGAAACGCCCGGCCCCTCGGGGCCGGGCGTTTCGTGTCCCGATCAGACCCCTCGCGACCCCTCGCACCTCACAGTGAATACCCCGAGAAGGGCCGCAGGAGCTCGGGGCCGGCGAACACCGCCAGCGCACACCCGAGAGCCAGGAACACGCCGTACGGAATCCGATTCGAGCGGTCCATACGTTTCGTGACGATCAGCGCGATCCCGAACAGCGCGCCGAACACGTTCGCTGCGAAGAACCCGATGAGCACGTAGCCGACGCCCAGCCAACCCAGAGCGAGACCGAGGACCAGCGACAGTCGCACATCGCCGAATCCCAGATACTTCGGGTCGATCAGGTTCAATGCGAAGAACAAGGCGAACCAAGCCGCCGCACAAATGAGGCCGATCACGAAGCCGTGCCACTTGCCGGTGACGGCGGCTGCCAGCAGCAAGAGGGCTGCCACCGCGGCCGTCAACGGGTAGACGATCTTCTTGGGAAGGATGAGGCGTTCCACATCGATGCATGAAAGCGCCAGGAGGCCGGCGAAGAGAACGAGGAATGCCGGCAGATCCCATTGGAACCCGAAGCGGGCGGCCGTACCGGCAAAGAGCCCTGCACATGCCAACTCAACCAGCGGGTAGTGGACAGAGATCGGAGCTTGGCAGTCCCGACAGCGACCCCGCAGTACGAGCCACGACACCACGGGGATGTTGTCCCTTTCCCGTATCGGCGTGTGGCACGAAGGGCAGGCTGACCGAGGGGAAACGATTGATTCGTTTCTCGGCACCCGGTAGATGACGACATTCAGAAACGACCCGATCGCGAGGCCCAAGACGCCACACAAGCCGATGAGCACTCCGAGCATGGGGACGGTAACTAAGAGCCCGGAGCACGGTTCATCGAGAGCACGCTAGTTCCCGTTGCGACGCATCTGTTGGACCGTGCGGCGCGACGGATGAAGCTCTGGCCTGGGAGTTTGGATGCCGGCCTTGAGTCTGGAGCTGGTCGGGGAGGCTCCGATCGGGCCTCAACTTCGCCGCCCGACCAGCCGACAATTGATCAGGAGAATAGGGCTGTGGACCTATCCGACGGACTGGGGGTCGATTTACGATCCCAGTGGGGAACGGTCCCTGCGCTCCGTTCGGAGCGCTGGACTGAGCGAGGGGGTTTCACTGATCATGAGACTGTCCGAGATGTATGGCGACGAGGACCAGCGGACCTTCGAGGAGCGCCGCGCCGAGGTCGTCGCCATCGTCCGCGCCGCGGCCGATTTTGCGGGCGCGGATTACGGATTGCGTGGCATCTTCCTTGCCATGAGCGAGGCCGATGACGAGAAGGCGTTTGACGAGGCGTTCGACGCAATGGCTGCTTCTCTGAGCGAGAACACCGCCCGCTACCTGCAGACAGCTTGACCGCCTCGACCCCGCGCTGACCACCAAGGCCTTCCAGAGGGCGGCACCAGAATCGCCGTCAGAGTTCTACGCGAGCGTGAGCCCCACGCCGGTGAAGGTCACAGAGCCGGTCGCCCCGTTTCCCCCGGGGCTGGCGCTGTTGCCACCGGCACCGGCCGAGCTCCCAGCGCCTCCACCGCCGCTACTGCTCGTACCGACGCTGACGTTGTAGCTGCTCGTCCCGCCGGTGTAGGCAGAACCGCCACCACCCCCGGCCCCGTTGCCACCTCCACTGCATTCGTCGTCCCGCCGGCTCCGCCCGCGGCCAAGCCGGAGCTCGGAATGCCACCGGTCCGCCGGTCCCGGTGACCGTGGCACCGGCACCACCACCGGTTGGTGGTCCGTTGGTGCCGTAGTTGCTGCCCTTTGTCCGTGGTCGGTGTCGGTGTTGGTCAGAGCTGCTGGGAGCGGGGCGGGGGTCTCGGGGCGCCACTTCCCCCACCGCTGGCGCCACTCCTATCCACGAGCCTCTTGCGCCGCGGTGTGGACATCCACGTCGTCCAGCGCCTCCTTGGTCACGCCAACATCGCCACGACCACGAGGTACCTGCACCTCTCCGACGCCGACCTCGCTGACGCCGTGGACAAGGCGTTCCCAGCCGAGTGAGCTACTCCCCCAGCCGCATCTCGGGGTAGGCGTCGAGGAGGGGCTCGACGGCCGCCAGGTAGACCCGGTCCGCCTCGGTGAGCACGGTGTCGGTCCCTCGCGCTCGTGAACTGTGCCCCTCCTCCAGCTCCTCGATCGCCTCGGGGGCGTAGGCCGCCACGAAGGCCGCGGCGAGGTCGAACCAGTCGGCCCAGTCCTCGGCCACCGCCGCCGGGGTGATGGAACCCTCGAGGAGGGCGCTGGCGTAGTAGCGCAGGCGCTTGACCACCTCGGGCCGCATCTCGTCGTCCTCATCGAGGTAGTCCAAGGGCCGTTCGTCAATGGAGTCGAGGTAGGTGACCAAGAACTCGCTCATGAACCTATCTTGTCCGACGTGGACGGTGGACTCTGGACAAGGCAGCGGTATTACTTCGCCAACGCAACCCACCCCACCCCGAATACTGATTCAGTTACGAGGAGGCGAGGGCGATGCTCATCCCATGCCATACCGAGTTGGTTGGGTGGCTCGTAGTCGTCCACGTCGGGAATGTGACTGCTCCCGGTGTGGCGATCTACTGGTAGGCAAAGTTGAGGGCATTGCTTGTCGTCGAGGCCACCCCTGTTGACGTCGCGCTCGTGAACCCCTGAGCTGAACTCATCGTGAGAGTCGGAATACCGCTTCCGTCGTCATTCTGCATGACCATCTAAACTGCCAAGTCGCCCGCGCTGTTGGTAGTCACGCCGGTTGGCGAAAAGGTGGTGCTCCCAGCGCTGCTCTCACGCTTGTCAGCGGCGTGACGCCGTCGAGCGGAGTCGTTGCGTTCACCCTACGGAACGCCGCGCGATCTCAGCAGTCCATCCGAGGTTCACATTGGTACTCGGGGGTGTGAGCGACACGCTCGTACCGGTGGTCAGGAACTTTTCGCAGCTCTCGAAGTAGGCCTTTGCTCCGGTTCCAGTATTGATCGTTCCACTTTGTTTCCAGCCGCTCGGGCAGGCCAACGTAACCGCGTTGTCCGAGAATGCAATCATGAGGACCAAAAGGTCACCGCTAGCGGCACCGCTCGGGTATGCAACGGCCTTGGCAGCCGAAGTCGTCCAAGTCTGTGCTGCTCCAACGCTGACATACGTGGGCAGCGTGTGTACGGTTGCCGTCGTGTCTGATCCCGAAGCAGACGTGTAGTTGGAGTCGCCCGGATAGTTCGCCGTCGCGAGGTAGTTCCCATCGATGGCCCCATTGATTGAGCACGTATATGTGGCCACATTCGACGACCCGATGGGACCGGTGGTGGAAGAGCACGATGCTGAACCCGAAGGAGGAGTAATGGACCAGCCCATGACACCCGTGGGCGTTGGACCGCCAATGGGGCCGGTGACTGTCCGCGGTGAAGGTCAGAGTGCTTCCGGCCTGCACGGGCGCATTGTCGTTGACTGCAATCGTGGGTGTGTACACCTGGCTCAAGCCCGGGCCGGTAAAGCTCGCCGAACCGTCCCCCAGCGCTCGACCCAATGGCGCCACCAACTCCACCGCTGGTTGCTGTACCGATGCTGCTCATGCTGACGATGTAGCTGGTGCCACTGACGGTGATCCCGCCAACATATGCCGACCCGCCTCCGCCGCCCGCGCCGGAGCTGTTTGGGGCCTGTACCTCCGCCGCCGCCCGAAGCACCCTCACTGATCTGGCCACGATCTCTGGCGGCTTTAGCCCGAGCGGTTCGATCACCTGGCTGATCCTCGTCGAGGTAGTCGAGCAGGCGCTCGTCAATGGAGTCGAGGTCGAGGACCAGGAACTCGCTCACGGAGTCCATCTTGTCCGATAGGGCATTGGACCCTCGACAGTGCACAGGTCTCCGGTCGATCAGGGTGTAAAGGCAGCCACGACTGAGGAAAAGTGTGCCTTGCTGGACGACCACAAGGTCTGAGCGCTCGTGGCACTGGTCTCGATGAGGTAAGCGCCATAACCCCACATGGAAGAAAGTTCCAGTGCGGCAGTCGGTGAGAACTGTGAGAACCCGCCGTTGGGCGTTGCTGCTGTGTTGCCGTTTGTTCCGGTGTATTCGGCTCCAGAGATGACCAACTCTCCGATCCCCGACGGGGTGATGGACCCGGCAGTGACGCTCGCGCTGTTGGCGGTCTGACCACACGCCATCGTTCGCAGTGTCACCGCAGGTAACTGAACTATCGACGCCAGCGATCTTGGTCCACTCCGACACATCGACCATCGTGAAGGCAGTGTTGGTGCTCCCCGTCACGGTGATCGTGCCACCACCAGTTTGGGTGGTTGTGACCGTCCCATACCAGATCTCGGAATCGCCGTCGGTTGAAGAGCCACCGGTACCCGCGACCTGTGTCCAACTCCCTGAGCCCGTTGAAGGGACACCGCCTCCACTGATGCCGGTCACTGTCGCAGAACTGCTCGTTCCAAGATCGACAACGGCGATGAGGGTGTCGCCTGCCGTGATGGAGTTGTTTAGGACAACGCCTTGAGTATGAGCACCACTAGACGACCCAGCCCTATTGCTCTGGACATATGCGATGACGGGAAGGACCGTGGCCGTGGTGTCCGACCCCGACGCAGCGCTGTAGTTGGAGTCGCCTGGGTAGTTGGCCGTTGCGCTGTAGGTGCCGTTTACGGCGCTGCTGATCGAGCAGGTGTAAGTCGCCACGTTCGACGACCCAGTGGGACCCGAGGTGGAAGAACATGAGTTCGAACCGCCGCCTGGGGGCGTAATCGCCCAGCCCATTGTGCCGGCCGGTGTGGGACCACCACTCGGGCCGGTGACCGTGGCAGTAAAGGTCAGGGTGCTTCCGGCCTGCACAGGCAAGTTGTCACTGACCGCTACCGTGGGCATGTAGTACACCGTGAGGCCCGGGCCGGTGAACGTAGCCGAGCCATCTCCTCCCGAAGCCCCGGTGCTGCCGCTGGGCCCGTTATTGGTACCTGTTCCGATGCTGCTCATGGCGACGGTGTAGTTGGTGCTATTGACGGTGGCGCCACCGGTGTACGCGGAACCACCACCACCACCACCGGCACCGGATTGGTATGGACCGGTACCTCCACCGCCGCCAGAGTTCTGGCCGCCACCGCCACCGCCACCGCCTGCGCCCTGTCCGCTCGAGATGCTGCCACCGTTGCCTCCGCCGCCGTAGCTGGCGTTGTTGGACCCGGTGGCGGCGTTGTTGGCGTTACCGCCGTTACCACCGGCCTGCGGCGATCCGGTTTCCGCCGCGCCACCTGTGCCAAGTGAGTTCACGATCCCGGTGCAGGGTAGGCTGCCACTGGCATTGTCGACCGTTTGGCCGTAGTTGCCGAATCCGCCACCGGCCGTGCCATACCCCACCTTGCCTGCCGTGCCGATGCTCGTCCCACATGTCTGTGGCCCGGACACGCCACCACTGCCTGCGCCACCGCTCGCGTTCGCACTCGCGTTTCCGTATGCGCCGCCACCACCACCACCGCCGATCTCCACGATCGTGTTGGCGGGCGCGCCTTGGAGGTAAATGCAGGTGGCGCCGCCGCCACCACCGCCAGCCGCGGTGCCGCCGCCGCCACCCGCGCCACCGGCAGCACAACCCGCACCGCCCGCACCGCCCGCACCGCCCGCAGTGAAGCCACTACCACCGCCACCACCGCCACCACCTACGACAACCGTGAAGTTGGTTGGTGTCGCACTTGCAGGGACCGAGATGGTTCCTGTCGCCGTCCCTCCAGCCCCACCAGCACCTCCACCACTATTCCCTTGTTCACCACTACCGCCTCCAGCGCCAAGCATGGTGAAGTCGATCGTCGTGGCGGAAGTCGAAGCCGGAACTGTCAGCCCGTACGTGCCAGCGCTCGCGAAGGTGACCGTGTTGTACTTGACGAAGGTGAGCGTGGTCCCAGAGTTCGTGTTGCCCGCGTTGTCGGTGCCGGTGACCACCTCGATGGGACCGCTGGTGGTGCCAGCGCTCCAGCTGAAAGTGCTCGACACGTAGGGCCCACCGGTCGGGGTGGTCACGGTGCCGCCGGTGTGGGTCCAGCCGGTGGCGGTCCCACCAAGGGCCGGGAAGGCGCTCGAGGCCGGACCGGAGCCCGAGTCGCTCAAGGCGTTGGTGATCGTCAAGGACCCGGCTATCGAGCCCTGGTAGTAGACGGTGGTGCCCGAGAGGAACGAGCCACCGCCGGTCTGACCGGACAGGGTCAGGTTGTTCACCGGGGCCGTCGAGTCGAAGGTGGTCGTCACGCTGGAGGTCGTCCCGGTGTTCCCGGCGTTGTCGGTGCTCTTGGCCGTGACCGTGTAGCCGCCGTCGGCGGGCAGGGCGAAGGCGTAGGTCCACGAGCCGGTGCCGCTGGCCGCGTTGAAGACCGCGGTGCTCTGCCAGGTCGAGTTGCCGCCGTTCCAGTACTTGGTGTTGTTGACACCGCTGGTGGCCTGGATCTCGACCTGGGTGGAGGCCACGCCCGAGCCGCCGGTGTTGTCACTGGCCGTGCCGGTGATGTTCCCCGACCAGACGTGGGTGCCGCCCGAGCTGTAGACGGTCGAGGCAGCCGGGTAGGTGATGACCGGGGCGTTGGGGGCCGTCGAGTCGAAGGTGGTCGTCACGCTGGAGGTCGTCCCGGTGTTCCCGGCGTTGTCGGTGCTCTTGGCCGTGACCGTGTAGCCGCCGTCGGCGGGCAGGGCGAAGGCGTAGGTCCACGAGCCGGTGCCGCTGGCCGCGTTGAAGACCGCGGTGCTCTGCCAGGTCGAGTTGCCGCCGTTCCAGTACTTGGTGTTGTTGACACCGCTGGTGGCCTGGATCTCGACCTGGGTGGAGGCCACGCCCGAGCCGCCGGTGTTGTCACTGGCCGTGCCGGTGATGTTCCCCGACCAGACGTGGGTGCCGCCCGAGCTGTAGACGGTCGAGGCAGCCGGGTAGGTGATGACCGGGGCGTTGGGGGCCGTCGAGTCGAAGGTGAAGCTGTTCGACGAGGCGGCCCACATGTTGCCCGCCCGGTCCGTCGCGGTGACCGCCACGGAGTAGGTCCCGTCGGCGGGGAAGTTCGAGCTGGTGAAGCCGTAGGTCCACAGCCCGGTGCTCGAGGTGTAGCTGGTCGGGTTGAACGTGTGGCTGCCGCTTTGGAAGGCGCTGCCGTTCCAGGTGTAGCCGTTCGAGGACTCGGTGATGGTCAGGCTGATCGAGCTGGTCCCCGAGATGCCGCTGGTGGCGTCGGTGGCCTGGCCGCAGATCGTCGCGATCGCACCGCACGGGGTCGAGCCGCCGCTCGTCCACCCGCTCGAGTTGTAGTTGCCGTTGTTCGCCGGGTAAGTGACCGAGACCGTCGGGGGCGTCGTATCCACCGTTACGCTGCCACTGTTCGCGCTTTCAGTTCCCACCCAGTTGGATATGGCTGGCCAAGTTGGAGTATCGGTGTACTGCCATTTTCCGTCAGGCACATTGGATTCGGTACAAGTGATGGTGCCCGTCCCTGAACAGGAGGCACTGATCGCCACAGAAGAGCCGCCCGCCGCAGGGTAGCGCTTGAGCGTGTACTGCGACGCTGGTATCGGTACACCAGCTGTCGTTGACGCCTGGACGAACGAGACCGACACCGTGCTGCTATTGGGGTTTGGCGTTGTCGTCGGCGTGCCAGGTGTCGCACCTTGCGGAAGCACGTCTGCGACCGCTTGGGCAGTGTGCCCATTGCTCGAATCCGTGAACGTCCAGTAGGCGAAGGCTGCCCCAGCTCCGAGCAAGCAGGCCGCGAACACCCCACCGAGAACAGCAGCGACCAGCCGACGACGTCGGGTCACACGGCGTGGCACAAAGGCCCTGGCGACATGGTTCGCCGTCATCCCGAGTGCACCGTGATCGAGACGGGAATGGAGAACGTCGCACCCTGGCAGCCGTTGGGGGCCGCGGCGCTCATGAATGCGGCACCGGAGAGATCCACCGGATAAGCCGTCTGGTTCTTAGGGATGTCGATGGAGAGGTTCGATTGATTGACGAAGCTGACTCCTGTCGGGGTGCAGCTTGGGTTTCCGCTACCTGCGCTGACGGTGCCGTTACCCGAAGCGCTGACCAGCGTGACCGGGAACGAGTTGGGGTTCTCCACGCTCAGGGTCACGTCCCCGTACTCGCCCGGCAACAGCGGCGTACCTGAAGTTGTCGCAGCCGCCACCGTGACCGCGAGCATCGTGTGCACACTGCCCGAGCCCGACCCGCTTCCCGAGCTCGTGAAGTAAGCGTAGGCCGCCCCTCCACCGAGTCCCAGCACCAGGGCGATGGCGGCTCCGAGAACTAGGGGCATGCGCAGCCAACGCCGGGGGCTAGTCCGTCGCAGAGCGCCTGAGAAAACGGAGCGCCTCATGGCGAGACCACCGTGCAGTTCGTGATGGTGTCGTGGTAGTAGGCGGCCGTCGTGCCGTGGTAGCTCGACGGCGGCTTGGGAAGGTGGCACACGTTGGTGCGGTGCGCCTGCCCGCTGAAGGAGTTGTACGTCCCCGACCCGAGGTAGATGGTCTCGTTGCCGTTGCCCCCGTCGATGTCGTCGTGCGAGCCGGGGCTCTGGATGGTGACAGTGTCGGTCCCGCTCCCGAGGTTGACGTCGTTGTACGAACCGATCCCGACCGTCACGGTGTCGTTCCCGTTGCCGACGATGACCTCGCTGTCCGAGCCGTTGCCCAACGTCACTGTGTCGGTGCCGTCACCGGTCTCAACACCGTCCGAGCCGTTCCCGAGGCTGACCTTGTCGTTGCCGTTCCCCAAGATGACGGTGTTCGAGCCGTTGCCAGCGGCCACTCCGTCGTTGCCGTCCCCGTCGAAAATCACGTTGTTCCCGTCGCCGGCGTCGATGCAGTCGTTTCCGGCATAGCCGTCGAACCAGTAGCTGGCGCCCAAGGCGTAGATGAGGTCGTTGCCGTTCGTCCCGTAGAGGAACGGATCGGCCGGGGTGCCGGTGATGATGTCGCTGTAGCCGCCTGCCGCACACACGCTTGGAACGTTCCGAGACCACCTGGGTCACGACGTTCGACGTCGAGCCGCCGTAGTTGCCCGACGCCCCGTAGACCGCCTCGACGTAGGTGGTGCCCACCGGGAGGCTCGAGGTCGAGTAGCTGGCCTTGCCCGAGGCGAGGGTCCCGGTCCCGAGCGAGGTCTTGGTGCGAGCAGCTGTTGGTGGTGCAGCTGTAGAAGGTCACCGTGCCCGCTCGGCGTGCCCGAAGAAGACGAGACGGTGTCGGAGAAGGTGACCGAGGAGCCGTAGATCGACGGGTTGGGCGAGGAGGTGAGGACCGAGGTGGTCCAGAGCGCGTTGACCACCTGGGTCACCACGTTCGACGTCGAGCCGCCGTAGTTGCCCGAGGCCCCGTAGACCGCCTCGACGTAGGTGGTGCCCACCGGGAGGCTCGTGGTCGAGTAGCTGGCCTTGCCCGAGGCGAGGGTCTCGGTCCCGAGCGAGGTCTTGGTGCCACAGCTGTTGGTGGTGCAGCTGTAGAAGGTCACCGTGCCCGCTGGGGTGCCCGAAGAAGCCGAGACGGTGTCGGAAAGGCGACCGAGGTGCCGTAGCTCGACGGGTTGGGCGAGGAGGTGAGGACCGAGGTGGTCGAGAGCGCGTTGACCACCTGGGTCACGACGTTCGACGTCGAGCCGCCGTAGTTGCCCGACGCCCCGTAGGCCGCCTCGACGTAGGTGGTGCCCACCGGGAGGCTCGTGGTCGAGTAGGTGGCCTTGCCCGAGGCGAGGGTCTCGGTCCCGAGCGAGGTCTTGGTGCCACAGCTGTTGGTGGTGCAGCTGTAGAAGGTCACCGTGCCCGCTGGGGTGCCCGAAGAAGCCGAGACGGTGTCGGAGAAGGTGACCGAGGTGCCGTAGCTCGACGGGTTGGGCGAGGAGGTGAGGACCGAGGTGGTCCCGAGCGCGTTGACCACCTGGGTCACGACGTTCGACGTCGAGCCGGCGTAGTTGCCCGACGCCCCGTAGACCGCCTCGACGTAGGTGGTGCCCACCGGGAGGCTCGTCGTCGAGTAGGTGGCCTTGCCCGAGGCGAGGGTCTCGGTCCCGAGCGAGGTCTTGGTGCCACAGGCTGTTGGTGGTGCAGCTGTAGAAGGTCACCGTGCCGCTGGGGTGCCCGAAGAAGCCGAGACGGTGTCGGAGAAGGTGACCGAGGTGCCGTAGCTCGACGGGTTGGGCGAGCAGGTGAGGACCGAGGTGGTCCCGAGCGCGTTGACCACCTGGGTCACCACGTTCGACGTCGAGCCGGCGTAGTTGCCCGAAGCCCCGTAGATCGCCTCGACGTAGGTGGTGCCCACCGGGAGGCTCGTCGTCGAGTAGGTGGCCTTGCCCGAGGCGAGGGTCTCGGTCCCGAGCGAGGTCTTGGTCCAGCAGGCTGTTGGTGGTGCAGCTGTAGAAGGTCACCGTGCCGCTGGGCGTGCCCGAAGAGGCCGAGACGGTGTCGGTGAAGGTGACCGAGGTGCCGTAGCTCGACGGGTTGGGCGAGCTGGTGAGGACCGAGGTGGTCCCGAGCGCGTTGACCACCTGGGTCACCACGTTCGACGTCGAGCCGACGTAGTTGCCCGACGCCCCGTAGATGGCCTCGACGTAGGTGGTGCCGACCGGCAGGCTCGAGGTGGAGTTGCTGGCCTTGCCCGAGGCTGAGGGTCCCGGTCCCGAGCGAGGTCTTGGTGCCACAGGCTGTTGGTGGTGCAGCTGTAGAAGGTCACCGTGCCGCTGGGGGTGCCCGAAGACGCCGAGACGGTGGCGGTGAAGGTGACCGAGGGGCCGAAGTTCGAGGGGTTGGGCGACGAGGTGAGGACCGAGGTGGTCCGATGGCCTTGACCACCTGGGCCACGCAGTCGAGGTGGAGCCGCTGTAGTTGCCCGAGCCGCCGTAGACGGCCTCGACGTAGGTGGTCCCACCGGGAGGCTCGAGGTGGACAAGGTGGCCTTGCCCGCGGCCGAGGGTCTCGGTGCCGAGCGAGGTCTTGGTACCACAGGCCGCCGAGGTGCCGCAGCTGTAGAAGGTGACCGTGCCCGCTGGGGTGCCCGAAGAAGCCGAGACGGTGGCGGTGAAGGTGACCGAGTTGCCGTAGTTCGAGGGGTTGGGCGACGAGGTGAGGGTCGAGGAGGTCCTGAGGTCGAGGAGCTGACCACCTGGCACAGGGTCCCCGAGGTCGAGTTCGTGAAGTTCCCGTCAGTGTTCACGTAGGAGGCCGTGATCGGGTGCGGGCTGCCCGCCGTCGTGGTGTAAGTCCGTGCACTGGGCCGTCGCCGTCATGGTCCCTGTCGAGGTGACGGCCACGGCGTTGCAGATGGTCGTGCCGTTGTCCTTGAAGGTGACTGTCCCCGTCGGGCTGGAGGGGACCGGGTCCTGGCTGGAGCGTTGTCCTTGAAGGTCACGGTCCCCGTCGGGCTGGAAGGAACGGGGTTTTGGCTGGTCGTGGCCGAGGCGGTCACCGTTGCCGTGTAGGTGACGCTCTGGCCGACCGTCGAGGGGTTCTGGCTCGAGGCCAGACCCGTGGAGGTGCCGTAGACCTCGGTGTAGTTGGCGGTCCCTGAGTAGACGAAGTGGTAGGTGTAGGTCTCGCAGTCGTCCTGGGGGGCGCCGTTGTCCTTCAACTCGACGGGCACGCCGGGGCTGGTGGCGTCGCCGCCCCCGGCCACGTTGAAGGACCCCGAGAAGGTAGGGAGCACCAAGTTGGTCCCCGAGCAGTCGGCGGGAGGTGCCGGGTAGTCCGTGGTGTCGAGGGCGGTCGTGATGCTTTGGACCGAGATGGCCGCCTTCAGGTTGTTGTGGACGCTGAAGACCACGCAGCGGGTGACCGCTGGGTAGAGGAGGGCCGGGGTCCCCGAGCATGAGGCGGCGGGGTAGGCACCCGACGGGGTCGTGTAGGTCGTGCTGGTGATCGTGAAGCTCGACGAGCCAGAGGTCAGGTCGAAGCCGAGGTGCTGGGCGATGGCCGACTTGGTGCCGAGCACGGACGAGGAGACACCGAACGCGAGGGCGGCGACGACGAGCGCGATGGCACCAGATGCCATCACCGACTTCGTCCTCTTGAACCGCTCTGACTTCATCTATTCCTCGTTTTCACCGTGATGGGCAAGCCCACCGAGGGACTTCAGGTTCCACCCTCCTGAAATCCCTCGCTGATCTCACCCGGTGGTTGGCCGGGCCACGGAGGAGATCCGTGGCCCGGCCTTCCGACCGAGTTGGGCTGCTGACTAGTTGCTGCTGTAGTGGATGACGACCGACAGGCCCTCGCAGGAGTCCTGGTTCTGAGTCGCCAGGTCGTTGAACTGGATGGTGTTGGCCGTGCCGGGGCTCGTTGAAGCCGAGCCGCTCGGAGCCAGATCCTGAGCAGTCCATCCTGCAATCGTGACGGGGCTACCGGCCGTGGTCCCTGCAACACCGTCGAGCAGGTAGTCAGCCGACGAGCACGTGTAGCCAGCGACCGGGGTCGCACCTGTCACCGTCAGGTAGAGCAGTGATCGCCGAGACGTACTGGCTCTGTGAAGCACTGGGGTTCGTCGCCGTAACGGTGATGTCACTGCGCCGCGGCGCCAGGAAGCAGGCCGGTGAACGGACCGTTGTCAGTGATGTTCACCGTGCGATGCCGAGCCCGTCGTCGCCGAGCCGGTGCCGGAGCCCGTCGTCGTGAAGTAGGCGAACGCCGCACCAGCAGCACCGAGGGTCATCCCCGCGGCGAGGCCGATGGCCACCACCTTCTTGTTCATGAATCGCTTCATATTCATCTGTTTGTGCTCCTTGGGTTGAGTTGATTGCTGAATCTGGGCGCAGGTTTCGCCATTCGCTCCCCACAGGCCCGGCGACCAAACTCGGTCTGTGGATCAACACGTCGCCCAAGGAACCGAGAACCGGCGGTTCTCGGGTTCTGCAAAGGAGCAACTTCGCTCCCCATTGCCGCGGCCAGCCGGGGCGGGGTTGCCCCGCCTGCCAGAACCGCAACACCTCTGCTGATCTTGAGAGGAAGGCGCGTTGCCGGGCCTTCCTGCTGCGACCGGACGGGTCGGGGTTGCCCCGCCGGCCAGAACCGCAACATCTGCGGGTCCACGAGGGCCATCAGCCCGCCGCCTGCGCTCGAACGAGACGGCGCTTCTTCGGCTCGCCCTTTGCGGGCTTTCCTGCCCAGGGGTGTGGGGGGAGGAGCCAGAGGACACCGAGACCGGAGAGGAGACCGACGACCAGAGGTTCGTGAAGCGCACGGAACGCGTCGAAGCGACGATCGGGTGAAACGACATGAAGAATCGCCGCGGAGGTCAGCATCGAGCCGAGTGCGACCGCCAAGACGAAGACCAAGCTGACGATTGCGAGAAGCGTGCTGACGAAGAATCCCATTCGTTCCTCGGACGCTGGCGGGGAGTGCGTGGCGCGATACCGGCAGGGCCGGTGTACTGCCGGGACCAGCTCGTCTACGTCGAGAGCAACCGGGCGGTCATGAACAGAGAAGTGATGACGCCTGTTCTCTGGGTGGGCAGGCAGAGCGTGGGCGTCGTCCATGGACGTCGCGCCATGCGTCGATCCATCCCGTGAAAGAGCCGCCATCTCTCTACCGCCTGCGATTGATATAAGTGAGCGGTTGCCAAACCGCTCAGTCCGCCAATGCATGAGTGGTCGCCAAACCACTCAGTTCGCCAATAGGCGACAGGAAAGCACCAAGCCGTCCACGCGTCAACCGTTCTGCACCGCACGCGCAACGCTGGCTTCGTTCGCCTCGGGCGCGTCGCTGCAGGGGAAATCCTTGTTTCCCTGGGCATTCTCTTCATTCGCAGCGTCGGTAGTCGATGCGTTGTCACAACCCGGCGCAATTTGTTGTTGTCCGCTTGTGCGCGTTCGGGCTCAAGTCGTGCACCTGACTTCCGATGAGGGCGGCGCGCATGCCGCGTCCACAGCTGGTGCAAGCGACAGCATCATCCGCCTTGCACGACGCCGGTGGACGCGCCCTCATGCAGCGCACTGCCGTCCCGATCGCAAGAACAGGCGAGACCGAGGGAGGCCACAGCTGCACGACGGGATCGGTCCCGCGCCAACGACGTTGGACGGCACGCGACACGCCGTATCGACCGAACCGCGTGCGGGACGGATCCCTGCGAAAATGAGTCCATGGGACCGGACGACCAAGGCCAGCCTGCCGACGTCACCTCCGCAGGAGAAGAAGCCCCGGAGATGTCCTCCGAAGGGGAGGCCCCGGAGCGCTTCGACCGCTGGCGCAAGGAGTCGGCCATCGGGGGCATCGGCACCGGCATCGCCCGGGGACTCCAGGCCGTCTTCGCTCCCCCGGCCGACGAAGTGGTCATCGTCGCCGCCGTGCCCGGCGAGCCGCCCGACGCCGACACCCGGCTGCGGGTGATCCTCGACCTCGACGACCCGACCAAGTCGATCGCCGTCATGCCGGCCGCGCCGGCCGATCCCCCGTTGGAGTAATCCTCGGACTTCGGTCTGTGCAGCGCCGGCGTCGACGTGCGCCCGGCGCTGCACCAACCCTCAACCTGAGGTTGAGGCCGTCGGGCTTTGCCGAGGTCAGGGGCCGAGCCCGACTGTCGTTGACAGCCCAGGCCGGCGGACTTACCATCCGTGCTATCGGACAACATGTCCGATTGATCAGAGGAGTCGTCAATCCATGAGCACCCTGGCCGATGTCGCACCGGTCGACCTCTCCGACTCACGGTCCTACGTGGCCGGTGTCCCCCATGCCTATCTCGCCTATCTGCGGCGCCACGACCCCGCCCACTGGCAGGACGAGCCCGAGGGGCCCGGGTTCTGGGCCATCACCCGCTACGAGGACTGCGTCACCGTCAACCGGGACTACGAGCGCTTCAGTTCCGCCGCCCAGGGAACCATGCCCTTCGAGATGGGCGCCGACGAGATCGCCCAGCAGAGCCTGATGATGCTCAACATGGACCCTCCCCTCCACACCCGCTACCGGCGCCTCGTCAACAAGGGCTTCACGCCCCGCATGGTGCGCGACCTCGAGGAGAGCATCCACCGCTCCGCGGACACCATCATCGACGAGGTGATCGAGACCGGCCGGGCCGACTTCGTCACCGAGATATCGGCCGAGCTCCCGCTCCAGGTGATTGCCGAGCTCCTCGGGGTACCCCAGGAGGACCGTCACCGCATGTTCGAGTGGTCCAACCGCATGGTCGGCAACGAGGACCCCGAGTACCAGGACCAGACGGAGCTCGCCCTGACCTCCGCCATGGAGCTCTACGCCTACGCCTCCGAGCTCTTCGCCAAGAAGCGGATCGACCCGCACGCCGACCTCATGAGCGCGCTCACCACCGTCGAGATCGAGGGGGAGCACCTCAGTGACATGGAGCTCGAGCTCTTCTTCCTGCTGCTCACCGTGGCCGGCAACGAGACCACCCGCAACCTCATGTCGGGCGCCATGCACGCCTTCTTCCAGTACCCCGACCAGTGGCAGCGCCTCCTGGCCGACCGCAGCCTGCTGCCCTCCGCCGTGGACGAGATGCTGCGTTTCGTCACACCCGTCATGAACTTCCGCCGCACCGCCATGGTGGACACCGAGCTCAGCGGGACCAGGATCGCTACCGGGTGACAAGGTCGTCTTCTTCCACGCCTCGGCCAACCGGGACGAGGACATCTTCGGCGACCCCGATGCCTTCGACATCGGCCGCGACCCCAACCCCCACATCGCCTTCGGCGGCGGCGGCCCCCATTTCTGCCTCGGGACCAACCTGGCCCGCATGGAGATCCGGGTCATGTTCGAGCACCTGCTCGACCGCATGCCCGATATTCGCCAGGACGGCGAGGTGCAGCGCCTACAGTCCCAGTTCATCAATGGCGTCAAGCACATTCCCGTGGCGTTCACCCCGTCCGCACGCGTCGGATCCTGAGCCGGCCGGCCGAGTGATGCGGGCGAGGTAGCGATGGCCCGGCGCGCCCCCGATGCGCTCAAGGAGGTCATCCGCGATTTCCGGCGCGACCAGCTGATCGACACGGCGCGGCGCCTCTTCGGCGAGCGCGGCACCACCGACGTGTCGATGGACGAGATCGCCGCCGAAGCCGGCGTCGCCCGCTCGACCGTGTACGTCTACTTCGCCAACCGCGACGAGCTGCTGCGCGCCTGCGTGCAGTCCATGTACGACCGCCTGCAGGACACCATCGCCCTCGTTGTCGACGACGGTGCCACGCCGGTGGTGCGGTTGCGCCGGCTCATCCTCGGTCTGCTGGAGCGCATCGACGAGAGCCCGGCCTTCTTCCGCCTCGCCATGGCCACGCAGTCCACGACCACGGCCGCCGGCTCGGAGGCCGTGGGGGGCGCGCTCATGATGATCGGGCTCGACATGATCCGTGTACTCGAGGATCTCGTCGTGGCGGGCATCGCCGCCGGGGACTTCCGGGCCGACCTCGACCCTGAGCGGGCCGTGGTACTCGTCGGCCAGCAGATCTACGGCGCGCTGTCGGTCCGGGCGGCCGAGCCCGATCCGATCCCCGTGGCGCAGGCCGCGGACGAAATAGGTTCCTTCGTGTGGCGAGGACTGGGGGCGTGACGTGAAGTTCGACTTGTGGATGCCGACCGCGAGCCCGATGACCACCGCGGCGCTGCTCGAATGCGGTGGCCCAGGGGGCCGAGGAGCGCGGCATCGGGACCATCTGGGTGGGCGAGCACGTCGTCCTCTTCGAGCAGTACGAGAGCCAGTACCCCTACGCCGAGGACGGGCGCATCCCCGCCCCCCGGGGAGCGGCCTGCTCGAGCCGATGGTCACGCTGACCTATCTGGCGGCACGGACGTCCTCGGTGCGCCTCGGCACGGCCATGCTGCTCCTGCCCCAGCGCAATCCCGTCTACACCGCCAAGGAGGTCAGCACGCTCGACTGGCTCTCGGACGGGCGGGTCGACCTCGGCATCGGCGTCGGCTGGCTCAAGGAGGAGTTCGACGTGCTCAACGTGCCCTGGGAGCGCCGGGGCCGCCGGACCGACGAGTACCTCGAGGTCCTCCGCACGCTCTGGCTCGACGAGACGTCCTCCTTCCATGGCGAGCTCTACGACCTTCCGGCCTGCCAGATGTACCCCAAGCCCGTGCAGCAGCCGCCCCCCGTCCACATCGGCGGGGAGACGACGGCCGCCCTCCGCCGGGTGGCACGCCACGGCCAGGGCTGGCACACCTTCAACCGGTCGCCCGAGGAGCTGGCGGTGGGCCTGGCCGAGCTCGACAAGGAGCTCGAGGCCGTCGGGCGGAGCCGCGACGAGGTGCGCATCACGGTATGCCCGTACTTCAACCAGCTGACGCCCGAATGGGTGGAGCGCTACGCCGAGGCCGGCGCCGACGCGGTGGCCGCCCTCTTCTTCGCCTTCACCCCCGAGGACGTGGCTCGTGCCTTCGACGACCTCGAGGCCTGCCGCGAGGCCGCTGCGCGCGCCGGCGTCTGAACCGCTCCCCGGGGTGTTCGATTCCACGGGCGACGCGAGGTGCGCTGCGTGCTCGGGGCGGACCACACCCGCTGCCTCGCGCCGCCCGTAGGCTTGGCACTACGAAAGTAAGGCCGTCGTGCACCCGGCCGAATCGCCCGGAGGAATGATCCGCCCACCCGGGTTTCATTCCTGGGGATGAGGCCGGTCCGGCTCCCAGCGGGAAGGCTGACAGGGTGAGACCGGGGTGGTTCCCGACAAGAGGCGCAGTGCAGGCGGCAGTACCATTGTCTGCCCGCCTGGGAACGAAGGACACGATGGCCCCCAGCTCACCTCAGCTTTACCCCGAGTGGCTCCGACCCCGGAACACACGGGACGGCGCACCGACCCGGACGGCGCATGATCGTCAGGACGACGGGGCCTGGCGGGCCTGGGGGTGGCTGCGCGCCTTCGACCGCCGTTACGCCGCACTCGTCGACCTCGGCCTCGCCCTGGCGCTGTTCGTGCTGTGCTCGGGCTGGCTCGTCAAGAGCGAGGCACTGCGGCCGAGCCTGTGGTTCGTGGCCGCCCTGATCTTCCCGCTGGTCTTCCGGCGCCGGGCGCCCATGACCGTGTTCCTCGTCATTGCCGCCGTGGCGTTGGTCCAGTGGCTCGTCACCAGCCCGGGCCTGGCCGATGTCGCGCTCCTGGTCGCGCTCTACACCGTGGCCCTCGAGTCCGAGTGGCGTCTCGTCGCGGCGGCTGTCGTGATCGTCGAAGCCGGGGTGGTGATGGCGACCGCCCGCTGGGAGCCGACGCACAACAACGTCCATTCCTTCGTGTTCCTCACCGGGCTGGTCTTCACCGCGCTGCTGGCCGGGGTGGTGGTGCGCGCGCTGCGCAGCCAGCTCGACTGGCTGGCCGAGCGCGCCGAGCGGTTGGAGCTCGAGCGCGACCAGCAGGCCTCGCTGGCCGCGGCGACGGAACGGGCGCGCATCGCGCGGGAGATGCACGATGTCGTGTCCCACAACATCCAGGTGATGGTCACCCTGGCCGACGCCGCCTCCATGGCGCAGGCCGCCGACCCGGCCCGGGCGGCCGAAGCGATCCACGAGGTCTCGAGTACGGGGCGTCAGGCGTTGACCGACATGCGACGGATGCTCGGCGTCCTGCGGGACGAGCCGGTGCCGGCCACCGGGACCGCCGGCGTCAACGGGAGCGGTCGTCCCTCCTACGCCCCCCAGCCGGGGCTCGGGGAGCTCCAGGCACTCATTGAGCGGGTGCGGGGCACCGGGCTGGAGGTGTCGGTCCGGCGCGTGGGTGTGCCCTTCGAGGTGTCCGATGCCGCCGGGCTGACGGTCTACCGGTTGGTGCAGGAGGCCCTGACCAACGCGCTGAAGCACGCCGAGGAGGCGAACTCGGTCGAGGTGCAGCTGGCCTTCGCCGATCCCGACGTCACCGTGCGGGTCACCGATGACGGCCGGACCAGGGTCGCGGTGCCGGCGCAGCCGGCCGGCGGAGGCCACGGGCTGTCGGGCATGGCCGAGCGGGCGACCGCGTTCGGGGGCACGCTCACGGCCGGGCCACGCCCCGCGGGCGGCTGGGAGGTCGAGGCCGTGCTGCGCGACTGCAAGGCCCCCTGCCCCGCATGACCATCCGCGTGGTGCTGGCGGACGATCAGGCGTTGTTGCGCAAGGGCTTCCGCATGATCCTCGAGGCCGAGGAGGGCGTGGAGATCGTCGGCGAGGCGCCGGATGGTGCGGACGCCGTACGCCTCGTCGAGCTCTACCGGCCCGACGTGGTGCTCATGGATGTGCGCATGCCCGTCCTCGACGGGATCGAGGCCACCCGGGCCATTACCGCGCCGGCGGCCGGCCGACGAGACCCGCGTGCTGATCCTCACCACGTTCGATCTCGACGAGTACGCCTTCAACGCGCTGCGGGCTGGGGCCAGCGGCTTCCTCCTCAAGGACGTCCCGCCGGCGGAGCTCATCGCGGCCATCCGGACCGTGGCCCGAGGTGACGCCGTGGTGTCGCCCCGCATCACGCGGCGCCTGCTCGAGGAATACGCCCACACGCTGCCTGACCCGGCCGGCGCGGCCGGCGACGGCGAGGGCGGCACGGGCGCGGACGAGCACCCGGCGCTGGCCAGCCTGACCGAGCGCGAGCGCGAGGTCCTGCTCGCCATCGCCGACGGGCTCTCCAACGCGGAAATCGCCGAGCGCCTGTATGTATCCGAGGCCACCGTCAAGTCCCACATCGGCCGGCTGCTGGCCAAGCTCGGGCTGCGCGACCGTGTGCAGGCCGTGGTCTTCGCATTCCAGTCGGGCCTCGTGCAGCCCTAGCCCGGGCGGGCGCACCCATAGGCTCTGGTCGTGGTGACTGATCCTGCGACGTCTGCATCCGTGGCGTCCGACACCGCGTTCGGCGCGTTCAGCGACTCCGGCCCGTGGAACGTGGAGCCCGACCGGCTGACCTGGCGCCGTGGGCTGGCCGGCGTGCGCACCCGGCTCAACGCCTCGCTCCCCCGGCTCACGCAGCGACGCACCCTGCCCCCGGTGCGGCGGTTGGGGAAGACGCTGCGCCACATCGGCCCGGCGCTGGGGCTCTGGTACGTCCTGGACCGCCGGCGTGGCGGCTCCGAGTCGATCGCCGGCCTCTCGCGGCGGCTGCGGGTGGCGGCCGAGAGGCTGGGCCCGACCTACATCAAGCTGGGTCAGATCATCGCCTCGGGTGACGGTATCTTCCCGCCGGAGCTGGTCGCCGAGTTCAAGTGGTGCCGCGACCAGGTCACCCCCGAACCGTGGCCTGTCGTCGAGCGGATGCTGACCGAGGAGCTCGGCGGTCCGCTCTCCTCGGTCTTCGCCTCGGTCGAGCGCACGCCGCTGGCCGCCGCGTCCATCGCCCAGGTGCACGCCGCCACCCTGCGGGACGGCACGTCGGTCGTGGTCAAGGTCCAGCGCCCGTCGGTCTCGGCGCGGGTGCGCCAGGACCTGGCCGTCATGGCGTGGCTGGCGCCCCACCTCGTCGGGCGCATCCCCGTCGCCGCGCTGGCCAACCCGCCCGCACTGGTGGAGCTCTTCGCCGAGACCATCGTCGAGGAGCTCGACTTCCGGCTCGAAGCCGAGAACATGCTCGATGTCGCCACCACCTTCGCCGCGCTCGACCAGCGCGACTTCGTCGTGCCCCGGCCCCACCCGACGCTGGTGACGCGGCGCATGCTCGTCATGGAGCGGCTCGACGGCTTCCACTTCGGTGACGTCGAGGGCATGCGGGCGGCAGGCATCGACACCGAGGCGGTGGTCCGGGCCGGCATGGTCGGCTTCCTGGAGGGCGCGCTGTTCTACGGGATCTTCCACGGGGACCTGCACGGGGGGAACCTCTTCGTGCTGCCTTCGGGGAAGACCGCTTTGCTGGACTTCGGCATCACGGGCCGCCTGACCGAGGCCAAGCGTCTCGCCCTGCTCGCCCTGGTGGTCGGGGCGTCGAACGCCGACATCCCGGCCCAGGTCGCCGCCCTGCGCGACCTCGGTGCCTTCCCGGGCGAGCTCGACGTGCAGCACGTCATCGACGTGCTCGGGCTGGACCGGCCCCCCGTGGATCCGACGGCGCTGACGGCCGACGAGCTCGTCGCCGAAATGCAGCACTCCATCAAGACATTGCTCGGGATCGGCGCCCGCCTGCCCAAGGAGCTGATGCTCTTCGTGAAGAACATGATGTTCCTCGACGGCGCCATCGCCACGCTCGCACCCGACCTGGACCTCTTCGCCGAGATCGAGGGCATCGCGCTGCTCTTCGCCGCCAAGCACGGCGAGCGGATCATGGCGCAGCTCGGGCTCGAGCCAGCCGAGAGCTGGGCCCCGGACATCACGGGGATCAAGGCGGGCTTCGGCCTCGAGGCGTCGACCGAGGGCCTCACCCACCGTGAGATCCAGGCCCGGCGGGCCCAGGTCCGCGAGAAGTTCGAAGGCCGCGGGCGCCCGGGCCGGAAGCGGCGCGCGCCCGAGTAGCCGGGCCGGCCCGGGCGGATCCCGCCCCCCGGGCACCGGTCGATGCAAGGCTGCGGGGATGGGAACGATCCGGGCACTGCGCAACGACGACTGGGACGGCTGGGCGGCGCTCTGGGCCGGCTATCTGGCCTTCTACCGGGCCGACCTGGACGACGTGACCTCCCGCCGCACGTTCGAACGCCTGTGCGCCGGCGAGGAGGGCATGTTCGGCCTCCTGGCCGTCGACGACGCGGGAAAGGCCGTCGGGCTGGCCGACTGCGTCGTGCATGCCTCGACCTGGTCCCGGCAGCCCAAGTGCTACCTGGAAGACCTGTTCGTGGACCCCGTGGCGCGGGGCCAGGACGTCGGGCGCGCCCTGCTGCTGGCGGTGCAGGAGGCCGGCACGGAGCGGGGGGCGGACCGGGTCTACTGGCACACCCAGCAGTACAACGGACGGGCCCGTTCCCTCTATGACCAGGTGGGCCAGCCCACCTCCTTCGTCGTCTACGAGATGGAGTCCCCCGCGCCCGTCACAGCCGTTCCCTAGGGTGTGGCCCATGTCCCGCCCGCGCCCTCGGATCCCGGCTCCGTCGCGGGCCGGCCGGTAGGGTTCGAGCCGACCCCCAATGCCGCCTCGCCGTCGCACCGCGACCTCCAATTTCGGCGTCGGGCGCCGCGAGTCGCACGTGGCGGACGCCTTCTACGCCCGCTTCGAAGCGCCCGAGCTGAGCGCCGACGAGCACGTCAACCCGCACGATGCCGGCGTCTCGTGCCTGTGCGGCGACGCCCGGGCGATGATGGCCGTCGCCGACGACTCCGTTGCCCTTGTCGTCACCTCGCCCCCCTACTTCGCCGGCAAGCAATACGAGGAGGAGCTCGGCCGCGAGGGCGTCCCCGGCTCGTACATCGAGTACCTGGCGTTGTTGCGCGACGTCTTCGCCGAGTGCAAGCGGGTGCTCGAGCCCGGCGGCCGCATTGCGGTCAACGTGGCCAACCTCGGTCGCAAGCCGTATCGCAGCCTGGCCGCCGACGTCATGACCATCCTGCAGGACGACCTGCACCTCCTCCCCCGGGGCGAGATCGTGTGGCAGAAGGGGGAAGGAGCCAGCGGGTCGTGCGCCTGGGGCTCCTTCCGCTCGGCCGCCAACCCGGTGCTGCGCGACGTGACCGAACGCGTGATCGTGGCGAGCAAGGGGCGTTTCGGGCGGGCAGGCAGCCCCAAGGAACGCCGCCGCCAGGGCTTGCCGCACGAGAGCAGTGTCGGGGCCGACGACTTCATGGCGCTGACGCTCGACGTCTGGGACATCCCGCCCGAGAGCGCGGTGCGGGTGCGCCACCCTGCTCCCTTCCCGGTGGAGCTGCCCCAGCGCCTCATGGAGCTCTACACCTATCGCGGCGATCTGGTGGTCGACCCGTTCGCCGGGTCCGGGTCCACCCTCGTGGCGGCACTCCGCAGCGGGCGCGACGCCGTGGGGTACGACCTCGACCCCGCCTACGTCGAGCTGTCTCGCTCCCGCTTGGCGGACGAGGCACAGACCGGCGGCGCTGGCGCGGCGGGCGATGGTGCGTCGGCCACCACGGTGGCCCGGGCCGCGCTCGAAGCAGCCGGGTTCGCCGACGTGCGGCCCAACCGCCGCCTGCGCGGGCTGGGTCTGGCCGTCGACTTCACCGGCACCGACAGCAAGGGCCGGACGTGGTACTTCGACGTCGCCGGTCCGAACTCGGCCTACCGCGGCGGCATGGCCCGCTCCGACACGGTGTGGCGGGCCCTCGGCCGGGCCCACGTGCTGGCCGCCGGCGGCCATGCGCCCTTCGTCTTGCTCACCACCCAGTTGCCCCGGCCGGGCACCGAGGCCGACCGCGCCCTGCGGGCCCCCGGGCCGGGTGGCATCTTCGATGCAGTGGACCTCTCGTCGACTGAGGCCCGGTTGCGGCTGCAGGCCTACGCAGGCGGGCGCTGCGGCTCCCCCCGGGTCGGGTTCTGGTCGGCCGCCGACGTGACGCCGGGAGCCGTTTGAATGGACGGCGTCTGAACATGGGCCCCGTCGTCGCTTGCGCCGTTGTGCGCGACGACCCTCCGCGCCTGTTCGTCGCCGAGGATCTCGACACGCTGAACTGGGTCTTGGCCAACCAACTGGTGGCCAAGACGCCCGGTCGGAACCTGCCTCCCGGGGAGCGCGCCGCCTTGCGCCAGGCTTTGCGCGAGGAGCGGTGGGGTGACGCCGTGTTCGCGTTCATCGCCCGCACGGGGACGGCGGTCGATGTGTACGAGAGCACCGAATTCCACGTCGCCACGGAGGCGGCGGTGGGACCGATGGAGCTGCAGCTCACCCCCCTCTTCGCCGAATAGCCACGCAACCCGCCAAGCCTTGAGTGGGAGGATGCGTGCATGCCGAGCGACCGCACCACGGTGACCGAGCTCGGCACGGGGCTGGGCATGCTGGGGTTGGCCGGCATCGACGAGGCCGTGCGGTCGCACACGGCCGTGATGCACAGCTTGTCGCCGGAAATGTGGGAGCGCTTGGAACGCCTGCGCGCCGGCGGCGCCTACGACGCCGAGTTCCATGCCGCCTGGGTGAACGGCCACGCCTTTCTGACCGCGGACGATGGCCTGCGGGGGCGGCTGCCGCAGGTGGTCGAGTGGAAGGGAACCGGTCGCGCCCCGGGCGACGAGGTGGCGCCCATCGATCTGCGGGTCGATCACGTGTACCTGGTCAGCTGCAAGTACCTCTCGAACATTCTCTTCAACGTCTCCCCCACCAGTGTCTTCGACGCACTCCTCTTCGGCGGGCCGAGCCGGGGGGCACGAGCGGCGCGGGAGCTCCTGCCCGGCGGCGGTGACTGGTTCGCCGATGTCGCACCGGCCGAGTACCAGGCTCTGTACGAGTCGGTCCGTCTTGCTGCGGGGCACCGCGAAGCGACGACGGCGCCGTCCTCCCCGTCCCGCCCGACCCCACCGGAGCGGCCCGGCTCTACGCCCGCGCCCGTTGCGCTGCCCGGGCTGAGTACCGTCGCTGCCTCGGCGCTGCCCACAGCCGATGGACCGCGGGACCGCCCGGCGCCGCCCGTATTGGACCATCTGCCACTTCGTGCCGTCGACCTGACCGTGCCCCAGCGCGAGGCCCTGGGGCACTGGCTCCGCTCAGGCTGGCCTCCGGGCGCCAAGGATCTCTACACCACGCTGTCGGGCACGGTGGCCCGGGCGTCGGCCCGTCGCTGGGAGGCGGCCATGGACGATCGGGGCGGCACCGGTGAGGCCATGCTCTGGCGGCTCCTGCGGATCGGGAGTGCGCCCTACTTCGTGCTGGGCTCCTCGTCCGACCGTTCCCTGCGGCTCCGCATCGCCACCTCGTGGGACTGGCGCCAACACTTCCAGCTGCAGGCCATCTCGATGGAGAGCCAACCGGGCGGCCAACCGCGGGTGGGCTGGGAGGCCGTTGTGCGCGACAGGACCTCGCGAGAAGTGCACGCAGTGGTGGGGCACATCGAGGTCCGTTGGAGCCACGGCCGTTTCGGCGGGCTTCCCGAAGCCAAGGGCTATCTCGATACACCGCACCACCTCGTTCCGGGATATTTCACCCTGCGATGAGCACCTTCGACCCGACGGCCTTCACGCCCCCGTTGCGCGTGCCGGAACTGGTCTCCCCACCAGTCGTGCTCCGGCCCTACGCCGTCTCTGACCTCGCCATGGTGCGCCAGGCCTCGGCCGATCCCCTGATCCCGTCCATCTCGTCGGTGCCGCGGCAGTACACCGACGACGCGGGCCGGGCCTTCATCGAACGCCAGCACGCACGCGACGCGGAAGGTGACGGCTACTCCTTCGTCATTGCGACGGCAGGCGAGCCGAAGACGGGCATCGGTTCGATCGGCCTCTGGCTCCAGGAGATCGACAGCGGACGCGCCTCCATCGGTTACTGGCTCGTCGCCGGCAGCGCGGGCAGGGCCTGGCCGCCCACGCGCTGCGGGCCGTCGTCACGTTCGCGTTCGGCGCCCTGTCCATCCCGCGCCTGCACCTCTTCGTGGAGCCCTGGAATGTGGCGTCAGCCCGCACGGCCGAGGCCGCGGGGTTCTCCGCGAGGCAACGCTGCGAGGGTGGGAGCGCATCGGCGGCGAGCAGCATGACGCCGATTGCTTCGCTTTCCTGCACTCCGAGTGGGCCCGTCAGGACTGAAGGAGCGGCAGCAGACACCCTCTGGGAGACTGCCCGGGTGTTCGGGCACCGCCAGGACGAGGAGATCGCCGAGCGGCGAGGCCTGGTGGCAGACGGGCCTGCGTCGCACTGCCCGATCGATCTCCATCACGGCTGCTGTGGCTTTACGCGGGAACGAGTCGAGCGCGGGACCACGGCGATGGCGGGATGGAGCTTCGGCTGTCCGGACGATGCCGGAGCCATCTGTCGCGTCGTGACATTCGAAGGATTGGTGCCCGGGCAGCCCGACGGCCGATCATGAAGATCCGAGACATGGGGAGGGAATGCCGATGCTGGTGCTCGTGGAGGTCGACGACCGGGTGGCCACGGTCACGCTCAACCGGCCGGAGGCACGCAACGCGATATCGGCTGAGCTGCACGGGCAACTGGACGAGGCCGTCACCGGCCTCGACGCCCGGGACGACGTCGGCTGCATCGTCCTCACCGGTGCCGATCCGGCCTTCTGTGCCGGCATGGACCTCAAGTCCCTGGCCACCGAACTCCGGGTCGTGCAGAAGGAGCGGCAGCGCGGACCCGCGCAGCGGTCCGGGATGATGCCACCCCACGACACACCGGTCATCGGCGCCATCAACGGACCCACCGTGACGGGCGGGCTCGAGCTGGCCATGTGCTGCGACTTCCTGATCGCATCGGAACGGGCTCGCTTCGCCGACACCCACGCCCGGGTCGGTGTCATGCCGGGAGGCGGCATGACGATCCGGCTGCCCCAGCTCGTCGGCCTCGACCGCGCGCGCCGCATGAGCTTGACCGGTGACTACATCGACGCCGAGACGGCACGCGACTGGGGCCTCGTGGTCGAGGTCGTCCCTCACGACTCCCTGCTCCAACGGGCCCGTGAGCTCGCGGCCACCATCGCCTCCATCCCTTCCGAGTACCTCACCGAGTTGCGGCGTGGCTACGACGAGATCGGTGCCCTCAGTGGCCCCGAGGCGTTCAAGGCCGAGGCCAGGTGGTCGCGCGCCTGGATGGCGGAGCGCTTCGACCAGTCGCGCCTGACCACGGAGCGGGAGAAGATCGTCGCCCGGGGCCGGGCGCAGACCACGGGGCGCGACGGCACACCGGCGTGAGGGTCTACGCGGGCATGGACCCCCGCCTCAGCCTGCCGGACGCCGTCGCCCACGCGCAGCGGGTGGAGCGTCTGGGCTACGACGGTCTGCACGTGGCCGAGACGGTGCACGACTCCATGGCGGTGGCGCTGCTCGCCGCCGAGCACACTGAGCGGATCACCGTCCGTACCAGCGTGACCCTCGCCTTCGCCCGCAGCCCGACCCTCCTCGCCTATGCGGCGTGGGACATCGCCAAGCTCAGCGGCGGGCGCTTCGAGCTCGGCCTCGGCACGCAGGTCCGCCAGAACATTGAGGACCGTTATGCCGTGCCATTCGGCGATGACCCCGTCGGCCGACTGGGCGACTACGTCGGCGCCGTGCGCGCCGTGTTCGCGTCGTTCTCCTCGGGCTCGGCACCCACCTACGTGAGCCCGCACTACCGCGTCACCAGGATGCAGCCGTACTTCAACCCGGGGCCGGACAGCTCGACGTCGGCGCCGCCGATCTACCTGGGCGGGGTACAGCGAAAGGCCTGTGCGCTGGCGGGCGCGGTGGCCGACGGCTTCGTCAGCCACCCGACCAATTCGAATCCGCGCTACCTGCGCGAGACCTGCCTCCCCGCCCTGGCCGAGGGGGCACGGGACGCCGGGCGAGACCTGGCCGAGGCCGGGTTCGAAATCGTCATCGGGACGTCGGTCATCACCGGGGCGACGAGTGATGCCGTGCTGCTCGAGCGGGAACGCCAGCGCCGCCTGCTGGCCTTCTTGTACTCGACGCCGGCCTACGCGCCGACGCTCGAGCTCTACGGCTGGACCGAGGTCGGGCCCCGCCTGAGGGAATTGATCCGGCACGACCGCTGGGATGACCTGGCCGCCGTGCTCTCCGACGAGGTGCTGGACACCCTGGTCCCCTCCGGGACCTTCGACGAGCTCCCCGGGCTGTTACGCGACCGCTTCAGCGGATTGGGCCAGGGCATCGTGGTGTCCCCGCCACTCCATGGGCGCGACGACGACGCCTTCCGGTCGGTCGTGGCCTCGCTGCAGGCCGCCTGAGCCGATGCCCTCCTCACCGGGGCATCGGGAAGATGAGCTCCTCGGCCGCCATGGCATCGATGGCGGCACGTCGCCCCTCCTGGCTCAGCGGTGCGTAGCGCTCGGCCGAGGCCAGCACGCGTGGCAGGAGCGCGATGTCCCCGGGGGTGCAGAAGGCGTGCACGCCCGGCGTGGAAAGGGCGAAGTGGATGCCGCGATCGAGCTCGTCGTCACTGGCCTGCGGCTCGTACCACGAGTCGGCCCACCGAGCCGAGGTGGCGTCGCTCCCGGCCACCGCGTCGGCCAAGGGGCGTCCGTCGGCCCAGGGCCGCCGCGCCGCCGCCTTGATCACCATGACCCCCACGTCGCGCTCGGCGCACAGCGCGAGGAGCTCTTCGGCCGGCTCGCGGTACTCGGCCCGGGACCACAGCGCGGGATAGACAGGGAACATCACCGTGTCGAGGTCAAAACGGCGGAGCGCCTCGAGGTGGGCACGCGGCACCTCAATGTCGTGGCCGGTGATCCCCGCAAACCGCGTGTGGCCGGCCTCGCGTAGTGCGAGGATGCGCTCCAACGCGGCGGAGCGCCGGTCGAGCTCGGCCAGAGAGGTCACCGCATGGGCCTGGTAAAGATCGAGGACATCGGCGTGGAGCAGGCGGCGGGTCGTATCGAACTGGTCGGTGACACCATCTGGGTTGGCCCGCAGCGTTTTCCCCGCGATGAAGAGCTCGTCACGGTGCGCTGCCAAATGCGGGCCCACCACCGACTCGGCCGCCCCGTACTGCGGTGCGATATCGAGGTGGTTCACCCCGTGCTGGAGGGCCAGCTGGAGCCACTCCCCCGCTTCTTCGACTGTGGCCGCCCAGCAGGCGGCACCGCCCAGCACGGCCACGCTGCTCTCGTGATCTGTCCGTCCGAGTCGTCGGCGTTCCACCCCCCGCTCCCGCTATCCCTTGAGCTGCAGGACGTTGAAGACCGCGCCCACGTTGTCGGCGAGGACGGCAAAACGACCCGGCTCGATGTCAGTGGGACCCATGAACACGCTGGCGCCGAGTTCCTGCGCCTTCGCCACGGTGGCGTCGATGTCGGCCACAGCGAAGTACACGCCCCAGGCCGGGGGCATCTCCGCCGGCATCTCGGCCGACTTCAGCATCATGCCGCCGACCGACCTTCCGGCCAGCTGCCACTCGGTGTACGCGGGCGGCCCTCCCGGGGGGCCCTGTTCCTGGGCACCCCACCCGAACACTGCACCGTAGAACGTCTTGGACGCTTCGAGGTCCGTCGTGATCAGCTCGCTCCAGCAGTACGTGCCGGGCTCGTTGGCCACCTGGGCCCCGGTGTGCTGCTTGGGCTGCCACAGGCCGATGATTGCGCCGACGGGGTCGGCGAAGACGGCCATACGACCGGCTTCCATGACGTCCATCGGAGGCATGAACACCGTGCCGCCGTTGGCGGCCACCTTGGCGACGGCGGCGTCGGCACTGTCGACGTTGACGTAGGTCATCCAGACCGGTGGCATATTGGGATTCATGAGTGGGCCGAGGCCCGCCACGCTCTTCCCACCCAGGTCGCAGACCGAATAGCCACCGGCCTCGGGCGGTCCCTCAGGGCAGTTCCAGCCGAAAAGCGCCGAGTAGAAATCCTTCGACTTCGCCAAGTCGGTGCTACCCAGGTCCACCCACGAGGGGACTCCATCTTCGTAACGCTCGAACTCCACGGTGCCTCCTCATCTTCGGCATGCCCCGACGGACCGACGGTACCCGATCGATATCTCACCCGCGCCGCCCGGGGGTGAGAAGATCACTGAAATGTCACACGCCTTGCGGGCCGCATGAGCCCCAACCCGATCGGCAGCAGGGTGGAGCAACTGGCCCAGTCCCTGGCCGAGCACATTGTGCCGCTGATCGTCGACGCCATCAACATCGACTCCATCCTGGACAAAGTCGATGTCGAGAAGATCATCGAACGGGTCGACGTCGACAAGATCGTCGAGCGCGTGGACGTCCAGAAGATCATCGACCGGGTCGATGTGCAGCAGATCATCGAGCGGGTCGACATCAATGCCATCGTCAACCAGATCGACATCGACTCGCTGGTGGAGCAGACCGAGTTGGGCTCCATCATCGCCCGATCGACAACCGGCATCCTGACCGAGGTCCTCGACGTCATTCGGGCCCAAGGAGTCGGGTTGGACGACTTCATCCTCCGCTGGGGCAACAGACTCATCGGGCGCCGCAAGAAGGTCGCGGGCTGGCCCGTTGGTCCGCCGCTCCTCGTGGCACCAAAGGCCATCGCGGCACCGTGACGACCGTCCCCGTCCCGCCGGCCGCGCTCACGGTCGGGCGCCAGGGAAACTACGCCGGCGCCGTCAGCCGCCTTGCCGCGTTTGCGGCCGACGTCGGAGCCTCGTGGGGCCTCTACACCCTCGGCGTGGCCCTGCTCAATGCTGCGCTCAAACTGGTGACCGGGCACTCGTACTCCTTGAGCAACCACCAGCTGGCGGCCTTCATCGTGTTGACGCTCTGGGAGTTTCTCTACTTCACGTACCAATGGGCGGTCAGCGGAAAGACGCTCGGCATGGCGATTCTCGGGCTGCAAGTGGTGACCAAGCAAGGCGGGTCCATCAGTGGCCGCCAAGCCGTTTTCCGGACGGTGGGCCTGGGTATCACCTTGTTCCTCACGTTGGGCATCGGATTTCTCGGCATTGTGTACCAGCGCGACCGGCGCGCCCTCAACGACTTCATCGCGGGCACCGCGGTCGTCTACGACTGGGACGCTCGGGCCGCCCGCCTCCGGTGGATCGCCCGCAAGGAGGGGCCACCAACCGACACCGCACCGCCCCATCGGCTCGGCGCCTAGCTTAGCTACTTCCCCCTGAAAAACCCGATGTGAGGCCGGGCCATTCTGGGTCGCCCGCGTTTTGCTGTTGATTGAGATTCCTGCTCCGGTCCTGGTGGTGCTGGGTTCGATTCGCCCTATTCGGAGGGTGTCAGTGCTCCGATCTTCACCAGGTTGTGGTTGAAGACCCCGTAACCACACCAGGTGCGGGCTCCTTCAATCCCGTCGATCTGTGCCCGGCCCCAACCGAAGTCTCGTTTGAGGCAGCTGATCCGGCCTTCGCTTCCCGTTCTCCACTTCACCAGGCTTTGGAACTGTGCTCGGTTCTCGACGGTGCGCCGTGACGCGCTCGGTTTACCTTTCGTCGGAAGGACGACCGTGCGCACTCCGAGCGCGCTGAGCTGTTCTCGCACCGCGTTCTCCCCATAGCCGCGGTCAGCAGTGACCGCCTTGGGCATTCGCGTTGCACGCGCAGCCACGCGCTCGATGGCGGGGACGAGCATGGGGGCATCGGGCGGGTTGCCGACCTCGACGTCGTGGTCGAGCACCACGCCGTCCTCGTTGTCGACGACCTGGGCCTTGTAACCGAACTCGACGGGCTTGCCGAGCCGACCCTTGCGGATGGGACGGGCATCGGGATCGTGGAGTGACACCAACCTGGTCGCTCCATCGGGAACTTCGCCACCGAGACGCTTCTCGGTCTGTTCGGCGATCTGGGCGACCCGGCCGGCGATGATCGCCAAGTCGCCGGCAATGGAGCAGAGCCTTCTCGGGGCGGCATCACCGAGGTGCTTGAGTGCCCGCAGAGCGTTCGCCGCCACCTGCCGGGCCTCGTCGACGGCAACTCGGGCGATGCGGACCATGTCGGCGTTGATGGCCATGACCTCGTCTTTTGCCTCACCGCTGCGTCGTCGAAGGTTGGCGCCGATGGAGCGGGCCCGGGCCCGCATCATCCGAGTGCGGTCCCGGGACTTGGTCCGAGAGGCCAGGCCCGCACCCTTGAGCTCCTCGACTGCTTTGGCCATCTTGGCCACGCCCTTGGCCATCAGGCCCGAGTCCGTCGGGTAGGCGACGTTGGCGGGGACCACTGTGGTGTCGGCACGGACCTTGTTGGTCTTCAAGACCTTGGCGGCCTGGGCCTTGGCCAGCAGCGCCTCGTTCAAGCCAGCGACCGCCGATGACCCGCAGCGGGTGGTGATCTTCATCAAGGTGGTCGGGTGCGGCACCGCTGTGCCGAGGGGGATCCGACAGAAGCGCTGCCACGAGATCGAGTCGGCGACCTCCCGGCACAACGGCTCGAAGCCCAGGCGGTAGCGGTACTTCAAGAACATCAGGCGGAGGTACGTCTCGATCGGAACCGACGGGCGTCCGAGTGCGACATGGAAGTGTGCCCGGAACGGCTCGAAGAAGGCCGCATCGTCGAGCAGCCGGTCGACCGCCTCGAGCTCGGCCGGCATCCCGAGGCACATCTCGGGGAGGATTGCTTCCCACAACGTGGGCTGCGCGTTTACAGTTCTCAACACGATGGCCTCGATCCGTACTAGTCCTACGGTTCGGGGCCATCCTTATCGATCGACGCTCAAATCGCGAGTATCTACGGCGACTTTTTCAGGGGGAAGTAGCTAGACGGGCTGCAACAAGTCTGGTGGCCGTTCTGCCGCTCCTCCGATCCGGATCAAGGCGGCGCGTTCTACGATGCCGCGCATGTCCTTCACCGAAATAACCCGGCCCCACCCGCAGGTCGCTGTCATCACGCTAAATCGGCCGGAGCGCATGAACGCCATGGCCTTCGACGTCATGATCCCCTTCCGTGACGCGCTACGCGAGATCGGCAGCGACAACGGCGTCCGGGTCGTGGTCATCACCGGTGCGGGGCGCGGGTTCTGTTCGGGGGCGGACCACGAGAACCCCGGCACCATGCCCAATATGGACGGATTGACCCTGCGGACCATCGCCCTGCGCTCCATGGAACTGCTGGACGATGTCATCTCGACCATCCGCAGGCTCCACCAGCCCGTGATCGCCGCCGTCAACGGGGCCGCGATCGGTGGCGGCTTCTGCCTCGCGCTGGCGGCCGATATCAGGATCGCGTCGTACGAGGCCTATTTTCGGGCGGCGGGCATCAACAACGGCCTCACCGCCGCCGAGCTCGGACTGAGCTTTCTCCTGCCCCGGTCGGTGGGACACTCCAGGGCGGCCGAGATCATGCTGACTGGCCGCGACATCGACGCCAACGAGGCGGATCGGATCGGGTTGGTGTCACGCGTCGTACCGCAGGCTGAGCTCCTCGCGGCCTGCTTCGAGCTGGCTGACCGGATCAACGGCTGGAGCCGGGCCGGCGTCGAGCTGACCAAGCGCCAGCTTTGGAACAGTCTCGACGCCAGCAGCCTGCAGTCGCATATGGACGCGGAGGGCGCCTCACAACTCTTTGTCCGCCTCACAACGCACAACTTCGAAGAGTCGGTGGCGGCCCGCAAGGAGCGGCGTGCCCCCGACTTCAAAGACTGAGACCTCGAAGCGGTCAAGGTGAGTTGACGAGCGAGCTCGCTGCCATCTCGAGATAGTCACGAAGTTCCTGCGCGTCCTCCGCCGTGATGCGCGACGCCGACTCCAGCTCCGTTAACGCTCCGAGCATGTGTCGCAACCAGGCGTCACGCTCCGCCGGTCCGATCACGAAGGGGACGTGGCGCCTGCGCAGGCGCGGATGGCCCCGTTCCTCGCCATAGGTCCCAGGGCCGCCCCAGTACTGCATGAGGAAGAGTGCGAGGTGACGTGACGACTCTTTGAGGTCGTCTGGATACAGCGGTCGGAGCAGAGGGTCGCCGGCGACACCGAGGTAGAACCGGTCGACCAGGTCGACGAAGAACGGCTCGCCGCCCACCCGCTCGTAGAGTGCGTCCACGGTGTGGAGAGTAGAGGCTCTAAGCTGCTCCCCGATTCGCGGCCGTAGTTCAATGGTAGAACCTCAGCCTTCCAAGCTGATGATGCCAGTTCGATCCTGGTCGGCCGCTCTCTTCAGACATGCAGGCCGACACGGTTGTGGCGGAATCGCCGGCTGACACCGCCTCGTCGTCATCCCGCGAATATCCCGCGGGCGGACTCGGTGTCGACGACCGCCGGCGCGGCCCAAATCCGGCGAAACGATCATTCGCAGGGCACTCTGGACAGAGCCGAAATAGACTGACGTGAGATGCGGCACGCCACCTCCGAGACGATCCAGGGAATCGAGCCGCTCCTCAAAAGGCTCCGCTCGGTGCCCGGACTGGTCGAGAAGAAGCCGGGAATCTTCTACCGTAGGTCGAGGGCCTTCTTGCATTTCCACGAAGACCTGTCGGGGCTTCACGCAGACGTGCGATTTGGGGAGGAGTTCGAGCGCGTGAGAGCTGAAACCGTTGTGGAGCGCGACGCGCTCATGGCGAGGATTCGAGCTCTGTGAGCTCACTGTAACTCGCTCCACCTTTCCGGCGGATGGGGACAATCGCGTCTCATCCTCCCGGCGTGCGGCGATACCCAATGTCGATCTTTGGCCCATCCGATCCAGATCCCCGAAGTGAGATACTTCCGAGGTGGATAGTTGGGGTGCTCCGCTCTACGGCGACCCATGTCGCGAGTGCGGGTTTACCTGGGCCACTGGGCAAGCTGGCTCGATCTCGCTGATGCGCGACATGCCGGACGCCGTTGACGAGCTCGTTTCGGACGCCACTGGAACGGAGCGGCTTTCTGATCTCAGGTGGAACGTATGCGGCTACATCGCGCACATGACCGACAACACCCGGATCTGGGCCGAACGTTTGGTTGCTGTCGCACGGGGTGCCGATCCACACGTCATTCCCTATGACCCTGATCTTCTCGCGGAGGCCAGGCACTACAACGAGATCGCCCTCCTGGGAGCAACATGGTCGCTACGCATCGCGGTTGCCAGCTGGCTGGCTGCCGTTGAAGAGGCAGATCCAGCGGGAGTGGTGATGTTGCACTCAGAGCGCGGTGCCATGGAACTCTGCGATGTCGTGACTTCCAATGCTCACGATGCCTTCCATCACCGTTGGGATTTGACAAGGATCCTGCACTCCCCCTGAACCAATCCCAAACTGCTGAGAGCTGCCAGCGTCCCGGCGCTATGGGCCGCCCTGAACCCAGCTCATAGTCTGTACTCGTGCGGCCGTATCGCTTTGGCTTCCAAGTCGCTGAATGTTCGGCCGATGAGTTGCGCTCACAGGCCCGGGCGGCGGAGGCAGCGGGCTTCGACGTGATGCACTCGTGTGATCACGTGGTTGATGGATGGTCTCCTCTGACACCCTTGATGGCCATCGCGGACTGCACGACGACTCTCCGCGTCTGCCCCCTCGTTCTGAACAACGACTTTCACCACCCAGTCCATCTGGCCCAAGAGCTGGCCAGCTTGGACCATCTGAGCGAGGGTCGCCTCGAAGTCGGGATCGGAGCAGGGCACTCCTTCACCGAATACGGGGCAATCGGCCAGGGCTTCGATCCACCCTCAGTCCGCAAGGCCCGGCTCGCCGAGTCGGTGGAGATCCTCCGTCGGCTCCTCGATGGCGAGGCCGTCACCTATCACGGAGAGCATTACAGCCTCGCCAACGTGCGCACCCTTCGCTCACACCAAGACCACGTACCCCTGCTCGTCGGTGTCAACGGACAGCGCGCTCTCGCTCACGCGGCGCGCCATGCCGACATCATCGGTCTCACGATGCTCGGCCGCACCCTCGAAGACGGTCAGCGTCACGAGGCTCGCTGGGAACCAGAGCGAGTCGACGCCACCGTCAACTACATCAGGGAGCAGGCCGGGGAACGATGGGGGCAGATAGAGCTCAACGTGCTGGTTCAAGCCGTCGTGGTGACGGACGACAGGCGGCGCGCAGCCGAACGACTGGCTTCTCGAGTCTCCGGCCTGAGCGTTCACGATGCTCTGAGCGCACCGTTTCTCGCCATCGGGACCCACGATGAGATCGCCGCCCACCTTGAAGTCTGCCGGAATCGCTGGGGGATCTCCTACTTCAGTGTTCGAGATATTGATGGTTTCGCTCCGGTGATCAAGCAGCTCCGTGGTACCTAGCGCGTGTTCCCATGGTGCCGCTGGATGGGCCCGACCCGGTGAACTGGGACACCCCCTGTGCCTGATCGCTTTCGCTCCGGAAATGATCCAACGACACGGCCGGCCTCTCCCGCCCCGTCTTCCTCCTGACCTGCCTCTGCATCCTGATCCGAGGCTGACACACGACTCCGATCTCTATGGGATAACGATCCAGGGGGACTTCTCTGCCACTTCATTGGCGGACTTGACGATTGAGGAATCGCGCATTTTCCATTCGTCGTTCGTCGGCACCGACCTCGGTCACTTGCGCCTTGTCGATGTCTTGGTAGAGGGAAGCGACTTCTCGGGGTGCAGATCTACAAGAGGCGTCCTTCACGCGCGTCACATTCAAGGGATGTCGGATGTCAGGCGCTCTGATCCCTCAGGCTCAGTTGCACGATGTCGGGTTCTACGAATGCAAACTTGACGGCATCAACTTCCGGATGACCACGGGTGATCGAGTGGTCTTCGATCACGTCAACCTACAGAAGGGTGAGCTCACCTCCGCACATCTGGTTTCCGCATGTTTCTTTGACTGCGACCTGAGTGAAACCGACGTGTCTCAGGCGTCACTGCCGCAGGCTCGATTTCACGGCTCGATTCTCACCGACATCAAAGGAGGTGAATATCTGAGACACATCGTGATTGACAGTTCTCAGGTTCTACCTCTCGCCGCTCGCGTGTTCTCTGCACTCGACATCCGAATCGATGATGAAAGGGACGTTTCTGATCCATGAAACTGTCGGAATTCTACCAACGCCGTTTGGATACTCCGAGCCCGGTGCACGGGTCACTCAGCGGGCCGATTGTCGGCGTCTGATTCTCAGGATGGCAACCCCGCTCGGCGATGGCGGCCGGAATGCCGAACGAGGTAACCGGCGCCCGAGTTCGACCTCGAAGGTGCGCGACCAGCGTTCCTGGCCAGGCCCTGAGCCAGTTGCCCACCGCCTCGCCGTGTGCCAAGGGACAACAACATCCGCTCGAACCAGGCGACTGCCGGGCGCGACGAGACGGCGCAGCATCGAGACGGTGATCGAAAAGGGTGGGTTCGCCACCACTCGAAAGGGCCGCTTGGGCAAACGCAGGTCGCCGGCGTCGGCTCTCACAACCTTTACGTCGAAGTCGATGAAGCGGTCCCGCAACACGCGCGCCCGGTCTGGGTGAAGCTCCACCGCGATGACCCGAGCTCCTTGCTCGACAAGGGGTCTCGTCAGCGCACCAGTCCCTGCGCCGATGTCGATTACAAGGTGGCCTGGGCGTATCCCAGCGTCGGCCACAATCTGTTCGGCCCAACTCCTATCGAGTTGGTGCCACCCCCAGCGTGCCCGTACCACGGACACGGCGAACCATCACGAACGTCGTCATAGCCTCAACTTATCGCAGGAGATGCCCCTGCCTGGCTCGGTCCCGCAGAACGACGGTACGGGTACTCATCACTTGTCATACTTCGGGCAGCCCTCATTGAACGGAGGAGCGAACGCCGGTCGTCCCTGACGTGCACGTGCGCCCAGCCCCGGCGCACGGGACGACATTTTCATTGGCTACCTCCAAACAACACGCCTTAGTCTGAAGAATGATCCGGGATATCAGAGTGCTTTCACGAACAGTCGGTGCGCCGGATGGGAAGCCTGTTCGGCCAGAGGCACCGGACAATCAGCGGTTGATGGGGCAAGTTCTTAGCGACCCCTCATCCTGGACCCCAGAGCTCGCCAAATTCACAGTCGATGTGTTCGACGCCATGGCGGAGACCTGGGTGGACGAACGAGGGAGCTATCGGGCGGCACCGCTTGTCGATGCGCTCCATCGTGGCGGCGCTCCCGTGACCGGGCGGTGCCTGGAGATAGGAAGCGGAACGGGCGTCTTGACGGCATTTCTCCAAGAGGTCTGGGACGACGTCGTCTGCGTCGACCTGTCGATGAAGATGATGTTGCGTCAGCGAAATGCGCGTCAGGTTCAAGCCGATGCCAGCGCATTGCCATTCCCCGATGGTGTGTTCAATGTGATTGTCATCGGAGACGCGCCGCTCTTCACTCGGGAAGTGGTGAGGTTGCTGGGATCTGAGGGCGCCCTGATCTGGTCCAATGCACTCGGGCAGGGCGCTCCGTACCACCTGCCGACCGTGGACATGTGGGACGCGATGATTGCGGCAGCTCCTGACTCGAAATGGTCAGCGGTAGAGAGCGAAGCCATGTGGGGAAGCTGGGTGGTGTTCAAACGATCCCAGGTGGCCCATCCCTAGGCATTCGACCTGAACCTTCGCCTGCCAGGCGGGTTGCGCCCTGTCCCAGCGATGATGTGGAACGGCCTGTCAACCTCCCGCGCATCGGTCCTTCTGACTGTCTTTTGGACGCGACGCACCGGAGGTGCGGCGCCTGATCGCTTTTGAGCAGTCGGAGGGGCCCCGGTGTCAACACGGAGCGCCCGGAGCCCGAAGGGTGAGGACGAACGGTGTTGACACCGGGGTGGAGGCTGCTACTCGTGTCCCCGTGCCGATGATGGTGGTGGTCGAGCGAGCCATCGACGACGCGCCGGAGCGCAGTGGATCGGAGAACCGCCACGATGATGTACGCGAGTCGGAATCGCAGAAAAGCCATTCGCAGGTGGTTGCCTCTGAATAGGGGCGTCCGTGACGCCCTGGCAAAGAAGGACGCTGGACGTAACGCCGGCGAGGATCGAATCTGCTGCGGCGGTGCTCCGGCGCGTCGTGGAGGGCTCGCTCAGACGCGGCGCCGATCGCACGCTGAGCGAGGGGAAGATCATGGTGTCAGACCTCGGCCACCATCTCGGCCCAGAGGAAGCCGGCGAGTTCTCGGGCGATCGCTGCCGCCACGACCGAGCGCACGTTCTTATGGGCAGCGAGTTGTCGGAAGCGTCGGGACAGTCGGATCTGTGCTGCCCACGAGCGGGCCACGGTCTCTGGTGGCACCCCAACTTGACGCTCTCTGATGCCCGCACCGACGTTCGGACTGTGCTGATAGGCCCAGGCTGCTTCACAGAGCTGGCCCCGCAAGTGGGCGTTGCCGGCCCGGGTGATCGAGCCCCGACGCTGAGTGAGCCCCGTCGAGTTCTCCCCGGGCACGAGGCCGGTGAAGCTCATGAAGGGTCTCGCTCTCGGGAAGCGGCGCCAATCGAAGACCTCGGCGGCCAGACACAGCGCACCGATTCTGGTCACGCCCCGATAGGCGGCCAAGCGTTGCACTTGGTCACCGAAGGGATCCTTGGTGCACCACGGCACGAGGTCGGCCTCGACCGACTCGAGCGCGGTGTCCCGTAGCTTCACGGTGGCCAGGTAGTGCGAGTAGGTCGCCCCGATGGCCGGATCGTCGAAGGACAGCGTGGCGAGCCATCGTCGATGGCGTTCGGTCCACGGTGACCCTCCTCGCCACACGACACTGTGACGCAGCAGGAACCCACTCAATCGATTGCGGGCCCGGGTGAGGTCTTGGACCATGTCACCGCGGGTGCGACACAGGTCGCGTACTCCCTCTTGGGCGGGCGTTGGGATGGCGACCGGGGTGAGCTCACCGGCTCGGTGCAAGCCCGCCAGTCGTCGGGCATCCCGACGGTCGGTCTTCACCCGATCGCCCGAGCTCTTCGGGATCAGCGAGGGTGCCACCACGTCGCAGCGCACCCCCATCGACGTGAGCAGACGTTGGAGGTCGTAACCGGTCGGACCTGCTTCGTAGCAAGCCCAGATTTCCTTGGGCTTGCCCAGACGCTTGACCAGTCGTCGCACCGAGTCGGAGTCGTGGAAGATTTTGTCGACCTCGGCGGTGTCGCGATCGGGCGAGAGCACCGCCACGGCGATCGAGTCCTTCGCGACGTCCATCCCCAGGTGGACGAAACCTCGGTGGGCAATACTGGACACGGCTGGCTCCTTCCTTCCGTATGTCGGCTCCGTTCACCGCATAGGTGAATGATCCACGAAGATGCGGATGCCGGAGGAGCCGGCCGTTCCATACTGATTAGGGGGCAGTTTTTACCTCACTACGACCCAGTTGGGTCACTGGCCTCTCAGTCTTCAAGGTGTGACCCCCGGCCGCTCCAAGCGTCGATCTGGGACAAACCAGATGACGGCGACGAGGGCGTACAAGGCATACGCCACGTAAGGGCTGAGGAATGCCAGCCCAATAGCGCACGCATAGAGCGCTATCGACACATTTCCCTTGAGATCTGATCCGATGGCGCGGCCGACCGCGGAATCCCGGCCATTGGCGTGAATGATTGCGAGCACGAGGATGGAGAAGGCGATCGCCGCACCCAGGGCCACGATGCCGTACGTCGCTGCGGGCCAGTGGTCACCGTAGAAGCTGCCAACCCACTCCGTAACGACTGGGATAAGCGAGAGCCAGAAGAGCAGGTGGAGGTTTGCCCACATGACGCCACCGCTGATGTGACGCGTGACACGAAGTAGGTGGTGGTGGTTGTTCCAGTAGATCCCGATGAAGGTGAAGCTGAGGATATAGACGAGCAGCTCTGGCAGGCGTCGGCTCAACGCGGTGAACGATCCGCTGAGAGGTGCCTTGAGACTGAGTGCCGTGATGGTGATGATGACGGCCATAACGCCGTCGCTGAAGGCTTCCAGCCGACTCGTACTGACGGTCGTCTCCGGGAGCTGCGGATCTGAGGCTTCGCTCACCTGAACCGTCGCGTCGCTCGAGCCCACTTCACCACGTCGGCCAAGTCCAGACCAGAACTTCCCTGAAGTGGGCCACGGGCTGTGGGATATCGGGATAGCAGGACCTCCAGTCGTTCGGATCGGGTAGTTGCACGCCGCCGACTCTTCCATAGGAAGGACGTCCCGTGGCGTCCCGCTCCCGTCGGACGGGGACAGTCTCGGTAGTGACGACGCTCGCGCTCGTTATGGGGCACCCACCGGACGCAAGGGCGTTGGTGGGTCCATCCGAGCGCTGACTGCACCGACCGATCTGGCGAAGGCATCCCGGCCGCTCGCATCGGGCGGTCCGGTCTCTGAAATGTGCGCCCGTGATCCGGCCATCTGGGGCACTCCGGTGCGGCGATCTGCTGTGTCAGTTTAGGTTGACACACTCTAGGATGTCAGTCTATATTGACAAGCATGGACAGCGAAGAACTGAGCGTGAATCTCTCGTCGGATGACCCGGCCATTGGGCTTCGCGCCTCGTTGGCGCTGCATCGTCTGGCGGAGAGGGTCGAAGCGAACCAGGTGGCGTCGGCTCGGGAAAAGGGCTGGTCGTGGCAGCAGATCGGAGACGCCTTGGGCGTCACCCGCCAGTCCGTGCACACCAAATACAACAAGGAGTCATCATGACCACCGAATCCGTTGTGCCAGAGGTGTTTCACGCCTGGGCCATCTATCTGCGGGCCAGTGAGGAGGCTCGTCGCCGAGGCGATCGCCGAACGGGCACCGATCACCTCTTGCTCGCCATGTTGGAGGACCCCTCGATCGCAGCCGTGTTGGGCGTGAGCCTGCAGCAAGCTCGCCAGGCGCTCGAATCGCTCGATCACGAAGCCCTGGGCGCCCTGGGCCTGGGGTCCGGTGCCGACGCTCCCCCTCTGCCGATGCGCGCCGTGCCGAAGAAGCCGAGGTTCAGGGACGTCGCGCAAAAAGATCGCCTCCGCATGACACCCGCGGCAAAGAAAGTGCTGGAGGAGGCGTACAAGCCCAAGGGTCATCGGAAGCTCCAGGTCACCGGCCCCGAGGTGCTGGCCCAGATCCTCGCTCTCCAACCCCCAGATCCTGCGGCGGTGCTGCTGGGCGCTCTCGGCGTGGACACGTCGGAGATTCGGCGCCGATTGGATGCGGTCACGCCCGGCCGCTGAGTCCCCAGCGACATTCACATCCACGACTTCGAGCGAAGGTGTCCGGATCGGGCCGTTCCACGGCAAACAACAATCGCGAGCGTCGTCCATCAAGAGGACTCCCCGTGGCTCTCGCCATCCGACCTGAGCGAGTAGGTCGCGGATCAGGACCTTCGGAGAGGTTCAGCTCGACGCTCCGATTGGGTAGCCCATAACGCGCGTCTTCGACGAGCCGGCGGCCGGCTCCGATGTGCCTGCTTCGCAGGGTGGCACCCAGAGCCGCCGTGAGGGGATGCGCGAGCGCCAGCTCATCTCCTGGCTCCGCGCTGATCACCGCTACAACTCAATGAGCCATAGCCCAGGGGGGTTAGGAACGAAGCGGAGTGACCGGCAGCGGATGTCTACGTTGGCGTTCGGCTGCGAGATTCCCAAGCTCCCGGTGAAGTGCCAGGCGCTTATCCGTGTCGCGGGTACGGTCGAGGTCCGCACGCAGGGCGTCGTACCGCTCCACGAGCGCTCTGTCGTTCAGACCGGTGACGTCCATGCCTTCAACGTTATGCCGACCCCGGTTCGAAGTCGCGGATAGGCACCGGCCAGCGAGTTCCTGCGCAGCCGGAAACGGGCTCAAGGGTCATGGTCAATCCCACCAACGACCCGGTGAACTGGGACAGGGGTCGAAAAACCGAAGGGCAGCAGAAACCGCACTTATCTGCCTTCAGGGAAGTCTGCTGACCTACTCACTTCCGCCCACCGCTCGGCCTCGGCGGCCCGCTCCCGTGACGACGTGTCAGCTGATCGCACGGCGCCATCCCCGAGGAGCAGGCGCAGTGGAGGTTCGTCCAGATCAACGAGATCAAGCAGGAAGCTGGCCGCTCGTTTTGGGTCGCCACGCCAGGTCGAGACGGTTGATTCTCGAAACCGATTCATGGCCCCGACCGTGTCCTCGTAGTCGGCACCCACTCTGGAGGTGCCCATAGAGGAGCCTCCCCAGTCGGTCCTGAATCCGCCAGGCTCGACGATCGTGACTTTAATGCCGAATGGCTTCACCTCCGCGTTCAGGACCTCCGAAACCCTTCGACCCCAAACTTTGCCGTCTGGTACGCGCCCATTCCAGGCGTGCCACCTACTCGTCCACCTATTGATGAGAACTGGAGGAAATGACCCGAATGCTGTCGGTGGAATATGGGAAGCGCCGCCCTTGTGACGTTGACGAAGCCAAACAGGTTTGTCTCGATTTGATCACGAGAGCTCCGTTCTGACATCTCTTCGATGGGGGCTCTGTCGGCATATCCCGCGTGCGAGCGATCGTTATCCGAAGGGGACAGTCACCGGGCCGGGAACCGGTCGGTAGACCGCAAAGAAGTCACGGTCATCGGGGACGAGGTAACGGTCGGGCGACTGATTCGGGTTGGGCCCAACCATCGTGGGGTTGAGGCCTGGGGGGTTGTACGTGTTGAGCGTGTGCCATTCAGGGTTGATGTCGAACTCCATCGCCCGCACCGCTCCTACGTGCTGAAGGATCTGCGCGATGCTGACCACTGTCTGATCGTTCGCGGCAACGTAAATGAGGTTGCCTCGAGCATCGATGCCAACGCCAGTGCGCCAAACTTGGGTGACGCCTCCGAGCGTGTACCCCCACTGCGGGCTGTCCGGATTAGTGTCCAACGTGGGGTTCAGCTGACTGTTCCAGACGATCGGAGCCAGGCTCTGTCGGGCCCATGCGACGCCTGGGCCTGGGTTCGGTCCACCGCTCCAATCCACGATGTCGACGTGACCATCCGTATATCCAATGAGCGTCGCGTTGCCGTCCTTCAGCGGCTCGTTGGTTTGGCCGTTATCGGCTGACCCGTTGTCGCCGTCGACATAGGTGAAGCCGCCGTTGAAGGTCGCAAGGAGACGAGAACGCTGACTGTATGGGACCATCGTGGGCCCACGCACGGCTGCATTCGGCGGCTCATAGCGCCCCGGGTAATACCCCAGCTCGGTACGCGTGTGGTCGAACCAGGCGACGTAGGCCACGATCTGTGGGTAGCTGGGGTCGGGACGATACGTCGTTACCAAAACGGGTGCAGCACCATCGATCGATGGTCCGGTCGGCTGCCAGACTCCCTCGCCGGGAAGCGGGTTGGAGAAAATCGGAGTGATTGCCGGCGGCCATGCTGTCGTCGCTGGGGCCGTGGTGTGCTTTACCCCCACCTTCGGCAGGCTTTTCAGCTGCGGCCCGCCCTTTTTGGGCGCTTGGTTGCTGTAGTAAACCTGCTCGACGTGGTCGGCGACCCAGTTGCCTATGCCGAAGGGGACGTTGTACCTCACCCATTCAACGCTGTTCACTTGCCATGAGAGGCTCGTGGGCCGCACCATCCAGACCGAATAGGAAATGCTCGCCCATAACAGCACAACGACGAGCGGTGCCACGATCAATGTGCGTATGAGTTTGCTCCGGCGACTGAGTCTCCGTCTCCGCTTTCGTCTCCGCGGAGGGTCGTTGACTTGCGCTTGGATATCTGGATCCTCAGAAGATGTCACCAGATCGCGTGAAGGGCTGGATGCGGAAGTGCGTTCGGGGAGAATTGGCGGTCGGGCGCCACGCCTGAAGCCTAGCGATCGCCTTTCGATGCCCCTAGAGCTATTTCTCCGCCCATTTGATGATTCGGTGTCGGATCGTCACCCTTTCGACGGAGGCGACGGTGGTGAACGCACCGACTCCCCGCTGTCCTGGGGTCGATGAGAGGGGTTACCAGGGCCATCGAGGCCGGGGTCGGGTCGCAGCAAAGCTCACTCTGACGTGCACGTTCCCGGCGATAGCGGATACCCGGACCAGCAACCCTTCCTTCCGAAGATGCGTCCAATTCGCCGCACCCATCGTCGTCAGGTCCGGCGCTACGTTACGTTTTCCCGAAGTCGGCATGGAACTCGGCTCGGCCTTCGGGGATACGCAGGAAACATCCCTCCCGCAGACACCAGACAAGGAACCAGTCATGACGCCACCCGCCAACGCAGTTCGTTTGATTGGGCACAATGGCCGCTTCACCGAGGCGATCGCTCAGATCGACAATCAGTTGGAATTCGACTCGGGTTCTGTCGTGGCGGCACGTCGAGACGAGGTGGTGGCTGCGGCACGCTCCGCTTACGGGCCGAGCGAAGACTTCCGTGGGGTACGCGATGCCTGGGATACCGTCTTTCCCAATGGCGTCTACAGCTCAAGCGGGTTGGCTCGAGCCAAACGACTGGCGTAGGTGCTGCCCCGTCCTTCCCTGCGAACCGGGGCGGTGAATCTACAGATCCGTTTCGGGGCCTTTCTCGAAGGCGCTCAGCATGTCTCTGGTCCGCTGTGTGTCTGCGTGAGCTATGCCCAGCGAGCGACTCCTCCTTTCCAGCAGACTCTGGTAGAGAAGTTTGGCCTCATCGAACTCGTCAATCCATTGGAGTGTGCTGGCCAGGTTTTCGAGCGAACTCAGGGTGGACGGATCATCGGGACCCAACGTCCTTGACCGTACGCTCACAATCTGCCTGCGTTGCTCGCAAGCGTCCGTGAACAGGCCCATTTCAAACTGAGTCGCAGCCAGATGCGATCGCGTCTTCAAGCATTCCTCAGTCTCTCCAGCGCCCAGATCCTCGTGGCGGTCCACGGCCTCCCCGAGGAGCCGCCGTGACTCGTTGAGGTCTCCGCATCGTCTGAGATTGCAACCAAGCCACTCCATGGCCAGCAAGGTCAGTGGATCGTCCGCCCCCAAGTCGTCAGTACGTCCAACGAGAACGTGTTCGAAGAGAGGTTGAGCTTCAGTATGGCGACCGAGTCGATCCAGATCGAACGCCTGTAACCCTTCTGCAGCAAGTGTGCTCGGGTGCTCGGCTCCCATTTGGAGCTGCAGTTGAGTGACCACATCTGCTCGGAGCTCAACGGCCTCGTCGTGTCGGCCCACCCGCTCTAGTTGGTGCGCGACCTCACTCTTCGCTTTTACTGTCATCGACGAATCGTGACCACGGTGGCGAATCGACCAGTCCAAGGTTGCCCGAGCAGCTTGAAGGGTCGAATCGGGATCCAGGTCCATATTTTTAGCGGCACGACCGACCGCCCCGGCGATCCGAATGCGCAGCGATGAAAGCGACTTGGGCTTGGACTCGTCTGGTGATCGCACCTCGGCAGCGTACGCGGGAACCAGATTCGCTTGGCTGAGCATCGCATCAGCACCCGATTGGACAAAGGGCTGTACGACTGGTCAGGGCTTTCTGAATGCTCATGAGACGACGGGGCATGATCCGAGTCCAACCCCGACCACATACCCCGGCGATCCGTAAGCTGCGGCTTCCCGACATCCCCGAGGTGCCTGGCGGACTGTCCCACCCTCCATCAAAACCGGGCTCGCTGAAACTCACTCCGTGGCCGGTGGAAGGTGGATTCGCAACCAGTGACTATCGGGGCTCTGGCTGACCCGTTGAGGGGGCTGCGAGAACCAAGCGTCCGTCGACGCTCAGCATGACCTCCTCAATGCCGAACCGCTCGGCCAGGAGGCCCGGCAGGTCGGTGCGGGCTACCTCGGTGACCTCTGACGCTCCCCCGACAGGGCGCTCCACGAGGACGGCTTGCTCGTAGACGAACAGGGAGAGACAGCGGTCTGGGCTACGGCGACCGACGAACACGCCGGTCACGAATGATGACGTCGGATGGGTGGCGGTGTACCAGTTGCTGACCTCCACGTCGATGACCGGCACCGGCTCCGGAATGAACCCATACATGTCGGTCCAGGCGCCGTCTTGGAACACCTGCAGGACGAGCTCAGGCCCGTCCTCGACCAACCGGTAGAGCCAGCCTGACTGGTCGGTCTCGACTCCGACTTCGAATGGCACCGGGTCGAGCAACCCCCCACCGCCGAACCCAACGTCGGCCAGCCATGACCGACCACCCTCGGTCACGCGTAGCAAGAGGTGGTCGAGGGGGCGATCGTCACCGGTGCCGCCGATTCGCACCCGAGCCAGCATGAGGTCGACAGGGCCGAGCCCCAACCTCTCGAGCGCGGCCTTGAGCAGCATGTTGTGCTCGAAGCAATAGCCTCCGCGCCCGCGACCGAGCATCTTGTCGGCGAGGTTGTCCACGTCGAGCACCACGGGCCGGCCGGTGCTCGGATCGAAGTTCTCGAACACGATCGTCGTCGCGTGGGCCCGGTGGACAGCAGCGAGGCTGGATTCCTCATCGCGGAGGCCGAGGCGGTGGAGGTAGGAACTGAGATCGAAGGCCACGACAAAACGCTAGACCGCGAGAATTCGTGCCGCGTCCCGGATCCGGGCGGGAGCGCGAACCATCTGGTCACACTTCCGGCTTTCGGGAGCAGGTCCTTCACGGCGGGGATGCGATGATCCCAGTGCATGCCAACGAAGAGCGACGGGCGAATGAACCAGCGAATGGAGAGATTGCTCCCAACCCCTACGCCTCGCCCTGTGCCCTCCCATGTTGAGGCCGATCTTCGGATGGGGGTAGCCGAGATAAGGCCGTACCTGCTTCCCCGTCGACGTCGCTGTCGGCGAGGCCGTAGCCCTTGGTCAGCGAACCGGCCACCACCACGGCGAGCACCTCGTCGTCGTCGGCGGCGGCCTCGGCCCAGCGCTCGATGGCGTCTCGATGATGCTGTTGCACGGTCCCTCCCGATCGACACGATCATGGCAGGCGGTGCCACTGCGAGCTACCTCAGCGGTGGTTGAGCGCGACCCGGTCCTAGAACATGCGGGTACTCCTGGCGTGCCGAAGGCTACCCAGTCACGTCGAGGCACCTCGGGCTGCTCCCCCACTGCAGTCTGATCAAAGCGCGAGTCGCAGACGGTGCGAGAGGTACAGGCTGCGGCCGCAATGTTGCGGCGAGAGACCCAGCCGAACCCGACGCCCACACGACTCGAGTGATTCCAGACGCGACCCGAAATGCCGCGAGGCCGCAATCAAATATCCGATCAAATCTCAAGGCGGCAGGCAGACGAATCACTTCAGATCCGGCTCGGACAGCCGATAATTCGCTCGTGAGCGTCGGCTCGCTGGAATCGGACCGGCCCGCACCCGGGAACGCACCCGCTCCAGAAAAAGCGACCCGGACGATCAGCCTGGTCCGCACGGCGGTGGTGGGTGCCGGAGGTTCGGCCCTCCTGGCGCTGGCCAGCAATCTCCCCGCTTCGCCGTACGGACCGCACGCGGGTGGCGTGTGGCCCCTCGCGGCCTCGGGTCCCGCCCCCGTCTGGGAGGGGCCGACCCTGCCCGCCTGGGCCGGGCCGGCGAACCATGGTCCCGGTGTGGGATCGGGCCACCTACTGGTCCTGGCTGCGGCCGTCGTCGGACTCGTGCTCTTGGGTTCGGCGTGGCTCAACCTCTGGCGCATGGTACGAGCCGATCCCGCGCTCCAGTGGCGTCGCCTGTGGTGGATCGCCGCGGCATGGACCGCGCCGTTGATGTTGGCTGCTCCGTTCGCGAGCCAGGACGTCTGGGTCTACGTGGCCCAGGGGAAGCTGGCGACGTCAGGATTCGGCGCGACAAGCCCGATACATCTCCTCGGTCCCCATTCGATATGGGTCTCGGCCGTCGATCCGAAATATCTGACGGGCCCCTCCATCTACGGACCGGGGGAGGTCGATCTTTCTGCGTTGCTCGTGAAAGTGGCGGGCGGGCACCCCTGGATAGCGGTTGAAGGATGGCGGTTGGTTGTTGTGGCCGGTCTGGTGCTGTGTGCGTGGGGCGTCGCCCGAGCGTCGGCCATTCGCGGCATCAACCCGGCCGAAGCTGTGGTCGCCGGCGTGTCGAATCCCGCGGTGCTCCTCGTCTTCGTCGCCGGCATCCACAATGACGCCGTCATGATCAGCTTCGTCGTGGCGGCCGTCGCCCTTGCCCTCACGAAACGACCGTGGTGGGCGTTGTGTCTGGCCGCATTGGCGGTCACGGTGAAGGCTCCAGCAGCGCTCGCCGTCCTGGCTCTCGCCTGGTGGTGCTGGAAAGGTTCATGGCGTCGCCGAGGCGGGTATCTGGTGGGTGGGCTTGCCCTCACTCTCGGCGCAATGTTCGCAGCCGGGCTCGCCAGTGGCGGCGACGGGTTCAGTTGGTTGCGCTCCGCCTCGCAGGCGACCGTCGCCAGCTCGTTCTCGATCCTGAACCTGGCCGGGACCACATCATCGAGTCTCGCTAACGCCATCCAACTGGGGGGGATCGTCGCGGCCGTTGCCATTGTCCTCGTGCTCCCACGTCGAGCGAGCTGGGTTGGCGCCCTGGCGCTGGGCTTCGGGGTCATGGCGATTTGTGCGACCAATCCACAGCCTTGGTATGTCTTGTGGGCGCTCCCACTCCTGGCCTGCACAGGTTGCGATTCCCGGCTCCGCCGCGCCGCGATCTTCGTCCTGTGCGTGATGGTGGCGTGGAGCGTGTTGCCATTTGGCAACCTCGTCTGGTTCGCCGGGGTCGCCGCGCTGACATGGATCCTGGCCCGTTGGGAGCACCAGCGCCAGCAGGTCGGAGTGCCCGCAGCTCCGACCTCGATCGCTCCCAGCCACGCCTCGTAACGCCCAGACGCGTCGCCGCGTCGAGCGAGCCACGACCCCTTCCCGATCGCTCGAACCCCGTTCACGGTCCCTCCAACTCCGTCGGGGTCCGGATGCTCCCTATGATCGGCGCCACTTCGAGATGGGGGGCACATGACGACCGAAACCGAGACGGCCTTCACCGAGCTGCTCGAAACCGTCAGCGCGACACACGAACGCATGGTGGAGCAGCTCGCTGACGACCCCGAGACGCTTCTGGAAGCACACAAGTGGGTTCTGTCCATCCTGCAGGTGGCAGCAGAGGTGAACCTGTGGGCCGACAAGGCTCGGCCCCGTTTCGTCGAGATCGTGGGGCCGTACAAGAAGTGGGGCGGCGACAACGCCGACGCGTTCTACTGTTACGCGCCGATCGATCCCACTCGGACGTACCGGGTGAGGCTCGATCCCGGCGACGCCGTTTACATGTCGCTGACTGTCTACGGCGGTCCGGACGACGGGCGCTATTCCACCCGGATCGTCGGATCGGCCAACAGCCATGGCGTCGGGCGGGACGCCGACGGGGCCATGCATATCGTCATCTCGCCGACCGACCCGGCTGAGCCCGGCACCACCTGGATCCGGTCAGAGCCCGATGCGGTGGCTGCCATCACCCGCGACTATCTCGACAATCCGGTGACGGGACGGCGCGCCGCCTGGCACATTGAGTCCGACGATCCGCCGGAGCTCTTCCGGCAGGATGACGCCGATCTGGCCCGGCGCATCCGAGCCGCGACGACCTGGGTTCGTGAGCAGGCCAGCATCGTGCCCATCCCATTGGGCACGCCCAACGCCATCGACCCCCCTTACCCGGTGCCAACCACCACCTTCGGCTGGGCGGCCGGCGACGCGGCCTACGCCATGGGCGCCTTCGAACTGGCCGAAGACCAAGCCTTGGTCATCCGCGGGCGTTCCCCCGAGTGCGTCTTCTGGAACATGTGCCTGTGGAACCGCCTGCTCCACACCTACAACTACGACTACGAGCGGGTGACCATGAACGGCACTCAGGTCCAATACGAATCCGATGGTTCGTGGATCATCGTTGTGTCGGCCCGGCGCCCGTCCCACCCCAACTGGGTCTCGACCGCCGGGCACGGGTCCGGTCGCATCTGGTTCCGCTGGTTCCTGCCCGCCGAAACCCCCGAGCAGCCTCAGGTGGAGGTCCTCCCGGTGGACACGGTATGAGTGCCCGGCCGGCCGCCGTCCGCATCGACGACCTTGCCGTGCCCCGCTACAGCGGCGAGGTTCGCGCCATTCTCGATTTCATGGAAGAAGCGGGATCGCAGCTGACCCTCGCCCCAGCGGAACTCATCGCAACCGCGCGTTCGGAAACCGGACTCGAGGACTTCGGCGCGGACGACTTCGTCGAGCGACTCGGGGTACTTTGCCTGGCCATGCACGAGGAGGGCGGCTTCAACGGCGCCGGCATCATGCAGCAGCATGTCTTCATCCTTGGCTTGCTGAAGAACAGGCTGCTCATTGAGGACCTCGTGGGGCGGCATCCCGAGATCCTCGACGAGCAGATCGTCGCACCGATCATCATCTGCGGGCTGCCCCGCACCGGCACCACGCACCTGCACAACCTCATGTCGGCCGATCCCGCCCTGCGGTCACTCCCCTATTGGGAGAGCCTGGAGCCTGTGTTGCCAGCGGCCGAAATCCCTGCCCCGGGCGCCGTCGACCCGCGGCTGGAGCGAACGGAGGTGGCGCTCTCATTTCTCAACGCGGCCCTGCCGTACTTCAACCGCATGCACGAGATGACGGTCGAGCACACGCACGAGGAGATACAGCTGCTGGCCATCGACTTCTCCACCATGTTGTTCGAGACCACTGCCCCGATGCCTACCTGGCGCGACGCCTATCTGTCCCGCGACCAGCGACCGACCTACGCCTACCTCCGCAAGGTGCTGAAGGCGCTGCAGTGGCTCCGGGGCGGAACCCGCTGGGTCCTCAAGACGCCCCAACACCTGGAGCAGTTCCCGGCGCTGGTCGACACGTTCCCCGACGCCACCTTCGTCGTCACGCACCGCGACCCGGTCTCGGTCACCGCGTCCATGGTGATGATGATCGCCTACACGGCGCGCCTCACCCGTGACCGCGTCGACCTCGAGGGCATGGGCGACTACTGGTCGGACCGGCTCGAGCGCATGCTCCGCCGGTGCGCCACCGAGCGCGACGCCCTGCCGGCAGATCGGACGATCGACGTGCGCTTCGACGAGTTCATGGCGGACGACCTGGCCATGGTGGCGCGGGTGTACGACCTGGCGGGCCAGCCCCTGGACCAACGTGCCACGGACGCAATGGCCTCCTTCATGGCGGCGCACCCCCGCGGCCGCCACGGGGCGGTCACTTACGACCTGGGCCAATTCGGGCTCGACGCGGCTGAGCGACGGCGGACCCTGGCCTTCTACACCGAGCGCTTCGCCGTGACGTCCGGGCCCTAAGCCTCGATGCAAGCTCGCGACGGGGTGAGGAGACGACTCAGCGGATTCCGGACCGCCGGAGGCGGCCCCAGCGGCGCGCGACGTGCACGCAGAGGTACGCGAGCAGCATGAGAGCCGAGAGCACGTGCCATCCGATGTCGCGGAATGGGATCCCCACCTCGCGAGGCTGAAGGATCACCTGGTTGCCCGACAGCCAGTCGTACGTTCCGGATGCCAAGAGGTTGAAGGTCAACACGGCGAGGATCACGTCCGACCACGCGAGCCGGCCGCGACGAGTCATCCAGGTGCGCGCCCTTGCCACGTTCCCGAGCAATCGCGTCACGGTGTGTCGGCGTTGGGCGACGTGAATGCCCGCCAGAGCCACGAACGCCAGCCCGACGACGAGGTGCAGCGTCCCTTCGGGTATCAACACGACGGTGGCCAGCGAGGCGGCGAAGGTGGCGATGAGCGAGAGGTGGACCAGCCAGCGGGCTCGCATCCGGCGGCCTTGCGCCACGGAAGCGCCTGGTGACGGCGAAGGGACATCGCGCGCCACCACGCCGTGATCGCTGCGGGTGGTCACGGTTCTCTACTCCACCGGCCGGGTGCCGATACCCCGTGGCTCCCGCCCTGCCAGCACCCAGCCAATGAGGATGGCCGCGACCGGCATGGCGATCAAGATGAAGAACAGGTTGTCCCACGGGGCGTGATTGATGATGTCCGACACGCCCCCCTCCAGCGCGTTCGAGCGGAACCATCCGAACAGGCCGATATAAGCCGCCACAGTGCCGAGCAGCGCACCCAGGAAGGCCAGGCCTCCAGCGGTGACCGCCGTCAGGGTCCGCCGGGTGCGCGAGCTGGCGCCGGTGGCGGACAGCGTGCGCAGCTCGCTCGCTGTCTCGCTCCGGATGAGGCCCACACTCATGGCAAGGACCCCGAGTGCGAGTGCGATGCCAAAGACGGTCGCCCAGTTCACGATCTCGGCCGATGTCGGCGCGTCGTTCTTGGACTCGATGCTCAAATCGCCGGACGCCGCCAGCGAGTTCGCGTTCGTCAGCTGGGGCTGGGTGATGGAGTCGTTGGCCCGGATCATCCACCCCGCGAGGCTGTTCTGGCTCGTGAGGTGCAGCCGGTGCAGCGCACTCTCGGTGATCACCGTGTTCGGTGACGACGTGCCTATCGGCAGCTGACTCTCCTCCTGGACCACAGGGTGGGCGAGGCACTGGTTGGGCGTGCATTGGTTGTAGTTGTTCCCGCCGGCGCCGAGTCCCTGAAAGCCGCTGCCCGCCTTGCCCCCGCCGCCGTAAGTGAGCTGCACGCCCGAGCCGGCCAGTCCGGGCCGCGAGCTGAGAATGTCGACGCTGGACGGGATCGACGAGGGGTTGATGCCGTAGGCCCGCAGGAGCGCCGGAGTGGCCACGTAGATCGGGCCGTTCCACTGCCGACCCTGTCCACTCGGGTTCTGCAGGCCCACGGCCGGATTGTCGAGCTCGATCAGGCCCTTGGCGCCGACAGCGGAGGCGATGGCGTGGGCCGTAGCTGCTTGGGCCGAGAGGCTCGGCGCCGGCTGCGCCGGACCGTTCTGACCGTTCGGACCGAAGGTGGGACCGGTCGGTGCGCTGTACACGTTGAGCGTGTTCGCCGTCATGTTCGGTCCGACGTAGTCGAAGACGTTGGCGTAGCGGGCGACGGCGACGGCGCAGATGATGACCGCAATCATGATGCCGAGGCTGATGGCAGAGAGGGCCGAGCCCGAGCGGGCTCGGTAGCGGGCCATGTCGCGTAGTGGCAGGCGGATGGCGATGGGCGATTTGCCTCCCACGCGGGCCAGCAGGGCCAGGAAAAACGGCGAGACGAGGATGATCCCCACGATCAACGCGATAAGGCCCGGAACCAACCAGATCACGCCGCCTCCGTTCCCCGAGGCGCCGGAGATCGAGAACATGAGGAACCCGACGACCAGGGCGACCACGCCGGGAACCAGCGAGCGGTGGATCTGGCGGGGTGGCGCGGGGCGCCCCGCGAGAGCGCTGACAACCGGCACCCGGGTGATTGCTCGCGCCGGGTAGCCGGCGGCGAAGAACGTCGCGATGATCGCGAGCACCATGGCCGGCGCGATCACGTTCCAGGGCAGCGCGAACATGCCGATGACGTGGTGCGCGCTCTGCTCGTTGTGTGGTCGGTAGGCCAACCAGAGAGCCAGGCCCAGAGCGAAACCCACGACTGCACCCACGAACCCCACGATGACGCCGTTGGCCTCCAAGACGAGCCGGACATTGCGGTCGGTCGCCCCCATTGACTCGACCATCCCGAGGGAGCGCATGCGACGCTGGGCCAGCACGGTGAAGCCACCGATCGACACAAGGGCGATGAGGAGCATGCCCACCGTCGCCAATGCCAGCACGATGGTGGAGGGGTTGATGGTGTTGTTGTTGCCGGCTCCGGACATGGTGACGTACGAGGGAAGATCCTTGGCCGCCGACAAAGATGCGTCGAAGAGGACGTTCACCTGGGTCGGATGCTCCACCTGTCCCGGCGGGACAAGGGCGAACTCGTCGAGCAAGCTCTGGGGGTTCTGCACCATGCCGACGACGGTCTTGCCGCCGAGGGGCCAGGCGTCGCCGACGCTCAGGTTGAGCTCGGAGGCCAGCCCGGGGGTCAGCGCGATCTGATCAGAGCTCGTCGGGTAGTGCCCGGAGAGCAACTGGAGCATCGGCCCGCCGTAAGGGCCGTGAGGGTCCTGGGACCGGAGCTGGTACGTCTGGGTTGTGCCGGGGACGCTGAAGGTCTCGTTGGCGATGATCTGCACCCTGCCGAAGCGGTGTTCCAGCAGGGCTGTCTGCGCCTCCACGTACGACGGGCTGTCCGTCCCCGACTTGGTCGTCGGCGTCAGGTTGAAGGATGCGAGATCGTGGGCCGTGCCAAACCCGGCGTTGGCCGGAGGTGGCGTGTTCACCGCGACGGCAGAGCCGACCACCGTGGCGGCCACCGCCACGATGATGAGCAGCAGGATCAAGAATTGTTGGCGCCACTCTCGCTTGAAAAGGCGCCAGGACCAGCGGAGCATGGCCCGGCGGGCCGGTACACCGCCGCTCGGCTTCCGGGCCGACTCAGTCGGCGGCCGTTCGAGGACGCCGACGCTCATCGGTTGGGAACTTCAGCGAGAAACGCTTCGGGACTGTCCACCGGCAGCGTCTGATCGACGATGCGCCCGTCGCGCAGGAAGATCACGCGGTCGGCCCACGAGGCCAATTGCGCGTCATGGGTCACCACCACGGCCGCCAAGCCACGGTGGCAGGCCGCAAGGATCAGGCGCATCACGCTCTCGGCGTTGGTCGAGTCGAGCGCGCCGGAGGGCTCGTCGGCCAGGAGCAGCTGGCGTCCCCCGACCACGGCCCTGGCGATGGCCACCCGTTGGCGCTCACCACCGGACAGCTGGTCCGGGTAGTGGGGGGCCCGGTCCTTGAGCCCAAAGTCGTCCAGCGTCTCGAGGGCGGCCCCTTGAGCTTTGCGAGCCGGGACGCCGTCGAGCTCGAGCGGCAAGGATACGTTTTCGAGTGCGCTCAGCCCGGCGAGCAGGTTGTAGTCCTGGAAGACGTACCCGATGGACTGTCGCCGTAGCTTTGCCTTGGCGTTCCGCGACAGGGAGGACAGCGGATGACCGCCGACGTAGACCTCGCCGCTGGTGGGGTCCTCCAGGCTGCCGGCGATGGTCAGCAGCGTGCTCTTGCCTGAGCCGCTGGCGCCCATGACCGCAACCAGGGAACCGGACTCGACGGAGAGGTCGACACGCTGGAGCGCGTGGACCTCGGTGGGACCCTCCCCGTAGACCTTGGAGATGTCGCGTAGCTCGAGGTAGCTCATTCGGGGGCTCCTACCCTGCGCCGGGCCTTTGGGAGTGGGAACGACTGGGGTGCCGGCGCATCTTCGCCCGCCGCCGCTCTCTTCAGACGGCCATCGGCCGTGTCCAACCACCGGATCAGCGAATCCAGGCGGAACAGCTCGGCGTCGACCACCAGCGCGAAGTTGATGTCGAGGCGCGTTTCGTCCTCCTTGAGGCGCGTCCATTGCTGCATCAGCTCGACGAGGTAGCGCCGGTGCACCTGGACCACCTCGTGCACGTCGACGCCGGGGAGTCCGAGGGCGACCAGCACCTTGATCACCAGCTCGTCTCGGGGCGGCGAAGAGAAATCGGGCGGGGTGCGCAACCACAGGGCAAGCTCGTCCGCTCCTTCCTGGGTGATGTGGAAGCCCTTCTGGGGCCCCTCTTCACTGTTGTCGTCGGACTCCACGAGACCGTCACGCTCGAGGCGCTGCAGGGTCGTGTAGACCTGCCCGACGTTGAGGGGCCAGACCTCACCGGTCCGGAACTCGAACTCCTGCCGCAGTTGCAGCCCGTACTTCGGCCCCTCGCTCAATAGGGCCAACAGGGCGTGGCGGACGCTCATGAACGCTCTTTTCGAAGTAGCATACCGAGTATTCTACTCATAAGGAGGTCTGCTGACAAGGGCTTTGACCTCCGTCTTCATGCCGTGACGATGCGACGCCCTTGCGGAGCGCGCCGAAAGCACGAAGCCTGCGCAACTTGAGCGATTGCGGGGTGACCGACCCGGTCCGTCGGTCGGCGCAGTGCTCGAGAGCCAGGCCTACAGCGCGGCGAGCACTTCCTCGGCCGAGCTGACGTTCAGCCCGGGACCGGGTTCGACGGCGAGCCAGCTGACCACACCGTCATCGATGATGGCGGCGAAGCGCTGCACACGCGACCCCAGTCCGAATCCGCTGCCGTCCATGGTGAGCCCAAGTGCCTCGGCCAGCTCGCCGTTCCCGTCAGCGAGCATCACCACGGCATCGCCGACGTTCTGGTCCTGCCCCCACGCACCCATGACGAAGGGGTCGTTGACCGACACGCACACCACCTTGTCGGCGCCCTTGGCCCGGAGCTCCTCGGCCCGCAACACGAATCCGGGGAGGTGGTGATCCGAGCAGGTCGGCGTGAAGGCCCCGGGGACACCGAAGAGGACGACCCGTCCCGTGCCCAGGACCTCGGCCGAGGTGGTCGCCTCGGGTCCCTTGTCGCCGAATGTGAAGACCTTCACGTCAGGCACCTGGTCACCGATTGCGATCGTCATTCCGTTCTCCCTCTCATGGTCATGGCTGGTTCTGGCCCAGGTTGCCATACCCGGTCGGCCACCCCCCAATTGCCCGCCACACTCGAACGGTCACGAAGTTGTAACCTCCCGCCTCACAGCATTACTTAGTGGGGATCGAGAGCTTGGGGGTTTGCGATGACGCAGTCTTTTGATCGTCGGTCGTTCATGGCCGGGGGGCTCGCGCTCGGCGCCGGAGCCGCCATGCTCGGCGCGTTGGAGGATGAAGCGGGAGCAGCCCAGACCAATGGGCCCGGATTGAACGGGATCTCCACGGCAAGACCGGTGCGAGGCGGTTCGCTCACCATGGGCATCGACACCGAAGAGAGCGGCTTCGATCCCGCGACGGCGCGCTGGGACGAGGGTGGGTTCCTCTACGGCCGCACCGTTTTCGATCCGCTCGCCATCGTGAACGCCGCCGGTGGCGTTGAGCCGTACCTGGCGGAGTCGATCACCTCGAACGAGGACTTCACGGCCTTCACCATCACCCTCCGCCCGAACATCGTGTTCCACGACGGCACGCCGCTCGACGCCGCCGCGCTGCACCTCAACATCGAGAACACGGCGAGCGGCGTCTTGACCGGGCCGGCCTTCGCCGATTTCAGCACCGCAACCGTGACGGGGCCGCTGTCGGTCACCATCAACCTCAAGGCGCCGTGGGCCCCGTTCCCCTACTACCTGGCCCAGGCCCAGACGGGCTACATCGCCGCGCCGTCCATGCTCAACAGCACCGACGGCGGCACCTCCAACCCGATCGGCACCGGACCCTTCGTCTTCCAGGATTGGGTCCCCAACAGCCACATGACTGCCACCAGGAATCCGCACTACTGGCGCAAGGGGTACCCGTACCTGAACTCCATCACCTACAAGCCGATCATCAACGACGGCTCGCACGCCGACGCGCTCGAGACCGGCGAGATCGACATCATGCACTCCAACTCACCCGACAATCTCCTGCAGTTCAAGGGCAACAAGAAGTACGCCTACTACGACAACAGCGGGCAGGTCGTGGGGCAGCCCACGGTGCAGTGCATCATGTTGAACACCTCCAAGGCCCCGTTCAACAACAAGACGCTGCGCCAGGCCATGGCGATGTGCATCAACCAGGCCCAGTTCACCAGGGTCATCGACAAGGGGATCGACGCCCCCATGAACGGGCTCTTCCTGCCGGGAAGCGAGTACTACTCCAAGACCGCCTACCCGAAGTACAACCCCACGCAAGCCGCCAAGCTGGTCAAGCAGGTGCAGCAACAAACTGGCAGCCAGCCGGCCTTTACGCTCAATTCGACGAGCGACCCGGAGACGCTGGCGGCCGCCCAGTTCCTGCAGCAGGCCTGGCAGACGGCCGGCATGAAGGTCACGATCAGCATCCTGGCCCAGGCGACGATCATCAACGACGCGCTGGCCGGCACCTACGAGGCCACGCTGTGGCGCCAGTTCGGCGCCGTCGACCCCGACCTCAACTATGTGTGGTGGAGCACGACGACCGTCAACCCTCCACTGCCTTTGAACATGGCCCGCAACAACGACCCCCGCATTCAGACCGCGCTGACCGCGGGAAGGGAGACGAACGAAAAGGCGGATCGGATCAAGGCCTACCAGCAGATCAACGAGTACCTGGCCCAGGACATCCCCTACCTCTGGCTCGCCCGCGACACGTGGTGCCTCGCGGCCAACCCCAAGGTGCAGAACTTCGCCAACCCGACCACGCTGCAGGGCTCGAAGGCCATCGCTTACGACGAGGGCGTGCTCTGGCCGGCGCAGATCTGGGTGAAGTAGGACCCGTCGGGGTCAGCGCATCTCCACGTCGTCGAGATATTCGTCGCGCCAGTGGGTGAAGCGCTCCTCGGGCAGCCGCAGGCAGTAGGTCGGCCGCAATGCCTCCACAAAGCCGCGTTCGTGGCTGACGGCCAGGATGGTGCCCGGCCAGGCCCCGAGCATGGCGCCGACGGCGGCGATGGACGAAGGGTCGAGGTTGTTGGTCGGCTCGTCGAGCAGGAGGAGGTTGGCCTCCCCCGCCGACAGCATGGCCAACCCGAGCTTGGCCCGCTCTCCCCCGGACAGGGTGCCCGGCAACTGGTCGGCCGCCGTGGACGGCAGCCCGAATGAGCCCAACAGGGCGCGCCGGTCCCGTTCGGCCTTCAGTACGGCATCGCTGACGTTGTCGAGCGCGCTGCGCTCGGGATCGATCTGCTCGTGCTCCTGGGCGAAGTAGCCGAGCTCGACGTTGGTGCCGAGTTCGATGACGCCGTTCGACGGCTCCTGGGCCCCGGCCAGGCAGCGCAGCAGTGAGGACTTCCCGGCGCCGTTGCGCCCGATGATCACAATGTGATCGCCCCGGCTCGCGTGGAAGGTGACCTCCGACAGGACCTCGTTGCTGCCGTAGCGGACACCCAGCTTGGCGACCTCGAGGGGGATGCCCCCCGAGCGGGGCGGGGTCGGCAGCGAGAACTTGCTGGCCCGGTCCCGCTTCTCGACCTGCGTTCGGCTTCCCTCCATGCGGTCGACGCGCCGGTCCAGCTGCTTCGCCTTGCGGGCCCGCTTCTCGGTGCTCCCCCGCATGGAGTCGGCCAGCAGCGAGAGTCGCTTGATCTCACGCGCTTCCAGCTCGGAGGCACGCTCGCGTTGCGACTGATCGGCCTCCTTCGCCGCCTCGAATTTCGAGTAGTTCCCCTTCCACTCGGTCATGTGTTGGTTGGCGATGTTGAGCACCTTCGTAATGGACTGGTCGAGCAGCTTGAGGTCGTGGCTGACGACGAGGAGGGCGCCGTTGAAGCGAGCGAGCTCGTCGAGCAGCCAGCGCTTGGCCGAGCGATCGAGGTGGTTCGTGGGCTCGTCGAGGATCATGAGGTCGGGCTCCTGGAAGAGCACGCGCATGAGGTCCACACGACGGCGTTGGCCACCGGAGAGCGAGTCGATGTCCTCCAGGAGGAGCTCCTGACGCAGACCGAGGCCGTCCGCCAGGCGTGCCATGACCGACTCGGCCTCATAGCCGCCGTTGGACTGGAACTGCTCCTGCAGATCCGTGAAGAGCTCGATGTTCTCCTCCGTGGGATCGTCGGCCATGGCGCCGCGTGCGGTGCCCAGCGCGTCATCGAGAACGTCGAGGCCCCGGGCCGACAAGATGTGCGAGAAGCCGGTCGGCTCGAGCCCGAGGCCCCCCGGTACCGGCGCCTGTGGCAGGTACCCGAACGAGCCGAGAAGGCGGACATTGCCCCGATGGCGCAGCTGCGGCGAGGTCTCGCCCACCAGCACGGAGATGAAGGACGATTTCCCGGTTCCGTTGCGCCCCACCAGGCCCACCTTCTCGCCGGCGCCGACGACAAAAGAGGCGTCCGCCAGCAAGGTGCGGTCGCCGATTTCGATGGTGAGGGCTGACCCGACGATCACGCCTCATTGTACGAGGAAGAACCCGAGGTCGATACACTCCGCCAATGCCCGCTCTCGACCGCAAATGGTGGACCCTGATCGCCGTCTGCACGGCGACGTTCATGCTCCTTCTCGACATCACGGTCGTGAATGTGGCGCTGCCCGACATACAGCAGTCGCTGCATGCGAGCTTCTCGGACCTGCAGTGGGTCGTGGACGCATATTCGCTGACGCTGGCCGCTTTCCTGCTCACCGCCGGCGTGGCGGGCGACATTTACGGGCGGCGGAAGATCTTCGCCCTCGGATTGGTCGTCTTCTCGCTCGCCTCGCTGGTCTGTGGCCTCTCGACCACACCCCTCATGCTCAACCTGGCCCGGGCTGTCCAGGGCGTCGGGGGCGCCATCATGTTCGCCACCTCGCTCGCCCTGATCGCGGCCGCGTTCACCGGGCGGGACCGCGGCACCGCCTTCGGCATCTACGGCGCGGTGATCGGTGGCGCCGTCGCCATTGGGCCTCTGATCGGCGGTGCCATCACGAGTGGCATCGGGTGGCGCTGGATCTTCTTCGTCAATGTGCCCATCGGGGCGATCGCCGTGTTCATCACCTTCACGCAGATCGCGAAGTCGGAGGACCTCCGGGCGCGCAAGATCGACTGGGTGGGCTTCCTCACGTTCTCGTTGAGTCTCTTCGCGCTCGTCTTCGCGCTGGTGCGAGGCAACGACCTCGGTTGGGGCAGCGCGACCACCGTCGGCCTGCTCGCTGGCGCGGCCATCCTGATGGTGGGCTTCTTCATCAACGAGCACTACACGGCAGACCCGATGTTGGACCTCGGCCTGTTCAAGATCCCGGCCTTCGTTGGGCTGTCGACGGTCGCCTTCACCCTGGCCGCCTCCATCTTCGCCATGTTCTTGTACCTGACCCTCTACATTCAGGACAACCTGGGCTACGGCCCGCTGGCCGCCGGCATCCGCTTCCTGCCCATGACCCTGGTCATCTTCTTCACCTCCTTCTTCGCCGGGCGCCTCACCGTGCGCGTGCAGTCGCGGCTCCTCCTGGGCATCGGGATGCTCTTCGTGACTGGCGGGCTCCTCCTCATGGCGACGACCCATCCGAACTCGACCTGGACCGTGCTGCTCCCCGGCTTCATCGTGGCCGGCTTCGGGGTCGGGATCGTCAACCCGGTCCTGGCCTCGGGCGCGGTCTCCGTCGTCCAGCCTCAGCGCAGTGGCATGGCCTCCGGGGCCAACAACACCTTCCGCCAGGTGGGCATCGCCACGGGCATCGCCGTGCTCGGCGCGGTGTTCCAGAGCCAGATTGTGGCGCACACCACTGCCGTGCTGGCCAAGTCGCCTTTCGGGGCCGGGGTCCTGCACCGGGGCGGTGCGCAGCTCCAGGGCGCCATGTCCTCCGGCGAGGTACGCCAGGCGGCGGCGGCCATCCCTCTCACGAGCGCCCGGAACGCGTTGCTGCAGGCCTACCACTCGGGTTTCTCGGTGACGTTGAACCACCTGATGGAGATCGGTGCCGTGGTGGCCTTGGTGGGCGCCGTCAGCGGGTTCGCGCTGGTCCGGCAACGCGACTTCGTGATCCCCACCGGTGCGCCGGGCGGGCCCCCGGCCCAGGGCGGCGAGGGTGCACCCGGCGTACAGGACGGCAGCGTCCCTGCCGTACATGCTTGAGCCGTTCACCCTCGAGGGGAGGTTCGTCCGGCTCGAACCACTGACCGAGGCGCACATCCCCGCCTTGGTGGAGGCCGCGGCGCTCGACCGCAGCACTTACCAGTGGACCTACACGCCCGACGGGCTGGAGCAGATGACCGACTACGTGCGCGATGCCCTCGCCAAGGTGGCGTCGGGTGCCCACGTCGCCTTCGCCACACTCCAGCGGAATGCCGGTCCGGACGGGTCCTACCTGGTCGTCGGCGCCACGCGCTTCTGCGAGATTGCGTTCTGGCAGTGGCCGCCCGGGGCGGGCCACCAGCGGCACGGGGCGCCCGACGTGGTGGACATCGGCTTCACCTGGTTGGCGGGGCCGGCCCAACGGACCCGCGTCAACACCGAGGCCAAGTTGCTGATGATGAGCCACGCCTTCGACGTCTGGCAGGTCCACCGGGTGGCCCTGCAGACCGACGTGCGCAACAAGCGATCGTGGGCCGCCATCGAGCGCGTCGGAGGCCAGCTCGACGGGATCATGCGGGCGGATCGACCCGGATCCGACGACACGGTGCGCACGTCGGCCCGCTTCTCCATCGTGGCGGCGGAATGGCCGGAGCTGCAGGCGCGCCTGACGGCACGTCTGGCCTGATGCGGGGAGCGATCAGCGCAGCAGGCTGATGCCGTGCAGCGCGAAGAGCAGGGCGTACGCGCCAAGCAGCGTCGCCGCCAGGACGATCGGGATGCCGAAGAGCAGCGCAGCCGCCACGAGCATCACCTGACCGACCCGGCGGCCGGGTGCCGACCCGGCACGGGAGAGGCCTGGCTGGACCCGTGGCGTGGTACGCACCGCGACCCAGGAGAGCACCATGCTCGTCGCCAGCAAGGGCAGCGCGACACCCAGGAGCCAGGCCAGGCGCGATCCGTAGACGCCCGACGTGGCGATGACGCCAAAGACGATCACGACGAGCGCGCCGACCAACGCCACGAGCGCGCCGGCCGCTGCACTCTTCGATCCTGCCGCGGCGGGCCGACGGAGCACGGCCGCCCTCACGGCGCCGTGCTCGTGACGCCGAAGTGGCGTGCCAGCTCATTGGCGTACCGGAGGCCCAGGCCCTCCCCGTGCTCGGCCAGCCAGTCCGAAAGGGCCGTCGGGCCAGTGGCGGGACCGTCCGTGTCGGCCAGGCCGGCCGCCATGCCCCGGTACTCATCGGGCGTGAGCAGCACGTCGTGCAGTGCGAGCCCGAGGAGGCGGGCGAACACGGGAACCGTGGCGCCCGGCACGTGGATGAGCCGGGCGTGACTCCCGACCGCATCCTTGAGTGCGCCGACGAGCTCGGTGAAGCTCGGCCGCTCCGGGCCCACTGCGTCTGTGACACTGTCCTGCGGCTCGACCGCCTTGGCCAGACAGAGGCGAGCCAGGTCGTCGACGTGGATACCCCGGATCCGGTAGTCCCCCCGGCCGCCGATGGCAAAGACGGGAAGCCGACGGAGGAGCCAGGCGATGTTGTTGAGCAGGACGCCGTCGCCGCCGAAGAGGATGGCCGGACGCACGACCGCGTACGAGACATCGCACTCCGCGAGGGCCCGTTCCACGAGTGCCTTGCCGCGGAAATAGGGCAGCGGCGAGGTGCTGCTGGGGTGCGTGATGCTGACGTGCACGATCCGCCGCACTCCGGCCCGCTTGGCGGCGTGGAAGAGCGACCTCGAGTTGGCGACGGCCTGCTCGTGGTCGATGGTGCCACGGGCAAAGCGAATCCAGTAGGTGTTGTACAGCGTGGTCGCCCCGGAGAGCGAGACCACCAGGCCCAGGTGATCATCGAAGTCGAGCGGGCGAACGTCGATCTCCGTCTTGGCGGGGGCGCGCTCAGGATGCCCGGTCATGGTGCGCACCTGACGGCCGTTCTGCAGCAGAGCGCGGGCCAGCGAGGAGCCCGAGTAGCTGAACGCTCCCGTAACCACGTCGAGCCCCGTGTCGGTCGACCGGCGCGCGGGCACGGCGTCCGAGGGAGCGACCCCCGTCATGGCTGTCTCGCCGGTGGCGGGGAGAGCGCTTCGAGGAGTGCGGCCAAGTTCTTGGCGTGGGCGAAGAGACCGAGTGCTCTGCCGCGATCACCGTCGAGGTGGGTCAGCATCTCGAGCCCGAGATAGAGGGCGACAATGCCGTAGGCCAGATCACCGGGTGGCAGAACCGGCTCCAGCGACGGCCCCAGCGTCGCCGTCACCGCCTGTTCCGCGAAGGCGAACCACGGCCCCAGGCGAGCCGACACCTCGGGACCCAGGCCGGGGGTGGAGGATGCCCCGGCGATCATCTCGACGAGGACGGCCACGTAGCCGGCGTCGAGATCCTCCCGGAAGACGGCCGTCGCCACATCGACGAGGTCGGTCGGTGATCCGACGTCCTCGACCGCAGCTCCGTATTGCTCCATGCGCCTGGCCGAGACCGAGTCGAGCGCGGCCAGCAAGAGGTTGGCCACGGAACCGAAGTGGTAGAAGATCAAGCTCTGGTTCACGCCGGCGCGCTCGGCGATCGCCCGTGCGCTCGACCCGGCGAAGCCTTCGGTCTTCAGGGTCTCGATCGCGGCGTCGATCAACTTCGTCCGGGTTCCGGCCGAGCGGGAAGAGTCCCTCGTCACCACCGTGCTGGCCGCTCCGGACTTCGCCATGTGCCACCTCACTTTGAGTGAATGCTCAAAGCATACGCACAATCTTCGGTCGGTGTCGACCACCAGTCCAGCGGGCTGGACCGAGCAGGGGTCAGCGCCGCGGCGGATCGTGCCGCCTTTCAGGACGGAGGTTGAGCGCGGAAGCAGCCCGATGGTCTCGAGCGGCCCCACGGCGAGGGCTCCGAGAGCCTCCCCGGGAAGGAGTTAGGCCCGGCTGAGGGAGGCCGAGATCTTGCGCAGGTGCAGCGCGTGGACGGCGGCCTCGGCCTCGTCCTTGGGTCGCACCGCCGCCACGGCCTTGCCTGTCCGGTGAATCTGCCAAGCCAGCTTGTCGGCTCGCTCGACCGTATGGCCGAAGATCTCCACGAACGCCTGAATCACCGTCTGAAAGGTCGTGATGTCGTCGTTCCAGACGATGACGGCCCAGAGATCCTCGACCTCGAAGAAGGCGTCGATGTCCTCGTCGGCCAGGACGGGGACTTCGACGATCGTGCTGGGTTCGAGTGTCCGAGGCATGGTCTCCGGGAAGGGAACGGGCGCGCGTACGGAGCCGCAATTAGCCCTTACGAGTGTACTCCTGCGGGTAGCGTGCGGAGATGCGAGCCACCGTCCTCGAAGGACCGCGCACCGTCCAGGTCGAGAACGTCCCCGATCCCGTCTTGCCCGGACCCGAAGGCGTCATCGTGACCGTCGAGCGCACCGCCATCTGCGGTTCCGATCTGCACCTGTACCACGACGCGCCGACAGGTTCCGGCATCAGGCTCGGTCACGAGGCCATCGGGACGGTGGCCGAAGCCGGGCCGCACGTCCGCAGCCTGAAGCCGGGTGACCGCGTGCTGGTCTCGGGTGTGATCGGGTGCGGTCTCTGCACAGCCTGCCTGGCCGGCCAGCCCAACGTCTGCCTCGCCGACAAGAACGCCGCGTTCGGGACGACGCCCGACCTGCCCGGCGGGCAGGCCGAAGCCATGGCGGTGCCGTTCGCCGACCTCTTCGCGCTCCCCATCCCAGAGGGTGTCGACGACGAGGAAGCCGTCCTCCTCACCGACATCCTCCCCACCGGCTATCTCGGTGCGCTGCGGGCCTCCATTCAGCCGGGCGGCACAGTGGTCGTCGTGGGCCTCGGCCCCGTCGGGATCATGGCGCTGCAGTGCGCGTCGCTCTTCGGCCCGGCGCGCATTTTGGCCGTGGACGTGGTGCCCGAGCGGCTCGCGCGGGCCGAGCGCCTCGGCGCCGAACCGATCGACGCCCGGATCGCGCCCGGTGCGTTGCAGGTCTTGGAGGCCACAGGGGGTCGGGGTGCCGGCAGCGTCATCGAGGCGGTCGGGGCGGACGCCACCATTGTGGACGCCGTGTCCTGCGCCGCCCCGGGCGGCACCATCTCGGTAGTCGGGGTGAACCTCACCATGGACCTCCCCTTCCCCATGGCGCTCGTCCTCTTGAAGAGCCTCACCCTGCGCGCCGTGTTCGCCCCCATTCCCGGCACGTGGCGCTTCCTGGTCCCGCTCCTGCAGTCGGGCCGGCTGTCCGGCTTGGGTGAGACCTTCACCCATCGGATGGGCCTGGAGCAGGCGCCCGAGGCCTACGAGTTGTTCGACTCCCGGGCCGACGGTGTCTTGAAGGTCTTGTTGACGCCGAGCCCCTGAGCGCCCTCCGGCTCGTCGGGGGTGCGGTTGAGCACCAGGGGGAACTTGGCCATGCCCAGCGCGGGCCGTGCGATGAACCAGGGCGCGGGCGGGGGCACGATGAGCGCCGTCAACGCGTCGACGATCGGCTCGTAGGTGACGCGCCATCCGGTGAAGTTGCGCCAGGCGTCCACATTTCGTTCGGCGGGGAAGTTGACTGACTCCAAGCGGGCGAACCCTTCGTCGAACTCCTGGCGCGAGAGGCGGACACTCCCCGTGGGGAGCGGGTCGTCGTCATAGGGATGCGCAACGCGCGGGCCATGGAGCGCAGGCAGTTGATCCCCATGGACAGGCAGAGGCGAGCCTGGAGCGGTGTCTGCGACACGCTCACTGCGTGACAGAGCGCCCCCGAGTCCATCATGGCCACCAGACCGATCAGCCAGCTGCGGGTCGAGACCGGCGAGCGGAACCAGATCAACCCGAGGTAGTTGGCGTCGCTCTCCGACCGAGCCACCGAGGCTCCGGGCCAGCATGCGCATGGCCGGCGAGGAGGTGACGCGCGGCACGACGAGCGCCGTGAACACGCTCCAAGCCGTGGCCAGGACGAGGGCGATGCCCGCAATGAGTGCGATCATGCGGCCGACCGACTCCACGGCGCCATGCCGACAGACCGGGCGGGCAGCGCCCGGCTGCCGTCAGCTCGCGCCGAGCCTTGCCGCAGCCGGCCCGCGCGCCACCAGCGCGGCCGGCACCTCGACTGCGCGCGAGCGCAGCAGCTCACCAAGCCCCTTCGCCTGCGTGTCGAGACGCAGGTTCGATGCCACGCCCCAGCCCAGCAGGCCGTGGACGACGAAGTTCACCGCCCGCAGGTTCGGCAGTGGGTAGCGGCTGACCGGGTAGCGCTCGACCTCGGGCAGCAGTTCTTTGAGCAGCGCAGTGGAGAACTCGCGCCGGAGCCATGCCGCCACGGCGTCGTCGTCGGCCCAGATCCCGACGTTGGCGTCCCCGCCCTTGTCTCCGGAGCGAGCACCGACGAGCACCCACAGCGGGACCGCGACGGTGTCAGTCGGGCGTTCGCCGAGGAGGTCTGCGGGCCTACTCTCCTCAACGGCGACCGATCCGGGCGCAGCGGCGTGCTCGAGGGAGAGAGCCGGTGTCGCAGGGACCGATTGGCCGTCGCACTCGATACGCGGTGTCACCGCGGCGGCACTGACTGTGGTCGGCCAGTAGCGGGCGACGCCCTGCGCGCCCGACGGTGCCGAGGTGAAGAAGGTGCCGGGGTAACTCGACAGGCTCGTCTCAATGACGGCGCCCGAGAACGCCCGGCCGACGACCTGCTCGTTGTCACCGCGCACGCCCAAACGCAGGTACGCCATGCCGCCGCCGGTCAGGTCGCCCGAGAGGTCCTCTGCCGTCTCGGCGAAGCCGTCCCGCCCGCCCGGGACGCCGGCCCAGACGGTCTCCGCCGCGAACCGGGCCTTCTCGGCCGGCTGGGGACCGGTCAACGCCAGCGTCATGGCGTTGCGCCAGCCGGCATGGAGGTTGGCCGTGACCTTCAGGGTGGCGGGGGGTGCCTCGCCCCGCACCGGCGCGATGCGTACCCGGTCGGGACCCTCCTGCGACAGGTCGATGGTGTCGAACCGAGCCACGGCGTCGGGGCTGAGGTAGCGCGGGCCGCCGATCTCGTAGAGCAGCTGTGCCGTCACCGTCCCGACCGTCACCATGCCACCGGTCCCGGGGTGCTTGGTGATCACCGACGAGCCGTCCGCAGAGAGCTCGGTCAGCGGGAACCCGATGTGCGCCCGGTCCGGCACCTCCTCGAAGAAGGCGTAGTTCCCGCCGCAGCATTGGGCGCCGCACTCAATGACGTGCCCCGCCACCACCGCGCCGGCAATGGCGTCGAGGTTGTCGTCGGACCAGCCGAACGCGTGCAGCGCGGGCCCGACGACCAGCGCGGCGTCGGTCATCCGGCCGGTCACCACAACCTGGGCACCGGCGGCCAGCGCGTCGGCGATCGGCCGGGCCCGCAGGTAGGCGTTGGCCGTCACCACCGGCGCGTCGGCGGGAAGGACCTCGCCGGTATCGAGATTGACGAACTTCTCCCCCCGCCCCTGCAGCTCCCCCAGCCGCGGCGTGATGTCGTCACCGGAGACCGAGGCCACATGCACGTCGAGACCCTGCCGCCGAGCCAACTCCCCCACTGCGGCCGCCAGCGCCTCCGGCTGCAGGCCCCCGGCATTGGAGACCACCGTGATGCCCCGCTCGATGCAGGTCGGCAGCACCTCCTCGAGCTCGCGCAGGAAGGTGCGGGCGTAGCCGCCGCTGCGCTCCCGTGTCTTGTGGAGGATGTACATCGTCAGCTCGGCCAGCCAGTCACCGGTCAGCACGTCGAGCGGCCCACCTTCGACCATCTCCCGGGCGGCGTGGGCGCGGTCCCCGAAGAACCCGCTGCAATTCCCGATCCGCAGAACGTCAGGTCGGCCGGCGCCCGCGTTCATGCCGGCTCCACCGTGACCAAAAGGTCGTGCACGTCGACCTGCTGGCCGGGCGCACAGTGCACCTGGGCCACCGTCCCGGCACCGTTGGCCCGCAGCGTGTGCTCCATCTTCATGGCTTCGAGCACCACGAGTCCCTCGCCCTCGGCCACCTCGTCGCCCGCGGCGACGTGCACCTTGGTCACTGCGCCGGGTAGCGGTGCGCGGCACTCGCCGGCGATTCCGCCACGCTCGTCGAGGTCGTCCCCGGTGCGCAGGATGAAGCTGCTTTGGCCCTCTGGCCCATTGACGTCGACCTGGTGGGCAGAGAGCCGCACCCGGTAGCGACGCCGCACCCCGTCCGCAGTCAGGTCGACCACTCCACCGCGGACACGCGCCGTCCCCACCTCATGCCATTCGCCGTCGACCAACACGTGGGCCGGCCGGCCGGGGGCGGCGGCGCGCAGCTCCAACGTTCCGGCCGCGTCCGTGAGCTCATCGGCGTGCAGGGCCTGGCCGACGTTGCGCCAGCCGGCGACGCGAAGCGGGACGAGGCTCGCGGCCGCCCGCTCGCCCGTCAGGCAGAAGGCAGCCGCAGCGGCGTGCCGATGCCGTGTCCCGTCAGGCAGCGACGCGTCGCGCAGATCGGGTCGGCTGTCCAGGAAGTGCACGTCCGCCTCGCCGCTCCGGAACACGGCGTCATCGAGCACCGCAGCGAGCAGATCCCGGTTGGTCTCCAGACCGTCCAGCTCGAGCGCACGCAATGCCCGCGACAGGTGGTCGACCGCTGCGGCCCGGTCCTCGCCATGGGCCATGAGCTTCGCCACCAGCGAATCGTAGGCGGGGCTCACGATACTCCCGGACTCGATGGCGCGGTCGGCCCGCAGTCCCGGCCCCTCAGGCCAGCGCACGTAGGTCGCGGTACCGGGCGTCGGCCGGTAGTCGTCCCGCGGCCGTTCGGCGCAGACGCGGACCTCCATCGCGTGCCCCGTCGCCGCCACCTCGGACTGCGCCAACGGCAGGGCCTGCCCGGCCGCCACCGCCAGCTGCAGGCGGACCAGGTCGAGTCCGGTGACCAGCTCGGTCACGCCGTGCTCCACCTGCAGACGCGTATTCATTTCGAGGAAGAAAAAGCCACTGGAATCGACCAGGTACTCGACGGTGCCGACCCCGACGTAGCCGACGGCGTGCGCGATCGTCACGGCGGCGTCCCACATCTGTTGGCGGATCGCGGCGGGTACCTGAGTGGCGGGCGCCTCCTCTACTACCTTCTGATGCCGGCGCTGCACCGAGCACTCGCGGTCGAGAAGGTGCAGGACGGTGCCGTGGGTGTCCCCGATCACCTGGACCTCGACATGGCGAGGAGCCTCGAGATAGTGCTCCAGGAAGACCTCGTCCGAACCGAAGGCGGCCGCCGCCTCGCGCTGGGCCGCGGCCACGGCGTCGGTCAGCTCGCCCGCCCCGCGGACCAGACGCATGCCTCGGCCACCGCCGCCGGCGGACGCCTTCACGAGCAAGGGGTACCCGACACTCGTCGCGGCGCTGTGGAGCGCGGTGTCGTCCGCCCCCGACACGACCACGGCGCTCGGCAGGATCGGCACGCCGGCGCCGGCTACCAGCTCCTTGGCCCGCGCCTTGTGCCCCATCACGCGCATCGCCTCCGGCGATGGCCCGACCCAGACGATGCCCGCGGCGGCACAGGCCTCGGGCAGGTCGGGGTTCTCGGACAGGAAACCATAACCGGGATGCAAGGCATCCGCCCCGGCCAGCGTGGCCGCGCCGACCAGCGCGGCGGCGGAGAGATACGTCTCGGCGAGCGAGGCACCGGAGAGCGCCACCGCTGCATCGGCCTCCCCGACGTGCGGGCTGGCCGCATCGTCCGTCGCGTAGACGGCGACGGCCTCGCAGCCGGCATCATGCGCGCCGCGTATGAGGCGGCGGGCGATTTCGCCCCGGTTGGCCACCAGGACGCGGCGGAGCGGAAGGCCGTCCATCAGTGCCGCACCACCCCGAAGACCGCCGTCCCCCGGACCGGCGCCGAGTGCACCGCGGTCAACGCGATGGCCAGCACGGTGCGGGTGTCCCGCGGATCGATGATCCCGTCGTCCCACAGCCGACCCGTGGCGTACTGCGCCGTCGACTCCTCTTCAATCTGGCTCTCGGTGGCCTGTCGCAGCTCCTCGTCGGCGGCCTCGTCGAAGGGCCGGCCCGCCGCAGCAGCCGCATTGCGGCGCACAATGGAGAGCACGCCGGCCAGCTGCTTGGGGCCCATCACCGCGATGCGATGGTTCGGCCAGGTGAAGACGAAGCGCGGGTCGTACGCCCGTCCGGCCATGGCGTAGTTGCCCGCTCCGTAACTCGCCCCCACCATGAGCGTGAGGTGGGGCACGGTCGAGTTCGACACGGCGTTGATCAGCTTGGCGCCGTCCTTGATGATTCCGCCCTGCTCGTAGCGCGTGCCCACCATGAAGCCCGTGATGTTCTGCACGAAGAGGATCGGCGTGTCGATGCGGTTGCAGAGTGCAATGAATTGCGCACCCTTCTGCGCCTCGGGGGAGAAGAGGATGCCGTTGTTCGCCATCACGCCGATGGGGTACCCGGCAATGGAGGCCCACCCGCAGACGAGCTGGGCGCCGTAGGCCGCCTTGAACTCCTCGAAGCGGGAGCCGTCCACGACGCGGGCGACGACCTCGCGCACGTCGAAGGGCACGCGCACGTCCACCGGGGCGATCCCGAGCAGCTCCTCGGCCGGGTAGAGCGGCTCGTCGGCCGGGTCGACCGGCCCGGGGCCGAGACGGGGCCAGTGCAGGTGGGCCACGATGCCACGTGCCATGCGGATCGCCTCGGGCTCATCCCGAGCCAAGTAGTCGCACAGTCCGGAGATCTCGGCGTGCATGCGGGCGCCGCCGAGCTCCTCTTCGTCGGCCTCCTCCCCGATGGCCATCTTGACCAGAGGCGGCCCCCCGAGGAAGACGCGGGCCCGGCCCTCGACCATGACCGTGTAATCGCTCATGCCCGGGAGGTAGGCGCCACCGGCCGTCGATGACCCGAACACGACGCAGATCGTGGGGATGCCCTGCGCCGAGAGCTGGGTCAGCCGGCGGAACTGCTCGCCACCCGGGACGAAGACGTCGGCCTGGCGCGGCAGGTCGGCCCCTCCGGATTCGACCAGGAGGAGCAGCGGGAGTCGGTTCTCCTCGGCCACGTCCATGGCGCGCAGCAGCTTGCGGATCGTCGTCGGGCTCGTCGTCCCGCCGCGCACCGTCGGGTCGTTGGCGATGATCAGGCACTGCGTGTGCGCCACCTCGGCCAGGGCCACCACGACTCCCCCGCCGACCGGGTCGCCGGTGTGCAGCCCGGCGAGCGGGCACAGCTCGAGAAGCGGCGTGCCGGGGTCCACCAGAGCCTCCAGGCGCTCGCGCACCAGCATCTTGCCGCGGGCACGGTGGCGCTCCACGTACTGCGAACCGCCGCCGGCGAGGACCTCCTCATGCCGCGCCCGCACCTCCTCGATCAGCGCGCCCATGGCGGCGGCATTGTCCTGGAACTCGTCGCCCGCGACGGCCAGGTGAGACCGGAGAGGCGCGCTCATGGGTTCGTGTCCCAGGAAGGCCGGCGCTTCTGCAGGAACGCCGCCATCCCCTCAGCGGCCTCGGCGCCGGCGAACAGCTCGGCTGACATCGCAGCAGCTGCGGCCAGACCGTCGGCCCATGGCTGTGCCGGCAAGGTCCGGAGCAACTCCTTGGTGGCCCGCACCGCGCCGGGAGCGGACTGCCGCAGTGCGTGGGTCTGGGCCGCCACCCACTCGTCCAGCGCTTCCTCGTCGGACGTGACCGCGGTGAGCAGTCCGGCCGCGACGGCATCCGACGCGCTGAAGCGCTCGCCGGTGAGGGCGGTCCGGGCGAGGAAGCGGCGGCCGACCACCCGCAGCGCCGGCACCAGAATCATGGCAGGGGCCACGCCGACCCGGACCTCGGTGAAGGCGAACGTGGCCGCCTCGGCCGCCACAGCCATGTCGGCGGCGGCGATGAGGCCGAGACCGCCCGCACGCGCGTGGCCGTTGACGCGCACGATGACCGGCACCGCGCTCTCGACGATGGACGTGAGGATGGCCGGCATCCGGTTGGGCACCGCCGTGCCGCGCTCGGACAGGTCGGCGCCCGAGCAGAACACCGTCCCCGCTCCCGTGAGCACGACGGCCCGGACGCCCGGGTCACCGGTTGCGTCACGCAACGCCTGCTCCAGCTGCGTCAGGAGACGGTCCGAGAGTGCGTTGCGGTTGTGCGGCGAATCGAGCGTCAAGGTTCGAACCCCGTCGTCATGCTGCACGCCGACCAACACGTCCGTCACGGGTGCGCAGTGTAGGGGGGTGCCCACGGATGAGTGGAAAAGGGCCGGTGGTATCGTTCGCCGGTGATCGAGAGCGACGAGCACCAGCTCTTCCGCAAAACCCTCCGGGACCTCTTCGAGCGGGAGATCGAGCCCCACGTGGACGAGTGGGAAGCAGCCCGCACGTTCCCCGCCCACGATCTTTTCCCCAAGCTCGCGTCCATCGGCCTGCTCGGCCTCGAGTACGACGAGGCCTACGGCGGCATGGGGGCCGACCACACCTATTCCCTCATCGCCGGTGAGGAGATGGGACGCATCAGCTGTGGCGGCGTCCCCATGGCGATCGCCGTCCAGACGTCGATGGCGACCCCCGCACTGGCCCGCTACGGGTCGCACGAGCTGAAGGAGCAATTTCTCGCGCCGGCCATCCGTGGCGAGGTCGTCACGTCCATCGCGGTGACCGAGCCCGACGCCGGCAGCGATGTCGCCGGCATCCGCACCCGCGCCGTGCGCGACGGAGACGAATGGGTCATCAACGGCGCCAAGCTCTACATCACGAACGGCACCCAGGCCGACTGGCTCTGCCTGCTCGCCCGGACCTCCGACGACCCCGGCTCCCGCGGCATGTCGCTCATCGTCGTGCCCACCGACATCCCCGGCGTGGTGGTGTCGCGCAAGCTCGAGAAGCTCGGCATGTGGTCGAGCGACACGGCTGAGCTGTCGTTCACCGACGTGCGGGTGCCGGTGGCCTACACCATCGGCGAAGCCGGGCGGGGCTTCCAACAACAGATGGTGCAGTTCCAGGCCGAGCGACTCATGACGTTCTACAAGCAGGTGGGCTCCATCGCACTCGCCCTCGAACGCACGAAGGAATACCTGCGCGAGCGCCGGGCCTTCGGGGCCCCTCTGCTGGCGAACCAGCATCTGCAGTTCGTGCTGGCCGAGCTGTCGGCCCGCCACGACGTGCTGAAGCAGTACGCCCGCACCACCGCCGACTCGGTGCTCCGGGGCGAGGACGCCACCCGGTTCGCCACCATCGGCAAGTTGCTCGGCTCGCGCCTGCAACGCGAGGTCGCCGATGCCGCCGTGCAGTTCCACGGTGGCATCGGCTACATGGACGAGAACTGGACGTCGCGCTACTTCCGCGACACCCGCCTCGACTCCATCGGCGCGGGAGCAGACGAGGTCATGCTGCGCATTTTGTCGCGCCTGGACGGGTATACGGTCGACTGAGGGCGTCCGGCACCGTCAGGTGTGCCGGAACACCGCCTGGCCACCGCCGCTGGCGATGAGCCGGCGCTCACGTGACCACACCCTGCCGGTCCATGACAGCAGGCCGCCGTGGGCCACCGGCGAGTGTGCATCGAGGAGCAGCCAGTTCGACGAGACGCCGGGGTACTGGAACGAGGCGTAGAGGTCCAGGCTCGGTGCGATGTACGGCGGCTCGAGGTACAGGTGCGGGCGCGAGCCGGCAGGCCAGCTCCCCACGTCGAGCACGATCAGCGAGCGCGCCGCATCAACCCAAGGATCAGCGAAGGTGGCCGTGGGCCGGGGACGCACCCAGGCGCGCCACGTCGGCGGGAGCGGATCCCGGGGCGGCCACTCGATCGACCATTCCACGAGGCGCTGGTCGAAGTTGTTCCAGAAGGGCATGGCAGGACGGTCACCGTCGGGCGCCAGGTCCGCCCGGGACGGCAGCCCCTCGGGGTCGGGCACCTCCGGTGGGTGGACGTCCTCGTGCTGGAGTCCCTCGACCTCACCGACGGACCAGACCATGGCCTCGAGCACCGGTCGGCCCTCCTGGCAGATGGCGACGCGCTGGGCCAGCACGGTCCGGCCCGCCCGCAGCGGGGTGACCACCAGATCGACCGGCGCGAAGGACGCCACGGAGAGGTAGTGGCAGAAGAAGCTGGCCGGTCGGGCCCAGGGGCTCTCCGCTCCCGCCGCCCGCAGCGCCAGGGCCGCCACGTACCCGCCGCAGGGCCCCCAGATCTCCCAGTCGGCGTGCACCATGGCCGTGAAGACGCCGTCCCCGGCGGGCGCGACCGCCGTCTGCTGCCCGATGTCACCCACGGCCCTCCTCCCAGCGTTCCCGCAGGAGCTCCAGGACCGCGAGCTCCTCGCCGCGCTGTCCCGTGGTGGTGAGCCAATGGGTGAACCCGAGGTGCTCCATGACGCGGCCGGATGCGACGTTCTCCGGCTCGTAGATGCTGACGATGCGGTCGAGGCCGCCCGCGGTGAACCCGAACTCCACCGCGGCGGCTCCCGCCTCGGTGGCCCGGCCGCGTCCACGCCAGGGGCCGGCCAGGCGCCACCCCACCTCGACGGCCGGGAGGATCTCGGGCAGGAAGTGCGGCACGGCGAGCCCCGCCCAGCCGATCATGGTTCCGCTGGCCCGGTCGATCAGCGCCTCGATCCCGAAGCCGTCGCTGCCGTAGCGGGCCCTCACCCGTTCGAGGAAACCGGCAGTCTCCTCCTTCGACATGCCGGACCGGAGGGGGTACCACCAGAACGATTCCTCGGCATGCATGACCGCGAGCTCATGGAGGTCGCCCTGCACAAAGGGTCGCAGTACCAGTCGCGGCGTCGTCAGCGTCGGGATGCCGAGCCGGTCCATGGAAGCCGACAGTCAGCCGAGGGGGAGCCCGGGCGCGTCGGCCAGCGAGGCGTCGCGACCCGGCCGGGCGGTGGCGGCGTAGAGCTGGTCGGGCCGGAAGGACCGCACGGCACGGTCGCCCGCCCGCCCGCCGACCACCTCGACCCAGACCTCGCCCGTCTCACCGTTGGTGATGTGGGCGACGAACTCCCAGGAGGCTCCCCGGAGCCGCGTCCCGTCGACCTGCACGGGATCGCCCGGTCGCAGCCCGGCCCAACGGGTACTGCGGCGCAGGTCAGCCACGTCTGCGGGCCAGGACACGGGACAACATCGACCCCTTTTCTACCTGCTGGAGAGGATGGGCCAGCGCGTCACTGCCCCGTCGTATCCTGACGCCATGGCGCTGGACCTCCCGCGGACACTCAGCCCGTCGAAGGTCGTCGCCTTCACCAACTGCCCGCTCGCCTTCCGCTACTCGCAGATCGAGCACCGTCCCGAGCCGCCTTCGCCCCATGCGGTCAAGGGCACGCTGGTGCACGCCGCGCTGGAGGGGCTCTTCTGGCAGCACTCCCCCGGAGCGCGGACACCGGCCGCGGCGCAGGCCGAGCTCGGTCGCTGCTGGGAAGAGCTCCAACGTGACGAGGAATACGCGGAGCTCGCGCTCGAACCAGCCGAGGCCGATGCGTTCCTGGCCGACGCGCGCACCCTCGTCGACAATTACTTCCTCCTGGAAGATCCCAATGCGGCGCGGGCGGTGGGGATCGAGCTGGGCGTCGAGACCACGGTGGACGGCATGCGCCTGCGCGGCATCATCGACCGTCTGGACGTGGCCGCCGACGGCAACCTGATCGTCGTGGACTACAAGACCGGGCGGGCGCCGTCGGAGCGCTTCGAGCGCGGCAGCATGGGTGGCGTCCAGACCTACGCGCTGCTGTGCGAGAGCCTGCTCGGGCGCGCCCCGACCGAGGTCCGGCTGCTCTACCTGCGTCAGCCCGTCGCCATTTCGTCGGTACCCTCGGAACAGACCATCCGCGGCCAGCGCCGGCGGGCCGTGGCCGTGTGGTCGGCCATCGAACGGGCCTGCGACGCCGAGGACTTCCGCCCTCACGTGGGCCCCCTCTGCAACCACTGCCACTTCAAGACCTCCTGCCCCGCCTTCGCCGCGTGACGAGACCGCTGTGAGCACCATCGACGAGGCGGTCGATGCCACCTTCGAGCCGTTCCGGGGCCGCCCTGGGATCGACCGCGTTGCCGCCGTCGTCTCCAATTTGTCCGACTACGGGCTCATCTGGGTGCTCCTGGCCGGCCTCAAGGCGCGGCGACGGGGCCCGGGCCGGCGGCGAGCCGTGGTGTCGCTGGCGACGGCCGGGTTCTCCTCGCTGCTCGTGAGCCGGGCGGTGAAGGACGCGGTGGAGCGCCAGCGGCCCGAGGAGCATCTCGACGCCGGCGTGCGCACCCCCACGAGCAGCAGCTTCCCGAGCGGCCACACCCTCGCCGCCTTCTGCACTGCTTTCGTCATGGGGGACTCCGATGCCGGGACGGCGGCCAACGTCGGTTTCGCCGCCGCGGTGGCGGCCAGCCGGGTCCACCTGCGAGCTCATCACCCGACGGACGTGATCGGTGGCGCGGTGATCGGGTCGGTGCTCGGGCTGGGCCTGCGCCCCATTGTCGATGTCGTCACACCTGGCAGCGTGGGCCGGCGCGGGCGCGGGCGCGGGCGCCGGCAGCGCAGTGGGCGGGGAATGCGGTCTGCCGAAGTCGTGTTGAACGGGTTATGAAGTCATTCGCAGTCACCTGGGATTACCGCTGCCCTTTTGCCCGCAACGCCCATGAGCATCTCGCTTCCGCCCTGGCCGCTGGTGCCGATTGGGAGGTGACCTTCCTGCCCTTCTCGCTGAGCCAGGCCCACGTGGCCGAGGGTGGTGCGCCCGTCTGGGACGACCCGGACAAGGCCGAGGACCTGCTGGCGCTCGCCGCCGGCCTGGTCGTGCGTGATCAGTACCCCGACCAGTTCCTCGACGCACACATCGCGCTCGTTCTCCGCCCGGCACGACGAAGGGCTCGACCTTCGCAAGCCCGATGTCGTGGAGTCGGTGCTCGAACGCGTCGGCGTACCCGGCGACAAGGTGGTGGCGGAAGTCGCATCGGGCAAACCCGTGCAGGACATCCGGCGCGCCCACGAGCACGCCGTCGGTGCACTGGACGTGTTCGGTGTCCCGACCTTCATCGTCGGCGACGCCGCTGTGTTCGTGCGACTGATGAGCCGCCCGGCGGGCGACACCGCACGGGCGCAGCGAACGATTGAGGGCGTGCTCGACCTGTTCGACACCATGCCCGACCTGAACGAGTTCAAGTACACGAAGCTGTCACTCTGAACCGCGCGCCGTGGCGCGGGATGACGCCGCGGGCCGACTTCTTCAGGAACGAGCGATCTCGCTGAGCAGGGCAAAGGCACGGGCGCGCTCCGCCGCATCGCCCACGATGGCGCCGACGAAATCCGTCGCACCGGCGTCGGCCAGCTTCGCGATGGACGCGGCAACGGACTCCTCGTCGCCGATGAACCCGATGTCCGCCGCCGCTTCGGCCCCTTCCTTGTCCAGCATGGCCTTGTAGGCGGGCAGGTTCGGGTAGATGGCGAACGCCTCGTTGATCCGTTCCTTCGCTGCGTCCACGTCGTTGGTGACGCTGATCGGCAGGGACACCACGATCCGGGGAGCCGGCCGCCCCGCCGCCTCGGCCGCCGCGGTGATGGTGGGGGCGATGTGGCCGTCGATGGTGGCCGTGCCCGTCATCCAGGTGATGGTGCCGTCGGCGAGGCGAGCAGTCAGTTTGAGCATGGTGTCGCCCAAGGCCGCGACGAGCACGGGCGGCGCCTCCACGTTGGCGATGTCGAGCGGGGCGAAGGCGTTGGTCGTCACCCGCTCCCCCTCACAGCGGACGGTCTCGCCCCGCAGCAGGGGCATGAGCGCCATCAGGTACTCCCGCATGTAGGCGGCCGGCCGCTCATAGCTCATGCCCCACATGTTCTCGACCACTACCTGGTGCGAGAGGCCGATACCGAGGAGGAGCCGGTTGTCCGTCGCCATCTGCACGGTGAGGGCCTGCTGGGCCAGCATCATCGGGTGCCGCGGGTACACGGGCACCACCCCGGTGCCCAGGCCGATGCCCGGCACCTGCGAGCCGGCCACGGCCAGGAGCGTCAAAGCATCGGGCCCGAAGATCTGCGACGCAAAGGCGTGGTCGAGACCGGCCTCCCGGTACCGCTGCAGCAGGGCCACGACGTCGGCGAGGGGCTTGTCGGTCTCAATCATGCTCCCGATGCGCAACGGCTTGGCCATGTCCCTGGTGCTCCTCGCGTAGTCTGCCGGGTGTGTCCGCCCCACTGTCTAGGCGAATCCCCGGACGGGGGCGAGCGACCTGAGCACCCACCCGATCGGGTTCATCGGTGCTGGTCAGCTCGCGCGCATGGCGGGTGAGGCGGCCAGCGCGCTCGGCCTGTCCATGGCCGTCCTGGCTGAGAGCCCGAATGATGCAGCCTGCGACGTGGCGGCCGAGGTGGTGCTCGGATCGCCGTTCGTGGCGGCGGATCTCCGAGCCTTCGCCGCCCGCTGTGACGTCGTGACATTCGACCACGAACAGGTCGACCTCGAGCTGGTGGGCGAACTTGCCGCGCAGGGCACGGTCGTCCGACCGGGCGCGCCCACACTGGAGCTCGCCGTCGACAAGGCCCGCATGCGGACCGTGCTCGACGAGGCGGGCGTGCCCGTTCCCGCCTACCTGGTGGTGGACGAGGGGCCAGGTGCGCTCGAGGCCGTCGAGACCTTCGCGTCGACCCACGGCTGGCCCGTCATGCTCAAGGCGGCACGCGGCGGCTACGACGGCAGGGGCGTGTGGCCCGTCGGCGACGCGACGGAGGCGGCCACCGTGCTGGCCGGCGTGGCGGGACAGGTCGTCGTGGAGGAGCTGCTCCCACTCGATGCCGAGCTGGCCGTCGTCGTGGCGCGCCGTCCCTCCGGTGCGTCCTCGGCCTGGCCGGCGGTCGAGACCACCCAGGTCGGCGGCGTGTGCCGGGAGGTGCTGGTGCCCGGGCGGATTGAGGCCCACGTGCTGGAGGCGGCCTCGGCCGTGGGCCAAAAGGTGGCCGAGATCGCCGGCGGCGTCGGCGTCATGGCCGTGGAGCTCTTCTGGTCGGGAGACAGGCTGCTGGTCAACGAGGTGGCGACTCGGCCCCACAACTCGGGCCACTGGACGATGGAGGGCGCGGTCACGTCCCAGTTCGAGAACCACGTGCGGGCCGTCCTGGACCTGCCGCTGGGGTCCACCGCGGCCCAGCACCCCCAGGTGGCCAGCGTGAACGTCTTCGGTGGCCCGGGCGGCGCCGATCCCTCCCAGCTCCTGGCCCGCGGCCTGGCCGTGGAGGGCGCCCACGTCCACCTCTATGGCAAGCGCGCCCGGCCGGGACGGAAACTGGGGCACGTGACGGTCTGTGGCGACGAAGCCGAGGTGGTGCGGTCCCGGGCCTGGTCGGCCGCGATCGCCCTCGGCACGCCCGTGCCCGACGCCATCGACCTGCCGGCGGGGGTGCTCCGGTGAGCGGTCCGGCTCCACTGGTCGCCGTCGTCATGGGGAGCTCTTCCGACCTGTCCGTGATGCAAGGGGCGGTCGACGTGCTCGACGAATTCGGCGTCGCCCAGGAGGTGCGGGTCGTTTCCGCCCACCGAACGCCGCACGACATGCTGGCCTTCGGGCAAGATGCGGCCGGTCGCGGGCTCCGGGTTCTCATCGCCGGGGCCGGAGGAGCGGCCCACCTCCCCGGCATGTTGGCCTCGGTCACCACCCTCCCCGTGATCGGGGTCCCGGTGGCACTCTCCCAACTCGACGGCCTCGACAGCCTGCTCTCCATCGTCCAGATGCCCAAGGGCGTCCCGGTGGCGACCATGGCCGTCAACGGCGGGCGCAACGCCGGCCTGCTGGCGGTGCGCATCCTGGCCCAGGCCGACGCGGATCTCACCGCTCGCATTGAGGCTTTCCAAGAGCAGATCGCCAACGACGCCCGCGCCCAGGACGCAGCGGTGGCGGAGGCGGCCGCGTCCCAAGAGGCCACCAGCGATGGCTGAGCCGAACCTGGCCCAGCGTCTCGGCTACGACGGCGAAGCCAAGCTGGTCATCATGAATGCCGACGACCTCGGCTCCTGCCACTCGGCCAACGTCGGGGTCTTCGAGTGCCTCGCCACCGGCACGGTCACCAGTGCCACGCTCATGGTGCCCTGCCCCTGGGCCCGCGAGGCCAGCAGCCGATACCGCGGCGAGGACATCGGCGTCCACCTCACCGTCAACGCCGAGTACGAGCTGTACCGGTGGGGGCCCATCACCTATGCGCCATCGCTTCTGGGCGGAGACGGCGGGTTCCCGCGCACGATAGAGGACGTGTGGGAACATGCCGACCTTGACGAAGTCCGCCGCGAGTGCCGGGCCCAAATTGAGCGGGCGATTCTGTGGGGCTTCGACGTCAGTCATCTGGACGCGCACATGGGCACGCTGCAACTGCGGCCCGAAATTCTTCGACGTCTACCTGGAATTGGCGCTCGAATTCGGGTTGCCGCTGCGGATGGTGAGCGCGGGCATGGAACGCTACGTGGGGTTCCCCGCCCGTGCGGTGGCCGCGGAGGAGGGTGCCGTCTTCACCGACCATTTCCGCCTGGTGCCCGGCGTGGGATCCCGTCAGATGTTCGAGCGGGATCTGGCCACGCTGCGACCCGGCGTGACGGAACTCCACCTCCACCCGGCGGTGGACAGCGCCGAGCTCCGCTCGTTGGCCACCGACGACTGGGAAGCCAGGGTCGACGACCACCGCATCATTTGCGACGAGGACTGGGTCCGCCGTTCGCTCGACGAAGCCGGGGCAACCCTGATCGGTTACCGGCCACTGCGCGATCTGGCCCGGGCCGGAGGCTGAACCGAGCCGTGACCGCTTCGACCACGACGACGATCAAGGGCGTCTCGATCTTCTCGAGTCAGCGCAAGCGCAAGGCCGACGTCTTCGACATCGCGCTCTCGGCCGACGGGATCGCGATCCGGCGCCCGGGCCGCAACGAGCAGCACATGACCTGGGAGCGGATCTCACAATGGGAGATCGAGGAAAGACCGGGCTGCGTCGTGCTGACCTTGCGCGGCGGCGGCTCCGTGACCCCGCTGATGGTGAACGGGTGGACGCTCGAGGACCTGGAGACCGTCATGCGGGAGGCGACCAAGGGCAGCGCGGGCACGGTCGCCGAGTCGGACGCCCCGGTGGAGACGGGCGCCGCTGCACCTGCCTCCACCGAAGCGACAGCCGACGTCGTGCCGGACGCGGCGACGATCGAGGCCGAGCCGGTTACGGCAGGGCCGTCCGACGCCCCGCCGGGCCCGGGCGAACCCCGCGCCGTCCCACGTCACGCCGCCCAGCGACCGCGGCGCGGCCTCTGGAAACCGCTTGTCACCGTCCTCCTCCTCGGCCTCGTCGCCGCGGCAGTGGCCCTGGTGCTGCTGCAGAGCGCCGGCGTCATCAGCTGGGGCTTCCTCGGCCCCACGGCCTGAACCTCAGACTTCGGCGCGCACTCCGGCGAAGAGGTCGTCCTCCGTCACGTCGGTCGGGCCCACGCGGCTCTGCGCCAGGCGGAACTCGTCGACGGGATGGACGTCGCGCATCACCTCGGGCGGCAGGCCGAACCAGAAGGGCGAGTTGGGGTCCACCTGGGTGGCGTGCGCCTTGAGCGCCTCACCACGCACGTTGGTGAAGCCGGTCACGTCGATGGTCGTGGTGAACGGCTCGGTCCTGGTCATGCGCGTCAGCCACTTGTCGTCGAAGGGCGACTTCAGGCCGAGCTCCTCGAACTTCTCGTGGATCTGGCGGAAGCGCTCCCCCGACCACACCGAGTAGTACAGCTTGTCCGGGGTGAACGACGGCCCGGCGGCCGGGAAGCGGCCCGGATCACCGGCGGCGTCGAAGGCCAGAACGGAGATCTCATGGACCCGGAGATGGTCCGGATGGGGGTACTCGGTCTGGTTGTCGCCGTAGGTGATGATGACCTGGGGCCGCTCCCGGCGGATGACGGCCACCAACCGCTCAACCGCCTCGTCGAGGGGGGCCTGGGCGAAGGAGTCCGGGCGGGCGTTGGCCTCCGTGTCGGGCATGCCCGAGTCCCGGTAGCCGAGCAGCACGGTCTCGTCGTAGCCGATGATGTCGGTGGACGCCTTGAGCTCGGCCAGGCGGATCCGCCCGATGTCGGCCCGGACCTCGGGCGTGTCCATGGCCGGGTTCAGGATGTCCCCCTCCTCACCGCCCGTGCAGCACACCAGGACCGTCCGGACGCCGGCGGCGTGGTACCGGGCCACCGTCGGCGCACCCTTGGAGGCCTCGTCGTCGGGGTGTGCGTGGACGCTGAGCAGGCAGAGACGTTCGGGCACGAAACGACCTTAGCGGGGGTCCTGATCAGGGCGGCCCGGTGCCCACCTCTCCCCGCTGGGCCTTATGCTGAGGAGTCATGGCAGGCTTCTTCAGTCGGGTCGCGGACATCTTCCGGTCCAAGGCCAACAAGGCCCTCGACAAGATGGAGGACCCCCGCGACACGCTGGACCTCTCCTACGAAAAGCAGATCGAGCAGCTCACGAAGGTCCGGCGTGGGGTGGCGGACGTGGCGACGGCCCGCAAGCGGATCGAGCTGCAGGCCCAGGGTCTGCAGAAGAACGCCGACAAGCTGCAAGGCCAGGCCAAGGCGGCGCTGGCACAGGGCAACGAGGACCTGGCGCGCGAAGCCCTGTCGCGACGGGCCGCGCTGGGCGAACAGCTGGCCGAGCTGAAGACCCAGCACGACCAGATCAGCGAGCAGGAGCAGAAGCTCGTCGCAACCTCCCAGGAACTGCAGATCCGGGTGGAGCGCTTCCGCACCCAGAAGGAGACCATGAAGGCCTCCTATACGGCGGCCGAGGCGCAGACCAAGGTGGGCGAGGCGGTGTCCGGGATCTCCGACTCCACGCGCAGCGCCGGCGCCACCATGCAGCGGGCCCAAGACAAGATCGCCGGCATGCAGGCGCGGGCCGGCGCCATCGACGAGCTGTTGGCATCGGGCGCGCTCGACGACCTGTCCCACCCCGTCGATGACATTCAGAAGGAGCTCGACAAGGTGTCGTCGACCTCCCAGGTGGACAACGAGCTGGCGGCGCTGAAGGCCGAGCTGGGTTCGGGCGGTGGCGCTGACCCCACCGCGGCGCTGCCGTCAGCCGAGCAGGCAGGAACGGGGGGTGAGAGCGCCTGATGGCAATCTCGCGCAACATCAAACCCGACCGCGGCTTGACCTACCGGATGTTCCTGACGGGGTTCTTCCTCGTCCTGCTCTACGGGCTGGTCGTCGGGATCCTCATCGCGGTGGGCCTGTCCTATGCATTCGTGCTGGTCATCGCGGTTGCGTTGATCTTCTGCCAGTACTGGTTCAGCGCCAAAATCGCCATGTACGCCATGCACGCCAAGGAGGTCACGCCCGAGCAGGCGCCCGAGCTCCACGGCGTCGTCGACCGTCTGTGCGCCCTGGCCGACATGCCCAAGCCACGCGTCGCCATCGCGACCACGGACATCCCCAACGCCTTCGCCACGGGCCGCAGCCCCAAGTCGTCGGTCGTCTGTGTGACGTCCGGCCTCTTGCGCCGGCTCGAGGAGCCCGAGGTGGAGGCCGTGCTCTCCCACGAGCTCTCTCATGTCGCCCACCGTGACGTCGCCGTCATGACGATCGCCAGCGGGCTCGGCATGATCGCCGGGCTGCTCACCCGCGTGCTCTTCTATTCGGAGATCTTCGGTGGCGGCCGGGGTGGCGGCAACAACCAGCAGAGCCAGGCGGCGCTGATCGAGATGCTCGTCCTGCTGGTGTCGGTCGTCGTCTACTTCGTGAGCTTCCTCCTCACCATGGCCCTCTCCCGTTACCGGGAGCTGGCGGCCGACCGCTCGGGCGCGCTGCTCATCGGCCGGCCCTCGCTGCTGGCCTCCGCGCTCGTCAAGATCACCGGGGAGATGGGGCGCATCCCGACCAAGGACCTCCGGGCCGCCGAGCCGTTCAACGCTTTCTTCTTCACCCCGGCCGTCGCCGACGGCGGCGCCCAGGGCTCGGGCGGCGGCTTCAGCTTCGGCAACCTCTTCCGCACCCACCCGACGCTCGAAAAGCGTCTGGCCCAACTGGACTCGTTGGAGCGCCAGCTCGGCCAAGCCGGCTCGGTCGACGGCTGAACCCACGGGTGGGTCTCTTCGACACCATCCTCGGCCGCACCAAGCCGGTCCGGGCCAATCTCGACGCACTGTTCGCCCTCCCTACGGCCGCGCTCACCCTGCAGAGCGCCGGCGGGCTGGTGAGCTCGGGGCACGCCGGGGTCTGCTGGAAGCCGCCGCCGGGTCAGGCGGCCGCCGACGCCCAGAAGGAGATCGCCGAGCTGGTCGGCGACGGCTTCAGGTACGCCCAGGACTCCTTCGACTACGGCTGGATCCTGCTCGACGACAGCGACCTCGAGGATCTCGTGACCAAGATCCACATGGCCAATTCGACGCTCCAGGACAACGGCTGGGGTCCGCAGCTGCTGTGCTCGGCGTTCGGCTTCGTCCCGGGCCCCGATGCGGCCAGCGACGCCCGGGCCTTCCGGCTCGTCTACCTCTTCAAGCGCGGCACCTTCTACCCGTTCGCTCCCGTCGACACGGAGAAGGAGCGGCGGGACACCGAGCTCGAGTTACGCATTCGGACCATGGTCGGAGCCGACCTGCCGGTGGAAGCCGACCTGTCCCGGTGGTTCCCTCTGTGGGACATGCCTGTGGCCTGACGGTTTTGTCACCTGATGTTCGCGGACGTGCACCGGCCGGCGGCTCAGGCATGCAAACTGCAGGGTGACGAAGGGTCGAGCAACCGAGGAGGTGCACTGACGTGGTGGAGACCATTGAGCGGATGATCGCACTGGAAGGCGCGGTCAACTTTCGCGATCTGGGCGGGTACGTGGCCGGCGGTGGCATGCAGACACGCTGGCGCACGCTCTTCCGGGCCGACGGCCTGGGCGAGCTGACCGAGACCGACCTCTCGGTGCTGCGCGGACTGGGCATCCGGACGGTGATCGACCTGCGCTCCGGTTCGGAGCTCGAGCGTGGCCGCTTCGATGTCGAGGCCCATCCGGTGGCGTTCCACCACTTCCCTTTCATCGACGAGCTCCCCGACGCGCAGGACTTCGACCGCCGGCCCGGCCTCCTCGGTACGCAGTACCTCGAGATCGTGCGCGACGCCGGAGGGCAGATCCTCGCCGCTCTGGATGTCCTCGCCTCGCCCGACGCACTCCCGGCCGTGTTCCATTGCACAGCCGGCAAGGACCGCACCGGGGTCCTCTCCGCCATCGTCCTCTCGCTGCTGGGCGTGGACGAGCCGACGGTGGTAGCCGACTACGCGCTCAGCGGCGGCGCCATGTTGCGGCTGCGCGCCAAGCTCGTTGCGAAGTACCCCGAGGGCCGGGAGACCATTGAGAACATCGACGAGGTCTTCTCGGCCGACCCGGTGCAGATGGAGCAGCTGCTCGACCACATCGAGGAGCACTACGGGTCGGTCGCCGCCTACGTCGAGGGGCTCGGCGCCGGCTCTCGCCTCGTCGAGGGCCTGCGTACCGCGCTCCTGGAGCCGACGGCTTAGCCGACCTCGTCGTCATCGGCCCGGATGTCCGGGCGCAAGCGGTCCACGACGCCGGCCAGCGCCAGGTCGAGGAGGGTGACGCCGCCCGAGTCATGCGTCGTGAGGACCAGGCGCACGGTGTTCCACCGGATGTCGATGTCGGGGTGATGGTTGGCCGCCTCGGCGGCGGCGCCGATGGCGTTGACGAAGGCCAGGGCGGCGGCGAAATCGTGCAGCTTCACCGTGGTGACCAGAGCCTCGCCCTCGCGGGCCCAATGCAGCTGCTGCTCCTGGAGGTCCGCGTCCACCTCGGAGGACGTCAGCACCGGCTCCCTCACGGGTGCGTCATCTCCTCGGGCCGCACCGCGGCGTCGAACTCCTCGCCGGTCAGCAGCGCGAGCTCGAGCGCGGCCTCGCGCAGCGTCTTGCGTTCCTTGTGCGCCTTCTTGGCCACCTTGGCCGCGTTGTCGTAGCCGATGATCGGATTGAGCGCCGTCACCAGCATCAATGAGCTCCGGAGGTGCTGGTCGATCTGCTCGTAGTCGGGCTGCAACCCCTCGACGCAGAACGCGCGGAAGCCCCGGCAGGCGTCCGTCATCAGCGCGACCGATTGCAACACGTTGTACGCAATGACCGGCTTGCACACGTTGAGCTCGAGGTTGCCCCGGCTGCCGGCGGTCGCCACGGCCATGTCGTTCCCCAGCACCTGGATCCCCACCATGATCATGGCCTCGCTCTGGGTCGGGTTGACCTTGCCCGGCATGATGGAGGAGCCCGGCTCGTTCTCGGGCAGGGCCAGCTCACCCAGCCCGGAGCGCGGCCCCGAACCGAGCCATCTGATGTCGTCGGCGATCTTCAGGAGCGAGACGGCCAGCGTGCGCAGCGCACCGTGGGTGAAGACCAGCGCATCGTGGGCGGCCAGAGCGGCGAACTTGTTGGGCGCGGTCACGAAGGGCAGCCCCGTGACGTCGGCGATCTGGCGCGCCACCCGCTCGCCGAACTCGGGGTGCGTGTGGAGCCCCGTTCCCACCGCCGTCCCCCCGGCCGCCAGCTCGTAGAGCCCGGGGAGCGTCTGCTCGATACGCTCGATGTCGGCCGTGAGCTGGGCGACGTACCCGGAGAATTCCTGACCGAGAGTGAGTGGCACGGCATCCATCAGGTGGGTGCGCCCGATTTTGGTGATGTCCTTGAATTCCACGGACCGGGTGTGCAGCGCGTCACGGAGCGCAGCGACCGAGCGCAGGAGGCGGAAGACGATCTCCTCGGCCACCGCGATGTGCATGGCGGTCGGGAAGGTGTCGTTGGAGGACTGCGACATGTTCACGTGGTCGTTGGGGTGGACGGGCTTCTTGGACCCCATGACTCCGCCGCTGATCTCGATGGCCCGGTTGGAGATGACCTCGTTGGCGTTCATGTTGGTCTGCGTGCCGCTGCCCGTCTGCCAGATGCGCAGCGGGAACTGGTCGTCGAGATCGCCCTTGGCCACCTCGCCCGCCGCCTGCTCGATGAGGCCGGCCAGGGTCTCGTCCAGCTTGCCGATGTCCCGGTTCACCGCGGCCGAGGCGCCCTTGAGGATGCCGAAGGCCCTGATCAGCGGCTTGGGCATCGTCTCGACGCCGATGTCGAAGTGGTGCAGGGAACGCTGGGTCTGCGCGCCCCAGTAGCGGTCGGCGGGGACCTCGATCTCCCCCATGCTGTCGCTCTCGATGCGGGTGCTCGTCACGGTCGCCAGCTTAGGACCGTCGCCGCGGGCCCTCCGGCTAGGACTGGCGGGGCTCGGTCTCCGTCGGCCAGAGGCGCCGACCCGGGCGCCGCCTCAGCGTCGAGCAGCCGGATGGCGGCCTCCCGGGTCGGCACGCCCAGCTTGCGCAGAATGGACGACACGTGGCTCCGGACCGTCGTCGGCGAGACGAAGAGCCGCTCGGAGATTTCGGCCGTGCCGGCGCCCTTGCGCATGAGCTCGAGCACATCCCACTCGCGGCCGGTGAGCCGGGCCGCCTGCCCGTCGGCGACGGCGACCCGTCGGTGCTCGCGGTCGCGGAACTCGTCGACCAGGCGGGCCACCAGGGTCCCGGGAAGCGTGGCCTCCCCGGCCAGCACGCGTTGCAGCGCGTCACCGATGGTGGCTTCGTCCAGGCCCTTGAGCAGGTAGCCGGACGCGCCGGCGCGGCAGCGCGTCGAACAGGTCCTCGTCCTGGCGCGACACGGTGAGCATGACGACCGAGGTGTCCGGGAGCGCGCCGCTGATCTGCGTCGCGGCGGCGATGCCGTTCCCCGGCATGTTGATGTCGAGCAGGCAAACGTCGGGCCGCTCGCGCTTGGCCCCTTCGACGGCTCCTGCGGCGTCGGCGGCTTCCACGCACACGTGGAAGTCCCCGGTGCGCTCCAACGCGTTGCGCACCAGCGCTCGCGTGCGGGCGTGGTCGTCGGCCAGGAGGACGGTGATGAGCGAGCTCATCGGAATGCCACGGCCACCCGCGTTCCGCGCTCGGGCACGGAGTCGACGCTCAGCACGCCGCCCACCGAGGCCGCCCTCTCCTGCATGCTCTGGAGCCCGAAGCCCCCGGCCGCGTCCTCCCGCTCGGTGTCGAACCCGCACCCGTCGTCCTCGATCACGAGACGGAGGTGCTCGTCGCGCTCGAGACTGATCCTGACGTGTTCCGAGGCGCCGTGGCTGGCGGCGTTGGTGATGGCCTCCCGCACGATCCGCAGCAGGTTCTCCCGCACCTCGCCGGGGACTTCGACGTCGTCGGCCAACTGGAGGTCCCAGGCCACGCCGAGGCGCGATCCGAGGTCCTCCACCGTCTGCGAGATGGCGTCGTCGAGCGACTGGGGTTGCGAGACCGACAGCACGGTGATGGCCCGCCGGGCCTCGTCGAGAGCCCGATCGGCCGCACCGGCCAGGGCGCGGGCGTCCGGGGGCGCCTCCGCGCCGGCGGCGGCGCCGCGGGTCTTGCTGGCGATGAAGGCGAGCTCGTGGGCCAGCCCGTCGTGCAGCTCGCGGGCGATACGCCGGCGCTCCTCCACCGTGGCCTGCTCCTCCAGCGTGCGGTGGGCGGCCCAGTTGGACAGCGCGAGCTCCAGGAAGTGGCCCAGGGCGACGCAGCGGTCGACGCACTCCTTCGGAATGGAGGTGCCCCGGGTGGCGATGGCCAGGACGCCGTGCAGCGTGCCGTCGGGACAGACCGGGACCCAGGCGCCGTAGGTGATGCCGGTGGCGTCGAACACCGCCCGCAAGGTCGGCCCCGCCTTGTCGGGGTCGAGCGGCGCCGCGACCGGCTCGAGCGAAGCCACCGCCTCGCGGAGGCCGGGGTGCTCATCCACCGGCCAGCGACCCTGGACGATGGTGCCGGCGTCGTCGAGCTGGGCGTCGACGATCACCATGCCGTCCTCGATCCGGAAGTACGACGCCCGCAGGATCTCGGACCCGGCGGGCGACGCGATGCCCATGGCGAGCCGGGCGCCCAGCGCGGTGATCTGCGGCGGCTCCGACAGCTGGACCAGCTCACGGACGGCGGCGTTGAGCGCCTCCTCGTGCTGCAGCAATCGTGGCTGTCCGGGCGTTCGACTCGACGAGCCGGCCGCGCAGGACGTGAATGGCGACGGAGAGCATGGCGGCGATGGCGCCCGTGAGGAACAGCCTGCGCACCAGCGCCGTCGTGTCCACGTGCGCCCGCCGAGGTGGCGAGGGTCACGGCCACGATGGCGCTGAGGCTGAAGACGACACAGACGGCCGTCTCCCAACGCTTGCCGTAGAGGGCGACGCCCACGACCGGCACGAAGAGCAGGATCCCGAGCCCGCTCCCCATGCCGCTCGAGGACACCATCAGCAAGCTCACCGAGGCCATGTAGAGGGCCGCTCCGACGACGAAGGTCCTGGGGGGCATGCCGCGGCGGAGCAACAGCATGGTCAGGATCAGGACCAGCAGCAAGCGAGCTGGCCAGATAGGCGCCCACGGTCGGTGGGCCCCGGAGGCCAGGCCACGCTGAGCTGCCCCACGGCAGCTACGACGACGAAGGGCAGGTAGCTGGCGAGACGAGCACGCACATCGGGAGGGGGCATCCCTCACGGTATCGGCGCAAATTCGCCCCGGACTGAGTGTCTTTCGTCGTACAGAACCCCCTGGGACCTGCGACGCGACAAAGCGGCGCCGGCCCCTGTGGACAACTCCGCCGGGGTGCCGGCGGGTGACGGAATTCGTCACGTGTCCAATTGCCTCAACGTTCCTCAAGACGCCTCTCGGCGGCCTCCGAACTCCCATTGGATCACGAAACAACGGACCCGTCCGAGAGGCGGGGAGAGAGGACGAGGATCGTGGAGGCAATGACGAAGAGGGCAAGCCGATGGTCACGCCGGGCGAAGGTCGTTTCGGCCGTGTGCGGATGCCTGCTGGTGGCCGCCGGGGCCTACGCCGCGACCAACTGGGTCGTGGGCCTGAACGCCGGTTCGTCTGGTGAGGGGCAGTCCGCCACCATCGCCAACCTGAGCATCACCGCGGTGGCCTCACCCGCCCCGGGCAACGTGCTGTTCCCGGGCGGCACGGGCGACGTGGTGGTGACCATCGCCAACACGAACTCCTACCCGGTGACCATCACGGCGGTGAACCTTCCGACCAGTACGACCCAGGCCGGCGGTTTCACCACGAGCGCGCTGAGCACGGCCCAGACCGGTTGCAGCAGCACCACGAGCGGCGTCACCTGGAACTTCGCCACGGCGACCAGCGGCAGCTCCCACACCTTGTCGGCGCCGCTCACCGTGGGCGCGAGCGGGGCGTCGAACAACCCGCTCGTGGTCACGTTGACCAACGACGCCCTCATGTCGGCGACTTCGCCGGCGGCGTGCGCCAACACCTACTTCTCCATGCCCTCCTTGACCGGCATCACGGCGACCGGTGGCGCAGCCACCTCGACGACGAGCCCGGCCACCGGCGGCTGGACCAGCTGATCGCCCCCTTTGCCTCAAGGGGACCGACCGACAACGACGAGGAGAGCCTGCGCATGTGGCGTGGCGTTCTTCTCGTCGTTGTCGGAATTCTCATCGGCCTGAGCCTGCTCGTGTCGTCGGGAACAGCGTGGGCCACGACGAACTGGATCGTCGGGTTGCGGACGGGAGGATCGGGGGAAGCCCACGCACAGGCCCTGCCGGCGGCACCGACGGCCACCTCCGCCTGCACCACCCCGACGAGTGGCAAGAAGGTCACCGTGACCTGGTCGGCGATCACGCACGCCACCGGCTACGCGATCTACCAGTCGAACACGACGGCGACGGGGACCTACACGCTCCAGACGACCGTGACGACGACGACGTGGACCAGCGCGGCGCTGGCGACAGGAAGCTATTGGTACGAGGTGGTGACCGACATCGGCAGCAACTGGGCCAGCGCCAAGTCGACAGCGACCGCGCGAACGCACCATCAGCAGCTCGGCCTGCTCCTGATTTCGAGGATCGGCGCTAGCCCGGCGGATGGTCGTCGGGGCAGGCACCGGGCGGATCGTTGAAGTTGGGATCCGTGGTCCACGACCCCTGCGACCAGTTCCCGTTGGCGGCGGCGAGCCGGAACACGGACGACATGTCCGCCAACAAGGCGGCGGCATAGCGCGCACTGCCCTCGGGGCAGAGGTGGACGTTGTCGAGCTTGCGCACACGTAACCATTGGCCGCTCGGCGCGTGCGGGTCGCCCTCGGGCGGGAGCCAGGCCGAGAACTTCCCGTGCAGAAGAACGGAGTCGGCGAGCGGGAAGTACATGACCCGGCCCGGGAAGTCCGATGCCATCTTCTGGGCGATGTCATTCCACGCCGTGACGCCGGCTCGGCGCTCCGCGTTGTAGGTCGCCTGGTTGGCCGGGTCGCTGGCCGGGATGTTTCCCGACTGGGGGAACTGGGTGAAGATGACTCCCTCCACACCGTTTCCGGGCGCGAGCATGGTGGCGACGGCGCGGCGCAGCAGATGTGTGTACTGCACGGGCTCGTGCAGTGCGTTGGGCGTGGTGGGCCCGTACTGGTCCCAACTCCACGAGGCCACGATGAGTTGGGCCCGGGTCTGGCGTATGAGATTGGGGATGGAAGTGGGCCAGCTGGTTGCCGTCGTGAGCCCGAACCCGTCGATGGTGCGGGTGTCGACCGTGGCCTCGCCGGTCGCCTCAAGTGACGCGGTGATGCCGTAGGAGGCGTCGTGCATCACGGAATCTCCGAGGATCATCACCCGGAGGGGCTGGGCTGGCGACGGCGCCGGTGTCAGCCGGATGGGCTGCTGGCCCGCGTAGCCGCCCGCGCCCGACACCGCATGCTCGGAGCCAGAGGATGCGAGATGCGTGGTGCCCGACACCGTGGACGGATCGGCCACGGCCGGGATGGTGGCGATGACGATGACCACCGCGGTGATGACGCCGGCCAAGGGCGCGATCCACATGCGGAAGCCACCACGAAACTTGGCCAACCGGATGGGTCGCTCGACCAGGTAGTAGCTGGCGATCGAGACGGCCAGCGTGACAGCAATCCGCAGCAGGTTCAGTGGCCACGTCGACAGGCCGGTCCGGGTGCCGTTGAGGTAGACGATCACCGGCCAGTGCCAGAGATAGATCCCGTAGGAGATGGTGCCGATGAAGTGCAGGGGCCGCCAGGCCAGCGCGCGAGCGAACCACCCGGGTTCGATCAGGCGCGCATCCGCCACGACCAGGGCAGCCAGCGCGGCGCAGAGCAGGAACCCACCTTCGAACATGAAGTTGGTGGGCAGGCCGCCGGACGTCCCCGCTCGAACCCAGAACAGGCCCAGGACCAGGGCGGCGGCCGGGCCGACCCGGTGGAGGATGCGGCGCGCCTGTGCGTTCGGCTGACCGCGCGCGGCGGCCAGGAAGGCGATGGTGGCACCCGCCATGAGATCGAACAGGCGCGTGTCGGTCCCGTAGTAGATACGGGAAGGATCCACTCCGGGGTGGAACAACAACGCCATCAGGACCGAAGAGCCCACACCGAGAACGACGGTGACCGTCACCCCGACCCCGCGCCAGCCGCGCCGCCCGTAGCGGAGGAGCACGAGGAGCACCAGCGGCCAAACCAGGTAGAACTGCTCCTCGATAGCCAACGACCACGTGTGCTGCAGCGGCGACGGCGTGGAGAACTGGGCGAAGTACGACTGGTGCGCGTAAATCAAGTGCCAGTTGTTCACGTACAGCAGGGTGGCAATGGCATCTCCCCGCAAACCCGAGAGGTCGATGAGGCCGTTGGCCCCGGGCCCGCCGAAGATGGCATCGCAGATGAGGTAGAGCGCGAGCGCCGCCACGACGAGGAAGAGCGCCGGCAGCAGGCGCCGGGCCCGGCGTCCCCAGAAGGCGGCCAGGTTGATGCGGCCGGTCCCGACCCACTCCTCCAGCAGGAGCGTCGTGATCAGAAAGCCGGACAGCACGAAGAAGAGGTCGACCCCGAGGTACCCACCCTTGGCCCAGCCGACTTGGAGGTGGTACGCCACAACGCCGATGACCGCCAACCCACGGAGGCCATTGAGCGCGGGGAGATGCCGGCCGGTGACGGCGGTCGTCGCCGACGCCGTGTCCGTCCGCTGGCGTACCAGGGTTGCGTCGGTCACATCCACTCCAGGCGGCACGTGTCGGGGGCGGCGGACATCGGTCGCAACAGGACGTCGGCGACGCCGGCCACGAAGGTCGGCAGCTGGTCCCCGGAGGTCAGGTCGAGGGCGATCAGCGGGCTCTGCTCCCCCGCCGGCCGGGAACGGTTGACGGGGGCCTGCACCGGGAAGTGCGGGCTGTCGCTGGCCACTTCCCCAGCCCGCCACAGCGCACGGCACAGCGAGATCGCCTCCGCCAGGGGCTCGGTGAACGGCGGGGCGAAGCACAACACGCTGCGACCCCCGCAGACGAGGTCGAGGCTGGCAACATCACGAGCGAGCATGGCCGGGTGACGCCCTTCTGGGCTCAACACGATCCGGGCGCCCAGGAGCAGGTCGGGGAGCACGGGACCGAGCCCGGCGGCCAGGACAATCGGGTCGCCCAGGGCCCCTTCGCTCAGGATCACGGCAGCTGCACCCCGTACAGCAGCCTGGGTCGCCTCCGCGCGCAGCCCGGCCGTGCAAGCAGCCTGGAGGAACCGTCCTTCCACGGCGAGGCAGGTTAGGGCGCCGGGGGGTTCCTGACAGTGTCGGGCGGCACTGCCGACCACCTCAGGCCCGCTCCCACCATCCTCCGACGTCACGGGCCAGGCCGGCCTGGGCCAGCCGTTCCAGACCACCACACAGCTCGGCCAGACTCAGTCCGGTCAGCCGGACCAGTTCATCTAGTGGGGAGGGATCCGCGTTCAAGGCCTCGTAGACCTGGCGATCCTGGTCCGGGACCGGAGCGGACGCTGCGGACGACGACCGCCCGCGGGCGACCTCAGGCGGAACGGCCACCGATGCGCCGACGAGGGCGAGCGCGATCAGGATGTCACCGGACGAGCATGCCGGGAAAGCGCCGTCGGCCAGGAGCGCGTTCGTGCCTTCGGACGTGGCGCTGCGGATGGACCCCGGCACGGCCCCGACGGGGACCCCCCTGTCGATGGCCGCGTCGACGGTATGGCGCGAACCTCCGTGGTGGCGACTTTCCACGACGACCACGACGTCGCTCAGTGCGGCCAGAAGGCGATTGCGGACCGGAAAGCGCCATTTTTCCGTGGGTACCCCCGCCGGGGATTCCGACACGATGACCCCCGACGACGCCACCCGCTCCCACAGGCGCTCGTGCCGCCGCGGGTAGACGTGGTCCAGCCCACCCGCCACGACAGCGACAGGCGGCGCGCCGGCGCCACAGGCGCCCTCGTGCGCAGCACCGTCGATCCCCAGGGCCAGACCCGACACCACGCTGACACCGGCGCCGGAGAGATCGGCGCCGAACTGTGCGGCGACGCCGATGCCATAGCGGGTCGGCGCACGCGTGCCCACCAATGCCACGGTGGGAGCGCCGGCGAGCGCGGTCGGGTCTCCGAGGCAGAAGAGCATCGCTGGAGCCTGCGGATCGTCGACCAGGCGCGCTGGGTACCCCGGCTGCCCGGCCAGGAGCACCCGGATGCCGAGCGAGCTCTGCCGTTGCCAGGCACGGGCCACGTCACGCGTGGACGAGCGGGTCCCCTCGTTGGCTCGCTCCCACGCCCGCGCTGGTGGGTCTGCCGCCAACAGCGTGCGCAGGCGGGCGGGACCCATTGACGGCATGGACGCCAGCGCGACGGCGTAGGCCTCCTGAGGAAGGTCGGGGGCACTCTCAGTCCTCATGTCACCACCACGCCCCGGCCAGCGCGCAGCGACAAGGCTTCGGATGCGTGGGCAAACGACACGACGTCGGCACCGGCCAAGGCGGCCACGGTGCGGGCAACCCGTGTGACCTTGTGCAGCCCTCGGGCGCTCAGGCCGCCGGCGCGCAACTTCGAGGCGAGAAGGGCCGCGGCGTCCGCGGCCAGCTCCGGTCCGGCGGCGTGTCCGGTCCCGGCAGCGCGAGCCGCGGCGACGCGTCGGGCGACCAACTGTGAGGGCTCGCCGGGCTCGCCGGAGAGGAGCTCATCAGGATCTGGGCGGCTGAGCGGCACGACTAAGTCGAAGCGGTCGAGCAGCGGGGCCGAGATACGCCGCCGGTACCGCGCGCGGGCGGCCACGCTGCAACTGCACGCTCCCTCGTACACCCCTTCCCCGCAGGGGCAGGGGTTCATGGCGGCCACGAGGAGGAACGCTGCAGGGAACGTCACGGTCCCGCCGGCGCGGCTCACTCGGATGACCCCCTCTTCGAGCGGCTGGCGCAACGCCTCGAGCGCTGCCACCGGGAACTCACCGAGCTCGTCGAGGAACAGGGTGCCGTTGGTGGCCAAGCTCACCTCGCCGGGCCGGAGGGACCAACTGCCTCCACCGACGAGGGAGACGATGGACGCATGGTGGTGCGGCGCGCGGAACGGTGGGCGCTCGAGCAACTCACCGTCAGGCAGGGCGCAGCCGGCGGCCGAGTGGATGCGGGTGACGGTGAGGGCCTCAGCGGGCGTGAGCGGCGGGAGGAGGCCCGCCAGGCGCTCGGCCAACATCGTCTTCCCCGACCCGGGTGGCCCGACCATCAAAAGGTGGTGGCGACCCGCTGCCGCGACTTCAACGGCCCGCCGACCCAGCGCTTGCCCTCGAACGTCAGCCAAGTCGGGTGGGTCGGGAGCGTGGACAACCCCCCTCGACTGAGGGATGGTGGGCCAGTTCGCCTGACCACGCAGGACGGCCACTAGTTCGCCCAGCGTGGCCGCGCCTCGCACCGCTGGCCCACGGACCAGTGCCGCCTCGTGGACATCGCAGAGCGGGACGACCATGCCGAGTGGGGCGGCCGGCTCGGCGAGGGCGATCATGCCGGGAACATGGCGCAACGAGCCGTTGAGTCCGAGCTCCCCGCAGAACGAGAGGCCTTCGGTGCAGGCGGGGCTCAGCTCGCCGGCAGCGACGAGGAGACCGACTGCGATGGGGAGATCGAGGCCGGCGCCACCCTTTCGTACTCCGGAAGGGGCCAAATTGACCACCGTCCTTCGAAGCGGCCACGACAGTCCGCTCGACAGAATTGCAGCGCGTACACGATCCCGTGATTCGCGCACTGCGGCATCGGGCAACCCGACGATGGTGAATCCGGGCAGGCCGTTGGAAACGTGGACCTCAACGGAGACCGCGCTTGCAGTGGCCCCGGTCAGAACTGCCGAACTGACGGCCGCGTGTTGCACGCAGATGAACGGTCGCCCCGTCCCCGCAATGTCACCTTCCGTGGGTTATGAAAGTGCCCTCGTACGGCACCACGGAGGCAGTCCCTCCGACGCGATTTATGGGGTGGCGTTGCGCAGCCTCGGGATGAGACGCTTCGCATCCCGCTCGGTATCGAGCACTGACTTCAGGGTCGAGACGGTCGCAACATCGTCATGAGCCCGGTTGTTTCGCTCCTCGGGGTCCAGCGTCAGATTGTGTAGTTCCCATTGGGGTTCGGCCGCCGCGGGTAAGAAGGGATTGGGCGTAGAGCCTTGTGCTTTGTACCACTCGTCGATGCGCTCGTAGTAGTGGTTCAACTTCCATAACTCTTGGGCACCACCCACGCCGGTTGGCAACGTCGTGATCACGGACTCGATATTGATCGGCGGGGAGACCGGTTCGAATGACGTGCCGTTGAGGATGTTTACCTGGGTCACGCCCCGGCTGACATCGTCCTCGGTCATGAAGTAGATCGGCGACTCCATCGTCGCAGGCGTAGTCGTACCTCGAACGACCCCACTTAAATCACGACCCGGCAGCGGGTGTGTCTCGTCATGGCGAGCGGCCACATTGGCGGCGGCCTGCTCAACGTCGATCCCGGCCAGACCGAGCAGCGTTGGGATCAGGTCAACATGGCTAGTGGGAATGTCCACGTGACCGCCGGCAGCGATTCCGGGACCAGCCACCAGCAGTGGCACCCGGGTGGCCTCGTCAAAGGCGTTGCACCACTTCTGGATCAGCCCACCGTGTGCCCCCAAGAGGTCGCCGTGGTCGGAGGTGAAGACGACGATGGTGTCGTCGGCCATGCCGCTGCGTTCGAGTGCTTCGAGGATCCGAGCGATGGCTTGATCCACCAGCTTGAGGAGGTAGTAGTAGAGCCGCCGGTAGCCAAGGTCAGTGGGCGTCTCGAAGATCATCTGGGGCCAGATCGCCTTGAATGCTTCCTGGCAGGCCGGACGACCGGCGAACGAATCGGCCTGAGAAGGCGCTTCGGGGATCTCGGGCACCGTGTCGTCTGGTGGTCCGAACTGGAGGATCTGCTCCCATCCGAACCCCGAGAAGGCGATGTCGTGGGGATTCACGAACGAAGCCACGCTCAGCCAGGGGCCATCGGAGCGAGCGGATGACAGCTCGTCGAACAGCTCCACGACCTGTTCGGCAAAGACCCCGTCACGAACCGTTCCACAGTCGGATTTGGCGGCACCGTGAGGCTCACGGCCAATCCACCCCGAGAAGCCGAATGGGTCGAGGCGGTCGGCTCCTCGGTAGGCGGCGACTGCGTCGGGAATCGGCTTGCCCTCGTCGTCAGAGGCTTTCAGTCCCTCATGAGTGCCTGGAATAGCCAGATCGGCGAATGAGATGTGCCACTTTCCCCGGTAGTGGGTCTGATAGCCGCCAGCTCGGAACCAGTCGCCGAGCGTGGGCACCGAGTCGGGGTCGAGCCAGTGCATGCCGGGATCCGAACTCTGTTTGGCCGTGCCGTCGGTAGATGTCACCCCGTGAAGCGATGGGTACTGCCCGGTGAAGAGGGTCGCCCGGCTAGGTGTGCAGGCGGTGGATCCGGCGTAGTGCCGGTGGAACTCGAGACCCCGTGATCTGATCGACTCCCGGGCGGTGAGTTGCGAAGTCCGAAAAGCCTTGACGCTGTCCGCCTCGTAGGAGGGGGCGTAGCGCTCCTCGTCGGTCATGATGAGCAGAATGTTCGGTCGGGCCATGGGCGCAACCCTAGTGATGCCGGACGCCGGGGTGACCCATACGCCGGAAGCGGGCGAACTATCCAGGTGCGTGCTTGCGGGCGACATTTGGCGGCTCGAAGCTCTTGCCCATGCAGAAGCTGATCTCTGACTCGACATATGGGCCGAACTTCGGGATCTCCTCATACCCGGCCGCACGATAGAGCGCAGTCGCCGCTGGCGGATCGATGACCGTCTCCAGAACGACTTGAGTCGCTCCAAGCGCCCAAGCACGATCTTCGAGGAACCGAAGTATGGCTCCTGCCAGCCCTTTCCCACGGTACTCAGGAACGATGTACATGCGCTTTAGTTCAGCGGTCTGAGTGTCAATGAGACGAACCGCGCCACACCCGACTGCCTTGTCGTCCGCCCATGCCACCACGAGCGCACCGCGCCCGGGCGCCACCTCCTCTGGATCGAGCTTCAGAGTGAAGTCTTCGACCGGCTCGTCGTATCTGGCCCGGATTTCCTCATCCAGTGCGTAGAGAAGGTCTACGACGGCCTGCTGGTCGAGGTCACCCAGTCGAAGATCTGCCTGCACGACGCCATTTCAGCATCTCGTCCCCGCTCGATGCGTACCGCGCCATGGGTTGCCAATGGACCTCGGAGACGCCATCCCGGAGCACTGCCCCAGAACGCACCGGAACGTGGGCGTCACTACAGGATCAGGCAGACTTCTCGTCCGAACCTCCGAATCTCTCAACGGCGACCTGTTCGGAAATGCCAAGAATGAAGCCAATCGCAGCCCACGAGTGTCCTCCTCGACGTGCGACACCTACCTGACGCCGGAGGTTCAGCTCGGCAACGCTCAGTTCTCGAGCGGCGGCTCTGACGAGGGTTAGATTCCTGTCCCACTCTTCGAATCGTTGCTCCACTTCATCAATGTTGCGTTGAAATCACCCTCGAATCAACCTGCCCCAGTTCGCTGCCGGGACAGGGCGCAATGCCAGACCAAGTCGGCTTGCAGACTAGGCAGGGAAGGCTTTGGTTTCTCCGTACCAAGAGATGGGGTCACGCTTGACCGCCTCCCACCGTCGCTTCCCGGATGCAGCCAACAGTGCCTGCAGTGACGCGTCTCTGCTCGCACGCTGCCAAAGGGCTTGTCGGCTCTGGCCGAGGGACTCGGCAATCTGCTCCCACGACAGTCCGGCCGAGCGCGCAAACGAGATTGCTTCCTTCTGGGCCGCGTCAAAGTAACGACGAAATGCAGCCGCCACTTGAAGGACTTCCAGCGGATCGGGGTCAGCACTTGTCCTCATGCGCTCCCATGCTTCCCAGAACGACTCCGAAGGTTTCACCGTCACAACACTGAACGAAGCGCAACCCGTCTGTCAACACTCGTTTACAACGGTGAGATGCTCGCTCGGCCAAACTCCCACGCCAACCTGTCCCAGTTCATTGCCCGGGTGGGTGTCACACTCCGGCACATCGAAGGCATGCCTCACTTGGATATGGGCCACGCGGTAGGGGGCATTTCAGTGCCCTGAGTGGAGGCCTGCGGGCCGATCCTTCGCCGGGCGCCTCCGAGTCATCCTTCGATCAGGTCCCTACCTCTCCGCAGCTTGTTGGGGCTATCGTTGGAGCGGGTCGATACTGGCGTCTGGGTGGAGTACCACCAGGGACCGACCCGCCGGCAGCCTGCCGGATATAGCCGTGCGCCTGGGCGAAGACTCGATGTCGTCCGAAGGAGCGCGTGGTGCCCGAACCAGTCGTAGCGAGTGCCTATCGATCGGCGTTGGAGGTGATCTCTGCCGCCGAACCAGATGTGGCAGCGGCCATCGTCGGTGAGCTGGAGTCCCAGCGGCGTCAACTGAAGCTCATCGCTTCAGAGAACTACGCCTCACCGGCCGTGCTGCTGGCCATGGGCAACTGGCTGTCGGACAAGTATGCCGAGGGCACACCGGGCCATCGGTTTTATGCCGGATGCGAGATGGTTGACCGGATCGAGACATTGGCTACCGACCACGCCAAAGCACTGTTCGGCGCCGATCACGCCTATGTCCAGCCTCATTCGGGGATCGACGCCAACCTGGTCGCTTACTGGGCCATCCTTGCCCACCGAGTCGAGCAACCATTCCTCAACGAGGCTGGGGCGGCTCACGTGAACGACCTTGACACCGTGAGCTGGGATCAACTGCGCAACGAACTGCACTCCCAGCGCATGATGGGCATGGCTCTCGACGCCGGTGGGCATCTCACCCATGGTTTCCGACCCAATATTTCCGGGAAGCTCTTTGACCAGGCGAGTTACGGGGTCGACTCCGGTTCCGGACTCCTCGACTACGGCGCCATCGCAGCCCAGGTGAGAGAGCTCCGTCCGCTGGTGCTCGTGGCGGGGTACTCGGCCTACCCCCGGAACCCCAATTTCGCCATCTTGGCTGAGATCGCCCACGACGTCGGGGCTACTTTCATGGTTGACATGGCCCACTTCGCTGGGCTGGTTGCCGGGAAAGTACTGGTCGGTGACCTCGATCCGGTGCCCCACGCCGATGTCGTGACCTCCACCACCCACAAGTCACTGCGCGGACCTCGGGGTGGACTCGTCCTCTGCACCAAGGAATACGCACCCTGCGTAGACAAAGGATGCCCGATGGTCCTCGGTGGCCCGCTCCCCCACATGATGGCCGCCAAGGCCGTTGCCTTGTCTGAAGCTCGCCAGCCCTCGTTCGCTGCCTATGCCGTCCAGATCGTCGAGAATGCACGTGCACTGGCGGAAGGTCTGATACGGCGGGGTGCACGGCTCATCACCGGGGGGACTGACAACCATCTCGTGCTCCTGGACGTGGCTTCCAGCTTCGGACTCACCGGCCGTCAAGCTGAGGCTGCCCTGCTTGACGCAGGGGTGGTCACCAATCGCAACTCATTGCCAGGTGACGCCAACGGCGCCTGGTACACCTCTGGAATTCGACTTGGCACACCGGCGCTGACCACGCTGGGATTTAGGCCAGACGAGATCGACGAAGTCGCCGACGTCATAGTCACTGCCCTGAGAGCCACGACACCGGCGGCATCCACAGCCAAAGCGAAGTACGAGATCGATCCTTTCATCGCCCAAGCCTGCGAAGACCGGTGTTTCAGTTTGCTCGACCGCCACCGCCTCTATGCGAACATTGAGCTGTAGTTGACCTGCTCGGAGAGTAAGGACAATGCGGTGCGTTTCCCCAATCAAGAAGGCGTTACCGCACTCGTCACCTCAACCGGGACAGAAAGCCTCTCCGATCGGCGAGCAGCACATCGCCCAGGGGTCGCCCTAAACGCCGGTTTGGGGTGATACTCGGTCAGGCTGCTACCGGCGAGACTTCCGAAGGGCCGGCCCTGAGTACGGCCCTTCGCTCTCGACGGTCCGGCTGACCTTTACGGCGGTGAGACTCCCGCAGTAATCGCATATCACACGTTCGGCGCTCGCTACCGCGCCGCAGCTCGGGCAAACACGATGCGTGCGTCCTTCTCGCATGGCCTTATCTCCTGTCATTCAAGGACGATCATGACGAAGGACCACTGCGCCGAGTAGAGCCGTTCGCACTCGCTTTCACAACTTCTCGACATATCAGCTAAAGCGAGGTTGACCTCAAAATCCCAGCGCAGACTGAGCCGTCGAATCCAAGCCGAATGACCTTCGACTATCACCCCAGAAGCTCACAAGGCGACGGACAGTCCGTGCCCCCAAAACACCGGTAGGTGGCATACGGCTTCCGACCGGGGGCCATCGTTCGGTAGCCCCGCGATCTGCCACGTTGCCGACCCACGCCCGAAGCGTGCTCGCCGACCATTGCGTAACCTCGGAGCGTGGGCGAGTCCGCTGGCGAAGAAGTCCTCAACGACGCCGTTGCAGCCTTCGTCAGTGCCCTAGGGGACCACGTGATCGCTGCCTTTGCCCTCGGCAGCCTCGCACACGGCGGGTTCAGTGAGCTGGTCAGCGACGTCGACATCGGTCTCGTCCTCCTCGATGAGTCGCGGCGCTCAGAAGTACGGAAGATCCAGTCTGTTGCCAAGGACGTGCGGGGCCGTGGCACCGAACTGCACAAGCGGCTGTCGGTGTTCTGGGCCACGGAGTCCATGCTTCGAGAAGGCACGGATGGCGGACGGTTTCCCCCGCTCGACCGCCTCGACCTCATCGAATACGGGCGGTTACTAGTTGGTAACGATTCGCGGGAAGGCATGGTGCGACCCAGCCGGCTTGACCTCCTCGTTGGCGGGGCCGAGTTTGCTCTCGACTTCCTCTCCGGTGAGAGAAAGATTCGCGCGCTCGTACCGGCTCGCGTGGGTTCGATTCTCTCAAGGGACCCCTCGGTCACCCAGCAGATGCGCAACCCAGGCATGCTGGTGGACCAAGGCCCACGCCGCTTGGCCAAACTCGTACTGTTCCCGGTTCGGTTCCTATTCACAGCCGAGACAGCCCAGGTGGGGACCAACGCGCTGGCCGTCGAGCACTGCCTCGCCGACCCTCGCATTCCGGCCAAGGAACTCATCAAAGCCGCCATGGGATGGCGACAGATTGCGCCGCAACATGTCGCCGACGCCATACGCCTCCTCGATGAAAGCCTGATCCCGCTGTACTGTTACTTCATAGAGGACCATCGCCAGCGCCTTTCCAGTATTGGTCGAAGGGACCTGGCTAAGCGCTACGAACGGTGGCGGGCGCGGCTCCTCGCATGAGGCGTTTCGGTCTGACTGAGGACCCAGAAGGCGATCGGCCTCTCGTTTCATGATGGGGTGCCCGCTGTGGAGCGATCTAAGGGACGACACCATCGGCACATGTCCCCGACCGTGGGAAGATGACACAGTCCTCAAGCAGGCACTTCGGAGGCAGGTGCGGACTCGTCGATTCGAGCAGCTGCAAACATGGTTGCGTGCCAATCCCCGATGATTCGCTTCGGTCAATGATCGCGGAATCGCTCAACGAACGAGAACAGCATCGTCGATCACTCTGGGAGTACTACGACCGGCGAGTGACCGGGCGCTTGCCTGGCTTGGCCAACGCCCACGCGTACTGGACCGGTCTAGGCGTCACCGTCGAAGTCGAAGACATCGCTGCTGAAGCTGCGCAGCTTGAACGCCTACTTCGTGAGCTGTCCGCAGTCCGCTTCGTCGAAGTAGGTGCCGGGCCAGGCACTTTCACCGGATACCTTGCGGGGAGGGGCATCGCCATCGACCAGAGTCGAAGGGCGCTGGACGTTCTGCGCACCGTTGCTCCCGAAGTACCAGTGATCCAGGCAGATGCCACTGCCCTACCAGTGCCAGCCCACGCCTTCGACCGCTTCTTCTCCGCCCATCTCTATGGCCTGCTTCTTCCGAGTGAGTGTGAACCCTTTCTTACCGAGGCGCACCGGGTTGCGTCCGAGGTCGTGATCCTCGACGCCGGTCGCCCCCTAGGAGTGAGCGCCGAGGAGTGGCAGGAGCGGACCCTGCCGGGGGGTGGTCGCTACAGAGTCTTCCGCCGCCACTTCGATGCGGACGCATTGGCCGCCGAAGTCGGTGGTGTGGTCCTGTTCGCCGGGAAGTTCTACGTGCTCGTGGGCACCGCGGCCGTGCCCGGTATCGCACACCCGACGTCCCCAATGACCCGATCGGGCCTCGGCTTCGCACGTGACCCAGTTCGCTGCCGGGACTGAGGGCAATCAGGTGGCGTGGGCCGTGATTCTCAAGGGTAGGCGCTAGCACTCCGATGTAGGGTGCCTGTTGGCTCACCAAGTGGGCCGTGCCGGTAGATACGACGGCCGAGCACACACCCTCAACTGAGCGGAGCTCATCATGGCGTACGGGGTCATACATTTCTTTCCCGGCGGGACGCAGAGTCAGTACGACAAGACCGTTGGCGAGGTTCATCCCGCAGGCGGTGGCCTGCCAGAGGGCCAGTTGTTCCATGCCGCCGGCGCTTCTGAGGGCGGCTGGACGATCGTGGCCGTACACGACTCAAAAGACGGTTGGGAGAAGTTCCGCGACGGAACCCTTGTTCCACGCATGCAGAAGGGCATTGAAGGTGGGTTCGAGACCCCACCTGAAGAATCAGGATTCGAGATTCACAACCTGCTTCCCTGAGCCGGTTCTCTCGGGGCCCAGCAGCGGCAATCGTGTGGGCGCCCTCGCCGTGGGCATGTGGGCAGCCTCAGTCATCGGCAGGGTGACGGCGGGCGGGTTCCGGCAGTAGATCGCTAAGACTTGATCGATGACTCGGTAATGGCGCCGGACAGATCCGATCCGGCGGCCACACCGGGCACGGGATAACTCAGATCATCGGTGCTCGGCCTTGCCTCCACAGACTGCGGACAAGACTGCCCCCGAACACCGGGTCTGAGCGCGGTTCTGCGAGGCATGGGTTCACGGACCCATGCGGCACGCCTCCAGGGACAACCTCCTCGGCGGACACTCTCAGTGCTGCCCGATTGACAGCGTCAGCGGGAGGTGGAATCTGCAACCAAATGGTTGCAGATTCAGATGAGCGCGAGAAACAGACAGACCGGTTGTTTTTCGCGCTCAGCGATGCGACACGGCGTGACATCGTCACGTGGACTCTCGACCGTGAGCGCTCCGTAAGCGAGCTCGGCCGGCTGTATCCGATCAGCCTCACCGCGGTGCAGAAGCACGTCGAAGTCCTGGTCGACGCCGGTCTGGTCTCAAAGCACCGGAGCGGACGGGAACAACTCGTGCGCGGCGAGGTCAACCAACTTCGCCGCGCGCACGAGCTTCTCGATGAACTCGAAACGGTGTGGCGGGCCTGCCTCGAACGCTTCGAAGGCGTCCTCAACGAAACGACTGGGAAGGAAAGCGAATGACCGTTTGGAATGTCGACAAGAACGGAGAGGCCAAGACAATGGTCATCACTGCGGAGTTCAAGGCTTCCGTCACCAATGTGTGGCAGCTGTGGGCCGACCCGCGCCTACTCGAGCGGTGGTGGGGTTCTCCAGGGTTCCCGGCCACCTTCGAGCATCACGACCTCACGCCGGGCGGCACGATCACCTACTTCATGTCCGGACCCGACGGCGGCGAAAGGTTCGACGGCACCTGGAATGTGATCGAGGTCGACGCACCTACCAGGCTCGTGGTCGAAGACGCCATCGTCGAAAATGACGGAACGCCAAGCGATGGCAATTCCATGACTCGCATGGAGATCGACATCGAAGCGGTGGGCGACACGTCGCGGATGATCCTCACCACGCATTTCGACTCGCTCGAAGGGATGGAGCAAGCGATCGCCATGGGCGTGGCCGAAGGCATGAAGGCGTGGATGTCCCAGATCGACGCCCTGCTCGCTGAGGTCGCCGCCTAGGGGATTGGTCGCAACCAAAGTGTCGATCTGGAGAGGCAGTGAAATGGGATGGCAGCGGAGGATGTGACCGCGGAGATTCATGGGTTCAGCGAGCCGGACTCGACGCCGACCCCATGGGCGGCGGGAATCGAGCAGCTACGGGCGGCGGACAGCTACTGGCTATCGACGGTCCGTCCCGACGGTCGACCGCACGTCACGCCGCTGATCGCTGTCTGGCACGCGGAGGCACTCTGGTTCCCGAAGAGGCCCGAGGAGCGCAAAGCGAAGAACCTTGCCGAGAACCCGTCGTGCGTGCTGATGACCGGGCAGCGACCTGGTTGAGGGAGCGCTTGACCTCATGATCGAGGGTCGGGCTGAGCCGGTGACCGACAACGCCGAGCTTGAGCCAGTCGCGACTGCTTTCGCGGACAAGTACCCGACCGGTCCGTGGGACTTCGTTGTGCGCGACGGCGCATTCAGCGACCGAGATGCCGGTGGGCGCGTGATCGTGTTCCGGGTACGCCCCCTGCGAGGCCTGGGGTTCCGAAAGGGCGATCACTTCAGCCAGACAACCTGGACGGGCTTCCGATAAACCCAGACACCGAAGCGACACTAGAGGCGCAGGCTGCCCAGTCCGCCAACCAGTGGGACCAGCGATTGCCGTCTAGACGACCTAGTCGTCAACGACTATCAGGTCCGTGAACTCCGGGACACCTTCGAAGATCTCCGTCATGGTGGCCCTGGCGACCTGAAGTCCCTCCTGACGTCGGGGGTCGTTCTCGCGTTCCCGAGCCTTCTCTTCGCTCTCGAAGACAACGAGGGTGATGACTCGGGTCGGATCATTCGTATCTCGGGTTGTTGTCGTGTGCACGAGACCTGAACCCGGCTGTTCAGTTGCCCGCAATTGAGCGGCCACCTTCGGCAGGTCGTCTTCCCTGCCCGGCTTCAGTCGCATGGTGATCATCTGTGCCCACATTTCGACGACCTTTCTTAGACGGTGGTGCGCAGACTATTCCTTCGACCATCTGATTGTGGTTGCCTAGCGGCACGGGCCGCGGCGTTGGGGGCGGCGGGCTGACTGCCCCCTATCGCTGCCGGCTAAGAATTTCACCCGCTGCGGTGGCGCCTGATAACAACAGACCATGAGGTTCGTGCGCCCATCGGACTCGGCCGCCATGAGGCAGATGGTCGAGGACCTCGAGGGTGCGGCACCGACCTACAGCGAGATTGGTGCCACGCTCACTGGAAAACGACCTGAGGGATATCACCACGACCACTCTGAGATCGTGCTTGGCCAGGGACCTGGGAAATTTCAACGAGCGGTAACGGGTCTCAAGACCTGGAAGGCACACCGTCTACCCGGTATGGGGATCTTTCCTGGTGACCAGGCAATCCGGACCGCTGCGACCGTGATTGTGACCTTGGGAACCCCAATCATGGCCCTCGCAGTGCCTTGCCGAATCGTCGCCGTTATCGATGGACAGACCCGATGGGGCTTTGCCTACGGGACCCTGCCTGGTCACCCCGAGCAAGGGGAGGAGGCGTTCGCCATCTCGGTTGCACCGGACCAGACCGTGCGGTTCGAGATCGAAGCATTCTCTCGCCCGGGCGATCCACTTGTCCGGCTCTCGGGCCCGATCGGCAGAGGGATTCAAATGGGTGGGACCCGCGGCTACCTCTGGGCGCTCAAGCGTTTTGTCGATCAAGCCATTGACTAGACCTTGACGCAGAGTTGGTGGGACGGCTTCAGCACGTCGAGGCTAGGGTTCCGTCCCACTTCATCAGGGATTGTGAGGCGCCGGTGAGCGAAGGTCGAAAGGGTCCAGTCGTCCAGCACGACACGGGAGAAGTGAAGGTCAAGGTCGAGGATCGTTGCGTGTTGTTGACGATTGACCGGCCATCTAAGCGCAATGCGCTCACGCAGGCGATGTACAAGACAATGGCGGACGCGCTCCTCGAGGCCGATTCGGACCGTGATGTCGGCGTGGTTCTGATCACCGGCGTTGGCGATGTCTTCACCGCCGGAAACGACCTGGCTGAGTTTGCTTCCGGAGCAAGTCTCGATGAGGTCGCACGCTTCCTGGCCGCTATTTCGTCCGTGCGGGTACCGGTAGTCGCTGCGGTCAACGGTATCGCCGTGGGCGTCGGGCTGACACTTCTCCTGCATTGCGATCTGGTCTATGTCGAGCCCACGGCGAAACTTTCGGCACCGTTTGTCGAACTGGGTCTCGTACCGGAAGCGGCCTCGAGTTTGCTCCTTCCACGCGTTGTGGGCGAGCGTCGCGCTTGCGATCTCATTTTGACCGGGCGGTACCTGACGGGCTCAGAAGCTGCCGAATGGGGTTTGGCGAATGCCGCCGTCAGCCCGGTTCTGGAGGCGGCCCTTGCTGCTGCGGCACAAGTGGCCGGGCAACCTCCGCTCGCTTCCCGTGCTTCAAAGGCACTTCTGCGGTCCAGTGAGCCAACCGTCGAAGGTCGAATGACAGAAGAGATGGCGGCGTTTGTCGAAGCACTGAGTGGTCCCGAGTTTGCAGCCGTCATCTCTGCTCGAATGGCGCCCAGGTAGAGCTGGTGAGGGTTGACCGTCGGAGCCTCCAGAGATCTCCTCGTTTTGGGAGCAAGACTCCCCAGTGGAGCCTGCTCCAGTGGGGCGGGTGGGTGGGAGGCCGGGTGATCCTCACCGGCACGAGTTGGGCAAGGTAGTCAGTGCCAGAAGCAGGTCAAATCTCGCAGACGGCGATGGACGGCGCGTCCCTTCGGGCCCTCTCTGTGGCCGTAGCTACGTCGCCCAGGGTCGTGTAGGTGATCCGGTCCGAGTCGAGACCGACAGCTGCTGCATCGGCGGCGTCGAGCCGCTCGACGATGGCTTTCGATGCCAGGGCCCGTCGGCCAGCCGCGCACGCCTCGATGCGGGCCCCCTCTTCAACGTGGTACTGGTGCGAATCGTGATGGCGTCGCAGCGCAAGCTCGTGCTCGGACTGATCAGTGCGGCGATCATCCTCGTGGTCGAGATCCTCTGAGCTATTGGATATCCAGTGAGCTCGACGGAGGCAAACCTCTCCCCTGCCGGACGCGACCAACAGCGAGGAACGTTCTCGCGACGCAACGAGAGCAGTACGGATAGGTGCTGATGAGAGACTTCGATCTGAGCGGAGGAGTAAGTGTATGCCCAGGCAATGGTGGCCCACCGTCGAGTCGGCAGCTGCGGTGATCGAGGGCCAGGAGGTCTGGCCTGCAGCGTCTCCACAATCCAACGGCATGCTTACGCCCTTAGACGTTGACAGGTACCAGAGTCTTGCGATCGTTGTCGGATACGGCCCCACTCGTTCAAGGGGCGATCTGGCACTTGGGGTAGATGAATTCCTCCAAGCCGAGAACGGTCAATGGAATCATCTGGGTGGAGCGGCCTCGGGCACTCCGCTGGAGCAGCGTCAACAAAGCAAAGTTGGAAGACAAGAGCTGCAGCCACGCTTGGGTGGGAGCAGTGGGAAATTCTTGTTGGAAGAGCGACCCGAGTATTCGTACCAGGTCTTCTTATGTGGCCCGCTGGTGATCACGGTTCGCGTTCAACGGAGTCATGGGATCAGAACAGCCGACGTAAGCTCGGGGCCTGGTTGGCTCGCGGTTCTCTGGACACCCGATGACCCAGCCGACTTGAGCGCTTTCAACGCCGATGGGACGCAGACCTATGCCTGGACGTCACCCCCATCGGTTGCGTGATCCGTGCTCCGGACACCCCAACGGGGTGTCCCAGTACGCATCGGGATGGCGGGACACTTTCGGGGCTGTTCCGACCAGGCGGCCACACGGGCCTTTAGCCATTGAAATCAGAGGCCGATAATGGTCGTGTGACCGGGGATCAGGTGAACGCTCAGCCCGATGGGCGCGTCGAGGTGCTCAACAAGTACCAATGGGTGGCGGACCCTCGATTGGGCCGCCTCGGGGTATCCAGAGACAGTAAACCCGCAGATCGCGGATCACTTGGGGACTCATTCCCGACCACGGTTGCGTCCGGTGGCCACACGGTCAGGATCTCGCTGTGTGGCCGGTACGAGAGCCGCCCCGTGTCGATGTGCCTACCACCCGTCAGGAGCGTCCGTTCATCAGTTCCTCCTTGTCTCCGACGACCTTCTCAACGGACCTGGCGGAATTGATGGTTTCGCCGGACTCGGCATCCGCGCACCCCGAGACGCATGCCCGTTTCGAATTCCAGGGCGGACCGCCCTACTCGTTAGACGCGATTCTCCACGTCTCCCGCTACGTCTGGGCGGCAGAGCGCTTCGTGCAACCCGAGCATCACGTGCTCGATTTTGGTTGTGGCACCGGATTCGGCGTGGCGCTCCTATCGCCCCGGTGCGCCGAAGTCGTGGGGATCGACCTCGACCCCAACGTTGTTGGCCTCGCCGAGAGGTTTCAGGTGACCAACGCTCAGTTCCTGTGCGCCAACGCCTGCGAACTCAATCTCGGGAGTGCACTCGGTATCGGTGGTGTCGATGTAGTGCTCTCCATGGAGACGATCGAGCACTTGGAGGACTACTTCACCTATTTGGAGAATGGGGTGTCCATGATGAAGCAGACAGGCACGTTCGTGGTAGGTACTCCGAACCGCACAATGACCTACAACCGCTATGAGGACCGACGCCATATGGATCCGTCCCACGTCCAAGAGTTCACCGCCCGGTCGCTCGAGCGGACTTTGGGGGCGTACTTCGACCAGGTCGAGATGCACTACCAGTACTTCCCAAGCTTCTGGGAAGAGGCCGCCGAAGGGATCCCCCGAACGCTGACGTTCGAAGACGTCGCCTTCCGTCGCATCGAAGATGTTCCGGACGAGGCCACCGATGCCTTCGCACTTGTCGCCGTGGCCACGCAGCCCAAGTAGAGCGTGTCGTTCAGTGCCTCAGCGAGTAAACCGGTGGCCGAAGCCTCCACTATTTTCGATCCTCGAGATTCTTGACCTGGCCTGCGGCAGTACGCCAAGACGGTGGGAGACTTCGTAGCGTGGATCGAGTGTGGCGAGAGCGTGCGACCGGGTCCGCTGAGGCTGCATCGATCGCCCGGTAGTCCGAGCCTACGGACGCAAGGTCCGGCCCATCCTCCGGAGCAATAAAAGGAGCGAACGCGGTGCGTTCAGGCTCAGAGTGGAAGGTGCCCAGTACGCCAGCAGTGGGCACACCTGGTGAGGCTTGTGGCGTTCCGACAATGTCAGCCTAGGCTGCAGGTTTCTGGCAGACGCTCATGGCGTCCCGAGCGATCCAATAGGCCCGCCATGCATCCGACACCCGGTGACCACGTCTTGGATCTTCCCGATGGCCGCACGCTCGGCTTCACAATTTACTGGAGATCCAACCGGTTTGCCGGTGGTCAATTGCCACGGCGGATTGCTGAGCGGACACGATGTGAGTCCTGCCGACCGCGTAGCCCATTCCTTGGGGTTGTGTGTCATCTCTCCCGACCGGCCGGGTATTAACCGCACAACTCGGTTAGCAGGCCATGGGTTGCTGCCCTGGGTCCGAGCCGATCTCGTGCCGCTCCTCGACCACCTCGAGCTGGGGGTGATTGGTGTCATGGGTTGGTCTGAAGGTGGGCAATACGCCCTGGCGGCTGCTTTCGGAATGTCTGGAAGGGTTGCAAGATGTGCGGTGATCGCTGGATGTCCGCCTCTCGACAATCCAACTACTTTCAAGCAGTTGAACCACCTCGATCGTGCCCTGGCCGTACTTGCTCAACGGACACCGGTGGCGGTGCGCACCGTTGCAGCTGGCAACCGTCAGCTTGCGAGACACTTCCCGGAAATGCTCGTGCGAACCTCGGTGCGCGGGCAACCTGTTGCCGAAATCGCCAGCGTGAGGCAACAAGGTCGATGGTTGCCTACCATTCTGGGTGAAGGAGCGGCGAACTCCCATGGCGTCGTCGACGAATACCGCGCACTCGTTGCCCCATGGGGATTCAATCCGGAGGATCTGTCGACGCCGGTCCGCGTCTTCCAAGGGACTGCCGACCCTTTGGTGCCAGAATCATGGGGACGAGTTCTGGCCGACCGGATTCCCGGCGCATCCCTCACCCTTTTCCCAGCCGAGGGGCACTTCATTGCGTTGACTCGACGACATGAGGTACTTCAGTGGTTGGCCGCCACCTGAACGAGATACGTATCGAAGGTTGATCGACGTCCCCCTATCGCCTGGAGGAAAATCAGCATTTACGAAAGGCGTGAGCCGGGATTCGTCATCGAGGGACGCCCGAGGCCGGGTGTCTCCAATGGCCCACCACTTGGGTTAGACGTTACGTGTGCGCCTTGGCACGACGCCGTATCGCCTGAGCCAGGTAGGCGATCCCAAACAGGATCAGCAGGAAGAAGCCGATCAGGAATAGAGCCCACGTCACATTGGACACGTTGTTGCGAAGCCCGTGTTGATTGCCTCCTCCATACGCGACGTTCGCAATCAGGAAGAGCACGATGTCTGATACAGCAAGAATGATCAAGTTCCGACCCCTGACAACCTGGTCAAACTTCGCTGAGAGTTCGCCACCCATTGAGTCTCCTTTCTGTCCGTTTTCTGACCCCAGCATGCGACCAATACGGGGAGCTTCCAAGGGTGATACCCGACCATCGGGCGATGGTGCTACCACTACCACCGACATCGGTCGTGGGTAGACCCGTATGTCCTCGCGCTCAAGTCACTGTCCTTGCGGTTGTGGTGGTTGACAAATCCGAAGAGTGCCCCAGTTCGTCGGATCGGCGTGCGTTGCTAGACGTCCTCGCACCAATTCATCTGGCAACATTGCCTGCCTGGAAGGTGGAGACCTGTGCCAATGATTTGGTGGCCGAGTGACGAGGCGGTGAGCGCCGTCATAGACGGAGAGGGTCCGTGGCCATCTCCGTCGCCCGTATCCAATGGCACATTTGTGCCCTTTGATGTCGACAAGTATGACGGTCTCGCTGTCGTAATTGGCTATGGCCGTAATCGCAAGGGCCGTGAGGTACTCGGATCGGACGAATTCCAACAGAATGAAGCTGGAACGTGGGAGCACTTGTCAGGTGGCGGGAGTGGGTGGTCGCCGAGGGCACGCTGGGAGCTCCGAGACGGAAGAGAGACACTCCAATTGCGGATGGAAGGATCGTCCGGAAGGTCGCCCTTCGATGCCCGACGCGAGTTTTCCTTTGCGGTGTTCCTGTGCGGACCAGCGGTCACTACCGTCGAAGTCGACCGTCGGCACGGGATCAGAATCGCTGATGTCAACGCAGGACCCGGCTGGCTCACCGTCCTTTGGACTCCTGGCGACCCAGCCGCGGTGACTGCCTACGCCGCAGACGGACACCAGTCCTTCTTCTGGACTTCACCGACCGAGGTCGCCTGAGGGCAAACGCCCCGTCAGCGCGTATACCCAAACACCAATGATGTTGAGAAGCTCCCTCTGAGGGTCCACCGCTACATGGTTGGTCGTCAGTAATTTCGGGAGCACCGGAGCCGCCGGTCTGACTTGAGATCACGACGGACACCCATGGCGTCCGCACCCCGTCGACCGGAGTTCCGGGCAAACTGAGACGAGGCGCGGCGTGCCCCGTTCCAGAGGGGTGATGGGCCGGTCTGTTGAGACCAGATCGACCTCCACCGTCACTCCTTCTCGGGACGGCCGCGCCATCCCTCAACCGAGTTAAGGAAAGGAAGGGATGGCATGACCATCATAGAAGCCACGCGCTCTGTCACCGGTGGCATCGACACCCACGGTGAGGTCCATGTGGCCGCCGTCTTGGACGAGGTCGGTGGGCTGCTCGGCACGCAATCGTTTCGAGCTGATCCCAACGGCTATTCGGAGCTACTGGCCTGGTTCGAAGCGTTCGGCGAGATCACCAAGGTGGGAGTCGAGGGGACCGGGTCCTATGGGGCCGGCATTGCCCGCTACCTCACCCGAGCCGGAATCCACGTCGTCGAAGTAGACCGTCAGAACCGCCAGGCCCGACGCCAAGCCGGCAAGTCCGATCCCCTCGACGCCGTCGAGGCCGCCCGGGCCGCACAATCGGGCCGGGCCCACGGAACTGCCAAGAGCAGAGACGGCTCGGTCGAGGCGATCCGGGTCCTCGTCGTGGCCAAGCGCTCGGCCCGTGGAGCGCGGATCAAGGCACTCACCCAGATGCGCCAACTCACCTTCAGCGCTCCTGACCAGCTGCAAAGCCGCCTCAAGGGTCTCCCCATCGACCAGTTCGTCACTGCTGCCCAAGGGCTGCGTCCGACGCGCTCGCTTGATGCGATCAGCGCGGCGACCAAGGCGGCGCTGTCTTCGTTGGCCCACCGCGTCACAGACCTCGAAAGCGAGATCGCAGATCTCGACGCCAGGATCACCCCGCTCCTCGAAGAGACCGCGCCCGAGCTGCTCGCCGTCTATGGCGTCGGCATCGACACCGCGGCCGCACTCCTCGTCGCTGCCGGCGACAATCCCGAACGTCTCCGTTCCGAGGCCGCGTGGGCCCATCTCTGCGGTGTCTCACCGCTCGAGGCCTCCTCGGGCAAGGTAACGCGCCACCGTCTCAATCGCGGTGGGGACCGCCAGGCCAACCGGGCGCTCTGGCACATCGTGATCACGAGGCTCGCCTCTGATCCAAGGACCCAGGCCTACATGGAACGCCGAGTCAAAGACGGCCGCTCCAAGCGCGAGGCCATCCGCATGCTCAAGCGCTACGTCGCCCGCGAGGTCTATCGCTACCTGCCTCGCCCCTAAATCCTCGGGCGGTGGACCTGGCTCACCAAACGCCTGTCGTCACTCGACTGACTTCATCCCGATTTGCCGGTCCACAGCCCGGGCTCACCGACTCTCGAAGACGCGTGACCTGATAAGAGCTTGCCCTCGCCACGAGTGGCCCATCATTGGTCTGTCCGCTGTCCTCACTCCCGAAATGGCCTCCAAAGGGGTTGACAACATCCATAGGAGCATCGGGTTGGGCTGACGCCCTGCGGTACTGGATGGTCCATTTGCCCTCAGGGTCACCAGGCGAGTTCTTCGTCGCCCTCCTGGAACGTGCCAGTAGGGCCGTCCTTGCCGATGGTGGCCATGCGCACGATCACCTCCGCACCCTTCTCCACCCGCTGCCCGGCTCCACTGAACGGAGTGAGGTCACAAGCAGTGAATCCAGGCTCGACAGCGTTGAACTTGATTCCTGGGAATGTCTTTGCGTACTGAACAGTGAGCATCGAGACGGCGGCCTTGCTTGAGCCATAAACGATGCTTGGGAAGTGAAACTGGCGCCGCTCTGGATTTGTGACGGCCCAGAATGAGCCGAGGGCGCTCGAGACATTGACCACCACTGGGTTTCGGGACTGCTCCAGCAGCGGAAGTGCGGCCTGGGTAACACGGATGACGCCGATCGTATTGGTATCGAATACATCCAGTGCGACCGGGCCGGTGACCTCCGCCGTACTGATGCCGGCGTTATTAACCAGGACGTCCAGATGGCCCTCTCGCTCGGCGATGACATTCAGCGCGGTCTCGACCGACGAGTCGTCCGTTACGTCGAGCTGCACGAACTGGCCACCGAGTTCGGCCGCCGACGCCTCCCCATGCTCCACCGTGCGCGCTCCGAAGTAGACGGTATGACCTCGCTCGATCAATTGTCGGGCTGTCTCGTAACCGAGACCTTTGTTGGCTCCGGTGATGAGCGTAACGGTCATTTCTCAGTGCTCCTCTGTTCGTGGTCGGGCCGCCGGATACTCGAACGGCGGCTGGCAGACTGACCGTAGCGGGTGCCCTCGTACGTTCGGACTGGGGTGCCACCGTCCAGCACATCGGGGCCAGGACCTGATCGGTTTACGGATGGTTCTGAGCCTTCCCAGGAGCACGAGGAGAGAATGAATCGCCCTCGGCTCCATAGAGTTTCCACAGATTCGATCCGTTTCTATCTCAAGGGTTCGACCTCGAACCTCGCCGTCGTTTCTGATCAAGGCCGTTCAGACCGCGCTGGTTGGCTGCGTCACAGCGGCCCACCTCTCGTGAGCAATTACGACTCGGGAAAGGTCGAGGATGTAGGCCTCGCAGGTAAGTGATCCCGAACTGTCCCCATTCGCCGGGATTGCTGCGGTACGGCGTAGGTCCGAACGCGACAACAATACGGGTCGTGAACCTACCCGTCGCTGACGTGCGCATTGTCCTCATTCGTCAGTGGGAGTTGATAGCGGACGTCATCGGGCTCATCGATCTTTCAGCGGCAAGCCGATGCACCGGATGGACGAACCGCGAGGTCCTTGCTCACCTCTACGTCCAGCCACATCTTGTGGCGAGATTCCTTCGCGCCGGGACCGCCGGCCAAGCCGCGCTGGGGGTTGGCGAAAATCTGTCCGGGACGGGGTCCTTCGGTGAGTTGATCGACGCGTCCGCTCGCAAGGGCGCTGCTTTGAACAAAATCGAGTTGAGAGGTCCCCTGGACCTGGTTCGCCCGCTCCTCCTCGTTGCAGACCTCGATGCCACGATCACGACGTTGCAGGGCTCGATCACGGTGTCGGACTACCTCGTTACAAGATGTGTAGAGGCCGTCGTGCACGGGGGTGATCTCGTTCCTTCTGTTCCTCCAGATCCGGCGGCAGAGGCGATCACGTCGAAGGCACTCTTGGACACGCTCCGCGTCACAGCGCCGGAGCGGGTCGCGGAGGCGGCTGGGCTCCCTGTTGAGCAGTGGATCGATCTCGCCACGGGAAGATCCAGGGCCGCGGGCCGTCTCGCAGAGGTTCTGCCTGTCATGACCTAGATAGCCGGGAATGGTGTCCCAGGTCGCAGTCTCAGGGCCATCCCTGCGGCCCTAGTGTTGCGGCTACTACAGGTGAAAGCTCAGTGGTCGAGGTCAAGGAACCCGCGAGATCCCCCAAGATGGACGAATCAGCCATTCGTGATGTGCTCAATGCGGAGCGAGCTGCAACCCTGGCTCGAATCCGAGCAATGCAGGCGGACCTCGACGCAATCGTTGACGCCTCGGCCAACGTCAATACCGATGACGAGCACGATCCCGAAGGTTCAACTATCGCTTACGAGAGAGCGCAGGTGGCTGCTCTCCTTGCTGGAGCACAGACGGGAAGGTCAACCCAGCCGGATGGAACGGCGTATCGAGGGGTACGGACACAGGGAAGACCTGACCGTCAGAAACCCTCGGAGGGTTGGCTCATGGACATCAAGTTGTGTCGAGCGTCCACGATCGGGCGAGCCGCCGACGTTTCTTCCGACGCGGACGACTTGGGCCTGGCCTTTGAGGGCCATGAAGGGCGAGTACGCATTCACCCACAAGCTCAAAAAGACGAACCACTTCGGACTCTGGCCCTTGCTCGGCTATTGGGCCCGAAAGTCTGCTGGTGGCTGTCTGCTACACCCGGCCTTTCAGGGCCCGTACGACACCGAGGCTGGTTCCTACCGCGGAAAAGGGGGGGCACCTCGGCACTTTCGCCGCTACTCGTCGGCTGGCAACGTCAAGGTCATCTCACTGTGCGAGCAACGGATGTGAGGCTCGTCCCACAATCAGATGGCAGGTCGATGGAGCGGCTCGTCCTTGGGCGCCGCACCGGGAGCCGACCGGCGCGCACGTCGGTGCGACTATCGAGTCCGGAGGGCTTTGACAACGACCGCTATGAGGCGGCTCTCGGTCGAGGTGAGACCGATTTCAAGCAGGGGTCTGCACCGCGTCAGAACCTCAGGTCGATCAGACCTCGGGGCGGTGCGTCGATCCAGTTGATGCTGCGCTTGTGGACCGGCGTGGGCTCGGGCGTCCGACCGGGCGCGCTCGGAGCGGGGGACCCAGTGGTCGATCTCCGGTCGCGAAGGTAGCGGCGCTCTCTCTTCCGGGCCGCCCCGGCGGAAGCAGCCTTGTCCTCATGGGCATTGAGCGCCTCTGCCAACAGTCGGTATGCCCTCCCCGTCAGAGCAGCGGCTTCGGCATCGAACGTCGTGCCCTGTGCCTTGACCAGCAGCTTGGTCGCCAACGCAATCGTTTCTTTTTCCATCGTGCACCAAGATTACGAATGTGCCTGCGACAGTGCATCCCTACGAACGGACCCTTTCGCTCAACTTCGCCACAACTCGACGTTGTCTCCCCGCACGCCCCTCTGTCCCATTCGAAAGCGGACCGCTGGTTCCCGATGGGGCATGCCCGGAACCCCTGGACGGTGCGGCAGGACGCGGAGTTCGGCTGCCGCCACTGAGACAAAGCGGCGATCGCAGCGCATGAGTTGCGGTCTCAACGATGACGTGCCAGCTGGCGCCCCTAGGCTCTGCTGCCATGGCAACTCATGACGTCACGATGAACCTTTCCCAACCGATCACCGTGAAGAACGTGGACGTGGAGTTCGAGGTCCGCTCTGATGGCGAGCTGATGGGAAAGGTCCAGATCAGCCGGGGCGGTATCGACTGGATGCCTTTCAAGTCTCATCCCCGGGCGGCAACATGGGAGCAGTTCGCCGCCTGGATGGAGGGAACCGCATAGGGAACCCGCGAACTGACCGCTCCTGATCGTCGGTCGTTGCGAACATCTTTCGTTGGGACCTCGCCGAACTGGTTCCACGCATGCACTATCGCCGTGAGGGTGGCACATGCGGCCAACCAACATCCTCTGGCACTCCGGTAACGGTGTTCGAGCACTTCACTGAGCCCGCCTTGTGAGAGACCGCTGGGATGGCCGTGTCCCCGCCACAAGTCGCCTCGAACGCGTAGCGGTCTGCGCCCAGGGAGTAGATCCGTATCGCGAGGTCACGATCGAGGAAGGCCGGAGAGGCAAACCGAACGGCAAGGCGCCGGAGACGCGAAGGCTCTCCTCCACACACCGTCCGGACCACGGCTCGCCCGCACAGAGCCATGGTGCAGAGGCCGTGAAGGAACGGTCTTGGCTGACCGCTGCGACGCGCCGCTTCGACGTCGAAGTGGTGCGCAGCGAAGTCGCGAGAGACCTCGGCGTAGCGGGGCGCCATATCCAGATCGATGTGGACGACCTCCTCGGCGACGGGTTTCTGTCGGTCGAGGTCGGCAACCCTGTGGTCGGGCAGGTCGGGTCCGGTCGGCTCGGCCCTCGCGCCCAGCATCACGGTGGTCCACCACTGCTCGGCAACGAGTTGCGCAACGTCGTCATAGGTCCTATGGAGCAGCGTGATCCGCAGGTTGTCTCCCGACGGCCTGGCGCTGTGGGTCTCGACGACCGTGAACAGCTTCTCTTCGGGGGCGACGGGTCGGTGAAGCAGGAGTTCGTGTCGGCCGTGGACACCGCTGCGTGCGGTGACGAACACGGATTCGGGGATCAACTCGGACAGGGCTGCGAATTGCGCGCGATACGTCTGTGTGGCGATGACGGTTGGAGGGAGGATGGAGCCGTTGAGGTAGCTGGGGTTCCGGTCTCGGGTTGCCGCTGCAAAGGCCGCCGCCATTCCAGCGTCAAGGGCGAGGTCGTAGGGTTCCGCTCGGTCTCCTGCAGTGAGCGTGTCGACCACCATGGGAACGATTCAACCAGTTTCACCAGTCGGTCCACCCCCCGCACGCAGGGTGCACAGAAATCCCCCGGTCGCGACCGGCGGAAAAACCACGGTGGCGGCGGCCTCAGCCCCTAGGCTCGGACCATGGGGCAGGGAGATGTGCCGACATCACGAGGCGGTCCACTCCGTCGGCGCAAGGAGAAGCGGCAACTCGAGCATCTGGCTGCGTCGTCCGAGCGGGACGGGGCACCACGAGCGTCCACCGCGCACGTCAGGCTGATTGGGGATGAGCCGGGTGGCGAAGCCCACGATGTCGAGAAGCAGGAACCAGAAGACCCGGCGAACGGCGCTCCTCCGCCCCGCCCCGGCGGCTTTCATGTGCGAGCCGTGCCGATCGACCAGCCCGTTGGCGACTGAAGAGGTCGGCAGCGATTTGACCTACATCGAAATGGTGGCCGTGCGGGCGTAGACGAGGGTCGTGAGACGGCCGCTCGAACGGTCGGAGAGCTCGACCTGAATCGGAGCGCCGGGACCGTCTCCGAGCAGTGTGCACTCAGACGTGACGGGGCCCTCTCCCGTCTGGGCCAGGTAGCGCAGATCGAGATCGGTCACGACGGCATCCCTGTTGAACCGGGCCGAGACCAATTCCTCGGCGGCCGCCTCGGCGAAGAGTGCCACCATGGCGCCCTGAAGGGTGCCGGCCGGATTCCGTAGCTCCGGTGTCACCTGCATCTCCAGCGCCCCAGCAACCGCGTCGAGCACCACGATGCCCGCTTCCTCACGAAGTGGACGGTCCAGGGTCCTGGAACCGTCGAACATTGTCGACATACGCGCCGGTGAGGCCGGAGGCTTGACGGGGTCCGACCCGCGACGTGGCACCCTGGCGAACCCGATGGCACCCGTGGCCACGGGCTCGCCTTCGTCGGTCACGACATCCACGGCGGCCGTGGCCGAGCGACGGCCCCGCCGCAGGATCGTGGTCCGCGTGGAGAGAAGGTCAGGCGCGAGGAGCGGACGCATCCGCACTGACATGTCCGAGGTCAACAACCAGGCATCGGGATCGTCATCGAGAACGACCCCGGCCGCCACGTCGATCAGGAAGGCAATGATGCTGGCCCGCAATGCGCCGTGGCGCAGCAGCTCCGGCCGAGGGTGCAACGCCAGCCGGAATTCTCCGTCATGGACCTCGGCCACCACGCCGAGGCGGGCGGGAACATTGAAAATGTCATCGAGAAGATCGGTCATCGGGACACCGGGCTCAGGCATGGCTCGGGACGCTACCGGCAGGCTCCCGTCCGCCACCAGTTGCCTTCAGCCCTTTGGGCGGTGCACGAGGGAGCCGTCGGGCACCGCCGGTCGATTGCTGGCAATGTGGCGACAATGGACCCGATCGACGTCGATGCCTTCGAGGCGCTCGTCGCCGATGCCCTCGAGGTGATCCCCGACGAGCTGCGGGCGGGGATGGAGAACGTGGCCATCATCATCGACGACGAGAGCCCACCCGGTCGGCTCTACGGGCTGTACGAGGGGATCCCGTTGACGAAGCGCGGCACCTATGCAGGGGTGCGTCCGGACCAGATCACGCTCTTCCTGGCCACGATCTGTCAGTCCGCCCACACGCCCGACGAATTAGCCCGACGGGTGCGCGTGACCCTGCTCCACGAAGTGGGCCATCACTTCGGGCTCGGCGAAGCCCGTCTGCGCGAACTCGGCTGGGCCTGAACTCTCTACTGCGGGGGAAGCTCCTTGTTGGGCGGCCGGGCCGGCGTGGCGACCGGGGGCGTGGAGCCGTTGGTCTTGGCGGTCTCACTCAGGTTCTCGTTGCGCAAGGTCGAGAGGAGCACCTCGGCCGCGCCCATGAGGCTCGTCGCCTCGTAGGGCACGACGATCTTGGCGTTCTCGGAGGAGGCGATGTCCTGCAACGCCTTCAGCTGCAGCACGGCCAGCGTGTGCGGGTTGATGGTGGCAGTGTCGATGGACGTGAGGCGGGACGCCTCGCCCTCGCCGCGCAGCTCGAGTGCCTTCTTCTCCCCCTCCGCCTGGAGCTCCAGCACCTTCATCTGTGCCTCGGCGCGCAGGATGGCGGACTGCTTGGCTCCCTCAGCCTCGAGGACCGCGGCCTGCTTGCGCCCGCCCGCGGAGTTGATCGCGGCCTGCTGCTCGCCCTCCGACTTCAGAATGGCGGCGCGCTTGTGCTGCTCGGCTTCCTTCTGCTCGGACATCGCCTGCACGACGTTCAAGGGCGGAGTGATGTCGAGAATCTCAATGCGGTTCAGCCGCACCCCCCACTTGGCCGTGGCGTCGGCCATGTGGTCCTGCATACGGCTGTTGATCGTCTCTCGCTCGGAGAGGGCCTGGTCCAGGGACAGCTCACCGAAGACTGCTCGCAGGGCCGTGCGAGAGAGCTGGTCGACGGCCAGCTGGTAGTCGTTGATCTCGAACAGTGCCGACTTGACGTCGATCACCTGGCAGAAGATGGTCGCGCTGACCTGCAGGGACACGTTGTCCTTGGTGATCACGGCCTGCTGGTCCCCTGTCATGGGGAACTCGCGCACGTCGACCTTCTCCATCCGGTCGACGAAGGGCACCAGGATCCGCATCCCGGGCTGGTCGACCGACTTGAATTCGCCCAGGCGCTTGACGACGCCCACACTCCCCTGCTGCACGATCTTGACGAACCGCGAGAGAAAGAGGGCGCCAACCCCGATTCCCGCCAGCACGACGATGACGACGATCCCCAACACTTCTCCGGCCGATGCGAGCATGCGGCACCTCTCTTCTCATCTTCTAACTGTCGATGGCGTAGACCACGAGCAGACCTCGCTCGACGTCCGCGACAACGACATCGGTCCCGATGGGGATACAGGCTTCGGGGTCGAGTGGGATTGCCAACCACTCCTCACCTCGGGCCCGGATCCTTCCGGGGTGGTGTGCGCCCTCAATGGCTTTCGTCACCAACGCGGTGTCGCCGACCATTCCTTGGACGCCATTCAGCACAATTGCCAGTCTATTAGCGACCGATGAAGCGAGGCTCCCGCTTCCCGGCGAAGGCAGCCATCGCCTCCTGCGTATCCTGGGTCGAGAAGTTCAGGGCCTGGCAGCGGGCCTCGTCCTCCACGGCTTGCTCCATGGACGCCATGGAGGAGGCGTGGAGCAGGGTCTTGGTCATCGACAACGCGAGCGGCGGCCCGGCGGCGAGCGTCGTCGCCCAACCGTCCACGAAGGCATCGAGCTCCTCGACCGGCAATGCCCTGTTCACCAGGCCGATGGCGGCGGCCTCTTTGCCGCTCCACATGCCACCGAAAAGCGCGATCTCCTTGGCCCGGGCCAGTCCGACGAGCCGTGGCAGCAGCCAGGACGCGCCGTTGTCGAGCGCCAGGCCGCGTTTGGCGAAGATCATGGAGAGCTTGGCTCCATCGCTGCAGACGACCAGGTCGCAACCGAGCGCCAGCGACAACCCGGCTCCGACAGCGAACCCGTCCACCTTGGCGATGGTCGGCTTGGAGACGTGGTGCAGTGCGAGGGCGACGTCGCCCAGGCGGCGCATGCGCGCCAGGCCTGAACGGGTGGGATCGGTGGCCGGTCCATCGGGATCGGAGAGGTCGGCGCCCGAGCAGAAGGCGCCTCCTGCTCCTGTGAGCACCATCACCCTGTCGTCCGCGCTGTCCTCCACCTCATCGAAGATGGTGCGCAGTTCGGTCAGCATCTTGCCGTTGGCGGCGTTCTTGCGCTCGGGCCGGTTCATCGTGACGGTCACGACACCGTCCTTGCGCTCCACAATCAGTGTCTCCATGGCCACGGACCCTAGGCCGCCCTTCCTCAGAACGCACCTTCGACGATCTCCAGCGTCCCGTCCAGCACGCTGACAACGTCGAAGCGGACATCGGCCCAGCGCCTCCCCTGCTGCCGCAGATAGGCCGTGGCCAGGTGGCGCAGCCGGCGCTGCTTCGGCGCGGTGACCGCCTCGAGCGGATGGCCGCGTGCCGTCCCGGTCCGCGCCTTGACCTCGCAGACGACCAGGGTGGTGCCGCGGGCGCAGATCAGGTCGATCTCACCCGTCCGGCACCGCCAGTTCCGCTCCAGCACGGCGTAGCCCTGTGCCCGGTAGTGCGCGGCGGCAAGCTTCTCGCCGAAGGAGCCCAGTACGGCGTTGCGCCGGTCGTCGTTCCCCACTGAAGGTGGAACGGTCGCACGCGCAATCCTTTTAGAGCTCTTGTTCGGGCAATCGTTCGATGTTCACGTCACGGAAGGTGACGACACGCACCTCGGGGACGAACCGCGCCGGGCGGTACATGTCCCACACCCAGGCATCGCGGATCTCGAGTTCGATGCACGCCGGCGTCGTATCGGACCGCACCGTCAGCGACACTTCGTTGGCGAGATAGAACCGCCGCTCGGTCTCTATGACGTAGGTGAAGACGGGAAGGACGGCCCGGTACTCCTGCACGAGCCCGAGCTCGATCTCGGATTCGTAGCGTTCGAGGTCTTCCTCACTCACGCCGTGACCGCCCTACGCGTCCGCGTCCTCCTCGACGGCATCAGCGTCACCGGCTTCGGCGACATCGACGTCCTCGACCTCGTCCACCGTGTCGACCTCTTCGAGCTCCTCGACGTCCGTGCTCTCGACCTCGTCCTCGACCACCGCTTCCACCGCCGCCTTGCCCCGCGGAATCCGGCGCTCCTTGATTTTGGCGGCCTTCCCGTGCCGGTCACGCAGGTAGTACAGCTTGGCCCGGCGGACGTCACCCAGCGTGGTCACCTCGATCTTGGCGATCGTCGGCGAGTGCACCGGGAAGGTCCGCTCGACGCCCACGCCGAAGCTCACCTTGCGCACGGTGAACGTCTCTTGCACGCCGCCGCCCTGGCGCCGCATGACCGCACCCTGGAAGACCTGCACCCGCTCACGGCTGCCCTCCACCACCCGGACGTGGACCTTGACGGTGTCGCCGGGGCGGAAATCGGGGATGTCGTCGCGCAGGCTGTCGCGATCGATCGTTTCGGTCGGGTGCATGAGAGGCGTCCTTCGGTCACACCGGCTCAGTGCCGGACGGAACATCGTAGCCGTGCGCAGCCAGTGCCCGCACGTCGCTGCCACTGAGCGCCGACGCCCTGACCAGGCGCGCAATGAGATCCGGGCGTCGTTCGACTGTCCTTCGGAGCGCCTCCGAGCGGCGCCAGGCCGCCACGGCCCCGTGATCCCCCGACCGGAGCACCTCCGGAACCGGCCATCCCCTGAACTCCGCCGGCCGGGTGTACTGGGGGTATTCGAGGAGGCCCTCGGCGAAGCTCTCGTCCCGGGCGGACTCCTCGTTCCCCAGCACGTCGGGCAGCAGGCGGGCGACCGCCTCCACCACGACCAGGGCGGCCAGCTCCCCACCGGCCAGCACGAAATCGCCCACGGACAGCTCGCCGTCCACCAGGTGGTCGGCCACCCGTTGGTCGACCCCCTCGTAGCGGCCACACAGCAGCGAGAACCCACCGGCGGCGTGCGCCGCCAGCTCCACGGCCACTTCCTGATCGAATCGCCGGCCGCCGGGAGCGAGCAGGAAGAGGGGCCGCGGCAAGTCGGGAACCGACTCCACGCAGCGGAAGACCGGATCGGGGCTGAGCACCATGCCGGCTCCCCCACCGAACGGGCTGTCGTCGACCGAGCGGTGCACGTCGGTGGCGCCGTCCCGCAAGTCGTGCACACGGACGTCGAGCGCGCCGGCAGCTGCGGCACGACCGAGGATGGACATGCCGCAGTAGGTGGCCACGGCGTCGGGAAAGATCGTGAAGACGTCGATCCTCACGAGGAACGCCTCACAGGTCGAGCAGCCCTTCGGGGATGTCGACGTCGACGGTGTGCGCTGCCGCGTCGTGCACGGTGATGAAGCGAACCGGGATCAGCCCGCCGGACTCGAGGACCATGAGGTCGCTGGCCGGATTGGGCTCGACCGACGCGATGACGCCGAGCGCGGTGCCCGCAGCGTCCCGCACGGTGGCGCCGATGAGCTCGTGCACCCACAGCACGTCTGCCACGTCGTCGAGGGGTTCGGCCTCGAGCTCGACGCCACGCAGGCTGTCGGCCGCGTTGCGGTCGAGCACGTCCTCGAACTGCACGATGTAGCGATCCGGCCCGAAGGGCGTCGACCACACGACCGTGAGCGTGCCGCGATCCGACGACAGCTCCGATCCCGGGTCGACGCGCTGGGTCTGATCGGTCCAGAGCTGGACGACCACCTCGCCGTGCAGACCATGGGCCTTGGTGACCCGGCCGACTTTGAGCAGATCAGTCGTCGACGATGTCCACGCTGGCTTGGACGCCGTCCTTGGCGCCCGCCACGTTGACCAGCGTCCGGATGGCCTGCGCGGTGCGACCGCGGCGTCCGATCACCCGGCCCATGTCGTCGGGGGCCACATGGAGGTTGAGGCGCAACCCACCGCGGCGCTCCTCGGTCTCGATGACCACGGAGTCCGGGTCGTTCGACAGCGAGCGAGCGAGATACGTCAGAACGGCAAGCGCGGTGCCGCCATCCTGGTCACCGACCTCGTTGCCCGCACCGACCTCGTCATCGAAGTCGTCCCCGTCGTCGACGTCGTCATCGGCGACCTCGGACTGGTTGATGTCGCCTGCTTCGTAGAGGTCCGTCATTTGGACCTCGCCGCAGCGAACTCGTCCCAGGCCCCTGAGGTCTTGAGGATGCGCTCCACCCGCTCCGTGGGCTGAGCGCCGTTGACCAGCCACTTGACCGCCTTGGCATTGTCGATGTTGATCACGGCGTCCGGTTCGGCGGTCGACGAGCCCCGGGGCGCGTAGGTGCCCACGATCTCGAGGAACCGGCCGTCACGCGGTGATCGGCTGTCGGCGGCGACGACCCGGTAGGTCGGTTGCTTCTTCTTACCCATCCGCACAAGGCGGAGCTTTACTGCCACGGACTGAATCCTCCACTGATCTGGACGTCTTGGCCGTCCATTCTGCCAGATGGCGGGGCTACCGGCCTTTCGGAGGGGTAACCCGCCCCCCCTTCTTCTTCTTCTTGGTGCCCTTGTTGCCGGTGACCACGGGCCGGGCCGGGGCCGGGGCAGGCAGGCCCGGGAAGCCCGAGGGCAGCTCACCACCCTCGCCCATGAGCTGGGAGAGCATGTCGAAGTCTGCGCCCGGGGCGGCCTCGGGAAGGCCGGCGGCCCCCTGTTGCGCCAGCTTGCGGCCGGCGCGGCCGCTCATCCCGGCCATGTTCGGCATGCCGGGGAGGTTCGGCATGTTGCCCGACGCCATCCCCTTCATCATCTTCTGCATCTCCTTGAACTGCTTGAGCAGGGTGTTGACGTCCTGAATGGAGGTGCCCGAACCCCGGGCCACCCGGCTCCGGCGCGAGCCGTCCAGCAGGGCCGTGTCGTTGCGCTCGGCCGGCGTCATTGAGCAGACGATCGCCTCCACCTTGGCCACCTCGCCGTCGTCGATCTGCCCGGCGGCCTGCCGCATCTCCTTGGACATGCCCGGCATCAGTCGCATGAGACCGCCCAGCGATCCCATCTTCTTGACCTGGCGCAATTGGGACAGGAAATCGTCCAGGGTGAACTGGCCCTGCATGAGGCGGCTGGCGCTCTTGGTCACCTCATCGGTGTCCATGGTGCGCTCGGCCTGCTCAATCAGGCTGAGGACATCCCCCATGCCGAGAATGCGGTCGGCCATGCGGTCCGGGTGGAACAGATCGAAGTCGGCCAGTCGCTCACCGGTGCTGGCGAACGCGATCGGCTTACCGACGACGCCTTTGACCGACAGGGCGGCGCCGCCGCGGGCATCGCCGTCGAGCTTGGTCAGGATGACGCCACTGAGCTCGAGCGTGTCGTCGAACGCCTTCGCGGTTGCGACTGCGTCCTGTCCGATCATGGCGTCGATCACCAGGAACGTGTAATGGGGCTGGGTGGCTTCCGAGATGTCCCGGATCTGCTGCATGAGCTCGGTGTCGATGGTCAGCCGACCGGCGGTGTCGATGATGCAGATGTCACGCCCGAGGCGGCGGGCCTCCTCGAGCCCGGCCTTGGCGCAGGACACCGGGTCGGTGGCCTCGCTGAAGACCGTCACGCCGGCCTGTTGGCCGAGGACCCGCAACTGCTCCACGGCGGCCGGACGCTGCAGGTCGGCCCCGACCAGGAGCGGGTTGCGACCCTGCTGCTTCCACCACAGGGCGAGCTTGGCCGAGTTGGTGGTCTTGCCGGAGCCCTGCAGGCCCGCCATGAGCACGACCGTGGGCGGCCGCGAGGCGTAGGTGAGCTTGAGCGTGTCACCACCCAGGACGCCGATGAGCTCCTCGTGCACGGCCCGGACGACCTGCTGGCCGGGCGTCAGGCTCTTGGCCAGCGCCTCGGTGCTGACCCGGAGCCGGATGCCGTCACAGAAGCGGCGGGCCACGCCGAGCTCCACATCGGCCTCCAGGAGCGCAGTGCGGATCTCCTTGAGCGCCTCGTCGAGGTCCTCGTCGCTGATGCGCCCCTTCCCCCGCAGGCGAGTGGAGATCCGCTCGAGACGGTCGGACAGGGCGTCGAACATGGTCACTCACGTTAGTGGCGTCGTCCGCATGAGCGGCTGCCGGCCGGTGCCCGTGACGTCCGGTGACCAACGGCTACCGTCTCGGCCCATGTCCCCCCTCACTCCACGTCGCCGGGCGCTTGTGTTGGTAGCCCTGGCCGCTGCCGGTGCGCTCGGTCTGACGGCCTGCAGTGCCTCACCGTCCAACCCGTCCAGCGCGGCGAAGGCGTCCTCCCACACCGGCAGCGGCGCCGACGACACCACGACGACGACATCCGGTGCCGGGGCGCAGGCCGCCATCACCCCGATCCCGGCGGCCGATCTCTCGCCCGCGGGCACGGCGGGGCATCCGCCGACGGTCACCGTGCCGGCGGGCCATCCGCCCTCAGGCCTGGAGAGCGCCGACCTGATCGTCGGCACGGGCCGGGAGGCGGCGCCCGGTGACCAGGTCACCGTGCAGTACGTGTTGGCGACCTATTCGTCGGGGAAGGTGATCCAGTCCTCGTGGACGAGCCAGCCCTTCACCTTCACCCTCGGGGAGGGACAGGTCATTCCGGGCTGGGACAAGGGTGTCGTGGGCATGCACGTGGGCGGCCGGCGTGAGCTGATCATCCCGCCGAGCCTCGGCTACGGGGCCACCCCGCCCCAGGGGGCGCAGGGCATCGGCTCCAACGACACGCTCGTCTTCGTCGTCGACCTCCTCAGCATCGCGTAGAGGCCGCACGTGGAAGTCCGCGCCCACATCGACGCGCTGCAGGCCGAAGGCGAGCTGATGGCGGCCGCCACCGCGGCGACGGATCCCGACGCTGCCGTGCCCACCTGCCCGGAGTGGACCGTGCGCGACCTGGTCCGGCACCTGGGCGGTGTGCACCGCTGGGCCACCGGCTACGTCACGAGCGGGCGGACCGAGCCCCAGGACGGCGGCCTGGACCAGGCGGTCGGGACATGGCCGGCGGACATCGACCTGGCCGGCTGGCAGGCGCGGGGCTGTGCTGACCTCGTCGCCGCCCTGGACGCCGCGCCCGCCGACCTGCAGTGCTGGACGTTCCTGCCCGCCCCGTCGCCGCGTGCCATGTGGGCGCGGCGCCAGGCCCACGAGACCGCCATCCACCGGGTCGATGCCCAGCTCTCGGCGGGCATCGCGGTCACGTCGTGCGCCCCGCCGTTCGCCGCCGACGGCATCGACGAGCTCTTGACGTTGTTCGTCCCCCGCCGCAGCACCACGCTGCGCGCCGAACCGCCGACCACGCTGGCCGTTCGCTGTGGCGACGTCGATGCCTCCTGGCTTCTTCGTCTGGATGCGCACGGCGTGACCACGACGTCCACCGGGAACAGCGACGCCATCGGCGCGGCATGCACCGTGTCCGGGTCGGCCGACGACCTCTACCTGGCGTTGTGGAACCGCACCGGTGCGGACGGCCTGACCCTGGAAGGTGACCGCGCCGTGCTCGGGCAATTCTCCGAGAGCGTGCGGATCCGCTGGTCCTGAGCGGACGCGTCGGCGCTCAGCCCGTCAGTCCGTCGGAGCTGTCGGGATGGTGGAGCCCCGGCGGCGCCCGAAGAGCCAATAGGCGAGCGATCCCGTCGTGTTCGTCGTCGCCCAGACCCTCCAGAGGCGCTTCGGTCCCCGCACCGCCGCGGCAGAGCGGCGACGGAGGTCCCGCAGGGTGAACCTGGCGAGGATCACGTGGACGACGAGAACCACAATGAGGACCCGCTTCTGCTGATCGTTCAGATCGAAGGGACCACGGCTGCCCGCAGCCGGCTCGGGCGGATGGGGAGCCGCGCCGTTGGTGGTCTCGCTGCTCTCGTCCATCATGTCGTGCTCACCTTCACGCTCAGTCCGATGCGAGGAGGGCATCGACGAACGCCCCGGAATCGAAGTCGACAAGGTCGTCAGGGCCTTCGCCCAGGCCCACGAGCTTGACCGGCACGAACAGCTCGCGCTCGACCGCGATCACGATGCCCCCCTTGGCCGTGCCGTCGAGCTTCGTCAGCACGACGCCCGTCACGTCCACCGCATCCGCGAATTGGCGAGCCTGGGTCAGGCCGTTCTGGCCTGTGGTGGCATCGAGGACGAGCAGGACCTCCGTCACGTTACCCGGGTCGCGGTCGGCGATCCGCCGGATCTTCTTCAGCTCTTCCACGAGGTTCACCTTCGTGTGCAGGCGCCCCGCCGTGTCGGCCAACACCAGGTCGTTGTCCCGCGCCGCCGCCCGCTGCACGGCATCGAAGACAATCGCACTCGGGTCGGCACCCTCGGCGCCGCGGACGATCTCGGTGCCGGTCCGCTCGGCCCACATGGCGAGCTGGTCAGCCGCCGCCGCCCGGAACGTGTCACCTGCGGCGAGCAGCACCGAGTGACCAGCCGCGGACTGGCGCCGGGCCAGCTTGCCGATGGTCGTCGTCTTGCCCACGCCGTTGACGCCGACGAAGAGCCAGACGTCGGGATGGTCTTCCCTTCCGTCGAAGCGCAACTCCCGCGACCCGACCGAGTCGAGGAGGTGACGGATCGACGCGCCCAGGGCTTCGAGCAGGTCGTCTCCGCTGCTGATCTCCCTTGTCTGCGCCTTGGCCCGCAGCTCGTCCAGCAGCACGCCGGTCGTGGTGACACCGACGTCGGCCCGGATGAGCGCCTCCTCCAGCGACTCCCAGGTCGCCTCGTCGATCCGGCCCGCCCGGAGCGCAGCCACGGCGCCACTGAAGAGGCCACGCACGCCGCCCAGGCGGCTCCGGTACGAGGGCGGTGCCCCCGGGGCCTCGGGCTCGACTTCTGGCGCGGCGACCGGTGCACCCTCCGCCACCGGTTCGGCCACCGTTGACGGAGGAGTCTGCGGAGGACGTCTCGGCGGGGCGTCGTGGGGCCTCGGCGGCGCCGTCGTCGTGGCGTCCGAACGCCGGCGGGAGCGGGAGAGCGCGATCCCGCCGAGGGCGAGGGCGAGGACGGCCACCACCACGACGATGATGATGAGGGTCCCGATCACGCCGGCGGCTCCTCGGACTCGTCGTCGCGAGCCGCAGCCCCCGCCGCCTCTTCCGCTGCCGCCACCGCGGCGGCCTCCTCGGCGTAGGTCGTCTCGCCGTACTCCTCCGTGTCCTCACGCGTCGCCCGTCGCGTGCGGGCGACCGCGGTGACCCCGGCGATGACGCAGACGAAGGCCAGCGCAATGAACACGAAAGCGAGCGTGCCGGTCACGCCGGCTCTTTCTCCTTCTCCACCTTCTGGCTGACCACCTGGGACGAGCCTCCCGGAGCCATCGTCACGCCGTACAACGCGTCGCCGGTCTCCATGGTCCGCTTCTGGTGGCTCACGATGAGCAGCTGCGCCTCGTCGCGGAATTCGTGGACCAGGGCCAGGAACCGGCTGAGGTTGACGTCGTCCAGCGCCGCCTCGACCTCGTCCATCATGTAGAAGGGCGACGGCCGGCTCCGGAAGACGGCGAAGAGGAAGGCCAGCGCCGCCATGGAGCGCTCGCCGCCGGAGAGGAGCGAGACCCGGCGGACATTGCGGCCGGCCGGGCGCACCTCGATCTCGACGCCGGTGTTGAGCAGGTCGTCGGGCTCCACCAGCATGAGGCGCCCGGTCCCACCGGGGAACAGCATGGCGATCAACGTCGAGAAGTGCTCGTTCACGTCGGCCGCGGCGGCGGCGAACGACGTCATGATCTCGTGGTCGAGGGTGCGCACCACTTCGTGCAGCTCGCGGCGGGCGCCGCGCACGTCGTCGACCTGCGCCTCCAACTCCTTGTGGCGCTCCTCCAGGGTCGAGAGCTCCTCGAGCGCCAGCGGGTTGACCGGGCCCAGCGCCACGAGCTTGCGCTCCAGCTCCTCGGCGTGTTGCACCAACGTCGTGCCCTCGGGCGCCTCCGGCTCGGGCAGGCCGGTCAACTCCTCCGGGGTGGCCCCGAGGTCGCGTGCGATGTGCTCGTGCAGCGCCTCCAGACGCAGGTCGACCTCGTTCGACTCCAGGTCGAGCGTGCGCGTGCGGGTGCGCACCGCTTCGAGGCGCTGCTCCGTCGTGTGACGGTCCTGGCGCAGCCGCTCGAGCTTCTCGCCCCCGGCGCGCACAGCGTCGACCTGATCCTGGTAGTCGTGGCGCAACGATTCGAAGACGCCGTCGAGCCGGTCGTGCTCGCCCTGGACCAGGACCTCCAGACGGGCCAGCGCCGCGCCCTCGGCCTCCAGCCGGCGCCGGCGCGACGCCGCGGTGGCCCGCTCCTCGGCGTGGCCCTGCAGGCGCCGCTCCACCTCGGCCTGGCGCTCGGCCAGGACACGCCGGCGTTCGACCACTCCCGCCACGCGCACCTCGAGCTCCTGGCGCCGGCCCCGCAGCCCGACCCGCCGCTCTTCGAGCGCCTCCCAGGCCTCCAAGGCGTCCTGCAGCTCGGGCAGCGAACCGACCAGGTGCGCCTGCTCGGCCGCGACGTCGGCCAGGCGCTGGTGCGCAGCGGCCACGGCGGCGCGGGCCTCGTCCAACTCACCGGCGACGCGCCGTTGCTCTTCGGCCGAACGTTCCCGATCGGCCCGACCCGCCTCACAGGCCGATGCGTGGCGGTCGTTGGCGCGCTCTGCGGTCGTGCGGGCATCGCGGCACCGGCCGAGCACAATGCGGCTCTCGGCCAGGTGGGCCCGGGCCAGCTCGGCGGCCACTGCCGCGTCCTCGGCCCGCCGGCGTGCCTCTTCGACCGCGGCGGCCGTGACCACGCTGGTGGCCGAACGCACGCGCCACCCCGTTGCCGCGAAGCGGTCACCTTCGGGGGTGACCACCACCAGGTCGTCGCGGGCCAGTGAGAGGTCGATGGCCTCCTCCCACCCGTTCACCCGGACGGCGCGACCGACCAGGGTGTCGAGCACCGACTCGGCAACCGACCCCCCGTGGCGTACCCGCACGTGGCCGCGCACGGGTTCGGCGCTGCTGCCGGGCGGCAGGTCGGTTGCTCCTGCCGTCGAAGACGACGCCCGGGGCGTCAGGATGGCTCCGGTGACGCCGCCTTCACGCAACGTGGCCAGTGCGGCCTGGGCGGAGCGCCGGCCGTCGACCACGACGGCGGCCACGCCCGCACCGATGGCGGCCTCGAAGGCAGCCTCCCAGCCTTCGTCGATCTCCACCAGGTCGACCAGCGAGCCCACGACACCGTCGACGTCGCGCAGCAGCTCGCGGCCGCCGGCGCCCTGCAGGTCCGCCAGCGCCCGCTCCAAGGCCTCAGCCCGGGCCGCCGTGCGGTGGCGCGCCTCTTCGGCCTGGTCGGCCGACATCTGCGCCGTCTCGGCCGTCTGCACGGCTGCTTCGAGCTCGGCGCTCCGCGCCGCCAGCTCGGCCGCCAACGCTGCCGTAGCCTGCTCGAGTTCGTCGGCCTGCTTGGCCAGGAGGTCGGCCCGCACCGCGGTGCCCGCCGTCCGCTCCTCCAAGGTGCCGACCCGTGCCCCGAGCACGTCCATGTCCTGCTGCTCGCGCGCCGCGGCACGGACCACCGACTCGGTGCGGGACCGCACCCGGGCGATGGCCTGGTCCGGCGCGTCATCGCCGAGCACCGTCGCCCAGCGCTCCCGCAACGCGGCGGTCTCTTCGTCGAGCGTGGCCAGCGCAGCCTGGAGCTCCATCCGTTCGGGCGCCCCGCCGGCCTCTTCCTCCGCCTCGGCGGCCACCAGCTCGCTGGCCAGGCGGGCCGCCTCGGCTTCGAGCGTCGAGACCACATCGACGTCGGCGGCGGCGTCGAGGGCGGCCACGACGCCCCGGCCTCGCTCGCGCAGGACGCCGGTGAGGCCACGGGCCCGTTCCACCAGCCCCTGCACCCGACCCAGGGCGTTGGCCAGATCCTCTTCGCGACGCGACGACAGCTCCGCCGTGGTGGACGTCGCCTCGGCGTCCAGCTGCTCGAGTGCGGTGTGCAGCTCCTGCTCCTCGTCGCGGCAGACGGACAGGTGCTGCACCGCCGCCAGGCGGCGGGCGCTCAGGTCGGACTGCTCGGCCCCCGCGAGATACCGGCGCAGCGCCATCAGCTGGGACGCCACGGTGTCGTGCGAACGCGCCGCCGCCGCCTGCCGCTCGAGCGGCCTGATCTGGCGCCGCACCTCGCGCACCAGATCGCCCAGGCGCTCCAGGTTCTCGGCGGTCCCGGCCAACCGGCGCTCCGCCCTCTCGCGGCGGCGCCGGTGCTTCAACACACCGGCCGCCTCCTCAATGATGGCCCGCCGGTCCTCCGGCCGGGCGTTGAGGACGGTGTCGAGCTGGCCCTGGCCGATGATCATGTGCTGCTGGCGGCCGACGCCGGAGTCGCTGAGCAACTCCTGAATGTCGAGCAGCCGGCACGGGGCGCCGTTGATGGCGTACTCGCTGTCGCCGGAGCGGAAGAGCGTCCGGGTGATGGTGACTTCGGCCAGGTCGATCGACAGCTTGCTCAGCGAGTTGTCGATGGTGAGCGACACCTCGGCCCGGCCCAGCTGGGGCCGCGAGGAGGTCCCGGCGAAAATGACGTCCTCCATTTTCGCCGAGCGCAGCGAGCGCGGCCCCTGGGCGCCCAGGACCCAGGTGACGGCATCGACGACGTTGGACTTGCCGCTCCCGTTGGGGCCGACCACCACGGTGACCCCGGGCTCGAACTCCAGCACCGTCGGGTCGGCGAAGGACTTGAAACCCTTCATGCTGAGCGACTTCAGGAACATCGGGGCGACCCTACCGGGTGCCTACGGGTGGCGGGTGGCTCACACCTGGCAGTGATCGCAGAAGAACGTGGACCGGCCCCCCGCCTTCACCCGCACGATGGTGTTGCGACAGCGCCGGCAGGGCTGGCCCTCACGGTCGTAGACCTGGTGCGAGCCCTGGAAGTCCCCGAGCTCGCCGAAGAGATCGCGGTACTGCTCGTCCGCCAGCGAGGAACCCCGGTGCTTGATGGCATCGGCCAACGTCTCGACAATTGCCCGGTACAGCCGGCGCACCTCGGTGGCCGTCAGCGAATCGGCGGCCCGGTCATAGCGCAGGCCCGCCTGGTAGAGCATCTCGTCGGAGTACAGGTTCCCGATGCCCGCCGTGAAGCTCTGGTCCATCAGGAGCGCCTTGACGCCGCCGTGGTGCTGGTGCAGCAGGGCGCCGAAGCGGTCCCAGCTCATGAGGTCCTCGATGGGGTCGAACCCGAGGTGGGCCAGCTCGGGGATCGCCTTGCGGATGGCGGTGCCGTCGCCCCCCGCCGTGCCCGAGACCGGGCTCAGCGGCGTCCCGTCCGCCTTCAGCGGCGGGGTGGAGACGAACATCTCCCCGAAGGTGCGGGGGTCCACGTAGCGCAGCTCACCGCCCTGGGTGAACGTGATGATGACGTGGGTGTGCTTGGGCTTCGGGTCCTTGGCCGACTTGACCCGCAGCAGCTGGCCGCTCATGCCGAGATGCACGACGAGCGTGTCCCCGCTGTCGAGCGTCAGGAGCAGGTACTTGCCCAGCCGGCCCACGGACTTGATCGTGTGGCCCTCCAGGAGGGCCCGGAAGTGCTTGGCCGAGGCGTGCCGGCGCACCGAGCGGCCGTTGGACACGGCGACCGCCTTGATCTTGCGTCCCACCACCTCACGGGACAGGTCTTGGCGTAGCGTCTCGACTTCGGGCAACTCAGGCACTGGTGAGGCCTTCCCAGGCCGCTCGCGCGGCCTCCTGTTCGGCGTCCTTCTTCGAGCGTCCTTCGCCCGCCCCCCAACGCGTCCCGTCCAAGAAGACCTCGGCCGTGTAGACCCGGTCGTGGTCTGGCCCAGACCCCGCCACCACGTAGCGCGGCGTTCCCGCGCCATCGCGTACGGCCTTCTCCTGCAGACGGCTCTTGTGGTCGAAGTCGTCGGGCTCCTGGCCGGCGCGCTCGATGGCCTCGCCGAGCTCGCGCAGCACGAGCTCGCGGGAGGCCTCCCAGCCGGCGTCGAGGTAGATCGATCCGAGAATGGCTTCGAAGGCGTCAGCGAGGATGGAGGCCTTGGCGCGGCCGCCTGATCCTTCTTCGCCCCGGCCCAACAGGAGGACCTCACCCACGCCGAGCCGGGCGGCCACCTGCGCCAGGACGCGGGCGTTCACCACGGCGGAGCGGACCTTGGCCAGCTTGCCTTCGGCGAAGTCGGGGAAGCGCTCGAAGGTGTAGCCGGCCACAATGAGGCCCAGGACGGCGTCGCCCAGGAATTCGAGACGCTCGTTGGAGGGCGCGCCGCCTTCCTGCTCGCCACACCAGCTCCGGTGGGCGAGGGCATGCTGCAGGAGGCTCAAGTCGGCGAAGGAATGGCCAAGTCGCTCGGCCAGTGCGGCCGCCCCCTCAGCGCCGGTGTCAACCCGCCTCGAGCTTGGCGTAGACGTAGTCAACCGCATCCCTCACCGTGCGCAGGTCCTCGAGGTCCTCGTCGTTGATGCGGAACCCCACCGTTCGTTCACCCAGCTCCTCTTCCAGGGCTTCAACCAGCTCAATAAGGGCCAGCGAGTCGGCGTCGAGGTCCTCCGCGAAGGAAGCGCCCTCGGTGATCGACGACGGGTCCGTCTCGAGGATGTCGGCCAGCTGGTCCCGGATCAGCTCGAAGACCCCGTTGCGGTCAAGAGGGCCCTGATGAGTGTGGGTTTCTGCTGGCACGCCGACAGTGTACGTCCCGCGGGGCCGTAACCGCCCGTTTATGCCCCTTGAACTGGCCTTTTAGCCTAATTCGACCGTTCGGACCGCCGCCGCCACCTGGTCGACCAGCCCCCGGGTCGCACATTCGTGCGCCACCAGGACCGCGTTCATCATGGCGGTCGCATTCGAGGAGCCGTGGCTGATCACGCACACCCCGTCGGTCCCGAGCAGCATGGCCCCGCCGGTGTTCTCGGGCTCGAATTCGGCCGCCACCGGCAGCAGGTGCGGGAGCAGGACCCCCGCCGCCTCCGTGGTGGCCTCGTCGGTCGAGAACACCCCCAGAAGGGTGTCGAAGAGGAAGCGCAACGACCCCTCCAGCGCCTTGAGCGCCACGTTCCCCGTGAACCCGTCGGTCACGATGACGTCGGCCGGTGAGGGCAGCAGGTCGCGACCCTCGAGGTTCCCGATGAACTCGAAGGCGCCGGTCCCCGCTTCGCCGGAGCCCACGTTGGCCGCTTTGACCAGCAGACCGTGGGTCTCCTTCACCAGCGGCGTGCCCTTCGTCGATTCTTCGCCGATGGAGAGGAGCCCGACCGACGGGGCGTCGGTGCCGAAGCGGGCGGACACGTAGGCGGCGCCCATCTGGGCGAACTGCACCAGCATGGCGGGAGTGCACTCGGAGTTGGCCCCGGCGTCGACCAGCACGGCCGGCGTGCGGCCGAGCCGGGGCAGCGGTGTGGCGATGCAGGGCCGCACCACACCGGGGAGCCGGCCCATGCGCAGCAGGGCGGAGGCCATGGTCGCACCCGTGTTGCCCGCCGACACCATGGCGGCGGCCTTCCCGTCCCGCACGAGCTCGGCGGCCCGGACCAGGGAGGAGTCCTTCTTGCGACGCACGCCGCCGGCCGGGTCCTCGTCCATGCCGATGACCTCGGTGCAGGGCACCAGCTCCAGGCCCTGGGTGTCGCCGACCAGCTCGGGCGGTCCGACGAGCACGATGCCGATGCCGTGTTGCTCGGAGGCCCGGCGGGCGCCCTCGACGATTTCGCCGGGGGCCAAGTCACCACCCATGGCGTCGACGGCGACCGGGAGCGTGGCCAGCGTCTCGGGGCTGGGACGCTCGCCCCGGCGACTCAAGTCAGTCGACCTCGACTGCTTGGCGTCCCTTGTACCAGCCGCAGCTGGGGCAGACCACGTGGGGCGTCTTGGAGGCCTGGCAGTGTGGGCACACGCTGCGAGGCGGCCGTTCGAGCCGCCACGCCCCAGCCAGGTGGCTGCGGCCCTTGGCCTTGGACTTCTTCTTCTTGGGGACGGCCATAGCGGAACTCCAACGATCGATTCGGGCGCACGAGCGCTCTCGGACGGTGCCGGACCGGGAAGGACCGGCTACCGGAGCACGTCGAGATTAGCCCACCGGGGATCGCGTGGGGCAACGCAGCCACAGTCGCCCTCGTTGCGGTTGGCCCCGCACTGGGCGCACAGGCCGGCGCAGTCCTCCCGGCACAGCGGCGCCATGGGCAGCTCGAGCACGACGGCGTCGCGGGCCAGCGGCCCCAGGTCGATGGTCCCGTCGACGATCGGGTAGAGCTCCTCGTCGGACACTCCGGCCAGCGGGGCGTCGGCGAAGCGCTCGTGCACGGGGATGCGCAGCTCGCCCGACACGGGCTCGGCGCAGCGCCGGCAGATCCCGGTCCACGGCGCGGTGACGGTCCCGGCGACGTCGATCCCGCCCTCGAACGGCGTGAGCGTCACGTCGACCTCTATCTCGTCGCCCGCCGGCACGACGCTGCGGCCGGGGTCGATCCCGGCCTCATTGATGGGGCCGGCCTGGGGCACCTCGCCCCGTCGCACCTCGTGCACGGCCTGACCCGGCGAGCGGCGGAGCCGCGCCACCTGGACCACGAAAGGGTCGCCGGCCATCAGACGGCATCCACTACGACTGATCCTGGTCGAAGAAGCCGTCCTCCTCCGTCCCAGCAGCGTCGACGACCGGCGTGGTGTCCAGGGACGGCGCGGCCAGCCTGGCCCGGCCGGCCTGGACTGTCCGGGTGAGCCGGTCCAGCACGATCTCCATGCCGGCCAGCTTGGTGTCCACGAAGTCCTCGGCCTGGTGGCGGAGCGTCCGGGCCTCTTCGTTGGCGTCGTCGAGGATGCGTTGCGCCACCGAGTTGGCCTGGCGCACGATCTCGGTGCGTTGCACCATGTGCTCCGCCTGGGCGCGCACGTCGTCCATGAGGGCTTCGGCGTCGCGGTTGCGCTCCGCCATGAACTCCTCCCGCTCGCGCAGGAGCCAGCGCGCCTGGCGGAGCTCGTCGGGCAGGCACTCGATGGCCGACTGGACCAGCGAGGTCACCTCTTCCCGCGAGACCATCACCGATGAGGACAGCGGCATCGACTTGGCGGCAGCCATGAGGTCCAGCAGCTGGTTGAGTATCGACTCGATCCCGACCTCTTCCACCGGCGGATCGTCGTCCACGTCGAGGAACTGGTCGCTCATTCCTCGTCACCGCCCAACGGCCCGTTCTCATACTTGGCCTTCAGCTGCTCCGCCACGGCCTTGGGCACGAAGGCGGAGACGTCGCCACCGAAGCGGGCCACCTCGCGCACGAGTTTGGAGGCCACGAAGGACCACTCGGGACTCGTGGGGATGAAGATCGTCTCGACGCCGGAGAGGTGCTTGTTCATCTGGGCCATCTGCATCTCGGCCTCGAAGTCCGACACCGCCCGCAAACCCCGGACGATCGCCGAGGCGCCGACGTCCCGGGCGACGTTGACCAGCAGCGTCGACACCGACACGATCCGCACGGACGGGAGGTGGGCGACCACCTCCTCCAACATGGCCTGGCGCTCCTGCAGATCGAAGAGCGCGGTGCTCTTCTGGGGATTGCGCAACGCGGCCACGACCACTTCGTCGAAGAGGTGGCTGGCCCGCTCGACGATTTCGAGGTGCCCGTTGTGAAAGGGGTCGAAGGACCCGGGAAAAAGCCCGACTTTCACGAACCGTCTCCGCTGTGATGAGCCACGGTGACGAGCGTACCGCCGTACCGCCGCTCTCTCGCGACCACCCAGGCCTCGGGCAGCACAATTGGCGCCGCCGATTCCATGACGACGGCATCCGCACGCAGCGCGCCGAGGAGCGCCGGCCAGTCCTCGAAGTCGTAGGGCGGATCGCACAAGGCGAGGTCGAACGACCCGGCTGCCGCGGACTCGAGCCATCCCGGCAGCGCGGCCCGCACCAACGTGGCCGGCTCGTCGTCGAGCCCCACCGCCGCGAGGTTCTGGCGGACGGCGGCCAACGCGTCCGGATCCAGGTCGACGAAGGTGGACGACGCCGCCCCCCGGGAAAGCGCCTCCACCCCCAGCGCGCCACTGCCACAGAACAGGTCGACCACCGTCAGGCCTTCGACGCCGCCCCGGGAACCAAGGATGTCGAAGATGGCTTCACGCACCCGGTCCGACGTCGGTCGCACGGACCCCGGGAGCTTGGCCGGCAGCCGGCGCCCACGGCTCCGGCCTCCGATGACCCGCATCGCCACCACCCTACGGTGGCTCGTTAGCTCTTGAAGAGGTACTCCCCCTCGTCCTCGCCCAACAGCAGCTTGACCTCGTCGGCCAGGTCGGGATGCGCCTGCAGCTGCGGGTCCTCGTCGACCATGGCCTCGGCCACCCGGCGCGCCTCGCCCAGCAGCACCATGTCGCCGGCGTCGGTGAGCGAGGCCAAGCGCAGGTCGCTCTGCCCCTTCTGGCGGGCGCCGAGCAGGGTCCCCTCCCCCCGCACGCGCAGGTCCGCCTCGGCCAGGGCGAACCCGTCTGTCGATCCGGCCACCGCCGTCAGCCGCTCGTTGCCCTCCTCGCCGCCGAGCAGGTAGCACCAGCTGGCCGTGCCACCGCGGCCGACCCGGCCCCGCAACTGGTGCAACTGGGCGATCCCGAAACGGTCGGCGCTCTCCACCACCATGACGGTGGCCTCGGGGACGTCGACGCCGACCTCAATGACCGTGGTGGCGACCAGGACGTCGAGCGCGCCCGTGCGGAACCGGTCCATGACCTCCTCGCGGGCGGCGGCCGCCATCTGGCCGTGCATGAGCCCGACCCGCAACCCCGCCAGCTCCCCGGCCGCCAGCCGCTCGAACTCCTCGCTGGCCGACTTGGCCTCCACCCGCAGCGAGTCACTGACCAGCGGGCACACGACGAAGGCGCGATGCCCGGCCGCCGCTTCCTCGCGCACCCGGTCCCAGGCGGGCCCGTCCCCGCCGGGCCCGTCGTCGGGCAGCCACTGGGTCGTCACGGGCTGACGGCCGGGCGGCAGCTCGTCCAGGGTGGTCAGGTCGAGATCGCCGAAGATCACCATGGCGGCCGTGCGCGGGATCGGCGTCGCCGTCATCACCAGCAGGTCGGGGTCGCCGTCGGTGCCCTTGGCGCGCAGCGTGGCGCGCTGTTCCACGCCGAAGCGGTGCTGCTCGTCGATCACCACCGCGCCGAGAGATCCGAACGCGACCTCCTCGGTCAACAACGCGTGGGTCCCCACGACAAGGCCCACCTCGCCCGAGGCCAGGCCCTGGAGCACGGCGGTGCGCGCCTTGCCCTTGACCCGACTGGTGAGGAGCTCCACGCGCACCTCGCCCCCGGCCATGCCGCCGGGGCCCTCCAGTTCACCGAGCAGGGCCCGCACGGCAGAGAAGTGCTGTTCGGCCAGCACCTCGGTGGGCACCATCAAGGCGCCCTGGTGCCCGCTCTGCACGGCCGCCAGCAGCGCCGCCAGCGCCACCACCGTCTTGCCCGAGCCGACGTCGCCCTGCAGCAGGCGGTGCATGGGGAACGGCCCGGCCATGTCGGCCACGATGACGGCCAGGGCGCGGCGTTGGGCCTTCGTGAGCTCGTAGGGCAGGCGGGCCAGGAAGCGCGCCACCAGCGTGTCGCCCACCCCGCCGGTGACCTCCCGGGGCGACACGGCGTGGTGCAGCGCGCGGGCGTTGACCTCGAAGGCCCGGCGGCGCAGCACCAGCGCCAGTTGCAACCGGAAGAGCTCGTCGAAGACCAGCCGGCGGCGCGCCGGCTCGACCACCTGGAGCGATTCGGGCCCGTGGATGGCCCGGAAGGCCTCCGTGCGTCCCCACAGGTCGATGGAGGTCCGCCACTCGTCGGGGAGCGGGTCGGCGAACTCCCCGGCCCGCTCGAGGGCCTCCGCCACGAACTCCCCGATCTCCCACGACGTCAGGCCGGCCTTGGCCGAGGCCGGGTACACGGGCAGGATGCGCAACGTCCGCCGGCCGGGCGTCACGCCCGCCACCACGTCGACGACGGGGTTGGTCAGCTGGCGGGCGCCCCGGTACTCCGTCACCTTGCCGAAGAAGATCGCCTCGGTGCCGGCCTCGAGCTGCTTGGCCCGCCAGGGCTGGTTGAAGAACACGATCTTGAGCCGGCCGGTGTCGTCGCGCACCACGACGTCGACGACGGCCCGGCCCGTCCGGGCGCGCCGCGCGCTCGCCGACTGCACCGTGGCCAGCACGGCCGCCTCGTCACCGACCTGCAGGTCCGAGACGTCGGCCTGGCGGGTGCGATCGATGTAGCGGCGCGGATACGTCGTCAGGAGATCGAGGACCGTCTCCACACCGAGCTCGGCCAGCCGTCCGGCCTTGCGCTCGGACACCGACTCGAGCACGGACACCTCCCGCAGGCTCAGGTCGCTGAGTGTGCGGCCTTTACTCAATCCCCAACAGGTACGGGTAGAGAGGCTGGCCGCCCTGGTGCGCCTCGACCGCGACGTCGGGGTGCTCCTCGGTGAGCCACTCCTCTATGCGCCTGGTGTCGGCGACGCGGGCGCCCTCGCCCTCAATGAGCGTCACGAGCTCGTGCGTCGGAAGCAACAGGCGGCTCAGGAGCAGGCGGGTACAGACGACGATGTTGTCGGAGACGGCGACGACGCCGTCCCGCGAGATGCCGATGAAGTCGCCCTCGTGGACCTCGCCGGCGTCGGTCATGGTGTCGCGCACCGCCCGCGTGACCTCGGCCGGCACGACGCGGGCGGCCGACTCGGACATGGTGGCCACGTTGGCGTCGGCCTCGGCCGCCGGGTCGTAGGCCAGCAACGCGGCGAAGCCCTCCACGATGGAGCCGGTCGCCACCACCCGGACCGTCTTGCCGCTCAGCGCGTCGACCTGCTCGGCCACGGGCCCGATGTTCTTGTTGTTGGGCAGGATCACCACCTGGTCCGAGCCCACCGACTCGACCGCCTTGACCAGATCGGCCGTCGCCGGGTTCATGGTCTGGCCACCGACGACCAGATGGTGGACGCCGAGGGAACGGAAGATGCGCCCGATGCCGTCGCCCGAGACGACCGCCACCACGCTCGTGGTGGGCGGCGGACCGGCGCCCTCGGTGCTGGGGCCCGCCCCGGGCGCACCCACGCTCTCGCGCACCCAACGCTCTTCTTCGACTTGCTCGTCGAGGTCGGTGACCCTGATGCGGCGGGGTCGCCCGGCGTCGACGCCGGCCTCGACGGCGGCGCCGATGTCATTGGTGTGGATGTGGCAGTTCCACAGCCCGTCGCCCCCGACCACGACGATGGAGTCGCCGATGCCCGCCCAGACCTCCTTGAAGGCCTCAATGGAATCGTCGGGCGCATTGAGGAAGTACATGACCTCGTAGCGCAGACTCCCCGACGGGGTGCTCCCCCGACGCCGCCGTCGTGGCCCGACCCCGACGTCAGGGCCCCGTTGAGATGGCTGAGGTCCGGGGCGTCCACTCCCGACGGCTCGGGCAAGGGCCGGCCGTCGAGCACCAGGAGGAAGGCATCGAGCAGGAGGAGGTACCCGCGGCCGCCCGCATCGACCACCCCGGCCTGGGCCAGGACGGGCAGCATGTCGGGCGTGCGGGCCAGGGCGTCGGCCGCCTCACCAAGGGCGCTCTCCACCACGCCCACCAGGCCGGACCCGTGCCCCGCTCCGACCGCCGCCGCGTCGGCCACCGTCAGGATCGTCCCCTCGACCGGGCGCACCACCGCCCGCCGGGCCAGCTCGGAGGCGTGGCCGATGGCGTCCACCAGGACGTCGGGGCCGACGCCGCCCTCCTCGGCGCCCGCCATCCGCTCGCTCATGCCCCGGAGGAGCTGCGAGAGGATCACGCCCGAGTTCCCCCGGGCGCCCATCAGGGAGCCGTGGCCGATGGCCTTGCACACCTCGGTCAGCCCGGCCCCCGCCTCGACGCCCTGGAGCTCGGCGACCACCGCTTCGAGGGTCAGGGCCATGTTGGTGCCCGTGTCCCCGTCGGGCACCGGGTAGACGTTGAGGCGGTTGATGTCGGCCTGGTGCAGGCGCAGGGCGTCCCGGTAGCCCCCCATCACGGCGCGCAGGTCATCGGCGCCGAGCGTCGCCGGGGAGGTCATGGCAGGGGATGCTAACCTTTCACCCGTTCGTGAAGGCCTGCGTGGTCCGTCGACCGCGGCCTCCCCCAGGAAGGTTCTCCAATGGCAGCAGTGTGCGATATCTGTGGCAAGAAGCCCTCGTTCGGTATGAACGTGAGCCACTCCCACCGTCGTACCAAGCGGCGTTGGAACCCCAACATCCAGCGGGTGCGGGCCGTCGTCGACGGTGCTCCCAAGCGGTTGCACGTCTGCACCTCGTGCATCCGGGCCGGCAAGGTGACGAAGCCGCTGCGGCGGACGCACCAGCCCAGCGCCACCAGCTGACCCAACACCCGGCGTGACGCCTCAGGTCTTCGGCTTCCCCCGCTCAAGGGGGCGCACGAGAACGAGGCCGGCTACCCCAGCCGGTGCTGCCAGCCCAGCCGCTCGAGCGGGCCGTCGCCGAAGAGCCGCATCGCGGGGTCCGACACCATGGTGCCGACCAGCGCCGGGAGCCGAAGCCCTTCCTGCTCGAAAGAGGCGATGAGGCCGTCCGCGTCCGAACTGCTCACGGTGAGTAACAGCTCGTAATCCTCGCCGCCCCCCAGGGCCTCGTCGAGGGTCGCCCCTTCCGTTGCCGGCACCTCGTCCAGGCGGAACCCGACGACCGAGGCGTCGGCCAGCCGGTGCAGGTCCAGCGCCAGACCGTCGGAGACGTCGATCATGGCGTGCGCCCCTTCCCGCCGGGCGACCTCGCCCTCGCGCAACCTCGCCAGCGGGCGCCGGTAGGCGGCACCCGGCCCGGTGCCGGTCCGCAGCGCCCGCAGTCCTGCCGCGGATCCGCCGCACGGGCCTGTGAGGACGAGCACGTCGTCAGGCTGTGCCCCCGACCTCGAGACCGGTGCCCCGCCGTCCTCGACCGTCCCGAGCACCGTCACCGCCACCACCAGCACGCCCGACTCCGAGACGTCGCCCCCGACCACAGGACAACCGCTCACCACCGAGGCCTCGGCCACGCCCTCCATGACGCCGAGGGCCAGCTCGCCTTCGCCCGAGCCGCCGGGCACGCACAGCGCCACCAAAGCGGCCAGCGGGGCGGCTCCCATGGCGGCCAGATCGCTCAGTGCGCCCATCAGGGCCTTCCAGCCCACGTCAGCGGGGCTGCAGAGGGAAAGGTCGACATGCACGCCCTCCACCACGCTGTCGACGGAGGCCAGCAGCGGTCGGCCGCCCGCCAGTTCCAGGACGGCGGCGTCGTCGCGCAACCCGAAGGCCTCGATTCCATTTCCGACCATGCCTCGGATACGCTCTAAGACCTCGTCTTCCTCGACGGGACGGGTTATGTGCCGAGGTTTGGGGGATCCCACGTCACATGCCTAGCATTGGACCCCACCGAAACCGGCCGGACGAAGGAGTAGATCCCCCCGACATGCCGCCAACAAAGAACGCGAAACTCCTCGCTTGGGTCGACGAAGTGGCGACCCTGACCACACCGGACCGAATCGAGTGGTGCGACGGTTCGGCCGACGAGTACGACCGGCTCTGCCAGGGGCTCGTCGACGCCGGCACGTTCACCCGTCTGTCGGACGCCAAGCGCCCCAACAGCTACTGGTCCCACTCGGACCCGGGCGACGTGGCCCGCGTCGAGGACCGCACCTTCATCTGCTCGGCCCTTGAGGTGGATGCCGGGCCGACCAACAACTGGTGTGAGCCCGGGGAGATGCGCCAGCAGCTGAACGGCCTCTTCAAGGGCTGCATGAAGGGGCGCACCATGTACGTCGTCCCTTTCTCCATGGGCCCCCTGGGCTCGGACATCGCCCACATCGGGGTGCAGCTGACCGACTCGGCCTACGTGGCGGTCTCCATGCGCATCATGACCCGCATGGGCACGGGCGCCCTGGAAGTGCTCGGCGACGGCGAGTTCGTCCCCTGCCTGCACTCGGTCGGCGCGCCCCTCGAGGCGGGCGAGCAGGACGTGGCGTGGCCGTGCAACGCGGAGAACAAGTACATCGTGCACTTCCCCGAGACGCGCGAGATCACCTCGTTCGGCTCCGGCTACGGCGGCAACGCTCTGTTGGGGAAGAAGTGCTTCGCGCTCCGCATCGCCTCGGTCATGGCCCGCGACGCCGGCTGGATGGCCGAGCACATGCTCATTCTCAAGCTCACCTCGCCGGAGGGCGAGACCCGCTACGTCACCGGTGCCTTCCCTTCGGCCTGTGGCAAGACGAACTTGGCCATGCTCATCCCATCCATCGAGGGATGGAAGGTCGAGACGGTCGGCGACGACATCTGCTGGATGAAGTTCGGCCCCGACGGCCAGCTCTACGCCATCAATCCCGAGGCCGGCTTCTTCGGCGTCGCACCGGGGACCAACACCCACACCAACCCCAATGCGATCCTGACGCTGGACGGCAACTGCATCTTCACCAACACGGCGCTGACCGACGACGGCGACATCTGGTGGGAGGGCATGACCGACGAGCCCCCGGCCCACCTGACCGACTGGAGGGGTGAGGACTGGACCCCCGAGAAGGGCACGCCGGCCGCCCATCCCAACGCCCGCTTCACGACGCCGGCCAGCCAGGACCCGGCCATCGCGCCGGAGTGGGAGGACCCCAAGGGCGTCCCGATCAGCGCCATCCTCTTCGGCGGTCGCCGCGCCTCGGTCGTCCCCCTTGTCTTTCAGTCCCACGACTGGGAGCACGGCGTGTTCCTCGGCTCCATCATGGCGTCCGAGACGACGGCCGCCCAGGCCGGTGCCGTCGGCAATCTCCGCCGCGACCCCTTCGCCATGCTGCCCTTCTGCGGGTACAACATGGCCGACTACTTCGCGCACTGGCTGCGCATCGGCGCGGAAGCACCCGACCGTGACGCCCTGCCGAAGATCTTCTACGTCAACTGGTTCCGCAAGGACGCCGACGGGAAGTTCCTCTGGCCCGGCTACGGCGAGAACTCCCGGGTGCTCGAGTGGATCTTCAACCGCATCACGGACAAGGCCCCTGCGGTCGAGACGCCGATCGGCGCGGTGCCGACACCCGACGCCATCGACACGACGGGGCTCGACGTGAGTGCGGATCAGATGCAGGAGCTCCTGCGGGTCGACACCGAGGGGTGGCGGGCGGAAGTGCCCCTCATCAAGGAGTACTACGCCAGGTTCGGCGACCGGCTCCCCCAGGCGCTGGCCGACCAGGCCGAGACGCTCGGCCAGCGCCTGGGCTGAGGGCATCAGCCCTCCGCTTCGCCCACGTCCCCGAGGTTGCGGTACTCGCGCTGCACCAGCCGCGGCGCGTGCGCGGCGCGGCGACCCGAGACGTAGGTCAGCCCGCCGAGGGCGGCCAGCACGGCAATGGTGGCGTCGCCCTGGGGCAGCGTGAACACGATGATCAACGGGATGAGCGAGCCGACCACCCACACCAGCTGCTGGCGCATGCCGAAGCGGGCGAAGGCGCGGCCCTGGGCGGACAGGGGGATGTAGCGCTGGGTCATGGCGTCGAAGGAGGGCTGGGCCACGGCACCGCACAGGCCGACCACGAAGGCGAGGACCACCTGCGCCAGGAGTGTGCCCCAGACGGCGCACCCGGCCGCCGCGATGGCGATCAGCCACAGCGAGGAGAGCAGCAGCTGTTGCTCGGTCATGCGCTTGCGGAGCCGCCCGACCAGGACCAGCCCGACGATGGCCCCCACTCCGCTGCCGGCCAGGACCAGCCCGTACCAGTAGAGGCCCACGCCGTGCATGCGCCGGAGCCCGAAGGCGAGCATGAAGGTCATGAAACCGGTCAGGCCGCGCACGATGCACATGGCGCTCAGACCGAGCATCACTTCGGGATTGGCGAACGGCTGCAACCGCAACAGGTCCTGTTCGCGCGTCAGGGCCTCGCCCTCCTGGCCGTACTCACGCGCTTTGGTCGAGTTGTCGGTCCACAGCTCCTCTGCCCGCCGGCTCGTGAGCACCGGCAGCCGGGCGCCGGCCACGGCGGCGCCGACGAAGACGACCGTGGCGAAGACGAGGACGGCCGGGGAGCCCGCGATCTTGTAGAGGATCACGGCCGGAATCGATGCGACGAAGCCGGCCAGGGTGCCGAGGAGCGTCAGCCGCGCGTTGAGCGTGGCGTAGCCGGCCTGTTCGCTCTCCGAGTCGGACCCGTCCAGCGCGGCCATCTCGGGCACCAGCGCGCCCTTGGTCACCAGGTAGAGCTTCTGGCACACCAGCACCAGGAAGGCGAGCGGGAACAGCAGCAGGCTGTGGAGGTGGGTCGCCATCAGCGGGCACAGCACCACCTGCCCGACGGCGGACGAGACGACCATGAGGCGGCGCGCGCCGCGGCTGCGGTCGATGAGCGGGCCGAGCAGAGGCGACACGATGGCGAACGGGGCCAAGGTGAAGAGCAGGTAGAGCAGGATCTTGTGGTCGGCGGCGTCCGGCGAGATGGAGAAGAAGAGCGAGCCGGCCAGCGAGATGGTGACGACGGTGCCGCCGCCGAGCATGGCGCACTGCAGGAGGGACAGGCGGCCGATGGGATGTGACTGGTCGAAGAGGTCCTGACGGGCCTGGCGCGCCATGTCCTTGAACTGCTCGATCTTCGGCACCATCGCCACCACGCCAATGTACGGTGTGCCGTGACCGTCCACGCGTACGTGCTGATTCAGACCGACGTGGGCAAGGCCGCCCACGTCGCCCAGCAGCTCGGCGGCATCGACGGCGTGGTCGTGGCCGACGGTGTCACTGGCCCGTACGACGTGATCGCCCGCGCCGAGGCCGCGTCCATGGACGATCTCGGCCGCATGGTGGTGCGGGACATGCAACAGATCGAGGGCATCACCCGCACCATCACCTGCCCCGTCGTCACGATCTGACCGTCCGCTCCGCTCGTGCGGGTCCTCCGTCCCGGGGCAACCCAGGTTCCCCAGCCACTGCAGGCACGGCCGGCGCGTCGAGATGACCCCCACACGGTGATGGCGGCGCGCCGAACGCCCTCAGGTCGGTCGAAGGCGACAACCCAGAAGGCCTGAATCGCCCGTCGCCCGTCGTGCTGGGGGTCCGAGGGAGTTTCCCGCGTTGCCGTCCTTGAACGGGGGTGCGAGGGGTAAGGGCTCTGCGCCGCACCAATCGGGCCCTCCGCCGGGGAGCCTCCTTCGAAGGAGAACCCGCTTTGTCTTCCGTTGTACGCACGCGCACGTTCTCGTCGCTGTCGATCGTCTTGTTTTTCGTCATGGTCATGATGGCCGCACAGCGGGTGATGTCCTCGGCCGGGACGTTGCCGACGTCCAACTCGTACGTGATCGCAGGGGTTGCCGACTGGCCCATCGACCCCTACGGGGCCTGCCCCTGACCGGGGGCCGGCGCCTTCGGACAGCCTGCGATCCCCGGCGCGCTGCTAGCTGAGCGCGCCCGACTCGCGGAGCTTGGCCACGACACTCTCGTCCACGCCCCACTCGACCAGCCCGGAGATGGTGTCCGCACCGGGCGGGGACGGCGGCTTCGACACCGCTGAAGGCGTCTTGGAGAACCGCGGCGCCGGCGCCGGCTGCACGGCGCCGGCGACCTCGATGTAGGTCGAGCGCGCCACATTGTGGGGGTGCTCGTGCGCCTCCCAGGGCGAGAGCACGGGCGCCACACACGCGTCGGTCCCGTCGAAGACGACGCACCATTCGTCGCGGGTCTTCGTCTTGAAGATGGCGGCGAAGCGCTCCTTCATCGCCGGCCAGTCTTCCCGCGAATTCTGCTGCGGCAGCGACTCGTCATCGGCCAGCCCGAGCCCGTCGAGCAGCGCGGCGTAGAACTGCTTCTCAATGCCGCCCGTCGCCATCCACTTGCCGTCCGACGTCTCGTAGACCTCGTAGAAGGGCGCCCCGGTGTCGAGCATGTTGGCCCCACGCTGCTCGTTCCACATGCCACCAATGTGAAATGCATGGATCATGGTCATGAGGGATGCGGCGCCGTCCACCATGGCGGCGTCGACCACCTGGCCCTCGCCGGAGCGGGTCGCCTCGAGCAGGGCGGCCACCATGCCGAAGGCCAGCAACATGCCGCCACCGCCGAAGTCGCCCACGAGGTTCAGCGGCGGCACCGGGGCCGAATCGGCCCGGCCCAGCGACCACAGCGCCCCGCCGATGGCGATGTAGTCGATGTCGTGGCCGGCCCTGGGCGCCATCGGGCCCTCCTGGCCCCATCCGGTCATGCGGCCGTAGACCAGGCGGCGGTTGCGCTCGAGGCAGGCGTCGGGCCCGATGCCCAGTCGCTCGGCCACGCCGGGCCGGAAGCCCTCTATCAACCCATCGGCCTCCTCGACCAGGCCGAGCACCAGCTCGACTGCGTCGGGGTTCTTCAGGTCGATGCCCACCGAAGGCCGGGACCGGTTCAGCAGGTCCCAGTACGGCCCCGAGCCCGCGGCGTCCATCTCCTCGGCCCGCTCCACTGCCCCCGGCGCCGCCCGCTCGAGCCGCAGGACCTGCGCCCCCGCGTCGGCCAGCATCATGCACGTGTAGGGGGCCGGCCCGATACCCGCCAGCTCAATGATCTTGATCCCGCTCAACGGTCCACTGCGGTCGGCCATCGAAGGATCGTGACCCGTGCCGCCCGCGATGGTCAAGCCCGCCCCCGTCCTGCGCCAAGCTGGGAGCGTGCCCGCGGCCCGCGCCCCTGGACGAGTGACCATCGTCGGCGACCACACCGACTACAACGGCGGCCTCTCGCTGCCCATGGCCATCGAGCTGGGCACCGAGGTCGACTTCACGCCGAAGCCAGGCAGCTTCCTCTTCGGGATCGACTCCGACCAGTTCCCCGGGCGACCGATCGAGATCATGCTGGGCGATACCGCCCCGGTGCGCGCCGACGCCGCCCTGGCGGCCGGGCTGCTGCGCCTGCAACCGCCACCGAGCGGCGGCGCGGCACGGGTGACGAGCACCCTCCCCGTGGGCGCAGGCCTGTCGTCGAGTGCCGCCTTCTCGGTGGCGTTGCTGCTCGCCCTCGGGCACGACCCCGATCCCCTCGCGCTGGCTCAGGATTGCCAGGAGGCCGAGCGCAGCGCGGGCGCCCAGGTCGGCCTGCTCGATCCCCTGGCCATCGCCGGCGCCACGGCGGGGCACGCACTCCATATCGACTTCGCCACCCTCCAGACCCGGCAGGTGGCTGTGCCCGAGGAGGCGGCCTTCGTGATCGTGCACAGCGAGGCCCCGCGCCTCTTGACCAACACCCCCTACGCCACCCGCCGCGCCGAGTGCGAGCGGGCCGCGCACATCCTGGGCCGGCCGCTCGGCCTGTGCGAGATCGGTGATCTGAGCGCACTGCGGGATCCCATCCTGCGCCGGCGGGCCCGGCACGTGATCACCGAGTGCGCCCGGGTGCGGGAGGCGGAGCGGCTCCTGGGCCGGGGCAACCTCGGCGGGCTGGGCGACGTCATGACGGAGGGGCATCGCAGCCTGGCCGATGACTACAGGGTGTCCGTGCCGGCGGTCGACGGGCTGGTGGAGCACCTGCTGGGTCAACCCGGTGTCCTCGGTGCCCGTATGAGCGGCGGCGGCTTCGGTGGGTGCGTCGTCGCGCTCTGCCGGCCCGACTCGCCCGCGCTCGACACGGAGGCCTATCTCCCGAGCCGAAGCTGGCGGGTCAGCCCGGTTGCCGGCGCAGCTCGTCTCGCGACGTAGCGATCAGCGCGTCAAGGACCTCGACGGCCTTTCCGCTGTCGATCGACTCTGTCGCCGGCGCCAGCCCGCTCTGCACGTCCTCGACCCGTCCCGCCACTACGAGCGCGGCCGCCGCGTTGAGGATCCCGATGTCGCGCCGTGCTCCTCGCTCCCCTTCGAGGACGGAGCGGATCACGCCGGCGTTGAACGCGGCGTCGCCACCGCGCAGATCCGCCATCGTGGCCGGGGCGAAGCCGAGCGCCTGGGGATCCACCCGCCACTCGCTCACCTCGAAGGCACCGTTGCCGTCGCCGCGCACCTCCAGGACCCTGGAGGGCGCGGTCACGCTCAACTCGTCGAGCCCGTCATCGGCGTGCACGATCAGCGCGTGCCGGCTCCCCGTCGCCCCGAATACGCCGGCCATGATCGGCGCCATGGCGGGGTCGCTGACGCCGACCAGCTGGCGCCGGGTGCGCGCCGGATTGATGAGCGGCCCCAGGAAGTTGAACACCGTCGGCACGCCCAATTCCTTGCGGACGGGGCCGATGAAGCGCATGGCCGGGTGGAAGCGCTGGGCGAAGCAGAACCCCATGCCGGCCTCGGTGACGCAACGGGCCACGCCTTCGGGGCCGAGCTCGATGGCCACGCCGAGCGCCTCGAGCACGTCCGCCGTGCCCACCGACGAGGAGGCGGCGCGGTTGCCGTGCTTGCACACGGGCACCCCGCACCCCGCCGTGATGAACGAGGCCAGCGTTGTCACGTTGAAGCTGGACAGCCGGTCGCCACCCGTCCCGACGAGGTCGACCGCCACGTCAGCGTCTTCGTCGGCGAGAGGGCAGGGCACGGCGGCATCGACCATGGCCCGGGCCAACCCGGTGACTTCCTCGGCCGTCTCGCCCTTGGCGTGCAGCAGGGCCAGGAAGGCCCCCACCTGGGCCGGTGTCGCCTCACCCGAGACAACGACCTGCAGCGTCTCCTCGGCCTCCGAAGCGTTGAGGGGTTCCCACCGGCTGAGTCGGGCCAGGACCTCCGGCCAGGTCAGTCCCACCACAGGTCCCGATCGAGCACACCTCGGGCGATGAGCCCGAGCTGCACCTGCGAGGTGCCCTCCACGATGGTCAGCTGCTTGGCGTCGCGGTACCACTGCTCCGTCGGATGATCCTCCATGTACCCGGCGGCGCCGAGCAGCTGGACGGCCAGCGACGAGGCCCGAACGGCCAGTTCGGTGGCGTGGTACTTGGCCATCGACAGGTACGGGACGTATTGCTTGGTGAACTTGCCCTCGTCGGCCAGCACGGCCGCCCGGTAGGTCAGCAAGCGGGCCGCCTCGATGTCGACGGCGCACTTGGCGATCTCCCATTGGATGCCCTGGAAGTCGGCGATGGTCTTTCCGAAGGCGGCCCGTTGCTGCACGTACTCGGTGGCGTACATGAGCGCGCCCTCGGCCAGCCCGATGCCGCGCGCCGCCACGATCGGGCGCATGGCGTTCAGACCGAGCATGGCCAGTCGGAAGCCGCCCACCTCACCGATGACGTTCTCCGCCGGGACATGCACGTCGCTCAGGAGGAGCTCTCCCGTGTCGACACCCTTGACGCCCATCTTGTGGTCCGTGCGGCCCACCTCGACCCCGTCCCAGGCCCGCTCGACGATGAACGCGGTCACCGAGTCGTGCGCCCGGCTGGTGGGGTCGCTGGTCTTGGCGAAGACGGTGTACCAGTCGGCCTCGCGCACGCCCGACATCCAGCACTTGGTGCCGTTGAGCACCCAGCCGCCCTCGCTCCCCTCGTCGGGGACCCCCCGGGTCCGCATGCCCATGACGTCGCTGCCCGCCTGGGGCTCGGACAGCCCGAAGGCGGACCGCTCCGTGCCGTCGCAGATCCCGGGGAGGTAACGCTTCTTCTGCTCCTCGGTGCCCGCGATCATCACCGGACCAGTGGGCAGCCGGGTCAGGAGGAGCATCAAGGCCGCCGTGTTCGAGTACTTGGCCACTTCTTCAATGGCCAGGGCGAGGCCGAGGATGCCCGCACCCGAGCCCCCGAACTCGAGCGGGATGCACAAGCCGAGCAGCCCCGCGTCGCGGAACGCCTCGAAGATGTCGGTCGGGTAGGTCCCCTCTTTGTCGATGGCCCGCGCCCGCGGTTTGACCTTGTCCTGAGCCAGGCGCCGGACGGAATCTCGGAGCTCTAGGAATTCGTCGGGAAGATCAAAATGCACCGGTGAAGGGTACCGGACCTCCCGGCCAGGTACTTTCTGTTTCTTGACCCCCGACGAACCCGGATCCCCTGGGCTCCCCGACGACCACGCAGACGACATCAGGTCGCGGGCCGACCTGCAGGCCGAACTGCGTACGACGCGGAAGAAGGAGCGCAAACGCCAGCACCGCTGGCGCCGCCGGACGGTCTACGCGGTCTCCTTCGTCATTTTGCTGGCCGCCCTCGGGGCCGGGGGCCTTTTCCTCTACGCCAACTACCGCTTCAACCAGATCAAGAAGATCCATGCCAAGCACCTGGTCGCCGCACCCGCTGCGCCAGGGAAACCGTTCAACCTGCTCCTCGTGGGCTCGGACTCGCGTGCGTTCGTCTCGAACGCCACGCAGGAGAACGCCTTCGGTAACGAGGCCAACGCGGGCGGGCAGCGCAGCGACGTGACGATGGTGGCGCGCTTCGACCCCGCCGCCAAGACAGTGACGGTCCTGTCCATCCCGCGCGACCTCTGGGTCGACATCCCGGGCAACGACAGCGGGATCTCGGGCATGAATCGCATCAACGCCGCCTATGACAGCGGGCCCGACCTGCTGATCCAGACCATCGAGCAGGACCTCGGCATCCCCATCAACCACTACATGTCCGTGAACTTCCCGGGATTCTCGGGCATGGTCGACGCGTTGGGCGGCGTCACCATGGACTTCCCGACCCCGGTCAAGGACCAGTACACCGGGCTGGACGTGACCACGACGGGATGCCAGGTGGTGAACGGGACCACCGCGTTGGAGCTCGTGCGCAGCCGGCACCTCTATTACAAGAATGCGAACGGCTACTGGGAGTACGACGGGCTCTCGGATTTCAGCCGGATCCAGCGCCAGGACGCGTTCTTCAGGGCGGTGCTGGCCAAGGTGAACTCGTCCATCACCAATCCCCTCGCCATCAACTCGTTCATCGGCGCGGCCGTCGGCAACCTCACCATCGACGACACGCTCAGCCAGGGCGACCTCCTGCACATCGCCGACGTCTTCCGGGGGCTGGCGTCGTCACACCTCACCACCGAGACGCTGCCGACGGTGGCCTACCTCACCTCGGGAGGGGCCGATGCCCTGAAGGAGGCGCAGCCCTACGCCCAGAACGTGATCAACCAGTTCAACCAGATCGGGTCGACCCCGACGACCACGACGACAACGCCCGCCAAGGGCAGCAAGCCCACCAGCACGACCACGACGAGCGTCCCCACGGAGGCCCACAGCCTGGTCGGCGTCGACGTCCTGAACGCATCGGCCGTGAGCGGCATTGCGCACAGCACTGCGGAGGGGCTCACGACGCAGGGCTTCCAGGTCAATGAGATCGGCAACGCCGCCACACAGCTCGGCGCGGACGGGCCGTCGGAGATCCTGTACGGGCCGTCAGGGACGGAGGCCGCGCAGACGCTGGCGTCCGTGTTGAGCGGAGCCGTCACCCTGGTGTCCGACCCGAGCCTCAGCGGCGCGACGGTCGAGCTGTTGATCGCCGGCTCACCGCTGACCGTGACCGCCTCATCGGCCACCGGCACGACGACGACCACGGCTCCGACAGGGCCGACCACGACCACGACCACGACGATCCCTTCGGACGTCTACACCAACCTGCAGCCTGAGCCTTGGAATCCGTCGCCCTGCTCCCTCGGCCAGCCGACCACGACGACGAGCACGGCCCCCAAGGCCGCCAAGAAGAAGTAGGTCGGGCCGCTCAGGCCGACTTGCGGCGCTGGCGGACGATCCGCCGGCGTTCCCGCTCGGTGGTGCCGCCCCAGATGCCTTCACGCTCGCGATGGGCCAGGGCGTGCTCGAGGCACGATTGGCGGACCGGGCAGACGGCGCACACAGCCTTGGCCTCGGCCGCGTCGGCCTCGTCCTCGGTGACGGGGTAGAACGCCTCGACGTCGAGACCCCGGCAGGCGGCTTGCTTGCGCCACGTGGTGGCGATCATGGGAAACACTTCCTCAATAACGGATAAAAAGGCGGATACTTGATTCGCCCTGTTCAGAGGCCCTTTCGGTCGGGAGACCGGCTGCGGCAGCCCCGAATTCGGCGAACGAAGAGTATGGCGCACGTCCCGCGCGTCTGTAAAGGCTTGCGCAAGGAATTGTCCCTGGTCAGCCCATTGGAAGGCTCTTTGTTGTGCCGAGCAGATCCCCGACGAGCTCTCGGCGTACCCCCCTGGCCAGCTCTGTCCTGGCCTCGTAGGCGTGGTGGTTCGCCACCAGTGCCACCTCCCTGGCCTCCGCAAAGGCCGCCACCTGGGGCTCGGTGAAGCTGAAGCGCACGTAGTGGACCGCCGGCGTGACCGTGTCCCGGGTGAGGGCTGCCGCGTGCTCGGCCTCGGGGGCGCTCGCCACCACGTCACCGTCGATCGAGATGCCGAGTTGGCGCTCGATCCCCACCAGGCGGGGCAACCACTCTCGCATGGCCTCGTCCGAGGTCAGCTCTATGAACACGGTGGCCGACAGCTGTCCCGGTGCCGGGAGCAGGCGGTTGTAGATGTCCAGCTCGACCTGGATCGCCTCGTCGCTGATGATCTTTTCGGCGCGGGCCATCTCCTGGACCTGGAAGCGGACCGTGTCGAAGCATTCGAAGACCAGCGTCATGACCGGGCCCAGAGCCACCCGCCGGTCCCGCTTGCGCGCAATGATCTTGGCCCGGTAGTCCTCCCGCACGCGCTCGTAGGCCCGCAGGTCGAGCACGTCGCCCAGGGTCAGCCCGGTCGCCGAACCGCCGGCGGCTTTCCCGCTCACCCCTGGTCACCTTGGCCGCGGCCGCGCACCCCGTAGGCACGCGCCATCAGCTGCATGGGGTGCACCGGCCGGGTACCGGTCTCCTGCAGGATCGACCCGTTGGCCAGATGGCAGTCGCCACACACAGTGTCGTTGCCGGCCGACTCGATCTCGCGGCCCAGGGGCCCCGCCACCTTGCGAGCCAGTTCGTAGTTCTCGCTCCGGTACCCCCACGTCCCGTCGATGCCGGAGCAGCGCTGGACGATGGAGCACCTGACGCCCGCCGTCTTCAGGAGGTCCCGACTGCGCAGCCCGGCATTTTGTGCCTGCAGGTGGCAGGCGACGTGGTACGTCACGGCGTCGGGCACCGTGCCGTCCTCGCGGCCCGGAAACTCGTCGCGCAGGGTGAACCCGTCATGGACGTCGCGTTGGCGCCGCATGAGGTACTCGGCCGGATCGAAGGTGTGGGCGGCCACGAGCTCGGCCTCGGCGCCCTTCACGTAAATCGGGTAGTCGCGCTTCACGACATACGCGCAGGTGGGCTGGGCCACGATGATGTCGCGCCCGGCCCGTACCTCGGCGGCCAGTGCGGTCACGTTGCGGCGGGCGGCCTTGGTGAACTCGTCGACCCGACCCGAGTGCAGCCACGGCGCGCCGCAGCATTTCGTTCCCTCGGGCAGGCTGCAGGTCACTTCGTTGTGCTCGAAGACCTCCACGATGGCCCGGCCGATATCGGGCTCCATGTACTCCACGAAGCACGTCGGGAACACCGAGACGGACCCCGCACTCTTCGGCGCGGCAGCCTGACCTCTCCGCTTCTTGAACCACGTGGTGAAGCGCTGCTTGGCGTAGGGCGGCAGGAGACGCTGCGACGCCAGGCCCGCCGTCTTCTCCATGACCCGGCGCGTCCACGAGCCCGGTGTGCCCGTTGCCCGATTGACGAGCGGCGCCGCGGCGACCGAGACCCGGCCGAGTGCATCGGTGCGGCCCAGGAACTGGTCGGTCAGGCGCTCCTTGACCGGCACCAACTGCTTCTGGCGCACCGCGTGCACCCGGCTCATCAGGCGCGGAAAGTCGAGCTCCCACTCGTGCGGAGGCACGTAGGGGCACTTCACGTAGCAGAGCTTGCACTGGTAGCACTCGTCGACGACCTGGCGGTGCTCCCCGTCGGTCAGGGCCGACACGTCCCCGTCCTTGGCGTCGATGAAGCTGAACAACGTCGGGAACGACGGGCACAGGTTGAAGCAAAGCCGGCACCCGTGGCAAAGGTCGAAGACGCGGTCCACCTCTTCCCGGAGCGCCGCCGGGTCGAAGTACTTGGGGTCTGTGGGGTCGTACGTGGCGGTCATGGGGCCGCCCGTCCTAGGAGACGGACTCGAGCCCTTGCGTGAAGCGACCGGCGTGCGACTTCTCGGCCTTGGCCAATGTCTCGAGCCACTCGGCGATCTCCTCGAAGCCTTCGTCACGCGCCGTCTTGGAGAATCCGGGGTACATCTCGGTGTACTCGTAGGTCTCGCCCTCAATCGCCGACTTGAGGTTGTCCTCGGTGGCGCCGACGGGGACGCCCGTGACCGGGTCGCCGACCTCCTTGAGGAAGTCGAAGTGCCCGAAGGCGTGGCCGGTCTCGCCCTCGGCGACGGAGCGGAACAGCGCCGCCACGTCTGGATAGCCCTCGACGTCGGCCTTCTGGGCGAAGTAGAGATAGCGGCGATTGGCCTGGCTCTCGCCGGCGAAAGCTTCCTTCAGGTTGGCCTCGGTCTTCGAGCCCTTCAGTGCTGGCATGGTGGATTCGTGCCCTTTCTCTCTTGATCGGTTGTGGTTGCTACTTCTGGTCCTGCTGTGATCCCTTGCATTCGTCGCACAGGCCGCGGAAGACAACCTCCGCGCTGTCCACCTCGAAGCCCTGGGTGGACCGCCGGGACACCCGGAGCCCCGGGAGATCCGCCTCCATGTCGCGCACCTTGCCACAGGCGCGGCACACCAGGTGATGGTGCGTCGTTTCCACGTTCGGATCGAAGCGGGCCGAACCCGTGCCGACGTCGAGCACGGTGATCGCCCCCAGGTCGGCCAGGTCATTGAGCGTCTGGTAGACGGTCTTGAGCGAGACGTTCGGCATCTCCCGACGGACCCGCTCGTGGACCCGCTCTGCCGAGGGATGGGTGACATCCCCTTCGAGGGCCTTGAAGATGCACTGGCGTTGCGCAGTGATCTTGCGGCCGTGGGCCCGGAAGAGGTGGGTCAACGCGTCGGGCGATTGCATGACGTGGCCACCCTAGCGGGGGTGCGGACCATTTTGACAATCATTGTCGGAATCTGCCGCCGGGCGGCAGCCGGCACGCCCACGTCAGGTGGGCCCGAACACCTCGAGCTCACGCATGGTGAAGAGGGCGTGGAGGGTGATCCCTTCGGCCGCGGCCACGTCGGAGCCGCCGCCCTCGCGGTCGATCACGCACACGGCATGTTCCACGACGGCACCCTCCGACCGGAGATCCTGGGCCGACAAGACGATCTGGCCGCCCGTGGTGACGACGTCCTCAATGATCGTGAGGTGGCGGCCCGCCACCTCACCGCCTTCGCAGACTTGCTCTGTGCCGTACTTCTTGGGCTGCTTGCGCACGAAGTACGCCGGAAGCCCCGTCACGGACGACAGCACGGTCGCCAGGGGAATCCCCCCGAGCTCCAGTCCGGCGAGACCCTCGGTCCCGGGCGGTACGAGCGGCACCAGGGCCGCCACGATCTCGCGCAACAGCGCCGGATCCGACTCGAAGCGGTACTTGTCGAAGTAGTGGTCGGCCGTGCGCCCCGAGCGCAAGACGAACGAGCCGGTCAGGTAGGAGGCGGCGTAGACGCGCGTGGCCAACGTCACGCCGCCATTCTGCCCCGCACGGCGTCGCGGGCGGTTCTCTAGTGCCGGCCGGTTCCGCCGTCGATCCACGCGTGGTCCAGCCGGAACCGCAAGTGCGAACGGCACAGGGTCGTCGTGGCCAACGCCCAGTTGGCACTCACGTTGGGACGACCCAACATGTCGCAGTCGACGCAGAGCGACCCCGGGAGGCCTTGCACCTTGGTGATCAGGGCGGAGAGCTCGAAGAACTCGTCCGTCGCCAGGAATCCGCTGTCGCAGAGGGCCCACAGCTCGGAGAGGCGAAGCTCATCGGTGAGCTCGGTCTCGGCGCCCCGGTCCACGAACAACCGCGAGCCGGCCTCGAACACGTCCTCGGCATCATGGGACCAGACGCTCTCGGACCAATACCGGGGATACTCCTCGTCCGCGATGAGGCTGCGCCAGAGCTCCTCGGGATCAGAATCGAGCTCCAGCTCGGTCTCCGACGCACCGTCATCCCAACTCTCGTCGAACTGCTCCATTGTTCCCCCCGCAAGGAGCGTCGTGCCTTCGGCGCGCCTCCTGCTGCATCAAATCGGCGCGTCAGTTGCCGGGCTGAAGCGAAATCCGGGTTGGGGAACGACCAGCGACCATCCCGACGCCACGCGCCGCCCGCCGTTGCAACCCACAATGGCCCACTCCCCCGGCGTCCAGGCGAAGATCGCCTCCTGGCCGTAGCGAGCCCCGAGGGCGAGGGCGTCGGCCTCCGGGAGGGCGAGGACAGCCACCCCCTCCTCCCGCCGTCCCGTGGCGGGGTCGACGCCCACTGCGGCCAGAATCGGGGCGGCGCGCCGCGCCAGATCCGACTCGAGAGCCGCCTGACGTACCCGATTGCCGTCCCGGCCCGGCCGTTCGGGGCCGGGATCCCAGGCGGTCAGGATGTGCACCGCCTGCCCGGTCGGCCAGGGCCAGCGGGACGCGTCTCGGTCCGGCGCTGATCGGACGGTGAGACTCCCGCCCGCGGACAACAGGATCTCGACCACCGTGCGACCGTAGGAGGCCCAGGGGTCGTCAGGCATCGGCGGCATGGGTGGACCCTACGTCCGACAAATGTGGGGGCGATGTCTGCCGCGCGCCCGCTCCCCACGCAGTGTCTCAGGCTCTGCGGTATCCCAAACTGGCGGGCCCAGGTGCGCCGTCCCGAGACGCTTCCGCACCATCCGATGGTGCTGCACCGCGGCGGCTACCCCGATGGCAGCTGAAGTGTCCCCGGTCTCGCCGCGTGAAGGATGTGGCAGGCTTGATCGGTGCACCCCTTTCGCCGCGCCGACGCGTTGCGGCGCCTCGCCGACGAGGAATTCGACGTGTTGGTCATCGGCGGTGGCATCACCGGGGTCGGGGTGGCCCTCGATGCCGCCAGCCGTGGCCTGAGAACGGCTCTCGTCGAGAAAGGCGACTTCGCGTCGGGGACATCCTCCAAGTCGTCGAAGATGATCCACGGCGGCATCCGCTATCTGCAGCAGCGCGAGTTCCGCCTCGTCTACGAGAACCTGGCCGAACGACAGCGCCTGCTCGACAATGCGCCGCACCTGGTCAGCCCCCTCCCGTTCCTCATTCCCCTCTTCGGCCGCAACGGCGTCGTCTCCAAGACGGTGGCCCGTTCGTATGCCACCGCGCTGTGGATGTACGACCTCACCGGCGGTTGGCGTATCGGGGAGCGACACCAGGACGTCACCAAGGACGAGGCACTGGCGCACCTCCCCACGCTCAGTACCGACCACCTCGTGGCCGGGTTCCTCTACTTCGATGCCCGGGCCGACGATGCCCGGCTGACGCTTGCCGTGGCGCGCACGGCCGCCTTCGAGTTCGGGGCCGTCGTGGCGAACTACACCCCGGTCGTGCGCCTCACGACGGGCGCGGACGGGACCGCCAACGGTGCCGTCGTGCGCCCGGTGCCGGACGAGGACACGTCGGAGTTCCCGGTCCGCGCCAGGATCGTGGTGAATGCCTCGGGCGTCTGGGCCGACGCCATCCGTACCCTCGACGAGGGCAAAGATCCCCATGCCATCCGTCCCGCCAAGGGCATCCACATCACGGTGCCGGCGGCGCGGCTGCCGTGCGACATCGCCGCGGTCATTCCTGTTCCCAAGGACAAGCGCTCCATCTTCGTCGTGTCCTGGCCCGAGACGGACCTCGTGTACCTCGGCACCACCGACACGGACTACACCGGTCCGCTGGACGATCCGGCCTGCACCCCGGAGGATGTCGACTATTTGTTGGACGCCGCCAACGCCATCACCACCTCGCACCTCACCCGGGCCGATGTCACGGGCGTGTGGGCGGGCCTGCGTCCTCTGCTGGCGCCACCGGCCAAGGGCGGTCATGTCTCGGAGCGCACGGCGGATCTCTCGCGCCGCCACACCGTCAGCACGTCGAGTCACGGCGTGGTGACGGTCACCGGCGGCAAGCTGACGACGTACCGCAAGATGGCGCAGGACACCGTCGACGTCGTCGTGAGCCGTCTCGGTGAGTCACCGCACCGTCGACGCTGCGTCACCAAGGCCCTCCCGCTCATGGGCGCCACGACGAAGGCCCGCGATCCCGTGACGTTGGCCCAGCCGCATGCTCGCCTCCTCGGTCGCTACGGAACGGCGTCGAGCGACGTCCTGGCCCTGGCCGACGGACGCCCCGACTTGCTCGAGCCCATTGTGGCCGGGTTGCCGTATACGGGCGCCGAAGCCCTGTACGCCGCGCGCGAGGAGATGGCCGCCACCCTTGACGATGTGCTGTCACGGCGCACCCGGGCCATGATCCAGCGCGCCCAGCCGACGATGGACGCGGCCACCGTTGTCGCCACCCTCATCGCTCCCGACATGGGTTGGGGCGAGGAGGAAGCGCGCGAGCAGGTGGTCCGGTTCACCGAGGCGTGCGAGAAGGAGTTGCTCACGGCCGGGCTGGACCTCCCATGACCGAGCCGACCCCGGTCACCCCCATCGACGCGGACGGAGCCCACGTGGCTGATCGCCTCGGCGCCCGGGTCGTCGAGGTCCCGCCGGCACTCCTGGAGCGCCTCAAGGGCACAGGAGCCGAAGTCGTGCACGACGAGGACACCCGGGCGGAGGCCGGCCGAGACTGGTGGCCGCTCGCCATTGGCTGGGCGGCCGAAGGCGCCGTCCCGCAACGCCCGGCGGTGGTCGTGCGCCCCACCTCGACCGAGGAAGTCTCGGCCGTGCTGGCCGCGTGCAACGAAGCCACGGTGCCCGTGACGGCCGCCGCAGGCCGGAGCGGCGTCTGCGGCGGATCCATTCCGGTGCACGGTGGCGTTGCACTGGACATGACGGGACTCGAGGGGCTGCGTCGGGTCGATGAGACATCGCTCACGGCAGACGTGCAGGCCGGCACATTCGGCCCGGACCTCGAGGCCGCGCTCGGCGACGTCGGTGCGGGCTACACCCTCGGCCACTGGCCCCAGTCCATGGATCTCTCGACCGTCGGTGGGTGGCTGGCCTGCCGTGGGGCGGGCCAGTACTCGACCCGTTACGGGAAGATCGAGGACATGGTCGTCGGCCTCGAGGTGGTCCTGGCCGATGGCCGCGTCGTGCATACCGAAGGCAAGGCGCCCCGGGCTGCCACCGGGCCCAGCCTGACCCAGCTCTTCGTCGGGAGCGAAGGGACACTCGGTGTCATCACAGAGGCCCGCCTCCGCGTCCACCCGCTGCCGGAGGAGCAAGGGCGGCGCGCCTTCGGTTTCACGACCTTCGCCGCCGGTCTCGAGGCGTGCCGCAAGATCCTCCGCCGCGGCGCGACGCCGGCGGTGCTCCGCCTCTACGACGAGACGGAGTCGGAACGGAACTTCGAACACGGCGACACCAACGTCCTCGTCATCCTCGACGAGGCCGACCCCGAGATCCTGTCGGCCACGCTCCAGATCGTCGACGCCGAGTGCTCGACCGAGGCCGGAGCGCATCCGCTCGACGAGGGACTGGTCGAGCGCTGGTTGGGGCACCGCAACGACGTCTCCGCGCTGGCGCCGCTCTGGCGGGGCGGCATCGTCGTCGACACAGCCGAGGTCTCCGGACCGTGGTCAGCGTTGCCCGACCTCTTCGACGAGGTGATCGGCGCGCTGAAGGGGATCGACGGCACGCTGGCTGCGTCAGCCCACCAGTCGCATGCCTACCCGGACGGCGCCTGCCTCTACTTCACGTTTGGCGGACGCGGACCCGAGGGCGACGCCGAATGGCGGGAGCGCTACTACCGGGAGGCCTGGGACACGGTGACCGACGCCACTCTCGCGCACGGGGCCGCGATCAGTCATCACCACGGCATCGGGCTCAACCGCTCCCGCTTCCTACCCCGGGCGCTGGGCTCCGGATTCGACGTGCTCGCCGGCCTCAAGGCGACCTTCGATCCCAACGGCATTCTCAACCCCGGGAAGTTCGGACTCGCCTCGCCCTTCGGACCGGCGCCCTGGGCATGAGCCGGGGCGGGGGGAGCATCCTGGTCGTCGACGTCGGGACCTCGGGGGTACGCGCTGCCATCGTGCGACCGGACGCCATCGTCGAGCACGAACACCGCGTCCCCCTGTTGCCCGACTCGCCGGTCCCGGGCCTGGTGCAGTTTGACGCCGCGCGCATGGCCGACGCCATCCTGGAGGTCGCCCGCGCCGCGCTCGAGGACGGCGGTCCGGTCGCGGGGGTCGGGATCGCCAACCAACGAGCGTCGAGCATCGTGTGGGAACGCGCCACGGGGAAGCCTATTGCGCCCGGCATCGGCTGGCAGGATCTGCGCACGGTCGGGACGTGCCTGGTCCTTCAGGCCGAGGGGATCCGGCTGGCACCCAACGCGTCGGCCACCAAGGTGATGGCCATTCTCGACGACGTCGATCCGGAGCGGTCACGCGCGGAGCAGGGGGAGCTCTGCTTCGGGACCGTGGACAGCTGGGTGGCCTGGACTCTCTCGGGCGGCGCAGCAGGTGGGAGTGACGCGCTCCATGTGACCGACGCCACGAATGCTGCTGTGACAGCCCTGGTTGACGCCACGATCGGATGGGACGAGCCGTTGCTGCAGAAATTGCGGATCCCGTTGCCGATGCTGCCGGCGATCGTCGACTCCTCCGGAACGGTGGGGAGCGCCACGGCTCTTCCCGGGTCTCCACCCATCTGCGGGATCGCCGGAGATCAGCAAGCCTCCCTGGTCGGTCAGGGCTGCACCCTGCCCGGCCTGGCCAAGGCCACCTTCGGGACCGGCGGCATGCTCGACCAGTGTGTCGGCCCCGGCGCTGCGCCCATGGCCATGGGACGGGGCGATGCGGGTACCTTTCCGATCGTCGCGTTCCGCGTTGACGGCCAGCCGACCTGGGGCACCGAAGCAGTCATGCTGTCGGCCGGCACCTGCATCGAATGGCTACGCGATGACCTCGGGATCATCGCGACGTCCAAGGAGTCCGAGACGGTGGCGGCCCAGTGCACGACCGCAGGCGATGTCTGGTTCGTCCCGGCACTGCTCGGCTTGGGCACACCGGTCTGGGACTTCGGTGCGCGCGGGACACTGGTCGGCCTCACCCGGGGTTCGGGTCGCCCTGAGATCGTGCGGGCCGTACTGGAGGGCGTGGCCCACCGGGGAGCGGACCTGGTCGAGGCCAGCGAGCGCGACAGCGGCTTCCCGATTGCCGCGCTCCGAATCGACGGCGGCATGACGGACAACGACGTGTTCGTCCAGGCTCTGGCCGATGCCATCGGGCGCTCCGTCGAGATCTCACCGGTGCAGGAGGCGACCACGTTGGGAGCGGGCCTCCTGGCCGGATTGGCCATCGGTACCTACGCCACGACGACCGAGCTCGCGGGCACCTTCTCGCCCCGCCGCACCGTGGAGCCGCAAGGCAACGACGCCGATCGGGTCGCGACACGTGGTCGTTGGCTGGCTGCCCGACTCAAGGCGGAGGGCACCATTCCGGAGCTCTCGGGCATCTCCTTCTGAGGGAGCTTCCACCCGCCCCAGAAGGAGACGTCGCCACCCGAGCGACCCCCTTCCCTGCGATCTATCCATTGGCAAAGTACGCCGGGGGGCGGCAGGTTGGTTAGGGCCGAGTGGCCCTATTTTCCCTCCATTGCGGGTCGGGTGGCGCCGGAGCTACAGCGCGTGGGCGAGCGCGTCACTCCAACTACTGCCCCCCTGCAACAGCGGCCGGTAGCCCATCAGCTGACGAGGCTTGCCGATGGCCATGACGGCGCGCAGGCGGTCCCCCCTACCAAAGAGTGCGAGGAATTTTCCCTCTTGGGGTGATCCTTCGGCGATGGAGATGTCGTCGGTTCCCCGTGGGCTGCCCAACACCTGCAGGCGGATGCCGTACTGATCGGACCAGAAGTACGGCACCGGCGAGAATGACGGCGCGTCCGCCCGCCCCGCCATCAGACTGCGCGCCGCGGCAACGCCCGCCTCGGCGGCAACCTGCCAATGTTCGATCCTGATCAGTTCCTCGCCGCCGTCGCGCCGCCATTGCCAGCGCGCGATGTCCCCCGCCGCGACAATGCCGTCCGCCGCGAAGAGCCGGTCGTCACAGACCACGCCGTTGTCAACGGTCAGTCCGGAGTCAGTCAGCCAGTCGGTTGCCGGGACCACGCCGATCCCCACCACCACCACGTCCGCCGGAAAGGCCTCGCCGCCATCGAGCTCGACCACGAGGCGACCCGTGGTCCCAGGACCGGCTCGACTGATGGCGCGGACGCCCACCCCGGTGCGCAGGTCCACACCGTGCGACTCTTGCAGCGACGCGAAGTGCGACCCGATCATGGGACCGAGGACGTTACGGAGGGGGACGTCGAGCGCCTCCAGGACGGTGACGCGACACCCCAGATCCGAGCATGTTGAGGCCACTTCGGCCCCGATGAAACCGGCGCCGATGACGACGACCCTGGCCGCATCCACCGCCGTGACGGCTCCGCGGAGAGCCAGGGAGTCGTCGAGCGTGCGCAGGGTGAACAATCCGTCGCGCTGGCTCAGATCTCCGGTCCCCGGCAGCGGGCGCGGCCGCGCGCCGGTTGTAATCACAATGGCGTCGCCCACGAGCACGGCGCCGTCGTCGAGCTCGACCTTTCTCGTCTCGGCGTCGAGATGGACGGCGCGGCGGCCCAGGACCTCATGGACCCGGTGCTCGCTCGAGCGTCGTTTGTCGGCCAGCACCGCCTTCTCCGGTGGCCACGTCCCGGCCAGGACCTGCTTGGAAAGGGGAGGGCGGTCGTAGGGAAGGTGCAGCTCGTCGCCGACCAGGGAGATGGTCCCGTCGAAGCCCTCCGACCGGAGGGTCTCGACCGCGCGCCACCCGGCGAGCGACGCGCCCACGACGACGACGGTGCTGTCCGCCTTGAACTCGTGACTCGGGCTCATAACCCGAACATCGTCATCCACTCTTGGGCAGAGCGGGGCCGGAACACGTAGTTCCACCGCCGCGTCTCCCCCATGCTCTGCGAGGGGTCCTGCGAATAGAGGTGACCGGGGAACAGGATCGCCTCGTCGGGGACACGAGCCAAACGAGTGTGAATGGACTCGTACATTGCCAGCGGGTCGGAGCCGGGGAAGTCGGTCCGCCCGCAGCCCTCGAGGAAGAGGGTGTCCCCGGCAACGAGCCGGCCGTCGACCAGGAAGCACTGGCTTCCCGGCGTGTGGCCGGGTGTGTGAATCATCTCGACCGAGACCTGTCCGACCTGCAACGCGTCGCCGCTGTGATGGGCCACGAGGTCGGCGGGGCCGACACCAGTCGTGCGCTCCACCCAGGGCACCTCGTCGGCCTGGACGTGGATCGGCACCTGTATCTTCTCGAGCAGGGTGCTGATCCCCTCGAGTGACCACCCACCCATCTGCCCGCCGAGGTGATCAGGGTGGAAGTGGGTCCCGAGCACTCCGGTCAACCGCATGCCGTCGGCCGCCAGGATGTCGAGCAGGTCCTGCACGGCGTAGGCAGGGTCCACGGCCACTGCCTCACCCGTCTCGCGGTCGCCGATCAGGTAGACGAAATTGACCATCTGGCGGGCCATCACGTCGCCCTTTGCGAAGTCGCGACCGGAGAGCAGCTGGCGGAAATACAGGCGGTCATCCGCGTCGTTGCCGACCGGCGCGTCGGTGCTGTCAACCATCGTCGTTCCCTCCTCCATCCGGCCCGGCGACGTTGCCGGCGAGCGCATCGAGTCGGGGCACCAGCTCTTCGACCTGGGCCTGAGTCCGGCGCAGGCGCTTGTCGAGCTCGTCGATCAGTGCGGTAGCCCGTTCCAACCGGCCGACCAGCACGTCGACGTCGACCTCGCGTTGTTCGAAGAAGTTCACGATGGCATCGAGCTCTCTGCTCGCCTCCGTGAAACTCAGCTGCTCCACCGGGACAGATTCGTCCGGAACGGTCATGCGCTTCCTCCTGCCTCTTTCCCCTGCACCCGGCTCCGCACCGTACCGTCGGCGAAGCGGGTCACGATCTCCTGCTCTTCGACCAGCCCGGCCGCGCTTCGCACGAGGCGACCGTCAGTCGTGAGCGTCAGGCTGTAGCCCCGCTCCAGCTGTCGTTCGACGTCGTAGGCAGCAAGCAACCTGCGCCACGACTGCACCCGCTCGTCCTGACGGCCGAGGTGGCCAAGACTCAGCGGACCGAGCCGAGCGGCATGGGCGCCGAGCCGCGCCGCGCTGGACGCCAGCCGGTCTGGTGCGGCGCGTCCGAGGGACGTTCCCATCCGGCCCAGCCGTTCGCGATGTACCCGGAGCTGTTGGCGCGCCGCCGCCGTCAGACGTCCGCGTGCTTGGGTATCGCGGGACTGCGCGTCGCTGAGGTACGTAGGAACGCGGCGGGCCAGCAGCGCGGCCGGCTCCGCCACGTGCTCCGTCCACCAGATGCGCGTCGACTCCACGATCAACTGCCCACACTCGGTCGGCGTGATGCAGGCCCGCGCCGCGACGATGTCAGTCACCGTCTCGTCCCCGGTGTGCCCGATGCCCGTGAAGACCGGCTTGGCCGCACCTGCCACCGCCCGGGCAACCGCCTCGGATTCGAAGGCAGCCAGGTCAGCCCGCGCTCCCCCGCCGCGCACGACGGCGATCACGTCGCAGTCGCTCCGGCTGAGCACCGTGATGGCGCGGGCAATGGACGCCGGGGCGCCCGGGCCCTGCACGCTGACCGGCACGTTCGAAATGCGGAAGCCGAACCCCGATCCCGCGAGCTGCCCCACGAAGTCCCGCCAGCCCTCGGTACCCGGACTGGCGACCAGCCCGACATGCAGTGCCACCTCGGGCAGGGGCAATGTGCCGTTGCGTCGGAGCAACCCTTCGGTCTCCAACGTGTGGAGGAGTTGCGCCCGCTGCGCGGCCAATCGCCCCAGCAGAGCGGTCACGTCGACCTCGGCGAGGATCAGACTGAGTTCGCCCTTGGCCCGGTAGAGGTCAAGCGCGCCGCGGAGGACCACGACCATGCCCTCAGCCAGTTCGATGCCCTGCTTCGCCAGACCGTGGCGGAGGGGTGCCCACGAACTGCGCCAGCACTTCACGTTGAGGGTGGGCACGCCGCCGCGGGACCGGTCTCGTCGAGGGCTTTCGTCCTCGGGGTCGACCAAGCTCAGATAGAGGTGGCCCGAGCGATGATCCGAAACGTGCTGGATCTCCCCTCGGACCCAGAGGTGTCGATTGCGCGGAAAGGCCAGGTTGAGCGCACCTTCGACCTGCTCGTACACGCCACCGATGGAGTGGACCCCGCGACGATCCTCGAGCTCCTCCCCTGCTGATGCGGTCCGGCCCGGCGGGTCGTCGGCCTCAGGCAGATCCTCGGGGTCGAAGAGCTGACTCGGTCCGCTGGACATCGACGACACCCTACCGATGCGCTGTCCGGTCACCTTCACGTGCCAGGTGGTGGCACTATGACGTGTGACGGTGAGTCGGCCAGGTGGCCGCGGCACGGGCCGCACAGCGGGATCGTGTCGAGGAAGGTCGGGACTCCACAGAGCAGGGTGCTGGCTAACGGCCAGTCGGGGTGACCCGCAGGACAGTGCCACAGAAAGGAAACCGCCGATGGCGGGCCTCCGGGCCCGCACAGGTAAGGGTGAAACGGTGCGGTAAGAGCGCACCAGCGACGGGGGCGACCCCGCCGGCTCGGTAAACCCCACCCGGAGCAAGGCCAAGCGTGGGAAATGGGCTGCTCGTCCGCCTCCCGAGAGGGAGGGCTCCCCAGGTAGGCCGCTCAGATGGATGGCCACCCAAGCTCCTCCGGGAGCTGGACAGAATCCCGCCTACAGGCCGGCTCACCGTCAAACACCTGCAGTCTTGCGGTCCATCACTCCTGTGGAGGCACCAACCGGTGTACGCCGATGGAGTCCTGAGCCGTCGACGCGACCGTGCCCCCGGATTTCTCGCGGGGGCACGGTCGAGATGCAGGTGGCGGTTCCGATTAGAAGTTGCTGCCAGCGATTCCAACCACGGGCTTGTTGAGTGTGATGGACCCGGTGGAGCCCAAGAATAAGGCGTCCCCGTAGTTGAAGATGCCGCCGTCGCTGGCGGTTTCCCAATACCCCTGACCATCGGGCGTCGAAGCCATCCCGACGACGGGTTTGTTCAGGGGCATGGAGGCGGGCGAGCCGAAGAACGGCGCGTTGAATGCAAACAGGCCGCCGTCGGACGCCACCTCCCAGTAGCCGCCCGTCCCCTGGTCGCCCGCAATGCCGACTATTGGCTTGTTCAGCGGCTTGCCGCCCATTGAGCCCTGGAAGGCGGCGTCGCCGTAGTTGAAGATCCCGCCGTCGCTCGCCACCTCCCAGTAGCCGAGGCCGTCGGGTGAGCTTGCAATTCCCACCACCGGTTTGTTGAGCGGCTTGCCGCCCATTGAGCCGTACAGCTTTGCGTCACCGAAGTTGAAGATGCCGCCGTCGGCCGCCACCTCCCAGTAGCCGAGGCCGTCCGGCGTGGCCACCATGCCGACGACGGGCGCATTGAGGGGCTTGCCCCCCATTGAGCCGAAGAACGGCGCGTTGAAGGCAAACAGGCCGCCGTCGGACGCCACCTCCCAGTAGCCACCTGTGCGTGGGTCGGCGGCGATGCCCACGATGGGCTGGTTGAGTGGCTTGCCGCCCATGGAGCCGAAGAACGGGGTGTCATAGGCGAAGATGCCACCATCGGAGGCGACCATCGAATAGCCGAACTGGACGCCCACCACATCGGGGGCCTCCAGGGAGAAGTACGTCGATTGTCCAGGGCTCAGGCCTCCGGCGAAGTGGACGACACCGGTTGTCAGGTCGGCGCTGATGTTGGAGAAGGTGGTGGTGGGACCCTGGTAGTCGCTGCCGTTGGGGTCGAAACCCGAGGGACTGGCAGCGCCGGCGCTCTGCGCGGCGGTGCAGTACGAGTCGCCCGTGTAGCCGCCCAAGTCTCCCGCTGGGAGCCCAACGCCATCACCGCTGTCAAAACCGTTCGTGTTGGAGCCGTTGGTCGAGTAGGTGCAGATGCCGTCACCGTCGAAACCGAAGATCCCGGTCCCGGTCGACGAGCCCTTGAGCTGGATGGCAAAGAGGGGCTTGCTCGACGTGTTCACGATCCCGACGAGCGTGTCGCTCGCCTGGTCGTAGGGCATCGGCTGGCCAGGTGTGGCCGCAACGCCGGATTCGTTGTTGTTGTCCCGGAGCACCTGGTCGCCGTTGTTGCCGACCGCGATGAGCAGCCCGCAGCTCGCGTCGTAGGCGATCGCCGGGCACTCGTTGAAGGGTGCCGTGGTAGAGGTCCCGGGAAACCCGGCAACGTCGTGGGCTGCGAAGGGCGCCGGGGAGTGGGGCACGACCTTGGGATCAGCTGAGGCCGCCCCAGTTGGTACGAGGGCGACGAGGGCGACGACCCCCAGGAGCAGGACCGCCGAAGAGACAGTCCGTTGAGCCTGTCGAAGGCTGTCGGGCCTCAGGAACAAGGCACGTCGAATGTGCATAGCGGTCTCCGTTCGTAGTGCGGCCCGGCATTGGATTCGTAGTGCGGGCTGGTATTGGAGCAGCCCGACCGCGCAGTGTCAACTGACAGTGCCCCGTGAACAGAGGGGATGACCATGACCGTCGTAGAAGCTGTGCGGGGTGTGACCGGTGCCGTACCTACCTCGACGTCCATGCCGCCGCCCTCGACCCGCTCGGAGCACTGCTCGGGACGGAGCGTTTCGACACCCATCCGCCGGCCACAAAGGGAAGGCGTCCGATGGCATTGGTCATCAGGTCAGGATCCATGAAGCATCAGTTATCCCAGGTGAGACGGGGTTTTTCCAGAATCCCGCCTACAGGCCGGCTCACCGTCAACTGATCCGGTCAGGGAGACGATAAACGGGCGGGGCCGTCCGCCAGTAGATCGGTCCCGTCCAAGGTCGGCGTCGCGAGAGAGCAATTCGCACTTAGATCAGAACAACATGCGGACAACATTGTGTGATCGCCTGCTCGGCCCACCTCTCTGCTGCTTCACGCGCTGAGATCCGGCCGGAAAGCGAGCTCGAGCGTCGAGCAGGAACAGCACCCGACGGGCCCGCTTGTTCCACATCCCCCTCGGGTCCGGCACTGGGCCGTGGTGCGTCCCCTTTCGCGGGCAGGGCGTCTCAAAGTGGTGACATTCCGAACGTCGATACAGCCGGGCGTTCGGGTGAATTACTTACCGTCGCACCGTAAGCACGTCATGTCGCTCAGTCCAAGTCGGCCGTTCAACCACGAGATCGACCCGAGCCCGAAACAAGCTGCGGCGACGCCAGAATCCTGTCCCAGACGTGCCGCCGCCAGGTCAAGCCTGTTGTCGACATGACTGAGGCACAGGGATGGATGCTTGAGGACCGAAGCGAAGCGTGAAAGCAAGCCCGCGGCTCGGATTCAGCCACCCCTTCCGCTCATCGTAGAGCGCTGTTAATCGCGCCGATCAGCGTTGCCCACTGCAGTTGCTCAGTATCAGTGAGGTCTGAGGAAGTATGACTTTGGCTCCAACGAAGAAAGGCCTTCGCCAGCCGGTACTTCGAGAAATCGGACTTGATCTCGGCCCTGAAGATGTCCACTATAGCCCGGGTCGGCTGGCTCGACGCCTGCGCCATGACATCCCACCCACACTCCGTTCTTCCCACCTCAATGAGCGTGTCCCTGAGAAGATCCTCAATCTCCGGCGCGGCAACCGGCCCGACGTAGGAGTCTTTTGTGCGAAGTATTCCCGTTTGGCTCAGGTTGTGGACAAGCAGGTCTTGCCTAGCTGCATTCTCGCCAGTGGCATCTGAATCAAGCAGGGCGGCAACCTTAAGGTGATGAGCGTGCAGGATCGTTGCAAAGTAGACAACTTTCCCGGCACTGCCCGCCGGTACGAAGGCGATCTGGTCACTCAGTTCGGCCAACCCCGCCACACCAAGAAGCCCGGACAGCGCCCCTAGATACCAGTAGTCGGTGAGTCCCTCCAAGACGAGGCTTCGTTGTTGAGCGAAGAGGTTCTGTGCCAGGTCATAGCCGAGCGCTTCTTGAAGTGGCAGCAGCGAAGCAGGGTTCGTTACCAACTCATGGGTATGTACCTTCGTTCCTTCCTCACGACCCGCCATCTCCACAACTCGGACCAGGTCAAGCTCGTCGGGTCCCACCAGAAATGGGGAGTGAGTCGTGAAGGCAAGTTGATTCTCTTTGGAGAGCGAGTTGAGCGTGATTCGAAACGCACGCTGTTTCAAGCCGTGCAAACTCAAACCGGGTTCGTCGAGCAGCAGAATTGCGTCATGAAGATCTCCCTTCGTCTGTGCAAAGAACACGACGAAGAAGGACACCAGCCATTGAAACCCCTCCGAGCGTTGATCCAGCTCTATGGAAGCACCAATAGAATCCATCACGCTCACCTTCAGATACTGCTGGTCGGCTGAGATTCTGAGCGTGTAGTCCCTCTCGTCGGTATCTTCGGGATCCCACACCTTGCGGATCTGTTGCGTGAGTCGGAGCGAAGCCGAATTGAGGATTGCGTCTCGTTGATCGAGCTTCACTCGATATGTTTCGAACGCCTCCTGGTTGCCCGCCGCCGGGTCCGGAGATCGACCCATCTCAGAGAGTTCGCGCGCGGAGAAATTCAGAAGGTCCAGGAGACAGCGGTTTCCGAAGTTGTACGGGTCTGATTCGTCAATCGCCTCCGCATCGAGCGCATCCGCGAGGTGTTGAAGATGCAAAAGTGGAGTGACCCTCGTGTAGGTCGAGAAATACACAAGGGTCGGCCTCCGCTCATGAAGCCGCTCCAGGATTGCTTCTCTCGCTACTTCAATAGCCAACTCCGCACGCAATGATGCCAGTCGATCTGTTTGAGAAGCCTGGTCCCAGTCGACGAATGGCGCCACCTTGGTGTCCAGCCACTCGTTTATCTCTTCGGCGAAATCGGAGCGCACAACCTGTTGATCAGGTCTGCCGTTCAACATGCCATTGAGTCGCTGCGTCGGCGATGCGCTCGCGAGAACTCGGGTCTCGCCTTGGGTCCGAGGCGGTATCCGGCTGTCTACATGTGCAGCCAAGGCTCTCAGCGAGTCCTTGAGACCGCCAATGGTCGGAAACGGCGGCGCATTGATCAGCCAGTTCGATGCCGCGTTGTCGAGGTTGATCTGGCTGCAGAATCCTACGTCTGGGAAGTTCGGCGAGATCTCTGCAATCGCTGCCTGGTCGTCGGGACTCAATGTGAATTCTGTCGTCACCACGGGGACGTTGGCCGGATCTATCTCTCCAGACTGGATCCTCCAGTAGTCCGAGCGCGGATAGTCACGGAGTGGATCGAAGGGCTTGACAAGCGGGCCGGGTGCAACATGCTCTATGGCTCTCAGGAGCGCCGTTTTCCCGGCTTCATTTGGACCAACGAGGATCGTCTTGTCATGCTCAATGTCGAACCACCCAGAATCCTTGACGCTGCGATAGTTCTGAACCCTCGCCCTACTAAGCCTCATGCCTCGCTCCCGCCACCGTTGAAGTCTGGGAAAGGCTACAGGGCGACACCTACCGCTGTTCCAAAGAGTGTTGACGTCGCAGCAAGAGAAACCCAGACGATAAACGGGCGGGACCGTCCGCCAGTAGATCGGTCCCGCCCAACGCGATTCTGCCGTCCAAGATCGGCGTCGCGCTAGAGCAATTCGAACTTAGATCAGAACAACATGCGGACAACATTGTGTGCTCGCCTCCTCGGCCCACCTCTCTGCTGCTTCACGCGCTGAGATCCGGCCGGAAAGCGAGCTCGAGCGTCGAGCAGGAACAGCACCCGACGGGCCCGCTTGTTCCACTTCCCCCTCGGGTCCGGCACTGGGCCGTGGTGCGTCCCCTTTCGCGGGCAGGGCGTCTCAAAGTGGTGACATTCCGAACGTCGATACAGCCGGGCGTTCGGGTGAATTACTTACCGTCGCACCGTAAGCACGTCATGTCGCTCAGTCCAAGCGCTATCTTGCGGCCAGTGCGGACCGCAGTGGCAACCCTCGGCGTCGGCCAGGCACCGCTGGGTCTGAACGAGATCGGGAAGGTCAGTGGATCGCTCCCCCGATTCGCCAGTTGCCCCACCGGTCCGGGGTCTATCAATCGTCGATCCGGGACGCAGAGGGGCCGTTTGGCTCCATCCCCCACAACGATCCCAGGACAGCGTTCTTCGGAACACTGGCTCAACGGTTCATAACCGCGCTTCTGATCGCGAAGGAGACCGCGACGGCAGCCGCGCTCGAGTTTCCGCCTCATCCCCGTGGCGTTCGCGGATTCAGGATCCTGAATTATATGACCGGATACCATCGGGCATGGCGGCTTGTGCGAACAGCGTCCGTTACCCGAAAGTGTGCGGGAAAAAGCGACGCAGCGAGCAGGGCACGTGTCGTTCACGCCTCCCGGCAACGCGGGTCTCGTTGCACTACATGCTTGAGCCACGGACATGAGAGGCCCTGTACAAGACGCGTAACCGCGTCTAACTTCAACCCTGCTCCCTATGACTCCCCTATTGCAATGTGCAGTGAGCGGTGTCCCACCCAGTTCGAATCGGCGTTCTCGTTGGTCATCGCTCCTTAGCCCAACCAGGCCAGGTCACTCTCGCGATGGAACCCACGAACGTTGCGCGGCGCCAGAGGTGTGGTTGCGCGGCCGAACAAGGCCTGTCCTCGGTATTTCTTCGGCTGCGACTCCCTCCACACGATCACTGCGTAACGTCGCATGCGCACGGGTTGAAGGTCAGGTTCTAAAGACGGATAGTCCGTTTCGATTTCCAAGTCTCGCGATCGCGTGCCTCAGGTAAACATGAAGCACTGGCGAGAAGCCAATCATGAGTCCGTACCGTCTGCGATAACGGTTATCCGCGCAGATCTCTATCGCTACGCAGGTAGTTCGGACTACAGCAGCATGCTGAGGATTTGGCTACGCGATCGAGGTTTTCGGTATCTTGCCTGGTTCCGTTTTGCACAAAGGGTACGGCGTAACTCTGTATGTTGGCCGGTCTGGGCGTTGCTTCTCGAGCGAGCTGCAACGAAGTACGGCATAACCATTCCCAGCTCGACCGAGATTGCACCAGGCTTCTACATTGGGTATTTCGGAGGAATCGTCGTCTCGAGCGAGGCTAAAATTGGCCCGAACTGTAATATTCACAAAGGTGTGTCGATAGGCAAGATAAACGCCGGAAACCGTGCCGGAACACCGTGCCTCGAGGAAGGCGTATGGGTGGGACAGAACGCCGTTGTCATGGGCGGGATTACCATTGGAAGTGGGGCGGTGATCGCACCCGGGGCGTTCGTGAACTTCGACGTGCCACCCGGGGCTCTGGTGATCGGGAATCCAGGGAGGATTCGGACGAGTCCCGCGCCTCTGGGATACGTCCAGTTTCCGATTCCCCACACCTGACGGCAACCGTGGGCAACCGCCTCGCACTGAAGGGCAGTAGAGCCATAGGTCGTTGATGGCGTCTGCTCGCTGGTCGTAGCCGCGCCCCTCATCGAATCCCGCCCATGGGCCGACTCACCATCGAACAACCGCAACCTCCCGGCCCGCTAGCGATGGCCCGGTCCTCGGACAGCGAGTGCCCCACCGGGTCGTGATTCGCATCCACCATCGGCCCGATGCCGCGTTGCATCCGCGGTTCGGGATTCGCCGTCCACGGGTGACCGACGGCATGACTGCATGTCTACCGGGTGGCCGAACGACGGAACCGGAGCGTCCTCAGCCGGTGCCGGACCGAGGCCGCCACCTGCAGCACGATCATGGCGAGGAAGGGCCGTAGGTCATCCGGGCTGAACCAGGCGAGCCTGAGGCGGGTAGGCGCGCCTGGGATCTCGGGAGGCTTCGGGTCGTGACGGTAATACCGGCGGGCGGCCAGACCAAGGTTCTCCGACAGAAACCGCTCGCCCTCGACTTGGCGTCCCGGGCCCACCGTGCGTCCTGAGAGGTCGAGGTGCATCGCCCGCACGACGTCCACGCCGCCATCATCCTCGAAAATGCGGAATTGGCCCCCGACGCGGGGGTTGAAGTCGAGCAGGTGATAGGTGCCGGTTCGTCGGTCGTATCGCCAGTCTGTGTCGAAGATGCCGCGGTAGCCGATGCGCCGGCACAGGTCGCGCATGAAGTGCTCGAGCTCTTCGTTGCTCTCGGTTCGGGCGTAGGCGGTCATGCCGGTGCGTGGGGGCCACGACCAGAACTTGCGGCCGGTGAAGACCCGGGCGACGCTCGACGAGGTCGTGCAATAGCCGTGGACGAACCAGTCCTCCGCATCGTCGTCGGGCAGGTACTCCTGCACGATGACGTCAGAGCCCTCCGGCCAACGGTCGAACGCAGCCCGCAGTCGTCCCACGTCCTCCGCGCTTCGCAACACCGTGCTGCCTGCGACGACCGGGCGGGTCAGCCGGCTCCACGAATCGGCCTGCTTGACGACGACCGGGAGCGTCATGTTCGCCAGGGTTGCCTCCAGAGCGTCGCCGGTCCTCACCGACGAAGTGGCGGGCGTCGGCACGTCGTAGCGCTGGCAGATCTCGTAGAGCCCGCGTTTGCTGGAGAGCTGGCGCGGCAAGTCGGGGGGGACGCCAGGCAGGATCGCCCGACCGGTCAACGCAGGCGCTCCCTCGGCCACCATCACAGCCGCCTCGTCGTCTGTGCAGACGAGCATCGGTCTGGCCGGCAGCCCGTCGACCACCTCGACAAGGCGGTCCAGCAGTGACGACTGGTCCAGTTCCCCGCCGGACGTGAGCTTTACCTGGCCCGTGAGGAACCGACTGACCGACGCGGGGGTGACCCCCTTCTCCGTCACGGCGTAGACGGGTACACCGGCACGGCCCAGTGTGCGGATCACCCCGACCACGTGGTGTTGGATCGGGGAATTTCCGACGACCCGGACCAAAAGGACCGGCAGACCAGGGTCAAGGTCGGGAGGCGCGGTCGGACGGCGATCTCCACGCGGCAGGTGACCAAGGACGGTGTCGAATGTGCGTCTCTTCCGAGCTCGCTTCGACAAGGCCGTCTCGACGTGCTTCACCGAAATCATTGCGCTGCATCGGAATCGATTGCGGGGATCCGACGGAAAACCTGCAGCACCGGTGCGAGTAGGAACAGCGCCACGCCGGATGCCGCAATTACCCAACCTAGACAGATCGCATTGAGACCCCACAACGCGCCGCCAACGGCCGATCCCGCGACTTCTACGGCAGTCCCGATGGCCATGACGCTCGCGGCGTGGGTCATGCGGTGCTGCGCTCGACGGATCGACACATAGTGGTCCTTGATGACGTAGGCGGGTCCCACCAGGATCAAGATACGCAGGGCCGTCGTTCCGTTGGCAGCATAGGCCGGCCCGAAGAGATGCAACGCGTACGGGGCGGCAACCTCCACCACCAGGATAATACCCCCGACGAAGACAAGGCCCAGGGGAAACGTGCGCCGCACGTTGCGGTGGAGGAGGCCGGGATCACCCGAGCGTTCAGCGAACAGAGAGAGGGCCAGCAGGTACGGAACGGCCAGCAGGGCTGAGGAAAGCAGAAACGCGGCGGAGAAGTAGGCGACGTCCGACGGCGAGACCAGGAGGGTTGCCATCAAGGGAATGAAGTAGGTGACCGAAACTACGGAGAGATTGAGGACGTGGTGCTGGAGCGAGAGTTTGCCCAACCGACGCACGAGCGCTTCACGGTGAATCAGCGCTCCTTCTCCTGCACGGCTGTGTTCCAGCCGGAGCATGGGCATACAGACGAAGAATGCGACCACACTTGCCATTGCCCAGGCGAAGATCAGGCCGGTACTGGTGCGTGTGGAAGCAAGGACCAAGACGCCAACAAATACGAGCTTCAAGATAGAGCTCAGGCTGCCTCGCCAGAGTTGTGCCGCACCGCGGTGCAGTCCGACCGCGGCGCGGTCGAGAGTGGTGCCCGCCATGGTCGCCACTGAGCCGACGACGAAGAAGGTTGCCGCAAAGGGATTTGCCCCGATTATTCGGAGGCTCTGGCCGAGCCAAGGGGACAGGTCGATGGTCGCGAGGGCCATGATGAAGACCACGAATGAAGCGATTGCGGTTCCGGTCGTGAAGAAAACACGCCGTCCCGTTGCATCGACAGAATTGATTTCCGCAAGGAGGAGCAGCGGGATCCCGAGTCCGCCAAAGGCCGCCAAGAGTAAGGCCGTCGAAGCCGCTGCGGCCGAGAGACCAACCTCCCTCGAACCGAAGAGATGCGTCACGACCGCCCAGTAGGCAAGGCCGATCACCGAAACTGCGCCCTGGTTGGCGACGAGATACCCGAAAGTGGTGAGAAGTCGTCGCAGCTCCGCCATATGGTGCGATTCGCCGCCACCATACGACCCCATGAACGGCCTGTGCTTCCAATTTATCATCGAGGTTCCGCCCTTGCGCCGCTACCAGCGATCCTCAAACGCAGGCGCGCTGCCGTTCACATATCCGAACCGCAGAAACTACACCGTGATGGACGCCCATCGCGAACGGGTGTTCCCGTGGCAGTCGGGCCCAGGTCCTCCGTGCACAACGTAGCCACAATTGCCGAAAGAACGGCGGGCGAGCTGCGTCGCCAGCGGAGATCACTGGATCGCCCCTCATCTGCTCTGTCGGCCGACTCGATCGGTTAAAGGGCCATCAACGAGTGATCGCGGCGATGCCGGCCCTGCTCGATCTCGAGCCAGATGCCCACCTGGCCGTAGTAGGTCGGGGTAGTTTCGAGCACGACCTTCGTCGCCTGGCCGCACGACTAGAGGTCGACCATGCGGTGACCTTCACTTCGTTCGACGCCACGCAGCGGGAGGCGCTCGGTGCGCTCGTCAAATCCAGCGAAGTCGTCGCTCTGATGAGCGACTTCGAGGCACACCCCGTCGCCGTGATGCAGGCTGTCGCCCTGGGGCGAAAGGTGGTTTTGGCCGACACTTCTGGACTGTCGGAGCTGGCGGTCCAGGGTCTCGCCGTCGCCGTGCCGGTGGACGCTCCACTGCGCGCCCTGGCCGAGGTGTTGGCTGAGGTAGCGCGCCGTCCTGATCCCGTTGTCCCGAATCTTCCGACCTGGGACGACTGCGTTGACGAGATCCTCAGCCTCTACGGTCAGATTCTTTCGGACCCCGGGTTCGGAGAGGGAAACGCGCTGAGCCAATTCACAACCTTCGATCAATACGTGGAGCATCCGGGGGGCCGGTGCTGCGTGCACCCGCAAGCGTGATGTGCGAAGACCGCGGCTCCCTGCGGAAGGTCTCGACGAGGCCGAGGACGTACGCCACATTGATGGAGGTAGCAATCGGTACTGGCTCTGGCGCAGGACAGATCTCATCACCACAAATTCGGCCGCGGCAGGGGGCTCCGGACCTAAGATGCAAGTTCCATTTGCAGGCTGGAGGCGTCGTCGTCTCCCGTGATCCCCACGATCACCGCGGATTCCCAGCCTGGCAGTGCGGGCCCAGCCTGGGCGGGGCAGCCCAACCTCGGCAACCCATTTCGGTCGCACCCGGGCGGCTTTGGTCCATGCCAGGTCTCGGCTGGACTGGACTCGAAGAGGCCGGCGCCAGATGCTCACTGTCGGGCGATTGACACCGACCCGCGACCGCAGAGCCACGGCGCCCATGTCATACTTGGCGAGCCACAGGGGTGTCGAGGCGGGGCGACTGGTCGGCAAGAACCTGGACTCGGATGCTGGCTCCGGAACGGGCTCACATAATGAGAGGCAATGTGCCAGGGCCACCAAAATCACCGCGAACTGTGCCTAGTCTCGAGGATCCGCCGGGGATCACAGCCGCCACCCTCATGGACGCGCGCGAGATCACGCGTCAGTCACCGACCCCGAAGAGTGCGATTAGGCCCATGACCCCTCCGAGGGCCCGGTCACGCCTCGGTGTCGTGCTCGCGTTAGTCGGAACTGGCTTGCTGGTGCAGGGGGCAGCCGACGCCCTCGCTCGCGCTGGACATAAGTCGCCGGCACTCCCGCTCTTCCTCTGCGCTCTTTCCCTCCTTTTCGGGGCGTGTGCATGGCGCCTCACGAGTGCGCATGCCGGACGAAGAGAGCGGGTCCTGGTCTCACTCGCTCTCGGCCTCGGACTCCTTGCCTCGTATGTCATGCACCAGCCGCTGCAATTGGACAACTTCGACGAGCTGATCCACGTTGGAACCCTCGTACAACTACTCGACAGCCATACCCTCTTCCCCAAAAACGCCATCCTCCCGGTGAGCCCCTATTACCCCGGGCTCGAATTGGCCACCGCCGCCACCAGATGGCTCACCGGTCTCCCATTGGTAGTCGATGAGCTGATCGTGCTCGCTGCCGTCCGTGTCGTGCTCGTGCTGGTCGTCTTCCTCGTCGTCGAGCGTGCCTGCCACTCGTCGCGTGCGGGCGGCATCGGCGTGCTTGTCTACGCAGCCAGTCCACAGTTCTACGGATTCGATGCCCAGTACGCCTATGAGACGCTCGCTCTCGCCTTCGCGGTGGCGGTGGTCTATCTCCTCTTCGTCTCGATCGATGCCGATCGACCCAAGATCGGGAGATTATTCGCGCTCGCGCTCGGGTGCGTCGTGGCGGTGATCTTCAGCCACCATGTCACCGGCTGGTTCACTGTCGGCTTCCTGGTCGTGGGGTCCGCAGCGCTGTACCTCACGTCCCACCCCTTCCGTCGCCCCACGCTTGGGCCTGCGCACGGTCTCTTCGCCGCGCCCTCGGCGCGGCTCGCGGCAGAGCCACCCTTGGAATCAGAGGATCGGGCGACGGTCCCATCCTTATCGGTGTCCGACGATGACCTCATCAAGAGGAGGAAGACCCAGGCCGGTATCGTCGGCATCGCGGCCGCGGTCGGCCTACTCGTCGGCGGTGCTTGGACCGCGTACGTCAGTCGTCTTCTTGCCCCGTATTTGGGTCCTGCCTTTTCGGCCGCGGCCACAGAAATCAGCCAGGCTTTGGGCAGCGGTCATGGGAACCGAGTGCTCTTCCAGAGCGGCGCAGGCGTTTCCCCCGACTGGGCGATCGCCTTGATTCTGGTGGCCGCGGTCGGTTGGTGCGTGCTCCTGGTTCCCTCGCTCTACAGCGTGATCTTCAGGCGGAGTGTTCGTGGTGGAGCACTCCGCTATTTTCCGGCCGCCATCGCAGCGATCTTTCCGATCTCGGTGCTCGCCGACGTCTCGACGGCGAGTAAGGCGGTGGCTGATCGCGCCACCACGTTCATCTTCTTCGGCGTCGCATTGGTCATTGCCGCGTGGCTGGCGAGAAGGATCTCACGGCACCGTCCGAAGATCGAGCGGGTCGCCACGATCGGTGTAGCAACAGTCATCTTTGTGGGCAGCCTGATGCTCGGCTTTGGTCCGGTTGTGAGTCTCTTGCCCGGGCCCTACGTCGTAGGCGCAGATAACCTGTCATACGGCTCCCCCTCGCTGGCCATGGCGCATTGGGCCGACACCCATCTCCCGGCAGGCTCTCACGTTGCTGTCGACGAGGACAACGGCGTGCTGCTCAACGCGATCGGAGGCGTCACGCCGGCTAGGTCCGGAGACGGAGAAATCAATCCGGAAACGCTCTTCTTCGACCATTCGCTAAGCCCGTTTGACATCCATATCATCCGCAAGGACGACATCAGCTACATCGTTGTGGACGACCGCCTCGCCCAGGGGCCCCCGCTGTACGGGGTCTATATCGCTGCGGGCGAACCGACGACAGCGTCTCACCCTGGCCGAACTCGACAAATTCAACTCGTATCCGCACATCAAGCGCATCTACGACAACGGTTCGATCAAGGTGTACGACACGACCGGGTTACTAGCCCACCGGCCCCCCACCGCTGCGCCGGCGGGGCCCCCGGTGGGGGGGACCGGATTTGACGTGTACATCTTCCTCTTGGCCGCACTGGTTGCGGTGTCGTGGTTGCTTAGGCTGCGCCGCCGTTGGGGGACGGTCCAAGACGACGTTGAGCATCTGGTGGTCTGCGGGGTGGTGGGCGCACTCGTGATCGGAATCTTCGGCGCATTCCTCATCCGCCTGACGCCCGTCGCGCCCGAAACCGTCGCCGTTGTCGTCCTGCTCGTGCTGTTCGCCCTGAGCTTGCGCCCGGAAAAGGGCACCGAGCGCGACTGGTCGGGTTTCCGCCGCACCAACGGGCGGGCGGTCCCATTGGAGCCGCACATAGAGGTCAGCGACCTCCCCGACATCGTGGTGCTCGGGGCCGAGTTCTACGACCGCCGGGAGATCAAGGACGTCCTGGCCTACCTCCGCGTGCTGGCCAACCCCGACGACGAGGATTCGGCCCGACGCATCGTCAACGTCCCCGAGCGGGACATCGGCCACAGATCGGTCTCCCTCTTGAGCGCCTGGGCCGAGGAAAACAACTTCGCCTTCGGCGTCGCCATCGACCACGCCGCCGATGCCGGGCTCACCGGCAAGGCTCTGCTGGGCGCGCAACAGCTGTCCAAGACACTGGGTCAGCTGCGCCCGTTGGTACACACTGCGAACCCGGCTGACTTCGTCCAGCTGGTGGCCATGCGCACCGGGTACCAGGGCGATCTAGTGGGCCAGCACACCCGCGAGGCAGACGACCGTCTAGAGAACCTGGCCGATCTGGCCACAGAGGCCGGGTCCTTCGACGACATCATCGGCTTCTTGGAGACCATGGGGTCAGTAGCGGGCTCGGACGGACTGCTCTCGACCGCCAGCATGGAGTCACGGTCCATCCCTGGCCAACCAGACCCGGTGTCTCCCACCAACCCTGCTCCGAGCAGGGGTCGTCGTCCGCGTTCCCAAGTGGTTCTCGGCTGCGTCGGGTTAGTGCTGTTCGCCGTGGGCGCCACCGTAGCCACAGTTGCTGCGCTCCCGGACTGGACACCTCCCGCCCAACTATCCATTTCCACGAGCGCTACCGGCGATTCCGTCGCTAACGTGCAACTCGGCTCGGCTGGTCCCGTCGCCGCTCGGCTCGAGATCAGAAGCGGTGGCAGGGCGATCTGGCGTTCCAGCCTCGCACCGACCTCAGCGGCACAGAGCGTCGATCTTCCCGCCAGCTTGCTCCACAAAGGCTCACGCGTGCTGCTTGTGTCGGATGGTCATACGCTGCGTCGGGTCGACGGCTGACGGGGCGGCTGGCTCGCTCGCCGCTTCCTCCCTCCGGCCCGAGACCTCGACCGGGTCGGGAGCCCTCCACGCGGGGATTTCACGAGTCCTGACCGAGCGATGCACTCCGGCGGAGATCAGCCGGACTCAGAGACAGCTGAGAAGGCCTGGTCGACTCGCCCGGCGCGTGGGAGAGACTCCAGTCGAACCGGAAGCTCGACCGGCAAGAACTCGGCGGCAGCGCAGGTTCCGGAAACCGGAGCCGGAAGCCCTTTCTGGGATGATCCTCCCAGCGGGCCAGCAGCGCTCAGCCCTTATCGGTGGTCGCGAGCTCTGACGTGGCGACGTCGGACGCATTTCCGACCCGAACGGTCCGCATATAGTTCTTTCATGCCATCAAGCCAGGAAGTGGGCGCTGTGATCATCGGGGCCGGCCCGTATGGTCTGGCTGCCGCAGCGCATCTGAAGGAAAAGGGTATCGAACACCGCTCATTCGGCACCCCGATGAGCGGGTGGTTCGACCACATGCCAATCGGCATGTTCCTCAAGTCGACGGCTCGGGATTCGAGCATCGGGTCGCCGAATACGAAGACGGGTATAGGCGCCTGGTGCGCAGACGCCGGCGTTGAGCCCTACGACAAGGACGGCGGCGAGACCCCGATCCCGGTTGCCGAATTCATCGAGTACGGCACGTGGTTCCAAGAGAAGGAGGTGCCCGAGCTCGAGCACGAGCAGGTCACTGGCATCGCTCGCTCAGCGTCCGGATTCGAGGTCGAGCTCGCCTCCGGCGAGCGGATCAGGTCGGCAACGGTCGTAGTCGCAGTCGGCACGGCGCCGTTCGCCTACGTGCCGCCTGAGCTCCGGGCCGCGCCACAAGAGGGGGAATGGGCGCGCGGGCGCATCAGCCACTCGAGCGATCACCACGATCTGTCCGGATTCTCTGGCAAGACCGTCGCGGTGATCGGACGGGGTCAATCGGCTCTCGAGACCGCCGTACTGCTCCACGAAGCCGGTGCTGCGGTGCACCTCCTCGTCCGATCACCCGTTGTGGTTTGGGGTGGACCTCCGCCCCCGGCCGACCCGGGTTTCCTTCACAAGCTGCGCACGCCTCCATCCCAGCTCGGCGACGGCTGGACGCAATTGCTCGTCACGCGCTACGCGGGGACCTACCGACATCTCCCCGATCGCGTCCGGCTGGCCGGCGTGCAGAGGATCCTCGGTCCATTCGGCGCGTGGTGGCTGAGGCTCCGGTTCGAGGGGATCGACGTCCGCCTGCAGACCAAGGTGATCGGCGCCGGCCCGCACGCCGACGGCGTCCGGCTGGACCTCGTCGACCAGGACGGCACGCGCTCACACATTGACGTGGATCACGTCATTGCCGCCACGGGCTACCGAGTCGACGTGCACTCCTTGGGCCTCCTCTCGGGAGAGCTCGCGAACTCGCTCGCGACAGTGGAAGGATCGCCCCGGCTGACGGGCGGTTTCGAGTCGTCTGTGCCGGGCCTCTTCTTCAGCGGACTGGCAGCGGCAGCCACCTTCGGCCCGATGTTGCGTTTCGTCTGCGGCTCGAGCTTCGCCGGTCCACGGGTGGCCGACGGCGTGACCGCCCGCCTACGGGGCGGCCGAAGAGCGGGACCGCAGCGCCCTCAGCCCGATCCGGACCAACGCCGCCAGCTGCTGCACGATCATGGTGAAGAAGGGCCGTAGGTCATCCGGACTGAACCAGGCGAGCCTGAGACGGGTGGGCACGCCTGGGATCTCGGGAGGCTTCGGGTCGTCACGGTAATATCGCCGCGCAGCCAGAGCCAGGTTCTCCGCCGCAAACCGCTCTCCCTCCACCTGGCACCCTGGGCTCCACGTGCGCCCGGAGAGGTCGAGATGCATCGCCCGCACGACGTCGACACCGCCATCATCTTCGAACATGCGGAATTGGGCCCCGATGCGGGGGTTGAAGTCGAGCAGGTGGTAGGTGCCGGTTCTTCGGTCGTATCGCCAGTCCGTGTCGAAGATGCCGCGGTAGCCGATACGCCGGCACAGGTCGCGGATGAAGCGCTCGAGCTCTTCGTTGCTCTCGGTTCGGGCGTAAGCGGTCATGCCGGTGCGTGGGGGCCACGACCAGAACTTGCGGCCGGTGAAGACCCGGGCGACGTGCGACGAGGCCGTGCAGTAGCCGTGGACGAACCAGTCCTCCGCATCGTCGTCGGGCAGGTACTCCTGCACGATGACGTCAGAGCCCTCCGGCCAACGGTCGAACGCCGCCCGCAGTCGTCCCACGTCCTCAGCAGTGCGCACCACGGTGCCGCCCGCGACGACCGGACGGGCCAGTCGACTCCATGAATCGGCCTGCTTGACGACGACCGGGAGCGTCATGTTCGCCAGGGTTGCCTCCAGATCGTCGCCGGTCCTCACCGACGACGTGGCGGGCGTCGGCACGCCGTGGCGCAGGCAGATATCGTGGAGCCCGCGTTTGCTGGCGAGCTGGCGGGGCAGCTCTGGGGGGACGGCGGAGAAGATCGCCCGACCGGCCAACGCAGCCGCTCCCTCGGCCACGAGCACAGCCGCCTCGTCGTCTGTGCAGACAAGCATCGGTCTGGCCGGCAGCCCGTCGACCACCTCGACAAGGCGGTCGAGCAGTGCCGACTGGTCCAGTTCCCCGCCGGACGTGAGCTTCACCTGGCCCGTGAGGAACCGACTGGTCGAGGCGGGGGTGACGCCCTCCTCGGTCACGGCGTAGACGGGCACACCGGCACGGCCCAGTGTGCGGATCACCCCGACCGTGCCGTGATGGATCGGGTAACGACCGACCCGGACCAGAAGGACCGGCAGACCAGGATCGAGATCGGGGGGTGCGGTCGGACGTCGATCACCGCGCGGCAGGTGACCGAGCACGGTGTCGAATGTGCGTCTCTTCCGAGCCCGCGTCGTCATGGCCGGTTTGACGGGCTCAATCGGATCCATTGCCTGCATCGGAATCGATTGCGGGGATCCGACGCAAAACGTGCAGCACTGGTGAGAGTAGGAACAGCGCCTCGCCGGATGCGCCAATCACCCAACCGAGACAGATCGCATTCAGACCCCACAACGCACCGCCGACCACCGACCCCGCGACTTCTACGGCAGTCTCGATGGCCATGATGCTCGCGGCGTGGGTCATGCGGTGCTGCGCTCGGCGGATCGACACGTAGTGGTCCTTGATGACGTAGGCGGGTCCCACCGGGATCAAGATACGCAGTGCCGTCGTTCCGTTGGCAGCGTCACGACCGCACAGTAGGCAAGGCCGATCACCGAAACTGCGCCCTGGACGACGGGCCGAGATCCTCCCCGCCCGGCTCACTCCCTATCACTGTAGTGTGGCCCCCGAGATGCCACCTACAGGCCGGCTCACCGTGACCTGCCCGAGGGTTTGCGATCCGGACCGATCCGTGCGTGCCACATTCGTGTCCATGCAGCAGGTGTCACTGGGAACCATCGTCGGCGAGGCACGCCCGCGCAACCGAATCGCCTGTGGGCCAAAAAGGTGTTGCATGTCTCAAGAACGCCTTCCCTCACTCGTGTCTCGTCGCCAACTTCCTTCGACATCTCGAGCCCGGCGCCGACTACGCCCCCGACCCAATAGCAGGACTCCTTGCCCTGCCAGATTGCCGACGCCGGCCAGGGCGATCCCGACCACGATCGCGGCGGCCCTGGCCGCGCCCCAAAGGTCTCCCCGAAGCGCCTGTCCCAGCCCACGCGGCACGCCGCGGGTCAGCGCCCGGCTGACGAAACCGATGTCCGCCGACATGCTGGCCGCCTCTTCCATCTGGTGGAACGCCTCGACCTTCCACTTGTTGACGAAGTAGCACCTCCTCCAGAAGTAGCTCCACGTCGTGCGCGCCTCGGGCACGTGGTGACGCACCAGCGCCGCCGGTTCGTACACGATCAGAGCGGCTGGGTACATGTGCACGAGGCGATGACACATGTCCAAGTCTTCGTGATGGTCGCGGTGGAAGCCGCCGATCGAGACAAGGGCCTTGTGCCGCGCCGACATGTTCGCCCCGATGAGCCTGGCCGGGATTGCGCGACTCTCGGCAAGACCGGGGTACGCGCACCCGAACACCCAGTCGAATTCAAATGGGAACCAACCGGGACGCTTCCCCTCGAACTCCGGCAGCGGCGCGCCCCCCACCGCCACAACGCGCGCATCTTCGTAGGGCGCCAAGAGCCGAGCCAGCCAGTCGGGCTCGGCTCGGGCGTCATCGTCCAGGAAGGCCACGATGTCACCATCTGCGATCTCGAGCGCGGAGTTCCGCGACGAACCTTGGTGGCCGTCGTACTTGCTGGCGATCACGACCACGGGCACCGGCCCGTCGCCCGGCCCATGGGCCCACTGGCGCCGGCACCGTTCGAGAAGAGCGTCGTTGTGGTCGACGCATACGATCACCTCGAGAGGCCGGCGCTCCTGCTGCAGCACCGATGCGACCGACCGCACCAGGAGGGGCCAGCGCTCCTCGGTGTAGGCGCAGATGACCGCCGACACCGTCAGACCATCATTGGCGCGCTGCGGGCGCTCAGGGACGGCGAAGCACCGGGTCGTCGACATATCGCTGCCCTCCCTTCTCAACCAACCGCCCGGCAGACCGCGCGGAGACTGACCGCCTGACCCGAAGTCTACGAGGGCGGCCACCCTCAACCAAGTCAGCCCCTACTGGCGGGCGAAAGGATCTCCCCGTACAGCCCGAGGATTTCTTCAGCGCAGTCGTCCCACGTCGGCAGGGCCGGAACAATGGGGTCAGGACCGCGCGCCACGCGGGCGAGAACTCCGGCCAGAACCTGGGGGGAAGCGTCCACCGGCACTGCCGTGGCGAGGCCTTCGGTGGCCAACTCCGACAGCCCGGAGGTGTCGGCCACGACCACCTTCCTGCCGAGGGCGACCGCCTCCATCACGGCGACGGGGTGTGCCTCGAAGTCGCTCATCAGGACGACGACGTCGCTGGATCGTACGAGCGCACCGAGCGCCTCCCGCTGCGTGGCGTCGAACGAAGTGAAGGTCACCGCATGGTCGACCTCTAGGCGTGCGGCCAGCCGACGAAGGTCGTGCTCGAAACTACCCCGACCTACTACGGCCAGGTGGGCATCTGGCTCGAGATCGAGCAGGGCCGGCATCGCCGCGATCACTCGTTGATGGCCCTTCAACCGATCCAGCCGGCCGACAGAGCAGACGAGGGGCGAGCCCGAGACCTCGGGTGGCGACTCGCCCACCGGGAGGGGCTCTGCTCCGTTGCGGATAAGCCGGATTCTCTCCGGTTGGATCCTGAGTCGTTCTGCCCATGTCTCAACCTCGAAGTGACACACCGCGACCAACCCCTTCGTCCGGCGAAGCAGAGGACGTACGATCTGCCACTGCATCGGCCTGATCATCTTTCTCACACGGCTGGCGTGGCCACCACCGTGGAACGTAGCCACCGTGGGAACCCCCGACCGTTGGGCGGCCCTGAGTGCCATGGGGGGCAGGAAGTTGTTCACACCTTGTACATGGACGAGGTCGTAGCCTCCCTCCCTGACCTGCCGGACCAGCGCAGGCGAGATGTAGAGATCAGCTCTCCTAGGCCACGCAGGATACCGTCGCACGGTCAGCAGTCCCTCGTGTTCCACCGGTGGAAGCTGGCCCGTGAGGTCGGTGGTGAGCACGGTGAGGTCGAGTCCTTTTGCGGCGATCCTCCGCGCGACCTCGTGGACGTGAGTCTCGACTCCACCCACGTAGGGCGTGTACAGAGAACTGACCATGGCGACGCGAACCGGGCTCATTCTTCTTTGCAGAGAGGCCGGGGATCAGTCACCGGGGAACAGTTTCCAGCGCTCCAGGGCCGCCTTGAAACGAAGTCGACTCCAGTTCTTCACCTTGCGGCGCGGGAGGCGGAACGGATCCGACCTGGAGCTGGCGTTGCCCTCGATGGTGGTGCATGCCGTTTCGAAGCCGGCTGCGCGCACAGCGTCGACTGAGCGGTCGTCGAAGGCATCCTTGCCCCCGAAGGGGTAGGCGAAGTGTGAGACCACCTGACCGCTCAACTGCTCCAACTGCTCCTTCGAGGAGGAGATCGTCCGCTGCTGATCTACTGCTTCAAGACCCCGAAGCCGCACGTGGTCGAGGGTGTGGTCACCGATCGTCACCACGTTGGAGGCCGCCAACTGGACGAACTCGGAGAGCGTCAGCGGTCGAGCATCAGGGGGCGGCGCAGCAGAAATCCCCCACTGCTCCGAGACGTCGTCGAGGACACGGTGGATCTCCGCCACCGGAAGCGGTAGTAGGTAGCGACGCACCGACTGGAGATCCCTTCTACGAGACGAACCGAGTCCGATGCGGACGATTCCTTCACCTGCCGGCAGAGTGATCTCACTGATTGCACTTGGACGCGAACGTAGGAGCGTGCCCAGGCGATCCCACCAGAACCCGCTGTGGCTGCCAATTACACCGCTGGTCACGTAGACGGCAATTGGAACTCCCTTTGCTTCCGCAATCGGCACCGCGTTGATCAGATTGTCGGCATACCCATCATCGAAGGTCACGACAATCCGAGGCCGGAGCGACGGAACACGCAGTTCGGCGAGCGTCGAGGGCTCACCGTACCGACCGATCTCGTCGAGATGCGCAGCAAATCTGGCTGGGGTCACGCAGAGTTTGAAGGGATCGTCGACACCTTCAGCAATCCGGTGATAGAAGAGAATGCGCGAATCACCGAACCTCATGCCGATCCGCCCTAGAGTTCCGGATATCCGGTCGTGTCCGCGCCCGCACAAGACATGCAGCGCAACGATAGCAGCGGCATAGGGTGGGTCCCATCGTGCGAGTGCTGATGGTGTCGCAGTTCTAGCCCCAATCGCGGGTGGGCAGGAGCAGCATGTTCGACACTTGGCGGACGCCCTGGGGGACCGTGGCATTCTTCTGGTCGTGCGACACCGGAGCATGCGGGTATCGTCCCAGGGATGAAGGTGAGCGGGCGGATGGGCGAGGCGATCCACGAAGATCACGAGCGGTGGTGTGCGCCTCGCTCAGGGCCGACCACTCTCGACTTCTCCATAGCAAGCGAACTCTCGCCGATCCCTCTGGTGAGCACAGTCCCTCTCGGTGCCTCACCACAAGACATCACGACGGCTCTGTGCTACGGGCGGAAGCGCAAGGCGCAGCCTAACCCCTCCCTCCTCAGTAGCTGGGACGATTGTGTCGACCAGCTTCTGGCTACGTACGAACGGACCCCTCTGTGCGCATCCTGATGCTGACGCAGTTCTACCCACCATTTATCGGGGGGGTGGAGATCCATGTCCGGAATCTGACACACGTTCTGACCGATCGGGGTCATCACGTCGAGATCATCACGTCTGCTACAGCATCGTCCGAAGAACGTACCGTCCTCGATCGGGACGTCCAGGTTCACTACGTTCACCCAACATCCCATCGGCTGCCGTGGCTGTATTCAGACCGTGATCATCCTCATGCTATGCCGATAGCCGATCCGGCGATGTCGAAGGCCATCGGCGGCGCCTTGGCCAGTGAGCGATTCGATGTCGTCCATGCCCACGATTGGATCGTCAGTTCTGCCCTGCGGCCCGCACGACAGGCCCGAGTGCCCATCGTCCTCACGCTCCACGACTACAGCCACGTCTGCGCCCAGAAGCGGCTCATGTCGCGGGGCGCAATCTGCCCGGGTCCTAGCTTGGGTCGTTGCATCCGCTGCGCCGCATCACACTATGGACCACTGGTCGGCCCGGTCACTGTCGGGGCCAATAACGTCGGGCGCCGTGCTCGCCAACAGACAATCACTGCTTTTGTGGCGGTGAGCTCGGCCGTCGCTCATCACAATGCCCTCGACATGGACGACGAGCGTTCCTTCGTCATTCCCAACTTCATCCCCGATTCCCTTGTTGATGCAACCGCACCTCCTCGTCCGGACGGCCCGATCCTCTTCGTCGGCACCCTCTTGGTCGACAAGGGCGTGCAGGTGCTCGCCGATGCCTTTCAGCTCCTTCCGGGGTCCCTTCGCCTTCAGATGATGGGGAGGCACGTCCCGGGACAAGACCTACACATTCCACCCGGGGTGGAGCTCATTGGCCCCCAGCCCCACGACGTCGTCATGAGCGCCATGCGGGCGGCCCGTCTCGTCGTCGTGCCCTCCGTCTGGAACGACCCATGTCCCACGGTCGTCCTCGAGGCCATGGCTGCGGCCCGCCCGGTTGTGGGATCACGGGCCGGTGGGATCACCGACATGGTCCACGATGGGGTCACCGGTCGATTGGTCAGTCCGGGGAACGCGCCGGAACTGGCTGAGGCCATCAAACAACTGGCGAACGACTCCGAGCTGGCCGCTTCCTACGGCCGTGCAGGGGTGTCCCGGGTTCAGGCATTCACCGCTTCACGCGTGGCCGCTGATCTCGAACGTGTCTACGAACGGAGCGTCCACTCCCCCCTCCCCAGATGACTGCCCTGCCGCCGAGCACGACCACCACGGATCGGGCGACCTCTAGGACTCGCCGCGGTGGAGACCGATCGCTGTGTCGTCGACGGTCAGCGCCCACATCGTCGCCACGGAACCCACCACGAACAAGTGCGCGGTGACCGGGTCGCTACCGATCACGCTCAAGCTTTTGCCGAGGTGGGGGGACAGCGCCATCGTGCCGATCGCCAGGACCAGCACGATCCCGCCGGTGATCGCCATGCCGGTGGTGAACATGACCTGCCGCTCCTCCGGGTCGATCGCCTCGATCTCCGCCAGGAGGAGAAGCGGGATCCCGACAGCACCAACCGCGGCCAGGAGCAACCCGGTGGACGCGGAGGCCGCGGCGAGGCCGACGTCGCGGGCGCTGAAGAGGTGCGTGGCCACGAGCCACGCCGATCAGGGTGCTGGCGCCCTGCTTAGCAATGAGGAACCCGAACGTCGTGAAGAGGCGCCGGATCTCCGCCAGTCGCTCCGATTCTCCATGGCCGAACAATTTTTTTACCCCGACGCGCAATTTCATGGTCCGAGCACACCCGGGGCGAGCGCGAGTTCAGGACCGCACAGGCATACCTATCATGGCGGAACACGCCAGCGCGGAGCTGAGGTCAGCCGTGAAGATCCCAGATCCACCTTGGCTCACCCGCGTCCCGCCCGAGGTCGCCGCAGCCGCCGTGCAGCTCGCCCACGCGGCGCTCTCCTTCATGCCTCAGAGTCGCAATGTCCCGCCGACCGACGCTCCCAAAAATCCGTCGTTCGCGGCCACAGCTGCTCCTCGCCGTGCTCGGCGTTGCACTCCTCGGCGTCGGGGTCTCGGTAACTACGGTGGCGTCGCTCAAGGAATGGACGCCCGCGGCGGAGCTCGCACTCGGCCGCGGGGCCGACGGCCAGCTGGTGGCGCAAGTGCAGCTCGGCTCGGCCGGTCCGATCCCGTCGCGACTGGAAGTCACCGACGGCGGCCGATTGATCTGGGCATCCCACTTGGCGCGGACCGCAGGGGCACAGCAGGTCGACCTCCCCGGCAGAGTCGGCGCCGAGGGCACAAACGTAGCGCTGGTCGCGAACAGGCGGGCGCTACGCCTGGTCGGCAATTGCACCCGTCCCCGCGTCGCACCACCCGGGCGCCGACGGAACCCTCGACGTCCTCGCCCGGCTCGACGGCGAACGGGCGCGGGGCCACGCCGAGCCCGGCCAGGATCTCGGGATTGGGCACCTCCGGCGCCGGGCGAACCAGTCCGAGCAGTGAGTCAGCCCGGACCGGCAGCGTGACCGGGAGCAGCTCGAACATTTGGAGCGCCCTGTAGACGGCCATCGGAGGAACGGGGACGAAGTGCGGCTTTGGTCGGGCAGTGCCGGCCGCGAAGGCGGCGAGGAGCCGCCGAAAACCGACCGGGTCGGGATGCGCGATGCCGACCGGCACTGTAGGAAGGTCCGTTGCCTCTGCCAATGCCACCATGGCGGACGCGAAGTCGTCTTCCGAAACGGTGAACTGGCGCGCCGTACTCCCGAAGTCAGGCAGGATGGGCATGGTGCCCAGACGGCGCAATGTTCCGGCCATGCCGCCCCAACCAGGCCCGTAGACCAGACCCGGACGGACCACGTACATCTCCCGAGCCCGGGCCTCCACTTCGACTGCAAGTTTTGAGCGGCCGTACAACTGCTTCGTCCCTCTGTACGCCGACATCGACGACACCACAAGGGTGCGGGGCACCCCGGCGGCCAGTGCCCGGTCGAGCAATGCCACGCTGTCGAACACGTTGACTCGCCAGATGTCGGCCCGTCTGGTCAGGGTCATGTCATAGGCACAGTGCACAAGGACGTCGACGCCATCGAGCCCGCCGACGGCCTCGCCCGTAGACAGGTCGAAGAAGTGATCTGAGCTTCCCGCAGCCGGGGCACGAACCAGGCGTCGCACCGCATAGCCGGCGGCGCCGAACGCCCCGACGAGCACCGACCCGAGGTACCCGCTCGCGCCGGTGATGGCCACCATGGGTGACGCAACCCGCGCCCCGGGGGTGCCCTCGGCGCCCCGGGCCGTCACCGGGTGATCCCCAGCGCCTCGCTGACGATGCGGTGCGCGTTCGCCATGATGGTCAGGGTGAAGGTCGTGGCAGGCACGACCGGGAAGACCGACGCGTCGACCAGATGGATGTTGTCCCAGGCCGCAAGTCGCCCGATGCGATCGGTAAGAGTTCCCGTGCGGGCCCGGTCGTGCGGGAAGCTGGCCCCAAAGTGGTAGCTCTTGGCGGCCGCTGACAGCGAGATCATCGGCACCACGGGCCAGAGGTCGAGAGCAGGTGCCACGCGGAGCATGGCGCCCACCAGGTCGCGCAACATCGGCGGCCACCGGTCGGACCCCTGGCGGCCTATTTCGAGCGCGGGAAGCCGATCCATCCCTGCCGCGGACCGGCGGGCCACCACGTCGACCCGGGGCGCGGCCCATCCGGGCACGTAGCCCAGCCCGACCGAGATCCGGCGCAAGAGCGCACCGATCAGCGGCCTGGCGCTCCTGAGCTGGAGCAGCGCCGGCAACGCCGCCAACAGAGCGGGGTTGTACTCGTAGAAGTGGACCTGACAGAGGTCCACTCCCTCGCCCGTGGCGTCGTAGAGCAGGTTAAATTGGTTCAAGGTGAAGTTGCGGGTGGTACGGGGATCGCGAACGGGCCTCCTCGACACCGCCGGGACTACGAACTGTACCGACTCCTGCAGGTGGACAGCCTGGTCGTAACGGCCCAGCGAGCCGAGCACGAGGCGCGTCGTGCCGATGCCCCCACACGCGACGAAGACCCGGTCGGCAACCAGCCACTCCGCGCGCCCGGTTCCCGGATGGCGCACCAGCACCCGGGGCACGCCGTTGACCTCCTCGAGACGGACGGCGAGCAGGCCAGACCGATAGTCGATGCGCTTCTCAGCTCGGAGCCGATCGAAGGTATGCGAGCTCGAGTAGATCAGCCCATAGGGGCAGCCCGTCATGCACATGCCGCAGCGTGTGCAGCCCTCGGCACGGAAGGCCAGACGGGCCCGGCCGATCGTGATCCCATGCGACCGCACCAGCGCCCGTTCCGCCTGGTAGCGGTCGAGGACCCGCGCCGTGCGATCGGCGGGCGGTGGCAGCGGGCGCGCTCGTTCGGACAGGGGGAAGAGCTCGGCCAGGTCGTCGGGGTCACCTGCCAGGGTCATCTCCTCCATGGCCGTGCGGTAGTGCGGCTGCATCTCGCTTAGGGACACGGGCCACAGGTCGAATGTGGCCTCGGAGAAGGGCATGACCTGGGCGCCCCACACGTTCGAGAACCCGCCATAGGCCCCCGAGACCACTGAGGCGTTCGCGGCGGCGGAGGCGATGATCCCGTCGAGCTGCCCGACGTCCCGGAATGGGAAGTCCGAGCCGTAGGTCCGCTTTTCTGGCAGAACACCACCGCCGGGATGCACTGGCTGTCTCCCGATCGTGGCGACGTCGGCCGGAGACCACGCGTCTTCGGAGGTCGCGGCCAGCCGGGCGAGGGAGGAACCGAGATCCGGTTCCAGGGTCGCGCCCAGATCGACCACGGTGATCTGTTGTGCTGGGTCGGCCGTCAGGGCCAGTGCAGCACCCGCGGCGGCCGGCCCCGAGCCGATGATCAGCGCCGTGGACATGCCCGCTCATACTCGCACTCCGGCAGGACGTCGGTCGACGAGATCCGCGGCTTGCTGTGTTGTTCAAAAATTGTGGAAAAAGAATTATGGGTTAATTAGATCCGATCGGCTCTAGCTGATTGGCCCGCGCCGTCATCAAAATCGGATCATCAACTCGGGTTGACCATGGCACACCTTGTGTCCATGGGCCGAGGCGGGCAGAAGTGGCTAGGGGTGGAATGGCGGGTAACACGTTTTTCAGCACAAGGATTCCTTACTACGGCTCGCGAGGGGTGACCCGCGGCGAGGTCGGCTCGACGCCGGAACACCGGGGACGTAGGCCAGCATGACAATCGGTCCAGGGGCAGCGGTGCCCCGTATCAGCATCATCATCCCGGCCATGAACGAGGCGCGCAACCTGTCGCACGTCCTCCCCAAGCTCCCAACAGACTGCGAGATCATCCTCGTTGACGGTCACTCGACCGACGAGACAGTGCGAGAGGCACAGCGCCTGCGACCCGACATCGTGGTGATTGGCCAGACCCGAGTCGGGAAGGGGAACGCTCTCGCCTGCGGGTTCGCTGCCGCCACTGGCGAGTTCATCGTCATGATCGATGCCGACGGCTCGAACGACCCGGCCGAGATCCCGCGGTTCGTCGCCGCACTGGAAGGCGGGGCAGACTTCGCCAAAGGATCACGCTTCTTGTCGGGCGGCGGGAGCCACGACATCAGTGCCTTTCGTCGAGTGGGCAACTACTGGCTGAACAAGATCGCCAACGTCCTCTATGGGACCCGCTACACCGACCTCTGCTACGGCTACAACGCGTTCCGGCGGAGCTGCCTCGGCGCGATGCGGCTTCTCCCCCCCGACGTCGAAGGCTCCGACCCGGCGATCATGCTCTGGGGCGACGGCTTCGAGATCGAAACCCTGATCAACTTGCGGATCGCAAAAGCCGGCCTCAAAGTCCAGGAGGTCCCGAGCTTCGAGGCGGCCCGGCACTTCGGGGCCAGCAATCTCAACGCCTTCTCGGATGGCCTGCGCGTACTGCGCACGATCCGTGATGAGCGCAAGCGCCCGCAGCGCGACCAGCCGAGCGTTGTAACCTGGCCGGAGGGACAGCCAGGGCTCTCAGTCGTCATCGAAGAGGCCAGCTGAGCCGAAAGCTATGCCACGGCCCGCGTGGCCTCAGGCCAGTCGGTGAAACCTGCGCTACGCGACATTTCGGCGGTGGACGAGCTTGGACTTCCGAGGCTGTGAGTCTGTCGTATCGGCCGAGGGCCGGCCGAGAAGGACATCGGTGCACTGGTCGCAGAGACGGCCAAAGGCCCTCCCCGTTTCCATGGCACGCCGGTCCGCACGCCTGACCTTGGACACCGAACCGCTCCAGCCGCACCGGTGACACACGCCGGGCCTTTGGGTCCGACCGCCACGCGTTGCTTCAGACCGAATTTCCGACACTACCTTCACAAAACCCCCTCGGCGACTTCACCACGCTACTTGAGGTGATTCGAGCGACGCGCCATCGTCCTCTCGGCGCGAAACGAGAACGGGCTGGGTGTGCGTGCGACCTGCGGTTCTTCGTGGGCTCGCCTCGCATCTGGCGCGAGGTGCCGCCCCGACAGGGGACGAGCGCTCACGAATGAGGTCGTCAATCAACGGCAGTTGCAGGGCGGCTGTTGTTGGAAAGCCTGCTCGGCTTTGCAGCTGCATTGAGGAGGATCGCCAGGTTGGACCGACAATCCGGCTGCCATAGCGGACGCACTGCTCAACGCGGCCACGCCGGTAGTCCACTTCTGGTGGAATCCTTTCTGCGCGTTGCGACTTATCGACCCCCGCGTCCAAGGCGAGCCTTTGAGCCGGTCCTTGGCCAACAACAGTAAAGTGCCTCAGCATCTTTTGGCATCGACCCCACGCTGCCCGCTTGATCCTCAACGGGTTGGGTCGTGGGCACATGGTGGACTGCACCGAACGCTCGGACTGAACCACAAGCGAGCAGTCCTCCCACGAGATCCGAACGAGCCAGTTCGAGGCCTGACGGGCACGCGCGTTGCATCGGTCCCGGGCCGTTCGGCCTCGTGCATGCTGCCATGATTCTGGCGGTGAGCAGGCAGGAGACGGGCCCGCGTCGAGGAGCGGGACTACACACACTAAATTTGCGGGCCACGGGTGTCGCCACCGGGCTGGCTCGCTGCCAACCGGTATATCCCGCATAAGCCTCCGTGTTGTTGTCTGAACGTTGTGGCCGATTCAATCGGTCGGCTCTACAAGGGAGCGGACGGAGATGGCAGAGTTTCCCAGAAGGTAGGCAGACCTGTTGGACAATGAGCAATCCGTGGGCCTTGGTCACCTCGCTACGCGGGGGCACAGCGGGTCGCGCCCAGAGAGCGTCGATCGGCCGGATGAACCGAGTGCCGGGCTCAGCCAACCGCTGATCCCAGCTCCGGCCCTTGGACCACGTGCAACCCGGGTTCGACGTCCCGCATCCTTTTGGGTTTCCAATTTCCTCTGGATCGTGCTTGGAGCCGCGTGTGTCGTTGGCTTGGCAACCGGACTCCTCGTCTGGCGTCTCGGCAGGAGCGACTCCTCAACTTCTCCAAATCAATCGGAACAGGAAATGTCGGCTCCTCCGGGCTACACAAATCAACAGCTGATCCTCGCCGACGGATTTTCCGGCGCGGGCCTGGATACTCAAAATTGGAGCACATACTTGGCCGCTCAAGGCATCATTTGGAACAATTACGGCCGACTCCCGGCGCCGTACTCGGGTCCAAATTCTTCGCCTTTGGAAGACGAGTTGGCAATGTTCGGGCCAAGCCAAGTGACTGTGCACAACGGCCTCACGCTCACCGCACAGGCCAACACCACAAGGTTCGCCAAGACCTACCCGTGGATCAGCGGCGTCGCGACGACTGAAGGCAAGGTCTCCCTACCTGCCACCGGTTGGTACGTTCAAGTGAAGGCAAAGATGCCCGACATGACGGCGGGTATGTGGCCAGCCATCTGGTTCATGCCCGATACTTCGACCAGCACCGTGCCCGAGATCGATCTCTTTGAGGGCGGCTGGAAGTCGGCCGATCCGAACGAGACGATGCACGCCGACTACGGTGGCGGCGCAAGCCAGTACGCGGGCTACCGCGACATTGTCTATGACACCGGATCGGACCTTGCTGCGGGGTACCACGTCTACGGGATTCAGTACATCCCCAACGTGTCGGTCAAATACTTCTTCGACGGCAAGATGGTGTTCGAACAGTTGGCCTCGGATAAAGGCGGTGTCGCTGCGGGCACGTACGAGCTCCTCCTCCAGCTGCAGGTCGCATCACAGCAGACATCGCAGTGGCACACCGTTCCTACAGCAGCCACCCCGTCGGTGAGCATGGACGTCGCCGAGGTGCAGGCGTACTCGTAAGTGGCGGGACGAAGGCCTGTTCGCTCAGGTCTTCGTTTCGCTCCAGCATCGCGGGTGTCGCAACTACCTGGTGCATTCCAGCTGTTGCGATGGTCTGAGGGGGCTCACCCATTGTTTCCAGGCCGTCGACCGACCTCTCTCGTCAGCACGCACCCGACCGACCTCCAGTCATTCACCGGTCGTGATTGGTCAGCACGTTCGGAAGGACAATCGTCGTCACGGTCACCGACCGACCTTGTCCAGGAACGGAACCAGATGGCTGAAGAAGATGTTGTTCGGGTACGCACCGGCCGGATCGTTGTGGGCGTAGGTGTTGTGCTCGTCGATGAGGGTCAGGTGGCTCATCGGAATCTCCGACTGTTGCGCCAGGATCTTCGTGGCGGTGAGCACTCCGGGTCCGCCCAGGTGGGCGGCGAAGGCGTAGATCAGCAGGCTGTGCGGCAGATCGTGGCCCATGGTGGATTTGACCTGGAGGACGCTCTGCGCCGGGTTGGCGTTGCCGTCGGCGACCGCGGCGGTGTCGTCGGTCAGGCGCTGCGGGAAGTACCACTCGGTTCCGTCCGCGTTGTTGACCCCCGAGCCCGAGAACATCTTGGCGAACCGCTTGATCGGCGTCAGCGCCCCCGTGCCGTCCCAGCCGTGGATCGGGCCCTGGGACGACAGACCCTCCCCGAGGTGCGCCTGGGCCGCCTCGAGAGCCGGAGGCGAGGTGGCGACATTGAGGGCGTAGCCGTACTGGCCGATGTTGGAGACGCCGACCGGCGGGACGATGTCGGTGGGCAGGAGCCCTGAGGTCTGGCCCAGAGAGGGCGCGTTGGGATCGAGCAAGGCCGCAGACGACCCGGTGGCCTCGAACAGGCCGGCGAAGGGCGCCGTGATCCCGCCGAAGCTCAGCCAGGGGGACGCCGACGGTGCATCGAGAGCCTGCAGCTCCTGCGTCGCCAGCGCAGCTGTCATGGGTGCGGGCGCGCCGCTGGCGCTGAGCGCCTCCGGCGCCGGGCTACTGGCCCCGTCGATGTACACGAGGCCCGCCAGTTGATCGGCTCCGGGCTTCCCGTTGAAGTCCCACGTGGCATAGGCGGTGACGACCGAACCACCGAGGGAGTGGCCACCGAGCACGACCTTGCCGCCCAGCTTCTTGGCGGCCCCGATCACCGTGTGCAGGTCCTGGACGGCCACGTTCATCCCCCAGTTCTTGGCGAACTCGACGGTCGAGTTCGGGATCATCTGGAAGTGATGCGAAATCTCCGGGTCCTTGAGGTAGCCGAGGTAGTAGTCGAAGAGCTGGGTCGACGTGGCCTTCCCCTCCTTGAAGAGGTTGAGCTCTGATTGGTCCTCGAGCAGGTTCTCACGGCGCTCGACCGACCACACCTGCCAGCCCGGCGTCTTGGACACGATCCATTTGGCGAGCGGCACGAAGTAGGCGCTGCCGGCCGATGTCCCCGGTTCCAGGACGAGCACGTTCTTGGCGGTGCTCGGACCGATCTTGACGACCCCGACCTTGTTGTAGTGCGCCGGCGTGTTCGGTGCGGCGTAGCTCGGCATCCAGGTCACCGAGAGAGGCGCTGTGGTCGCCCCACTCGAACTGGCCGACGCGAGTGATGCGGGAGCGCAGGCGGCGACAAGTGCGAGCAGGGAGAGGACGGCCGTTCCGGCAAGCAGCGCTCTTGACGACCCAATTCGTACTCCGAACAAGTTCCGCTCCTTTGGTGTGCCTGCAACCGGGCTGGTTGCGCCGGTATGCCTCGCTGAGGGTGGCCCGAAGGACATCTGCTTAGTACACATGGACCGATGCTCGGTGGCACGGATGGCACCCGGTTGTTGCAGACGCGACCGTGCCCCCGGATTTCTCGCGGGGGCACGGTCGAGATGCACGTGGCGGTTCCGGCTATGTGTTGCTGCCGGCGATTCCAATCACGGGCTTGTTGAGGGTGGTGGATCCGGTGGATCCCCAGAAGAAGGCGTCCCCGTAGTTGAAGATGCCGCCGTCACTGGCTGTTTCCCAATACCCCTGACCGTCAGGCGTCGAAGCCATTCCGACGACGGGCTTGTTCAGGGGCATGGAAGCGGGCGAACCGAAGAACGGCGCATGGAAAGCAAACAGGCCGCCGTCGCTCGCCACCTCCCAGTAGCCACCGGTGGCCTGGTCACCTGCGATGCCGACGATGGGCTTGTTCAACGGCTTGCCGCCCATTGAACCCAGGAAGCCGGCGTCGCCGTAGTTGAAGATCCCGCCGTCGCTCGCCACCTCCCAGTAGCCGAGGCCGTCGGGTGAGCTTGCGATTCCCACCACCGGTTTGTTGAGGGGCTTGCCGCCCATTGAGCCGTACAACTTTGCGTCACCGAAGTTGAAGATGCCGCCGTCGGCAGCGACCTCCCAGTAGCCGAGCCCGTCCGGCGTGGCCACCATGCCGACGACGGGCGCATTGAGGGGCTTGCCCCCCATTGAGCCGAAGAACGGGGCGTTGAAGGCAAACAGGCCGCCGTCCGACCCCACCTCCCAGTAGCCACCGGTGCGTGGGTCAGCCGCGATCGCCACGATGGGTGCGTTGAGCGGCTTGCCCCCCATTGAGCCGAAGAACGGGGCGTCGTACGAGAAAATGCCGCCATCGGACGCGGCCAACCAGTAGCCGTACGTGACGGAGACCTGATTGGCGGCCAACGAATCCTCCAGCGAGAAATACGTCGACTGGCCGGGGTTCAGGCCCCCGGTGAAGTTGACGTTCCCCGTGTCGGTGTCGCTGCTGATATTGGAGAACGTGTTGGCAGGACCCTGGTAATCACTGCCGTTCGGGTCCGCACCCGTCGGGCCCGCAGCGCCGGCCAACTGTGCGGCACTGCAATACGTGCCGCCTGCCCACACCGGTGGTTCACCTGCGCCACCGACCTGGCCGCCACCGCCTCCTCCGACGGCGGCCGTGTCGGAGCCGCCCGTCGCGTAGGTGCAGATGCCGTCACCCTCGAAAGCGAACAGTGGGGTCTGTGTCGACTCGCCGGACAGTTGGATCGCATAAATCGGCTTGCTCGACTCGTTCACGATCCCGACGAGTGTGTCGTCGATGTCGTCGTACGGCGTTTGCTGACCCGCCGTCGGTGGTGTGACTCCGGCTGCCTGGTTGTTGGGATCTTGCAGCACTTGCTCGCCGTTGTTGCTGATCACGATGACCAGACCGCAGCTGGCGTCGTAGCCGATTTGGGGGCACTCGTTGAACGGTGCGGTAGTTGAAGTCCCAGGGAATCCGGGGGCGTTGTGAGCGACGCCGGACCCGGTGTAGTGGGGCACGACCTTCGGATCAGCCGCTCCCGCGTGGGTGGGTATGAGAACTGCGACGGCGGCGAATGCCATCAGCAGCACTGCAGCACCTAGAGCTCGTAAGGATCGTGACCCCCTTGAACTCGGAATCATGGCATCTCGAATGTGCACGAAAACCCCCTAGACGATCATCCTCTTTGCGCTCAGTTTCGACGTTGCTCTGAGTATTCGACCAGGCCAGGTGGAAGGTGTCAACTGTCTTTGCCGTCGGCGCGGTGACGTCATGCGAGCTCGCCCACTCTTGGCTCACTCAAGTCGTCGCTCATCCGTTGGCCGCGGCGGGTCCCGAAAGCCGCGGTCGGGGCCCGACGAGCGTCATGCCACGGGTCAACACACTCGCAGGTCAAGAGGATTGACTCGTCATGTGGTGACCGCCCTCGGTCGCGACCGATTCCGCCCACATGCCGCCTCGCCGTCGAACCGGCACACCTCTTCACCCCGCACCCCGTCGGACGAGGCGGGTTCGTCGGGCTTCATGAGCCAGGACTGCGTCGCCCACGCGAAGTGCCCCGTGGTGAGTGACCGTGGTGATCGTCAGTTCGAAGGACGGCGAGCTCGACGGGCCGGCCGGTTACCTCTTGTCCAGCTTGCCGATCTCCTTGAACCAACCGAGCGTCGTCGTCAAACCTTCATCGAGGCTGATGGGGCTGTAGCCCAACCGCTTGTAGGTCTTCGAGTCTTCGAGCTTCCGCCGGTCCGGCCGTGCCTTCGCCGCTTTCTCTGCGATCGCCACCAGCGTCGGCCCGAACACGTTGGCGAGTTCCGGGTCGTCCGAGGGCTCGACGTCGACGACCTCGTGGTCGAGTCCGGCGAGTTGGCCCATGCGGTTGCAGGCGTTGGCGATGCTCACGACGTCCTCGGGCCGGCCGTCGAGCATGTAGCGCTCGCCGGAGACGCCCTTGTCCAGCGCCAGGATGCATCCCCGGGCGATGTCCTCGCCGTAGACCCAACTCACCGGGAACTTCAGATAGCGCTCAATGCGCCCCCGCGCCGCGGACAGCAGGACGCGGTTGAAGCTCGTCATCCCGAGCGCGTTGCTCACGACCGGTGAGGGGCCGAAGATGGCGCCGGGATGCGTGCTCACGACGTCCCTTCCCTTCTCCGCTCGGGCCATGGCGTCGAGGAAGGCCGCCATCTTGGTGATGGTGTACGGATCGGAGCTCGGCTCCTTCGTGATAGGTGCGTCCTCGCGGTCGAGTCCGCCCGCAGTGTCGAAGAACGTGCCGGTGCTGACGGCGACGACCCGTCCCAGATCGACGGCCTCTGCCGCGTCGAGGACGTTCTTGGTGCCGTTGATGTTGACGGCCTCGAAGTCAGCCAGGTTCTGGCTGGCGCCGCCCAACAGCGCGGCGCAGTGGATGATGGAGTCGGACCCTCGGGCTGCCCGCACCACGGCGTCGGCATCAGTGACGTCGCCCGTCACCACTTCGACGCCCAGCGCTGCCAGCGGTGCTGTGTCCGCCGCCTCCCGGGCGAGCGCCCGGACAGTGTCACCGCGCTCGGTCGACAATTTGCAGATGTTGGCGCCGGCCAATCCGGTGGCGCCGGTCACGAGGACCGTCTGGCTCATGCCGATGCCTTCACGGCCGGCAGGTCGGGCTTGGCCGCGTCCACCTGGTCAGCGCTGTAGGGGATGACGGGCTCGCCCGTGCCGTAGAGGTCCAGGGTGTGGAGGAAGCGATGCAGCCCCATGGCGTTGGCACAGGCGAATCCCAGCTCCACGATCTGCGCCGACGTGAAGACCTCACCGAGCTTGCGATAGGTCTCGTCGTCGATGGCATGGTGATCGGCTGACAGCAGGTCCAGGAACTCCACGGCGAGCCGCTCCTGCTCGGTCAGATCGCCCCCGTGGCCGGGAGCAATGAGGCAGGCGACGTCCTCGTCCGAGATGGAGTCGTGCTTCCTCGATTGGCTGCAGGGCTGGCACTCGCCCAGCTGGGCACTCCGGATGCGCAACAACTCAGTGATCCGCCCGCCGAGTAGGGCGTTCTTCCCGAAGCTCTGTCGCGCCATGTTGACCATCATGATCTGCGACGTCTTGTAGGCAAAGATCTGCAGCGGGATCGGCGTGGCGTAGGTACCGGCGGCCACCCCTTCCTCGATAATGCTGCGAACCTCGGGTGTCATCTCTTCCAGCGGCATCGGCTCGATCCTCGGCATGTCAACCCCCATCCGCCCCCGGGTGCGACCGCGGAGACCTCGCTCAATTGGTGACGTTGCCTACTGTAACGTCGCTTCGTGCCCCTTGACCCATCCGCAGTGCTCTTGACAGATCGTGTTGCAGTCGTGACTGGAGGCGGCTCCGGCATCGGCCGCGGCATCGCAAACGGCTTCGCCGCCTTCGGGGCGAAGGTGGCGATCTGGGAGAAGAACCCGGAGACATCGGCGGCTGCGGCCAAGGAAGTCGGCGGCCTTTCGATTCCGACCGACGTCCGCGAGTCCGCCGAGGTCGACCGCGCGCTCGAACAAACCGTGGCCGAGCTCGGTCCCGTGAGCATCCTGGTCAACAATGCCGGGGGTGTGTTCTCTTCGCCGCTCCTCGAGACCACGGAGAACGGGTGGGATGCGCTCTATCGGGCCAACCTCAAGCACGTGATCCTGTGCACGCAGCGGGTGGCCCGGGTCATGGTCGAGCACAAGATCGGCGGCAGCATCATGAGCGTGACCTCCATTGAGGGTGTGCGCGCCGCGCCGGGCTATGCGGCCTACGCCGCCGCGAAGGCCGGGGTGATCAACTACACCAAGACGGCGGCGCTCGAGTTGGCACACCTCGGCATACGCGTCAACGCCTTGGCGCCCGACATCACCATGACCGAGGGCATCGCCGCGATTGCTCCGGACACCGGCGGCAGGTTCGGCCTGACGGTGCCGATGGGCCGGGCCGGCCATGTCGACGAGATGGCCGGCGCCGCCATCTTCCTGGCCGGCGAATCGTCCAGCTACGTCACCGGCCAAACCATCCATGTGGACGGCGGTACGCACGCCGGGAGCGGCTGGTACCACCACGTGGAGACGGGCGAGTACGTCCTCGGCCCGTCCTCGTAACAGACAGGTCAGCCATCCCCTCCGAGCCCGACGTGGGCTGACATCCCACCGTCGACGGAGATCATCTGGCCCGTGATGTAGCGGGACTCGTCAGAGGCCAGGAACACCACGACGTCAGCGATGTCCTCGGGCTGGCCGACGGACGGCGTCAAGACGGCTTTGCCCAGTCCGGCCACCATCTTCTCGTCGAGGTGGGCGCGTACCGCGTCCGTGATGATCAGGCCGGGCAGGATCGTGTTGACCCGGATGCCCCGCTTGCCGTGACTCGTCGCCACGTACATGGTCAGGGCATTGACGCCGGCCTTGGAGACGCCGTAGGCCGTCCGGGTCCGGTCGCCCTTGAGCGACGCGCCCGACGACATGTTGATGATGGAGCCCCCACCACCGCGCACCATCTCCGGAACGGCATGCTTGCAGGTGAGCATCTGGCTGCGGAGGTTCACCTGCATGGTGCGCTCCCAGACCTCGAGGGAGAGCTCAGTGACCGCAGTGTCACGCGTGAGGAAGTCCGAGTCGGTGAGCGCGGCGTTGTTGTGCAAGACGTGCACGCCACCGAAGTTGGACGTGGCGGCACCGATCGTGGCCACCACCTGCGCTTCAACGGAGAGGTCAGCTTGGAACGCCAGAGCGCGGCCGCCGGCCGCCGCAATCCCCTGCGTGACTCGCTCGGCCGCCGCCGCGTCGATGTCGACCACCAGGACCGCCGCACCCTCGCGGGCCAGGGCACGCGCGGTCGCCCCGCCGATGCCTCCGCCGCCCCCGGTGACGATCGCGACCTTGTCGATGAGACGTTCCATGTAGTCCTTCCCTCCGTTGTGATGTGAATGCCCTACGAGCGCTCGAGGATCAATCCTTCGAACGGTGCCAGACGGAGGTCACCCCCGACGACCTCGAGATCGCGGGCGCGATCGGTGCAGACATGAATCGTCCCGGAGAGGCCGGGGAGGACGATCTCCTCAGAGGACATGTTGAGGGCGGCGACGTGGCGCTCACCCCTCGTCCAGGCCCAGGCCACCTCAGGCGTCTCCAGCAACGCGGCCTCCCCCGCGCTGAACGCCGGATGACGCCGCCGGAAGGCGATGAGGTCGCGACACAGCGTGAGGACCGAGCCAGGATCATCCCGCTGTGCCGCCACATTGGCCGCAGCGAGGTCGCCCAGCGGGAGCCATGGTCGCGCCGCGTCGGTAAAACCGCCCCCCGGGCCCTCGCTCCACTGCATCGGCGTGCGGCCGGCGTCGCGCCCCTCGTAGTAGGGATAGAAGCGCACCCCCAGCGGGTCGCGCATGTCTTCGTGGGCCACGGCGACGTTCGCCATGCCGATCTCGTCGCCTTGGTACAGGACCGGCGTCCCGCGCAGGCTCAGCAGCATGAGGAGCGCCAGGCGGACCTTGGCCGGGTCGTCTTCGGCCCACCGGGTGGGAAAGCGGAACATGTCGTGGTTGGAGCCCGTCCACGCCGGCCAGGCCCCCGGCGGCAGCGCCGCCTCGGTTTCCTCGACAATGGCTCGCATGTCGACGGCCCGGAAGGGTGCGCTGATGAAATTGAAGTTGAAGGCCAGCCCGAGCTCGTCGGACCCGTTGCCGTAGAACTCGGCCAGCTTGTCCACCGGAACCGGCGTCTCGCCGATCAGGAGCCGGGGCTCGTCGTAGCCGTCGGCCTGCCGGCGCCAGCGCCTGATGACCTCATGGACCTCGGGCCGGTTGGCGTTGTAGACGCTGCGCTGCCCGAACATCTGCGTCTCGAAGTCGTCGTCCTCGGTGGCCGGCGGGTTGTCCCGGAGCTGGGCGTCCTTCACGATGACGTTGCAGACGTCAATGCGGAAGCCGGCCACGCCCCGGTCCGACCAGAAGCGGAAGATGTCGTCGAACTCGGCGCGCACGTCCTCGTTCCACCAATTGAGGTCGGGTTGCTCGGACAGATGGTTGTGGAAGTAGTACTGGCCCGTCGTCTCTTCCAAAGTCCAGCCTGGACCGCCGAAGCTGCTGATCCAATTGTTCGGGAGCTCCCCGTCCCCCTTGGCGTCGGCCCAGACGTACCAGTCCCGGTGAGCCGCCGTGCGCGACGAGCAGCGCGTCCGCGAACCAGGGATGTTGCTCGCTGGTGTGGTTGGGCACAATGTCCATGAGGACGTGGATGCCGCGCCGGCCCGCCTCGGAGACGAGCCGGTCGAAGTCGTCCATGGTGCCGAACTCGGGCGCGATGGCGCAGAAGTCCGACACGTCGTAGCCCCAGTCGGCGTTGGGGGACACGGTGACCGGCGAGAGCCAGATGCCGTCCACGCCGAGCCATGCCAGATGGTCGAGGTGCTCGGTGATGCCCGGGATGTCACCGACGCCGTCGGCGTTGCTGTCAGCGAAGGAACGTGGATAGATCTGGTACAGGACGCCGGCCTTCCACCACGGTTCGTCAGCCGCCGTCATGTGTCCGAGCCCACGTGGCCCGCGGCGGCGCCCCGCCAGGGTGAGAGATCGAGCATCGGGTAGCGGGCCGCCACCCCGGCCAGCGTCTCGGCTGTCCAGTACGGATGGCCCGGCGGGGGGAACCCGAGCACGGTGAGCTGACGCTCGCTGGCTCCCGACACGAACCGGTACCACGACATGTCCTCGCCGGCGCTGGGCAATCCGTGCGAGCCCAGCCAGTCGGTGGCGGCCGGCTTGTACGAGACGTGCACCATGAACCGGGCGGACCGGGGCGCCGTCAGCCGCACGCCGCGGTGGTAGACGTCGGGGCGGTAGGCGAGGATGGAACCGGCCGGGCCCACGGCGGGGAGCTCCGCCGCGTACAAGTCCGCGTAGGCCGTCTGGCTCAGGTAGGTCCGCTCCACCTGAATGTCGGAGGTGAGGCGGCGCGACACCACCCGGGTCGCCGCCGTCTCGGCCGTCACGTCGCTCAGGTAGACGAACATCTCCAGCTGCTGATAGCCGGGCTCGTGGCGGGGAACGACGAGGGTGTGGTTCCCGAAGTCGACGTGCAGGAGCTGCTCGTCGCTCAGCGCGCCCTCGCCGTACTTGGCACTCAGCATGGCCTGGTAGAGCCGGAGGTCGCTGATGCCGAGCAACTGCTCTGCCAGGTCGATGATCCGATCGTGCACCACGATGTCGTTGAGCGCGCCGTCCTCGAAGGGGAAGCGCGGCATAACGCGGTGCGAATCGACCCGGAAGGGTTCGTTGCGTGCCGGGTCCTTGTTATCGGCGAACTCCTCTGCCGTCGGCACCAAACCGGGCAGGACCGCCTGGGCCGCGGCGATGGTCTCCGGTGCCAACAGGTCGCGCACGACGCACCACCCGTCCTCTTCCCACTGCGCCTGGTCGGTGCTGCTGAGCACGCCCGTCACGCGGCGTCGGGCGCTTGCCGAGGTCTCATCTTCTGTTCTGTCAGCACGCCGTGTGCAGCCTCCCTCCGCGCTCGCAACGGGTCGGAAGCTTGCCATACCGGTACCCGCACGAAAGTGAGCGCCTCGGGGAGACGCAGGTCGGAGCATATGGGCAGGCGGGCAGCCCTCAAGGCTCGGCGCGCTTCTTCCGACATTGATCTGTGGACATCCTCGCGGTGCGACTCGCCGACGACGCTCGGACGGCCGCACCACTCCCGCAGCGCCAGACCTCCAGGCGCCTCCGGCGCACCAAGCTCGCCGCTGCATTTGCCGTGACCGCGTTGGTCGGCGTGGGGTCGTACACGGCGACCTACCGGGCCCTTGTCATTGCCTCCACCCCGGCATCCACCGCGGGATCGATCGCGCCCACCCTCTCGGGCGGTCACCACACCGTCTCGACACCCTCCCCACCGCTCCCCTGAGGTCGCCGCAGCCAGCGCGGTCAGACGCCTGACGGCAGCGCCGCCGCGGCCTGCCACTGTCGCAGGGTGAGGACGAAACGCGACCCCCCGGCGTCGTTGACCGGCGACTCGGCGCGCACCGTCCCGCCCATGGCGTCCGCGAGCTCGGCCACGATGGCCAGACCGAGGCCCGATCCCATCCGGCGGTTCGGCCCCCGGTCGGCGCGATAGAAGCGCTCGAACACCCGCTGTAGATCACCGGCCGCGATGCCGGGCCCGTCGTCGTCGACCGTGATGACGCACACGCCCGCTGCGTGGTCCTCGGCCAGCCGCACCGTGACGGTGGTGCGGGCGAACGTCATGGCGTTCTCCAGCAGGTTGGCCAGCAACTGCGCCAGCCGGTCGGGGTCGGCCACCACGGGAGAAGCCGGAGTCGCCATGGGCGGCCCGTCCTGGCCGGGTACCTGCACGACCATGGCGAGCCCGCTCTTCGCCGCGGCGGGGCGGAATCCCTCCGCCGTCGTCGTGACCACCTCGGTGACGTCCGTCGGGCGGAGGGCAATCGACAATTGCCGCGCCTCGAGCTTGGTGAGATCGAGCAGATCCCCGACGAGTCGCTCCAGCCGTCGGGACTCGGCGATGATCACGTCGGCCGCCTGGGCGCTGTCCGCAATCGCGCCGTCCTGAATCGCCTCGGCGAAGCCGCGGATGGACGTGAGCGGGGTGCGCAGGTCGTGCGAGACCGCCAGGAGAAGTTGGCGCTCACGGGCGCGGCCGTCCTCCAGGCTCTGGGCCATGTCGTTGATGGACCCGGCCAGCGAGGCGAACTCGGGGTAGTCGCCGCGCCGGACGGGGACGCGGCTGGCCAGCTCGCCCGACGCGATACGGCCGGTCGCCTCCATGGCCTCGACCAGCGGCCGGGCCATCCGACGCGACATTTGCCAGGCCACCATGGCGGCGACGAGCAGCGCCGCTCCCCCGGCCACGATGAAATAGCCCCAGCTCGGACCCAGGCCCCCGACGTCGCGGGTCAACAAGATGGCGAAGGTGCCCTCGAAGGCAATGTGCAGACGCTTTTGTAAACGGGTGAGCTCCTGCGCGGAGAGCGTGACCGGTGCCACGGCATAGACGGTGTTGCCCTTGCGCCCGGAAGTCGTCTGCCCCGCCTGTACCGCCGCCACGTCGATGTCCTGGGTGGTCAGGCCCTCGGGCAGCGGCTTGACCACGTTGCCGAGGCGGTTGATCTGAATCACGTCGGCGTCTTCGAGCTTGAGGGTGCTGCGCACGATGCTCAGCACCTTGAGCGACCCCGAGCCGATCTTGGACGAGGTGAGCGAGTTCACCTCGGTGACCAGCTGCGACTCCGCCTGATTGCGCGCCGCATTGCGGGTCAGGATCAGGCTGCCGGCTCCGGCAATGACGAGCACCACCGCGACCAGGCCGACCATGACCACCATGAGACGGCGGCGCATCGGTCAGCCGAACCGGTACCCGACGCCCCACACGGTGGCCAGGGGGAGATCGGATCCGAGCTTCTTGCGCAGCTGGGCCACGTGGACGTCGACCGTCCGCTCGTCGCCGTACCAGTCCGTACCCCAGACGCCGTCGAGCAGTTGTTGGCGCGAGAGGGCGAGACCGACATTGTTGGCCAGGAAGGCCAACAGATCGAACTCGCGAGTCGTCAGCGCGACGACCTCGTCGGCCCGGCGCGCCTCGCGGCGGCGCAGATCCACTGCGAGATCGCCCAGGGCGACCACGTCCTGGGGTGGCGGGCCTTCCCGCGTCCGCCGCAGGATGGCCCGCACGCGCGCCACCAACTCCCGGGGCGAGAACGGCTTGACCAGATAGTCGTCGGCCCCCAACTCCAGACCGAGAACCCGATCCATCTCGTCATCGCGCGCGGTGAGGAAGAGGACGGGCACGGTGCTGCGGGCGCGTATGTTGCGGCAGACGTCGAAGCCGTCGCGGGCGCCGGGAAGGCCCACGTCGAGGATCACGATGCAGGGGTCCGCCACCGTGAAGATCTCCAGTCCCTTCTCGCCGTCGCCGGCCAGCAGCACACGGAAGCCGTCCCGACGCAGGTAGAGGTCCACCAGGTCGGCAATGTGCGGATCGTCCTCGATGACGACCACCGTCCCGCTCTCTGCGCTCACGTTCCTAGCCTCCCATCTCCCGCACCCCCAATTGCCGGAATACGGGATCCCTTACAGAACCATGACGATTGCCGGAGACCGGATTGAGTGGCGAGGCACACCATGGCGTGGACCGGCTCCCGACATCACGGGCCCGGACGAGAGAGGCGCGCGGTGGAACGCCGGCAGGTCGTGGCTGGACGCGCGCCGACGTCAAGCAGATGGTGCAGGACCTGAAGTGCTCGCCGGGCGGCGACCTCGATCCCGGAGCGGCGTCAGGAAAGCAGTGATGCCGTGTTGAGGTTCAGCCCGTCGGGCGACTTGGAGCGGTGCACGACCTGGAACTCGGAGAACTCGGCCAGTCCCCACGGGCCGTTCTCCACGCCGATCCCGCTCCACTTGAAGCCGCCGAAGGGCTGTTGTGGGGCCAAGGCAAGATGCGTGTTGACCCACGCCGTGCCGCACTCGAGTTGGGCGGCCACCTCCGAAGCCCGGTCGGTGTCGGCGCCCCAGACCGAGCCCGACAGCCCGAAGTGCGTGGCGTTGGCGCGGTCGATGGCGTCGCCCAGGTGCCGGTAGGACACGACCGGCAGCGCCGGGCCGAACTGCTCTTCGTCGACGATGCGGGTCCCGTCGGAAAGGCCGGTGAGGATGGTGGGCTCGAAGAAGTAGCCGGCGCGGTCCATGGCCTTCCCACCGGTGACCGCGGTGGCGCCGTGTGACAGCGCGTCGGCCACGAGCTCCTTGACCCGCTCGTACTGGGGTTCGTTGTTGATCGGTCCCAGCTTCACCCCGTCCTCGGTGCCCTCGCCGACCTTGATGGAACGGGCGTGCGCCGCCAGGCCCTCGACCACGTCGTCGTAGAGGGCCTCGGGAACGTAGACGCGCTTGATCGCCGAGCAGACCTGCCCGTTGTTGTTGAAGGCACCGGCGAAGATCGCGGAGGCCACCGCGGCCGGATCGGCGTCATCGAGCACGATGGCCGGGTCGTTGCCACCGAGCTCGAGCGTGACGCGCTTGAGGTCGGGAGCCGCCGACATGGCGACCTTCTTGCCGGTCTCGACCGAGCCGGTGAAGCTGATCTTGCGCGGCACGGGGTGCGTCGTCATGAGGGCACCGAGATTGTCGCCGCCGCTCACGATGTTGACGACGCCCGGAGGGAAGACGTCGCGCAGGATCTCGCCGACCTTCAGGGTCGTCAGCGGGGTGTAAGGCGAGGGCTTGAGCACCAGCGTGTTGCCCGCCAGCAACGCGGGCGCGATCTTCCAGAAGGCCAGGGTCAGCGGGAAGTTCCACGGCGTGATGGCGGCCACGACGCCGAGCGGGCGCCGCGCCAGCTCCACGTGGGCCGTGTCGTCGTCCTGAATGATCTGTGTCGGCATCTCGAGGTTGGCGAAGTACTGGCACCAGATGGCCGAGGCGAAGACCTCGATCCCGGCGTCACTGAGCGGCTTGCCCTGTTCGGCTGTCAGCACCGGCGCAAGATCGGCCGTCGAGGCCATCAGCACATCGGCCGCCTGCAGGAGGATGGCGCGACGTGCCGCCTCGTCCGCCTTCCAGTCACGCGCGGCCTTGGCTGCGGCGTCGAAGGCGGCGTCGAGCTGCTGGGGCGTGCATTCGGGCGCCTGGGCGAAGACCTCGCCGGTGGCGGGGTTGCGCACACCGAATGTGTCCTCCGTCGGAGAGGCTTCCCCGGCAATGGTCATGACGAAATCGGACATGGCACTCCTCGACTGCTCACGCGGGAGGCGCCCCCCACCGCTGACCGGACGTCGGTCCGCCAAGATCCTCCCACTTGCGTCGGCCCGGCTCAATGGCCTCAGCCGAAGAGGCGTGTGATGAATTCGTCCACCGTGTCGCCGACCCGTCGCCGCAGCGCCCGGTCCTCCGGTGCGGCGGCAATGAGTCCGGCCGCCTCGTTGAGGAAGCCCAGCAGGAGGGCGGCGGCCACCTCGGGATCTCCCGGCACGGCGATCTGCTCCTCCTCGGCACGGGCGAAGACCTCGGCCAGCAGGGGGGCGCAGGCCACCGCATCGAGCGCCCGGCACGCCTCTATACCGAGCACTGCAGGGGCATCGGACAGGATCCGGGCCATGGTGGGGTCGGCACACGCGTCCATGTAGGCGCGGCACCCGCGGTGCAGCTGGTCCCGGACGCCCGTGCCCTCGAGCGCCGCGGTCACGACGAGGTCCACCAGCTCGTCCTCGAGCCGCTCGACCACGGCGGCGGCCAGCTCGGTCTTGGACGCGAAGTGGTGGTACAGCGCACCCCTGGTCACGCCGGCCCGCTCGGCGATCTCGTCGCGTCCCGTCGCCGCAAAGCCCTTCTCGGCAAAGAGAGCCCGCGCCGCGGCCAGGAGGGCCCCCCGGGTGCGGGCGGACCGGGCCGCCTGGGTCTCCCGCGACCTGCCGGGTGTTGCCGTGGTGCTCACCGCGTGGCCTCCTCCGGGACATTTACATGCGGGCCGCACGCATGTTACCTTCCAGAGGACCGAGGAGGGAGCATGAGCGCGACTGCGGGCACCACCAGGGAAGCGGACGTCTGCGTCGTCGGGGCGGGACTGGCCGGGCTCACGGCAGCGCGGCGACTCAGCCGGGCTGGCCGCTCGGTGGTGGTGCTCGAGGCACGGGATCGCGTCGGCGGCCGGGTGTGGACGAGGGCCAGCCGCGACGGCGTCCCGGTCGACATGGGGGGCTGCTTCGTCGGCCCGCACCACGACCGCATGCACACGCTGGCCAAGGAAATGGGCGTCGCCACATTCAAGACGTTCGTCGACGGCGACAACGTGTTGGCCACGGGCGGGACGGTGCGCCGCTACCGGGGCGATATCCCCCGGGTGAACCCGCTGGCGCTGCTGAGCGCGGGCCAGGCCATCGCGCGCATGAACGCCATGGCCAAGAAGGTTCCCGTCGACGCGCCGTGGGATGCGCCGAAGGCCGCCGACTGGGACGCCCAGTCGGTCCGGGCCTGGCTCAGCGCGGCGCACGTGCCGACCCGGCTCGCCCGTGACCTGATCGAAGCGACCGTGCGGGCGTGCTTCGCGGCCGAGTTGTCCGAGGTCTCGCTCCTCAACTGGCTCTTCTTGGCCCGCTCGGCCGGGGGAATCGAGTCGCTCATGAGCGTCGCCGGCGGGTACCAGGACGCGCAGTTCGAGGGCGGTGTGGGGCAGATACCCGACGCCATGGCAGCTGAGCTCGGCGAGGCGGTCGTGCTCGAGACGCCGGTGACGGCCGTCACGGTTACCGGTGACCGCGCGGTGGTGCGCGGCGCTTCATGCGTGGTGTCGGCGCGGCGCGTGGTCCTGGCCTTGCCGCGGGCTCTGGCGTCGGGCATCCGCTTCGAACCGGCGCTGCCGGCGGACCACGCGCTGCTGCTCCACCAGGTGCCGGCCGGCACCGAAGTCAAGATGGTCGCCCTCTACGACGAGCCCTTCTGGCGGCGCGACGGGATCTCCGGCGCCTCGGTGGCCACCGACGACGCCATAGAGGTCACGCTCGACACCGGCCAACCGCACCACAGCCAGGGTGTTGTGGCCGGGTATTCGGCCGGCCCGCGTGCCCGCGCCCTGGCCGCGCTCGGCGAGGGCGATCGGCGCGACGTCTTCGTCGGCATGCTCACCCGGCGCCTCGGGCCCCTTGCGGCCTCCCCGCTCGAGGTGCTGGAGCAGAACTGGGCGCAGGAGCAGTGGACACGCGGCTGCTCCATGGGCCACTTCCCTACCGGTGTGCTGACGCAGTACGGGCGCCGCCTGCGCGAGCCCGTCGGGCGGTTGCACTGGGCCGGCACCGAGACGGCGTCGACGTCGTACGGCGCCATGGACGGCGCGGTGCGCTCGGGCGAGCGCGTCTGCGAGGAGATCCTGCGGGCGCCGGCCTGAGGCCTACGCGGTCAGCGTGTGGGCCGGGGTCCGGGGCCCGAGCCCACGCCGAGCTTCTCCCGGAAGAAGGACAGCGTCTGGTCCAGCGCGGCCCGCGTCGGCGTGCCCTCCTCGTCCTGTAGGTGCTCGGTCAGCACGGAGTGGGCCTTCTTCGGGTGCCCGTGGGGATTGCCCGGCGCCGAGTCGATCTCCACCGCGATGAACGCGTCACCGAGCTCCCGGCGCAAGGTCTCGAAGCGCTCTTCGAAGCAGAAAGGGTCGTTGGTGAAGCGCAGGCCGAGCAGGCAGGTGCCCGTCGCGGTCCGCTCCTTCACCCCGGCGAGATCCCCGTCGGAGATCCCGATGTCCGCCTTGAACCTCTTGGAGAGCGGGAACGGCAATGACGGCTGGCTCAGCACGGGCGCCAGCACAATGTCGTCGACCATCATGGCCAGCGCGAAGCCCCCGGTGAAGCACATGCCGACCACGCCGACACCGGGGCCACCGCAGCGCTCGTGCTCCGCCGCGGCGAGCTTGCGCAGCCACACCGTGATGGGGCTGGTCCTCTTCAGCGCGAAGGCGGAGAACTCGCGCGAGACGCAGGCCGGCCCGATGGACTGGAGGGCATAACCGGCCGTCGCCGGGCGACCCGGGTCGCCGAACAGCACCGGCAGGACGGCCGTGCACCCGGCCGCGGCCACCCGGCGACCGAACTGGGCGACCAGCGGGGTGACGCCGGGGATCTCGCTGATCACGATCACGGCGGGACCGCTCCCGATCCGGAAGACGTCGCGCCGTTTGCCGTCGGCCTCGAAGGATTCCTTGGTGAAATCGTCGAGTTCCGCCTCCCACCTGCCCGCTTCGCCGTTGACCATGGCGGGACCGTAGCATCGGCCGTCGTGGCCGGACCGATGCGCTCACTCGACCCGCGCCTGCCCGTTCTGGTCGGGCTCGGCGCCGCCGCGAGCCGGCCCCTGTCGTCGAGCTCATGACCGCCGCCGTGGCTGCGGCCGCCGCCGATGCCGGTGCGCCCGGCCTCCTCCGCCGCATCGAGTGCATCGCCGTGCCCCAGGGCTCCTGGTCGCTCACCGATCCGGGGCGCACGGTGGCCCGGCGCGTCGGGTCACCCGAGGCACGCACGCTGCTGTGCGAGATCGGCGTGTCCCAACAAGAGGTCATCAACCACGCGCTGGCCGCCGTGGCTGCGGGACGCTTCGACACCGTCGTGATCGCCGGCGCCGAAGATCGGGCCTGGGCGCGCGAGGGGGGCGTGGACGGCGATGAAGGAAGCCAGCCGCCCGACGAGGTACTCACGCGCCCGCCCGACTTCGTCGCCCCGGTGGAGATCGCCGCCGGCATCGTCTGGCCGGTCGCACAGCAGTACGCGCTCATTGAGAACGCCCTCGCCGCCGCTGCATTCCTCCCGTCGGACCGCCAGCGCGACGAGATCGCCGCCTTGTGGGCGCGCTACAACGCGGTGGCGGTGCACAACCCCGAGGCGGCGTTCCGCCGGCCACGCGACGCGAAGGACATCGCGACACCCGGACCGCACAACCGGCCCCTGGCCTACCCCTACAACCGGTGGCACGCCAGCCAGTGGACCGTCAACCAGGGCTCGGCCCTGCTCGTCTGCTCGGCCGAGCGGGCGCGTGAGAGCGGTGTCCCGCCGGAACGCTGGCTCTTCCCCCACGTGGCGCTGCACTCGTCGGAGGCGGTGACGCTGACCGCCCGGCGCCGTCTGGAGGAGTGGCCCGCCATGGGAGTGCTGGGCCGTGCCGCGGCGCGCCACGTCGGTCGTCCGTTGGGCGACCTCCCCCTGGCGGAGGTCTACTCCTGCTTCCCCGCCGCCGTGCGGGTGCAACAACGCGAGCTCGGGCTCGATCCCGCCGGCACGCCCACCCTCTCCGGCGGCATGGCCTTCGCCGGTGGACCCTTCAACCACTTCGTGCTGCAGTCGCTGCGGGTGCTCGGCGGACGACTGCGCGCGGAGCCGGAGGCCCTGGGCCTCTTGACCACCGTGTCCGGCATGCTCTCCAAGCCCGGGCTCGCCATCTGGTCGGCCACGCCCCCCGGCGGGGGCGGGGCGGCGCTCCTGGCCGACATGGCGGCCGAGACGACGGCGGCCACCGAGGTCGTGCCTGTGGTCGAGGTCCCGCCCAGCGTCGCGACGGCGGCCACGGTGGTGTCCTTCACGGTGACCTACGGCGGCGACGAGGGGTTCGACCCCGTCCGCACGGCCATCGTGGCCGACCTCCCTGATGGTGTCCGCACCGCCGCCACCTGCGAAGATGCGGGGACCGCCCGCCTCGCCGTTATCGAAGGCCTCATCGGGCGAGCGGTCTCGGTGAAGGACACGACATTCAGCCTGTGAGCGCACAACCCCCGCGGAGCCGGCCTCGGCTGGTCGACCCCGACCTCGCCGCCCGGGTACCCGGACTGCGGCGGGTCGCGGTGATCGCGGTGGCGCTCGCCGTCGTGAGCGCGGTGGCCGTCGTCGTCCAAGCCGTGGCCCTGGCGTCCGTCGTCGACCGCTCCCTGCTGCACCATGCATCGCTGGGTGCGGTCACGCCGGCACTCGTGGCACTGGGCCTGGCCATCCTCGTCCGCGCCGCGCTCCACGGTGCCGGCGATCTCTCCGCGCTGCGGGACGCCGACCGCGTGGTGGCCACGCTCAGGAGCCAGCTGCTGGGACACGCCCTGGCTCTCGGGCCGGGTTGGCTGGGCGGGGAGCGCCCGGGCGAGCTGTCGCTCACCGCCACCAGGGGGCTCCGCTCGCTCCATACCTATTACGCGCGCTATCTGCCCCAGGCGGCCGCGGCCGCTGTCATCCCGGTCATCCTGCTCGTCTGGGTCGCCACCCAGGACTGGCTGTCGTTCGTGGTGGTCATCGCCCTGGTGCTGGCCGTCCCGGTGACGATGATCGCGTTCGGTCGGGAAGCCACCAGGCGTTCGGAGCGTCAGTGGCGCCGGCTGGGCTCGCTCGCCGGTCGCGTCCTGCAACTCATCGAAGGGCTCCCCACGCTGCGGGCCTTCGGCCGGGAGGCGCAGGGGCGCCGTGAGGTCGAGGCGGCGACCGAAGGCGTGCGGAGCTCCACCATGCGGACCCTCAGTGTCGCCTTCCTGTCGGCTCTCTCCATGGACATGATCGCCGGCTTCGGCGTCGGATTCGTCGCGATGGTGCTCGGGCTCCGCCTGCTGTGGGGTGAGCTCGACCTGCAGACCGCGATGGCGGTCCTCCTGGTGGCGCCCGAGATCTTCATCCCGATGCGCCGCGCCGGGGCCGAGTTCCACGCCAGCACCGAAGGCCAAGCGGCGGCGGCGCGGGTGGTCGAGGTGCTCGCGACGCCCCTGCCGACCTCGGCGGACGCCGCCGTCGTCGTCGGTGCCGGTGCTACTGGTGGTGGTGGTGGGCCGGACGGTGGCGCCGGCTTGACGATCGACGGTCTCGGCGTGCGCTACCAGCACCGCGAGCGCGCCGCGCTCGTGGGCGTTTCCCTGCAGGCCCCACCCGGGAGGCGCGTGGCCCTGACGGGGCCGTCTGGTTCGGGCAAGTCGACGGTGCTCGCGGCGTTGCTGCGCTTCGTCGAGCCCAGCGGGGGCACCATGACCTTCGACGTGAACCCGGCCGGCGCGGAGTCCGTCGCCGCGTGGCGCGGCCACTTCTCGTGGCTGCCCCAACGACCCCACCTCTTCAACGCGACGTTGGCCGAGAACCTCCGGCTGGGCGCTCCCGACGCGCCGGAGGAGGAGCTGCGCCGGGTGCTCGAAGCCGTCGGCCTCGCCGACCTCCTGGCCAACTTGCCCGCCGGGCTCCTGACGGCGGTCGGCCACGACGGCCTCACTCTCAGTTCCGGGGAGCGCCAACGCGTGGCCCTGGCCCGCGCCCTCCTCCGCCCGGCACCCGTGTTGCTGCTCGACGAGCCCACGGCTGCCCTCGACCCGCCGACCGTGGCACGCCTCGCGCCGGCAATCGAGCCGTGGCTCGCCGGACGCACCATTGTGGTGGCGGCGCACGAGCCCGTCCTCCTCCCCCGCTTCGACACCGTAGTGGCCTTGCCGGCGACGGTCGACTTCAAGCTGGTGGTCTCGCCATGAGCCGCGCCCGTGGACCGCTCCGGCGCGTGCTGGCCGAGCCGGGCACGCCGTACGGGCGCCTGGCGCTGGCCGGGCTGCTCGGCCTCGCTGCTGCTGCCGCGACCATCGGCTTGCTGGCCGGGTCCGGCTACGTGGTCGGCCGCGCCGCGTTGCGGCCCCCCCTGTCCGCCCTCGTCGGCATCCTGGCTGCGGTCGAGGTGCTGGCCTTCCTCCGGGGGCCGTTGCGCTATGCCGAACGGCTCGTCGGTCATGACGCGGCGTTGCGCGCGTTGACCCGTTGGCGGCTCTGGCTCTACGACTGCCTCTCGCCCCGGGTGCCGGCCGCGCTGGCCGGGTGGCACAGCGGCGACCTCATGGCCCGCGCCATCGACGACGTCGACGCGCTGCAAGACCTCTACCTCCGCACACTGTTGCCGGTGGCCATCGCCACGGGGGCGGCTGCCCTCGGGACCGTGGCCGTCGGCCTCATCCTGCCCTGGGCCGCCCTGGCCCTCGGGCTCCCGCTTCTGGTCGCCCTGACCGTGCCCGCCCTGCTCACCTGGCGCCGCGGCGGCGACGAGGAGGTGGCGGCGCTCGCCGGCTCCCTCTCCGCCCGGGTCGTCGACGCGCTGGCCGGGGCGCCGGAGCTCCTTGCGTTCGGCGCCGCCCCTCGCCTCCTGGGCACCGTCGAGGAGCTCGGACGGCGCTCCGACGCGCTGGAGGGCCGCCATGCCCGCCTCGGCACCGCGGCGACACTGCTCATGCAGGTGTGCCTGGCCGTCGCGGTGACGGCCGTGCTGGCGACCGGCGTGGCCGCCGTCCATGCCCATCATCTCGGCCAGGTCATGGTGGCCGTGCTCCCGCTCGCCGCGTTGGCGACCTTCGAGACCGTCCCCGGTGTTCCGTTGGCCGTGGCCCGCTCGCTGCAGGTGCGGGCCGCGGCCCAACGCCTCTTCGCGCTGGAGGACGTGCAGATCCCCGTACGCGACCCGGCGGCCCCGTCCGTCCCACCCGGTGGGGTGCCAGAGGTGGCCTTCACCGATGCCGCGCTCCGCTACGACCCTGGCCTGCCCCGCGCCCTCGACGGGGTGAGCCTCCGGCTCCCGGCCGGCGGGCGGGTCGCCGTGACCGGGTCGAGCGGTGCCGGCAAGTCGAGCCTCGTCACCGCGCTCTTGCGTTACTGGCCGCTCGAGGAAGGCGCGCTGTCGCTCGGCGGGACGGACGTGGAGCGTCTGCGCCAGGCCGATGTGCGGGCCGCCAGCGCGCTGGCGGATCAGCGGGCCCAGATGTTCGCCGGCACGGTACGGTCCAACGTCACCCTGGGCCGGCCTGACGCCACCGAGGCCGAGATGACTGACGCCCTGCGCGTGGCCCGACTCCAGGCGTGGGTGGCCGGTCTGCCCCAGGGGCTCGACACGCCGGTCGGCGAGCACGGCGTCGCTCTGTCCGGCGGCGAGCGCCGGCGCCTCGCGGTGGCCCGCGCCCTCCTGGCGCCCGGTCCCGTCCTGGTGCTCGACGAGCCCACCAGTGGCCTCGACCCCGCCCTGGCCGACGAGCTCATGGACGGTGTCTTCGCCGCCGCCGGGGACCGGAGCATCTTGGTGATCACCCACCGGGCCGCCGAGGCCGGGCGCTGCGACATCGTGGTGACGCTCGAGGCCGGGCGCGTCGTCCCCGCACAACCCTGAGCAGTGAGGCCCGCCCGCGGCGGTCGCCCGGGGCGGCGGCCGCAGTTCTGGCCTGACCTGACCCCACGCGGGCGGGTCGACCCGTCGGGGCCCGGAGCGAGGAACCGGTCGAACCGCCCGACGGGCACCAGGCGTTCGAAGGGACGTCTGCGCACGGGTCGGCCATGGTCGGCAGGCCGTGGGGCAGCGGGGCGAGGTGCACGCCGGTCTGAGGTGGGTACGTCGCGCCGGCGGGGCAGGCGGCCAGTCGCGTGTCGCATTCCACCTGGGCCACCAGGGTGCCGTCGCTGTTCGTCGTCTTCGTCGTCACGCCACAGGTTGGCTGGAGCTGTTCCAGATTCGGTGGCGCGCTGCCCCGGGGCGCGACGTTGTCGCCATAGCAATTCGAGGGCAGGCCCGCATGCAGCAAGATCTGCCCGAAGTCGGCGTTGGACGGGTTCCCGAAGTAGCCGTCGTTGACGAACGTGTTGCCGTGCAGCGCGTCTCCCTCGGGCTCGAAGACACACCCGAGACCACTGATCTGGAACCCACCGAAGTTGGCACACTTCTGGTTGAGCGAGGGTGTCCCGCTATCGGGGTAGGGCACGAACAAGATCCCCCAGGCGCCGTTGTTCGAGAACGTGTTGTCCATGACCGTGTCGTTGCGGCCACCCGAAAGCGTCATACCCGTGCCAATCGGCCCGGCGGCGGCGTCCCCGGCTTCTGGGACATCACCGTTGTTGTTGTCGTGCACGTTGTTATGGATGAACACCCAGCACGAATGGGTATGCGTCACCTGGCTGGTCGCGCCGTCGGGGCATGCACCGTTCTGCGGTGGCGGAGGGTCCCCCGCGATCTGCGTGTCGGTGTCGACCCCGTCCTCGTTGTCGTCGAACTGCGAGTTCTCGATGACGATCGCCCCGCCCGAGTTGGTGCCCGAGTAGCCGAGTGCGTTGTTCTCCATCCAGGCGTGGTCGATGGTGACGTCGCACACCTGATGGCAGGCCCCGACGTACATCCCCGAATCGTTCATGTTGGAGCCGTAGAGCTGGTTCCAGCTGGCCGGACCCTGGGCGTTCGACGAGAAGATGCCGTACTCCGCTGCAGTGCCCTCGGTGCTGAAGTAGGTGGTCGTCCCGGTGAGATAGGACCCGGTGTAACCCGAAAGGCCGACCTTGCCCGACCCGTCACCCCCATTCCACCAGATCTGATTCCCCGAGTCGCCTGCGCCACCGAGGAAGTTGCACGCCGTGAGGTTCTCGATGCTCACGCCGTTCGCCTTCCAGACGACGATCCCGTTGCGACCCTGGTGCTTGCCGTCGACGAGCGGGCCAAGGTTCTGGTACTGCGCAGCGGAACTGCACGGAGTGGGGGCGCCGGCCTCGGTCCCGTCCACGATGACCGTGTCACGGTTCATCCCGCGGATGTGCAGATTCGACGTGTGCACGACGACGCCGCCGTGGTCACCCGTCCCCAGTTGACTGGCCGAAGTGACGTGGGCGTCGTCCTTCTCGTGGTAGTCGCCCGGCGCGACAAGGATCCAGTCACCGGGCTGCGCTGCGTTGACCGCAGCCTGGATGGAGCCGTACTGGCCGGCCTTCCCGTGATACGTGCCGACGAGCAGGACGGCGGACGACGAACTCGGCGACGAGCACGACGCAAGTACCGCGCCGGTCAAGAGCACGGCCGCGATGACGACCCCCCGCGGGCCAATCGTCCCTCGTGCCACCCGTCCCTCCCCCCAGATCTCGACCACCGGAGGATCACCCCCCAGACCGACCTCCCCCACCCGTGACGAACCTACTCCCCAGGGTCGCGCCCCCGTTGTGTCCCCGTTGTGAAACGCATCCACGAAACTCATTTGCTCTTCTGGCTTCCCACTTGTTGCTGCCCCAGGCCCGATTCAGCGGAGACCCCGGGCGCGCCGCTTCCGCGGTGGATCGGTGCGTCTCTCGGCGTGGAGCGCAAGAAATGAGCCGTCGCTGGATTCCTCTCTGAGACAGGAAGGTGATTCCAGTGACGGCAACCCCCTCGGCAGCAGCTGACGAAGTGGGCGATCCGGGAGGTGGTCGCGACCTCGCAGTGCCCGACGACGCCGGTCAGAGACGGGCGCCGCTCGACCTCGCTGCGCTCGTCGCGCCCGAGGAGCCGGCTCGAGACGGACGCCTCGCCCGGGGACAGCGGACCAGGCACAACGTCGCGGAGGCCTTCATGGACTTGCTGCGTGCCGGCGACCCGGATCCGACCGCGAAGGCCGTGGCCAGGCGGGCCGGCGTCTCGCTGCGCCTGGTGTTCCACCACTTCGTCGACATGGACGACCTGTACCAGCTCGTCGCCACACTGCAGCTCCGGCGCCAGTGGTCGGACATGCCCCAGTTGTCCCCCGGGCTCGCGCTGTCGACCCGGATCGAACGGGCCGTCGCGCACCGCGCCGTCCTGTTCGAGGAGTCCTCCGGCGTCCGGCGGGCCCTGCTGTGCCGGGCACCGAAGTCCCCCGCCGTCCGGCAGGCGCTGGCCGCCGCCGACAACCTGCTCCTCGAGGATCTGCGGGCCACCTTCGCCCCCGAGCTGGCGGGACTGCCGACCACCACGCGGGCGGAGTATCTCGGGGCCATGGACACCGGCACGTCCTGGCAGGCCTGGGAGCGGTTGCGCACGACGTCGGGCGTCCCGGTGCGCGGAGCCCGGCGGGTGATGTCCCTGCTGCTCGAGACGCTGTGCGCCGGCGCCGAGAACGGCGGGCGACCGGCGGCGGCCATCGGCACGACGCCGACGATCTCGTAGTCAGTCCTCGGGCTCCTCGGCCGTGTGCCGGCGTATCTCGGCGACGCGGGGCGCCGGGTAGCCGACCAGGCCCGGCCGCCATCCGAGGCTGATCTTCTGCGCGCCCGCTCCGTCCTCGGTCCAGACGTGGCAGGTGTTGGTCAAGAAGCTGAAGCCGCCTTCACGCATCGGGTGTTCGCCGTCCCCCTTCTCCACCTGCCAGGCGGCCGCCGAGGTGATGCCCTGGACGACGACCGGCCCGATGGCCCGGGCAAGGAACTCCAGGTGGCTGCACCCGCGCTGGCGGCCGAAGCGCTCCTGGACCGCGCTGGAATAGCCCCGCGCGACCGACAGCCCGATCAGGTCGCGGAAGCTCGGCTCGATGTCCGTGCACTCCGCGTGGGGAAACGTCTGCATGTCGGCCGCGGCGTCGACGATGGTCATGTCGGCGCGCCGGACAACCAGGCCGAGGTCCATGAAGTGGAGATGGCGTGGCGAGTAGTCGCCACCGGCCCAGGGGCGCTCGTCATGCAGGGTCCCCACCACGGCGAAGTAGTCGTCGCGTTGGAACACCTCCATGGTGATGGTCCGCCGGTGAACCGGTTCCTCCACCGAGCCCGGAGGCGGGCGGAGCGCGGCGAGCGTGGGAGGGCGATCAGGCACCGGCTGATTGTGGCGCGCCGCCGGGGCGAGGCGCCAAAGCAACCTCGTTGAAGCCGTGCAGGATCGGTGCGTCGCGGTTCCACCCGATCCGGGTCACCGACGCCGTGCGGAGGTGCAGACGCCAGTAGAGGTCGACCGTCCCGAGCGCCCAGGCCACCGCCGCCTTGATCGGGCTCACGTGACTCACCACCACCACGTCGCCGTCGGACCTCCGGGCACCGGCGCCGTGGGTCGCGAACAACGCCGCGCAGGCACCGGCGACGCGCCGGTCCACCTCCGCCAGGGTCTCGCCACCCTCCGGGCGAAAGTCGCGGTCGCGCTGCCACCGCTGCCATACTTCGGCTGGGATGCCGCCGAGCGGCTGGCACTCGAACTCGCCGTAGTCGACCTCGATCCACCGCTCGTCGACGACGATGGACGGGCCCAAGGCGAGCAACTCGGCCGTGTCCAGCGCGCGTCGCAGTGGGCTCGACCGCACTTCGGCCACAGGCCCGTACACCAGGGCGCGCGCGCCCTCCGCTTGGGCGCGACCCGTGTCCGTGAGCTCCGCGTCCGTCCGGCCGAGCAGGAGGCCCTGCGCGTTGGCCACCGACTCGCCGTGACGCACCAGGATCAGCACGCGGGAGCCAACCCGCTCAGGCGGGGACGAGGATGCGGCCGCACTGCTCGCAGGTGGCCACCTCGCCGGGCGGGAGGGCGCGGATCTTCTCGACCTCCACCGAGGACAGCTCGAGATGGCACCCATCGCAGTGGCTGCCCACCAGGCGCGCCGCACCCGTGCCTTTGAGGCGAGCCCGCAGGGCCTCGTAACGGTCCGAGAGCACAGCCGGCAGGAGTGCCGCCTCGGCCGCCCGGGAGCCGATCGCCTCGCCCAGCGCGGCGTCGATCTCCACCTGACCCTCGGCCACCTGACGTCGCAGCTCTTCGGCCTTCGCCTCGAGCGGCTCGGCTCGCTCGCGCAGGCCGAGCAGCTCGGAGTCAATGGGGTCCTGCTCGAGCATGGCCACCAACTCCAGCTCCTCGAGCTCCGCCCGGCGATCGGTGAGGTGCCGTACCTCTTCGTTCATCGCCTGCAGATCGCGACCCGAGGAGCTGGTGGCGGCGTACATCCGCTTCTCAATGACGCTGCGACGGTCGCTGATGCCGGCAATCTGCTCCTCCAGCTCCTTCTGAGTGGCGCTCAGCACGCCGCGCCGCGCCGCGGCCTCAGCCCGTTCGGCCGCGAGCGAGGCCAACTGCGCTTCCACGGCGGCGAGCCCCGACGACTCGACCAGCGCGGCGCGCCGGTGCAGAAGCTGGGTGATGGAGGTGTCGAGGTCCTGCACGGCCAGCAGGTGTTCGAGGGAGTCGGTCACGGCATGGCCTCGTAGGCCGCCCGGGCCAGGGGCAGGGCGTCGATCAACGCGGGATCGGCCATCTGCTGGGCCTCCTCCCAACTGCACCAGCGGGCATCGGGACTCTCGTCCGCAGGGGGCTGCGGGTCGTCCTCCGCGCCCAGCAACAGGTAGCGCAGGTCGAGATGCGTGTGCGCGTGGGCCGCCTGGTGGACATCGAGATGGAGCAGCACCGGTCCGGTCGACGGATGCGCCACCGCGAGACCGAGCTCTTCTGTCGCCTCGCGCACTGCGGCGTCTTCGGGGGTCTCGCCGGGATCGATGTGGCCGCCGGGCTGCATCCAGATGCCGAGCCGCTTGTGGCGGTGCAGGACGGTGCCGCGCCGGCCGACGACGATGCCCGACGCCGTCACGTGGGTCGGGCCGGCGTGCTCGTCACATGGCGCGGGCAACCGGACGAGCTCGGACAGGAAACGCTCCCGGGCCGCCACTTCGCGCGATGACGACGGCTCGTGGCCCTCGACCAGGATGCGCAGGTCCTCCGTCGTGGCACCCAGCGCCGGACTCCCCATCATCCGCATCCCTAGCACAGCTCACCGGTCAGCACCGTGGTGGCGTGCCCCGCGATGCGGACCCTCTCGTCGTCGGGGCGTACGTACAACGTCGCGCCTCGCCGCGAGAGCTGATGGGCGACAAGGCTGTCTCGCCCCAGCTCGGACGCCCAATAGGGGCCGGCGGAGCACTGGGCCGCTCCCGTGCCCGGGTCCTCGTCGATGCCCACGTTGGGACCGAACACGCGCAAGACGTAGTCGGCCCCCGAGCCCGGTGCGGCGGCCGCGGTCAGGAGCAGGGCCTTGGCGCCGGTGGCGGCGATGGCAGCCAGGTCGGGCCGGTAGGCGCGTACGGCCTCGGCCGATGCCAGCACGACGAAGGTGAAGAAGCCGGTATGCCCGCTCGCGACCACGGCACCCGGCCACTGCTCCTGCAAGGAGTCGGGCAGGGGGCTCGGCGTGACGGGTTCAGCCGGGAAATCGAGCTCGATGGTGTCGCCGCTGAAGGCGGCGCGCAGCGGGCCGCTACGGGTGTGAAAGGTCAGCGGAGCCGTGCCGTCGACGATGCCCGCCTCGCGCAGCGCATGCGCCGAGGCCAACGTGGCGTGGCCGCAGAGGTCGATCTCGACGGCGGGCGAGAACCAGCGCAGGCCGAAGATTGTCGGGTCGTCCGAGGGGGTGAGGTACGCCGTCTCCGCGATGCCGAGCTCGAAGGCGATGGACTGCATGCGGTCGTCGTGGAGCGGCTCGCGCAGCAGGCAGACGGCCGCCGGATTGCCGCCAAAGGCGACGTCGCTGAAGGCGTCGACCCACGTGATGGGGATCGTCATGTTCTCCACGATGCTAAGCGGGCCAGCGCATCCTGCAGCACGTCGGCGCGCTTGCAGAAGGCCCAGCGCACCAGGGTCCGACCGGCCTCGGAGTCGGCCGGGTCATAGAAGACCGAGCTGGGGATGGCAACCACCCCGCAGCGCCCGGGGAGGGCCAGGCAGAACTCCTGGGCGCTCAGGCCAGGGGCCACCGGAGCGATGTCGGTGGTGGCGAAGTAGGTGGCGGCGGGACGGAAGACCTCGTAGCCGAGGGTGGCGAGGCCGTCACAGAGCTGGTCCCGCCGCGCCTCGAGCTCGGCTGCCAGGTGCCCCATGACGGCGGGCGGGAACCCGAGTCCGCGGGCGATGGCCAGCTGGAACGGGGCCGGGCTCGTGTAGGTCAGGAATTGCTTGGCAGCCCGCACGGCGCCCACCAGCGGCGCCGCGCCGGTGACCCAACCCACTTTCCACCCGGTGAAGGAGAACGTCTTGCCACCCGACGAGATGGTGAGGGTGCGCTCGGCCATGCCGGGCAGGGTGGCCAACGGGACGTGCGATCCGTCGAAGATCAGGTGCTCGTAGACCTCGTCGGTCACCGCCAGGATGTCGTGGGCGGTACACAGGGCGGCGACCTGCGCCAGCTCGTCCGGCGAGAACACCTTGCCGGTGGGGTTGTGCGGCGAGTTGAGCAACACCATCTTGATGCGGGGCCCCACTGCGGCCGCCAGCTCGTCGGGGTCGAAGTGCCAGTCGGGCGGGTGCAGGCGCACCAGCCGCGGCACGGCGCCGGCCATGGCCGCGCTGGCGGCGTAGGAGTCATAGGTCGGCTCGAACATGACGACCTCGTCACCCGGCTCGCACAACGCCAGCATGGCGGCGGCGATGGCTTCGGTGGCCCCGACGGTCACGAGCACATCGGTCTCGGGATTGGGCTCCACCCCGTACCAGTCCCGCTGGTGGTCCGCCACCGCCTGGCGCAGCTCGGGGATGCCGTTCCCCGGAGGGTACTGGTTGCGCCCTTCCCGGATGGCGGTCACCGCCACCTCACGCAGCTCCTCGGGCCCGTCGGTGTCGGGGAACCCCTGACCGAGATTGACCGAGCCTGTCGCCACCGCCAACTCCGACATGGTGGCAAAGATCGTGGTGGTGAAGGGCCGCAGCCGGCGGGTCAGATACGCATCCCCCGCCGCCACCGCGACGATGGTACCAACCGAGATCTGGCTCGCCTATCGTCTGGTCGGACCGTGCTGAGCATCGCCAACTACAACATGCACTGTGGGATGGACGGGTGGGGCAGGCCCTACGACTATCTCGCCGCCATCGCCGCGCTGGACGCCGACGTCATCGTGCTCGAGGAGGCGTGGACGGTGGCGGGCGACGGGAGCGGCGGTCAGTCGGCGGAGGCCGCCCGTCTTCTCGGCTACCAGATTGCGGCGCACACACTCGGCGAGGGCCGCCGCATCCGGCCGCAGCCGGCGGCAACCCAGACCTGGGTGCCCCGACCGATGGGGAGGGACGAGAACAAGGCGCTGTACATGGACGGCGTGCGCCCCCAGCCGGCGCGCGTGCAGGCCCTGGCGCGCTGGCAGCAGGCCGAGCAGGGAAGCTGGGGCATCGCCGTACTGGTGCGGCCCGAGCTCCCGATTGAGGCGACGCGCGTGCTGCTCATGCACACCCTGCGCAGGGACTGGGTCAGGCGCGCCGCGTTGGTCGTCGACCTCACGGTCGATGGCCGGCCGATTTCGGTGGCGGGCACCCACATGTTCCACCTGCACCTGGGGTCGCACCCCAACTGGGCCGAATTGCGCCGGCAGCTGGGGACCGAGGCCCGTCCCGACGCCGTACTGGCCGGTGACATGAACACCTGGGGGCCGCTCGTCAAGCGGTTCATGCCCGGTTGGCGGAGGACCGTCATCGGCCCGACCTGGCCCGCCTGGCGCCCGCACAGCCAGATCGACCACATTCTGGTCCGCGGTGCCCTGCGCCCGCTGGCCGGCGTGGTCTTGCCCCATTCGGGCTCGGACCACCGTCCGGTACGGGCCGAACTGGACGTGGGCGCACCCTCCTAGGGCTCGCCGTCGTCCCTGGCGTCTGAGGAGGGCGACTCCATATCGTCCGCCAAGGCGGTGACCGCCTCATCGACGCTGGGGTAGAAGTGGCTCTCGCCGATCCGCTGCGCCAGGCCGCTGCGCTGCAGGATGTCGTACAGGTGCCCGCCCGCCCGCGCCACGCCGAAGGCCACGTGGGCGCGCTCGACAGGCGCCGACCACATGGCCCAGTTGCCGCGCCCCGGTGAAGTCCACGTCGGACATCCCGAGCGCGTCGAGGACGAGAAGCCGGGTGCCCGGGGCACGGGCGAGGACGTCGACCACCTCATCGCGGAAGTGCACCGCATTGGCGTACCAGAGCGGTGTGGCGAACAGGAGGACGAGGGCGCCTGGGAGCTCCGCCGCCGGAGAGCCCGCGCCGAGCGGCGCCCAACTGGTGGTGCCCGGGATGCGCCCGAGCTCATGGAGCTGGGGACGGGCGCTCAGCCGGATACGGTCCAGGATGGCGAGGCCGACGGCGACGCCGATGCCCTGTTCCACCCCGACGAGGACCACGGTCAGCAGCGTCACCGCGGTCAGCCCGAACTCGAAGAGGTCGAAGCGGGCGATGGCGCGCAGGTCGCCCGGCTTGAAAAGCCGGAGCGCCACGTAGATGAGGATGGCCGCGAGCGTGGTCAGCGGCACGTCCTTGAGGACATTCGCCACCGGGATGAGCAGGAGGACGACCAACGCCGCCCCGAGCGCACCGGCCTGGGTGCGGCCGCCGGCGGCGGCGACGGCCCCGGTCCGGGGCGGGCTGGCGTCGACGGGGAACGCGCCCACCAGGCCGGCGAGCACGCTGCCCGCACCGACGCCCAGGAAGTCGCGCCCGGCGTCCACGTCGTAGCCGCCCTGGTCGGCGAAGCCGCGGGTGGTCGCCGCGGTCTGGGTCACGACGACCAGCGCCACCACGGCGGCGAGCGGCGCCAGACCGGCGAGCGTGGACCACGACAGCCCGCTCAGCCCGAGATGTGGCGCCCCGCTCTCGACGGTGCCGAGCACAGCGACACCGTGCGCTTGCAGCCCCAGCGCAGCCACCAGCGCCGTGGAGGCGATCAGGCCGATCAGGCCACCTGGAATCCGGCGACCCAGGCGGGCGCACACGAACAGCACGACCAGCACGCCGGCGCCAATGGCCAGCGTCCACCCGTTCACCTCACCGAGGTGGGTGAAGACGGACGCGACGCGGTGGGCGTTCGATCCTGTGGCCGGAGGCAGCCCGAGGAAGTCGGGCAGTTGGTGGATGACGATGATCACGGCCACACCGGACAGGAAGCCGGTCACGATGGGCGTGGACAGGAAGTCCGCGATCCAGCCCAACCGCAGGATGCTGACCAGCATCACCATGAACCCGACCATGACGGCCAGGATCGCCACCAAGTCGACATAGTGCGGGGAACCCGTCAACGCGAGAGCGGAGACTCCCGTGGCGAAGAGGGGCGCGATGGTCGAGTCGGCCCCGACCGACATCTGGGGGTTGGAGCCGAGGAGCGCGAAGACGACCGTGCCCGCCACGAAGGCGTAGAAGCCCGTGATGGGCGGCATGCCCGCCAACCGGGACGTGGCCAGTTGCTCAGGAACGGCGATGACCAGGAGCATGAGCCCCCCCACCAGGTCCGCGCTCACCCAGGCGCGCTGGTAGCCGTGCAGCGACTCGAAGGCCTGGGGTCGGCGCATGGCGACATCATCGCCCACCGGCGCGTTCGCCAGATTGACCCAATTGAATAGTCTCGGGTGCGACGTCCGAGGATCCCAGCGCCGGCTCCCGTCCCCGCCACCTCAAGGAGGCAACACCCGATGAGCGACTATCCCTATGCCGACCGCTTCGCCATCAACCGCGTGCTCCCGGACCGGGGCATGAGCCGGGACGAGGTGCTCGCCGAGCTGCGCACCATGGCCACGGAAGAGGACGCCTTCTGGGAGACCGGCAAGTGCTCGGGCACGATGTACTGCGGCGACCACGACCACTACCACTTCATGAACGAGGCCTTCGGCCTGTTTGCCCACGTCAACGTCCTGCAACGGGACATGTGCCCCAGTGCGACGAAGTTCGAGGCGGAGATCATCGCCATGACGCTCGACCTGCACTCGGGCGACGCGGCGCTGGCCGCCGGTGACGACCCGTGCGGGCTGGTGACCACGGGTGGGACCGGCAGCATTTTGCACGCGATCCTGGCCTACCGCGAGCACGCCGCCCAGACCCGGGGCGTGACGCGGCCGAACGTGATCAAGCCCGAGACGGCCCACCCCGCCTTCGACAAGGCCTGTCATCTCTTCGGCGTCGAGCTGCGGCGGGCACCGATCGACCCGGTGACGACCCAGGTCGACGTGGACTGGGTGCGTGACCATGTGGACGACCAGACCGTCGCCCTCATCGGATCCGCCTGCAACTACGGCTACGGCACGGTCGATCCGATCAGCGACCTGTCCGACCTCGCCCTCGCACGCGGCGTCGGGCTCCACGTCGACTCCTGCCTGGGTGGGTTCATCCTGCCCTTCGGCCGCGAGCTCGGCTACGACATTCCGGCCTTCGACTACTCGGTGCCGGGCGTGACCTCCATGTCGGCCGACACGCACAAGTACGGCTATGCCTTCAAGGGCTCCTCGGTCCTCAGCTTCCGCTCCAAGGCCCTGCGCAACGCGCAGTACTTCTACCTGACGGACTGGAGCGGCGGGAAGTACACCTCGCCGGGCATGGAGGGCTCCCGTTCGGGTGGGTTGATCGCGGCGACCTGGGCCGCCATGGTGCAGTACGGCCACGCCGGCTACCTCGGCTATGCCCGGGAGATCTTCGAGACCTCGGTCGCCATGCAAAAGGCGGTGCTGTCGCACCCCGAGCTGCGCCTGGTCGGCCGGCCGACCTTCCTCTTCTCCTTCACCTCCGACGAGTTCGACATCTACCACGTGAACGACTTCATGCGAACGAGGGGCTGGCGCTTCAACGGGCAGCAGTACCCCAACGCGCTGCACATGGCGGTCACGCGGCCCCAGACCCAGCCCCAGGTGGTGCCCGAGTTCGCGGCGGACCTGGCCGACGCCGTGGCCTACGCCAAGGAGCACGCCGACGAGACGCCCCGCTCGGGCGCCATCTACGGCGGCGTGGCCGGCGGCATGACCGACGAGGCTGACGAATTCATCCGTGCCGTCATGGCCGACATGCTCGACGGGCAGTCCACCATCCCGCCTTCGTGACGAACGCGGAGACGGCAGCGCCGGCGCTTCTCGTCGAGGGGTGCGTGGCCGCCCACGCAACGCTCTTGGCTGACATCGCCGACCTGCGTGACGACGTCGTCCGCCGGCCGAGCCGGCTCCCCGGATGGACGGTCGGCCACGTGCTGACGCACATCGCCCGCAATGCCGACAGCGTGGTGTGGCGGTTGGATGGCGCGGCGCGGAGCGAGCTCCGCGACCAGTACCCCGGCGGCCTGGAGCAGCGCACCGGGGACATCGACGCAGGCGCCGGCCGGCCGGCGGCCGAGCTGATCGATGACGTGCGCCAGAGCGCGCATGCCGTCGAACAGGCCATGGCCGACCTCTCCCCTGCCGCCTGGGACGCTCCGTCGCGGACCTCCAGGGGGGTGGTGGAGAGCTCGCGCGAGGCGGCGCTGTCGCGCTCGGCGCGAGGTCGTCGTGCATCACGGCGATCTCGGACTGGCGCCGGTACCCCTCCCGCCGGCGCTGGTCGACGTGTGGCTGCCACGGGAGCTGCCGCGGTTGGCAGAGCGGAGTGACCCCGCCGAGCTCCTGGCCTGGGTCATCGGGCGCGGCGAGCCGCCCGCACTGGCCCCCTGGTAGAGCATCATCGGCTGGTCCTTCAGGTGGAGACGAACGCGTTGCCCGCTCGGTCCACGGCGACGCAGTAGGACACCGTCGGGCACGAGATGCTCGTGAGGGCGCGGCCGTTGTCGATCAACGTGCCGGCGCTCCACGTCGTGCCGTTCCAGGCGAAGACCCGCCCGATGGAGTCGACGGCGCGGCAGAACGTCGCAGTGGGACACGAGACGGCGGTCAGGCCCGAGGCGTTGGTGCCGGTCAGCGGCGGCTCGGTGGCGATCGACGCGGGGGCGAGAAGGTGGTCCCGTTCCAGGTCAGAACGGCACCGTTGCTGTCGACCATGACGCAGAAGGTGGTCGAGGCGCAGGAGACCGAATTGAGCTGGCCCTGGCTGTCGATGTCGCCCGGCTGGGTCCAGGTCTGGCCGTTGAACACCGAGGGCCCGCCCTCCGCGGCGACACAGAAGGACGGCGACACGCACGAGATCTGGTTGGCAGCCCCCCAGGCCCCCAGATTGCCGGACCAGCCACTGCCGTCGTAGGCGAACGAATTCCCCTCGCCGTCGATCGTCATGCAGAAAGTGGGCCCGGTGCAGTCGATCGCCGTGATGCCCTGCGCGGCCGGGATGGTGGCGGGGGCCCGCCACGTCGACCCGCTGAGGATCGCCACCTGGTTCATGTTCGGTGCAGCCGCGGAGAAGCCGGCGCCGGCGCACGACACGTAGGCCACGCCCTGGGGTGACGGGGACGACACGGGCGATCCCAGCGCGGCCACCTTGTCCAAGAACAGGCGATACGTCTGCCCAGCGGTCGAGCCCATGACGCACGAGGAGGGCGCGGGACACGACACGACGGAAAGGTCGGTGTCGGGGGCGACGCGGATCGCTCCGGACCACGTGCCGGCCGGCCCGACCGTCGTGGTCGTGGTGGCGCGGGTTGTGGTCGTAGGCGCGCTCGAGGGCTTCGCCGGGGTCTGACTACATCCGGCCGCGAGGAACAGCAGCGCGGCGGCGGCCAACGCCGCCGTGATCGGTCCCGCCGGCCTCTGCACTACCTGCGGGCCGGGAGGCCGTTCGCCTCGAGGGCGCGATGGCGCGACCACGTATCGAGCACGATCAGGGTCTTGGTACCGGTGACGCGACCGCGTCGGCGCAGCTGCTCGATCACCTGCCCGAGACGCTCGACGTCGGGCACCTGGAGCCAGACGAGCGCGTCGGGATCGCCGGCCGTGGTGAACACCGCCTGCACCTCGGAGAGCTGCATCGCCGTCTCCTTGATCTCCTGCAGGTCGGCGGTCCCGGCAAACCGCACCTCGGTGAAGGCCTGAATGGGGCGCCCAGCCTTGCGGTGGTCGACGACGACGGTGTAGCCGGCGATCACACCGGTGCGCTCCAGCCGTTCGATACGCCTCGTCACGGCCGAGGCGGACAGCGAAACCTGCTCGCCGATGTCGGCCATCGTCCTGCGGGCGTTTTGCGAGAGCAATTCGATGATGTGATGATCGATCGGATCGAGGTCCTCAGTTCCCATCTCGGAAGCCTAACGAAACAGGGTTGTGTTGCACGTTCAGTGCACCAGAGGGCCGAAGAGTTGCTGCTCCGTTGCGTGGGGGGCCGTAAGCAGGCTCAGATCTCCCGCCGGTGCACCGCCACGGCGTAGCGGTCATCCGGGGAGAAGGGGGCCTTGTCCCACGTCGACCAGCGGTCCTGGAGCACGAGCCCCGACCGCGCCGCCAGCGTGTCGTGCTGGCGCGGACCAAAGCTGCCCGACCCCAGGGAATAGCCCGTCACGAGGCGTCCACCCGGGCGGAGCCAGCGTACCGAGTTGGCGATGATCTGACCCTCGGAACCGGGGGGGACGAAGATCAACACGTTGCCGGCCATGATCACGACGTCGAAGGTCTGCCCGAAGTCGAGCCCGGGATCCGCCAGGTCCCCACGCACCCACGCCAGATCGGGCGCCTTGGCACGGGCCGACGCGAGCATCGCCTCGTCGACATCGACGCCAACGACGGTGTGGCCGCGCCGGCTGAGCTCGATGGCCACCCGGCCGGTGCCACACCCCGCATCGAGCACGGATCGGGGCGCGTAAGAGGCCACCAGTGCCGCCTCACCGTGCATGTCCATGCCCGTGGCGGCCAGGTCCCCGAAGCGCCGGTCGTAGTCCGCTCCACGCGGGACGCCACTCTCCTGCCAGCGATCGACCACTTCTCGTCAGGGGATGCAGTCGAAGACGATGCGCAGTCGCATACCCGGCACGGTAGCCCTTTGCCGGCCACGTGCGGTCCACCGTCGAACGGGTGCGAGCCGTCAACGACGCGAGCGCTCGGTAGGGTGGGCGGCGTGTGCCTCCTGGTCGTGGCGTCGCAAGTCGTGGCCGGCGAGCCGCTCATTGTGGGGGCCAATCGCGACGAGGTCCTGGAGCGTCCGTCGACCGCCGTCACGGTGCTGGACGCGGGGCCACCCCGAATGGTTGGCGGCCGGGACGAACTCTCGGGGGGCACGTGGCTGGCCGTCAACGAGCACGGAGTCTGTGCGGGGCTGACCAATCAGCCACGGGGCGATGCGAAGGATCCCTCCAAGCGATCACGGGGCGAACTGCCACTGGAGCTCGCCCGGCACGCCACCGCGGCCGATGCCGTTGCCGCGCTCCTCTCGGCTTTCCGCCCGGCCGACTACAACGGCTCGTGGCTCCTCGTCGGGGACCGCACCTCGCTGTACTTCGTCGACTTCACGGGTTCGGGTGAGGGCGCGGCGATCGCCCTGCCTCCGGGGATCCATGTGCTCGAGAACCGCGCGCTCGGCGAGGCCTCGCCCAAGGTCGACCTGGTGCGGGCGGGTCTCGATGTCCCGCCCGACGGTGACGAGGTGGCCGAAGCTTTTCGCCGCGTCCTGGTGGACCATCGGAACCCCGAGGGCGAGGAGCGGCCGAACGCGGCCAACTGTGTGCATCTCGAGGCATTCGGGACACGATCGTCCTGCATTGTGCGGGTGCCCTCCGGGAAGGCAGCACCACGCCTGTGGGTGGCCGACGGCCCCCCCTGCACGACGGCGTACGAGGACGTCAGTTGTCTGTGGGAGCTCCCGGTCGGATAGCCCGGGCTCAGTCGCGGACGAGCGGCTTGTAGCGCAGGCGGTGCGGTTGGTCGGCGTCGACCCCGAGACGCTTGTGGCGATCCGCCTCGTAGTCGCTGAAGTTCCCCTCCCACCACCGGGCTTCGGACTCCCCCTCGAAGGCGAGGACGTGGGTGGCGATGCGGTCGAGGAACCACCGGTCGTGACTGATGACAACGGCGCAACCGGGGAAGGTCAACAGCGCATCCTCCAGCGCCCGCAGCGTGTCCACGTCGAGATCGTTGGTCGGCTCGTCGAGGAGGAGGACGTTGCCGCCGCTGCGGAGCACTTTGGCCAACAGCACCCGGTTGCGCTCGCCTCCAGAGAGCTGGCCCACCTTCTTCTGCTGGTCACTCCCCTTGAACCCGAAGCCCGCCACGTAGGCGCGGCCATGCAGCTCCCGCCCGCCCACGACGATCCGATCCACTCCTCCGGTGACCTCCTCGTAGACCGTGGCGTCCGATTCCAATGACTCGCGGGACTGATCCACATAGGCCAGCTGCACCGTTGCTCCGATCGTCACGCTGCCCGCGTCGGGCTTTTCCTCGCCGACGATCATCCGGAAGAGGGTCGTCTTGCCGGCGCCGTTGGGACCGATCACGCCGACGATGCCCCCCGGGGGAAGGTTGAACGACAGGCCATCCATCAGCAGGTGGTCGCCGAACGACTTCACGACGCCGGCCGCCTCGACCACCTGGTCCCCCAAGCGCGGGCCGGGAGGGATGGTCAACTCGACCCGCTCGGCCCGGCGCTCGGCGGATTCGGCCTCGGTCACGAGCTCGTTGTAGGCGGTGATGCGCGCCTTGCCCTTGCTCTGCCGGGCGCGTGGCGACATCCGGATCCATTCGAGCTCGCGTTCGAGCGACGCCTGCCGGGAGCGGTCGGCCTTCTCCTCGGCCGCCAGGCGCGCCTGCTTCTGCTCGAGCCAGGAGGAGTAATTGCCCTCCCAGGGGATGCCTGCGCCGCGATCGAGCTCGAGGATCCAGCCCGCCACGTTGTCGAGGAAGTAGCGGTCGTGGGTCACCGCGACGACCGTGCCCGGGTAGACCTGCAGCGTCCGCTCCAGCCACGCCACGGACTCGGCATCGAGGTGGTTGGTCGGCTCGTCCAGGAGGAGCAGGTCCGGCGCGGACAGGAGCAGCCGGCACAGCGCCACCCTTCGTCGTTCGCCGCCCGAGAGCGTGCTGACGTCGGCGTCACCGGGTGGGAGGCGGAGCGCATCCATGGCGATCTCGAAGGTGCGGTCCAGCTCCCAGGCTCCGGCGGCATCGATCTTGGCCTGCAGGTCAGCCTGTTCGGCAAGCAGTGCGTCAATGTCCGCATCGGCATCGCCGAAGGCGGCGCACACCGCGTTGTACCGGTCGACGAGCTGCTTGGCCTCGCCCACACCGTCAGCCACGTTGCCGGCGACGTCCTTGGATTCGTCCAGCTGGGGCTCCTGTGCCAGGTGCCCCACCGTGAAGCCCGGGGTCAGCCTGGCCTCACCGGAGAATCCATCGTCCTCACCGGCCATGATCCGCAACAGGGACGACTTTCCCGAGCCGTTGGAGCCGATGACACCGATCTTCGCTCCGGGATAGAAGGAGAGGTTGATGCCCTTGAGCACCTCACGATCGGGAGGGTAGAAGCGCGAAAGCCCGCGCATGGTGTAGATGAACTGAGGAGCCACGGCGACCAGTGTGCCCGATGTGGGACGTCCCGCCGCGCCGACGGAGCGTCAGCGGCCGGAGGACCAGCGGATCCTGCTCAACCTGCTCGCGCGGACCATGCCCGTTTCCACGAACCAGCGTGCGGAAGCCTCGAGCGCCTCGACTGCGGGCCGGGGCGCATACCCCAGTTCCTCACGGGCCCGGCTGCTGTCGAAGGACATCCGCGAAGTCGACATGCGCGCCGCCTCCAGCGGCACGGACGGATGCCGGCGCAGGAGCCGACCCTCGACCAGCTCGGAGACGGCGGCCACGGCCAGGGCCAGGGAGTTGGGCACTTTGCCGTATGGAGCCGGGAGCCCGGTGAGGATGGCAAGCTCGGCGAGCACCTGCTCCAGGGTCATGTTCTCCCCACCCAGGATGTAGCTCCGTCCGGTCCGACCCTTCTCGAGCGCCAGCAGCTGCCCTGCGGCCAGGTCGTCGACGTGGGCCACGTTCAACACAGTGTCCACGTAGGCCGGCATCCGGCCGTTCAGGAAGTCGAGGACGAGCTTCCCGGTCGGCGTGGGCGCACGGTCCCCGGGCCCGACCGGGAACGTGGGCAGGACCAGTGACGCCGGCAGGCCTTGGGCGATGGCGCGCAGCACCTCGTGCTCGGCCACGTACTTGGACCGCTTGTACGAGCCGTAGAGATGCCTGACATCGGGAAAGGACCGCTCGTCGGCCGAGCGGGAGCCCGAGACGTGCTCGAGCCCGAGCGTGCCAACGGTGCTGGTGTACACCAATCGTTCGACGCCGGCCTCCTCGGCGGCCCCGAGGACGTTGCGCGTGCCGTCGACATTGATGGCATAGAAGGTCTCAGGATCCCGCGCCCAGAAGCGGTACAACGCCGCCACGTGGAAAACGGCCCGGCTGCCATTCATCGCGCTCTGCACGCTGTCACGGCTTCGCAGGTCGCCGACGACCTGCTTCACCGGGAGACCTTCGAGGTTCGCGGTGTCGGCACCCGGCTCGACCAGCGCGATCACCTCCTGCCCGCGCCCAACCAGCTGACGCGTCACCGCCGAGCCGATGAACCCACTGGCCCCGGTGACGAGCACCCGGTCTCCGGAGGCGAGCTTCACAGCCGCGCCCGGTGCAACGTGCCCTTGGCCATCGTCTTGCCGAACTCGAAGATCAGGCTGGAGCCCCGCTGGGCGCTGGCCAGCACGTCGTCGAGGGCGTCGACGAAGAGCTCCACCTCGTCCTCCCCGGCGATCAGCGGCGGCAGGAGTTTGATGACGTTCATGTTGTCCGCCGCCACCTGCGTAAGGATGCGATGCCGGTGGAAAAGCGGGGTCACCACCATTTGGGAGAACAGGGCGGGCCGCACGGCTTCGACCATCTTGAAGCGGCGGCGCAGGCCCGGCGTCGAGGGCTCGCCGAACGCAAGCCCGATCATGAGCCCCCTCCCCCGCACCTCGTGAAGGAATTCGTACTGTTCGACCAGCGGTTCGAGAGCCTTGATGAAGGCCTTCCCGGTGCGCTGTACCCGGTCGAGGATGTCCTCGTCGTCGAACACGGCCAGAGTGGCCAGTCCCGCCACCATCGCCAGCTGGTTGGTACTGAAGGTCGAGGAGTGGACCACCGCCCTGTCCATGGAGCTGTAGACGGCATCGGAGACCGCGGCGGAACTGAGCATGGCCCCCACGGGCACGTAGCCACCGGACAGCGCCTTCGACACGGTGATGATGTCGGGGGTGATGCCGAATTGCTCGTGGCAGAAGAAGGTCCCCGACCGGCCCATGCCGGCCTGCACCTCGTCGAGGATCATGAGCGCCCTGTGGCGGCGGCAGAGCGACTGGGCCTCCTGCCAGAACTCGTCCGGCGCCAGGTTGACCCCCTTGCCCTGGATCGGCTCGGCGATGAACGCTGCCACGTCGCCCTGCCGGAGCTCCCGGGCCAGGGCGGCCGCATCACCGAACGGGATCATGTCGCAGCCCGGGAGGAGCGGCCCGAACCCGCTCCGGAACTCCTTCCCGCCGTTGAGGGCCAACGCCCCTGTCGTGAGCCCGTGAAAGGCGTGGTCGCAGTAGAGGATGCGCGTGCGCTTCGTGGCGGCCCGGGCGAACTTGATCGCGCTCTCGACCGCCTCCGCCCCGGAGTTGGTGAAGAACACGCGCTGTATGCCTGGATGTGACCGGGCAACCAACTCCTCGGCCAGGACGCCGGAGAGCAGGGAGCAGTCCATCTGCACGAGATTGGGCAGATCGGCGTCGAGGGCGTCGTGCAACGCACGAACGATCGTTGGATGACTCCGTCCGAGGGCAAAGACACCGAAGCCGGACAGGAGGTCCAGATACCGGTCCCCCTTGTCGTCGATGAGATAGCAGCCCTCGCCCTTCTCGTAGAACCGATCGAACTCGATCTGGCCGAGGACCCGGGGGAGCTGGGGATTGATGTACTTCGAGTGGAGGGAGAAGTTCTCGCCCCTGCGCTCGTCCAACACCTGCTTCAGATCAAAGGCCATGCGGTGGGCTCCAGGGTTCGCTCCGGCGGTGGCGACAGGTTAGTGCTGCGCTTCGTTCGCCTGATCGCAGGAACTTCGGCGCCGGGTTTCATGCGATGATCGTTTCCGACCCACCCATACCAACATTCGATCGGACGGAAGGGCAACAGCATGGCCACAGATGCTCCCAACATTCTGCTGGTCATGTCGGATCAACATCGGGCCGACATGATGGGATGCGCAGGAGACGCGAGCGCCCTCACTCCCTCGCTCGACGCGTTGGCCGCGCAGGGCGTCCGCTACTCGCGGGTGTCGTGTCAGGGCCCGCTCTGCATGCCGGCTCGGGCTTCGTTCATGACAGAGCGCTACGTGCGCGACCACGGCGTCTACACGAACTCGTCCGAGGTCGCGCCCGACAGCCCGACCTATGCTTGGGCCCTGCGGGAAGCCGGCTACCACACCGCGCTGCTCGGCAAGGCGCACCTGTACCTCGACGAACAGCTCACCGTGTCCCACATGGATGACATGGCCGGACGGCTCGAGGCGCTGGGGTTCGTCGAGGTCTTCGAGACGGGTGACAAGTTCGTCGGGAAGATCCCGACCCGTTATACCGACTACCTCTCCGGCCGCGGCCTGCTCGATGCCTACAAGCAGCACATCGCAGACCGCAGCTACCAGGGTGAGAACGAAGACGGTCACAACGCGACCAAGTGTGTGCCGATGTGGGACTCCACACCGACCCCCATCCCGCTGGAGGCCTACGTCGATGCTTGGCACGGTCAGCAGGCGGTGCAGTGGATCGAGCGTTACGACCGCCAGGAGCCGTTCTTTCTCTTCGTGGGGTTCCCCGGGCCGCACGATCCCTGGGACGCGCCGGCGGAGGCCGTGCAGCGCTACCGGGACGTGGACATCTCCATGCCCACCTCCACCCGCCGTCCCACGATGGAGGGGACGGGCCGCTACGGCGGCCTGTTGAATGCGTTCCTCTGGGTCTCCGACTCCGAGACGATGAACGACGACGCCATCAGGGGCATGCGGACGTCGTACGCCGCGGACATCTCCGTCATTGACCAGGCCGTCGGCGACATGGTGGGAGCACTCGAGCGCAGGGGCCTGCTGGACACCACCTGGGTCATCTACACCAGTGATCACGGCGAGATGGGGGGCAACCACGGACTGATGTCCAAGTGCGTGCTGTACGAGCCGGCTGTGCGCGTGCCGCTGATCGTCCGTCCACCGGGCGGCTGCTCCTCGCATGTGGTCGCTTCCCTGGTGGAGCATCTCGACGTGCCGGCCACCGTGCGCGAGATCGCTCGTGCCCCCGACGTCGCGCACTCCGAGGGACGCTCGCTCCTGGCCAGCGTGCACGACCCGGCCACGCTTCCGCTCCGCTCCCTCACCGTGAGTGAGAACTGGGGCTTCGCGGCCTTCGAGACCGAGCGCTACAAGCTGGTGGTCGACGAGGACGCCTTGGAGCCGTGCCAACTCTTCGACCTGTCGGAGGATGCCGCGGAGGACCACAACCTTCTGCCCGATCCGACGGCGGGACCGGTCGTGGAGGAGATCATGGAGACCCACGTCCGCCCGTTCTTCCGGACTCCCCCCGCCCGTCCGATCCCGAGCTTCTTCACGGGCGGCTACGACACTTGAGTGGTGCGGTGCCCGACCCACTCCCGGTCGGCCCGCGTCCCCGCGCCGTGGTCACTGGCCGTCTGATCGCTCCGACACGCCGGGCGCGGCCGTTGTCCCGGAGCCCCGGCCGAGCCATCGGAGCCCGATCAGCGGATAGATCAGGACCGAGAGCATGCCTGCGGCGACCAGGGCCGCTGCGTTCTGCGGCTTCATCCGGTGCTCGCTGACGCCCAGCGACGTGATGACGACGATGATCGGCAGGCCCGTGGCGGACAGGATGGCCAGGCTGCGGGCTTCCACCTTTGTCAGGGCACCCCGGAAGAACGCCCACGTCGGCAAGCTGCGGGTAAACAAGAGGATGACGGTGAACATCGGCACCAGCAAGAGGACCTTGGGCATGTGGATCAGCGCATGGAGGTCGAACTTGATGCCGCTGTCGATGAAGAAGATCGGGATGAGGAAGCCGAAGCCGATCGCCTCCAGCTTGCTCGTGATGGGCGCACTGTCCTCGCCCTTGATGAAGAGGCGCACGACGACGCCGGCCGCGAAGGCACCGAGCAAGACGTCGAGGCTGAGCTCCTCGGCCAGGTAGACCAGCAGGACCACCAGCAAGACCGAGATCCGTACCGGCAGCTGCGCCGTGGAGTAGAGGTGCTTGCGCATGAGGGCGATGAACCGGGGCGGATGAGCCTGGGTGGCGAGCAGGGCGGCGGTCACGGCGACCGCGACAAAAAGGGCGAGGAGCAGGAAGGTCACCCGGGCGTCCCGGTTGGTGAGCAGCACCGCCACCGCCACGATTGGACCGAACTCACCAATGGCACCCACCGACAGGACGGAGGGCCCGACCGGGGTGCGCAGCACCCCGTTGTCGCGCAGGATCGGGAGAAGCGTCCCGAGCGCCGTGGTTGTCAGGCAGAGCGCCACAACAGTGTGATCGAGCACGAGCCCCGTCGCGTGGAGCAACGCGCCGACTCCGAGCGCGAGCACCAGCGAGGTCCCCCACGATCCCGCCGCTCTGCCGAGGTGGCCCTGCCGCATGGTCGACAGGTCGAGCTCGGTGCCGGCCAGGAACATCAGATAGGTCAGACCGAAATCAGACAGTGCCGTCACAATGTTGTTCGGGTGGGCGATGTCGAGCACGTACGGACCGAGCAAGATCCCGAAGAGGATCTGGATCACCACCTCGGGTATGGCGATGAACCGACGCAACCATTCGGCGACGATGGGCGCCAGGACCGCGGCCAGCCCGATGAGGACCAGCGTGGGAATGGCTTGTTCGATCATGTGTCGTCCACCCGCCCCGTGACCGCCCGCTGTGGCACGCCGCGCACCTCCCGGGGACACGCTACGCGCCACGTCCTCGTACCCGGGCGATTTCGGAGGTTTGACGACCCCACGACCGTGCGGGAGCATGGCCCGACCTACTCGCGCCGGGGGTCCGCACATGAGGAGTTCGTCAGTGGTTCGCACGCGTGCAACGAGCGCCTCGTGACGTCCGCATTCGTCAATCCGTCCTGGATGCCGCACTCAGTCGGCGAGGCGGCCCGCGCCGGGGATGCGACCGCGGACGACCTCCTGTCGGGACGTGCGTGGTCCCACATGCTCGATGGCCTACACCAGGCCTCGACGGTCGTGTTGGCCGACAACGGCCGCCGCAACGCGGCAGACATGGCGGCGGGCTTCCGGCATCTGCTGGTGCTCCTTGGCATCGGACTCGACAACGCCCTGCGGCAGGAGTCCGACTCGGTGCTCGCCGTGAAGCCCTCCAGCGTCGACGCGATCTACAAGTGGGGCATGGACTGCCCCGACTGCATCTATACCGGAGCGGGACTTCGGGGCGGCGAGACGTACCGCCTCTGGGGCAACCGCGGCTCGGCGCGCTATGTGGGTCTGCAGTCGATGGCGGGCATGGCCTCGTCGGCGAACGTCCTGCTGGACGAGCTCGATCTGGGCCCTGCCGGGGAGGTGGACCTCATTCTCGCGGCCGAGCCGCATGAGGGGAACTGGTTGGCCATCGCCGAGAACGCCACGGCTCTGGTGGTCCGGCACTTCTTCTACGACTGGGACACGGAGGTGGCGTCATCACTCTCCATCGAGCGGATCGGGGCGAAGGGCGAGAGGGCGGCGCGGCCGGCAGAGGATCCGCGGGCCGTGGTGGCCCGGCAGCTGATCGCCCTCGGGGACTTCGTCGTGGCCAATCTCGAATTCTTCCTCCAGTTCTCCCGGCCGGAGACGCCCAACACGTTCCTCCCACCACTCGACGGGACAGCGATGGGCGCGGCGGCGGAGAACCGACCGGTCATCGGGTCCTGGGAGCTGGCGCCCGACGAAGCACTGGTGGTGGAGGTCTCGCCACCGCAGGGTCTCTATTGGAGCTACTCGCTCGGGAATCCCTGGTGGGAGACCATCGACTACGGGGCACATCAGAGCAGCCTGAATGGGCATCAGGCGACGGTGGACGACGACGGTGTCCTGCGCACCGTCATCGCTCACGAAGACCCCGGGGTGGCCAATTGGCTCGACACGGCCGGGCACAGCGCCGGCCCCATCATTTTACGTTGCGTCCGCACCGAGACAGCCCCCGTACCGACGATGCATCCCGTCAAGTTCTCGGACATCGAGCACTCGTTGCCGACGCGTACCCACCGGGTGACCTCTGAAGAGCGGCGCGCCACCATGGCAGCACGACAGCTCGCCGTGAGCAAGCGGTTCTGCCGATGACGCCGGGCGGACACGGCCGGACCGAAACGAAGGAGGTGGGTCAACGTGGATCTCGGATTTGCTGACGCGACGGCCGTGGTGACCGGAGGGAGCAAGGGGATGGGGCGGGCCGTGGCCGAGGTCCTCGCCTCGGACGGGGCCCGGGTCGCCGTCATGGCACGAGGACGCGATGCCCTCGACGACACGGTCGCCGCCCTGCGGTCCCTGGGCAGTCCCGACGCGGTCGGCATCAGCGTGGACATGACGGACCCCGCGTCCATTGCGTCGGCCTTCCGCGAGGTGGGTGACCGCTGGGGCTCGCTGAACGTCCTGGTGCACACCATCGGGCCGGGTGCGGGGCGGTTCGAGGATCTCGATGACACTGATTGGGACGAGGCATTCGCCCTCGGCACGATGTCCGCCGTCCGTAGCCTCCGTGAGGCGGTGCCGCTGCTCCGTGCCGCGGAGTGGGCACGCGTCGCCATCTTCTCGGCTCATTCGGTGCAGCGCCAGAGCCCCATACTGGTCGCCTACACGGCATCGAAGGCGGCGGTGACGAGCGTCGCCAAGAATCTCTCCAAGTCCCTGGCGCCCGACGGCATCCTCGTCAATGCGGTGTGCCCCGGCTCCATTGTGACGGCCAGCTTCACCGAGAATCTCCGAGATATCTTCGCCGCCGAGGGCCTGGACCCGTCCGATCCCTACGACGTCATGCGGTGGATCGAGCAGACATTCCACCAGCCCGCAGATCTCGGGAGGGCCGGGCTCCCTGACGAGGTCGCATCCCTCACCGCCTACCTGGTGTCCCGTCGGAACGGCTACGTGACCGGCGCGTGCATCAACGTCGACGGAGGGTCGGACTTCGTCTGATCTGCGTCTCGCCCTTCGTCCCGGCAGGAACCTGCGGGCGTCGGCGAAGGTCACGGCGGCCAACCGGTTTTTGCGGCGAACCACCGCGGTGCCGCGAGTACCCGTTTCGGGCGACGTCATCTGCCAAGCTCTTGAGGGTGGCGACGGAGGACGACGACCAGGACATTCTAGGTATCGACCGCCTGTTGGCCCTCACGGACGGAGTGGTGGCCATTGCGCTGACCCTCCTCGTGTTGCAGCTGCAGGTGCCCGTCGACGCGGCGCTCACGAAACATCCCGATTCGGCGAGAGCTCTGTGGAACGCGCTCAGCCCCGACGGCGCGGAAATGACGAGCTACCTCGTCTCCTTCCTGGTCATCGCCCAATTCTGGATGGTGCACCACCGCGTGCTCCGCGGCATGCGCGGGCACAGCGAGGGGTTGGCCTGGCGCAACTTCGGCTTCCTGCTCGCCCTCACCCTCATGCCGTTCACGTCGGACCTGATCGGCCGCTACGGCAGCAACCCGGTAGCCATCACGCTTTTCGGGCTGAACCTCGTGGCCATCAGCCTCAGCACGCAGTGGATCTTCCTCTATGCCGCCCGCCACAACCTCATCAATGATGTGGCCCGGTCGACACGTGACGAGCGGATGGCCAGGGTGCGCGTCGTGTTGATGCTCACCATCGTCGGCGTGTCCGTCGCGCTGGCTTGGACGGACCCCCGGTTGGCGAAGTTCGTATGGCTGCTCTTCCTCATAGTTCCGGCGATGGCGGCGCGGGTCACCCGCGTGCTGGAACGGTCACGCCGGCGCTCCGAGGTCGAGAACGAGGAACCCAGCAAGGTCGGTGACGGATAGACAGCGACACGGAGATCGGTCGCCCGCAGCCGGATCGCTCAGCGACTCGTGTGGTGCGCCGAGTACGCCGTCTCCTCGGCCGTCACATCGTTGACCAGGTTGCCCAGCGCCAGGTTGACGTCGTCGAGATGCAGACCCCAGTCCGGTCCGAGCGTCGGCGTGACCACCGGACGGGAGTCCCCGGGACGGGCCTCGATCTGCAGCCACGAGGCGCCGCCCGCGCGTTCGCAGGTGCCCGTGTAGAGGCCCGGGTACGTGACCCAGGGTTCCCCGGTCGACCGGGCTGACGAGAGGAAGTACGGCGTCAACGGCGCGGCTGCGCTGGACTCGCCGAGCGCGGCTGGGTTGGTGCAGACGACCTGTTGGCCGCGTGCCGTCTTTTGGTCGGATTGGAGGCTGACGCCCTGGCCAGGCCGCGCGAAGAATGATCCGGCGGGTGGCGGAGACGAGAACGACGAGTACGCGATCACACAGCCTGTCTCGCTCGCCTTGGTGCAGGCCGGAATGTGCGCGAACGTTCCGCCGACCGTCTTCCCGACCGGGACCTGGACGTTGCCACCCAGAATGATGGCTGACACCATGCGGGCGCGCAGCGCCGGATGGTCATCGACCCGCGCGCGAGAAGGCGGATGAGGTCGGCCGCCCCCTGCGAGTGCCCGATGAAGATGACGGGTCGGCCGTGGTTGTCGTGGGCCAGATAGTCCCGCCAACCCTCGAGCAGGCTCTGATACGAGATCTGGTCTGCTGCCGGATCGCTCCCAAGACCCTCGTTCAGCGACGCACTCGTGCGTTGTCGATAGGTGGGCGCCCACACATTGCACACCTGGGAGAAGCGGGAGACCTGCGCGACAGCTGCGCCCTTGAGCGCTGGGGTCACCGCCGTCCCCGTATTGGATGTGGCTGCGGAGGCCGTCACGGTGGGATACACGTAGAAGCAGTCGAATGCGGACTGGGGCGGCGCCACGGCAGGGACCACCGTCTTGCTGCCGTCGGCGGCCACCGACGTCGCGCCTTCGGGATGGAGACACGGGTCACCCACCAGCCCCGGTCGGCAGAGCCACGTCACTCCCGCCGCGTCGGGTCCCGACCCCTCGGTTGCGCCCGCGGCATGCCCGCCTGCCACCATCACCCCGCTGGCGAGCAACCCGCTCCACGCGGCGAAGCCGACGAGGCGCCTGAGGCGGCCCGGCTTCCTGCGACCGATGCCCTCCCACGCGCTGCTCGTCATGGCAGCAGCGTGGCAGGCTTCTCCAGAAAAGTCAATAATATTGACCGACTAGAGAATTGACCTAAGGTGGCGGCGTGGCCCCAACCGCTCGACCCGCCCAAACGGGCTCTGGTCTGCCTCCGGCGCACGACCCTCAGGCGCTCAACTGGCTGCTCCGTCGGGCCGTCCGCCGCTTCGCCGCCCCCGTTTCCGAGGCTTTGGAAGCAGGCGGATTCGGAGACCTTCCCCAAAGAGGGGTCTGGGCCGTCAGCGCGCTCGCCCAGGCGGAGTCGGGGCTCAGCGGCCGCGATCTCGTCACCCGCATGGGGATCTCCAAGCAGGCCGTCAGTCAACTGATCGACTCTCTGGTCACGATGGCATATGTCGCCCGGCTTCCTGCCACCGACGACCGGCGCCGCACTCTCTTGCGGCTCACGGCCCGAGGGTGCGACGCGTCACGGATCATCGATGAGGCGGTTGCAGCGATGGAGGCGGCCATGGCGGTCACCATCGGCCGGGATCGACTGCAGGAGCTCCGAGCGCGCCCTGCGGGATCTGGAAGAGGCAGAGGCGGATCCCGGGGGGCCATTCCGGCGGCCCCTCCGTCGTCGAGCCGGCCATCCCAACGACGGGTGACGTGCACGGCATGCCCCCCTTGGAGCACGCGATCGCCGCGTCCCCCGAAGGCAACGATGCCGCCGTCGGACGTCAGGCCGCCGGATGGTGAGCGCTCGCCTTGACCCGGTACCCTGGGCCGGTGGCGAGCGTTCGACTGCCCGGCGGGGTGGTGCACACACTTCCCGAAGACTTGCGCAACGAGCTGGTCGCCAATCCCACCGCACTCGACGCGTGGAGGGACATCACGCCGCTGGCCCGCAACGAGTTCATCTGCTGGGTCGAGGACGCCAAGCAGGAGAAGACCCGAGAGCGTCGCATTCGCCGGACCCGGGAGGAGCTGGAGGAGGGTCAGCGTCGGCCCTGCTGCTGGCCGGGGTGCGCGCACCGGGAGCGCACCGGCAGATAGCAGGGGGCCACTCCCTCGTTCGTGCTCAAAAGCGGTGCGTCCTCAAGCGGTCAAGGTTCCATTGCCCCGCAAAGTGCTTCAGCGCGCTGAAGAAGCAAGAACCCTGGTCGCCTCCAGCAGTGCGCCACGAAGGTCCTTGGGACATCGGCGGTTGTACAACGGTCCGGCTCCGTCGGAGAGCAGCGCGCTCATCGGCGCGACGCCCCGGACGTGACCGGACATCGGCGGTGGTGCCTTCATTCTGGCGCAAGCAGGACTGCTCGATGGACGGCGAGCCGCGCCGCACTGGACAGACTGCGACGAATTGGCTCGTCGCTTTCCTGCTCTCTCGGTCGATCCCGGCGTACTCTTCGTCGATGAGGGCGACATCCTCACGGGCGCTGGGAGCGCGGCGGGCATCGATCTCTGCCTTCATATCGTCCGCCAGGACTATGGGAGCGAGGTGGCGACCCGACTCGCTCGCCAGCTCGTGGTCCCGCCCCTACGCGAAGGCGGACAGGCGCAGTACATCGAGGCCCCGCTCCCCAACCTGGACGACTCTGACCTGCTTTCAGAGACCGTCGCATGGATGGAGTGTCACCTCGACGGGCAGTTGTCTGTTGAGGATCTCGCCGCGCAAGCAGCAATGAGTCCGCGGACCTTTGCCCGTCGTTTCCAGGCTTCGACCGGGACCACGCCCCATCACTGGTTGCAAGCACAGCGCGTCAAGCTGGCCCAGCGAATACTCGAGACCACCGACCTGCCGGTTGAGACTGTGGCGGCCAAGAGTGGTTTCTCCACAGCTGCAAACCTCAGAAAGCACTTCGGCCGAAAGGTCCACACGAGCCCGCAGGCGTACCGCCACGCATTCAGGCAGTGAGCGACGGGGCGTCTCCTTCCGACTGGATGACGCCCACATATTGATGACGTTGTCGATTCTCACCGTTGCGCCAGCGGCCGCGGCGCTCACGCGCGATGCTGGTCGGACCGCCAGATCGAGGGTGGCCGACGAGGCCTCTCACGTCCATGAGGAGCTCCAGATGCCCGATACAATCTTCCTGTCCGACCGACTAGAAGTGACACGGCCTATCCCGGCATCGCCCACCGCGATCTTCGACATCTTGCGTAGCCCGGCGGGCCATGTGGCCATCGACGCCTCAGGGATGCTGCAGGACTTCACCGGGAAGCCGGCGGAGAAAGTGGGCGACACGTTCGTCATCCACATGGACCGCGAGTCGCTCAATGACGTCCCGTTGGGCAAGTATGACGTGAAGGTGCACTTCATCGTCTTCGAGCGCGACAGGGAGATCGCGTGGGATCTCTTGCCCGATGTTCCGGTTCCGCACTTCTATGGCTATCGCCTGGATCCGGGTGAGGATGGGGCCACCAACGTGACGTCCTACTACGACTGGTCGAAGGTCAGCGGCGACGTCAAGGAACGCTTCCCCATCGTGCCCGAGTCGGCCCTGCGCGCCACGCTCGGAATCTTGGAGCGGACGGTCAGAAAGGGCATGTGAGCCCGCGGTGCGTCCGGGTCCGCGACGCCATGACGTGCCGCTGAGCCTGCGGCATGTGGCACCGAGGACGGCTGCTCAGCGGAACAAGTCTCGACGCACTGACCGTTTGAGTCGGCCGTCAAGTGGTTCAGGGAGAGCGGTCAGCTCGGGCTCAATCGTCGGTCAGGACAGCGTTGACGTGCGTCCTCCACCCGTCCCTGAGCTCCTTGGTCACCTCGTGAGTGCGGTACCCCTCAGCCGAGATCAGCTCGCCACACGAGCAGAGTCCGATCGCTCCCACAGTCCCCTCGAAGCTGAGAACGTGCGAGGTGACGTTGACAATTCTGTGCTCAACCCGCTCTGCAGCCAACTGCGGCCCTCCGTCTGCTCCGTTGGGCTTCGTTTCTACGTCGGTTGCTGATGGGAGTCAAGGGATGATCGGGCCGACAACTATGAAGACGGGTGGCGTGGTCGGATGCATTACGACATTGCAGCCCGCGCGGCCGATGTCGCACTCAGCTCAAACGATGCCCCACGCCGCGTCCTCGATGTCGGCTGCGGACCGGGACTCCTCTTACGGCTCCTCGCCGACCGCTTGCCCAAAGCGGACACGCTGGTTGGGATCGATGCCGCCGCCGGCATGATCGCAGCGGCGGAATCGTCAACGAACGACACCGGTTAGGTTTCTCACAGGGCGTAGCGGAGAACTTGCCCTACCCCGACGCTTCGTTCGATCTGGTGGTCAGCGCAACGTCCTTCGATCACTGGCTGGACCAAGGTCAGGGGCTCCGCGAGTGTGCACGGGTTCTCGCTCCGAACGGTCACTTTGTGCTGACGGACCTGAACTCAATCCTGCTCGTTCCCACGATGCTTTTCGGTCGTCGGGACCGAGCACGAACACGAACACGAGCCGAGAAGCTACTAAGGGCTGCTGGGTTCCAGACCATGGAATGGCATAGCCCCTACAGCCTGATCATCGGCACGGTCGTGGCGACGAAGTAGGGCGAGCGCCGAGTCGAAATGTGCCCAAGTGTCCCACCGTCCCGGCGACCCGGTGAACTGGGGCACCTTCAAGGAATCCGCTGAGGTGTTTGCTCGTCGGGCCACGGGCTGTCGAGAACGCCCAATTGAATGAACAGGCCGAGCTTGTCGGCGCCGATCCATTCCCTGACGACCTTGCCGTCCTCGAAGTGCATGATGGTGACCACGCATTCCTCCACTGCCCGTCCCGTAGGGGGGCGGTTCACGTATCCTCCCGTGTCGGTGCCACGGAATGTGCACCTCGAGACCACCTCGTCGCCAGCCACGATCAGGTCCTCAATGTCGAGATGGAGATCAGGAAAGGCACCGTGGTATCGGCGGATGGGCTCGGTTCTGGCCGCGGGACCCGTCCCAAACGGATTCGTGTACGTCTCGCTGTAGAGATAGGCGGCCGCGTCGTAGTTTCGGCTATTCCAGACCTCATCCACGAACTTCCGTACCTGCATCTCGCGCTTGCCAACTGCCATCGTTCACCCCGTCCGTCGTCTCAGAGATTCCAAGCGGTCGCCCGGACCTGTGCAACCGCTTGAGGAACCCGTAGCCAAAGCGCACCGAGCCGGTATACGTGGAAGCGCTTTTGGGGCCTGAAATGTGAGCTTCGCGAGCATTTTGGTTCTCCTGGCTCTACAGTTCAGTTGGAATTGGGAGGAGAGGTGGAATGATGGTGGCTGACGTGTTTGGTCCTGATCTGCTGATCGTCGTCCTGGCGGGAATCGTCCTTCCTCTTTGGGCGATCATCGACGCCTTGAGCCGGCCGGCGGTGGCCTTCTACACGGCGGGCTCGAATAAGACCGCATGGGTGCTCGTCCTACTGGTGGCCACATTCGTCTTAGGGATTGGAATGCTTCTGGCCGCCTACTACCTCGTCAGCGTGCGCCGGAAGGTTCGGCACCACATGCAGCTTGGCCTCTGAGCCTGGGGTTCCCTGCCACCGAAGAGCCGGAGGTCCCTCCGACCCCGCGGACTGGGTCAGTCAAGGACCCTTTCCCGGCCATCCTGGTCAGCGGGACTACCGGAGTCTTTCCTCCGACGCAGGAAGTTGGTCGCGGTGAGCCCTGCTGCGATGAAGCAGATCGTCCCGAGGGCGATGAGGGGGTACCCCCAATGAATGCTGTTCGAGTATCCCTGAGACACGTGTGAGTCCAAAACGCCGTCGCTGTTCGCGCCGTGGACAAGGCGGGCAGCAGAGGTGACAGTCCCACTCACGATCAGCGCCGTGCCTGCCAGCACCAAGTACAGCGACAGCCGACCCTTCATTGCGACAAGCCTCACAAGCTGCCTCACGCCCGATGCGATGTTCAATGTCGCGGAGTGGGTGCCCTACTCGTACCGGACAGTGGCGCCCCTCCCGGCGGACGGGGGCACACTTCAGGTTGAGCCGCGCAAATAGGCTGCGGGAATGATTTCAGATCGCCTCGTCGAACTTGGTCTCGAGCTTCCAGCAGTCTTCCCACCGGCGGGTAACTATCTCGGGTGCGTCCAGGATGGCGGCCTTGTCTACGTCGGCGGTCACGGACCTATAGACGGACAGCACATGGTTCGCGGCAAGGTCGGTGGGGATTTGTCACTGGAAGAAGGTCGCCGTGCCGCCCGTCTCACGGCGTTGTCGATCTTGGCGACGGTGCAACAAGAGTTAGGGGATCTCGATCGGATCGAGCGGATCGTCAAGGTGTTCGGCATGGTCAATGTCGCCCCCGACTTCAATCAGACCCCTGCCGTCATAGACGGATGCTCGGATCTCCTCGTCGATATATTTGGCAAAGCCGGGCGCCACACTCGTAGTGCCGTGGGACTCGCCGAATTGCCGTTCGACATCGCGGTCGAGATTGAGCTCATTGCTCGAATCAGGACGAATTGACCTCTTCTTGCTGGTTGAGCGGCGATGCTCCCCCGGCCGGCGGACGGGCTCACCCTTGCGGTTAATCGCCCTGGCAGTCGATTTCAGGAGCAATAGTGGTCTCGCCCGATTGGACCGTCACCCTCGCCGGTGGGCATGGTGCGTCCCCAGCATGAACCGTGAGCAGATAGCCGCCCGGCGGAAGGGTGCTCCAGAACTGTCCGTCATATGCGTGGAGCGTGGTCGAGCCAGCGCGATGAGAGCTGAGTCCCGTGGCCGAAATTGGACCAGTGACCGGCGTCCGCATCAAGGCGACGAGGTACACGTTGCCCCGAAGCATCCCAGGGGCGGGTACAGCCCGAGCGTTTGCAACGGTCAAAGTGCGCAGGATGGGCGGAGATCGGGGACCGCTCGCCGTAAGAACGACGCGCCTTGACGGAACAACCCATGTGGTCTCATCAGAGGATGTTGCTCCGGCAGAATAGGAGATAACACCGAGGCCATGAACGACGAGGCGCTTGCTGCGTCCAGGGAATACCGCCCCTGATTGCTGGGGCAGCATGGAGATGATGTTGGCATTCGCCGGCATCATGGTGCAGTAGCTCAAGTACGGAGGTGTGCCGATCAGCAACGTCCCGACGGCTCTCGTTGGGCAGTTCTGGAAATAGGCGACGCCCCAGAGCTCGGGAACCGAGAGCTGCAGACCGTAGGCAGAGTGGGTCATCGACCGTTGAGGTGCCATGACGGCCGCGCCGGCAGTCGCAGTAAGAATCGCCGTCAGAACACCTAGAGCCAGGACACAACCCGTCGTCACCATTGTTGTACGACCGAGTGGTTTCAAGCCACAGCCTCTCTGTCCGATTTCGTGCGCCAGCGCGCCGACACCCATAGTGGTGACTCCGCCCCGTCCGCGATGGTTCGCACTCTGCACCCATGGTGCCGCTCAGGCACGCCCAAGTCGGCGAGTACGGGGGCAGTCGGTAGTTCTCAGGTGCCAGGATGAGATCCAAGATCCGAGCTGAGGAGTTGCGTCCGGCCATGGGCAAACTGATCTCTTCAGCGACCACATCTCTCGATGGCTTTATTGAGGACGAGGACGGCCGTTTTGATTGGGCGGCCCCCTTCGAAGAGGTGCTCGCTTTCGTGAACAACCTCGAGCGGCCGATTGGGACTTATCTCTGCAGTCGCCGGATGCACGAAACGATGGTCGGTCGGGAGGCAGATGAGTTCCTCGGTGACCGACGGCCACTCATGTTGGACTTCGCAGGGATTTGGCGTGCAGCGGACAAGGTCGTCTTCTCTAGAACTTTCGACATGGCGTCCAGCGTGAGAACCAGGATCGAAACCACTTTCGACACCGAGAGGAACCGGCAGATGAAGGCGTCAGCGAGAAGGGACCTGACCATTGGTGGTGCCGAGCTCGCAGCACTCGCGTTTCGGGCCAACTTTGATCGACGAATGTCATCTGTTTCTCAATCCGATCGTCGTGGGAGGTGGGAAGCAGGCTCTTCCGGCAAAGTCCCCCTCAGACTTGATTTGCTCGATGAGGAACGATTTGGCAACGGTGTGGTCCACCTCCGCTACCGGGTGACCGCCTAAGACTGCACTGGTCCCCATTGGCGTATGGGGTCACCTGAAGGGGCGAGCGATAAAGGTCATTCGAGACCGAGGAATTTGACCGTGGCGTCAATCGCTCCGAAGTCCGACGGTGTCGCGAAGTGATCGACGCCGGCGAGCGTGACTAGCGAGGCCGATGGCAGCGCCGCCATCAGTCGGTCGGCAGGTCCCACCCAGTCCCGGTCGCCCAAGACCACCAAGATGGGGCAACAAAGTCTCGACAGGTCTTCCTCGGTGAGCGACCGGCGCGGCCGACGGAGGAAGGCCGAGAGAGCTCTCGGGTCATTGCCCGCGGAACGGGCCAGCCGACGGAAGGTCCGAGCCCGAACGTCCTCCGGCTCTTCCGTGCGGTCCAACGCCGTCACGAGTGCAACCGGATCGCCCGACTCGAACGCATTATCTCCCAACCCGAGGAGGACGATCCGATCGAAACGCTCCGGCTCGGCGACAGCGAGACGCAGCAGCAATTCTGCTCCGGCCGAGAATCCGACGCCTGCGATGAGCCCGTCCGCCGGTAGAGCGTTTCGCACCTTCTCATCCACGTCGACGTAATCCGCCGGATCGGTCAGCGGCGGAGACGACCCGTGACCTGGGAGGTCGATGGCGGGCACGGTCACGCCGAAGTCGGCCAGGATGTCGACCCAGCCGGTCTGCTGCCAGTTGTGATCGAAGGAGGACCCGAAGCCGTGCAATAGGACCAGAGCGCTCATAATGCCGCCAAGCTAACGGGAGCAGACGACTCCGGCATCCCGTGAGGGGGTCTCAGTCCCAGCCTTCGGGGCCACCCTGACCCGGTTCTGGACTGGGCTCTACACGAGATGGTGACTGCGTGGCGGGTTCGAGCCTTGGTGACCTGTATCCGCGTGGATGCCGTCGAAGTCGGGGAGCGGCAGATGATCGCGGACGCTCAAGGACGGGCGGCCGACGGGACCTGGCTGACGACCTTGTAGGCCTGCTCGCGCACCCGATCGATGGCGCCCGCACTGAAGGGCGCCGGATCGTCACCGGCGCGAGCGGGCAGGACGAAGTCGGTGTACATGACGCGGCGTTCGCGCTCGACTGGCGCATGGCTCATGTGCAGAGTGCACGAGCAGTGAACGGTGACGTCGCCGGTGCGGGTCGGAAGGGGGACCGCGGGCAGCCCCCATGAGTCGCGGAAGAAGGCGGGCTGGACGAGGGCCCGGTGGGAACCGGCCACGACCCCGAGCTGGCCCGAGCGTTCGTCGGCGCCGGTGACCGAGATCCCAACCGTCAGGCTGCAGCAGCGCGAGGAGTGCCGCCCGAGGCTGCAGTCCTTGTGCCAGGGCAGATCGGAAATGCCCTTGACGACGCCGATGGGCTTGACGAGCGCCTCGATCTTGTTGCCCCCATGGTCCCGCGGCACGTGCCCGTCGCCCGAGAGTGAGGCGAGGCGCAGGAGCCGGTCGTCCTCCAACAAGGCCGCGGTCGCGAGGCTCTCCTCTTGGAACCGCTGTAGGCGCACCGCCCGCTCCTCGCCGTCGGCGGTGGTGGCCCACCAGGACCGGCCGTCACCGTCGTGGTAGCGCGGGAGGGCGGCGTCCATGTCGGCCGAGACCTGCGCCATTTCGTCGGTCGTGAAGACCTCGGTCAGGTGGAGGTAGCCCGCCTCGCCGAGGTAGTTGGCCAGCTCGGCCGGATCGTCGTCGACCGTGAAGGAGCGCTGGAGGTCGAGCGGACCGCCGTCTCGGTCGGTGAATGTGACGTCACCCGCGGTGTGAACGGCGCGGACATCGAGCAAGGAGCGGAGGACGACCCACCAGTCCAGGAAGTCGTTGATGTCACCGCTGGGCATGTCGAGCGTTGCGGCCGCGAGGAGCGTCATCGGCGTCCGGCGGTCGTGGACGATGTCGGTAATCTCGTCCGCGTCCAGGCGCACCGCGGCGTGCCCAGCGCCACCGGGGTGAACCCGGACGGCATCGTCGTTGACCGACAACGTCCAGGTGCCGGCCTTCGTCTCGATCGTGAACGGCCGGACGCCCAGCTCGAGAGCCCCCGGGACGGCCAGCGCGGAGCGTTCCGCCGCCAGGCGGGGCAGCTGGGTCTCGAAGAAGTCCGCGACGTCGATCGTCTCGACGTCGACGTCGTCGCGGGTGCGGAAGTCGATCGTCATGACCGCCCAGGCTAGCGACGGGGTGGCGCCGGCGCAGAACGGCCGGGGCGTCTCGGTCATCACCTGATCTACGGAGGAGGGCCAGAGGGTTCTCCGGTTGGGTCACACAGCCGGCGAACGGGACACCCTGGGATCCGCGGGCTCACGAACGATGTACGAGGGAGTCGGACTCACCAAAACCATTGCCGGATTGGTCGGAGGAAGCGAGACTTCCGATGGTGGACCCTTTCGATTCGACGGCGGTACGTGCGGCTTACGATGTCGCCGCAGAAGACTACGCAGAGGCATTCGCTGATGACTTGCCGGAGCTCGCAGTCGATTGCCAGGTGCTCGATTTGGTCGTTCAGAGGACCGCCAGAGGGGAAACCGTGCTCGACCTTGGATGCGGACCGGGCCAGGTCGGTGAATACCTCGGCCGGCGGGGCATTCGGATGGTCGGCATTGATTTGGCTTTCCAGATGCTCCTCGTGGCCCGGCAACGAACGGGGAACCGCTGCCTTGCCGTTGGGGACATGCGTTCGATCCCGTTGCGCACCGCTTCGCTTTCAGCCGTCGTTGCGTTCTATTCCGTACATCACCTCCCAAGGCCAGCGCTTCGGACCGCCTTGGCCGAGATCCGCCGCGTTCTCAAACCAGCCGGACTCCTCGTGATTGCGACGCACCTGGGCGAATCAGAGGTCTATACCAACACGTTCCTGGGTCATGAGATAAGGACAGTCGGCGGGACCCTCTATGGAGAAGGTGAACTTGTCAGGGTGCTTGAAAGCGAGTCATTTGTGATCGAGGACATTCGTAGCCGTGACCCGTTACCCCATGAGCATGAGTCCAAGAGGATCTACCTCACGTCCCAGCGCACTAACCGGTCAGCCTCCGGCTCGGCGTCTTCTAGGTCTCCATCACGGCGTGAGGGGGCAGGGGCAGAACTTGGCGGCCCTGGGGCTGGCGACGAAGGGATCGCCTAGGTCCGATGTGCCTCTCGCAGGCATCCCATCCCGGCGTGGGGGGACACTTTCGGTTGCCGACAACGCTGACCTCTGAGATTCTGGATCCATGGCGCAGGATCTCAATCGCTCGGCCGGCGTCGCGGCGTTCAATCGTGGCCCGATGGAAGGAAAAGAGCATCCAATCGAAGGTGACACGGCTGAGCTTTGTGTCGTGATGAGCGATGGTCAGCAGCATCGCTATCGGCGCACCGAGGACGTACGACCGTTACCTGACGGGCGTGTGGCGGTGATCTTCGACTGGGCAGGTCGGTACTACGGCCCGAAATAAGAGCAACGTCGGCAGGAGCATCCCACCGTCCCTCGCATACGGGGCAAGTTGACCTCTCTCATTTATTGATCTCGTGGAATCGGATCTACCGGAGTCCGGAGGGACTTGCCCGGTTCGCGATCGTCCACAGGAGCGGCACGCCTATTGGCCGCCAGACGAGATTTGTGACGGTTGGTCCACTGTAAAACCGGGACGGGAGAGCAGGCATGTCAATGCTCGCGCTCCTGGCCAAAGCTGTCTGCCGCTGGTCCAATATCTGACCCTGACCGGTGAACGGGGCACCCATGTCGGAGACCCCCGACCATGAGACAATGCCGATGTGGAGGTGCCTGTGTGACATCCCAGCCTTCTGCCGGCTGGTATCCAGATCCGATTGGACCGCAAGGCTCGCTTCGGTACTGGGATGGGCTGGCATGGACCGAGCACATCTGAGCCGCATCCAACACAGATCGTTCTGGAGTTGGTCCGCCATCATCCGGGAAGAAGGAATATCCGATCGGGATTCGAGTGCAGGAGCCCGAATCCTTCCTGAAGTTCCTGCAGGTGGCGTACGCCGAGTCACAGGGTTGGAATCCCCAGCCGGTGGAAGGTTCTCGCTGGCCTGTTGTTATTGCCGTCAATCGGTTAGGTCAGGAGCTGCAACTCCTGGAATGTGAGACAAAGAAGAAGGCGACCGCCGGAGTCGAGCGGGTTCGGGCGGACCTTGAGATCCTTGGACTGCGTGGTTGGTGTGATAAATATGGCGTTCCACGGAGCTTCGTGACGGCATGGCGTCGCCGACCCGGCGTTCCAGGGTACCTGTCGCTCACCTCCCGGAATGTGCCAACCACACGTCAGGCAAGGAGCCGCAGGACCGATTATGGGGTGCTTTCGCCGTTCGGCATGCTCTTACCGCCATCCGCTTGGCGGTCGGCGTCCACTTCCTTGTCGAGATGGCGAAGCTGGCCCGAACTCACCCCCTTCACCATTTGTTCCAGCATATGAGCTCGATCCGACTCCGGGAGTGCTTCGATGGCCTTAAGCACCTTCTCGCTGATCTCCTCATCGGAGGCGTCGGGACCCAGGTCCTGACTTACCTTTGAGATCAGCTCGGTCACGTCTTCCATAGATCGCCTCCTTGGCGAAAGGTTACGGGCGCTGTGACTCCACCTGCCACCGTGCCACCGTGCCCCCGGTCACGGTCGAGCCCCGCGGACCTCATGGCCCACTTTCCGGCCTACTGGGGCACTCAGTTGGCAAGACGGCCAGCACGGGTTCAGCCGAGGGTGCCGCCACCTGAAGCGGGCCGGACGCCAACGCTCAACCGGGTCGCTTCTGGTTCCATGTCCCGGCGTTCTGGGATGGTCGTCAGTTCGCTATGAGGTGATGTCGGAATGCTTCTTGGATTGGTGGCGAACTACGTCGCAGGAGGTTCGCAGGATCGGTTATCGACGCGCGAAGGTCAAGTGGGTGACGCCGCTCGGGGACGAGACCGCCTCGATGTCGTAGCGCTCCTCGACCCTCTCGACGCCGTCCCACAGGCGAACGCCACGGCCGAGCAGGATCGGCACCTGCACTACATGGAGCGTGTCAATGAGGTCGGCGGCGAGGAAGTCGCGGACGACCGTCGGGCCACCGCCAATGCGCACGTCGAGGTCCCTGGCTGCCTCTCGAGCGAGGTCGAGCGCTTCGTGCGGGCTGGCGTCGACGAAGTGGAACACAGTGCCGCCCTCCATCTCGATCGACGGGCGCTGGTGATGAGTGAGCACGTACACCGGCGTGTGAAACGGCGGGTTCGGGCCCCACCAGCCGCGCCACTCGTTGTGGGTGCCCACATCGGTCCACGGGCCGGTCTGCACCCCGAACTTGCCGCGGCCCATGATCTCGGCACCGATACCGAGGCCGTGGCGGTCGGCAAACGAGTGGTCGACACCCGAGGTGCCACCGGGCTCGCCGACCATCGAACGCCAGAATTGCGTGGCAAACATCCACTCGTGCAGGCGGTTCCCAGCGTGACCGAACGGGGCCTCGAACGTGATGCCGGCGCCGGTCCCGAACCCGTCTAGGGAGATCGAGAAGTTGTGAACACGGACCTGGGACATGGCGGCCTCCTGACAGTCGATTCCCAAACTCGCAGATTCACACGAGATCGTCTACTCGGACGATCGCGCGCCCACCGCCACCTGGGAGTGATCATTCCGCCGGGCGAAGCCTGTCTATGCCTGAAGTGCCGCAGGTGGCCCCATAGGAGCATCGAACTGGGGCAGGGTGATCTGGCGGCTACCCGACCTGCCTTTCAATGTCTTTGGTGACCGTTGAGATGTCCACCGGGCGGTCCGTCTTGACTTCAAGCACGGCCCAAGGACCCCCCACCGGCGCAGTCACCTCGTCATTCCACAGTTCGTCGTCTGTCCGACGGTCATCAAAGTGTCCCGGATGGCGAAGCTCAGACCGCTCTCGGTAGCGACTGATTGCTACGTCACGATCACAGCGGCAGAACACCTCGACGATCAGGCCAGGAAGGACCTCAATGTCCAGACGGGAGACGGAGCGATGGAAGTTCGACTCGAGGACGGCCCCACCTGAAGCCGCCTTCGCCACTGCGAACATGACTTCCACAGCAGCCCGACCGATCATCTTCGACGCATCAACGTCGGGGACGGCCAATACGGACATCAAGGTCTCCTTGATCAGGTCCTTTGCAATCAGGGGCAGACCCATCTCCTGGGCTATTCCCGTAGCCAGGGTTGTCTTGCCGCTTCCGGGAGGACCCGAGACCACTACGAAGAGCGGCGAATGGGTCATCCCTCCATGTTGTCGAAGGTTTGAGGTGTCTGCATCCCGGCGGACTGGGCGCCCATTTGGGGGCGATCGAGTGGCACGATAATGCGAGTGAAATCCGAGACAGATCCCGTGGTGTGGGACTTGCCAATCGTCGGCTACCAAGTAGTGACGATCGAGTTCAGCGGTCGCATCGGCGTCGTTGCCTAGGGAAAGCGGTCGGAGGGTGAGCGGTTCGCCCCACATGCTCGCCTGTGCTTCGGCGGGCGATTCGTGCTGTGCGACTCCGAGGGGATAACGCACGATCTAGATGCAGAATCGCCCTGGGCCTCGCTCACTGGACTGCTGGACTTGCGACACAAGACAGTTGCGTCGGCGGTGGCCGACGACCGAAGTCACATCGAAGTGACGTACGACGATGGGACCAAGCTGATGGCTGGGCCAGATCCTGCGTTCGAGAACTGGGAGTTGGATGGGCCTCTGGGACTGAATCTGGTGGGCATGCCAGGCGGCGGAGACCCCCGAATCTCAGGCAACCTGGGGTAGCCCGTAAGTGCCGGTAGGGGGCAGGGCAGGGGCGAATCCATCGTCGGGCTCAATCGCGACGCCGGCCAAACTCCCGCAACCCTGTCAGGCCGTCCAGGTGATCGGGGCAAGCCCACACCCGCCACCACCGGTCACCCCGGGGGCTGAACCACCGCCCCGTCCACGAGGGTGCCTCGCTGCAGTGTGTCGCCTGCCCCTGACGGTCGTGGACCATGGCCCAACACTGTCCCGGCTCGACGGTGAACGCCTGGGCGTAGCGGTCGCCGGGTTGGGGCATGCCGTCCACGGGGCACGGTAGCGCCGAGCTGCGCCACCTACCCGGCAGCGAGGATCATCAGAAACCGTAAATCGAGCGATGACAGTGACTCCCTCTGCGCGGCCTCCTTCATCTCACTCCATCCGAATCGGGTCTAGTTGCTGAGAAAAACCCGAGGGAATTGTGAGAAATTTGGGGGTATTCATTTCGGATCAAGGGTGCTATACCAGTTGTTGTCGGTGTACAGGCGCTCGCCAGTCTCTCGCAGACAGGGACCCATTCGGCCGTCCGTCAAGGTGCGTGATCGATGGTTCCGGGGCCAGCTGTTTGGAAAAGATCATCAGCTCAATCGGGCCGCTTTGCCGCGCCAATTTCTCCTGAATTGACGCTTCCCCCCACGCAAAAAAGGAGCACAACAGATGAGCACGATTACGACGAGCGACGGCACGGAGATCTACTACAAGGACTGGGGCGCGGGCCCGGTCGTGACCTTTTCGCATGGTTGGCCCTTGAGCGCCGACGCGTGGGACTGCCAATTGCAGTTTCTCGCGGAGAACGGGTACCGGGCGGTTGCACACGACCGACGCGGCCACGGCCGCTCGAGCCAGCCTTCCAACGGCAATGACATGGACACCTATGCCGACGATCTCGCCGCGTTGATCGAGGAGCTTGATCTCCGGGATGCCACTCTGGTCGGCCATTCCACGGGTGGCGGCGAAGTGGCGCGCTACATCGGTCGCCACGGCACAAGCAGAGTGGCCAAGGCCGCCCTCATTTCAGCCGTTCCGCCGATCATGATCCAGAGCGATACAAATCCCGAGGGCCTCCCGATCAAGGTCTTCGATGACATTCGCACCGGCCTCGTCAACGATCGGTCACAGTTCTACAAGGACCTGGCGACTCCGTTCTACGGTGCCAACATGCCGGGGGCCAAGGTTTCCCAGGGACAACTGGATCAGTTCTGGCTCTGGAGCATGCAGTCTGGGCAAAAGAACGCGTACGAATGCGTCAAGGCCTTTTCGGAAACGGACTTCAGAGGAGACCTAAAGAAGTTCGACGTGCCAACGCTTGTGCTCCATGGTGAAGACGATCAGATCGTCCCCGTGAAAGATGCCGGGAAGAAGTCGGCAAAGCTGATCTCGAACGTGAAGGAGATCTATTACCCGGGAGCACCGCACGGCCTGACTGCGACGCACCAGGATCAGTTCAACGCCGATCTCCTCGCGTTCTTGCGCAGTTAGGACGTCAGTTCGCGCTCAGGGAGTTCTAAATGCCTTCTGCCACCCACTCCGCTACTCCACCGCTCACAGTGGTTCTCGTGCATGGCGCTTTTGCCGATGCTTCAGGCTGGAATGACGTGATCGAGCGGCTGTTGGCGCAAGGTTTACGCGTGATCGCCCCGGCGAACCCGTTGCGTGGGCTCTCGATCGACTCCGCCTACATCGCCAGCGTGCTCAAGAATGTCCCCGGGCCCGTCCTCGCCGTCGGGCACTCCTACGGCGGTGCGGTCATCACCAACGCCGCTACCCACGCGGAAAACGTTGTAGGCCTTGTCTATGTTGCCGCCTTTGCCCCCAACGAAGGTGAGCGCCTCGGGGATGCAGAGAGTGTTTCCAAAGACAGTGTTCTGAATCCGGCGCTGGTCCCGCACCAGTATCCGATCGGACAGGGACCGGAGACCGCAGTGGAGTTTGCCATCGACGCTGCAAAGTTTCACGATGCCTTCGCTGCCGACCTGCCCGTTGAGCAGACTGCCGTGATGGCTGCCACTCAGCGCCCTGTCGCCGAACTGGCGTTCTCCGAGCCCTCCGGTATGCCGGCATGGAAGAACCTGCCGTCTTGGACCGTGGTGGCAACCGGCGACACAGCGGCTGGCCCTGACGTCATCCGTTCGATGGCAGAACGAGCGGGTGCAACGATCACCGAGGTTAAGGGCTCCCACGTCATCATGATGTCGCAACCCCAAGCCGTCACGGACGTGATCCTCAGCGCTGTGGCCACGCTGACCTAAAGGCTCTCGCCCCGAAGGAGGTGATGGCATCGCGCCGAGATCCAGACCCGTCAACAGGCGTTCGATCGCCGGGAGGTCCGAACCGTGTCGTCGAAACCCGACGTCAACGCGCAGCCGGTCGATGTGCTGGCAGGAAAACTCAAACGTACCGAGATCCAGCACCGGTCGTTGTCGATTGCGGGACGTGAAGTGCTGCAGGTGCTCACAGAAATCCCGTGTGGCGTTGAGTCGGGATGGCATATCCATCCAGGGGAAGAAGTTGGCTACATCCTTGCCGGCACGGTACGAATGATGATCCAAGATCAACCCACGCTTACTCTGCACGCCGGCGATGGCTTCCTCATGACGCCTCGCCTTCCTCACAACGCGCTCGATGTCGGTCCCGAGACCGGGCAGATGCTCTCTACGTACATCGTCGAAGTGGGAGAACCGCTGGCGACGTTCGTGGATGGGCCACCGGCCGATTCCGACGGCTTGGACCCGGAAAGCAACAATCGATCGACGTCCTGATCGTCTGGCATGCGCTCCCGACGGACACGACAATAGTTCCCGATGGACACCACAGCCCACACCTTCAGCATCATTGCGATAATCGCCACGGCTGTTCAGTTGGGCGCACTTATCGCCCTGCACGTCCTCCAACCGGGTACAGCCCCGTCAGCGATGCCGTCAGCGACTACGGCGTAGGTCGTTACCGCTCGGTGTTCTGGTTACAGGCCGTCGCCGGCGGGGTGGCGGGAATCACGCTCGCCATCGGACTCGACCAGTTGAGCCCCTTCGCACCGACGTTGGTCGTGGTGATGCTCATCCTCTCCTCGGTAGCCCGGTTCTTTATCCCCTTCTTCGCGACGGACCAGAACGGCGGTCGATTCCAGACCGTGCCTGGGACGATCCACATGCTCTTAGCTGTCGTCTCCTTCGGCGGCATCGCGGTGGCGGCTGGGGCACTGTGGTCCACGCTGATGCACTACCCCGCTTGGTCTGGAGTGAAAAGCGCCCTCAACGTCCTCAACTGGGTGATCCTCGGAAGCCTCATCGCACTCGTGCTTGGGATACGCCCGGGACTGAGGCTTCACCTCATCGTTGGACTGTTTGAGCGCCTGTTCTACCTCGCGTCACTCACTTGGTTTTTCATCGTGGCCATCGATCTGGCACGAATCTCGGGATAGTAGCAGCGTAGGGGACCAAAAATGGAGGAGCGGAAATGCCGACTGTAAGTATCAACCGATCCGTGAGCATTCAGGACACAGCCGAAGCTCTACGAAAGGGGCTCGGCGACCGCTATGAGATCACGACCCACGGAGATGGCGCCCAAGAAGCCATAAAGGTCAAGCAGTCGGCCGCCGTACTCGCCACCGTGCACCTGAACCAAGAGAGCACTACGACAACGTTCCACGTCCACGGTGGGGGTTTAGTCATCTCGCGGATGATCAACGAGTTTGGAATCGCGAAGAGGGTCTCAGAAGCCATCGAGGAGGCATTCAAGCCCTAAGCCCACCGCCGCCGCCCTAGGCCAATCCGATCAGCGGATCGGACCCCAAACAAGTCAAGGAGACTCATGCCAATCATCGTTGTTGCCCGCCTGCGACTGAGGGACCATTCCCTTCTCGATGAGTTCTTCACCCACGCGGCCGCTGTGATCGAACAGGCGCAGAACACTGACGGGAACCTAGGGGTGGACGCCATGGCTGAAGCGCACGACGTGTGGTGGGACGTGACGGCCTGGCAAGGCAAAAAACCGATCGACACCTTCATGAATACCGAGCCGCACCTCAGCACGCGAGCACTCGCGGATCATCTGTGCGACGAGGCCAGTTTCGCGTCGTGGGAACAGGACAGTGCAGGGCTTCCCGACTGGCAGACCGCTTGGCGTCGCCTGGTGGCCGACGGTAAATCTGCGACGCTTGCCAACGCATCCGAGGCAAACGAAACCCGAGCCTTCCCCGCTCCGGTCGACCCGCCTCCTAGTCTGGCCTGACTACGGAACACACGGTTCGGCGATCCGCCGCCGCCGGGTCGTTACCGCTTTCGGTGGAACGAAGATATTGAGGGTCGGTCGAAACCAATCGTCCTAGGTCGTGCCGCCGCGCGCAATTTCACCCAGGCCCCTCAAAAGCCCCCCTCCTCGCTTCCGTGCTGCCCCTCTGCCCCCCTTCTCGGGTGGGGTGCGGCCCTGTGTCCCTGCGCCCTGGCCGGCTCCTCGGCCCGGTTCGTCGTGCCCGGTCGGTCGGGGGCTGCGCGGGGGTTTCCCGTCGCCTTGCGCCTCGGCCCTGGCTTTCTCCGGCTAGCGCTGGTGGGCGATTCCGACAGTATTCGAACCTGACGCCCGCCCCGCCGGCCCCCGCCCCGTGCTTCCCGTCCCCGGTGGGCCCTCGATGCGCCGCCGCCTCGCTGCGCGGGGGTTCCGTCCCGTTCGCGTGGGGCCCCCTTGCCTTCTCAAGGTGTCGTGGTGGAGGTCATAGGACGTTACTCAAACCACCCGGACCAGGGAGAACTACTGGAGGACGTCCTCAATTCAGTTCTTGAGGGTGCGCCAGATCCCAAACCTCCAACCACAAAACAGGTACATCGACGCCTACGAGACGATCAGATCGAGGATCTCGTCGCGGGGTACAAACACGGCTACACCGTGTACCAGTTGGCAAACGAGTTCGCCATCAATCGGGAGACCGTCTCGCTCGTCCTGCGGAGGCGAGGCGTCGCCATCCGACATCGAAGCTTGGGGCCCGAACAGGTCACGCTGGCGTCCGAGCTCTACGGCCAGGGACTGTCGCTCGTCCGGGTGGCCGAACGATTGGGAGTCACGCCCGGTGCCGTGAACAACGCCTTGAAGGCCGCAGGCGTGAAGCTCCGGCCGAGGCCAGGGTGGTCGTAGCCGAACCCGACAAAAATGTCGTCCTGACCCTCTAGCACTCTCCATACAAGAGTGCTAAAATGGCGCCGTTACCGCAGGTGAGCGGCGCAAGAGAGCAAATATCCACGACCGACGAGGAGGTTCTGCCATGGCTCTTGTGCGAAGTGACCCTTTCCGAGACGTTGATCGTCTCCTCCAGCAACTCTGGAACGCCCAGCAAAATGGGCCCCGTCCCATGGCCATGCCGATGGACGCCTATCGCAAGGACGATTCCTTCCTTCTCCAGCTGGATCTGCCAGGCGTCACGCCCGACTCCATCGACCTCACGGTGGAGGACAACGTGTTGACCATCTCTGCGGAGCGTCCGGCACCCGCCAAGGGTGAAGGCGTCGAGTCGGTGATCGCCGAGCGCACTTTCGGGACGTTTACCAGACAGGTCGTCCTAGGCAAAACCCTCGATTCGGAGCGCATCGAGGCCAGCTACGAAGGTGGTGTGCTCACGGTTGCGATTCCTGTGGCCGAGCAAGCCAAGCCACGACGCATTGAAGTCGCCGTGGGCTCGGACCATAAGCAGTTAGCGACGTCTGCCGCATAGCCATTCACGCTCTGCCCCCGGGGACGTACTCGGTCCCCGGGGGCGCTCTTCACGCAACGAATATCCCTCCACGCGCCATGCCGGCGCGTCCGTCTAGATCTACTGCCATGACATATCTCGACCCGAACTCAATGCTGCCCCAGTATGAAACTGAAAGCGACGAGCTGCGAGCTTGCTGGCCTGGTCTTGTCGCTGTCGCCAGAACAAAATGGTCGGCAAAGCACGACGTGTTCCACGAGCTCTCACCGTTGCCCGGTGGCTTCTTCCTGGCTGGTGTCGGAGAAGCAACCGACGGATTGAATCTCCGCGAAGAGGTCCTGGCTCATCTCGTGGCCGGCGCGGACCTGAAAGAAGCCGTGCGAATTGCTCTCCGAAGCGATGCCACCGGCGCTCTCGACGCTTCGGTGTGTTACGTCCATTTCGACCCGCTCGAGGCCACGATGCGAATCGAGAGCGCCGGGCCACACGTCTCGGCGATTTATTTCAACTCTGGTTCGGGAAGTGTGCTTCGAACGCCCACGCATTTCGAGGGTGGGACTCCCGTAACGCTCGTACTGCGCCCAGGGGAAGCACTTGCTCTAATCGCGCACCCGCGAGCGTGGGAAAAGCACGTGCTGTCAGCGGTCCACCACGCACTGCCCGAGGACGCCGTTACCTTGACTGAAGCCGATGTCCAGGATCTCTGTGCAGTGCTTGACGATGTTGCAGGCCCTTCAGCAAGGCTCTTGCTCTATCGACAGGACGCGGCTGGTACCTCGGATGGAGGCGGACGCAAAGACTCCTTGATGCCAGCAGGCGAGATGAATCCCATTTGGACGCGCGAGGATCTCGAATTTTTGAATCGAATGGCCTGCTGCCCGGTGTGATCGAAGCGAAGGTTGGAGTAGCCGTCTTGATGACCACCTCACGGGACGGTACTCAAACCAGTGGGCGCTGAGGGACTCGAACCCCCGACCTGCTGGTTGTAAGCCAGCTGCTCTAACCAACTGAGCTAAGCGCCCGGAAAAACCAACTCTACCTGCTCTTTTCGTCAAACTCGTTTCGAAGTCGGCTCCGCACAACGCTGGCTCAGCAGCCGGTTTCCGATGGTTCTTGGAATCGCCAGCGTGTTGTTCAATGGTCGGAGTCGAGGACGCGTCTGGGTAGGGACGCAGCGCTCTGTGGACCCAACAGATTCAAGTTGGGCGAGAACGCCGGATCCCATTTTGAATCCGAGGTCATCAATTGCAGGTCCTGGGCAGGTCTCGCTAGCACGGACGGCCGAAGTTCGACGACCACTCACATATGGAAGTGGCGGCGAGGCTTTTTCAAGGGTGATTTACGAACTGACCCTCGCTACCCTTTTCCCGTACTGGCTGGCAACAGACCGAGTGCGATCCCTAGGACCGGGGACAGAGAGTCCGCATACGACGATGTCAGGTGAAAGGGATCTTGATAGACATCAAAGTTGCCTATCACCGAAGGGCATTCTGATTTTGTGCAGATCCATGGAGTGACGTTGACGAATTTGGCGTGCACTTGGCTCGCGGCCTTCTCCTCCGCCGAAATGGCAGCCAGAACCACGGCCTGTGACTCAGACACGTCGCACTGGCTTGTATTGGATTCGTGCGCCGCCAAGCAGTCGGGGCCTCCGGTGAAATTGTAGGGGTCCTGTCCCAAGAGGATGAGTTGCCTTCCTGGCGTCTGTATTTGATGGAAGAGTTCCACCAGACCCTTGGCGTAAATGGGCTGTTGTGAGGAAACTTCACTCCCCGAGTAAGCCACGACTATCACCGTTTGTGGATGGAAGTTATTGATCCATTTGATCGCCGCCGCCGTCCACTGGTCACACACCTGGCCCGAAGGCTCCGAGCCCCCAGGAGCGCCGTTCGGCGGAAGCGAACTCGCAGTCAGGGTCACAAGGCAACTGGAGTGATACAGCAGACCAAACGAGGCACCTATGCGCTGAGCAATGGATGCCACCGAAGTCGACCACTGCCAGGCATGTGAGTCACCGAGTAAGACGATTCTCGACGTTGCCGTTGCCGAACCGTAGACGCATGGCTCATAATTTGGATCTAAGCCCGGGATTTGCAATGACTCGCAGACTCCGCCCGGTGGGACACGAAGATCACTCGCAGCGTTGGCGAGCGAAGGCGTCAGATTGACGGGCAACGTCTTCAAATGAGCGCCTGCCGCTACGGCTGCGATCACGGCGGCGCAGGACGTTGAGGGACATCCGCTATCGGCCTCCGGTGCCGCCAGAGACGCAGCGCTGCCCGGATTAGAACCTGAGGACGTTGCCAACGACGACGCCGATGACGAACTGCCCGCTGTCAGCGTGATCATGACAACCGAAATGACCGCAACGACGATGCTGCGGCGGTACCCGTTTCTCTGCATCATCTCTGATTCCTCGAACGTTATCCTGGGTTCACGGATGGCTGGCGATCTCGAAGGTGGCGACCGCGAGCGAAACGGCGATGAGGAGTGCTCCCAAAGAGACGCTTCTTCCGCCGGAGCGGGCCAAGAAGTTCCAGTGCCTGATGGGATTCTCCACGAGGAAGTAGGAGCCGACCGACAGTGCGAGGGCGAACAATACCCAGAGGAGGTTGTCCTCGACCGAGAGGGGATGACCCACATGCTGGGCAGCGATGATCAAGATGGGCCAGTGCCACAGGTAGAGGGAGTACGAGAGTTTCCCCATCCACTGGAACGGAGGAAGGCGCAAGAGCGCCTCGGCCCCCATCGTGGGACGGGCCATCCCCCCGGCCACGATGAGTGCGGTCGAGACGACGGGTAGCGCCACCGCGACACCCGGATAGGGCGTCGCAGAATTGTACGTGAACGCCGCAACCAGAATGCCGCCCAGTCCAGCCCAGGTCATGGCAGCGGCGGGGCCTCGTGGAATCCTTGCCAACTGCAGACTGGCGACAGCGATCAGTGCCCCGAGTGCAAGCTCCCAGGCGCGGGTGAACGGTGAAAAGAACGCGGCAACGCTGTTGGCCGACGTCTGGTGGATTGACCAGGCGAAGGACGCCACGATGCTACAGACCAACAAGATTGTGAGTTTGGGACGAATGGCGACCCGCTGCCAGCTCACGGCCGCCAGGATGAAGAGGGTCGGATAAAAAACGTAGAACTGCTCTTCGACCGAGAGCGACCAAAAGTTCTGTAATGCCGAAGGTGGGGCCTGCGACGCCAGGTAGTTCGTCTGAGTCGAGATGAAGTGAAAGTTCGCATAGAAGAGGGACGCCGTCCTCCCAACCCGCGCTGTATCGTCGCCGACGAGGAAACCCAACCAGTGATAGGAAGCCAATACGGTCACGATGATGACCAACGTCGCCGCCGGAAGGATTCGGCGGCTTCGGCGACCGTAGAAGGCCAACAAGCGAGTCTTTCCCGAAGAAGCGTGCTCTCTGAGGAGAAGACCGGTGATCACGAAGCCAGACAGGACGAAGAACACGTCCACCCCGACGAATCCACCAGTGATGTGGGGTACACCGGCGTGAAAGAGAACAACCAGCACGATGGCAACGGCCCGCAAACCTTCTACGTCGGGTCGGAACTTCCGATCGCCTGGCGCAGTTCCTGCCTCATCGCCTGACCCGAGGAAGCGAGTTTCACCTACATCGGGTTGCGTTTGGGCTGACACTACAAGCTCTGTAAGTCAGTCATCATCGCCATTGGATCCCATCGGGTTGTTCGGCCTAGGTCCCGGGCACCGTCGCCTGTCAAGGGATGCTTACAAAGCACTCCAGGCCCGAAGTAGGGCCGAGCGGGCCAAATAGGCACAACCCACTCACAACAATCTGAAGGGTCGCCGTTCGTCTCCACAGTCGGGAGCCAAAATGGCCACGCTGGAGAGACTTTCCGGAGAGCTAACTCATCAAAAACACCTGTCTCAGGGGAACGAGCGTGACACGGTGGCGCATCGTCCAGAAGGAGGCAAATGAGTGCGTGAACGATTCACGTTGCAGCGTTGGACTACCCGATCGGCAATTTGTCCGGTTCGTGCTCCAAGGGAGCCGCATGGCCGGCCAAGGAACCCTTTGACTGGTCGGGCATCTTGGCTGTTATCACTCAGAAGGGAAAGGAGTACGCCTGCACCTCGGCGACGTCCATGGTGGCCGGCGGGGTGGCAGCCATCGCCACGGTATGGGACCCAGAGAACTGCTGCCCGGCCACTTCTAGCAGGAGGATGATCTCATGATCTCATGTGTCCCGGCGGTAATGGTGACGCCGCTCGACGCCAAGACCTCGAACACCTGGACCCCGTCGAAGTAATACTTGACCGACACACCGGGGATGAATTCAACCCCGAAGATGTGAGAACCGGCGCTCATATCGGCGTCAGCGTTCCAAAACGACGACACCTTTCCCGAGTTGGCGAAGTAGTTGGAGTGGCCGGCGTCGTTGATGGGGAACCCACTGCCGGTGGCCCCGCCCTCATCGCCATCGATCTCGACGGCCGGGCTGGTCGCTGTGTCGGGCATGACGAGATGGCGGGCCACATGCCCGTCGACGTGTCGGGCATCTTGGCCTTCACCTGGACGTACCAACCACTAGCGGGCAGGGAGAATTTTCCTTCGGTCGTGACGACGCCGCTGATCCATGGATAGGTGCCGGCGTACTGGTTGGTGTTGCGCTGCGCCGTCAGCGTCAGCCCCTTGTCCACACTCACCTGGCTCGGGCCGAACATTGCGATGTTGTCGGCCCCGGGCGCGTTGGCTCCGCTGTAGGCAATGGAGGGCTGCCGTCGTCGTTCCAGACGATCCCCTGCGCCGCCAGGGCAGTGGTCCTCTTGGTGGTGTCGAGGCGGGTTCCGGAGAACTGGTCGTCGAAGATCAGCTGCCGGCGCGTGTAGCCGGGGGGAGGCGGCATGCGGCCAGAGGACGGTGTTGGCTCAGTGCTCGGGGTGCCGCTGACGGATCGAGTCGTCGTACTGCTTTGTGCGGTGGTGGTCGGACCGCTCTGCTTCGCAGTTGTGCCGCAAGCCGCAGCAATCATCGCCAAACAGGCCAACAGACCAAAGAAGCTGAGTCGGCTGAACTGGTTAGTCCCTTCAATTGTCGGCTCGAATTGTCGGCATTTGCACGTCTCATGGCGAAGTCGGACGTCGGCCTGTATCAACACCTTGATGAGAATCAACCAGTTCGCTGCGCACGTCGACTCCCTGGTCAGCGTTGCGAGTCGGTATTCTCCACCGGGGAGGGGTGGGTGCATCGACTCGCTCGGACTTTTTCTAGAGCAGATGGTTTCGCACCTGACGCTCGCCAGCGATCAGGACATACCTGCTCAGGCATAACGTTCAGTCCGTCTTGGTTGTGAGCCAGCTGCTCTAACCAACTGAGCTAAGCGCCCGGCGCCGGCGCCATACTGACCCATCCCTGGGGACTCCCCGTCAGAAGAGCGAGACCGCGTCAGGGCAACTGCTGGGCGAGCGTCGTGCTCCACGGTCGGGCCAGGGCCCGCAGCTCGGCGCAACGCGCTTCGCCCAGCACGGCATAGGGCGCCGCGGCGAGCGCGTCGGTGCCGTCTTCGAGCGCTTGTCGTTGCGTCTGGCCCAACGGGGTGAACCGGAGCTCGTCGCCCTGCTCCACCCAGCCTCGGACCCGCAACGCGTCGACCGCGCCATCCCAGGCGTCCCGGGGCCAGCCCCGGGTCGAGCGCAGGAGGTGCTCCGGCACATCGCCGGCCGCCGCGTGGGTCACCAGGGCCTCCAGACCTGACAAGCCCCGCACCACGAGCTGCGCGATGTGACCGTCGCCGCGGTACTCGCGCAGGATCGATTGCGCGTGCCAGAGCACCAGGTGCGCCGGGCCGGGCCAGGCGACATCGGCATGGGCCGCGGCCAATGGCCTTCCCTCCACCCGCCGTCCAGCCTCCTCGGCCGCCAGGCGCGCCAACTCGGCGGCGCGGCGCATCTCCTCCGACGCCAGCACGTCGTCGCCCAGGAGCCGCCGGAACGCCGCGTCGACGGCGGTGAAGCGCGCCCTGACGAGTGCCACCGGCGTGGCCACCTCCCAGGCTGCGGGGATCGCCGCGTGCACCAGCTCCGGGTTGAAGTTGAAAAAGGTGGAGACGACGACATCGCCCGTCACCGCGCCCATCGGCGCCGCCCGCGATGCAAAATAGCCCGCCTGGCCGGTGATGCCGAGACGGGCGTACGCCTCTGCCGCCTCGGGCACGAAGTACACCATGCCGTGCAGCGGCTCCAAGGTCCGCCACGTCTTGCGCGCCAGGAGTGCGCCGTCTGCGCCCACACTGTCGTCGTCTCTCACAGGGCCTCCTTTGTGGCCAGCGTCTCGACCAATTGGCGCGTCGCCGCCACCATGGGCCGCCGGCTCGATGCGTCGCGCACGATCAGGTCCCTTTCCTCGCGTTCGCCCTCGGCCACGCCGGTCTCCCGGCAGATGAGCAGTCCCGCCAGGTAGTCCCAGCTGTAGAGGGTGCTCCCTCCGACCACCAGGTAGGCGTCCAGCACGCCCTCGGCGACCGCACAGCACTCGAGGGAGGCCGCGCCGAGGGCACGGTACTGCGCCCAGCCCGGATGGAAGCCGGGAAACCCCGAGATCCCGACAATGGCGCCTTCGAGGTCCTCGCACCCGGACGGTGCGATGGCCCGCCCGTCCTTCTCCGCCCCGCTGCCACGCACGGCGGCGTAGCGCTGGCCGGTGGCCTGGTTGGTGACCACCCCGACGCGCGGCCCTTCGGCGTCGAGCACGCAGATGCTGGTGGAATAGAACGGAACGCCGCGGTGCGCATTGGTCGAGCCGTCGATCGGGTCGATCACGGCGAGCAGCCCGGACGGACCGTCGCCGGTGACCCCCGACTCCTCCGAGAGCACAGCGAGCCCGGCCCCGTGGAGCACCGGCAGTGCCGCGCCGTCGGCGGCCAGGTCGAGCCGGTACTGGCCCGGCTTTCCTCCGCTCGGCCCCCAGTCGTCCAGCGCGTCGAGCGCGCCGCGCACGGCGTGGACCGCCTCATCGAGCACCTCGAGGAGCCGAACGTCGTCCAGATTAGCGAGAGAGAGCAAGTACGTTTCGTGATGTAGCGGAAACATCCAGGACGTTGGACAAAATTTTCGCTGGCATTACTTGATCTGTACTTTCAGTTCCAACCCCAGCCTCACCCTCACTATTCGCTCCGCATGACCACAGGTTGCCCGACGAGTCCAGCCCGTACGATGTAGATCCGCCCGAAGCAAAGCTAACCCAAGTTGTACCACTTGGTGCAGATATTCTTATTGGCGAAGACACTTTGCTCGCTGTAGAGCCATTGCAAAGCTGACCCCACCCGTTTGAACCCCAACCTCTGATTTTACCGCTCGATAAGACAACGATAGTTTGACCGTCATTTGCAGTGTTGCCACCCTCAACGGCCCGTATAACCGTTGTTCCTGCAGATACTTTGACTGGTACTGAAGAGTTTGTGGTCTTTCCGTTTCCAAGCTGGCCATAGTTATTAAGCCCCCAATTCCAATAACTACCATCCGAGAGTAGGGCGCCAGAGTCCTGATAGGACGAAGTAAGGGCTGTAACGGTCTCGTGAGGGAGGCCCTCCACGGTCACAGGACTCAGCGTGTCCTGCGTATCGCCATTACCCAGATCACCTGTGGCATTGTCCCCGCACCCATAGAGTACTCCGTTCGAATCGTAGAGAGAGTGGCCGCCCGAACCGGTTGCCAAGCTCACGTTTGCCAGCGGCAGCTGAACTGGAATTGTTTCTTCGATTGTCGAACCTAGACAAAGTTCACCATCATTATTTATTCCCCAGCCCCAAATGTTACCGTGAGAATCAATTGCCATAGCTGTATCGTAAGGCGTCAAGTCGGGAAGGGATTTGATGATGGTGCCCGTCGGAAACCTGACCTCAACTGGAGTGGAGAAAGAGTTCGTTGTGGTTCCGTTACCCAGCTCACCGTATTGACCTGCGCCAAAGGCCCAGACTGCTCCGGTTGAGCTGAGGGCGTACGAGTCTGAATTTGAAGTAGCGATTTGAGTTATTGTGCCCGGTATGCCAGCTATTGCCCGTGGTGAATCTACGATTGGACTCACAGGACCAGCACTCCCAAAATCTCCCCACGAGTACACGGTTTGACTTGCTGCCAATGCAGTACTTGGGAAAAGCAAAAATGTCGCTGATAGAATAAGTGGCGTAATCAACTTCTTCATTTGTCATTCCTTGAAGGCAATTCTGACACACGCCGAGTTCAGATCCTCAGGGTGACGAACCTACAAGGCGGCGTCCCGCGGTGTCACGGCCGCCCGCCTGGCCGCCCACCGGTCCCCGACCATTAGGCTTTCCCAGCTGTGGCTGCCATCGACGTTGCCGGCTACGTGGCCGACCTGAAGGATCATTCCGTCGACCATGGATTCCACGTGCACGACGAGCGGCACTTCGTCGAGACCTATTCCTTGCGTCAGGTCTGGGAGGTCGACCTGCATCCCGAAGAGGGCTGCGGCGGGCCCCTCGACCTGCACCTCGCCCTCGATGTCGACCCCCGGGTCCTCCTCTCCTTCGAGGACGCCGTCGTCCTTCTCTCCGAGGACGAGGAACCTCCCGACGAGTTCCATTTCCCCCTGACCTTCACCTGGGCGCTCCCGCCCCTTCCCAGCGGGCCCGACCTGCTCCGGCTGGCCATCGACCTGGCCGGCGTCGGCGGCATCGAGCTCCCGCTCGAGGTCTCGGCGATCGACTCCTTCGCCAACGCCACCGACGGTTCGGAGCGTCGCCTGAGCATCGTCGCCCGCCACCCCGTGTCGCTGGCCCGGGTCCTCAGTGGCGAGGAGCTCCTCTGCGATGTCTTCGACCGGGCCCTCGCCGTGAGCCGCTTCCTGCTCGAGTCCGCCGAACGCTGGCTGGGCTGACGTGTGGCGCGGCAGGCGCCGTGATGCCGGCCGAGTCGTGGCGGTACTGGCGCTGGTGGCCGGGGCGGCCCTGGGGCTGAGCGCTTGCAGCACCCAGGACGGACAGGATCTGGCGCAGCAGGCCTGCGTCCACGTGCACCGATCCGTCGCGGACTACCTGGAGGCCGTGCGCCCCGGGACATCGGCCTCCACCGCCGCCCAGCTCCAGAGGGAAGCGGATCAGGAGCTGCGGGCGGCCCTGCCGCTGGCGGCCGCCGCCAACTCGGACGACGGGTCCTGGAACGCGCTCATGACGACCATCTCCGAGGGCGCCACCGTCGACGAGGGCCACCTCGTGCCATCGCTGCAGGCCCAATGTGTCGTGGCCAGCACCAACCAGAACGTCAACCCTCAGTCGCCCAGCGGGAACAGCACGCCCCAGAACGTGAACCCGGAGCCGGCGTCACCCGCCGGTTGAGACCGGCGTGGTGCTGCCGGCCATCTGCGCCCGCCCGGCCGCCACAATGGCCGGCATGATCTTCGGCACCAGCCACTCCCCTCCCGCGTTGGTGAAGTGGACACCGTCGGTGCGCCGGATCGTCACCCCGTCTACCGTGGTGGCGAACTTGCCGCCGGGACAGGCCGCGCCGAAGAGGTTGACGCTCGAGTCCGTCGCCGGGTACTCGGCGGCCACTTCCTTCACCAGCTTGTTGTAGACGGCGAGGCGCGCCGGGTTGTCCTCCGGCCATGGCGCCCCGTCGGGCTGCTCCCCCTCATCGGTGCACGGCGCGGTCAGGAAGACCATGCGCACCCCGAACGCCGTCACCAATCGGGAGGCCTGCTCCAGTTGGCTCTTGACGTAGGCAGCGAAGGCCGGGTGCAGAATGTTCGTCCAGGCTCCGTTGTACTCGCGGTCGACCACCTCCCAGCGCCCGGCCAGGAGAACGACCACATTGGGTTTCTCGTCCCGTATCGCCGCCATCCACTGCGTTTGCCACGGCTGGTCGTTCGCCGGCGCGGCGGCAGGCGTGGGCGCGCCGTCGCAGGCGGCCGGCGGCGAATACTGGGTCCCCATGAGCTCGACCTCGGGCCCGTCGACGACGCCACAACCGAGGATGCCGTGGTCGGCCACGGTGTAGTCGTATTTGTCCTGCTCCGAGGTGTACGAGAGCCCGAGTCCGAGGGTGAGGGCCACCGAGTCGCCGAAGAGGAGGACCTTCACCGGTGGGCCTCCGGCCGAGGCCGGCAGCGTCGTGGTCGACGACGATCCGGTGTTGCCGATGTTGCCCGGCAGCGCGGTGCTGGCGACGGCCGTCGTTCCCGTCGTGGCCGCGACCACCGCCACGAGCACCGCACCGACCCCGGCGGGCACGACCAACCACGCCCGCCACTGGCTGACGAAGGTGCCCATGCGAATCGGGCGCTCGACGAGGTGGAAGGACACGACCGAGACGGCGAACGTCACAGCCACGCGGAGCGCGAAGAGCTCGTACCCGTAGAGCCCGGTGCGGGAGTGATCGAGCCAAATGAAGATGGGCCAGTGCCAGATGTAGAGCCCGTAGGAGATCCGGCCCACGTAGCGCACCGGTGCGCGGCGACAAGAGCCACGGCACGACGCTCTGCGGCGCCGCGACGGCCGCCAGGATGACGCTGGCGACAGAGAGCCCGATGAGGAAGAAGCCGCCCGAGTACGGGAACGTCGACGTGGAGGTGGTCAGCACCCACAGGGCGACGGCGCCCGCGGCCCCGACGACACCCAGCACCCCGCAGAGCACCCTCCCTGTTGAGGTCTCGGGCCGCCACAACTCCCCCTTGGCCAGGCGGCCCTCTTCGTGGCGGCGCTGCGTCAGGAGCACCAGCCCCACGGCCAGCGCGCAGCCGATGAAGAGGCACTGCGATCTCGTGTCGGTGCCGAGATAGGCCCTGTTGGTGTTGAGGCCGCCGGCGTACAGGTGGTGCATCCAGAGGGCCGACGCGATGGCCGCCGCGCAACACAGGGCGAAGAGGGCACGCAGGCTGCGCGTGAAGTGCATGACGCCGAGCACCACCAGCGGCCAGATCACGTAGAACTGCTCCTCCACCGCCAGTGACCACGTGTGCAGCAACGGCGAGGAGGCCGATGTCTCGTTGAAGTAATTGGAGTTGACGAGAATGAAGTGCCAGTTGCTGACGTACAGGAGGGTGGCCAACGCGTCGAGGCGGAGCCCGCCGTAGGTGCCTTTCGGAACGATCACCGACGCGAAGAAGGCGACGAAGAGCAGCATCATCAGCAGCGCCGGGAGCAGGCGGCGGGCCCGGCGGACCCAGAAGGCGCCCAGCTTGATCGTCAGGGCCTGGCGCCATTCACCGATCAGCAGCGAGGTGATGAGGAAGCCCGACAGGACGAAGAAGGTGTCGACCCCCATGAACCCGCCGTCCATGTGCGGGATCCCGCCGTGGAACATCATCACGGCCAGGACCGCGCAGGCCCGCACGCCGTCGAGCGCGGGGAGGTAGGCCAGACGAGTATGCGAGACCGCACTCTCATCGTCGTGCATGGGTCCCACATCCCTCCTCGGTCGCTCGGGCGGCACCGCACTCTGGGTGGCCGGGGACTCGCATTCTCGCAGAATCGGCCCGCGTCCCCGGCGCAGGCCGGAATCGCTACCCTGTGCCCCCCTGAGCCCGACCCGACCGTTGGCCCCGCCACTTCCGCCCCGCCGTGCCCGGGCGCGGCACCGCCGTTTCATCGCGTGTGTGCTGGTCCTCGTGGTGCTTGGCGCCGGCCTGCTCGTGCTGCGGCACCTCCGGGACGGACCGCCCCTCAGCCCGCTCCGGGCCCGCATCGTCGCTGTTGCCCAGGGTCAGGTCGGGTACCAGACCGATCCCACGGACTCGTACTGCAACAAGTTCAGCGCGTACTGGGACGCCGGAGTCGACGACTGCGGCAACGAGAACCTCGACGAGGAGTGGTGCGCCGACTTCGCCGCCTGGGCCTGGAAGCAGGCCGGTGCCGAGGTGGCGTACCAGCTGGCGCCGGGGTTCCTGAACAGCGACTCCGCCAGCTTCTATGTCTGGGGCAACGACCACGGCACCTGGCATCCCGTCGGCTCGGGCTACACCCCACAACCGGGCGACGTCGCCGTCTACGGGCTCGACACGTCCGCAGTCACCGCCGTCCACGTGGCGATCGTGATCGCGGCGACGGGCAACGACGCCTCGCCCGACGTCGTCAACGGTGACGGTGACCGGACCGGCTACAGCGTGGTCGAGATCGGCGATCACCAGGCCTTTGCCGACGTGAAGGGGAAGGGCGCCCCGCTGTCGGGCTATGTGTCCCCCACGTCGCCTCCGGGCTAGGGCCCCGGCGTGTACCCGGCCGGCAGGGCGATCGACTTCATTTCGAGGAAGCCCTCCAGTCCCTCAGGCCCGAACTCGCGCCCGACGCCCGACTCCTTGAAGCCGCCGAACGGCGTCGAGAAGTCGATGGGCACGGGCGCGTTCAGCATGTAGGTGCCAGTACGCACCTGACGAGCGACACCCAGACCGCGGTCGTTGTCGCCGGTCCAGACCGATCCGCACAGGCCGTAGTTGGAGTCGTTGGCGATCTCGACCGCGTTGTCGTCCCCGTCATAGGGAATGACGACGAGGACCGGTCCGAAGATCTCCTCCTGGGCGATCTTCATCTTGTTGTCCACGTCGGAGAACACCGTCGGCTGGACGTACCAGCCCTTGGCGTACTCGGACCCTGACGGCCGGCTTCCCCCGAGGGCGACCGTGGCGCCCTCTTCGCGCCCGCTGTCGAGATACCCCTCGATCCGGCTCCGTTGCCGCTCGGCCACGACCGGGCCGACCTCGGTGGTCGGGTCCATGGGGTCCCCCACCTTCATGGCGGCCACACCCGAGACGACGGCGTCGACCACCTCGGCGTAGCGCGAGCGCGGCGCCAAAATGCGGGTCTGGGCGATGCAGGCCTGCCCGTTGTTCATGATGGCGTTGGGCAGCAGGGTGGGGATCGTCGTCGCCAGGTCGGCGTCGTCGAGGATGATGGCCGCCGACTTGCCGCCCAGCTCGAGCGTGCAGCGCTTCAGCCGTTCACCGCAGAGCCCGCCGATGCGCTTGCCGCCCACCCCGGACCCCGTGAACGAGATCTTGTCCACGCCGGGGTGCTTGACCAGGTGCTCGCTCACCTCGCGGCCGGCCGGCACCACGGAGAGGACGCCCTTGGGCAGTCCCGCGTCGGCGAAGATCTCGGCCAGACGGAACGCGTCGAAGGGCGTCTCCGGAGCCGGCTTGTAGACGACGCTGCAGCCGGCGGCCAGCGAGGGCGCCAGCTTGGCGGCCGCAATGAACAGCGGGACGTTCCACGGTGCGATGGCGCCCACCACGCCAACGGGCTCCTTCGTCACAAGCACCTGCGGGTTCAGCATGCCGGCGCGTACCTCGTCGAAGGCGTAGGTGGTGGCCAGGTCGGCGTAGTAGTTGAAGATCATCGTGGGTGCGAGCACCTGGCCCATGCCGGAGAAGGAGATGGGCGAGCCCATCTCCTGGGTGATGATCGCGGCCATGTCGTCCATCTCGGCCATGATCTGCGCCGCCACCTTGGACAGCACCTCGCCCCGCTCGGCCGGCGCCATACGCGGCCAGGGCCCGTGGTCGAACGCGGTCCGTGCCGCCGCCACGGCCTTGTCGATGTCGCCTTCGGTGCCGTCGGGCACCCGACCGATGACCTGCTCCGTCGATGGTGAGATGACCGAGATGGTGTCGGTCCCTTCCGGGGCCACCCAGTCGCCGCCGATGAACAAGCGGTCGTAGTCCCGAATCGCCATGCGTCCCTCCCAGGGATCTCAGGGGGTCCGGCCCCCGCCGCCGGCCGTGCCGGTCGGCCCCTCAAGGGTAGCGGCGCCTCGCGGGTCCGGGACAGCCCCCGCCCCGTCGCCGGCTCGCTCCCCCACGCTGCCTCAGCCCATCTCCGGGACTGGCTCGATGTGGGCGAGGACACCGCCGTCGGGCTCCACCCAGCCCTTTCCGGCGGCGTACGCGCACATGCCGGCGAAGCCCTGGTCCCAGCGCTCGTCGGCCGCCGGACCCGCCAACGCCCGCAGGGCCACCGGGTCGACCACGACGTGCTCGCCGTCGGAACGCAGGCGGCCCAGACCCGACTGCTGCACGACCCGGGCCAGGTCGCCATCACCCTCGAGGGCCACCGAGAAGCGGGTGAACTCGTCGGGCTGGCGGAGCGAGACGGTCGCCTCGGACAGGTCGATCACAATGAGCACGGCGTGCGACGCTACCTGCCCCTCAGCGGCCGCCTCCCACAGCAGGGCCGGGTGGTCGGTAGAGTGCCGCTCCGTGCCCGACATCAGCCAACGTGACCCCGATCAGGTGGCCGCCACCCTCTCGCGCTGGCTGGCCACGAAGTCGGGCGACGGCCGGGGGGCCGAGGTCTTCGACGTGAAGGCTCCCGGCTCCAACGGGTTCTCCAACGAGACGATCCTGTGCCGTACCCGCACCGCCGGTGGCGCCGAGAAACGCCTCGTCGTCCGGGTCGCACCAACCAAGCACCTGCTCTTTCTCGACGCTGAGTTCTCCACCCAGTACCGGGCCATGCGCGCCCTGGCCGACGGGGGCTCGGCGGTCCCGCTGCCCCGTCTCGGGTGGTACGAGGAGGATCTCCAATACTTCGGTGTCCCCTTCTTCTCCATGGACCACGTCGAGGGCCTCGTGCCCTCGGACAACATCCCGTACACGATGGAGGGCTGGGTCGTCGAGGCCTCGCCCGAACAGCAGGAGCGCATGTGGTGGAGCGGCATCGACGCGCTCGCCGCGGTGCACCGCACCGACTGGCGGGCCACCGGGCTCGAGTGGCTCAGCACTCCTGCCCGCGGGAAGCCGGGGCTCGAGCAGCAGCTGTCCTACTACCGCGACTTCCTCGACTGGGCCACCAAGGGCGAGAAGGTCCCCGTGATCGAGTCGACCTGGCAGTGGCTGGTGGAGCACAAGCCTGCCGAGGACGGCGACGTGGTGATCAGCTGGGGCGACAGCCGCATCGGCAACATCATCTGGGACGACTTCCAGGCCGCGGCCGTGGTGGACTGGGAGATGGCCTCGCTGGCGCAGCCCGAGCTCGACCTGGGCTGGTGGCTGTACTTCGACCGGCAATTCTCCGAAGGACTCGGCGTGCCCCGTCCGGCGGGCTTCGGTTCGCACGAGGAGACCGTCGAGCGCTACTCCGAGATGATGGGCCGGCCCATGCGGGACATCTTCTACTACGAGATCTTCTCGGGCTTTCGCTTCGCCGTGGTCATGTACCGGCTGTCCGACCTCGTCTTCGATAGGGAGGACATGGAGGGTGACGCCGACATGGCCACCGACAACATCGCGACCCAGCTCCTGGCCAAGATGCTCGACCTGGAGCCGCCGACCTAGTTGTCGGAAACCGGGTCGCCCGTCGGCCCCACGGCCACGCCCGCCGCGAGCAGACGCTGGCCGAGCCAGTGCGTGCCCTCGTTGCCCTCTTCGCGCATGGCGTCGGGCCAGCCCTCGAGGATCTTGTGCAACTCGTCGACGGAGCCGATCTTGGCGATCACGTGCACGGTGATCTTGTTCTCGTACCCCGGAGGATCCTTGACGTGGATCCCCCCGAAAGGGTCTTCGCGCACGTGGGGTGCCGGTTCGCGGAGCACGTACAGCTCGCCGGTGTCCTCCACGTAGTTCAGCTCGTGCTGGACGCCGTCCTTGCCCAGCCATTCCGAACCCAACTCGAGCTCGGCTGAGGCCCTCCGGCGGGGGTCCGCTTCGTAGAACTCGTCGATGTCCATCGGCGGCACACTATCGCCGACCAGGACCATTGCAGCATCCGGTGGATTCGCGCTCGGCGGCGCTGCGGTGGGAGGGATCGGGGGAGGTCCGAGCACGACGCTGGCGGCATGCCCACCCCCACCTCGAAACAGCGTGTCGCCCTCATCGACCAGATGGCAGCCGAGTGGAAGTCGATCGGCCGCTCCCGGGCCGCTGTCCGCTCGCTCCGGGCCGTCGCCGACGGCGATCCCGGCCTCTCCCTCCTCGTCGTCGGAACCGACGGCGGGCCGCCGTCGTGCCCCACGCCGTACGACCTCGTCGAGCACATGCGGCAGGCGACCGGTCGGATCCAACGCGAGGAAGCGGCCCGCCTGGTCCGGGTCCTGCTCCGCGCAGCCGATGCCGACCCCTTCATCTGCCGGATGCTGGTGCAGGCCCTGCTCCCGGGACTGGTCACGGTGGCCGGGAAGCTGCAATGGGGACGCGGCGGGGATTGGCAGGACGGGGAGGAGTTCTTCGGCGAGCTCCTCTCGACGACCTGGCTCGTGCTGCAGGAGTGGTCCGGGCAGGACCGCCCGTACGCGGTCCTCGATCTGTTGTCCGCCATCCGGTGTCGCCTGCGGCGCCAGCTCTTTCGCTCAAAGGATCTCGGCGGCCGTTCCGTCCCGCTCGCGCTCGATCCCGATCCGGGCCAGGTGGGAACCGGGTCCACCCGGCCGGAGACCGATCTCGAGGAACTGACCCGCATCCTCATCGACCTGCATCACGAGGGGATGCGACCCGACGAGGTGCAGGTGCTCTACGCCCACCACGTCCTGGGCTATTCCATGGCCGAGCTGGCCGCCTTGAGCGGACGCGATCGCCGCACCCTCTATGCCCGACGTGACCGCGGTCAGCGCCGTCTGTGCGCCTGACCGCCGAGTGCGGAAAGCGTGACGCGTGCGTATCGTGTGCCCGTGTTTGGCGGAGGGCCCGGCGGCAAAGAAGGTCTGCGCTCGCGAGTTGCTCGCGGCCGCCCCAACTGGTGGGTCATCCTGGCCGTCTCACTCGGCCTCATGGCGCTCCTGGTGGCGACAGCGGGCAGCACCCCACCGGCATCGCACCGGGAAGCCGATCCTGCGGAGGCGGCCTCCCAGTCCTCCCCACGGCCGGGCGAGCGCCTGCAGACCGGAGCCGCCCCGTTGACCCCGACCACGACGACCACCACCACGGCGCCGACGACCACAACAACCGCACCCCCCTCGGGACCGGCCAACGATGCCTCGTCACTCCGCGCGACAGAGACCTCCGGCACCGTGAACGCTCCGCCGGCCCCGGCGCCGAGCGTCACCACGACCACGGCACCTGCGACAACAACGACGACGACAACCGCCTCGGGCTCAGCAGTGCCGGCCGACCGTACGCAGACCCAGGGCTACCTCAATCCCCCGGTCCAGCCGTCGAACAAGTACGGGTTCACCGGAGCCGGCGCCATGGAGGTCTCCGTGGTCTGGTCGGGGAACACGTACCTCACCATGGAGGTCAGCTGCCCGAGCGGGGACCAGAGCGTGGGGGGGACCGGCGCGATGGCCGCGTCACTGCCCGGCGCCAGCGGGAGTTGCCTGGCCACGGTGAGCGAGCCCACGTCGGAGACAACGTCGCTGACGTACACCATCTCCATCGGCCCCGCCGGTGGATAGCGCGCCGCGGCGCGGCTGGCTGCAGCGGATCCTCGACGTCGTGGGCGCCGCCTGCGCCGCCCTCCTCGCGTTCACCGCCGTGCCGGCCGTGCTGGTGGTGATCGTCGGCAATCCGCTGGCGGGAGGGCTCGGGCATGCCTGGCGACCGCTGCCCCAAGCGGCGTTGTGCCTCCTCGTCCTGGCGGCGTGGGTGGCGTGGGCCGCCTGCTGCGCGCAGCTGCTCCGGGTGGTCGTTGCGTACGTGCGCAGCGGCCAGGTCGGGATGCGCCAGGGATCGTCGGTCCTCGACCGCGTGGCGGCTCGCATCGCGTTCGGCGTGCTCGCCCTCACGACCTTCGGCACACCGCTCTCGCTCACGGTAGGCGCGGGAGCGAGCACGCCGGCCACCAGACCGCCGGATTCCTCCCTCAGCGCGCCAGTCCGGCTCGGTGCTGCGGCATTTCCGGCCACGGCGTCAGCCCAGACCTACTCGGTGCAGCCGGGCGACACACTCTGGCGAATCGCGGACGATCTCCTTGGCGACGGAGCAGATTGGACGTCGCTCGCGACCCTCAACCTCGGCCGCGACCTCGGCCGCGGCGAGCGCTTCGTCGATCCGGATCGGCTCCGGGAGGGATGGCGGCTCCGGTTACCCCCGGATGCCCGCCCCGCCGGCAACGACAGCCGGCGCGCCGGCGCTCCCCACCATGGGTCCCATCCGGAGCCTCCGGACCACCTCCCCGAGTTGCTCGCGCTCGGCCTCGGCTCCGTGGCCTGCGCCGCGTTGGCACGGAGGGCTGGGCGACGGCGCAAGCTAGGCCCTCGGTTCAGTGGCGATCCGACCCCGCAACCTGTGCTGTCGGAGGGGGCGCAGGACGCGGCGACCCTGATCCAACGCTTCACTGATACCCCGGCGCTGTCCTCGTTCGAAGCCGCCAATTGCTTCTTGGGCCTGTCCCTGCAGAGTCGGCCCGCCGGCCCGAACGTTCGAGCGATCTGTGTCTCGCCCTCCGGCGTCACGTTCTGTTTCACCAGAGCGCAGCCGGACGAGCCCCCGGAGGGATTCGAGCGTGTCAAGGATGGCAGCGCGTGGCACGTCAGCCACGATGCACTCGAGGACAACGACCCCTCCTTTCCCTATCTTCCCGTTGTGCTTCCCATCGGCGACGACACCGAAGGAACCTGGCTCGTCCCGCTCGAGCCGGGGGACGTGCTGCCCGTACTTGGCGAGGCGGCTCAGGCACTCTGGCGCGCCGCACGCGCGGCCGTCGGATCGTGGGCCTGGTCGGAGACGATCCTGGTGACGGAGGATCCTGACGAGGCAAGGCTCAGCGCCGAGACCGTCACCGATCCATGCGTGGCTCGGCGTGTGCTGTTCTGCGGTGACCCGGGTTCACTTCCCCCGGCGGTCGCGGCGCGCTGCGCCGTGATCACGACGGAACCCGTGGCTGCCAGCGACCTGACCGTGCTGGTCGACAGCCGAGCCGCCACGCTCCACCCCATGGGGCTGGTCGTCCGCCCTCATCTCCAATCGTCGGAGACCGCCGAACAGCTTGCGGAACTGGTCGCACCGCCGGACGAGGGCGACAGCCCAAGGCCGATCTCGTTCACCAGCGCGGAAACGAGCGAGTCGGGCCGCGGGGCACGCGCCCTGTCGCCAGGAGCGGTTGACGTCCGCCTCCTGACCATGACCCCCCGGATCGACGGGCTCCAGGAAAGTCTCCCGCCCAATCGAGCTCGCCGAGCGGTCGAGCTCGTGGCGTATCTGGCACTGCACCAGCCTGACGTGATCACGAGCGACCGACTGCGCACGCGCGTGCTCGGGTCCTCCGACGCCGATGCCGCGGCAAAGACGCTGTTCAACACGGCCTACGCGGCCCGCCGCGCTCTGGGTGTCGACGAACAGGGAGATCCGTACTTTCCCGCTGGGACGCGTCACGGTCTGTACCAGCTCTCGCCCCACGTCACGGTCGACGTGCAGCGGGCCGAGGCGCTCGCGGCGGAAGGAAAGGCGCAGCCCGACCCGGCCGCCGCCATCGCCTGCTTCCGCGCCGCGCTGTCTCTGGTTGAGGGTGAGCCGTTGGCCAATGCATTGTCGGGCTACGCGTGGTGGGAAGCGGAAGGACACGGTGGGCGCGTCGCGGCTGTGCTCGCCGACGCCGCCTGTCGCATGGCCTCGTTCGCCTCCGATGCGGGACTCTTCGACCTCGCCCGATGGGGACTCGAGCAAGCCCGGGCCGTCGAGCCCTACAGCGAGGCGCTGTCCCGGGCGGCTATGCAAGTGGCTGCCGCAGAAGGAGACGCCGACCGTCTTCGCCTCGAGTGGCGTGACTGCCAACGCCGGATTGACGCGCTCGACCCGGGAGGCTCTCCTTCGGCGCGGACCGAATCGCTCTACGGCGAGCTGACCCGTCGGGTTCTCGTCGGTGCCGCGCGGTCCGACCACATGCCCGCCCACGCCATACCCGACTCGGACGACTAGGAGCCCGACGCTTCTTCGTGTCGCAACACCACGTCCTCGAGGCGGGCCACCCGGCTTCCCTTGACGAGCGCGGCGTCGCCCGGACGCAGATCGAGCAGAAGGGCCAGGGCGTCGTCGGAGCTGGACACGTGGGCGGAGCCGTAGAGATCGGTCTGGTAGCCCACCACTTCGATCCCGAGCTCCTCGGCCAACCGGGCGGCTCGACGGTGCTCGGCCTCGGTCTCGGAGCCCAGCTCGGCCATCAACCCGAGAAGGGCCACCTTCCGTTCAGCTGACAACGCAGCCATGGATCGCAGGGCCGCCTCAGTCGATGCCGGATTTGCGTTGTAGCAGTCGACCAGCAGGACGGGACCGTTCGGGACCCGCCGCACCTCCATGCGCAGCGGCGACCCCATGGTTGTCGCCAGCGCGCCCAGCACAGCGTCAAACGGGGAGCCGCACCACAGCGCCGCCGCGGCGGCGGCCAGAGCGTTCGGGACCTGCTGGATCCCATGCAGAGCGAGCCGGACCTCACCGGTGCCCCACGGCGTGGCCATCTGGAACCGCGGTCGGAGATCGGCATCGAGGACGACGCGCTCCGCACGCACGTCGGCGTCGCCTTCCACCGCGTACCCCAGGACCGGGCACGGGCTGACCGACGCCATGCGCGCCACGCGCGGATCGTCGGCGTTCAAGACCGCCACGCCGGTGGGAGGCAGTGCAGTCACGAGCTCGCTCTTCGCCCGGGCCACTCCTTCCAGATCCCCGAAGTACTCGACGTGCGCCATGGCGACGCTGGTCACGATGCCGACATCCGGCCGGCCGACCTCGGTCAGGCGCGTGATGTGGCCCGCACCACGAGCACCCATTTCGAGGACCACCCACTCGACATCATCTGGCGCGTTGAGGAGGGTCAATGGGAGCCCGAGCTCGTTGTTGAACGATCGCTCGCTGGCTGAGACCCGGAAGGACGACGCAAGGCAGCCGCGGAGCAGATCTTTGGTCGTCGTCTTGCCGACCGAACCCGTGATGCCGACCACTCCACCGTCCATGCGGTCGCGGGCGAGACGACCAAGGCTGAGCAGCGACACGGCGGTGTCCGTCACGACCACCGCCGTGTCGCCGATGGGCTCCCGCTCGGTGAGGTAGGCCGGGGCTCCACTCTCAAGAGCCGTGCTGATGAATTCGTGCCCGTCGCGTTCGGCGACGATGGGAACGTAGAGCTGCCCCGGCAGCATCGTCCTGGTGTCGATGCTCGCTCCCGAGACGGTGACGTTGGGCCCGACCTGTTCCCCACCGAGCCGGGCTGCGAGTTCAGAAATGGAGAATCGCACGCATCACGCTCGCGGCCGATTGTATAGCCTCGGTCGGTGCCTGATCCCGGAGTGCTGGCGGTCCTCTACGGGGGTCCATCAGCTGAGCACGACGTGTCGTGCGTCTCAGCGCGTCGCATCGTCGCCACCGCGCTCCAGGCTGGATTCACGGTGAAGGTGATCGGCCTTACCCACGACAAACAGTGGGTCGACGCCAACGGAATCCTGGCCGATGTGGCCGAAATGGAGGTACTGCCCTCTCCCGACGACCTGGTGCGCGAGGATCCCGGCGTGGGGCTCAGCCACCTCGGCGTCGGCCTGCCCCCGGCCGCGGCGGTGTTCCCCGTCCTCCATGGGCCCTTCGGTGAGGATGGCCTCCTGCAGGGACATCTCGAAGCACTGGGCCTTCCGTACGTCGGCGCCGGAGTGCTCGCCTCCGCCATCTGCATGGACAAGGGCATTGCCAAATCGGTGCTGCGGGACCATGGGCTCCCCGTCGCGGCCTGGAGACTGGTGGCACGGCCCTCCTGGTCGATCGGGGTCATGGAGGAGGCCGTCGTGTCGTTGGGTCTGCCGATCTTCGTCAAGCCCGCCAATCTCGGATCCTCCATCGGCGTCACCAAGGCGTCCGATCCGGCCGCGCTGGGCGACGCAGTGCTGTCCGCCTTCGAGTTCGACGACCACGTGATCCTGGAGGAGTTCGTTGCCGGGCGCGAGCTGGAACTTGCCCTACTGGGCAACGAAGACGTGCGGGTGACTCGTGCGGGCGAAATCATTGCGAGCCGGGACTTCTACGATTACGACGACAAGTACGTGCTGGGACTCGCCGAGACGATCGCGCCGACCGACCTGAAAGACACGCAGCTGGAGCGGGCGCAGCACCTGGCGCAGGCGGCGTACCGGGCCCTACGCGTGGAAGGACTGGCGCGGCATCGACGTGTTCCTCCGTGAAGACGACGAGATCGTGATCAACGAGGTGAACACCATGCCCGGCTTCACCCCGATCTCCATGTTCCCCATGCTGTGGGAGGCCGAAGGACTTCCGTTCAGCGCTGTCGTCGAAGAGCTGGTGGTTCTGGCGCGGGCCCGCGACGTCCGGAGGCGTTCGCTCCGTACCCACCGAGGCCCCTGAGCGTGCCCAGTCCGGCAGACGCGGAGCTCGGGTTGGTGTCGAAGGAAGTGGCGAGTCGCTGGTCGCGTCTCGGTCGAGCATGCAGGCGATGCCCTCTCCCTCGGGTTCGGGGTCGGGGTCGGGGTCGGGGTCGGCCCGACCAAGAGGTCCCGGTTGCCCTGACGGAGCTCGACCCCCTGCCCCTCCCCCCTCCGCTTCGGTGAGGAAGATCGCGACGCCCGGCTCGACGGCCGGCGCGACCAGATGTTCGTGGGCCGGGCCGATCGATCGGCCGCCCGATCGATGGTGTACTCCACCTCGCTGACCTCGGTGAACGAACGGCCGACGACGCGGTGACGGCCATCGGGCACCGGGGTCTCGACCACAACCTCGCACTGGCGGAAATGCCCAGCCTCGGCCCCCTCATCCCGATGGGGCATCGACCACCCCGTTCGGCCACGATGGGCGCAGGTTCCGGCGGGTGCTGCGAGCACCCCTTCTGTACCGTGCGGAGTGTGGTCATGACGTTCGAGGGCTTGGATACCGACACCTGGAACACCCTCCCGGGCGCCAACCGCCTCACCGTGATGCAGCGCGAGGCCATCGAATCCGACAGACCACTGCTCTGCGTCGTCGCGGGAGCCGGTGCGGGGAAGACGAGGGTGCTCACCTTGCGAGTGGCCCGACGGGTGCGCGAGGGGTCCATCGAGCCCGACCGCACCCTGGTCACGACGTTCAGCCGCAAGGCGGCGGACGAGCTCCGCGCCCGTCTCTACTCCCTGGGCGTCTCGGGGGTGAAGGCCGGCACCTTCCACCGCACCGCACTGGGACTGTTGCGCGAGCACCGGGAGCTGCGGGGCCGGCCCCTCCCCCAGCTGTTGCCCGACCGCCGCCGCCTGCTGGCCGAGGTGACGACCGGCGACGCCCGGCGGACCCGCGCCCTCGACGGCGAGATCGGGTGGGCCAAGGCCCGGCTCGTCTCGCCGGCGCAGTACGAAGCCGAGGCGCGTCAGCACCGTCGCCGGAGCGGCATCAGCGCCGAACAGGTGGCCGACGCGTTCGCCAAGTACGAGGCGGAGCGGAGTGGCAGGCGCCTGCTCGACTTCGACGACCTCATCGTGTCCTGCGCGGACGCGCTCGCCGGTGACACCGAATTCGCCGAGTCCATACGCTGGCGCACCCGGCATTTGTTCGTGGACGAGTTTCAAGACGTCAACCCGGCCCAATTCCGGTTGTTGACTGCCATGCTGGGCGACGAGCCCGACCTCTTCGTGGTCGGCGACCCCAACCAGTCGGTCTACGGGTTCAACGGCGCTGACCCGACGTTGCTCGACCGGCTCCCCGGCCTTCTGCGGGGCACCGCAGTCATCCGGCTGGACGAGAACCATCGCTGCACACCCCAGGTGGTCGCGGTGGCCACGGCGGTGCTGCGGGAGGGTGCGACGTCCGGGACGAGGGGCGAGGTCGCTCTGCCGCGGACGACTCGAGTGGACGGGCCAGTCCCCAAGGTGGTGTCGCATGCCACCAATGAGGACGAGGCAGTCTGGGTGGCGAACCGGGTCAAGATGTCACGCACCCCGGGACGGCAGTGGTCCAGCATCGCCGTGCTGACCCGGACCAACGCCCAACTGGCCGTGGTACAGGTGGCGCTCGACAAGGCCCGGGTGCCCAACCTGGTCGCGGGGGTCGACCTCGGCCCGGCGTCCGACCTGCGCGGCGACGCCGAGAAGCGCGGCGCGGACCGGGACGGTGAGGCGTGGAGCCGCCAACAGGACTCAGTCGACCGGGACCGCGTGGTGCTCACCACCTTCCACCGAGCCAAGGGCCTGCAGTGGCCCACGGTGATCGTTCTCGGGCTCGGCGTCGGCCTCATGCCCATCGCGTCGGCCCAAACACCCGCCGCAGTCGACGAAGAGCGGCGCCTTCTCTACGTCGCGCTCACCCGATCGGAAGAAGAGCTCTGGTGCAGCTGGTTCGAGCGATCGGGTGACGACGCCGGGCCGGGGGCCAGAGCAGCCCGCGGGCCCAGTCCCTGGTTGGCGGCGGTCGAGCGGACGATCACCGAGCTCGAGAAGGAGGCGGCACCGACAGAGGCGGCCGAGGTCTCCCGGCGGGTCGCGGAGTTACGACGTGCTCTGGCCGAGGGTGCCGAGGCGGGAGACGACCACCGGTAAGGCCCCGGGTAAGGTCAGGCCGCCCGATCGATCCGAGCTGGGGGTGGCACGTCGTATGTCGGAACTCCTGGAACAGCTGCGCAAGGCAGTCGGCGAGAGCAACGTCCTCGCCTACGAATCCGTGCACGCCGATTACACGCACGACGAGGCGCTCACGACCGTGCCGGTCGTTCCGCTGGCCGTCGTCATGCCGGGTTCGACCAACGAGGTGTCCGAGGTGCTGCGGGCTGCCAGCGAGCAAGGTATCCCGGTGGTCGCACGGGGCAGCGGCACCGGACTCTCCGGCGCCGCCGTGCCGGTGGCAGACGGCATCCTTCTCGCCTTCGACCGCATGAAGCGGATCCTCGAGATCGACACCGAGAACCAGGTCGCCGTGGTGCAGCCGGGGGTGACACTGGAGCAGCTCAACGGCGAGCTCGCCCCGCTGGGCCTGATCTATCCGGTGTCGCCGGGCGAGCAGAGCGGCTCGCTCGGAGGCAACGTGGCGACCAACGCCGGTGGCATGCGCGCCGTCCGCTACGGGGTGACGCGCCATCATGTGCTCGGGCTCGAGGTGGTGCTGGCCGATGGGACCGTCCTGCGGACCGGCGGCAAGTTCGTCAAGTGCTCGAGCGGCTACGACCTCACGCAGCTGCTCATCGGCTCCGAGGGAACCCTGGCCCTCACCACGGAGGTGACGGTCAAGCTGCAGCCCCGGTTGGCGGCGACGTCCACGGTCCTGGCGCCCTTCGCCACGCTGTCGGAGGTGGCCCACGCCGTGCCACACATCATGCAGAGCGGCATCAACCCGTCCATCCTCGAGTACGTCGACGTCCTGGTGATGGGCGGGATCACCCAGGCCGCCGGGCTCGATCTCGGGGTGCCCGAGGAGGTCAAGGCTCGCACCCTGGCCTACCTCGTTGTGGTCCTGGAGGGCATGGAGGCCGACCGGGTGGAGGAGGACGTGGAGCGGTTGGCCGGCTTGCTGGAGGAGATGGGCGCGCTCGAGGTCTACGTCCTGCCCCCGGCGTCGGGGGCCCAGCTCATTACCGCCCGGGAGCGGGCGTTCTTCGTGGGCAAGGCGGCCGGGTGCGACGACCTGATCGATGCCGTCCTCCCCCGGGCTGTCATCCCCGACTACCTGGCCCGGGTGGCCGAACTGGCCCAGGAGCACAGCGCCCTCGTGACGGGGTGCGGCCACATCGGCGACGGGAACGTCCACATCACGGTCTTCCAAGCGGACGACGAGCAGCGGCACGCCCTCATGCACGCCAGCTTCGAACTTGCCCTGCAGGTCGGGGGCGCCATCTCGGGTGAGCACGGGATCGGGACGGCGAAGCTGCCCTACTTCCTGGAGCTGCAGGACCCGGTGTCCTTGGAACTCATGCGATCCATCAAACGTGCCTTCGACCCGGCCGGCATCCTCGGACCGGACCGGCTCTTGGGCATGGCACGGACCGGGGCATCCTCGTGAACGGAGCCCGCGCCCTCCTCTCGTCACTGGTCGACGCCGGCGTCGATGTCTGCTTCGCCAATCCCGGGACCTCGGAGATGCACTTCGTCGCCGCGCTCGACGACGTGCCAGCCATGCGGGGGGTGCTCTGCCTCTTCGAAGGCGTCGTCACCGGTGCCGCCGACGGGTACGGGCGCGTGGCCGATCGGCCCGCGGCGACGTTGCTGCACCTGGGACCAGGCCTCGGGAACGGATTGGCCAACCTGCACAATGCCCGGCGGGCCCGGACGCCGATCGTCAACATCGTGGGCGACCACGCGACCTACCATGCTCGCTACGACGCGCCCCTGCAGTCGGAGATCGCGTCCATCGCCGGGCCCGTTTCGGGGTGGTACCGCTCGACAGCCCGGGCCGACGACGTGGGCGCCGATGCCGCCGATGCCGTGGCCGCCGCCCTCGGTCCGCCGGGCTGCGTGGCCACCCTGGTCCTCCCGGCGGACGCGTCGTGGTCCGAGTCGGGGACAGGCCCCTGCCCACCACGACCGCGGGGCCGGCCGAGCTCCGTGCCCGGCGACACCATCGACGAGGTGGCCAAGGCGCTGCGAGGAGGCGAGCGAGCCGCGCTCCTGCTCGGTGGACGCGCACTGCGGGCCGCCGGTCTACACGCGGCCAGCCGGGTGGCGGTGACAGCGGGGGCGGCGCTCCTGGGCGAGACCTTCCCCGCCAACCTCGAGCGCGGGGCGGGCATCCCGGCAGTCGACCGGCTGGCCTACCTGGCTGAGATGGCGCAGGCCCAGCTCGAAGGGGTCCGGCATCTCGTCCTGGTCGATGCCAAGGCTCCGGTGTCCTTCTTCGCCTACCCCGACAAGGCGAGCGACCTCGTCCCGCCCGGATGCACCGTGCACACCCTGGCCCGGCCCGGCGAGGACGCCGCCGGCGCGCTGGAGGCTCTGGCCGAGGCATTGGGCGCACCGGGCAACGGTGGCGTGCCCGCATCTTCGGGCCGGCCCGACCGTCCTACCGGTGCCGTGACGAGCGAGACCCTGGCGGCGGCGGTTGGTGCCACGTTGCCCGAGGGCGCCATTGTCGTCGACGAGGGGAACACCGCCGGCCTCTTCGTCCCGGCGGCGACGGCAGGCGCGCCGCGCCACGACTGGCTGACACTCACCGGTGGCGCCATCGGCATCGGGTTGCCGATGGCCACCGGAGCCGCAGTGGCGGCTCCGGAACGGCCGGTCCTCTGCTTGCAGGCGGACGGCAGCGCCATGTACACGCTCCAGGCGTTGTGGACCCAGGCGCGCGAGGCGCTGAACGTGACCACGTTGGTACTCTCCAATCGGAGTTACGCCATTTTGAACATGGAGCTGCATCGGGTGGGCGCCGATGCCGGCGGACCGCTGGCCCGCCGCTTGCTCGACCTCACCGATCCCGAACTGGATTTCTGTGATCTCGCCCGTGGCATGGGAGTGCCGGCACGGCGGGTCGAGAACGCCGAAGACCTGGCAACGGCGCTCGCAGCGGGCTATGCCGAGGCCGGCCCCACCCTGATTGAGGTACTTCTCTGAGACCAAATCGTGCCTGGCGCAATCAACGGCCGGACAACGGTCGCAACGCGGAGACAACAAAGATGCCGGGCCTGCCGAATAGGTTCCAACGGCTCTATAGAGCCCGAAACCCGACTGTCACCATGCAAAACGAAGAGGGCGTGCACCACAGTAAGCGCACCCCAGGGGACGGTCTTTACCGAGGAGGACGTAGATGCAGATGGAGATGGACAGCCATCCTTCTTCCGATCCTCACGAGATGGATGAGGCCCTCGAGCGACTGCGGCGGGATCTCCTGAACACCCCGCCGGTGACCCCCGAGCAGGACGACGTGACCGACGAGGCCGACGTGATCGACTACGCCTCGGTGGAATTCGAGGTTGAGCGGATGCGAAAGCGGCTGGCCGTCTGGGAGATCTTCATGGCCTACATGCGGGACGGGGCCACCAGTTGGTCGCGGGTACAGCAGTCGCTGACCCAAGAGGACTTCGACAAGATCATCGGCATCTGCGACGGCGTCCCGTTGCGCGACCTGCTGTTGGACATGCGGTAGGGACTGTTCGAAAAGGCGAGACCCAGACCGATCCTTCCGACGTTTGGCCGAGCAGCGGCGGCTGTTCTTGGCGACGGCCAAACGTTCAGGAAGAACCGGTTGACGAAGGTGCGTGGCCGAGCGACGACGGTTGCTGCTTGGCGAAGGCCATGCACCTTCGGGTCATCCGCTCCTCAGGAGTCGGCGAAGTCCACCACGACGGGAGCGTGATCGGACGGCTTCTGCCCCTTGCGGGCGTCGCGATCGCGAAACGATCCGGTCGCGCGCTGCACGAGATCGTCGCTCACGAGGATGAGGTCGATGCGCAACCCACGTCCTTGGTGAAAGTCACCCGCCCGGTAGTCCCACCATGTGAACGTGCCAGGGTCGTTGAAGCGCCGGAAGACGTCGTCGAGCCCCCACCCTTCGACCCCGCGCAGCGCGGCGCGCTCGGGCTCGCTGACGTGGGTCGCGCCCACAAAGGCAGCGGGATCCCACACGTCGCCGTCGTCTGGCGCCACGTTGAAGTCACCGCAGACCGCCACCGAGGATCCCGGCGGACACATCTGATCGAGCGTGGAGCGGAGGCGGGCGAGCCAGGCCAACTTGACCTGGTAGAACTCGTTGTCGAGGGCCCGCCCGTTGGGGACATAGACCGAGAAGACGCGCGTCCCCGCGCACTCGGCCGACACGATCCGCCGGCCAGCCTCGTCATCCGCGGTGCCGAAGCCGCGGGTGACTCCTTCGAGGCCCACCCTGCTCACGATGGCCACGCCATTCCAGCGCCCGTCTCCGTAATGGACGGACTCATAGCCCAGCTCGTCAAACGCCTCCTCGGGGAACTTGTCGTCCGCCTGCTTGGTCTCCTGCATGCAGAGCACATCGGGCTGCTGCATGTCGATCCACTCGGTGACCCGCGGCAGACGGGCCGTCAGCGAGTTCACGTTCCACGTCGCCAGCCGCATCAATTCACTCCCCCGTCGACAATGACGAACAGCAGTTCAGCTTCGCAGGCAGTCTGCCCACCCACCGAGGCCCTGCCGTGACCCTTGCCCGCCCGGGCGGACAGCCGGTCCATGGTCACATGGAGTTCGAGCGTCTCCCCCGGGGCAACCTGGCGGCGGAAGCGTGCCCGTTCGATCCCACCGAAGAGCGGCAACTTGCCGGCATAGCGCTGGTCGAGCAGGACGGCGATGCCTCCGAGCTGTGCCAACGATTCGACCATCAACACTCCGGGGAGGGTGGGCCGGCCCGGGAAGTGACCCCCGAAGAACGCCTCCTCACCGGTCAGCTCCCATCGCCCGCGCGCCGAGACGCCCGGCTCGACCGCAGTGAGCTCGGTGACGAACAAAAAGGGTGGCCGATGCGGTAGGACGTCGTCGGGACGGGGAAGCTCCGTCATTGGAGCCCACCAGCTCTCACTGTGCCCGCGCCTGGCCGGCTTTCTTGGCCGGTGACTTCTTGGCCGGCACTTTCTTGGCCTTGGCAGCTTTCTTCGCCGCGGCCTTCTTGGGTGCCTTCCTGACCGCTTTCTTGGCCGCAGCCACCGGCTTCTTGGCCGCCTTCTTCGCTGGCGCTGCTGCCTTCTTCGCTGCCGCCTTCTTGCTCGCGGCCTTCTTGGTCGCGGCCTTCTTCGTGGACGGGGCTCCCTTGGTGGCAGGTGCACTCTTGGCCGTCGGTGCGGCCTTCTTCGTCTCGGCCCGTTCCGGTGCGTCCGCCGCCGCCAACGGAATCGCCAACTCGGCGACCCGGCGCGGCGGGTCCAACCCGGCCAGCACGAACGGGCGCACCTCGCCTTTCTTCAGCACTTGGCGGGCCTTCGTCGGAGGCGGCGTGCCCATGGCGGTCAGCGGGATGTAGCAGTGCAGAGCTCCGCCGCCCGGCAGGGGAACATCCACCATCGCCCCGTGCGACGTAAATGACACCACCTCGCCCTGAATGGTGCTCCCGACAGGGAATGCCGCAACGAAATTTATGAAGGTCAAGGGCTCGTTGACGGCCGGAGGTGGTGTCGGCCGCTGCTTCTGGTGCCGCCCACCGTCATGGCCCGAAGGAGCGTCGGCTTTTGTCTGGGAGCGCCTTCCGTCACGGCTCCTTCCTGACGGCGCGTCCCTCTTGGCCTTGGCCCTCTTCTCGGGTGCTGCCTTTTTGGGCACGCTGCCTTTCTTCGCGGCGCCCCGAGATTTCTCGGGCTTCGGCGGATGCAGCGCCTCCTCGACCGCCTCGTCGATGGCGCTCGAGAACACTGGGTTGACGTTGGCCCGGCCCGGGGGCGGCGCCGAAGGCTTGATCGGCCAGGAGGTGTCGACGGGGGGCGTCTGGACCGTCGCGCTCTTCCGGGCCTTGGGCGTCCTCTTGGCTGCCTTCTTGGCCGCCTTGGCCAGTTCGGCAGCCTTCGCCGGGGCCGATTCGGGGTCCCTCTTCGCCCTGGCCTCGGCGGTGGCGGCGCGGCTCTTGGGCCCCCGGATGGGCAGCCGGGGCGTGAAGATCCACCCCACGCCGGGAACAGGCTTGCCGCCGATCAGCCGCCCGTCTTCGAAGAGCCACGGATGCTCTCCGTGGAACTCCTGGAAGGAGTCGTTGGACAGAACGGTGGCGCCGGTGCGTTCGGCGATACGCAGTACGAACGCGTCGCCCCGGCCGATGGCGCCCGCCGGCGGCGAGATGATCTCGCCGTTGAGCATGGCCTGGCGAACCTCTTCGCGCTCGGCGTCCTCCACCCGGTGCTCGAAGGTCGCGTCGACGACGACGATGATGCTGGCGTCAGGGTCCTCGGAGGCGTACGCGCGCACAGCCTCATCGAGTTGCTGGAGGCTGGGGAGCGTTCGTCCTTCGGTGGCCAGGTTCGACCCATCCACCACGACGTGGTGTGTTTCAGCCAATGGCACGTCGCAACAGATCGGCCTGTTCCAATTGGTGCAGGGCGGCGCTTCCGATGGCGGGGCTGGCCGATTCGGGCCGGCTCACATGGCGGAGCCGGAGGCGCTCGGGCAAGCAGGCGTGGAGTCGGGCATGCACGAAGGACCAGGCTCCCATGTTCTCGGGCTCCTCCTGCAGCCACACCACCTCGGATGCCTCGCCGTAGCGCTCGAAGATGGCGGTCAGGGGCGGCAGGGGCCATGGATAGAGCTGCTCGACCCGGACCACGGCGACCCCGGACGCCTCGGCGGGCTCGAGCTCGGCGCGGTGCTGGGCGCCTCATGGGCGATCTTCCCACTGCACAGCACGATGCGGTGGACCGTCGAGGGGTCCTCGATCGACGAGTCGTCGATGACATGCTGGAAGGAGCCGGTCTCCAGTTCGGCAAAGGTCGAGCGGGTGGCATGGGCCCGCAGCATCGACTTGGGGGTGACCACGACGAGCGGGCGCTTCGGCGTCGCCTTGGCCTGTGAGCGCAGCAGGTGGAAGTACTGCGCCGACGTCGAAGGCATCGTCACCCGCAGGTTGCCGCGCGCCGAGAGCGACAGGAAGCGCTCGTAGCGCGCCGACGAGTGCTCGGGGCCCTGGCCCTCGTAGCCGTGGGGCAGCAACAGGACGAGGCCGGCGAACTGGCCCCACTTGTTCTCCGCCGCCACCATGAAGTTGTCGATGATGATCTGGGCGCCGTTGGCGAAGTCGCCGAACTGCGCCTCCCAGGCCACCAGGGCCTCCGGTGCCTCGACGGAGTAGCCGTACTCGAAGCCGACGGCGGCGTACTCCGAGAGCAGGGAGTCGCGCACGGTGAAGTTGCCCATCGGCCCGGACGGCTCCAGCGCGTCGGCACCGATGCGGTGCAGGCCGTCGCGGATGTGGGCCAGTGGGACGAACTCCTCGCCGTTGGAGTAGTCGACCAGGACGGCGTGGCGGTGACTGAAGGTGCCTCGGCGGGTGTCCTGGCCGGTCAGGCGGACGTTGACCCCCTCGTACATGAGCGAGCCGATGGCCAGGGCCTCGGCCAGCGCCCAGTCGACCTCCCCGCCGGCCACGAGCTGGTCACGCTGGACGAACTGGCGCTCCAGCTTCGGGTGGATCATGAAGCCGTCGGGCACCGAGCGCACCACGGAGGACAGGGCCCGCAGGACATCCGGCGCGACGCCGGTCTCGCGCGGACGGCGTGTCGCCCAGGCCCGGCTCGGGCGCGGGCAGCTCGGTCGGGGCCAGCGAGGGCTCGCCCCGGACCTCGTCGAGCACGACCTGCAGGCTGGCATTGAAGTCGTCGAGCGCGGACTCCGCCTCGTCGAGGGTGATGTCGCCCCGGCGCACCAGGGACTCGGTGTAGAGCTTGCGCACCGAGCGCTTGGCCTCGATCCGCTGGTACATCAGCGGCTGGGTGTAGCTGGGGTCGTCACCCTCGTTGTGCCCGTGCTTGCGGTAGCAGACGAGGTCGATGACGACGTCCTTGTGGAAGGTCTGGCGGAAGGTGAAGGCCAGCCGGGCCGCCCGCACGCACGCCTCGGGGTCGTCGCCGTTCACGTGGAAGATCGGGGCCTGCACCATCTTCGCCACGTCGGTCGGGTACACCGACGTCCGGGCCGAGGCCGGCGCCGTGGTGAAACCGAGCTGGTTGTTGATGACCACGTGCACGGTGCCGCCGGTCCGGTAGCCGGAGAGGCCGGACAGGTTGAGCGTCTCGGCCACCACGCCCTGACCGGCGAAGGCGGCGTCGCCGTGCACGAGGACGGACATGCACGGGAACCCGTCGACGCCCTCCGCCGCCGCCGCCGGCGTGCCGTCGGTGGGCGGGGAGATCCTGTCCTGCTTCGCCCGCGTCATGCCCTCCACGACGGGGTCCACCGCCTCGAGGTGCGAGGGGTTGGACGCCAAGGTGATGGGGAGCTCCTCCCCCGCAGCTGCCGTGGAACACCCCGCGGGCGCCCTTGTGGTACTTCACGTCGCCCGAGCCCTGCACCGACTCGGGGTCGAGGTTGCCCTCGAACTCCTCGAAGATCTCGCGGTACGACTTGCCCACGATGTTGGCCAGCACGTTGAGGCGGCCGCGGTGGGCCATGCCCATCACGACCTCGGCCACGCCCGAGCCCGCGGCGGCGTCGAGCAGCGCGTCGAGCAGGACGATGGTCGACTCCGCGCCCTCGAGGCCGAACCGCTTCTGCCCGACGTAGCGGGTGTGGAGGAAGCGCTCGAACACCTCCGCCGCGTTGAGCCGTCCGAGGATGTGCCGCTGCTCGTCCAGGTTGAGGGTGGTCGGCTGGCCTTCGACGTGCTGCTGGATCCAGCGCTTCTGCTCGGGATCCTGAATGTGCATGTACTCGATGGCGAGCGTGCGGCAGTAGGCGTCGCGCAGGACGTGGAGGATCTCGTCGAGCGTGGCGACGTCGCGCCCGGCCAGGCCGTCGGCCACGAACTGGCGCGGCAGGTCCCAGATGGTGAGCCCGTAGGTCAGCGGGTCGAGCTCGGGGTGGATGTGCGGGGGCTCCGCGTCGAGCGGGTCGAGATGGGCGATGAGGTGGCCGCGCACCCGGTACATGTTGATGAGCGTCTGCACGTGCACCTGCTTGACCAGGCGCTGGTGCTCCCCCTCTTCGCTCCCGGCGCCGGCGTTGCTGTCGACCTGCCAGCGGACGGGCTCGTACGGCACGCCCATCGACTCGAACAGGTCGTCGTAGAACCTGTCGGCGCCGGTGATGAGGGCGGCCACCCGGCCGAGGAAGAGGCCCGACTCGGCTCCCTGAATGATGCGGTGGTCGTAGGTCGACGTGAGCGTGACCACCTTGCCGAGTCCCAACTGGGCCAGCACGCGGGGGTCGGCCGCCTCGAAACCGGCCGGGTAGCCGAGCGCCCCGACGCCGATGATGGCGCCCTGCCCGGGCATCAGGCGCGGCACGGACTGCACGGTGCCGAGCGTCCCGGGGTTCGTCAGGGAGACGGTCGTCCCGGCGAAGTCGTCAGGGGCGATCTTGTTCGTGTGGATCTTGCGGACGAGGTCCTCGTAGGCCAGGACGAAGGAGCGGAAGTCGAGCGTGTCGGCATCCTTGATGCACGGCACGAGCAGCGTGCGGCTCCCGTCGCTCTTCTCCTGGTCGACCGCCAGGCCCAGCCCCACGTGCTTGTGGTGGATGACGCCCGGCTTGCCCTTCCCGTCGACATCGGGGACGAAGGCGGAATTGAGCGCGGGCACATCGAGCAGGGCGCGCACCACGGCATAGCCGATGATGTGCGTGAAGCTCACCTTCGCTCCGGTGGTCCGCGCCAACTGGTTGTTCAGGATGAGGCGGTTGACCTCGAGGAGCCGGGCCGGCACCGTCCGCACGCTGGTCGCCGTGGGGACGGCCAGGCTGGCCTCCATGTTGGCGACGATCCGCGAGGCCGCACCGCGCAGCGGGGTGGCCTCCTCCTTCCCCGCCGGTACGAGGGTGCTCGGAGCAGCGGCGGTGGCCGCCGGCACGGCGGCCCCGACGGGCGCCGCTGCGGCCGAGCCGGCGCTGGGCCTGGGCCTGGGGCTGGGGCGCCGGGACAGGAGCGGGCCGGTAGTCGGCGAAGAACTCCCGCCAGCTCTCGCTGACCGAGTCGGGATCGGCCAGGAAGCGGTCGTACATGTCGTCGACCAGCCAGGCATTGGGGCCGAACGAGCCCCCCGCACTGCCGAACTGGGTCATGAGCCAACCCTACCGGCGGCGATCGGGTCTCATGGGCAGTCCAGGTAGCGTCTGCCCTGCCCATGAGCTATCCGGCCGCCCTCCACTTCACTACGCGGCCGGCCTCCGCTCCCGGGGCGGGCACCGTCGTGCTTCGTCCACGGATCGCTCGACCGGGGCGACAGCTTCCGGTTGGCCATGCGCCGGCTCCCCGAGTTCGCCACGCTGGCCTATGACCGGCGGGGCTACCAGGGTTCCCGGGACGGCGGGGTCGTCGACCTCGGGGGGCACATCGACGACCTGCTCGCCATCGCCGACGCGGCGCGCCGGGCGACGGGGGCCCGGTGGTGGCCATCGGGCACAGCCTGGGGGGCAACGTCGTGCTCGGCGCCGCGCTGGCGTCGCCCCGGGCCTTCGACTCCGTCGGGGTCTTCGAGCCGCCCATGCCGTGGCTGGGCTTCCGCCGCCAGGGAGGGGTCCCGTGGCCGGCCCTGTCCGACGATCCCGGGCGAGGAGGCGGAGCGCTTCTTCACGCGGATGGTCGGCGAGGGCTCGTGGGACCGCCTGACCGAGGAGGGCCGGGCGACAGCGACGGGCCGACGGCCCCGCGCTGGTGGCCGACCTGCGCAACATGCGGACCGAGCGGCCCCCCTTCGACGTCACCGCCCTCGACATCCCCGCGGTGTTCGGCCGCGGCGGCGAGCAGTCGGCGCCGCACCACCGCCGCACCGTCGAGTGGCTCGGCGACCAACGTCCCCGGCGCCGTCGTCTACGAGATCGCCAACGCGCAGCATGGCGCGCATCTGTCGCATCCGGACCACTTCGCCACCATGGTGCGCATGGTGATGGAGCGGGCGGGGAGCCGCCGAACGGCTGATCAGGCCGACGAGAAGGGGGGCAGCCCGCTGTCGCTCACCGCGTCCTGGGTGGCGTGGTGCGGGTGCTTGAGGCGCCGCGACAGCATCTCGTCGTACTCGACGCCCTTGCCCTCGCTCTTCATGCCGGTGATCAACGGCGAGTTGGACAGGAACACCGCGCCCAGGAACATCACGAGGAGCGAGAGGGCCTCGAGCGGGCCGTAGGGGCCCGACGTGCGCAGGGAGTCCCCGAAGAGTGCGATGCCGATGCTGATGCTGGCGAGCGGGTCGACCAGGACGAGCGTCGACTGCGACGCGGCAAGCGGCCCGGCGTGGAAGGCGTTCTGGGTCAGGAAGAGGCCGAGCAGGCCGAAGACGATCACGCCGTAGGTCTGCCAGTGCACGAACAAGGTCACCCAGTTGTTCGCGGCGTAGTCGCTCACGACCTTGATCAGCGCGGCCGTGAACGCGTAGGAGATGGCCGCCGCGGTGCCGAACATGGCGGCCTTCCACCAGCGGGGCCCCCAGCGGGTGGCGACCACGGTCACGACGATGAGGGCGGTGGCGCAGCCACCGACCACGATCCATCCGAGGTTGGTGGGCACCTGCTCCCCGCCACCCGGGTCGGCGAAGAAGAGGAAGCCGGAGAGACCCAAGGCGATGGCGCCGGCGCCGACCCACTCCCGGATGGAGATGGAGAAGCGGAAGTAGGTGCCGAGGATGAACACCAGGAACAGCAGTTCCATGGTCAGGATCGGCTGGACCACCGACAGCCGCCCGATGTGCAGCGCGAAGGCCTGCAGCAGGAAGGCGCAGATCATGAAGCCGAAGCCCAGGAGCCACACGCCCCGCCGGATGGCGTGCGCCATCAGGCTGAGGCGCATGGTGGACTCCTCAGGGGCGTCTTCGACGCCCATGCGTTGGAACACGCTGGTCAGCGCATTCGAGAGGGCCGCAGCTACGGCAAGGACATAGACCATCGCCTCGCCCTGAATTTAGTGGTCAGATTCACAGTTCACGCAGGAAGCTCTCAGCTGATACTCAGGTTCTATCCGACGCGTCAGAATTCCAGTGTGCGCACGATTCATGTGTAAACGGCCGCTGCGCACCGGATCGAGACCCTGCGAAGCACGAATTTCGCAGGAATCCTCGGCCAGTTGACGGAATCGAATGTGGCAATTGCGTTACATTTACCAACACCTTCCGAGACTGACAGTGGACATTGCATTACCGGGCAGTGCGGAAGTCGTGGTTATCGGCCGTCACCGGGGCGATCGATGAGCAAGGGAGCACAATGCGACTCAAGGGGTACTTGAAGCGGTCGGCTTTGGCCGCCATGGCGGCGGCGGCGCTGTCCGTGTCGTTCATCGCCATCGCACCGACAACGAGCGGCGCGGCGACGAAGGCGTCATCGTCCGGCGGGACGGCCACCATGGCGCTCGACGAGAACCTGGCCGGATTCAACATCAACACCTCGGCCGCTTCGGAGTTCGTACTCCAAGAGATCATGAACATGGTGTGGCCGCAGGTCTTCATCGTGAACAACAAGCTCCAGCCAGTCCTCAACACCCAGCTCCTTGAGAGCGCGACCGTCACCGGGAGCAACCCGCAGACGGTCGTGTACAAGATCAACCCGAAGGCCGTGTGGTCCGATGGCACGCCGATCACGGCGGACGACTTCATCTACAACTGGCAGGCGCAGAGCGGGAACCCCTCCTACACCGACGTCGGCGGGCAAGCCCTACGACGACGCCTCCACCGCCGGCTACAACCAGATCCAGTCGGTCGTCGGCTCCGACTCCCTCCGGTGGCGCCGCCTGCGCCCCGGGAGCACGGCGGACCGCAACGTCGGCCTGTGCCCCAACGGACGCACCTTCACCGTGACCTTCAAGCCGTCGTTCGCCGACTGGCGCTCCCTCTACACCAACATCGTCCCGGCCCACATCGCCCGGACGGTCGGCTGGAACACCGGCTTCGCCGGCCCGGCCCAGGCCATCTCGGGCAGCTGGTACACGATCACGAGCTACAACGCGAACCAGTCGGTCGTGCTGACCCGCAACCCGTCCTACTGGGGCACGCCGGGCAAGCTGAACAAGATCGTCTTCCAGTTCTTCTCGGACGATGACCAGCTGGTCCCGGCTCTCCAGAACAAGGAGATCAACATCTTCAACCCGACCTCCCTGAACCTCTCGATCGTGCAAACAGCCACTCAGGTGCCGGACACGACGACGGTGACCCAGGCCGGTCTGCAGTTCGAGCACTTCGACTTCAACCAGGCCGACCCCTACCTGGCCAAGCTCCAGGTGCGTGAGGCGATCGCCCACGGCGTCGACCGCCAGAGCATCATCACCAGGACCGTCGGTGAGATCAAGAAGGGCATCACGCCGCTCGGCAGCCGTGTCCTCGTGCCGACGCAGAAGGGCTACAAGGGTACGAGCTATGCCTACAGCCCCCACAGTCGAACAACCTGATGAAGGAAGCCGGCTTCAAGAAGGTGAACGGCTACTACCAGGCCGACTACGGCCCGCAGAAGGGCAAGCCCCTGACGTTCACGATCTCGTCGACGTCGGGCAACACCATCCGCTCGCAGACAGAGCAGCTGTTCCAGGCCCAGATGAAGGCGATCGGGATCAAGATCAACATCCAGAACTACGACGCCAACACGTTCTTCGGGACCAACCTCCCCAACGGCACGTTCCAGATCGCCGAGTTCGCATGGGTCACGACCCCGTTCGTCTCGGGCAACCAGCCCATCTATTGCTCCTACACCAATGGGAGTCAGTGCGACGAGAACTGGAACCACTACGCCAACGCAGAAACGGACAAGCTGATGGCCTCTGGCTCGGCGGCGCCCAGCCAGGCCAGGAGATCGAGGACTACAACAAGGCCGATGCGACCCTCTGGCAGAACATGGTTACGCTCCCGCTGTACCAGCAGCCCGTGTTCTGGGCCTGGTCGAACAACCTGAAGGGCGTCCTGCCCAACACCTCGAGCGTGGGCGTGACCTGGAACGCCGAAGACTGGTCGCTCAGCTCGTAGTGAGTCGCTGAACGAGAGGGAGGGGTTGGCCCGTCGGCCGGCCCCTCCCTCATCGTTTCCGATCCCACACGTAGAATCCATCCATGTTCGCCTACGTCATTAGGCGCTTTTTGATCAGCCTCGTCATCCTCTTCTTCGCGTCGATCCTGGTCTTCGTTCTCGTCAGCACCGCCGGCAACCCCCTGGCGCTGCTCACGCCAACCCGCACACGCCCCATTCGACCATCGTCGCCCGCGAGAAGTTGCTGCATCTGAACGACCCGCTCTGGCAGCGCTACTGGATCTGGTTCTCCAACGCCATCCACGGCAACTTGGGCAACACCACCAGGGGCCAGGCCGTCGCCCCCCAGCTCTGGTCACACCTCTTCGTGACGCTGCGCATGGTGGTCGTCGCCACCGTTCTGGCCATCGTCATCGCGGTGGGCCTCGGCGTCTGGGCCGCCGTCCGGCAGAACAAACTGAGCGATCACGTGATCACGGTGACGAACTTCGTGCTGCTGGCGACGCCTGTCTTCGTCCTCGGACTCGCGCTGAAGGAGTTCGTGGCGATCCCGATCAATCAGCATGTGGGATCGACCATCTTCTATACCGACGGCGAACAGAGCCCGACCCTCACCGGCTCCTTCTTCAGCCGATTGCCCGACTACGCCGACCACACCGTGCTGCCGGTCTCACCCTGATTCTCGTCTCCTACACCTCGTGGGCCATCTACCAACGCTCGTCCATGATTGAGACGCTCGACGCCGACCACGTGCGGCTGGCCCGGGCCAAGGGTTTGAGCCGGCGCCGCGTGCTCGTGCGCCACGTCCTGCGCAACGCGCTCATTCCCCTGACAACCGTCGTCGCACTCGACTTCGCTGCGGTGCTGGGTGGAGCCATCCTGACCGAATACATCTTCGGCTGGCAGGGCCTCGGGCCGTGGTACATCACAGGCGTCACGAACCTGGACATCAACATCATGCTGGCCTACCTGCTCTTGACGGCCACCTTCGTCATTCTCTTCAACCTCATCGCCGACATCCTCTACGGAGTGCTCGATCCGAGGATCCGCTATGCCTGAGGAGATCCGCGAGGACTTCATCATTCAGACGCCGGAGCGCGTGCCACGGCCGAAGCCGGCATGCATACATTGGCGTCCCCCGGCGCCGGCCTCGGGTTGTCGGGCTCGGACACCTACGGCCTGACAGGGGACGCCAGG
>CAVUKI010000008.1:0-247076 GCA_963741995.1 uncultured Acidimicrobiaceae bacterium
CCCGGCATACTGGGGCACTTTGAGTCCCGAGAAGAGATTCAGCCGACCCGAGTCAGCGAGGGCGAAATCGCAACCACTTCGCGCGCAACGTCGCCCGCGGCTTCTCATCGAACACAAGTTTGGCATTCACGACGATCTCGGATTCGGAGATTCTCTCCGGTTCGGCATACAAGGACAAAGCGGGACCCAACGGGGTTGGTCTGAGGAACTTCACCTCGAGACCAGCAGTGATAAATGGAACGGGTGCTCCGGTCGCTGCTTTCCAGCCGCGCTGATCGGCCTCCCACATGACAACCGCGGCGGTGTGACAGTCGAGAACCGTTGTAATAATCCCACCGTTGAGGAAGCCGAACCCATTGTCGTGTTCGGGACGAGGTGTGAATGTCGCCACTGTGCGGCCTCCGTCGCAATAACTACGAAGGTGGAATCCATCAGGGTTGGCATGGCCACACCCGAAGCAGGTCAGGTCCGGAAATAGGGACTCCTGGATGCTCAGTTGGGACCTGGATGGCTTCATTTCCGCCTCTTTCCTGCACAACGCTACGACGGAATTCAGGTTACGCCAGCCCTGGACTGATGACTGGCCGACCGAGATGGGATGCCCCATGGTGCCGAAGCGTCCCACCCTCCCGGCGCACCGGGGCAGGTTGCCTACGGGGTCACCGTTTCTCCGCCCCACTCCTCGGGAGCCATGTCGGTGAGTGTCTCAGAGAAGGTCCACTGGTGGCCTGCAAGGTCCTCGGCGGTGTATTGGCGTTCGCCAAAGGGCATGTCTGTCGGCTCCATGAGGATTCGGGCTCCAACAGCGCGGGCATGTTCGAAGTGCGCATGGGCGTCCTCGACCCTGACCAGGACTGAGTGGGTTGCCTCTCCCGAGCGTGGCGGTATGCGATCAGCTCGCACGTCAGCGACTATCACTGCGCCATCGCCAAACTGAAGCTGCGACCGATGATCTTCACCAATCCGGACGCGCTCGTTGAACCCGAACGTATCGGTCAGCCAAACGACTGCCGCTCGAACATCTGGATAGGTCAGAACGGGAATTACCGTTACGTCAGGAACCGAACGATTCTTCTTCAAGAGTCGACCCCATCTCTTATCGGTCCGTTCTGCGGCTCCAATTTAAGCGTGGCCGATCCACACGTTGCTACCCTTCCCGGCGAACAGGGGCACCTTGGTGCCATGTCGATTTGCGCCTCCAGCGGCCTTCAGAGTGCGACGTGAGTGGCAAGGAATCGACGGATCTCGTCTGTTAGCTCATCGTCCTCGGGGGCACCGAAGAATCCGCCGTGGGGCATGGCCTCGAACACGTGCAGCTGGGCATCAACCCCACCTGCGCGAAGCTTTCGGTGCATCCGAACGGTGTTGGATAAGAACAGGTCTCGGGTTCCAGCCTGCAGGAAGGTCGGAGGGAAGGGGGCAGTCAGGTCACCGAACAATGGGGACAGGTAGGGGTGTCGGAGATCGTGGTCGCCGGCATACAGGGCGATGGAGTCGGCCAAGCTCTCCGTTAGCACGTTGTCGATACCGAGATTCGTTTGGAATGAGTCGCCAGACTCGGTCAGGTCAGCTTCGGGAGTCAGCAGGATCAGTGCACCAGGTAGGGGCAATCCCTCGTCCCGCGCACGCAGCATCAGAGCAGCGGCCAAGTTGCCACCTGCCGAACCTCCACCTACCACTATCTGCTCGGGAGCCCGAACATCGAGTAGCCCGCGGTACGCGGCGAGGACGTCATCAAGAGCGGCTGGATAGGGGTGGTCGGGGGGCATTCGATAGTCGACAGACCAAGTCTGCATCTGCACCTGGGCCGCCGCCCTCCGTGCCATCACTTCGCAAGCCTTGCCGCCGCCCATCAGTAACGAACCACCGTGGATGTCCAAGTAGATCGGCCGAGTATCGCCAACCTCATCAACACCCTCTGGAGTGACCACAAATACGGGTACTCCACCAACCGATCTGGGATCAACCGAAGCGCGGAGGTGTTCGACCTGTGCTCCTATGACGGCGACGAGCAACTCGTCAGTCTCTTTGATCAGAGTCCGCCATCCGGCGATGTCGTTTGGAACGGCTCGTCCGACATCGCCACCGAAAAGGTCCATGCCGAGAAACTGCTGGGCCTGCTCGCTGACAGAAGTGGGCACCGGGATCAACCGGACGACCTCACGCCCGGCGGTACTCCGCCCTTCGTCATCCAACGTCATCCATTACTCCCCTCGCAGTGCACTTGACTCCTTCCCCAACGGTACTGGGGAAGGAAACAATCAGGACGGCGACAAAGCCTCCAAGGCGCCCGGAGTGTCCCAACTTCCCGGCGGTAGGGGACGGTCGCAAGGCGTCGTATCGGCACGGGGCATACACTCCGCTTGTGCCGGGCAGGCGTGGCGAAACCTTGTTGAGCATGATGCTGTTCATCGAGAGGTTCACACTGAACCGAGCCTGGTCTGACCTCAGCGAAGAGGAGTTCTTCTGGGAACCCGCTCCGAACTGCTGGAGCGTCCGGCGCCGAGATGAGTGCTGCACCCCCAATGCCTTCGGCACCGGTGACTGGGTGGCCGACTTTGATGGCTCCGTGATCCGAGCCGCCATGGAGGGCAAGGGGGCGGAACCACTGACCACTATCGCCTGGCTGTTCTGGCACGTTGGATCCATGGCCGGACGTGCGGCGGAGCTGGACTTCCTCGGTGGTACCCGGTCAGCGGAGAGTGGTTGGACCGCGCCCTACATGTCCGAGCATCCGGTGTTCTTTGCACCGATTGAAGCCGTCGACGTTATGCGAGCGGGATGGCGAGCACTGGATCAGGCCATCCGAGCGTCGAGGGACGAAGGACTTGATCAGGCCACGCGGTTCTGGAGCTACTCGGACGATCCCGGACCGTCAGTCCTGGGCTACCAGATCCTCGTCAGCATCCTCAATGAGGTCAGCCACCACGGCACCCAGGTCTGCACGCTCCGCGATCTCTTTCGGGCGGTTGGCGGTAGGAGTTTCTAGTAACCAGCCTCTCGGCCGTAGTGGTTCGTGGGCCTGGACTGCCCCCGATGTGCCGTACGGGGCGTATGCCGTCTTCAACCGGGGCCACAGCGCCGTCGCTACGACCAGGACGCCTCGGTGATCCGCGTCGGCGCACAAATTCCCCAGCAGCGGACTCGATGGGGGTGCGGTCCCGGGGGCCAGTAGTGGCCGCTTGTCGGCCAAGAAGGAGAAGCCCAACAACGAACCAGGGGAGATCACGTGATGGTGACCGAATCACATTTGCCGGCCGCGGAGGCCATGACAGATGTGTCCCATCCACCCGACCGCACGATTGTCGATGGTGCTGAGGGGTTGCTCCACCGCGTCGCACAGGGAAAGCCATGACCCTGGCACGCGAGATCGTGCCGACTGCGATCAACAGGCGCGGGATCACCACGGAGGCCCGTTGGCTCAGTATTCGTGAGATCGCCGCCGACCTCGGCGTGTCCAGCTCGACGGCCTACAAATGGTCGGCCCGGGGAGCACCATGGTTCCCACGTACGATCCGCTTGCGCAACGGCGATATCCGCGTCCGGCGGGACTGGTACGAGATGTGGTTGGGCGAGCTGGAGCAGTGACGGCCAGGCGGCGTTGCTCTACAAGCCGAGATCCACAACATCGACCCTCACACCTACCGAGTCAGCTGCGGTGGTCAGGAGAGGTGATGCGGTGGAAACGGCGATCCTCGCACCCAGGACCACGGCGGCAGCAACGGCCTCGGCGGTAAGAAGGTTGAGCTGGCCCGGCAAGGCCGCCATCACCGGGACCAGTCGTCGGAGGCTCAACAGGCCGATTTCGGGGGGCAGCTGGTCCAGGGCGTTCTGCACCCGACGCTGCTCGTCCTCAGAACTCGCCGCCAGCGCACGGGACAGCGCGCCCTGACCCGGTCGAGCCACGACCCGGGCCAGCCGCCAAAACCACGAACCGGTGGTGAATACCTCGCCGGCCTCAGCCGCTGTGATCAGGAGAGCTTCTGCCGTACCTTGCTGCTCGGCCAATATGGCGAGCAAAAGGGCGTCGTCGACAACGATCACGCCAGAGAATCCGGGCGATCAGCCCTGAGCCAGATCGGGGTCTCCTGCGACGGCATCCTGTGCGGCCTTCTGGTAGGCGCCGGAGGCCAGGTCTTCACGGATGGCGGCGCGAATGGCCTCGGGGATGTCGGTCGTCACTTTGCCGATGCGGGCAGGCCGAAGTTCGCCCGCCTCCGACGCGGCAGCTCGGGCTCGCTCTGCTGCAGCCTGCAGATCCCCGGTGGAAATTGCCATGACTGAAGGTTACTGCTTCTCCCCTGAGAACGAGAGCACAGAGCGGTGACACGATGGCCGAACGAACGGCTCGAAGTCTCAACTGCGGACTATTCAATTGGCGACGCGGTGCCGGCATGGGGGGCCATGACGTCAGGTGTCAAAAAGCCCGTTTCAATTCAACCCAGATTCAACCTCACAACGCAACGGGTGGCCCTTTGCGGCAACCAACCGCCACGGTCCTCAATGTGCAACATCGCAACTGAGCAGCGCCTATGCAAAAAGTGCTGATCGCACGGTTTTGCGCGACAAGCCGCCGAGGGCGTTACAAGTGAAGTGCTCTACCAACTGAGCTACTCGGGCGCTGCGCCCACACTCTAGGTCGTCCGGCGCTGCGCTCTTTGCGAGGGCTCCTACTCTCGATATCCCCAGTGATCAGCGTGTATCGGCGTGCGCCGAACCGACGCACGCCGTACTCGCCGTGCCAGGGCACGCCAAGGGCACGACACGTTCAATGACTCTGCACTAGCCAGCGAGCGTGGTGGCCGCCGCCGACACGGTGATGAAATCACACGCCCACGCGGGGTTGAAGAAGGTCGCGGCCGTCTGCGCGCTGCTCGGCTGGAGAGTGCTGCCGTTCGACGGCGCGGCAAAGCCGTTCGGTATCGTCGGGTCGTAGGTGGCGAAGACGGGCCAGTTGGGGTTTATGTCGAGTTCCATGCCCCGGATGACCCCCGCCCGCACGAGGAGCTGGGCGACTTGCAATGGCGTCAAACCGGGTCCCGCCGTGTACACGAGGGCGCCGTCGGCGGTGACGCCGGCACCCGATCGCCACTGGTTCTCTATCCCCGGGACGGTGGATGAGCACGAAGTCACACCACAGGTGGCCCCCCAGGCCTGCCAGTCGAGGCCGGTCGCCTGGGCGGTCGGCAGCCCGCCTGCGACGAGCGGTACGAGGTTCTGCCGGACGGCGACGACATCGGGTGTCATGGAGACATCGGTGCCCCATGCGCCGACCGTGACCGACCCGTTGGCGTACATCACGAGGGATGCCGCCCCGGCAACCAGGGGGACGACGGTCCGGCCCTCCGTGTAGTAGCCGCCTCCGGAGGCGTTCATCATGAAGCCGCCGTTGAAGGCAGCGACCAGCGTCGCGGCCTGGGCGGGTTTGACCGGTGCGGTGAACTCGTACGGGCCGCCGCCCGGGCTCTTGGAGCCCGAGTACAGCTGCGCCGACAGGAGGCGGGTGTCCATCCAAGCGATCCCGGCCGCTTGCGTGCCACCGGGAGGAACCAGCGCGGTCTCATAGACGGCCGGGACGTGGTTGACCGGGCGCCCCGCAGGGGTCCAGGCGCCGTCGCCGACCGGTGCCGGCGAGGTCCAGGGGATCAATGTCGTCGGAGCCGGGAGGGCGACCGGCGCTTTCGGGGCCTGTGACGCCGAGCCGGATGAAGCAGGTTTCGCGGTCGGCGCGGTCGGCGCGGTCGTCGGCGGCCGAGGCGAGTGTGTGCTCGATCGGCCCGATGCCATTGTGTGGGAGGCGCCGCGAGCCGGCGTGCCGCCGCCGCATGCTGCGAGGATCAGTGCGAAGCAAAGGACGAGAGCGATCGCCAGGTCCGGTTGCGCGCCGAGGCGGACACGACGGCGCACAATCAGGAGCTGCTCCCAGCAAGCAGTGGGAACGGCGGCGTCCTTTTCGAGCCGTGCAGGGCTGGACCGCGGTGCGCCCCCTGGCCTGCCGCCCGCCCTGGTCCGATCTTCGAAGCGACGACGAGGGCCAAGATTGCGCCTATGACCACTGCGCCCACGATGAGCCATTGCGGGGCACTCGCCCCGCGGTCTTGCGCTCTCGTACGCCCGCAGGGATTCCTTGAAATCGAATGTCGCGTCGGAGCATCGGAGTTCTCTCCCGGGGCGGCGGCGCGAAGTACTGCTCAATCGCCTGGGCGAGTCCGCCCGCGATCACCTGCTGGCCCGACGGGCTGGCGGCCAGGGTGCCCTCGAAGGGGTCGGTGATGAAGAGCGGTTCGATGAGTGCCCCCGGCATCTGGCTCGGAGTGGTGAACCACCCAGGGTCGGCTGGGCCGAGCAGCAACAGGTGCCCGTAGTCGGCCGCGGCGGTGCTCAGGGCAGGCCCGCCGAGCTGGCTGTCGTCGGTCACCCCGAGGTTCGGGATCCCCCAACCTTGCGCATTCATGGCGCCGAGGACGTCGTTTTGGATCAGCGTCGCCAGACGGAGGTTTTGCGCCGAGAAAGTTCTGGCGGTGTCGTACCCCGTCACGGCGCCGGCGTTGTAGGGGGAGCCCCCGGCGTCGAAGTAGATGCCCACGAGTACGTTCGCCTTTGCCATGTTGGCGCAGATGTCCCGGGCCGTTACGTCGTCGTGCTCGCCCTGGACCGTAAACAGACCTCCCGAGACGTCGCCGGGCTGGGGGTGGATCACCGTCTCAGCCTTCGTCCGCGACGCCACCACCGTGAACCCCTTCGCACGGAGGAGCGTCATCGTGTCGAGCTCGACCGGGAGCGTCTCGTCGGCTTCGTAAATTGTCTCGCCTGACTGGGTCTCGCCGACGCCCCCCGGGTCGAGACCGCCGTGGCCGGCATCAAGGAAAACGGTCAGGTGGCGGTCACCCGCTGCAGGCGGGTACTCGACGCACGCGCCGGGTTCAAAGTACCGGGAGTCGATGGCGCGGCCAGCGGTGATGCGGCGCAAGGCGGACGTCCGAAGGTTCGGTTCGGACGCGAACGACGACTGTGACACGAACGCCATGACCGCGGCAGCGGTGACGACCACCAGAGCGGAGCGTCGACGCCTTCCCTGGGATCTCACCCCGGCAAGCGGCGCCACACTGCCTCCGGGAGAAGGCGAAAAGCAGAGAACACCCACCTGAGGAAGCCCGGCGACCAGATCACCACCTGTCCACGTGCGAGGCCGCGCACGGTGTCCGAGGCCACCCGGGAAGCATCGACGGCGAAGGGTGCTGGAGAGCGACCGGCGGTCATCTTGGTACGCACGAAGCCGGGTCGGACGACGTGCAGGGTGACACCGGTGTCACGAAGCGCTTCGGACAGGCCTAATGCGAAACCGTCGAGGCCTGCCTTGGCGGAGCCGTAGACGAAAATTTGAGCGTCGAATCCGAAAGGCAGCCACCGAGGACAGCACCACGATGCGGCCGTGGCCCTGGCGCCTCAGCCGATCCGCCACTGCCGAGAGTGCCGCCGCGGGCCAGGTGAGGTTGACCGTCATCATGCGGGCGACCCGGCCAGGGTCGACCTCGTCCACCTCCTGGTGCCCCAGCTCTCCCACGGCGACGATGACCACGTCGACCGCCTCAGCCGCCGCCTCGAAGCAACGCATCATGGTCTTGTCGACGTCGTCGAGCGCGCTGGCGTCGAACATCACCGTTCTGACCCGCGGCACGCGGTGACGAAGGTCCTCTGCCGCCTGCGCGATCGCCATGCGGTCGCGTCCGGCGAGGACGACGGATCTGCCGCGGTCCTCCACGAGCAGTGCGACAAGCTCGCGAGCGATGTCCGAGGTCCCGCCCAGCACAACGACCGACTGGGGGTGACCGAAGGCGTCGTTCATCACAGGATCCCGAGCCTGCGGGACAGGTCGGACGCCAGCACGCCCTCGGGATCGACCCTCCGGCGGACCCTACTCATGTCGCCCAGCCGGGGGTACATGACGGGGAGGAGCTCCGGACGCAGACGGGAGTCCTTCGCCAGATCAGACGCGACCACCGGCAAGCGCAACGGCATCATCGAGACGGTCCAGCAGCGCGGGGAGATCGGCCGGCCCGAGCGGGAAATCGAGCGCGAGGGTCCAGCCTTCCTGGCTGAAGGACAGCGGACCAGGCGTCCCGGGTCCGAAGCGCTTCAGGACGGCGAGGAAGGAGGGCACCCCCGACGACGCGATCGCCTGAACAGCGTCCTCGATGACATCGGCCCGCTCCGCAGGCACTGCGAACTGGTACTGCACGAAACCCTGCGGTCCATAGAGGAGGTTCCACCGAGCCACTCCGTCGAGAGGATGGAAGAACCCAGCCAGCGGACGGAGCGAACCCCGTGACTCCAGGGACGCCCGAAACCACGCCTCGTTCAAGGCGCGCACGGATAACCGGTTCACGAGCCGGGCAGGCACCGGGTGTGGCACGCGCATCCTCGGATCCCCTGGCATCTCCAGGCTGCGCCCGCGCAGCCTGCGCGGGATGGCGCTGGAAGGGGCGTGGTCCCCCCTCGTCAAGACCGAGCGGTGGTGGCCGTTGCGGCCGCCGACGCAGTCAAGCCACGCCACGCTGTAGTGGTAACGGCAGTCCGTCTGCTCCATGGTCGACATCAAGTCCTCGAGGCGAGTGAACCGCTGGGTGCTTGCCTGAATCCACGACGTCGCAATGGGGATGAGTCGCAGGACGGCGCCGACCACCACGCCAGTGAGGCCCATGCCGCCGGCGGTGGCCCAGAACAGCTCCGGGTCACGATCGGGCGCCACGGTGACCACGCCGTTCGGCGTGACGAGGGTCATCTCCACCACGTGCCGGGCGAAGCTGCCGTCGCGGTGGTGATTCTTTCCGTGGACGTCCGCGGCGATGGCACCCCCGACGGTGACATAGCGCGTTCCTGGCGTCACCGCCACGAACCAGCCAGCCGGGATGAGGCGCCGCATCAGGTTGTGCAGGCTGACGCCTCCACCGACTTCGATCGTCCCCACGACCTCGTTCAGGGCGCCGATGTGGTCGAGGCCCGCCGTGTCGATGGTGAGCCCGCCCGTGCACTGCGCGGCGTCGCCGTAGCTCCGCCCCAGGCCGCGGGCGATGATTCCACCGGAGTGGTCGTGCATCGAGGCCAAGACGCAGGACGCGTCGACGGGACGGCTGACCAGGGCGGTCGTGGGCGCGGTCCTGCCCCAACCGGACAGAGGACGAGGGGAGCTCTCGACCGTAACGGTCATCCGTACAGGCCGATGCCCATGAGGGCCAACCAGAGCACCCCGTAGCCCTGTAGCACGTGGTCACCCAGAGCCAGCTGTTCGGGCTCGCCGCCGTGGCCGGCATCGAGGAGGCGCAAGATGTGCAGGACCGAGAGGACGAGGGGGATGACGGTCAGCTCGATCCAGACGACGCGGTCCCCGGCATGGAGGAGCAGCCCGGTCCGATCGAACGCCCACAGGCAGTAGGACGCGACGGTCACGGTGGCCGAGATGGTCAGGGTCGATTTGAGGAAGGACTGGCTGTACTGATCGAGCACGAGGCGGTGCACCCCCCGGTCGTCTCCCAGCCGAGCGTGCTCCGCACAGCGCTTCCCGCTCACGATGAACAGGGCGGCGAACGAGGTGAAGACGAGGAACCAATTGGAGAGCGGTACCTGGGCGACGACGCCGCCGGCAACGGCCCGCAGCACGAAGCATGAAGCCACCACCGCCAGCTCCATCACGGGCTCGCGCTTCAAGCGGATGCTGTAGGCGATGCTCAATCCAGCGTAGGAGGCCACGACGGCAGCAAACCCCCACGGGCGAAGGAGCAGTGCGGCGGCGACGGCGGTGGCGAGAAGGGCGGTCCCGACGCCGAGGGCGACATCCGGTCGGAGCGCTCCACTCGCCACGGGTCGGACCCGCTTGGTGGGATGGTATCGATCCGATTCGGCGTCCACGACGTCGTTGACGAGGTAGGTGCCCGAGGCCACGACGCAGAAGATCAAGAAAGCCGCGACCACCCGCAACGTCGTATGCCATTCGCCGAGCACGCCCGCGGCGGCCGGTGCCATGAAGACGAGGACGTTCTTCAGCCACTGCCTTGGACGCGCGCCCCGGGCCAGCAGGACAAGCGTGGAACGGGGGGCCGGCGGGCCGAGGCGGTGCAGTGGCACGACGTCGTCGTTCGGCTGCGGCTCCAGGCGCGGGACTCGCCCCAGTGACGTCACGGTTTGACCGCCGCGGACATGGTGATGAAGTCGCGGGCCCACCAGGGCTCGAAGTAGCGCCCTGGAGTTCCCGTCATGCCGCCGAGGAGTTCGGTGCCGTTGGTGGGGGTGGCCGGCCCCGCGGGGGTCGACGGCTGATAGCTGCTGAAGTTGACCCAGTCGGTGTTGATGTCGAGCTCCATGGCCCGGACTGCTCCGGCGTGGACCATGATGTTGGCCAGGTTGTAGATGTCCAGCCCGGGGCCCCCGACGTAGAGGAGGGCGCCGTTCGCCGTGATCCCGAGGGCGGAACGCCAGACGTACAGGCCACCGCCCAACGTCGCGCCCCACGCCGAGGAGTTCGCGTCGTACGCGGCAGGCACGATCTGCCCGTTGTCGACCAGGAGGTCGAGGTTCTGCCTGACTGCAACCACGCTCGGCGTCATGGAGACGTCGCTTCCCCATTGCCCGAGCGCGAACGAACCGTTCTTGTAGACGACGAACGAGGCGGCACCCGTCCGCAGCGGAATTATTGTCTTGTCGTCTGTGTAATAGCCACCGTTGGCCGCGGACATCAGAAAACCGGCGTTGAATGCCGCCACCAGGGAGGTGGAGTCGGAGGGCGAAATGGGCGCGGTGTGCGTGTAGGGTCCGCCACCAGGGATCTGGCTGCCGGAGTACAGGGTCGCCTTGAGCAGCATGGGATCCATCCAGGCCACTCCCACCACGAAGCTGGTGTGGATCGCGCTGGGCCGGATCAGCGTCTCGTACACCGCGGGGACGCCGTTGACGAGACGGCCGGCCGGCGACCACTGCCCCTCACCGGCGATGGGAGGGCTCGCCAACGGGGTGATGGGCGCCGGCGGCGGAAGGTGGGCCACGGTGGCCGCAGCCGGCGCGGTGGTGACGGTCTTGGGTTTGTGGATGGTGCCGGGTGGGAGTGCGCCGCCCACCTTGGGCTGATGGTGGGAGTACCACTCGTTCTCGGTCCAGTTGACGACGGACGCGCCCCCGTGCTCGCGGAACCACTCGGCCAGCCGGGAACCAGCCGAGCTTCCGAGGGCGGGGTTGGTGAGCGCGCCGCCGATGGAAACGGCAAGCCAAATGAGGAGTGCCGCCAACACCGCACCGATGCCCGCGAGGACACGGCGACGGCGATGGACGCGCGATCTCGACCAGCGCGCTCGCCGGACCCCCTTGGAGCGCGGCGCATCCGGTTCGCGCTCGTCGAGCTCCTCCAGGGGTGGGCTCAGCACGTGTGCTCCACCAGGTGCAGGGCCTGCTTCGGGCACGACCGCACGGCGCGTACGGCATGTTCGACGAGGGCGGGGGCAATTTCCGCACCGTCGATGACTGGATATCCCCAGCGATCGAGTTCGATGCGCTCGGGTAGCATTTCGGCGCACACGCCGCGCCCGTCGCACGCGACCGGGTCCAGGACCAATTCCAGGCTCCAACGGCTCATGCCCTGCTCACCAGCCTTCTCGTCGCCGTCCGGCCCGCCACCGGCAGCACCCGCGCCGCCTGCGTCTGGGTGCACGGGCCGCGGCGCTGGTGTGAGGCGACCTCGTCGGCGAACACGCCGAGGCCGGTACGCACGAACCGGGCGACGCCGTCAGGGTGGCGGCAGGCGCCCCTCCCCTCCACCAGTGTGCAGATCTGGAGGATGCGGTCGAGGTGGGGTCCACCCCGTCCGCCGTAGGCCAGCCGGTCCATGCTCTCGGCCAACTCGCCCAGTCCGTGCACGCACGGGCCGCATTGGCCGGCGCCCTGCCCCTCCATGTACCGCACGACATCGGCCATCTCGGCCAGTGGGCAGACGTCACGAGGCAGCGGCACGATCACGCCGGCACCGAGGGTCGCGCCGGCGCGGCGGGCAGCCTTCTCCGAAACGGGGAGCTCGGCGAAGACCTGCGGGGAGACCCAGGCGCCTCCGTAGCCACCGAGGAGGAAGGCCCGCGTACGGGCCAGATCGTCCTCCCCGAGACCGACTGCAGCGCGGAGGGAAGAGCCGAGCGCCGCCTCGACGACCAGAGGCCCGCCAGGGCGGCTGACCGTCAGCAGCATGGTGCCCGGGTACGCTGCCGTGCCGACCCCCCGGAACCAGTCCGCTCCGAAGCGGGCAACGAGGGCCACGTGGGCCAGCGTCTCGACGTTCTGCACCAGGGTGGGACGGCCCCCCACACCGCGCTCGCGGATGGTCGTCAGCCCGACAAAGGACGGCACCGCGCCCCGGCGCCCGCCGAGTGCATTGACCACGGCCGACTCCTGACCGGAGATGAACGTGTCAGGTGCCTCAGCGGGCTCGATGGCGATCGGATCGAGGCCGTGGACGCGGCGCTCGGCCAGAGCGGCCTCGACGGTTGGCATGCTCGAGGCCGGGACGTACACGATTGCCTGTTGGGCGCGCAGGGCGGTCGCCGCGAGCGCCAGTCCGTCGAGCACGAGGTGCGGCGTCCGCGAGAGCAGCAATGCGTCCTTGCGGCTGGCGGGTTCGCCTTCGGCACCGTTGGCCACCACGACCGGGCGGCGGCGCGAGGCCCCAGCAACCGCCTGCCACTTGGCCGCCACAGGGAACCATGCCCCACCGTGGCCCACCAGCCCGCTTGCCTCGAGCTCGTCGATCAGCCGGTGCGGCTGGTGATGGAGCTCGCCCCATCGGTCGAGATGGGTACCCAGCCCTGGGCCGGGCGCGCCTCCGCCCACGAGCCCGTGCAGCAGTCGGGTCGTGGCCCGCGGCGCCCTGGGGGCGCCGTGACGGAGAGTCAGGCTCATTGCGCCGGACTTCCCGAGAGCTGGCCGGAGAGTGTGCCGGCGCCCGGACTCAACGACAGGTTCATAGTCAGGTTGAGGGAGGCGGTCGGGCCGGTCACGAACGCTCCGACTGTGGACCCGTCGAGGGCCGTGACCTGCCCGCTCAGCTGGCCGAAGGTCACCTCGCTGTGGTGGAGGGCGACACCGCCGTTGACGGCAGGGCCGATGATGCGCACCACGAGGGGCACGCTCGTGTCGGCGGGCCGCATGCTGAGGGTGACCTCGGCGTCACCGTCAGCATTGGGGGGTGACGTGGCGACCGTTCCCGAGACGGTCGTCTCGAAGGGGGCGCTCGGGATGCCCGAGGCGAGTGGGGCGGAGGTAGACGGCGTGGTCGACGCCGGCGCCGAGGAGTACGAGGCCGAGGCGGAACCGGAGAGCTGGGCCAACAGGGCCGTGGAGGTACCGGCCCGGCGGGACCACCCGGGCCGGAGCGGACCGGCGGCAGCGAAGGCCGTGATCACAATGAGTACCGCAGCGCCCGCGACGGCGCCGCCGAGCCGCCAGGTGACCGAGCGCGCCCTCCCGGCCGCCAAGCGCCAGGCAACTGCAGCGGCGACAGCGGCCGTGCAGAGGACGAACACGAGCATCGCCCCGGGAAGCCGGGCGTCGGAGCCTGAGCCCAGGCCGTGGAGAACGGCGATCGGCCAGCAGGCATAGGCCAGCCAATGGACTCCCCGCCAGGCAGCCACGCCGATGCGGCGGCGGAGCGCGCTGGTGATCGCGACGGCGAGGAGCATGTCGAACGCCACTGCCCCGAGACCCACCCAGACCGGGCGGTAGGGAGAGCGGAACGGGATGACCGCGTCGGCCAGTCCAATCGGGACGTAGCCGTCCCCCACCGTGGTGACGACGTGCACGCCGATCAGGGCGATGCAAAACAGCGACAGATTCCGATGCACTGATTGGGAGAGGAAGCGGGGCCAGCGGTCGCTCGTCCATCCCACCGACGCGACGGTCCCGAGCACGACCGTCGCGGACAGCAGGATGAGCGAGACGAGACCGGTGGCGCGCGTCAGATACCACAGGGCGCTCGAGCCGTGGCCGACGGTCGCCAGCAGGCTCGCCGTCATCGGGAGCTCAACTCCGGCGCGGGCAGAGCGGGCCCCGGGATCGGCCAGCCTGCGGTGTAGACGACCGTCCCGTCGAGCCGCACGAGCCGCGCTGGGAGCCCGTGGACTTCCATCCAGTCGACCGCGCGCTCGCCGAGCACCATCGCTGCCGTGGACGCCGCGTTCGCCTGCACGCAGGTTGCCGCCGCCGCCGAGACCGTCCGCCAGCAGGGCGCCGCAGACAACCCGGTGGCCGGATCCACAATGTGATGGACCTCGTGTGACCCGAGTCGCCAGTGGCGGACGCCGACGCCCGACGAGGCGAGCCCGCCCGACCATATGGCGACGGCCTCGGCCGGGACGGGAGAGGTGCAGGTGTCTGCGATGCCGATGTCGAACCCGCCGGCGGGAGCCGGGCCGGCCGCGGACGCATCGCCGCCGAGCGAGACAAGCACGCCACACCCGAGCCGGCTGTGGATGGTCGCCGCGGCTCGGTCTGCCGCCAGCGCTTTGGCTGTCGCGCCGAGGTCGAGGGAGGTGTCCGTCGGGAGCCGGACGGCGCGTCGGCTCCGGTCGACGGAGACGGAGCGCCACCCTGGCACGGCTCGCTCCGGCGGGAGTTCGCCGTCGACGCCAAGACGGACGTCGGCGAAATCGCGGTCGTAACCCAAGAGGTTCATGGCTGCGCCAACGGTGGGGTCGACCAACCCATCCGTCGCCTCGGCCATGGCGAGCGCCACGTCGATCGCCTCGAAGAGATCGTGACTGACGACGACCTCAAAGCCTGCGGCAGCGTTGAGCCGGGTCAGCTCCGAGTCGCTCCGAAACCGGCTAGCCACAAGGTCGATGCGCTCGAGTTCTTCTTCGAGCATTTCCGATGCCGCGAAGAGTGCTCCGGCGTCGGTGACGAGCTCTGCGATGGAGCCGAGGGCTCGGGTCCTAAAGACGTGTTGGCTGTGGGCGGGGGCGTCGGCCTCGGCCATCAAGTCGATCCGCTGGTGACCGGCGGAGGCGCCGAGGCAGCCGTTGGCGGGGTCGACGGCGGGTTGAGAGAGCTCGAGGAGCTTGAGGCGCCTACGCCCTGACCGGTGTTGCCGGCGGGCACGGTAGATGTGGCCGCCCCCGTGCTCGCGCCAGCGTGGTGCCCCGGCAGAGCTTTGGCGACGTAGATGCCCAGTGCCGCAACTGCGGCGATGGTGGCGACGGCGATTGACCCGGTGAGGCTGGACAGCCGGTTCAGCGCGCCGTCGCGGCGCAGGGATGCTGCACGGCGCTGCTGGGCCGGGCCGGGTTGCCGGAGAGGTGCCATTGGGAGCAGGGTACGGACGCACCCTGACGCCTACATGAAGAGTGAGGGTCTCAGGCTAAGGATTCGCTAAGTGTGTCACCGGTTTCGTTGGCCTTTCCTTTGCGCGCCGGTACCCTGCGCCAGGAGATCTCCAGACGAGCGCCTCCCAGTTCGGCGACCCCGATCGCCCATTGGCCCTGTGTGGAGCGGACGACCGAGTCGGCGATGGCAAGACCGAGGCCGGTGCCTGCCACCTGGTCGGTGGCGCGGTGGAACCGATCGAACACGGCGTCCCTCTGGTCCTCCGGGATGCCGGGACCGGAGTCGTCGACGCGCAGATCGACCCGGGTGCCCCAGTCGCGCACACTGACCTCGACACGGCCCCCGTCGCCCGCGAATTTGCACGCGTTGTCAACGAGGACTCCCGCCAAGCGGTCGATGAGGTCCGGCTGTACCTGCACGGTGAACGGGCCGTTGCCGACTCTCTGCATGGAGAGATCGACCCCGCGCGCCGTCGCCAGCGCACCGAAACGCTCCACACAGCTCTCGACCACGTCGCCGACGTCCGCCAGATCGGCGTCGCCTGGCCGTGCTTGCTCACTATCTGCCCTGGCCAGCCAGAGCAGGTCTTCCACGATCCGGCGCAGCCGCGTACTCTCCCGACCCACCCGTTCGAACGCCTCCCGGTAGGCGGTCGGGTCACGGGGCCGGTCCAGTGCCAGGCCCACCTCGGCTTCGATGACCGAAATGGGGGTGCGCAGCTCATGCGAGGCATCGGCGGTGAATTCGGCCTGGCGGCGACGCACCAGCTCCGACGGTGCAGAGGCCCGCAGACCCACCACCATCGCGCCGGCGAACACGGCGACGGCCAGGATCACGCCGAAAACGAGCTCGGCGACCAACAGCGTCCACTGCACGTTCGACGTGGCGGCCGTGCTCTGGCCGGCCACCAGAACGGCATCGTGCGTCCGCAACGTGTCGAACCGGAACGTCGAGCTCCCGATGTCGACAGTGACCGGGTCCGTTCCCCAGTGGCGGGCGGGCAGAGGCGGCACCGTCGACGTCAAGGCGGTCACTGTCCCCGAGGGGGCGATCGACCACAGGAATACCGGAGCATCGTCCAGGTCGGTGTCGGCGTCCGGCGCGCTCGATCCGTGCAAGGCGAGCGTCTGCTGCCGCGCGTCCTCGAGCCGATCGGCCAGGCGATGGTCCGTCGTGCTGATCAGGTGGTTGGTGACGATCAGGTTCAAGACGATGGCGGCGACGACGTAGAACACCATGACGACCAGCGTGGCGACCGCGGCGACGCGCACGGCATGCCGTCGGTGCCCCCGGGTCGTCTTCACGTCCCGACCATCCGGTACCCGGTGCCGCGCACGGTCTCGATGCGTGCCCTGCTGGTGCCCAACTTGGCACGCAACCGACCGACGTGGACGTCAATGGTGTTGGATCCGACGGCATCGGCCTCGTCGTTCCAGACTTGGGTGGCGATCACGCGCCGTGTCAACACACTCGGGGACCGGCGAAGCAAGAGCTCGACCAGCGACGACTCGATTGCCGTCAAGGCGACCGGAGCCCCGGACACGGTGACCTCCCTGGTGGCCGGATCGAACCGGAGGTCGGCGCACTCCAGCACCGATCCCGCTACGAGCGGAGGGCGGCGTTGCAGGGCATGGACCCGGGCAACCAGCTCGTTGAAGTCGAACGGCTTGACCAGGTAGTCGTCGGCACCTCCGTTGAGGCCTGTGACGCGGTCCGACGGAGCGTCGCGGGCGGTAAGCATGAGGATCGGTGTGCGGTCGCCGCGGTTCCTCGCCTCGGCAACCACCTCGATCCCCGTGCGCTCGGGCATGCGCCAGTCGAGCACCGCCACGTCGTAGTCGTACGCACGAAGGTGTCGGAGCGCCGCCGTGCCGTCGGCCACAGCGTCAACGACGTAGCCGTTCTCTCTCAGGCCGCGCTCGAGGACGGACCTCAACGCCGGATCGTCCTCCGCCACCAAGACTCTCATTGTCCCGACGAACCGACGTGTGACACGGGCTTCAGGCTAGGGGTTCGACCGCCCGGCTTGCGCTCGGCCGCTGTCATCGTTTCTTCAGGTTCACGCCATACGCTTCTCAACCGTGATGCACGCGATTGCCGGGTCGCAGGGACGCGCGCACCTGATCATCCCCTCGCTGTGAGTGGCGGCCGCGGCCAGTACGCGCCGAGTGCCAGGGCACGTGCGCAAGCCCGCATCAAGCGGCTCACGAGGGCCACCATCATCTTTGCCGGCGGCGCCACGGCCCTCATCGGGGTCACGGTGGCGAAGGAGCATCCGGGCGGATCCACCGGAGCAAAACCACCCTCGACGCTGACCACGACCACGCAACCCGGATCTCCGGATCAGGTCTCGACCACGACGATCCCGACACCCACCACAACGACGGCCCCCTCATCTGGTGGGTCGAGCTCAGTCGCATCCTCTGCACCAACGACCACGCCTCCAACGAGCGTGCCGACAACGACTCCGACAACGAGCCCTCCGACGACCACCACGACCCAGCCGGTCGTCACCTCCGGCCCGACATCGAGGTAGAGGTTCGAGACCGCCGGCTCCCGCGTGCACATGGCGGCCATTCGTTGGGAGCGGGGCTCAAAGCACGACTCACCTCGTGATCCCGATCTCACCAACGAAACTCAACAGCGAGGACGGTCAGGGACAAGACCACCACCACCTCGAGCACGATGACCAGCACGTCAAGCAAAGGGCTATCGAGCCGTCGATGAGTGTTCCACCACGGCGTTTTCCCGGAAGCCCTCACTCTCCGACCTCGCCTCCGGTCCGCCTGGTGGGCGGTGGGTCTGGACTCTTCGCGTGCCACTCGCTCAACACCCAGACTTGGCCTCGGTTATTCGTGTCTAGTTGGAAGAACACGCGGTGCGCGGACAATGACTGGAGCCCAAAGCCACCGCGTCAACATACGGATCGGTGCTGACGGAAACATGAAGGAGTGAGACGGATGCTCCGAGGGCAAGTACCCGTCACGTACGGCTACGGCCCAGAAGAGATCAACGGCGGCGCCGTCAGCTTCTCTGAGTGGGGCGTCGGCAACGGCGAGTGGCACCCCGCGGCGAGCGGCTATGTCGCTTCGCCCGGCGACGTGGCGATCCACGGTCTCTCGCTCGGGGCAGACCCGTCGGCCGTGCACGTGGCGATCGTCACCGACGACACGCGCCTGGCCAGCCGGGCCTGGACGTGGTGAACGGCGACGGGATAGGACCGGGTTTTCCGTCGTCGAGACCGGGACGAGTGACGTACAGCGGTGACCAACCGACACGGCCTTCGATGTGCAACATCGCATCTGAACAGCGCTTATGTAGAGAAGTGCAGATCACACCGTTTTGCGCGACAAACCACCGTGGGCATTACGAGCGAAGTGCACTACCACTGAGCTACTCGGCCAACTGAGCTACTCGGGCGCTTCGCTCCAGGTGACAGCCCCACGCCCGAGCCAAGCGCCCGACCAGCGGAAAGGCTTGCTTCGGGCGGGGTGCCGGGGCAGGCTGGACCTCAATGGATGACGAACAGCCGCAGACAGCAACGTCCGGCTCGCTCTCGATCGTCCGGGCGGCGGCAGTTCTCATCATCTTCGTCGTGGCGGTGGCGGTGCTCGTGTCGGTCGGGACGAGACCAAGTGTGAGCACCACGGCGCCGACCACGACACCGACCACGACACCGACCACGACACCGACCACGGCGTCGACCGCGGCCGGCAGCACGACGACGACCACCGCAGCGGGCGGCAGTGCGGCCGCCTCGACGACGACGACAACGGCGGCCCATACGACCACCACCAAGGCCGGGCACAAGGGGAAAGCGACCACCACGACCACCACGGCGCCGCCGAGCGCCACCACTGTCGTTGTCGCCAACGGCACGAGCGTCAACGGGCTTGCCGCCCACTACAGCACGGTCATCGGCGCCGGCGGCTGGACCATGAAGACACCGATTGACGCCGCCACCTCGGTGCCCACGTCGGCCGTCTACTACGCGGCGGGACAGCAGCAGCAGGCGGGCTCCATCGCCACCACCATCGGCGTGAAGCCGGCCCAGGTGCTCCCGATCACCACCGCCACGCCGGTCACCGGCGCCACCGGTGTCGATGTGGTCGTGGTCATCGGCGCCGACTTGGCCTCGGCCACGACGACCACCTCCTGACGTTGACCGCTGCGGGCGATCTCGCGGCGCGCCTGCCGGAGCTGCTGCGCCCGTTGGCGGCCGCGCCGGCGCGCAGCGCAGTGTTCCTCGATTTCGACGGGACGTTGTCGGCTGTCGTCAAGGACCCGCGCCAGGCGCGGCCCCTCCCCGGCGTGCCCGCTCTCGTGGCCGAGCTCGCCGTCCCGTTCGCGCTGGTGGCCGTGATCTCGGGCCGGCCCACCGCTTTCCTGGCCGAGGTCCTGGGCGCGCCGCCGGGCGTCACGCTGGCCGGCCTCTACGGCCTGGAGCGCGCCCTGCAGGGGCCCGCGCACGACACCTGGGCCTCCGTCATCGACGAGGTGGTGTCCGAGGCCCAGGCGACGGCACCTGCGGGCGTCTACGTCGAGCCCAAGGGCCTGACCGTGACGCTGCACTTTCGGCGGGCGCCCGAGCACAAGGACTGGGTGGTGGAATTCGCCGAACGCCAGCAGGCGACGCGCGGCCTCATGGTGGTGCAGGGCCGGCTCGAGCGCGAGCTGCGGCCCGCGCTCGACGTGGACAAGGGCACGGTGGTCCGCAGCCTCGTGGCCGAGTACGACGAGCACGCTGAGCCGTTGCTGGCCGCCGCCGCCTTCGGGGACGACGTCGGTGATCTGCCCGCCTTCGCCGCCCTGGCGGCGCTGCGCGACACGGGAGGCCCGTTGCGCACCGTGGTGCGGGTGGCCGCCGTCGACACCGAGAGCCCGCCCGCCGTGGCTGCCGCCGCAGACCTGTCGGTGCCCGGTGCCACCGGCGCGGTGGCGTTGCTGCGCGATCTGGCTGCGGCCGCCTCCGCTGCTCAGCGCTGAGCGGCGGCCAGCTGGTCGGCCCACCATTCGGCCGCCGTGCGCCCCCGCACGGCCGTCCGCAGCGCGGTCGCGCGCGCGGCCCGCTCGCGATTGTCCATGGTGAGGGCGGCGTGCAACGCGTCGGCCGTGCCGGCGACGTCGAAGGGGTTGACCCCGAGGGCGCCGTTCCCGGCCAGGGCCAGCTCCTCCCAGGCCCCCGCCAGATGGGACAGGACCAGGACACCGTCGGCCGCGTTGAGGAGCGGGCCCTCCTTGGCGACCAGGTTGAGGCCGTCGCGCACCGGGTTGACCAGCAGCACGTCGGACAACGTCAGCGCGGCGAGCGAACGGGCCCGGTCGTCTTGGACCGACAGCACAATGGGCGTCCAGTCATCCGTCCCGAAGGCATGGTTGATGCGCGCCGCCGTGTGCTCGACGTCGGCGGCGTAGGCGAGATACTCGGCCAACCCCTGCCGGCTGGGATAGGCGAACGCGACGTGCACCACCCGGCCGAGCCACTCGGGACGGACGGTCAGGAGCTCCTCGAAGGCGAGCATCCCGCGCACGATGTTCTTCGACGGCTCCATGCGGTCGGTCCGGGCGATGATGCGGCGACCACCCGCCTCGGCCCGCAACGCCGCCGCCGCCTCGACGCAATCGGGCCTGGCCGCTTCCACCTCGAGCACGCCGGCGTCGGGACCGAGCGGCGCCACGAAGGTCGCGGGAGCGACGCGCCCTGCCGCGGCGTAGCAGGCCCGGAACGCGGCCTCCCACTGGTGGCAGTGGAAGCCGCAGGCCGTGTAGCCCGCCATGCCGTCGAGCAGCTCGGCCACCACGGCGTCGGGCAGCACGCCGAGCATGTCGGGCGCGGCGAACGGCGTGTGCAAGAAGTGCACGGCGCGCAGGTCCGGGCGCTCCTCGGCCAGCATCCGCCCGAGAAGCGAGAAGTGGTAGTCCTGCACGTACACGGCGTCGCCCTGGCCCGCCCTCTCCACGACGACGTCGGCCATGGCCCGGTTGTAGGCCCGGTAACCCTCCCAGGCCGCCCGCCAGTAGCGGTCGAAGCGGGGCCGGTGCGGCAGGTCGAAGAGATGGTGGTGGCAGTACCAGAGCGTGGTGTTGGCAACCACGTCGTAGGCCTGGCGGTAGGTCTCGTCGTCGATGACGACCGGGAGCAGGTCGAGGCCCTCCTCGTGCATGAGGCCTTGGGCGACCGCCTCGCGGTCCGGCGCTCCCATCGTCACCGAGGCCCACGTCGTGCCGCTCCCCGCGAGGATCCGGTGCAGGGAGGAGGCCAGACCACCGCCGGCGGGCACCGGGATCAGCGCGCCGTCGGGGCCGGCGCGGAAGGTGAGGGGGCCGCGATTGGACACGACGATGGTGCCGCTCACGGCGTCGTCACGACCGCGCCGGCCGCGTCGACGGGGGGACCCGCTCGAGGGCGGCGCGGAGCACGTCGACGGCCTGGGGCCGCAACTCGTGCAGCGGCCGGTTGCGGTGGATGCGCTCGCCGAGGTCGACCTGGGCCAGGCGGTCGGGCCCGAGCTGCTGCGCCACGTCGATGAGCAGGCCGAGCTCGACTCCGTATCCGCCGGCGAAGCCGAGCTTCTCGAAGACCCAGCGGTGCGCCGCCGTCTCGCCGGCCAGGGGCTGGCGCACCCAGGAGAGGTCGGGGAAGAGCAGTTCGAGCACGGGTCGGGCCACCAGCTCGGTGACCCTCCCGCCCCCGGTGGGGTCGCCGTGCAGCGGTCGCGTGTAGAAGCCCTTGACGAGGGCGACATGGTCGGTGGTGAGCAACGGCCCGAGGAGCCCCGTGACGAAGGCCGGGGTCGTGTTGGCCACGTCGGCATCGAGGAAGGCGACGACGTCCCCGGTGGAGGCGGCCAGGGCCGCCGCCATGGCCTGGCCCTTGCCGCCCGCCCCGCCGGGCCCAGCGACCACCATGGCCCCCGCATCGTGGGCCTGCTCGGCGGTGTCGTCGAGTGAGCCGTCATTGAGGACGATGACCTCGTCGACCAGCCCGTTGCCCCCGCTGGCGGCCAGGAACGGCTGCACGACCGCCCGCACCACCGAGCCCACCGTGGAGCCCTCGTCGCGGGCCGGGATGCACACCGAGACCGTCCGGCCGGTCCGGGCCTTGGCCTCGAGCACGAGCCCGCTCGGGAAATCACCGTGGTGAGAGGTGTGGGCCACGCCCCCGATTCAAGCAGCCCCGCCGCGTTGAGCCGGCCGGCCCGGGCGGGCTACCATGGACCCCATCATCCAGAGCGACTGAGGGACGGGCCCGTCGACGTCGCGGCAACCAGTGCGAAGCACCTGGTGCCAATGCCCGATCGATGAGGAGGACCGATGGTCGATTTTGTCACTGGGCTGCGTTGTCGTGAATGTCAGCGTGCCTTCCCTGCCGAGGCCTTGCACGTCTGCGACTATTGCTTCGGGCCGCTGGAGGTCGCGTACGACTACGAGCGGATTGCCTCCTCGGTCAGCCGGGAGCGCATCGAGGCCGGTCCCCGCTCCATCTGGCGCTACCGGGACCTCCTCCCCGTCGACGACGCCACCCCAGTCGATCTGGGGGCGGGCTTCACCCCGCTGGTGCGGGCCGACCGCTTGGCCGCCGAGCTCGGGCTCGGCGAGCTGTGGATCAAGGACGACACGGCCAACCCCACGGGCTCCTTCAAGGACCGCGTGGTGTCGGTCGCGCTGACCAAGGCCCGCCAGCTCGGGTTCAAGGTGGCAGCCTGTGCCTCGACGGGCAATCTGGCCAACTCGGTGGCGGCCCACGCGGCCCGGGCCGGGATGGACTCGGTCGTCCTGATCCCCCACGACCTCGAGACGGCCAAGGTCACCATGACCGCCGTGTACGGCGGGACGGTCATTGCGGTCGAGGGCAACTACGACGACGTCAACCGCCTCTGTGCCGAGCTGACCAGTGAGCGCCCGAGCTGGGCCTTCGTCAACGTCAACGTGCGCACCTACTACGCCGAGGGTTCCAAGACGCTGGCCTTCGAGATCGCCGAGCAGCTGGGCTGGCAGGCGCCCGACCACGTCGTGGTCCCCATCGGCTCGGGCAGCCAGCTGACCAAGGTGGCCAAAGGCTTCGCCGAGCTGGGAAAGGTCGGACTCCTGTCCGAGGAGCCTGCGGTCCGGGTGTCGGGCGCCCAGGCCGAGGGGTGCTCGCCCGTGGCCACCGCCTTCCTCGACGGCAGCGACGCCATCCGGCCGGTCAAGCCCAAGACGATCGCCAAGTCGCTGGCCATCGGCAACCCGGCCGACGGCTGGTACGCCCTGGACGTCGTGCGCCGCTCGGGCGGCGCCTGCGCCGCCGTGAACGACGCCGAGATCGTGGATGCCATAGGGCTGCTGGCCCGCACCGAGGGGATCTTCGCCGAGACGGCCGGCGGGGTGACCATCGCCACGCTGGGTAAGCTGGCCGCCTCCGGGGTGATCCGCCCCGACGAACGGGTGGTGGCCCTGGTCACCGGGCACGGCCTCAAGACGGTGGAGGCCCTGGCCGGCGCGCCGGGGAGCACCCCGACGGCCACGATCGCCCCCACCCTGGACGCGTTCGACGCCGCGCTGGATCACCACGAGACCAAGGAGAACGCCCGATGAGCGTGACAGTCCGCATCCCCGCCCAGCTCCGCACGCTCACGGGGGGTGCGGGTGAGGTCGAGGTGGAGGGCACCTCGGTCGGCGAGGTGCTCAAGGCCGTCGACGCCGCCCACCCGGGTCTGGCCGACCGCCTCTTCGACGACGCCGGCGACCTGCGCCGCTTCGTGAACGTGTTCCTGGCCGACGAGGACGTCCGCTTCCTCGATGGCCTGGCCACGCCGGTCACGCCGGGCCAGACCCTCTCCATCGTCCCCGCCGTCGCCGGGGGCTGACGGGGCTGCCGCCGGCCCGAGCCCGGGACGGCCGCGTTGCCCTTGCGCACGGCGCCCTAAGGTGGTTACCTATTAGCACTCACAAGACGAGAGTGCTAACGGAGGAATACACCAGATGGCCAAGATCATCGCCTTCCAGGAGGACGCCCGCCGCGGCCTGGAGACCGGCATGAACAAGCTGGCGGACGCGGTCCGTGTGACCCTCGGCCCGAAGGGCCGCAACGTGGTGCTCGACAAGAAGTGGGGCGCCCCGACGATCACCAATGACGGCGTGTCCATCGCCAAGGAGATCGACCTGGAGGACCCCTTCGAGAGGATCGGCGCCGAGCTGGTCAAGGAAGTGGCGAAGAAGACCGACGACGTGGCCGGTGACGGCACGACGACGGCGACCGTCCTGGCCTGGGCCATGGTCCGCGAGGGCCTGCGCAACGTCGCCGCCGGGGCCAACCCCATGGCGCTCAAGCGGGGCATCGAGGCCGCCGTCGAGATCGCCGTCGGTTCCATCCACGGCATCGCCAAGGAGACCGAGTCCAAGGGGCAGATCGCCCAGGTGGCCTCCATTTCGGCCGCCGACACCGAGATCGGCGAGATGATCTCCGAGGCCATCGACAAGGTCGGCCGTGACGGCGTCATCACCGTCGAGGAGTCGCAGACCTTCGGCATGGACATGGACCTCGTCGAGGGCATGCGCTTCGACAAGGGCTACATCGCCCCCTACTTCGTGACCGACCCCGAGCGGATGGAGGCCACCCTCGAGGACGCCTACGTGCTGCTGGTCGGCTCGAAGATCACGGCTGTCCGCGACCTGCTCCCCGTACTGGAGAAGGTCATCCAGAGTGGGAAGCCGCTGCTGATCATCGCCGAGGACGTCGAGGGCGAGGCCCTGGCCACCCTCGTGGTGAACAAGATCCGTGGCACCTTCCGCTCGGTTGCCGTCAAGGCGCCCGGCTTCGGCGAGCGCCGCAAGGCCATGCTGCAGGACATCGCCATCCTCACCGGCGGCCAGGTCGTCACCGAGGAGGTCGGCCTCAAGCTGGAGAACGTGACCCTCGACCTGCTCGGTACCGCCCGCAAGGTCGTCATCACCAAGGACGAGACCACCATTGTCGAGGGTGCCGGCACCGAGTCGGACATCAAGGGCCGCATCAACCAGATCAAGACCGAGATCGAGAACACCGACTCGGACTACGACCGCGAGAAGCTCCAGGAGCGTCTGGCCAAGCTGTCCGGCGGTGTGGCCGTGATCAAGGTCGGGGCCGCCACCGAGGTGGAGCTCAAGGAGAAGAAGCACCGGATCGAGGACGCCGTCTCGACGACGAAGGCCGCCATCGAAGAGGGTGTCGTGCCCGGCGGTGGGGTTGCCCTGCTGCGGGCCCAGACCGCCATCTACGAGGGGGCCGACAAGCTCGAGGGCGACGAGGCCACCGGAGCCCGCATCGTGGGCAAGGCCGTGGAAGAGCCGCTCAAGCAGATCGCGGTGAATGCCGGCCTCGAGGGCGGGGTCATCGTGGAGAAGGTGCGCAACCTGAAGGGCTCCCACGGACTCAACGCCGCCACCGGCGAGTACGAGGACCTCTTCAAGACCGGTGTGATCGACGCCGCCAAGGTGACCCGTTCTGCCCTGCAGAATGCGGCCTCCATCGCGGCGCTGTTCCTCACCACCGAAGCGGTCATCGTCGACAAGCCCGAGGAAGATGCGCCCGCCATGCCCGGTGGGATGGACGACTACTAGACCGGCACCCAGCTGGTCCGGGATGGGGCTGTCACCCCGTTGCCACGGTGCTGCAACAGCCCGGGGTGACACTGGGACAGCCTCACCCCCAACCGAGGCTGAAACAGTGCGCCCGGCCGTCAGGCCGGGCGCACTGTGCATTCGGGGACGACCGTGCTTTCGGGCACGAGTGGCTTCTCTACACTGACGGCGTGGCCCTGACCCCGACGACCGGCTGGGGTGTCCTCCACCTCTTCTGCCGGCTGACGCCTGATTTCGACGCCAACGCCCTCCGGAAAGCCCTCAGCGCCGCCGAGGCGGACGGCTTCCAGGTGGTCCCGGTGGCGCTCCTCGGCCACAAGGCGGACCTGGGCCTGATGGCGCTCGGGTCGGACATCTGGCGGCTGCGCCGCCTCCAGACGGAGATCGTGGGATCGGGTCTGGTCGCCGTCGAGTCCTATGTCTCGTTGACCGAGGTCTCCGAGTATGCCGCCGGGGTCCCCGAAGAGATGCGCCAGGCCCGGCTCTTCCCGCAGTTGCCACCCGAAGGCAAGGCCGCTTTCTGCTTCTATCCCATGAGCAAACGCCGCGGCGAGCGCGACAACTGGTACTCCTTGGACTTCGAGGCCCGCAAGGAGTTGATGATGGGCCACGGCAAGGTGGGGCGGACCTTCCACGGCCGCGTGCTCCAGGTCATCACGGGGTCAACCGGGCTCGACGACTACGAATGGGGCGTCACCCTCTTCGGGACCCATCCCGACGACCTCAAGGACTGCGTCTACGAGATGCGATTCGACGAGGCCTCCGCCCTCTATGCCGAATTCGGCCCCTTCTACACGGGCATGGTCGGTGCGCTCGACGACGTGCTGTCGGCCCTGGGCAACTGAACTCGTGACCGTCACCGCCGTGACCGCGACCACGACCGCTTCGACCGCCTCCCTCGAAGACCTCAAGCGGGCGTTGCGTCGCCTGGGGCGCGTGGTGGTGGCGTTCAGCGGCGGCGTCGATTCGTCGCTCCTGGCCAAGGTGGCGCAGGACGCGCTCGGGCGCCACGCGGTGCTCTGCGCGACGGCGCTGTCGCCATCCCTGGCCGGTGCGGAGGAGGCGGACTGCCGGGCCCTGGCAGAGGAGTGGGACCTGCGCTGGGTCGGGGTGCCGACCAACGAGATGGAGGACGCGGTCTACGTGGCCAATGGCCCCGACCGCTGCGCCCGCTGCAAGACCGCGCTGATGGATGTCGTGGGCCCGCTGGCCGCCGCCGAAGGTGCGACAGTCGTGCTCGGAGTGAATGTCAGCGACCTGGGCGACCACCGACCGGGCCAGGCCGCGGCCGCGGCGGCCGGCGCCGCCTTCCCGCTGGTCGAAGCGGGCTTCACCAAGGACGACATCCGGCACTGGTCCCGGGAGCTCGGGCTGCGCACCTGGGACAAGCCCGCCGCGGCCTGCCTGGCCTCGCGCCTGCCCTACGGCACGCCGGTCACCCTGGGTCGGCTGGCCGCCGTGGAGGCGGCCGAGTCGGCGCTGCACGCCCTCGGATTCGGGCAGTTACGCGTGCGCCACCACGGTGACGCCGCCCGCCTGGAGGTGGAGCCCGCCGTGTTGGCCGAAGTGGTGGACCGCCGTGACGAAGTCGTGGCGGCCGTCCGCTCCGCAGGGTTCCGCTTCGTTGCGCTGGACCTGGAAGGCTTCCGGTCCGGCAGCCTGAACCGCGGCCTGCCGACGGGGTCGAGCGAGGCGGAGCCGTGAGCGAGGTCCGGGTCAAGGTGAAGCTGACGTTCCCCGAGTCCGAGGTCCGGCGGGCCGTCCTGGCCACCCTGGTACGCCAGTTCGACGTGGACCCCGACATCCGCCGGGCCGACGTGGAGGAACACCGGGGCTGGCTCGTGTGCGAAATGGACGGTCAGTCGGCTCAGGTGGACGCCGCGCTCGACTGGCTGCGCGGCGAAGGCATCACCGTCGACCTGCTGGGGGACGTCCTGGAGGGCTGATCCCGGGTGGGCTCAGCCCTCGTCGGGGTTCTGGGGCACGTGCCAGCCCGCCGAGGAGACCCGACGCGGCTCGTAGAACACGCACCCTTCGGGACAGGCGAAGGGGAGCGGCTCGTTGGCGTCGACCTTGCAGCGCTCCAGGCGTTCCCCCCGTGGCGTGGTCCGCATGACGTAATGGCGGCAATCCTCGTTGACGGACACGGCCCCATTCTGGCCCAGGCGGCGGCTCGCGGTAGCGTCACGCTCGTGGACCCGAATTCCGACCGCGACGTCCCCCTCAAGACACTGCTGCGCTGGAGCGAAGCCCTCTCTGGCATCGCCCGCACGGGACTGGGCTTCACCGAGAGCCTCTACGAGCGTGAACGCTTCGAGGAGATCCTCAAGGTGGCGGCGGACATCCGCACCGAGGCGGACGGAGAAAATGAGGACCCTGACTATGCCGGAGGACTGGTCCAGGAGTGGATGGACACGGTCGGCAAGGGCGTGCCGGGCTACGTCACCCCCAAGGTGGCCGTCGGGGCCGCCGTGAGCAACGACAAGGGCGAGCTGCTGCTGATTCAGCGAGCCGACTCGGGTATCTGGCTGTACCCGACCGGGTGGTGCGATGTGGGGTATTCGGCGGCCGAGGTGGTCGTGAAGGAGGTGGAGGAGGAGACCGGCATCATCGCGGAGCCGGTGCGCCTCATCGCCGTCCTCGACGGTCTCCGGCTCGGCTTTACCCGGGTGCCGCTGTACTCGCTCCTCTTCTACTGCCAGGCGGTGGGCGGTGAGCTGGAGCCGCATCCCCTCGAGACGCGCGATGTCGGCTGGTTCACGCGCGAGACGCTGCCCCAGCCACTGGTCGGGTCCGATCGTTGGGGCGACCACGTCTTCGCGGCCATCAATGGCGAGCGCCGTGACGTGCTCTACGACAGCGTGCGCCAACCGATGTGGCGGGGCGAGTCGACGACGTCGTGATCTCGGTCGAGGCCGCGGGCGCAGTCGACGACGACCTGTGCGCGGCGGTCGACCGTCTCGTTCCCCAGCTCTCCCGCTCCTCGCCTCCGCCCAGCCGCGCCATCCTGGAACGGATTGTGGCCGACGGCGCCACCACGCTGTTCGTGGCCCGGGGCGATGGCGGCATCGTGGGCATGCTGACGCTGGCGACCTTTCAGATCCCGACGGGGGTCCGGGCCTGGATCGAAGATGTCGTGGTCGACGGGACGGCCCGCGGGGCCGGGGTGGCGGCGGCCCTCGTGCAGGCCGCGCTCGAGCGCGCGACCGAGCTCGGGGCGCGCACAGTGGACCTCACCTCACGGCCCGACCGCGAGGCCGCCAACCGGCTTTACCTGCGCATGGGCTTCGAGACCCGTCAGACGAACGTCTATCGCAGGACGCTCGGATCTCCTGGCTAGGACCTCTCGCCGGCGCCGCCGGCAGCTCGCGGTGCGACCGTGGAGACGTGATGAAACGGTGTGATCGGAGGACAGCCGCCCTTTCCTGCCGGTTCTCCTGGCCCGTGTCACCTTGCCAGGCCACTCCGAGCGGATCTGGACGCCGGCGCTCGTCCATCGCATCCGGAGCGACGAGCTGAGCCCCAAGGGTCACCTGAGCCCACTCACCCCATTGCCACGATCGGCGCGTCGAGCGCCAGGCCCCCGGTCGAGCCGTTGAAGACGGCGTCCCCATAGCTGAAGATGCCGCCGTCGGACGCGACGAGCCAGTAACCCCCGCCGTCAGGGAAGGGAGCCATGCCGACGATCGGCTTGGCAAGGGCGAGGGCGCCGGCGGAGCCGTCGAAGACGGCATCGCCGTAGTTGAAGATGCCGCCGTCGGAGGCGACGAGCCAGTAGCCGTGGCCCGACGTGCTCGAGGCCATGCCGACAATGGGCTTGTTGAGCGGCTGGCCGCCACGTGAACCGTAGAACGCAGCGTCGCCGTAACTGAAGATGCCGCCGTCGGAGGCGACGAGCCAGTAGCCCGCGCCGTCTGGGGTCGCGGCCATACCGACGATCGGCTTGTTGAGGTGGAGGGACCCAGTCGAACCATAGAAGTGTGCGTCGCCGTAGTTGAAGATGCCCCCGTCGGAGGCCACCACCCAATAGCCCCCGCCGTCAGGAGTGGCCGCCATGCCGACAATGGGCTTATTGAGATGGAGGGACCCAGCCGAGCCCTGGAACGCAGCGTCGCCGAAGCTGAAGATGCCGCCGTCGGACGCCACCTCCCAGTACCCACCCGCACCGGGAGTCTCGGCCATACCCACCATGGGGGCGTTGAGGTGCTGGCCGCCCATTGACCCCAGGAACGATTGGCAGAACGAGAAGACGCCGCCGTCGGAGGCCACCATGCGGTAGCCCGGTCCGAACCCGCAGTTGACGGCGGCGCCGAGTTGGCGGGCCTGCCCCGAATTGGGGTCGATCATCAGCGCCGACTCGTCAACCGCTTCGAAGGCGCTGGCCGGCACCTCTTTGAGCTCGTTGACCAGCGAGGCTGGCCAGCTGTCGTCTGCCGTTCCACCGAAGTACCAGTTGGAGCCGTTGTCGGCCAGGATCAGGCCGTACTGCTGCATGGCGCGCAGCACCACCTGGGCCTGTGGCGAGTAGCCCGAGATGTCGTAGTCAGCCTTGAGCCGGAAGCGGGCACCCATGGGCGGCAGGTTCGGGTTGGAGGAGGTCCCCGCTTCGTGCCGGGCCGGCCACAGGTATGAAGTGTCCGTTGCTTCGGCCGTCATCCGGATGGCGTGGGTGATGACACCCGACTGCACCTCGTCGTAGCGCACGAGGCCCGGGAGGATCGGCAGGCCGGCCGCGTCGGCTGATGTCCATCCCGCCGGGCGGAGCGCGTTCGAGTTCAGATTCCAGATGGCACCCGAGCCGGCGGTCGAACCCGACCCGCTGTACTGCGCGTCGTAGAGCTCGTAGAGGGTGCAGGTCGCCGGGTTGACCATGATGGCGTGCCGGTCGCCCGTCGACTGCTGACCACCCTCAATCGGCGTGCTCGCACCGAAGGGGTAGGGCCCGGGATCGCTCTCGTCGGCGTACTGGAACGTGATGGGCACCTCCGGCTGTGACGGCGACACCACTGTGTAGGGCATGCCGTAGGGATTGGAGGGATCGCCCGAGGGCCCGAAGTCGGGATGGAGGTCCGTCGTCCCGGAGTCCATGCTGGCCAGCCAGGCCGCGCTGTTCGGGTTGACCGGCAATCCGGCGACGGGCGTGTTCCAGACGTTGTCAGCCGGGAACATGGGGCAGTTGGGCGCGCCCGGGACGGGCGTGCCGGCCGACGCGGTCGTCGGCGACAGCCCGACAATGAGACCCAGCCACATCACTCCGACCGCTACGAAGGCGATCGGTCCAGCGGACCTGCGTCGTCGCACGAAACGCCCCCCTCCCTACGTGAACGACCGTACCTGACAGAGCACGTCGGCCATGACGACCGACGCCGCGCGCACCAGACGTGGGACATCAGGCGCGTGTCGGTAGAGGCGTCGTCGCGGTCACGATCCTCCAGGTTTCGCGCAGCACGGCCTGCTTCGAGCCTGATGCGGACACGAAACCGGCGGCGGAAGTGGCATGGCGTACGACAACGGGCAAACTAATCTCGAGAAGAACCCGAGACCGGTGACGGCCAACAGAATATGGATCGCCACGATGCGAGAGCCTCTCCTTTCCAGACCGACCCAGTTAGGGTCTTCGGAACAGAGTGATCCGGAGGGAGACGGCTTTGAGCGGCAACGGTATGCAGGGCCGGAACTGGGTGCTCGCGGCGATGATCTTCGCGGTCTCCATGACATTCATCGATCAAACGATCGTGTCGATCGCGGTACCGAACATTCAGCGTGAACTCGGACTCACGTCGACCGGCGTGCAATGGGTGGTGAACGGTTACCTGATCTCTTTGGCTGCGCTCTTCGCCCTGGGGGGACGCCTGTCGGACATCTTCGGGCACACCAAGATGTGTGTGATCGGGGTCACTGTCTTCGTCGTGGCGTCGGCCATGTGCGGGCTGACGCCCAAGGGTTCAGGCGCGGAGGCGTGGATCGTCACCTTCCGCGTGGTCCAAGGTGCAGGCGGGGCGCTCATGTTCCCGGCCGCGCTCGCCATCGTGGTCAACACGTTCCCGCTACGGGAACGAGGGAAAGCCCTGGCGCTGTTCTTCGGCATCGCCGGAGGGCTCACGGCCGTTGGCCCGATTTTGGGGGGCTATCTCACCGAGTGGACCTGGCGCGCCATCTTCTGGGTGAACATCCCGGTCGCCCTTATCGCGCTTGTCCTCATCGCCGTGTCGAAGCCCAAGACGCAGTATCAGCGGGCCCCGATCGACTACCGGGGCGCGGTGCTCATTGCGGCCGGTATCGGCCTGAGCATCTTCGGTCTGCAGCAGTCGGTCCCCTGGGGATGGAGCAATCCCTTGACCTGGGTCTGCATCATTGCCGGCCTGGCCATCATCGGTCTCTTCGTCCTCCTCGAGGCGCGTACGGAATCGCCGCTGATCAATGTCGAGATCTTCCGGATCAGGCCGTTCGCGATGGAGAACCTCGTCTTGTTGATCGCCATGATGGCCTTCATCCCCGTCTTCTTCTTCGCCAGCGAGTACGCGCAGATCGCCCTGCACGACTCCGCCTCGGGTGCGGGCATCTTCCTCTTGTTCTTCTTCATCGGCTTCGTCGTCGCGGCCCAAGTCGGGGGCCGGATGCTCGACCGGGAGGGAGCCAAGCGGGCCGTGGTCATCGGCTGCGCCATCGCGGCCGTCGGCTTCGGCCTGTGGGCCTCCAAGGTCACGACGCTCTCCTTTTCGAAGCAGCAGATCTGGGTCATTGTGGCCGGCGCCGGTATGGGGATGATGCTCGGTCCGGCGAACACAGACGCCGTGAACCGGGCGGGGAACCTCTCCTACGGGGAGGCGACCGGCATCACCCAGACGATCCGGAACTTCGGTGCCAGCCTGGGGCTGGCCGCACTCGGGACCATTCTCCTCTTCAACTACCGGTCGCACCTCACCACGTCGCTCGAGAAGATGGGCGACCCGAACGCCGTCGCCGAGGCCAACCACATCACACAGAGCCAGCAGGGCAGCGGCGCGGTGAACTCCATTCCGCATTTCGTCTCGCTCTCCTTCGCCCAGGCCACTGAGACGGTGCTGTACGTCATGTGCGGGATCATGGCCTTCGCCGCAGTCGTCGCGCTCTTCGGCCTGCAACGGGGCCGCCAGGAGGTGGCGCCGGTCGAGGACGGGACCGTTCCCTCGACCGCAGGGACCACCTGACCCGTTCGGGTGAGTCCCGATGCCGCGCTGCGGGACCGGGCCTGTCGTAACCTCATACCGGCGTTGCCGTCTCAGTCTCGACGGTCCGACTGGAGGAGGCGGGCATGTCCCATCGAAGTCATATCGGATTCCTTGTGGCGCTGCTGGTAGCGATCGGCGTCGTGGCCACCGGCTGCAGCGCATTGAACAAGGTCAAGCAGGCGGTGCACACGGTCGAAGGCAACAAGGCGACCATCGACTCGTTCAACCAGAACCTGCAGTCCACGAAGGACTCGCCCTTCGAGGCCACCTATACGACGACGGGCAGCACACCCGCCACGGTCGTCTACGCCGTCGACCCGTCCAGTAGCGGGCTCGCTTTCCACGAGACGCAGACGGGATCCACCGCGTCCAACATCCAGGTGATCGTGAACTCGTCCGGTGAGTACCTCTGTAACCAGAGCGGGCCAGCTGGCGCGTGGTCCTGCCAGAAGTTGAGCAAGGCCGATGCGGCGACGCAGAACAAGATCTTCGACTTCTACACCCCGGCGCACTGGATCTCCTTCCTGCAGGGCGTCTCATTGGTGGCCGGATTGGCGGGTGACCAGGTGACGTCCTCCACCAAGTCGCTCAACGGCTTCGACATGAACTGTGTCGACCTGGTCGCCAAAGGTGTGGCGGGTACCAGCACCATCTGCAGTACGTCCCAAGGCATCCTCGGCTACGTCAGTGTTGCGTCGGACTCAACCAGCTTCCAGATCACCAACTACTCGTCCTCCCCCTCGGCATCACTGTTCCAGTTGCCGCCCGGAGCTACCGTGACGACGCTCACGACGCCGACGACCTCCACGTCGCCCACGACCTAGGACGCGTCCGTCCCTTGCTACATCCGGACACAATGAGGGGATGACCACCTTCATCAGCCGCTGCGAGACGTCGGGATCCGGGGTCCGCCTGGCGGTCAAGGACCTCATCGACATGGTGGGGGAGCCGACGACCGCGGGGTGCCGCGCCGTGGCCGACAGAGCGGTGCCGGCGACCCGGGACGCGGCATGCCTGGCCGGCGCCCGGGAAGCTGGGGCCCGGATCGTGGGCCGCACGAATCTGCACGAGTTGGCCCTCGGCGTGACCGGCGTGAACCAGTGGTACGGGACCCCGGTGAACCCCCTCGACCCGACCCGCGTCCCCGGCGGGTCCTCGAGCGGCTCTGCCGTGGCGGTCGCCACTGACGAGGCGGACGTGGCCTATGGCACCGATACTGGTGGGTCCATCCGGATTCCCGCCGCCTGCTGTGGCACGGCCGGCCTGAAGACGACCTGGGGCCGTATCCCGTTGGATGGGGTCTGGCCGCTGGCGCCCAGCTTCGACACCGTCGGTCCCATGGCCCGCACCGTGGCCGGTCTCGCCACGGGAATGCAGTTGCTCGAACCGGGCTTCAGTGTCGCCGACCAGGGCCTGTCCGACCCGGTCGTGGGTCGACTGCCTCTTGAGGCGGATCCGGCAATCATCGCGGCGCTCGACAGAGCCCTAGGGGTGGCCGGGTGGGACTGCGGAGAACTGGCTCTCCCGGGATGGGACGAGGCCACCATGCAGGCCGGGCTCCTCTTGGTGGTCGAGGCCTGGCATTCCGACGCGATGCTGATGGCGGAGGATCCGGAGGGGATCAGTGACGGCGTGCGCGGGCGGCTGGAGCTCGGAGGGTCATTCGACGAGGACACCATTGGCAGAGCCTGGCGGGTCCAGCGCGCCTGGAAGGAGACACTCGAGCGCACGTTCGCCGAGGTCGACTTCCTCGTTACCCCCACATTGAGCATCTTCCCGCCGGACCTGGAGGACGGGGACGACCTGCTCGTCTCGCGCTGCACCCTTCCGGTCAATCTGGCGGGGGTGCCTGCACTCTCCCTCCCCGTGCCGACGGGTGGTCCATTGCCCGCCAGCCTGCAGCTGATCGGGCCGGCCTACAGCGAGGAGCGACTGCTGGCAGCAGGGGCGTTTCTCGAAGCCGCCCTCGCGTCTGCCTGACGACGCGTCCTGGCGTTGGCGTGAGGCGTGGCGGCGGTGGAGAGGAGGCCGGCTCAGGACTGGACGAAGGAGAGCGCCGATAGTGTGGACGGCACATGCGGATTGATGTGTGGTCGGACTATGCCTGCCCATGGTGCGCGCTCGGCCTGGCCCGACTCCGTGTCGCCCTGCGCGACTTCGAGCACGGCGAGGAAGTCTCTGTGGTGCACCGCTCATTCGAGTTGCACCGCGGGGCTCCTGCCCGCACCACCGGCTCCATGGAGGAGTTGGTTGCGCGCAAGTACGGGATGCCTCCTGAGCGGGTGCGCGCCGGCCACGCGCAGCTGACCGCCCTCGGTGCGGAGGTCGGTTTCGTCTTCGACTTCGAGCAGGTGCGTCTGGGCAGCACCTTCGACGCCCACCGTCTCACCCAGGCCGCGCGCGGCACCGAATGGGAAGAGGCGTTGGTGCAGCGCCTCTTCGTCGCCTACTTCAGCGAGGGGCGGCTGCTCTCGGATCATCAGGCCCTGCAGGAGGTCGCCAACTCGGTCGGGCTCCCAGAAGCCGTCACCGAGAAGGTGCTCGGTGCCGCGGACTATACCGACGGGGTGCGCGCGGACGAGGCTGCGGCCGAGGAGCTCGAAGTGACCGGCGTTCCCTACTTCCTCATCGCCGGTGCGTGGCCCATTCCGGGCGCGCAGGACGTCGAGACGCTGCGCACCCTCTTGCGACGCGCCTGGTCACGCGTCGGCCATTGAGTCGAGGATCTCGTCGACCATTTCCACGGTGGTGTCAGGGTGGAGGAAGGCGAAACGGGCCACCGTCTCGCCTTCCCAGGTGGTCGGTGTGACGAAGCCGATCTGCTCGCTGAGCAGGCGGGCCGACCAGTCCTCGTAGTCGATCTTGCTCCATCCCGGTCGCCGGAACAGCACAATGGAGAGTCCGGGATCGCGCACCAGCTCGACATGGGACGAGTCGGCCACCCGCTCCGCAGCGCGTCGGGCCATGGCCAGCCCCGCCTCGACGGCCACCACATACGCGTCGAGGCCGTTGACCGCCAGTGAGAACCACAGCGGCAGCCCCCGGGCGCGACGGGTGAGATGGAAGGCGTAGTCGCTCGGATTCCACTCCTCGGGGTTTTCGCTGTGGAGCACCTCGAGGTATTGGGCGTCCTGGGTGTGCACGGCCTTGGCCAGGTTGGGCTGGCGGTAGATCAGAGCGGCGCAGTCGAAGGGAGCAAAAAGCCATTTGTGGGGATCCACGATGAACGAGTCGGCCCTTTCGAACCCGGCGAACTGGCCGCGCACGGATGGTGCGAACAACGCGGCGGCCCCGCCGTAGGCGCCATCGACGTGGAACCAGAGGGAGTGCTCGGCGGCAACGTCGGCCACGCCCGCCAGGTCGTCGACGATGCCGGCATTCGTCGTTCCCGCCGTGGCGACAACTCCGATGACGTCGTCGCGCCGCGGATCTTCACGCAGCGCGGCCTGGAGTGCACGGCCGGTCAGCCGGTGGTCCTCCGTCGCCACCGTGAGCGTGCCGACGCCGAGCACGTGCAGGGCCTTGCCCACCGACGAGTGCGCGTCTTCGCTCAGCGCGACGAGTGGACGCAGCGGCGGGTTCGTCTGGCGACGGTGTCCCGCGGTGTCGCGGGCCACCATGAGAGCAGAGAGGTTGCCCGCTGAACCGCCCGCAACGAAGCAGCCCCCTGCTTCGACGGGCAGGCCGGCTTGTGCAGAGAGCACAGCGAGCGCCTGGTTCTCGGCCACGACGACACCGGCCGCCTCGAGCCAGGAGGTGCCGTGCAGCGACGAGCACGAGACGAACATATCGAAGAGCAAGGAGGCTTTCGTGGGTGCAGCCGGAATGAACGACAAGAAGCGAGGGCTGTCGCACGAGACCACCGCCGTCGACAGCTTGTCCACGAAGAGCTGCAGCACCTGGGCCGCGTCGTTCCCCCCGGGTCGCATGAGCCCGGCCAGTTCGGCATCGAGCGATTCGACGAGGCCGCCGAAGTCGAGTGCGACGGGGTCCACGGACAGGCGCTCCCGGCACGCCGCGAGAACGAGGTCGGTCATCGCCTCGTCGTAGTGGAACATCGCACTCGCCATCAGGCGGACCCACCCTCCGGGTCCGATGCCGGTCGCTGGGTGGCGCGCCACGCCTCCTCGGCCCGGCTCGCGACCTCGTGCGGGGGGGCGCCCGTCTTGGCCGCCACCAGCGCGACGTCGTCGAACTCCGGCTTGGCCCGCCCGCTGATGACCTTCATCCGGATGCTCATACCGTCGACGGTCACCTGTTCGAGGGCGCGGGCCACCGGCCAGCGCTCCACTGCAGTGGCGCGGATCCCCATGGTGCCGGTCACGCGCTGGATCTCAGCGCGCTGCGCTTCGACGAGCGTTGCATCGGTCAGGACGTGGAGGACATGGCCGGGCCGCCCTTTCTTCATGGTGACCGGGCTGACCCAGGCATCGAGTGCCCCGGCCTCGAGTGCAGCGGCCACTGCCAGACCCAGCTGCTCACCCGTGACATCGTCGAGGTTCGTCTCCAACAGCAGCGCGCCTTGTCCGGAACCGCTGGACGGGCGTTGCGCACGACGGCCGATCACGACCTGGGTGCAGTTGGGCAGGTCATCCATCTCGCCGGCACCCCCACCGAACCCCGACGACTCGATGGTCATGTTGGGGAGGGGACCGAACGAGGTGGACAGCGCGGCGAGCAACGCAGCGCCGGTGGGAGTCGTGAGCTCGATGCTGACGTCGCGGCCGTAGGACGGGATTCCCTGGAGCAGTCGGACCGTCGCCGGTGCAGGGTTGGGCAGCCGGCCGTGTGCGCTGCGCACCATGCCGGTTCCGGTCGCGACTGCCGAGGCGGACACCTCGTCGACGCCGAGCACCTCAAGCGCGGCGGCCGTCCCGACGACATCGATGACGGCATCGTGCCCGCCGACCTCGTGGAAGTGAACCTGGTCGATCGGGCGACGATGCAGGGCGGACTCCACCGAAGCCAGCTTGTAGAAGACGGCTTGGGCGCGGGCCGTCACCCGCGCCGGAAGTGCGGCCTCCTCGATGAGGGCGGCAATCACGCCGTGAGTACGCACCACCACGTCGTCACCCCCGACTATGGCTCGGGTGCAGGCGATGCCGCCCCGGATGCCGTCCTCGAACTCGAGGTGCCAGCCGGGAAGGGCGAGCCGATTGAGCAAGGCGCGGATCTCGTCGACATCGGCCCCAGCGTCGACCAGCGATCCCAGGGCCATGTCCCCTGCGATGCCTGCGAAGCAGTGGAACCAGGCCACTGTCGACGAGCCTGAAGTCGGGTTGGTCATGGGAGAACTCGGGCGATCGCGCAGGCGGCGCCGTACCCGTTGTCGATGCCGACGACCGTGATACCCGAGGAGCAGGCGGACAACATGGCGAGCAGCGCGGTCACCCCTTCGAAGGCGGCGCCGTACCCCGTGCTCGTAGGGACGGCGACGACGGGGGCCGGCGTGAGGCCGCCGACCACGCTGGCGAGCGCTCCCTCCATGCCGGCGATGACCACGACCGCGTCCGCCATGGCGAGCGTGTCGACCTCGGCGAGCAACCGATGCAACCCCGCAACGCCGCAATCGGTCAGTTGGGTGGCGGCAAAGCCCAGCGCTCCCAACACCGCCGTGCATTCGGTGGCCACGGGAAGGTCGGCCGTTCCCGCAGTGATGACCACGACTGCGCCCGCCCTGGGGGGCGCTGGGCGGAAGACCACGGTCCAGAGGGACCCGCTGTCGGCCACGGCACTCGGGCCGACGCCGAGCGCGGTGGAAGCAGCCGTGACCGCCTTCACCTGAGCCTCGGTCGCCCGTGTCAGCAGGACCGGCCCGTCGGTCCCCCTGAGGAGCTCCTCGACGACGGCTGCACAGTGCTCCGGTGTCTTCCCGGGGCCGTAGACGGCTTCGGGCATGCCGAGGCGCAGGTCGCGGTGAAGGTCCACCCGGGCGAACCCCAGGTCCGAATAGGGCAGCCGCCGCAGCTGCCGAACGGCGTCGTCGGGTGTGCAGCGCCCGGCGGCGACGTCTTCGATGAGTGTGCGAAGAGAGGAAGCGTCCATGACCTGCTCTATCCTGCCCAACTGTGAACCCGCCTGCGACCACCGTGGCTTACTTCGGCCCGGAGGCAACCTTCACCCAGGAAGCGCTCCTGACCCAGCCTGACCTGGCCGCGGCCGATCTGAGGGCCTTTTCCTCGATCACGTCGGTCCTCGACGCCGTCGCCCGGGGCGAGGTCGAGTTCGGCTTCGTGCCCATTGAGAACGGGATCGAAGGGACGGTCAGTGCCACCATCGACGGCCTGATTCATGACGTCGACCTGCATATTCAGCGTGAGGTCGTGACGGACATCCATCTCCACCTGATGGCCCCCCGGGGAACCAGGCTCGGTGACATTCATGCCGTGTCCTCCTATCCTCATGCCCTGGCCCAGTGCCAGAAGTACCTGGCTCGGACGCTGCCCGGTGCGGAACAGAGAGCAGCCAATTCCACCGCCGACGCGGCACGGGCGCTCGGCGAATCGGGCGCAGAGGGGGAAGCCGCCGTTGCCCCAAGGCTGGCCGCCGAGCGCTATGGCCTGGCGATCGTGGCCGAGGATGTCGAGGACCACCCGGAGAACCAGACCCGATTCGTCCTCGTGGCCCGGACGCGCGTCCCGGCAGCCACAGGGCACGACAAGACGAGCATCGTCTGCTTTCAGCGGGCCGACCACCCGGGGAGCCTGCACGGCATCCTCGGACAGTTCGCGGCGCGCAACATCAACTTGAGCAAGCTCGAATCGCGCCCGACGAAGCAGGCGCTCGGTGACTACTGCTTCGTCATCGACCTGTCGGGTCATGTGGGCGACGAGGTCGTGGCGGACTGTCTCCGGGATCTCCACACCGGCCTGGCCGGTGTGAAGTTCCTCGGCTCGTACCCGGCCGCCGGCGAACATGGCCCCGAACAGCGGCGACAGGCGGATGCGGCCTGGCAGGCCGCGGACGCCTGGCTGCGCGAAATCCGCGGCGCTATCGACTCGTAGGCGCGGCGGCGACGCGTGTCAGCGATCCCGGCAGTCGGCGGGCGATGACGAGCCCGATCACTGCGGCGAGCGCCGCCACCGAGAAGGCGAGAACGACGCCGGCGGCGACCGGCCGCACTCCTCGGGAGAAGGCGGCCACCGCTGCGCCGCCAATCCCGACGCCGAGCGCGATGCCCAGGACGTCGGCCAGGTTCAGTGATGCCGAGGCCCAACCTTCGCGTCCAGGGGGAGCGGCCCGCAGCATCATCAGCGAGATGGGCGCGTAGCTCAGACCCATCCCCAGCCCCGCGGCGGACCAGGCGACGAACGCTTCCGTGATTGGCACGCCGGGGTGCAATTGCCAGGCCATGCCGGCCGTGCCGAGGAGGATCAGGACGAGGCCGGTTCGCACGAGACGCGCGCCTTCCCACCGCTCGTTGAGGCGTGCCTGGACCCAGCTGCCGACGGTCCAGGCCAGGGTGGATGCGGTGACGACTGCGCCCGCCACGAGTGTGCTGTGGCCGCGCACTGTCGTGATGGTCAACGTGACGTAGGCGTCTGCGCCGAAGAAGGAGAAGGTCAGGAGGCCCCGGCTCAAGATGGTGGCGGGCAGGCCGGGGTCGGCGCGCAGTGTGCCGGCAGGGAGCAGCCGGCGTAACGGCGCAACGCCGACGATGACACCGAAGGCAGCCAAACCGAGGCCCAAGAGGACGTCGTGTGCGCTCAGGGCGGCCAAGACGAAGGCGGCGCCGACCGCAGTCCGGATGGCATCCGCGATCTTGTGCTCCTCTGCCGGAGGCGCGTCGGAGCGCCCGAGGCGGACGAGTGCCGGCACGGCGATCGGTCCGGCGACGAGGACCAAGGGGATGAGTCCGAGGAACACCCAGCGCCACCCGAACAGGTGCGCCACGGCGGCGGCCAGACCGGGACCGACGATCCCGGGAACCACCCAGGCGGTGGACAGGACCGCCATCATGCGGGCTCGCTGCGTCTCGCGCAGGCTCCGCCCGATGGCGACGTAGGCGACCGCCGGCACCGCGCCGGCGCCAAGTCCCTGCAGGCACCGCGCCGCGACGAGCACCCACATGAAGGGAGCCAGGCCGGCCACGAGCAGACCGGCCGAGAACAGGACCAGGCCGGCAACATAAGGGCGAGCCGGTCCATGGCGATCAGCGTCGCGGCCAGCCGCCACGATCCCGACCAAGCTGGCCAGCTGGAAGCTCGAGAAGACCCAGCCGTAGAGCGCCAGTCCATGGAGATCATGGGCGACCAACGGCATCACCGTGATGACGGCCAACGCCTCCGACGCCACGAAGGTCACCGTGAGCACCAGGCCGAGCGTCAGTGCACGTCGGTGCGGCGCCCACAGCCCGTCACCTCGCACGCCCTCGTCCATGCGGGCGAGACTAGGGGGAACGCCCGCTGGTACTCTGCGCCGGGAGGGCATGTGACGCTGCAGACCATCGACGTTGATCAGCACGTGTTCGAATCGAGGACGACCTGGTCCGAGTACATCGATCCGGCGCGGCAGGACGATGCATTGTCCATCGTCGACGATGACGCCGGATGGCCCTGGCTGGCGTGGCGGGACACCAAGCTGACACCGCTGGAGGTGCCGATCCCAGAGCGTTCGAGCCTTATCGGGGAAGATCGCATCCGTCGCCTGCGGGGTGAGCGCGCTCCGGCGTCCTTCGAGGAACTGGTGCCCGACTCCTATCGTCTCGCCGGTGCCCGCCTGACCTCGCTCGACGCCTTCGGGCTCGATGCGGCGGTCTTGTTCCCGAACTACGGCCTCTTGTGGGAGCAGCGTCTGGCGTCGGATCGCGACGCACAGCGGGCCAACGCACGGGCGTACAACCGCTTCGTCTCCGACGTGTGCAGCGAGGGTGAAGGCAGGCTCTTCGGAGTGGCCCACGTACTTCTGCACGACCCGGACTGGGCCGTAGAGGAGATTCGTCGGGTGCGCGGGCAAGGCGTGCGTCTGGCCATGATCGCCCCGGCCCCGGTGGACGGAATGCCCCTCTCGCATCCGGACTTCGATCCGGTCTGGGCCGCGTTCAGCGACGAAGGCGTTGCAGCGGTCTTTCACGTCTCGGAATTCGAGAGTCCCTTGCACCCCGCCTGGCGAACCGGAGAGCACGATGACGGCGAGCAACTCTTCGACTCCATCTTCCTCTACCTGGCGCCGGCGGTCGCTCTCGCCAATCTGATCCTCACCGGCGTGCTCGAACGGTTCCCACGCCTTCGCATCGGCGTGGTCGAACTCACGGCCAGTTGGGTGCCCAGCTTCCTCCTGCACATTGACGGCGCGTCGGACTTCTACACCCAGCGCCATGGTGAGCCCTTTCACGAGTTGTCTGACCGTCCGTCCAATTACTTCCTGCGCCAGGTTCGGGTGGCTGCACTCCCCTACGAGATGCCCAACCGTCTTGTCCCCAAAGTCGGCGACGACACGTACATGCTGGGAAGTGACTGGCCCCATGCCGAGGGGGTGGCGGACCCGATGGCGCAGGCCCAGCGCGCCGTGGCCGGTCTGGCAGAGCCCGCTCGGGCCAACATGTTGGGAGCCAACGCAGCCTGGCTCCTGGGGCTGTGACCGTGGACCTGGAGGCCGCAGCGGCAGAGCGGGAGCGTTTACGCGCGACGTACCTCAAGGAGCCCAAGCGGCGTCCGACATCGACGGCACGCGGGGTCCATCATGTCGCGCTGCTGTGCTCGGACGTCGAGCAGACCATCCGCTTCTACCAGGGTCTCCTCGGCTTTCCGCTCGCCGAGCTCTTCGAGAACCGGGACTACAAGGGGTCGACGCACCTGTTCTTCGACCTCGGCCACGACAACACGCTTGCCTTTTTCGATTTTCCGGACCTCGGTCTCGGCCCGTACGCCGAGGTGCTGGGCGGGTTCCACCACCTCGCCATCTCGGTCGACCGGGCGCAGTGGGACGCTGCACGGGGGCGCCTCGACGAGGCCGGCATCGCGACGCAGATCGAGAGCGAAATTTCGTTGTATTTCTCGGATCCCGACGGCGTGCGACTGGAGCTCATCGCCGAGGATCTCGGTTCGCTCTACGGCACCCCGTTGCACTGATGCCCGTCACTGGCTTGGCCAATCTTGCCGTCAAGGTCACAGATCTGGAGGGGGCGTGCGCCTGGTACGAGGCAGCCGGCGCAACGGTGACCCAACCGATTGCATGGGAGAACGGCCGCCGGGCCGACGTGCAGCTGGGCGTGCTCTCGCTGACCCTCTTCACCAAAGCGATTTACGAGGACGCGTGCACGCTGCCCGACGAGGGGTTCTTGCACCCGGCGCTCTTCGTGGACGACCTCGATGCCGAGCTGGCGCGCCACAAGGTGCTCTGGGGACCACGAACGGTGAGCGGCGCGTTCGGTACCCGGCGCATCGCCTTCGTTGAGGCTCCCGGGGGCATCCGGCTTGAATTCATGGAGCAGATTGCGGAACCTCCGGGCTGATCACCTGCGTGACTTGGACGACCCGGTCTCGCGGGTCGATGTGACAGGCTCTGACGCGATGTCGGACCCGTCTCCGCACGAACAGCGCACACCGGCGGATCTTGCTGCGGGCGTTCCGTACGCTTATGCCGCAGTGACGAGGGGTCGGCCACTCCTGATCTTCACCGCCGGCGCCTGCCCTCTCGACGCCTCGGGATCGACGGTGGGGCTAGGAGACGTGGCGGCCCAGGCCGAGGCCGCGATGGCGAATCTCCGCAGTGCACTGGCGACTGCGGGCGCTCGTCTGGACGATGTGGTCAAGACCACGGTGTACGTAGCCAGTAGCGACCGCTCCGATTTGTTGGCTGCCTGGCAGGTCGTGCATCGCCATTTCGGGACACACGAACCGCCATCGACCCTGCTCGGGGTGAGCGTCTTGGGCTATCCCGAACAGCTGGTCGAAGTGGAGGCCATTGCGGCCGTGAGCAGCTAAAACGAGAAATTCCGGCACGGATGTCGAATTGTGATGATCCCGTTCGTGTAGATGATGACCTCCGGCGCCTGGCCGGGGCCGCCGAGTGACGGAGGCAACATGGGCAGGATCGTCGTAACCGAATTCGTCTCGCTGGACGGGGTCATGGAGGACCCGGGCGGCGCCGAAGGCTTCACGCACGCCGGTTGGAGCTTCCGTTTCAACCGGGGCACGGAGGGCGACCAGTTCAAGCTGGGGGAGATCAAGGAGTCCGAAGCCCAGCTCCTCGGTCGGATCACCTATGAGGCCTTCGCCCAGGCGTGGCCGACCATGCAGGACCACGTCGGCTTTGCCGACCGGATGAACTCCATGCCCAAATATGTGGTGTCCACGACCTTGCAGGACGACGACGCGACCTGGAACAACTCCAAAGTGATCAGGGGCGACGTGGTCAGGGAGGTCGCCGCGCTCAAAGAGAGGCTGCAGGGCGATCTTCTGGTCGCTGGTAGCGCGACGTTGGTGCAGACGCTATTGGAGCACCGACTGGTCGACGAGCTCCGCCTCATGATCTTCCCTATCGTGCTCGGGACGGGCAAGCGACTCTTCGGAGAAGTGTCGGAGCCGCCCATCATGATTTTGGACCACATCAAGACCGTGGGGGACGGCGTCGTGATCTTGACCTACCGGGCAGGGCAGTAGCGACTTCGTCCGATCCGAATTCGACAGAGACGAGACCACTGAGAAAGGAGAACGGTTATGAAGCAGTATATGCTCAGCGTGCCGATGATCGACGGCGCACCCCCTCGACCGCTCGACGAGACGCGGCAGGCGGTCGAACGGACCGCCCGGCTCAACGAGGAGATGCAGGCCGCGGGAGTTTGGGTGTTCGCTGGGGGGCTCCTTCCCGCCAGCTCAGCGACGGTCGTCGAGGTGGACAGTGGCGAGTTCCTGGTCACGGACGGACCCTTCACCGAGTCCAAGGAGCACATCGGGGGGTTCTGGGTCATTGAGGCGGCGGATCTCGACGCCGCGCTCGCGTGGGCGAAGAAGGCGACCTTTGCCTGCGGAGAGCGCGTCGAGGTCCGCCCCTTTCGGGAGGAACCCCCGGTTTGACGCCAATCGGTCCGACGGGGGCGTCCGGGCCCGAGATCGAGCGCGTCTTCCGCCAGGAGAACGGGCGGGCCGTCTCGGTCCTGATCCGTGCCTTCGGTGACATCGATCTGGCCGAGGACGGTGTGCAGGACGCCTTCACGGTCGCCGCGGTGCGCTGGCGCGAGGACGGCCCGCCGCCCAGCCCGGCGGGCTGGATCATCACCACGGCGCGCCGCCGGATCCTGGACCGCCTCCGAAGGGAGGCCTCTCGTGACGACCGTCAGGCGGAAGCGGCCGCGTTGTTCGTCCAGGCCGAGGAGATCGAAGAGCAATCCACCGTGCCAGACGACCGCCTTCGCCTGATCTTCACGTGCTGCCATCCGGCGCTCGCACCCGCGGCGCAGGTCGCTTTGACGCTCCGCTTGCTCGGTGGTCTCTCGACACCCGAGATCGCCCGTGCCTTCGTCGTACCCGAAGCGACCATGGCCCAGCGCATCGTTCGAGCCAAGGCGAAGATCCGCGATGCAACCATTCCCTATCGCGTCCCCAGCAGCGCCGAGTTGCCCGATCGGTTGCGGGCGGTGCTGGCCGTGATCTACCTCATCTTCAACGAGGGCTACACCGCCACATCGGGTGATCTGCTGGTGCGGGAGCACCTGTGCGCGGAGGCGATTCGCCTGGGTCGGACGTTGGGCGAGCTCATGCCCGACGATCCCGAAGTGATCGGGTTGCTGGCCCTGATGCTCCTCATCACCGCGCGTCGGCCGGCGCGCACCGGCGAAGGCGGTGCGCTCGTTCCCCTGCACGAGCAAGACCGCACGCTCTGGGACCGTGATCTCATCAGCGAGGGTCAGGGTCTCGTCCGTTTCTGCTTGCGTCGGAACATCCCGGGCCGGTACCAGATTCAGGCGGCCATCAATGCGGTGCACAGCGATGCGCTCCGGGCAACCGACACGGATTGGCGACAGATCCTGACCCTCTACGACCAGTTGCTCCTGTTCGACGCCTCACCGGTGGTGGAGCTCAACCGCGCCGTCGCGCTCGCCGAGGTGCAGGGCCCCAGCGCCGGATTGGCGGTAGTGGACGGCCTCCCGCTCGAGTCGTACTACCTCTTTCACGCCGTGCGGGCCGACCTTCTGCGCCGGCTCGGCCGCCTGCCCGAAGCAGCTGCTGCGTACGAAGCGGCTGTGGCGCGTACCGAAAACGAAGCCGAACGCTCCTTCCTGGCACGCGCCCGCGTCGCGGCGGCCGAACCGCTCCGTCAGTGACAGACTGGGTTGCCATGAAGGTGCACCTTGTCGACGGGACCTACAAGCTGTCCGGATGCGGGAGCGCAGCGGCCCTGAGCAGCGATTCTACGGCCGCCACCGCCCGGTTACGACCCTCACCCGCTGTCTCCGACCGGTTGGGGATGCACGTGTGTGCTCTCGATCTGTGCCGTCTGTTGGGGGGTGCTCACCAGGGCCTCCACCGAACGAGACTGAACGCGTGACGGCGGGCTGGCGTGTACAGCCGGTGGACCACCGGGACCCCTTGGCTCCCGTCGAGGACATCGTGCGCCTCATCGACTTGGCCGGCACGGCCACTGCCGCCGCGTACAGTCGCAGCGACGTGGTCGAGGCGCTCAACGAGCAGCAGCCGGCCGCCGTGGCGTTCGCGTCCGGGCAGCTTGTCGGCGTCGCCGTGGCGCGGATGGCGGGTCGTGACGCCCATCTGCTCGCCCTCGCCCTGCACCCTGGTTGGCGGAACCGAGGCATCGGCTCGGCGCTGCTCCGGGAACTGGACCAGGAGGCAATCCATCACGGCGCTCTGCGCATGCTGGCCCTGGTCGAGCCGGGTCAGGTCGGGGAGGTCGCCTTCGCGCACCAGGGGTTCGACCGGGTCAACGGACTCCACCTCTACGTCAGGGCTGCTTCCGTGGTGCCCGAGGAGCTCGAAATCGTAGAGCGCTACGGCGGGCACTTCCCGGCGGCGGGACTCTGGGAGGAGATGAAGGGGTTCTCGACGACCAAGGAGCTCCTCGAACGCAGGATCGTCGCTCCGTTGGCACATGCCGAGCTGGCGGACAGCGTCGGGTTGCGAGCGCCCGCAGCGGTCATGCTCTTTGGCCCACCCGGGACGGGCAAGACCTCGTTTGCCCGTGCCATCGCGTCTCGGCTCTCCTGGGCGTTTGTCGAGCTGCATCCCTCGCTCCTCGGTCCTGGCACCGGGGGCGCAGCCACCTTGCGTGCCGCCCTGGACGACCTGGTGCACGTCGACCGCTTGGTGTGCTTCATTGACGAAGCGGACGAAATCGCCTCGGCGCGCGCCAGCCGACCCGAGAGCCAGCCCATCGTGAACGAACTGCTCAAAGCGATTCCAGTCTTCAAGTCCCGTCCGGATCGACTCATGGTGATGGCAACCAACTCGATTGCGTCCATTGATCCGGCCATGCTCCGACCGGGACGCTTCGACCTCATCATCCCGATCGGCGCGCCCGACCGTGGCGGGCGTGGCGAGCTCGCGTCGGAGTTCCTGGAGCAGTGTGATGCCGAGGACATCGCCGAGCGCACGGAGGGGTTCACACCCGCTGACTTCGCACTGGCCGCCCAGCGGGCCGCCCAACTCGCCTTCGAGAGGGCACTCGCCGGCGGTGCGCCTGCGGTGACATCCGCCGACTGTGTCGACGCCGTGTCGCGCACGCGTCCCAGCGTCCACAAGGAAGCGGCAGCTGCGTTCGACGACGAGGCGGCTGCCTTTGCCAGGCTGTGAGTTGATCCCGAAGTCTCGCCGGCGCCCGGCCCACGAGGAAAGTGGACAGCCGTGGTGCGCCCATTTCCCGCCTTGAACGCCAGATCGCCTAGCGAGGGAGGGTCTCTGAAATGAAGGTGCACCTTGTCGACGGGACCTACGAGCTCTTCCGTCACTTTTTCGGCGCCCCGCCGCATCGTACCGCCGCCGGCCAGGAGGTCGCAGCGGTGAGGGGCGTGGTCGGCTCCGTGCTGCAGCTGCTGGGAGAGGGGGCAACGCACGTCGGAGTGGCCACTGATCATGTCATTGAGTCCTTCCGGAATGACCTCTGGCCCGGGTACAAGACGGGTGAGGGCGTCGACCCCGATCTGTGGTCGCAGGCTTGGCCGCTCGAGACCGCCCTCAGCGCGCTCGGCGTGGTGGTATGGCCGATGGTCGAGCTCGAGGCGGACGACGCCCTGGCGAGCGGCGCGGCCGTGGCCGACGGGGATCCGGAGGTGGAGCAGGTCATCATCTGCACCCCGGACAAGGATCTGGGTCAATGCGTGCGCGGGACCCGCGTGGTGCAGCTCGACCGGCGCAAGGACAACCTGATCGACGAGCAGGGTGTCACCGCCAAGTTCGGAGTCGGTCCGGCCTCCATTCCTGATTATCTGGCGCTCGTCGGTGACAGTGCCGACGGATTCCCCGGGCTGGCGGGCTGGGGGGCGAAGTCGGCCGCCGCCGTGTTGGCCCGGTGGCACCACATCGAGGACATCCCGCCGGACCCCGGTCATTGGGACGTCGCCGTGCGGGGGGCCGCGAAATTAGCGACGACGTTGCAAGAGGGCCGGGAGGACGCCAGGCTCTTCAAGGACTTGGCAACGTTGCGGATCGACCGCTCGCTCCTCGGACAGGTCGACGAATTGCGCTGGCGGGGCCCGACGGACGAATTCGCCCAGATGTGTGAGGCCATGGACGCGCCGGGGATCGCCCGGCGGGCCGAAACACTGGCGGCTGCGCGCTGACCTATCCGGACGTCGCCACCGTCGGCACCGGTCCGGAGAAGGTGAGTGGGCGGAGGTAGAGGTCGCGGTCGTTGGGGAACCCCACTGCCCCGGGGACCCAGGCGTGGAACGCGATCCAGAAGCTCCCGGACGTGTCGGCGAAAACTGACTCGCCACCGGGACCGGCCACGCCCGCCGATGTCGAGAGGATCGGAGTGGGTGTGACATCGCTGCACGGACCGAGCGGGCCGATGCAGGTGGCGACGCCTACCGCGTAGCTCGAACTGTTCCAGTCATTGCCCGAGAAGAAGAGGTAGTAGCGGCCGCCCGTGGTGAGCATGTCCGGGGCTTCGACCGTCCCGGATTCCCAGGGCTGGTCCGGCACCAACAGTTGGGTCGGGTTGGTCCCGGGACTGAACGACATGCCATTTCGGGCCAGTTGCTGCGACCAGATCTTGGACGAGCCCGGACCGCCGGACTTCCACACCAGGTAGAGCGTTCCATTGGTGTCGATGAAGGACGAGGGGTCGATCGATCCCCCGAGGGACTCCTGACACTCCAGCGGCGCCGCCGACTTGTCGAGAAACGGCCCCTGGGGCTGGCTGGCGGTCGCCACCGAGATGCACTCATTGCCGGTTCCAGCGACTTCGACCGCGTAGTAGAGCACGAACCTCCGGCCGATCATGGCGACAGAGGGGGCCCAGGTGTCATTGGCCGAGGCCCAGGTGGGCAGGCTGGGCAGAGCGTTGCCGACGGCGGTCCAATGGGAGAGGTCGGGGGAGTCGATGATCTGGATGTTCCCAGCCACCGAGTTCGTGGCGTAGGCGAAGTAGGTCTGGCCCACCAGGATGACGGAAGGGTCGGGGAAGTCGAAGGGGTAGACGAGCCCGGTGCTTGTGCCGCCGGCGAGCTGCGTGCAGGCGCCAGAGACGTCGGAGATGTCCTTGGCTGCCTGCGCATTGTCCTTGGCCGTGATCTGCCCAAAGGCGCTCTTGACGCCACCCAAACAGGTCTGCAACGTGTTGATGCCGACCCCCTGCACATAAGCATGCACGTTCGCGTTGGACAACGATGCGTTGGTTGCAGCCAGCTGGGCCATCGTTGAGGCGATCGAGGTCTGCAGGGAGTTGCGCTTGGCCGTTGTCACCGCGTTGGCGAACCGTGTCACCGCCACCCCGTGACGCAGCCTGGCCAGATGCGTGTCAGCCGCGGCGAGCGCCGCCTGCTCGTTTCGACTCCGTGTCCGGGCGTCGATGTCGGTCCACGCGGCCGCAACGAGGACGCCAAGGCCGAGGGCGACGGCAACGGCAACGAGCCAATGGCGGCGTCGGGTTCGTCGGCGGTCATCCACTGGAGGCCTCCGCGGCGGTGCAGCTTGCCGAGACAGAGTTCAGGGCAGCAATGGCGCCGGCCTGTTTCCCGACGGCGAGCTCGTTCAACGCCTGTTCGACACCCCCCAGACAGGTCCGGAGTGAGCTGATGAGCGACGCCTGTTGTGTGACGTGCACCTGCGCGGCGGACAGGGAGGTTTGCGCGCCCAAGAGCTGCGAGCTGTCCTGGTTCAGTGCCGTGGTGTCGCTGCCGACCTGCGTCTCGAGGACTCGGAGATCGCCGCTGACTTCATGCAATTGCTCGGCGACGGTGCGCGTTCGTTGCTGCGTGAAGCCGAGCGACGTATGGGCCCGCCCGTACTCGCCGCGTGCCTGCACCTGATCGGCGATCAGGCAGCCCAGTGCGGTAGCGATGAGCGCGCCCGCTCCGATGGCCACCACCCACCACGTCCGCCGTGACCAGTGTGACCTCGGCTGGGCGGGCGAGCGCTCGGTCAGGAACTGGCGACCGTCAAGTTCGAGCACGTACTTCGTCCCAGCCGCCATGGCGTCGCCTCATGCCGCCCGCCGTGCCATGTTTCATCTTGGCATCACGGCGAGATTCCGCCGGCGCGGGCGCCGTCAGGCGCCGAGATAGCTGGTGGACAGCGCCTCTTCCATCTCGGCCGGTGATCCCCGGTGCGCGATGATGCCCTGCAGGACGACCGCCGCACTGTCGGCGATGGGCAGCGCCGTCCGGGCGAACTGTTCGACGAGCAGGATGGAGAGGCCCGCCTCAGCCAGCTCACGGACCTTCTCGTAGAGCTGACCGACCACGATCGGCGCCAGCCCCATGGAGAGCTCGTCGAGCAGCAAGAGCTTGGGGTCGGTGGCGAAGGCACGCGCCAGAGCGAGCATCTGCTGTTCGCCCCCCGACAACGTCCCGGCCATCTGCTTCCGCCGTCCGCTGAGTTGGGGGAATTGCGTGTAGGCCACTTCCTCGATGCGATCCATCGGCACCCCGACCTGGGTGGCCATCAAAAGGTTCTCCCGCACGCTGAGGTTGGGAAAGATGCCGCGCCCTTCGGGTACAGTGCAGATGCCCTTACGGGCTCGATCGTCCGCTGACATGGAGGTCACGAGGGCCCCTCCGAAGCACACGTCCCCGCTGTTCGGAGTCAGAGTGCCGGCGCAGACGTTGAGCATCGTGGTCTTGCCGCCTCCGTTGGGGCCGAGCAGTGCCATCACCGATCCGGCCGCAACTTCGAAGCTGACACCGTGGACGACCTCAATGGGTCCGTACCCGGCTCGGATGTCGCGCAGCTCGAGGATCGGGGGGACCCCGAATTCGCCCGGGGACGCGGCATCACTCACGGCGCACCGAGGTAGGCGTTGATCACGACCGGATCGTCCTTGACCTGGTCGGGCGTCCCACTGGCGATGATCTCGCCGTAGTCGAGGACATGAATGTGTTGGCAGGTGTCCATCACCAAGCCGACATCGTGCTCAACCAGGCAGATGGCGAGATCGCGCTCGTCGACCAGCTGGCGCAGCAGCCGTCCGAAGGCCTCTGTCTCCTGTTCCGTCTGTCCCGAGGCGGGCTCGTCGAGCAGGAGGACCTTCGGTTGGGTCATGAGGGCACGCGCCACCTCGACGACCCGCGCCCGACCGGTCGGCAGCTCGCTCACCTCGCGATCGGCCACGTCCCCGAGGCCCACGAGTCCAATGATGTGGTCCGTCTCGGCGCCGACGTTGATCCGACCGCGCCTCCCCCAGGTGTTGCGGATCTCGCCGGCCACCTGGATGTTGTCCCGCACCGTCAGCGAGGTGAAGAGCTCGAGCCGCTGATAGGTGCGGGAGAGCCCGCGGCGGGCCCGGCGGGCCGGTCCGGACTTCGTGACGTCGTGACCGTCGATCGTCACCTTTCCGGACTTGGGCGCCAACAACCCGCTCACGACATTGAACAACGTCGTCTTGCCCGCCCCGTTGGGCCCGATGAGTCCGGTCACGCCCCCTTCGGCGACGGTCAACGAGACGTCGGTCAACACCTGGGCCCCACCGAAGGCCACGCACACTTCTGAGACTTCAAGGACGGGCATCGGCGACTCCTTCGAGTGGTTCCGCCGCGACGGCTGCCACCACCGGCCTCTCCCGGCCCGGAGGGGCCTTGACTGGGTCGAGGAAGGCCTCAGGTTGCACGAGCCGGCCGACAGCCGGCAGGGCGATGGCAATGAGGGCGGTGGCCAGCACGAGCCACCAGTTCCCCATCACCTTGGTGAGCACCAGAAGATACGCAACGATCTCGGCCATCACCCCGAGGAGCAGAACGCCCTTGGCCTGCCAGAGGGGCTTGTACCGGGCCACGATGTCGGGGACGGCCCCGCTCGGGTTGCGACCGAGGCTCACGCCGATCAGCGCCGGCGCCACCAGGGAGAGGTTGGCCAGGACGCTCCAGAAGCCGCCCCCGCCGCGGTCAGTGCTCAGGTTCGAGAAGGTCGAGGTCAAGGCCTGGAAGGCGGTCCCGGCCAGGATGCCGCCCATGAGGGCTCCGGCGACATTGCCGATTCCTCCGACGACGGTGAGCATCACGAGGGCCAGGCTGATGAAGATGATGTACGTGGTGGCGTTGACGCTCACCGACGCGCTCGACAACAGCACGCCGCCGAGGCCGGCGATCGCCGCAGAGATCATGAACACCGACAGCTTCAGCTTGATCAGGTTCTGCCCCAGTGTGGCGGCGGCGGCAGGGCTGTCTTTCATGGCGGTCAGTCGCCGCCCGTAGTTGCTTCGCCGCAGTGCGATGAGGCCGATGCCGATCAGAATGAAGATGCAGGTCGACGTGGTGAGGAACGTCTTCGACGAGCTGAGGTCGAGCGGGCCGAGCTTGAGCGCCGGGATCTGCAGCGTGCCGTTGGGGAAGATCGAGTAACTCAGGTGGAAGATGGGCAAGACGTGCGGTGCGATGTCGGCGATGATCATGTCGGAGACGAAGACACCGAAGGCCAGGGTGGCCAGCGCCAGGTACAGACCACGAAGTCGCAGCGCCGGCAACGCGATGAGACCGCCCACGACCGCCGTGACGGCCACCCCGAGGAGGAGTCCCCAGAGGGTGATCCGCTGGGTGAGCCCCGAACCGGAGAGGCCCAAGTGGAAAACGATGATCGTGGCGATCGCCCCGAAAGAGACCGGTGCCAGGTTGATCTCTCCGGCGTACCCGGTGAGCAGGGTCAGGGACAGGGCGATGATGCCGTAGATGATGCCGACGGTCAGAGACCCCATGTCGCTGGAGCCCATGACCTGTTCGAGGGCCAGCACGACGACAAGCAGGATCATGCCCCAAGTCACGGCGGAACGGATGGTTGGGACGGTGAACCGCTCCCTCGTGCGGAGCAGCGTCGCGCCGCGCAGCCGGTCCTGTGGCAGCACGATCAGGACCACGAAGAGGACGATCATCGGCAGCGCGATACGGAAGTTCGAGGCCCATTCCCACGATTCGGGGAAGTAGCCCAGCACATATGTGCTGGCGAGCCCGAGGATGAGTGCCCCGGCGAAGGTGAGCCAGATGCTGCGGAGACGGCCGAACATCGCTGCGGCGATGGAGTCCAACACGAGCAGGGTCAGCACGTGGACGTCGAGCGTGCCTCCGCTGATCGGGGTGATGAGGATGCCGGCCAGCGCGGCCAGGGCACCACCGAGGGCCCAGGAAAACGCCGCCAGCCGCTCGGGCCGCCCGCCGTTGAGCTGCAGGAGGGCGGGATTGTCGACCACGGCTCGCATGGCGACCCCGGTTCGCGTGCTGGTGAACAGCAGGCGGATGCCCACGGCGATCAGGACACCGCAGCCGAGTGCAATCGCCTCGTGGTCGGTGACATAGACACCGAAGAGCTTGAACTTTGCCGCGTTGCCGAAGAACAAGCCGTCCGTGCGGGGCACGCCAGGGTTCCAGATCCACTGCGCCAGCGCGATCAACCCCAGCATGATGCCGATGGTGACCACGATCTTGGTCACGTCAGCCGTCTGGCGGAGCCCCCGCATGATGACGACGTAGAGCACAATGCCCAGCAGGGGCGCGAGGACCACGAGCACGGTGAAGAGCGCGAGCGGTGCCGGCCAGTTCCAGCCGTACCGGAACTGCCAGTAGGTGAATGCCGCCAGCATCGCCATGGCGCCCTGGGCGAAGTTGAAGATGCCCGAGGTCGTGTAGGTGAGGACGAGACCCGAGGCCGCGATCCCGTAGACGGCGCCGGTGACCAGCCCGAGGATGGTGTAGGTGAGTAACAGGTGCATGGCCGGAGCTCCTGTCGCTCAGGTCAGGCGGCAGGCGAGCTGATGTTCTGGGCGCTCACCCCTGAGGCTTGATCACGGTGGAGGTCGCGTACTGGGTGGCATAGCCCTGGGAGTTCAGGGTCGTGCCGATCACGGAGCCCGTGTTGGGTGCGACGTACTTCGGGGAGCAGTCGAACGTCCCGAGCTTCTTCGGGTAGGCCTGCACCCACTTTGTTCCGTCGAGCTTCATCAGCAGGCCGCAGTTCGGCGGGATGTTCTTGGACGGGTTGCCCGACGCATTGAGGCCGCCGCCGGTCCAGTCCGTCACCTTGGCAAGGTGGTTGATCATGCACTGGCGGGTCAGGGTGGAGCCGCACGCCTTGGCCTCGGTCGCCCAGAGGAGGAACGACGACGTCGCCTGCTCTCCCAGCTGTGAGGTGAGGCCGCCGTACTTCTTGACGATCGAGAGGTACTGGGACACGGCCGGAACGACCTTGGCCGCTTCGAGAGGCTCGTAGGACAGGCGGACGTAGGCGTTGTTGGCCAGCCCCTCGGTGTTCCATTGCGCGAAGGATGCCGTATAGGCGCCGGAGTCCATCACCCAGATCGGGTCGTAGCCGATCTGGTTCTCGGCCTCGAACGCGCCATAGAGGGTCGGTCCGGGGGTGGCATCGTTGAAGATGATCTGTGCCCCGCAGCTCTGGAGCTTCTGCACGAACGGCGTGTAGTTCGCTTCGCCGTTGTAGTCGATGCTTGCCGTGCAATTGGGTAGGAACTTCCAGCCGGCCGTTGTGAATGCCTGCACGGCCTTGGCCGTCGAGGATTCCTGGGTGGACAGGGTCGAGTCGTACACGCCGACCTTCTTGGTCTTCGATCCGAAGAGCTTCTCGGCCTGGTACGCGCTCGACACCGGGCTGGCGTTGGCCGGGTTGGGCGACGCCTGGTACATCTCGTAGGCGTTGGCCACCACCGGGGCAACCGTGAAGCCGGGCACGGAGGCCAGGTTGCAGCCCAGACGGGTCTGCTCGGCGGACCCGTCGAGTGCGAAGCCCTCACCGACCAGCATGAAGTCCTTGGAGCAGGCCTGGGTCATGGCCGAACCGACGTTGGTCACCGCGGCGTCGTAGTAGTCGCCGACGATCTTGCGCCCGCCGATGCCCCCCTGCGCGTCGCACCACGAGATCATGTCCTTGACCGCGTCGCCCATCTCCTGGTCGAGACCGGGGAGACCAGAGAAGCCCCGGTCGTCGCCGTAGGCCAGGTTGATGGTGGAATTGGTGACGCCCTTGTCCGTGGAGCCGGTGTCGTGCCCCTTGCCGCACGGCGACGCGAGCGTCCCGAACGTGGCGGAGGATGTTGACGCCGCACCGCCGGCCCCCGGGGCGATGAGCACCCCGGCTGCTGTCAGCGTGGTGAGCATCAGTGCCACCCCCAGACCCCGCAAAGCGGTGACCCACTTCATCATCCCAAACCCCCTGTTCACGGGACTAGACCCGAATCGGGTGCAGTCCGAACTCCCTAAGAAAACTTTAGAACACGTTCCTGTTTTGGCACACTAGCAATCCGGAGGTCAAAAATCTCTGCGCCAGCCGAGTGCCGATTGCAGGCCGGACTTACGGACGATCCGCCGTCTCTATCTGGTAGTGGTTCGTGTAGTCCTTGAACTCCTCGGCCAGGCCGGGGTAAGTCCAACCGAAGTCGGCGGGGTCGTAGCGGTGCCTGCCGAAGGCATCTTGTGGACGATCCTCGAGGTAGGCGCGCATCCGGCGCGGCATGGAGGGGCCCGACCTCCTCGCCAAAGCCGGCGTACAGCGCACGGACGGCCTCGACGGGGTCCGCGACCAGGGATTCGTAGTGGAGGTGCTGGCACCAGCCCTCGCCGGCCTTCTCGTCGAAGGCCATCGCCGAACGCAGCGCGAAGGCACATTTGCGCTTCCACTCCTCGGCCGTGGGGCGGGGGTCCTTCCGGCTCGTCAAGACGCGCTGGCCGGCGTTGGCCAGGCTGGCCAACGACGTCACCACTGGTCCCGGGTCCCGGTGTGTCCATATGACCCGGGCGTCGGGGTAGGCGGCGAGCATGGCGTCGAGATGCCACAGATGATTGGGCGTCTTGAGGATCCAGCGCTCGGTGGGCTGGCGCGACTGCAGCGTCTGGAGGGCGAGCCGGTGCTGGGCGTAGGCCGACGTCATGTCGGCCTGCTCGAGCCAGCGTGCGTAGGTCGGGACGTGGGCTTGCGTCTCGAGGGCGAGCGCGCGCACGTCGTACATGAAGATGGCCACACATTCCTCGGCCACGGTGGCGCCGAATGGGTGCATGGCCTTGAGGGGCGGGTTGAGCTTCATCAGACCGTTGAGATCCTTGGCATGGCGAGCGATACGCGGATCCTCCGCTGCCTCCTCCAGGGTCGTCGGCGGAACAGGATGGGCCGCTTCCCATTGCAGGAGCGGTCGGGCCACGGGGTCGAGCCCCAGCAGAATCGACAGCAGGCTGGTCCCCGTCCGGGGCAGGCCGACGATGATCCACGGACGCTCGATGCGGCCTTCATTGACGGAAGGGTGCTCCTTCGACCAGCGCTGCAGGTCGATACGGTTGGCCAGCGCGCCCGCCAGCATTTTGGAGATCAGCAGGCGTCCAAAGGTCGTCAACTCGGCCTCGTCCTCGCAGGCGCGGAGGTAGACCTCGAGAGGCTCGCGGTAGGAGTCGCTCCCGAAGTCGTCGAAGCCTGCCTGCTTGGCCGCGGCAGCGATCACCGACGATGGGCTGAGGGAGGGGAGCTCGAGCCCGAAGCGCGCCACCTGCGCGCCCGTCCAGTTGAGGGCCCGCAGAGGTGGGCTGCGCAGCTCGGAGTCGCGCCAGGTGTACTCGGCCGGGCTCATCGGCTCCTTGTCACCCGATCTCGACAACCGTGCGGCCGACCGAACGACGCGCTTGGTGCTCGTCGAGCGCCCGCCCGGTCTCTTCCATGGAGATCCGCCGTCCCACGGCGGGACGGATCGTTCCGGCTGCGGCCAGACGCAGGAGGTCGGCGTGGATCTCGTCGGCCACGTCCCTACCGAAAGGGTTGAAACCGAACCGCCGCATGCCGGGATCGACCGAATCCGCCCAAGCCACCATGACCGCGACGATGTCGATGTTCCCTATGCACGCCATGCGCAGTGGCCGGCCGGTCATGCCGTTGGCGTCGTCGTCGGCGAACCCCACGGCCAGGTACCGGCCCCCGTGGGCAGTGCAGCGCCACGAGCGCTCCACGAAATCGCCCCCGGTCAGGTCGTAGACCACGTCAGCGCCCGCATCGCCGGTGGCGACCAGGACCGCCTCGACGAAGTCCTCGGCCATATGGTCAATGACCAAGTCGGCTCCGAGGGAGGAGCACAAAGCGCCCTTCTCCGGGCCGCCCGCGACCGCGATGACCCGTGCCCCGGCGGCCTTGCCGAGTTGGATCCCAGCGGTGCCGAGTCCGCTGGCGGCCGAGTGCACCACCAGCGTCTGGCCCGACTGGAGGCGCCCTCTTTTGAAGAGGGCGAGGTGCGACGTCTGGAACGACAAGAGAAAGGCGGTGGCCTCCACGTCGTCAAACTCCGGGGGGGCCTCGAACACTGAGATGGCGTCGGCAATGGCGTAGTCGGCGATGCCGCCGAGGGCGTTCTTGGTGATGGCGACGACGCGTTGGCCCAACCACGACTCGGCGCCCTCTCCGGCGGCGTCGACCACGCCGCAAACGTCCATACCCAGCGTGAACGGGGGAGGAGTGGGGACCGAGACGAGCTTGCCGAGGCAACGGTCGATGTCGTTGAAGTTGAGCGAGGCGGCGCTCACCTTCACCCGTACCTCTCCGGGTCCGGGTTCGGGACGCTCAATGGTCTGCACCGCCAGGACTTCGCCCGGTTGCCCGTGGCGGGTCACCTGCACCGCCTTCATGTCTGCCACGCGCCCTCCCCCTAGCCCATAGGAATTCGGCCCCGACGAGACGTCGATGACGGCGCTCCCCGGAGCGCTGCGAGGTTACCGCTTCCCTCGGGACGCTCCCTGACCGTGGTGTCTGCCCGGTGGCGTTTCACGACGAGAGCTCCCACACATCGCCGGAGTTGTCGTTCCAGACAGAGGCCTCAACCCGAGGCGCCCGATTTGCGCCCCGCCGTGGCCCTGGTCCAGAGCGGGGACGGCCGCGAGGTCATGACCCGGCCCCTCGGGCCGAGGAAGGTCAGCTCCTCGTTGGCTCGCCGGACACGGTCCATCCCCTCGAATGCACCCGATGATGGAACTCACAGAGGAGCGCGAGATTGTCGAGGTCGGTGCGGCCACCGGGTTTCCACGCCACGATGTGGTGCACGTTGGTGAAGGTCACGTTGGCACAGCCCGGGAAGCGGTGAGAGTCGCGGTCATCACGAGATGAACGGTCCCCGATCAGACGGGGGCGTCCGTCATGTGCGTACTTCTTTAGCGGTTTCCGAACGCTCCGCGCGGGTCGACACCGAGGTCGGGAATCGGCTGGTCCATCGCGAACCGGTAGAGGATCGTGCGCATGTACATCCCGGCGGCGGAGGCGTACATGGAGATGCCGAAGAGCAGCACGAACCCGACGGCGGCCACCGGGACCCCGATGACGTAGGCGTGCTCGGCGATGCAGACCACACCGATGGCGACGACCAGGAGGGCACCGAGCGACAGGCCGAGGAAGAGAAAACCGAATCGCAGACCCCCGCGAGCGATGGTGCCGAACCGAGACTTCAGGATTGAGGAGGAGCGCTTGATTGCCTCAATCGGCCCGACGTTTTCGAAGGCGAGGACGGGGATCACCAGGAAGGTCGCGACGGCCCAGGCCAGGCCACCGGCGACGCCGATGAGGCGGCCGACGAGCCCGAGCCGCTGCTCGAGCATGCGGATGGCCGTCCCCACCACGGCCGAGAGAATGGCCCAGCTGAAGATGACGTTGCGCCGCCCCCAGGCTTGGGCCAGCGACCCACGAATGGTGGGCGTCCTGCCTCCGATGCGATCGGTGGCGGCGAAGACCAATGCCACGTTGAAGATCACGGTCGCCGCGGTCGCCACCACAGAGCCGCAGGCCAGAGCCACAATGATGGCGATCCCGTTGTGCCCGAGAGCGAGCGCAACCGGCCCGGCGATGATGGCGAATGCGATCACCCCGGTGATGGTCGCCATGACCGGGAGCCAGATCATCTGCCTGTCCTGCCTGAACAGCGAGAGCGACGCCCGGAGGATCGCCTTGCCGGTTGGGTTGTTCGCCGCCATCCATCCGTCCCTCTGCCTCGCAGATCGCAACTGCAATCACATGAATCGGCGGGCGTAGGACGCGAGTTGTGCACTGTTGTTCGTCAGGTGAGATTTCGGCGGCACGCCGGCACGGCGGCCGAGGATGCCGGATGACGTCCTCCTTCTCGACCGCCGGCGGTGATCTCAGACAGGGACGGAGAGTTCACACGGCCGTAGCCTTCGGCGGGATCCCGTCTGTTACTACTTTCCCTGTGCAACGCCTCCGCGCTCCGCGCCGACCGTCGGAGTCGATCCGACCGCCCTCGAGGAGTGGGCGATGACGGACCTCCTGACCGTCGGCCAGTCGGTCGACACCCATCAAAAAGCCCTACGTATCAATTTGGATCCCCGGTGGTACGGGACCGTGGCCGAAATCGGTGCCGGACAGGAGGTGGCCCGGTGGTTCTTCCGCGTTGGCGGCGCGGCGGGCACCATTGCCAAGACGATCTCCGCTTACGACATGGCCGTCAGTGATGCCGTCTACGGGGAGGTCGACCGGTACGTCTCCGAGGCACGGCTCCAGGCCATGCTCGACCACGAGTACTCGCTCAATATCGACCGGTTGGGAGACCGGCGCGGCGACAACACCTCGTTCTTCGCCTTTGCGGACACCGTCGTGGCCCGGAGCTTCACGGGGGGGAACGAATGTCATGGATGGATGGGCGTCAAGTTCCAGGCGCATCCGCATGATGAACCGAGTCAGGTCGTCCTTCACGTGCGGATGCTCGACGTCGAGGCCGCGTTACAACAGGAGGCCATCGGCGTCGTCGGGGTCAACCTGCTGCACGGTGCCTTCTTCGAGCACCACGAGCCCGAGAAGCTGGTGGAGAGCCTGCTCGATCGATTGAGCACCGACCGGATCGAGATCGACCTCATCCGGTTCCGGGGCATCGAATTCCGGAGCGTCGACAACCGGCTGGTGGCGTTGCAGCTGGTCCAGCTCGGGTTGAGCGGCGTCGCCATGTTCGGTCCGGACAAGGAGGTGCTCCAACCGAGCGAGATCCTCCGGAAGAAGGCGGTGCTCGTGGAGCGAGGCAGCTTCCGCCCCACCACTGTCGTCAACCTGGACATGCTGGAGTGCGCGCGGGCGAAGTTCGAGGCCGACCCGGCTGTCCAGGGCAAGACCGTCCTGGCGCTGGCCGAGCTCACCATGCGAAACCTCCTTGCTGGGGGGGATCAAGTGGACCGGCGAGACTTCCTGGCCCGCGCCGAGCTCCTGGCGGCCTGCGGTTTGACCACCATGATCTCGGACTACTTCGACTACTACCGATTGGCGGCCTTCTTGTCCGAGCGGACCACCGAGCGGATCGGGATCGTCATGGGAGTCCCGAGTCTCATCGACCTGTTCGACGAGCAGAATCACGCGCAGTTGCAGGGCGGGATCCTCGAGAGCTTCGGTCGGCTGTTCAAGAACGACCTGAAGGTCTACGTCTATCCACTGCGGCGATCGGAGAGTGACGAACTCGAGAACGTCGACAACCTGCACGTGCATGTCGCCGTCCGGCCTCTGTACGACTACCTGGCCAACCGGGGCAGCTTCGTTCCCCTCGACAACTATTGCGAAGGGTTTCTCTCGATCTTCAGCCGTGACGTCCTCAAACGGATCGCAGAGGGAGATGGGACCTGGGAGGCGATGGTGCCGGCCGGGGTCGCCGAGCTCATCAAGAAGCGAGGATTCTTCGGCTGCGTCCGATCGCCCATGTGATCGTCAGGACGATACCTCCGAACCGGCTCACCAATCGTGGGAGAGCAGCTCATCACGCCGGTCGACGTGCTGACTGCGTGACATGGGCCAAGCCCAGATCTGAAGCGGAGGGAGTGGGATTTGAACCCACGGAGGCTTGCGCCTCGCAGCTTTTCAAGAGCTGTGCATTCGTCCGCTCTGCCATCCCTCCAAGCGGCTCATGCTAGGTGAGTGCCCCCTCCGAGCCGACGCATCCGACTGATCAGCCGGCCCACTCGGCCAGCTCGACCACGACGCCGGGCCCGTCGAGGAAGACCAGCTTGCGGTCGTGGTAGTCGAGGACCTCGTTCCGGGGTGTGACGCCGTTCGCCGCCAAGTGCTCGAGCATGGCGGCGAGGTCGTTGACCCGGAAGCACACGTGGTTGAACCCGGTCCGGTCGAGCGTGCCCGACCCGCTGTCCACCTTGATCTGCGGTTGATGGAAGAAGAGCAGCTGAATCTCCTGGTGCACGTCGGCCCCTTTGAGCACCAGGGTCACGTGATCGGACTCCCAGCCGGGGATTCCCATGTAGTCCGCCACCCGCTCGCCCGACGCCACGACCGCGACGCTTTCCTCGAAGCCGAGGAGCCCGAAGAACCGTCGCGCCTCGGGCAGGTCGGTGACCACGATGGTGATGTGATCGAAGCCCTCGTTCCGCGCAATCACCACGACGTCGCCCCCGTCCCGACCCTTACCCCTTCGGCGTCTGCTCGCGCTGCGAGGCGTCCCGCGCCCGGCTGCGCAACCGCCCTCGCGTCGACTGGTCGAGCAGCACCTTGCGCAGTCGAACCGCCTTCGGGGTGACTTCGACGCACTCGTCCTCGGTGATGAACTCCAAGGCGTGCTCGAGCGAGAACGTCATGGCGGGCGTGAGCCGCTCGAAGTCCTCCGCCGTCGCCGAACGGATGTTGTTCAGCTTCTTTTCCTTGGTCGGGTTGACGTCCATCTCGTCTGCCCGGGCGTTCTCCCCGACGATCATCCCCTCGTAGACCTCCTCGGCCGGGCCGACGATCAGCGTCCCGCGCTCCTGCAGGTTCATCAGGGCGAAGGTCGTGGTGACCCCGCGCCGGTCGGCCACCATCGATCCGTTGCGCCTGGTCCGCAGGTCACCGTGCCAAGGCTCCCAGCCGTCGAACACGTGGTGGAGGATCCCTGTCCCTCGGGTCTCGGTCAGGAACTCGGTGCGGAACCCGATGAGGCCACGAGCCGGCACCCGGTAGTCGAAGCGCACCCAGCCGGTCCCGTGATTGACCATCTCGGACATGGTGCCCTTGCGCAGCGCCAGCAGCTGGGTGACGACGCCGAGATACTCGTCGGGCACGTCGACGCTGACCCGCTCCACCGGTTCGTACACCTTGCCGTCGATCTCCCGGGTGACGACCTGGGGCTTTCCGACCGTGAGCTCGAATCCTTCCCGTCGCATGGTCTCGACCAGCACGGCCAGCTGGAGCTCGCCCCGACCGAGCACCTCCCACGTGTCGGGGCGCTCGGTCGGCGCCACCCTGATGGCCACGTTGCCCACGAGCTCGGCATCCAGACGGGCCTTGAGGAGGCGGGCGGTCAACTTCGTCCCGTCCGCACCGGACAGGGGCGACGTGTTGATGCCGATGGTCATGGCCAGGCTGGGCTCGTCGACGGTGATGGCCGGGAGGGCGACCGGCCGGTCGGGATCGGCCAACGTCTCGCCGATGGTGACCTCCGCCAAGCCCGCCACCGAGACGATCTCGCCCGGGCCGGCCCACTCGGCCGGCACCTGCTCGAGCGCCTCGGTCACGTAGAGCTCGGTGATCTTGACCTTCTCGACGGTGCCGTCGAGACGGCACCAGGACACTGGACTGCCCTTCGTCAGCGTGCCGTTGTGGACCCGGCAGATGGCCAGCCGGCCCACGTAGGGGGAGGCGGAAAGGTTGCACACCAGGGCCTGCGTTCCCATGTCGGGGTCGAAGGACGGGGCGGGGACCTGGTCGATGATCGCCCTGAACAGCGGCTCGACGTTTTCGCCCTCGACGCCGGGCTCCGTGCTGACCCAACCCGCCCGGGCGTTGGCATAGAGGATGGGGAAGTCGATCTGGTCCTCGTCGGCGTCGAGATCGAGGAACAGCTCCTCCACCTGGTGCACGACCTCGGCGATACGGGCGTCGGCCCGGTCGACCTTGTTGATGACGAGCACGACGGGGAGCCGGGCTTCCAGCGTCTTCCGCAGGACGAAACGGGTCTGGGGCAGGGGGCCCTCTGATGCGTCCACCAGGAGGAGGACGCCGTCGACCATGGTCAGCCCGCGCTCGACCTCGCCGCCGAAGTCGGCATGGCCCGGGGTATCGACGATGTTCATCTTGACCCCGCCCCAGCGCACGGCCGTGTTCTTGGCCAGGATGGTGATGCCCTTCTCGCGCTCGAGGTCACCCGAGTCCATGACCCGGTCGGTCAGCTCCTGGTGGGCGCCGAAGGCGCCGGTTTGGCGCAGGAGCGCGTCGACCAGGGTCGTCTTGCCGTGGTCGACGTGCGCCACGATGGCCACGTTCCTGATGTCATCGCGGGTCTCCATGGGGGTACCAACGATAGATGACCTGGGTGGGCTCTCTTTCAGACGGCCATTCAGGCGGCCGTTCGCAGCGACGTTCCGGCACCGCCCAGCGCCAGTTCCACCGCCTCCGCCCCGAGAGCGAGGGCCGCCGGTTCGGGCTCGACCCGGACCAGGTGGCCGGAATCGGGCCACCACCCGACCACGCGGCCGGGGACGTCGTCTCCCCGCAGGCGCAGCGATTCGACGAGGGTGACCAGGGCGAGCTCGGCGCGCACCGAGCCGCGGCGCGGCCCGGACAGGACGACGAGGTGGGCAGTGGTCGTCCGCACGTCGGCGCGCCCGCGCAGCGCGAGAAGGGCGGAATGGGGGCTGTCCCACCAGTGGTCGCGGCCGATGACCGGGGTGGACGGGAACGATGACCAGTCGAGGGCGCACCACAGGCGGGTGGCCCACGTCACCGCCTCGGCACCAACGGCGGCGCGCCCGGCCGACGAGAGACCGTCGACCCAATGATCGAGCTGCGAGGCGGACGAACTGCCGTCGCGCACCCAACGGGACGATTCCGCCAACCGGGACCGCACCGCCTCGAGCGGCGAGCGCGCGGTTCCCCCGGTCAGGAGTCGGACGGCCGCCACACCGACGGATCGCCGCGCCGTCAGGGCGGTCCAGGCGAACGGGTCGTCGTGATCGGGAGCGTCGACGTCGACGTCGGCGGTGAGGGCGGTGCGCACCTCGTGGTCGGTCACGCGGAACCGGGCGGCCCCGGCGCGCCGGACGGCCAGACCCGCCAGTTTCGACTTCGCTTCGTCGAGGGCGATCCGCCAGGAGGCGGGATCGACAGCGGGGCCGGGCTCCAGGAGCGCGTCCATGAGCCGGTTATCCATGCGCAGGGGTGGTGGCGGGCGTGGGTGCAGTTGCAGTGGTGGCCTGTGCGAGCCAGGCGGCGATGTGCGAGGCGATCGCCCTGAGGTGTTCCTCGCGCACGTCCTCGACGCGGTAGCGCCCCGACGCGGACTCCAGCAACGCCAGCCGGAACGGGGGAGTGCCGCTCCGGAGTGTTTCGAGCAGCGACAGATAATGGAGTGACCGCCGCGCCACGGCCCATGGTCCGCCGGTCGACAGCCCCAGCGCGCACAGCGACGCTGTGCGCGGCCGCGGCAGCCCGACGACGAGGTCGAACATCCCGTGGAGGACGATGCGACCTCCCGCGAGCGGAATGGCGACGCGGTCGTTGGTCCGCGGCATCCAGCCCGGGGCGAAGCGCGGGACCAGCCCACTCAGGTTCCGGGCGTGGAGCGCGAGCGTCTCGGCCAGGTTCAGGCGCGCCGCCGCCGGCAGCGACTCGATCCGGCGCACCTCGTCAGCGTCCCCGGCCGCCCGTAGGGCGTCGAGCGCGTCGGCCAGGGGATCGTGGATCTCGCCGGTGTGGACGAGTTGGCGCAGCAGCGTGTGCACCAGCCGCGACAGCAGGAGCCGGTCGGTCGCCGTGCGCTCGTCGCCCTGCTCTTCGTACGAGCCGAGCAACTGGCGCGGTCCCAGGAAGAGGGCGGGTGCGTGCTCTCCCCGCGCCGCGACGACGTCGTAGGCGGCATCCTCGAGCCAGGCCCGTAACCCGCCGGCCAGCCCGGGATCGAAACGGGGGCGAGCGGCGGTGTCGCCGCGCAGGAGGGCAAGGACCTCGGCCCCCGTGCCACGATCCCCCGGGGCGTCACCCGGGCGGTCGGGCCGGAGCAGAGGGCGTGGTGCGACGAGGACCATCGATGCAGTGTGACCAGGGGGTGTGACACTCCTCTACCCTGAGACGGACATGCCCTACGCGCTCCTGCTGGCATCGGCCGGCAACACCGCCTTCTTCGTGATCTTCGGGATCTTCGTGGTGGCGATGCTCGCGCTGGTCGTCATCGTGATCCTGTGGGCGGTGCGCCATGACATGGCCGGTCGAAAGGCGTGGCGCGCCCGCCAAGAGGGACGAATGCAGCCGCCGCCGGATCAGCCGGGAGCGGCGCCATGAGCGATGGCAATCACTTCGAGGGCGCGCCGCTCCCGTCGTTCACCGACCGCGTCCGCATCCGATGGGCGCAACGCCGTCACCTCTCGGACGGCCGGCACCGGGGACCGGAGCGCACGGCCTTCGTCCTCGCCGGCGGCGGCAGCCGGGGCGCCGTCCAGGTGGGCATGCTCCAGGAGCTGATCCGGCGCGACATCCGGGCCGATCTGGTCTTCGGCGCATCGGTCGGCGCGATCAACGGCGCGTCCTACGCCGGCCAGCCGACCCTGGAGAACGCCGAACGCATGGCCGCCATCTGGCGCGAGGTGAAGGGCACGGACATCTTCCCCCGCGGCCCGCTCGACGGCCCGTGGGCGTTCTTGCTGAAACGCCCTTCGGTGCATCCCAATTCCGGGCTGCGGGCCATCATCGAGGCCGGGATCGACTACGAGAACCTCGAGGACGCCACCATCCCGATCGAGGTGGTGACGACGTCGATCACCGACGGCCGCGAGCGCTGGATCAGCCACGGCCCTGCCGTCGAGGCGGTCCTGGCCTCCTCGGCCATCCCGTCCATCTTCCCGCCGGTCATCATCGACGGTGACGTGCTCGTCGATGGTGGCGTGGTCAACAACGTGCCGATCAGCCGGGCGCTCGACGCCGGGTGCGACCGCATCTACGTCCTGCTCTGCGGTCCGTTGCACTACCACCCGCGGGCGCCGCGGCGCCCGCTCGAGGCGCAGCTGACGGCATTCTTCGTCGCCATGCACGCCCGCTTCATCCGTGAGCTGGCGCTGCTCCCGCCGGGGGTCGAGGTGGTCGTCTTCAGCGGGGGCGGCGAGCCCTCGGGCCAGTACCGGGACTTCTCCGCCACGGCGACCCTGATCGAGGAGGGGCGAGCCCAGGTGGCCGACGTGCTCGACCGTGACGTCGGCACCTCCCCGGGTCTGACACCCGCCATCACACCGGCATCATGAGCACCGGGCGCTACCTGCTCTCCAACGAGGCCCCCGAGGCGATGGACCGCTTCACCGCCTTCACCACGCTCTTCGACCCGCCCACCTTCCGCCATCTCGACGGCCTGGGCCTGGCCCCGGGCTGGCGCTGCTGGGAGGTGGGAGCGGGTGGGACCTCGGTGGTGACCCACCTGGCCGACCGGGTCGGGCCCGGCGGACACGTCCTGGCCTCCGACATCAACCTGTCGTGGGCCGGCGGGGCCATCGCACCCAACGTCGAGGTCGTCCAGCACGACGTGGCCGCCGACCCGCCGCCGGCCGGACCGTTCGACCTCGTCCACGCCCGGCTCGTCCTGGTGCACGTGCCCGAGCGCGACGCCGCGCTGGCCACCATGGCCGCCGCCCTCCGCCCCGGCGGGATCCTGTTGGTGGAGGACGCCGACCCGGCCCTGCAGCCGCTGAGCTGCCCCGACGAGGTCGGGCCTCCCCAGGAATTGGCCAATCAGATCCGACGGGGCTTCCGGACACTGCTGGCGCAACGCGGCGTCGACCTGGCCTACGGTCGAACGCTGCCGCGCCGCCTCCGGGCCGCCGGCCTGGCGCAGGTGGGGGCCGACGCCGCCTTCCCCCTGAGCGATCCCGCCTGCAACGACCTCGAGACGGCGACCATCAACCTCATCCGGGACCAGCTGGTCGACCACGGCCTCGCCACCGAGGACGAGATCGCCCGGCACCTGGCCAACGTGGCGGCCGGTGTCCTCGACCTGGCCCAGCCGCCGATGATTTCCTGTTGGGGCCGCCGCCCGTTCGCCGCCTGACCGGTGCCGGCGGCCGGCCCCGGTCTTCGGCGTGGCGCGACCGTCACAACTTCCTGGTGGAATGGGTAGGTGACCGAAGCTCTTCCTGAATCCACCGGGCCCGAGTCGCTCTTCCACCCGGCCGTAGCGAGCTGGTTCTCCCGTCGCTTCCCGGCCGGCCCCACGCCGCCGCAGTCGGCGGCGTGGCCGCACATCGCGGCGGGGAGCGACGTCCTGGTCGCTTCTCCCACCGGTTCGGGCAAGACGCTCACCGGATTCCTGGTGGCCATCGACGCGGCGTACCGGGCCGCCGAGGCGGGATCGGGCCCCCGGGGGACGCCCGAGGTCCTCTACATCTCCCCTCTGCGGGCTCTCGCCGTGGACGTGCACGAGAACCTGCACGTCCCGCTCTCCGAAATCCGGGAGGAGGCCACCCGGCTCGGGTGCGCGGATCCCGGGCTGCGCATCGCCATCCGCACGGGGGACACGCCGGCGGCCGAGCGGGCCGCCATGAAGAAGCGGTCACCCGACCTGTTGGTCACGACGCCGGAGTCGCTCTACCTCCTCTTGACCTCGCCCTCGTCACGGGCGCTCCTGCGGGGCGTGCGGACGGTGATCGTCGACGAGGTGCACACGCTGGCTCGGGACAAGCGCGGCAGCCACCTGGCGCTGTCCCTCGAACGGCTGGACGCGCTGGTGACCGAGGGCGGCGGTCATCTCCAGCGCATCGGCCTCTCGGCCACGCAGCGGCCGCTCGACCTGGTGGCGCGTCTGCTGTCGGGTGTGCACGACGACAGGCCCCCGACGGTGATCGTCGACTGCGGGCACGCCCGTGACCTCGATGTGGCGATCGAGCTGCCCTCCACCGAACTCGAGGCCGTCATGAGCGGCGGCCAGATGTCGGACATCCTCGATCGCATCGCCGAGCACACACGCGACCACCGCACGACCCTGGTCTTCGTCAACACGCGCAAGATGGCCGAACGCGTGGCCCATCAGCTGGCCGAGCGGCTGGGCGAGAACGAATCGGCTGCCGGAGACGACGTCGACGCCTCGTTGCTCGTCGCCGCCCATCACGGAAGCCTCTCGGCGGCGCGCCGCCGCATCGTCGAGACGCGCCTACGGGCCGGTGACCTGCGGGCGCTGGTGGCCACGGCCTCGCTGGAACTCGGCATCGACGTCGGCCCGGTCGAACTGGTCTGCCAGATCGGATCGCCCCGTGCCATCGGCACCTTCCTCCAACGGGTGGGCCGGGCCAACCACCATCGCGACGGGACGCCGGCGGGCCGCCTCTACCCGACCACGCGCGACGAGCTCGTGGAGTGCACCGCGCTCCTCGCGGCCGTGCGTGAGGGCCGGCTCGATCTGCTCGAACCGCCCGTCGCCCCGCTCGACGTCCTGACCCAGCAGCTGGTGGCCGAGGTCGCCTCCACCGACGAGCGCGACGTCGAGGCGATGTGGGACATGACCCGTCACGCCGCCCCCTATGCCGACCTGTCCCGCCAGGACTTCGACGACGTCGTGGCGCTGGCCAGCTGGGGGATCGAGACCGGACGCGGACGCCGCGGCGCACACCTGCATCTCGACGCGGTGAACGGGCGCTTGCGGGCCCGGCGCGGCGCGCGGTTGGCCGCGCTGACCGGTGGGGGCGCCATTCCGGAAACGGGCGATTACCGCGTCGTGCTCGACCCGGACGGGGTGACGGTCGGCTCCGTCCATGAGGACTTCGCCGTCGAGGCGACCGCGGGGGACATCTTCCTCCTGGGCACGCATTCGTGGCGGGTGGCCAAGGTCGAGGTCGGCACCGTCCGTGTGCACGATGCGGGAGACCTGCCGCCGACGGTCCCCTTCTGGCTCGGTGAGGCGCCGGCCCGTACCGCCGAACTCTCCGAAGCGGTGAGCGATCTGCGGGCCGCGCTCGAACCGCTGCTCCTGGCCCAGGACGGCGACGGCGCCCGTGCGCTCGTGCGGGCGCGCGCCGGGGTCTCCGCCGACGTGGCCCAGCAGGTCGTGGCCTACTGCGCCGCCGGCCTGGCGGCACTGGGGCACCTGCCGACCCGCGACCGGCTGGTTGTCGAGCGCTGCTTCGACGAGAGCGAAGGCTCGCAACTGATCATCCATGCGCCGTTCGGTGGCCGCATCAACCGGGCGCTGGGCCTGGCCCTGCGCAAGCGCTTCTGCGTCTCCTTCGACTTCGAGCTGCAGGCGGCGGCGGACGATGACACCGTCGTCCTGTCGCTCGGGCCCCAGCACAGCTTCCCGCTCACCAGGGTGCAGTCCATGTTGAGCAGCGCCAAGGCTCCCGAGGTCCTGACCCAGGCCGTGCTGCTCCACCCCATGCTCGGCGCGCGCTGGCGCTGGAATCTCAACCGGGCCCTCGTGCTGCCCCGCATGAACGGCGGCAAACGGCGGCCCATCCACCTGCAACGCATGGAGGCCGATGACCTGCTGGCGGCCGTGTGGCCGGGCCTGGCCGCGTGCCAGGAGAACGCACCGCCCGGACCCGTCGGTGTGCCCGACCATGTGCTGGCTCGCCAGACCGTCTACGACTGCCTGCACGAAGGGCTGTCGGTGGAGGGGTTGGTCGAGGTGTGGGCCAAGGTCGAGTCGGGCGCCATCGCGGTGCACACGGTCGAGTCGTCGGAGCCGTCCCCGTTCTCCCACGCCATTCTGAGCGGCCGTCCTTTCACCTACCTCGACGACGCGCCGCTCGAGGAGCGGCGGACGCGGGCGTTGTCGCTGCGGCGGGGCCTGGGTGAGCTGGGCCCAGACGGGCTGCCCGTGCCGGCCTCGGAGCTCGCTGCGCTCGATCCCGCCGCCGTGGCCGTCGTGCTCGACCAGATCCGCCCTCGGCTGCGCAACGCCGACGAGCTGCACGACCTGCTGCTCTCGCTCGTGGCGGCGCGTCCGTGCCGGGAATGGGCGCAGTGGTACGACGCCCTGGCGGCGGACGGCCGGGCCGGCATGGTCGCCGAGTGCTGGGTGGCGACCGAACGCCGCGAGGCGGCGCTGGCGCTCGGAAGCGACGACGATGCCGCGGCGGCCTGCGTGGCCGGCCACCTGCAGCTGGCGGGGCCGGTGACCGTCGAGGAGTTGGTGGCCGATGCCGCGTTGCCGTCGGGCGCACCGATGGGGGCGCCGCTGTCGGCAGCCCGGGCCCGCACGGCCCTGGCCCGCCTGGAAGGCAAAGGCTCCGCCATCGAGCTGCCCGACGGTCGTTGGTGCGCGCGCAACCTCCTGGTCCGCTTGCATGGCGCCAGCCGGAGCCGCCGGCGCGGGATGGTCGACGCCGTGCCGATCGCCGAATACGTGCGTTTCCTGACGCACTGGCAGCACGCGACGCCCGACAGCCGCCTGGAAGGCCGGGCCGGGCTCCTCGAAGTACTCGAGCAGCTGCAGGGGATCGAGGCGCCGGCGGCCGAGTGGGAAGCCCAGATCCTGCCCGCCCGGGTCACCGGCTACGACGCGCGCTGGCTCGACGAACTGTGCTTGTCCGGCGAGATCGTGTGGGGGCGCCTCACGCCCCGCGCCGAGAGCACCGGGCGCAGGGGCACACCCTCGCCGGCCACGCCGCTGGCCTTCGTCCTGCGCGACGACCTCGAAGGCATGTTCCGCGCCGTACGGGCCGGCGCGCTGGCACCAGAGCCCGAGTTCGGTGCGGCGGCCGATGTGCTCGCCGCCTTGCGGGGGCGCGGCGCCTGCTTCCGTCCGGAGCTGGCACCGCTGACCGGACGGCTCCCGGCGGAGGTGGACGAGGGCCTGTGGGATCTGGTGGCCCGGGGGCTCGTCACCGCGGATGCCTTCTCGGCGGTACGGGCCTTGCTGTCGGCCCGTGACCGCTGGCACACCCGGACGGTGCGCCGTCCCTCGGGTCGCCTGGCTCGTCGCCGCGCTCCCGTGGGGACCGGCATCGGCGAGGGCCGCTGGTCGCTCCTGCCCGGGCCCGAGGTGCTCGGAGCACCGGCCGTGGACGACGGCGTGCTCCTGCCCGGCAACGAGGCGCTGGCCGAGACGGTGGCGCAGCAGCTGCTGGTGCGGTGGGGCATCGTCGCCTGGGAATTGTGGAGCCGGGAGTCGTTCAAGGTGCCGTGGCGCGAGGTCGTGTGGGCGTTGCGCCGGCTGGAGGCGCGCGGGCTCGTCCTCGGCGGCCGCTTCGTGGCGGGGCTCTCGGGCGAGCAGTACGCGCTGCCCGAGGCGTTCGACGAACTGCGGGCCACGCATCGCCGTGGCGCCAGCGGCGAGCAGGTGGTGGTGGCCGGGGCGGACCCGCTCAACATGACGGGCACCATCCTCGGCGGGGTGCGCGTGCCCACTCGCCGCAACCAGCGCGTGGTGTACCGCGACGGCATTGTGGTGGACCAGCTCGAGGCGGGCTGAGTCGGTGACCCCGAAGCGGACGATCGACCTCAACGCCGACGTTGGCGAGGCGACCGATGCCGCAGGGGTAGAAGTGGAGCGGACCCTCCTGGGGTTGGTGACGTCGGTGCACGTCGCCTGTGGCGGCCACGCGGGCGACGACGATTCCATGAAGGCCACGGTCGCGGCCGCCTTGGACCATGCCGTCCGGGTCGGCGCCCATCCGTCCTACCCCGACCGCGTCGGCTTCGGACGCCGGCCGATGGAGATCGACCGCGGTGCGCTGGGTCTGACGCTGTCGGGGCAGCTGCGCGCGCTCCAGCGGATCTGCCGGGACGCCGGCACGAGTGTCGCGTCGGTGAAGGCCCACGGCGCGCTCTATGAAGAGGTGGCAAAGGGCGGCGCCGTCTACGAGACGCTGCGCGACGCCGTACGTGGCAGCGTGGGCGAGGACGCGGCCATGGTGCTGCCCTCGGGTTGCCGGGCCATGGCGATGGTCCTCCGCGACGGCATGCCCGCCTGCGAGGAGGGCTTCTGCGACCGGGCCTACCGACCCGACGGCGGGCTGGTCAGCCGAGCCGAGGCCGGCGCTGTCGTGGCCGGGCCGGGGGCGGCCGCGGCCCAGGCACTCAGCCTGGCTCGCGGCGCGGTAGTCGCCGACGACGGGTCGCTGCTGACGCTCTGGGTGGACACGCTCTGCATCCACGGCGACTCCCCCGGGGCCGTCGCCATTGCGACCGCCGTCCGCCGAACCATGGCTGACGTCGGGATCGATGTGGTCGCGCCGGCGCGTGCATGACCCCGTCCATCCCCGTCGGGGAGGTTCGGCTCCTCGGTGACCGCGCCTTCCTGATCGGGGTCGCCGATGCCGCGGCGGCCCGGGTGGTGGCGAGGGAGCTCGAGCGCGGCGTTGGCTGGCGCGGCCGAGGTGGTGGGGGGATCCGCCAGCGTGATGGTGCACGCAACCGATGCCGACGCGGAGCTGCAGCCGTTCCTGTCTCTCGCCGACGCGGCGCAGCGCCGGGCCGGCCCGACGCGCCACCGCCGAGCACCAGGCCGCCCGGAGCCGGCTCGTCTCCATCCCCTGCCACTTCGACGGCCCCGATCTCGACGAGGTGGCCGCGCTCGCCGGCGTCGGACCCGCGGAGGTGGTGGCGCTGCTCACGGCACGGCCGCTGACCGCCGCCGTGGTGGGATTCTCCCCCGGGTTCGCCTACCTGGCGGGCCTGCCGGGCCCGCTGGACCGGGTGCCTCGCCGCCGCCGGCCGCGTCCCGTCGTTCCGGCCGGGTCGGTGGCGATCGCCAACGGCCACGCCGCCGTGTACCCCACCGCGTCACCGGGGGGCTGGCATCTGATCGGGCGTACCGGCTTCCCGCTGTTCACGCCCGAGCGCCCGCCCTACGCCGTTCTCGCGCCGGGGGACCGCGTCCAATTCACCGTGGCCGGCGTGGGCGACCCGGCCGAACCGGAGCCGGTGGCGCCACCGCCGTGGTCCCCGCCGTCCGGTGCCCGGGCCGTGTTCGAGGTCGTGGCGCCCGGGCTGCGCGCCGTGGTCCAGGACGGCGGGCGCCGGGCCGTGGCCGCGGTCGGTGTCCCCGCCGCGGGTCCGGCCGATCCGGTGTCGTTCGATCTGGCCAACCGGTTGGCCGGCAACGGGACCGGGGCCGGCACGCTGGAGCTCACGGGGGGCGGGACCCGCCTGCGCTGCCTCGGCGACTGCCACGTGGCGGTCGTGGGCGCCACGCCGGACGTCCGCGTCGACGGCACCGCGGAGCCGGCCGGACAGGTCCTGCCCGTGGTCGCGGGCCAGGTGCTCGAAATCGGCCGCCAGCACGGCGGCTGCCGCAGCTACCTGGCGGTGGCCGGTGGCTTCCTCGGCCCCGAGTGGTTCGGCAGCACCGCGACGGACGAGCTGACCGGGCTCGGCGCCGGGCCGCTCGTGGTGGGCGCCGTGGTGCAGGCGGGAGCCTGGGCGCCTCCGCTCGGGGACCATCTGGCGGCCGGTGGCGCCACCGCCATCGAGACGTCGTCGGTGGTCCAGCTGCGCGTCCTGCCCGGGCCGCACGCCGAGCAGTTCGGGGCCGCGGCGCTGACCCGGCTGGCGGCGGCGGTCTTCGTGGTGCAGCCCGAGTCCAACCGCGTCGGGATCCGTCTGCGGGCCGAGGCGGGGGTGGTGGCGCTGCGGGACGGGCCCGCTCGAGGAGCGCTGGACTCCCAGGGAGTCGTCACGGGTGCGGTGCAGGTCCCGCCCGACGGCGATCCGGTCATTCTCATGCCCGATCACGCCACGCTCGGTGGCTATCCCGTGCTGGCGGTGGTGGCGGCCGCCGACCACGGGCTGCTCGGCCAGTGCGCTCCGGGCACGCGCGTGCGCCTGGTGCCGATCGCGCCGGACGTCGCCGACGAAGCCCGACGGGCGGCGCGCCGCGAGCTGGCGCGCGCCGTGGCCGGCACCTACCCGCTGGCGGTCGACTGATCAGAGCAGCAGCTTCACCGCCGTGCCCACCCCGATGACGATGACCACCACGCGCAGCGCAGGCGCGGGAAGGGCGAGGGCCAGGCGCGCGCCGGCGTAGCCACCGACGAGGCTGCCGGCGGCCAACAAGCCCACCGCCTCCCAGGCGAGGCCTCCGTGAATGAGGAAGACCACGGCGGCGATGCCGTTGACGATCATGGAGAGCACGGCGCGCAGCCCGCTGGTGTGGGCGAGCGAGAGGGGGAGGGCCAGGCCCAGGACGGCGAGGAACATCACGCCCATGGCGGCGCCGAAGTACCCGCCGTAGACCGAGGCGGCGAACACCCCCACCACCAGGAGGACGGGCCGCGTGCGGGGGTGCGCGGCGCCACGGTCCAGGGCCCGCCGCAGCACCGGTTGGGCGGCGAACAGAGCGGCGGCCCCCAGGACGAGCCAGGGCACGACGTCGTCGAAGGTCGCCGTGGAGGTCGTCAGGAGAAGCAGCGCGCCGGTCACGCCGCCCAGCACGGCGACCGGGGTCAGCTCCAGGAGGCGACGGGACTGGTCGCCGATCTCGCGGCGAAAGCCGGCCGCCGAGGCCACATAGCCGGGCCAGATCCCGATGGTGTTGGTGATGTTGGCCGTCAGGGCCGGGTAACCGAGTGCCAGCAGGATCGGGAACGAGATCAGGCTCCCTCCGCCCGCCACGCCGTTGAAGATGCCGGCGCCCAGCCCCGCCAGCAGGAGCAGCACGACGTGGGACGCGGGCATGCCCGGAACAGTACGGGACGACCCGGCGCCCCCTCGCTGACCTGCCCCGAGGCGTGGTCCACGGCAGACGCCCCGCACAGGGGTGGCGCACCGCGAATTGTGCGCAGCTCGGCGCAAGGTTCGCCCGGATGCCCCGTTTCTTCCACGAAGGCAGAGGAGCTCCCCGTGTCGGGGAGGGACGGTCAGGGGCATGGGATGAGGGGTCGGATCAGGATCGCCGCGGTGGGGCCGGCGGCCGACGGCGCCGGACGTGACGAGCGTGCCCACCGGCGAGTGCCGGGGCGGGGACGCTCCCCATCATCTCGACGGCGGGGATGGGCCTGGCCGGTCTGCTGCTCGTCGGCCGGCGCCGCCTCCCTCCCTCCCCTCCCTCCCTCCCTCCCTCCCTCCCTCCCTCCCTCCCTTCTCCCAAACCGCCAGCGAGATGACTCATGAGCCATCCGAACCGATTTCCCTCGGATCGCAGGGCGGACCGCCACCGGGCCCGGCCTTCGGGACCTCCTCCGTTCCCCCTCCGGTCTCGGGGGCCGGCCCGGCGTTCACTCGCACTCGACCGCTCGAGCGACCAGTGACGCAGCGGGGCCGGGGTGTTTCCCATGCGCCCGCCGACGGCGGGACGGCGCAGGAGGGAACTTTGGAGGAGCTGGCGGGAGAGGCAGATGCCGCGGGAACCGGTGCTGCGCACTGCTCGAGACGGGGTGGCGGAACCCCGTCCCGAGCAGGGGCGGCCGGAGACGACGGTGACCCTCTCGGGGGATCCGGCCCGGGCGTGATCGGTGTCATCACCGGCGTGACGGGGACGCTGGCGGACCTGGGCTCGCTCATGACGATCACGCCCCAGCCCATGCCCGCCGGCGGTCTCCCGGCGCCGGGCCTGCCGGCGCTTCCGGAGGTTCCCGGCCTCGCTGGCCTCGGTGACCTCGGTGACCTCGGTGGCACCAGCACCGTGCTCCCCGGCCCGAGCGGGATTGCCGCACTCCTCAACGGCGTCGCCCTCGCTCCCCGCGCTTCCCCTCGCAGGAGGGAGCAGCTCCCTACCGGGCGTGCGAGCCTGTCCGTGAAGGCTTCGGCCGGCGCAAGGGGGCCGGCCCCGACGGGCAGCGCGTCAAGTGCTCCGACCACGACGACCTCGACCAGCACCACCTGCACGACCACGGTGAGGGTGCCGCTCCCGGCCTCGCCGCTCCCGGTCAGCACGCCGCCGGTCTCGCTGGGGGGCGTCTCCGTCGGCGCCTGCACGAGCGGCTCGGGCTCGGGCCTGACTCTCGCCCTCCCCTCGATCTCCCGGGACCGCCGATAGCCTGCGGGAGCGCCGGCCGGGTCGATCGTTCCGGCGCCACACCGGACAGGAGGTTCCATGGTCAGGCTCACATGCCTGCTGCGCCGCAAGGACGGTCTCACCCCCGCCGAGTTTCACGCCTACTGGCAGGAGGTGCACGGCCCGCTGATCAAAGGAAGCAAGAGCGGGAGCCACGTGGTGCGTTACGAGCAGCACCCACGGCCGCTCGACGATTACAGCGGCGACGACGACGCCGGGTTCGACGGGGTGACGGTCCAGTGGTTCGAGAACATGGACGCCTACCGGGCCCACATGGCCGAGCCTGACTTCCCCGACATCTGGACTGACATCAGCAATTTTCTCGACACGGACAAGCTGCACTTCATCGTCACGGAGCATCCCCGCGTCGTCATGGGGAACGACGGGAGCTCATTCCCCCTGGCCTGACCGGCCTGACTGACTCGGCTCGCTCGACTGGCCTGGCTGCGTCGGCGCTATCGGCAGGGCAGTAAGGCTCGGCATCCCGGCAGGATGGATGGTCTCCTTGGCGGCGGGTGCCGGGGTGGCAGCGGCCTCGTCCTCGGGTTGCGGCCCGGGCAGGGCGCGCAGCGCGGTGCGGACCGGCGGCCGCGCCGCCTCCGCCTCCGCCCGGCGGCGTTCGATGAGATCGCGCAGCTCTCGCCAGGCCCGCCCTTCGGTGCGGGGCAGCTCATCGGGAAGCCGTTTGAGCAGCCGCTTCACCTCGCGCCGGTGCCGTTCGGCGACACCGCCCATCATGAAGATGGTGGCAGCGGGCAAGTGGGCGTCCCCCGTGGCCAGGGCGGCCAACTGCAGCGACGCCACCTCGGCGTCCTGCATCTCGCCGAGCCCGTCCTGGAGCACGGTGAGCGTGCGCACGAAGCGGGTCGTCTTCCCTCCGTACACCTCGCTGCTGAACTCGAGGGCGTAGCGGAGTCGCTTGCAGCGGATGCGCAAGGCGTGGAAATCCGGCACGGCTCCGGTCCGCTTCGCCCGCGTCGCCGCCTTGCGAACCTTGTGGTGACGCGCCAGCACCAATTCGGGCAAGCCGATTTCGGCCGGCACCCGGGTGGCGAGCGAGCGACGCGCCGGCCCCTGCTGCGCCATGGCCGTCAGGCCCTTGGCCATGCGGTCCCAGCGGACCGAGTCGAGCCCGTTCAACAGGTCGGTGCGGGCCGCCTCGCGCTCGCGTCCGAGCAGCGCCGCCAATTCGGCGAAGGGGCCGCTGCTGACGTGCGCGGGGCCGATCGCCGCGTCGACGTCGCGCGTGGACATGTCCGCCAGGCCCTCCAACTGCACGTCGAGGTCGCGTACGGCGCCGAGCAGCCGGGCCAGCCAACCGAGTTCCTCCCGGAACATCTGGGCCCGGACCGGGAGCACGCCTTTGAACAGCGAGAGGGCGGCCCGCAGGCGACGCGTCGCCACCCGCATGTCGTGCAGCTCTTCGGGATCCTCGCCCAGCCGCGTGCCGGGCTCCTTGGCCCGCAGCACGGCGAGCTGGCGCCGGAGCACGGCGAAGGCGAGCTCCCCCATGGTGGACGTGGCAGAGATGTCGGTCGGTCCGAGGTGCGGTGTGCCCGGGAGCTCCTCGCCGAGAGCCAACAGCCCGGCTTCGAACTTGGACAGACTCGCCGGTTGGAGCCCGCACGTGATGCGCAGTTGCTCCACGATCGGCTCGAGCGCCTCGAGCCAGTCGGGTTGGACCTCGACCTCGACCCGCCGCAGCTGCATGGGGCGCTGCCCGGTGCCGACCACGATCATTGTGTCGTCGAGTGCGATCTCCGCCACGTCGATCCCGCCGACCCGCAACGCGAAGGGGCGCCGCCGGGTGCGCACCTGCAGCACCTCGCGCAGCCGGCGCGAGCCGACAATGGCACGGAGCCGGCGGCCGACCGGCCCGTCGGCCCCCAGCGCGTCGAGCCCGGCCGCGGGCAGCACTTCGGTGACCTCCAGGCGTTGACGCAGACCGCTGCCCTCCGCGGGACGCGTGTCCTTGAGGGTGATCTCGTCGTGGCGCCCGCGCCGCCGGGTGCGCACGACGAAACCGGCGCGGGCGATTCGCCAGTCGTCGCTGTCGCGATAGGAGTCGACCAGCCGCCGCGGCGGGCGGGCCAGCGCGGTGATCGTCCCGCCGTCGCCGGTCTCGATAGCGAGAGTGGGGAGCGTGGCCAGCCACCGCTCCACCGGCCGCAGGTCGAGAGCATCGAACTGCCACTCGATCTCGACCGGGTCGCTCTCGCCGGCCTCGTCTGGCGTGGACTCGGACACGTCGCTCAGGCTACAGCGGGTCCTCATGGAGTTTCCGGGGCGAGCCCGATTGCCGCGACTGGGCGGGAGCGCGACGGTAACCTTCGAACCAGTGGCGCGACGATCAATGACGGCCGAGCTCCCTTCCCAAACAGATGTCGTCCAGGCGGCAGGCGGGCTGGTCGTGCGCCGCCACAGCGGGCTCTTGCAGATCGTGGTCGTGCACCGCCCGGTGCAGCACGACTGGTCCTTCCCCAAGGGGAAGCTCGAGCCAGGGGAGACCCTCGAGATCGCCGCGTTGCGCGAAGTGCGAGAAGAGACAGGCATGACCTGCGATCTCCTGCGCTTCATCGGCCATACGGAATACGTCGACCGCAAGGGTCGGCAGAAGACGGTGGCCTACTGGATCATGGCGGCCACCGGGGGGTTCTTCAGCCCCAACGAGGAGGTCGACGCGTTGCGTTGGCTGGACCTCGACCCTGCAGCCGGTCTGCTGTCGTATCAGCGGGATCAAGAGCTGCTGGCCGTGCTCATGGCCGCTGATCAGGTGGAACCCGTCATCTAAACGCTTCGACATTTTTCCGGAATTCTGTGTTTACCGGCCCGCGGTTAGGGAATAATGGCCCTAGCGATCTACCGCCTGATCGCACTGCCGGCGTGCGTGCCCCAGTCGAAAGCTCCAGGACCTATCGCCAAGGGCCCTGTGACAGCGCTTTGCGTGAATCGACTGGGGCACCGTCGGCGCTTTTGTTTTCCGGAGCCGTTTCGCCTGTTCAGACGCTGATTGAGCTCGTCCCTCTCCTAGGCTGGAGTCTCGTCTGCAATCCCGGTTGATACCCTGAGCTGTCCCGTCAGATCACGAGGACTGCGGCACCGTTGACCCGGTCGTCGCGCAGGTCGCGCAGAGCGGCGTCGGCGCGGTCCATCGGGTAGGGGACGGCCGAAACGCGTAGGCCGATCCGTGCGGCCTCGGCCAGGAACTCCTCGCCGTCACGCCGGGTGTTGGCGGTCACGCTCTGGAGCGCTCGCTCCTCGAAGAGGTGCTCCTGGTAGTTGAGGGCGGGGATGTCGCTGAGGTAGATGCCGGCGACAGCCAGTGTGCCGCCCCGGTCCAGGGCCGCCAAAGCGGGCGGGACGAGGGTGCCGACCGGTGCGAAAAGGATGGCCGAGTCGAGTGGCTCGGGCGGTGCGGCGTCAGCGCCCCCGACGCTGGCGACGCCGAGCTCGAGGGCCAGCCGTTGCGCCTCCGGTGAGCGGGTCATGACGTGCACGCGGGCACCGCGGGCCAGCGCCACCTGGGCCGTGAGGTGGGCGGATCCACCGAAGCCGTAGATCCCGAGCCGGCCTCCCTCGGGAAGGTTGGCCCGCAGCAGGGCGCGGTAGCCGATGATTCCGGCGCAGAGGAGCGGCGCCACCTCCACGTCATCGAATGCGTCGGGGAGCGCGTAGGCGTAGGCCTCGTCCACCACGGTGTACGCCGCATACCCCCCGTCGAGGTCCCAGCCGGTGAAGCGTGGTCTGAGGCACAGGTTCTCGCGGCCGGAGAGACAGAAACGGCATATGCCGCAGGTGTGGGCCAGCCAGGGCACCCCGATGCGGTCACCCTCTCGCCAGCGTGTGGTGCCGGAACCGAGTCGATCGACCACCCCGACGACCTCGTGACCCGGCGTCACCCGCGGGCGGCGCGGCACCAGGTCACCCTCGGTGAGGTGGAGGTCCGTCCGGCACACACCGCACGTCCGCACCCGCACGCGGACCTCGCCCGGCCCGGGCTCGGGGACGGGCCTCTCCACCCGCACCAGTGGGTGCCGCTCGTCGTCGACGGGGCCCGGCTGGTCGACAACCCACGCCGGCATGACGTCCACCATCATTGGTCAGCGTAGGGCGAGCGCCGATCAGACGGGCCGGCCGCGGGCGGTGGCCGTACGATGCATACGACGAGGAGACCGATGACCGCCCTGCCCTTCGCTTCGCTTGTCGCTCCGCGTGCCGACGGCGCGCCGCGGTGTCAGCCCGTGGCTGTCTCCGGGTGACGACGCTCGTCGTCGCCGGGCCGTCCGGCCTGACGGAACACGACGGCGGTCCCCGCCATCCCGAACGGCCATCCCGCCTTGTGGCCGTCATGGAGGGTGTGCGCGCACTCGGGCCCGATCAGGAGATCGTCGCGCCGGTGTTCGACGAGGCGTCGATGGACGAGCTGGCGCGCGTGCATGACCCGGAGTACCTCGCCCGGCTCGCCGCGCTCTGCGCCGAGGGAGGCGGCGACATCGATGCCGACACCTACGCGTCGGCGGACTCGTGGACGGCGGCCCGCCGCGCCGCGGGGGCAGGCCTGGCCGCCCTGCGCGCGCTGGAGGAGCGCGGGGAGGGCGTCGCCTTCGTCCCGGTCCGCCCGCCGGGCCACCACGCCACCGGTGACCGTGCGATGGGCTTCTGTCTCATCAACAACGTTGCCGTCGCCGCCGCGGCGCGCACGGCGCTCGGCGAGCGCGTGCTCATTGTCGACTGGGACGTGCACCACGGGAACGGCACCCAGGACATCTTCTGGGACGACCCCGCTGTGCTGTACGTCTCGACCCATCAACATCCGCTCTATCCGGGGACGGGCCGTCCCGACGAGGTCGGCGGTGCGGCTGCGCCGGGACTGACCCTCAACTGCCCGCTGCCACCCGGGGCGACCGGCGACGTGGTGCGGGCCGCCCTCGACGAGGAGGCACGCCAAAGCATTGAGGAATTCGAGCCGGACTGGGTCCTGGTGTCCTGCGGGTTTGACGCCCACCGGGACGACCCCCTCAGCGACCTGGAGCTCTCGAGTGGGGACTTCGCCGAGCTGGCGCGCATCGTCCGCGAGTTTGCGTCCCGTCCCGGGCGCCTGGCCCTCTTCCTCGAAGGCGGTTACGACGCGGCGGCACTGACGTCGTCGGTGCAGGCGACGCTCGGCGCGCTGACTCGGACGGCGCGGTGACTCGCCTGCGCCGACGTACGGCGGCCCCGGGCTCGCCCAGCTGCACACGGATGGCACGGCACGCAGGCGCGCCATTGACACGACGCGTGGAGAGTCACGAGCGTGAAGGGGCACCCGCCCGGAGTGTCGAGTGGTGCAGTGATTCAGCCCGGTACGCGGTGCACGAGGACGGGACAGTGGGCGTTGGTGACGCAGTACTCGCTGACCGAGCCGATCAGCATGCCGACGAACTCACCGTGGCCGCGGCTGCCGACCACGAGCAGGTCCGCACCGTTGGAGGCCTCGACGAGGGCGGGCGCCGGATGCTCATTGACCAACCGGGGTTCCACCTTGAGGTCGGGATGTTCGGCCAGGATTCCGGCAACGGTGCTTTCGAGCACCTTGCGGACACCGGATTCGGGATCGAAATCATCGGGGATCGGTACGGACCAGCCGTAGCTGCTCGGCCACACCCAGGTCATCATGACCTCGAGCGCGCTGCCGGTGAGGATGGCCTGGCGGACCGCCCAGGCAAGGGCGTCGGTCGAGGAGTCGGCGCCGTCGAAGCCGACGACGATCCTGCCCGTGCCCGATGGCTGTTCCGCGGTCATTCCTCTACACCCTCCATCTCGGGGTTGGGCCTTCGCCGGCAATTGCGTGCCGGACGCACTGCGGTGCGTCATTGATCCGTACCGCGCTGCGGTGAGCTTATCGAGGTGCGGCGTGACCGCTCCTGGCAGGCTGTCAGCCGTGAGACCGGACGGTGCAGAAGCGAAGCCCGATGTCGCAATCCTCGACGCCCGGTTGCCCGACGGCAGTGGCGCCGAGTCTGTCGCGAGATCGGGTCGACGACGCCGGAGTCGCCGTGGGAATCGGCTGAGGCTGACGAACTCGCGGTCCCGCCGCAGTGACGACCCAAAGGCGATCGAACACAGAACGTGAACCGGTGCAGTCCGAGCCGTGTCGACGGCTCCGTGCGGCAGCTCGCTGCTCACCGAACCCCTCTTTGCTTTGCTGTTCCCTCAGGCCGCCTTGCGGGGTTTCGATGAAGCATGCGCCGGCCCGCTGACTGACGGCAGGGCCGAAGGTCCCAAGGCGAGGGAACGAAAGAACTCCGGAATTGGAAAATGGCGACCGAGGGGGGTGGCCGCCATTCTCCAAGCACCGTTGTCTGGGAAGAGGAGGGTGTCCTAGTGATTCTGGTTTCCCCCCCCGGGGAGGGGTAGGGCCGAAAGTCATGGATTGCCTGCCGGCAGCGGGGGCCAGTGAGGAACTCCGTGATCACGGCGTGCTCTGATGTGAGAGTGGAGTCCATGCCGATTGGCCACACCATGGAGGAGGCCGTTGCCCTGGTCCGGCCGGTCGATCGGATCGGTTTCGGGCTCGGCCCGGGAATCCCCGACGGATTGCTGACCGCGCTGGGATCCCGGACCGACTGGGAGGACCTGCAGATCGGAGGTGCCCTGTGTCTCAATCTGTACGACGTCTTCACCAAGCCCGGAGTGAGTTACCGCTGTGGATTCTTCGGGCCGGCGGAGCGGCTCCACCACTCCCAAGGCCACCGCGTGGAGCTGGTGCCCGGGGGCTTCCGGCAGATGGGTCCGATCATGGCCCGGTTCGCTCCCCGCGTGATGGTGGCGCAGGCGGCTCCGCCCGACGAACGCGGCACCGTCAACCTCTCCCTCCACCTTGGCGGCACGCGCGATGAGCTGCTGCGCGCCGGGCGTGACCCCGACAGGCTGCTCATCGTGGAGGTCAATCCGCACCTTCCCCGCACCAAGAGCCTGCAGCCCACCTACGACAACACCATTCCACTGGACGTGATCGACGTCCTCGTCGAGTCCGATGGCGCACCCTTCGCCCTCACCGACGCGCCCACGGACGAAGTGGACGCGGCCATCGCGCGCCACGCGCTTGCCTACGTCCAGGAAGGGTCCACGCTGCAGACGGGCATCGGCGCCATCCCCAACATCGTGGCGGCGGATCTGGCGCGCGGGCCGCTCGGCGGGTTCGGCGTCCATTCCGAGATGTTCACCACCGGCCTCATGCGGCTGCATCAGGCCGGGAAGGTGACCAACGACGCCAAAGGGGTATTCGACGGGGTGTCGGTGACCACGTTCGCGCTCGGCGTGACCGAGCTGTACCAGTGGCTCGATGGGAACGACGAGGTGGCGTTCCTCCCCGTCGACACGATCAACGACCCGACGATCATCTCAAACAACGCCAACCTCGTCTCCATCAACGGCGCACTCTCGGTGGACCTCTACGGCCAAGTGATGGCCGACAGCATCGACGGCCTCCAGATCTCCGGCGTCGGTGGGCACGAGGACTTCGTGGCCGGGGCCGAGTTGCACTTGGACGCCCACTCGCTCATCTGCCTGCGTTCGACGGCCGTACGCGACGGCGCCGAGATTTCCCGCATCGCGGGCATCCCTCCCGAGGGATCGGTCGTCTCCACGCCGCGCCACCACACCGGCGTCGTGATCACTGAATACGGCGCGGCGGAGCTCACCGGTCGCACTGTGCGCGAGCGTGCACACTTGCTGGTCGACATTGCACATCCCGACTTCCGGAGAGACTTGCGCAAGGTGGCCGACGGTCTCGGCCGGGTCTGATCAGCGGCCCAGACCGAGCGCCCCCGACAGGTCGAGGTCGTCGAGGGGCGGCGCGTCCGCCAGGACGCGGTGGATGAAGCGGCGGACGTGTGCGAACACCTCTCGGCTGTCGACGGCCCAAGGCATCAGGATCTCGAAGACGTGGAACATCCCGTCGAACTCCTGTGCGTCCGTGGGCACCCCAGCGGAACGGAGACGGTCGACGTAGCGCCGTATGGGGTCGCGGAACATCTCGTCGCCGCCCCAGGTGACACATGTCGGGGGGAACCCGCTCAGATCCGCGTTCAGGGGCGCGACCGCGCTGCTGGTGACGTCGGCGCCGTGCAGGTACGCCGAGGTGGGGATGTTCCACGGCAAAATGTCGTGGTCGGCGTTCTCCGTCACCGAGTCCTCGTCGAGGCGGAGGTCGACCTCGGGCGAGAAGAGCAAGAGACCCGCCGGCCGTACAGGTCTGATCCGTTCGGGGTCTTCGAGGAGAACGGTGTTGGCCAGCCCGCCGCCGCCCGAGTCGCCGGCGAGGAAGATGCGCTCGTGAGGGATGCCACGACCGATCAGTTCCGCGTAGATGGCGGAGGCGTCCTCCGCTGCGGCCGGGTAGGGGAACTCCGGGGCCAGGCGGTAGTCGGCGACGAAGACGGCGCACCCGGCCTGCCGGCACACCTGCGCGGTGAAAAACGCGTACATGTTCGGCGAAGTGCCGATGTACCCGCCTCCGTGCAGGTAGAGCACGACCCCCTCGGGCGCCTGGTGGCGCGGTACGTAGAGGATCCCCGGAACGCCGCCGAATTCGGCCGGGCGACCCTCGACGTCGAGGGAGCGGACGATGGGGGGCATGATCACTTTGCAGATGTCGTCCAACACCAACTCGAGCGAACGGAATTCCGGGATGCGCAACGACGAGGAATACCCCATGAAGGCTCGGATGACCTCCCGGGTGACGGTGACGCCCAGGTTGGAGAGCCGCGACGAATGACCGGCAAAGGGACTGCGGAACGGCACCCGGGCGAGGGCGGTGGCGAATTGCGCTGCCAGCAGCGACACGTCCAAGGCCACGATCGGTGCCGGCGCCGTCTTCACCTCCGGTCGATTTCCCATTGCCATATCCGTCACGCTCCCGCGGCCAATGGCGCAACGTCAACACCGCGTCGTCGCCCCGTCAAGCGGGATCGACGAGAGCCTCCCGGGAGACCGGGGCCAGCGCGCCTGCAGTCGCCGCCCGCGGTGGGCGGGCCGCCTCCCGGCCGCCTCCCGACTCATCCTCGTTCCTCGCATGACGGCGCTGCTCACGTCGGCAAGCTGGGCAACGGACTCCGCCGTGGTACCGTTCGCCCATCAAGAGCAGTACTGCCCGCGAGGGGAAGCCGGTGAGACTCCGGCGCTGGTCCGCAACCGTGAATGGTGGGTCGTCAAAGGCGACACCATGAGCCGGGATACCTCAAGGTCAGGAGTAATCCCACCGTCGAGACACAAGGACTGGGATTCGGTGTGGCCCCGCTGGTGCGGAGTTTCCGGGTCGTAAGTCCGGGAAGCGAGAACTGTGCACATCATCCGCCGCACCCTCCTGGGTGCTTCTGCCATCGGTTCGGCGACGCTGCTGGCGTCGGCCACCATGACCTCGGTTGCGGGCGCCGCAACCGTGCCGCCCCAGATCCCCCAGTTCGCCGCAGCGCAATCGGCGGCAAAGTGGATCGCCGGCCAGCAGGCCGCCGACGGGAGTATCGGCGGGTCTCTCTCGACGACGTCCGCCGCGATTCTGGCCCTGGCCGCGGCTCACGTCGACACGGTAGGGGCACAGGCGGCGTTGAACTACATGGAAACCAACGCCAGCGCCTACATCACCGCTGAAAATGCCGACGGGCCGGGCCGGCTGGCCAACCTGATCCTCGATGCGCACTCCATGGGCGCCGACCCGACCAACTTCGGAGGGACCAACCTGGTGGCGCGGTTGCTGGCCACCGAGCAGACCTCGGGACCAGATGCCGGGCTGTTCGGGACGGAGCAGCAGTTGGCCGCGTACGACGCCGGCACGTTCGACCAAGGCCTCGTCTTCTCCGCGCTCAAGGCGGTCGGGCAGACGGCTGACGCGGCGGCCGTCAGCTGGCTCACCGGCCAGCAGTGTGCCAGCGGCGGCTGGACCGTGCCCAACCAGGCCGTCGGAGGGGGATGCACGGAGGATCCCAGCGCGGGCACGGGTCCGGACAATCAGACCACCTCTGTGGTCCTCCAGGGTCTCTCGGCCCAGGGCGCGCTGTCATCGGGCGTCAGGGCCAGCGCGCTCAACTACTACACCGCGGGGCAGGACGCCGACGGAGGATGGAGCTACGAGCCGAATTCCGCCGCCCAGCCTCAGCAGACCGACTCACAGTCGACCGGGCTGGTGATCCAGGCTCTCCAGGCACTCGGTCTCTCACCGACGAGCTCCACTTTCACCAGCTCGGGACATTCGCCGGTCAGCACGCTCTTGTCCTTCGTGGTGACATCCGGCACTGACGCTGGAGCACTCGGCTACCAGGACAACACCTCGGGGAACCTGCTCGCCACCAATCAGGACGTGCCGGTCCTGGCCGGCCTGATCTACGGGTTCGGGCCGACGAATTCGTACTGGGTCGCGACGGCCAACGGTGCCGTCCACCCGTTCGGTTCGGCCAAGACCTACGGGTCGCCGATTGCCGGCCTCGCTCTCAACAAGCCGATCGTGGGCATGGCATCGACGTTGAACGGCCTCGGCTACTGGCTCGTGGCTTCCGATGGGGGCATCTTCAACTCGGGCGATGCCGCGTTCCTCGGCTCCCGTGGCGGCCAGCCCTTGAACAAGCCGATCGTCGGCATGGCGGCCACGCCCGATGGCGGCGGCTACTGGCTGGTGGCCTCCGACGGAGGGATCTTCAGCTACGGCGACGCGGCCTTCTTCGGCTCCCGCGGCGGCCAGCCCTTGAACAGGCCGATCGTGGGCATGGCGGCCACGCCCGATGGCGGCGGCTACTGGCTGGTGGCCTCCGACGGAGGGATCTTCAGCTACGGCGACGCGGCCTTCTTCGGCTCCCGTGGCGGCCAGCCCTTGAACAAGCCCATCGTGGGCATGGCGGCCACGCCCGATGGCGGGGGCTACTGGCTGGTGGCCTCCGACGGAGGGATCTTCAGCTACGGCGACGCCGTGTTCCAGGGCTCGACCGGCGGCATCAAGTTGAACAAGCCGATCGTCGGCGTGGCCCCGACGCGTGACGGTGGTGGCTACTGGCTCATTGCCTCCGACGGCGGGATCTTCAACTACGGCGATGCCCTCTTCTCGGGTTCGGCCGCTTCGCTCAGCGGCACCAGTGCGGTGGGCGGATCAGGCAGCTCCTCGTAGGGTGCGCCACACCGGAGCCCGGGCCCGGGTGCTCATGTGGGGGCTTTTCGTGGGCGCTGCAGCCGCGGCGCTCGCTCCCGCTGGGCCCGGGGCCCTGGTCCCGCTCAAGATGGCCATCGCGTCGGCGGACTCGGTCGGCAACGACGTCTACGTCGCCGTTGTCGTCGACTTCGGGAACGGGTCGTCGATGTCAACAATGTCGAAGTGTGTTCCCGTGGCGTCGAACGCGGCACGACGCCGATGCGCTGGCAGCTGCGGTTGGGTCCTCCAACGTTGCCTACGCCAGTTCAGGCCTGCTCTGTGCCATTGACGACTATCCGGCCAACGGGGTCCAGAATTGCGGCCAGAGTGTCGGCAACGGCAACTACGACTACTGGTCGTACTGGCACGGGTCGACCGGAGCCTGGGTCTACGGCAATGACGGTCCGGCAGAGCAGTCGGTCTCGAGTCCGCCCGATGACGTAGAGGGTTGGGAATTCCAGCTCAACGAGCCGGACACTGACAGCGATCCGCCGCCCGTGGCGGCGCCGTCGTACGCGCAGATCTGCAACGCGTCCACCGAGGTGCCCCCGCCGCAGACGTCTTCTGCTGCGACGACGACGACCGTGTCCGCCCCCGCGGCGGCCTCCGTGACGCCGCCAACCGCCGGGACGGTCCCCGGCCCCGGGGTCGCCACCTCGACCAGCACCCCGCTGAGCACCCGGTCGAAGTTCGACAGCGCCGCGACGACCACCACGACGGCGGCTTCGGGGAAGACGACCACCACGCTTCCCTCCGGTACATCGAACGGGTCCGGCGGCGGGGCCCACGGTTCGTCCGATGCGCACCGGAGCGCCGTCGCGAGCCCGTCTTCTCATGAGAATTCCGGCGGAGGCACTTCGAGCAACCTCCTCCCGGTCATTTTGGTCGCTGTCGTCGTCGCCGCGCTGGGCGCGTTCGCTCTCTTCCGCTGGCGGCGTCGACCGGCGGAGGAATGACCCGGTCCGCCGTTCCCAGGCGCCGCTGCTTGCACCCGGTGGCGTGGTGGGTGTGGGCGGCCGGATTGGCGATCTGTGCCATGCGCACGAACAACCCGTTCCTCCTGGCTCTGATCGGAGTGGTGGCCTGCGTCGTCGTGTCCGCCCGCCGGAGCAGCGCGCCATGGTCGCGCTCCATCGCGTTCTTTCTCCGTCTCGGGGTCTTGGTCATCGCGATCAGGATCGTGATTGAAATCCTCTTCGGCCAACGCGGCGTCCCCGGGCACGTGCTCTTCACCCTGCCGCAAGTGCCGCTGCCCTCGTGGGCGGCCGCCGTGAGCGTCGGCGGTCCGGTGACGCTGGAGTCCGTCCTCGACGCTTTTGTTCTTGGTTTGCAACTGGCCGTGATCCTGCTCTGTTTCGGCGCGGCGAATTCGCTGGCCAGTCCGTACCGCCTCCTCCGTTCGCTTCCCGCCGTCTTGTACGAGACCGGAGTGGCGGTCACGGTGGCACTGTCCTTCACCCCTGAATTGGTGCAATCCATCGGGATCGTGCGTCAGGCGCGCCGCCAGCGAGGCATTCCGACCAAGGGGTTGCGCGGCATGCGTGGTGTGGCTGTCCCGGTACTGGAGAGCGCCCTCGACCGCTCGCTCCAGCTCGCGACGAGCATGGACGCCCGCGGCTACGGACGACGGATCTCCGTCGGGAGCACGTCCCGGCGACTGGCCAGTGGGGCCACTGTCGGCGGGTTGTTGCTGATGGCAGTCGGGATCTACGGCGTCATTGACGGAGGGTCGCTCTTCGGATTGGGCCTTCCCGTCCTCGCGATCGCTTGCGTACTGTGCGGCGTTGGATTGGCAGTGGGGGGTCGCCGCACGGCGCGCTCGCGCTACCGACCCGACCCGTGGCGACAGCCGGAATGGATCGTGGCGGGCTCGGGACTGATCGCACTGGTGGCCATGTCGGTAGCGGGTGCGTTTGACGTGCCCGGACTTACCATCTCGTTTTCGCCGCTGGCCTTTCCGAGCATCCCGTTGCTGCCGGTCGTCGGCATCCTGATCGCCTTGGTGCCTGCCCTTGCTGCACCGAACCCGAATGCAGTACCGCAATCGTCGGTACACGGCGGGGCAGAAGCAGGCGAGCCAGGTGCGGCTTCTCCAAGCCGACAGCGCGAACCGATCGGCTCGGACCTCTCGGGCGTGCCGACATGATCACGTTCGACCAGGTGTCCTTCACCTATGCGGAGGCCGTACACCCCACGTTGCAACGGGTGAGCCTCCGCATTCCAGAAGGTGAACTGTGCGTCGTTGTGGGAGAGACGGGCACGGGGAAGTCGACTCTGCTGCGAGCGATCAACGGCCTGGTCCCACACTTCAGCGGTGGGACGCTGGCCGGAACGGTCACGGTCGACGGGCGTACCACGAAGGACAATCGACCGCGCGATCTGGCCGACGTGGTGGGCTTCGTGGGGCAGAACCCGTTGGCCAGCTTCGTCACCGAGACCGTGGAGGACGAGCTGGCCTACACGATGGAAAACCTCGGGGTGCCCTCTGACGCGATGCGTCGACGAGTCGAGGATGCGGTCGACCTGCTGGGTCTGCAGGACCTACGCGACCGGTCACTGCGCGCGCTGTCGGGCGGTCAGCAGCAGCGGGTGGCCATCGGCGCGGTGCTGACCGCGTCCCCGCGGCTGCTGGTCCTCGACGAGCCGACGTCCGCCCTCGACCCGGCGGCAGCCGAAGAGGTCTTGAGCGCGTTGGCCCGTCTGGTGCACGACCTCGGCCTGACGGTGGTGATGGCTGAACACAGGTTGGAGCGCGTGGTGCCGTTCGCCGACCGCATGGTCCTGGTGCCCGGTGGTGGGGCGCCGCTGGTTGTCGGCCCCCCGGAGGTCGTCATGCAGTCCTCCTCGGTGGCGCCGCCCCTGGTCGAACTGGGCCGGCTCGTCGGGTGGGAACCCCTGCCCCTCTCGGTGCGCGACGCCCGCCGCAGAGCAGCGCCGCTTCGCGAGCGGCTCGCGTCGGTTGACCCTCCGCAACAGAGGGCACCGCTTGTGGCCACAGAGGAACGCATTGCAGCAGCGTCTGTTCGGAAGCTGACGGTGTCGTACGGACGAGTGGTGGCGGTCGACGGCGTGGACCTCACGATCATGCCCGGCGAGGTGCTGGCACTGATGGGCAGGAACGGCTCGGGAAAGTCGACGTTGCTGAACACGCTCTCCGGGATGCGTCGGCCGACTCGTGGGGCGGTCATGGTGGATGGGCGGGACCCCCAGTCGTTCCGTGCTGCCGAGCTCGTCCGCCACGTCGGGCTGGTGCCGCAGGACCCGGGACTCCTTCTCTATGGAGAGAGCGTGGAAGCCGAATGCCGCACGGCGGACAAGTCGTCAGCTCTGGCGACGGGGACGACAATGCGGACATTGGACCGAGTGCTGCCAGGCATGCCGCCGGATCGCCATCCCCGGGATCTATCGGAGGGCCAGCGGCTGGCGCTGGCCCTGGCCATCGTGGTGGCCCCGTCCCCTGCCCTCCTCCTGCTCGACGAACCGACCAGGGGCCTGGACTACCCGAGCAAGGATCGCCTCATCCACGTTCTACGTGAACTGGCCCGGGACGGTCACGCCATTGTGTTGGCCACCCACGACGTGGAGCTTGCCGCGCGCGTGGCGGATCGGGCAGTGGTCCTGGCGGACGGGCAGATCATCACCGACGGCCCGGCCCGCCAGGTGGTGTGCCATTCACCGATCTTCGCTCCTCAGGTGGCCAAGGTGCTGGCACCGGAGGAGTGGCTGACGGTGGACGAAGTCCGCCGGGCCCTGGGGGAAGCGGTCCCGGCATGACTGTCTCGATCCAGTCGCCTCGCGAGCGGTCGGGCCGCCGTTTGACGCCAGCGATCCGGTTCGGCTCCCGCTCCTCTTTCTTGCTGCTCCTCACCACGGTCTTCGGCGTCGCCGCCTTCGCCTGGCCGCTCCTGATCCACCAGGCCGCGGGGCAGAACTCCGCCCACAGCGGCGATGCGCCCTGGATCTTCGTCGGCCTCGTCCCGCTCCTCCTCGCCATCGTGATGGCCGAGCTGTCCGAAGGCGCGATCGACGCCAAGGCGGTGGCGCTGCTCGGGATCCTCGCGGCGTGCTTCGCCGCGCTGCGCGTGGCAAGTCCCGGCATCAATGGCTTCGAGCCCGAGTGGTTTCTGCTCATCCTGGCGGCGCGGGTCTTCGGGCGCGGGTTCGGCTTCGTCCTCGGCGCCCTCGCGTTTTTCGCTTCAGCACTGATCACCGGGGGAGTGGGCCCGTGGTTGCCGTTCCAGATGCTGGCGGCGGGGTGGGTCGGCTTCGGTGCCGGTTGCCTGCCTCCGATGAAGGGATTCCCAGAACGGCTGCTGTTGGCCACTTACGGCGCGGTGTCGGCCTTGCTCTACGGGCTGATCATCAATTTCTGGTTCTGGCCCTTCGTCGGGTCGACGACCACGTACTCATTCGTGCCGGGGCTCGGCACCATCGCCAACCTGCACCGGTTCATCCTTTTCGACCTGACCACCTCTCTGGGCTTCGATCTGACGCCGCGCCGTGACGTGCGCCGTCTTGATCTTTGTCCTCGGCCGGCCGGTCCTGTCGGCACTGCGCCGAGCCTCGAGGCGGGCCGCCTTCGAGCCACAGATCGACTTCGCCGAGGAGCCCTCCTCGAAGAGTGGAAACGTGACTGGGTGAAGATCGTCTCCCTCCTGCCGTCCGCCACGGAGATCGTGTTTGCCCTGGGTCTCGGTGACCACCTGCGCGGCGTCAGTTTCGAGTGCGACTTCCCGATGCAGGCGCGAGCAGTGCCCATCGTCTCGGGAACGGCCCTGCCGACCGACGGCTCGCTGAGCGCGCTCCAGATCGACGCTGCCGTGAGCGCCCGTGTGGCCGCGGGCGAGTCCATCTACACGTTGGACGATGCACGGATTCGAGCCATCGATCCCGATCTGATCCTGGCGCAGGACCTCTGCCGGGTCTGCGCCGTGCCATCAGGTGCCGTGGAGGAGGCGCTCGACGCGATCGCTCACGCGGAGGTGGTCTCACTCGACCCCGGCCGACTCGATGAGGTGATCGCCTGCATAGGGATGGTGGGGGCCGTCACCGGCACCGGCGCCAGGGCGGACGAGTTGATGGCGAGCCTGCGCGACCGGGTGGAGGCGGTGCGACGACGGGTGCGAGGACGAGACCGACCGCGGGTGCTCGTGCTGGAGTGGTCGGACCCACCTTTCAACGCCGGACACTGGGTCCCCGACCAGGTGGAGGCCGCAGGTGGAGTCGCGGTCCTCGCTGCGGCCGGTGCCCGCTCCCGTCGGCTCACCTGGGAGGAGATCGCGGACCACCAGGTCGATGTGACCGTCTTCATGCCCTGTGGCTTCGACCTGGCGGGCGCGGTGGCGCAGGCCCCGACACTCCTGAGCCGCCCTGAGGCGGCCGGTCTCGGTCGTATCGTCGCGGTCGACGCCAATGCATACTTCTCTCGCCCCGGTCCCCGGGTGGTGGAGGGCGTGGAAGTGCTCGAAGCAGTCCTGCACGGACAATCCGAGCTCGAGGTCCCCGGCGCGCGGGTCCTGCAGCCCTGAGTCAGTCTTCGCGATCTGGGTTCGGCCCTCGACGGACCTGCGCCAAAATCCGCACCAGGGTCTCGAGCGCATCGGCGGGCAGTTCGGAGAGGCCGGCCGGCGGCCGCGCCAGGATCTCGTCGGCCTGGCGCGCCAGCGCTGCGCCCTCGGCCGTCGCCACCACGAGCTTCACCCGCCGGTCCGTCGGATGAGCCTGCCGCTCGACCAACCCGGCGCGCTCGAGGTCGTCGACCACCGGGGTCAAGTTTGGTGGGTCAACACCGAGCAAAGAAGCCAGCTCCCGCATCGGCATGGGCCGCTTGGCGATGCGCCGCAGTGCTCTCATCTTTCCGAAGCTCATGCCGACCTGATCGCTGACTTCCCGGCGGCGTTGGTTGTCGAGCACCAGATCAGCCATCGCCTGCCACGCCTCGCGGGCGGCACGCTCGCGACGGACACCGACCTTGGTCATGCGACGTGCTCCTCCAGATACTCGGGGTTGATCGCCTCCGCCGTGCGTTGTGCGGTGACCCGGGCCCAGGACGTTGTCGCCACCAGGCCGAGGACCAAGACAGCCGCTCCGCATCCGGCCAGGACCCACCAGCCGGCCCGGCTGGCGACAGCAAAGTCGAGGTGGTTGCCCTTTTGCAACGACGCAGAGACCAACGATCCGACCACGGCGACGCCCAACGTCGAACCGATCTGACGCGAGGTGCTGGCGATGGCTGCGGCGACACCGGCCTGGGCCCGGGGCATGCCCGAAACGGCGGCATTGGTAATGGGCGCGTTCACGAACCCGAACCCGAGCCCGAAGATCACGTAGGCCGTGAACAGCCATGTGAATGGCGTTGTCGCGCTCAGCACGACGAGCATCAGGCAGGAGACGGTGAGAGCCACGCCCGCGATGAGGAGGGGAATCCTGGCGCCGCGTCGGCCGACGATTCTCCCCGAGATCGGCGGGAGGAGCATGGTCATGGCCGCCATCGGCAGGGTGTCGATCCCGGCCTGCAGCGCGGAGAGCCCGCGCACGTCCTGCAGATAGAGCGTGTTCAGAAAGAGGAACCCACCGAGCGCGGCGAAAGCCGCGACGGCGATGACAGCGGCCGACGAGAAGGGCACGGAACGGAAGAAGCGCAGGTCAATCAGCGGTTCGCTGGCCCGGCGCTCCCACAGCAAGAACGTCACCAGCGACACAGCGGCGATGGCAAAGGCTCCCATGATGGCAACCGATCCCCATCCCTTCTCGGGCATCTCAATGATGCCGTAGGTCAGGGAGGACAGGAACAGGATCACGAGCACCTGTCCGGGGATGTCCACCTTTCTCGCCACGGCGGCCTTGGACTCGGGGATATAGCGCAGCGCAAGGACCACGGCTGCCAGTGCGATCGGGATGTTGATCCAGAAGATGGAGCGCCACCCAACTGAGGTCACAAGCAGCCCTCCGACCACGGGGCCCAAGGCCATGGACACGCCCACCACCGCGGCCCAGATACCAACGGCCTGGGCCCGCTCGCGGGGAATGGTGAAGGTGTTCGTAATGATCGACATCGCCACCGGATTCAACATTGACCCGCCGACGGCTTGGACCATGCGGAAGACGACGAGCGCGCCCAGGCTGGGGGCCAGGCTGCAGAGAAGCGAGCCCGCGGCGAAGGTGATGAGCCCGATGACAAAGGTCCGCCGACGTCCGAGGCGGTCAGCGGTCGAGCCGGAGAGCATCAGCAGGCTGGCGAGCACCAGCGTGTAGGCGTCCACCGTCCATTGCAGCCCTGAGAGCGACGCGTGGAAGTCCTTCCCGATCGACGGCAGCGCAACGTTGACGATGGTGACGTCGATGCCGACGATGAGCAGGCTCATGGAGCAGATCAGCAAGACGCCCACGCGTCGTCGTCGGCTCAGCTCACCAGGAGCGGCCGCTCCTGCTACAGGTGTTTCTAAAACCATAATGGTTATATTACCATCATGAATACTGGCGCGGCAAGACTGGCTGGGACCGATTTTGCTAGTCGGTCATCCAGCGTCGGTACAGCTCTGTGATTTCCGCCTGGGCCTCCGGAGTGAGGTCATCGGGTTGGATTTCCCCGGTCAGCTCGATCGTCATCCGGATCTGCTCGAGGTAGGCGGCACAATTGGGGCAGTGCTTGAGGTGTGTCTCGAACCGTCGCCGGTCGCGACGATGCATCATCCCTTCGAGGTACTCGGTGACCAGCTCGACCGCTTCCTGGCAGACGATGTCCTTGCGACGCAACGAGAGCATGTTCAGGCCTTCGCTATCTGGGATTCGAGGATCTCGCGCAACCGGGTCCTCCCCCTGTGCAAGAGGATCCTCTGGTTTCCCGCGCTGAGACCGAGCAGATCGCACACCTCGTCGGCTGACAGGCAGTCGATGTCGCGCAACATGACCACTTGGCGTTGACGTGCGGGTAAGTCTTCGAGTCCGGACTGAAGGATCGGGCCCCACGTCGCAGCGTCGAGGCGGTCCTCCGGATCCTCATTCCATGGCTCCACCGGGTCAGCCCATTGCCCGTTGCCGTCGAAGCGGATCGGGTCGACGGCATGATGCGGCTCGCTGGTCGTATGACGATGCTCTCGGGTGCCGGCAGAGCGCGACCGGTTAATGAGGATCCGGTACAGCCACGTCTTGAAACTCGAACGACCCTCAAAGGTCTCGAGACCTTTGACGACCCCCATCCACGTGTCTTGCACTGCTTCTTCGGCAACGGCTCGGTTCGGGACATACGCCCTTGCAAAGCGCACCATGGGCTGCTGATAGCGCGCGACCAAGGTGACAAACGCCGCCTCGTCACCCGCACGCAACCGGGCGAGCAATTCGAGGTCGCTGTCCACTGCGCGCAGCGTAGGCGTCCTGCCCTGACGAAACATGGCGTCAGTCCCCGCACATCCCGGCCACTCTTCGTGACTGATCGACACACCCGACTATGGGCACACTATGCAGTCTCCGTCGGAGCTGAAGGCGTTACACGCCATCGGAATCGCCGTGCGCCGCGTAACGCTCGCGGGGAGCTGAGGACTGTCAGAGGTGAGCTACCCGCTGAGCGTGGAGGAGATGCAATGAAGAGATTCACCCGTCTTGTCTTTGGTGCCGGCGCGTTACTGGGATTGTCGACCCTGGTCGCGCCCGTGGTCGCTGGAGCCGAGAGTGCGCCGGGTCCGTGGTTCTTCGGCGGTGCCAACAACGTTGTCTTTGTGCAAACGGACAACACGGCCGGCAATCAGGTTGTCGCCTACGACCGGTCCCCGAGCGGGACCCTGTCGCTCGCCGGCACCTATGCCACGGGGGGTGTGGGTGGCCAGTTGAGCGGCTCGGTCGTCGACCACTTGGCCTCGCAAGGGTCTCTCACGTATGACCAGCGCAACGACCTGCTGTATGCGGTGAACGCCGGCAGCAACACGGTGTCTGTCTTCTCCGTATGGGGCGACCGTCTCACGTTGCGTCAGGTCGTGAATTTCAGGCGGGACCTTCCCGGTCAGCGTGGCCGTGCATGGCGGCCTCGTGTATGTCCTCAATGCCGAGAACGGCGGCTCTGTTCAGGGTTTCGTCAACTTCTTCGGACACCTCTTCGCACTCCCCGGGTCGAATCGAGCCTTGGGTCTTAACCCGACCGCAGCGCCGCAGTACGTCAACACACCGGGGCAGGTGGCGTTTTCTCCCGATGGTTCCGAACTCATTGTGACGACGAAGGCCAACGGGAGTGACATCGACGTGTACGGGGTGGGTCGGTTCGGCCTGCTCTCGCCCTCGCCGGTCGTGAACGCCGAGCCCGGCGCCGTGCCGTTCGCCATCTCATTCGACGCTGCGGGCCATCTGGTGATTGCCGAGGCGGGAACGAACGCATTGGCCACCTTTGCGCTGAGCCCCAACGGGACGGTTCTTCCGATCGATGCGGTCGGGTCGGGGCAGGCCGCGACGTGCTGGGTTGCCCTGGCGCAGGGATATTTCTACGCCTCGAGCGCCGGAAGCGCTGACGTCACTCAGTACGCCGATTCGTCGGGTGGTGCACTCAGCCTTGCTGGGCAGACGACCACCGACGCCGGCACGGTCGATGCCGCGACCTCCAGCAATGGTCAATACCTCTATGTGCAGACGGGCGGGAACGGGATCGTCGACGAATTTCGGCTCGGCCCCAACGGAACGTTGGCAGCGATTGGCTCCGTGACGGTGGCAGGTGCCATCGGTGGCGAAGGCATCGTCGCCTTCTAGTCCACTCTTCCTCCCGTGACGGCGCCTCGGGTGATCCGGGGCGCCGTCACGCGTCTCCAGGGATCTGACCTGCCCCGAGCAGGATGCGTCGCAGCGCGCCCACTCAGCTGAGGTGGCTTTCCGTCGGGAGGAGGTCGACGCCGAGGCCGATTCAGGCCTGGCGCAGTGCCGACTGGCGGACCTGCTGGCCGAGGAATGCCGCCACGATGCCCACGAAGAGCGCGGCCTCCCTACCTCCTCGGAGCCCGATCACAAGGGCGGAGGCCCGCACCCCTCTTGACTTAGGGCTGCCTAAGATTTATAAAGTTAGGCTCACCTAATACAGGTACGAAAGGTGCGCGGCATGGCTGGTCTGACGGATGGTGCGACGTGTGGACAATGACGTGCCGCCGTCTGCGTCCTGGCCGCGTGGAGCTGACTTCGATTCCCTCGTCGGTGCCGTTGCTCGTGGCCCGCGGCTCGAACTCATCAAGCGGTGCCTCGAGACGGGCCCGGCCACCCGCGGCCTTCATGAAGAAGGTCATGGCGGCGCTGTGGGGCGGACCGGGTTCCGATGCGCACTCCGTCGGCTACTCCGAGAGCCAGATTGCGCCGTGGAGTCAGATTCACTCCTCCGACCATGCCCAGGCGCAGCGGTTGTCGCGCCGAATCGCCGCGGATTGGGCGCTGGCGATTTCGAATGGCAGCGATCATGCGGTGGGCAAGTCCATCGCAAAGGATGACGCAGGCTTCAACGAGGTCTGCCCAGGAATGGCCCGGTGAGACGACACATCGTCTTGACCGGATGCATCAGTGTCCTCCTTGGAGCGATGTTGCTCAGCGCCTGCAGTGGAGGAGCCGGGTCGTCCTCGGCTGATTCCATCACGCTCTACAGCGGACAACACGTCCAGACGACGCAGGCATTGGTGGCGGCATTCGAGGAGAAGACCGGGATCACGGTGAACGCCCGTTTCGACGACGAAGACGTGTTGGCCGATCAGATCGTCACCGAGGGCTCCCACTCACCCGCGGACGTCTTTTTCACCGAGAATTCGCCACCACTCGAGTACCTGGCCTCGAAAAATCTCCTGGCGACCATCGATCCCTCGACCCTGGACAACACGCCATCCAAGTACAACTCGACGGATGGGAAGTGGGTGGGCATCTCGGCCCGGGTGAGCGTCATGGTCTACAACACCTCCCTCCTCAAGCCGAGCCAGCTCCCGACGTCGGCCATGCAGCTGGCGGATCCTGAGTGGAATGGAAAGCTCGCCATTGCCGGCAGCGAGACCGACTTTCAACCTATCGTGACCTCGGTCGCCAGAACCTACGGGCAGGCGGCCGCACTCAAGTGGCTCGAAGCTCTCAAGGCGAATGCCGGGAGCCACAACTATCCCGACAACGAGACCGTTACGGACGAGGTCAATCGAGGTCAGGTCGCGATCGGCATCATCAACCAGTACTACTGGTACCGCGAGCGTGCCCAGATCGGCGCGTCCAACATGCACTCCGCCATCGCGCACTTCGCGCCTCATGACGTCGGGTACGTCCTCGATGTCTCCGGTGCGGGCATTTTGAAATCCTCGACGCATCAGGCCGAAGCCCAGCGGTTCGTTGCGTTTCTCACCTCCCCCCAAGGGCAGGAGATCATCGCCCACAGCGACAGCTTCGAGTACCCGATCGCCTCAGGGGTCACCACGGCACAGCCCGAAACCCCGTTCGATCAGCTCCAGCCCAACTCCATCACGATCCCCGAGCTCGGGACGGGTTCCGAGGCCATCAAGCTGCTCCAGGAGGCCCAGCTTCTCTGACGGCCGGGCCAGGTCACCGCATCCGCCAAGCTGCCAGGCAGACGACAGCTTCACGGCGCGTTCTTAGCGCCTGTCACCCCTAGCGGACCGCTCTCTCGTCGCCTCACGAGTTGCGGGAGGAGCCCAGACCGTCAGATCGAGGGCGTTGTCGATGACCGCTTGCGCGACATCGGCAAGCCGGAGGCCGTTGCTGCGGGCGTAGTTCCGTAGCCGGGTGAACGCATCAGCGATGTCGATGCCGGCGCGCTCGGCGACGACCCCCTTGGCCTGCTCAATGACGATGCGGCTCGTGAGGGCTTGGGTCAGTTGATCGTTGACTCGCCGCGACTCGATGGCGGCTCCGTGTTGGAGCACGCTGATCGTGACCAGGTCGGCGAACCCCTGGGCGACCATGATGTCTCGATCCTCCATGGTGTTCTCCTCGGTGCTGAAGAGGTTCAGAGCGCCGATGACCGTCTCCCGCAACCGAAGCGGCAGCGCGAGCACGGTCTCGAATCCGGCTTCAAGGGCGACAAGCGTGAACCGCGGCCACCGGTTCGTGCCGGTCAGGAGCCTCTCATAGCCCACTTGGCGACCCGTCCGGTAGGCGTCAAGGCACGGACCTTCCTGTGCTTGGAGCTCGAACAGCTCCACCACCCGCATGGTCTCGCTCGATGAGGCAACCGGCCGCAGCTTCTCCATGGGGGAGGCGAACATGACGCCGACGGCCGACACCCCGAGCACAGAGACGCATCGGTCGGCCAGACCGGTCAACAGGTCTACGACGTCGAAGTCAGCCACGAGGTTGTCGGCCATCGAAACGAACGAGTCGATGATGACCTGGTCTCGGGACGTCTCCATAGTGCCTCCTGGCTACTCGACGCATCGCACAAGTCCGATGCCGTGCGACTCGCCACTCAACGTTCGCATCTTAGGATCCAGATACGAGGTCAGGAGAATCGCAGCCTCCTGGAAACGATGTCCTCGGCTATGTCTTTCACGAGGCGGTTTTCCCTGAAGGCAGAGGCGCGAATGCGGAGGAGCGACTCGGTCACGCTTACCCCGAGTTGCACGGACACCATCCCGGCGGCGTTCTGAACCACGTAGTGGAAGTCCGAGTCGGAGTCGAGCTGGTCGGCGATGGAGCCGTCAGGTGCTGCCGCCTGAGCATCCATCACCCAATGGGCGATGATCTCGGCCAGCACTAGGGCATTGGCGAACTGCTCTGCATCAAGTGCCCCCGGTCGATCCTGGTAGAGGTTCAGGGCGCCGAGACGGACCGTTTTCTCGTGCAACGGGAACCCGAAGACGGCTCGGACGCCCATCTCCAAGGCCCTTGGGGTGAAGGCGAGCCAACGAGGTGTCGTCGGCTTTTCCAAATCAGGTTCCACCACCACCTGGTCGAGGGTGTAGGCGTCGACACACGGACCCTCTCCGAGCGTGTATTGCCACTGCTCCATCAAGTTGCTCACGGTATTGGTGGTGCAGAGCGAGCCTTGAGGCACATGGCCGGACATAAGCATTACGCCGGCGCCTTCGACCCCGATCACAGTTGAGGCGACCTCACACAAGCGAGTCGGCGATCGCTCGTCGCCTTGAGCCTCCTCAATTGCTGCCATGATCCGGGCCAGACGTGGCATTTAGATCCCCGGCTCTGGTTGAAGGCGCGCTGGCAGTTCAGCTTCGTGGCGGTGGCTCACTGTTCGCATCCCGTCGATGTCGGGGAAATGCGTCAGGTAGGTGCGATGCCAACGCGTATCCGAGTCCGGAGATCGGCCTGCCACCAGCGTAGTCGCTGGGCCCTCTGCCTATTCCTGACTGCGCCGCGTCAATCAGCGCGTTTCGCCGTCTCCCAAGAGTGGGTCGCCTTTTGCATGGCTCCGAGAATCACTGCCGCGCTACATCGCACCTCGCCGGCGAGAGCAAGTTGCGGTCGGGGAAGCTGACATCACCCGTGATGGTCACCGTCTCGCTGAGGTCTCCGACGGTGAAGGTGAATGCGCCGGGCTCAATGCGGTAGCGCAGGTCGCCTCCCGTGAATCCCAGGCGACCCGCCGGCACGCGGAATGTGAGACGAGTCGACGTGCCGGGATCGCACGCAACTCGTTGGAAGGCGAGCAGCCGTTTCGCTGGCAGACCCACGCTGGCGACTTCGTCACGGAAGAAGAGTTGAGCGACGTCCGTTCCCGAACGATCGCCCGTATTTTTGACAGTGAGAGCAATGACCACGTCATCGTGTGTGGTGGCGGCCTCAATGGTCAGGTCGCTCCGCTCCCACGTGGTGTACGACAGTCCGTGTCCGAAAGGGAACAGAGGTGACGCCGGCGTTTCGACGTAGTCGTCCATGATCATGCTTCGTCCACCACCATGGTGCGCGCCGGAGTGAACCCCTACCTGGCCTACAGTCCGCAGGAGCGTCACCGGGAGCCGACCGCTTGCGTCCACTTCACCGCAGAGAACATCAGCCAGGGCGTTGCCTCCCTCTTCGCCGGGTAGCCAGGCCAGGACGAGAGCGTTGGCCTGAGGTACCACTTCACTGAGCGAGTGGGCCCGGCCGCCGATCACCACGACCACCACGGGCACTCCACGGGCGAACGTCTCTGATATGAGGGCGAGCTGCTCGGATACAAGCCGGAGGTCGGCGGCGTCGCGGAATTCACCAGAGGTGTCCCTGCGGGTGAGGCCGCTGCGGCCCCCGACGAAGACCACGGCCACTTCGGCCTGCTCCATGTCGTCGACGATGTCGACCCGCTGGCGGAGCGCCTCCAATGGCGTCGGCGTCGGATTCTGGGGCGGGAGCTCAGCGAACTCGCTTCGGACCGGTGATAGCTCTGCTTCCTCCCTTTGTAATTCAAGATGTGCGGGGAAGTGGTAATCACCCAGCAACAGTCGTGGATCGTCCGCGCTCGGCCCGAGGACTGCAACGCGGGCTCCGACCCGGAGGGGCAGGACCCCGTCGTTGGTCAGCAGCACGATCGAAGCCGAGGCCGCATGCCGTGCGAGGGCGCGGTCCTCGACCGTGTCGAACATGGCCGCCGCCGCGGAAGCGTCGACGTAGGGCTCCTCGAAGAGGCCGAGCTCGTCCTTCTGGGCGAGGACCCGGCGACAGGATGAATCGACCGCTTGCAACGGAACGGCGCCACTGCTCACCAGCGCGGGAAGCTGCCGGTAGCACCAGTAAGAAGGAAGCTCCACGTCGAGTCCGGCGAGGAGGGCCAGGCGAGCAGCGTCGGCCTCGTCGCTAGCGCAGTGATGGAAGTCCACCAAGCTCCCGACGCCGAAGTAGTCGGCGACCGTCACGCCCGTAAAACACAGTTCTATCCGGAGCAGCTCGGTCAAGAGCTCGGGAGATCCGTGGAGGGGCAGGCCGTCGATCTCGTTGTAGGACGGCATGATCGCCCCGACTCCCGCCTCGTTGATCACAGCGCGGAACGGCGCAGCGATGACATCGCGTAAGTGTCGAGGACCCATGGAGGACCATGCCCAGTTGAACCCTCCTTCCGGGGCGCCATAACCGAGAAAGTGCTTGGCGGTGGCGACGACGCCCTCCGACTGCACGCCGCGCACGTAGCCGACGCCCATACGGCTGGCCAGCTCGGGATCTTCGCCGTAGGTCTCCTCCAATCGGCCCCAGCGGGCATCGCGTGCAATGTCCACGACCGGCGCCAAGGTCATGCGGGCACCGACGGCGCGCATCTGACGCCCGATCACCGTGGCGACCCGCTCGACGAGGGCAGGATCCCAGGTCGAAGCGAGATTAATGCCTTGGGGAAACTGCGTTGCCTCTCGCGCGCAGAAACCCCCGGTCGACTCCTCGTGGACCACAGCCGGGATCCCGAGCCTCGTCTCCTCGACGAGGTAGCGCTGCACGCGATTCCCCAGCTCCGCCAGGCGCGCTGGTCCGGATCCGGCCTCAATAGCGATACGCCCGACCTGGCCGATGCCGTCCGCGGCAGCGACCGCCAGGCGGTCCAGGGCGATCTCACCGTCGACGAGCAATCCCGAGAACCACAGACAGCCGAGCTGCGCACACTTCTCCTTCAGCGTCATGCGCGTCAACAGTTCATCGATGTCTGTCACAAAGCTTCCCTTCCCTTCCCTTCCCTTCCCTTCCCTTCCCTTCCCTTCCCTTCGCCTCGGCGTCGCGTCACAATGACGTCTTTTCTATGTCCTTCCGTACGGAGACCAGAGACAGCCTCGGCGAAGTCCGCATCGGCAGGTCGCGGCGGCCGCCGAGGTCAGCTCTCGACATCGTCTCCCAGGGTGCGCTCCAAGACCGCTTTGAACTTTGGGAGGCTACGTCGTTTCGGCCGGGAGGGTGCCAACTGCTCAGCGATACCGTCACCATGAGAAGGCAGCGAGGATCCGAGCGCTGGGACCGCAACCCGCCTTCTCGCAGGATGGGCGAGTGTCGCGATTTTGGGAATGATATGGACTGCAGGCCCCGCGATACAAAAGCCTCACCGGAAGGGTGCGCGGAGCCGCAGAAGACCTCGCGATCCCCGAGGACTCTCCGAGTCGCCGCGTAGCCGGTCGGGAGCTGCCCGCCACCACGTCCACTTTCCACGCCTCTCTCCGACGATCAGCCCAGCCTCGGACAGGATCCGCGCGTGGTGCGAGATGGTCGGCTGGCTTTTGCCGAGTGGGGCCTCGAGGTCGCAGCTGCAGACTTCGCCCTCCGCCGCCACGAGTGACAGCAGACGGAGGCGGACGGGATCGCTCAGTGCGGCCATCACGGTCGCGAGCACCGCAGCCTCAGCTTCGGACAGATGCGTCTCCGTCAGCGGTGAACAGCACGATGTCTCGGGTTCTGTGGCCGTCACTCGTATGTCTTGGTTGGCACTCCAAGAAATGCTCCGTGCCTGCCGTGATCATGTCAGGCCGGATCACGGGTTCCGAGGGATGACAATTCCCGGTACGATCGATTTCAGGAAGCCGGATCAGGAGCAGGCCGATGGGCGCGGCAACAAAATGTAACAATCCGATGTGCTCGTGCGATCCATGTACATGTGCTGAGTGCGCCTGTGGGGTCGTCACGCTTGGTGATCTCGAACGTCGGGTGCTGGGAATCGTGTGGGATCTGCCCAATCCCGAGCCGACGGGTCGCGAAGTGGCCGATGCACTTCCCGCACACGCCTATACGACTATTGCGACGGTTCTAGACCGTCTCGTCAACAAGGGACTTCTGAGTCGCCGCCGGGACGGTCGAACCATCCGGTTCGCTCCCATTGGCGTTCGGGGAGCCCACACGGCCGTCGTCATGCATCAGGCTCTGGCGGTCGACGGCGACCCGAGCGCGGCTCTCGCATGCTTCGCGGACACGCTGTCGTCCTCGGAGGTGGCCGTCCTCCTTGATGCTCTGGCGCAGCGTACCTCCGCCGACTGAGAGGCCCACAGAACGCCTTGATGGTCGTCAAGGATGGATCGGCCCGCGTCGTCCGGCAGAGGCTTCGTCCTCTCGGCCTGTGACTGCTAGATCATAAGAATCAGCATGAACCCCATGCCGACGCACATGACGACATGGCTTGCGTCCTCGAGCCATGGAGCGGCGATCAGCCCCAAAATGCCACGAGCGGCCGATGCCGGAGCGGGCCCGCTGGGAGGCCCCGTCGTCCCGCCAGCGGGTCCGCTCATGGCGTAGGCCCGGGAGTGTCTCCCATGATGCGAGACACCCTTGACCGGTGAGGCCAGCGTGAAGATGGCGGATGCGAAGAACACGAAGGCCAGCAGCAAACTGAGCCCGGGGTCGATCCTTGCGCTCGACGACGACGCCATCGACATCGACATCGCTCCTGAACTGGCTCCGGCAGGGAACACATACATGAGGAGCATGGCGAAGCTCATCGCGGCGTGGATCAGATAGTGAGTCAGGTGGATGCCGAACGCGATCACCGATTGAATGCTCTGCACGAGGAACCAGACGAGCAAGAGCGTGAAGATGAGCTCCCAGATCGCGCTCGGGCCAAAGGCCCAGCCGGTGACGAACATTCCGGCCATGGACACTCCCATGAAGAGGTGGGCGATATCGACGTCCCAGCCTGCGCTCCTGCGAATTGCGACGGACGTGGCCAGCAGCGCGAGCCCGTAGGCGGCCACTGCCAGCATCGCCACTGCGAAGAGGTAGTACAGCCATGCCGGGGTTGGAGTCATCAGACGACAGCTTCCGTTGGCCTGGCCGCTGAGTTCGGCGGCACGCCAGGCTCGGTATTTCGAGACGACGCCAAGGGCCAATAGATCAACGCCAGGATGATGAACAACGGTCCGGAATTGGGGTCGGTGGCACCGCCGGCCAGGATCCCGCCGAAGTTCTCCGTTGCCACCCAGATGAAGGCGAACGTCAAGATCCCGAGGACGAGCGTGACCTTGGTGAATTGCGGGGGAAGATAAACCCCGGTCGCCACCACGACACAGACCACGGCGAGGAGGATCGCAGCGGTCGTACCGTGATGGAGGAACATCGGCGCAGTGGCCCGATCGATGTGGGCCAGCCATCCGGGTTGCCCCCTGTAGGCGGTCACTAGGTCGTGCAGGGCCTGGGGCGACCGACCCGAGCCGACGACCGCGAGAACGGCCAGAAGACCCCATACCGCCGCCCAGATCGCTTTTGCAGCGGTCACCCCGACACTCCGAGCAGCGAGGAACGGCCTTTCAGAGCCCTCGCTCGGCCAGAGCAGCACCGCCAGTAGGGCGTAGATCAGCACGGCGCCGGGGCCGCCGCCGAAAGGGGTCGCCCCGCCATGAAAGATGTTCCCGGCGCCTTCCCCGAACCACCAGACACTGACGGACCAGACGATGGAGAGTGCAAGGGCAGGTTTGAGGGATCGCTGCCAGACGATTCCGAAGCCGATGAGGAACTGGACAAGCGCGAAGACGCTATTCGTGAGTACTGGATTGTGAAACACGTTCGATGCGTTCCAGGTGATTGAGTGCGCCACCCAGCCGGGATTGCCCTCCGCGAGATTGTTGAGCATGCCGCTGAAACCGTTCGATCCCCGTGTGAACATGAAGGGTTGGAGCTGCAGGACCGCGTCGAGAAGCCAGACCGTTGCTAGGACGAGCTGGAAGGTCCGCTGGAGGTCCCTCGGCTCAACGGAGCTGCTCGGGACCCCCCTGGTGGCGCTCAGAGGCACCGGCGCATCGCTGGCTCTCACCTCGGTCATACTCATCGCTCACCACCCTTAGCCCGGGGCTCACTACTACGACCGGTAGGTATTACTACACGTCGTAGTATTGGCGCAACTGACATCGGCCGGGCCTCCGTGAGGGTCCATCGAGGAGTTCCAGAGCGGCTTGGCGGAACTTCCCCGGGGGGCCGCTCCAGAACCTCCGGCGAGTGCGCCGATCCCGGGCCGCCTGCCACGGGACGGGACATGCGCCTTATCATGGCGGAGTGACCTCGTCAGGAACCCCAGAAACGCCTGGTGCTGACATTGCCGTAGCCCAGCTCACGGTGGAGGGCATGCACTGCGGTTCGTGCGTTGCGCTCATCGAGGAGACGCTCAACGAGCGTGACGGCGTGACGGCAGCCTTGGTCGACCTTGACTCTGCACGCGCCGTGATCGAGTACGACCCGTCCATGCTTGACGTGGATGAGATCCGTGCCGCCATCGCCGAAGTCGGGTACTCAGCCGCTCCCGTGAGCTAGGGGTCCGATGCTCGCGGCGGCCTCGGAGGAGACGTCACTCCTCGAGCAGGATGGGCCTTCGGTAGCGACCGCCGAGCTCGAATTGGGCGGGATGCACTGCAGCGCCTGCGCAACGCGCATCCAGCGGGCGCTCGGCCGCCTCCCCGCCGTCGCCAGCGCCTCGGTCAATCTCGCTACCACCCGGGCCTACGTCGCCTACGACCCCGCCCGCCTTGATCCCGAGGCCCTGTGCCACGCAGTCAGCGATACGGGCTACACCGCTACTCCCGTCATCCACGGCCACTCCGGCGAATCGAATCGGGATCCGGACCGTTGGGATCTGCGGGTGCTCATCTCCTGGCCGCTGTCGATACTGGCCCTGCTGGTTGCATTGGCTGGTCCTGAATCGGCAACGGCCGGTTGGACCGTCCTGATACTCGCCATCGTCGTGGAGATCGTCGGAGGCTGGCCGTTCTTGAGGGACAGCGCTCGGCTGCTTCGCCACGGGGCGACCAGTATGGACACGCTCATTGCCCTTGGAACATTGGCCGCGTTGGGCGTGAGTGCAGTCGAGGCCATTGCACTTGGGGGTCGGCACGTACACCTCGGTGGCGGCGGCGCATTTGCGGCCCGATTGCACGGAGTGATGGCTCCGCTGATCGTGTCCATCCTGGCGACAGGACGGGCCATCGAAATGAGGGCGCGAACGCGGGCGGCGAAGGCGATGCACTCCCTGCTTTCGCTCCGACCACCCACGGCCAGAGTGGTCGTGAACATTGAGGATGAAGAAGGCTTGCTGGTCCCACCGGAAAGCCTTCCTGTGGGTGCTCTCATCCGGGTCCGACCGGGCGAGGCCATCCCCCTCGACGGCACCGTTCTCTCCGGGTGGTCGCCAGTCGACGAATCCATGCTCACGGGAGAGCCGCTACCGGTCGACCGGGGGCCAGGCAGCTTCGTGACCGGGGGAACCCGGAACGGGAACGGCATTTTGGTCGTCACCGTCGCGTCCGTCGCCGACGAATCGGTGTTGGCCCGTCTGCAACGTCTGGTGGAGGATGCGCAGAGAGGCAAGGCACCGTTGCAGCGGATCGCCGACCGGATCAGCAGCGTCTTCGTTCCCGCAGTCCTCATCGGTGCCGTCCTGACTTTCTTCACCTGGTGGCTGGTCGTGGGCGACGCGGGACGAGCGGTGCTCAGCAGCCTGGCCGTCCTCCTGGTGGCCTGTCCCTGTGCCATGGGCCTCGCCGCTCCGGTCGCCATGATGGTCGGGTGTGGGCGGGCCGCCGCCCTCGGGATCTTCATCCGTAATGGAGACGTTCTCGAGCGGCTGGCCAAAATCGATGGGGTGGTGTTCGACAAGACCGGCACCCTCACCGAACGACACGCAGAAGTGACCTCTGTGGCTGCGGTGCCTCCGTACTCGAACGAGCAGGTGCTCTCTTTGGCGGCGGCGGTCGAAGCCGAGAGCCAACACCCCATCGCCCTCGCCATCATGGCCGCCACGGGATCGGAGATCCGCGCCGCAGACGTCCGTTCTCTGCCTGGGGTCGGCGTGATTGGAGTCCTGGACGGCCACGAGATCGAGGTGAGTCGGGTGGTGCTGTCGCGACTGCCGCAATCGATTGCCGACGCAGTGACCGAGCGCTACGAGCGCGGTGAGACCGTGGTGGTGGTTGAGCGCGACAGTGACGTCGTCGGGGCGATCGCCGTGACGACCCCTTTGCGACCAGAAGCACTTCCGGCTGTCACTCACCTCCGTGCACTTGGACTCCCCTCATCCATCCTGAGCGGAGACAGCGACCCCGCTGTGCAAACGGTGGCCGCGGAGCTCGGCATCACGTCGGCCATGAGCAATCTGAGCCCTGCGGACAAGGTCGAAGCCCTCACCTCCATGCGGGAGGTTCATCGACAGCTCCTCATGGTGGGTGACGGCATCAACGACGCCCCAGCCCTCGCCGCGGCTGACGTGGGCTGCGCCATCGGCAGCGGGTCGGAGGCGGCGCTTGCCAACAGCGACATCGCCCTGCTCGGCAATGACCTGCAGGGAGTGCCGGCGGCTGTCGGCGTCGCGGGATCCACCTACTCGGTGATCCTGCAGAACTTTGGGTGGGCAATGGGCTACAACGTTTCAGCCCTGCCCCTCGCCGCGTTCGGACTCCTCGACCCGCTGGTCGCTGCGATCGCCATGGGGCTCTCCAGCCTGCTCGTGGTCCTGAACAGCTTGCGATTGACACGGTTGGGTCGATCGGGGCTTTCGAACATCCATCCTCCCCGTTTCATGCAGGGTCGACGCGGTGTCATCGTTTCGGTGCTGCTCCCGGTCCTCCTCTTCGCCAGCCTTACGGTGGTCAGCGAGGTGGTCTCGCCCGCCCGGGGCCAATCCCTCCTGCCCGAGCTACCCTCGATCACGACTGTCGCCCTGCCCCATGGCGGTTCAGCGGAGATGTATCTCGACCCGGGATCAGTAGGAGTCAATCAGTTCCACATCATCTTCAGTGGATCGGAGGCGGATCTGGCCACAGTGAAGCCTCTGGTAGTCGCCAGTGTCGCCGGCGGAGCGCCTCAGAACCTCAGGCAGCTACGTGTTGCCGCCGGTCACTACACCGATTTCGTACTACTGCAACCGGGTCGGTCCACGTTCCATGTCATGGCGAGGTTCGGACGCACTGCGGTGTCCTTCGATTTCAGTCGAACCCTGCCCTGAGTACACATCTGGACGGCTGCGATGGGTCGTCCTGGCTCAGTCGCCGTTCCAACAGTCGAGAATGGCAGCTGCGACCGCCCACGCGGCGGTATCCGAGCTCGAGGGCGGCTGGCCGAACTGATGGGGGAGCCCTGCCGAATTGACCAGGAGGACCTTCCAGTCCTTGCGCACGACGATGGAGCCGTCCCTGGTCTTGAATGCCGCCTGTCCGAGCCCGTAGATAGTTTGCGAATCGCCCATCTGCTTGCCGAGCATCCGGAAATAGCTCTTCGTCTGTGCCCAGCTCGAGAGTTCCTTCACCGAGAGCACCATCGAGCCGGTCGGATACTTGTACTGGCACGAGTAGAGGTCGTGTTCCCAAGTCGGATGGGAGACCGTGGCGAACTCGCCGACCACCGACGCAATCTCCTGTCTCGCTTTCGGCTTGCAGACCATCGTGGCGATCGTCGACGGCGTCCGACCGGCGGGAAGCGGCGCCACAGCGGCCGCTTCGCAGGCTGGCAGCGCGACACAGATGGCGACGACCACTGCCACGGTGAACAGCGCACCCACGGCTCGACCCCGAGCGCCCGAGGCTGAGCTCCAGCGGATCACCGTGTCACACCCTGTCGGAGCGGTGCGATACGGCTGCTGCCGGTCGCCAGCCAGGAGTCGCGAGGCCGAGGGCACTTCGAGCACCGCGTCACGGTACCGCTCTCACCCTCGGCCAAAAGGTCGGGTCGGTGCTTTTCCACGGTCGTTGGGTGTGACTTGCCATCGCTACCCGGTGAGCCCCGATCCATACGGTCGCCATCACGTTCCCGTCGACATGATCGCCGCCTCGACGATCTGGATGTCCGGCGGTTGAATGGCCAGGGGGCCTCCGGCAACCGGTACCTGCCACACCATGGTCATGAACGGCGTGGACTGCTGAACGCTTCCGACCGGGCAGGGTGAGACGCCCGTGATCTCGAAGGCGTTCGAGGAGGAACCGCTGCTGGGGCCACAGACGTCCGTGCGCTGGTGCCATTGGACCAAGGCCCCGTAGGGCATGGGCGGGGTCACGGTCGACGGCAAGAGGTACATCGCCGCCACCAGTACCTGCTGACCCGACGGCGTCTGGGCGAAGACGAGCCCGTCCACGTACCGAGGGTCGAGGGACCTTCCCGCCGCGGCGTTCGCCGCCACGATGGCCGGATTGACGTAGTAGACGACGGGGTAGCTCGTCGGTGAGACCGCCACGTACCCCGCGGCGGTTGCTGCGCTGGGGAATGTGTACCTCGCCACCGCCTGGCTCGTGGTCTGGACGTACTGTGCGGCATTTATCTGTTGTGAGAAGGTGGGCTCCGTGGTGCAGCCGCTCATGAGCATGTGGATGTCGCGAGGCCCGTTCACTCCCTGCGCCAAGAGCTCCCGTGCCTCCGTCGTCGTCAGCGCGGGGCCGGTGTAGTGCCAGTCGGCTTTGGTGGTGTTGAGACCGGCCGCGGCGCTGGCGTCTGCACCGTTCATATTCATGCCCGTTCCCGGTCCCGCCATGACCATGTTCGGGGTGTTATTGACGTCCAACCCCGCCCTCGGAGCGCCGTTGTTCCCTCTCGTGCAGGTGGCTGTCGCCGACGTCTGCCCGCTCGTGCCCGTCATCGGGGTCCCTGACATGCCGGCCATGCCCGACATTGCCGTGCTCGACGACTCCTGGGCGGCCACCGGATAGACGGCACTGAGAAACAAAGCGACCACGAGACCCACCGCGCCTCCGACGACCAGCACCGGGTACCGAGACAGCGCCAGCGCGAAGGGGGAGCGCCATGTCGATGGGTCGGGCAACGCAGCAGGCACCATCGCAAGAGCCAGGAGGATGATGAGAGGTCCGGTGTTGGGGTCCGTGCCAGAACCGGTGAAGATGCCACCGAGTCCCTGCCCGCTGACCCAGAAGAAGGCGGCAAGGAGGCCGCCTATGACGAGAAACGGCGTCGGTCGGCGGAACAGGAGGGGGCCGAACCCGACGATCAGGGACGCGATTGCAAGGAGCCAGGTCGACCAGACGCCACCACTGCCGAACTGGTTGCCGAAACTATTGAGGAAGTGGGAGTAGGCGCTCGGCTCACCCGAGGACATCCCGGTGATGGCGCTGGAGACCGAGGTCGACGTCCGATTGTTCGGAAGCAGGAACAGGATCGCCGCGAGCGACCAATATCCACCCCAAACCAGCAGGGGAGTGGTCGCTCCCCCGATGCCCTGGCCCGCTGCCGAAGAAGCCATTCCGACTGGTTGTTCTGTGACGTGACGTGTCCGCAATCGGGGCCACGCCATCATCCCGATCAGTCCATAGATGAACACCGACCCGGGTGCACCCGTAAGGGCAGAGGCCGATCCGGTGAAGATCAGACCGAGGCCCTCCCCGAAGAACCAGACACCGAAGGCCCAGAAGAACGACACCGCAAGAGCCGGGCGCACGGTGCGCCGGAAGAGCAACCCGAAGCCGATGGCCACCTGGATGAGCGCGAAGAAGGTGTTCCACATGGCGACGTGAGGTTCCACGAAGTGGCCCACATTGGTGATGATCCACCGGATCACGTCGGGCTGATTCTGGGCATTGTTCAGCAGGTAGGTGGTCGTGAAGCTGCTGCGGAACATGAACGGCTGGAATTGCAAGCCGGCGTCGAGAAGCCAGAACAGACCCAAGATGATCTGGAGGGTCCGTTGCGTCCTGACAAGCGAGGAGGATCGACGGGGCGGATCGATCGGAGGGGTTTCTTCTTTTTCCTCTTCCACGATGGTCACGATGAACCGTCCAGGACTTCGGAATTTGGGATCGCTTCGGCGTCTTCTTGGCTCATTACTCGCGGACTCCTGTGGTCCGCGCACGAACCCGACCTCGCCCAAAGTCGGCCGCACACGATTCGAATTTCACGACTGCCATCAATCGTGCACCAGCGAAACAAGGTCGTCCGGTCTCCTCGGAGACGGTGATCTCGGCGGGAAACTCCAAATGAGGTCTGCTCCCTGTGCTCGATCTGGCTGTACTACTACAGCACGTAGTATTCAGTTCGGCAGACGAGTCGTCAAATCAAGACAAGCGGTCCGTGTTCAACGTCCTGATCGGGGCGAACACCAGGGGTGTTATGGGCAGATGGGGGCCGCTGCGGGCACAACGGAGTCGAGTCCGGCTGCTTGGTCGGCCTTCCGCTGGACATCGGTCGAGAAGTGGCGCAGCCGCGAACTGTTCCACACCACACAACCGGATGAGAGCGCCATTGCGGCGCCCGCAATCAGTGGATTGAGGAATCCGAACGCGGCGAGGGGAATGGCGATCACGTTGTAGCCAAACGCCCATAGCAGATTGGTCCGAATGGTGAGATAGGTGCGCCGAGCCAATGTGATTGCCGTCGGAACCGCCGTGAGGCTGTCGCGCATGATGATCAGGTCCGCTGACTCCATGGCGACATCGGTGCCCGAGCCCACAGCGAGGCCAAGGTTGGCGCACGCCAGAGCAGGACCATCGTTGATGCCATCTCCCACCATTGCAACGCGATGACCCTCTTGTTGCAGCTGCCGGATCGCCCCAACCTTGTCGGCCGGCAACGCCGCCGAGATCACGTCATCGACGCCGATGGACGCGGCAACCGTCCGCGCCGCCGCCTCGTGGTCTCCGGTCACAAGGACACAGTGCAAACCAAGAGCCTTGAGATCCCGCACGGCGGAAGGCGCAGTCGACCGGACCTTGTCACTGACGGCAAGGGCACCCACGACCAACCCGTCTCGGCTTACGAGCACAAGGGTCCGTCCTTGGCTCTCCCACTGCGCGCAGCGCGATGTCAGCGTGTCAGGCATGGTCGCGAGTGCCGAATCCGAGAAGAGCTCGCGTCGTCCGACCTGCAAATGGTGGCCACCGAGAGACCCACGGGCACCCAGACCAGCGAGCGCTTCGAAATCCGTCACCATCTGCAACTCGACCCCGTCGCTCTGCGCCCTCTGCACGATCGCCTTGGCCACAAGGTGCTCGGATGCCAATTCGAGCGACCCGGCCCATCCCAGTAGATCCTCGGTGGAGATACCTTCCGCACCGCTGAGGTCTTCGACCACCGTCGCGCCCTCCGTCACCGTTCCCGTCTTGTCGAGGAGCACCGTGTCGATTTCTTGAGACTCTTCGAGCGCCTGGTAACCCTTGAAGAAGATGCCCAATCGTGCCCCCTCACCCGAGGCCACCATCAAGGCGGTGGGGGTGGCCAGACCCAGTGCGCACGGACACGCAATGATCAACACGGAGAGCGCCGCGCTCGAAGGCCTGTTCGTTCGTTCCCCCAGCGAGGAGCCAGCCAGCCAGGGTTATGAGTGCGATGCCGATGACGGCTGGTACGAAAACGCCGGCGATTCGGTCCGCGAGTCGCTGGACGTTGGCCTTCTGATTCTGTGCGTCCTCGACGAGGCGGAGCATCTGAGCCAGGTGCGTGTCCGCCCCCAACCTCGTCGCCTTCACGACGAGCCGCCCTCCCACACACACAGTGCCACCCAGAACCGTGTCACCGACTGTCACGTCGGCCGGCATCGACTCGCCGGTCATCGCGCTGCGGTCGATAGCCGACTGCCCGAAAATCACCTCTCCGTCGGTGGCGACGGTCTCTCCGGGTCGGACGACGAACCGATCTCCCCTGCAGAGTGCGGCGATCGGTCGGCGCCGTTCCGTTCCCGCGGCGTCGAGCACAGCGACATCCTTGGCGCCGACCGCGGAAAGAGCACGTAGCGAGTTGCCGCTGCGGCGCTTGCTGAGGGCCTCGAAATACCTGCCGGCGAGGAGGAAGGTGGTGACGCCGGCCGCCACATCGAGATAGATCGCTCCGCTCGATTGGTGAGCCAGCACGTAGCGAAACGATCGAGCGACGTGGCTCGTATCGCGGGAGAACATGGCATAGATCGACCACGCAGTGGCGGCCACGATGCCCATCGAGACCAGCGTGTCCATGGTGGCGATCCCATGCCGCGCGTTTCGGATCGCCGCCTTGTAGAACGGCCAGGCGGCCCAGGTCAGAATGGGTGTCGCGAGGGCCAGCAGGATCCACTGCCAACCGGGGAAGCGGAGCGACGGAACGATCCAGAAGGCGATGGAGGCATCGCCGAGAGGCATGAACAGAAGACCCGCCACGACGAGCCGCCGTCCGAAATAGCGGACCCTGCGGTCTGCCTCGGCCTCGGCGGTGGCGTCGGGAATCGAGGCGAGGTCATCGACGATCTCGGCGGTGAAACCGGCTGACTCGATGCGTTCGATGAGGACCGTGGAGGAAGTCCCACGCGGCATACGAACCCGGGCGCGCTCTGACGCCAGGTTGACCTGCGCTTCGACGCCGTCAAGCGAATTGAGCCTGCGCTCGATCCGGGCCACACAGGCGCCGCACGTCATCCCGCCGATGGAGAGCGATACCTCGGTATCCGAGGGGGGAACGGCCAGCTCAGTGGGGGTCAAGGAGCACCCCGAGGGTCTGCCGAGTCGACTGATTCACCGGCGGACGGCGTCGTCGTCTGATGGACCACGTGTTATATTTACTACAAAGTGTAGTAGTCATGGTCACCCTCGAGTCGAGGCCAGTTTCTCGGAGCTGGCACAACGATCGATCCGAAGACAGTGCCGCTGCTGCCGGGCCGAAAAGGCCGCTCGTCGCGCTCAGGTTATGACCCTGCTGGCGAGAGGGCAACGAACGCATGAAGTCGGCCTGAACATGAGAGATCGTTGCAGCACCGCACCTCGGGGCGGGCGCTTGCCGCCACGGCGCTTGACCGACCTGCGAGAACCAGTCAATGGTCCGCGTCCTTGAAGCTGGTAGGACGTGTCGAACCCCCGAAGTTGCCAACCCGTTTCTGTGTGATCGGGCCACTCCCGTGCGGCGACCATCCATCTCACCGATAGGACACGGGGCCCTGAGCCGTATGCGCTTCCTGCGGCCGCATCGGGAGGTTTAGCCTTAGATGGTGGCATCGAGGTTGCGTTGGCTCTTGATGACCCTTGCGGTCGTGGCCGTGAGTTGCCTCGTGCCGGGTTCGATGCTCACCCAGCCGGCACAGGCGGCGTGGACCGGCGCCATCGTCACGGCGGCGGCGGAACCTCCTGCGTTGGGCAGCGAGTGCGCGGCGGTGTCATGCAACCGTGGGTCGCCGTCGTCCCCGGTGTCAGTCCCCAGCCTCATACTGGCCGGCACTCTCACCGCCGGGCTCCTGGTCGTCCTTGCCCTGTGCACCGCGCGGCGGGCGCGGCGTGGTGCGGCCGTCCTGCCTGCGGGCTTGTCGTCACCGCTGCTCAGGCCTCCCCAGTACCTCATCTCTGCGTAACCGCCGGCGCCAACCCGCCGACCTTCCTTCTAACTGGTGTGCTGAAGTGCAGTACACCCTCGTCGGCAGCGCGTGGTCATCGTTCACGCGGTGCTTTCCCATTCGTTCAGAGAGATGAGCCCTCATGCCCAAGAACCGTCCGCAACCTACCGGGCAATCACCCAAAAAGAAGAAGTCATCGTCGAGTCAGCGATTCGCAGAGCGCCAGGCGGCAAAGCAGCAGGCCGTCCACGAAGCGCGGCGGGCGCGCACCCGGACCTACGGGATCCTCGCCATCGCGCTGGTCGTGGTCATCGTGGCCGTGTTGGTGATCGTCAAGGTCGCCGGAGGTGGATCGGGGTCCGGATCGGGCAGCGCCGATCAGGCATCGCCTCCCGCGGGGACCCCGATCCCCGCGGCCACGTTGACCAAGCTCCAGTCGATTCCGATTTCGACTCTCGCCGCTGCGCCGACCAGCGGCGTCGTCACAACGCCGCAATCGGTCAACGGCGCGTCCCTCGAGTCGAACGGCAAACCCGAAATGCTGTTCATCGGCGCCGAGTTCTGCCCGCACTGCGCTGCCGAGCGCTGGCCGCTGTACATCGCCCTGTCCAAGTTCGGCACGTTCAGCCCCCAGCCGGGCCGCATCCACTCGGCCAACGAGGATGGCGACGTCCCCACCCTGACCTTCTACGGCACGACGTACACCAGCCCCTACTTCACGTTCACCCCGGTGGAGGTCGACACGAACAAGCCGCAGGGCAACGGCTATGCGCCCCTGCAGACGCCGACGCAGGCCCAGCTCACCCTGTGGGAGGACACGAACGGCGGCTCGTTCCCCTTCGTCGACTTCGGTGGGAAGGAGGTGCTTCCCTCGGCCCAGTACCTGTTCACTCCGCTGGAGGGCCTGCCCTTTTCCGCTGTAGCAGCCCAAGTGGGCAACAACTCGAGCGCAATCGGGGCGGACATCGACGCCAGCGCAGCGCAATTGATTAGGACGATCTGCGGATCTCTTGCCAACCAGCGGCCCGCTGCCGTGTGCTCGGCGGTGCGCAGTGGATGAGGACATGCCCCGGTGGCCTGGGGCGGCCGGGACTGTCCTGAGCGTGCTCGGGCTCGGCGTGGCCGGTTACCTCACGTACGAGCACTTCACGTCGTCGAGCACGCTCGCCTGCTCGGACAACGGGATCGTCAACTGCCTGAAGGTCACCACCAGCTCGTACTCCGCGGTGGCCGGTGTGCCGGTGGCGGTCCTCGGCCTCGTGTTCTTCGCCGTCATGCTGGTGCTCCAGCTGCCGCCCATGTGGCGCCGGCCCGAGCAGGTCATCCGGCTGGGTCGGCTGGCCTGGGCGGTGGTCGGTCTCGGCACCGTCCTCTACCTCTTGTACGCCGAGCTCTTCGCGATCGACGCCATCTGCCTGTGGTGCACCTGCGTGCACGTGCTCACGTTGGTGCTCTTCGGGACGACCGTCTTCGCCACCTCCGCCTACCCCATTTCGGTCGCAGTCGACACGTGAGACCGACCGTTCGAAAGTCGCTTGTGACGACTGAACCCGACCACCTGACATCCCCCAGACGTGCTGTCGCTCTCGCGACGAGCCGCTGGCGAGATGCAACGAGCTCCGGCCCCCGCCCGCGGATGGGCGTCATTGGTCCCGGGTCAGGACTACGTCGTACTCGAGCCACCGACGGTAACGCTCAAGGTCGGCCAGACCGTGCTCGTGACGCTGCGCTTCAAGTGGGCCGGCTCCATCACCAGCAAGGTGCCGGTCGTGCCGTTGAGCCGGACCCTGCAGGCTGATCGCGAGGAGCAACACCCAGCCGTCACTTCCCGGACGGGGCGAGTTTCACCGACGCCGGGCTTGTTGGCGCCCTGCCGTTACTCATCACTGCCATTAGCTGTTCGGCCGCGCTCGGGAGAATGGTTCCTCACTCGGCCTGCCCTAGCCCGGACCTTTCAGTAGTCCCGAGGTGAGGATGATTGTGGCCGTTGCACGCACCGTCACGGCGAACCAGGTCGTTGGCGGAGCGATGACGGCACGGATTGGGCGACATCGGACGATGAACCCGCTCACGGGTGCTGGCCGATCCGCTAATGAGCGTGTTCGACCACGGGTGTGCCGTATCAGTGGGCCGGGGTTGCGGATCAGTTCACGCGCTGGACCAGTTCGGCAGTCGACTGAAGGCCGCCACGAGGTCGTCGGCCCAGGGCCAACCCTGGGCGATGCGCAAGGTGGTGCGTCGCGCCGAGTGCACCAGCACGCCGGCTGTGTGCAAGAGGGTGTAGCGCAGTCGCTTGGGCTCGGCTCGGCTCAGTTCGCCCTCGAGGCAGAGCCCCTTCATCCAGACCAAGAGGTCGCCGGCGATGAGGACCAGAGCCAGCCAGGCCGCGTTGATGGCGAAGTTGGCCGAGGGCAGGTTGGCCAGTCCGGTGTCCTTGGCATCGCAGATCCGCCGTTCGCATCGTCCGCGACCGCGATAGAGGCCTTCGAGGAAACGCACGTCGGCCTCTTCGTGGTCGGTGATGAAGACCTGGTAGCGGTAACCCTCGACGTCGCTGAAGGTGAGTTGAGCCCCGGGATGGGGCAGTTCGCGCCGGGCGATCATCCGGGTGCCCTCGCTCCACGGCGTGAGGTCCACCAGGTCGGTTATCTCGGCCACCTCGCCTGAGTCCCGCTCGTCGGTGCCATCGGCCGAAATGGCTCTTTGCCAGCACTTCTTGGGCATTTGGGTCACCACGGCCGCCAACTCGGCGCTGAGTTTGTGGCCGACGACGAAGCGGACGTTTCGCTGCGCGCAGGCCTCGGTGAAGCGGTGTGAACAGCCCGCGGCGTCGGTCCGGGCGATCACTTCGCAGGTGGTGGGATCGATAGGCAGTTGCGCCAAGGCCTCGTCGAGCACAATGACGTGATCTTCGGCATTGCCCGGTGCAGCGTTGCCCGGGCGCAGGCGTGCGGCCAGTGGTTCGCCGGTGGCATCGAGGAAGGCCATGAGCGGGGAGAATCCGAAACCATGCTTGTAGTTCGGGGCTGCTCCCTCCTTCTCCGAATGCGCACCGACGAGGGTGGCGTCGAGGTCGATCACGTAGAAACCCGGGTCAAGACCGGCCGCCCAGGCCTCGGCCCGCGCCTTGGCCCGCGCCGATGCGATGCGTTCGAGGACTACAGCGTCAACGGCCTCGAGGGTCCGCCATGTCGTCGGCACCGAGGCCACGTCACCGAAGAGGGCCCGTTGGTCGGCCAAGACGCGCAGGTCACTGATGGCCGTCGCCCCATCGGCGATGGCCACGGCCATGTCGACGAGTACCCGGCCGCGGTCATGACCGCGCCGGCGTTGCTTCGTGGGTGCCATCGCAGCCGATAACGCGCCGACGAGTCCCAGCTCATCGGCCAGGTCGCAGAGCAGTCGGGCACCGGCATGGGCGACGACGCCCTGGCCGCCGGTGGTCACCGTCACATTGGGTCGGCGCGCGTTACGCTTCACTTCGGAAGTGCCCTCCTGGGTCGGGTTTCTGTGGTCTCGCAACCAACAGTTTCCATCGCCAAGAGGGCCTTTCCGCGTCAATGCGGCGGGAATGACGGACTTTTTAGTGAAAGGTCCGGGCTAGAGCTTGTTTTTGATGACCTCGCCCTTGGGCGAGAGCACGTACCAGACACCGCCGAGGTTGTTGAGGCCCTGACCCGTCGCTTGGCCGGGCCCGGAGTCGCCTGCCCACGTGTAAAGCGGCCAGCCGTTATAGGTGACCTGCAAGCCCCCGTCCTTGCGGGTCGTGGTCCCGAGGAGTGAGACCTCGGCGTGTCCGGCGGCCACCGGATTGGTCACACCGGTCGGCAGCCGAAGCGGCGGCCATCCTGAAGCGCACTCGTTGTAGCACGTCGATTCCCCCCGCTGGTCGTCGGGTACGAACATGTAAAGGGTCAAACCTTGCCCGTCGACCAGGATGGTGCCGAGGCGAGACACGAACGCCGTCTTCACCTCGTAGTACGGGGACGGACCAGCGGTGGCCGGCTGGCCGCCGGAGCCGGCCGCGCTGGTTGCGACGCGGCTCGTGGTCGTCGATGCTGCAGTGTTGCTGCTCCCACTGCCGGAACTGCAGGCCGCGGCCAGGAGACCGACCGTGGGCAACAAGAAGAGCGCGAACCACCGACTCGTCCCAGCCGATCCACGTCTTCCCATCGCCGCTCCTCCCGCTGCTCGGGAGCACAAGATAGCTGTTGGTCCTCTGCCCGACCCCTGCGCCTGAGGAGCGGCTGCTACTCTCGACCCGGTGCGTCGGCTGATGTTGAGCGTCGCTCTCGTGACCCTCATCTTCATGGTTTCAGCATGCGGATCGGGTAGTCCTCCGGCCACCACCGTGGCGGCTGAGCGGCCGCTGCCGGCTGGCCTGCTGCCCTCCCCAATCGCCCTGATGGTGTGCCGGCCGAAAGCCCAACGCGAGATCAACAAGGTGCTCGGGGTAACAGCCACGGTGAGCGACCGGACCTGGATCGACCACAAATACTCTTGCCGGTACGGCTACCCGAACGGGTCGTTCGAGTTATCGGTGAAGGAGCTCTCGAGCTGGCCCCAGACGCTCGCATATTTTCATGGGCTGGGGGCACAATTGGGCTCGTCCCAGACGCTGGGCAACCTGGGCCAGGGTGCCTTCCGAACCTCCAGCGGTGATGTGGTTGTGCGAAAGGACTGGAAGGTGCTGCTGGTGGACGTCTCGGGCCTGCCGTCCCAGTTCGGTGTGCCGCCTACGAGCACGACAGATGTGGCCTACACCTTGGCCGATCTCATCCTGGGGTGTTGGGATGGCGACTGAGCGGAGGATTGGCGGCTCAGACGGAGGGGGAGAACGCGTGGGCCAGCGCCACCGACTCGGGTTGAGAATTCGGCGGCGTCGTAAAGACCAGACCGAGGCACATCTCGTCGGTTGAGCCGTCCCCCCACGTCACGAAGTGGGGCGGCACCTCGCGCAGGATCGGTAGTTCCTGTTGCAGCTGCGAGTTATAGGTGCAGGTGATCTGTATCTTGTCGCCCGGTGTGATTGCGACAGGCTTCGGCAAGACGTAGCCGTGCTGGTAATGGAAGTCGTAGTTCGTCACGTTGAGCAGTGTCGTTTGCGAAGGCATTCCGGGGTTCAGGACGAACTTCATCCCCACGCCGAGCAGATGCATGTGCGGCGCAAGCTCAACGATGTTGCCCGACGTGTACATCGGCCAGGTGCAGGTGGTGGTGTCACCGGCGGGCGGATCCGAGGGGTTCCTACCGCACAGTGCCTCGAGCCCGTCGACCAGCCCCTCTTGTCCTGACCCGAAGCGCTGACCGACGCTGGCCAACTCGGCGGATCGATTGCACATCGGCCCGGTCACCCCTGCGGCACATGGGATGTCGGGTGGGGCAGCAACGAGGTCGAGGCGCAGAGGTCGGAGCGGCGTGCTTGCGGGCACCGTGGTCAGCGTCAGCTTGGAGCGGACCGGCTTGTCGCCAACCAGCATGTTGTAGTGCTCCTGCATGATGACGAGGGTCCCGGCGGGCATCGGCGCGCCCGTCCCGACCGGTTCCTTGGAGAGGTCGTGACCTGGCCCCCAGGCCGTGAGCCAGGGAGTGCCACCGTTCAACGATCTCCCCGCCCCACCGGCACTAAGTCCAGATTCCCCAAAACAGGTCCATCCCTTCCCGCCGTCGTTCTGGGCCGTGGCCGCGGCCGCCAAATCCGGAGGCACGGCATAGGTGATCTCGTGATGCACCTCAGGGCTGTTGGGTTGGAAGTCGATGGAGGTGATGAACGCGTTGTGCGTGAGGTGCGGATTGAGCAGAGTGCAGTGGTAGTCATCCGTGCCGCCGCCAGGGGGCGCCTTCGGTTTGTACGGGCTTGGCGCGTGCAAGACGATGGTGGTCACCTTGGGGTTGGAATGCGTTCCCGTGGCTCCTGCGACGGAATTGACGCTGAGGAGCGCAGCCGTGACCATCGCCAGGGCGGCCAGCGCCCGCACAACCGGGGTCCTCAGAGCTCGGAATCGATCTGCACCCACGGTTTGAGGCTACTGCCTGGTAGCTGCGGGACGCGGGTCGGGTACGTCCGCTGGGGTTGACGCTCGCTTCCTCGCACCGTTGAGGCTGCAGACGTTAAGGAGGAGTCGCCGGGTCAGTCCGAGTGCCACCCTGACCTGCCAAACCTCTGGCGAGGTTTCACGTAGGCTTCCCTGAACGGACTTTGGCGTATCGACTATGGGCTGGTTATGGACTTGCCGGCCCTTCGAAACACAAAAGTCCTGCTGGAGAGGTGCGAGAGCGGCCGAATCGGACTCATTGCAAGCCGCTCAGGACCAGGGTCTTTGCAGGTCAGCGCATATGGGGTTGTGCACAGTTGGGACCGATTGCGCCCGATTGAGACACGAACCGGCTAGTTAGGCCAGATCGTCGTCACACCGGAACGCTTCAACGCGGATCAGGTTGCCAGCGCCGTCGATGCCGAATGTGTGGTCCTCGTTGGATGTCGTTACGTTACACCGGAGGCAAGATGCCGAGCCCGAAGAGCTCCTGCTCGACGGCGCCTTCGACGCCGAAGCGGGTGCGGGCGGTGAAGATCAGGCCATTGTCGGTGACCAGAGCTAGCAAGGTGAGGACCAATCTGAATAGATAGTGAGCAGCAGGTACCGTGTCGCCGCCGGGCCTACCTTGGGCGTGCAACTCGCAACTACGTTTTGACGATAGCTCGCTACTACAGGCCAACCCCCCAAGCCATCGGCGTCTCCCGAGTCTGCCGTGGGTTGGCCGGGCAGCCCAGGGATGTCCACCCCCATTACGGTGAACCCTGATGAGGTCACTAGACGCCGTCGTCGTCGGATCGGGCCCGAACGGTCTTGCTGCAGCTTTGACCCTGGCCCGGGCAGGTCTTGCAGTCGATGTCTACGAGGGAAGCGACACCCCGGGTGGCGGATGCCGATCAGAGGAGCTCACGCTTCCTGGCTACCTCCACGACGTCTGTTCGGCGGTCCACCCCCTTCTCGTGGAGTCCCCGTTTTTCCGCGGCATCGACCTCGAGGCTCAGGGCGTGAAGCTCTGCGCGCCAAAGGTGGCGTTCGCCCATCCGCTCGACGGAGGGCGCGCTGGAGCTGTGGTGGGTTCTGTCGACGAGACCGCAGCAGGTCTTGGCGCAGACGCTCTCGAGTACCGCCGGATCTTCGCACCACTCGTGCGAGACTTGCGACAGATCATTCCCACCACCCTCGCGCCTCTCAGGTCAATCCCAGCTCATCCGCGGGCGATGATGCGCTTCGCCCTAAGAGGCGTTCCATCGGCGCGATTTCTCGCCAGGAGATTCCACACCGAAGAGGTCCGTGGCCTTCTCGCTGGAGCCGCCGGGCATGCGATAGTTCCACTGAACAAGCCGTTAACGGGCTCCTACGCCCTCTTGTTCACAATGATGGCGCATTCGTCGGGGTGGCCAGTCGTACAAGGAGGAAGCTCTCGGGTGACCGACGCGCTCGTGAGCGAGCTTGAATCGCTCGGCGGGCAAGTGCTCACCGGGCAGTGGGTGCGTAGCCTTGGCGAGCTCCCCGAGAGCAAGCTGGTGATGCTCGATGTCTCACCACGCCAGCTGCTCGATCTCGCAACCGACCGTTTGCCGGCACGTTACAGGCGATCCCTTGAGCGCTTTCAGTACGGATCTGGTGTGTGCAAGGTCGACTGGGCGCTCGATGGGCCAGTTCCGTGGGAAGCGGCTGCTTGCAGGGAAGCCGGAACCGTCCACCTGGGTGGCACCTTCGAGGAGATATCCTGCGCTGAGTCAGAGGTAGCTGCGGGGCGGCATCCGGAGCGCCCCTATTGCATCGTGGTCCAGCCGGGCGTCATCGACCCAACGCGCGCGCCGGCGGGACGCTGCACGCTGTGGGCCTACTGTCATGTGCCCTCGGGGTCGCCGGTCGACATGACCGAGCGCATCGAGTCCCAGATCGAGCGATTCGCCCCGGGGTTTCGCGACCTGGTGCTCGCAAGGACCACAAGGACCGCTGTGGAGATCGAGCGTCACAATCCCAATTGCGTAGGTGGTGACGTAAACGGAGGTCTGGCAACGCTGCGTCAAACGCTATTCAGACCGAACGTCAGCTGGAACACGTACCGAACACCGCTCCGAGGCGTTTACTTGTGCTCGGCGTCGACGCCGCCGGGGGGAGGGGTGCACGGGATGTGTGGGTTTAACGCCGCGAGGTCCGCCCTGGTCCATCTGCGCGGCCCCGGAGACCTCCTCCGTTGAAGGAGCTGCCCCTGCCCGGCCGCTTGAACAGCCGAAGCTCGGAGAGGTGGAGGATGGGACTCCTTCCTCGCTGCCTGGCCACCAAGACGGCGGTGTCAACGTTCGGAGTGGTCGGCATGGACTCCTCCTTCCGCCCACCCCATGCAGACGACAGCCCCGCGTAGACCCCTTCCGCCTTGGGTCTCAGCTCAGGGGGGCGTTCGCGGTTAGGCGGCGGAAACCGCTGGGGTCCGCGATGTGTCCGTTCGTCGCTGCAGCGCCTCGAGGACAGCGTCGACGGCCACTGCGAGGAGGACGAGCATTACGAAGCTCGCCGAGATTCTTGGCGTAACCCTCGGCTGGGCGGCAACGACCGCAAATGCAAAGTAGGTCACCGGGTTGCGAAGCAGAACACGGCCCCCGGCGCGCCAACTCCGGTAGGTACCACGGGCGGTCTCCAACTCCAAACCGCCTTGACGAGTTGGCTGCCAATCGAATGCACCCTCAAAGTCGATCCGCCGCAACAGGCGCCAGCAAATGTTGCCGGTGGCGAACCGGACGGTCGCGGGGTTGTCCGGCCACCGCACGAAGGCAAGGTACGAAGCGGGGGCCGCGAACCAGAACATACCGAAGGTGCGGTTCAGGGAGAGCGTAAGGGTCGTGTGGTAAGCGATTCCGAACCAGATGGCGAGCGGCCACAACTTTTTGACGGCGAATCCCACCCCGAGCGCGAACTCGGTCACGATAGCTGCCCAGCTCAGGAAGGTGGCAAGCACACGGGGAGGGAAGTGTCCTGCGAGCTGGGCCCACACGGCGTGGCCGTCGAAACCCGGATAACGCAGCCACGCATCCATGAAGTAGCCGGCTCGCCAATCCACGAGCAGCACCTTGTTGAGGGCAGCAGCGAAATACAGGAGCACGACTTGAAATCGCAACAGCCATGGCTCATCTTCCGGACCATTCAAGCCGGCGAGAACAAGAATGAGGCCGGTGTACAGACGGTTGTTCTCGTAAAAGGGTATCGACGAGGCGATCCCGAGCAGGACCACCCCGCCCGCGACGATTGAGGCCGCACGCACCCAACGGTTGAAGAACAAGCTTATCGCCGCGAGTCCGAACACTACCTGCAGGCCATGGTGAAACTGCGATGGCGTGCCGACGTGGCGCAGGAAATCGACGAAGGGTACGAGGTGGAAGGGGAGAGCGCTGAATTGCTGCTCGACGATGAAGCACAGGACCACAAACTTCGACATCAAGAGAAGACTCGGTTGCATCGGAGTCCCATGGATGACGAGGGGATTCCACGGGGCTCGGATGCCTGCTTTTCTCGGGGTGTCCGCCTCCCCGTCTGGTGACGAGGAGGCGGTGCGCGTTATGTCCGACGCCATGTCTGCGTCGGGTGGCCGTCCAGGCTGTAGCGAAGGGTTATTACAGCGTCTTGTCCCGCCGCATAGCTGCTTTCATACCGGTTCAAAATGTCGATCAACTGCTGAGGGGGGTACTCCCAGAGGCCGTGCGCAGCAACGCCGTAGCGGTCCGTCACCTGCTCGGGAGTCAAAGCATGACCGTGAACCGACGTCGAGATGCTGTACACCACGGCGTAATCGTTAGGTGCCCATGCGAGATAGCGCTCATTGGTGCCCGAAATGTGCACGAAGGCCACGGCGCCGAGCTCCACCAGAAGAATCGCGAGACCGATCAGCATGGTCAACGACAGCCGTCTCCCTCGGATGTTCAGCATCGCGTTCGATTTCCCTCCAAATCGTCCACTAGGAGAACAAAGAGTCGACGACGGTGCCCGCTTCTGACAAGGCTAGCCTCAAGTTGCCGTTTGTGCTCCAAAGGACATGATCGCTCGGATCTCTGCTTGAGTCCACGCGCGTAGGTGCATGGCTTCCACATGTGCGGGTCAACAGTTGGTCAACGACGCGCCCCAGACCCGTGCCCAGCCTGAACTACTGCTCCAGACTCCCCCGAAGGATATGTGTGATCCACGCTGGCCGCGGCGAGCTTCCAGCAAGCGTCGCTTACTTTGACTGGAATCGTTCACCGCGGCCCAGGCGAGCTCCTGAGAACTCAGAATTACACCGATCCACTCAACCGCGTCCGTTGGATCCGACTGATTTCCAGCAGGCTTAGTAGCCTGGCCACGACGGCAACTACATGAGGCCTCAGTCGACCAGTCAGGGTGCCCGGTCGGGGTACTAGCCTCGATAATTCGTCCGATCACTGAACGGGTGGTGCGCGCGTCCGCGTAAAAAGCCCTCCGAACTGGAAGAATGTTTGTCGCTGAACACTCATTCCAACCAGTCCCGGAGGGCTCCTTGAAAGTGCACCGTAGTCGCTCGGTCCGTCGCGCCAAAGTGATACCCGACGGCAAGAACTTGGTCAGCCATGCGGGTGCGGCACTGCTGGCCGAGCTGGCCGATCGCAGCGGTCTGACCGAGGCCATGTCGCTGGCCATGGAGGACTGCGGGATCTCCTGGCACACCCACGATCCCGGTGTCGTGCTCACCCATCTGGCGGTCGCCATCGCGGATGGCGCGGATTGCCTGGCCGACATCGCCGCGCTCAAAGAACAAGAGGATCTCTTCGGTCCAGTGGCATCAGTCGCCACAGCCTGGCGGGCCGTGCACGCCACCGCCGTCTTCGAGTTGCGGGCCATCCCGCTCGCTTTGGCCACCGCCCGTGAGCGCGTGTGGGCGGCGCAGCCGCCGACGGGCCCGATGATCTGGGACTTCGACTCGACCTTGCTCAACGTGCACGCAGAGAAGGAGGACGCCGCCCCGACCTACAAGCGCGGTTTCGGCTTCAATCCCTTGGGCGCCTGGTGCGACAACACCAAGGAGCCATTGGGCGCGATCTTGCGTCCGGGCAACGCTGGTCCCGGGGATGCCGACGACCACCTCGAACTTCTCGAGCAGGTGGTCCGTTCGGTGCCGCTCGAATATCAACTCGGCCACGAAGAAGGTGACGACCCGGCACTCGTGGTCCATCCCATCTTGGTCCGAGCCGACTCGGCCGGGGCCAGTCACCGCTTCGTGAAGTCCCTCTCCGATGCCAACTTCGACTACTCGATTGGCTTTCCCATCAGCGGTTCTGTGCGTGATGCCCTGCTGTTGGCCCAAGAAGAGGACTGGGTGAGGGCGAGAGAACTCGATGGAGGGATCCGAGACGGTGCCGAGGTCATTGAACTCACAGAGATCATCGAACTCAAGGGCTGGCCGGCCGGCATGCGGGTGATCTGCCGGCGCGAACGCCCGCATCCCGGAGCCCAACTCTCGCTCTTCGACATCCATGCCGGCTGGCGCCACACCTGTTTCATCACCAACACCACCGGCCCCGACATCGCCGCCCTCGAGCTGCGACACCGGGGCCACGCCCGGGTCGAGGACAGGGTGCGCTGCTGGAAGGCGTGCGGACTGGCCAACCTGCCCTTCGACGGCTTCTGCGCCAACCAAGCCTGGGTGGCGGTCTCGCTGATCGCTGGGTCACTACTCGCCTGGAGCCAAATGACCTGTTTCGACGGCGCCCTGGCCAAGGCGGAACCGAAAACCATGCGCTACCGCGTCCTGCACGTAGCCGCCGTCCTCGCCCACCGGGGCCGTGACCTCATCGTGCATCTCGACGAGTCCTGGCCCTGGGCCGCCGAACTGGCCACCGCTTTCACGCGTCTACGCGCCGCCTTCCCATAGCGAGGTGGGTCCCGGCGCCCGACCCCGAAGCGATTCCGCAGGGCGTGACATCACGAAACGAATCAAGCGATCTGGATCCTTCACGCCCTCGATGCGTCAGCGCGCCATCAAGGAGTCAGCGAACGAGCCCTCGCTGCTGGAGTCCGCTCGCCCACGGTCGGACGAATGATCAAGGCTAGGCGCGGAAGTTGACTTGTATAGGAATCCATGGCTTACCCACCGGTAGCTGTCCTCCAGTCATCGACGATGCTCGAGGGCGGCGTCACGTCGGGGTCGTTCGGGTCGACCTTGGCGAACAAGTTCGGCCGGATCGTCCGCAGTTCGGCGTTCGTCGGGTCGGAGCCGTAGCCGTACACGTCGAGCGGGTCGGTCATGCCGGGAGCAGGTCGACGGCCGCAGCTGCGTCGACACCGGACTTCGTCGCCGTGGCGTAGGTGTCGATCATCCTGGTGGACTTCCAGCCCACTGTGAGAGCCACAGCGTGCGCAGGGACGCCCGCAGCGAGCAGCTGCGTCACGTAGAACTTGCGCAGCTGGTGGAAGGTGGCGCCACGGACGTGCGCAGCGCCACGGACACACACGAACCGATCGGACAGCACGCCAGGATTCACCGGCTCCGTGCCGCCGTCGATTACGTAGGTGTCAGCCGGTCCCGCCTTGCCGAGAACCTCCTGCAGCACTGCGAGGTTCCGGCCCTCGACGCGGGCCGTGCGCTCGTCGCCCGTCTTCGTGGACTTGATCGACACCTTGCCGTCGACCTCGGTCGCTGCCTTGTCGATGCGGATGCGCCCGTGCTTCAGGTCGACGTCGGCCCACCGGAGTGCAGCGACTTCACCGGCACGAGCGCCCGTGAAGACGGCCAGGGCGATCGCCGGACCCATGTCCTTGCCGTAGTCGAGTCCCGAGTGCAGCAGCTTGGCGACCTCGTCGGCCGTGGGGATCTTCTTCGTGGACTTCGTCGCAGCCGGTGCGACGGACACTGTCGCTGGCGAGGCGGCGATGTAGCGCCGACGTACTGCGAACGACAGCGCCGATGAGATCAGCGCAGCGAACCGATGCACGCTGTTGTCGGACAGTCCGTCGACGTCGGTCCACGCTGCGTACTGCCGCTCCAGGTGATCGGCCGACAGGTCGGCGAGCCGGATCTCGCCGAGCGCCGGACGGATGCGGTTCTCGACCTGGCTCCGGTTCTCGTCTGCTGTCCTTGGTGCCCACCGCTTGCCCTGCTTCGTCCGCCCGTAGTCGAGCCATTCCGTCAGGACGTCGCCGAACGTCGGCCCGCCGCTCGATGCAGCTGCAGCTGCAGCTGCTGGCGCTGTCGGCTCCAGGTTGCGCACGGCCCGCTCTGCTTGCTTGCGTGTCAGCGGCTCCGCCTTGCTGCCGAACGTGGCCCGCAGCTGCTTGCCGTCGAGCCGGTAGCGGTAGCGCCAGACTCCGGAGCCTGGTGCAGTCTCCGTTAGGCTTCCTGTGCCGTATGTCCCGACCATCTGTCCTTGTTGCCTTGCCATCTTGGTTGCCTCCCGCTGGAACCGTGGGCAACCACAATGCTGTCGCGATTGAGACACTATTGAGACACAACGGTAGGTTCGGAGGCATAAACAGCCTCTGAACTGCATGGAGAGGTGCGAGAGCGGCCGAATCGGACTCACTGCTAATGAGTTGACCTGGGTAACCGGGTCCGAGGGTTCAAATCCCTCCCTCTCCGCTCGGGGGTCGGGCACGTGGTGCCGGACGATCCGGATGGTTGGCCCGCTCCGGCGGGCCTGCCGGGTTCCGTCGCCCCGACGGGATCCGGCCTTGTGCGGAGGAGTGTGTGACGTCGTGGGCCTCTACTGGCTGCAGACCTTGGGGTGCCCGAAGAACCAGGTCGACTCGGACAAGCTGGAGGGCTATCTCGCGGCACAGGGGTATGGCCGCGCCCCGGACGCGGAGGTGGCTGACCTCGTCGTGGTCAACACGTGCGCGTTCATCGATGCCGCCCGCCAGGAGTCGATCGACACGGTCCTGACGCTGGCCGACCGCCGTCGGCCGGGCGCCCGCCTGGTCGTGACGGGGTGTATGGCGGAGCGTTACGGCGACGAGTTGCGAGATGCCCTCCCCGAGGTCGACCTCGTGGCTGGATTCGGATCCGAGCTCACCACTCCCCTCACAACTCCGTCCGACGTGGGTGCCGTCCCCGTCACGCTGACGCACGGGCGTCGTGACGCCCGACCCGAGCAGACCACGAATGGATTCGACCTGCTGGAGTTGCCGCGGCCGGCGGCCCACGCCCCCTGGGCGTATATCAAGGTCGCTGAGGGCTGCGACCGCATCTGTGGCTTCTGTGCCATCCCGTCGTTCCGGGGCAAGCAGCGGTCTCGATCGACCGAGGACGTGTTGGCCGAAGTCGACGCGTTGCGCGGTCCTAGCGACGGCGCACCGCCCCTGCGCGAGATTGTCCTCGTCGCCCAGGACCTGGCCTCCTTCGGCCGCGATCGCTCGGGGCCGGGCCGGCGGACCCGCATCGCCCATGGGCCCTCGCCCATTGCCGCTTTGACCCGCGCCGTGGCGACCCGCGTCGAGCGCACCCGGTTGCTCTACCTCTACCCCTCGGGCCTGACCGACGAGCTGATCGAGACCGTGCTCGGCACGGGCGTGCCGTACTTCGACCTCTCGCTCCAGCACGTGTCGCGTCCCTTGCTCGCCGCCATGCGTCGCTGGGGTGACGGCGACCGTTTCCTGCGCCGCATCGACGACATCAGGGCAGCCGAGTCCGACGCCACCTTCCGTTCGTCCTTCATCCTCGGCTACCCGGGCGAGACCGAGCGTGACCACGACCTCCTCCTCGAATTCCTCGCGGCGGCCCAGCTGGACTGGGCCGGCTTCTTTCCCTACTCCCTCGAGGACGGCACCCACGCTGCCGGCCTCGACACACAGGTACCGACCGAGCTCGCGCTCGAGCGCCTGCGCGAGTGCGCCGAACTGCAGGACGCCATCACGGCCGCCAAGCGGGACGCGCTGATCGGCGTGACCCGCCAGGTCCTCGTCGATGCGCCCGGCCAGGGCCGCACCGTGCACGAGGCACCCGAGATCGACGGCATCGTCCACCTTCCCCACGACCTTGCGGTCGGCAGCCTCGTCGACGTCACCATCACCGGAGCGGAGGGACCCGACCTGTACGCCCGCGCCACCGACCGCAATCCGGTTCCCGACGGTGCCGCGGCAGGAGCGGGAAATTTGTGAGCGAGGCCACGCACGAGCCCGCCTCGCAGACGGGGTTCACTTTCGGCCCCAGCGCCCTGGTCACGCCGGCCAACGCCGTCACCGTGGCCCGGCTGCTCGCCGCGCCGGTCTACGTGCTCATGCTCGTCGCCTGGGGTGCTTCGTGGATCAACGTCGTCGTCGGCTTCCTGCTTGCGGCCAGCGACGGGCTCGATGGCTTCATGGCCCGCCGCCACGGCACGACCCGCTCGGGTGCCTTCCTCGATCCCCTGGCCGACAAGGCGTGTGTCCTCGCCGCCATGTTCACGCTCGCCGTGGAGGGCCATCTGCCGTGGCTGCCCGTGATCCTCATCACGATCCGCGAGGTCGGCATGCAGCTCTACCGTTCCTGGGTCGGCCGGCGCGGCGTGTCCATTCCGGCTCGCAAGTCGGCCAAGATCAAGACGCTCGTGCAGGACCTGGCGATCGGCTCGGTCATCATCCCGCCGCTGGCGCATCAGCACACGCTGCAGGTCACCATGATCTGGTTTGCCTGCGCGCTCACGCTCTACACCGGTGCCGAGTACTTCCTTGACGGGCGTCGGGTGCTGCGCGGCACGACCACCACCTAAGGTCGCCTCCGTGAGGATCGAGATCGTGGCGGTGGGGACCGAGCTGTTGTTGGGCCAGATCGCCGACACCAATTCCGCCTGGTTGGGCGAGCACCTGGCCGCCAACGGCGTGGCCTCGCACTTCCATCAGGCGGTGGGCGACAACCACGACCGCATCACCCTTGCTCTGCGCACGGCCCTGGCCCGGAGTGACGGTGTCATCATGTGCGGCGGGCTCGGTCCCACCCAGGACGACATCACCCGGGAGGCCATCGCCGAGGTCATGGGAGTGCCACTCGTCCGCGACCAGGCGATCGTCGACGTCATCGCCGGCTTCTTCGAGGCCCGGGGCCGCACCATGTCGGACAACAACGCGCGCCAGGCCGATGTGCCGCAGGGCGCCGCCATCATTCCGCAGGTGGCTGGAACCGCCCCCGGACTCATCTGCCCGGTCGGGAACAAGGTCGTCTACGCCGTCCCTGGCGTCCCCTACGAGATGGCCGAGATGTTCGAGCGCGGCATCCTGCCGGACCTGCGGGCGCGGATGGCCGAATCCGGCGAAGAGAGCGGCATCATCGCCAGCCGCGTGCTGCGCACGTGGGGTGCCAGTGAATCCGGCTTGGCCGAGTCCCTGCAGGACCGGATCGACGCGGTCGGCGCCACCGGGGATGTCACGCTGGCCTTCTTGGCGTCCGGGATCGAGGGGATCAAGGTGCGCATCACCGCCCGGGCCCGCACGGTCGAGGACGTGACCGCATTGCTCGACAAAGAGGATGCCGAGGTGCGGCGCGCCATCGAGGAGCGTCTCGGCGACATCGTGTTCGGCGTCGATGACGAATCGATGGAGGTCGCTGTCGCCGGGCGCCTCAGCGCCCGGGGGCTGACCTTCGGCGTCGCCGAATCGTTGACCGGTGGCCTTATCGCGTCCCGCCTCGTCAATGTGGCAGGGGCCTCGTCGTGGTTCCGCGGTGGCATTGTGGCCTACGACTCGCAGGTCAAGTTCGACATCCTCGGAGTGCCCGTCGGGCCGGTGGTCACCGAATCGGCCGCGGCGGCCATGGCTCAAGGTGCCGCCCGGGTGACCGGGGCCGACGTCGGTCTGGGCATTACCGGCGTCGCCGGGCCGGACGACCAGGAGGGTGTGGCACCGGGCACCGTGTTCGTCGGCCTCCACCTGCCGGGCGGGCCGGCCCAAACCCGTGAGTTGCGGGTTCCCGGCGACCGCGAACGTGTACGCCAGTACGGGGCCATTTCGGCCCTCGACCTGCTGCGACGCGCCCTCGACGCCCATACCGACTGAGCGCACTGACTGAGCGCCCGCCTTCACAGGAGGCCCACAGGGGGGTCACACTGGACGGGTAAGCGATGGCGCGACCCTGTGCGTCAGGGAGGTATGGCCAAGTGAAGATGGACAACGGACCGCGGGTGCTGGTGGTTGACGACGAGCCTTCGATTGTCGATGCAGTGGCGACTTCACTGCGCTACGAGGGGTTCACGGTCGACGAGGCGATGACGGGGCGCAAGGCGCTGGCCCAGGCGCAAGAGGACCCGCCCGATCTGGTGATCCTCGACGTCATGCTGCCCGACCTCGACGGGCTCGAGGTGACGCGGCGGCTGCGCTCCGACGGGCTCCGCGTGCCCGTCCTCTTCCTGACCGCGCGCGACACCCTGCAGGACAAGCTGGCCGGCCTTACCGTCGGTGGCGACGACTACGTGACCAAGCCCTTTGCGCTGGCCGAGGTGATCGCCCGGGTGCATGCCATCCTGCGCCGTACCGGCTACGAGACCGAGGACGATGGCATCCTGCGGTTTTCGGACCTCGAGCTCGACGAGAGCGCGCACGAGGTGCGCCGCGACGGGAATGCCATCAATCTCACGGCGACCGAGTTCAACCTCCTGCGCTACTTCATGCTCAATCCGCGCCACGTTCTCTCGAAGTCGCAGATCCTGGACCATGTCTGGCACTACGACTTCGGCGGCGACGGCAACGTCGTGGAGACCTACGTCAGCTATCTGCGTAAGAAGCTCGAGAAGTTCGGGCCGCCGCTCATCCACACGATCCGACTCGTCGGCTACACCCTCCGGGAACCCGAGTCGGCCAGCGGAGCAGCCTGAGTGTCGCTGCGGCTCCGACTCCTGCTCGCGGTCGGGGCGATAGCCATCGTCGCGCTGGTGGTGGCTGACTTCGCCACCTATTCGGCGTTGCGCACTTCCCTGTACAACCAGGTCGACCAGGAGCTGGCCGCGCACCCCCAGATCCGGTTCCAAGTCAATACGGTTACCGGGGCAGTCCAATGCCCGACGCCCCACAGCAGCTTCGGGGGAACGACGGTCGAGGCCGGCCCCGGCCCTGGCCCCGGCTCGGGCCCCGGCGATGGCGACGCAGGCGGCTTCGCCAACATCTTCGGCATCAGCTACGCCTCGGTCGTCAATCAGAACGGCTCGGTCGTCGACGATCTCGAGTGTCCCGCCTACGTCGGCAAGAATTCCTACCGGCCGCAATTGCCCTCGCCGATCACGGGGTTCACGACCCAGCCGGACGGATCGCAAGCGGTGTACTTCAGCGCCTCGTCCATCGCGGCCGGAGGCCCGTCGTTCCGGGTCCGGGCGGTGAAGGGGCAGAACGGCCAGGTGGCCGTGCAGGCCCAGCCGCTGGTGGACCAGAACAGCACGCTGCACACTCTCTTTCTGACTGAGCTCGCCGTGACCGCCGGCGCGCTCGTCCTTGCTCTCGCCGGCGGGTGGTGGCTGGTCCGCCTCGGTCTGCGCCCGCTCGAGGACGTGGAGCGCACCGCAGACTCCATCGCGGCCGGCGATCTCGACCAGCGCGTCCCCGGCGCCGACCAGGCCACCGAGGTGGGCCGGCTGGCCCGCGCCCTCAACGTGATGCTCGAACGCATTCAGGCGGCGTTCTCGGCGCGGGTCGCGTCGGAGTCACGGCTGCGCCACAACGAGCAGCACCTGCGCCAGTTCGTCGCCGATGCCTCCCACGAGCTCCGCACTCCGATCGCCGCCGTGTCCGCCTACGCCGAGCTCTTCGAGCGGGGCGGGTCCGAACACTCAGAGGATCTTCCCCGTATCGTCTCTGGTATCCGCACGGAGACGGCCCGCATGGACCGGTTGGTCAACGATCTCCTCACCTTGACCCGCCTCGACGAGGGCGTGCCGATGGAGACGGCACCCGTGGAGCTCGTCTCGCTGGTGTCCGACGCCGTCCGTACCGCCGCCGCCGTGGGGCCGAGGTGGCCCGTGCAGTTCTCCGCGACGCGCCCCGTCGAGGTCATCGGCGACAAGGACCGCCTGCGGCAGGTCCTCGACAACCTGTTGGCCAACGTCCGGGCGCATACGCCGGAGGGGACGTCCGCCACCGTGCGCGTCGACCAGATGGGCGACTTGGCCCAGATCGAGGTGCGCGACGCCGGCCCGGGCATGCCCGACGCGGACGCCCAGCGCATCTTCGAGCGCTTCTACCGCTCCGACCCGGCCCGTACCCGTACCCGTGGCGGCAGCGGGCTGGGGCTGTCGATCGTGTCGGCCATCGTGACCGCCCACGGCGGAACGGTCTCGGCCGTCTCGTCGCCAGGTAAAGGGCTCGTGGTGACCGTCCTGATCCCGGTCAGCAACGTCCGGCCGGCCGGGGAACCGGTCGCCGCGGTGGGACAACCCCCCATCCCATTTCCCTGAAGCCACCCCCCGTGCTCCGTCGCCTCAGATTCACACCGGATTCACAGCCGAGCTTCATGGGGTCCGGAGCCGGCACGGGCACCATGCGTGACATGACCGCCCTGGCTCCGTTCGAGGCCGACGTCGATCCCCGCCGCGTCCCGTTGGACGTCGAGATCGTCGTGCCGGTCTACAACGAGGCGGCGCAACTGGCGGAGCGCATCACCGCCCTGCGTACCTTCCTCGACGAATCGTTTCCCTTCCGGACGCTCATCACCGTGGTCGACAACGCCAGTACCGACGACACCGACAAGGTGGCGCACCACCTGGCCGCGACGATGCGCGGCGTGGCGGCCATGCACCTGCCCCGCAAGGGACGCGGCTACGCCCTCCGTGCGGCGTGGTCGACGAGCGAGGCGCCGGTCGTCGCCTACATGGACGTCGACCTCTCGACGTCGCTCCCTGCCCTGCTCCCGCTGGTCGCGCCCCTCCTGTCCGGTCATCGCGATGTCACCATCGGGTCCCGGCTGGCACCCGGCGCGCATGTCGTGCGCGGCCCCAAGCGCGAGTTGATCTCACGCTCGTACAACTTGTTGCTCAAGCTGACGTTGCAGGGCCGCTTCAGCGACGCCCAGTGCGGCTTCAAGGCGCTCCGCCGGGACGCGGCCATGAAGCTGTTGCCACTCGTTGAGGACAACGAGTGGTTCTTCGACACCGAGCTGCTGGTCACGGCCGAGCGCCTGGGCCTGCGCATCGGCGAGGTCCCGGTGGACTGGGTGGACGACCCCGACTCGCGCGTGCAGATCGTCTCGACGGCCGCCGACGACCTGCGCGGCGTGTGGCGGATGTTGGTCCGGCGGCCCAAAGGTCTGCGCCGGGTCCGCTCCAACGAGGTGGCAGCCGACCAGCTCATGCGTTTCGCCGGGGTGGGCGTCGTCTCCACGCTCGGCTATCTCTTCTTGTTCGTCGCCTGGCGGCCGCTTCTGGGCGCCTTCGCCGCCAACGCCGTCGCCATGGCCATCGCCACGCTCTTCAACACCGCGGTCCACCGTGAGCTCTCCCGATCCACGGACGGGCAGGCCCGGCGCGGCCGCCTCTTCGCCGTCGCCGGGGGCCTCTACCTCCTGAGTCTCGGCTTGACGACGCTGGGACTGGTGGTGGCCCAGTGGATCGCTCCGTCCACGCTGATGGCGCAACTGGTCGCACTCACCGTGGCCAACGGGATCGCCGCCGTGTTCCGGTTCTCCGTGCTGCGAGCGTGGATCTTCCGCCCGAGCGCCCGCGCCGACGCCGGCACCGGCCTGATGGAGGTGTCCCGATGACGGACCCGACTTCGACTCCTGACGCATCGGTGGGAGTTCTCGACCCGCCGACGCCGCTGGAGAGTTCGTCCTCCGGCGCCGGCGCCGGCGTCCCGCCGGCCTGGTCACCCGCCCGCCGCCGCAGCTGGCCCGGCCGCTTCGTGCGAGGCAAGGAGAGCGACGCAGCCTGGGTTCGTCCCGCGCTGCTCGGCCTGCTGGTGGCGACCGCCGTCCTCTACCTGTGGGACCTGGGCGACAGCGGCTGGGCCAACTCCTTCTATTCGGCCGCCGTCCAGGCGGGCACCAAGAGTTGGAAGGCGATGTTCTTCGGTTCCTCCGACTCTTCCAACTTCATCACCGTCGACAAGCCACCGGCCTTCCTGTGGCCGATGGAGATCTCGGCGCGGATTTTCGGCCTCAATTCGTGGAGCATGCTGGCACCGCAGGCTCTCGAGGGTGTGGCCACGGTGGCATTGGTCTACGTCTCGGTGCGGCGCTGGTTCAGCGCTCAGGCCGCTCTTCTCGGCGGTGCGGTGGTGGCGCTGACGCCGGTGGCCGCCATGATGTTCCGCTACAACAACCCGGACGCCCTGTTAGCGCTGCTGCTCACCGCTGCCACCTATGCCACCATGCGCGGCATTGAGAAGGCGCAGACCAAGTGGCTCGTCTTCGCCGGTGCGTTGATCGGATTCGGCTTCATCACCAAGATGATGCAGGCTTTCCTGATCCTCCCCGTCATGGCCGTCGTCTACCTGCTTGCCGCGCCGACGGGATGGTGGCGCCGGGTCTGGCAGACCTTCTTGATGGGCGTCTCCGTCCTGGTGGCCGCCGGGTGGTGGGTGGCCATTGTCGCCCTCACGCCGGCCGCGGACCGGCCCTATGTCGGTGGGTCCCAGAACAACAGCATCCTCAACCTGATCTTCGGCTACAACGGCTTCGGCCGGCTCGACGGCAGCGAATCGGGCAGCGTGGGCGGCGGACGGGTCGCGGGGAGCATGTGGGGCCCGACCGGCTTCACCCGCCTCTTCAACGCCGAGTTCGGCAACATGATGTCGTGGTTGCTTCCGGGCGCCCTGGTCATGGGCGCCATCCTGCTCGTGGTCACCATTCGGGCCCGCCGGACCGACCGCGAGCGCGCCGGGCTGTTGCTGTGGGGCGGCTCGCTGGTGAGCATCGGGCTGGTCATCAGCCTGGCCCAGGGCATCATCCACCCGTACTACACAGTGGCGCTGGCGCCACCCCTCGGTGCCCTCGTCGGGATCGGCACCATGGGCCTCTGGCAGCGTCGGGCCAGTTGGGTCGGACGCATCGGCCTCGCCGCCGGACTGGCCGCGACGGTTGTCTGGAGCTACATCCTCCTCGGACGCACCTCCGACTGGTTCCCTGCTCTCCGTCCCTTCGTGGCCGTGGTAGGCGCGCTCGGCGTCCTGGCGATTCTGGTGCTCCCGCTGTTGCGCCGCGTGCCGAAGCTCGCCATCGTCCTGGTGGCCGCGCTCGGCTTCGGTGCCGCGCTGGCCGCGCCGCTCTTCTCGACCGTGGCGACGGCGAACACTCCGCACAACGGGGCGATCCCGTCGGTGACGCCGACCGCGTCCGGAGGTTTTGGCGGCCCCGGTGGCGGCTTTGGTCCCGGTGGCTTCCCGGGTGGTGCCGCTCGCCGAGCCTTTGCAGGCGGCGGCTTCCCCGGAGGCTTCCCCGGAGGCGGACCCGGTGGACAGGGCGGTGGGTTCGGCGGCGGCGGCTTTCGCACGGGCGCGGGCGCTGGCACGGGCACCGGCGCAGGTACCGGCACGGGTGGATTCCCCGCCGGAGGAGCGCCCTCGTTCGGCGCCGGCGGCGGGTTCCGTCGCGGCGCGGGAGCCGGCGGCTTCGGCGGCGGCGCCGGAATCCTGAACTCCAGCCAGTCCAACGCGGCACTGAACAAGGCGTTGCAGGCCGACGCCGGCCAGTACACCTGGGCGGCCGCCACGGTGAACTCGAACAACGCAGCCGGCTATCAGCTAGGAAGCGGCGAGCCCATCATGGCCATCGGCGGTTTCAACGGCACGGACCCCGCGCCGACACTGGCCCAGTTCGAGAAGTATGTCGCTGAGGGCAAGATCCACTATTTCATCGCCAGTGGCGGTGGGGGATTCGGTCGTGGTGGCTTCGGTGGTGGGGCGGGTGCCTCCGACGATGCGTCGCAGATCACCTCATGGGTCGAGGCGCACTTCACCGCCGAGACCGTGGGCGGCGTGACCGTCTACAACCTGACCACCGGCACCTCGACCTGACGAGGGAGTCCCAGCGGGCTCACGGAGGGGATGAGCCGAGCAGCTCGAGATAGCGCGCCAGGGTCACCCCGTCGAAGGCGATGAATCGGATGAGGGTCACGTCGGTGTCCGCCGCGCGGGCCGTGGTCACGGCGAGCTCGGCGGCCTGCCCCAAGGGAAAGCCGTAGACCCCGGTCGAGATCGCAGGGAAGGCGATAGAGCGGGCGCCCACCTCGTCGGCGACGGCCAGCGCGCTCCGGTAGCAGGCGGCCAGTGTCTCGGGCTCGCCCACCGTGCCGCCGTGCCAGACCGGCCCGACGGTGTGGATGATGAAGCGGGCCGGCAGGTCGAACCCGTCGGTGACCACGGCGCAACCGGGCGCGCATTCGCCGATGACCCGGCAGGCCGCCTGCAGCCGTTCGGCTCCGGCGGCGCGGTGGATGGCGCCGTCGACGCCACCGCCCCCCAGCAGCCGACGGTTCGCCGCGTTGACGACCGCGTCAACGCGTTCGACCGTGATGTCGCCCTGCGCGGCCTGCAGCAGCGGCGCCACCGGGCGGTTCCCGGTTACCCCGCGGTGGACGAGGAAGAGGAGGCGGGCACCAACTTCAACAGTGAGAATGCGTTGGTCGGTGCCGTCTGGATCTTGTTCTCGCCCCAGTGCGAGAACGTCACGACGCCGTGAACGGCCGAAGAGCTGCCGGTGGCGCCGGCGTTGGTCACTTCCTGGAGCGGGAGCGGCGTGCCGCTCGCAGGGATGTACAGCACGACGGGCACTTTGCCCCCGTTCTCCGTGGCGACCGAACCCTTGATGGCCGTCGCCTGCTGGCCGGCGACGGCGGCGGCCTTGCCGTAGCTGTAGGGCCCACCGATCTGGAGCTCTTGAGCCACCTGCGAGGAGAGCAGCCCCCCGACGAGCTCACCGAGGCCCTGGTTCGAGGTCGGGAACGACAGCCATTTGTTGGCGTACTTTTTCGACTCGGCCGCGGTCAGTCCGATGACATGCTGGAGTGCCGCTTCGTTGCCCTTCACGTATCCAGTCGACCCGACCACGAGGGCGGACATGTGTTCCGTGAGGTTCTTGTTCTTGACGATCAGTGTCTGGGCGCCCGAGGTCTTGCCGGCGTCACCGGACACGTCGAGCTCGGCTCCGTTCTGCTTGGCGACCGAGGAGAAGTGCACGCCGTGGCTGCCGACGGCTTTCAAGGCGGCGTCGTACTGCGCCGTCGCAGCGCTGCCGCCGGTGCTCGTCGTGGTCGTCGTGCTGGCGGCCCCGGCCGGGGCCGCCAAGATGGCCAGGGTCAGTGCGGTCGCGGCGGCAAGTCCGGTGGCGACCGCGGCGGTGCGGACTGTGTTGTGGCGCAAGCGGTGCATGACCTTCACTCTCCTGGAGGCCCGGCACGGTGGCGCGGCGAGCGCCGACTTGGCCAGGGGGTGGCGAACAGGGCCTATCTTCCCACGTCGGGGGTAGGGACCCGGGTCGTCGGGCCCCTTTTGGCCTCTTTCTTAGACGGCGCTTATCGAGCCGACGGAGATGGTGGCCTTGGGCGCCTCGGGTCGCACCTGCTCGCCCCACTTGGAGTAGGTGATGTGCTCGGCGTCGGTGTGCTGCCCCTCGGCGTTCACCGAGTCCTCCTCGACTGGAACGTGGGTTCCCCTGGCGCGGACGTAGAGGACGACGTGCTGGGACTTCTTGCCGAATTTCTGGGTCCCGTCGATGGCGTCGACCGTCAGGCCATTGAGGGTGCGTGCCCGCCCGAGCGAGAGGGGGGCCGTGAGGGCCAGCTCCTTGGCAATGTCCGTGGAACGCACCCCCTCCACCACCGGAGCGAAGGCCGCGTTGTCGGTCGAGAACTCGATCCACTGGCCGGCGGCTTCGGCCGCCTGGGTGGTGCTGAGCCCGGCCAGGCTCTCGAGACCGTTGGCGTTGCCCTTCACGAAGGAGATGCCGCCGATCACGAGAATCGAGATGGTGCCCTTGCCCATGGTGACGGTCTGGCTGGCCGAGGCCGGCCCGGCGTCACCGCTCTCGACCAGGGTCTCGCTGGACTCCGTCGAGTCCGAGTCGTAGTGGATCGACCAGGAGTGGGTGGTGGCCGAGCGCGTCCTTGTAGAGGGTCGACGCGCCGCTGTCGCTGCGGATCGTGGCGCCGGCCGGCGTGGCCTGGGCCGCGACGCCCACGCCCACCACCGTGGCGGCCGCCAACAGCACGCCGGCCACGAGCCTTCTTGCGTCCACCACCAGCCCTCCTCCTCTCCCTCTCCCGCCCGGGGGGCCGTCAGCTTGGCATGGACGCGGCATGCCTTCCGGTCGCCAATCGTGCCGAGAGAGGGCGTCCAGGCGGCGCGCGCACGACCGTTCTCGTATGGACAAGTCCCGCCGGGAAAAGGATCCACATTCTACGAACACATGTTCGTTATGCTGCCGATCAGGCAGCGCCGGCGGGATCGTCACACCCCCACCGTAGGGTCACCAACACGAGGCCGAGCAGGGCCGGTACAGGTCGAACAGACAGTCCGAACACACAGTCACCGCACACAGTCACAGCACACTCACAGAGGAGAGAGGGATGGCCGAAGCAGAACGGGAAAAGGCACTGGATGCCGCGCTCGGGCAGATCGAGAAGCAGTTCGGCAAGGGCTCGGTCATGCGCATGGGCGACAACGTCGGGATGAACATCGAGTCCATCCCCACCGGTGCGCTCTCCTTGGACCTGGCGCTGGGCATCGGCGGCCTGCCCCGGGGACGCATCGTGGAGATCTACGGCCCCGAGTCGTCGGGGAAGTCGACCCTGGCCATGCACGCGGTGGCCGAGGCGCAACGCAACGGTGGCATCTGCGCCTACATCGACGCCGAGCACGCCATGGACCCGGTCTACGCCCGGGCCATCGGGGTCAACGTCGACGACCTGCTGATCTCGCAACCGGACACCGGCGAGCAGGCGCTCGAGATCGCCGACATGCTGATCCGCTCCGGTGCGCTCGACGTCCTGGTCATCGACTCGGTGGCGGCACTGACGCCGCGGGCCGAGATCGAGGGGGAGATGGGGGACACCCACGTCGGCCTCCAGGCGCGGCTCATGTCGCAGGCGCTGCGCAAGCTGACCGGCACGCTGTCGAAGTCCAGCACCATCGCCATCTTCATCAACCAGCTGCGGGAAAAAATCGGCGTCATGTATGGGAGCCCCGAGGTCACCCCCGGCGGTCGCGCGCTGAAGTTCTACTCGTCCATCCGGCTGGACATCCGCCGCATCGAGGCGATCAAGGACGGCGCCGACGTGGTCGGCAACCGGACGAGGGTCAAGGTCGTCAAGAACAAGTGCTCGGCGCCGTTCAAGCAGGCCGAGTTCGACATCATGTACGGCAAGGGCATCAGCCGCGAAGGGTCGCTCCTTGACGTCGCGGTCGACCTCGGATTCGTCAAGAAGTCGGGCGCCTGGTTCACCTACGAGGGTGAGCAGCTCGGCCAGGGCCGGGAGAACGTGAAGACGTTCCTCATCGAGAACCCCCAGCTGATGGCAGAGATCAACGACCGCGTCCGCGAGTGTCTGGCTCCCAAGGAGGAGGACCTCCCGTTGGAGGACGCCCTCGACCCCGACGACGTCCCGATCTCCATCGATTCCTAGCTGCACCCCGCCTCTCACGGCGTCGAAGCCTCCGGGCCCGCTCCGGTATCCCTGGGAGCACCGGCCCGGAGTGCTTCGCGTCCGGACCACAATGGTGCGATGCCGGCCCGCGAATGGAAGCAACGGACCTATCGAATCCTCGACCGATTCGTCCCCACCGTCCCGTTCCGCTACCTGCCACCCAAGCAATCGGTGCGGCTCGCCTTCAACGTCGTCCTCGACCGCGAGCCCGACCCCGCGGGCGAGGCCGACTACGTCCAGAAGCTCACGGACGGGGAGCTGTCCCGTCACGGTGTCGCCGAAGCGCTGGCCCACTCCGAGGAGTTCCGCCGCCGCGTACCCATCGGCAACGTATTGCTCTCCATGCACGTCAGCCGAAGCGAGTTCGTGGCGGGACTCCCGCGGGCGGAGCGCATCCTGGATCTCGGCGGGACCCACCAGGGCCTGCCCGACGGGGCGCTGGTCCACCTGGGCTATCCCTATCCATTCGAGCGTCTCGTGGTGGTGGACCTCCCGGTCGACGAGCGTGACGCCATCTACCAGGGGGGCTCGTTGGGCGAGACGGTGCTCTCCGAGCTCGGTCCGGTGGAGTTCGCGTTCCACTCCATGGTCGACCTCGGGCGCTACGACGACGGGTCGTTTGATCTCGTCTACAGCGGCCAGTCGATTGAGCACGTCAACGAGGCCGAGGGGGATGCGGTGGCCCGTGAGGCGTTCCGGGTGCTGGCGCCGGGCGGTTGGTTCTGTCTCGACACACCCAACGGGCCGGTATGGCGGCTGCGCTCGGACGCGCTCATGAACCACGACCACCAGATTGAGTACGCCCCGGGAGAGCTCGTGGCCAAGTTGGAGCGAGCCGGCTTCGGTGTGACCGAGTGCAAGGGCCTCAACCTGATGCAGCGCGGCGTGGCAGCGGGAGTGTTCGACGAGGCCGAGGCCAGCGCGTCCCCGGGTGTGTTCGCCGCCGCGGAGGACTGCCTGCTGCTGGCGGTGGTGGCCCGCAAGCCTTCGGTCTGAGAGACGCCTTAGGGCGTCGTCGTCGCCATGATGGTGTTGGGCACCAGCTCGACCCAGGTCTGTCCCGGCTGCATCGGGATCGGCACGCCGAAGGCGTTGACGAATTGGGTGGGCGAGCCGAGGGTGGAGCGGTGCCACGTGCCCGGGATGGCGTCACCGTTGCGGTAGACGATGGCCGCGCCGCTGGCGTCGGGGTAGAGGTCGGCCTGGACCTCCAGGCCCCCTTCGTCGTTCTCGAGCCAGGGCCCGTAGCTGACCTGCACGTACTGCACGACGACGTTCGCGGCGGCGTTCTGGACGTTGTCGGCCAACATGTCCGGCGTCGTTCCGTTGTAGTAGCGCAGGAAGGTGTCGGTGGCCTTGTTCCACTTCCACGTCACGTTGGACGTGCCCGAGAAGTCGATGTTCACGCTGGAGATGGCCGTCCCACCGGCGGGCGGGTTGGCCGAGTAGGTGAACAGCGGCTGGGGTGGCGTGGTCATGGTGGGGTGGGTGCCGTAGACGATGGCGCTCGAGGTGTAGTCCGAGTCCGGCGGCACGTGCCCGGCTGGGTGGATCATGAGCGACTGGCTGTCACCGATGTCGACGTTCACGATGGGGGAGGCGTCGATGTTGGCGAGCACCGGGTTGATGCCTCCGACGTGCGCCAGCAAGGGGGTACCCAGCTGGCCGAGGATGCCGATGTCGATGTTGCGGGCCGATCGGACGGGCCCTATCAACGCAGAGCTCTGGCACTGGAAGACGGCGGCGAAGCGGGTGATGCCGCCCTCGACGGGCTCCTCGAAGATGATGTCGGCCTTGTCGAGGCCCGACTGGGGCCGGCCGGCCGGGTAGTTGTCGATCTTGACGGCCATGGCGGGTCGCAGCGGGACGGCGCCACCGGGCGCAGGTTCCCCGGTCAGCGGGCAAGAAGGCGGCGGCGCGGTCGCCGTTGTCCTGGTGGGATCCGCCTTGGCCGCGGCGTCGTGCTGCGCGGGGGAGGACGAGCAGGCGCTCAAGAGCAGCCCGGTGAGTCCTGCGGTCGCCAGCACGCCCCAGGCGAGCGGGTGTCGCACCCTGGAACGTTCGGTTTCGGATTTGGCCATCGCTGGGCACAGATCGTACGGGGGCCAGGGCCAAAAGTGGTGTCATACCCGTCCGCACGCCGCCCCCTGGCCCGGCGCGGCGTGCCGGAAACCGTCAGGCGGAGGGGGTGCCGGCGGCGGTCCGCGCGCTGGCGGCCGCGCCGGTATAGACGTCCGCCCAGTTGCCGCTCGAACGGCCGTACGAGGTCGCAGGGCCCAGGCCGAAGCGGCCGTAGACGTTCTCCATGGCGCGGCGGATCACGTCGGTCACCTCCGGAATGGCAGGGACGATGACGTTCGGCGGGATCACCCCGGTCGTCCCCAGCAACGACACGAAACTGGCCGAGCCACTGGCCAGGACACCCCCGCCGTTCCCCGGCGCGGTGTAGTAGGTGATGTCGGACCAGTTGGCCTGTCCGGGCACGGGGGAGTGGGCCAGCACGTCGGCGTTGCCCGGACCCGGGAGGGAAGGGACGTAGCGGTCGTACTCGCCGAGGATGACGTTGCTGAAACTGTGGCCGTCGTCGAGGTTGCACCCGTCGTAGAACCACGACGACGCGTCGGTGACCACCATGTCGGCCTTGGCCCCGACCGACTGGTACATGGAGCCGATGAGTGTCGACTCGGCGTTGTTGACCGGCGCCTGATTCCAGTTGACCGTGGTGAGCGCCGGCTGCTGTTGGGCGATCGGGTCCTCAGTGGCGTCTTTGTAACAGACCTCGAGGCGATTGGGGCCAACCGAGGTCGACTGGAGGCGGATCTGGCGGTAGCAGGCGTTGGCACCCATGAACGCAAGGTTGACGCCGCCGGCGTTGGCCACGGTCGCCCCTTGGCGCATGGGCGTGGACCAGTACTCGTCGTGGCCCAGGCTGAAGAGGCAGCGGTGGTTCAGCAGGAGCTCCGGGCGGGTGTGTAGGTCGACGTCGGTCCAGTAGGTCATGTCCAACCCGAGGCTCTCCAGGTGGAAGAGCAGCGGCAGCTCGTTGCCGACGAAGTCGGCCGCCCCCGACGCCCACGTCTGGGGGTAGGGGCGGTCGAAGGACACGGCCCGGGCGCGATCGGCGAAAGTGCTCCGCCCCTTGCTGTCGGGCCCGTAGTAGAGGCTGTAGCTGCCCCACAGGTTGTAGGCCTGCCAGGTGGTCACGCTGTTCTGGAGCACGTACGACGCCATGGAGTCGTCGTCGCGGATGGTGAGCGGGACGAACTGCTCCTCCCCGCCGTCGCCGACCAGCTTCAAGAGGTAGGAACCGGGCAGCCAGTCCTTCGTGATGTTGAGGGTGAGGGTGGGCGACCACGGACATGTCACCGTGCCGATGCCGGGCGTGACCACCGGTGCGGCCTGGAACTGGGCCGGGACGAAGTCAGTCTGGACGATGAGGCGACCACCCAGGCCCTGGTAGAAGCCCATCCGGTAGGCCTGGACCTGGACGGCGCGTGCGGTGGTGCTGATGAACACGGCCACGTCGTCGCCCGGAACCGCGCTGACCTGGCTGGCGAAGCCCTCGAGTGCGTGCTCGGGTTGGTTGTGGTTGCAGATCCAGTTCAGCGTGCCCGGCTTGGCGTTCTCGGCGATCAGCCAGGGGGCAGTGGGCACGATGACGCCGCTCGGCAGCTTTTTGTCGATGACCGCGGCCTGCGAGGTGGCACCGTGCTTGGCCTTCACCGGCACCCGTTTCTTCTGATGCCTGGCGTTCAGACGGGCACCGGCGAACCCGGCCGCGCCGAGGGCTGACAGCTGCAGGAATTGGCGGCGGTCGATGGGGCGCTGTGACGGGAGGGGCACGGGTTCGGAGCCGCCGTCCGGTGGGAGGGGCTGCACGTCTCGAACTTTACCCTGGCTCCCCAGTTGCAGATTGGCGGGGACCCGATGACGAGGGGGTCAGCGGCACCACCTACCATTCCTGCGTGAGTTGGGTCCGCTCCCTCCCGGCACCGCTGCGGCGCCCGTTGTCCCGGCTGGTGCACGCGGCCTGGGAGGGAGCTGCCGACCTCGGGGCGGTGGGCCCCGACGACCCACGGGGGCGACGTTTCGGACGAATGGGTGCTGGAGCCTGCCTGCTGTTCCCCCAGGGTGCCATCTACAACGAGCACCTCATTCAGGTGGGTTCCGAGACGATCGTGGGGCCGGGGGCCTCCATTTCGGCCGGGATGGCGCCGGGCCAGGTGATGCCGACCGACCCGGTCGTCTCCATCGGCAGCCGCTGCCTCATCGGACGCGGCTCGCACATCGTGGGCCACTGGGAGATCGTGATCGGGGACGACATCCAGACGGGGCCCTACGTGTACATCACGGACCAGAACCACTCCTATGAGGACCCGGTCGAGCCCATCGGCCGGCAGTGGCCGACCGAGTCCCCGGTGCATATCGGCTCGGGCAGCTGGCTGGGTGCCAACGCCGTCATCCTTCCCGGGGCGCAGATCGGCGAGCACGTGGTGGTGGCCGCCGGTGCAGTGGTGAGGGGGGAGATCCCGGACCGTTGCGTCGTTGCCGGTGTGCCGGCGCGCATCGTCAAGCGGTGGATCGAGGGCGCCGGCTGGGTGACCGAGAAGGACGTCCTCCGGCCATGACCGAGGCGCCCTCACCGTTCCTGGTGACGGTGAGCGGGCAGGACGGCCCGGGCATTTCGGAGCGGCTCTTCGGCGCGCTGGCCGAACAGGGCGTCGAAATTGACGACGTCGAGCAGGTACGGGTGCACGGCCGGCTGCTGCTCTGCGTGGAGGCCGACATGGTGCGCGCGCAGGTGCAGCCGCTGTGCGCCGTGCTGCAGGAGCGCTTCCGCGGGGCGGGGGTAGAGGTGACGGTCGACCCCCTGGCGGAGGCGGCGATGGACGAAGTCGCCGAGGCTCATCTGCAACTGGTGACCCTGCTGGCGCAGGAGATCGACGCGGCAACGCTCGAGACGGTGACCGGCGCCATTGCGAAGTGCGGTGGCAACATCGAGCGGATCGTGCGCCTGGCGGCGTACCCGGTGCACAGCTATGAGCTCTCGGTGGCGGGCGCCGATGTCGACAGCCTGCGCCGCGCGCTGGCCGAATCGGCGGCCCGCTGTCAGGTCGACCTCGCCGTGCAAGCGGCCGGGCTGCACCGGCGGGCCAAGCACCTGATTGTGCTGGACGCCGATTCCACGCTGCTGCAGGGAGAGATGATCGACCTGCTGGCGGAGCGGTGCGGCTGTGGCCCGCAGGTGGCCGCGGTGACGGCGGCGGCCATGGCGGGCGAAGTCGACTTCGCAGAGGCACTGCGCCAACGGGTACGCCTCCTGGCCGGCCTGGATGAGGCCGACCTGGAGGCCGTGCGCAACGGCATCGTCCTGACGCCGGGCGCCCGGACCCTGGTGCGCACGCTCAAGCGGCTGGGGTACGAGTTGGCGGTGGTGAGTGGCGGCTTCACGCAACTCATCGGCCCACTGGTGGACGACCTGGGCATCGATCACGTGGCGGCCAATGTGCTTGTCGCGGAGGGTGGGGTCCTCACGGGCGAATTGGACGGGCCCATCGTCGACCGTGCGGGGAAGGCCACGGCACTGGAGCGGTTCGCGGCGGCGGCGGGCGTGCCGCTGGCGCGCACCATCGCGGTGGGCGACGGGGCCAACGACATCGACATGCTGGCGGTCGCCGGGCTGGGCATCGCGTTCAACGCCAAGCCCGTGGTGCGGGAGGCGGCCGATGCCGCGCTCAGTGTGCCCTACCTCGATGCCATCCTGTTCCTGCTGGGCATCTCGCGGCGCGAGGTGGAGCTAGCGGACCGGCTGGAGGAAGAGGAGATCACGTGACCATGCTGGCCCAGGGCGAACAGGGCAGGTCGGCCGACAACCGAGGCGAGCGCCCGCTGCTGCGGGGCTGGCTGCACGTGGGCGCGTTCTTCGCCTGGCTGATCGGAGGGCCGTTCCTGATCGCCAACGGACCCGACGCCGCGGCCACGACGGAGCTGGCGATCTACGTCGCCGGCATGCTGGCCATGTTCGGCACCAGCGCGGCCTTTCACCGGCTGCGTTGGTCGGCCGCGGCGTGGCGACGCATGCGGCGGGCCGACCACAGCGCGATCTTCGTCGGGATCGCGGGGACCTGTACCGCGGTGGCCGGGCTGGCCTTGACCGGATGGGCCGAGGTGCTCATCCTGGCCCTGGTCTGGAGCGGCGCCTGCGCCGGCATCGCACTGCGTCAGGTCTTCCTCGACGCACCGCAGTGGGTGGTCGCCATCCCCTACGTGGTCGTGGGCTGGTGCCCCGTCATTGTGGCGCCACAACTGGTCCGCAGCCTGGGCTGGACCGGCTTCGCGCTGATGCTCGCGGGAGGACTGGCCTACACGGTGGGGGCGCTCGTCTACGCCCGCAAGCGACCGAACCCGTGGCCCCGCGTCTTCGGCTTCCACGAGGTGTTCCACGCCTGCACGCTCGTGGGCGCGGGACTGTTCGCCTATGTGGTCGCCTTCATCGCGCTGCCGCGCTACTGAACGGTGCGTCACTTTGCGGCCGCCGAGCTGGTGACGTAATACAGCGTCCCTCCTGAGCTGCCGCCGTACGCGCTGGACGACACCACGGTCCCGTATTTCTCGACCCAGCTGTCGACCGCGCTGGCGGAGCTCGTCGTCCGGCCGGCGGCGCCGCTGCTTCGAGCGTGTGCGGCGCTGAACCCCCCGGAAGGTCGACCGGTCCGTGAGCTCGTGCCACCCGATGGCGAGCTGGTGGTCCGGGTGCTGGCGCCGGGCGGTGTTCCGATGCCAGCACCGGCGCCAGTCGGGCCACCTCCGGTCACGCCCGCGCCGTTGGACACGTACACGTAGTGCACCTTGCCGGTGGCCACGAGGTGCGTGAACTCGCTCAGTGTCGGTGCGGGGTCCGAACCACCGAAGCCGCCCATGGCGATCACCGCCTTCCCGCTCTCGAGGATGAATGGCGCGGCCGCCTGCGATCCGCTCACCGCCACCAGGTACGTGGCGGAACCCTGGTGGTTCTCGAGATAGCGCACCAAGGCTTCGTTGACCGTCGATGCGCCGGCTCCGCCACCGGCCCCAGCGCCGCTGCGCGCTGCCGTCCGCGCGCCGGTGGTTCCGCGTTCGCCTCCGCCTGGCCCGCCTCCGGCTGGCCCGCCTCCGCCGCCCGGTCCGGCCCCGGCGCCGAAGCCGCCGACGCCCGAGGTGGGCCCGGCGGTGGCGATGGCGCTCGTGGTGGTACCGAGCGTCGTGAGTGAGTACGCCGCGGGCCCGGCCAGGACCGAGGCCGCGGCCAGCGTGCCCGCCACCAACGCCAACCAGCGCGTCCCCCTCGCCCGGGCCAGGCACAGAAAGAGGCTGAGCGCGGACGCCACGCCGACCACGACGACGGTGGGCCCGAGCCAGGAGTCGTACCCGCTGGTCCGGGCCAGCAGGGTGTCCGCCCAGATCACGGTGCCCACGATGGTGGCGGGCAGGACCCAGGCCCAGCGCAGGGACTGCCGTCCGAGACGCCAGAGCGCCACGGCGCCGGCACCGGCCAGCGCGGCGACCGCCGGGGCCATCACCACGGTGTAGTACGGATGAAAGATCCCCTTGGCGTCGTCGTACACCACCAGGAACATCAGGAGCGTGCCGCCCCACAGCACGAACCCGGCGCGCTGGACGTCGCTGCGACGATGGCGGCGCGTCAACCACAGACCGGCCACCAGACCGACAACGGCCACCGGCAGGAGCCACGAGATCTGCCCGCCCAATTCCGTGTCGAACATCCGCAGCAGTCCCTCCCCGCCGCCGAAGGCCGACGAGCCACCCGAGGTTGCGCCGGTTGCGCCGCCGGCACTGCCCGAACCGAAGATCCGCGCGAAGCCGTTGTAGCCGAAGATCAGATTGAGCTCGGAGTTGTCCGTGCTGCCGCCAAGGTAGGGCCGCGCATTCTTCGGCCACAGCTCCACGATGGTCACCCACCACCCGCTCGAGACGAGCAGCGCGACGGCGGCCCAACCGAGTTGTCCGAAGCGCCGGGCCAGGCGCGGCGGACCACACCACAGGTAGGCCGCGCCAAGGGCGGGGACGACGATGAAGGCGTCGAGCGTCTTGGTGAGAAAAGCCAGGCCGACGAGCGCGCCGGAGAGTACGAGCCCGATGGTCTTGCCGGTCTCGATGGCGCGCCAGCAGGCCCATGCGGCCAACACGAGGAGGAGGGTCAAGAACGCGTCGGGGTCGTTGTACCTGAAGATGACCACGGCGACCGGCGTCAACGCGAGGGCCATCGATGCGAACACGGCTGCGGTCTCACCGAACCACCGTCGCACCAGGTTGTACAGCACCATCACGGTGGCCACGCCGGCGAGGGCCTCGGGGAGCAGCATGCTCCAGCTGGAAAAGCCGAAGATGCGTCCCGAGAGCTCCATCACCCACAGGGCCGCCGGTGGCTTGTCGACCGTGATGAACGAGCCCGGGTCGAGCGAGCCGAAGAAGAAGGCCTTCCAGCTCTCGGTCCCGCTCTTCACCGCGGCGGCATAGAAGGTGTTGCCCATCCCGACCCGCGCCAGGTTCCACGTGAAGAGCAGCGCCGCCGTCGCGAAGATGGCGGCGCGCGCCGGCACGGACCAGGCGGGGCGCCCCGGCCGTCGCCACCACGCATGGCGCTCCGGTTCGTGGCCCGGCGGCGCGGCGAAGGTCGCGGGCAGGTCCGAGACAGCCGGGACGGGGTCGATGACGATGGTCATGGCGGTGATGGTGACGGTTGCGCCTGCACGTCCGGTGCACGTCGCCTGTGAGCCGCGTCAAAGTCTCCTCTGCAGACGGCTCGCCGGTGACTGAGGATTCGCAGGACGTCGCCACCTCGCACTCAGCGCGCCCGGAGGCGCACGCGGCACTGTGCGGACATGACCTCACGAGTTCGGACTGCGCTGCGCCGGCCCGGTCGGGTGGCGCAGCTGTTGCGCTATTCGGCTGTGTCCGGCATCTCCACCGTGACCAGCCTGACCGTTCTCGGCGTCCTCGTCGGCCTGTTCGGCGTGGACGCCGTGCTGGCCAACGTGCTGGCCACCGCGGTGGGGACCGTGCCTTCGTTCGAGCTCAACCGTCGTTGGGTCTGGTTCGATGACTCACAACGGTCTGTCCTGCGCCAGGTCACGCCCTTTTGCACGCTGTCGTTCGCCGGACTGGTGCTCTCGACGTTGACAGTGCGCGCCGTGTCCGCCCGCACCATCGACCTCAGCCGCGGCTGGCACACCCTGGCGGTCGAGGCGGCCAATGTCGCCGCCTACGGCGCGCTGTGGGTGGTGCAGTTCGTGCTGCTGGACCGGATCTTGTTCCGGCACACTCGCGCCGCGCGCGCAAACCTGACCGTGGTGGCGGAGGCTGGAGCCCAATCCGGCGTACCAACGTCAGGCGATGACGCCGGCCTCCCTCAGGCCGGCGAGCTCGGCCGGACCGAGCCCCAACTCGTCGGCTAAGACGCGGTCGGTGTGCTCGCCGATCCAGGGCACCCGCGTCTCGGGCCCCTCGGCCACCTCGGCGAACTTCACCGGGAGCCCCGGGATCAGCACGGGTTGGGCGACACCGTCAGGGCGCGGGTGTTCCACCAGCATGTGACGTCCCACCAGGTGCGGGTCGGCCACCACGTCCTCGTCGTTGGCCACCGGTCCGGCGACGAGCCCGGCCGCGTTCAGGGCGTCACACGCCTCGCGCTTCGTGAAGGCGATCGCCCACGCCTCGAGGGCGGGCCGGATGTCCGAGTCGAGGTGATCGAGCCAGCCTTGCGGGGTGGCGAAGCGCGCGTCGTCGGCCCATTCCGGCCGGCCGATGGCGCGCGCCAGGTCGGGCCATTGGTGGGCACGCAGCACCTGCAGCATGAACCAGCCATCGGACGCCCGAAAGCCATGGAGGATTCCGGGCCACGGGGTGCCCATGGGCATGCCCATGGACCAGAAGTTCGGAACGACGTCGAGCACGGCCACCATGGCGTCGAGCATGGCCACGTCGACACGCTGGCCTCGCCCGGTGCGGTCGCGTTGGCGCAGAGCGGCCTGGGCGCCGATGACGGCGAAGAGCCCGGTGACGATGTCCCCGAGTCCGCCCATGGGCGAGCCGACCGGTGGTTGTCCCTGAGGGCGTTTGAACTCGTAGGCGCCGCTCATGGCTTCGACGATGGAGGCCAGCGCGGGCCAGCCGGCGTAGGGCGATTCCGGTGTCCCTGGTTGCACGGGGTGACCAAAGCCCGAAATGGAGAGGTAGATCACCGCCGGATGCGCGGCGGCCAGGTCCTCGTAGCCGAGTCCGAGGCGCTCGATGGCGCCGGCACGGAAGTTCTCCGCGATCACGTCGAAGCGCGGCGCCAGTTGCAGCACCAGCTCGCGCCCGGCAGCCTGCTTGAGGTCGATGACAACGGAACGCTTCGAAAGATTGTTGCGCAGGAAGGTGGCGCCGACCGAGTGCCCGTCGGGATCGGTCAGGGCGGGCGAGGCGCTGCGCCCGAGGTCGCCCGAGCCGGGCGATTCGATCTTGACCACCTCGGCGCCGAGGCGCCCGAGCAACTGGGTGGCGTAGGGGAGTGCCTGCATCTGCTCGAGGGCCAGGATGCGAACGCCGGCCAGCGGCTTACCCCAGTGCGCCGCCTCAGGGTTGACGACGTCGCCCAGCCTCACGGGCCTTCCAGGCCGAGCATCGCAATGGCGTTGCCCCGCATGATCCGGTACACCTCCTCGTCGGAGAGGTCTTTCACCAGCTCCTCGGCCACGGCGCGGGTGTCGGGCCAGGTGGAGTCGGTGTGGGGGTAGTCGGTCTCGAAGGTGACGCGGTCGGCACCGATGACGTTCAACGAGTCGAGGCCGTGCTGGTCGCGGAAGAAGCAGCCGTACACCTGGCGGTGGAAGTAGGTGGACGGCGGCTCGGGGACGATGTCCTTCACGCCACCCCAGGCGCGGTGCTCGCGCCACACGTCGTCCACCCGCTCGAGGATGTACGGCAACCAGCCAATCTGCCCCTCGGAGTAGGCGAGGACGAGTCGGGGGTAGCGGATGAGGACGCCGGAGAAGAGGAAATCGCAGAGCGACGACATCGCATTGCCGAAGCTGAGCGACGCCGCCACGGCGACCGGCGCGTCGGCCGATGTCGCCGGCATCTTCGAAGACGAGCCGATGTGCATGCAGACCACCGTGCCCGAGTCCTCGCAGGCGGCGAAGAAAGGGTCCCAGGAGCCGCTGTGGATGCTGGGCAGCCCGAGGTGGGGCGGGATCTCGCTGAAGCACACGGCGCGCACGCCGCGTGCCGCGTTGCGCCGCACCTCGGCGGCCGCCTTCCCGGCGTCCCACAACGGGATGATGCACAGCGGGAGCAACCGGCCCCCGCTGTCGCCGCACCACTCCTCGACCATGAAGTCGTTGTAGGCGACGACGCAGGCTTCGGCGAGCTCCTTGTCCCTGGCCTCCAGGAAGGTCTGACCGCAGAAGCGGGGGAAGGTCGGAAAGCAGAGGCTGGCTTCGACCCAGTTCGCCTCGTTGTCGGCGATCCGGGCCTTGGGGTCGTAGCAGCCCGGCCGCATTTCGTCGTAGGTGATGGGCGACATGGTCATGTCGTCGCGGTCGAAACCAACGGCCGCCACGTGACGTTTGTTGATGTAGACGAGGTCCTCGTAGACCCAGCAGTCGGCCTGCGGGCCGTCGGGGTCGAACGTCTGGCGGTACGTCCCGCCCCCGATGTGCTCCATGTCGCCGATGCCGCGGCGCTCCGCCTTCGGGCCGCGGTCGCGAAAGCGCGCCGGCAACCAGGTGTCCCAGAGGTGTGGCGGCTCGACGATGTGGTCGTCGACGCTGATGATCTTGGGGAGCGGGGTGGTGCTCCCGAGCCGCGGGGTGGTGTCGTGGATCAGATCGGTCATGGTCCTTCCAGTGTGGCCGCGAACGGAACGAGCGGGGCCAACCACTCCAGCTCCGCCCGCACTGACCGCTCGTCGCCGGCCCGAACCCGGAGCACCACCTCGGTGATCCCGAGGCCGGCGTAGTGCTCGAGTTTGCCCTGGTCCGCAATGGTCCCGAACGGGACGACGGACAGGGCGGCCGGGTCGCGTCCGGCTTCCTCGGCCAGCGCGTGCAGGCGCGGGATGGCCGCGCTCAGGCCGGCCCCGCCGATGGGGATCCAGCCGTCCGCGCTCTCCACCACGGCCGTGAGCACCGCCTCGTTGGCGCCACCGCCGACGAGGGTGCGCACCCGGGGCTGCTGGACGGGCTTCGGCCAGGACCACGTCAGCCCGAAGTCGACGAACTCGCCGTGGTACTCGGCCTGGTCGGCCGACCAGATGGCCTCCATGGCCGCCAGGTGCTCGCGCACCACGGCGTGGCGGCGGGCCCAGTCGACACCGTGATCCTCGGCCTCGGTCCGGTTCCAGCCGAACCCGACCCCGAGCGTGACCCGCCCGCCGGAGAGATGGTCGAGCGTGGCCACCTGCTTGGCCAGGAGGATCGGCTCGTGCTGGGCGGCGAGCAGAATGCCGGTGCCGAGCCCGATGCGTGAGGTGACCGCGGCGGCGGCGGCCAACGCGACCAGCGGGTCGAGACAGCGCTTGTAATCGTCGAGGCGCACGCCGCCGACGAGAGCCGGCGGAGTGTCCTCCAGGACGGGGAGATGGGTGTGCTCGGGCAGGTAGAGCGAGTCGAAGCCGAGCTCCTCGACCGCCCGGGCGAGGATGGCCGGCGCGAGGTCGCGGTCCGTCAGGGCGGCGGTGACACCGAGCCGCACGGTCAGGACCCGGCGGCGGTCCGGGCGGCGAACTCGGCCAGAGTGCCGCTGGCGACCGCGGTGCCGAGCAGCGTGGCGAACGCCGCCTGCTCGCGCCGGTTGGCCTCGACCACGGCGTCGCGGCGGGCCGCCCGCACGAGGGAGGTGCTGGCCCGGGTGGCGCCTCGGGGATGGGCCGCGATGCGCGCCGCCAGCGCGACCGTCTCGTCGAGCACGGTGCCGTCGTCGCACACCCTGAGGGCGAGGCCGAGCTCCACCAGCTCCGGCGCGCTGACCCAATCGGAGGTCAGGAGCACCCGCGCCGCCTGTTGCCAGCCCATGAGCGAGGGGAAGAGGACGCTACTGGCTGCCTCGGGCGGCACGCCGAGCTCGGCGAACGGCACGCGCAGGCGGGCGCCGGCGTCGACGAGGACGAGATTGCAGTGGGGGAGGAGGGTGAAGCCGAGCCCGACCGCCACGCCGTTGACGGCGGCGAGGAGTGGCACCGAGAGATCGATCAGGCAGTCGAGCAGCCCCATGAAGCCCTGCCCGGCTCCTTCGACGGCCGTCCCGGTGGCGATGCCCGCCATTTCGGCCAGGTCCTGGCCTGAGGTGAAGGCGGAGCCGCGGCCGGTGAGCACGACGGCGCCGACCGTTTCGTCGCTGTCGGCGGCGCGCAGTGCGGCCGTGACCTCCTGATACATGACGGTGTCGAAGGCATTGCGCACCTCGGGCCGATTGAAGGCGACGACGCGGACGCCGGGCGCCGCCTCGTCGATCTCTATCCGGTTGTTCGGCATGGCGTCGTTCAGGCCTCGGCGTCGCCGGCGGTGGCGGCAAGGCGCCGGATCGCGGTCTCCGCCGCTCCGCTGACGCCGGTGGACAGGGGCCAGCCGATGTAGTGGGTGAGGTGGACCACGACCTCACGGACCTGCTCGACGGTCAGCTCACCGCGCCGGATCGCGTTCTCGAACTGGATCTCCAAGATTTCCGGCTGGTCCTGGGCGGCCAGGACTCCGATGGTCAAGATGCGCCGGTCTCGCAACTCAATGGTGTCGTCGGTCCATATCGTCCCGAAGAGGTGATCGACGGTCACGTCGGTGTAGCGCCCCGGCAGATCCGCAGGATCGACGTTGAACCCGTAGACCTCCTGCATCTTCGCCATTCCGGCCGCGCGCCTGCCTTCCTGCTCGCTCACTGGCGCTCCTTTTTTCAGTTGAGGTGTTCGGGCCGCGCCCGGCTGGCCTGACCCTACCGAGGTCACGTGCCGCGCTCATCCTCGAAGCCGTAGGGAGGGCTCGAGCGGCGCCGGTTCGTCCCTCTGATCGGGGCCGGGAAAGACTACCGACTGACGTGACGTCGGACCGAAGGGCGATCGACCAGCTGATTGGTCTGGACAAGTGTCCAGACTACGTTTGGGTGCATGACCGAACGCCACGACTACTCGGGCGCCTTCGACCCCGGCTTCGACTACGAGGACCTGTCGAAGGAGGCCCTGGTCAGGCTGGTCCGGGAGTACGGGCTCATCGTGCACCTGCTGGACCGGTCCATGTGCGCCGCCATCGGCCTCAAGTACGGCGCCGAAGCGGTGAAGGAGCTGGCCATCGAAGAGTGGGCCGGGGCCAGCCCGGTGTACGGAGACCGGCTGCGCCAAATCATGGCGGTCGAGGGCGACGGCGCGTCGGCCATCTTCAAAGTGCTCCAGCTCGACCCCGGCTTCCCGCACCATTACATGGACGTGCACTACGAGCTGGTCGACGAGACGCACGGTTACTTCGAGCTTGCCTACTGCGGCGCGCTCATGGACGCCGAGCCGTTCGGCGACGCCATGGTCACCAACATGTGCCACCACATTGAGGACGGCACCTTCGACGTGACGGCGCAGGCGGTCAACCCCAAGGCGCACATCCGCCACGTGCACCGGCCGCCGCGGGTCCCGGGCGACCGTGTGCCGCACTGCCGCTGGGAGATCGTCATCGAGGACGAGACCGAGACGCTCCCGGAGAAGGACATCACCAAGATCACGCGCATGACGACGGCCGCCACATTCACCTTCCCCGCCATGAAGGACGGCACGCCGCACATCCCGGCGGCCCCGGGCGCATGAGCATGTTCGACGCACGTCTGCGCGCGAAGGCGCCCGTCTTCTCCAACGACGAGACCCATGCCATTTCTCGAGAGGGGGACTGACCATGCCCGCCTATCCGCGTGCCGAGCTGGAGGAGATGGTCGAGCGCTGGCTCGAGGCCAACCGAGCTGGGGAGGCCAAGAAGGACTGGAAGCACATGGCCGACCTCTACACCGAGGAGGCCACTTACGGCTGGAACGTCGGGCCTTCCGACGAGTTCATGGCTGTCGGGCGCGAGGAGATCCGGGAGATCGCACTCGGTCTCGAGATGGCCGGACTCGAAGGATGGACCTACCCGTACCAGAAGGTGCTCATTGACGAGCAGCAAGGGGAGATCCTGGGCCTGTGGAAGCAGGTGGCCGATGCCACGAAGGCGGACGGCACCAACTACGAGATCGCCGGCCTTGGCGGCAGCTGGTTCCGCTATGCCGGCAACTTCCAGTGGTCCTGGCAACGTGACTTCTTCGACGTCGGCAACGCCGGCGCGGTGTTCCTGGCGATGATCAGCGACGGCACTCTCCTCCCGGGCATGCAGCAGCGGATGGAGCGCGCCATGACGGGCGAGCGCCTGCCCGGCCACTACCGCCCGGGCGAGGCCTCGGTCGGCCTGTGGGAGGTCCCGCCGGGGGCGTAGGTCTGATGCCAGGTCGGGCGGTTCCGCCGAGAGGTCCCGCCGGGCGGTTCCGGCAGGAGGGGGCGGCGAGCGCCCGGGACGCCTTTTTCAAAACTATAAACGGACCTGTGGATAGTGCTGGAAAACATGCGGCAGGTGCTCGCTTCCGACCGTCTCGCTTCCGACCGTCTCGCTTCCGACCGTCTCGCTTCCGACCGTCTCGCTTCCGACCGTCTCCCTTCCGGCGGCGTTGCAGGGCGAGTGCGGCGCCTACGACCCATACGGCGGGAAGGCGCGGGCGAGGCGGGCGGCCAGCGCGCGTCGCTCGGCCGGGCCGAGCGGCCCGGGTGCCGTCAGGGTCCTGGCCAACCACCGCGGCCAGGTGACGAGCACACCCTCGAGGGTGAAGGGTCGGGTGAAGAGCCCGACCTGGACTCCGGTGAAGCACAGCGCGGCGCGGACGAGCGCTCCGGAACCCAGTTCCCCGGCACGCAGCGTCTCGGCGACCAGCGCCTGCTGGCGCCGCGCCGCGGTGACCAGTCGGCTCTGGTCGCGATCCGCCACGAAGAGACGGGGGCAGGGGACGAACCAGCCGCCGACCTCGCGTCGCTCCAGCCAGCCCCGGAAGTGCTTCGTGTCGATGACCCAGACGCCCGAGCCAACCACGGCGATGTGGTCGATGTTGGCGCGCCGGTGGGGGAGTGCCCGATCATGCAGCACCACGCCGCGCCTGCCGACGGCGCGGTCGAGCCAGTGTCCGACGCGCTCCTCCCCGGTGGCGCCGCGACCCCAGGCCTCGGTGGAGCGCTTCGGCCCGGTGAGCAGCCGGATCGCGGGAGCCAGCGGGCCGAAGACAGCCCGTCGGCGTTTCTCGTCCTCGGCCTGACGTCGCTCGTACTCGGCCCGGGCCGAGGCGCCGGCCCGTCCCCGCTCCGTCTCGCCTGCATTGTCCGTCGCCTGCACCATCGTCACGCTCCTCTGGCGCCGGGTGGATCTCCCGGCGCAGGGGAGAACGGTGACGGCTCGGCCGGAAAGGCACGTGCAACGCTTGGCCCGGTGACGACGAGGCGAACACCGCTGCTCCTCGTCGTGCTCGTGGTGGCCGTGGTGGCGGCGGCCTGCGCACGCGGCGAGACAGCGGCGGTCCAGGGTCGGCGGCCACCCACGCCAAAGACCACATCCACGTCCACGACGACGACGTCCACCACCCAACCGCCCGTCACGCCCATGGTGTGGTCGCCGTGCAATGGCGACCTGCAGTGCGGCACCCTCGTCGTCCCACTGGACTACGCGCATCCGGACGGCCCGACAATCGGTATCGCGGTGGCGCGCCATCCGGCGGAGGACCCCGCCTCCCGCATCGGGTCGCTCGTCATCGACCCCGGCGGCCCCGGGGTGTCGGGCATTGACGACATGGCCAACGAGCTCAGCGCGCTCACGCCGCAAGTGCTCGACGACTTCGATATCGTGCTGTTCGACCCCCGCGGCGTCGAGCGCAGCGATCCGGTCACCTGCGGAACCGAGACGGGCAGCGCGCCGTCCGACCCCGCGCCGTCCACCCCGAGCGAGCAGGCTGCGACCATCAAGGGGCTCAAGCAGTTCGCAGCCGCGTGCGAGAAGAACAGCCCCACTGTGCTCCCCTATGTCGGGTCGGTCGCCGTCGCCCGCGACATGGACCGGCTGCGCCAGGCGCTGGGGGACAGCGGGCTGACCTACATGGGGCAGTCCTACGGCACGCTGCTCGGCCTCACCTACGCCGCGCTGTTCCCCACCCACATCCGGGCCATGGTGCTCGACAGCGTGATCGACCCCGCGCTCTCGTTCAACCAGATCACACTGGGGCAGGCCGACGGGTTCGAGGCCATGCTGAACGCGTTCTTCACCTGGTGTGGCGGCAGCGCCGCCTGCCCGTGGCATACGGGCGCGGATCCGAGCGCCGCGTTGGTGGCGCTGCTCAGCACCGCGGCGACATCGCCGGCCCCGGCCGGCGGGGGCAACGTGGCCGGCGTGGGGCAGCTGTACGACGCGGTGCTCGACTCGCTCTACTCCCAGACGGACTGGCCGCAGCTCGGGGCGGCGCTGGCCGCCGACGCGGCCGGCAACGGCGCACCGGTCGTGGCCTTGTCCAACCACTACAACACCGGCGGCTCCAGCAACGCCGACGCCGCCGCCACCGCCATCGACTGCCTCGACCATCCCGTGTCGCGCAACCTGGCGTCGTACGGCCCGCTGGCCGACTCCATCGCCGCGTCCGCACCGGTCTTCGGTCCGCTGCTGGCCTGGGGTGAGGCGGGCTGTGCCGTCTGGCCGGTGCCACCGACCCGCGAAGTCGGACCGGTGGCGGCCCCCGGCGCGCCGCCCATCCTCGTGGTGGGGACGACGAACGACCCGGCCACGCCCTATGCCTGGGCGGTGAGCGTGGCCAAGGAGCTCGACCGGGGCGTGCTGCTGACCCACGACGGCGACGACCACGTCGCCTACTTCTACAGCGCGTGCGTGAGGGCCGACGTCCAGACCTACCTGGTGAGCGGGCAGGCGCCGCCCACGGGAAACGTCTGCAGCTCGTAGTGATCAGCGACGTCCGGCGTCCGGCTCCTTACGTGCTGGTGAAGCGGTAGGTCCCACTTCCCACGGAGAGCACGACAACCCCGCCGGCCGCCGAGACCGCGCGCACGCCGGGAGCCGTCACGGCCGCCGCGCCACCCTCGCGCACGCGCGACGGCGCGCCGGCAGGCAGCCGCACCGTTGCCGTCGCGTTGGCGGGCACGGTCAGGGCCATGGTCATGCCCTTTCCCCGGCGCTGCCATGACGCCTGCACCGGCCCGGCGACGGTCGGCACCGAGCCCTCGGCGCGGTCGAGGCCGGCCGAGGGCGGCGACACCGCCGCTCGGACCGTACCGTCCGCGTCGGGCTCCTGGAGGCTCACGCCCAGGAGTGTCTCCTGCACGGCCACCAGCGCGGAGGAGCCCCAGCCGTGCGACATGGAGTCGCCGATCAGGTCGCTCGGCTTCCACACCTCCCAGGTGAACGTGCCGCCGGCCGCCACGATGTGGGCCCAGCCGGGGATGGAGGTGTCGGTCAGCAGGTGCACCATGGCCTCGGGCATGCCCGCCGCCGCCAGCCCGCGCAGGAGCTCGAGACCGTGGTTGGGCCCGACGTCGATGCCGAGGCCCGCCACGTAGGTTCCGACCGCGGTGAGGTCGGGGTCCGGGACCACGCCGTAGGCGAGCGCCAGCGCGTTGGCCTCCTGTGAGGCATGGCTGCTCTGCTCGCCGTTGGCGTCAATGCCGTCGACGTACGTGCCGTCTGGCCTTCGCAGCACGGCGTTGATCGCGGCGGCCAGCTGCGTCGCTCGGGCCTGCCAGGTCTGCGCCGCGGCAGCGTCGCCGGCGACGTTCGCCAGCTTCGCCACCCGGCGCATGGCGTTCACGGCGAGGACGTTGCTGGCGGTGTCGGCCGCTACGGAGAGGTCGTAGCCGTACACGGGGTCGCCATTGTCAGTGTCGGCCAGTCCGTAGAGCAGTCCGGTCCCGACCTGGCGCGTGCTCCACAGCCAGCCGACCGCCTCCGACACTGACGGGTACATGGCCAACGCCGTGGTCCGGTCGCCCGTCGAGGTGTAGTAGCGCCACAGCCACTCGGGGTAGCGCGCTGTGCTCGTCCCGAAGGTACGCGCGCCGTCCCCGTTGGGGTAGACGGCATTGACCTGCCCGTCGGGCCAGTAGCGGGCCTGGCCGCGAGCGACGTCGCGCAAGGCCTGCCAGCTCATGTTCTGGTCGCCGTAGGCGCGCATCACAGCCTCGGACTCGTTGGCTCCGTCCCACAGGAATGGGCCCTTCTCCCGGGTCGGCGTGTCGACGAACTGCTCGTGGGAGCAGTACAGGCAGGAGCGTGCCGTCAGGCGCCAGACCGCGTTGAGCATGCGGTTGTCCGACGAGAACGTCGCGGTGGGGACGTCGGGCATGGCGGCATGGCGGGTGAGCGCCACGACATCGTTGCCGCTCAGAGGCTGGCCCGAGTTGTCGATCTGCAAATAACGGAAGCCGAAGTAGGTGAACGCCTCGAAGGCCTGGCTGCCGGCCCGCATGATGTAGGACGACGAAAGATTGGTCTCCTGCGTCCCGTGCACCGTCGACACCTGACCGTCGGGATCGAGGAGGTAGCCAGCCCGCATCGTGACCGTGCGTCCCGGTTCTCCCCGGGCGAAAGTCACCTGCGGTCGCGCCGCATAAATGGCGCCGAAGTCCGCCACGACCGCCCCATCGGCCACGGCATGAGACGCGCAGCGGGTGGACCGGTGTCTCTCGGATGCTGGTCCGCTGCGGGAACGTCCTGGTGAACGGCGCGGTGCCCGCGAAGCCAGTGATCGCCGGTGCGGTCCAGCTCGATTCGTCGAAGCCGGGGTCGGCCCACCCGTCGGGATGCTGGCGCCCGTCCACCCATTCCACGAAATCTCCGACGTCGGAGTTGCGCTGCGGCGAGGGCAGCCACTCGGCCGGATGCTCGCGCCACGACCCGTCGGACTCGTACACGACGCGCGAGCCGTCGGCGTACCAGAGGGACAGTTGCAGCAGGAGCCCGGGGGAGGAGGCGGGGCGACCCTGGCCGGCGCCGTACCACCGGTGCAGCACGCCGATGGCGCTTGTGCGCCCGGCCCTGAGCGCGTCGGTCAGGTCAACGGCTCGGGCGTACTGCTCGTCGGGGTACGAGAAGCTCGGCCAGGCGTCCACCGCCACCCCGTCCACGTACAAGCGATAGGTATGGGCGGCCGAGACGTAGGCGATGGCGCGCTGGAGCGAGCCAGGAGGCGGCGCCACCTCACTGCGTAGGTATGTCACGCGATCGGGTTGCTGCGAGCCGGAGGACGGAATGATCCAGCTGGCCTTCCAGTCCGCGTCACGCAGCGCGGTGGTGAAGCGGGCCGGTGCCGAGACGGGACCCCATGTCCCCGCGGCGTTCCGGGCCTGAACGGTCCATTGGTACGCGGCGTCGGACACCAGGGCGGGGCCGGCGTAGGCCACGAAGGCCTGCTGAGCCGAGCTCACCGGGCCGCTGTCCCACACGACGCCTGTATGGCTCGGATCGATGCGCCGCAGTACCAGGCGGGAAGCCGTCTGTACCGCGGCACGGCCCGTCGCCTGCAGCGTCCAGGCGAAGAAGGAGCCGTCGGGGTCGACCCCCACCGGGTCCGTCAAGCCGTTGACGGTGAGACCACCGACCCGCAACGGACCGGTGGCCTGCCCCGCCGCACCGAGTCTTCCGACGGGCAGTTCCGCCGCAGCGGACACACCGCCCGAACCGGCCCCAATCGCCCCGCCCGCTGCGGCGGCGCCGGCAGCGACACCGGCCGAGGAGGCCAGGAAGGCGCGTCGGCCAAAGCGGCTCACGGGGACCCGGCTCCCGATCCGATGGTGCGGACCACGTTCTGCGTGGTGTCGGCGTAGTACAGCGCGCCCGATGCCGCGGCGACGACACCGACGGGGGTCCCCATCTGCGTGCGCACCCAGCGGGTGCCGTCGTTGATGCCCGCCGCGGTCGAGACGGGCAGGGCCCCGGCCACGGTGTAGAGATCGCCGGCCTTCATGGGGGTGCCGAACAGCGTCTCGTCCGCGGGGGGCACGACCCGGATGACGTGCATGAAGCCGTCCGTGACGAAGAGCGCGCCCGTCGCGCCGATGGCCAGGCCACGGGGGTCGTTCAGCTCGGCCGTCGGCCCGTTGGCGGGCAACCCGTCGGCGAGATACGGCCCGTAGCTCCCCGTGCCGCCCACGACCACGCCGATGTCGCCCGCGCCGACCGCCGTGCCGTAGAACCTCCCAGCCGTCGCCGTCGTCGCCTCCGGAGCCAGCAGCACGGACTGGTCGCCACTGTCGGCCACCAGGAGGTCGCCCGCGGTGTCGAGGGTGACGGCCACCGGGTTCCACAGCTCGGCCGTCCGCAGGGGACCGCCCTGCCCAGCGCTCCCGCAGACACCGGTGCCGGCCACGGTGAAGAGGCGTCCCGCGCCGACGGCCTCTCCGAAAAGTGTTGTCGTGCCGCCGGCCGGCAGCACGCGCACCCTGCAGTTAGCCGTGTCGGCAATGAAAAGATCGCCTGCCGCGTCCACGGCCACGCCCGTCGGCTGGTCGAGCTCACTCGCCGTGGCGGTGAGCCCGTCCCCGTTGAACCCCGCGGTGCCGGTGCCCGCCACGTTCACCGCAGTGCGTGAGCCGGCGCGCACCTCCTGGACGCGCTGCGCACTGGCCTCCGCGATATAGACATCACCGTGCCCGTCGACGGCCACCGCACTGGGGTAGCCGATGGCCCCGCGCCCGGTGCAGCTGCCCCCGACCAGCGTGGTGGCGTGCCCGGGTCGCAGCCGGAGACCGTCGAAGACGCCGGCGCGGGCCGGCGCCACGAGGACGCGGCAGTGACCCGTGTCGGCCACGAAGAGGTTCCCGGTCGCACTGCGCGCGATCCCGCCCGGGCCGTCGAGGACGCCGGGGCCCAGCACTGTGCGCACGGCCGGTCCCACCCCGCCCGCGCCGGCCGCCGCGGCCGCGCCGTCGGCTGTCACCCCCGCGGCCATCACCAGCACGGTGGCCAGCGAGACGAGCCCGGTGAGGGCCACGGACGGTGGGCGCACGGGGGACATCATGCCGGTTGCGGCCGCGGCGGGCCTCGGCGACGGGCCATAGTGGGCGGCGCACCGACAGCAGCACGGGTCGCAACGCCACCGAACGAGAAAGAGAAAGAGAAAGACGAGGAAGCCGCCATGCCCGCACCCGAAGAGGCCCTTACCGCCGGGAACATCACCTTCACCGGCTACGAGGGCGCCGAGATCAACGCCTACCAGGCCCTGCCCGCCGGTGACGGGCCTTTCCCCGGGGTCCTGGTCATCCACCACCTCCCGGGCTGGGACTCGGGGTCCAAGGAGATCACGCGGCGCTTCGCAGCGGAGGGCTACAACGCCCTCTGCCCCAACCTCTACGCCCGCCAGGGTCTCGACGTCGATCCCGACGACGCCGCGGCGGCCGCCCGTGAGGCCGGTGGCATTCCCGACGACCAGTTCGTGGGTGACGCCGACGCGGCGGTGAAGGCGCTGCGGGCGCTGCCGACTTCCACTGGCAAGGTCGGCGTCATCGGCTATTGCTCGGGCGGGCGGCACTCGTTCCTGACCGCGCTGAGCGTGCCCGTCGATGCGGCCGTCGACTGCTACGGGGCCTTTGTGGTGGGGACCCCTCCTGACGGCTTCCCGCTCAAGGTGACGCCGCTGGTGGAACGGACGCCAGAGCTGCGTTGCCCGCTGCTCGGTCTCTTCGGCAACGACGACCAGTTCCCCAGCCCCGAGCAGGTCGACGAGCTCGAGGCCGCGCTCGAAGCCGCGGGCAAGACCTACGAGTTCCACCGCTACGACGGCGCCGGCCACGCGTTCTTCTCCGTGGACCGTCCCGCCTATCGGCCCGAAGCCGCGGTTGACGGCTGGCAGCGGATTTTCGAATGGTACGGCCGCTACCTGGCGGGGAGCTGACCATGTGCTCCTACCTCACCGTCGCGACCGAGATCGCCGGCAGCGCCAAGGGACCACAAGGCTGGATGCCTGTCACCTCGGCCAGCGTGTACTTCGACCATCCCTTCCACGCGCCGTTCGACCACACGCTCAACATCGACTTCGCCGACCCGGCACGCGGGCCCGGTGCCCGCGTCGCCGTCGAGCTCAGCGCGGCGTCGGCGCGCCGACTGGTCGAGAGCATCAACGAGGCGCTTGCCGCTGCCGGAGCCGCCGCGACGTGACCGCACCCACCGGCCCGGCGGCCGGCGTCCACCTGCCGTGGGCCGAGGTGCCGGCGGCGGTGCGGACGTGGGCGGCCCGGGTCGGTGGAGGCCAGCCGGGTTCGGCTCGTGACGTGCCCGGCGGGTTCTCGCCCGGAGCGACCACGGTGTTGGACGGACCCGGGGGCGCCATCTTCGTGAAGGCGGTCGGGAGCGCGCTCAACCCCGAGTCGCCCGACCTGCACCGGCGCGAAGCGGTGGTGTCGGCGTCGCTGCCGGCGGGCCCGGAGTTCCCGCGGCTGCTCGACGTCTACGACGACGGCGACTGGGTGGCACTGGCCTTCGACGCCGTCGACGGCCGGCCTCCGGCCCATCCATGGCAGGAGCGCGAGCTCCTCGCCGCAGTGCGAGCCCTCCATGCGCTGCACCAGGCTCTGACGCCCAACCCCGTGGCGGGCGCGCCGCTGGCAGCCGATCGCTTGCTGGACCTCTTCGGTGGCTGGGCCGAGCTCGCCGCCACAACGCGCCCGGCTGAGGGGCTCGACGAGTGGAGCGGCCGCCACCTCGACCGGCTGGTTCAGCTCGAGTCGGGCTGGCCCGACGCCGTGGCGGGATCGACGCTGCTCCACTGCGACGTGCGCTCCGACAACCTCCTCATGACGAGCAGCGGCGTCGTGTTCGTGGACTGGCCCCATGCGTGTGTCGGCGCACCGGTCTTCGACCTCGTCGCCTGGGCGCCCTCGGTGGTGCTGGAGGGCGGCCCCCTGCCCGAAGACCTCTTCGCGCTTTCGGCGCCGGCGTCCCCGGTGGACCGCGACCTTCTTGCCGTGTTGGTTGCCGCCTTCGGCGGTTTCCTGGTCAGCCACTCGCTGCGGCCGCCTCCGCCCGGGCTCCCCACGCTGCGGGCGTTCCAGCGCGCGCAGGGCGCTGTGGCACTGGCCTGGCTCCGACGCCTCACGGGCTGGTGACGCCCGGCGCGCCGTCGTCCGCGTCCCAGTAGGTTCGGCTCCATGCGCTTTGGCCTGCAGATCCCCAATTTCACCACCGACGAGACGCCCGGTGCCCTCTTCGACGGAGTGGTCGCCATGGCCACGGCGGCGGAGGAGACCGGCTACGACTCGGTCTGGGTGATGGACCACTTCTACCAACTCCCGCCGCTGGGCGGGCCGAGCCAACCGATGCTCGACGCCTACACCCTGCTCGGCGCCCTGGCGACGCAGACGTCGCGTGTCCGACTCGGCACCATGGTGACCGGCGTCACGTACCGCAACCCGGCCCACCTGGCCAAGATCGTGACGACGCTCGACGTGATCAGCGCGGGTCGGGCCATCCTCGGCATCGGCGCCGCCTGGTACGACGTCGAGCACGAGGGGCTGGGCTTCGACTTCCCGACGGCCGGGGAGCGGCTGGACAGGCTGGAAGAGGCGCTGCAGATCTGCCGCGCCATGTTCACCGAAGACGCCCCCTCGTTCGACGGCCGTTACTACCGGATCCACGAGGCGCGCAACGTGCCGCCACCGGTGCGGCCGGGCGGTCCCCCCATCCTCATCGGGGGCGGCGGCGAGAAGCGGACGCTGCGGCTGGTGGCGCGCTACGCCGACATGACGAACATCGTCGGCGACGCCGCCACGGTGGCCCACAAGGTCAGCGTCCTGCGCGGCCACTGCGAGGCGATCGGGCGCGATCTGTCCGAGGTCACGGTCAGCCGGCTGAGCACACTCGTGCCGACAGGTAGCGCGGAAGAGACCGAGTCGACCCGGGACTTCCTGCGCCAGGTCACCGGAGAGGAGCCAACGACCTCGGACATCGGCACGCCCGACGTGCTGGTGGCCCGCGTCGAGGAACTGGCAGCGGCAGGCGTCGAGTACTTCGTCTTCAACATGCCGACCGGGACGCCGGACACCGTGCGCCAGGTGGGCGAGCTGCTGGTAGATCGCTTCGCCGACTGAGGCGGAATCACTCGGAGCGCAACAGCTGCGTCGTAGCCGTGCGCGCCGCAATCCGACCCGGGAGCATGGCCACCACGATGGCCAGGACGATGGCGACGACCCCGATCGTCACGATCGTGCCCGTGGGAACTGTCGGGTCGGAGACCGCGCTGATCTCGCCGGCGAAGAGGTTCCACAGCACGCGCCCCAGGGCGATGCCGGCGGGGATCCCGATTGCGCAACCGATGACGGCGGCGACGCCTGCCTGCACCGCCACTGCGGTCGCGAGCTGGACTCTGGTGAAGCCGAGCGTCTTGAGGATCGCCAGGTCGCGCCGCCGGCGCCGGACCGACGTCACCAGAGTGATGGCGAGCGCCGCAGCGGCCCCGGCGGCCAGCGCAGCGCCGAGGAACAGCGGCGTCGTGCCGAGCGATCCGTAATTGAGGATCTGAGCGGGGCGCTGGACACCCAGCACCGACCCACCGTTCTGCGCGATGTCGAGCCGACGTCCGATCGACTCAATCGACCTCAGGGCCGTCTGACTCGCGCCGCTCTTCGTGCGGATCAGGATCGCGTTGGGCCCGGGTGTGGTCTCGAACAGGTTCCGCGCCGCCGGCGGGATCAGGCGGTCCGAGAGCACGGCTCCGGTGCCCATCTCGAGATGCGAGGACCCGGTGACGCCGATTGGCGGCAGCGTCGCCGTGCCCACGATCGTCAGAGTGACGGGCGCACCGTTGTGTGCCCGCTCCTCCACCGTGTCCCCCACATGCTTGTCCAGCTCCCGCAGCGTCTGGGCGCCGAGCACCACCTGATGGCCCCCTTCGAGCTCATGGCCGCTCAGGAGGGGTGGGGTAACGGCGGCGCCGGGCGTCGCTCCCATCACCGGCACGTTGATCCCGTCCAGCTGCAGCGTGGAGTACGAGACGCCGCTCCAGGCCTGCACCAGCGGATCGGCGTTGAGCAGCTTGGCGGCGGCCTTGCCGGGGACGTCACCGAGCCCGCCGCCACCGTCCATGTCGTAGGTCCAGTTCCAGCCGTAGAGAGCCGGGTGCGACACCAGCGTGGTGAGGCTGGACCCGAAGGTGACCGTGGCGACGACCACGGTCACGGCGAGGATGGCGCCCAGGATCGCCGAGCGGACCGGGACCGCCCCGCGGCCCGTCCCCGGTTCGAGCGCGAAGCGCACACCGGTGACCGCGGCGGGGGGGAGCCCGGCCCGATTCGCTGCGGTTGTGACCCTCGAGGAAACCGGTCGCTGGGCCCGGAACCGTGTGGGCAGCGAGCGGAAGGACGCCAGCACGACCATGGCGCCGAGCAGGACCACGAGGGCCGCGACCCCGAATCCGATGACCGCCCAGTCCGGGTGCACCTCCACCGGTTCGAACGGGCGTACCGGCCCGAGCGGCCCGAGCGGGGACAGCGCAACGGCGACCCCTCCGGCGAGCACCGAGCCGATCAGCACGGCCCCGAGCGAGCCGAGGAGACCGTCACAAAGACACAGTGAAGGGGCGGCGCCGAGGGCGCGGGCGATGTCGAGGTCCGGCGCGCGCAGGCGGGCGCGGCGGCTGATGACCTGGGCCCCGATGAGAAGTGCGGCGACACCGGCGATCCCGCCGAACACGCCGAGCGCAATGGATTCGGGTCGCAACGTCGAGTCGGCGACGGCGAGCCTGTCGCGCAACTGCACATACACGAACGGGAGGCCCTTCGGGAGCACACGCTTGACCTCGGTCTCCACAGCCGTCAGGTGTTGATCGCCGCCGCGCAGCGTGAGCGCACTCAGCATGTCGTTGCTGCAGCAGGCGAGCAGTTTGTCGGTGAGCGCCGGCGTGAACAGCATGAGTGACTGAGTTGCTTGCCTCGTCCTGGTCCGCGAAGAGGTCGGTGGCCTGACCTCCGGAAATGCCGACCAGCTTCACCCGCGCCCGCTGGTCCTCTGGGATGACCGAGTTCGCCGACAGGTTTCCCGAAGAAGCCTGTGCGTTGGTCAGCCAGCCGATAGAGACCACTTTGCCGACGTGCCAGCCGAATGTTCTTGCGTCCTGCGCGTCCAGAATGAACTCGTTCGCCTTGTGGGGGTTCGCCATGCGGCCGTCGATGACACTGACGGGATCCTCGTCAAAGTCCAGGCCGTTGACGCTGGCCTCTGCGTTCAGGGAGGAGGAGTCGCCACCGAGCGGTTCGCCGCTGGGAGGTGAGCGCGCCGATGTTGAGCTCGACCGTACTTTCCACGTGCTCGACGTACCGCAGCTGCGAAAGCTTCTTGAGGAGCGAAGGGTTGTAGGCCGAGTCCAATCCAATGGAAGGATTGATCACCCCGTCGAAGACGTAGAGGGGTGGGACGTGCGCGCTTGCGGTGTAGTCAGAAGGGGAGGACTGCGTGCTGCGAGCGGCTGCGACGGCGCCCATGGACAGACCGCCCAGCGCGCCGATGAGGAGGATGACCGAGAGAAGGTACGAGAGCTCCGACGGAAAGGTCGACCGGAACCGGTACCAGGCATACGCCACGGCGCGAGACATCCAAGTTCCTTCAGTGCTGTCCGAGGTCGTGGAGGGCGGCGTTCGCCGCCCCCAGCCCGCACATGCCGTGTACGCCTCCGCCCGGCGGCGTCGCGGCCGAGCAGAGGTAGACGCTCTTCATGGCCGTGCGGTACGGGTTCCACCGTGGGGTCGGCCGGAAGATCATCTGGCGGAGCGTGGCGGCCCCTGCATTGATGTCGCCTCCGACGTAGCTCGGATTGTGCTCCTCGGTGGCCACGGCCGTGAAGGTCGAGCGCTCCAGGATCAGGTCACGGAACCCAGGGGCGAACCGTTCGATCTGGGATTCGATCCTCTCGGTCATGTCCACCGGTGATCCGTTCGGGACATGGCAGTAGGCCCACAAGGTGTGTCGACCGGCCGGTGCCCGTCCGGGGTCCACCACGCACGGCTGCGTGACGAGGCAGTACGGGTGGTCCGGGTGCCGTCCGGCGTTGACGTCTGCCTCGCTCCGCGCGATCTCTTCGAAGGTCCCACCCAGGTGCACGGTCACCGCGTCGCGGCAACCCTCCGCGCTCCACGGAACCGGCCCGTCCAGTGCCCAGTCGACCTTGCACACCCCGGGCCCGTAGCGATAGCGGCCGAGCGCGCGGCGAGAGCCCGGCGGGAGCGAGTCGCCCGCCATCTCCAGGAGCTGCCGTGGGGTGACGTCCAGCAAGACGGCCCGTGCCGGCGGCAGATCGTCCAGGCGCTTCACCAGTCGGCCCGTCTCGACCCGCCCGCCCGCCGCGGTGAGCTCGGCGACCAGGGCGTCGATAATGGCGGAACTGCCGCCCTGCACCACGGGCCAGCCGTAGCGATGGGCCAGCGCAGTGAAGAGCCGTGGGAAGACACCAGAGAGCGGCGCGGTGAGCGGCAACATGGAGTGGGCGGCGGTGCCGGCGACGAGGGCCCGGCCCTCCTCGGTGCGGAATCGCCGGGCCAGGTGCTGGGCCGACGAGAGCCCGCGCACCGCGAAGGCGGTCGCCGCCAGCGGGTGGGGGGGCACATCGCGCATGGAGCCCAAGAAGGCGGGTAGGACCTTGTCCAGGTCGCGGACCAGAGGCGCCACGAGCTGGGAGTAGGCCCTGCCGTCGGTCCCCAGCGAGCGGGCGACGTCGGCCACGTCGGGCCCGACGGACACGGCCCGGGAGCCGCCGAGGGGATGTGCGAAGGCGACGGGCGGAGTCAGCAGCCGCACCCCGTGCGCCGGCAGATCGATGTCTCGGAACGCAGGCGAAGCCAGCAGCAGCGGGTGCACCGCAGAGCAGACGTCGTGGTGGAAGCCGGGCAGCGTGAGCGCGGCGGTGCGGCAGCCGCCACCGGGCTCGTCGGCGGCTTCGTAGACGTCGACCGCCAGGCCGGCCCGGGACAGGACGAGCGCGGCCACCAACCCGTTGGGACCGGCGCCCACGACGACGGCATCCGCCTCCCTCACGGGTCGGTCACAATCTCACGGTCAACGTTTCCGCCGCTCCTATGACGGGCACCCGGCTCTCGGAGAAGCGACAGACGGTCCGCTCCACCTCGGTGTCGCTGCGCTCCGGCCGATGGTGGAACAGTGCGACCCGGTGCGCCCCGGCCATGCTGCCCAGGCGCACGGCGTACTCCGCAGCGGCATGGCCGAAGGACCCTTCGGCCTCCACCTCCTCCGCTCGAAGGTGCGCGTCATGGATCAGGAGATCGACGTCGTGGGCCAGCCGCAGTGCCGACTCGTGGTACTCGCCGATGCCGTCCGGGCCGGGGCCGAGCGCCGTGGGGCAATGGTCCGGAATGTACGCGACGGTCGATCGACCGTCACTGACCCGAAAGCCCAGGGTGCGCCCGCCCTTGTGGGGGACATCGACGGCGAGGATGCTGAAACCCTCCGCTTCGAAGGTCTCGCCGGGAATGAGGCCGAACTGCCACTGGCCGCGCAGTGCCGATGGCTCGATGGGAAAGAAGGGTGGCGACATCATGCGCGCCAGCAATGCCTCTGGGTCAGTGCCGTCGCCTTGGTCAGGGAGCAACAGGTTGACCTGCGCGTCCTCGCGATCACCCGACCGGAAGAACGGCAGGCCCTGCACGTGATCCCAGTGCAAATGGGTCAGCAGGATGGTGCCGCGGAATGGAAGGTCGCTCAGCAACCCAGGAAGGCGCCGGAGACCAGTGCCGGCATCGAGCAGCAGTGTCGGTCGGGTGGCAGAACCGCCGCCGTCGTGCGACAGCGCCACACAGGACGTGTGCCCACCGAAGCGGATGTAGTCGAGACCGGGTGCGGGTGTCGATCCCCGGGTCCCGCAGAACGTGACACGCACTCGCTCAGTCTCGCGCCCGGTCCTCGCGGCGGTGTCCTGCGGAGAGCTCCTCCAGGTGCGAGCGTTCGATCAGGTCGGCGTCGAAGAGGGCGACACGACAGGGCGTCACTGCGATGTTGCTGGAGGTGCGGGTGCCACCTTCGAGATGCGCCCGCTCGCCGAGGAAAGCGCCTGGTCCGTACTCGGCCAGCCGTTCCCCGCCCCGTTCGACGCGCACAATGCCGTCAAGGATCAGGAGGACCTCGGTTCCGGGCTCGCCCTCGTTGAACAGGATCGTGCCGGCGGGGAAGCGCTCGATCCGGCGTCTGTTCCCGCCCTGCATGAGCTGCGCCGAGAGGGAGGTTTCGAGCGCCGACTCGACGGCTGACACCAACGCCTCGGAGTCCTCGTCACCCCACGGGCTGTGCTTGCCGAACGACTTGCGGTACCAGTCCTTGAAGTCGGTCAGTCCCGACTTGTGCGAGAGCTTGTGGTCTGCGCCGTAGACCCAGTGCCGGGGGAAACGGCTGGCACCGATGAGCGCATGCTCCGATCGTCCGTCCGCGTGCAGAGTCAGGGACAGCGTCGTCCACACCAGGGGAGCCTGCCACTGCACGAACGGGCGCCGGCGCACCCGTCGTGGCGCCGGGACACCGGTGCGTCCGCCGCAGGTCTGGACGAACCGAACCCAACCGTCGCCGCGCTCGGGGGCGCGCTGAATGTCCGGCAGCTGCACGGCCTGGAAGCGGTGGCGCACGGCGCCCAGGTTGACCATCGTGGTGCCCATGAGCCCTCCGCCCTCGTAGCCGCAGTCGACGATCCGTCCGCGGTCGACGGTGACGAATGCCCGCAGCTCGTTGGCGAAGCGGAACCGGTCCTCGTCCCGGAGCCGCTCGACGTCCATCCCCTCAGTCGGGGGAGGGGGGTCGTAGTGCGTGATGCCTGAATCGAACGCCAGGCGCTGGGCCCCCTCGATCGCCTCCGTGGGGATCCAGGAGAGCGACGTGACGAGACCGGTGTGGCGGGCCAGCTCTTCTGTGCTCATACGAGAGAGCCTCTACCGGCCGACCCGGATTGACGAGTGTGGTGACAGGCATCGCGTGGTGTACCTAGCACCACCAGGCGCGGGATGGTCCCCACCTGTTCCGAGCCCCCGGCGTGTGTGAGAACTACAACCGTGGATGAGGACGTAAGTGGTTCTGGCACGATCTCGGTGTTCCTGGCGGACGACAATCTCATCGTCCGCGAGGGGGTCAAGGCGCTGATAGAGCGGCACAAGGACCTCCGGATCGTCGGGGTCGCCGCGGATTATGACGAGGTGGTCGAAGGGGCGACCGCACTGCAGCCGCAGGTCCTGGTCACCGACATCCGGATGCCCCCGGCGTTCAACCGCGAAGGCATCGACGCCGCCAAGGAGGTGCGCAAGCGACATCCGGGGACGGGCGTCGTGATCCTCTCGCAGTACGACGACCCCGAGTACGCCGTGTCGCTTCTGGCGGAGGGCTCAGCCGGCTACGGATACCTCCTGAAGGACCACATCGCGCAGGGCGATCAGCTGGTCGACGCGATCCGCTCCGTCGCCACCGGTGGGAACGCGCTCGATCCGGCCATCGTCGACGCATTGCTGCGGCCCATGACCGCCAACGGTGGTCTCTCGCCCCAGGAGGAGGAGCTCCTCGGCATGGTGGCGGAGGGCAAGCCGATCAAGGCCATTGCCGCCGCCAGGCGCCTCCCACCCGAAGCGGTTGATGCCGAAGTCGAGGCCGTGTTCGTCAAGCTGGCCGAGGGTGTCTCGGCCGGCACGGAGGGAGCGCTGCAGCGGCTGCGGCTGCTGCACAAGGCGATCGTCGACCGCGAGGAGCAGGGTGAGACGCTGTCGCGACTCCTCCCCGGCGGGCTGGCCGAGAAGCTCCGTCGTGACGGCCGCCAGATCGGTGAGACCGAGCGGGTGCATGTCACCGTTCTCATGAGCGACATCCGCTCGTACTCGACCATCGCCGAGCACGCGGACCCGAGCCAGCTGGCCGGGCAACTCAACATCCACCGTGCGGCCATGAACGATGCCATCCTGGGCGAGAACGGCACCGTGATGCAGTTCGTCGGCGACGCAGTGATGGCTGTTTTCGGAGCACCGTTCGAACAGGCAGACCACGCCGACCGGGCCGTCGTGGCGGCGTTGGCCATGCATCAGAAGCAGTCGACCATCAACCGCCGGTGGGAAGAGGAGGGGCTGCCACCCTTCGGCCTCGGCCTGGGCCTCTCGACCGGGGACGCCGCGGCGGCGCTCCTCGGTTCGGAGGAGCGGCTGGAATACACCCTCGTCGGGGACACGGTAAACATGTCCCAACGGCTCCAGCAGCTGGCAGATGCGGGTGAAACCGTCGTCTCCCAGGGCACCGTCGATGCCTGGGAAATGGCCCGGGAGACGGTCGCCCTGCCGGCCCAATTGGTGAAGGGACGCGACACCCCCGTGTTCGCATACAAACTGGTGGATGACGGGTGCCGAACCGGCGACGTCCTGGCGAAAGAAGGAACCTGACATGGACGCCTTGGTTGCAGACAAAGTCCGCAAGACTTTCGAGGCGGAGAATGCTCCGGTGCGGGCGCTGCGGGGCGCCAACCTGGTCGTCCCCGCCGGAGACTTCGTGGCGTTGATGGGTCCCTCCGGATGCGGCAAGTCGACGCTCCTGAACCTGATCGCGGGACTCGACGTCGCCGACGAGGGGACGATCACCGTGGCGGGAGAGCTCGTGACCGGCCGCACCGAGGACGAGCTCTCGCAGCTGCGCCGGCGTCACATCGGGATCGTCTTCCAGTTCTTCAACCTCCTGGAGGGGATGACCGTCCTGGAGAACGTCGCGCTGCCGGCGGTGATCGCCGGACGGAAGCGCAAGATGGCGGAAAGCCGCGCCCGCGACCTCCTCGATCTGTTGGGGATCGGCGACAAGGCGGGAACGGTGCCGGGAATGCTCTCGGGCGGTCAGCGCCAACGGCTCGCCATCGCACGTGCACTGGCCAATGAGCCGACACTGTTGCTGGCGGACGAGCCAACCGGCGCCTTGGACTCCGAGGGCGGCCAAGAGGTCATTGAACTTCTCAGCCGGTTGCACACCGGCGGACAGACGATCGTGCTCGTGACACACGACTCCGGGGTCGCGTCAGCTGCGGGACGGATCGTGCGCATGCGCGACGGAAGGATCGCGGTGGACGAGGAATCGGAGATCCCCGTCGCTGTGCAGTCCTAGGCGATCATTCCGATGACCGTGCGCGACGAGGTGCAGGTGGCGGTGGGCAGAGGACCCACCGTCGCTGTGCGTGGCCCGGGATCGAGCGCCTTCGGGTCATTCAGGCTGCTCCAGGTCCTCGTCTTCGCGCTGACGGTGGCGGTTGTCGTGGTCGGTTGGCGGACGACCGTGCCGGGAGGGACCGCACCGGCAAGCTCGGTGGCGTTCGGCCTCACCCTGGCCTGGGCGCTCGTGGGGTTGGTGGACACCCGAGCCCGGGACCGCACGGGGAGCAAGACGTCCCCCTTCCATCTGCTGGCCGCCATGGACGCCCTGGTGGCGGCGGTGGCACTGGCGGCCGGACGCAGGGCAGAAATGGTGCATGCGTCGGGGGGTGCGCGTGACGTGGCCACGCTGGCCGCCCTTGTGGTGACCGCAATCTCGTTCCACTTCCTTCTCGGCCTGCCCGACGGCCGGCTGCACGATTCGGTCCGGCGAGTGATGGCGGTGACCGGCTACGTGGTGGCGGTCGCGGTCGGGCTCGTGTTCGTCCTCGACCACCGGCCCTTCAGCCTGGCGGACGGCGCGATCAGCTGGTCCATTGCCGGCCTCCTGGCGATCGTCCCGATGCGCAGCCGTTACATCGGGTCCATGGGGCACCACCGGGAACGGTTGGAATGGTTCGGAATTGGGGTGACCCTGGCGGCCACGGTCGCGTTGGGCGCAACGGTCCTTCACCTCCTGGTCGGGTGGCCCGGTGAGCTCGGTGCGGTCACGGCGGGAGCGACCGTCTTCGTGCCGCTCGGCCTGCTGGCCGCGGAGAACAAGAAGATGGGGCCACATGCCAGCAGAGGTCTCGTCCAGGTGCTCGCGGTTTTCGGGTTCGTCGTTGTCGTCTCGGCCATCTACCTCGTCGTCGTGCTCGGCCTCGGCCATGCGCCGAAGACCACGGGCGACAAGGAGGTCCTGGCCCTCTCCATGGTTGCCTCCGGGGTGGCCGCCCTCATCTTCGTCCCCGTGCGGGCGCGCTTCCTCGATTCGGCCACCCGATTCGTCTACGGATCACGAGAGGCTCCCGACGAGGTCCTGCGCACCTTCGGCAGCCGGCTCACGCGGGCCATTCCGATGGACGAGTTGCTGCTCCAACTGGCGGAGTCGCTGCGCAAGACGATGGCCCTGGCCAGCGCCGAGGTCTATACCGGATCGGGCGAGGTGCTCGAGCGCACCGCGTCCGTACCCGATCTGGGCCCCGGATCGCTCGTCGTCTCGCCGCGGGAGCGGCCGGTCGTCACGCGGGCCGGTGTCTCGGGGACCGCGTGGGCCTCCGTCTGGCTGCCCGCGCTCGTGAAGGGGCGCGAAACGGAACAGATCCGGGTGGCTCCCGTGAGTCATGCGGGAGAGCTGTTGGGCCTCATTGTGGCGGAGCGGCCGTCGATGGCGAGCGCGTTCTCCGAGGACGACGACCGGGTGCTGACCGACCTGGCCCGGCAGGTCGGATTGGCCCTGCACAACTCCCAACTCGACACCGCCCTGCAGACCACTTTGGACGAAGTCCGAAAGCAGGCGGACGCGCTACGCGAGTCCCGGGCCAGGATCGTCGCCAGCGGCGATGCCGAACGACGCCGGGTCGAGCGCAACCTCCACGACGGGGCGCAGCAACATCTGGTCGCGTTGGCGGTCAACCTCCGACTGGCCAAGGACATCATCGTCGACGACCAGGAAGCCGGCATGGAGATGCTGGACCAGCTCGCCGGCGAGGTCCAGGAGACCATCCAAGAGCTCCGGGAGCTGGCACACGGCATTTACCCGCCGCTGCTCGTCGACAGCGGGCTGGTCGAGGCGCTGCGCGCCGCCGGCAACCGGAACCCCCTTCCGGTCGTCATCACCGCCGACGGCATCGGGCGGTACCCGTCCGAGACCGAGGCGGCGATCTATTTCTGTTGCCTCGAGGCACTGCAGAACGCGTCGAAGCACGCGCCCGATGCGCGGGTGGAGGTTCATCTGTGGGAGGAGTCCGGCGGCTTGCTGTTCACCGTGTCCGATGACGGGCCCGGATTCGACCCGGACACCGCGCGGCGCGGTCACGGCTACATCAACATGGCCGACCGTCTCGGCGCCATCGGCGGCACGGTGCGCTGGGACTCAGAGATCGGGAAGGGATCCCAGGTCCGGGGCTCAGTGCCGCTCGTCTAGGGACGGCCGGCTCAGGCCGAGACGAACTGCTGCTCGTTGCGCCCTTCCCACAGGCGCCGCAACGTGTCGGCGCCCAAGTGCTCCTTGTTGAGGTAGGCGCGTGCGCCGCTCGTGGCCACCTCGGGCGGCAGGTCCCCCGCGTCGTAGGTCGAGCACAGGATCACGACGACCTCGGGGTGCCGGGACACCATGTTGCGGGTGGCCTCGATCCCGTTCATCTCCGGCATGTTGATGTCCATCAGGACCAGGGCGGGGCTGAGCTCCTCCTCGAGTGACACGGCCTCGCTCCCGTTGACGGCCTCACCCACCAACTCGAACTCGGCCGCCCGCTTCAGCACTGCCTTCATGGCAGCTCTGAATGGTGCCTGGTCGTCGACGATCAGGACGGGGAGCCGATCGCTCATCCATCCATTCTCTCACGGGGCCGGGTGCTGCGACCGTGGTGGTGCCATGCCTGGTGAGGGGGTGGTGTCACCCTCCCCCGGGGTCGCTGAGATAGACGAGCACAGCCTTGACCCGCCGGTTCACGTCGCGCTCCTCGGTCAGGCCCAGCTTGGAGAAGATGGAGTTGGTGTGCTTCTCCACCGCCCTCTCGGAGATCTGCAGGGTCGCGGCGATTGCCGCGTTGCTCTTTCCCTTGGCCATTTCTCCCAGAATTTCGGACTCCCGCGGCGTGAGCCACGACAGGTCCGATTTCCGACGCGACGACCTGGCCTCAATCAACTCGTCCACGATCTGCGGGTCGATCATCGACCCCGACTGGGCGACCGTCCGGATGGCCTGGGCCAGCTCGTCGGCACCCGCAACCCGCTCCTTCAGGAGGTAGGCCCGGCCCGCGGAGCCGGTCTCGAGGAGAGCGAGCGCGTAGGAGGGCGTCTTGTACTGACTGAGCACGACGACGCCTACCTCCGGCTTGTGCTGACGCAACCACGAGGCGGCCTGGATCCCCTCGTCGGTCCCGGTCGGGGGCATCCGGATGTCGGTCACGACAACTTCAGGGGACGTGTCCTCGATGAGTTCCAGGAGCTCAGGCAGGTCGGCGGCGCGGCCCACGAGATCGAAGTCAGGCTCGCCGTCGATGATGCGGGCAATGCCCTCCCTGAGGAGAGCATTGTCCTCCGCCAGAACCACCTTGATGCTCGCCATGCGAAGCGTACGGTAGCGCGTACGGTCGGAAGTGCCCAGGTCGGAGCTTTGGGAGCCGTAGTGCTGGCACCCCCGGCCCCGACGGGGTGGCACCCTTGGTGCATCCCCCCTGGCTGGCGAGACTGCATACGGTGAGGCGGGACGACGGGGGAGAATCAGCGCCGTGAACGAGCGGAGGTTCGGCGTGGTCCGCTACCGCGCCCGCACCACCTTCCGTCACCGCTGGCCGGGCCTTCTCTCCCTGGTCGTGCTGGTCGGCTTGATCGGTGGCCTGGGCCTCGGCAGCCTGGCCGCGGCCCGGCGGACGCAGTCGTCGTTCTCCGTTCTCCTCGCCGCGACCAACCCGTCGGATGTGGAGGTGTCGATCTACAGCGGCGGGAACGGCGGCGCGAACATCGGCTACTCGTCGTCGCTCGACCGGGAGATCGCGCGTCTGCCCGGCGTCCGCCACGTGGATGCCGGGGTCGTACTGACCGGCGCACCACTCACCCGCGACGGGTCCCCGCGCATCCGGGTCACCGGGCTGGCCTATCCGGTGGCAAGCGTGAACGGGCTCTTCTTCAGCCAGGATCGGATGGTGGTGAACCAGGGTCGCCTGGCGTCCCCGCAACGTGCCGACGAGATCGTCATCGCACCCGTGGTGGCCAGGCTGCTCGGGTTCCACGTCGGTCAGGTGGTTCCCTTCGGGTTCTACTCAAACGCGCAGCAGGGTCTGCCCGGGTTCGGGACGAAGGCCGTGCCACCGGCACTGCGGATGAACATGAGGATCGTCGGTCTGGCGTCGTTGAATTCCGAGATCGTCGAGGACGACGTCGACATCCTCCCCACCTTCATCCCGCTGACGCCCGCGTTCACCCGGGCGGCGGCGGCGCACCTTGGATTGTCGGGTGCACTGAGTTTCGGCATCAAGACGTCGGGGGGATCGTCCACGGTGCCACTCGTCGAACGCGAGATCGCCCGTCTCGCCCCACGAGGCGCCCAGGTGACCGACCACGACTTGACGCCGGTCGTGGCCAAGGCGGACCGCGCCCTCAAGCCGATCTCCATCGCCTTGGGGGTCTTCGGGGCGGTCGCCCTTCTCGCCGCCGTCCTCGTCGCGACCCAGCTCATGGCGCGCCGGCTGCGCGTCGACCGCGATGACCTGCTGATCCTCCGGGCGCTGGGTGCGGATCCGGCCGACAACATCCTCGACGGTCTGATCGGTCTTGAGGCGGCGGTTGCGCTGGGATCGATCCTGGCCGCCCTCGTTGCCTTCGCGCTGTCCCCGCTGTCCCCGCTCGGCCCCGTCGCTCCGGTCTATCCCGACCGCGGCGTGTCCTGGGACTGGACCGTTCTCGGCTTTGGCGTTCTCGCGCTGATCACGATCCTCGGCGGTATCGCCGCCCTGCTGGCGTACGCGACGGCGCCGCACCGGGTGGCGCTCCGGCTCCGACTCAGGCCGACGTCAGGGGCACGGGTGGTCGCGTCCGCGACGCGCGCCGGGCTGTCGGCCCCCGGAGTAGTCGGGGTCCGGATGGCCCTCGAGCCGGGCGAAGGCCGGGCTGCGGTTCCCGTGCGCTCGGCGCTGCTCGGGTCGGTGCTGGCGGTGGCCCTCGTCGTCACGACGTTGACGTTCGGCGACAGCCTCCACACGCTGGTTTCGGACCCGCCACTCTACGGGTGGAACTGGACGTACATCCTCAACCCGGTCGGAGCCGGTGGCGGGGATGTGCCGCAGGTCGCGCTCACGATGCTCAAGCACGACAAGGACGTCGCCGCATATTCCGGAGCGTCCTTCAACGACCTGCAGGTGGACGGCCAGGAGGTTCCGTTCCTCCTCGAGAACGAGGGAGCGACGGTGACGCCGCCCATCCTCACCGGACACGGGTTCCAGGGGGGCAACGAGGTTGTGCTTGGCGCGGCAACGATGGCGCAGCTACACACGCGACTCGGTGAAAGTGTCACCATCTCGCTCGGCACTCCGGCCGACGCGCCCGTCTACATCCCACCCACGCGCCTTCGGATCGTCGGCACGGCGACGTTTCCGGCCATTGGGTTCGCCAGCACGGTCTCCGACCACACCTCCATGGGCACGGGCGTACTCATTCCGTTCCAGAGCCTGCCGAAGCCGTTCGTGACAGGCATCGACAGCGGGCCAGACCCGGCCCTCGTCGGGCCGAACCTGGTCCTCGTCCGGATCCGAACGGACGCACCACCGGCCGCTGCGCTCGCCGGTCTCGATCGCGTCGTCGCGGCGGCGGACCGCGCCTTTGCGGCAGCACCGGGGGGATCTGCCGGCAATGCCATCGTCGTGCAGGGAGTCCAGCGCCCGGCCGAGATCGCGAACTACAAGACGATCGGCCTCACCCCTGCGCTCCTGGTCGCGGGGCTGGTGCTCGGCGCTGTCGCGGCCCTGACGCTGACCCTCGTCGCCTCGGTCCGTCAGCGACGCCGCGACCTCGCGCTCCTGAAGACGATCGGCTTTGTACGACGACAACTGGCAGCAGCGGTGGCCTGGCAGGCAACGACGGCTGCCGTCGTCGGGATCGTGATCGGGATCCCGCTCGGGATCGTGGTCGGGCGATGGCTCTGGGACCTCTTCGCTCAGCAGATCAACGCGGTGCCCTACCCCACGGTGTCGGTCCCGTCGGTCGCCCTGGTCGCTCTGGGCGCGGTGTTGTTGGCCAACCTCGTGGCGGCGCTCCCGGCCAGAAGTGCGGCGCGCACGCCGACAGCCATCATGTTGCGGGCGGAGTAATCATCGGGTCCCATCGCCCGCAGACAGCGGCCGTATGGCGCCGGGGAGGGCTACTTCTTGGGCGCGATCGCCAGCTTGAGGTCTTCGAGCGCGGCATTCAGTTCGGCCGAGCGGTTCCGTCGGGCCGAATCGGCTGAGGCCAGCTGCTCCCCGGTCGGAGTTTGACCGCCCGAGCGCATCAGGTGGTCCGCTTCGACGGCGAAGGCGAGGCCACGCAGGCTGTCCGCACATCGCATGCACAGCGCCCGGTTCGCCTCGTCGGGCGCCCCCGAAGCGGCGCGTTCGAGACCTTCGACCGCTTCGTCGACTTGCACGCCGACCGTGGCCCGATGTTGGGCATCGTCGCCGTCCTGCTGCGAAAGGATGAGCTCCCGCGCCAGCTCGGCCGCGGTCACGGCGGGCCGAACGGAGCGCTCCCAGCCCACCTCGCGACCCTGTCGTCGGGTACGGGCAATCAGGAGGCCGACCAGAATCACAGCCAGAACGATGACCACGGCCAGGAGTACCCAACCCCACGTCTTGGAGCTCGACGACGTCTTGGCAGCCGTCGTCGTCGTGGTGGTGGAGCTGGACGTGGTCGTCGTCGGACGAGCGTGAGTCGTCGTGGTTGCGGGAAGGGTCGTTGTGGTCGTGGGAGCCGTGCTCGGCGGCACCGTCGTCGTCGTCGTTGGTGCCACCGTGGTCGTAGTGACGGGAACCGTCGTCGTGGTGTCCTGGGCGGCGGCACTTCCCGGCAGGACTCCAAGCATGATCGGCGTGGCGCTCACGGCGAGAACAAGCGCGGCGAAGCGGTAAGAAGCCCTCGAACGCATGAGAGCAGCCTACGGTCAGCGGTGGCCGTCAGACGTGGACCATGGCCGCTCCCGCCGCTCTCCGACCTCGGTCAGGCACACTCCGGCCCGACTCACGGCTAGACCATGGGTACCGTCGAGACGAGCGACTGGAGGACAGCATGCAGTTGGACATCCACGTGCCCCGCTTCACCTGGTCTGGCGGCGCGGAGGCGATCGGGTCGACCTTCGCCACCCTGGCCCGGACGGCAGAGTCACTCGGCGTGCGCACGCTGTCAGTGATGGACCACTGGTTCCAGATGGAGATCCTCTGGCCAGCCGAGGAGCCGATGCTCGAGGGATACACGGCACTTTCCTTCGCCGCGGCCAAGACGGAGCGACTGCGTTTTCGTCTCCTGGTGGGCGGTGTGACCTACCGCCATCCCGGGCTCCTGGCCAAGACGATCACCACGCTCGACGTTCTATCGGGCGGTCGGGCCGAGCTCGGACTGGGGGCCGCATGGTACGAGCGGGAGCATCGGGGCCTGGGTGTTCCGTTCCCACCCTTGCGTGAGCGCTACGAAAGGCTCGAGGAGACGCTGCAGATCTGCTTCCAGATGTGGAGCGACGACAACGGACCGTACATCGGAACGCACTACCAACTGGCCGAGACCCTCTGTTCGCCCCAGCCGGTCAGCTCGCCGAGGCCGCGGGTGCTCATCGGAGGTGGTGGCGAACGCAAGACCCTGCGGCTCGTCGCCACTTACGCTGACGCGTGCAACATCATCGGAGACGTCGAGACCGTCGCCCACAAGGTGGACGTACTGCGCCGACACTGCAACGAGGTCGGTCGCGATTTTGCCCAGATCGAGGTGACGGCGTTGATCGGGGTGGCAGACGATGCCGGGCCCGACGACATTGTGCGTGAGGCCGAGGCGCTTCATGGAGCCGGCGCCCACGTGATCGTGATCCGTGCGGCCGGTCCCGAACCGTCGCAGTGGCTCGAAGATCAGTGGGGACCGGTGATGACGAGGCTCGCTGCCATCGGCTGAGGCTCGGTTGGCGGGGGTTACCCCGTTCGTCAGTTATCTTGCAGACGCGGGCCGCTAGCTCATCCGGAAGAGCAGGGGACTTTTAATCCCAAGGTGCCGGGATCGAGACCCGGGCGGCCCACCGAATCCCAGTTCAGCCCGTTGTCGGGGTCGTCCTTGGCTCGGTTTGTAGCCAGTTCTGTAGCCAATGGGTCGAAGTCGGGCAGCTCGTCGATCCACAGGGCCCGGCGCATCGCCTCCGCCGCATGCATCCGGGATGGCGCCAGCAGGTGGCCGTAGACGTCCATTGTCACTCTGATGGAGGCATGCCCCAGCGTGTCGGAGACGACCTCGAGCGGCACGCCCATGGCGAGGTGGAGTGAGGCGCACGAGTGGCGCAACTCGTGGATGCTCCAGTGCCCCAGCCCGGCCCGCTTGCAGATCCTCGGCACCGCGCGACCGAAGGCCTCGGGGTCGAGCGGGGTGCCGATGGTGGAGGTGAACACCAAGTTGGCTGGGTTGCGCCAGATGCGAGCTGCTTGCTTTTCGGCGTCCTGACGGGCCCGGTGGGCCCGCAGGAGGTCGACGAGGGGTTGGGAGAGATGCAACGTGCGACGGCGGCAACACCCCGATCTGCGTGAGGAAGCTCCCCATATCCCAGTAGGCGCGGTGCTCTCGCACGAGTCCCGCATCATCGACCGTGACCGCAGTTCTGACACCGGCACGGGGCCACCAGGCCAACTTCCCTTCCGCAAGTCACGCAATACCCGATCAGCGTCACCCTCACATATTGGCTCAGTCACTTACGTGCGGGCATCCACCCCCAGCAGGTATCCCCCTTCGCCGGTCCGGAGCGCATGCCCATGCAGCCTGGTCAGTATTGTCGAACGCGTGACCAATGCAGAACCATCCCAAGGAGCACTCTGGCGCTACCAGTTCTCCCAACCTGACGAGACCGTTGTAGAAACTGGCGAGTTCAATGGCGACGACACAGCAGAAGCAAAGGCTCGCGAGCTTTCCACATCGAAAGGTAGCCCCATCGTCGTCAAACGCCACAGCGCACACGTGGATTCCTGGGTGTATGTGACGGAGGTCGACGAGCGACCGTGATGAGTGACGTGATTCACGTCACTCATCGAGGGTGCTTCACTTCGCCGAGTCGGAGTGCGGTGGTCTGCGCATTGGTCAAACGTTGGGCGCGAGACCCTGCGTCAGCAAGCGACCCTTGCAGGTGTATCCTCGTATCGGCTCATTGAGAGCAGCAGCGTCCCCGCTTACGGTGACAAGATCGCGAGTCCCAATGGGTATCGAAGCACAGTGGTGGGCGGGTCCGACCTGCCATCGCCAACGGTGTGCCTCGGAGCTATGACTGAGGCGTACGACACGGGTATGGATCTGCTCATCGAATCTGCCAATGAGCTCGACATGACAGCTGGGGCCTGCGAAAGCTCAGAGGATGCGGCACGCCTCTTTGCACTAGCGGACCGGATCCGAAGCTACCTAGCAACGAGCCGTCCCACAACGACTCTTGGAATGCCTCGGATCGTCTCCGACGAGGTCCGCCTGACCGATGAAAACGTGATTCATCGGACCGCAGGGTTCAACCAGTCCCACATACGCATCCTGTCGGAGTGACTTTCATCTGGCATATGTGCCAGATGAGGGTGCCCCAATCCGTCGCCCGTCGCGTATCCCGTACGATGCCGGTCTGGGGCTGGCCCGATACCGTGAAGCCATGGCGTCGAAGCTGTGCGAACAGTGCGGGACGACGATCCTCTACTGCGATCGACACGATGCCTATTTCTGTCCCACCTGTGACGCCTGGGTTGAAGCGGCGTGCTCCGACCCATCCTGTACGTACTGCCCCGGTCGTCCCAATGCTCCGAGCGGATGCAACCATCCAGATCGGCTCTACAACATCAACGAACAGAAGTTCGGCCCCTGCCCCAGTGCGCCGGGACTCGGTCCCACTGTGCGACACCCGATGGGACACTCTTCACCTGGTTGTCAACAATTCCGCCACGGGATAGGGCGGGATGCCCCCTCGTTCACCTGGTATCCGGCAATATGCCCTGGTGCCAGATGAGGGCTCGACGGAATCTCGATCTGTAAGGGACATACCATCCAGGATTTCACGCGTCGTGGTCACTGGCATGGCCGGAGCGGGCAAGAGCACGTTCTCGCGAGCGCTGTCGGCCAAAACTGGCCTTCCCGTCATCCATCTCGACATCCACTTCTGGAAACCGGGCTGGGTGGAGCCGTCCGAGGACCAGTGGCGCGAGACCCAGCGCGGCTTGCTTGCCAGCGACGAGTGGATCGCCGACGGCAACTACCATGCCACGCTCGACCTTCGACTTGAGCGTGCAGACACCGTCGTGTTTCTCGATACTCCATGGTGGGTGTGTGCACGGCGAGCGGTCGTCCGCGGGGTTCGTAAGCGTCCGGTTGGCTTCCAGCTTCCCAACGGCTGTGACGAGTCGTTTTCGCGACGGTTGAGCGCAGAATGGTCGCTGGTCTGGCGCATCTGGCGAGACCGCCGATCTGAGCGCGAACTAGAGCTCGGTATTTTGTCGCGACACGGGAACCACATGGCGTTATACGTTCTCCGCTCTGAGCGCGATGTCCGTGACTTCCTCAATACATAGGTGACGTCAGCGAACCATCTGAAGGGCGCCCCACTGCCGGATGGGGGCTTGGACGGACGACGGAGCATGTGGCACTTGTGCCGTGCTCGACGCCCGTTTCTCGCCAGCCGACGTTTGGGGCCAGTCGAGGGATAGCCTCGGGGTGTGGCGCGGAGAACAACGAGAGAGGTTAACTACGGCGGGCCCGTCGAGATCTGGATGGATGGCAGCAAGCGGTTTGAGGCGGGCATTCGACTGACTAAACACGAGATTGTCGAGGACATCGACACGTTGGCTGGTAAAGAAACCGTGTTGGCCGGGACGGTCTGGGATGGGCGATTCCGAGGGGCAACTGAGAATGACCTCCGAGCCCTCCAGGTGGCCGGTGAATTCGAGCTCAGATTGGATACCGGTTCAGTGGGTTCTGCCGTGCTGCCCAACGGCAGGGACCTCGCCTACCTCCAGGGCCTGGGCGATCCGCCGTTCTGAACGATCCGCCCGCCTCTACGAGGTCACAGCCCGAGGCCGTACAGAACCTCGATGACCCATCCCGGTATTGGCTAGAGCGGGATGATGGACGGCTGTGCTGCGCCAATGGTGACGTCGGCAAATCATTGAACAGCGGGTCGGCGCCGACATCGTCTATTGGGCCTGTGACAGGTCCTGGCTTCTGATTTGACTGCCCCACTTCGCCGGCCTGGGGTCATGCCGGCGGCCGCTCGTCGATCTAGCGTTGGGGCCATGACCCGCAAGGCTGGCCCGAGCGACGAGGACTACCACAGCGCCGTCCGCCTCGGTCTGCTCGGTCTGACCGCAGGCGAGGATGCTGCCGTGGACTCCATCATGGAGCAGCTGGCTGGCTTGCACCCTCGCAACAACACCTTCCCGGCTGAGGTCTTGCTCGAGCTGGCCGCCGAGGCCATCGATGAGTCCGGAGTGTCATCGGCCGACCCGATCCAATGCGAGGGAATGCGCGACCGCCATCTCCCCGAATACCACTTCCGTGGCAAGTCTCAGCAGCACAAGAGTCACTATGCCCTCATGGCCGCCGCCATGATCCGGGCCGGCGTCTATCCCGACCTCCTCGACGAGGCTTACGGGTGGGGCATCGATGACATGTGGACGTACGCCTTCTACGCCCTGGTTCTGTACGGTCGCGTCGCCGCCGAGCGGACGGGACGACCGCTCAAGGACATTGCCACCGCACTCGCCGAGCGACGGTGCCTCGACCTGGAAGACTCCTAACCGCCGGCCACGAAGGCCACCACGACATAGGCGGCATGACGATCGAAGTTCTCCCGTCGACGGTCGTAGATGGTGGTCGTCCTCGGGTCGACGTGCCGTGCGGCGATCTGGACGTCACGCAAGGGCACCCCCGCATCGAGCGCCGCCATGATGAACGCGGCACGCAGCATGTGGGGGTGGACAATCCCGAGGCCGGCCCGCTTGCCGATGGAGCGGACCTAGCGGTGTGCGGTGCGGCGGTCGAGTCGCTGACCATCGTGGCGATGCAGGATCGGTCCCTCGCATCGCTCGCCCAAGGCCAGGTCAATGGTCCGGGCCACCCTTGGAACCAGGGGAATCACGGCCGGCTTGTTGCCCTTCCCGATGATGCGCATGGTGCGATGGCCCCGGTCGAAGCCGAGGTCCTCAGCGTCGGTGGCACAGGCCTCGCTCACTCGCAGTCCGTTCAGGCCAAGCAATGCGGCGAAGGCTGCGTGGTCGGGGTCGTAGCGCTCGGCCGTGAAGAGGAATCGACCGAGCTCGCCTCGGTCAAGGCCACGACCCTCGCTCGGGTAGACCTTTGGCCGGCGGGCGTACTGCGCCGGGTTCGAGGCGATCCGGCCGTCGATGTGAGCGAAGCGGTAGAATTCATAGATGGTCGAAAGGAGCCGGTCGATCGTCGAAGTGGCCAGACCCCTCTCATCCATGGCGCTACGCCAGAGCTCGATGTGGGCCCGTGTGGCCTCGAGGACCTCGAGACCGACGTCGGTGCGCCACTGGAAGTATGTGCGCAGGTCATAGCGGTAGGTCTCGAGTGTCCGACCGTTGTAGCGCGCCAGGTACGCCGCAGCGGCCATCTGGGCCTGGGCGAAAGGATCGGCGTCACAAGCGCTTATGAGTGTTACTGAACTTGGGATCGGGGTGGGCATCGCTTCCTCCTTGTGTTGAGGAAGACAGCGAATACCCATGCGGTAGTCAATGCCCGGGGCCACTCCGAGCCGGGGGTCACTATGAGCCTCACCATCTATTCTCGGACCTGTGCCGCCCATCACGTGGATGGTCATGAGCCGCGATGTTTCGCACTCCATTCGAGTGGTTGATCAACCGGTCGCAATTGCCGTGATGATCCTTGACGTCGACACGGGCCTTATTCGAGGCCTCTCGGTGGCGGAAGACCTCCCTAACGCACTTTCGCAGTCTGTTGAACGCGCACTGAATCAGCCGGCAGGTTCACTCCCTCCCGGGTACCCTCAGCGAGTTCTGGCGGCTGTCGGCTTGGGTGAGTTCGTAGCCGCCGAACTCGGTCGTCAACCGGGTCTGAACCTCATTCCGTCCATCGATGAGATCGTGCCGGGTGACGAAGCCGAGGACATTTTTGACCTATTCGTTGAATCTTTCTCGTAGCTTCGCCTCGTGGCAGGCCCGCTCGGATGACCCGGACGATTAGACGTCACATTCCCGGCAGCGAGCTGGGCACGGTCCGGTATAGCTGAGCTATTTGCAGAGACGGCGCAAGGGCACTGCGGCAGGTTCGGCACGACAGTCGGACCTGGTTCGAGCAGGCCATCTAGGCGCCTTGGGCGGCCTGCTTTGTGAGCGCAACCACCTCATCTGGATGCGAAACCATCGCCACATGGCTGGATGCAACCTCAACTGTTGTTGCGCCCATGCGCTTGGCGAACTGACGCTCCGCATCCGGCGGGATTGCCTCATCATTGGTCGCCACCATGTACCACGAAGGCAGCGACTTCCAGGCCGGAACGCCCATGACGTCGCCGAGAGTGGATGCGGCCAATGGCTGCTGCACGGCGAACATGACCTTCGCCTCCATCGGATCGACGTCAGCTGCGAAGTGTCTCACAAAGTCATCCTCCGGTAGCCAAGCGAAGCCTTGTTCGTCGATGTCGAGGTGCGCCAGGGCCGCTGTAGGGGCCCCTTGCGCCAACAGTCCCCCGATCGATTCGCCCTCGTCGAGGCCGAAGGCGGCAATGTAGACAAGAGCGACGACGTTCGGTGCATCCGCACCGAGAGAGGTCATGATCTGGCCGCCGTAGGAGTGCCCCACAACAACTGTCGGCCCGTGCTGACGATTGAGGACCTGTCGTAAACGAGCCACGTCGTCTGCCAGCGAACTCTCTGGAAACTGCGGCGCGGTGACCGTGTATCCGTCGGACTGGAGCCGCTCTATGACAGCACTCCAACAGGACCCGTCCGCCCATGCACCGTGCACAAGGACAATGTTTGGAAGATCGCTCATGTTCAGTCCTTTTCCCTAGGCAGTGGGGCACCTGGTGGCTTAGCGCAGCGGTCCTTGACCGCCCGTTTTGAAAGTTGACTGAATGGCTATGCCATCGGGCCTTGTCATCGTAAGGCTGAGGCCCACCCTCCACAAGGGAACGATTGTGCGAATTACCAACACGAACCTTCGCTGGGCCTAGGGGCCCCCGCCCAAGCCGAGAGCGGCTCAAGTCCGGCAGCGAACGGGGGCAGGCTCACCGCAGGGTGGCACGCTCCCGGCCAACTGGGGCACCCCTTCTCGCTGGGTCGATATACCGTTTTTGCATGGGGCCAACTCGCGGCTATCTCATCTGCGCCAATGCCCGCTGCGGGACCACACTTCTGTCGCGTGCTCTCTCGGATACTGGAATCGCTGGTCACCCAGACGAGTACTTCGTAACCGGGCCGCCGGAAGCCTTCGCACCAGGATCGACCTCCTGGGAAGAGGGACCGTTGGCGCGCCAGCATGGGGTCACTGAGCGAGAGGGCTTCCTTCAACTGGTGTATCGGGTCGGGACAACCCCAAACGGTGTCTTTGGTGCCACGTTGATGTGGAACTACGTCCGCTGGGCCATGGAGAACCTTCGGGAGATGCCGCGGTTTTCCCATGCGAGCACCGAGGAGCTTTTCACCTCCCTCTTTCCTGGTCTCCAAGTCATACACGTCGTTCGGCAGGATCGACTTCGTCAGGCCATCTCTTGGCTCCGTGCAGCAGAAGATGGGGTTTGGGTTGTTTCAGCGGAGGAACCGGCGCGTCCCCAGCGGGAGCCGGTCTTTCAATTCGACGTGGTCGTCGGAATGATGGGTCTGATTGCTCAGGGCGAATCTGCCTGGGTGGATTTGTACCGAAGGTTGGGGGTCGAACCCGTCATTGTGGTCTATGAGGTGTTCTCAGATCCGAGTGGCTACGAGCCAACTATTCGCCGCGTTTTGGGGCATCTCGGTCTGGATCACACGATCGACGTCCCGGGCCCGAGAACGATGAAACAGGCGGACCACATCAGTGATGAATGGGTAGACCGATTCCTTCGCGAGCAGAGCGCCCGAAGGACGACCGATAGAAGCGGAGGGTTCGTTTCACCCTCCCCCAGTTGTGCCTGCTTGTGTCAACTTCCCGGCGGTCGGGGGCAGCTCCCGGTCTGACCAACCAATGGTTGAAAGGATGCACGAACTCCTGTACCGGTGGCCGGTCGGTACTGGATGGGACTTCGTCGAACAGGCTTGGAAACGCGGCGATGCGCCAGATCGGAGAGCGTGCGACCGCGGACACGTTGTTGATTATCCAGCATTCCTCCCTTATTTGTATAGATGCCTCGAACCCGATGGGCAGTAGCGTCACATCGCCATTCACACACATCACGAGAGATCGGCGGAACGGAATGACGCTCAAGGTCGTAGGTGCTGGAGTGGGTCGTACGGGCACCCATTCTTTGAAGATCGCCCTTGAACAGTTGTTGGGCGGCCCGTGTCATCACATGATCGAGATTCTCGGAGATCCGACTCAAGCACCAGGCTGGATCAACGCTATCGAAGGCCGACCCGTTGACTGGGCAACGATGCCTGCTGGCTACGTTTCTGTTGTCGACTGGCCCGGGTGTTCATTCTGGCCGGAGCTGTCAGCCGCCAACCCGGACGCGCTCGTGTTGCTTTCTGTACGAGATCCAGAATCGTGGTACCGCAGCGCATCCAACACAATCTTTCAGTCGTTTGACAGGGTTCCGCCGGAGTTGGCGCCGTGGATGGCTGCTGTCGTTCAGCTGCTACGCGATCGCTTCAGCGATTCGTTCGGAGATCCCGTGGCCATGATGGATGCCTACGAGCGGCACAACGAAGCGGTTCGGCAAAGTGTCCCAGGCGATCGCCTGCTGGAATGGTCCGCGACAGACGGATGGGATCCCATCTGCGACCGGCTAGGCCTCGAAGTGCCGAGTGAGCCATTCCCAGTCACAAATACGACTGACGAGTTCCGCGCCATGGTTGGGATGCCAGCGATCTCCTGACCCGTTCGGCGGGCACACGCCGCCACAGAGAGACCGAATCTGCCGGTCAGTGGCGGCTCGACTAGCGCGGCACTCCCGGCATGAAGATAGGGGACACCTACATTCTCATCTGCCATCGGCCACAGGTGACGAGAGGGTGTGGTGCTCCGAGCACGTGCAATCGGCTCAGGTCGAACGCGCCCTCAAGCACCCGATCCTGTTCTTTCCTTGAAGTACGTGTTCAGACTTCCTGCCACGAGAGCGATGGTGAGCAGCAGTTCGGTGCTGAGGGCGACATCCGGTTCGACGAGGATCAGCATCTTCTCAACATCATTGCGCGCCTTCTCACTGGTGACCTGCCTCCTGAGACGGACCCAGGTCTTCGATTCACCGTCGATCGCCGTCATCTCCGAATACCACGGCGCCTCCCCTTCGACAGGAAAGGACAGAATCCGGTCTTCGGAAAGAAACACCTCGGTCGAATCAGCATGGTCGAAGTGTTGCCCTGTCGCCGCCAGCACAGTTCGATCGGTCTGTGAATCGATGACTTCGGTCCGGCGTGCGCTCGCCGACCAGCCGTGGCGTTTCACGACGTAGCGGGTGCCGGCGATGACGACCTCGGTCGGGTTCCACCATGTCCTGCTTCGGTTGTACGCCGTCGCCAACGGAGTGGCCGTGCCGACTGTGTAGAACTCGTACGTATTCTTGGAATCTGCTGTCCGTCGACACCGGATGTGGGTTCCGGGCAACGACGGAAACTCCATCAACTTCTCCAGGTGTTCCTTCTCGCGACTCGCCCTTGCTGCCCTTTCTCGGTTCTTCCGCTCGCGGCGTTTGCCCATCAGGAGCCCTCTGGTGCCTCGAGCGCTGGAATCTCCAGTGACGGAACGCTGTGGTGGGAATGACTGCTCCGCGAGAACGAAATCTGTCGATGTCCGCAGGAGCTCGATGAAGTCGTCGATGTCTTGCCGGTGATAGCCCTTCCATCTGGTGCGGCGAAAGTGGACGTCGCGGATGATTGGCTTTGGCGACCACCCGCTATCGATGGCTGTCGCGACCTTCTCCAGAACTTCATCGACGTGGTCTCGGTTGTAGCCTCCGAGCGCTTGCCGAAACTCGACTGTGCGAACCCACGTGCCATCCATACGGCAACTCTAGGTTGCGTGCTCTTGAGGGGGCTGTTGCTAGGCCAGTGGTTTCGCCTACCCGTTGGAACCTTGATCAAGCTCACCAAGAGGGGCCGAAGGGTGCGCCCCTACCCGGCGTACCGGGCTACCCAAGGGTCATGTGGGCCACGTCGCTCATCGGGCCATACTGGAAACTGTGAACGAGCAACCCTTCACCGATCGCCCATCTGGCACTTCTGAGTTCTATAGGTCCTTGCCAACAAAGCATGTCGGTGCCGAGTGCCTCTTCTGCGATGACCTTGGACGTGTACTACTCGTGAACCCCGTATATATGGTCCCCTGGGAGATCCCAGGCGGCGGCGTCGAAGCTGATGAGTCGCCACTCGCAGCCTGCATTCGAGAAGTGCTTGAAGAACTGGATTTCGAACTGCGAAATGCTCGCCTTCGGTCTATTGATTATCGAAGGCCCGTCGAGGGAGTTCGTAGCGACGCTCTCCGATTCGTCTTCTTTGGAGGGATACTTTCAGAGGACGAGACCGCGACATTTCATCTACCGGAGAGTGAGTTGTCGGATTGGAGGTTCGTCGAGGAAGAGGATTTGGATACATACGTGACTCCCGTAATGGCTCGTCGTCTCCGAGCGAGTCTCGCTTCGACTGAGTTCGTCCACCTGGAGGAAGGCCACCGAAGGTAGAGGACCGCCCTAGAGCCCGAAAGTGCCTGCTTGAGGATTCGCATGGTGGCCACCCCGTTCCGGTGCGAACGGGGGCAGTCAGGCCCGGTCAATTTCGGGATTTTGGTTCGGGGGTTAGGACATCGCGGCGTATAGCTGCCAGCGACCCGGAACACCCTTTAGGTCATGCTCTCCCCGATCATTAAAGTCCAGTCCCGAGCCTGCTACTAGGTCCGTCACCGTCCTGGAGACGAGGATCTCGCCGGGCTGAGCCAACGCCTCGATCCGCGAGGCGATATTGACCCCGATTCCGGCGATGTCATCCCCGCGCAGCTCAACCTCTCCCGTGTGCACTCCCGCCCGCAGCACGATGCCCAAAGCTTGGGCACCATCGTTGAGGGCTTGGGCGCATCGAACGGAACGGGCTGGTCCGTCGAACGTTGCTAGTACGCCGTCGCCGGTGGTCTTTATCACTCGACCCCCGTATCGCACGACCTCGCGCTCGGCCAACGAATCATGTCGGTTGAGCAGCAACCTCCACTCCCTGTCGCCCAGCTCGACGGCTTGGCGGGTGGAGTCGACAATATCGGTGAAGAGCACGCTCGCCAGCACGCGGTCCGCTTCGAGCACCGAGCGAGCACCGGTAAGGAACTCCTCGGCCTCTCCGAGGATCTGGTCGGTGTCTTCGGTCCACCAGAAATGATCGGTTCCTGGTAGCTCGACCAGGCGAGCGCCCTCTATGTGCTCAGCCACGTATCGGCCGTGGGACACCGGCACCATCCGATCACCGGTTCGGTGGAGAACGAGCGTTGGTGCGTGCACCAAACGAAGTGCCGGTCGGACGTCGATGTCCATGTATGAGCTCATGAGGGCCATGGCCGCTCCTGGGCTGGCGCCGAGGCGTTGCCAACGTGCGAAGAACTCGCGTGCGGCGGGGTCCTTGGCGACGCTCGGAGCCCAGCCTCCTAGTCCGACACCCGTTCCCCATCCGGGCTCGAGATATTGCACTGATTCGTAGAGTCGTTCAGTGGGCATCCCGATCGGGTAGTCGGGACACGCCGTTATCCGGGCGTAGGTGGCCACCAGAACCAAACCCCGGGTCCGCTCGGGGTGGGCCGCCGCGAACAATATGGCCATGGGTCCACCTTCGGACACTGCAAAGAAGGCTGCTTGCTCCGAGGAGACTGCGTGCATGACCGCTTCGATGTCGAGCATTCGGCGGTCGATGTCGGGTAATCGCTCAGTCCGGTCGGACATCCCTGTACCGCGCTTGTCGAACATGATCACACGGGAGATTGACCCAAGCGTGCTCAACGCACGAGCTAGGGAATCGTCCTCCCACGCGAGTTCCACATGGGAGATGAAACCTGGAATCATCACGAGGTCGAAAGGCCCCTCACCGAAGACTTGGTACGCGATGTGGACGCCATCGTCGGCCTTGGCGTAATGAGTCTCCGGTGCTCCACCCACACCACTATTCCAGCACGGTCCAAGGTCCTGGGTTTAGAGAGCACATTCTCCCTGATACGGGGTGACCTCTACGGCCCTCCCTCTGTCGCAGTGTCCTAAGGTGACCAGATCATTGAGGAATCGCAAAAAGGGGAGGCACCATGCGCATTCCGCCAGAGGTACTGGAGCTGTTGGCTTCCCAGCCGCTGTTCTCTGGACTGTCCCAGAAGGAGCTGCGGTCCGTTGTTGCGCTCGGTACTTATGTGGAGATCAAGAAAGGGTACGTTTTGACCGAAGAGGGAGCACACGGCCAGGAGGCGTTCTTGATCGTCTCGGGGACCGCACGGTGTCTGGTGGGCGACAAGGAGGTGGCGGTCCTCGGTCGCGGCGACCTCTTCGGTGAGATGTCCCTCCTCGATCAGGCCCCCAGGAGCGCGACGGTGGTTGCCGACAGCGACATGAGCGTGACTGTATTCATACGTTCTGAGTTCGTTCGTCTGATTGAAGCATCTCCGAAGATCGCGCTGAAACTGCTGGCGGCGATGGCCGCTCGACTCCGTAGCGTCGACCAAGGATTTGTGGCAAGTCATGGATGACCCGCACCGAGGGCGCCCTACTAGATCGCTGTAGCTGGTGAGGAATTCGTCGCTGTGACGCCCCGAATAGGTGTAGATCTGGTCTTAAGGCAGTGCCGCGTCGATCGGAAATGGCCACTGCAGATCCACTCATCGCTGGCGAGGTGGGCTATCCCCGAAGTGCCCCAAGGTGGCACCCGGTCCCGGCCTTGGGGGACACACACCCTGGGCACTCCATCAGCACCTACATCGGCTGGTATGGACTCTCCCGGGTCAGCGTGGGACTCCCTGGGTTCGCCGTGGCATATCGCCCTCGAAGAGGCGTGGGATTCGTGGACCGCAGGGTCAGCTGGGGTCGGTGCCGTCCTTGTCGATGAGACCGGATCAGTGGTGGCGAGGGGTCGCAACAGGACAACCGAGCAATCAGTGTCTCACTTGTCGGGAACGATCATGGCGCACGCCGAGATGGACGTCTTGTCCCAAGTGCCATTTGGCACCCGGATCAACGGGTCGCTGTACACCACCCTCGAGCCCTGCATCATGTGTGCGTCGACGATCGCGTTCTACCGGGTCCCAGAGGTTCACTTCGCTGCGGCTGACCCATTCTTCGACGGCCTCCACATTTGGATGGGCAGTTATCCATTCACAGCCGAACGCCTGCCTGATCGAATCAGACTCGGAGGATCGATCGGTGCCTTCTGTCACGTCTTGCACCTGGCCTGGCTGGTTGCGTATCCGGCACCGCCCAACGTCGTCGACGCGCATAGGCGTCTCGCACCCTCGATGCTCGCCTGCGCCAGCACGATTGCCAAGCGTCATCGGCTCCGGCAGATCGGTGATCGAGGTGCGACCGTCCTCGAAGCGATTCAAGAGCTCTGGCCGAACCTCATGCCGCTGAGCATGTGACATCTACCCGGCAGCGAACGGGGGCACCCCATCAGAAGGTTCCCGGACCCGACATCCTGAGATGAAGGCGTACACTCTCAAGCAAGGGTGCCGAACCGGAAGAGGGCCCATGAAGAAACTGGCGAATTTGTCATGGCGGGCTCGGGGTTCTGGAGCTACATGCACCGCCGAAGTTGACCTCCCGATTCGCGGCTTTCGAGTCAACCCAAAGTACCGGTCCAACCCTCCCGCGCTATCTGGACCCGACGGATCACCTCCTACGGTGTCGTGGATCTCCTTCGACGGGGACACCTATTGGGTCCGACTGTCAGCGGCCCAGGGATGGCCACGTTCGATTCGAATCACCCAAAGCGATGTGGATGGAGCGAGGGACTAGAAATTCGGCCTTGTGCGATCGCGTGCGAGAATCTGTCGCCTGTTGCCCGTGTTGGTCATCTGACCCCCAAGATCAGAACAGCAGAATCTCTGAGATGTCTCACTGTCCCGATGGCGTTTGGGGATAGGGCAACCGTCTCTCAGTCGTGACGTCGAGGTCGTAGCCTTGGAGCATGGCCGGTGAGGACAATGTAGCAACCGCCCGAGCGGTCTACGACGTGACGGCACCGGCGTATGTCCAGTTCGTAGGCACTGAGATCAGCTCTGCGACAGAAGGCCCGATTGACCAATCGCTGCTCGTGGCCTTCGTCGAGCTAGTCAAGAGGCAAACCAATGACCGGGTCGTTGATGTTGGGTGCGGGCCGGGCCGAGCAGCAGCCTTCATGGCAGCACGTGGTCTCGATGTCGTAGGCGTGGATATATCGCAGGCGATGCTCACCGTCGCTCGGAGCGCACATCCGCATATCAAGTTCGAGGAGGGTCAGCTCGATGCTCTTCCATTCGAAACGGGAGTGCTCGCTGGTGCCGTGTGCTGGTACTCGATCATCTACACACCTTCCGATAGCCTCGCCGAAGCCTTCGGCGAATTGGCAAGGGTCTTGATGCCGGGGGGATACCTACTCCTGGCCTTTCAGGCTGAGGATGAGCCGGTACACCGAACAAATGCGCACGGTACACACCTGCCGCTCACCAGCTACAGGCACAGTGTGCAAGACGTCGCCGATCACCTGGAGGACATCGGTTTCAAGATCTATGTCACGTTTCTCAGAGCACCTGACCTGGAAGAAGAAACCGCCTTCCAGGGATTCGTTATCGCGTCTAGCCGACCTCATAGTCCGCGAAACATGCCTCCTCGAACGGCGTACTGAGACACCCAGACAACTGTTTGAGGCAGTCTGTTATGGTCGCTTTTTGAGAGGATTCACACATCCCCAGTGGCCTTCGGGTCGCAGGTGTCGAAGAACTCCTGACCCGTTGGGTCACGGGCAAGTGCTGGGCGAGATTCGCTTCGCTGTTCTCTGGTTGATGTCATCTCGATAGGGCTGCAACGGCTCTCTCGCCTGGCTGACGTGTGTTCGTTCACTCGCATGACGCCCCATCCGGCGCGAGAAACCACACCTAGAGCAGAGGAGATCCACCGTGATCGCTGTATATGTGAAGCCTGAGACGTTGACCGTTGAGCAGTACAACAAGGCTCGCAAGGGTTTGGATGCTTCGGGAGCGAACATGGAGGGGCGCAAGCACCATTCCTGCTTTGGGGAAGATGGGCAGCTCATGGTCTTCGAGATCTGGGATTCCAAAGAGAGTTACGACGCCTTCGGTAAATTCCTGATGCCTGTTCTCCAAGAGGTCGGGATAGTGCCTTCGTCGCAAGACATCATGGAAGTCGTGAACCTCGAGCAATAGTTGCCAAAGCAGTTCGGAGACCGATCTTCACCCTCCCCAAACCGTGCCGCACGGTCACGCCCCATCCCGGCAGCGAGGATTGAGTTGGGCGCTGAGTGATCCACCACTTCGGTGAAGGATCTCGTCAGCGTGTGGGTGGGTGCCCAGGCCAGGTCTGACTCCAGCAAACCGGCTGACGTCCTGCGGGACTGTCTTTAGTTCGATCCGTCGGCGTGGCCCGGTCACCCACTCGACACCTGCCGGTCGGACGGAGTGACCTAATAGGAGCCTGCCTGATGCAGGCCCATCGCTGTCCTGTCCGTCGTTCCGCTCGGTGTGGTGTCACCCCAACCCAAACCAACGAAGGGATGACAGTGACCACTTTGGCACGGAGCGTCACCGGCGGCGTCGATACACACCTCGACGTCCATGTAGCTGCAGCTTTGGACGAGCGAGGGACCCTCCTCGGCGTCGAGAGCTTTTCCACCACCCAACATGGCTACAAGAAGCTGCTGGGTTGGCTGAGCGACTTCGGCACTGTCGAGCTCGTCGGCATCGAAGGGACCGGTTCTTATGGAGCCGGGTTGACCCGCCATCTCCAAGCCGAGCGGATCCGCGTCGTTGAAGTCGACAGCCCCAATCGCCAGCGCCGCCGGCTCAAGGGAAAGTCCGACCCTCAAGACGCCATCACCGCCGCCCGAGCTGCCCTGTCCGGTGAGGCTTGCGGTGAAGCCAAGACCAGGGACGGAAACGTCGAATCCATGCGGGTTTTCGCGCGTCGCCCGGTCCTCGGCCCGCAAGGGTCGGACCCAGGCGCTCAACCAGATGCGCAACCTGGTCTCGACCGCGCCCGACCCCATCCGGGCCGAGCTCCGGGGCCTCAGCGTCTTCAACCTCCTGGAGCGGGCCTCGAGCTATCGGCCCGGCGCCGAGCGCGACATCGTCTCGCTGACCAAGTTCACACTTCGGATGTTGGCCCGGCGCGCCATCACCCTCGAAGAGGAGATCACCGAGATCGACGCCATCTTGAAGCCCTTGGTCAAAGAGACCGCGCCAGAATTGGTCTCCACCCTCGGCATCGGAACGGACGCCGCGTCGGCACTCGTTGTCGCCGCCGGCGACAATCCCGAGCGCCTCCGCAACGAGGCGGCCTTCGCCCACCTCTGCGGCGCCTCGCCGCTCGACGCCAGCAGTGGCAAGAACCAACGACACCGGCTCAACCGCAGTGGCGATCGCCAGGCCAACTCGGCCCTCTGGCACATCGTGCTCACCCGTATGGTCTACGACTCTCGAACCACCGAGTACATCGATCGACGCAGGACGGAAGGCCTGACCAAGAAGGAGGCGGTGCGCTGCCTCAAGCGCTACGTCGCTCGAGAGGTGTTCAGCCTCCTACCTCACGACAGACTGGGGCTTGACAGCCCATAGGAGCATCAGCGAGGGGGCAACGCAACCCGACGAGACCGGCACCTCACACGTTGGTTCAGATCACGGGCCAGTCCTCATCGGCCCTAGCTCAAGGTTCTCGGGCGGGTGCTGCTTTGAGTGATGTTTCACGACACGGTGGGTAGCATGTTTGCTGTCATAAGGACCGCGGAGAAGTTTCGCCGGTTCGTGCTGGCGGTTCGCAGGGCCGTCCGTGTCGCCACATTGGGCACATGCGACCTCCCACTTGTGGTGATCCTCCGAGGTATGGTGCCAACTGCCGTCCTCAGCCTGCGCCCAACCGAGGCGTAGGGTCGGGCGTATGGGAAATGGGCCTCAGGCTCGGGCAGGCCTAACGGTATGACGTCGTTTGATGACAGCGGCGGACCTGCTGGGGGGTATCCCCGAAAGTGCCGAACGGCCGCACCTTCCCGATGCTCCTATGGATGATGTCAAGACCTTTCGAAGGATTTTCTCCGAGAGAGAAGACAGCGGACAGACCAATGATGGGCCACTCGTCGAGAGGGCAAGCTCTTATCAGGTCACGCGTCTTCGAGAGTCGGTGAACCCGTACCATGGACCGGCATATCGGGAACAGGTCAGTCTCATCGACGACAGGCGATAGGAGAGCCAGATCCATGGTCCGGGCGATCTAGGCGCGAGGCAGGTAGCAGTAGACCTCGCGGGCGACGTAGCGCTTGAGCATGCGGATGGCCTCGCGCTTGGAGCGGCCGTCTTTGACCCGGCGTTCCATGTAGGCCTGGGTCCTCGGATCAGAGGCGAGCCGGGTGATCACGATGTGCCACAACGCTCGGTTGGCCTGGCGGTCCCCACCGCGGTTCAGGCGGTGACGAGTGACCTTGCCCGAGGAGGCCTCGAGCGGTGAGACGCCGCACAGATGCGCCCAGGCGGCCTCAGAATGTAGGCGTTCGGGGTTGTCGCCGGCGGCGACCAACAGCGCGGCTGCGGTGTCGATGCCGACGCCATAGACGGCAAGGAGTTCGGGGGCGGTCTCTTTGAGCAATGGCGTGATCATGGCGTCGAGGTCGGAAATCTCCTCTTCGAGATCGGCTACTCGGTGCGCCAGTGAGGACAGCGACGCCTTGGTCGCCGCGGTGACCGCGTCGGGCGAGCGCGTCGGACGCAGCCCCTGGGCGGCGGTGACGAACTCGCTGATCGGGAGACCCTTGAGGCGGCTCTGCAGCTGGTCAGGGGCACTGAAGGTGAGCTGGCGCATCTGGGTGAGTGCCTTGATGCGGGCCCCTCGAGCCGAGCGCTTGGCCACGACAAGGACCCGGATGGCCTCGACCGAGCCGTCCCTGCTCTTGGCCGTTCCCTGGGCTCGGCCCGAGAGAACGGCCCGGGCGGCCTCGACGGCGTCGAGGGGATCGGACTTGCCGCTGTGGTGTCGGGCCTGGCGGTTCTGGCGGTCGACTTCGACGACGTGGACCCCGGCTCGGGCGAGGAAGCGGGCGATGCCCGCCCCATAGGATCCCGTACCCTCCACGCCGACCTTCCCGACGTCGCCGAAGGCTTCGAGCCAGCTGAGCAGCTCGGCGTAGCCGTCTGGGTCGGCCCCGAACGATTTCGTGCCGAGCAGGCCACCGACCTCGTCCAAGACGGCGGCCACGTGGACCTCCCCATGGGTATCGATGCCACCGGTGACGGAGCGCGTAGCTTCTACGATGGTCATGCCATCCCTTCCTTTCCTTAATCCGGTTGAGGGGTGGCGCGGCCGTCCCGAGAAGGAGTGACGGTGCGGGTCGATCTGCTCTAACAGAGCGGCCCATCACCCCTCTGGAACGGGGCACGCCGCGCCTCGTCTGAGTTTGCCCGGAGCTCCGGTCGACGGTGTGCGAACACCAACGCGTGTCCGTCGTGATCTCAAGTCAGACCGGTGGCTCCGGTGCTCCCGAAACTACTGATGACCAACCTTGTAGCGGTGGACCCTCCGGGAGCTTCACAACATCATTGGCGACTGGGACACCCTCCCATGACCTCAGGAATGAGACAGCGATCCGTCAAGCCTTATTCGCGGCGAGCGACGATGCGACAGGGAAGCTCAGTTTTTTCGTTCAAGTGGTAGCTCGCACAGACCCGGTGATACCCGTCGGCCACCCACAACGGCGAACCTTGGATGAGCAAGACCGGGGAGAGCTTCTCGCCATGCTGGACTTTCCCGATATCGACGGAGACTTCCGGGTCCTCGCGTCCCAATAAAGGCAACCCGGAAGCTCGCAAGATGTCCTTGGCAGCAAAGTGAGTCAGACCCTCTTGCTTGCGTAGGTCTTTCGCAAGTTTCGACGCTCTACCGGATCCCACCAACAATGACAGGTATGACCGAGCAGCCGGATAGTCCTCCGCGTCAGGCTCCTCTTTCCAATATTCCTTTGTCATGCTGGTCGAGCGTAGCCATTGTGAGGACGTGCCGAGTCGCCATTAGCCCGGGTACTGGGGCACGGCAGTCGATGGGCCTAACTGCGGCAGGGACCCGAATCAGCCCCCTTTCGGGGGCCGATTCGGAATATCTACCGCCTGCTCTTGTACATGGGACCTACCACCGATAAAAGCGGTGGCTCCCAGCACCCTCACCCCGGCCAATGGCGAATCCAACCAACCACAGAACGAGAAAGACAGCTGCCGCTATCCACAAAAGGTGAACGGCAAACCCTGCTCCAAAGAGAATCAAGACAAGCAGCAATGCGAGAATCAAAACCACAGAATGACCTCCCTATTGAAAAGCTCCGAGATTTCTTACCTAGTAGGTCGAATCGGTTCGACGTACAACATTCCCCTGGCCATCGTCGACGACAGTGCGCCTCCGACGCGTGTTCCCCGCCGCCATGACGATGATCGAGACAACGGCACCGACAACGCCGACGATCATCAGAATCCAGCCCACCTTGTTGACATTGAAGCCGTGCTGATAGGGCTCCGTAACTGCCCAATCGAGAACCGCTCCTACGGCAAACACGATGATGCTCGCAACAAGTCCGCCAGCCCCAACCATGGAGCCTCCTTTCGTATGCTGCAATAGCGGTACCCCTTGCACTTCGCGTAAAACATTCTTCAGGCAATATGTGGATGACTTGGGATTTCTCTTTGCGCCGAAGGGATCGCACTGGGTTTGCGCTTAGCCGAAAGCCGAAAGCCTCTGAACGCGGAGCGGGACTCCACAATCATGGGGAGCCGCTCACGCACGCCTTTGCCATCGTGATTGACGTAGGTGCACTCGATCAGTACCCATTGCCCGCGGGTCCCAAATCACCCGATCGGGTGAACGCTGGGCATAGTGTTTCTTGATCCTTGGTCGGGGTAGAAGCCTTGGCGCAGTGATGCCCAACCCGCCAGGGAGGATGGCATCAGAACTCGGCGCCCTCCAGGGGCGCTGAGTTCGCGTCCTTGGATCAGGGGTCGGGGTGACGGACGACGCCTTCGCCGAACTTAACGATGCAAGTCTCGCAGCGCCGGTCTTCTGGCGTCTCGCTGAAGGGTCGACCACCGCTGCCCTGTGAGAGAAAAAGTCCGCACCAGGTGAGCGCTCGCTCGTCGTCAACGATGTGCCAAAGGGCCACGTTGGATTGGAAGAGATCCTCGGGGTTGCTGACTTTCAGAGCTGGGGGGATCAGAATCCCTTCGGGTTCAGTCTCGATGAATGTGGCGGCCATAGATTCGTCTATACCCCGAATCCGAATGTCTAGCTCCGACGGCGGCCGAACTCCCGCAGTCCCGTCAGCCCCTCAAGATGGTCCGGACAGGCCCACACCCGCCACCAGTGATCGCCACGGGGGGAGAACCAGCGGCCCGTCCACGATGGCGACTCGGAGCAATGGGTGGTGGCCTGTCCTTGACGGTCGTGAACCATCGCCCAGCACTGGCCCGGCTCGACGGTGAACGCCTGGGCATAGCGGTCGCCGGGCTGTGGCATGGCGCCCACCGGGCACGGTAGCGCCGAGAGCTGCGCCACCTACCCGATGGCGTAGGGGGCGTCCTCCTCGCCACGAATCCCCCGTCCGTGGCGTGCAGGCTCATTGGGGACCCACGATGGGACACCCCGCGGTTTCCGGGTGACGCGTAGCTGTAACGCGCGGTTTGCAAAATGTCATGAGAGAGCGCAATGACGACTCTGGTGATTGTCCACGAGGTTGACGATGTCGAACGCTGGCGCACCTCGACCAGGCGTGAGGAGTACTTCGGTCCACTGGGGATCACCGCGCGCACCTTCGTCGATCCGGATGCCTCCAGCCGCGTTGGACTGATCGTCGACTGCCCCAGCCTGGAGGCATTTCAAAAAGGCGATGCAGGGTCAGGGCGCCGAAGACGCGATGAAGTTCGACGGCGTCCGTCCCGAGACCATCCAGATGTTCGTCGAGGGCTGAGCAGTGGATGTCATCTCAGCCCTCGAGATCTCGTACGACCAGACGGCAAAATTGGTTGCTGGCCTCACCCCGGCTGAACTCGACGCTCCCTCCCCTTGCGCAGGCTGGGACGTGCGGGCAACGCTCAATCACCTGTTAGGCGCCACCTGGATGTTCACCCTGGTGAACCAGGGGCGGCCTGCGGACGAAGACGCTGGCGACGTGATAGGTGACGATGCAAGCTTGGCCGTCAAAGTCGCCTCGAAAGAGAACCTCGCCAGTTGGCGCCAGCCCGGCGCTTTTGAAGGCGACCGCTCCTATTCCTTCGGAACCTTCCACGCTTCGGGTGCGGCCATGCTCAACCTCGAGGAGGTGGTCGTCCACAACTGGGACGTGGCCAGGGCCACTTGCTTGGAATTGGTCATCGCCCCCGCTGTGGGGCAAATGATCTACGACTGGGGTGCTTCGATCCCGCTCGACGACTTCCGCGATCACGGCGCTTTCGGCCCCGAAGTGGTGGTGCCCGCGACGGCGTCCATTGTCGACCGTCTCGTTGGTCTCCTCGGGCGTCAACCCTGAATAGCTGCAACACCTGGTTGCGCATCTCTAGGAGTTTCCAAGGCTGAACAGCCACAGAGAGAAAAGAGAAGAGAAGGTGTCATACCTGCAAGTGCATTTCTGGCCCGGCGGCACAGAGGAGCAGTACGGGGCGATGATCAAGGTTCTGCATCCCGCGACTGGACTGCCCGAGGGTCAGCGTTCTCACACCAGCGGACCTACGGAGGGCGGCTACCTGATCTCGGTTGTCTGGGACTCGAAGGAGCAGAGCGAGGCTTTCATGCGCAACACGCTCCTGCCGGCGTTGCCGGTGGAGGGTGGATTCGCCGGAGGTCCCGAGGAGCGCGTCGCCGAGGTCGCGCACCACGATTCATTCTGACCCAACGGTTTCCGTGTTCGCCTTCTTCACCCATGCCACGCCGGCCAGGGTATGGTGCTGCTTGACCGACGCAGCGCAAATCAGCGGCTACCTCGAAGGCATGGCGTTGCAATCGGACTGGGTTGAGGGGTCAGCAATCCTCGCGACATTTGGAGGAGAGCCGACCGCGCTCGGCGAGGTGCTCTGCGTGCGAACGCACTATCGGCTCTCGTACGTCATCCAACCGCCAGCGGCCAGCGCGGTGTATCTGACCTGGCTCCTTCGGCCTACGGTAGAGGGGTGCATATGCAGGCTCCAGATCGACGAGACCGATAGATCAGACCTTGCCGAGCTCGAAGATGTCTGGCTACCAATTTTGGCTGGACTCCAGCGGCGTGTGGCTGCCTAGGACCGCACGTCGAGGTCTAGAAACCGGAGATCCACATCTGATTTCCGGCCCGGCCGTCGAGCGCGCCGAACTCACGAAAAAAGTCTGGCGAGGTGGAAAGAGCTGCGTTACCAAGCTGGGCGCGAGTGGAGGAATTGTCACTCCCGCCACGCCGCCAATGCCGGGATTCGCTGTGAATCTTGCTTCTGGTTGCTACTGAACTTGATGGACTGACCGCAAGTCAGCCGACCCGAGGGGAAGTGCTTTCCGATCCAACCTGGGTAGATGGATTCAGTCCAATCTGCCGGACAGTTCGAATCGCTCTTTTGATCCCAAGGTGCCGGGATCGAGACCGGGTGTCCCACCATCAAGGGCAGTACATACCGCTCAATTGATTTCTCGATCGATTGTCGAGACCAAGGGTCGAAACTCATCGAAAAGAATACGTAGACGCACTGGTCGCATCGGATTGCTTTTTGATTCAGGCTTAATCGCAGCCCTCGCAAATGAGAGAGACCGCTGCCGGTGGGAAGCCAGATCTTATGGGACGAGTTTGCCGACTCGGCTCACGTCTTCTTTGCAGATTCCGACGGCGGACGCCCTTGGGTGCTGCACGAGGCAGCCAAGCAGTTGATACGGATACGGCGATGGTCGATCTGGATTCACTCTGTCTCTTCGATCTTCGGCACTTCACTGCGACTCGTCTGGTGTCGGGGGCGAATACGGACCGCGAGCTGACGTCTGGGTCATGCAAATGCAGCGACAACTCTTAGGTCTACGCGCACTTCGCCGAGGAATCCGATCGAGACGTTGCAGCGAAAATCGGTTCGATCCTGACTCCAAGCCCTCCCCCATTTGATTGCCAAACGGATTGCCAAAGCCGCCGGCGGCAGCCTCCCCATCGGCACGACGGGGTTGCTCACAATGGTGTCGTTTTGACAGGGGCAACAGTGTGACGCGACGGGAGTTCCCCGGCTCGTGGAGACCGCCCCCATTTCGCTCGCCGATCCGAAGGCTCTGATTTGGTGGGCCCTACAGGACTCGAACCTCTGACCCCTGGCACTATGGAGATCTCGAGAAGAGACGATGCCCTCCTTGCGCGGGAGGGCCGGGGGTGGCGCCGTGGAAGACGGACACATAGGGCCCGTGAGGTCCAAATGCGACTCGTGCCACCGCGAGCTGGCGGTAGAGCGCGGTGCCGCTCGGAGAGAAAAGCATCCAGGTGACGCCACCTTGGGTGAAGAGCGACTCCTCGCCAGGACCTAGCCCGAGAGGGCTTGAGCTCAAGATCGGTCCGGCATAGGGCTCTTCGCACGGACCCGCCGGCCCCTGGCACACCGCCACGCCGATGCCGTCACCGTCCTGGTAGGAGGGGTTGGCCGAGAAGAACAGGTAGAAGCGGCCGTCGGCGTGGACCATTTCGGGCGCCTCGATGAGCTTGTGCTCCCAGGGACTGGTGGCGGCAAGTAGCTCATATGGTGATCCCTCCAGGGTCATGCCGTCGGGGGCGAGCTTCTGAGCCCACAGCACCGTTGGCTCGTTCTGAGGGAGATCGGGGTTCTGTGCCGGTCCCCAGGCTGCATTGACGTCGGCCTTCCAGTCGAGCCAGAGCTGGCCGTCGGGTGCAACGAAGGTACGGGGGTCGATGGATCCCGAAGGGTTACAGATGACCGGCTGGCGGCCGACGATGAAGGGGCCGAAGGGCGACGTCGATACTCCCACCCCGATGCATTTGGCCCGAACCCCGGTCGCCAGGATGTCGTCGAGGTCGGGGGCCGAGAACCACATCACGTATCGGCCGTCGACGTGGCGGACATCTGGGGCCGACGTCCAGCCGGTGGTCCAGGGCGGCAGCGCAGGCATTGCGTCCACCTCATTTCCGAGGTGCTCAAGGTCAGTGAACGCCCGTACCGAGATGTTCGGGGGGTCGTAACCGCCGGCACCGGTGTAGAGATAGTCGTTGCGGCTCCCGACCATCACAGCGGGGTCGTCCATGGGAACGTTGAAGGGTGGGATCAGCTTGCCCAAGGCGTATGAGGGAGCGGGTGACGGGTTGAGCGCGCCAGAAGCGCGTTTGAGCGGCGCCGCAATCCCGATAACGGGAGCGATCAGGACGACGCTGACGCCAACGATGGTCGTTAGCGCTGCCGCCAGCCAAACCGGCCATCGCGATCGCCTCGCCCGATCGACACGAACCGAGCCAACCACACCGATCGGGCGCACTGTCTCGTCAGGACATCCAGGTAGATCGGAAAAGCGCCTATTGGTGATGGGTGCGGTCACTGGAAAGCAGACCTTACGCTGACCCAGGAGTGTCTACTCCGGCAGATAAGCGCTGCCGTTTGACCCGGTCTGCGAAACTCCGAACTGATGAGCTTGACCGTTTCTATTCGGAGCTTCGCGACGAGGGCTGCCGGTGGCGGGCCAATTTCGCCCTCAACGGTCCGACAGACGCATGCTGTCATTCGGAGAGCTCTCAATCCGGCGACGCGCTCGGGGCTGATATTGCAACCGACCCAGCCTCACTAGCTCCAACCGCCCTGTGCACGTACGCGTCCTACGGTCGAGGGTCTTGCTCACTCAAGGATGGGCGATACCACGGTGCCGAATGTCACGCGTTCGTCGGGCGCCTCTCATGAAAGCCGGGCTCCTTCGCAACCGGGGTCATCGCTCTGCTTCAATTCCGAGCTCCCCGCAAGAACATGTCTCCTCATCGTCCAGTCACCGAGAGGCGGCGGCAGGCGCGCGAAGGTCGGGATGGCGGGCGGGTCGTTCGTCGTTGGGCCAGGTCAGGCCAGGGGCGTGACCGTGGGCCATCGCAATCGAGCCTTCGAAGCGCCGGACATTGTTGACGCCTTCGCAGATCTCGAACGTCAGCTCGCCAGCCCGAAGGCAGATACCCGGATAGCTGGGCCTTCACGAAGAGTCCCTGCCCGCCGCCAGTAGGGCACCGGTGAGACGACACTGATGCGCTTGCCACTTCCCTCGGCAATGGGACATCGATATGGAGGCCTTTTGATCTATGGAATTCCCAGATCCCGACGCCACCTGATGACCTCATCACATACCTAGATCAAGCGGGCTACTCCGCGGACGACTGGTACGGGATTTCCAATGCCCTTCTGGCGCGAGAACGCGAGCACAATGACATCCAAGCTGGATCGCTAATGACGGCTTTCGACTATGGGTTGGCCCGAAGAGTCGGAGAGCCAGTGGTCAGTCCCCGCCCTTGGCCGCTGGTGTTTTGAGTTATGCCCTAGGCCCCAGGCACGACTGGGGCAGGCTCAGTCCCTACGCGAAGCGTCTTGCCATATACTGTCTATCGGTATATAACGTTGACATGACCGAGGTCCGTGAGCCCACCTTTCTCGTGCTGGTGGCGCTGGCAGAGGGGCCTCGCCATGGTTACGGGCTGATCCAAAGTGTGGAGAAACTGTCGGACGGCAAGACCAGACTGCGCGCCGGGACCCTGTATGCCACCCTCGACCGTCTGACCTCCGAAGGGCTCATCGAAACCGCGGGCGAAGAGGTGGTCGAGGGTCGTCTGAGGCGCTACTACCGCCTGACAGAAAGCGGAAGCGCGGTGCTAGAGACAGAGTCGAAGCAGCGCCTTGCGGTTGCGAAGGAGGCCCTGCGCAGGCTTCGTGTCTCAGGCGGCCGCGCGCCTCGGCTGGCTGGTGGTCTTGCATGAAGCCAAGAGGCGATCGTTTCGCGTTTTTAATCCAGGCTTACCCGAAGTCGTACCGCGAGCGACGCGGCGACGAAATCATCGCCACCTTGCTCGAAGATTCGTCAACGAATGGCACTTACGAGGCCGTGCGAGTGGGCATCGACATCGTGTCTCACGGGCTCAGGTTGCGCGTCGGCATTGCTTCGGACCAACGCGCCGGTCGAGTGCTCGTCGCTGCCGCCCTTCCGGGCATGGTGATGGCCGCAGCTGTAGCCATGGTCATGCCGGTGTTCGGACAGATCGTTCCCGACATCCGCTATGGCCCAAGCAGCTGGGGGCCCGATACCGCGATTTGGCCCGCGCTGTGCGTCGTGTGGATACTCGGATGCGCTGCGGCGCTGGCGCTTCCAAAACGAGGATGGCTCTTCGCGGCGGGTTGTGTGGCCGCCACGGCGATCGTGAAGTTCCTCGTCCCGATCGGGCCATGGGGCTTGCCTCCCGGCTTCTTGCTTCTCGTCTCGCTGGCACTGCCATGCCTCCTCGCACCACGAACATCACCCCGACGGTCACATCGGAGCTTCGCCTTGTTGCTGGGTGCAGGTGTTCTCGGCGCACTTGTGGTTGTTGCCGTTTTCAACCCTTGGGTCTCGTCCGGAGGGCCGGTCTATGTGGAGTTCAATCGTTGTGCCCCATACGTCGCTGGGACGTTGATCGTTTGCTCCGCCGTTCTCTTGGCAACTCGGAGGTGGGTGCCGGGGTCAGCACTGGCCCTCCTTGCCACCCCTTGGCTCGTGGTACCCGTTGTCGATCCTGGGCCGCTCGCCCCCACGACGACCATTGCAGTCCTCTCGATCGCTGCGACTGGTGCCATCAGTGTCGGGTTAGTCGGATTGTGGTTCTCAGACCTCCGGAAGGAACACGAGAGCCTTACCCGGTAGGAACACTGTTTCACCGGGGACGAGACTCAGGCTCACACGAAGGAGAGCAGGCCCTAGATGGCGACGGGTAGCCCCCTACATTGCCGGGACAGCGTTATGCCCGGAAGGAGGATTCCGGCGGTGTAGCCCGCGAACTTACTGGCTGCAACGATCTGTGACGCTTCCCGCGACCTAACGTTGCGCACCAAATCTCCGGCTCACTCTTGCCGCACGCCGGGTTCTCCGATCAGGTCAGGGCGGCATCTACGTAATACAGCAGTGCTGGTACCACTCGACAGTCGGGCTGACACCCTTGCCGGGTCTACTGGATGAGTATTCAATGACTTCATGGTGAAGAGAACAGCCGCTCGGAATCTCCAACGCCCGTGGACAGCACTTGCCGCCGCTGGCACCGCTGCTCATCACGGCTTCGAGTTGTCCCAAGGCGTCGGGCTCGTCGGGCAACCCGAACTCGGCCTCTGGGGCGCGGGAGCACTCTGGGGAACCCAGATTCCAGTCTGGCTCGCACTGGCTGCGAGAGGTGGCCGACGCTCGGACAAGCTGCTGGCTGTCTGGTCCGGCGCGGCACTGGGAGGCGTCGTGGTGCATTTCCTCCTCTGGCCGTGGCGATACAACAAGATCGGGATACCCGTCCTGACGCACGCGGAGGGCATCGCTCCATCGGGGCTCCCTGTCTACAACGCGATCCTGCGTGTCTGGTTCCTGGCGTCCGTGCTGTCGATTGCTCGCGAGATCTCCCCGCGTGATCGTAAGTGGGCCGTCGTGGGCCTCGCCACCCTGCCACTGCTACGTCGGTCGGCGAAGCACCACTTCTCTTGGATTGTTCACGAAGCGGCCACAAATGCCGCGTGGTGGAACAGGGGCATTAAGCCTCGATGCACCGCCTCGATAGCTGACTGACGCGCCGCGCATTCGCGGAAAATGCCTCCCGACGTGGGAAAATGACGGTGCTTAACGTCGTCGTTTCACCCACACCAAGGAGGCACTTTCTGTGAAGCCAGTATCGCGCGGAATCGACCGGATCGCGGTGACCTTCGACGATCCCAATCTGGTCGCCAATGCCGGCCTGCTGCTTGTCGCCACCTTGGTGCGCAAGCTCGGTCTCGAGGACTTGTGCAACGCCACCATCCGTCTGACCGGCCGGACCGGCGGCTTCGCTCCGGGCCGCAAGATCTTGACCCTGGTCCACGCCATGGTGGCCGGTGCCACCCACATCGATCACGCCAACATGTTGCGGGCGGGTTCGACGGCCAAGGTGCTGCCTCACCGGGTCATGGCACCGTCCACGCTCGGGACGTTCCTACGTGCATTCACCTTCGGTCACATCCGCCAGTTCGAAAAGGTGGTCGGTGACACCCTCGAACGCGCGTGGTCCCTCGGGGCGGGCCCGGGCGAGCGTGAGCTGGTGGTCGACATCGACTCGACGATCCGCGAGGTGTTCGGCAAGCTCAAAGCCGGCGCCGCCTATGGCTACACCAAGGTCCTCGGCTACCACCCGATCCTCGCCACGAGGGCCGACACCGGTGAGATCCTCCACGCCCGGATGCGCAAGGGATCGGCCAACACCGCCCGCGGCACCAAGCGCTTCGTCGAAGAGCTCGTCGCCCGCCTGCGACGGGCCGGGGCGACGGGCCAGATCATCGTGCGGTTCGACTCGGGGTATTGGTCGAATGAGACCATCAAGGTGCTCACCCGCCTGGGGGTCTCTTACACCATGGCGGTGCGCACGGGCACAAAAGCCATCGATCGCTGCATCGCAGAGATTCCCGAGCCGAGCTGGGTCGCCATCGCGTATCCCGCCGGCGGCGAGGCCATGGTCGCCGAGTGCACCTACAAGGGACGGCGCCTGATCGTGCGCCGCACCCGGCTCGTCGGCTCCCAGGCGAGCTTGTGGCCCAACTGGCGGCACTTCGCGTTCTTGAGCGACCTCGAATCCAGCGCGGTCGAGCTCGATGCCTTCCACCGCCGCCACGCCGTCGTCGAGCTGTGCATCGACGACTGGAAGGAGGGCTCGGGGATGGAGCACTGTCCTTCTGGTGACTTCTCGGCCAACGCGGCCTGGATGTGCTGCGCCGTGCTCGCCCACAACCTGATCCGCTGGAGTGCGGGCCTCGGTGGCCTCGTCGAAGAGGACACGCTGGTGGTCACCCGGACTCTTCGGACCCGCTACTTCTCGGTTCCGGGCCGGCTGGTGAACCGATCCGGCACGCCGACACTGCGCGGACCGACGCAGTGGCCTTGGGCCACCGCGTTCACACGAGCGCTGACCGACCTGCGGGCCATTGCCTTCGCCCCCACTTGACGCACCACCCGCGGACCGGCGTGGCCGCAGACGTTCACCTACGCGCTGACAATCGAGATGACCACAAGAACCTCTGGCTCCTCGCGGCCCCGGGTCGAAACTCAGCACCGTCGAGGCCGTCTTGACAATGCGCTACATCGCCACAGGCTCAATCCTGCTCAGAGGCAATAAGGCGGTGTATCGAGGTTAAGACTGACGGTGCGATCGCCAACTAGCGCATCGTGCTGGATTCCGGGTCACACCCATGTGCCGGAAGGCGTCGTGCTCCAGGCGTTCAGAAATGACTTGAGTGCTGTCTCCGGTTCGTTGGCAGGGGGAGACGGCAAAGGCGTATTGGCGGCCGAGCCATCGGCACGTCAGATACACGGCCGCGGCGGATCGCGTCCTCGGCCTGACCAGCGACGGATTCAGTGCGTGACGGTGTGCATATATATTCAGAGCCGTGGTCGACGATACCTCCCTACTGGGCGGGCACTTGGTTCGACGGATGGGATTCGGCGCGATGCAGCTTCCGGGGCCGGGTGTCTTCGGCCCTCCTCCCGACCGCAGCCAGGCCCTGGCAGTCCTTCGAAGCGCCGTCGACTCAGGGATCAACCACATAGACACCGCCCAGTTCTATGGCCCTAACGTCGCCAACGAGCTCATTCGTGAAGCGCTGTATCCCTATCCCCAGGATCTGATCCTGGTGTCCAAGGTGGGGGCGAGGCGAGACGACCGGGGCGGTTGGCTCGGCGCTCAGGCACCAGAAGACTTGCGCGCAGGCGTGTTGGCCAATCTCCAGAGCCTTGGTCTCGAACAGGTCCCCCTGGTGAACCTGCGCCGTCATCCTGAGAGCGACGTACCGTTCGACGAACAAGTCGACGCCATGGTCGAGTTCCGCAGGGAAGGGCACATTGGCGCCATCGGCCTCAGCAATGTGACCGCGGAGGAGTATTCGAAAGCCCGGTCCAAATGCGACATCGCTTGTGTCCAGAACGCCTACAACATCGCCGACCGTAGTGACCAGGAGGTGTTCGACGCTTGTCGCGCCGATGGTGTTGCGTACGTTCCATTCTTCCCCCTGGGTTCGGCCTTTCAAGTGGTGAATCCCGTTCTGGGGTCGCCGGCCGTGAAAGAGACAGCGCAAAGGCTGCAGGTCACCGCGGCCCAAGTGGCATTGGCCTGGTTGTTGGCCCTGGCCCCTACGGTCCTGCTGATCCCGGGGACGTCGTCGCTGGGGCACCTCGAGGAGAACCTGGCGGCTGGGCGCCTGGAGCTAGACGACGAAACACTCGCCGCGCTGGCAGCACTCGAAGGGGACACCGGGTCGTTCTAGGTACCGCGCGGTGTCGCACTCCTGGCTGTTCAGGGTACCGCCTATCGGGAATCAGATTCGCCGGAACGAATGGCTCGCGTGGAGGGCTGCTGGGAGGAACCACTCGTCGATCGCGACGGCAGGCACGTCGTCCATGACGATCAAATAGGAGCGATTGGCGTCGGCCTTGCGAATGAGGGCGAGGAGCTGCTCGTCGGAACTCATGGGACGACAACGCGCTTGGCCGAGCAGCGTTCGCCGGAAGCTGAGACCGTGCTCCACCAAAGCCCGGCCAAGAGGTGTGTTCGTGTTCTGGAGTTGTGCACAGATCTCTTCCGGCAGGCGATCACAGACAATGGAGGATTCTGCGTAGAGGTATGGCGTGCGCGTCACCCGACCCCGAAGAAGGGCAGCCCGGCGAAGCAACTCGTGGGTGTCGTCCAAATTGAACAGGTTGTCTGCGCCTGCGGCCTCGATCTCATGGCGCGTGCGCTCGGCATCAACGGGCTCACCTGAGAGAGCCTCGAGGAGCTCAGTCACCATGCCGGTCGATTCGAGCAGGACCTGCATCGGATCCCGATCAGATGGACTCGTCATCGGGCCATCAGGGTGATGGTTGCATGTCTCTCTGTAAGCCGGGCGTCCTTGAGTGTGCAGAGAACGCAATCGCCCACAGCGAAAGGATATGCCGGGAGTGGCTCACCCAACCCGGTGATCAGGGCCAGTTGGCCGGCTGACCAGTGTGGGGTGCATGACCATTCAGGCCGGTTCGGACATCACCTCGATGGCCTGACATGTAAGAGCTTGGGTCGGACTATTGCCGACGGAGCCAGTTGTTGTGAACGATTGGGTCTGGCCAGGACCCAGCGACGACACCTGGGCGTCCGCCGTACCTTGGGCAGATGAGCCGCCCAGAATTGCAATCGTGATGTCGTAGTCATTTGTGGTGGACCCGGTGTTCGTCACCGCACCGCTTATGGCAATGCCAGTGCCCGCACCACCAGCGTTGGTTGCCGGGTTGGTTGGGTCGCTGGCGCATTGTGTGAACGTCACTTGTGCATTGGGATCGAGCGCCGTTCCGGGACCGGTGTTGCCGGAGGTGCCGGAGTTGCCGATGGCAGTCGCGGGAACGACCGTCGGTGCTGCAGTCGTCGGTGCTGCAGTCGTCGGTGGTCCAGTCGCGGATGGTGCCGTTGCGGGTGGTGCCGTTGCGGGTGGTGCGGCCCCATGAAAACTCGCCTGGTCATGGGGCAAGTGGTTGTTCGTTCCGGTTCCGATCGTAGCGAGGAGAATGGCCAGAGCAATGAGCGCGAGCAGAAACGCTGGGAATCCGAGAAGGACCTTCCTGCGGTGCCGACGCGGTGAGGATCCCGACGGTGAGCGCATCTCCGACTCCTGCGTAGGAGGATCATCTGCAGCCACCGCAGTAGAGGGCATGTCCGGTTCCACAGCGGCGTGGTGCAGGGCTCCGGCGCTTGTGACCTCCGGTAGATGCCATTCTCCGTTCTGGTCCAGTGACCGATTAGGAGGCATTGAAGCGTTCAGACCCGATTCAGCCTGAATCGGTGCCTCCGTCTTGTGCGCCGGTGGGTCACCCGACAGCAGGAAAGACGTGTAGTCCGGGTGGCGTTCTGGCGCGTACCATTTTCCATTAGAGGCTTGCCACCAGCCTGGTTTGTGGGAAGCGTGGCGCATGTCTTGCCTGCCGGCGGAATGGGGCGTTCGGACCCGAACGCCCCGCCAATTGGTACATGATCAATATCATGGATACCCCCCAATTCTCAAACAGCGCCCGTGTGGCGGGTGGTGTGAAGCCTCCAGCTACGTGGGGGCGAACATGTGTCCCAGAAGGGCCTGTTCACCGCTCGGGTGATCGTGCCACTTGCGGGTGGATGGTCTCGCCTCGGGACAGCATCTCCACTAACTGTTCGATGCGTCTGGCTCGAGTCTCGATCTTCTTCGCGTTTCCGATCCGATACAGGATCGAGTACCGGTTCGCACTTGTGAGCGTCTGAAACATTGCCTGTGCACGGGGATTGGCTATCAGGGCTTTCGCGAGGTCCTCTGGGACTTCCGCACCGGCCTGTCCGGGGTAGGCGGCCTTCCAACGACCATCCGCCTTCGCTTGCCGAACCTCCTCTTCCCCTGACTGATGCATTCTGCCGGAGCGACTCAACCTCTCGGCGATGGCGACGTTCCGTTGAGACCAAGCGCTCCGAGCGTTTCGGGGTGTGAACCGTCTCCGGAATGTTGCGTTGTCACGACGTCCGAGCTGCCCATCGATCCAGCCAAAGCAGATCGCCTCGTCGAGCGCCTCTTCGTAGGTGAGGGTTGTGGGATGCGCCGTGCTCTTTTTGGCGAGCACCAGCCACACGCCTTGTGACCTGGAGTGCTGGGCACGCAACCAAAACCGCCATGCGGCAGCGTCAGCGACCAAAAGCTCCGGAAGATCCACAGTGTCAAGTATCCCCGATGTGTGGGTACGGAGTGCCGCTCTGCCGCGGTCTGAGCAGTCCTCAAAATGGCGGGCTTGGGAGCATCCAGGCTGCCTTATCGGTCCGGCCTCATGCATCGTCTTCTTGGGACCCTGTCCGACGGTGCCCTTCACCCGCGGTGGAACAGGGACCACGGATGGATAGCAAGAGGTCTCCCATCGGGCGCGAGAGTTCTGTAGCGAACCTTGTAGGGAATTGGGTCTCGCGATCTGCAGCGATGCGTCCGGTGCTCTCATCGGTGAGCCAGGCACCGGTGCCGGTGGCCAGGCGACGCTGCAGTTTGCAACGGGAGTACGGGAACGGCCAGCGAATACTGGGCTACCGAGCGCTCCGCCTCTCCGACAAGAAACGGCGGGCATTTGCCCCCCGGTGACAGATCGGCGGCAGGGGCGATCCTTTTGGAGTTCGATCCTCCTGCCTGATGTTCCAGAGCGTGATGAGATTTCGCCTCGACTCCTAGCATGGACGCACGTCCCCCGCGCGACGTCATCAGTGAGAAGGATTCTTTCGATGCACTTTCGATTTCTGCCGTCCAGCCTTCCCGAGAGGGTTGCAACAGGCGCGTTCATCCTCCACTCCGGGTTGGACAAGTGGAACGGGCCATCCGCACAGGCAGAGGGAGTTCATGCCATGGCTTCTGGCGCCTTCCCGTTCCTGAAGTCAATGCCGCCCGAGCGGTTCCTCAAGATGTTGGCTGCGGGCGAGGTGTTGACCGGCGCGCTCCTCCTCGCTCCTTTCGTCCCGAACGCGGTAGCTGGAGCGGCTCTCACCGGATTTTCGGGCTCTCTCCTCGCCATGTACGCGCGGACACCTTCATTACGGAAGCCGGGCAGCGTTTGGGCGTCCCCGGCAGGTATCGCCGTGAGCAAGGACGTGTGGATGCTGGGGATCGGCCTCGGGCTCCTCGCTGACGCAGTCAGGCGACGGGGCGGCGCGACGGCTGGTTCTTCCGACAGGAAATCTGATCCGAAATGGAATGAATAGGCTTGATCGCGGGTTTGAGCCGTGGCGGGCGACGTCGCCGCTGCAAGCGTTGACAGAAGAGAGGGAACCATGGCGAACGTGTACGACTTCGAGGCCACTGCTGCTGACGGGAGCCAGGTGTCACTGAGAGACTACGAGGGCAAGCTCGCGCTTTTTGTGAACGTCGCCAGCAAGTGTGGGCTGACGCCGCAGTATGAAGGGCTGGAATCGCTGTATCGAGACGACAAGGATCGCGGCCTCGAAATCCTCGCCTTTCCCTGCAACCAGTTCAAAGAACAAGAGCCCGGAAGCGATGACGAGATTCAAGCCTTCTGCAAGGCAACCTACGACGTGAGCTTTCCGGTGTTCGCCAAAATAGATGTCAACGGGCCAACCGCCGACCCGTTGTATTCGTACCTACGCGGGCAGGCCCCTGGCGACTTCGGTCCGCAGTATGGGGACTTCTACAAGGCCATTTCGAAGATCCGGCCCGATGCAGACGGCACCGACGAGGTCAAGTGGAACTTCACCAAGTTCCTCGTGGACCGCGAAGGGACGGTGATCAAGCGCTACGAGCCACCCGTGTCGCCCTCCGAGATCAAGGCAGATCTTGAGCAGTACCTCTAACCCGACTCGATGACTCGGATCCCTGTTTCGATCTTGGACCTGGCGCCGATCAGGCGGGGCGAGACCGCAAGCGACAGTTTCGCCACCAGTGTGGCCCTCGCGCAGCGGGCGGAGGCTCTCGGTTACCAGCGGATCTGGTACGCCGAGCACCACAACATCGCAGGCATTGCTTCGTCGGCGACGAGCGTTCTGATTGCGTACATCGGAGCGCAAACCCGGACGATCCGGCTGGGGGCGGGTGGCGTCATGCTGCCGAACCACGCGCCTCTGACGATCGCCGAGCAGTTCGGCACGCTGGCCGCGATGTACCCGGGGCGGATCGACCTGGGCCTCGGGAGGGCTCCAGGGTCGGATCAGAACACGATGTACGCGCTGCGGCGCGACCCGCGCTCGGCCGACAACTTCCCGCGGGATGTGGTCGAGCTGCAGGGCTATCTCAACGGAGAAAGTCGAGTGCGGGGCGTGGACGCCGTCCCTGGCAAAGGCTCCCGCGTCCCGCTCTACATCCTCGGATCGTCACTCTTCGGAGCCAAGCTGGCCGCGGCCCTCGGACTGCCCTACGCGTTCGCCTCCCACTTCGCGCCGTCCGCGCTCCTTGAGGCGATCACCGCCTACCGGGACGATTTCCGACCCTCCGAGCAGCTGGAAAGGCCGTATGTGATGGCGGGGGTGAATGTCCTCGCCGCAGACACGACCGACGCGGCTCGCGAGCAACTCCGGGAGATTCGCCGGATCCGAGCCGTCAGCCTTCACGGGCGACGGCTCGGTTTCCACGAAGAGGAGGTCACTGACGAGCAGGCAGACCAGTTGTTGGCCGCTGGCCTTTCGGTGCAGGTGGATCACATGCTCACCTATACGGCGGCGGGTACTCCGCGTGAAGTGGGCGACTACCTCCACGACTTTCTCGGGCTGACGGGCGCCGACGAGTTGATCACGGTCCACCAAGTTCCCACAGCAGAGGGTCGACTGCGCTCGGTCACTTTGCTGGCCGAGGCGCTCGACACCGTGAGGGCGTGAAGGTTCGGGAGGTCCGCCCGGTGACCCGCCCGGCGATGTGGTGGTCCTCGCTCGACTGGCCCAGGCGTCGAGTCTTGAGGGAGTCGGCGATGCGCGGCCCGGACTTCACGCCGGCTGTTTGCTGCCAAGCTCAGTCCGCTGTTCGAGTGTTCCGTCGGCGTGTCGGGCGAAACGACCGGCGTCGCGCGGCTGCACGGGATCATCGGTCGGCCAGGGCCATCCCCCGAACCCGGTGGTTTGGTAGTCGAGAAGCGCCTCCTCGATGCCGGCGCGATCGTTCATCACAAAGGGCCCGTACTGGGCGACCGGCTCACCGATGGGTCGTCCTTGCAACACGAGCACCTCGGCGCCAGCGGGCCCGGCGGTCACGGCGACCGGCTCGTCAGGGCGGACAACCACTCCAGTCGACTTGGTCACGGGCTGTTGCGCCACAGACGCCGACCCTTCGAACACATAGAGGGTCCGGGTTGTGTCGCCCGAGACTGCAGCCGGGACCACCCACCGGGCGAGTGGTTCGAGGACGAGATGCCAGATGGCCAGATCGGAGTCGGGGCGCGAGGCATAGGAGTCGGGTGGCGCAGCCAGAGGTTGATTCCCGTCGATCGCCCCGGCGATCGCCGTCAGCTCGCCGCGCCGCCCTTCATCGTCGGCAAGTACCAGACGGGGGATCTCCTCGCTCCATTGCATAGTGAAGTAGGGATCGACCATCTTGTCCTCGGATGGCAGGTTGAGCCAGATTTGGAACAGCTCGGTGGTGTTCGGGCCCGTGCGGTCAAGCAGGGGAAACATCTCGCAGTGCACGATGCCCGCCCCGGCGGTGAGCCACTGGACGTCGCCGCGTCCGAACCGAGCCGTGGCGCCGAGCGAGTCGGAATGGTCGATGAAGCCTTGACGGACGTAGGTCACCGTCTCGAATCCCCGGTGGGGGTGTTGGGGAAAGCCCGGCACAATGCTGCCGTGGTACATGCTCCAACCGTCGGCTCCGGAGAAATCCATACCGAGATCGCGTGCCTCCAGCGGTGCAGCGGGTCCCATGTGCTCATTCGCCGGCGGGTAGCGGTCCAGGTGGTGAACGCAGAAAAGGAAGGGGTCCGCGGTACCCCACTGCCTGCCGAGGGGAACCGTCTGAAGAACCGGACTCTGCACTTGCGAGAGCCTAACGATGATCAGTCCTTCGCAGTGCGGTGAGTGAGGCGACCACGCCTCCCTCCAGCGAAGCGTGTCGCTGCGTCTCTCACTCGGTATCGGCCGGCCCGGCGTCTTCGGAACCATCGCGGGCGGGTGCGTCGACGAAGACGAATATCTGGTCGAGGGCGGTGATCTGGAGCAGTCGCCTCACTGATGCGTTGGGATTGGCCAGGCAGAACTCGATCCCTGAGCCGCCCGCTCGCTTGTGGGCAGTCACGAAGACGGAAAGTCCCGTCGAGTCGAGGTAGATCAGGTCGGTGAGGTCGAGGACGAGGCGGCGAGGGGGATCCTCTGTGAACACACTCGCGAGCAGCTCGCGCAACGGCGGCGCCGACGAGAGGTCGAGTTCACCGCTCAGGCTGATGAAAGACTCCAGGTCACGATGCTGCACAGTCAGGCTGAGGGTCGGAGTCCCCGTCGATTCGAGAGCGCCCCCACCTGCCGTATCTCGTGTCGGTGTTCGCTGGGACTCGCCTGGCTCACTGTGCTCCATGTCATTCCTTCGATGGTTGCGTAGGACAATCGGAGCTCGGACCCATCCCTGCGGCCTCGAATCCATCTCTCGATCCCATGCGGGATCGGTGACGACAGTACCGCCGACCAGCGGACGATCGAAGTGGGGGACCGTGGCAGTGGTCCAGACGCAACACGTCAGTCCAGAAATACGTCAATCCGTCGTGCTTCGTGGAAGCGGATGGATCGGGTAGGGGACCACCAGCAGCGTGGAACGCTCGAACACGGCCCGATGGGCGGTCTCCTGGAGACGCAGCGAGAACCCAGAAGTGCAGGTTGCAGCCGACCTCGAGGACTCTGAGGACCGCCTGAAGAAGGTTGCTGAAGGGTCGGCAGCGGAGGAATCGTGAGTGTCGATCACGTTCGATGGGTAACCATTTGAAATCGGGGTACAACGAGGGTCATGGCACTTTCTGGTCGGGTTGCTCGTCCACTGCTCGCGTCAATCTTCGTCGTCGGGGGATGGGACGCGCTCTGGAATCCGGCGGTGAAGGACGAAAATGCCGTAGGAGTAGGCGAACCCCCTACTGAGAAGGCCGGGTTCGAGGATCTCGATGCTGAGATGCTCGTGCGTGTCAACGGGGCGGTGCAGATCGCTGGCGGGGTTCTCTTAGCGTTGGGAAAGTTCCGACGACTGGCCGCGCTGGCTCTGATCGGTTCGATCATCCCTACGACCTACGCCGGTCATCGGTTTTGGGAGGAGTCGGATCCCACCACTCGGAGTCAGCAAAAGATGCAATTCCTGAAGAACCTCGGTCTTTTGGGCGGACTGATCCTGGCCGCCTTCGACACCGAAGGCGAGCCTTCGCTCGCCTGGCGAGCGAAGCGGCAAGCACGACAGCTTGAATCCGCCGTCGCCGCGGGCCGACAGACTGGCCATCGGAAGGCGCTCCGCGCGCGCAAGAGCCTGGCGCCCAGGGCAACCCATGCATCGAATGCCGGCATACAGACCGTTCGACGAGGGCGCGGCGCCGGTCGCCACGCCGGGCAACGCCTTGCTGCTGCCGGTCTCGATCTTGCTGAGTGGGCCGCCCCCGACCCTGAAGTGGTCAGTCACGCCCACGAGGTGGTGGCTGACGCGGTCAAGGGTTCGACCGAGACCGCTACCCACGCCGTCCAGCAGGCCGCTTCGTTTGTCTCAGACGCAGCGCGTCAACGACAGCCGCTGACCCGCAGTGCTCCTCATCCGAAGGTCGATGCAATCGTCCCGTATCTTGCTTCGGGTGCAGAACGCGCGACGGAGGTTTTGTCGAAGCTGCGAGAGAATCTCCCGGCCGACTGACTGGAACGGCGAGAGTTATTGCGGTGTTCATGTGAGCCGATAGGTCCCCGGGCGGGTACGCGCGGATTGCTCAGAGGGGTGGTCGCTTTCATTGCTGTCGCTACAGGTCCCCGGAGTACGGACGACGTTCAGTCGAAGATTCTCGTTGACATGCGGAAGGCACGCGTTAGCCTTGCCGCCATGCCAGGAAAGATGGACAGAGCGGCCGAAGCTGTTGGAGATGCTGTCGGTACCGCTGAGGCGGCCGCGGCGGCAGCTGGATCAAAGGTACGTCAGGGTCTGGGCGATGCGGCGACTGCAGTTGCGTCTTCGAAGACTGCGGGACGAGTCGAAAAGCAAGCGCGTCCTCTCCGAAAGGCGGCCGCGAAGAAGGCCAAGAGCATCAAGAAGACAATCAAGAAGCAAGCGACCGTCGCCAAGCGCAAGGCCACCGGGGCCAAGAAGGCGGCCGAGAAACGCGTGCAGCGTAGCCAAGAAGGTTGGCGCAAAGAAGGTCAACCTCGTCCAGCGCAAGGCCACGGGAGCCAAGAAGACGGCCAAGAAGACGGCAACCGTCGCCAAGAAGCGGGCGACCGTTGCCAAGAAGGCTGGCGCGAAGAAGGCCACGGGAGCCAAGAAGCGGGCGACGACGGCCAAGAAGACCGTCAAGAGGCGGGTCACTACGGCCAAGAGAACGGCCAAGAAGCGAAACACGGTCGCAAAGAAGGCTGCCAAGAAGCGGAGCTGACGCACTGCGCCGTCTCCGGCCATCCGGCGCGCCTCGGGCAGCGTCCGACCGAGGGCCTCACGCTCGACAATCAACCCGTTCCGGGGATGCGAAGTCGGGACCGAGAGCCTCCGGGCCCTCACCGCTTCTCTGGTCCCCTGCGGCACGGACGACACGGCGCCCGATAGCGTGAGCGGTCGTCGCACCGCATCCTGGGAGGGCACCGTGCAAACCGAAGCAGCTGTTCTGTGGGACCGTGAGGCCTGGAGCGTTGAGCCCATCGAGCTCGATCCCCCCAAAGAGGGCGAGGTCCTCATCAAGTTGGCGGCGTCGGGCATGTGCCACTCCGACGAGCACCTGCTCACCGGTGACATGCCCGTCCCCCTTCCGGTCATCGGCGGCCACGAGGGTGCGGGGGTGGTCGAGGAGGTGGGTCCCGGCGTGACCGGGCTGGTGCCGGGCGACCATGTGGTGCTCGGCTTCGTCCCGGCCTGCGGGAAGTGCCCTCCCTGCGCCACGGGCCACTCGAACCTGTGCGACGTCGGCGGCATCCTCATGACGGGCAAGCAGCTCGACGGCACCGTGCGTCACCACGCGAGGGGCCAGGACGTCTCCACGATGGTCTGTCTCGGCACGTTCGCTCCTTACACCGTGGTCAACCAGGCATCCTGCGTGAAGATCCTCGACGACATCCCGCTCGACAAGGCCTGCCTCGTGGGGTGCGGTGTCACCACCGGTTGGGGCTCGTCGGTGTACGCGGCGGACGTGCGACCCGGCGACAACGTGGCCGTGATCGGCATCGGGGGCATCGGGGCTTCCGCCGTGCAGGGAGCCCGTCTCGCCGGCGCCGAAACGATCTTCGCCATCGACCCCGTGCAGCTCAAGCGTGACCTGGCCCCCACCTTCGGTGCCACCCACACTGCGCCGTCCATCGAGGAGGCGTTCGGGCTCATTCACCAGGAGACCTGGGGTCACATGTGCGACAAGGTGATCTGTGCCATGGGTGTCGGTTCGGGGCCGATGATGGACTCCATCCTCAACCTGGCCGCCAAGCGGGGCAGGGTCGTGGTCACCAACATCCATCCGTTCAACGAGACGGCCGTCACCATGAACCTCATGTTGTTGACCATCTACGAGAAGCAGGTCGTGGGCAGCATCTTCGGCTCGGCCAACATCCACTCCGACATCCCCAAGCTGCTGAAGCTCTACCGCGACGGGCAGCTCGACCTGGACTCCATGATCACCAACACCTACAAGCTCGGCGACATCAACCAGGGCTACCAGGACATGCGGGACGGGAAGAACATTCGGGGCGTGCTCATCTACGACGACTGAGGGCTCCGCGCCACGGCGCCGGGGAGCGTCAGGCCGTTGCGCCGTGGGTGCCCCAGATGTCGCTGCAGCGTTCGCAGACCTCTTCGGGCACCACCCCGGCGCGCATGAGGAGTGCGAAGGCCTTGCACCCGAGGCAGATGCCAAAAGCCGACTCCAGCAGCGCGGCGGCGGCCAGGAGGCCCAAGAACACCTCGGCGGCCGTCCAGTAGCCGAGGCCGGTGAGGATGAGCGCGGTCAGGGAGAACGCCACGCCTATGGCCTGGGCGAACCGCTTGGGCGGGCCGGCGACCGGGCGCTCGGCGATCGGAAGGCGTGGCGTGACGACCCGCGTCACGAATTGGCCGAGCGGGCTGAGCGTCGGGCCCGTCAGCACCCGGGCCACGAAGCCGTAGGCGATGACAATGGTCGCCCAGCGCAGGTCGAGGACGATGGTGAGCACGCACATCAGGACGACGCCGGCCGCCACCAGGCGGGCCGAGACCTCGTTGACCGGGTTGGGGAACGAGAACAGGGCGCGCGCCCGCGTGGACGTGCCCGCCGAGGTGGTGTCGTGGGCCATGACCTGCTCCTTCCCGTTCCGCCGAACCCCGACCAGATTAGTCGGGTTTCGCTCGGGATGGACCGGGTGGGGTCCTCTGGGTCCGGCTCAGGTCTCGGGCAGCGGGACCGGCTGGGGCGGGGGCGGCCCCACGTAGCGAGCGGCAGGGCGGATGAGCCGGTTGTGGGCGGCCTGCTCCATGACATGGGTGCACCATCCGATGGTGCGTCCCGCCGCGAAGGTCGGGGTGAACATCTCACGCGGGATCCCGCAGGTGTGCATGACCACGCCGGCGTAGAACTCGACGTTGGTGTAGAGCTGGCGTCCCGGCTTGAGCTCGGCCAGGACGTCGACCGTCGTGCGCTCGACCGACTGGGAGAACTCGACCAGCGGGCCGCCCAGCCGCTCCGTGACGCTGCGCAGGAGGAGCGAGCGCGGATCGTCGGTCTTGTAGACGCGATGGCCGAAGCCCATGATGCGATCGCCACCTTCGACGGCCGTGCGGACGTACGCCTCGGCCCGGTCGGGCGTGCCGATGGCGTCGAGCATGTCCAGGGCCCTGCTCGGCGCCCCCCCGTGGAGCGGTCCCGACAGCGCTCCGATGGCCGCCACAATGGCGGCACCGAGATCGGCGCCTGTCGACGTGACCACGCGAGCGGTGAATGTCGACGCGTTGAAGCCATGGTCGATGGTCAGGATCATGTACTGCTCAATGGCCCGGGCGTGCAGCGGGCTGGGATCGGTCCCTGTCAACATGTGGAGGTAGTTGGCGGCGAAGCCGAGGTCGTCTCGTGGTTCCACCGGCTCCTGCCCCTGCCGCAGGCGGTGCGCCGCCGCCAAAATCGTCGGCACGACGGCGCAGAGCCCGAGCGCCTGGTCGTAGAGCTCGTCGGCACCGATGTCGTGGGTGGGGCGCCAGCCGAGCTCGGCGGCCAAGAGCGAGACCGCGGTGCGCAACACGTCGAGCGGTGCGCCGCGCCGGCACACCGCCGGCAACACGGTGCTCAATCCGGGTGGGAGGGCACGGCGGCGTCGTACCTCCTCGCCGAAGGCCGCGGCATCGGGGAGCTCGCCGCGAAACAGGAGATGCCAGACATCCTCGAGCGAGCGCTTCTCGGCGAGCTCGACCGCGGAGTACTGCCGGTAGTGGAAGAAGCCCTCCTTGCCTCGGACATCGCCGATCGTCGTCTCGGCCACCACCACGCCTTCGAGCCCCGCCGGGACGTCTCCGCTCGCCTCGCCCGCGGGCCGGATGCGCGCCACCGCCATGAGGTCGCGGAGGGAGACGACGCCGACGCAGCGGCCACCTTCGACCACAGGCAGGTGCCGGTAGTGGTGCGAGGTCAGGCTGGCCCACGCCGCATCGGCCCGTTCGTCGGGACCGAGCGCGTCGGGACGGGAGGTCATCCAGAGGCGAACATGCTCCTCGTCGGGGTTGCCGTCGCCGGCTGCGGCGCGGAGGAGGTCGCGCTCGGTGAGGATGCCGACGACCTTGCCGTCGTCGGTCACCACGACAGAGCCCGTGTCTGCCTGCTGCATCGCTCGGGCCGCCTCGGCGAGGGTGTCGTCCGCGGCGCACGTCACCGCGGGGGAGGTCATGAGATCACGCACGATGGTTTCCATGTATCCCACTATGACGCTCCTTCCCTGCGTCTGTAAACGTTGATCAAGTCAATGTAGAGTGGAGAGCATGGAGCGCATGCTCACCACCGAGGAGGCGGCCCGCCGGCTCGGAGTGAAGGTGCCCACGCTCTACGCCTACGTCAGCCGGGGCCTGCTCGAGTCGCACCCGGACCCGGTCCGGCGAGGGAGTCTCTTCGACCTCGACGAGATCGAGGCGCTGGCGGTACGCAGCCGGGGCGGGCGCCAGACCACCACCCGTCTCGCCACCATCACGACCGCAGTGACGCAGCTCAACCAGGACCTCGGACCGATCTACCGCGGCCGGCCCGCCACCGACCTGGCGGTGGCGCACAGCTTCGAGGACGTGGCCGAGCTCCTGTGGCAGTCGGAGGACGCCGGTGACTGGACCGCGCCCGATCTCGGTCCGTGCCCGTTGACCACCACGCTCGAGCGCATGCGTTGGGCGGTGGTCATGTGCGGAGCGACTGATCCCCTGCGGGCGGACCTGCGTCCGGCCGCGGTCGCCCACGCCGCCCGCCGCACCGCCGCCGCGCTCACCGACGTCGTCGGCCCGAAGCCTCTTGGGGAAGCCCCAGATGCGTCCATCGCGGCGCGCCTCACCGCGCGCCTGACGGCATCGACCGCCGCGGTGCCGCCGGCCGCGGTCAACGCCGCCCTCGTCCTCCTGGCCGATCACGAGCTCGCCACCTCGACCATGGCGGTGCGTGTTGCCGCGTCGGTGCGATCCGACACGTACGACGCCCTCCTGGCCGGCCTGGCCACCTTGGCCGGGCCCTTGCACGGTGGCGCGAGCCAGCAGGCCTACGAGCTGCTGGTGGTGGCCGAACGTGACGGCGTGCCGCGCGCGTTGAACGACGTGCTCCGCGAACGCGGTCGGCTTCCCGGCTTCGGCCACGCCGTCTACAAGGACGGGGACGCCCGATTCGACGCCCTGCTGATCCTGGCGGAGCCCTTGTTGAGTGAGGAGCGTCGTGCCCTCCTCCATGAGGTCATCGCCTTGGCTGCCGCCCACGACGTGCCGTTGGCCAACTGTGACCTCGCCCTGGCGGCGCTCAGCTGGGGCACCGACATGCCCCCCGACACCGGCCGCACGATCTTCGCCGTGGCGCGCATCGCGGGGTGGGCGGCCCACTACATGGAGGAACTGGCGGAGCGGCCGCTGCGCTTTCGGGCCCGCGCGGTCTACAGCGTCTGAGCCGGCAGGCTCGGCGTACGGATCACCCTGGGCCGATGACGATGGCGGACGGATGGCCGCCGAGTGACAGCGGGACGCCCACCTTCCCGCTGGCCAACGTCACGGGGATCAGCGCGCCCGCCTGTTGCGTCACCCATGCCGTGGCACCGTCCGCGCTCAAGGCGATCCCCTGCGCGACATCCGGGAGCGCCACCGGCGCGCCCAGCGTCAGGCCGACCACGGTCAGCGCGACGACCGCGGCGCCGCCGCAGACGTAGGCCGTGGTACCCGAAGGCGCCACGGCAATGCCGGTCGGGTTGAGCGGGAGCGCAATGGTGCCGCCCGCCTGCAGTGTCGCCGGGTTGATCGCGGTGAGGGTCCGGTTGCCGAAGTTGCCCACCAGGACCTCCCCGGGCGCGGCGGCGACGGTCTGGGGCGCGGAACCCACCGGGATGGCCGCGCCGGGCTGCAAGGTGGCGACGTCGATCGGCGTCACTGAGTTGCTGCCGGAGTCGGCGACGAACGCGGTGGCCGCGCCCGAGGCCGCCACCGAGACGGCGATGGCCACCGGCTCGGTCCCTACCGCAATGGGTTTGCCCGCCCGCCAGGTGCCGAGGTCGACGGGCGTCACGCTGTTCGAATCGAGGTTGGCCACGAGCGCCACGCCCTTGCCGCCGCTGCCGCCGGGTGCCACCGCCACCGCGTCCGGCTCGACGCCCACGCCGACCTCGTGCAGCACCCGGTGCGTCGCCGTGTCGATCCCGTGCAACTGGTCGTCGCCCTGCGTCACGACGAGCAGCTCTCTGCCTCCGGACGCGTAGGCCAGCGCCGAGGGCAAGCTGCCGACGGTGACCCTGGCCTCCTCGTGCCGCCGGGCCAGGTTGACCGGTGTCACGTCCATGCCCGGCAGGGTCACGGAGGCGCCGGTCGTCACCCAGGCCACGTCGTGGGCCGACGTGCCGGCGACGGGTTGGGCGCAGGCCGCCAACGCTGAGGAGGCGGCGGCGACGAGCGCCAGGAGCAGGAGCCAAGGGCGGCGGACGGTCACGCTCAGCCCCGCGCGCAGGCTGCGCCCGCCGGGCGGTCGGATGCGCGCCATCCGGCAGTCTCGCCTTCGGGCCAGAAGTCGCCGGTGACGTCGTCCTGCACGTAGGGCACCGGCGCCGGCTCGCCGGCGGCCAGCGCCCGCAGCGCGTCGAGCAGCGCATCGACGTCGTCGTCGGATGTGCCGAGCCCGCAGCTGGCCCGGACCGCACCGGGGATGGCACTGCGATCGCCACGCTGCACCGCGGCGCGCGCCTGGTCGACGCCGTCACGGCCGACGCCGAGCAGGCGGATGAGATACGGATGCGCGCAGAAGCAGCCGTGTCGGACGCCGATCCCGAACTCTGCGCTCAAACGGGCCGCCACGAGGGCGTGGTGGATCCCGTCCAGCGTGAAGGCCGCCACGGCGAGCCCGTCGTGCTGGCCGTGCTCGGACCACGGTCCGAGCACGTGCACACCGTCGACGGACCGCAAACCCTCGTACAACCGTGTCGCCAGCTCGGCCTCGTGCGCCGCGATGGTCTCCCAGCCGATCCGCTCCAGCTCGTCCATGGCCTTCCCGAAGGCGACCGCGCCGACCACATTGGGCGAGCCGGCCTCCTCGCGCTCGGGCGGGTCGGTCCAGATCACCTCGTCGAGGTCGACCAGGTCGACGGCCCCGCCGCCGGCGAGGAACGGATCGCCGCGCTCGAAGACCTCCCGCGGGCCGATGAGCGCGCCGGCGCCGAACGGCGCGTAGAGCTTGTGGCCGCTGAAGGCCACGAAGTCGGGGCCGACCGGCAGAGGACGATGGGGCGCCAGCTGCGCCGCATCGAGCATGACGGGGATGCCGCGCCCATGGGCCTCCGCGCAGATCTCCTCCACCGGGGGCAGCCAGCCCGTGACGTTGGAGGCCCCCGTCAGTGCCAGCAGGGCCGGGCGGCGCCCGTCCTCGAGCACCCGCACGACGTCGGCGGTCTCGAAGGTGCCGGCGGTCCCGCACTCCACCCAGCGCCGCGTCGCCACCCGCGCCCAGGGGAGCAGGTTGGCGTGGTGCTCGACCACCGTCGTCGCCACCACGTCATCGGGACCGAGCTCCAGCCGGTAGGCCAGCTGGTTGATGGCTTCCGTCGTGTTGCGCACCAGCACCACGACATCGTCACCGCCGGCCGGTCGCCGGGAAAAGCGGTGCACACTGTCGCGGGCTTCCTCGTAGGCGGCCGTGGCGCGTCGCGACTTGTAACCGGCGCCGCGGTGGACACTCGAGTACCACGGCAGGAATTCGTTGACCCGGTCGGCGACCGATTGCATCGCCGGGGTCGAGGCCGCGCAGTCGAGGTCCCGGTAGGGGCGCTCGACGCCGTCCAGGCAGGGCACGGGCATGTGGGCGCCGACCAACGCTGCGACGGCTGCCTCCTTTTGCACGCCGTCACACTACGAAGTGCCGGCCTGCAGCGGTATCCGGCCCTCAGATCACTCCGGGGCCGTCCCCTGGCGTCGGGCCGTGAGCACGACGATGTCGTCGGAGCTCCGGGCGCCGGAGGTCATGGCGTCAATGACGAAGTCCGCCACCCGGCTGGGCTCGTCGCTGGGAGAGGCGCGCAGTGAACTCTCGAGTAGGCTGAAGCGTTCGTCGAGGAGGCTGCCGCGCCGTTCGACCAGGCCGTCGGTGAACATCACCAGGCAGCCCAGGTCCAGACGGAACTCGTGGTCCTTGTACTCGCAATGCTGCACGCCCAGCGGCGGCCCCGGCGGCACGGGCAGCTCCACGGCCTGCCCCGACTCGACCCGCACCGGCGAGGGGTGGCCCGCCGAGGAGAACGCGATGGACCCGGTCCTGATGTCGAGGACTCCGACCAGTGCGGTCGCCAGGCGCCCCCCGACTCCGGTCAGGGAGACGCGGTTGAGCCGCTGCATGGCCTTGCCCGGCGCCCGCTCCTCGAGCAGGAGCAGGCCGAGGGTGTGGCGCAGCCGGCTCATGATCCTGGCCGCCCCGAGGTCGTGGCCCTCCACGTCGCCGACGACGAGGGCGACGAGGTGCTCGTCGATCGGAACGACGTCGTACCAGTCGCCACCGACCTCGACGCCGACGGCCGCCGGCCGGTAGCGGGCGGCCACGTCCCATCCGCTGATGGGCGGGATGGCGTCCGGCAGGAGGTGCCGCTGCAGCTCGTGCGAAATCCGTCGTTCGCGGTCGTAGGCCCGGGCCCGGATGACGACGGAGCTGACCTGCTCCGCCAGCTGTTCGGCCAGTCCGAGATCCTTCTCCGAGAAGCGGCGACCTGATCCGGCGGAGACGAGGGAGACGGTTCCGAGGACCTGCTCGTCGCGCAGGCGGAGCGGGACGGTCACGTACGAGGTGAAGCCGAGCGTCTTCAGAATGGAGTAGTGCCGTTCGTCACGGCTCGTCGTCCGGAGGAACTCGTCGTCCATGTCGGCGCTCCACATCGACTTGCCGCTGCGGATGACCTCAATGGTCGGGTGGATGCCGTCGGGGTCGGGGGGATACGAGGCACGGAGCTCCTCGGTGAGCGCCCGCTTGGCCGGGTCCGCGTGCCAGGCCGCCATCCGCCGCATCTGGCCGTCCTCGTCCGTGATGTCGATGAGGCAGAGGTCGGCCATCACGGGCACGGACACCTGGGCCAGGCGTTCCACCATCTCGCGGTAGTCGACGACCTCCGAGAGCACCTGGGTCGCCAGGAGCAGGAATTCGTTGTGGCGCCGGACTTCGAGGAGCTCCTCGACCAGGTGCTCTCGCTCGGTCGCCTGCGCCGATGCGTGCAACAGGGCTCCGAGGTGGTTGTCCACCGCCTCCATGAGCTCGACCACGGAAGGGTCACGCTCACGCGGGTGGCGGCTGAGCATCTTGACGATCCCGACACAGGCGCCGTGGTAGCGGACCGGGAAGGCGGAGGCGCTCTGCAGCCCGTCCTTGACCAGCGCGTCCGTCACGAAGCGCTGATCGGCGATGAGATCGGCAACCCAGAGGGGTTCGCCGTGGTCGAGGACCCATTGGGGGAGGCCCTCACTGCCGCTGGTCGGATCGCCCGCTTTCTCCAGCGCGAAGGCGGGCGCAACGCTCGGCGTGCGTGTCCACACGTGCCGGCAGACCAGCTCCTGATTCGCCGTGAGGGCCCACAGCGTCATCACGTCCCAGTCGAGGCGCCGGCCCAGCGTCGAGAGGAGGCGCTCGGCCGGAGGCTCCTCGATCGGGGCATCGGCGACGATCTCGAGCAGCTCGCTCGTCAGCTCGGACCAGCGCTGCAGCTTTTTCTCGTCGCGGGGCCGGATGATGCCGACGACCACCGGACCGGCGATCGGGTGATCGAAGATGCTGATGACTGAATTCGGTGCGGACGTCCGTGCCGTCGGCCCGCCTGATGTCCACTTCGAGCGGGCGGCCGACGAGGCCCGAGGCCTGGGAGCGCACGAACGCCGCGTAGTCCTCGCCGACCGCGGCGGTCAGGGAATCAGGCACGAGATCGAAGCCGGGCCGGCCGACCAGGGCGCCGCGTGGCCATCCCAGCAGATCCTCGGCCGCCTTGTTGACGTAACGAATCGTGCCCCCCTCGTCGGTGGCCACGACGGCGTCGCGCAGCCCGTCGAGGACCACCCGTACCCCTTGGACAGGCCACGCCGGCTCGTTGCCCGCCTGCGCCTGCGCCTGCGCCGGCGCCGCCGCCACGGGCTCCGCGGCCGGGATCGGCCTGCCCGGGGGCTCGTCCGCGCCGGCGCCCGCCACGTTGAAGCGATCGCCGGGCTTCGTCTGTCGGCCGTCACCGTCAACCGCGGACAAGGGCAACGAGAACCACACCGTCTTGCCCGGGCGGTCGTGCCGCATCTCGATGCCCCACGCGTCGGCCAGCGCGCGCACAATGTGCAGGCCGCGTCCGTGCGGCGCGTCCGGGACCCGCTCCGGGAGCGTCGGGAACCCGACGGCGCCGTCGCGCACCTCGACCCGCACGCGACCGCAGTCGGGAGCGACGTCGACTGCCACCTCGAACTCGCTGGCCGCGTGTTGCACCGCGTTGGTCGCCAGTTCCGACAGCATCAGGACCAGCGCGTCGGCGTCCTCTCCGCTGGCGGCAGGGGGCAGCTGGCCGAGCAGGAAACGGCGGGCCTGGCCCACGGACGTGGCGGTCGCCGGGAACCGGCGCATGGCGACAGCCGTCAGCATCTCGACGGTGCGCGCGTCGGCCGTGGGCTCTCCCCCCGGAAGATTGGGGCCTTTCATACCGGTTGCCGTACTTCTGCCCCGGTGCTGCAACCCCGAAACCAGCTGGGCGTCCCGGCGATTCGCCGTCCGTCTCCGTCGGGCACGATTCCGACGCTACCCTGCTGGTTCGTGGAAGAGCGCTATGAATCTGAGCTGACCCGGGCTTCGGCCGTCCTCGACGGCGTCGACCGGGCACTGGAGCGCCTGAGCGAGGGCACCTACGGCCAGTGTGAGAACTGCGGTGCGCCGGTCCTCGATGCCGATCTGGAGCGTGACCCCACTCGCCGCATGTGCGAGCAGCACCTGACCCTGGCCTGACCGGCCCCGGCTTTCAGCCGGCGATGGTCAGCTTCTTGGCGGCGTCGAGGCGAGCCGCCACGTCGGGCCAGTGCACGACATTCCACAGCGCGGCGAAGAAGTCGGCCTTGACGTTCTTGTACTGCAGGTAGAACGCATGCTCCCAGGCGTCGAAGACGAGGAGCGGGACGGAGCCGTTGCCGACGTTGCCCTGGTGGTCGTAGACCTGCTCCACGATGAGGCGGCCGGCGAGCGGCTCGTAGGCGAGCACACCCCAGCCCGAGCCCTGAATCGTCGAGGTGGCTTGGGTGAAGTGCCCCTTGAACTTGTCGAAGGAGCCGAAGTTCTCGTCGATGGCGGATCCGAGTGCGCCGTCGGGCTTGTCGCCGCCGTCGGGGCTCTGGTTCTTCCAGAAGATGGAGTGCAGGACGTGGCCGGAGATGTGGAAGGCGAGGGTCTTCTGGAGTCCGACGATGGCGCCGAAGTCGTCCTTGTCGCGGGCGGCGGCCAGCTTCTCGAGCGTCTGGTTGGCGCCGGCGACGTAGGCGGCGTGGTGCTTGTCGTGATGGAGCTCCATGATCTGCGCCGACACGTGCGGCTCCAGTGCGGCGTAGTCATACGGCAGGTCTGGGAGGGTGTACTCAGCCATGGCGGATCTCCTCGGTGCTGGTCGTCGTACTGCTGCGTGGTGGACCATACCCGAAGGGGGCCGGATCCCAACCGAAAAGCAAACGGCCGTACGAGCTGGCCCCGGAGCTGTCGCGGCGCGGCAGAGCGAACTCCGGCGCAACCCGTTCCGGCGGTACGCTTGCAAGAGTGAGCACGGACCCCAAAGACCGTTGGCTCCATCTCGGTTCCTTCATCCGTGAGCAGCGGGGGACGGCCCGGCTCTCACTGCGGCGGTTGTCCGAGTTGGCCGGGATCTCCAACCCGTACCTCAGCCAGATCGAGCGCGGCCTGCGCCGGCCCTCGGCCGAGATCCTCCAGCAGATCGCCAAGGCGCTGCGCATCTCCGCCGAGACGCTCTATGTGCAGGCGGGGATCCTCGAACCCCCGTCCGGCACGCCCGACCTGACCCGGGCCATCATGGCCGACCAGTCGATCAGCGAGGAGCAGAAGCAGGCCCTCGTGCGGATCTACCTCTCCTTCCGGCGCGAGTACGAGGACGAGCGGGGTGAGCAGGCCCCGGTCGCATCGGCGGCGGCAGACGACGCCGGGTCCTCGGTGCCGCCGGTCCCGGTCGGCCCCACCGGCCCCGCCGAGCATGCCGCCTCCGCCTGACCGCCCGATCATGCCTCGCAGGCCTGGCCGGAGCGACTTTCCCGGTCGCCGGTAGGCTCTGGGCGCCATGCGCCGGCTCGCCGTCCTTTCTCTCCATACCTCTCCTCTGGCCCAGCCCGGCACGGGGGACGGCGGCGGCATGAACGTGTACGTGCGGGAGCTGACCTCGGCGCTGGCCCGTTCCGACGTGGCTTGTGACGTGTTCACCAGGGCCTGGTCGGTTGATCTGCCGCCCGTGGTCGACGTCGAGCCCGGCCTGCGGGTCCACCATGTGCAGGCCGGACCGCTCGCCGTCCTGCCCAAGGAGTCCCTGCCCGCCGTGGTCGAGGAGTTCACGGCCGGGGTACTGGACCGCATGGCCGCCGCGCCGGCGGCCGGCGAGCTGCCGTACACCTCGGTGCACGCCAACTACTGGCTCTCGGGGCTCTCGGGGCACGTGATCAAGCACGAGCTGAACCTGCCGCTGGTGTGCACGTTCCATACCCTCGACCGCGTCAAGGCGGAGTCGATGCCCGAAGAGGTGGAGGCCGACATGCCGCACCGCCGGGCCGAGGCCGAGGCGTCCATCATCGACTGTTCCGACGCCGTCCTGGCCTCGTGCACGGTCGAGGCCGATCAGATCGCATCGCTCTACGGCGGCGAGCCGGGGCGCATCCGTATCGTGCCCCCCGGTGTGGACCACGCCTTCTTCGGTCCCGGCCACCGGCCGCAAGCCCGCCGCGCCCTCGGTCTGCCGCTCGATGGGCGGCTCCTCCTCTTCGTCGGCCGGATCCAACCGCTCAAGTGTGCCGACGCGGCGATCGAGACACTGGCCGAGCTGCGCCAGGGCGGGAGCGAGCCCTACCGCCTCGTCGTGGTCGGTGGCCCGAGCGGCCCCCACGGGGAGAAGTCGCTGCAGAGCCTGCACGACGTGGCCGACGCCAGCGGGGTCCGCGAGCACGTCCACTTCGTGGCGCCCCAGCCGCACGAGTTGCTCTCGTCGTACTACCGGGCCGCCGACGTGTGCATCGTGCCCAGCCGCTCCGAGTCGTTCGGGTTGGTGGCGCTGGAGGCGGCCGCCTGCGGGACGCCGGTCGTCGCCTCGGCCGTCGGCGGGCTGACCACACTCGTCGATCACGGGCACACCGGCTACCTGGTGGACGACCCCGACCCGGTGGCCTACGCCGCCGCCGTGCGCAAGGTCTTCGACGAGCCGCTGGCGGCCGAGCGGCTCTCCACCGCCTCGGTGCTGCGGGCTCGCCGCTATACCTGGCGGGCCGCCGCCCGCGCGCTGGTCGAGCTGCACGACGAGCTGGCCGCGGGCTGCCTCGTCGAGTGCGGCTGAGCGCCCAGAGCCCAGCGCACAGGCCGAGCCGACCGCCGAACCGTGCCCATCGTCGATCTTCCTGCTGACGAGGAGATGGCGGCGGCCGTCGCCTGCATCGACGCCTGGGCCGAGCGTGAGCTGGCCGCGGAAGGGCCCCTGGTGGCGGCCGAGCGCCAGGAGGTGACCGATCGCACGGCATCGTTCCAGTGGTATCTCCGTTTCAAGGGCGACGAGAAGGACTTCATCACGGTGTGGTTCACGCTCAAGCAGCGCACGCTGTGGCACGAGGCGCAGTTCATGCCCGTACCGGAGGAGCACAAGGAGGAGGTCTTCGCCTATCTCCTCCGGCTCAACAGCCAGCTCTTCGGCATGTGGTTCGCCCTCGGACCCGAGGACGCCGTGTACCTGGTGGGCCGGGTGCCGGCGCGCCTCATCGACGACGACGAGCTGGACCGCATCGCGGGGGCGTCAGTCGTCTACACCGACGACCACTTCCCGACCGCGATGACCCTGGCTCACCCGTCGACGTACCGCCGCCGCCCTCGCCGGTAACACCCGACCCGCGCGCTCGGTATCGTCGCGGTTGTGTCCAACCTGGTCATCGTCGGTGGCGGGAAGATGGGGGGTGCGCTCCTGGGCGGCCTCCTCCGTTCCGGATGGGCCGAGCTGACGGATGTCGCGGTCGTGGAGCCGGCAGCCGAGCGCCGCGAGGAGCTCGCCGTGGCCTTTCCGGGTCTGCGCCTCCTTCATGCACCCGAGGCCGGCATGGTGCGCGACGACGGCGGGCGCATTGCGGGTGCCGTCCTGGCGGTGAAGCCCGACGCGGCGGAAGGGGCCTGCCGGGCTCTCGGGGTCGCCGGGGTCACCCGCCTGCTCTCCGTTGTGGCCGGCGTGCCCTCGGGGCGCCTGGAAGCCGCGCTCGGTGGCGAGCCGGCGGTGGTGCGGGCGATGCCCAACACACCTGCCCTCGTCAGCGCCGGCGTGACCGCCATCTCGGGCGGATCGTTCGCCACGTCACAAGACCTGGCCTGGGCCGAGGACGTGCTCTCGGCCGTCGGGACCGTCGTGCGCCTGCCCGAGCGTCTGCAAGATGCCGTGACGGGGCTCTCGGGCTCGGGGCCCGCCTACTTCTTCCTGGTCGCCGAGGCGCTCATAGAGGCGGGCGTCCAGATGGGGCTCACGCGCGACGTGAGCCGGACACTCGTGGTCGAGACCATGCGCGGCTCCGCCGCCCTGCTGCAGGAGACGGGCCGGGACCCCGAGGCCCTGCGCGCCATGGTGACCTCGCCGGCGGGGACGACCGCCGCCGGTATCCGAACCCTGGAGTCCCGCGCCGTGCGCTCGGCCTTCATGGAGGCGGTCGCAGCCGCCACCGAACGATCGCGCAACCTGCAGCGCTGAGCGCAGACCATGACGAGTGAGCCCCCGCGCACCGTCTTCTTCCTCTCCGACTTCGGCACCGAGGACGAGTTCGCCGGCGTCGTGCACGCGGTCATTGCCGCGCGTGCCCCGGGAACGACCGTCATCGACCTGACGCACCACATCCCGCCCTTCGACGTCCGGGCGGGGAGCCACACCCTGGTGCGGGCCGTCCCGTACCTCGGAGCCGGTGTGGTCCTCGGCGTCGTCGACCCCGGAGTCGGCACGGAGCGTCGGGGCATCGGCCTGGAGGTCGCGCAACCTTCTGGCGCGTCCTTGTGGTTCGTCGGGCCCGACAACGGACTGCTTCTGGCCGCGGCCGAGGCCGCGGCCGAGGCGCCGGTCGCCCGCGTCGTGGAACTGGCGCGCCGCCCGGCGCCGCCCGACCGGGGCTCGACGTTCGACGGACGCGATCTGTTCGCGCCGACCGTGGCTGCCCTCTGTGCCGGCGCGGCGCTCGAGGAGTTGGGCGAGCCGGTCGACCCGGCATCGTTGGTCCGTCTGGTCGGCGGCGTCGTCGAGAAGGGCCGCTTGCACGACGGCCGCGTCTGCCTGCGCACCGAGGTCACGTGGGTTGACCGTTTCGGCAACCTGCAATTGGCGGCGACCGTGGCCGACGCGCGCGTGGCCGGCATCCCCTTGACCGGGTGCATCGAGTTGGCCGCCCGCATCGAGTCGGGACGCCAGGACCTCGACGAGTTGCCGCACTCGCTCGTTCCCGACGGTGTCCAATTGCAGTGTGTGGACGCGTTCGGCCAGCTGCAACAAGGGGAGTTCGGCCTGCTGGTCGACGCCAACGGGCATCTTGCCGTGGTGGCCGGCGAGGCGTCGGCCGCCCACTGGCTCAACGTGACCGCAGGGGAGTTGCTCGTTCTCGCCTGGTGACGGCACCCGAGGTCGTTTGGTGCCGCCGGGAGTGGCCTCGGTACCATCCGACCCAGTGAACGACGAGCGGCGGAGTGCAGATCTGTCCGGCTCACCGAGGCGGATCCCCGAGGCCACGGTGTTGCGGCTGCCCATCTACCAGCGGATCCTGGCCGAGCTGGCCCGCGCCGGCACCAGGACCGTGTCCTCGGAGCAGCTGGCCGAGCTGGCCCGCGTCAACGCCGCCAAGGTGCGCAAAGACCTCTCGCTGCTGGGTTCGTTCGGCACCCGGGGGTCGGGCTACGACCCCCAATTCCTCATCGCGCAGATCGATCATGCGCTCGGGGTCGACGAGGACTGGTCGGTCGCCATGGTGGGCATCGGCAACCTGGGCCGCGCCCTCACCAATTCGGCCGCCTTCGCCTCGCGGGGCTGCCACGTCACGTCGCTCTTCGACGTCGACCCGGAGGTGGTGGGCGAGGAGATCCGGGGCATGCGAGTGCGCCACATGGACGAGATCGCCACCCTGCGGGCAGCAGAGTGCCCGGACATCGGGGTGATCACGACGCCCGGTTGGGCGGCCCAGGGGGTGGCCGACCTGCTCGTGCGGGCCGGAGTGACCTCTTTGCTCAACTTCGCCCCCCGGGTCCTGACCGTGCCGCCGACGGTCCATCTCCGCTACGTGGACCTGTCCATCGAGCTGCAGGTCCTGGCGTTCTACCGGACCCGCGAGGGCGAGCCCGCTCCCGACGGGACACCAGCGGCGATGATGCGATCCGTGGGGCTCTCGCAGCATTCGGAATTGGCCTGACGGCCGGACCCTCCGCCGGCGACTGGCAATCTGTAGGTCGGGACCGGCACAATTGTGAGCCGACCCAGGAAGGAACCGAGTGTCCGTCGTCGTCATAGGGCTTCAGCACACGCAGGCCCCGCTGCCCTTGCTCGAGGCGGCGGCCGTCCCCGACGCCGACCTGCACAAGACCCTGAGCGCGTTGAGCCACCGGCGCAACGTCCAGGAGGCGGTGGTTCTCTCGACCTGCCTGCGCACCGAGGTCTACGCCGTGGTCGACCGCTTCCACGATGCCGTGGCCGAGATCTACGACGTTCTTTCCGAGCAATCGCATCTCTCCGTAGAGGAGCTGTCGGCGCACGCCATCGTCCGCTTCGACGACGACGTGACGTCCCACCTGTTCTCGGTGACTTCGGGTCTGGAGTCGGTGGTGACGGGCGAGACCGAGGTGGTCGGGCAGGTGCGCCGCGCCTTCGAACGGGCACAGGAAGAGGGCACCTCTGGCCCCGTCCTCTCTGCGCTGTTCCGCCATGCGCTGCAGACCGGAAAGCGGGTGCGGACCGAGACGGGCATAAGCAAGGGCACGACCTCGTTCGCCTACGCCGCCGTGACCGTCGCCCGCGGGGAGGACCAGGCCGGACTGCGCGGCGCCCGCGTGGTGGTGGTCGGCGCGGGCGACATGGGCCTCGGCGTCTGCCGCGCCCTGTCGGACATCGCGCCGGACGACGCGCCGCAACGGGTCATGGTCGTGAACCGCTCGGCCGCGCGAGCGCGGGATCTGGTGCGCCAGGCCGCGACAGGGCCCTTCGAAATGCGGGCGGCGCCGCTCGAGCACGTTGCCGCAGAGCTCGCTGCCGCGGATGTCGTCTTGACCGCCGTGGCCGCCGAGTCACACGTCCTCAGCGCGGCGGACTTCGCCGGCGTCGAAGGCCCGTTGCTCGTGATCGACCTCGGGGTCCCGCGCAACGTCGACCCGGCGGTGGCGGCGCTCGACGGCGTCACGCTGCTCGACATGGACGCGTTGAGCGTCTCGGTGGCGCGGGCGCTGGGCGACCGGGCGGAGGAATCGGTGGCCGCCCGCGGCATCGTCGCCGCCGAGGTCGACCGCTACCGCAGCGCCAGTCGCCAGCGCGGCGCCGCCCCGGTCATCGCGTCACTGCGATCCCGTCTCGAGGCGCTGCGCGTCGCCGAGCTGGAGCGGCACCGGGCGCAGCTGGCGGACCTGAGCGAGGAGGAGTGGGACCACGTGGATGCCGCCACCCGGGCCTCCCTGGCCAAGATGCTGCACGAGCCGACCATGCTCTTGAAGGAGACGGCGGGGACGCCCCGCGGCGAGCGGCTGGTCGAGGCGCTGCGCATCCTCTTCGACCTTTAGTCGCGGCCATGGGATAGTCGGACCATGGCAACCCTCCGCCTGGCCACCCGCGGCTCGCCGCTGGCCCTGCGCCAGACCGAGCTGGTCTCCGACCTGTTGCGCCAGGCCCACCCCGGCCTCGACGTCGAACCGGTCGTCGTGCGCACGCAGGGTGATCGCGACGCGACGTCGCCGCTCGACCAGATCGGGGGCCAAGGCGTCTTCGTCGCCGAGGTGGAGACGGCCGTGGCCGACGGGCGGGCCGACGCCGCCGTGCACTCGGCCAAGGACATGCCCTCGGCGATGTCGGCCCAATTCGTGCTGGGAGCGGTGCCGCGACGCGCCGACCCGCGCGACGGCCTCGTGGGTTCGACGTTGACCGGACTGCCGGCGGGTGGCCTGGTGGCCACCGGATCGGCGCGGCGCCGGGCGCAACTGGCGGCGCTGCGCCCCGATCTCGTGTTCACCGACCTGCGGGGGAACATGGCCCGCCGCGTGGCCTTGGCCGAGGAGGGGAAGGCCTCGGCCGTCGTCATCGCGGTCGCGGCCATGGACCGCCTCGGCTGGGCGGGCAAGGTGAGCGCTGTGCTCGACCCGGTGGACGTGCTGCCACAGGCGGGGCAGGGCGCCATCGCGGTGCAGTGCCGGGCCGATGACGCCCGGACCAGGGACCTGCTGGCCGCCATCGACCACGACGCGAGCCACCGGGCGCTGCGGTCCGAGCGCTCCGTCCTGGCCACGCTGGGCGGGAACTGCACCCTGCCGGTCGGCGCCTTCGCCGAGCCCCAGGAGACCGGTGGGGGGGTCCTCCGTGTGTCGGGTCTTCTGGCCAGCGGGGACGGGCACACGGTGATCCGCCTGACCCGGAGCGGTGACGACCCCGAAGCGGTGGGTGCCGCGGTGGCGCGGGCCCTGCTGGACGGGGGCGGCGCGGCCATCGAGGGTTTCGACGGTCTGCTGGACGCCGGGCCGTGACCGTCTACCTGGTCGGCGCCGGCCCGGGCGATCCCGGGCTCCTGACCCGCCGGGGCGCGGCGCTGTTGGCCCGGGCCGACGTCGTCCTGCACGATCGCCTGGTCAGCCCCGCCGTCCTGGACCTCGTGCGGTCGTCCGCACTCGTCATCGACGTGGGCAAGGACCCCGACACGCCCGCAGGAGGTTCGGGGCGTCAGGAGGAGATCGCCCGGCTGCTCGTCGAGCACGGGCGGGCGTCAGCAGTCGTGGTCCGCCTCAAGGGCGGCGACCCCTTCCTCTTCGGCCGTGGCGGAGAGGAGGTGGAGGCGCTGGCGCAGGCCGGACTCGCCTGGGAGGTGGTGCCGGGGGTGACGTCCGCCTTCGGTGTCCCCGCTGCCGTCGGCATCCCCGTGACCCAGCGCGGCGTCGCGGCGTCGGTCACCGTCGTGGCGGGCCGGGTCGGCAACACGGACGGCACCAGCGAGCACGACTGGGAAGCCTTGGCCCGCGTCGGCGGGACGTTGGTGATCCTCATGGGCATGACGACCCGCGCCGCCATTGCCGCGGCGTTGGTCAAAGGTGGACGGGCACCCGACACGGCCGTCGCCGTCATAGCCCGGGGGACGACGGCATCACAGCAGCTGGTCCGCACGACGCTGGCCGGCCTGGGTGACGTCGAGCTGGGCCCACCCGCCGTCATCGTCGTCGGACCCGTCGCAGCACTCGGCCGGCACGACGCGGCCCCGCACGCCGCGGGCCCGTTGGCCGGGCGCACGGTGGTGGTGACCCGAACGGGCGAACGCGCCCGCGGTCTGGTGGACGCGCTCGAGCGGGCGGGCGCCACGGCGCTCGAGTTGCCCCTGACCCGTCAGGTCGAACCGGCGGACGGGGGCGCCGCGTTACGGGCGGCGGCGGCCACCGTGCAGGACAACGGCTGGGTGGTGCTGACGTCGGTCAACGCGGTCGACCGCTTCATGGGCGCGTTGCGTGATGCGCGTGCCCTCGGCTCCGTGCTGGTGGCCGCGGTGGGACCGGCCACGGCCGACGCGCTGCGCCGGGCCGGCGTCGAGCCCGACCTGGTGCCTGCCGAGCACAGCGCACGCGCGCTCGTCGAGGAGTTCCCCGACGCGGGGAGCGCCGGCGCACGGCGAGTCCTGTTCCCCAGTGCCGACCTCGCTCCCGGGACCATTGCCGAGGGGCTCGGTCAGAAGGGATGGGACGTCCGACGCGTCGAGGCCTATCGCACGGTGCCGCGCACCGCCCCGGAACCGGCGCTGTTGGATGTGGTCGCCGCCGCCGACGCCCTGACGTTCACCGCCACCTCGACGGTGCAGGCGTTCCTGGCGCTGCGCACCGCGGCCGGCGTTCCGGTGACCCCGCCGGCGCACGTCGTGTGCATCGGGCCGACGACGGCCGCCGCGGCCAGGGCAGCCGGGTTCGACGGCGTGCACGAGTCCTGGGGTGCGTCGGCGCAAGGCATCGTCGACGAGCTGATCGGGCAGTTGGGCCCCAGGGGGGACGACGGCCCGTAGGCTGGACCGATGGCCGACGCGACATCCGCGCCCACTCCGGGCGGTTTCCCCGTGCGCAGGTTGCGCAGGCTGCGCCGCACACCGGCGCTGCGCCGGCTGGTCGCCGAGACCCGGCTCGGCCCCGACGACCTGGTGGCCCCGCTCTTCGTCCGGGAGGGGGCGGCGGAGCCGGTCCCGATCGCATCCATGCCCGGTGAGGTGCAGCATTCGCTCGACTCGCTGGTGGTCGAGGCCAAGCGCCTGGTCTCGCTGGGAATTCCCGGGCTCATCCTGTTCGGCGTCCCGGCGCGCAAGGACGCCCAGGGGAGTGGCGCGTGGGACCCGCAGGGCGTTGTGCAGGTCGCGCTGCGCGCCGTCCGCGACGCGGTGGGTGACGAGCTCGTCCTGATGGCCGACCTCTGTCTCGACGAGTACACCGATCACGGGCACTGCGGCGTCCTCGGGCCCAGCGGCGAGGTGCTCAACGACCCGACACTCGAGCTCTACCAGCGCATCGCCCTGGCGCAGGCCGAAGCCGGCGCGGACGTGGTGGCGCCCAGCGGCATGATGGACGGCCAGGTCGCCGCCATCCGCGCTGCGCTCGACGACGGCGGCCACGATCCGGTGGCCATCCTGGCCTACGCGTCCAAGTACGCGTCAGCCCTGTATGGGCCTTTCCGCGACGCGGTCGACGTCACCATCGCCGCCGGCGGTGATCGCCGGGCCTATCAGCAGGACCCGCGCAACGGGCGCGAGGCGCTCGCCGAAATTGAGATGGACGTGGCCGAGGGTGCCGACATGATCATGGTCAAGCCCGCGATGACATCGCTCGACGTCCTGGCCGCCGTGCGCTCGGAGGTCGCGGTGCCGCTGGCGGCCTACCACGTGAGTGGCGAGTTCGCGATGGTGCAGGCGGCGGCGGCGGCGGGCTGGATCGACGGGCCGGCGGTGGCGCTCGAGCAGCTGATCGTCTTGAAGCGGGCCGGAGCCGATTTCATCTTGACGTACTTCGCCGCCGCGGTGGCCGAGGCGCTCGGTGGCTGAGCAGGCTCCGTTGTCGAACGCCGGCTGGTTCGAGCGGGCCCGGCGTGTCATTCCGGGCGGGGTGGACTCACCGGTCCGATCCTTTGCCTCCGTCGGGGGGACGCCGTACACGGTTGTCTCGGGTGCGGGCGCGTCCGTGGTCGACGCCGAGGGGAACCGGTACCTCGACATGGTGCAGTCCTACGGCGCCGTGCTGCTCGGTCATGCCCACCCCGTGGTCACCCGGGCCGTGCAGTCGGCGGCGGCACTCGGCACGACGTTCGGCGCGCCGACACCCGGTGAGGTCCTTCTGGCCGAGGCCATCTGCGAGCGCGTGCCCGGCTGCGAGCAGGTGCGGCTCGTCTCCTCCGGCACCGAGGCGGCCATGAGCGCCGTGCGCCTCGCCCGAGGCGCGACGGGTCGTGACCGCGTGATCAAGTTCGACGGCTGCTACCACGGCCACTCCGACGGCTTGTTGGCCGGTGGGGGCAGTGGCGTGGCCATGCTCGGACTGCCCGGCTCGGTCGGCGTCTCCGCCGGCGCGGTGGCCGACACCGAGGTCGTTCCGTACAACGTGGTCCCCGCGATCGACGACCGGGTCGCCTGCGTGATCATCGAGCCGGTGGCGGCCAACATGAATCTCGTGCCGCCGGCTCCCGGGTTTCTCGAGGGGCTGCGCGCCGCCTGCAGCGCCAGCGGGGCCCTCCTCATCTTCGACGAGGTCATCACCGGCTTCCGGCTCGGTCCGGCCGGAGCCACCGGCTGGTCAGGGGTGACACCCGATCTCTGGTGCTTCGGGAAGGTCATCGGCGGCGGTCTGCCCGTGGGCGCCTTCGCCGGCCCACGCGAGCTGATGGCCGAATTGGCGCCGGGCGGTCCCGTCTATCAAGCGGGGACCTTGTCCGGAAACCCGCTCGCCACGGCGGCGGGCCTGGCGGTGCTGGACGCAGTGGGACCGGCTGACTACGAGGCCCTGACCGCTCGTGTCTCGTTGTTCGCCAAAGACCTCGAGTCGGCCGTGGCAGGTGGTGGCCTGGCTGTCGCTGTCCCCACCGTGGGGCCGTTGGTCGGGCTCTTCGTAGCGCGGGCCGATGACGGTCCCGTCACGCCGCCGACCGACTACGAGAGCGCGCGGGCGATCGCCTCGGGCGACACGTACTCCCGCTTCTTCCACGCCATGCTGCGCCGTGGTGTCGCGCTGGCGCCTGGTGCCTACGAGGTGATGTTCCCCGGTGTGGCCCATGACGAGGACGTCTTGAGCCGCGTCGTCGAGGCGGCGGGGGAGGCGGCGAGCGAGGTCAGGGGATGACGCCCGCTCAGAACGAGCGGATGACCGAGTCGGGCCCCATGACGATGACGGGATGCAGCGCGGGGTCCAGCCAGTCGAGCACCGCGTCGAGTTCGGCCAGTGGGAGCGAGACACACCCCTGGGTGGGGGCACCGATGTCGGCGTGGAGGAAGATGCCCGACCCGACTGGCCCGGTGGGCGGCGTGTTGTAGTCGATGACCGCCATGGCCGGGTATGCGTTGCCCTCCGTCCACAACGCCTCCGAACTCGCGGCGAATGGCGGCGCCGTCCCGCAGGCCACGTGTTGAAACGTGTTGTAGGTGGGGCTGGCCGAGTCCTCGTCCCACCAGTCGCCGCAGACCAGTTGGTGGAACGGGAATTGTGTGCCCGGGTCCGCGTTCGTCCCGTACATCGTCGAGCCGATGGCGTACATGCCCTCGGGCGTGGTGCCGTCCCCTTCGACCCGGCTCGGCCCGGGCACCCAACCGTTGGTGCCGTCGACGGCGGGCATGGCGTCGAACACCTGGTACCACCCGGCACCGTCGTTCTCGTACGCGGTCAGTGTGGCCGTCGTGCCGCCGGCGCTCGGCGCGTCGACGATCAGGACCTGTTGCGCGCCACCGGTCGAGGCGAGCTGGTCGACCAGGAGCGGGTTGATGTCGGCGGTGGCCGATCCGTCGAAGGCGGCGGAGCCGAAATTGAAGATGCCGCCGTCGGCCGCCGCGAGCCAGTACCCACCGCCGCCCGGTCCCGGAGCCATCCCGTCGATGGGCTCGTCGAGCCGGATGGAGCCCGTCGACCCCTGGAACGATGCGTCGCCGTAGGTGAAGATGCCCCCGTCCGCCGCCACGAGCCAGTAGCCGTTACCAGAAGGCGTGGCCGCCATGCCGACCACCGGCCGGTTCAGCCGGATGGAGCCGGCGGAGCCGTGGAACGACGCGTCGCCGTAACTGAAGACGCCTCCGTCGGAGGCCACCAGCCAGTAGCCGCGGCCCGAGGCTGTCGCCACCATCCCCACGACCGGCGCGTTGAGACGCTGGCCACCCGTCGAGCCGGAGAAGGACGCGTCGCCGTAGCTGAACACACCACCGTCGGAGGCGACGAGCCAGTAGCCGTGACCCGACGGCGCGGCGGCCATGCCGACGATCGGTTCGTTGAGGCGCATGCCACCGGTCGAGCCGTAGAAGGCCGCGTCGCCGAAACTGAAGATGCCGCCATCGGACGCGACCAGCCAGTAGCCCTGTCCCGAGGGCGTCGCCGCCATGCCCACGATGGGTGCGTTCAGCGCCGTGCCGCTCATGCTCCCGTACGAGTGCGCGTCGCCGAAGGGATAGACGCCGCCGGTCGACGAGGCGACCCAGTAGCCGCCGCCATCGGGCGTGGCCGCGATGGCTACCGCACCGGCCGGGCCGGACGACGCCGACGTTGCCGCGGCAGCCGTCGTCGCGAGCGGCGGCACCGCGCACCAGACGAGCGAGGCGATCAGCAGCACGCACACGGCGAGCATTGTGGTCCGGGGACGATGGAGAACGCGCAGCCGCAAGAACCCCAGGCTAGGAGTGCCGATGGGCCGTTGCGGGTCACCCGGCGTTGCGATGGGCAGACTGAGGGCCATGCCCGACAACGGTTGGCCCCCTGACTTTCCAGCGCTTCGACGGGGCGAAGGGTGCACCATGTGCGGTCCGGGCGCCGATGCGACGCCGCACGGCCTTCGGATCTTCGAAGGCATGTGGGTCGATGGCTATATCGGTCGGCATCCCGTGCGGCCCGGCTACAGCTACGTCATCTGGAAGGGCCGCCACGTCGCCGAGCCCACGGAGCTCTCGGCCGAGGAGACGGCAGGGTTCTGGTCCGAGGTGGCGCGGGTCGCCGGCGCCGTCGACGAGGAGTACCAGCCGGCGAAGATGAACTGGTTCAGCCTGGGCAACGGGGTTCCGCACCTGCACGTACACCTGGTGCCGCGCCCCGTGGACGACGCCCGGCCCGGGTGGCCGGTCGAGTCCGAGGCGTTCGACTTCGCGGCCATCCCGGCCATCGATGCGTCGGAGCTCGCGGCAGCTGCCGCCGCGCTGCGCGCGCGCCTGCAGGACTGAGCAAGAAACCGTGGAACTCCTCGCCGAAGGCCGGACGGCGGAGGTCTTTGCCTACGGTGAGGGACTGGTGCTCAAGCTGGACCGGCCTGATTGGAACGGCCTGTCCGACTTCGAGGACACCGTGCTGAAAACGTTGGCCGCCGCCGGCCTGCCCGTGGCGAGGTCCCACGGCACGGTCGCGGTGGACGGGCGTCGTGGCGTGGTCCTGGACCGGGTGGAGGGCCCGGCACTCCTCCACGTGCTGGCCACGGCCGGCCCCGAAGAGATCGATGGCCTCGCGGCGCGCTTCGTCGCGCTGCAGTTGCGATGCAACGAGACACGCGTCGATGGCTTGCCCGACCTGGTGCCGCGCCTCCGCAGTGAGATCGAGACGAGCGTGCCCGACAGGGCGGCGCGCACGGACCTGCTGGCTCTGCTGGACGCGCTGGACGACGGCGGGCGCGGCACCTGCCACTTCGACTTCCATCCCTTGAACGTGCTGGTCGGACCCGACGGCTGGGTCGTCATCGACTGGCTGACCGTAGCGGCCGGGCCGTCGGCAGCCGACTTGGCCCGCACTCTGGTCCTCTGGGGGCAGAGGTCGACGGGGCAAGTGGGGCGCTTCCTGTGCGCCGTGCGCAGCCAGGGCCGGGCGCGGCGCGGCCTCCCGGACGATGCCCTCGACGCCTGGGTCCGTGTTGTCGCCGGGGCACGCGTCGCCGAGGGCTTCGACGGGGAAGAGAGGGCGTGGCTCCTGCGGGTGGCGAGCGGGGCGGAACGACTGTTCGTCTGAGCCGGGTGCCGCGGCCGGCGTGGATCAGGCGGCGGGGACCTCGAGG
>CAVUKI010000009.1:0-390000 GCA_963741995.1 uncultured Acidimicrobiaceae bacterium
CTGTTCTCCCTGGTCAGCGAGATGCGCGTCGCTGACGCTGTCGTCATCGTCCTCCGGCGTGCGCGCTACGTGCGCGAACGAAATCGTGTTTTCGCGCGCAATCGATGAGTCGTTGCCGTCGTTCGCGACCTCAGCCGTTGCTCGAGTGCCCTCCGCCAAAGCGTCGAGTGCGTCATTCAGACGTTGCTCGGAACCGGGCAACAAGTGGCCGTAGCGGTCGAGAGTGAAGCTCACCGACGTGTGTCCCGCTCGTGCGGCCACTTCCTTCGGGTTCGCCCCGGCGGCCATCCACAACGCCACTGCTGTGTGTCGCAGGTCGTGCGGACGTAGGTGTGCGACCTTCGCCTTCCGCACGGCCGGAACCCAGAAGCGCTGCCGCCAGACGTTGAGCTGCACCGGTCCGCCCTCCGGTGCGGTGAAGACGAGGCCGTCGGGCTGGCGGTCGTAGGTACGCAGGTGCTCGGCCGGCGGGTCGGCGGCGACGCGGGGGAGCGGGACCGTGCGCCGGCCGGCCCGGGTCTTGGGCGGGCCGAAGTAGGGATGTCCGCCGACGTCGACCACCGTCTCGGCGATGGTGACGGTCCGCCGCAGGGGGTCGACCCGCTTGGCCCGCAGGCCGAACAGCTCACCTGCCCGCAGTCCGCCGTAGGCGGCGAGGAGCACGGCCGCCCGGTAGCGCGGGTCCATGGCGTCGGCGAGCGCCATGACCTCGCCGGGCTCGAGGAAGCGCATCTCCACCCGCTCGATGCGGGGCAGCCGCACACCGTCGCAAGGCGACTTCGGTAGGTAGCCGGCCTGTACGGCGGCCCGCATGATCTTGCTGAGCAGCTGTGCCGCCTTGGTCGTCGTCGAGGGGGCGAGCCCCGATCCACTGAGCTCGGACACCCAGGCCCGCACCATCATGTGATCGATCTCGCCGAGCTCGAGCTCCCCGAAACGAGGCAGGACGTAGCGCTCGAGGTAGCCGACGTCACGCGCCTTGGTCGACGGCCGGAGATCGACGATCGTCGCCCTCCAATCGTCGGCCCATTCGGCGAACCCGACGTGTCCGCCCCAGGGGTCGATCCAACTGCCCCGCCTGATCTGAGTCTCCACATGCGCCAGGTAGGCGTTGGCGTCGGCCTTGGTGAGCAGCGTCACATCGGCGATGTGGCGGCGGCCGACGTGCCAGTAGCTGGCCTGCCACCGCCCCGAGGGGAGCCTGCGCACCGATCCGAACTGTCGACGTTTCATAGTCGTCTCACCACGCTCCCCATCGCTCCATATCCTGCTCCGTCCGGCTGTACCACTCCTCGTTTCCGAGCCGTCGCTCCTCGGATCGTTGCCGCTGCTGGAACTCGGCCCACCGGGCTTCCCCCGGGTTGGCCCACCCGACACCAATGGCACGCAGACGGCGCACGAGAGAACGGTCCGCCTTCTCCCCGCCATGACCGCCGCCGCGCATGGCTTCCCGCCAGGCGGCCCGAGCCGTCTTGAGCGCGCTGAAGCTGGTCGAGTAGCCCTGGGACTTGGACAGGAAATGACCGCCGTAGCCCAGCCCGTGGGCGTGGCGGCGCAACCCGTACGGTTGGAACCCAGCGTCCGCGCCGAGCGCCAAGGCGGTCTCGGCCATCCGGCGCAGGTGCGGCGGGAGCGAACGTCGAGCCAGGTCCTCTTCAGAGCGGATGGGGGCGTCGAGGGCGCCCCAGCCGTCGGAGCTCTTGGTGGCGTACTTGGACCACTCGGTTATGACCCGCTTCGGACAGGTCGAGGGCACGGTGTTTCATACCGACCGCGGGCAGTCAATTCTCGGATCGCAAGGTCGTCGAACTCTGCGAGAGCGTCGGGCTGGTCCGCTCCATGGGAGCCACGGGCAGCTGCTTCGACCACGCCAGCGCCGAGAGCTTCTGGTCGATCTTCAAGCACGAGTACTTCTACCGGCACACCTTCGCCACCATGGACGAACTCCGCGCCGGCATCGCCCACTACATCAACTTCTACAACCACCAACGCCGCTGCGCCAAGGCCGACAACCTCAGCCCCATCCGCTACGAGTTAACGTTGGCCCACAAGCAACAAGCCGCTTAAATCCGTGTCCACAATTTCTGGGCAGCCTCAGTTGACAAGTGATAGGAGCTCGCCGGCCCGAGGACAGGAGCTACGTCGTCATACGGGGGCACGCAGATCCCTTCTTGTCCTCCGAGTCGCCGTCAGTCATCTATCGGCAATGACTAATCCTCGTTTGGCCCGAAAGGCCGAGTCGTCGGCCATGTGGAAGTAGATGTGTCCCGTGAGGGAACCGTCCGGCTCAAGAGCAGCCCACCCGCGACCGCTCGCCGGATCACATTCGTCGTGGCCGTCCCACGAGAACTCCAGACCGGGCCGACCATCGATCGACGCTTCCCGGCAATCCATCCAGCCTTCGACGGCGATGAATCCAAATTGCCCCGTGTTGTCGGAGCGAAATTCGATGAAAGCGGGACCGACGAGATCAAGTGCGTCTCTGTCCCACAGATCCATCTCCTCGATACGCCACCGACCCGTGAGTGCTCTGAGTCCCTTGCTCGAGCGCCGAGTTATCACGAGGCTTGGGACAGAAGGCGCTGAACGGCGAGCTCGAGTTCCGGCAGATCGTTGTCAATGGTGGCCTGAACGATGGCGTGCGAAGTATCGAAGTACCGGTGGGCGAGCCGATCACGCATGCCGGCGATCTCCTCCCATGGGAGGTCGGGTTCAGAGGCCAGCAGAGTCGGGCTCACCCGCTTCACAGCTTCGCCGATCTCGATCAACCGCAGTCGAACGGCATCGAAGATCAATCCGTCGCTGAGGTTGCCTCGCTTCTGGTAGGAGCGGATCGCCTGAATGGCACTCACGATGTCGGCCAGCCACTCCTGGTCGTGACGGCTCACAGAGGAATCGCTTCCTTCTCCGCCTCGGCCCGGACCGCCGGACGTAGACCTTCAGCTGGCACGACGTCGACGGGCACGCCAAGGACGTCACTGAGTGATCGCTCCAATCGTCCCAATGTGATCAGGCTCGACCGTGGTGACAGGTCAACAAGAATGTCGATGTCGCTGTTGGGGGTGTCTTCTCCGCGGGCAACGCTCCCGAATACCTTCACGTTGGAGGCGCCGTGCTTCTTGGCCGCTGCGAGCAGCTGGCGGCGGCGCTGCCTGAGACGGCGTCCGAATGGCGTGTCGGGCAGACCGGGACGAGCATCTGCTGCCGGTTCGAGCCGGACGTCCAGCCGGTGCCCAGTGGCGGCGATGAGCCGCTCAAGGGTGCCGAATGCCGGTTCTCGACGTCCCGACTCGTACGCGCTGACCACGCTTTGGGCGACGTCAGCCCGCCGAGCGACGTCGGTCTGCGACAGGTTGGCGCGCTTGCGCGCCTCCCGAAGCAATGAACCAGGGGAGCGGGGTGACGACTCCATGAGTCACAGCCTATAGCGGATTGTCTATTACCATGTGCGTCCCGTGGAGAGAGCATCGGAATAGCTCCTCGGCGTGCGCACAACGTGCGCGAACGAGCGGAAACTAGGGCGTAACTGCGCGCAATGGCGGAACCCTCAAATGCACTCTGAACTGGGTTTTCCCCGGTATCCCCAGGTGACAGAAACCACCCAGGACGGATTCACACGGCTGAGGTCGTGGGTTCGAGTCCCGCAGCGCCCACAAGGAAAGACAGGGAGAGAGGGGCCCAGAGCCCGAAACGGCCCGGAAGCGCCGCGCACGGCCACACGGCAGCCCGGCCACCAGGACCGGGGCGGCCGGGCCACCACGGCCGGCGCCACCGGGAACGGAGGGGCCCGCAGGACGGGGCGGGGGGCAGGGGGCTTATTCACGGAACTGGAATCGTCAATGAGGGTCCAAATGGGACGCCAACCGCTTGAGGGAAAGTACCGGAGATGCTCGTGAAGAGTAGGGCGGAACCGCTCACATCCGAAGCGGTTGTGTACGCAACGTTCGCCGGTTTACTCAACGTGACGGTCGCTCCTGGGTAGGTCTGGAACGTCCCCTGTGCGCAATCCGGCGAACAGTTATTCAGGTGAAGGATTCCCGTACCAGTTGCCGACTGAGGCGTCCATGAACTCCACGAGACATCGTCCAAATACTTATTGTCGGTTGCACACGCGAGTTCAATTTTGCTTGGCCTGACAGTTGGCAGCTCCGAGGTTCCATCACAAGTCAAGGCGAGCGGCAATGACGCGGTTCCTGTGACCGTGCTGTTGGAGTTTACGGCAGGTGTGCTCGGCCGTCCGTAGTACGGTTCACGGGACCTACTCTGGCCCACGATCTCGATTGCCGAGGGTCGACAAGGCGGAGGGCAAATCGATGATGCCCCCTTCAGGCAATCCTGAGTCCTCGGGCGTCATCACCCGAAAAGACCCACTAACCCCCAGCCGAACAGACGCCGATCTTGGTGCCCTGGAACGTGCTCCACCCGTTCAGGCTCGTGGCGAGCGCTGCGCCGAAATACACGGGCGTCACGAGATCTTGGAGGTGGTAGGTCATACTGCCCACCGTGTAGGGGTAAGTGCCGTAGTTCGCGTCCCCTTCAAGCGGGTCACCAACTTCGTAGAGCGCGCCGGCACCGCACGCCGGTGGGGCCGCGTTATCTGCCAAGGGGTCGTTGTAGGTCTCGGCAACTTCGTGGCTCAGCGCCGAAACGTCCTCGGCGAAGGCCCCAGCGAGTTGGCTGTAGGAGAACTGGATATAGGGCTGACCGGCAGCAGCGCTGTGGTAGCCGCCAATGCAGCAACCACTGAGGACATTCGGGGGCGTCTCATCCGACAGATAGGTCTGCGTGGTGACGAAGATCGGCAAGACGTTCGTCGGGATCTTGAGGGACGTCAACATCGGCTTGATGACGCTGTCATACCAGTTGATGTTGGCCACAATGACCTGTTGACCAAAAGCCGTCTCTACCGTACCTTCCGTGCCTGGTACGGCTACGACCTGCGTGGGCCTAAATGTCGGCTGGCCGAGGGCGACGTGGTAGTCAACCTCGGTGCTGGCCAACTTCCACAGGGCGGCGCGCTGGTAGGCATCGACATACTGGGTGGTTCCCAGATTGGTTCCCCCCTGCACGAAGTCGACTGAACTCTGGAAAATGGGGCTGGCCACCGTGTTCTGCACAACGCTGAGGCCGTTGGCTAGGGCCGTGCTTGGATTGGCGACAAAGGTGCCCCTCTTGAGCTCAATCGGAATGATGACGGTGGGTATGATCGTCGTCAGGTCACGAGTCGGATTCGTGCCCACGAACTGTTCTGGATAGGCCACGCCTTTGACGTGGAGTTGGTAGGTCCACATCTGCAGGCCGACGCGAGCCGGAACAGCGGCCGAAGACGGCGTAGGGGGAAGCACCGTATAGAGCGGCTGCGGACCTGGAACAGCGGCCGCTGGACTTGCACCGGCCGAACTGGCGCTTACGACTGCCCCGGAGATCGCCAGCACCGTCGCCCCTGCGAGAACGAATAGCTTGCCAAGTTTGAGCATGGGATCCCCCTCATTCACAACTTAATGACGGCAAGGTAGCCCATTTCAGGGGGCATTGGGCATTCCTGTCGGAGTGTGAGGGTCGAATCATTCATCCCCGGCCCGGCAGGCAGGTTCGACCGGGCCCCAGCCAGGCGTCGTATTGGGACAAGCACAACCAACGCCGGATAATACCTTCGGATCGCAGAATGCCCTTAAAGAACGGCAGCGTATGACGAGCGCTGGCGTTCATGTCCGAACTCAGAAATGGAACATGCTGGAACCCAGGTACAGCAATGCAAGAACCACGATGATGAAGGCGGATGCACTCATTACGCCCACTCCTGTACGTCGGCGTGTCGTCGCCGAGGCGGGGCTCGTGTAATAGAGCGCTGCACCAGTACAGAACAGCCCGGCAGCTGGCAGGAGATCGACAACGCCCAGCGGGCGCAAAAGCAGGGCCGAAATCCAAAACGTGACGAAGGCAGCGAAAGGACCAATCAAGATGTCCGTGAGCGTTCGCAGCCAGGTGCGTCTGGTTTGGTAATCCTGTCCTAGTTCTTGTTGGTCGGTCTGCCGAAGGAACTCTGTAATCGTTTCCCAGGCCGACTTCACGTCGTCCTCATTGAGCACCTGCGGCATCTGAGCGATGGCGTCAAGCCAATCGTGAAAATGAGCGCCAAGAACGATCTCGGGATCCTCTTCCTTGGACGTCACCGCCGAGTCGGCAGTACCGACTGCACCCCAGTAGATGACCGCTGAGCGGATTCACGGAGCGTCACCGGCGGGGTCGATACGCACCTCGACGTCCATGTAGCTGCGGCTCTGGACGAACGAGGGGCTCTCCTCGGCGTCGAGAGCTTCGCCACCACGGCTGAGGGCTACAAGTTGCTGCTGGGCTGGCTGAGTGACTTCGGCCCCGTCGAGCTGGTCGGCGTCGAAGGGACGGGTTCGTATGGCGCTGGGCTGACTCGTCACCTCCAGGCCGAGCAGGTGCGTGTCGTCGAAGTCGATCGTCCCAACCGCCAGCGTCGCCGGCGGAAGGGCGAGTCCGACCCCCAAGACGCCATCTCCGCCGCCCGGGCGGCTCTCTCGGGCGATGCCGCCGGTGAGGCCAAGACGAGGGACGGAAACGTCGAGTCCATGCGGGTTTTACGTGTCGCTCGGTTCTCGGCGCGCAAGGGTCGGACCCAGGCGCTCAACCAAATGCGCGGCCTGATCTCGACTGCTCCCGAATCCATCCGGTCCGAGCTCCGAGGCCTCAACGTGTTCCGTCTGCTCGAGCGGGCCTCGGCCTATCGACCCGGTGCCAAGCGTGACGTCGCGTCTCTCACCAAGTTCACCCTGCGGATGTTGGCCCGGCGCGCCATCACCCTTCAAGAGGAGATCGCCGAGATCGACGCCATCCTCAAGCCCTTGGTCATCGAGACGGCACCCCAACTCGTGGACGCTTTGGGCGTGGGAACCGACGCTGCTTCGGCTTTACTGGTCACAGCCGGCGACAATCCCGAGCGCCTACGCGACGAAGCTGCCTTTGCCCATCTCTGCGGTGCCTCACCGATCGAAGCCAGCAGCGGCAAACAGGAGCGGCACCGGCTCAACCGCAGCGGTGACCGCCAGGCCAACTCTGCCCTCTGGCACATCGTCATCACCCGGATGGTCTATGACCCGCGCACCACCGAGTACATCGATCGACGGACCAAGGAAGGCCTCACCAAGAAGGAGGCCGTGCGATGTCTCAAGCGCTACGTCGCACGAGAGGTGTTCATCCTCCTACCTCACCAGAAATTAGGGCTTGACAGCCCATAGGAGCATCGAACTGGATTGGTCATCGACCTGGGTCGACCGCGCCGGGCGTGACCGGACGCCCAGTGTGCCCGGCCACGAGCTGTCGGGAGTCGTCGTCGAGCTGGGCTATGGGACCACGGGTCTCAGCGTCGGCCAGCGTGTGTTCGGCCTGTGCGACTGGACCCGCAACGGCTCCCTGGCCGAATTTTGCGCGGTGGAGGCCCGCAATCTCGCTCCTCTCCCGGCTGACATCAACCACACCGTGGCTGCCGCCCTGCCGATCTCCGGGCTGACGGCATGGCAGGCGCTCATCGACCACGCTCATCTCACGACAGGCCAGACCGTCCTGATCCACGGCGCCGCGGGCGGTGTCGGTTCGATCGCCGTGCAGCTCGCCCGCGAGGTCGGAGCCGTCGTGATCGGCACGGGCCGGGTAACTGATCGCGACACCGTCCTCGGCTTGGGAGCACATCGCTTCTTGGATCTGGAAGCCGACAAACTGGAAGACGCCGGCCCAGTCGACGTGGCGTTCGATGTGATCGGCGGCGAGATCCTCGACCGCTCGGCTGCGCTGGTGCGCGCCGGCGGCACGCTCGTCACCACCATGAGGGAGCCCACGGTCAAGCCCGAGGACGGGCGCGCCATCTTCTTCGTCGTCGAAGCCGACCGTTCCCAGCTCACGGACCTCGCACAGCGGCTCAGGGACGGACGACTCAGGCCGATCGTCGGGGCAGTGCGACCCCTCGCCGAATCGCCTGCTGCGTTCGCCCCCGACCGTCACACCACCGGCGAAACGATCATCCAGATCACCGATGGTGGATAACAGGCCGAGGGTATCCCACTCCGTGTTGCTGGGTGGCACCCCGTCCTGGCAGCGAACTGGGGTACCTGTGCCCTGTGTCTATTCTCAGTATTGACTCCAGAGTCAACCCTGGAGCAAGTGCTCGATGATCGCCTCCGCCATCAGCGTCCACCGTGCCGGATTGAGTGAAAAATGCCCCATCCCTTCGAGGGCAACAAGCCGTGAATTCGGAATCAGCTCGGCCAGCCTCTCTCCTCCATCGAACGCAATCGCGAGGTCACCCGTGCCATGGATGACCAACGCCGGAACCCCTATTGATTGCAGCTTCTCGGCGTGCGTCGGGGACGAGCTCGTGCCCGTAATGGTCGACGCAATGACAGCCGGAATGCACTGCATGTAGAGGTTCGGAGCACGTTCGGCCTGGGACTGCGCGAAGGCGGAGAGGGCGGTCTCGTCCACGGGTTCTGGTTCGATGCAGATCCGGTAGGCCGTCAGCGCGTTCTCCTGCTCCTTCACCGGATCGCCTGAAGGTGGCTGGGCGGCTAAGGCCAGAAATTCGGGCGAGCTCTGACCCGACACGCCGTCATTTGGGTTCGTGCCGAACAAGGTGAGTGAACGAACCCTCTCGGGAAACACCGTCGCAACACGCTGCGCGATCATGCCCCCCATAGAGTGTCCCAGGACATGGGCGGGACTCAGACCGAGTGTCTCGATCAGCCCAGCCGTGTCACCCGCCATGTCCTCGAGGGTGTAGTTGACTCCGGTCAGATTGCCTGACAACACCTCTGCTAAATCTGGTGCCGGGCGAGATTCACGAGTTGAGAATCCAACGTCACGATTGTCGTGAATCAGCACCTGGAAACCCGCATCGGCGAGCTGATTGAGGAATGGTCTCGGCCAGAAGCTCAACTGCTGGAAGATTCCCGCCACCAGCACGAGGGTCTCCCCATTGGCAGGACCGATCAGTTTGTATTCGATCTCGACACTCCCGACCGGTGTTCGCATGAAAGTCCTCCAATTGCTACGTCGAGTGGTCCTCGACACGCCCGATCGGGCGAAGCTCGAGATCGACCTGCGGCAACCGACGCCACTCATGGTTACGGCAACCGTAGTTGCGAACCTGTTTGCGAACCAGCCGGTTTCGATCGCTACTAGCAGAAGGGCTCGTTCTACGGCGCGACCCGTAGCCGGTGGACTGGGGCAGGGTCTTGGAGCAAGCGTTGGTGAGATTGCACCCGCTGGCTACGAATGGTTTGGCCAGCGGTTCTTTAGGTCTGGCCGCAGGTTGTCGATGCTATCTAGGTGGTGTCACTTGTTGACCAGGTGGAGATAACGCATGCGGAATGGATTCCCGCGCTCGTCGAGCACTCACCGAATCTCGTTGTCGTGGTCGATGGAGTAGGCGCCGTAATCTTTGCGAACCCGACTGCCTTGGCGATGTTCGGGGTTTCGACGGAAGGAGCCATTGGAAGGAGCGCGTTTCGCTTCATTCATCCCGAAGACCTGGACCGGCTGACGGCACGCTTCGCGGAGCTTCTCCGTCAACCGGGAACGTCCACCACTGACAAGATTCGATTCGTGTCTCCCACCGGCGACACCCGAGTGCTGGAGATCGTCGCCACCAACCTCCTCGAGGACGAGGTCATTTCCGGCGTCGTCATCAACGGTCATGACGTCACCGAGCGAGACCATTACCTGGCGAACCTCGAAACCACTCTCGATGCCGTCACCGTGTCGGCAGCAAACATGGTCGAACTTCGAGACCCCTATACCGCCGGGCACCAGCGACAGGTGGCGCAAATCGCCGTCGCCGTTGCTCGCGAACTTGTCCTGCCAGACGAAGAGGTGCAGGGGATCGAAGTGGCAGCGACCCTCCACGACATCGGGAAGATCGCCATTCCCGCCGAGATACTTGGTCGTCCTGGACGACTCAGTCCTGCCGAGTTCGAGATAGTAAAGACACACTGCCAGGCTGGGCACGACATCGTGGCGGAAGTTCCGTTTCCCCAGCCTGTCGCCGAGATGATCCTCCAGCACCATGAGCGTCTTGATGGCAGCGGCTACCCGCGGGGCCTGAAGGGAGGAGACATCCTCATGGGGTCGCGAATCGTTTCCGTCGCTGATGTCCTCTCGGCGATGGCATCGCATCGTCCCTACCGGCCTGCGCTGGGGAAATCGGCCGCGCTCGATGAACTGAGGGCCAACAGAGGGCGACTCTATGACAAGGACGCCGTCGATTCCGTCATGCGAGTCGTTGGTCGTCAGGACTTCCAACTCGGTGGTCAGTTGGCCCCCATCGCTGGGTCACCTCGGACATAAGAGATTCGGCGACGTCGAAGAAACACCCCGACTCAATGAGCCGTTCTTGAGGCCAACAGCCGATGAGTCTCCGGGGATTATCTCTGTGGCTCGCCGTCGCGTCGTGCCCCACAGACTCTGCACCAACGTGCAGGGTGGCAGTCCCGGCAGCGAACTGGAGCAGTATCGACTGGCTGGCTCACCAAACGAGAGGACAGTGTTGCTTCGCTAAATTACCCTCCTATGTGGCCCCGGGTAGATGGCCTTCGAGCCTTTTCTCTAGGGAGGCCAGGCGAGATGCGGAACCGTCTCACCAGAGCAGCTCTTGAGGGCGAAAAGGTGGCCACCGGGGCGCTCCTGCGGCAGGAATACCTTGATGAGCTGGAACCCGTGGAGGCACTTGGTGAGAGGCAGGTACTCCTGGGATCAGATGATGCTGCTGCAGCCATCATCGAGGTCACGCGCGTAGAGACACACCGCTTCATCGATGTGCCCTGGGAGTTCGCCCGTGACGAGGGCGAAGGGTTCACGTCGATCGAGCATTGGCGAACCGGTCATAGGAGCTACTACGAACGAGAAGGGATCGCAGTATCCGATGACGCGCTGTTCGTGTGCGTCTGGTTTCGAATCACTGATCCACAGTTCCCGCCTAACCGGCGAACGGGGCTACTCGGCTACCTATGAACCCATCGGCAGAAAGAACTCGAGCTGAATGTTGACCGGGTCCCGAAATGCGAGACCGGCCCCGTATGGTCGATCCAAAATCTCACCGTGCTCGATGCCCAAGGCATCGAGTCGTGCTGGCCAGGATTCGAGCTCTTCTCGACTAGCGCAACCAAGGGCGATGTGGTCGAGTCCGATTCGAAATTCATCGAACACGTCGCCCTCGAGCTGATGCTGATTTTCGTGGATTGCGAACATCGGCTCAAACCAGACCGCCGCTCGATAATTGTCCTCGTCGATGACCCCACCTGGCGGCGACTCGAAGAGGCGCTCGTACCACTCGATGCTTTGTTGGAGATTGGAAACTGTCAAGGCGTAATGGTTAAAGCCGGAAATGACGACATTCATAAACCATATATATTGCCGGCATCCCGCGCTAAGTCCGGCCCACGGGGATACCGGAGCTCTCAATCTGGGCGCATCCGTACCACCTGGACTGCCTCGGTGGCGGCGACAAGCGCAACGCAGAGGGCAGTAATCCGATCTGCCCACCACCATCCGAGGAGTTGCTCTGCCAAGAGTCCCAGAAGGGCCACTACCCCCAGAGCAGCTCCGATAATGCTCAACGTCCCGTCGCCCATCAAGGCGTGACTGCCAAGCAGCTTTCCCGTCCGTCGCTTCGCCCATCCAAGAGGAGCCAGCACGACGGCGGAGACCCCCGCCGAGACCATTGCGAAGAGAGAGTGCTCGGGCACCGAATGCGAGAGAAGATCGCCAATTGCTGCGCCCGTCAAGTGATCGCGACCAGTCCCAGGGCGGCGCCTACGACGATTGAGGCACGGGCCTCCGCCGCAAGGCCGCTTTTCGGATCACGTCGTTCTACTCCGAAGCGCCAGATGAGACCGATAGACCCAGCAACATCCGCAAGGACGTTGAGGCCCAATCCTAAAACCCCAAGACTTCCCGACAGCAGCCCCGCAGTTATTGAAGATGCCCCGGCAAGCAGACCCCATGCGACCGAGAAATACGAGAGCGCCAACGCTCTATCCAAGAACAGTTGCCGAGCCGGGTCCACATCACCTTCAAGAGCACCCATCCGGTGACCCTATTTTTACGCTCTGTGACCGGCCTGGGACACCCCCCGAAGTGCACGGTTCTACCCACGTCCCGGCAGCGTACCGGGACTCACCCCCGGACCTGATCGGCATTGGCAGTTTCCGAGTCGTCAGCGGCGCGGTCGCAGCAGTTAGGGGCGTTGCCCCAGGGCGAGGGAGCCATTCTCGAGCCACAGGGCGGCATCTTCGGGAAGGCGCTCGGCGGTGAGTTGCTGGTGTCGACGAAGTTGCGCCTCACTGAGCTGGGCGCGCCACCTCCCGTTCGTCCCCTGGTTGAAGAATGCGGTCGCGCCTTCGGAAAAGGCGAGGTTCAGGATCTCCGATGCTTCATGTTGTGACTTCATCGCATCGAACCTGCACCGCTCTACGACCTCGCTCCAGAGCGCAGTGGGGATGTCGACGTCGAGAAAGTCGGCGATGCGCCGCATCTCGCCGCCGAGGTCGCGGATGAGGTCGGCGTAGTGGACGAGGAGCACGAACGGCTCGTGGCGATTCGGCCACCACGAGGCCAGGTGTTCCATGGGCGTCCCCCAGTCGACCCATTCGTCGAACAGTTGGTCCATGTCGCCATCCCACACCGGTGGCCATGGTGCGACGCCGTCCCGAGCTGCGATGGTGTTGAGGGCCTCTATCACTTCCGGCCGCATCTTGCGCCGGTGGTTTGCGAATGAGACGAGCGCGTCGCGCCCGTCTCGATAGACGGCGAGGTAGCGGCATTCAGTGAAGATCGGCGTGCAGTCGGCTGGGCTGTGCGTCTTGATGAACCGTCGGTGTGGGATCGCGTCGACCCTCGTGATCATGTCGTCCAACGGAACAATCCGGGCGTCCAGCCAGGGGCTCAGGTCGAAAGCGGGAGCAGGCGCGTCGCCGTCGGGCCACAACAGCGAAGCCACGATGCCCTGCATCCATGTCGTCCCCGACTTCGGCGGACTCGTGATGAAGATGTCGTCCGGCCGCCGAGTGAATCGCTCCCACCGCAGGCTGTCATCGAAGACATGCTGGCGACGGCGCGTCGCCGGCAGCACCGGGGCCATTCCGGCGAACGTAGCCGAATCGGATCGACGGGGTGTCGTCCGCACTCCACCAAGTGTTACGACGGCTGACACTGTCCGGTAATGCCGGATCGCGGATGGCCACTCGCCGTCATACCCCGCCCTCATCGATTTGTACGAGCGCCCTCGGGACACTCCTCGATCATCTCGTGGTTCCAGCAAGGATCACCGATCCACTGCGACTGGTACACCCCCGCTCCGCCCGAGTTCCTCGATTGTCCTTCGGGCCTAGCGACTCCGAAAGCAAGTTGAGCCTCGGGCACTCAGTTTCGTGCGCGCCACGTGCGCGAACGAACCGAAAACAGGGCGGAACAGCGCACAGCAGCGGTTAAGTCATTTGTCATCTGAACTGGGTTTTCCTGGGTAACCCCAGGAGACGGAAAGGGGCTCGAAGCGATTCACACGGCTGAGGTCGTGGGTTCGAGTCCCGCAGCGCCCACCGCAGCGCCCACCATAGAAGTCCCAGTTCAGGTACCCAATCCTGGCCGCCGCTCCCGCAGCCAACGGCTGAGGTATCGCGCGTCCATCGCGCGGATGGCACGCAACACGCAGCGCTGGCTCTTCTCGTTGAACTGGGGTGCTTTCATCACGTGGGAAGGTATTTCGCTCAGGGACATCTTGCGGAGGGCTAGGGATCCGCCCGTTCAGTTGCTTGCGATAGTTGCCCGCCCCCTAACTCAAGCAGGCACAACGGGGGCACCCGAGGATCCCAACCTACCGTCGAACGCGTTACCCAGTAACCGGTTAGTTCACAGTATTGGGTGAGCGTCGTCGCTCGGTGCAATGGGGTGGGGCTTGACCACTAGATCCCGGACCGGTGGTTCGACGGTGTCCCCAAGTTTGTTGAAGTGAGGTGGTGGTCCCCCTCCTGAGTCCTGCCGTGAGGTAGGTGTTCAGGAGACCAATCCAAAGAACCACCCAGGAAAGGGGACCACCAATGAAGAAGAAGCTACGTGACCGTCGCGCAGGTGGACGAGTCGGATCGCCTCGCTGGCCTGCCGCTCGAGGCGACCGTCGCCTTGGCCGAGGTGGCCGGAGCGCTCAAGGACGGCCTGTTGGCGTTCGCGTCGGCCCCCGGGCTCGTCGTGATGCGCCAGATGATGGAGGCCGAACTGACCGAGGCGATCGGCGCCAAGCACGCCAAGATCGGGGCCCAAGAGCGTGTCGGAAACTGGCACGGCAACGCGAAGGGATCGGTCGTGCTCGGCGGGCGCCAGGTGAGCACCGAGCGCCCGCGGGGACGCAGCAGCGCCGGGGAGGAGATCGGGCTCGACACCTGGAAGGCGTTCAGCTCGGCCGACCTGCTCAACTCCCTCGTCGTCGAGCGCATGCTGGCCGGGGTGGCCACCCGGCGCCACGCCGACGTGGCCGAGCCGGTCGGAGCGGAACTCGAGGAGCGTTCCAAGTCCATGTCCAAGTCGGCCATTTCCCGGCGCTTCGTGGCGGCCACGACCAAGGCCATGGGCGAGCTGATGGCCCGGAACCTCTCTGACCTCGCCGTGGCCGTGCTCATGATCGACGGGCTCGACGTGGCTGGATCCTGTGCCGTGGTCGCCCTGGTCATCACCACCGACGGCACCAAGGTCCCTGTCGGGCTCTGGCTGGGCGACACCGAGAACAAGACCGTGGTCACGGCCCTCTTGGCCGATCTCGTCGCCCGCGGCCTCGACGTCTCCTCCGGCGTACTCTGCGTCATCGACGGCGCCAAGGCGCTGGCCGCGGGCATAAAGCGGGTGTTCGGCGATGCCGCCGCGGTGCAGCGCTGCGTGCTGCACAAGCGTCGCAACGTCGAGGGGCACCTGCCCAAGGACCTGGCCGGGGTCGTCGACAAGCGACTGGGGATCATCTTCGCCCAGCCCGACGCAGCCAAGGGTCTGGCCGCCGCCAAAGGACTGGCCAAAGAGCTCGAGGCCGACCATCCCGACGCGGCGGCGTCACTGCGCGAAGGGCTCGACGACATGTTCACCGTCCGGCGTCTCGGCGTCGGCGGCACACTGGCCGCGACGCTGACCACCACCAACTGCATCGAGTCGATGATCTCGATCGCCAAGCGGACGACGCGTCGAGTCACGAAGTGGAAGGACGGTTCGATGAAGAAGCGCTGGATCGCCGCCGGCATGCTCGAAGCCGAGCGCTCGTTCCGACGCGTGCGCGGTCACAAGGACATGGCCAAGCTGGTCGTCGCCCTTGGCCGCCGGGTCACACCCGCCGTCGTTACACCCGAAGAGTACGATCAGGCAGCAGCCTGAATGAGCTGTGACCACCGCTGAACTTCAACAGCGAACGGGGCAACGTCGGTGGTTCTGGTGCGCTGAATACGGATCGCAAACCCTGCATGTTGGTGGCGCGAGTTCCTCCATCGTCTCCGCGATCAGCGAAGCGTGGTCGAAGACGTAGTCGATCACGAAAGCGTCGATCACGGCCCCGATCCAATCATCGGATATGCCGACCTGGTTGAACAGTTTGTCGGTGTCAGCCTCAACAAAGAACGTTCTCATCAGTGGTTCGGCAGGATCCGCACATAACCAGCTGTCAAAGCTATGACCTTGTCGGCTGTGGCTTTTTCTACCCTCGAAGGTGGATCGCCGATGCCCAACCTGCCCCAGACGAACCAACGGAAAGCGTTGAGTGGGCTGCGGTCATCTCGGACCCACCGCATCGTTGCCTTCAACAACCAAGCGTGCTCAACGATTTGCTGATGGAGCGGGTCCACCATTGAGTGGCCGTCAACCTCCCGTGGAAGGACACCGAGTTGCATTCCAGTAAACAGCACTATTTCGATGATTATAGTAGGATTACTCAAAGAGTCAAGGGATGGTGTGCCCGAAGGCAAACAGATCGGCCGCCAGCCAGGGAAGGTCGGGCAGCTAGACCGACTCCGGGGAAGGGATCCCTTTCGACCCCGAGGGCTTCGACGAGGAACGGGCGCCCCTGCCCCCGACCGCCGGGACGGAGACACCACCCCTAGGGACATTCCGTCACGCTGGGAGTGGAGACGCTCACCTGCTCTCGCACGCACCATGGGGACCGTGTTCTGCCAAATCCAAATCCGGTATAGAGGACCGTCAATACCTGTTGGTTGCCAACCGGCGACCGAACAACGATCCAATCAAGGTCAGCATCAGGGCTCCTATAATCCCGAGGCACCAGAGGTACATCACAGCAATCGGCAGACCTTCGTGTACAACCCAGAATCTTCGCAACACTGCGCCGAGCAGCAATATGGCCAAAGCGAAGCTCGCAGCAGGGACAGCATGAACCACCGCGGTAGACGGACTACGGAATCCGGCAAGCACACCGCCGAACAGAAAAACTGACGCCACAAGGAACGCCGGAAGGATCCAAAGGTGAGTCCCCTCGTCAATCATCGGGCGCCCATGCCAATCCTCCTCGACAATCATCACGGGGATCGAGACAATGAGCACCAGGCATGCCGGGAGTGCAATCTCCGTCCACTTCGTTCCCAGCTCACGTCGAGCGACTCGTTCAGGTCGGTCTCGGCGAGGTCGAGCGTGTCGAGCGCGGGCAGCAACAGGTGGACGATTTCTCCTCTGCCCCGACATTCCGTTGATCGCCACCTGGTCATTATTTACCAGACGACCCTCTGTCAAAGTGCCCCCATACATTGCCCGCCCGGGAGTGGGGCGCGTTCGGCACCGTGGGGGCAGCCCTAAATAACTTTCGGCGGCTCATAGTCCTTCATTCGCAGGTTTGGGCCATACGGGGCTACGTAAGGGCGCTCAGCGCTAATCCACGCTAGTCGTCAGAGCCTTTGGCAGCCTCGGATTTTCGCAACTCGCAAGCTGTGGGCGCTGGCTATTTCTCGCGTCGTCTACGGGAAGACCGGGTATCATGGGGGCGGTTTACATTGAAGGTAACGCCATGAGGACGTTCAAGGATTTAGTCTCATTCGCGCGATCCCGCGCATCCCAGGGGACCATCGACGGGGTCGTCTGGAGACGGTGTTCTGTGAACCCACGAGAGGCGGTGGTCTCTACCGACGGCACGAGCTGGTTGGTGCATGACCTGCTGACGGACCCGATAGTCCAGGACATCGTGCGCCAACGCACTGAAGAACCGCGGCCCGCCAAGAGACGGCAGGCGTCGTGAGCTTTGTCCTCGCTGTTCGTCGAGCGGGTCCAACTGGGGTCCACCCACGCGTTTGACTGGGTGCCCCAGAACGCCGGGACGGGGCACTCTCCTAGGAGACTGTTGAAATAATCGGCAATTGGTGCTCGCGATTTGGGCGCCGATCGTCGAGAATTGGTGAGTGCAAGGACACAGCGAATCCAATCCTGAGCTACTCGACGCTGCAGCTCTTTGTCGACAGCTCGTCCCCGATGGAAGCGTCGAGGCATTTCTGGCCGACCATCGCCATGAACTGTTCCCCGACGAGATGTTCGAGGACCTGTTCCCGTCTGGTCGTGGTCGCCCTTCGATCCCAGCGGACGTGGTGGCTTCTGTCATGGTCCTCCAGGCCCTCGAGGGACTCTCGGACCGGGATGCCGCCAGGGCGCTGCGGGACCGGATCAGCTGGAAGGTGGCCTGCGGGTTGGCCCTCGACGACGAGGGGTTCGATTTCTCGGTACTCACCTATTGGCGCACCCGGCTGCGCAAGTCCGAGCACCCTGAGCGGATCTTCGATGCCGTGCGCTCGGTCATCGACGCCACCGGGGTCCTCAAGGGCAAGACCCGCCGTGCGCTCGACTCGACCCTGCTCGACGACGCGGTGGCCACCCAGGACACCGTGACACAGCTGATCGCCGCCATCCGCCGGGTGCGCCGGGTCGTCCCGGGAGCCGACTTGGTGCCTCTGTCCGCGCATGACTACGAGTCAGCGGGCAAACCCCTGATCGCCTGGGACGATCCGGTGGCCAAGTCGGCCCTGGTCGACGAACTGGTCAACGACGCCTTGGCTCTGTTGGCCGCCTTCGAGAACGAGAACGAAGAGCCCGAAGCCACCTCGGCTCTCGGGTTGTTGGCCCTCGTCGCCGGCCAAGACGTCGAACAAGACGACGACGGCACGTGGAAGATCGCCCAGCGTGTGGCACCTGACCGGATCATCTCGACCGTCGATCCCGAGGCTCGCCACATGCACAAGTCCCGTTCTGAATATCGCGACGGCTACAAGGCGCACATCGCCATCGAACCCGAGACCGGACTGATCACCGCCGCCGCGCTCACCCCGGCCAATACCGCCGACGGGCCGACGGGGGTCGATCTGTTGGCCGATGAAGCACCCGGACTCCAGGTCCTCGCCGATGGCGCGTATGGATCGGGCGAGACACTCAACGCGCTGGGCAAGGCCACACACCGCCGCGCCATCAAGCCCTGGCCTTTGTCAGCAGCGATCCCAGGTGGGTTCGCCCGAGACGATTTTGTCGTTGACGCGCAGGCGGGGACCGCCACATGCCCGGCCGGACACACCGTGAGGATCACTCCCGGGCGAGCCGCTGTATTCGGGATCCGCTGCTCGGGCTGTCCACTCCGAGCGCGGTGCACAAAGGCCAAAGACGGCCGGACACTCCACCTTCATCACCACGACGCCGAACTCGTCGAGTCTCGTCGGGCGTGGCGCGATGGTGACTTTGCCGACGACTACCGACGATGGCGTCCCATGGTCGAACGCTCCATCGCCTGGCTGGTCGCCAACGGCAACCGACGGGTCCGGTTCCGCGGCGTTGAGAAGAACCAGCTCGGGCTCTCCCATCGAATTGCCGCCATCAACCTCCGCCGCTTGGTGAACCTCGGGCTGGAGAACGAAGGAGGGTGGCAGCTCAGACCCAGCTGACCCCGGGCGCGCAAGTCCGGGTCGTCAAAAATGGGACCTCACCTCGGGCACTGCCCATCCTGGGTGGCCGGCTTCAACCCATTTTCACGCCGGCGCTTCGGTGCGGACATATCCCGGGCTTGCTCGACTGAAGATACGCCCCGAAAGGCGATTGTTCAACACTCTCCTAGTGCCGCATCAGGCAACGTTTGCGCGCTTGACCAGCTCACGCAAGGACTTTGTCCTGAGCGTTGCGGTTGCGCCAGATGATGTAGCGGCGGATCATCGAGTTCTGCTCTTCGTGTGAGCGGTGGTCGGTGCCGTCGAGGGTGAAGTAGCGCAGCGCCTGGAACTGGGCTTCGATCCGGTTCATCCAGCTGGCGTTGGTCGGCACGTAGGCCAGTTCGACGTTGTTCGCTTCGGCCCAGTCGCCAACGCGCGAATCGACCTTGGTCGAGAGATGCGGACTGAAGTTGTCCATGACGATGGCGATGCGGACGTTCGGTGGGTACAAGGTGCGCAGGTAGCGACAGAACTCGAGGAACGTCGTCCGGTCCTTCTTCAACTTGACGTGGCCGTAGATCTTGTCCTGGTTCAGGTCGTAGGCGGCCATGAGGTGGCGGACCCCCTTGGTGCGGGTGTAGGTGGCCCGGCGCCGCCGGCGCCGTGGTTCTTCGGACCCCTCGCCTCTGACGATCCTCGGTGCCCACTGCTTGCCGGGCCGGGGCAAGAGATTGAGCGGGCCGAACTCGTCCATGCAGATCACGACGGTTGGGTCGCCCTTCTTCGGTTTTGCCAAGCCATCGGCGATCTCATAGAGGTCGAGGACACGATTCTTTTTGGCCTCGAAGTCGGGGTCGTTGGATTGTTTGTAGGTCTTGATCACTTGAAAGGAGACACCCTCCTCGCGGAGGAGCACGCGCAGACCCTCGTGACTGATGTCGTCGACCACCCCCTCGGCGACGAGGAACTCGGCCAGCTTGGACAAGCTCCAGGTGGAAAAAGGCAGGTCGTGGTCGACCGGCCGAGACAGGGCGATCTTCTTGATCTCCCGGCGTTCGGGCAGGGTGAATTTCGGAGGTCGTCCCCCCGAGTACTTCGCGGCCAAGGAGTCGAACCCGTCGGCGTTGAAGTTGTGGATGACCTCTCTGACCCGGTCCTCTGAGGTGAAGGCGATCTTGGCGATGGCCGGGACGTCCATCCTCTGGGCCGACCAGAGCACGATCTGGGCTCTTCGCCATCGCACCACCGAGCCCGACCCCCGGCGCACGATCGAGAGGAGCTTTCGTCCCTCCCCGTTTCTGATGTCTCTGACTGCCACGCGTTCTGCCATGGCCCTACTTTGCGCGACCCAGACATCAAAGTGGTGGACGCGCCCCACCAACGTTGCCGGTCACGGCACTAGAAACATTCCATCGCCTTCTGATGGTGCCGTGGCGTAGCTTCGAAAACGTGGATCGAATGTCACGGCCCGGTGAACGCTGCCGCGGTTTCATCGCTGAACACATGCGCTGTTGGGCAATGGTCTATGACGGGGGCATGCCCGCGGACCACTGCGTCGAGACGCCCTCATGGACCGGCAGGTGGTTCAGCCCCCGGGCGGTCGGTGGTGGCGACTGTGGGCCTGTCCGGACCACCTGGAGGGTTTGACGGGACTCAGGGAGTTCGGATCTCGGGCAGCATCGTGAGGGCGCGCGAAGGAGGTGGGTGGTAGCTGCCGTGATCGCCATCGGGCTATCTGCGGCCGCTGCACGAGCGCCACTCAACCGGCCTCGACGCCTCAAAACAACGGACCCCGCCAGCCGACTCAGCCAGGTCAACCGACTGCGCCGAAGTCACCAGGTCAGGTGAATTCCACCAACACGAGCGCTTCTGGCGCGGGCAACAGCGGCAACACCTAGTGTCGTGAGTCGGAGATTCTTTCAGATATAGGAATTTCCCTGTCCTGCAGCGCGTTCTTCCTTTCATCGACGACGATGGGAGGCAGCGATGGCAGAGCGGGGCAGGCCCAAAGCAGAGCTGGTGCTCAGCGACGACGAGCGTCACACGCTCGAGCGTTGGGCCCGCCGACCAAAGAGCGCGCAGGCGCTGGCCCTGCGGTGTCGCATCGTGCTCGAGTGCGCCGCCGGTTCCACCAATCGCGACGTGTCGCGCCGACTCGGCGTGAGCGAACCGACCGTGTCGAAGTGGCGGCGTCGCTTCATTGCGCATCGCTTGGAGGGTCTGCACGACGAGCCGCGTCCCGGGGTGCCGCGCTCGATCACCGATGATGACGTCGAAGCCTTGGTCGTCGCTACTTTGGAACAGACACCCACCGACGCCGCGCACTGGTCGACCAGGTCCATGGCCAAGGCAACCGGCATGAGCCAATCTGCGGTGAGCCGCATCTGGCGGGCCTTCGGGCTCAAACCACATCTGATCGACTCCTTCAAGCTTTCCCCCGACCCTCACTTCGTCGAGAAAGTCCGCGATGTAGTGGGCCTTTACCTCAACCCGCCCGAGGGCGCTCTGGTGCTCTGTGTGGACGAGAAAACACAGATCCAAGCGTTGGACCGGATCGCCCCGGTGCTCCCGCTGCGACCAGGGCTGCCAGAGCGGCGCACCCATGACTACGTGCGAGGCGGCACTACCAATCTCTACGCCGCCCTCGACATTGCCTCGGGCCAGGTCATTGCCGACATGACCGAACGGCACCGCGCCCTCGAGTTCAGAGCATTTTTGAACCTGATCAACCGCAGTGTGCCCGAAGACCTCGACGTCCACGTGGTGGTCGACAACCCGTCGACGCACAAGACGCCCGAGATCCATCGCTGGCTGCTGCGTCACCCGCGCTTCACCCTTCACTTCACGCCCACCTGCAGCTCATGGATGAACCTGTCGAGCGCTGGTTCGCCGAACTCACCAACAAGTGGCTACGACGCGGCACCCATCGCAGCACCAAGGAGCTCGAGGCATCGATCAAATACTGGACCGAGACGTGGAACGAAGAACCCAAGCCGTTTGTCTGGCACAAGAGCGCCGACGAGATCCTCGACACGCTGGCTACATATTGCGCGCGGATCTCCGACTCACGACATTAGCGGGAGGGGGGCAGGCCCCCCCGGCCTCCTCCCCGTGACCGCGTCCGTGTAGATGTTGTCGGGCCGGCAAAGCCGTTCCTCGGGCGCGCACACTGTGTGGATGACCAGTGTGGTGAACATCAATGACGTCCTCGAGGGTCATGTTGGCCTCGACCTTGCCTGCATCGACCGGCTCTACCTCAATGCCTACGTGCCGAATCTCCAGGTGGGTGGGCAGGTGGTCACCTTCTTGACTGCTCACCTTGGCTTTCCGATCCCTTCACCAGCCCTGCTCGAAAAGATCGGCAACCGCTTCCGCCGTGAGGTCAAGGCCTTCGCGGCCGAGCACGACGTGCCGATCCTGCATCTGAAGAAGCCCGACCGGACCCGCTTCGACGACCGCAAGCTCGATCACGTCCGGCCTTATCTCGAGGCGGCCGAGGCCCAGGGTCACACCGGGGTCGTCGCCATCGTGGCGGCCCAGGAGTTCCAGTGGGTCTTCAGTGCCAAGAACCGTTCGTCTACCCCCGGCGTCGTCAGCTTCGACTTCGTCAAAGAGGAACGCCGGGTCGGGATGTACTACTTCTACATCGCCGACGCCCAATTCGGGCCCGGGTTCATCAAGATCTGCACCTACTTTCCCTATCCCGCCAAGATCTGGCTGAACGGTCACGAGTGGGCCAAGCGTCAAGCCCGCAAGGCGGGAATCGGCTTTCGCGAACTGGCCAACGGCTTCGCCTCGTGCGCGGATCCCGGTGCTCTCCAGGCCGTCTGCGACCGCCTCGGGCCCGATGACGTCCAGGGTTTCTTCGATTGCTGGACCGCCGCCATCCCCACGCCGTTCACCGACCAGGACAAGGAGGCCGGCTACTTCTGGGAGCTCGCCATGCGCCAAGTGGAGGTGTCTCGCACCATGGTCTTTGACGACCCGCGTCGGGCCAGGAGCTTCTTCGAGGCGCTGGTCACCGACAACGTGGGCATCGGTCGCCCTCACGAGGTCCATGCGGTCTTCGGCCGGGACCGTCGTGGGGCTCACCACCCCCCAGCCCTTCGGCACCAGGGTCTTTTCCCCGGGGACCGAGGTGCACATGGACTTTCGTTACAAGCACAGCCGCGTCAAGCAGTACTTGAAGGAAGGGAGGGCACTACGTATCGAAACCGTGATCAACAAACCCAAGGACCTGGGCATTCTCGCCCGCCTGTGTCATCTGCCCGAGCTGGTGCAGCAGGCCCGGGGAGTCAACGACCGTCTGCTTATGATCGAACGTGCCGGTCAGGGCTGTGCCATCGGCTCTGCGCTCTTTTTGAGCGCATCCACCAGCCCTTCAACCATGAGGGCCAACGAACCGGAGCCTTTCGCTTCGGGGATCAACGCGCCATGGCCCTGGCCGGTGCACTCTGCCTCGTCGTCCATGCCGTCACCGGCTTCACCAACAAGAGCCTTCGCGGGCAGGGGCCGGACTCCTCGGCGCGGACTACAGCTCTGCGCAGATGAGCTATGACCTACGCCGGCTCCGCCTCCACGGTCTGATCATGCGCACCGAGGGCACCAACTCCTACACCGTCACACCCGAGGGCACCCGGGTCGCCGTCTTCTCCACCAAACTCCAGAGTCGATTGCTCTATCCGCTTCTCGAAGCCGACAAGCCGCCCGCTCCGATTGAACTCCGCCGTGCTCTGGCCACCATCGATCACACGTTGAGCGACTACCTCGCCAATGCCAGACTCGGGACAGCGGCCTGAAACTTGTCACAAGATCCAGAAGCTGGAGCACCAAGAAGATCTAGGCAGTACTTCGGAATATCGCGGAGTGTTGCTACCCAGGCAAGCACGTGGCCGCACTGCCTGCCCCAACGTCCCCCACTCCCGGCAGCGTACTGGGACATTTAGCGACGCCCCCCGAGTTCACACCGAGTTCACCCATTATGCAATCCCGGTTGACGGGTGGTCTGAAACTGTGTAGAGCATTCTCCGAGCAGGTGGGGCGCACCTGAGGGACGGGGAATCCAATGAAGACATCCATTCCACACGGTCTGCGTACCGCACTGGCCGGGTCGCTGGTGTCCGGGGGGTGGCCCTCACTTCGGTGATCGCCAGGTCGCTGCCCGCGTCGGCTGCCCCGTCTGTCGACCTGTTCGTCACATTCGGAGGAACGGGCGACTGTACGACGCTGGCGAACGCCTGCGGTTCCATCCAGACGGCGATCACCACCGCGGAGACCAACACCGGTGATGACGTGACCGTCAACGTCGCCAAGGGCACCTACACCGAGACCGACACCATCGGCGCTTCAGGTCTCAACTCACTGACTATCGCCGGCGCCGGGGCCTCGCTCACCACGGTCAACGGCAACCGGGCCGGGACCGTGCTCACCATCAATGGCGGAACGGTCACCATCTCTGGCCTGACGGTCACGGACGGCTCCGGCAATGAGGGCGGCGGGATCCTCGTCGACGCCGGCACGGTGAACGTGACCGACAGCACCGTGACAGGCAACAGCGCCGTCGATTCGGCCGGAATCTCCAACGGCGGCGGCACAAGTCTCGGCGGCACAGTGACGCTCAACTCCTCGACCGTGTCGAACAACATGGCCTCCGACTCCGGCGGCGGCATCTTCAACGCGGTCGAAGGCACGATGACGCTCAACTCCTCAACCGTGTCGGGCAACACGGCCACCGTCGGATTCGGCGGCATCGAAAACGTCGGCACCATCACGCTCAACTCCTCAACCGTGTCGGGCAACACGGCCGGCGAAACCGGCGGAGCCGAAAACGACAACGGGGGGATGACGCTCAACTCCTCGACCGTCTCGGGTAACACCGCCACCACCGGCGGCGGCGGCGGTCTCGCCAACGAGCAGGGCGTCCTGACCATCAATTCCTCCACCGTGTCGCGCAACACGGCCACCGGCGCCGGCGGCATCTTCAGCGAGTATGGCGAGTTGGAAATCAGTTCCTCGACCGTATCGGGTAACACCGCCACCGGCTGCTGTCTTACCCCCGACGACGGCGGCGGCGGTATCCTCACCGTCCCTGGCGTCCTGACCATCAATTCCTCCACCGTGTCGGGCAACACGGCCACCGGCGGCGGCGGCGGCATCTTCAACGACGGCAGCGCGATGACGGCCGGTGCCTCCATCGTGGCCGCCAACACCTCACCCACCGGAGGGAACTGCGACGGCGGTGGCTTCAGGAGCGACGGCTACAACCTTACTGACGACGCCACCGGCACCGCCTGCGGTTTCACCGCATCCACCGACATAGTGAACGTCAGTCCCAACCTCGGCGCTCTGGCCGACAACGTCGGCACCACCCTGACCCAGCTGCCAGGTGAGGGGAGCATGGCCATCGGGGCCATCCCGTCGGGAACCACGCTCGGCACGGCCCCTTCCACGGTCACGGTCTGCCCGCGGACCGATCAGCGCGGGGTGGCGAGCGACCCGGGCTTCAGTTGCACCATCGGGGCGGTCGAGGTCCTGCCGACGGGGACCCTCTCGGGTCACATCTACCTGTGCTCGGGCGGCACGCCGACCACCACCGAGGAGAGCGGCGGCACGCTCGAGGCCAACGGGCCGCAGAGCCTCTCGGCCACACCCAACCCGCTGGGGCCGAGCACGGTTGAGGCGGGCACCTACACCATAACGGCCACCGCGCCGATGAACTACCAGCTATCGGCCTGCGGGACCACCACCACCAACAGCGCCATCCAAACGGTGGCGGTGCCCCAGGGTGGGGCGGGGGCGGGCGTCTTCTATGCGACGCCCATCTCGCCGTGTGCCGCGGGACTCACCGCCCACACCCTCAGCGCCACCTACGCCAAGGGGACCTTCAGCGGCCTGTTCCGCGTGAACGCCAAGGGGGTCGGCACCTACACCCAAGGGACGGTGTCTGGGATCGGTGCAGTCCGGACCGTGAAGGGAACCACTGTCATCGCAGCCTTGGGCAAGAACCTGCTCTTGGCGGGAACGACCAACGGCACCAAGAGCGGGTTCGTCGAGCTGGCCCCGTTGAAGGTGAACGGGACCTTCACGTTGAGTTAGATACTCCTTTCATCGCGTGACAGGCCCTCGGCTCTGACCGGGGGCCTGTTCGCGTGAGGGTCCCGTCGTGCTGAAGGTCGCTTTATCCACACGCCCATAAGTGCCTGTTAGGGGACACCTGATCTGCCGTGTATCGCCCTAACTCCCTGAGCCCGGTCAGACCCTCGAGGTGGTCCGGGCAGGCCCACACCCGCCACCATCGCTTGCCGGATGGGGCGAACCATCTGCCGGTCCAGGTTGGCGTCTCGAGGCAGTGTGCGGCCTGCCCCTGCCGGTCGTGGATCATCCGCCAGCACTTCATCGGCTCGGCGACGAACGCGTTGGCGTAGGGGTCGCCCGGTTGCGGCATTCGGTCCACGGGGGCGGGAGTAGACGGCGGCAATGACCTGTCGTTGCGGCCTTCGCTCATCCCGGCTGCCGACGCCACGCGTTCCGTCGAAACCAGCTGACGGGCCGCCGCCACCAGTGCGGCCGCATGAGCCCCATGCTGAGCAGTCCTCCGTCAATGGTCCTTCTCCACGACCTACCAGCTGCGTCGACAAAATGAAGCAGAACCATCGGGAAGTCGGCGGGGCCAACCCAATCGACTTGCCATTTAGGCGTTGGGATCTTGCATCGAATATTGGCCTCTCGCGGGACATCAGGAGCCAGCACGCCGAGGTTCGATGAGCCGATCATGACCCAGAGCCCACTGCGCTGGCCACGTGTGCCGTAGAACATATCTGCAATGCAGTTCCAGACGGGCTCATCGCTGCGGTTAGCAACGGTGAAACGAATCTCGCAGTCGGTGACAGTCGCGCCGGGTTGATGCTCGTTACCCAGCCGCTGACCATGGAGGCCTGCCGGCGACGTCGATCTTGGATCTGAAAGGCGAAGACAAATAGCGACACGAGAAACGCCGCGCTCGCGGCGGCGGCGGCGATCCTTGTTCGTCGAGAAGGCAAGGGGGCCCCGCGCGAACGGGACGAAACCCCCGCGCAGCGAGGCAGCCAGGCCCACCGGGCCCGGGGCGCACGGGGCAGGGGCCGGCGGGGCCGGGCGTGAGGCCGTCCGTTATGCGCAGCCGTCCCGAGAAGGAGTGACGGTGCGGGTGATCTGGTCCAACAGACCGGCCCATCACCCCGCTGGAACGGGGCACGCCGCGCCGCGTCTGAGTTTGCCCGGAGCTCCGGTCGACGGTGTGCGAACACCAACGAGCGTCTGTCGTGATCTCAAGTCAGACCGGTGGCTCCTGTGCTCCCGAAACCGCTGACGACCACCTCGCAGCGGTGGACCCTCACTGGAGCTTCACAACATCATTGGCGTTCGGGGACATCGCCCGTCCCGGACTCTTCGCTCGGTCAGCTGGCCGAAGCCGTTCCCACGACCGGCTTGTTGAGGGGTTTGCAGCCCATGGAGCCGTACCAGTTGGCGTCGTTTCAGTCAGAAGTCCCCCGTCCAAAGCTGCCAGCCGGTAGCCCCACTGTCGTCGGTCGGCACCATGGCCACGAAAGAGGCGTTGAGCGTATGCCGCCGGTGGAGCCGAGTACGCCCGTCGCAAGAGGCGTCCGTCACCGCTTCTTGCGTATCAGATCCGCGCCACCGCGCTCTTAGACGCTGTGACCAGGGGCACCGTGGGGCGACGGCGCCTTGTTTCGGAACCCTGGGTGCAGTCGAAGCCAAGGAAGAACGACGAGGAGTTGCTCGGTGTCCCAACAGGTCTCGGTTCGGAAAAGTTCCAATAGCTCGCCGAGACGCGGCCGGACACGGCTCGTCACCACAGCCTGGCTGGCCGCGATCGTGGTTCCGCTGGCCACTGCCTGCGCCGTCCTCGTTCCGGGCTCTGCCAGCGCCGCGGGCACGGACTGGACGTCCTACCTGAACGGCCCGAGCCACAACTCTTACAACCCGAGCGCCACGTCGATCACACCAGCCGGGGTCGATGCCAATAACCTCCAGCCGGTGTGGAGATGGGTGCCCCCGGCCTCGACCGTGAGTGGGGCATCAAATGCGATCATGGCCACTCCGGTCGTCGACGACGGGGTCTTTTACGTGGGAGTGGAGGACGGCTCCTTCTACGCCGTGAGCGAGGCCACGCAGAAGGTCTTGTGGTCCGACTTCCTCGGGGTGGACGAACCCAAGCCCGATGGCGGCTGCGGCGCAAAGCCCCAGGGCATCATCGCCACGGCGACGGTGGCCCCCGATCCGGTCACCGGAACCCTGACGGTCTATGTCAACGGCGCCGACGGCATTCTCTACGCGCTGAACGCAGCGACGGGCGCCACCATCTGGCAGGCGACCGTCGACACGCCGTCGTCGACGATCGACGACTACTACAGCTGGTCGTCACCGTTGGTGGTCAACGGGAGCGTCTACGTCGGAATCGCGTCTTGGTGTGACTTGCCGGTGGTCCAAGGAGGACTGAAGGCCTTCAATCAAGAGACCGGCGCCCAGACCGCGTACTTCGAATCGGCGCCGTCCGGCGACGTGGGAGGAGACATTTGGTCCAGCGCTGCGGCACTCGCTGACGGGTCCATCATCGTCACCACCGGGAACGAACCGGGAAATGCACAAGAGTGCGGAGGCTGCACCAACTTCGGGCCGCCGCCTGGCCCGCCCCATGACCAATCGATGGTGCACTTGAGCGGCTCGACGCTAAGCGTGCTCGACGCCTGGCAGGTCCCCAAGAGTGAGTCGTGTGGCGACTGCGACATGGCTAGCTCACCGACCACCTTTACCGCCGACATCGGTGGGGTGTCCACGCCGATGGTTGGGTCGTGTGACAAGAATGGTTACTACTCCGCTCTCGCCCAAGACGACCTCGCAGCCGGCCCGGTGTGGCAGCACTCGATGGGAGCTGCCGGCGCCAATCACGAATGCAACGCGGCGGCGATCTGGGACGGGACTGACCTGATCGAGGGCGGAGGGACAAACACAACCATCGACGGCACTTCCTACCTGGGCTCGGTCCAAGCGCTCAACCCCTCGACAGGCGAACCGATCTGGCAGACCGGACTCCCCGGTCCGGTGATCGGCTCGTGCTCCGAGGACGGCTCGGGGGTGGTGGCTTGCGGTGTCTATGACGCCGACACCCCGCAGGACATGGGCTTTTACATCTTGAGCACCTCCACCGGCCAGATCCTCGAACACATCTCCACCCCATTGGCCTTCCTCTTCTCCGAGCCGGTGTTCGACAACAACGACCTGCTGCTCGCCGGGAGCAACGGGTTCGGCGTGACCGCCTACGAGATCACTACGCCCGGACCCGCGATCACTGCGGTCAGCCCCAGCGCCGTGGGCGTCGGGCAAACGACAACCGTCACCTTGACCGGCAGCGGCTTCAGCGCCCCGGCTGAAGTGTTCGTTTCGGGCACAGCCGTGGGCAGCGAGCACCCCGCCACCGTGGTGTCGCCCACGAAACTGACCTTTGTTGAGGCGACGGGACCCGGAGTAGTGGCCCAACTGACAAATGTCACCGTCATCGAACCGGGTTCGCCCGCGGACGAGGCGATGACGTGCACGGGGTGCCTTGCCGTCGGATCGCCGACCATGACTGTCTCGCCGAGCACGCTCAGCCCCGGGACCTCGGGCAATACCCTGACCTTCACTTACTCAGCCGGAAGTGGGGGCGTGAGCAGTGGCGTCGTCAAGGTGGCAGTGCCTTCGGGGTTCCCAGACGCCCCTTCGACCACCTCGACCGCTGCTGGCTACGTGACCTCGACCTGCGGAACGGTGGGCCTCGTGGGGAGGACCGTTAAGGTCACCGCGGTCACGCTCTCGGCAGGGCATACGTGCACCATTACCTACGGGTCCAAGGCAGGAGGCGGACCAGGGGCGGTCGCGCCGAGCACCGCAGGTTCGTACACCTTCGCAGCCTCAGAATCCGCTACCGCGACGGGGACCCTGATGGCACTGGCGACCTCGCCGGTAGTCACCGTCTCTGGCGCAACGAATGGCGCGGGGACCATGACTGCCTCACCGGCCACGCTCGGCCCTGCGTCCAAGGGCAACACGCTCACTTTCACTTACACAGCCGGAAGCGGGGGCGTCAGCAGTGGCGTCGTCGAGGTGGCGATCCCCTCGGGGTTCCCGGACGCCCCTTCGATCAAGGCGACCACTGCTGGCTACGTGACCTCGACCTGCGGAACGGCGGGCCTCGTGGGGAGGACCGTTAAGGTCACCGCGGTCACGCTCTCGGCAGGGCAGACGTGCACCATCACCTACGGGTCCAAGGCAGGCGGCGGACCAGGGGCGGTCGCGCCGAGCACCGCAGGTTCGTACACCTTCGCGGCCTCAGAATCCGCTACCGCCACAGGGACCCCGACGGCGCTGGCGTCCTCGCCCGTGGTCACCACCTGATTTGGACGACAGTTGAGCCCTCCTTACAGTGTTGAGGGCTGGTCCACTGTGCGCTCCCACTCGATGTCCGGGGCTTGACTGCCGTTTGGAACTCACCCTCGGACTCCGTTACGCCATCGGAATGGGTCAGCTTTCCCCGAGCACCTGGGACGTGAACTGACTGAGGTCGAAATACCCCCCCCCAGGGGGGGGCCAGAATCCGCCGGTTCAACTCGGCGGATTGTCGACGGTGATGGCGGTCGGATACGGCTCCGAGAACCAAGAACTGTTGTCTCAAGATATGGCGACAGCCGGACATGGAACGGTCTACGACGGCGACGTGCTGACGATGGCTTTGGACGTATGCAACGACTACCCGAACTCGCCGCTTTGTGTCGATGGATAGTTCGCAACGCGTCTCCGACGCTGGCAATCACGTCGGCTCCGTCGTAGCTGCCAAGAAGATCAGGTGGAACAAGGATTGCTGCGCGCTGGCCCCGGGTGTTCCGGGGGCCAGCTCCGTGTGGAGAGCCGATCACGATGCTCTTGCACCTGCGCACGTTGGATTCCGACCGACGCGATCCTCTCCCGCTACCGGGCCATGGTGCTGGTCGGATGCTATGGGGGTCTGCGTGTCGGTGAGCTTGCTGGGTTGCGCCGTGGCCGCGTCGATTTTGACGGTGTCCCCAAGTTTGTTGAAGTGAGGTGGTGGTCCCCCTCCTGAGTCCTGCCGTGAGGTAGGTGTTCAGGAGACCAATCCAAAGAACCACCCAGGAAAGGGGACCACCAATGAAGAAGAAGCTACCCGTCGTGACCGTCGCGCAGGTGGACGAGTCGGATCGCCTCGCTGGCCTGCCGCTCGAGGCGACCGTCGCCTTGGCCGAGGTGGCCGGAGCGCTCAAGGACGGCCTGTTGGCGTTCGCGTCGGCCACCGGGCTCGTCGTGATGCGCCAGATGATGGAGGCCGAACTGACCGAGGCGATCGGCGCCAAGCACGCCAAGATCGGGGCCCAAGAGCGTGTCGGAAACTGGCACGGCAACGCGAAGGGATCGGTCGTGCTCGGCGGGCGCCAGGTGAGCACCGAGCGCCCGCGGGGACGCAGCAGCGCCGGGGAGGAGATCGGGCTCGACACCTGGAAGGCGTTCAGCTCGGCCGACCTGCTCAACTCCCTCGTCGTCGAGCGCATGCTCGCCGGGGTGGCCACCCGGCGCCACGCCGACGTGGCCGAGCCGGTCGGAGCGGAACTCGAGGAGCGTTCCAAGTCCATGTCCAAGTCGGCCATTTCCCGGCGCTTCGTGGCGGCCACGACCAAGGCCATGGGCGAGCTGATGGCCCGGAACCTCTCTGACCTCGCCGTGGCCGTGCTCATGATCGACGGGCTCGACGTGGCAGGATCCTGTGCCGTGGTCGCCCTGGTCATCACCACCGACGGCACCAAGGTCCCTGTCGGGCTCTGGCTGGGCGACACCGAGAACAAGACCGTGGTCACGGCCCTCTTGGCCGATCTCGTCGCCCGCGGCCTCGACGTCTCCTCCGGCGTACTCTGCGTCATCGACGGCGCCAAGGCGCTGGCCGCGGGCATAAAGCGGGTGTTCGGCGATGCCGCCGCGGTGCAGCGCTGCGTGCTGCACAAGCGTCGCAACGTCGAGGGGCACCTGCCCAAGGACCTGGCCGGGGTCGTCGACAAGCGACTGGGGATCATCTTCGCCCAGCCCGACGCAGCCAAGGGTCTGGCCGCCGCCAAAGGACTGGCCAAAGAGTTCGAGGCCGACCATCCGGACGCGGCGGCGTCACTGCGCGAAGGGCTCGACGACATGTTCACCGTCCGGCGTCTCGGCGTCGGCGGCACACTGGCCGCGACGCTGACCACCACCAACTGCATCGAGTCGATGATCTCAATCGCCAAGCGGACGACGCGTCGAGTCACGAAGTGGAAGGACGGTTCGATGAAGAAGCGCTGGATCGCCGCCGGCATGCTCGAAGCAGAGCGTTCGTTCCGACACGTGCGCGGTCACAAGGACATGGCCAAGCTGGTCGTCGCCCTTGGCCGCCGGGTCACACCCGCCGTCGTTACACCCGAAGAGTACGATCAGGCAGCAGCCTGAATGAGCTGTGACCACCGCTGAACTTCAACAGCGAACGGGGCAACGTCTCGATTTTTCCACGGGCCGCGTTGAGGTGGCCGAGATTGCGGTCGAGGTCAAGGGGCACGTGATCTACGGGCCGCCCAAGACCAAGGCCGGGCAGCGAACACCCTCGACGAACCGAAGCGTCTCGCCGACATCGAGCGAACCATTCCCGTTCTGCCGCCATTTCGACTGGACTAGTACGAGTAGGTTGCTGACGGGGTCAACCGCGATGGCGTCGATGCCCCGATCCTTGCTGCCGCGTCAGGCCATCATCGAGCGCGCCGGTTGGAACGTGCTGCGCATCCCATACCGCTCCTGGCGCTCTGGTCCCCTTGACGAGGTGGAGCGTGTGCTGGTCACGCTGCACGAGCTCGCCGCCCTCGACGACGAAGAGTTCAACGACGAGGACGAGGACTACTCCGAGGATCCCGCCGCCCGGACGCTGGCCCAGCTGATCGCCACCAACAAGAGTGTGGCCAAAGTAAGCGCGGAAGGGGCCGCGATCATGGGTGCGCTTGGCGACGGGAACCGAGACGAAGAAGACGTCTTCCGGGCCGCCCGGATCGCCACGGGGTACCAACGCCTCGGGCCCAAGATTCGCCAGTCCTTCCAGCGCGCGGCTCACCAGCTGGTGGCGAACGGGCTCATCGCCATCGAAGAAGGCGAGTACTTCTTGACCGCCGAGGGCCGCAACGCCGAAGTCCACGCCGGAGCGAGGACCTGCCGGCCCGGGCAGTCGAACTACCGGCGCCGCCGTTCGTATTACAGCTCGAACTACCGCCGGCGGCCTTCACGACCCCGGTACCGCCGCTACTGACCCGTCGACACCGCTGGTCGCCGATTATCGACTCCGCGGCCTGAGGCGCACCCCCCCCGCCGGCCCCCGCCCCGTGCGCCCCGGGCCCGGTGGGCCTGGCTGCCTCGCTGCGCGGGGGTTTCGTCCCGTTCGCGCGGGGCCCCCTTGGTTTCTCCACTGTTGTTCGTCGGGAGAGAGGGGCCCAAGCCCCGAAACGGCCCAGAAACGCCGCGCAGCAGCGAGGAAGCGGGGGCGGCCGGGCACCAGGCGGACGACGCCACCGGGAAACGGAGGAGCGCGCGCGGAGCGCGGGCAGGGCCTTCGGCCACCGTGTGGCAGTAAACACAAGCGTTACAAACCAAGTATCAAGATTCCCTTGCAAAGCTCAATTGATTCGTTCGCACGTTTGAAGCGGCGAATCGAGACTTTAAGGCGGTTGGTGACGTGAACCTTTGGCTGCAGGATCTCAGACGCACTGGAATCAACACCCTGGGCGCCGGTCCTGGCAGATGCCGTCGCACCATCGCAGTGCTGGCAACACTTTCTGTCGTGGCCGGCGCGGTAGGCATGCTCGATGCTGGGCCGAGCGGCGCCTCGGTCATCGCTGTGGGCGGGGCGGTGGTCTTCGTATCGCCTCCGCCGTTGATATCCCCAACCTCGATCCCGAGCGATGGATCCATCGTCGCTTTCACCGAGCAGACCGCATATACCCTGCCGAGGTCATTGCCGGTGGACATCACCCCCTCCACCTTTCCGACGAATTACAACGGGCTCGGCCCTCTTACTCCAAGCACTCTGGCGGCAAGTACTCCGGTTGACAGCTACTTCATGGTCGCTCCAGTGGGGCCTTATCCCTACGTCGGTACGGTCACCTTCAGCACCCCGATCCTTGGTGTGATCATTGAGACATCCACCCTGCGAGCGACCAACTCCATCGTTGGTGCTCCAGGAACGACGTACGAAGACTTTCCTAGCCAAGGCCTGAAAGGGGACGATTATGTCGAACTAGCTGGACCATCCACGATCCACCTGGACCTCCGTTCCTCGGAATTCGTCGACGAGGTGCGCGTCATCACCGCGCTCTCGCCCCGTACGAGTCCGGGCGGATACGGGCAAGGTGGCTCTACTGGCTACACCGAGGTCGCCTCCGATGGAGGCGTCTTCAATTTCGAAACCCAGTTCTACGGATCGACGGGCGGCCGGCCGCTCAATCAACCAATGGTCGGCGGGGCCCAGGTCACCGGACAACCAGGCTATTGGACCGTCGCCAAGGACGGCGGGATCTTCTCCTTCGGCAGCGCCGGGTTCTACGGATCGATGGGCGGACAGACGCTCAATTCTCCGATAGTGGGCATGGCTTCGACGCCCGATGGACTCGGTTACTGGCTGGTGGCCTCTGACGGTGGGGTCTTTTCTTTTGGTGACACGCGTTTCTTCGGCTCCCTTGGAGACAGACACCTCAATGCGCCGATCGTTGGTATGGTCTCTTCACCGAATGGGCTTGGCTACTGGTTGGTCGGATCTGATGGCGGGATCTTTTCGTTTGGAGACGCGGACTTCTTCGGGTCAGCCGGATCCCTGACGCTCAACAAACCGGTCGTCGGGATGGCGCCTACACCTAATGGCAGTGGTTATTGGCTGCTTGCATCAGATGGTGGAATCTTCTCGTACGGTGACGCGCCATTTGAGGGCTCAATGGGTGGCCGACCCCTCAACGAGCCGATGGTGGGGATGAAGGCCACGGCCGACGGACTCGGCTACTGGTCGTTTGCGTCCGATGGTGGTGTGTTTTCCTTCGGTGACGCGACCTTCCTTGGTTCCGTGGGCGGCCGTCCGCTCAATGAACCTGTCGTCGGCGGGTTCTGAGCCTGGGTCGTCGGGATGGTTGCTCTTGGTCAGAACGGCCTTCAAGCGAGCCACGTCAAGGAGCGCTGCGGAGTCCCGGAACCACCGAAATGGCGGGCAGTGTCCAAAAACACACCGGAGATGGCCGAGCCGCTAGGGCCCCCTGGATGTGAGGAGAGAGGGGCCACGCGCCCGTCCCGGCGCCGCGCTGCCCGGGAAACGGAGGGGAACCGCGGCGCGGGGGCGGCGCTTCGCCATTTCGGCAGGACCAACCATCATTTTGAGGGTCCGTTGGTATCACGGGCTGCACATTCGGGTCTCATATGGTGTCGGGGTGGAGCAGCCCGCGGATCCCCGGGAGCTGCCTAGCGCCCGACCGGACGTCTTGCGGGAATTCGGGCGCGCGAGTTAGGTAGGCTGATGACTTGCTCAATTTCAGCGAAAATCGGGCGGGCAGTGGATCGTGGGGCTACGCCCCGCCAGGCCATGGAAAAGCACACAATTCGCGACGCCATGCCAGCGGGTTGGTCGGTCGCGGTGGGTGAGCTCGGTGCCATCGACCGGCTCGATCTGCACGAACTCGGCGAAAAACATCGCGACGCGTACGCCACAGCATCGCCGTGGCCCCACGTCGTAATCGACGGCCTGTTCGATCCCACCGTGGTGGCTCGGGCGAGGGCAGAGGAGCTCGGTCCGGCGTTGCGGCTGGCACCGCGCCGATCCAACCGGAGGGTCAAGGCCGAGTCACCGGCCCCGGCCGGGCCGACCGCGGGGGCCATCCTGCAACGGCTGCTCGCCAATGACGTGTGCGACCTGCTGACCACGCTGACCGGCATCCCCGACCTTGTCATCGATCCGACCCATTGGTGGGCGGGGGTGCACGTGCTGTCGCCCGGGTCCTTCGAGGCGGTGCACCGTGACTTCGCCCGCGACTTCACGGGCAAGTTCTGGCACCGGGTCAACATCCTTGTGTACCTCAATCCAGGTTGGCAGTCCGAGTGGGGCGGCCAGCTCGAGTTGTGGGACACCACAATGACGAAGTGCCAACGGCGCGTCGAGCCGGTGGGCGGCCGGATGATCATCTTCGAGCCAGGCCCCGACGCCCTGCACGGCATCCCCGCAGTGGTGAGTTGCCCCGTCGGCGACGCCCGCCTCACGCTGGCGTCCTACTACTACACGGCCGACCCCGGTCCCCACGCTGGGCGACACCACTCGCGGGTGATCGGGCTGCCGCGCCGTCCCGGTGAGCCTGTCATGGCGTCGGTCGCCATCCCTTTCGAACCGCTGCGGTGGGTCCGGGATCGGGTGGTAGTGGTGGCACGCCGGAGCGGCCGCTTGGATTGAGAGGCTCCGAGGGTGTGAACTGAGACTTGACGTGTCGGGGTAGTCGGCTTCCGAACTTCAGGAGGTCTGGCGGTCTGCCCGCTGTGCTCAAGATGACGGGATCCGGCAGGTGCTGGTTCTCTGACACATCTAGCGCCAAGAGGACAGCGGTTCCGAGCACACATACTCGGGGATGCCGAGCCGCCTGTGTATCCGAGCCGAGCGATGGGAGCCGAGAGCGGGCGGGTCCGAAGGTGCCTCGGTCCGTTGCCGGGATTGGGCGCCACACCGCGCCCCTGGTGCTGCTGGCCGAGGCATCGTCGCCAATGGCGAGGACGTGACCTTGACCAGAGGATCCGATGTCGAGGACGTCGCCCCCCGATACCGAGGAAGTTCCAGACCTGGTGCTCGGCGATGTGCTGGCTGGACGACAGCGGTATCACCAGGCCTTCATCGAGATAGAGGCCCGAGGCGTCACGACCTGTCAGGTGGTGCAAGTGGTCAGCAGGACAAACCTCGAACGGGCAGTACCAGTCACGGGCCCGGAACATCACGACCGTCCCGATTCGTAGTAGAAGGACTTCTGGGCCTTGCGCTCATTGAAAGGGACCCGACTCAGGAACTCACCAAACCGGCCGTGGCCCAGCGCCACCTTGCATTCGATGAGGTATTTGCCCTGTGCCACCACGATTTCGACGCCCTTGCATCGGAGGTCACAGAAGCCCTCGACCCACTCCTCGAGCGTGCGCTTCTTGTCAGGCATCAGTCGGTGGTGTCGGCGGGCGCAAGGGCCGCCACTCCCTCACCCTAAGCCAGCGGTCGAACTCCACCCGCGTGATGCGGATGCAGGTACCGATGCGTCGGGCGTGCAGGCTTTCTGCCTTGATCTCCTGGCGAATGAGCCACTGGCTGACCTTGGCCAGGCGCGCCGTCTCAGCGACCGTAAGCACCACGTCGTTGGACAACTCGGGGACGCTCATGCTCTTTACGGGACAGGACAACGTTTCGTGATCGATAGACAGACAGCTAGCCACCCGAGCGAAACTGTGACGGAGATAACTTCAGGTGCACGATGTCCGCTACCTGAAGAACGATCTAGCACCGTCCGGCCCAACCGTGTCGTCGCAGTCCCGATCGGGTGCCTCACATATTGGACCTTGCGAACGGGCTTCGGGGTGCCTCCGCTTGAGTGACCCAGCAGTACTGCGAACGGGGTGCGTCGCACATCGAACCGGCATGGGCTGTCGAAAGCTCATCAAAGTTCGTTCGTGTCGGTTTCAGCTGGGCGTAAAGCTCGTTCTGCACGTAGCCGCCCCGACGTAGACGGTCACAACAACCACAACCTCAACTAGGGGAGCTGAGATGTTGAATGCAATGGTCGCAGTGCCACTGGAGTTGGTCATCCCTGATTGGGATGAAGTCGTCAGCCGGTACGCCTTCGTCATGGTCACAGCTGTGTTCGGCACGTTCGATGTGATGGTTGCGATCACGGAGGAATATTGAGGCGGATTATCGTTCGACAGGGTCACCGTGCAGGAAGGCGAGCCTGCAGGCGGTGTCGGTGGCGGTGATGCAAAAGCGGGAGTCCCGTAGAAACCTGAGGTTCCATAGTTGAAGACGCCACCGTTGCCAGCGATGAAGCGGTAACCGCTGGCGCTCGCCGTGGCCTCCATGCCGACGATGGAAGCGTTCAACACGATGCTGCCGGTCGATCCGTAGAAAGGAGCGTTGTAAGCAAAGACCCCGCCGTCTGATGCGACGAGCCAATAGCCACTGGACAACGAATCTGCGGCCATGCCGACGACCGGTTTGTTGAGGGTAATGGAACCCGTCGATCCCCAGAATGGAACGCCATAAGCGAAGATGCCGCCATCTGTAGCCACCAGCCAATAGCCGTTTCCATTGCTGGCAGCCGCCATGCCGACGACCGGTTTGTTAAGGGTCATAGAGCCCGTCGATCCCAAGAAGGGAGCGTTGTACGCAAAGATCCCGCCATCTGAGGCCACCAACCAGTAGCCCCCCGTCGCTGGGTCGACCGCAATGCCCACGACCGGCTTGTTGAGATGGATCGATCCCGTCGAGCCTTGGAACGGAGCATCGCCAAAGGTGAATATTCCGCCGTCCGAAGCGCCGAGGTAATAGCCTCCCCCATCTGGCGTGGAAGCGATGCCGACGATTGGGGCATTCAGAATGGTTTGTTCACCCAGATAGGGGGCGTCACCGCAGGCAGCGACGTATCCGTCATTGGTGACGATCCAATAACCGCCGTCGTCCGGCGTGGCTGCGATACCCACGACGGTGCTGCCGTAGGGAAACTGAGCGGCTTGAGCACATGTGGCAACGGTAAAAGGGTTGAGTGTTGCCGCTTCGCTCGGACTCGGTGAGAGGGCGAACAAAAACAGGATAACCAGCAGTACCACCGAAAATGCCCGTCCGACTCTGGCCAAGGTGCAGCGAAGGGCTGAAGTACCTGGATTAGTCACGGAGACCTCAAAATACCTGTCGTCGCCAGATCGACCGAGACAGCATGCCACCTGATTTGGAAGGATGCATGAAGTTTAGGTGATGCGTCTCACCGCCGCTTCGGACCGAGACCGACCGCACGTACGAAGTGGTTGATTTGGCGGTTTCCTTCTCGATAGATGACACGCCGTGCCTCGCTGTAGGGCACCTCCGACGGCTCCTGAAAGGAGCGACATGTGTTCCTCTGGCTCGACTGGTCAGACCACGAAGCTCAGGCAGCTATGCACTTCGTGATGGACCTCAGCATGCTGCCGAAGGTGGCGCCGATGCTGCTGGAAATCATCGACAGGGTGTGGATAATGCCATTCGCCGTGAGTGATGGTCGCCCCAGACCGCTTCTCAGCGCTACGACCGAAGGGTGGGAAATCGTTTCCCGGCGAGCGGACTGATGGATTCCAGCTGGACGTGGTTGCGTCCGTCCGTGTCCATGGGAGGCCGAAATACCATGCAAATCAGCACAAATCTGTAAGTGGTGTTTCCGCAGCTCAGACGTCATCTGAGCAGGTGGGGGAGTCGCCACTATCTCCTTCACACGGCGAAGGTCGTGGGTTCGAGTCCCGCAGCGCCCACCCTGTGGGCAGACTGCAGCGCCCACTCGTTGTCCCTGTTCACGTAGTTGATGTCTACGACTCGTGCGGTGTCGTGCCCCGAGTCGTGCCCCGAGTTTCCGAGCGATTTATCGGTTGCAGCGTCCAGGGCACGCCTACGTTGTCCGGGTACACGGACACGTCCTTCGGATTGATCCCAGCCATGATCCACAGACTGATCACCGTGTGGCGCTGGTCGTGGATGCGGAACGGCGCGGTGGCACCGCCTGCCATGATTATGTCGACCGGGAGGGACCGTGCAGCAGCATCATCGAGACGCCATCGAGCGTTGGGCCGAGGCCGCCGCCGACGACGACGAGGTGCTCGCCGTGGTGGTGGCCGATTCGCTGACCAAGGGGTACGGCCTCGCCGACAGCGACATCGACGGGTTCGTGATCGTCAACGACGAGGCGTTCGCCCGCCTCCGAGCCAGCGGCGAGCTCACCCTCTTCTCCACCGAGCTCTGCGACTGCGAGGGTGGCTACGTCGATGCCAAGTACGTGGACCGGGCCTTCCTCGAAGCCGTCATGGAGCGAGGCAGCGAGCCGGCCCGATCGGCGTTCCTCGGTGCGATCATGGCCTGGTCGACCGACTCGTCGATCGATGCGCTGGTGCACGCGGCGGCCACCTATCCCGAAGCCGGCGTCGAACAGCGCATGGCCCGCTTCCTCGCGCAGGCCCAGGCCGCCCAGTGGTACGTGGGCGAGGCGGCCAAGCGCGACGACCCGTACCTCGCCGGGTGGGCGGCGAGCCGGCTGGCGCTGTTCGCCTGCCGCCTGGTGCTGGCCCATAACCGGGTGCTGTACCCTTACCACAAGTGGCTGCTGCGCACCGTCGCCGAGGTGCCCGACCGTCCCGACGACCTCGTCGACCTGGTGCGCGCCCTGGCCATCGAGCGGACCCCGGCGGCCGCCGAGGCGGTCGTGGTGTCGCTGCTCCTGTTCCGGGAGTGGCCGCAGGCCCCGGCCGGTTGGTCGACCCAGTTCATGCTGGACAGCGAGTGGAACTGGCTCGACGGTGAGCCGCCGGTCGACGATCTCTGACCGGGACACGGGCGGGTGAGGATCGACATCGGTTTTCCGGCCTGAATCGACACATCCGGCGCCTGGTGCGCCACGACTCCAAGTTTTTCGGATCCAGGTGCCTCTCTAAGCCGTGTCGGGAAGCTTCGAGGCAATACCCGGTCCTCTCGAACGGTGGCGTCCCTTACGGCGGCCTTCGTGCCCCTGAACCCCCAGAAACTCTATGACCGGGGGAGTGCGGCCTTAGCCGTCTGGTGACGTGTCCGGGCCTGGCTAATTCTTGCGAACAGGTCTCCTTCGACAGTTCGATCAGGCGACGGTCGGTATTAGACCTCGATGCTGATTTCGATGCGGGGTGGCCCGCTTACGCCCGCCCTCGCCATCGCGTCTCTCAGATCGGGATCGGCGGCGAAGGCATGAGCTTCATCGACCGAGCGGAACCAGTGCAACCCCGTGACCTCGTTCGGATCATCGGCATTCCGAAAGACGGTGGCGTCGCTGACCCCGTACTTGTCACGTATCGGTTGCGCCAGGTCATATTCGATCCGCCAAGCGTCAAAGTCCTTCACGGGATGCTGCACAACCATCAATACCCTTGCCATCTGACGCTCCTCAATGTTGTCGTCTGATCAGTCGTGTTCTCCGATCCTGAGAGTAGCTCCGTCCTGCCGCAGAAGAGCACCCCAGCCTGGTGCACGGGTGCAGCCAGGCAGTCATCTCGACCGAGGTACCGGCTCCCAGCAACCCGGATGTCGTTGCGGTTCCCCTGGTCGGTTTGTCACCGGAAGTTCCAGGGGTTTTGACGGGTGGTTGCCGCGATTGTCGGGGCACGCGCACGGTTGGGTGGACGCGCCCGCTTTTTTTGGATCAGTCAACGGGAAGGGTTCGTCGCCGTACAGCGGCGCCTGCACCACCAAGTTCCCGGCCGCCGTCACCGACACACCTTGCGGCTGAGCATCTGGCCGATGGTCTGATCGTTCCCGCTTGTTCCGCGGGGGGACCGGGACATCCGAAGAACACGACAGGGAGCGGGCATCGAGCCAGCTCCCCTGTTCGCGTTCTCCATCAACTGCGACGAACCGGTTGGCCCGCAGAATCCCGTCGAAGGAGGCTGCAACGACTGCGTTTCCAGCATAGGTTGGCCCGCGGAGAACCGGCTGTGCAGCCTACGAATCAGTTGCCCTGGTAGGCCGGGTCAAGGAGTATTGATCTTCGGACATCGACTCAGATCCTGTGTGAGCGGTCACGAGTCGTAACACCTGAGGAGGTGCGAGTTGGCTGAACTCGATGGGCCAGGAGAAGAAATGGTGTTGTGCCACTTCATCGTGTCCGACGATGTCGAACGATCCCGGCGGTTCTACACGGAAGTACTCGGCGGCACTGTGGTCTTCTCCGGAGACGTGACGAATGTGAATGTGGCGCTGGCGAACAGCTTTATCGTCATCAATGTCGGCGGAGGCCCGACCGACGACAAGCCCACCGTGACCCTGGAGACGCCAACCGACCCCGACCGGGTCAATAGCTTCCTCAATATCCGGGTCAAGGACATCCATGCCAAATATGAGGAGTGGAGTGCCCGAGGAGCTGAATTCCTGACGCCGCCGAAGCAACACCAGTACGAGATTCGTTGCTACATCCGCGACCCCGACGGCCATCTGATCGAAGTGGGGCAAACCACCGACCCGAAGGGCGACTGGTCGCCGTGGTAGACGTCTGAGTCGAGGTGATGAAGCCAGCCACACACCACTGGTCCGAATAGCCGCATCAAGGTCTGCAGTGCGAGGCTATTCGAACCGAGAGGGAGTCAACTGAACCAGGGCAGACCCTCTGGGATCGATTCGGTACGGCGGCGCTAGTCGAGGCTGAAGGGCGGGTACTGGTCGGTCATGAGGAGAACGTACGCGCTCACCCGCGCCGACCAACGCATGACGCCCACGACGAAGTCGCGCATCCCAGGTGGCCACGAGCCCGTGAAGATCACGACGAAGAAGGCGATGATCGCCACGACGTAGACAGCGATGTACAGAAAAAGCAAGATGATGTAGTGCGGGATGGCCAGCAACCACTTGACGAAAATGAGGCCCCGGCTGAGCGTGTCGGCGGGCTGGACGGACAAGCGGGCCGGCTCGGTGCCTGGGTCGGCGCCCTCCGTCGGGAATGCGAACTCCGGGTAGTCCTCGCGCATGAACAGCGCGTACGACGCGACCCGCCACTGGTAGCGCAGGACCATGGCGTTGAACGCGAAGAGGCCCTCAGGCATTTTGCCGGTGAAGAGGATGGCGAAGAACGAGATGATCAACACCACCCGCTGCACCAATGCCAACACGTAGAGCACGACGAAGTGGGGGATGGCCAGGAACCACTGGACGATCGGTCGCCAGCGCTCGATGTGATCGGGTGGGGATTCCAGACTGAGCTGGAGCGGGTAGGCGGAGGCTGAGGCTGGCGCTGGCACTGCAGGCGAGGACATGGCAGAAGGGTAGCTCTCGGGCCTACAGAATGCTGCTGGTACGGCAAGCATGTCGATGGGCTGGCGCAGAGTGTGCTCTCCGTCGTGCCTGTCCTTGCTCGGTCAGCCTGACCTTGTGAGCGCCTCATCTTCCGCCTCAGGTCATCGGTTGAGGGCGCTTCCGCTCATCGTCGAAGTTCGCGCACCACGGGGAGCGTCGTGGAGGAGACTGGGCAAATGGCCTCGCGTACCCTGGCCGATCGGCACCAGGTTGTTGCTGCGTTGCTCGTCCGATCCGATGCCGTTCTGCTCTGTCACCGTTCGGTTGATCGTGAGTGGTACCCCGATTTGTGGGATCTTCCTGGTGGTCACATCGAAGGGAATGAGACTCCGGTCGATGCTCTCGTCCGCGAGCTGCGCGAAGAGCTCGGTCTCACCTTTCCGGAGCCGCTCGGCCATCATTCGTTCCATCGGGTGACCGAAGAGTTCGAGATGCGGGCGTGGGTGATCCGCAGGTGGACTGGCACTCCATCGAACTGTGCACCACATGAACACGATGAGATCGGTTGGTTCACCCCGAACGACGTACTCTCGTTACGGCTTGCAGAACCCGGCTATAGCAGTTGGATCACTGAGGCGCTGGCTTCTGAAGATGTTGGCTCCCCGACCACGAACCTGAGAGAAGTGAAGAGGAGGAGAAAGATGACGACGCCGAGCGACGACATCCCAGTTGTCGAGGAGCCGGATCCGCTGGTACCGGAGGATGCGGGGGAGATTGCTCCGCTTGACAGTGAGGTCGACTTCGACGATGGGCAGGAGGAGGATCAACTTCCGCTCGACGAGACGGAAGCTGCCGAAGCGGGAGTACTGCTCGATGATCCTGAAGCCCTCTCGGACGAGGAAGAGTAGCTCCTCGGACAGCTGAGATGGCACGGCCAGCGCCTGCATCACTGCCCGGCGTTGAGCCTGATGACACGGGAGGAGCGATTGGATGGCCCAGCCGACGGCAGAACACGCGTTGAGAAGGTTGGAGCCGCTCGTGGGCCAGTGGACCATGGAGGCATCAGCGCCGGGCGGAGAGCCCTGGCCGGGTGGTGGACGGTCAACCTTCGAATGGCATTCCAGCGGGACGCACCTGGTTCAGCACACGGTCGTCGAACTTCCCGAGGCTCCCGACAGCGTGTCGATCATCGGGTGCGATGCGGCCAACGGGACCTACTTCCAGCTCTATTCGGACGAGCGCGGGGTGTGCCGCGTCTACGAGATGAGCATTGGCGACGGGGAATGGAGGCTCTGGCGGATCGGTGAGCCATTTGCTCAGCGCTTCACCGCGACGTTCGGTGACGACGGGAGCACGATTCTCGGCCGCTGGGAAATGTCCGACGATGGCGTCAACTACGCAACCGACTTCGACCTGGTCTATCGCAGGTCGGTCTCGTAGCGAAGCAGACTCGGACCGTGCTCGTTATCGACGCAGCCAATGTGATCGGATCTCGTCCAACCGGTTGGTGGCGGGATCGAGCCGGGGCAGCGCGCACCTTCGTGGAACAGGTACGAGCAGCTGTCGAGTCGGGGCGGGCGGACCAACCGATCGTCGTGGTCCTCGAGGGCAAGGCTCGCCAAGGTGTGCCGAGTGGTCTCGCCGATGGCGTGACGGTCATGCATGCCGAGGGCAGCGGCGATGACGCGCTCGTCGATGTCGTGGCAAAGGCATCCGATCAAACGGTCAGACTCGTCACAGCGGATCGCGAACTGCGGCAGCGGGCCGAGGCCCTGGGAGCCGTTGTCGTCGGGCCCAACTGGCTCCTCGATCTGCTCACTCTCTGAACCGTCCCAGCTGGACAAAAAGGGAATTTGGGGTCCTGACCAGGGGCTCCATGAGCAGACCAGAGAGTCATCGTCGAAAAAGGGGGCGGGATGACGCGTGTACCCGTACACAAAGGCATCGGCCATCACCCCGCCCCGCCGCAATTCTGCTCGCTGAAGCTGGCCGCGGAATAGAGCCATCCGACCCCGCTGGCACAATGCCGTGACAACAAGGGCGGTCTTGCCGACGAGGCTGGGGCGGGCGCCAGGTCGGTCACACCCGCCGTCCGTACAGCACGGACAGCGATTCTCCGGGCCCATGGCCGGAGACACCCATCCCTTAGGATCTGCCCAGTTCGGCGACAGGAGTGCAATGACGCGAATCGACGAGAACCGCCGGCTCATCGAAGGGTTCTGGGTCGACCTCTATCGACAGGACTTCGCAGCCTTGGGCGCGCGCTTCGACGAGAACGGTGAGTACACAGATATCGTGACGCCCCCGGACGACGTTGCCCGCGGCCCCGTCGAGATCACCGCCCGCCTGCGACTCGCCTTCGACAAGCTGTCCAAGTTGTTCGACGAACCGCGCCACCTGGTGGCCGGCGAGCACGTTGTGATGACCGAGCACGTCGAGCACTGGGAGTGGCCGACCGGCGAGACCATGGCGCTCGACGTGGCGTCGGTGCACGAGATCCGCGACGGGAAGATCATCCGGTGGTGGGACTACTGGGACATGAACATCCTGACTGCTGCCGCGCCGCAGTGGTGGTTCGAGCACGTCCTGCAGGGCTGGAAGTAGATCTCCCTGCCGCGCTGCAAATGCGCAACTCCCGGACAATCGTGCTGCATGTCTCCCCGACGTGAGCCGAAAAAGCGGTTGGCAGAGTTCGACGCGGAGGGAGGTAGGAATCGATGTTCGAAAGACACCTCGACTTCGATTTCGAGGTAGGGGAGACAGAGCGCCACAACGTGGCCTTTCGATTCGACCAACTGTGGGGGCCTCTGAGGATCTCGGTGGACGGGAAGCCCGTCATCCGCAAGTGGCGGGCGTTCACTCTCAGGCGTACCAGTGGGTACGAGTTCTCGGTGGGCTCGAGCGAGCTTCACCAGGTCCGCATCGAGAAGATCCGCAAGCCAGCCGTGGGCGGCTTTCAGGCGCAGGAGTGCGTGGCGTACGTCGACGGCCAGGAGGCCGGTCGCTACTCCAACGCCGCGTAAAGGCGGAGTTCGAGAGGATCCATTAGCGCGACAAGCGGGAGGTCCCTCTGGCCCGGCAGCAGGCCGCGGTCACCGCCCGGTCCAGACTGGCGGCCGTTTCTCCAAGAACGCAGCCACGCCCTCGCGCGCGTCGGCTGACCCCGCTGCGGCGCGCAGCGCCTGATCGGTCTGTTCCCAGCCCAGGTCGTCGTCAGCGGCGATGATCTCGTTGACGGCGGCCAGGCAAGACTGGACGGAGACCGGCGCATTGGTGCAGAGCTGCTGGGCCAGAGCCAGCGCCTCCTCCAGGGCATGGCCGGGCGCGGCCAGAACGTTCACGAAACCCACGTCGTAGGCGCGTGCCGCGTCAATCGGACGCCCGGTCAGGATGAGTTGCCTGGCGACATTGAGGGGCAGGGCCCGCGGCGCCCGGAAGAGGCCGGCACAGGTCGGGACGACCCCGATGCCGACTTCCGGCAGGCCGAAGCGAGCCGTGCTCGCGGCGACGACCAGATCACAGGCGAGCACGACCTCGAGGCCTCCGCCCAGAGCCGGGCCCTCGACCGCGGCGATCAACGGCTTGCGGCGACGGCGGCGGATGATGCCGTACTCCCCGCCGCGCGACGTGCTGTAGTCGCCACCGGCATTCAGGTCGCTGCCCGCGCTGAAGACGTCAGCACCACCGGTCAGGACGCCGGCCCACAGCTCGCGGTCGTCGTCCAGCTCGTTGAGCGCGTCGTCGAGCGCGTCGGCCATGGTCCGGTCGATGGCGTTGCGCTTTCCAGCCCGCTCCATCGATATGACCAGCACGCGACCCTCGCGGCGTCGTCCGACGCGATGGTCGCTGTCGTCAGTGTCGTTCAAGCCCGATCCTCCGCTGAGCTGGGAAAGGAAATCAGGCTACTGCGCTGCCACCCAGGCCTCCTCGGAGGAGGGCGATCTCTGTGGCGGAGCGTGCCGAGTGCCGGGGAAGGTGCGACCGGTTGCGCCGTCAGCGCGGCGGCATCACGTGCCCGCCATGGAGATGACGGGTTTGTTGAGCGGCTTGCCGCCCATGGAGCCGTAGAACAGAGCGTTGTAGCTGAAGATGCCGCCATCGGACGCCACGAAGCGGTACCCCGCTCCGCCCCCGCTGGCCTCCATACCGACGATGGGAGCATTCAGCCGGATGCTGCCGGTCGAGCCGTAGAAGGGGGCGCCGAAGCTGAAGATGCCTCCGTCAGCGGCCACTTCCCAGTAGCCGCCCGTGCGCGCGTCCGTCGCCATCCCCACGACGGGGGAGTTCAGTGGGTGGCCGCCCATGGAGCCGGCGAACTTCGCGTCGCCGTAACTGAAGATGCCGCCGTCGGAGGCGACGAGCCAGTAGCCGTTGCCGCTGGGCGTTGCCGCCATCCCGACGATGGGCCGGTTGAGGTGGATGCTGCCGGTGCTGCCGAAGAACTTCGCGTCGCCGTAGCTGAAGATGCCGCCGTCGGAGGCGACGAGCCAGTAGCCGCCGCCGTCCGGGGTGACCGCCATGCCGACGATCGGGGCATTGAGTGGCTTGCCACCCATGGATCCGTAGAAGTTCGCGTTGCCGAAGGCGAAGAGGCCGCCGTCCGAGGCCACCTCCCAGTAGCCGCCTCCGTCGCGGGTCATGGCCGTCGCCACCACCGGCTTGTTCAAGTGGATGCTGCCCGTCGAGCCGCAGAACGGGATGTTCCCGTAGTCGAAGACCCCGCCGTCCGAAGCGGACAGGAGGTAGCCGTTGGGCCCGCCTGCGGGTGCGTTGCACGGCACCTCAATGGTGGGCCCGGGAGTGCCGGCGTCGCCGGTCAGCTGGGGGTCGTGGTGGAACTGCGGCCACGCCCCGGTCTCGTTGACGCTCGACCCCACCCCGCTCGTGTTGTCGATCTCCCAGTGGCCGATGTACCCCGTGTCGGACGAGCCGTAGTACCCGGCCCCCGTGATGCCGATGTGGCCATCGGGGTCGTCGGTCACCAGCGGTGAGCTCTGGAACCCGTAGTTCGTGCCGAGTGTCGCCACCTCGGCCCCCGAACGGCCGTCGAAGATGTCGATGCCGTCGGTGGTGGGCACGATGACGTCCTGGTAGCCGCCTCCGGTGAGGTCAGCCGTCACCGGTGAGCCGATGACCTGGCCCGTGGTCGAGGCCGACCAGATGGTGGCGCCGTTGGAGCCGTTCAGTACGTAGATGGTCCCCGCCGCGGTCCCTTCGACGACGTCGAGCTGCCCGTTGCCCTGCACGTTCGCCAGGGCGGGGGAATCAGCGGTGACACCGTTGAGCTGGACGCTCCAGGCCAGGCCGCAACTCGTGTTGATGGCGAAGACCTTGTTCGAGTCGGACGCGCCCGAGTAGTAGCTCCCGTCCCCGACGGCGATGCCCACGGCCCCACCGCCGAGGAACTGGCCGACAGCCGGGGAGGAACGGTCGACGTTCTGGTCCGTGTTGTACTGGCAGATGAGTCCGCTGGTCGGATTGGTCGACCCCGCATTGCCCGAGCTCGCGAGGATGCGGATGTGCCCGCCGTTGCCGTAGGTCTGCCCGTATGCCACGCCCGCACTGGAGTCACCGCCGCTGATGAGCTCGTTGTTCCCGTCGGCGTAGAGATCGGCGACCGCTGCGGTCGAGAACACCGAGTCCCCCTGGAACCATGGGAAGCCGGCGAGCATCGCCCCGTTGCCGGCACCCAGCGCGTCGGCGTTCTGGCCGAGCGATCCGGCTTCGACGCCGTAGCCGCCGGCGTAGGAGCCGACCGTCAGCGAGGCGGCGATGCCCGAATGCGGTGTCGGGTCGGTGCCCGGGTTCGTCTCCTGGAGGAACCACTGGTCGCCGCCGGTGTTGGTGATGGCCTGGTAGCCACCGCCCGTGGGGTCGCTGGCGTCGCCACTGCCGATGAAGACCGAATCAGTCCCGCCGGGTGAGATAGGGGCGACCGACGGCGAGGAAGCGATCGGCGCGCCGGCGTTGTAGGGCCAACCGGCCACGCCCGTGCCGTTGCTGACGTGGTACGCGTAGACCTTCCCGGCCTGATCGCCGACGACCACCGCCGGCTGCCCGTCCAGGTTGGCGACGTTGGGCGAGGAGAGCGCGATGGGGTTGTTGGCGTCAGGGAGCGTGTGACTCCACGTGAGGTTGGCGGCGAAACCGGCCGCGTGGGCCACTTCGTCCGCTTGGGCGGCGGGTGCCGCCTGCAGTGTCGTCGTCAGGGCCAGGGCGGCGGCGCCAGCCACCATTGCTGCCGGGAGGGAGGCCCTCCGTGCACGTCGTTTCACATCAGTCCTCTCGCGTCTGGTGCGGTCTGCGCCGCCGTCGGCATGTCACCGGTTGCCTCGGGGCGCCGCAACGACGTGTACCCGGGACGGCGAAGAACGACGCCCCACAGAAGAACAATCGGCAGGAAGGCACCGAAGCTTGAAGTGTCGCCCCGCGTCGCATCGCCGTTGCAGGCGCGGCGACCGAACAGAATGCAGCCCGTCCCTGGTTGCACAGGGGTGGAGGTCATCAGAACGGGCATGAAGCCCTTACGGGAGGACTGCCGCCTACCATGCCCCCAGTGATCCGGTCGTCCACGAAATGGTTGGCGCGCTGATGGGCCGTCGAATCCGCTGGCTCGGGGTCATCATGGTCGTCTGCCTCGGGCTCGTCGTGGCGCAGCTGGTCAATATCCAGCTGGTCAAGGCCAAGCAGCTGCAGTCTTCGCCGAACAATCCGGGGATCGCGTCACAGCATTACAGCAACCCGCGGGGCACGATCTTGGCGGCGGATGCCACAGTCCTGGCCAAATCGATCCCGACACCGGCGGGGACGGACACCACGAATTATCCGTACAAGTACGTCCGCCAGTACCCCCAAGGTCCGCTGTACGCGGGGATCACGGGGTACGACTCGGCGCTCTACTACGGCACGGCCGGCATCGAGGAGCAGTACGACTCGTACCTGGGGCCGCATCAGCAACCGCCTCAGACACTGACGCAGCTCCTCTTCCGGGAGCAACAGCCGCGCACCACCGACAACGTGACCCTCACCGTCGAGCCCTCGCTGCAGAACGCGGCGTGGCAGGCCCTGACGACCCTGCCGCCGGGTGCCAACAAGGACGGGGCGGTGGTGGTGCTCCAGCCGTCGACCGGCAACGTCCTGGCCATGGTCTCGAATCCGACCTTCGACCCCAACACGCTGGTGAGCCCCTCGCTGCAGGCGGAGCAGCTGGCGTACCTCAGCTACACCCAGAAGGACCACGAAGGCTTCTTCCCGTTGCGGCCCATCGCCACCCGGGAGACGTTCCCGCCCGGCTCCACCATGAAGGTCGTGACGAGCACCGCCGCCTACAACCTGAAGCCTGCCCTGGCGGGGTTCAACTATCCGGTGCAGGCATGCCAGAAGTTCTCGGACTCGAACGTCCAGCTGTGCGACCAGTCCGGGCCCTGCGGCGGGATGATGACCCAGATGCTGCCCTTCTCCTGCGACCCCGGCTACGCCGAGCTCGGGGTGCAGCTCGGCGTCCCGATCATGACGCAGCAGTCCGAGCTGTTCGGCTACAACTCGGTGCCCGGCATCGACCTGCCCAACACATCGACGTCGGTCTTTCCCCCACTGGCCCCGAATTCCCAGGCCTTCCTCGGGCAGAGCTCCATCGGGCAGTACAACGTCCAGACCACCGCGCTGCAGAACGCCATGGTGGCGGCGGGGATCGCCAACAAGGGCGTGCTCATGACGCCGCACCTCATGTCGTCCATCCATGACTCCCAGGGCTCGCTGGTGCAGACCTACACCCCGAAGGCGGCGGCCACGGTGGCGACGCCCCAGGCGGCGCAGCAGGTCACCTCGCTCATGGAGAGTGTGATCACCGACCCGCAGGGTACGGCGGCCGGCGTCGGGTTCCCCTCCTACCTGTGTGCGGCGGTCAAGACGGGAACGGCCCAGACCAACGCGGCCACCGGGCTCACGGACACCTGGATGATCGGGTTCGCTCCCGCCAACAACCCCCAGGTCGCGGTCGCGGTGGTCGTGCCGCAGCAGGCGAACAGCTCCGACGGCGCCCATGTCGCCGGGCCGATCATGAAGGCCGTGCTGCAGGCCGCGGTGCCGCAGTCGTCGGTGTCGCAGCCCTGCACCGTGCCGCCCGTCCCCGCGTCGAGCTTCACCTCCGCCCCCTGAGCCCAGCCGTCGCCGGCGCCCGGCTCGAGGGCCACTAAGGTATCTGCGTGCCTACGCAGGTAATGAGAAGTGTTGCCGGAGGGGAGATCCACTCGGCCGTCGGGATGCTCAAGCTGCTGGCCGACGAGACCCGTCTGCGGGTCATCTGCGCCCTGCTCGAGGGGGAGCATCCGGTCAACGAGTTGGCCGAGCTGGTGGGTGCCCAACCGGCTGCGGTCTCCCAGCATCTGGCCAAGCTCCGTCTGGCCCGCCTGGTGCGGAGCCGCCGCGAGGGCACGCGGATCTACTACGTGCTCGATGACGCGCACGTCCGCCGGCTCGTCGAGGAAGTGCTCTCCCATGCCGACCATGTGACTGCGCATGGCTGACGGCCACGACCACCACGCCGGGCAGCCGTCGGTGGACACCGACCGCCGCGCCCTGACCATTGTGCTGGTGCTCCTCGTCACCTTCATGGTGTTCGAGGTCGGCGCGGCCGTCGCATCGAACTCCCTCGTGCTGCTGGCCGACGCCGGGCACATGCTGGTGGACGTCGGCGCCATTGCCGGCTCGCTCGTGGCCATCCGGCTGGCCGCACGGCCCGAGACGGGGTCGCACACCTATGGCATGAAGCGGGCCGAGATCCTCGCCGCCGCCGGCAACGCCATCGCCCTGCTCATCGTCTCGGCGCTGGTGACCTACGACGCCGTGGCCCGGCTCGTGCACCCGTCGTCGGTCGACGGTGCGGTTCTGATCGTCGTCGCCGCGGTGGGCGTGGCCGTCAACCTGGCTGCCACCATGACGATGGCCCGCGCCAACCGGCGTTCACTCAACGTCGAGGGCGCCTACCGTCACATCCTGACCGACCTCTACGGGTTCGCCGGCACGTTGATCGCGGGCGCGGTCATCGTCATCTGGGGCTTCGACCGGGCCGACGCCATTGCGTCGCTCGTCGTCGTCCTCCTGATGCTCAAGGCGGCGGTCCAACTGCTGCGGCCGGCCCTGCGCATCCTGCTGGAGGCGACGCCCGAGGACATCGACGTGGAAGAGGTCCGGCAACACCTGATGGAGCTCCCGGAGGTGCAGTCGGTGCACGACCTGCACGCCTGGACGCTCACCTCCTCCCTGCCCGTCCTCACCGCCCACGTCGTCGTCACCGACGAGTGCTTCACGACGGGCGAAGCGGGTCGCGTGCTCGACCATTTGCAGGACTGCCTGTCGGATCACTTCGACGTGGCGCACTCGACGTTGCAGTTCGAGTCGCCCGGGCACCTTGAGCACGAGCTCGGCGGCCACGCCTAGACATCGCTGCTTCAGCCGGCGGCTCCCGACGGCGGTGCCAACCCGGCCACGATCTCCACGTGCTCGGTCATGGGGAAGATGTCGAAGGCGCGCAGCCCGGTGACGCGCCAGCCCTCGTCGAGGAGCACGCGGATGTCGCGCCCGAACGACGACGGGTCGCACGAGACGTAGATCACCGTGCGCACTGTCGTGGAGTGCGCGGCGAGGGCGCGCATGACGGCGGTCCCGGCGCCTTCGCGGGCCGGATCGAGCACCACGATGTCGGGCCGGCCCAGCGCGGAATCCACCAGCGCCGGCGTGACCTCGCCCTCCAGGACGCGCAGGTTGGGGAACGTGGCGCCGTTGTGCCGGGCATCGGCGCAGGCGCCCCGGGCGCGCTCGACGGCGAGGACGGAGCCCGACGGGCCCACCGCGTCGGCCAGGGGGACGGAGAACAGACCAGCGCCGGCGTACAGGTCCACCACCGATGCCCCCTCGCAGTGGCCAGCGAGGCCGAGAACCGCCGCAAGCAGCACTGCCGCCGCGCCCGTGTGGACTTGCCAGAAGACCCCGGGCGAGATCCGGTAGCTCCGACCGTCGACGGTGGCGTGCACGACACCGGGCGGGTGCCGGACCTTCCCGCCGACCACGACACCGGTGCCGAGGTCCGGCAGGCGGGGCGCCGTGCGGCCGCGCGGGGTGACCGAGATCACCGCCTCTGCAGGGTCTGTCCCCGTCGCGACCTCTAATTCGGTGGCGCCGGGCCACAGGGTGTCGAGGGCGCCGGTCGCGGTGACGGCCGGGCTGGCGATGGGGCATTCGTGGACATACTCCATCCGATGGGAGCGGTGGCGCCGGAACCCCACCGCGCCGCGGCCGTCCACGGCGACCCGTACCCGGCTTCGGTAGCCCAGCCCATTTGCATCCCCGGGGACCGGCTCCACGTCGACGGCCAGGTCCAGGTCGGCCAGGCGCCCGAGCTGCTCGGCGATCCGGAAGGCTTTGAGGCGACGCTGGGCCCCGATCTCCACGTGCTGGAAATCGCAGCCGCCGCAGCGACCGGGCCCGGCGTGGGGACAGGGGGACTCGACGCGGTCAGGCGAGGGCGTCAGGATCTCGACGGCGTCCGCCCGCAGGTAGGAGGCCGTGCTGGATGTGACCTGGGCCCGGACCCGCTCGCCTGGCAGGCTGTGGCGGACGAAGACCACCTTGCCGTCGGCCGCCCGGGCCACGCAGCCGCCGCCCGCGGCGATGCTGCCCACCTCGAGCTCCAAGAGGTCCGAGAACTCGGTGGCGGCCATGGCAGGTGAGCGTAGGACGGCCAAGTTGGTCAAGATTTCCGGACCGGGGTGTCGATCCGGGCGATCCCCGATCGTCGTAGGAGCGAAACCAACCCCAACCAGGAGGACTGACATGCGATACCTGTTGCTGATTGCGGCTGACGAGAGCCAGATGCTGGGGGCCACCGCCGAGCAGGGCGAGGCCATGATGAACGAGTACGCGGAGTTCGGGAAGACGATGGCCGAGCGCGGCGTGCTGCAGGGAGGCGAGCGGCTGCGTTCCGTCAATGACGCCACCACCGTGCGGGTACGCGAAGGGGAGGTCCTGACGACCGACGGACCCTTCGCCGAGACCAAGGAGCAGCTCGCCGGGTACTACCTCGTGGACTGCAAGGACCTGGACGAGGCCATCGAGGTGGCGTCGAAGATCCCCGGGGCCCGCACCGGCAGCATCGAAGTGAGGCCGATCTGGGAGCTGTGAGCCCCGAGATCGAGGCCGCGGTCGCCGAGGCGTTCCAGGAGGAATGGGGCCGCGTCGTCGCGACCCTGGTTCGGCTGACGGGCGATTGGGACCTGGCCGAGGAGTGCGCGCAGGATGCCTTCGCGACAGCGCTGGAGCGCTGGCCCCGCGACGGCATCCCGCGCCGCCCCGGCGCGTGGCTGACCACAGTGGCACGGAACCGCGCCCTCGACCGGGTGCGGCGCGACCGGTCCGGCGCATCGAAGACGCAGGAGGCTGCGGCTATGGCACTGGGTGAGTCGGAGTGGGCGCCCGGCGAAGAGGTTGCGGATGACCGGCTCCGACTGATGTTCACGTGTTGCCACCCGGCCTTGTCGTTCGAGGCGCAGGTCGCGCTCACGCTCCGCACGCTGGCCGGCATGACCACGAGCGAGATCGCGCGAGCCTTCATCGTGCCCGAAGCCACCATGGCCCAACGGCTCGTTCGGGCCAAGCGCAAGATCCGCAACGCCGGCATCCCCTTCGTGGTGCCGCCCGCGCACCAGTTGGTGGATCGGACGGCCGCGGTGCTGGCTGTCCTCTATCTCCTCTTCAACGAGGGGTACTCCGCCAGCGCGGGCACCGATCTGGTCCGCCGGGGCCTGACCACCGAAGCCATTCGCCTGGGTGGGTTCCTGTGCGCGCTGATGCCGGACGAGCCGGAGGCGCTCGGGTTGCTCTCCCTCATGCTCCTCCACGACGCCCGGAGCGCGGCCCGGGTGGACGCCCGCGGCGACCTGGTGTTGCTCACCGAGCAGGACCGCACCCTGTGGGACAGCGCTGCCATCGCAGAAGGACGGCGATGCCTCGATGCCGCGGCCCGGCTGGAGCGCCCCGGGCCGTTCCAGGTCCAGGCGGCCATCGCCGCGTGCCACGTCGGCCCGAACGGTGACACCGACTGGGCGCACGTCGCGGGGCTCTACGAGCGTCTGTACTTCATGACGCCGTCGACGGTGATCGCGCTCAACCATGCCGTCGCCGTCTCCATGTGCGAGGGTCCCGACGCGGGACTGGCGTTGATCGACCGGATCATGGCGGACGGCGCGTTGCGCGAGTACCACCTTCTCCCGGCGGCGCGGGCGGACATGCTGCGCCGCCTCGGCCGCCGTTCTGAGGCCGCCGAGGCCTATCGCCTGGCCTTTGACCTGGCGGGGACCGACGCCGAGCGGCGCTATCTGCAGCGTCGTCTGGTCGAGGCGACCGCCTGACGCCCGATGTCTGACGTCTGGTGCCTGGTGCCTGACGGGGCAGCGGTCGCGCCGGGTTTGACAGGCCGGGGTGCCGTTGCAATCGTCTCGCCCGGACGACCGCCCGCCGGCGGCCTGTCCCCGACGAGTGCGAGAGGACGACTGGACCATGTTGCAGGACAGAGTGGCGATCATCACCGGGGCGGGACGAGGCATCGGACGCGAGCACGCCCTCCTCTTCGCTTCCCTCGGCGCCAAGGTTGTCGTCAACGACCTGGGCGGGGCGGTCGACGGTTCGGGCGCCGACATCTCGGCGGCGCAGTCCGTGGTCGACGAGATCACCGCGGCCGGCGGCCAGGCCGTGGCCAACACGGACAGCGTGAGCTCCTTCGACGGCGCGAAGGCGATGGTCGACCAGGCCGTCTCGTCGTTCGGCGACCTGCACGTCGTGGTCAACAACGCCGGCATCCTGCGTGACCGCATGCTCGTGTCGATGAGCGAGCAGGAATTCGACGACGTGATCGCCGTGCACCTGAAGGGAACGTTCAACCTGACCCGTCACGCGGCGGACGTCTGGCGCGACGCGGCCAAGGCGGGAACGATCACGGACCGGGCCATCGTGAACACCAGCTCCGGTGCGGGACTGCACGGCAACGTCGGCCAGACCAACTACTCGGCCGCCAAGGCTGGCATCGCCGCCATGACCGTCGTCAACGCCATGGAGCTGCACCGCTACGGCGTCCGGGCCAACTGCATCGCCCCGGTGGCGCGGACACGGCTCACCATGCAGACGCCCGGGATGGGTGAGTCGATGCAGCAGCACCTGTTCGATCCCGAGAACGTCTCGCCCCTGGTCGCCGTGCTGGCTTCCGAGGGGTGTCCCTTCAACGGCCAGGTCTTCAGCGTGTACGGCGGTTCCGTCGGGATCTACGCGGGATGGTCGATTGCCGACTCGGTGGACACCGACGACCGCTGGACCGCCGAGAGCCTGGCGACCGCTATGGACAAGTTGCCCCGCACGGTCGAGGTGAACAGCCAGATCGCCGAGCTCGGCAAGCACATGGGGCGCTGATCGACCGGCCCGGCGCGGCGCGCCTGCGTAGGATCCTGCGCATGCGCATGGGTGGGAACACGCCTGACGACGGGCATCTGCAGGCGGCCTGTGCGGCGGCGGACGTGCACCAGCTCCTGTGTGCCGTGGCGCACCGGACGGGGGACCTGTCGTTGCTGCGGGAGGAGTTCGCACCGGACCAGAGCCAACTGCTCGTGCCCGGATGTGGCCTCGGTCCAGAGGAGAGCTCGGCGGCGCGTGCGCTGGCGGCCGCCGCGCTGGCGGACCACCTGGCTTCTGGGCAGCCCGATCATCAGCTGACGTCGGAGGAACGGCGGCGCATCTTCGGGTTCCTGGTCGGGTCCGGCGCCGCCGCGCAGTGGGAGGGCTTCTTGACCGAGGAGCTCGCGCTCGAGGGCAGCGACCCACGGGAGCCCTCGTGGCGCATCACCGACGTCGAAGGCGCCTTCCGGTGCGCTGTCATCGGGGCGGGCGCGTCGGGGCTGGCCGCGGCGCACCGGCTCCGCCAGGCCGGGGTGGCGGTCACCGTCTTCGAGAAGAACGACGACGTGGGCGGCACCTGGCTCGAGAACGTCTACCCGGGCTGCCGCGTGGACGTCCCCAATCAGCTCTACAGCTTCTCCTTCGCGCAGAGCAACGACTGGGTCTCCCGCTTCTCGGCCCAGCCCGACCTGCTGGCCTATCTCCGGGGGACCGCCAAGGACCTGGAGTTGGGGGAGTGCATCCACTTCCGGAGCGAGGTGACAGAGGCCCGCTTCGACGACACCGCCCGGCAGTGGTCGCTGACCCTGCGGGACGCCGACGGGAGTGAGAGGACCGAGATGGTCGACGGGATCGTCTGCGCGGTGGGGCAGCTCAACCGCCCGTCCTTTCCGGCCATTGTCGGCCAGGAGCGCTTCGCCGGCCCGTCGTTCCACTCCGCCGCGTGGGACGACACGGTGGAGCTGGTCGGACGACGTGTCGGGGTCATCGGGTCCGGTGCCAGCGCGGCGCAGTTCGTCCCCCACCTGGCGGGGGAGGTGGCCCACCTCGACGTTTTCCAGCGCACCGCTCCCTGGCTGCTCCCGACGGACAACTACGGCAACCCGTTCCCGCCCGAGTTCCACGCCCTGCTGCGGCTGTTGCCGAATTACGGGCGCTGGGACAGGCTCTGGCAGTTCTGGCTCCTGCACGAGGGGCTGCTCGCAGCCGCCCGGGTCGATCCCGAATGGGACGGGCACACCGAGGCGGTGAGCGCAGGCAACGACTTCGTGCGCTCCATGCTGCTCGACGTCCTGCGGGCCCAGGTCGAGGACGACTCGCTCTTCGAGAAGATGGTCCCGCACTTCCCACCCTTCGCCAAGCGCGCCCTGCGTGACGACGGGCGTTGGGCGGCGGCACTCAGCCGTCCCGATGTCGACCTGGTGACGACGCCGATCGCCGAGATCACGCCCCACGGGGTGCGGACACACGACGGGGAGGAGCATCCGGCCGACGTCCTGATCTACGGGACGGGGTTCAGCGCGTCGGACTTCGTTGCGCCCATGAAGGTCTACGGCTCCGAGGGCGTCGAGCTCGCCGAGGAGTGGGACGGTGACGCGCAGGCCTATCTCGGCATGACGGTGCCCGGCTTCCCCAACTTCTTCCTCCTCTACGGGCCCAACACCAATCTGGTCATCAACGGCAGCATCCTCATCATGGTCGAGTGCCAGGTGCGCTACGCCGTGGAGGCGATCGGGCGAATGCTCCAGGACGGGCACCGGACGATGTCCTGTCGGCGCGACGTGCACCAGCGCTATGGCCGCGAGATGCAGGAGGGCAACGCGCGGCATGGTGTGGGGCGTGGCGGACGTCCCGACCTGGTACCGCAACGCGCACGGGCGCGTGACACAGAACTGGCCCTTCGACCTGCACACGTACTGGTCCCGCACGCGGGAGCCCGACCTGGCCGACTACGAGCTGGCCTGAGGTTCGGGTGCCCAGCCGGGAGCTGATGGAGATCCTCGCCCTCGTGCCGGGCGACTTCGCCGATCCGGGGGCCGACTACCGGGACGTGCGGGCCATGCTGGCGCCGTTTCACGGGCACCCGGTGCCCGCACACGTCAGGGTGACCGAGGTCGGGCTCGGCGGGGTGCGATGTGCCTGGTACGAGGACGAGCGCCAGCCTCGGCGTGACCGCGTGGTGTTCCATTGCCACGGTGGCGGCCTCGTGTCCTGCCCACTCGACGACTACCACTTTTACGGGGCCATGCTGGCCGAGCAGCTCGAGGCCCGCGTGGTGATGGCGGATTACCGGCTCGCCCCCGAACATCCCTTTCCCGCCGCCCACCGTGACTGCTTCGCCGCCTACCGCGGGCTGCTGGCCGGCGGAGTCGACCCCTCTCACATGGTGGTCAGCGGCGACTCGTGCGGCGGCCTCTTGGGGTTGGGCGCCCTGCTCCAGGCGCGGGACGAGGGGCTGGCGCTGCCGGCCTGCTTCCTCTCCATCTCGGGCTGGTTCGACCTCGCGGTGCCCGACGCCGTCGAAAGCGGGGGAGCGAACAGCGATCCGTTCCTCACGGCGGCCTGGGTCCGCAACCGGGGGCGGGAGTACGCGGCGGGTCAGTTGGCGCTGGACGATCCCCGGCTCTCGCCGGTCTACGCCGATGTGTCGGGACTGCCTCCGCTCTACCTACCGGCGGGGCAGGACGACACCATGCGGCACGGGACCGAGGCGCTGGGGCGGGCGGCGCGCAATGCCGGCGTGGCCGTGACGGCGGAGTCGTGGCCCGGCATGGTGCACGGCTGGCAGGGACTGGTCAGCGCCGGCGTGCCGGAGGCGAGGGCAAGCTTCGCCCGGGCCCGCGCCTACCTCGACGACCTCGGGGTCTGACGCTCAGGGGCCGAGGATGGTCAGGTCGAGGGCGCGCAGGCGGTCCGGGTCGGCCAGGATGTCGAGGGCGACGATCCTCCCACCCCGCACCGTAAAGGCACCGACCGAGAAGGCGACACCGTCGCGCGTGGCAACGGCGCCGGCGACACCGTTGACGAGCGCCGGATGCAGCAACAGGCCGATCTGGGCGAACGCCATGGCCCGGCGTGCCACCGCTGCCGCCCCGCGCACGGGGCCCGACGAACCGACGGGGCCCACCGCCCCGGCCCGGACGGCACCCTGGTCGGCCCGGACGACGACATCGGGGTCGAGGACGGCAAGGAGCGCGTCGAAGTCGCCCTGGCGGGAGGCGGCCAGGAATGCATCGACCACCTCGCGCTGACGCTCCTCGTCGACGTCGGGCATGGTCGCCTCGCCCTGGATGCGCCGGCGGCCCCGGCTGGCGAGCTGGCGCGCCGCCTCAGGAGAGCGCTCGATGATGGGGGCGATCTCGTCGAAGGGCACGGCGAAGATGTCATGGAGGACGAAGGCCAGCCGCTCGGCCGCGCTGAGTGTATCGAGCACGACGAGGAGGGCGACGCCGACGGAGTCGGCCAGCAGCGCCTCATGTTCGGGATCGGTCTCCCCGGGACGGTCCAGGATCACATCGGGCATGTGCGGCTCCATCGGGTCCTCGCGCCGGGTACGCCGGGAGCGCAGGATGTTCAGCGACACCCGGGAAACCACGGTCGTGAGCCAGCCGCGCAGATTCTCGACGTCGGCGGTGTCGGTCCGGTCGAAGCGGATCCAGGTCTCCTGGACGGCGTCGTCCACCTCGCTGAGCGAGCCGAGCATCCGGTAGGCCACGGCGCGCAGGTGAGCCCGCTGCTCCTCGAAGCGCTCCGTCTTGTCGTCCATCGCTGGCATTCCTCCTGCGGGCTCGCGTCAGGCGTCGGTGCAGGAGACCCGCCGCACCGGGGAGATGTGACGCGGCGGGCATCGGCCCTGGTCCTGCTCCTGAGTCCCCTGCGCCGACCTTGACCCTGGACTCCCGACGCCCGACTCCCGACGAGGAGGGTTCAGCTGACGATGTCGATGGGCGTGCCGGCCGGGATGATCGAAAGCTGCGCCAGGTCGGCGTCGTGCAGCCGGATGCACCCGTGCGAAATGGCGGCGCCCGTCGTCCCGATCAGTGCGTCGTCGTACGAGGTGATCGGCCCGTGGATCCCGATGACGGCGTCGCCGGAATTCTCCCAGTCGGTGATGGTGTCGGAGTGGTCCGACGTCACGAGCACGAAGGGGCCGTAGCCGGGCCCGGGGGGCGGATACTGCATCGGCATGAAGTACTGCCCGGGGGGCGTGGGATCGTCGGGCGCACCGATGCCGGCGGGGAAGTCGAAGATCTGTGCGCCGTTGTCGAAGACCTGCAGATGCATGCTCGTGAGATTCACGATGACGGAGTACGGCGTGCTCGACATCGTCACGTCACTCTGGTGCACCCAGACGGTCGAACCGTTGGGCCGCTGCGCCAGGCGGACGTAGAGCCATCCCGGCTCGGTCGTGATGACGGGCAGCACCGAGGGGTAGCCGTACCACGTGCCCGGCACGGTCATGGAGGGTGCGGTGGATTCGGGTGACGCGTAGCCGGGGATGGCACCTTTTGTCGTGGCCAGGAGCGTGCTCGCCGGCGGGCCGGCGGGCGCCGGCGCCGCCGGGGTGCTCGTCGTCGTTCTCGGAGAAGTGGTCGTAGTCGTCGTGGGGAGCGCGACGTGGTGGGTGCTGCTCGGCGCGGCCGGAGTCCCGGAGAAGACGCCGACGGCGGCCACCACGAGCACGGCGATACCCACCACCATCACCCCTGATCCCGCCAGGACACCGATCCGCCGCCGACTCCGCCCCATCCGACCTCCGATGGGCACAAGCGTACCGGCCGTTGCCGAGCCGGGGGCCCGGGGTGGGAGGATGCCGGGATGGCCGAGCGTCAGCGCATCTCGTCGGGCTCGCCCTTCGAGGCCACCATCGGCTTCAGCCGGGCCGTCCGGGTCGGCGACCGCGTCATCGTCTCGGGCACGGGCCCGGTGGTGCCGGGCGGCCGTTGTCCCGACGATGCCGGCGCTCAGGCGCGACGGTGCTTCGAGATCATTGCGGCGGCGCTGGCCGAGGCCGGCGCGTCGCTCGACGACGTCGTGCGGACGCGCATGTTCATCACGTCGGCCGCTGACGGCGAAGCCGTCGGCACGGTGCACGGCGAGTTCCTCGGGCACGTGCGGCCCGCCGCCACGATGGTCGTCGTGGCGGGATTGTTGGACCCCGCCTGGAAGGTGGAGGTCGAAGCCGAGGCGGTGCTGCCCTCAGAGGCGGTGTTGCCCTAAGAGGCGAGCCCCTCGACGGTGGCGGCAACGATGTTGGTGCCGCGCAGATCACCGACGAGGCCCGACTCCATGCGGTTCATGACGTAGCAGACCGAGAGCTCCGCATCCTGGTCGTTGATGATGACCGAGCCGCCGTAGCCGCCCCAGTAACAGGCGCGCGGACCGAGCGGCATCTCGGGCGGGTTGCTCAGGCCGTAGCCCATGCCCATGCGTTCCTGCACGCCGAGCACCTTGTCGATGCCGTCCGCCTGCACCTCGAAGATCGGGTCCGTGCCCTCGGCCGAGAGCAGGCGCACACCGCGGGCCTCGCCCCGTCCGGCGATGATCGACTGGATGGCGGCCACCGAGCGGGCATTGCCCTGGCCGTTGGCGGCGGGGATCTCGGCGCGCCGCCACCATTCGTGATGCGCCATGGTGGCGTCGATGGGCGGGTTCATGAACGTCTTCAGCATGAGCTCGGACACCTGGCCCTCCATGGCGGCGACGTCGATCGGCGGCGGCGGGATGACGTTGGACACGCGGTGGTCCTCGCTCGCCGGCAGGCCGATGTGGAAGTCCGCATCGAGCGGCTTGGCCACTTCGCGGGCAAACCAGGCACCGATGCTCTCGCCCGTGATGCGGCGGACGATCTCGCCGATCAGGTAGCCCTGGGTCACGGCGTGGTAGCCCGAGCCGGTGCCGGGCTCCCACCACGGCGCCTGGGCGGCCAGGGCCGAGGTGCACTTCTCCCAGTCGGCCAGGTCCATGGCGACCAGCGGCTCGTCCCAGCCGCTCAGCCCGGCGGTGTGCCCCATGATGTGGCGGACCTCGATCCGCTCCTTGCCGTTGGCGCCGAACTCGGGCCAGTACGTGGTGACGGGCGCGTGGAAGTCGAGCTCCTTGCGATCGTGCAACATGAGGGCGACGAGGAACGTCATGGTCTTCGTGGTGGACCAGACGTTGGTGATGGTGTCGCGCTCCAGGGCCGCGTCTTGTCCGCGTCGGCCCAGCCGCCCCAGATGTCGACGACGGGCTCACCGTGCAGGAAAACGGCGACGGAGGCACCGAGGTCGGCTCCCGTGTCGATCTGCTCGGCCAGCGTCCGGCGGACCGGTTCGAAACGCGGCTCGCAGGTTCCGTGCACCTCTGCCATGGGGACCCCTTCTCGTGTGGTGTGGGCCGGGCGGGCGCGTGGGGCGCGTCCGGCCGACGAGCGCAACCTATTGACCCGGCGGCCGTCGCGCCAATGGGACCCTGCACCGGTCTGTCGGGTGTCCCCGGGTGGTGGTCGGTAACGTCGGTGCATGCCGGGTCCTGACGCCGTCGTCGTCGGGTCGGGGCCCAACGGTCTGGCCGCCGCCTTGACGCTGGCCCGGGCCGGTCTCGGGGTGGAGGTCTTCGAGGGGGAGCCGACGATCGGAGGCGGGACCCGCACCCAGGCCCTGACCCTCCAGGGCTTCCGTCACGACGTGTGCTCGGCGGTGCATCCAACGCTGGTGGCCTCACCGTTCTTCCGCTCGCTGGACCTGGCCGGACTCGGCGTCGTGCTCCGCCAGCCCGCGGTGGCGTTCGCCCATCCACTCGGCGGCGGGCGGGCCGCCGCGCTGTACCGCGACGTCGGCGAGACGGCGGCCCACCTCGGCGGCGACGCCGCGGCCTACCAGGACCTGGTGGGCCCGTTGGTGGACTGGCTCGACCGCATCGTGCCCTACGTCCTGGGGCCGATGCGCAGTGTGCCGCGCGACCCGTTGGCGCTCGCCCGTTTCGCGCTGGTCGGGACGCCGTCGGTGCAGCACATGGCCCGCCGCTTCAGCACCGATGCGGCGCGGGCCCTGCTGGCCGGTGCGGCGGCGCACTCCATGGAGCCGCTGACCGCGCCCTTGACCTCCGCCTTCGGCCTCCTCCTCACCGCGCTCGGCCACGGCGTCGGCTGGCCCGTCGTGGCGGGAGGGAGCGCGGCCATCGCCCAGGGACTGGCCACCGAGCTGCGCCGACTGGGGGGTGTCGTGCACTGCGACAGTCCCGTCACCACCCTGGCCGAACTCCCGCCGGCGCGCGCCGTGCTGCTCGACACCTCACCGCGTGCGTTCGTCGCGCTGGCCGGGGCGCAGCTCTCCCGCCGGGCCGGCAGGCCGTGGGCGCGCTTCAAGCCCGGCCCCGGGACCTGCAAGGTGGACTGGGCGCTCGACGGTCCCGTGCCCTGGGCCGCCGAGGCCTGCCGGCGTACCGTCACTGTCCACGTCGGTGGCACCTTCGACGAGGTGGCGCGCGCCGAGGCGGCGGTGCGGGCCGGGCGGCACGCCGAGCAGCCCTTCGTGCTGGTGGCCCAACCCTGCGTGGTCGACCCGACGCGGGCGCCCGAGGGGAAGCACACGCTGTGGGCCTACTGCCACGTGCCGAACGACTCTCCGGTGGACATGACCGAGTGCATGGAGGCGCAGATCGAACGTTTCGCCCCCGGCTTCCGCGACCTGGTGCTGGCCCGCACGGTGCGCACCGCCGACGAGGCGGAGGCGCACAACCCCAACCTGTTGGGCGGGGACGTCAACGGCGGCGCGGCCACCCTGCGCCAGACGGTCTTCCGGCCGGTGGCACGCTGGAACCCCTACCGGACGCCGGTCGAGGGCGCGTATCTCTGCTCGGCCTCGACCCCCCCGGGAGGTGGCGTCCATGGGATGTGCGGCGTCGCCGCGGCCGAGGTGGCGCTGCGGGAGCGCTTCGCGTGAGGGACGGGCCGGCTCGACTCGGAACGAGGGGATCCCTCAGCCCTGGCGCAGGCCTCGGAACACCTCGCCACGGCCGGGGAGCTCCACCCGGCGGGTGGTGGTGACCGCCTGGAGCAGGCGCCGGTCGTGGGAGACGAGCAGCAGCGTTCCGCCGTAGTCCTGCAGAGCCGCCTCGAGCTGTTCGATGGCCGGGAGATCGAGATGGTTCGTCGGCTCGTCCAGGACCAGGAAATTGACACCCAACGCGGCGAAGGCGGCCAGCTCGGCCCGGGTGCGCTCGCCGGGCGAGAGGGTCGACGCGGGGCGGAGGACCGCGTCTGCACCGAGCCCGAACTTGGCCAGCTGGGATCGAGCCTGGTCGGGGGGGAGACCGGTTGCAGCAGTGAAGGCCTCGGCCAGGTTGGGAATGTCGCCGAGGATGCGGCGGTCCTGGGCGAGCTCGCCCACCACGACGCTCGGACCCAGGCGCCGCGTGCCGGCGGAGAGGGGCAGGCGCCCGAGCACGGCCTCGACGAGGGTGGTCTTGCCCGACCCGTTGGGACCCACGAGGGCGACGCGCTCGGCCCAGGCGATGTCCAGGGTGAAGGGGCCGAGCGTGCAGTCGCCCCGCTCGATCACCGCATCTTCGAGCCGCACGACGACGTCACCCGACCGCGTGGTCTCGCTGATGGTGAAGCGGAGGTCCCAGCCTTCCCAGGGCTTCTCGACGGCCTCCAGCGCGTCGAGCGCGCGCTCGGTCCGTCGGGCCCGCCCGGCCAGGGTCTCCGTGCGTTCGATACGGAAGTTCCGCTGCGCCTTGTCGTTGTCGCGGGGATGCTTCTTCTCCCGGGCCACCCCGGTGGTGGCCCATTGGCGCTCGCGCTGGGCCCGCCGCCGCAGCTCGCCTCGTTGCGACTCGTAGACCGCGAAGTCGTCGACGGCGTGCGCCTGATCGGCGGCGCGCCCACTCTGGTACGCCGCCCAACCGCCCCCGTAGACGGTGCCGCGGCGGGAGTGCTCGTCCAGTTCGAGGACGTCGGTCACCGTCCGTTCGAGGAAGGCCCGGTCGTGGGAGACGATGACCATGCCGCCCGTCCGCCGGGTCACGATGTCCTCCAGGCGGGACAAGCCGTCGAAGTCGAGATCGTTCGTCGGCTCGTCCAGGAGGGTGAGGTCGAAGCGGGCCAGCAGGGTGGCGGCGAGGGCCAGCTTGGCCTCCTGCCCACCGGAGAGGGTCGACACGGGCTGCCCCGCGATGTCGGGTGGGAGCGCCACCTGCGCGCACGCGCTGACGAGGCGGGCCTCGAAGTCCCCGGCCGAGACCGCCTCGTAGCGCTCCAGGGCGACCGCGTAACGATCCTCGGCCTCCGCTCCTCCGGCGCCAAGTCCGGAGGCGGCCGCCGCCAGCTCCGCCTCGACGCCCGCCACCCCGACCCGCCGGGCGAGGGAGGCGCCGACGGTCTCGCTGCCGGTTCGTGTGTGCTCCTGGCTGAGATACCCGACGGTGGCCGCGGGCGGATCCACCCTGACTTCCCCGGCGAGCGGGACCAACAGGCCGGCCAGGATCTGCAGGAGCGTCGACTTGCCGACCCCGTTGGGGCCGACGACGCCGAGGCAGGCCGTGGGCCCGACGGAGAAGGACACGTCGTCGAGCACGATGTGTCCCCCGCGCTCGATGGTGCAGGTGGCGAGCGACCAGTGTCGCGTGTACGCCGGCGGCGGCGGCGGGAGGAGGCATCGGGCTCCGGGACAGTGCGGGACGACGGCGGATGGACGTGGTCGCAGCGTGGTGCGACCGTCGGACGCGTCGAGGTCTACCGCACGGCACACAGTGTATCGCCCGGCGAACTGTCCGGACGCCGGACGTCGGGCGTGGCGGCGTGGGGCGGTCGGCTGCCACAATGGCCCCGGTGGTCGGTCTGCACACGACACGGTCGCGCCTCGTGGCCGCCGTGATCCTCGTGGTGGTGCTGGCCTTCGTCGCGCTGACGCTCCGCCTCTTCGTCTTTCCGGACGTGAACGCGCCCCAGCGATCGAACGCCATCGTGGTCCTGGGCGGCAACGGCGCCGGGCCCCTCGACGAGGGAGTCGCACTCGCCCGGGAACACTTCGCGCCGACCATCGTGCTGTCGCTGGTGCCCCGCTACTCGTGCCGGCGCTCGCTCCCCGAGGTGCCCTCCGCGCACCTGTTGTGCTTCCGGGCCGACCCGCTGTCCACGCAGGGCGAGGGCCGCGCCATCGCGCGTCTCGCCGCGGTGTACCACTGGCGCCGAGTCATCGTGGTGATGCCGACGACGCAGGCCACAAGGGCGCGTCTGCGCATCGGCCGCTGTTACTCGGGCCAGGTGCTGGAGGTCGCGGTCACGCCTCCGGGATTCTGGGCCTGGGTGCGCGGCGTCGTCTACGAGTGGCCCTCGCTGGTCAAGGCGCTCGTCCTGCAGCCGACCTGCTGAACGAAGCGACGGGATCGCAACCGTCCAGCGACGCCGGCGTGTCGGGACGCGTTGTACCGTGCAGTGAGGGATACCGGTGGGGGACCGGTTCGAGGGGGGGCAGTGCAGGCGAGCGCCCGGGTCGTCGAGACCGTCGATATGCCGACGACCGGCGCCGCCGCTCAGCGAGCGGGACCGCCGGACGTTGCGCCGACGCGACGCCGGCTGCCCCAACGAGCGATCGAGATCATCGGCATCGTCATCGGCATCGCCCTTTTCGCGGCGGTGGCGCGCGCCCACGATCTGACCAACGACGAGTTCTGGTCGCTGGCGGCCGGCCAGTGGATGCTGGCTCACCACGCCTTCATCGGCCTCGACCCCTTCAGCTACACGGAGTCGCACCGTCGCTGGGTGACCGACGAGTGGGGATCAGAGATCGCCCTCGCCACACTCTTCCGCACCTTCGGGAACGCGGCCTACAGCCTCTACGCCATCGTCCTCGGCGGACTGTGTCTCGTGGCCAGCGCGGCCTACGCCCGGGCCCTCGGGGCGCGGGGTGGTCGGGTGGCCGCCATCGTCATCCTGCTCGCCATCGGCATCGCCGGGGTGGTGGCGGGTGACCGGGGGCTCGACTTCTCTCTGGTGTGGCTCCCCCTCGAGCTCCTGCTCCTGACCAAGGCGCGGGCCAATCCGCGTTGGCTCGTCCTCCTTCCCCTGCTCTGCCTTCTCTGGGTCAACACGCACGGGTCGATCCTGCTGGGCCTCTTCGTGCTCGCCATCGAGTTGCTGTGGTCGCTGATCCCCGAGCGGGTCGTGCACAAGCTCGGTGGGATCAACCAGTCGCCCCGCACCGGGTCGCTGACCCTGGCCCTGCTGGGGAGCGTGGCCGCGGCGTGCGTCACCCCCTACGGCCCGGGGCTTCTGGCCTACGACGCCGCCGTGGCGCGGAACGGCCAGATCGCGCAGTACATCAGCGAGTGGAACTCTCCCAACTTCCATTCCGTCATGACGCTGCTCGTCTACTGCGTTCCGCTGGCCGTCCTGGTGGTGTGTCTCCGGACCCGGCGCATCCCTCTCCTGGAGGGCTCGCTCGGGCTGTTCCTCTTCGTGGAAGCGATCCAGACCCAGCGACTGGCCGTGTACCTCATGGTCGTCGCCGCCGGTGTGGCCGCGACGCTGCCGGCGTGGGCACCGTGGGGGACGACGGCCCGGCGTTGGGCGGGCGGGGGGTTGGTGGTTCTGGCCATCGTCATCCTGGCCATTCCCGCGGTCCCGGCCGGACAGGTGGCGGCGTCGCAACCCGTGGCAGCGTTCAACTATCTCAGCGCGCACCGGGGACGGATCTTCACGCAGTACACCTGGGGTGACTACTCGGTGGCCCGCCACCGGGCCACCTTCGTCGACGGGCGCACGGACCTCTTCGAGGGCCCTGTGCTCACCGAGTTCATGGCCGTGACGAACGTGACCACGAACCCAGACCCCGTATTGTCCGCCCACGATGTCTCCTATGTCGTGTGGGCTCCGGACACGCCGCTGGCGCTCTACCTCGCCCACGACGCTCGCTGGCGGGTGGTGGACCGCACGTCGGTGGCCCTGGTCTTCGCCCGTCGCTGAGCGGCGGCGTCAGCCGAACGTCGCCTCCAGGCCGCGCGGATCGCCGTCCTCGTCGGACCAGGTCTCGACCGCGGCGTACCCGGATCGATGGAGCGTGGGACCGAGCACATCGGCCTGGTCGCCACCCAACTCGAGCAACAGCGCACCGCCCCGGCGCAGGAAGCCGGACGCCTCCATGACGACGCGCCGCAGCACGTCGAGGCCATCCGGACCGCCGTCGTAGTGGGTTGCGTCCTCGAATCCCAGCGTGTCCCGGGGGAGCAGGTGCAGCTCGGTGGAGGGGACATAGGGCACCACGGCCACGACGACGTCGGTCACCGCCCGCAACGACGGCGGCACGGAGGCGAACAGGTCACCCCCGTACGCCTCGATCCCGTTGGCCCGCGCGCACGCGACCGCACGGCTGTCGCGGTCTGTCGCCACGATCCGGGCCCCCGGCCGCGCCGCCTGCAGGGCGGCGGCCACCGCACCGGTCCCGGTGCACAGGTCGATGGCGGTGCCGTCGGCGGGGAGGCGGGCGGCGGCGCGACGGGCCAACTCCAGGCTCTGCCAACGGGGCACGTAGACCCCCGGGTGGACCAGCACGCTGCGGTCGCCGAAGTCGGCCCGGCCGGTGATCCAGGCCAGCGGTTCCCCGGCCTGGCGCCGCTCGGCCAGCGCGTGCAGCAACGGCTGATCGCCGCCCGCACACGCGGCGAGCTCGCGCGCTTCCTCCTCCGCCGCGACGCATCCGCCCCGGGACAGCTGCGCTGTCAGCTCGGCCAGGAGGTGATCGGGTCGTGCGGTCAGTCGAGCATCGCTCCGGCGATGGGCGTGCCGGTGCCCGTGCCGCTGCCGGCAGCGTCGTCGGCGTCCACGTCGTGGTCTCCCTCGGCCGGGGGCGTGGCAGCGGGGGCGGCCGCAGCGCGGTTGGGCAGGAACAGCGTCGGGATGAACGCGAGCAGGATGGCTCCCACGGCCCACCAGAACGTGTGGGCGAAGGCGGCGGCCACGGGGTCGGCGACCTGCGGCGGCAGGGTCCCCGCCGACGAGATCACGCCGGCGCTGCCGCCGGCCTTGGCCGCCGCCGGCCCGAGCTGCGTCACAATCTGGCGTTCGAGCACCACGGCGAAGAGGGCCGTCGCCACCGAGCCACCGACCTGGCGCACGATGTTCATGGTCGTGCTGGCCTTGGGGATCTCCGCGTGGTTGAGGCCGAAGTAGGCCGCCGCCGTGACGGGCATCATCGTCAGCCCGAGGCCGATGCCGCGCACGAAGAGCGTGCCGGCGAGGAGCACCTCGCTGGTCGACGAGGTGACGAAGGCGAAGGGGACGGTCGCCGCCGCCATCAACAAGATCCCGAACGGCACAATGCGACGCGGCCCGACGCGGTCCGTCATGCTGCCGGCCCAGCGCATGACGCAGGCGGCGCCGATGCCCTGCGGCGCCATCAGCAACCCTGCCACCCACGCCTCCTGCCCCCGGGCGATCTGGTAGTAGAGCGGCAGCAGGAACATGGAGCCGAACAGCGTGAAGCCCAGCATGAAGATGCAGATGTTGGCGATGGAGAAGCTGCGGTCCTTGAAGAGGCGCAACTCCAGCAACGGGTTCTTGATGTGCAACGCGTGGATGATGAAACCGGCCATCAGTACGACGCCGAGGACGAAGCTCACCACTACGGATGTGCTGGTGAAGCTGCCCGTCGTGCCGACCTCGGCCAGGGCGTAGACGAGGGCCGCCAGCCCGGGGGAGAGCAGGCAGAACCCGAGGGTGTCGAAGGACGACACGAAGCGCTCGTCGGTGTCCCACTTCGGCAGCCACCGGCTCGAGAGCAGCAGCGTCACGATCCCGATCGGCAGGTTGATGTAGAAGATCCAGCGCCAGCTGAAGTTGGACACGATGAGCCCGCCGATGACCGGCCCCATGATGGGCCCGAGCACCAGGGGGACACCGATGATGCTCATGACGCGGCCCATGCGTTGCGGGCCGGCGGCGCGGGCCAGGATCGACTGGCCGACCGGGAGCAGCATGCCGCCGCCGATGCCCTGGACCACCCGGAAGGCGATCAACGAGTTGGCCGACCAGGCGATGCCGCACAGGCACGAGCCGATGATGAAGAGGGTCAGCGACGTCATCCAGACCAACTTGGCTCCGAAGCGGTCGACCGCCCATCCGGTGACGGGAATGACGATGGAGAGTGCCAGGAGGTAGCCGGTGGCCACCCACTGGATGGTGGTGACCGACACGTGGAAGTCCCGGCCGAGCGTGGCCAGGGCCACCGCCACGATGGTGGTGTCGAGGATCGACATGATCGATCCGAGGACGACCACGCTCGAGGTGCGGCGGAGCTCGGGGGACAGGGTGAACGACGTCGCCATGGGAATACTTCATAATACTCAAAGGTATGGAGTTGTCAAATACTTTCCCCGGTGGGACAATCGCGGGATGGGAGCGGCCGAGGATGCCTTCGAGCGCTTGCGCCGGGTGGCCTTCGACGGCGAGCACGTGGAGCGCATGGCCGCGCTCGGGGTCCGGCTGCAGCTGTCGCCCGGGGTGATCAAGACCCTGATGCGGCTGGGCAAGCACGACGGCGTCTCCATGGGCGAGATGGCCCGCGGCATCGGGGTCGACCCCTCGTACATCACCGCCCTGGTCGACGACCTCGATGTGCGGGGCCTGGCCCGCCGGGAGCCGGCGCCCTACGACCGGCGCGTCAAGATCATCGTGCTCACCGACGCCGGCCGGGCCGTCGCCGACGACATCGACAAGGTGCTCTCCGTGCCCCCGGCGGCGTTCTCGGCCCTGTCGCAGTCGGAGTTGCGCCAGTTGCGCGATCTCCTCGACAAGGTCGTGGAGTCGCAGGAGGAGGGCCGCCGGGCTGCTTCCGCCCAGGAGGTCCCGGCGGCCTCCTAGTCGTGCCGCCGGGCCGTACCACCCTGGTCCGGTAGCGTCGACGCCATGGTGGCCGGGGTGGGTCTCGTGCACGCCGACTCAGGGTGGCGATGCCGGCCGTAAGCGTGGAACACCTGTCCAAGTCCTACGGGGACACCGTGGCGGTGCGGGACGTCAGCTTCGAGGTGGAAAGAGGGGAGGTCTTCGCCCTTCTCGGACCCAACGGAGCCGGCAAGACCACCACCGTCGAGATCCTCGAGGGCTTTCGCGACCGGACCGGGGGGCGGGTCGAGACGTTGGGCGTCGACCCTGCCGACCACGGCACGCAGCGCTGGCTGCGCACCCGCATCGGGGTGGTGCTGCAGGAGCTGGCGGTCGAGCCGTACTACTCGGTGCGCCAGGTCCTGACCCGCAATGCCGGCTACTACCCCAACCCTCGGCCGGTCGACGAAGTGATCGATCTGATCGGGCTTACAGAGAAGCGTGACGACCGCATCAAACGGCTGTCGGGCGGCCAGCAGCGCCGCCTCGATGTCGGCCTCGGGATCATCGGCAACCCCGACCTCCTCTTCCTGGACGAGCCCACGACCGGCCTCGACCCCTCGGGGCGGCGGGAGACATGGGATCTCATCCGCCTCCTTGCTGCCGCCGGCACCACCGTGCTGCTGACGACCCACTACATGGACGAAGTGGAGGCGCTGGCGGACAGGGTGGCCGTCCTGTTCGGCCAGGAGATCGTCGCCAGTGGCAGCCCCACCTCCATCGCCGGCCGCGACCTCGGTGCCGTGACGATCCGCTTCCGGCTGCCCGAGGGGGTGACGATGGACTCGCTCCCCGTCCCGGCCGAGCCGTCGGGCGACGGCCTCGTCGAGATCCACACCGAGGACGAGCTCGAGGTCCTGCACGACCTGACGGGATGGGCCTTGGCCGGTCACCACGCGCTGCAGGGTTTGTCGGTGCTACGGGTCTCCCTCGAGGACATCTACCTCGGGCTCACGGAAGGGGCCGGGCCACGGCGGGGCAACGGCTCCGATGTCCAGCGGGAAGTGCGACCTTGAGCGCGACCGAGCTGCCGGTCAAGGGATCCTTCAGAGGTGTCGGCGACCTGAGGCTCGTCGCACGCCAGGTCCGTTTCGAGCAGCTCTCGTTCTGGCTGAACCCGATCGGCGCAGTGTTGACGATCGGGTTCTCCGTGGTCTTCATCGTGATCTTTCTGTCCACCTCGGGACACTCGACGGTCGGCTACCTGGCCCACATCAACCTCGGCCAGTACTACCTCCCGGCCTTCGCCGCCTACGGCATCATGGCGGCCTGCTTCAACATCCTGGCCATCACCATGGTGAACCGGCGCGAGATGGGGCTGCTCAAGCGGCTCCGCCTCAGCCCGCTGCCGACGTGGATGTTGCTGGCGGCCATCTTCATCAACTCCATGATCATTGCGCTGATCCAGATCGTCTTGATGTTGCTGGTCGGTCGCTTCGGCTACAACGTGCACGGACCGCAGGACATCCCTGCGTTCGTGCTCGTCGTGGTGGTGGGCATGCTCAGCTTCACGGCACTCGGGGTCGGGGTCAGCACGTTGGTGCCCAATGCCGATGCGGCGGGCCCGGTCGTGAGCCTCGTGTTCTTCATCCTGGTGGCGCTCTCGGGGCTGTACTTCCCGGTCAAGCCGGGCTCCGGTCTGTCGACCTTCACCAATTTCTTCCCCATACGCCACCTGATCGTCGCCTCTGTCGACTCGTTCAACGGGATCCCGGGCGCGTCGATATGGAACGACGTGCTGGTGATGGCCCTCTGGGGCGTCGCCGGCGTCATCATCAGCCTTCGCCGATGGGAGTGGTCGCCCAAGCGGGGATGAGCTCCGAGGGGCGTGGCGCCCGTCCCGTGGGCTAGAAGAGGGCGGTGAGCCCCGACGACGCCAGTCCCCCAACCCATTTCCGCCCCGCGACGTATGCCGCCCGCGACGGGGAGCGGGCCGCCGTCATCACCTCCACCGGCAACGTCGTCACGTTCGCCCAGCTCGAGGAGCGCTCGAGCCGACTGGCGCAGGCCCTGTTCGCGCACGGGCTGCGGCCCGGGGACCACGTGGCGGTGCTCCTGCCCAACGACGACCGGACCCACGAGGTGGCGTTCGCGCTCCAGCGGTCCGGTCTCTACTACACGATGGTCAACACGCACCTGGCCGCTGACGAGGCGGCCTACATCGTCGTCGACTGTGGCGCCCGCACGCTCATCACCGCGGCGGCGCTCGCACCCCTGGCCACGGAGCTGTTGACTCGGACGACCGACGTGGAACTGCGGCTCATGATCGGTGCCACCCCCGCCCCCGGCCACACCTCATACGACGAGTTCGTCGCCGGATCTCCGGCCGAGCCGCTGGCGGAGGAGGTCGAGGGCTCCGCGATGCTCTACTCCTCGGGTACGACCGGACACCCCAAGGGGATCCGCCGCCCGCTCGGCGGTCAGCCCTTCGGCTCGGACGTCGTGCTCTCCGGCATGCTCGGCGGGATCATGGGCTTCGGCCCGGGGGACCTGTACCTGAGCCCCGCCCCCCTGTACCACTCCGCCCCGCTGGTGTGGTCGATGACGGCGCAGCGCATGGGCGGGACGGTCGTGGTCATGGAGCACTTCGATCCCGAGCGCTGTCTGGCGCTCATCGAGCAGCACAAGGTCACCCATGCCCAGTTCGTCCCGACCATGTTCGTCCGCATGCTCAAACTCGACGACGAAGTGCGTGCCAAGTACGACCTCTCCTCGTTGCGCTCGGTGGTGCACGCCGCGGCGCCGTGCGCGCCCGAGGTCAAGCGCCGGATGATCGACTGGTGGGGGCCGGTCATTCACGAGTACTACTCGGGCACCGAGGGCCTGGGCATGACGTGGATCACCGCCGCCGAGGCCCTGACGCACCCCGGCTCGGTGGGCAGGGCCATCTGGGGCGAGGTGCACGTGTGCGGCGACGACGGTGAGGACCTCCCCGTGGGCGACGACGGCGTGGTGTACTTCGCCGGACGCACCGGCGCCGCCACGTTCCAGTACAACCACGATCCCGAGAAGACGCGCCAGACGTTCAACGACAAGGGCTGGTCCACGCTGTGGGACGTCGGGCACGTCGACGACGAGGGCTACCTGTACCTGACCGATCGCAAGCTCTTCATGATCGTGTCGGGCGGGGTCAACATCTACCCGCAGGAGATCGAGGACGTCCTCGTGCTGCACCCCGCCGTGGCCGATGTGGCGGTCTTCGGCGTCCCGGACCAGGAAATGGGCGAGGAGGTCAAGGCCGTGGTCCAGCCGGCGCCCGGCGTGGTGCCCGGGCCGGAGCTCGAAGCCGAGATCATCGCCTTCTGCCGGGCCAACCTGTCCCACTACAAGTGCCCGCGCACGGTCGACTTCACCGATCTCCTGCCCCGGGGTGAGAACGGCAAGCTCTACAAGAAGGCCCTGCGCGAGGTCTACTGGGCCAGTTCGGCCCCCAGCACGACCTGAACCTCGGGCGGCGGCCGCACGTCGGCGTACCAGGCCAGACCCAACGCGACCGCGGCGCCGAAGAGCAGGACGCTGGTGATGCCGACCGATTCCACCACCGGGCCGATGATCAGGTTCCCCACGCCGACGGTCCCGCCGAAGCCCATCATCCACAAGGCCATGACCCGGCCCCGCACCTGCTCATGGACCCGGGCCTGCAACGTCGTGTTCAACGCCGTGATGAAGGCGAAGTAGAAGGCGCCCGTGATGGCAACGGCCACGTCGGCCGGCACGGGGCTGCGCTGCAGCGCGAAGGCACAGAGCGCCACCGAATAGCCCACCAGGCAGACGCGCACGAGCATCGGCTTGGAGGTCCGGGCGAAGACCGTCCCGATGGAGATGGCGCCGAGGAGGGCGCCCGTGCCGAACGAGGCGTACAGGATGCCGTAGTCGGCCGACTTCGAGAGGTTGATGCCGAGGTTGTGGGCGGCCACCACCGGCATCTGCCCGATGAAGGCCAGGGCCAGCAGCGAGAACACGAACACGGTGACCAGGCACCGGCCCACCACCCTGTCCTGGCGGGCCACCGTGATGCCGGCGGTCAGTTGCCGCCAGCGGCTGGCCCCTGTCGGCGTTTGCCGCACGGAGGGGAGCGTCACGAGCATGAGCGCCGCAATGACGAACAGGTAGGTCGCCGCATTCCCGGCGAAGATCCAGGCCGGACCGACCAGTGAGTACAGGAGGCCGCCGATGACGGGACCGATGACCCGGGAGGCGTTCATCTGGGCCGAGTTCAGGGAGATCGCGCCCGGGAGGTCCTGCTTGCCCACCAGCCCGGGCAGCACGGCCGCGTACGCCGGCCCGAACATCGCACTGCCGCAGCCGACTCCGAGCACCATGATCACGAGGAGGACGTGGGAGGGGTGGGGGGAGGCGGCCACGAGGGCCACCCCGAGCGAGAACACCAGCTGCTCGACCGACAGAATGATGAGGAAGCGCTTGCGGTCGATCTTGTCCGCCAGGAGGCCGCCGACCATGGGCAGGACCAGCGTCGGCCCGAGCTGGGCGAAGATGATGATGCCCACGAACGTGGCCGAGTGGGTGAGGTCGTAGGCGAAGGCACCGAGGACCACGTTCTGCATCCAGGTGCCGATGTTCGAGGCGAAGGCGCCCAGGAAGACGATGCGGAAGGTGCGGTGCGACAGGGCCGCCCGGGCGGTGCCGCTCCGGGCCGGGAGGGGGCTGTCGCCGTCGACGACGGCATCCTCGATCTCCTCTATGGAGATGGAGCCGTCGTCGCCCTCGGGTCGGTCGTCGGACGAGGGCGGCACCCGCCCATCGTACGGGAGGGCCTCAGGCCCCCGACTTGGTCAAGGGCCGGCGGGGGAGCAGATGGCCCCGCACGGCACGCCGACGCCGACGCCGACGCCGACGCCGGGGCGACCGGGACCGTGAGCTCCGGCGCTGCCCCGGCCATGCGTTGTACCTGGTAGATGCCCGCGACGTCGCGGTGGTTGCCAACGCCCCCATTCCCTGACTCCAGCGTCAGGTCTCAGGTACCCTGGAAGCCATGGCGTTGCCCAGGATCATCAGCGTCGATGATCACGTTGTCGAGCCGCCCCACGTGTGGCAGACATGGCTGCCGACGAAGTGGCGCGAGCGGGGACCCCGGGTCGAGCGCACGCGGTGGGGGAGCTTCACGCACCTCTCGGGCGCCAAGTACGACATGCACGAAGACCCCGACGGTGAGTGGGGCGATGCCTGGTATTACGACGACCAGCTGATCTACGTCAACAAGAAGTTCGTGGCCATCCCGGACGCCTCCGTCACGGAGGACGAGATGGGCGACCTCGTCTTCGACCGGTCGCAAATGACGATGACCGCCATCACGTATGACGACATGCGGAAGGGATGTTGGGACCGTGACGAGCGCGTCAAGGACCTGGCGCTCAACTACACGGACGGCTCACTCCCGTTCCCGACCTTCCCCCGCTTCTGCGGTCAGACCTTCTACGAGGGGAAGGACAAGGAGCTCGGCCTCGCCTGTGTCAAGGCGAACAACGACTGGATGGTGGAGGAGTGGTGCGCACCCACCAACGGCGTCAACATTCCCCTCTGCCTCATCCCTCTGTGGGACGTCGAGCTGGCCGCCGCCGAGACCACGCGCAACGCCGAGCGTGGTGTCCGGGCCATCGCTTTCAGCGAGATCCCGACCCGACTGGGGCTCCCCAGCATCAACACCGATGACTGGGACCCGCTCTTCCAGGTGTGCAACGACTACGGCGTGACGCTTTGCATGCACGTGGGATCGTCGTCATCCAACCCCGCCGCCGCGCCGGATAGCCACGCGGCAGTCGGCGGCACCCTCGCATTCAACAACGCCATGGCCTCGCTGGCCGACTGGCTGTTCTCAGGCAAGCTGCTGCGATTCCCCAGGCTCAAGCTCGCCTACTCGGAAGGCCAGATCGGCTGGATCCCCTATGTCCTCGAGCGGGCCGACACCGTTTGGGAGCAGCACGACTCCTGGATGCACACGAAGGACCGCATCCCGGTGCCGCCCTCCACCCAGTACTACGGCCGCATTTACGGCTGCTTCACGGCAGACCGTCACGGCCTGCGCTCACTCGAGGAGGTCGGCGAGGACAACATCTGCTTCGAGACCGACTACCCCCACACCGACACGACGTGGCCGTACTCGGAGGCCTATATCGAGAAGCTCTGCGCCGGCCTCGACGAGCAGACCGCCTACAAGATCCTGCGGGGCAACGCCATCAAGATGCTGGAGCTCGACCGGGTCTAGCCCCTTGGTCGTGGTTCAACCTTTGGGGTGGTCAGCCGCCGGCGTCGTGCGCCCCGCCGTGGCCCTGGTCCAGAGCGGGGACGGCCGCGAGGTCATGACCCGGCCCCTCGGGCCGAGGAAGGTCAGCTCCTCGTTGGCGTCGCCGGACACGGTCCATCCCCTGGAGTGCACCCGATGATGGTGGAACTCACAGAGGAGCGCGAGATTGTCGAGGTCGGTGCGGCCACCGGGTTTCCACGCCACGATGTGGTGCACGTTGGTGAAGGTCACGTTGGCACAGCCCGGGAAGCGGCACGCTCGGTCTCTTCGCCGCACCTCTCGGCGCTGGGCCTGCGTCGCGAAGCGCCGGGCCCGGCCCTCGTACATGGTGTGCCCGACGTCGTCGTCGACGGCGATGGCGATGGTGGCGTCACAGGCGAGTCTTTGCACGGTCGGCCCATCGATCAGGCCACCGAGCTCGAGCTCAGCGCCCAGGGTGCTCTCCTGGCCTGATTCGTCGAGGAGGGCGTCGAGGGGGACGTGGGCGACGACGAAGTAGGGACTGGGCCCGGTGGCGCCCCCGGGGCCCGAGGAGCGGATCAGCTCTAAGAAGGCGTCACAGCGGCGCTGGTCCCAAGGGGTCTTCCCGTCGGAGGCGACGTGGCGGGCCCGGGCTTCGAGACACGTCTTGGTCTCGGCGTAGGCCTCGGGCGCCAGCTGGACCGTCACGGTGCCGAACCCGTCGTGAAAACGCAGGGACCGGCGCTCGTGCGCCGAGCGCCCAACGGATGTGGTGGGCCTGGCCCTCATGCGGGCGATGTCGGCCAGCTCGCGGACGCTGCACTCCTGGGCCTGGTCACAGAGCTCACGGTCGGTCTCGGGCGTCGCCACGTCGGCCAGCGCCCTGACCTTGTCAAAGGAGATCTCCCCGGCGCACAGCGACCCCATCAGGTGCGGGCAATCCGGGGCCTTCTCGCCCACGTGCGCGTAGGCCCGGGCGCTCGGGGCCGAGACCCCGAAGCGCTCCAGCGCCCAGGCCTCGGTGGAGGTCGCCCCCTCGTCGCGGTAGGCCTGGCGCCGGTCGAGCTCGGCCAGCCGTTCCACGATGCGCCCATCGATCGCGGCCCGCATCCGGAACAGATCGTCGAGCTCCCCAGCGATTTCCTCCGTCGAGAGCCCAGCCACACTGCCGGCACCGAGCGCTGACGCCGGCAGTGTGGATGTCTGGGCCATCGACGGAAGAACGGTCCCGCACGCCGGAGGAACGTCGGCTATTCGACCGAAGACAATGTGGCGTCGGCCAAGGTCCCGTTGGCGCGCAACGCCGACACGAGCCCGGCGCCAGCGGCGACCGCGGCCAGGACGGAGGCCGTCACGGTGAACGCATGCTGCGCCCCACTCGTGCCGCCGCTGTCGCCCCCCGCCGCCACGAAGATGGTGCCCGTCACCGCCAGACCCAACGCCGTCCCCATCCCGCGCGACATGTTGAGGACGCCGGAGGCCATTCCGGCCTGTTGGCCCGGTGCGGCCCCCATGATGGAGGCATTGTTGGGAGAGGTGAACAGCCCGAGGCCCACCCCGATCACGGCCAGCAGGGCGAGGAGCCAGAGGGTCGAAGGCCGGGTGGCGCCCAAAAGGGCCAGGCCAAGTGCAACCAGCGCCATCCCGCTCACGGTGAGGGGCCGGGCGCCGACATGGTCCGCCAGTCGCCCCGCCAGTGGCGCCACGATGCCGAAGGCCAACGGCATAGCCATGAGCTCCAGGCCGGCTCGGGCCGCCCCCAGCCCGAGCCCTCGTTCCAGATAGAAGGGGATCAGCAGCAGGACGCCGAACATCACCAGGTACGAGCCCACCCCGCTGATGATCCCCGTCGAGAAGCGGGCATTCCGGAACAAACCGAGGTCGAGCATGGGGTCGCGGTCCCGACGCTCGTGCCAGATGAACAGTCCGATCAGAACGACAGCCGCCAGGAACAGCCCGATGATCGGGCCGGAGCTCCAGCCGAGCTGCGCCCCGAACGAGATCGCCGATACGAGCGCCACCACCGCCGGGAAGAACAACCCGAGCCCAGTCCAATCGAAGCGCACCCGCGCCAGCAGATCGCGGCTCCGGGGCACCAGCAGGATCGCCGCCACGGCCCCGAACACCCCGAAAGGGACGTTGACGAAGAAGATGAGGCGCCAGCCGCCGGCCGCCAGGAGCAACCCACCGATCGTGGGGCCGAGGGCGAGGCCCACGGCCTGGGCCGCGCCCTGCAGGCCGATGGCCCGCCCCAGCGAGCGGGCGGGAACGACCAGCACGATGATGGCCAAGCTGTTCGCCTGCAGCATTGCCGCGCCGATCGCCTGCAGTGCCCGGAAGCCGCAGAGCGCCGGCAGGTCCGGTGCGAACCCGCACAGCACCGACGCCAGGGTGAAGATGACGAAGCCGTAGACGTACAGCAGCTTGCGGCCCCACATGTCGGCGAACCGCCCGACCGCGACGACGGTCGCCACCAGGACGAGGAGGTACGACAGGCCGACCCAGGTCACTGCTCCGACCGAGACGCCGAAGGTGTGCTGCAGGGTGGGGAGGGCCACCGTCACGATGGACGCATCGAGCTGGCCCATGAACGCCCCGATGCACACCGCGGCGACGGCGTACCAGTGGGCGTTGCTGCGTTCCCGTATGACTTCGGGCCGGCGCGGCTCGACCAGCAGGCGGTCCCAGGTCAATATCCAGGGACGTTCGGTCACGACGCCGGCATTCCCTCCCACATGATCTCGGCGCTCGCGCTGATGTCATGGGAGGACGTGCCGACGAGCACCTCATAGCGGCCGGGGTCGGATCGCCACCCGTGGGTGTCGACGTCCCAGTAGCGGAAGGCGTCAGCGCCCAACGGCACGCGCACGGTCTCCCGTGCGCCCGCGTCGACGATGACCTTGGCGAACCCGACGAGTTCGCGGTCGGGGCGTCGGACTAGTGACTCGGGCGAGCGCACGTACACCTGCACCACTTCGGTGCCCCGTCGGGTCCCATTGTTCCCAATCGTCACCGAGACCCCGTCCGCCTCAACCGCGACGTCTTCGAGGAGCATGTCGCCGTACGAGAGCCCGAAGCCGAACGGGAAGAGCGGCGCCAAACGCGTCGTCTCGTAGAAGCGGTAGCCGACGAGCACGCCCTCGCCGTACACCACCTTGTCCTCCACCCCTGGATACCGCTCTCCCTCGACTCCCAGGCCGGCCGGCCCGTCCTCCACCCGGGCCGGGAACGTCACCGGCAGCCGTCCCGATGGCTCGGCCACTCCGGCCAGCATGTCGGCCAGCGCGTCCGCGCCCTCTTCGCCCGGGTACCACGCCATGAGCACCGCGCCGGCCCGGGTGGCCCAGGGCATCTCCACGGGAGAGCCCGCGTTGATGACCACGACGGTGCGCCGGTTGACCTCGAGCACCGCCTCGACGAGGTCCCGCTGGCGGCCGGGCAGGGAGAGGTCGGGGCGGTCGTGACCCTCGGACTCCCATTGGCCGTTGGAACCGACGACGACCAGCGCAACGTCGGCCTCGGCGGCGGCGGCGACCGCACGATCGAACTCGTCACCCGTGTCCGGCGGCGACGCCCCGATGCGCGCCCCCATGATGGGAGACGACGACGAGCGCGGCCAGACGTCGACGGCCAGCTCGTAGGAGTGGCCGGCGGCGAGGTCGAGCGTGACCTCGACCGGCTCGCTCCCCGCGCCGTAGAAGCTCGACCCGCGGACGGGGTCCGAGTTGTCGACGACGACGGCGCCATCGAGCTGGAGCACGGCCCGTCCGGCGCTCTCGAGGCCGAGCCGCCATGCGCCGGACACCTCGGGCACGAACGTCGCCGACAGCCGGACCGAGCAGGCGCCCACCCTGAGGTCCGGCTGTGGCGGACCGATCCACAGGACCCGGGCCGTGTGTGCCTCGCCCGTCGCCACCGGATCTCCCGAGAGGTCCGGGTTGTCGAAGTACGAGATCCGCAACGTCTCGTCGCTCAGCAGGCGCAGGTCGAGAGGCGGGAGCCCCCGGTCGATCCGGCAGCCGACCTCCGTGGCGATGGCGACGCCAGGAAAACGTTCCGCCAAGGCCTCGTCCACGCGGCGGCGCCGATGCGGGGTCACCTCGGAGCTCCCGCCTCCCATGGCCAGCAGGCCGGCGTTGGGTCCGATCACCGCAATGCTGCCCACGCTGGAGGGGTCCAGCGGCAACAACCCGTCGTTGACCAGCAGCACGGTGCCCTCGGCCACGGCCCGGCGGGCCACCGCCCGGCGTCCGGGATCGTCGGATTCCATCTCGTCGGGGACGCTCGACCCACCCAGGATCCCCACCCGTCCCATGAGCCGCAGCACGTTGCGGACCTGGCCGTCGACGACCGACTCGTCGACCTCCCCGGAACGGACGGCGGCGGCCAGCGAGGGCCCGAGCCAGGCCGAGGGCCCGGGCATCTCGAGGTCGAGCCCGGCCCGCGCCGCAGCCGAAGTGGAGTGCGTCCCGAACCAGTCGGACATCACCAACCCGTCGAAGCCCCACTCCCGCCGGAGCACCCCGGCGATCAGGTCCGGCTGCTCACCGCAGTAGACGCCGTTGACCTTGTTGTAGGCGGTCATCACGGACCAGACGCCGGCCTCCTGTACGGCGTGTTCGAAGGCGACGAGGTGGATCTCCCGCAAAGTCCGCTCGTCGACCTCGGCGCTGATCGTCATCCGCTCGTGTTCCTGGTCGTTGCAGGCGAAGTGCTTGATGCAGCAGGCGACCCGGCCCGCCTGCACGCCCTCGATGTACGCCCCTGCGATCCGGGCCGTGAGGCGGGGGTCCTCGGAGAAGGACTCGAAGGTCCGTCCGGCGAGCGGCGTGCGCACGATGCACACGGTCGGCCCCAGCAGCACGTGCACGTTCTTGGAGCGGGCCTCGGCGGCCAGCACCGCACCGAGGTCACGGACGAGGTCGGGGTTCCACGTCGATCCGATGGCGGTGCCGCAGGGGAGCGACAGGGAGCGCCGGCCGATGAGGCTGTCACCGCGGACGCCCGACGGGCCGTCGGACACCTTGAGCGCGGGGATGCCCAGCCGTTCGACGGGCGGGAGGTACCACATGTTGGCGCCGGCGGTCAGCGACGCCTTCTCGTCGAGGGTCATGGCGCCGACAAGGCGGTCGATCTCCGTCTCCATCTCCGACTCCGTCGTCATGTCTTCTCCCATCTCTTTCGTCCCGATCGTCCCGATCGTCTCACCACGTGTCCACGAAGGGTCGTCGACCGCCGGCCGGTCCGGGGCCCGGTCGTCCCGCCGTCTCGAGGGCGTGCACGAAGCGCCGCCTCGTCACCGCCGGGTCGATCACGTCGTCGATCTCGAAGTGCTCCGCCACGTGTACGGCCTTCCCGTGCTCGTAGGCACGGGCAACCATGGCGTCGAAGGCGGCCGCCCGCTCGTCGGCGTCGTCTATGAGGTCGAGCTCACGCCGGAACCCCAGTCGCACCGCCCCCTCGAGGCCCATGCCGCCCAGCTCGCCGCTGGGCCAGGCCACCGTGAACAGCGGGCGGCGGAAGCTGCCGCCGGCCATGGCCTGGGCGCCCAGCCCGTACGCCTTCCGTGTGATGACGCAGGCGAACGGCACCGTCAGCGACGCCCCCACGACGAACATGCGGCTGACGTGGCGCACCAGCGCCGTCTCCTCGGCGTCGGGCCCGACCATGAAGCCGGGCGTGTCGCACAGCGAGAGGATGGGCAGTCCGAAGGCCTCGCACAGCTGCAGGAAGCGGGCCGCCTTGTCGGCGTTGGCGGCGTCGATGGCCCCGGCCAGGTGCATCGGGTTGTTGGCGATGACCCCGACCGCCCGTCCCTCCACCCGGGCCAACGCGGTGACCAGGCCGGGGGCGAACGTCGGCCGCAGCTCCAGAACCGACCCCTCATCGGCCAGCAGCTCGAGCGCCCGCCGGATGTCGTAGACACGCCGCCGGTCGGTCGGCACCACGTCCCGCAGCCGTTCCTGATCCGGCGCCGTCCAGTCCCGCACGTCGCCCTGGAAGTAGGAGAGGTAGCGGCGGGCCACCTCGACGGCTTCCTTCTCATCGGCGCAGAGGACATCGACGACCCCGTTCGGCACCTGCACCGAGACCGGCCCGATCTCCTCGGGGCGGTACACGCCCAGCCCGCCGCCCTCGATCATGGCCGGGCCGCCCATGCCGATGTTGGCGTCGGGAGTGGCGATGATGACGTGGCAGCATCCCAGCAGCGCGGCGTTGCCGGCGAAGCAGCGCCCCGAGACGATGCCGACCAAGGGCACCTTCCCGCTCAGCGCGCCGAAGAGCGCGAAGGCCTCCGTGTCGAGCCCGGTCACGACGGCCATGTCCGTGTCGCCGGGCCGGCCGCCGCCGCCCTCGGCGAAGAGGACGACCGGGAGGCGCAGACGCTCCACGAGCCCGAAGAGACGGTCCTTCTTGCGGTGGTTCATCTGGCCCTGGGTGCCGGCCAGGACGGAATAGTCGTACGAGAGCACGGCGCAGCGGGACCGTTCATTGCCGAAGAGGTCGCCGTTGACCCGACCGATGCCGGCCACGAGGCCGTCGGCCGGCGTGTTGGCGACGAGGTCCTCGGTGCTGCGGCGTGCCCGTTGCGCCGCGATGACGAGGCCGCCGTACTCCTCGAAGCTCTCGGGGTCGCACAGGTCCTCGATGTTCTGCCGGGCCGTCCGGCGCCCGCCCGCGTGTCGCCGCTCGGTGGCCGCTGGACGACCGGCGTCGAGGGTGGCGAAGACACGGGTGCGCAGCTCGGCGAGCTCGGGACGCTCCCCGGCGCTCGGCTGGGCGACCACGTTCTCGGCCGCGTCGAGGTCTCCGACCACCGACTCGTCCTCGTCGAGCAGGAGGAGCACGTCTCCCGGCTGCACCGCGTCGCCCACCGACACCCCGATGGCGCGCACCGTCCCGGCCACCGCCGCTTCAATGACGTGCTCCATCTTCATGGACTCGAGCACGACGAGGACAGCGCCCGCCCGCACCTGGTCGCCGGGGACGACGTCCACGCGGAGCACGGTGCCGGCGAACGGCACCGTGAGCTCGGTCAGCCCTGCCACAGGGGCTCGGGTACCTCGAAGCCGACCTCGGTGCCCCAGGTGTTGCGGTACGCGACCTCATGGACCGGTCGGCGCTGAGCCACGCCCCAGGTCCCGGTGGGGTATCCGAAGCTCACCGTGCCCGAGAGGATCCAGCCTTGGTCGTCGGGCACGCCGAGGATCTCGAAGGTCTCGGTCGGGTGGAAGAACTGCAGCAGCGCGGTCAGGCAGCTGCCGACGCCCTCGGCGCGGGCGGCGAGCATGGCATTCCAGACCGCGGGATAGATGGAGCCCCCCGTCGGGTCGTACTGGCTGAACGGGAACAGGTACAGCGGCACCGTCTCGAAGTTGTCGGCCAGCCACTGGGCCGAGCGCTGCACCTTGAACATCTGTACGGAATCGGGCGAATCGGGATCGGCGTGGGCCGCCTCGAGCTGGTCCTTGTAGACGGTCTTCCAGAGCTCGCCCATGGCGTGCTGGTAGAGCGGGGCCAACGCGGCCTTCTTGGCCGGGTCGTCGACCCAGAGGAAACGCCAGTTCTGCTGGTTGCCGCCCGACGGGGCCCGGATGGCCGCATCGAGGATGCGGGCCTGGACGTCGTGGGGGATGGGATCGGGCCGGACCCGGCGCATGGCGCGGGTCGTGTACAGCGCTTCATGGAGATCCATGCCGGCGACATTAGGCCGAGCCCGGCAGAGGTGGAGATGAGGGAGATTCTCCTATTCCCATAGGTACAGGTGAAGAGACCGGGACGTCGGGACGCTGCTGCGGAGCGGCAGGTCGCCAAAAGCTGTCCCAGAACGACAAGGACGACGTGCAGACCCAGAACTATCCGACGGCCGCGTCGCAGGTATCCGGGTTCACCTCGATGTCCTGGCCCTGGTTGTACGGGCCGTAGATCCCGGGGGGTGTGACCCAGACATGCCCTGCCGCGTCGTATGCAATGACGTAGGACGTCGTTGGTGGCACGGTCGACATGAAGGGGCCACCATCACCGCTCGCGGTGAGTGCTTGGTAGTTGGCCGCGTAGCTGGCCGCGCTCCACGGTGAGGGAGGGGAGGGGTACGCGCCCTTGACCGCGTCGTAGGCCGCGAGCGCAGTCTCGACAACCTTGGCGTTTGACGCACAGGCCACGATCTCGGCCGGCTCCTGGTTCGGCACTGTGACGGGCACCGCCGCCGCCGTTGTCGTGGATGTAGTGGCGACGACTTGCCGGATCGACGATGAGCTGCAGGCCGGGACCAGAGCGAGCAGCCCGACCACCCCCGCCGGCAGCGCCGCCTTTGTCAGAAGTTGATGTGGTCGCGACCTGGTCCGATTACCCATCGGTGGCCTCCTCCGCCTTGACCATATGGTGCCACTGCCGTTGACCGCTTTGCGCGATGGGTCAGCCGGGGACGGCTTCCGCGCAGGCGCTGGGATTGGTGTCGAAGCCCTGGTTCAGTTCGAACGAGGACTCGAAGGTGCCGGGCGGGGCAACCCACACATGGCCACTGGAGTCGTACTCAATGACGTAGTCCGTGGTGTCCGGCGGCACGTGCAGATACGGACCGCCGTCTGCCCCTGAGGTCAGGGGCCCATAGTCGCTGGCATAGGTCGCAGCACTCCATGGAACGGGTGGTGCGGGGTTCGTGCCCTTTTGCGCGTCGTAGGCGGTCACTGCGACTTCGACGGACCGCACATCGGCTTGGCACTGTTGGATCCCGTTCTGCTGCGCCGACGACGCTGCCAGTGGCCCGTTGTGGACCGCGGCGAAGATCACGAACCAGAACACCAACGTGAGCAGGAACAGCGCGCCCGTGATGTAGCCGATGATGATTCCCGCGAGAGCAAGGCCGTCGCCGCCCTGGTAGCCACCCGACGCTCGGATATCACGACGGGCCTTGTAGCCGAAGATGATCCCGAGCAACGAGCCGATCCCGAAGAAGCCGGCGAGCGAGAGGACGAGCGAGGCGACCGCCGAACCGTTCGTGGTCTGCGCCATCGGCCTCGCCATTGCCGGTGGGGCCGGTACTGGTACGCCTGCTGGGGCATCGAGGGCGGAGGCTGCGATGGTGACTGGTATCGCGGAGAAGGGGGCTTCAAACGGTACGCGCCGAGAGAGCCGGGTTCGGCGAATGCACCGGCACCCGCAGCCACCGTCTCGGGAGCGTCCTCGACCCAGCCGGTGCCGCGCCAGTGGCGCGTCTTGGCCCAGTGCTCGCCGTCCCAGTACGCCTGGGCATTGGTCTGCGGATCGACCGAGTACCAGCCCGGGGCGATGCTGACCGCAGGCGACGACGACGGCGGCGCAGTGGGCGCGGGGGGCGGCGGCGATTCCGCTGTCGGCTCGTCGCTCATCGAAGACTCCACCGGTCGCACGTCAACGCGCCATGCGGTCGACGGCAACGATCGTGACGACGGGACCTAGGAAGGCCGGGGGATCGACGCGCGGCCTTATGCCCGCTTCCTCGAGCGAGATCGTCCGGGCCGGCACCACGACGGATCCAGCCACCTTGCACAACACGTTCCTCCGCCATGTCTGAGCAGGGTATGGCAGCCGATCGTTTTGCTGCAGGAACCGAAAGTCACGAAGAGACGCAACGGATGCACAAAACTGGCGAAGCCAAGCGGGGCGAGGCGGCGTGGGGCCGCGTGCGGCACGCGGCGGCCGACGGGGTCAGGTCAGGTGGTGACGCCCTCGTTCATCGCCTGGAGCCGGTCGAGGGCATCGACGTAGTCCTCGACCATGCCGAGCACGACGTCCTTGGTCCGCCGCACCGAGGTCGCGGCACCGATGATCTGGCCGGCCGGGTTGAAGTTCACGTCGCGGGCCTCCTCGGGGAAGGCGTGGCCACGCGAGACACAGTCGATGGCCACCATCATCTGCAGCGGCATGCCGAGCGGCTTGGGGTTGCCGGGCGCCTCCCAGGCGTCCGTCCAGTCGTTCTTCAACAACCGGCACGGCTTCCCGGTGAAGGAGCGGGAGCGAACCGTGTCGCGCGAGGTGGCCTTGAGGTACGACTCCATCTGCTTCGGCGGCACGTCGGCCTCCTCGACGGTGAGCCACAACGAGCCCGTCCACACGCCGGCGGCGCCCATGACCATGGCTGCGGCCATCTGCCGACCCGAGCCCACGCCGCCGGCCGCCAGCACCGGCAGGGGAGCCACCGCGTCGATGACCTCGGGCCACAACACAATGGAGCCCACGTCACCGGTGTGCCCGCCGCCTTCGGAGCCCTGGCAGATGACGATGTCGACACCGGCGGCCTTGTGGTTCAGCGCATGCTTCACCGAACCCGCCAGCGCAGCGATCAACATCCCGTGGTCGTGGACCTGCGCGATGACGTCGTCGGGGGGTGTGCCGAGCGCGTTGGCCACCAACTTGACCTTGTCGTGGCGCAGGATGACCTCCACCAGCGGCGCCGCCGTGGCGGCCGTCCAGCCGAGCAGCTCGCGCCGGGGTCCGCCCTCGATCTCGGGCACGCCGTGGTCCGCCAGGATCTTCTTGGCGAAGGTGCGGTGCTCGTCGGGGATCATCGCCCGCAGCTCCTCTTCCAACTTCACCGGGTCCAACTCGCCCATGCCCTCGTACTTGCCGGGGATGACGATGTCGACGCCGTAGGGGCGGTCGCCCACGTGCTCGTCGAGCCAGGTCAACTCCACCTCGAGCTCATCGGCGCTGAAGCCGACCGCGCCGAGGACTCCGATGCCGCCGGCGTTGCTCACCGCGGCGGCGACGTCACGGCAGTGGGTGAAGGCGAAAATCGGGAACTCGATACCCAGGCGTTCGCACAGTTCGTTGTGCATGGAGATTCCTCCTCATTGGCGGCCGGTTGCCCGAGGCGTCCCCGGGAACGAGAACAGATTCTACTTTTCATCGGCCGGTCCTGCAGACCGACCAGCTGTCGCAGGTGTTGCGATTGACCGATTGACCGATTGACCGCTCGGCCGACCGGTCAGGCGATCTGCTCCTCTTCCTGGTCGGCGAACTGGGTGCGGTAGAGCTCGGCGTAGAGCCCGTTCTCGGCCAGCAGGCTGGCGTGGGTGCCTCGCTCCACAATGCGGCCCCCGTCGATCACGAGAAGCTCGTCGGCCTCGCGCACGGTGGAGAGGCGGTGCGCGATGACGAGCGAGGTGCGGCCGGTCAGGGTCTCGCGCAGCGCGCGCTGCACGGCCGCCTCGGACTCGGAGTCGAGGTGGGCCGTCGCCTCGTCGAGCACCACGATGTCGGGCGCCTTGAGGATGAGGCGGGCCAGCGCGACGCGCTGCTTCTCGCCGCCCGAGAGGCGGTAGCCGCGTTCGCCGATGACCGTATCGAGGCCGTCGGGCAACTCGCCGACGAGGTGTCCGACCTGGGCCTGGGCCATCGCCTCCAGGAGCTCGGACTCGGTGGCCTCCGGGCGGGCGTACAGGAGGTTGGCCCGCAGGGTGTCGTGGAAGAGGTGGGGGTCCTGCGTCACGACGCCCACCACGTCGCGGATGGAGGCCATGGTGGCGTGGCGGACGTCGACGCCGCCCAGGCGCACCGTTCCCGCCGTGACGTCGTACAGGCGGGGCACCAGCATGGAGATGGTGGTCTTGCCGGCGCCTGAGGGTCCCACCAGTGCCACCATCTGACCGGGCTCCACGGTGAACGAGACGTCATGGAGGATCTCGTTGCGGGCGCCCGATTCGAGGACCGCCACCGACTCGAGCGAGGCGAGCGAGACGTCCTCCGCGCTCGGGTACGTGAAGCTGACGTCCTCGAAGGAGATGGAGCCTCGCCCGCGGGGCACGTCGACCGCGTTGCCGTCCTCCTCAATCATGGGGACGATGTCGAGGACCTCGAAGAGGCGCTCGAAGGAGACGAGGGCGGTCATCACATCGAGATTGACGTTAGAGAGCTGCGTCAGCGGCCCGTACAGGCGGGTCAGGTAGGCGGTCAGGGCGACCAGCGTGCCGAGCGACAGGGCGCCGTCGATGGTGGCCACGCCGCCGAATCCGTAGACCAGCGCCGTGGCCAGCGCCCCCGTCAGTGTGAGGGAGACGAAGAAGATGCGTGAGTAGGTGGCCTGCGAGATGCCGATGTCGCGCACCCGCCCCGCCTTGGCCTCGAAGGCTGTCGCCTCCTCTTCGGGGTGCCCCAGCAGCTTGACCAGCATGGCCCCGCCCACCTGGAAGCGCTCCTGCATGACCATGTTCATCTCGCTGTTGAGGTTGTAGCCCTCCTTGGTCAGCGAGCCGATGCGCTGGCCCACGAAGCGGGCCGGCACGAGGAAGAGCGGGACCAAAATGAGGGCGGCCAGGGTGATCTCCCAGCTCAGGAAGAACATGGCGCCGAGGACGATGACCACGGTGACGAAGTTGCCCACCACGTTGGAGAGGAGGTCGGTAAATGCCTGCTGGGCGCCGATCACGTCGTTGTTGAGCCGGCTGACGAGCGCCCCGGTCTGGGTCCGGGTGAAGAAGGCCAGGGGCATGCGCTGGATGTGCCGGAACACCTTGGAGCGCATGTCGTAAATGAGGTACTCGCCGATGTAGGCCGAGATGCGGCGTTCGGTCAGTACGAGGCCGGCGTCGACGAGCGCGAGGGCCGCCACCAGGAGGGACAGCCAGATGACCAGGTCGACGTCGTGCTTTTCGATCCCGTTGTTGATGATGGCGCGCAGGATGAGAGGGCCGACGGCGCCGACGGCGGCGTCGATGATGACGACGGGGAGGAAGACGGCCAGGATGGCCCGGTAGGGGACGGCGAAGGTGAGCATGCGGCGCGCCGTGCCCTTCTTGACCCTGTGCTGGAGCACGGCACGGTCCTGGCGCATGGAACGCATGCCGCTCCACCCGCCACCACCGCGGCCGCCTCCCATGGCGTGGCCCCGCATACTCATGCCTGCAACCTACCGTCGGAGGTCCCCAGACCTGGTCACTGATCCGGAGTCGGTCCGGTCGTCGAGGCGAAAGGCTCAAGGGAGTGAGCCTGCTCAATAGGCGCCCGTACCTCGGACCATCGTCATGGGTGTCTCGAAAATGATCTTCAGGTCCCACCACAGCGACCAAGACGCCACGTAGAGGTGGTCGAGCTGCACGAGGTCCTTGCGGGTCAGGTCATTGCGCCCCGAGACCTGCCAGAGGCCCGTGATGCCTGGTCGCACTTCGAAGCGGCGTGTCGCCCAACCCTCGACGTTGGATTCGTTGGGCACCAACGGGCGCGGACCGACGATGGACATGTCGCCCTTGAAGACGTTGATGAATTGTGGGATCTCGTCAACACCGGTCCGGCGCAGGAACGCCCCGAAATGAGTGATCCGGCCCGTTTCGGCCTTCTTCTTGTGCAGCTCGTGCAGTGGCAGGTCGGGATCGTCCCTCTCGGGTGACGCTTCTCCGATGGGAGCGGACTCGGAGTCCATTGTCATTGAACGGAACTTCGTGACCGCGAACGGCTCCGCGGAGCGGCCGAGGCGGACCTGGCGGAAGAACACGGGTCCCGGCGAGCTGAGCTTCACGCCGATGGCCACAATCAAGAACAGCGGCGACAACGCGACGATCACCGCCGCGCTCATGCACAGATCGAATGCCCGCTTAGAGAACTTGTCCCACGCGCTCAGGTGGGGCCGGGCGATCTCGAGCAGGGGCGTGCCCGAGAGATCTGTGAGGCGCGACCGCCAGCTGATCAGCTCGTAGTAACGCGGCACTATTGCAATGTGCACGGAGTTCTGCAGCCGGCGGTAGATGTCGAGTGACTCGGCCGAGGAATGTTCGCTCGCCGCCACCAGGATGCGATGGACCCCGAGCTGTCGGCAGAGCTCCGGGAGGTCGGTCACCCTCCCGATCGCCCCCGCGTCGACCGTGTCATCGTCGACCGCACGTCCGACCAGGGTCAAGGAGGGCTCCTGCCGAACGCCGAGCATGACGCGATCGGCCGTCGTGCCCGAACCGACGACCAGCACCCGGGTCGTGGTGAGCGTACGCAAGAAGAAGCGCATGACGATGCGTCCCACGGTGATGATGCCGATGGTGACGATGACCGCCATGACGAGCTGGGTGGGGTTGGGCTCCACCGTTCCGAACACGCCGTGCAGGAACTCTCCGATGGCCAGGGCGAGCACGCAACCGCAGCCGACGCAGAAGGAGAGTTCGCGCAACTCGAGGAACGCGCTCGGTTGCAGGCGACGGTGCGCGATGCGGTAGACCCCGCCCAAGGCAAGGGCGAGGACGACCGCGACGGGAAACAGCGAGTCGATTTTCATGTCCGTCAGCAACTCGCCCGACGCGTTCACGCTTGCCGAGGAGAACCTCGAGAGAAGGAGCAGGGAGAGGGGCAATGCGATGCAGGCGCAGACGAAGTCGCAGGAGATCTGAAGGAGGGTGAGACCGCCGTCGCTGATGGTGTGCCGGCGTGAGGCAGCGGGGGTGCCGCCTCTGTCGTCTTGCACCGAGGACGGGGGTGCAGTCGCGAGCTTGCGCGCGTCCGCGACCTCCGTCCGATCGACCGTCCCCCTGCCCGCAACCTTGGGATCCGAGATGCTCATCGCCCGCCTCTGGCCTTCCCGTCCTTCTACGAACCACCCTAGTCATTGCACAACGAACACACAATGGGGGTAGGGCAGGGCGGACGTTCGGAGGAGCGGGAGTTCCTCAGGAGGGGTTCCCCTGGCCTGCGCTGATGCTGCTGACGGCGAAGGGGGGTGCCGTCCGTGAAGTTAACGCCGGGTTAACTGTGCTGTCACGAGGAGCCGCCGATGGCGTGCACTCCGCCGTCGACGTGGACGATCTCCCCGGTCGTCATCGGGAACAGATCGCTGAAGAGCGCCACGCAGGCCTTGGCGACGGCGGTCGAGTCGTGCACGTCCCAGCCGAGCGGGGCGCGGTCGGCCCAGGTGTCCTCGAAGGCGCTGAAGCCGGGGATCGACTTGGCCGCCATGGTCCGGATCGGTCCCGCCGCCACGAGATTGACCCGGATGCCACGGGAGCCGAGCTCCTTGGCCAGGTAGCGCGAGAGGGACTCGAGCCCCGCCTTGGCCACGCCCATCCAGTCGTAGACAGGCCAGGCCACGGTCGCATCGAAGTCGAGGCCCACCACGGATGCCCCCCCGGCCTTTCCCGCCGCCTTGAGCAGGGGGAGGAAGGCGTCGACCAGCGCCTTGAGCGAGTAGGTCGAGATCTGGAAGGCCGTCGAGACGTCCTCCCAGTCGGCCGCGAACATCCCGCTGCCCAAGCAGTCAGGGGGCGCGAAGCCGATGGCGTGCAGCAGGCCGTCCAGGCGGTCCCAGCGGGCGGCCAGCGCGGCACCGGCGGCGCGCAATTGCTCGGGTGACGTGACGTCGATTTCGAGGACCTCGGGCTCGTGGGGCAGCTTGCGCGCCGGTGCGCCGGGTCAACGACAGGGCGCGGCCGGCGCCTGAGAGCACGACCTCGGCACCCTCCTCCTGGGCGAGCCGGGCCACCGAGAAGGCGAGCGATGCGTCGGTCAGCACGCCTGTGATGAGGAGCCGCTTGCCGTCGAGGAGTCCCACTGCGCCAGGAGGTTATGCGAAGGTAGGGGCGTGCACGTGGGAATCCTCGGTGGGACCGGTCCAGCTGGGCGCGGGGTCGCGGTCCGGCTGGCCGAGGCCGGCATCCGGGTCACGATCGGTTCGCGCGACGCGGAGCGGGCGTCCAGGGTGGCGGAGGACGTGGTGGCTCGCTGGCCCGACCTGGACCTGGAGCTCGGCGGGGCGGACAACGCCGGCGCCGCCGCGGCGGACCTCGTGATCCTGGCGACGCCCTGGGACAGCGCCGTCCCGACCGTGCGGTCGCTGCGGGAGTCGCTGGCCGGCAAGGTCGTGGTCTCCATGGCCAATGCGCTGGTCAAGGAGGGCCGCGAGATGCTGGCCCTGATCCCGCCCCGGGGCTCGGTGGCAGCGGCCGTCCAGGCCGCCGTACCGGAGAGCCTGGTGGTGGCCGCGTTCCACCACCTGCCCGCCTCGGAAATGGAAAACCTCGAATCGGGGTTGGAAGCTGACGTGCTCGTGTGTTCGGACTACCCGGAGGCGACGGCGGCCACGGTCGCCCTGGTGGAGCAGATGCCGGGGTTGCGACCGCTCGACGCCGGGAGCCTGAGCCAGGCCGCCGCCATCGAGGCGTTCACCGCCGTCTGTATCACCCTGAACATCCGGCACAAGGCGCACTCGACGCTGAGGATCGCCGGTCTCTAGCGGTGCGGTTGTACGACACGGCGCGTCGCGAGGTGGTGGCATTCGAGCCCGGGCCGCTCGTGACGATGTACTCGTGCGGCATCACCCCCTACGACGCGGCGCACCTGGGGCACGCCGCCGTGTACCTCTACTTCGACATGCTGCAGCGCCGCCTGCAGGACGCCGGGCACGAGACCAAGTGCGTGCGCAATGTCACCGACGTCGACGACGACATCCTGCGCAAGGCCCGCGAGCTCGGCGTCCACTACCTCGACCTGGCGGCCGAGGAGATGGCGCGCTTCGACTCCGACATGGGGCTGCTCAACCTCCTCCCGGTGTACTCCGAGCCCCGGGCGACCTCGGCCATTTCGGAGATCCTGTCGTTGATCGGCGACGCCCTCGCAGGTGGTTTCGCCTACGGGTCGGGCGGGTCGGTCTACTTCAGCGTGGCCACCTTCCCCGAGTTCGGCCGCGTCAGCGGCTACGGCCGGGACCGCATGCTGGAACTGGCCGCGGAGCACGGGGGCAATCCCGGGGACCCGAACAAGCGCGACCCGCTCGACTTCGTCCTTTGGCAGCCGTCGCTGCCCGACGAGCCGGCCTGGGAGTCTCGCTGGGGCCCGGGACGACCCGGCTGGCACATCGAGTGCTCGGCGTTGGTGCTGCGTGAGCTGGGCGAGACGATCGACATCCACGGGGGAGGGCGCGACCTCGTCTTCCCGCATCACGAGTGCGAGACGGCGCAGTCCGAGTCGGTGACGGGTCAGCGCTTCGCCCGGCTCTGGTTCCACGTGGGCCTGGTGGGGCTGGGCGGGACCAAGATGTCGAAGTCGCTCGGCAACCTCGTCTTCGTCGGCGACCTCTGCAAGGAATGGGACGCGGCCGCGGTGCGCCTCGCCTTGCTGGCGCACCACTACCGGGGGGATTGGGACTGGCGCACCGACGAGGAGATGCCGGCAGCGGCGGCCCGCCTTGCGTTGTGGTCCTCTGCACCCGCCGGGGACGGTTCTGTGGGGCTGGCGGCGGTGCGCACCGCGCTCGACGACGATCTCGACACGCCGGGAGCACTGCGGGCCCTCGATGAGGAGGCGATGGCGGGCCGGCCGGTGGCCGACGGTGCGCGGTTGCTGGGGATCGACCTGTAACAGGGAACGCTCGCGGGGTCCGCCGTCCTCGCTACAGGTTGTGACGGTGAGCGCGGCGACGTCCACTACTCGGGAGGAGCGTCCCCAGTCTGAGGAGGGACGGGAGCGTCGGCGGTCAGTGGGGCGAGGACAGTCTGAGTGTCAGACACCGGCGACGGTGGGGCCTTGGCGTGCCGACCAGTTGGCCACCAGTCTGCGTTTACATCCTCTATGGCGGGGAGGTTCTGCACCAGGCTCAGGTCATGGGCAGCGTTGGCGTTGCCGTTGCCGTTTCCGTTGCCGTTTGTGAGGGCCAGGGCAACGGGTTTCTTTTCCACCTTGGCCTTGTCGTCGCTCTTGTCCTTGTCCTTGTCCTTGTCCTTGTCCTTGTCCTTGTCCTTGTCCTTGTCCTTGTCCTTGTCCTTGTCCTTGTCCTTGTCCCCATATCGGTAGTAGGCGGACGACTCGGGTGCTGGGTCACGGTTCAGCACGATTCCCACAATCGGGGCGTTGATCTGATCGAGCATCTCTATCGACCGGACTACATCACGGCCTTTGTCCATTCCGGCGGACACCACCAGGAGCATTGCGTCGGCGTGGGTCGACACGACAGCGGCATCGGTTACCGGCAGAACCGGAGCGCTATCCACAATGACCATGTCTGCGTAGGCGCTAAGGCTCTTGAAGATCTGCTCGGTCCTTGCGCTCGAGAGAAGCTCCGAGGGATTTGGTGAGACTGGTCCCGTTGGCAGAACGAGAAGGCCCGGCTGGTCTGGAACCCCCAGCAGCGCGTCGTCGAGCTCTGCTTCTCCCAGCAGGACCGATGTAAATCCGACGTCGTTCGAGAGGCCGAAGAACTCATGGATTCGAGGCTGACGCAGGTCGCAGTCGAGCACGACGATTCGCTGGCCTGCGTCGGCCATGATCCAGGCCAGATTGGCCGCTGTGGTGGTCTTGCCGGCACCTGCTGAAGGGCTGGTGATTTGGAGGACTTTGGTGGGACTCTCCAATGCCATGAACTGGACGGAAGTTCGGAGTCCTCGGTAGGCCTCCGAGGGCGGCGACCTCGGATGCAATTTGGTCACGAGGAACGGCTTCTTGCGGTCGCGCCAATGGCCGATCACGGGAATCAGACCGAGGACCGGGATTCCTGGGATGAGCTGCTCGAGCTGGTCCTTGCCCCGCACCCGGTCATCGAGGTTTTCGCGGAGGAGGGCCAACCCAATGCCGAGGAGCAGGCCGACACCTACCGCGATGACAGCGTCCTGGACTCGTTTCGGCGAGACCGGCGTCGGATCGGGGGCCGCCGGCACGACGAGTTGCCCGGCGCTTCCATTCTGTCCCGTGTTGAGTTGCAATTGGTCCAGCTGTGCCTGAAGGGAAGTGAGCCCTGCTTCGAAACCAGAGAGCTGCGCTTGAAGGGTGGCGGAGGTCGCGTAACCGGGAATCTCCAAGATCGAGTTGATTCGCTCCTGCTGGGCAATCATCTGTACCTGGATCTGCTTCTCGGCGGCGGCCTGTGATTGGAGGTAGCCCTGGGTTGCCACCTGGATGTAGGCCCGGGCGTACGCGTTTGCCGCCGCTGCCGCGAAGTTTGGGCTGGCCGACCGCACAGCGATCTGGGCGACATTGGTGGTACCGACCTCGGTTGCCGTGAAGCCTGGCGCGGTCGCGTGGAGCTGCTTGGCGACTGCCGCCTGCACTGGGCCGCTCCCGATGAGCTCGATATCTGTGGCGAGGTCCGCCGGTGTGAGGCCGGTCGTCGAGGAGGCATCCGAGGTCCCCTGGACGGTGAAGAGGACCTCCGCTGTGCCCTGGTAGGTGCGGTGCCTAACGTGGTCGAGACCCACCGCGGCTCCCGTAGTGACCACTACAGTCATGGCGATCAACAGCTTGTGCCGCCAGAGGATACGCAGGTAGTCGACCAGGCCGCGCTCAGCCAGACCCCCGCCCGCGCTCGTGGTGCGCTCGCCGTCCGTCGCTCGAGCCATGCCCCGAAACAGTACTCGTCCCTCGGGAGCAGAATCCCCGGGGCGACGTGGACGGGGAGTTCCGCCGCCGGCGGCTCGTACCCGAGCGGCCGAGTCTGCCACCCGCGACGGCCCCAGGTTGACACCTGCGCCGTCGAGTCTGCCATTTGATTACAGATCAATGAGCAGGTAATTTCCACGGGTGGCGAGGTCTCTGGCAGTGCTCGGCGAGAAAGCTTTGCGCCTGCGATCGTTGTCGCCACGAACACTCCGCCGGATGGCGCCCGCCGAGACGATTGTCCTCTTCGGACTGCTCGCCGCAGCACTATTCGGCGCATTGCTCGCTGCCTCAGTCTCACTTCACGTCCTCCTCGCTCTCGCCGTGTGTCCGCTCGTGCTCGCGGTGGTCTGGATGTCACCACGCTCGACGATCCTCGGGCTTGCCTTCTGGCTCGTCGCCCTCGGAATGGTCCGGCGGCTGGTCGGCTCCGGCAGTAGCGCTGGGCTCGGCGACCCGTTCCTGCTCGTCGGCCCAGCCGTGCTTGTGCTCCTCTTCGTCGTGGCGTGCGGTCGGGGAGCTCTACGCAGGCGTTCTCCTCTCGCCAATGCCATCGGCTTGCTCTCGCTGCTCGTGCTCGTCGAGACGCTGAATCCTTTACAAGGCGGACTTCTCGTCGGACTGGGCGGGCTGCTCTTCATACTCGTGCCGATGCTCGCCTTCTGGGTGGGACGATCGCTCCTCGACGACGTGACGCTGCGGCGCCTGTTTCGACTCATCGCCGCGCTGTCCGTGTTGTCGGCTACCTACGGGCTCTTCCAGCAGTTTGTCGGCTTCCCCTCCTGGGACGAGCGCTGGATCACCTCGAACGGCTTTACCGCGCTCGAGGTCGGTAACGGTGTCACCCGGGCCTTCGGCAATTTCTCGTCCGCCCAGGAATACGCTGCCTTTCTCAGCGTTGGCCTTGTGGTCTTGGTGTCTAGCCTTCGGAATGTTCGTCGCGTGTTCCTACCGATTCCGCTTGCGGCGATCGGTCTCGTCGGATTCGCGCTCGTACTCTCGAGTGTGCGGACATCGCTTGTTCTCGCCGCTGCGGCCCTCGGATCAATGGCTGCGGCACGGGTGAGACTACGACCTGGCATAGCGTTGCTCGCGGGTGCTTTGGCGGTCGTGGCGCTCGGTATCGGATTGAGCCACTTCTCCTCGGCGCAAACGACCACGTCGGCGGTGGCAAACCCCACGGGGACGCTGTTGCAACACGACATCTCCGGAATCACTGATCCGACCGGCAGCAATTCCTCGCTCCCAGGCCACCTGTCCGAGACCTTCGACGGCATCAAATCAGCCTTCTCGCAGCCGATCGGGTACGGTACCGGCTCTGTCACGCTGGCGTCTGGGCATCTGGGTGGAGCGGCGAACGCCGGTACTGAGAGTGATCTCGGCAACGCGGGCACGGGCCTCGGACTTCTCGGTGTATTTCTCTATGTCGTCGTAGTCGTCCAGGGATTGCTGTGCGCTTACCGGCTCGCTGCCCGTCGTCGCGACGCGCTGGCTATTGCGGCACTCGGACTTCTCGTCGTCACGCTCGACCAGTGGCTGAATGGCGACCTTTACTCGGTGGCGTGGCTCGTCTGGCTCAGCCTCGGCTGGGTGGATCGCAACGCTCACTTGCATCCTTCCGAGTGGGTTCTTTCGCCGATTCGACGGGAAAACGCAAGACGCACGCGCGCTGTCGCATGAACGAAATGATTCAGTCGGGCAGGGAGCTACCGGAGGATCGGCCGAGGATCGCGGTGGTGGCCCATCGGGTGGACGACAGTGGAGGGATGGAGCGTGTCCATGCCGAGGTCGTCAGGCGTCTGCTCGATCGATACCGCTTCACTATTGTCGCAAGCAACGTTGCCGACGACCTCCGGGGGCGGGTCGATTGGCTACGGGTGCCGCTCCCCTCAAAGCCGATTCCGCTCCGCTTCCTTCTCTTTTACGGGCTCGGGGCGCTCCAGCTCCGAAGGGCCCGTACCGATCTCGTCCACGTCTGTGGTGCGCTGGTTCCGAATCGAGCAGATGTGGCGTCCGTGCATTTCTGTCACGCTGGATTCGCCGCCGCGAGCGGTCGGCTCGCCCCTGAAGGGTCCACGTTTCCTCGGCGCCTGAACACGTCGCTCCTACGGTGCCTTGCCATCGGCGCTGAGCGATGGTCCTACCGCCCGGGACGGGTCCGGCTTCTCGCGCCGGTTTCTCGCCAGGTGGCGGAGGAGCTCAGCGGGGCGTACCCCGGCGTTGTCATCCTGGAGACGCCAAACGGAGTGGACCTCGACCGCTTTTGTCCGGACAACTCGGCCCGCCAGGCCGTGCGTGCGGAGCTAGGCACGGACGAGAAGGCGACGGTTGCGCTCTTCGTCGGCGGCGATTGGGACCGAAAGGGCCTCGCCCTCGTGATCCGAGCGTTAGCCATCGCCCGCTCGTCTGTCGGCCAGCTCGAACTCTGGGTACTCGGGGCGGGGGACGAGAGTCGCTTCGGTTCCTATGCAGCGGAGGCCGGCGTGGAAGGTGCGGTGCGGTTCCTCGGCCGAAGCCCGGAGCCGGAGCGTTATTTCAAGGGGGCTGACATCTTCGTCTGTGGCAGCAGCTACGAACCGTTCTCTCTCGCGCTCCTTGAGGCTGCCGCGACGGGATTGCCACTCGTGTCGACACGAGTGGGTGTCGCATCGGCCTTAATCGACCGGGGGGGTGATCCTGCTGGCATTCTTGTCGGGCGCCAGGCTGGTGAGGTGGGCGCCGCATTCGCGGCGCTGGCCGCCGACCCTGAGCTGCGCACTCGCAACGGGAAGGCAGCGCGGCAAAGCGCCGAGCAGTTCGGCTGGGAGCCTCTCGCCGACAGGGTGGACGGGATATACCGGCGGCTTCTCGCCGGAACTGCGCTGAAATGACGAGCGACCAGCGACGCAAGGGCCCCGGCGGAGGCTCGACCCGTAGGGCGTCTCGCTCCCAAGCCGGACTTGCACTCAAGGGAAAGGTCCCAAGCGTCCTTGCGATCGGGCTCGAGTCCCCTTCGTACCGGAACGGGGGGCTGAACCGCTACTTCAGTCAGCTCGTCGCTGCGCTTGCCAAGCTCGGCGTGCCGATCGTGGGGCTCGCCCTGGGCGATGGGCAAGCTGGAGACGTGCAGGACCTCGTGGAAATCGTTTCCTCACCGTCGTCATCACAGTGGACTCGGCTCCGGGCCTTGTATGCAGCCGCTAATCGGCACGCCGACGCCGACATCGTTGACGCCCACTTCGCCTTGTCGGCTCTCCCCCTGTTTTTCGGTCGCCTTCGTCGCCAGCCGCTCGTGGTGCATTTTCAAGGCCCGTGGGCAGACGAGAGTGTCGTGGCCGGCCAGGGGCCGCTGAAATGCGCATTGAAGCGCCGGCTCGAGCAAGTCGTTTACCGCCGGGCCGATGCGTTTGTTGTCCTCTCGCGCGCCTTCCGGCGCGTCCTGGTCGAACGTTACGGCGTGAGCCCGTGGGATGTCCACATTGTTCCGCCAGGTGTCGACACTGAGACTTTCGCGCCGGGCGACCGATCCGAGGCACGGGCAGCGCTGGGCCTTCCGCGTGACGCCGCTGTTGCGCTCTCCGTCCGTCGGCTTGTGCCTCGGATGGGTCTCGATGTCCTCCTTGAGGCCTGGGCCAAAGTCGTGCACTCTTCCAAGCAGGAAGCGATTCTTTGCATTGTCGGAGCAGGACCCGAACGCTCCCACCTCGAAGCGCTCGCCCATGAACTCGGAATCGCTGACGTCGTTCGTTTCGCCGGAAGAGTCGACGACAGTGAGCTCGTACGCCACTACCAAGCCGCAGACGTTTCAATTGTTCCCTCGATCGCCCTCGAAGGCTATGGACTCGTTGTCCTTGAGTCCTTTGCCGCGGGAACGCCAGTGGTTGCCTCCGATGTCGACGGGCTCTCTGAGGCGCTCGAAGCATTGGCCCCGGATCTGCTTGTTTCTCCAGGGAATTCGGCGGCGCTTGCCGAGCGTCTCCAAGCCGCCATCACCGGAACTGTGCCATTGCCGACGGCGGAGGCATGTCGGCGACATGCCGAGAACTTCTCGTGGACCGAGGTGGGTCGCCGTCACCTCGAGCTCTACCGCCACCTTGTTGCGCGGGCGTCAAAAGCGGCGACCCTCGAGACACACACATTGCGCGTCGTAGTCCTTGGACACACCGCGCAGCTTTCAGGTGGCGAGCTCGCGATTCAGCGGGCGATGGCGGCGATGACGGACGTCGAAATGCATGTAATTCTCGCTGAAGACGGACCCCTCGTTCGGCTGCTTGAGCGCGCAGGAGCGTCTGTCGAGGTTCTCCCGATGGGCGACAGCTCGCGCAACCTGCGCAAGGATCGAGTGCGGCCGGGTAGATTTCCCGTCGTGGCGTGGGTCCAGAGTGCGGCCTATGTCCTCCGCCTTGCGCGGCGCCTGGCAAGGTTGCGTCCTGACCTCGTCCACACGAACACGCTAAAGGCGGCGCTCTACGGTGGTATGGCGGCACGCCTAGCCCGGATACCGTGCGTATGGCATGTCCGAGACCGGATTGCTCCTGACTACCTTCCGTCTTCCGCTGTGAACCTCGTTCGCCTCGCGGCCAGGCTGTTGCCGACTGCCATCATTGCAAATTCACAGGCCACGCTCCAGACGCTTGCGGCAAGCAGAGGTCTCCGCAACGGGGTCGCGTACGACACGATAAACCCGGACACTTGGAGCCGAGGTCGTGCCACCGTGGTGATTCCGAGCCCGGTCCTCCTGCCGCGAGCAAAACCCGAGTCGTGGTCCCGCCCAAGCGCAGGCTTCCGGGTTGCGATGGTCGGACGTCTTGCCCCTTGGAAGGGCCAGAGGATTTTCTTGCAGGCGTTTGCGAATGCCTTTCCCGATGGTGAAGAGGTGGCGGTTCTCGTAGGGTCCGCCCTCTTTGGCGAAGACGAGTATGAGCGCCAACTTCGTGAACTGGTCTGCGATCTCGGCATTGAGGAACGCGTCGAGTTCCGGGGTTTCCGCTCTGACGTCTTCGAGGAGCTGCGCAATGTTGATGCGCTCGTTCATGCGTCTATCATCCCGGAACCTTTCGGTCAGGTCATTCTCGAGGGCATGGCGGCCGGGCTGCCTGTCCTCGCTGTCAGGGCGGGTGGCCCAGCGGAGATCCTCGTCGAGGGCGAGACGGGTTTGCTCTATCCGTCGGGTGATGTTGACGCATTGGCATTCTTGCTCCGCCGGCTCGCCGACGACGTCGAGTTGCGCTCTCGCCTCGGGGCTCAGGCCCGCGAAGCTGTTGTTATGTACTCGCCGGAACGCGTGGCGGAGCAGATCGTGGACGTCTATGAGCGAGTGCTCCAGCGAGCTATTCCAAAGCAGAGTGGCGTCGGTGGAGTCGACGAGGTCGTTGTCGCGAGGAATGAGTGCGTTTGAACATGAGCGAGAGGCGACTTGGACCGTCGGCGAAGCAACTGGTCGGAGGCCTTCAATCACTCACGAAGCGGACCACCCTCGGTCGGGGCTGCTGCTATGCACAGCGTGTCCGGGACGAGTGGATTCGCCATCTCCGATTCCCTGAATCCCGTCCTGCGAGGTGGCCGACACGCTGGGTCCCGTTGCTCGAGGTGATCGCTCTTCGGTGGCGGCGCCCCAGCGGCAACGAAGCAGAATGGCAAGACGACCATGCTCGCGCGAGACGCCAAGCCGCAGATTACGTCGCTCAAATCATGGTTGCCGCGTGGATGGGGCTCTTTTCGTGGCGCAGACTATGGAGCGATGAGAATTTGATCCTTCGCGATGCATTGAAGGGGACCGGAGAGGAGGGATCGGTGGGGACCGGTAACCGGGTCGGAAGGCGCCAGTCGATCCGAGTCGCCTACGTCGGGCCCACTCCTCGAAAGGGCGCCGGAGGCCCGGAGGGCTGCGCATGGCTTGACCTTGATGAGCTCGCTCGATCCGGAGTTCGGCTAGACCTCTATCTCACCATCCGGGAAGATCGGAAGGAGATCGATGCTCTCGGGTTGTTGCCAGGAGCAAAAGTGATCCCGGTTGGCAGCGTGTGGCGATGGAACCGCTGGTACAGCAGGAATCAACTCATGGCGGTGGTGACGGGACTTGGTACGATAGCGCTTGGTCGCCGACGGCTGGTGAACCTGCTAGTGGAGCAGCACAAACTTGCTCCATACGACGCGATGTACCAATTCTCCACGATCGAAATTTTCGGTCGACGGCGGGACCGGCGCAAGCTTCCCACAATGGTGCTCCATCCGAGTGTCCATGCGGCGGGGGAGCTGCGATGGATGCGGAACGAGCGCGTACTGTCACGGCGTTGTGAAGGGTGGCTGAGGCCCCGACTCGTGATGGGCTGGCTTCTGTTCCGGAGTCGTCGCCAGCGGCGGGACATCGGCCGGGCCGCTGTCGTGCTCGCGCTGAGCGACACGTTTGGCCGCCACCTCGCCGAGGACTACGGCATCGACCCCAGCCGAATTCGGATCGCCCCGAACCCGATCGACCTCGAAAGCTTCCGTCCGCGGCTACAGGACCCTCCATCGGAGGGATCGTTGAGGGTCGCGGTGGTCTGCCGGATTTCGGTTCGCAAGGGGCTTGAATTGGTCGTCGAGCTTTCGCACAGAATGCGCGATCTCGCCGGGCTGGTTCACTTCGAGATCGTGGGCACGCCCTCGCAATGGTCCGACTACAGCCGGCTCCTCGATGACCTTGATCCGATGATGGCGAGCATCCATGGCTATCTTACGTACGACGAGCTGAAGCAATGGCTCCCGACCTGCGACCTATTGCTCCAGCCGGCCAAGTATGAACCATTCGGCCTGACCGTGGCGGAGGCCCTTGCATGTGGGGTTCCTGTTGTCGTGACGAGCGAAGTCGGTGCAGGCGAACAGCTATCAGGGGCGTGCTCAATCACAATTCCGCCGTGTGACGTCGAAGCTCTCGAGGAAGCCGTCCGCGAGATGGTCGATCGCCTCACTTCGCCTGCCAGAGGACCGATGCGGGTCGCAGCGCGATCCGAAGCAGAGCGTCTCTGGTCGGCTGCATCGACAACGCTCCCAGTCACCGAGGCGCTGTTCCGTGTAGCGGGCCTTCGCGCGGATGCCCGTGCAGGCTTGCCGCCGGGATAAACGCTCATGGCGGAGGGTTAACCGGGCAGGATGAAAGTACGCAACGCTGCTGATGCGTGACCGTGTTTTCGGAGGAGTGTTTGTAAATGGCCAGCGGGTTCTTTGCCTTGCGGCCATTGACATCCCCGCGTATGGACACGAGAACTCCCGGTCGGACGGACGGGGCTCGTTCATCGAACCAGAGGTTTCACCTGGGCAGTCGTTGACCGCTCGGGAACTCGATCCACGCGAGCATATGCCAACCTCGATGTCGCCGATGCGCTCACCATGCCGAATATGTCGGTAGCGGTGGAAGCTTCAATGAAGATCCGGACCTAGTGGTTCCATAGAAGAAGACCACATCAGTTGGCCGCGATGGAGCACATCTAAAGCGAGGAGCAAATCATTGACTTGCACAAAATGCACGGCGCGGGAAGTCACCGTAGTCATACCAACGTATCGCCGACCTGATCTACTAGTGAAATGCCTTGCTGGAATTCAGTCTCAGACGTGTAATCCATCGACAGTAATCGTGGTGAAAAGAGATGGTGACGAACTCACCGAGAGCTGTTTAGCGGGCACCCTACCGCTCAATCCATTCGTCGTGTCAGTCGAACAAGGCGGCCAGATGGCGGCGATGACCGGTGGGCTCGCGGCCAGTCGGACTCCACTGGTTGCCTTCACGGATGACGATGCTATTCCGAGACCCGACTGGATCGAGCGCCTGATCAAGCCATTCTCGAACTCTAAAATTGGCGGAGTTGGTGGGCGCGACATCGTAATGGCCGACGACCTCGATAGCACTAAATACCTAGCGTCCGAGGAGCTTGTGGGAATAATAACAAGTTGGGGGCGCCTCATTGGAAACCACCACATCGGTGTTGGTCCGGCTCGGTACGTTGATGTCCTAAAGGGGGTCAATTGCATGTACCGACGCATCGCGGTTGCTATACCAAGCAACCTGCGCGGCTCTGGCGCCCAGGTGCATAACGAAGTAGCCATAGGGTTGCGAGCAAAATCGAACGGGTGGAAATTGCTATATGATCCCCACATCATCGTTGACCATTATCCTGGACAGAGATTCGATGTCGACGCCCGGTCAGGACCCTCCAAAGTTGCAACTTTTGATGCCGCCTACAACTTAACGTTGTCCATCGGATCTCAGGGGTTCGCGCCAGCGCTACGAAGAGTGATTTATGGTCTTCTAATCGGAGACCGCACTCTTCCGGGTCTTGGAAGAACAATGATTGCACTCCTTGCCGGAAGCGAGAGACACTTTTTCATCGAACGCCTTGGACCCGCTTTGCAAGGAAATATTCTTGCTGGCTTAGAACTGGCGCGGGGTCAGGGTGTCACTTTCTACTAGGGACTGTGGCACACGCAGCACTCGCCCCAGCTATTCACGGAGCCCCATGACCTGGCCCGGACGCCTCCGCGAAGATGCCCATCAGTAGTGAACGGAACTAGCCAGCTATAGCGAGCAACCGCACATAACGTCGCGGCGAACTCACGGTTGTCACTGCCCAAGATGGTCTGAAGCTTGTTCGCGGCTGCGCGACCGCTGTTGCACTGAATCGGCACGGTTGAGTGCCGATCGCCCCCGTAACTTCCAGCGAGGACGCGAGTGTCTCCACAGCGTTGCGTCCTCAAGGGATCAACGCAACGCCTCGGCGAACGCCTGAGATGGTGACATCCAGCCCAGCGTCTGTCGAGGCCGACGATTGAGTGATCGTGTGATGGCGTTGAGCTGCTGCTGTGAGTGCATGGTCAGGTCGGCGTTTCTTGGGGAAGTATTGGGGCAACACGTCGTTGGTGTTTTGCCGCGTGCCTAGGGGCTCTTGAGAACACAGAAGTAGACCTCGACACTGGTGTCGACGCTGAAGCGCATGTGCTCGGCCATCTCTTTGCCCTTGTCCCAGGTCAGGGAGCGACGCAGAGTGGCTGGCTGGGTGATGATCCGTTTGGCCAAGGCGATGAGCACGGCCTCGGCCCCGTGTCCAAGGGGCAGCTTGCACGAGATGAAATTGCGGCTGTGGCGCTCGACCAAGGTGGCGATGGAACTCATCTTCTTGCCGAAGATGAGGTCCCCCTCCCCGTGACCTCAGCCGCCCGGTCGGCCACCTCGGCCGGTAAAGTCACAGCTCGTGGATGCTCAGGACATAACAGCGCTGATCATCACGTACCGCCACCGCTCTCATTTGCTTCGATCGACCCTCGACGGCCTCATGGCCAGTTCTGTTGTGCCGACACGGGTAATGGTCTCCGAGGGGAGCGGGGACACCGCTGCTCGGGATGCCATCAGCGCAATGGTCTCCGACTATCCAATTGAACTCGTCGGAACTCCTCGTCTTGGCACGATCACGGGAAATCGCAATCACCTGATCAAGTGCTGCGAAACGCCGCTCGCGCTCTTGATGGATGACGACATTTGCATCGACAGCATGTTCCTTGAGAGGGCGTTGAAACTCCTGAATGAAGAGATCTGCGATGTGGTCTCCGCACCGTACTCAGGATTGGACTCCGAGGCCTGGTTCACCTTTCGTGGGCATTGGCGACCACGACGAGCAAATGAGCCACAGGCAGCCTCGTTGACGACCCTTCTCGCCCCGACGGCGTTGCTGCGCGATATCCCTCTGGATGAGAACCTCGTCTACGGCTACGAGGAAGCGGACTTCAGCCTGCGTCTGGCGCCCCGATGTTGTGTCAGCCTTCTTGACTGCCCCACTGTTGGCCTATCCAATCAGACCTCGCTCCCCCCAGAGAGGAGAGCGCAAGCAGAATCTGCCCGCATCTATGTGACCTTGAAGCGCTATTGGGGGGCCCGTATGACCATGTTCAGATTCCTCTGCTTCGAAATCGCCATAAACGTCCTGCGGCGACGCCGGCCGTTACCCAAGGCCATCGTCCCGCACCAGTGGCGAACGATCATGGCAAGGTCCCTGAGGTCAAAGCCGTGGCCTTGGAGCGAAGTTCCGAGCACGGCGCCGCCGGGCGCCGTATGAGTCATCCTGTGGCTGATGTACCGTTCGGTTTCACCGACCGCTGGTAGTCCCAATATCCAGCATGTTGACCGGCCACCTTTAGCGCCGTCGCCTTTCCCTCGCGTGGTCCAGACCTCGCGCATTCCTTCGCGACCCACCAGATCCCCTTCGCGACCAACGCCCCGTAGGCCTTCGCGCTCTTCGCCTCGGGGTCGGCCTCCGACGCGTACCACCCGACCTTTCGCATCTGACGAAAGTAGGAACGCGCTCCTGGCAGATTGCGATGGAAAACCCCCGCTTCGGCGACCCAACATAACCCGAACCCGCGGGTCCGCAAACGTTCTCCGAGAGCAGCGTCGTCAGCCTTGAAGGGCGGAAATCCCCCGACCTGTTGGAGTATTTCTGTCCGCATGGCCAAGTTGGCCCCGACGGCGTACCGGAGGACCCCGTCGACGAAGCCGGCGTGAGGCGTAACGTCTGCTCGTGAGGCCCACCAGTCGTCGGTCGGTGTCGGATACAGAGGCCCAGCGCTCCCGGCAATCTCCTGTCCAGCTGAATGAAGGGCGTCGAGGTGGGCCTCGGCCCAGTGAACCGTGCAAGGGCTGCAATCGGCATCGAGCGACAGGTAGACGGACTCAGTCGTCAGAGATAACCCGAGGTTCCTGGCGGCATATGAACCTGGTGTGGACTGCGTGTGGACCTCGTCCGCCAACTCACTGGCGATCTCAACGGATCTGTCCGTGGAGCCGTTGTCGACCACGATGACCCGCAACCGCCGCCGTACCGTCTGTTGGTTCAGCGTTTTCAGAGCAGAGCCAAGGGTGCCCTCGCCGTTGAGACAAGGAATGACCACGCACGCTTCAGCCGTCATCGTTGTGAGCGTACATGACGAGGCGAATGACTTGCCCCTGCGCCAATCGGCGGGACAACCGGTGTGTGGACTCACAGCGAACGACTTAGCCTCGATACACCGCCTTATTGCCTCTGAGCAGGATTGAGCCTGTGGCGATGTAGCGCATTGTCAAGACGGCCTCGACGGTGCTGAGTTTCGACCCGGGGCCGCGAGGAGCCAGAGGTTCTTGTGGTCATCTCGATTGTCAGCGCGTAGGTGAACGTCTGCGGCCACGCCGGTCCGCGGGTGGTGCGTCAAGTGGGGGCGAAGGCAACGGCCCGCAGGTCGGTCAGCGCTCGTGTGAACGCGGTGGCCCAAGGCCACTGCGTCGGTCCGCGCAGTGTCGGCGTGCCGGATCGGTTCACCAGCCGGCCCGGAACCGAGAAGTAGCGGGTCCGAAGAGTCCGGGTGACCACCAGCGTGTCCTCTTCGACGAGGCCACCGAGGCCCGCACTCCAGCGGATCAGGTTGTGGGCGAGCACGGCGCAGCACATCCAGGCCGCGTTGGCCGAGAAGTCACCAGAAGGACAGTGCTCCATCCCCGAGCCCTCCTTCCAGTCGTCGATGCACAGCTCGACGACGGCGTGGCGGCGGTGGAAGGCATCGAGCTCGACCGCGCTGGATTCGAGGTCGCTCAAGAACGCGAAGTGCCGCCAGTTGGGCCACAAGCTCGCCTGGGAGCCGACGAGCCGGGTGCGGCGCACGATCAGGCGCCGTCCCTTGTAGGTGCACTCGGCGACCATGGCCTCGCCGCCGGCGGGATACGCGATGGCGACCCAGCTCGGCTCGGGAATCTCTGCGATGCAGCGATCGATGGCTTTTGTGCCCGTGCGCACCGCCATGGTGTAAGAGACCCCCAGGCGGGTGAGCACCTTGATGGTCTCATTCGACCAATACCCCGAGTCGAACCGCACGATGATCTGGCCCGTCGCCCCGGCCCGTCGCAGGCGGGCGACGAGCTCTTCGACGAAGCGCTTGGTGCCGCGGGCGGTGTTGGCCGATCCCTTGCGCATCCGGGCGTGGAGGATCTCACCGGTGTCGGCCCTCGTGGCGAGGATCGGGTGGTAGCCGAGGACCTTGGTGTAGCCATAGGCGGCGCCGGCTTTGAGCTTGCCGAACACCTCGCGGATCGTCGAGTCGATGTCGACCACCAGCTCACGCTCGCCCGGGCCCGCCCCGAGGGACCACGCGCGTTCGAGGGTGTCACCGACCACCTTTTCGAACTGGCGGATGTGACCGAAGGTGAATGCACGTAGGAACGTCCCGAGCGTGGACGGTGCCATGACCCGGTGAGGCAGCACCTTGGCCGTCGAACCCGCCCGCAACATGTTGGCGTGATCGATGTGGGTGGCACCGGCCACCATGGCGTGGACCAGGGTCAAGATCTTGCGGCCCGGAGCGAAGCCGCCGGTCCGGCCGGTCAGACGGATGGTGGCGTTGCACAAGTCCTCGAGACCGAGCTTGCGCACCAAGGTGGCGACAAGCAGCAGGCCGGCATTGGCGACCAGATTGGGATCGTCGAAGGTCACCGCGATCCGGTCGATTCCGCGCGATACTGGCTTCACAGAAAGTGCCTCCTTGGTGTGGGTGAAACGACGACGTTAAGCACCGTCATTTTCCCACGTCGGGAGGCATTTTCCGCGAATGCGCGGCGCGTCAGTCAGCTATCGAGGCGGTGCATCGAGGCTTAGAGACATCAGCTGCGACAACGGTGACCGGGTTGACGCCCGACATCAGGATCTCGATCTCGACGCTTTTGCCAGTGGTCGTCTCCCTTTGGAGGCGTCTACGGTCGCCGGCGCCGGGCATCGAGGCGACGGACCAGGTAAGCGGTTGGCTCTGACCGCCCCCTGCCTCGCCGTGATTTTTCGTGGGCACTCACCGACAGCGCTAGACGCTCTCGGAACCCGTGTAAAATGAGAGGGGTGTGTGCGGACCGAGACTGGTCGAGACGACAGGTCCTCGAAGGGGCGCTCGGGGTGGGAGTGGCGACAATCGGGCTCAGCGCCTTCACGAACGACGATTCCTTTTCGGGCACGAAGGCGGCCGCGGACCCGAGTCTGCCCGAGGGCCTCCCTGTTCGCAGCTACAAACTTTTTGATGTAACACGGTACGGAGCGACAGGGAACGGTTCTACAGATGACGCGGCCGCGATCCAAGCAGCCGTCGATTCTTGTCATGATTACGTTGTTGGGAACAATCTTGGTGGTGGCGTGGTGTACTTTCCAGCTGGCACGTACGAGTGTTCCTCACAATTGGTCTACTATTCGAGTCAGATTTGGATGGGTGATAGTGGGGGTGACATCTCCACTCTGCGATGCCTCGTCGACTTGGGAACCAAAGTGGGATTCCCTTATTTCTTTCTTGAGGCCGGTAACATTGCGCCCCAAGGTTGCGGCACCGTCTTCCAGGATTTGTACATCACTGGTCCCGGTGGAGGAAGTGTCGGACATGCTGGCAACAAAACCACCGGCATCCGGATGTGGGGGGGCACTAGAATGTATCGGTGCCTGGTTCAAGATTGGTTCGCCGGGATAGCAATCTGGGAAGACCATCAGTCCATATGGGACAGCACCTCTAACCAGAACTACTACAACCTTGATTACCCAGATAGTGCTCCTGGCGGTGGAAACCAGAGCTTTCACCACGTGAGCTTCAATAGCGCGTATGGCGCCTCGGTCCATGTTGGTGCGAACAACCCTATCGCAACCACTGACTGGACGGGGGTTCATTTAGGGGCATGTCCGGTGGGCATGTTCCATACCGACGGCACCAGTGGGTTTGACAGAAACGGCAATCCCGAATACCACGGCACACAAGATGCCAAGGGGATGATGAACGACTCAGTGCTCAATGGTGTGTACTTTGAGGGCGTTGGTAACGCAGCCATTCTCGATATCTCGACGGGTAGTTCGCCGACAATCGCTAATTGCCAATGGAACCACACAGGATTTGCGTGGGGGCCTCACGGAACGGCTCTTGGGGCAATGGGCCCCTATTACAACTCGACGGCGGGCACAGGATATTGGGCCGCTGTAGCAACCAGCATCGACGACTTCACTGTTTACGGTGGGGGCTCCCCGCTTCTCCCCGGCACAATAGGAGCCTGGAATATCGCCTCGGGCGGCGTGACTCTTATTGAGACATTGCCATTACAATCTAATCTTTTTGGCTCTGGTATAGGTGGTACCGGAAGCTTCGTAAGCGGCGGAACGTGGTGTCCTTACCAGGGTTCTACCGCTCGGGATCCATCGGGTGTCTACTATTCGGCTCAGCTTTGTCCGTGCAGTACTGTCGTCAGTGCCGGAGACCTGGTAGAAATCGCGCCGGGCTCCTATACAAAGGTGCAACGGGCCGGAGGCGTGCACCCGGTCTTCGGTGTCGCTATGACAGCCTCGGCAACTAGTGGCAATAGTATGACCCTTGTCCAGCTTTCAGGAACACAAACGACCGTAAACGTCGTCAATGCGGGCGCAATCACCTCGGGATCATTATTGTCGTGCAGCTCCACGACGCCCTACCACGCCGACCTCGCATCAGCCAACCCGAGGATGCCAGTCATTGGCGTAGCCACCCAGCCCGGCAGGGGATCATCGCTTGAGTGGGTTCAGCTAAGAATACAATCAGACTCTTGAGGGCCACGGTCAATGACCAGGCCCAGAAGGGTTTGTGTCATCACAACATCAACCGCCCTGTTGTCATGGCGCCCAATCTGCGACGCACCCAACTTGTACCTGATGGGGCGACTCATACGCCCGCGAGCAGTTCGGGGGATACGCCGCATGGCCGATCCGGAATGCCTTTTCGCAAGGGCCGAAGACCTGGGTCAAGCAGATCTTTGTGTCCGAGCAGCTTCGCGGTGTCGGTCCTCGGCACCTTCCCGATCTCAACTCACAGCTCGCCGATTAGGTCCTCCAGCCCGTGATACACCGGTTCCAGTAGACGCCCGTCGCCTCCATCACCACGGTCTTGGCCTCATACTCCAGGAGCCACTCGGCAAGCTGTAACGATGCCGGCCGACATCGTTAGGAACGACGACTTCGCCATCTTCACGTGACGGCCGAGCGACACCCGCAGACACGATCACCTTGAACATCGAGTCCGGCTACTCGGTGTCCATCCTCACCATATGACTTTCTCCCTGCTCGACTGGCCGCTGGTGGAGGGTCTAGGAGAGTGTTGAACAATCGCCTTTCGGGGCGTATCTTCAGTCGAGCAAGCCCGGGATATGTCCGCACCGAAGCGCCGGCGTGAAAATGGGTTGAAGCCGGCCACCCAGGATGGGCAGTGCCCGAGGTGAGGTCCCATTTTTGACGACCTGGACTTGCGCGCCCGGGGTCAGCTGGGTCTGAGCTGCCACCCTCCTTCGTTCTCCAGCCCGAGGTTCACCAAGCGGCGGAGGTTGATGGCGGCAATTCGATGGGAGAGCCCGAGCTGGTTCTTCTCAACGCCGCGGAACCGGACCCGTCGGTTGCCGTTGGCGACCAGCCAGGCGATGGAGCGTTCGACCATGGGACGCCATCGTCGGTAGTCGTCGGCAAAGTCACCATCGCGCCACGCCCGACGAGACTCGACGAGTTCGGCGTCGTGGTGATGAAGGTGGAGTGTCCGGCCGTCTTTGGCCTTTGTGCACCGCGCTCGGAGTGGACAGCCCGAGCAGCGGATCCCGAATACAGCGGCTCGCCCGGGAGTGATCCTCACGGTGTGTCCGGCCGGGCATGTGGCGGTCCCCGCCTGCGCGTCAACGACAAAATCGTCTCGGGCGAACCCACCTGGGATCGCTGCTGACAAAGGCCAGGGCTTGATGGCGCGGCGGTGTGTGGCCTTGCCCAGCGCGTTGAGTGTCTCGCCCGATCCATACGCGCCATCGGCGAGGACCTGGAGTCCGGGTGCTTCATCGGCCAACAGATCGACCCCCGTCGGCCCGTCGGCGGTATTGGCCGGGGTGAGCGCGGCGGCGGTGATCAGTCCGGTCTCGGGTTCGATGGCGATGTGCGCCTTGTAGCCGTCGCGATATTCAGAACGGGACTTGTGCATGTGGCGAGCCTCGGGATCGACGGTCGAGATGATCCGGTCAGGTGCCACACGCTGGGCGATCTTCCACGTGCCGTCGTCGTCTTGTTCGACGTCTTGGCCGGCGACGAGGGCCAACAACCCGAGAGCCGAGGTGGCTTCGGGCTCTTCGTTCTCGTTCTCGAAGGCGGCCAACAGAGCCAAGGCGTCGTTGACCAGTTCGTCGACCAGGGCCGACTTGGCCACCGGATCGTCCCAGGCGATCAGGGGTTTGCCCGCTGACTCGTAGTCATGCGCGGACAGAGGCACCAAGTCGGCTCCCGGGACGACCCGGCGCACCCGGCGGATGGCGGCGATCAGCTGTGTCACGGTGTCCTGGGTGGCCACCGCGTCGTCGAGCAGGGTCGAGTCGAGCGCACGGCGGGTCTTGCCCTTGAGGACCCCGGTGGCGTCGATGACCGAGCGCACGGCATCGAAGATCCGCTCAGGGTGCTCGGACTTGCGCAGCCGGGTGCGCCAATAGGTGAGTACCGAGAAATCGAACCCCTCGTCGTCGAGGGCCAACCCGCAGGCCACCTTCCAGCTGATCCGGTCCCGCAGCGCCCTGGCGGCATCCCGGTCCGAGAGTCCCTCGAGGGCCTGGAGGACCATGACAGAAGCCACCACGTCCGCTGGGATCGAAGGGCGACCACGACCAGACGGGAACAGGTCCTCGAACATCTCGTCGGGGAACAGTTCATGGCGATGGTCGGCCAGAAATGCCTCGACGCTTCCATCGGGGACGAGCTGTCGACAAAGAGCTGCAGCGTCGAGTAGCTCAGGATTGGATTCGCTGTGTCCTTGCACTCACCAATTCTCGACGATCGGCGCCCAAATCGCGAGCACCAATTGCCGATTATTTCAACAGTCTCCTAGTGCCGCATCAGGCAACGTTTGCGCGCTTGACCAGCTCACGAAGCGTTTTGTCCTGAGCGTTGCGGTTGCGCCAGATGATGTAGCGGCGGATCATCGAGTTCTGCTCCTCGTGTGAGCGGTGGTCGGTGCCGTCGAGGGTGAAGTAGCGCAGAGCCTGGAACTGGGCTTCGATCCGGTTCATCCAGCTGGCGTTGGTCGGCACGTAGGCCAGTTCCACGTTGTTGGCTTGGGCCCAGTCGCCCACCCGGGAGTCGACTTTGGTCGAGAGATGCGGGCTGAAGTTGTCCAACACGATCGCGATGCGGACGTCCGGTGGGTAGAGCGTGCGCAGGTAGCGGCAGAACTCCAAGAACCTGATGCGGTCTTTGGTGGTCTTGACGTGGCCATACATCTTGTCGGTGTTCAAGTCATAGGCGGCCATGAGGTGGCGGACGCCCTTGGTGCGGGTGTAGGTGGCCCGGCGTCGTCGGCGTCGTGGTTCTTCGGACCTCTCACCCTTGACGATTCTCGGGGCCCACTGCTTGCCGGGCCGGGGCAACAGGTTCAGCGGGCCGAACTCGTCCATGCAGATGACGACGGTGGGGTCGCCCTTCTTCGGTTTTGCCAAGCCATCGGCGATCTCATAGAGGTCGAGGACACGATTCTTCTTGGCCTCGAAGTCGGGGTCGTTGGATTGTTTGTAGGTCTTGATCACTTGAAAGGAGACACCCTCCTCGCGGAGGAGCACGCGCAGACCCTCGTGACTGATGTCGTCGACCACCCCCTCGGCGACGAGGAACTCGGCCAGCTTGGACAAGCTCCAGGTGGAAAAAGGCAGGTCGTGGTCGACCGGCCGAGACAGGGCGATCTTCTTGATCTCCCGGCGTTCGGGCAGGGTGAATTTCGGTGGCCGTCCCCCCGAGTACTTCGCGGCCAAGGAGTCGAACCCGTCGGCGTTGAAGTTGTGGATGACCTCTCTGACCCGGTCCTCTGAGGTGAAGGCGATCTTGGCGATGGCCGGGACGTCCATCCTCTGGGCCGACCAGAGCACGATCTGGGCTCTTCGCCATCGCACCACCGAGCCCGACCCCCGGCGCACGATCGAGAGGAGCTTTCGTCCCTCCCCGTTTCTGATGTCTCTGACTGCCACGCGTTCTGCCATGGCCCTACTTTGCGCGACCCAGACATCAAAGTGGTGGACGCGCCCCACCAACGTTGCCGGTCAGGGCACTAGATCATTCGGATGCCGGGTTCATACTCTTGGCAACACTGTGCAATCCTCTCGACCCCCGCACCAGACCCAGAAGGAACTCTCAGGCTTCACAGTAGCGACGGCAGCCACGCCCGAACGCCCGACGAGCATTTCATTCCTCCGCTACGTTCACACGAACATGGGGACCCGGACGCAGAGAGCCAGTCAGACGCAAAGAGTCACTTTAACAGGAGCTGATCAAGAGCTACTGTTCGCGCGTGATTCGGCGAGCCCTCAAGACAGCAATGCCGTTGGTGCCTGAGCGCGCCCTCCTCGTCGCGAACCGCTACCCGCGCATCCGGGACCTCTTACGCGATGCGCTCACCGAAGCGCCAAGGGCGGAGCTGGCTGCGGGCAAGATCGGTCGAGGGCCGGCCCGCGGACAATCGATCCAAGTCGACATGGCCAGCGACGAGCGACGGTTGATCGCTGGCACCTATGAGCCGTGGATTCATAGTGTGCTTCCGCAGATCCTTCGAGACGGAATGTCGATGTGGGATGTCGGCGCCCACATCGGTTACTACGTCATCACCGCATGCCGCGCTGTCCCCGACTGGGCATCATCTCGCGATCGAGCCAGATCCAGCCAACGTGGAACGCCTCCGCCATAATCTCGCGCTCAACAGCCTGAGCGTCGAGGTGATCGAGGCGGCTGTCTCCGATCGGGTGCACGAGGTACGGTTCGACTCGAACAGCGCGCTCGGCCGGATCAGCGAGAGCGGCGATCGCACAGTGCCGGCGGTACCGCTCGATGTGCTCCTCAATGAGCATGCGCCACCGCAACTGGTGATGATGGACATCGAAGGAGCCGAGGGGATCGTGATTGCGGCTGCAACCAGTTTACTCGACGAAGTTCGACCGACCTGGCTGATCGAGCTTCATGGCGAAGGCGGTGCGGCAGCGTACGAGACCTTGGTCGATCACGGTTACTCGGTACGGCAATCGCAGCCAGGTGACGCCGAGCATCTGGCGACAGTGCGATCCCACGCCGTGTTCACACCGATCTAACCTAAACCTCGATACACCGCCTTATTGCCTCTGAGCAGGATTGAGCCTGTGGCGATGTAGCGCATTGTCAAGACGGCCTCGACGGTGCTGAGTTTCGACCCGGGGCCGCGAGGAGCCAGAGGTTCTTGTGGTCATCTCGATTGTCAGCGCGTAGGTGAACGTCTGCGGCCACGCCGGTCCGCGGGTGGTGCGTCAAGTGGGGGCGAAGGCAACGGCCCGCAGGTCGGTCAGCGCTCGTGTGAACGCGGTGGCCCAAGGCCACTGCGTCGGTCCGCGCAGTGTCGGCGTGCCGGATCGGTTCACCAGCCGGCCCGGAACCGAGAAGTAGCGGGTCCGAAGAGTCCGGGTGACCACCAGCGTGTCCTCTTCGACGAGGCCACCGAGGCCCGCACTCCAGCGGATCAGGTTGTGGGCGAGCACGGCGCAGCACATCCAGGCCGCGTTGGCCGAGAAGTCACCAGAAGGACAGTGCTCCATCCCCGAGCCCTCCTTCCAGTCGTCGATGCACAGCTCGACGACGGCGTGGCGGCGGTGGAAGGCATCGAGCTCGACCGCGCTGGATTCGAGGTCGCTCAAGAACGCGAAGTGCCGCCAGTTGGGCCACAAGCTCGCCTGGGAGCCGACGAGCCGGGTGCGGCGCACGATCAGGCGCCGTCCCTTGTAGGTGCACTCGGCGACCATGGCCTCGCCGCCGGCGGGATACGCGATGGCGACCCAGCTCGGCTCGGGAATCTCTGCGATGCAGCGATCGATGGCTTTTGTGCCCGTGCGCACCGCCATGGTGTAAGAGACCCCCAGGCGGGTGAGCACCTTGATGGTCTCATTCGACCAATACCCCGAGTCGAACCGCACGATGATCTGGCCCGTCGCCCCGGCCCGTCGCAGGCGGGCGACGAGCTCTTCGACGAAGCGCTTGGTGCCGCGGGCGGTGTTGGCCGATCCCTTGCGCATCCGGGCGTGGAGGATCTCACCGGTGTCGGCCCTCGTGGCGAGGATCGGGTGGTAGCCGAGGACCTTGGTGTAGCCATAGGCGGCGCCGGCTTTGAGCTTGCCGAACACCTCGCGGATCGTCGAGTCGATGTCGACCACCAGCTCACGCTCGCCCGGGCCCGCCCCGAGGGACCACGCGCGTTCGAGGGTGTCACCGACCACCTTTTCGAACTGGCGGATGTGACCGAAGGTGAATGCACGTAGGAACGTCCCGAGCGTGGACGGTGCCATGACCCGGTGAGGCAGCACCTTGGCCGTCGAACCCGCCCGCAACATGTTGGCGTGATCGATGTGGGTGGCACCGGCCACCATGGCGTGGACCAGGGTCAAGATCTTGCGGCCCGGAGCGAAGCCGCCGGTCCGGCCGGTCAGACGGATGGTGGCGTTGCACAAGTCCTCGAGACCGAGCTTGCGCACCAAGGTGGCGACAAGCAGCAGGCCGGCATTGGCGACCAGATTGGGATCGTCGAAGGTCACCGCGATCCGGTCGATTCCACGCGATACTGGCTTCACAGAAAGTGCCTCCTTGGTGTGGGTGAAACGACGACGTTAAGCACCGTCATTTTCCCACGTCGGGAGGCATTTTCCGCGAATGCGCGGCGCGTCAGTCAGCTATCGAGGCGGTGCATCGAGGCTAAACGAAACGCACGGCGGTCACGCGCTGTCCACCCTGACTGCGGTGAATGCGCAGGCAGGTGGTGTGACGGTGACGGCAAAGCCTGAAGCTTCGAGTTTGTGTGTGGGCCTGGTTGTCTTTCTGGGGGTTGCGTCGGCCGTAGTAGTCGGGACCGAGTTCGCGATAGGTCTCTCCAGTCGAGGGCATGTGCCAGGCGGAGACCACCACACGACCCGCGACCGCAGCCTTATCAGCGTCAGCGTCCGGTCAAGAACGCGGGAGATCACTAGGCCCCGAGGGTCTGATCGTGAAGACTAAATGGTTAGACACACTCGGCGTCTCCTAGACATTCCCGGAGACCATGCAACCGGGGCACGACCATCGTTGGGGAGGGAAATCCCGGAGGGAACTTGCTTAGGCGTCGCCGTGACTCAGTACCGGCAGCAAGGATTGAGATGGCCGCTGATGATCCACCACTTTGGTGAATGGATTGGTCAGCGTGGGGGTGGGTGTCCAGACCAGGTCTGACTACAATAGACCGGCTGATGCACATGGGTCCTGCGCCATATAGCGCGGTCACTTACACCATGAATAATAGTCCATTCGAGGGACAAGACCCTCGATTACTTGTTGACGAGACGATCACCGGGATTACGGACTATCGACGAGGTCGATCGACGAACAAGAGCCGCTGAAGAACGGGGCTAACGCGCTTGTATCCGCTGACTGGTCAGGTTTAGAGGCTCTTCGCGTTGAACTGGGGAGCTTGAAGTGGGGAGGTATTCGGGTTCATCGGACTTCAGGGAGGTCTGGGCTTTCGTTGTCCTGCGCACCAGCAAGAGAGCTCGATTCCATCGCCCGCTCACTCAAATACACGGCCTCGACAGACCCTTGGCTGAATGACACCATCTCAAGCGTTCGCCGCCGAAGCTGTTGCCCTGACCGGTTGTGGACACAGCCATTCAAGAATCATCGGACACGATGACTATCGAAAAATCTCCGAGCGTTCGACTATTGCCTCAGCCACATGTCGAAATGCAGGTCTGCTAGTCACTTCATCTCGTGGCCCAAAATCCGCTAGGCGCCCACCATCGAGCACGAGCAGAAAGTCACAGTCCTTTACTGTTGCTAGCCGATGGGAGATCACAATGACCGTTACGTGGTCACGTAACTCCGATAATGTGCGCCGCACCAAGCTTTCTGATCGCCCATCGAGTGCGCTCGTGGGCTCATCCAGGACAAGTACCCGAGGCGACCCAACAAGCGCCCGAGCAATGGCCAATCGTTGTCGTTGCCCTCCCGAAAGTGAGCCACCGCCTTCCCCAACCGGTGTCTCATACAATCGTGGCATCCCTATAACGTCCTCATGAAGATGGGCGGCACGCGAGGCAAGCTCAATCTTCTCTTGGGAAACATTCCGGAAAAATGAAATGTTCGATGCGATCGAACCTTGCAACAAGATCGATTCCTGGGCTACCAGCGCAATCGGGCTTGTTCCGTTTCCCTTCCCTATAGACGGGGGTGGCACATCTCCTACGAACGCATGTCCATGTGAGGGCGACCGCATTCCTAGGACCAATTGACTCAATGTCGATTTTCCGCTTCCAGACCTCCCCACGACTCCAAGAATCTTACCGCCAGGAATGTAGAATGACACGTTCTTAAGAGCCTCAGTTCCCGAATTATATGCGAACGAAACTCCATCGAACCTAATGTCAAAAGTTTCTGGAACTCGATTTCCATTTAATTCCGGTGAACTTGCCTGGTAGTGCTGAACTTCTGTTTGGACTTCATCTAAAAACCCTTGACTCGACCGTATCTGTTGGCTACTCGTTTGGATTGCGTTGCCATATACCAGTGATCGCAAGCTGAGGACTAGAATTGCCCCAGTTGCTCCTAGGTTTTTTCCCGAGTAGTCGAGAAGCAGCAGGAGACCAATGATGATGAAGCCCAGCGCGAGTGTTTGGTAGACGACGGAGTTAGATTGTCCCAAGTTGCGGTTCTTACGGTAGCTTATAGCAGCCTCGTGATTTCGTTGGCGCAGACGATTTGTCGCCTCTTCTTCGACGCCGAACAAACGAAACTCACGAGCTAGCCGCGTGTACTCAGTAGCTAGTGTCGCCATGCGTTGGCTGTCATTTGAAAGCCGAACGGAGGCCTTTCGGCTGAATGCTAGGAAGGGGCTCATGATCCTTGATAAGACGACGCCGGCTACAACTACCACCCCAGCCGTAACAGGATTTACTAGAAAGGCTGCCAATAGAAGCGCCAGCGCAGACAAAATACCTTGAATTCCGGTGGAGATAGATCCTGTTAATAAGCCTATATTGTCGCAGTTAACCGTTAGGAGCTGTTGGACGTGACCGAGCCGTTCCGCCGATTGAACTTCCCAACTGGCCTTGAAGTACGAATCCAGGACCTTGCTTCGGCCTGCCTCCACCGCCGAGCTTGACAGTGAGCTACTGGCGAAACCGGCAGTGATACTAAAAATAAAGAAGACGATTAGAAGTCCGATACAAACTAATATTGAATCGTGTAATGATAGCGATAATCCATGAAGCTTTAGATTTTCATTGCCTTGTGCGCGGCTTGCCGCCAGTTCAGTGATGATGACGAGGAGAGCTGCCTGTGACAATCCTCCAATAAAGGAGCAGGTTGCAATCCATAGGAGGCGACGATTTAGCGATCTTACGCCCAGGGATCTTAACGAAGTGAGTATTGCAAATATACTTCCTTGCTTTATGTTTTTCTTTGATTTCGGCCTGTGTTTCCCGCGGCGAAATACTCGCACATCTGACATATTTAGGGAAGCCTCTTGAGTCTAGCGATCGATATCTTGCGTATCATTGCAAAGGCCTTGTTCAACCTCCAGCATTGGGTAACCCCACGGGCATTTCTGCGAGGAGGAGTTTTGGGATGAGCTTAGTGAGTGCCTGACGAGGGTTCGGAGCCGTGGGTGTTGAGACGATGTCCCCAAGTTTGTTGAAGTATGACGGTTTCCCGCCTGAGACCTGCCAGCTGGTAGGTAGTCGGGCGTCAACCAAGACAACCCAACAAAGAAGGGGCCACCGTCAAGAAGAGGGTGGCTGTTGTGAGGGTCGGTGTGTCGGTGGCCTGCCCGCGAGCACTCGGGCACTTGCCCCCGGCATCGGCGATGATCTTGCGCGGTGACACGTTCTACCCAGCCGTGCGCGCTGTGCGGCCTGTTGATGTTGTAGTCGATGCGCCAGTCCTCGAGGAGCACCTTGGCCTCGAGCAGGAAGTCGAAGCGCTGGGCCGTTGAGGAGCTCGTCGCGGAGTCGGCCGTTGAACGATTCGATCCGGGCGTTCTCCCACAGGCTGCCCCGGTCGATGAACACGGCGTCGGTGCCGCCGAAGCGGCACCAGTCCGACATGGCGTAGGCGATGAACTCGGGCCCGTGATCGAAGCGCACGTAGGCCGGTGCGCCTCGCACGGCGGCCAGACGTTCGAGGCAGGCCACCACGCCGTCGGCATCGATGGCACGCTGATCATCGATGGCCAGGGTTTCACGGCTGTACTCGTCGATGATGTTCAAGAGTTTGAGGTTCCTCCCCTCCGCTACCTGGTCGAACTGGAAGTCGAGGGCCCAGACTACGCCGGGCCCTGATAGGAAAAGGCCCTGGCGGCCACACCGATGCCGCGGAGCGGTCGCTTGCACTTTCGGTAGGGCACACGCAGGCCTCCTGCACGCCAGAGGCGATAGATCGGCTGTCGTTGACCCTCCAGCCGGCGTTTCGGGCCGGCCCCGGGGCGGCCCGTCGCCAACCCCAACGGGAGCGGCGCAGCGAGAAGTCGCGCAAGAAGGCCCGCAGGGCGAGTTCTTCGTCTCCGGGGGCCGGTGCAAGGAGGCGCTGGGTGGAGCGGGCTCGGCCTGACCGACCACGCGGCAGGCCCTGCGCTACGAGACCCCGGGCCGGGCCATGAGCTTGACCACAGCTCGCCGGCGCCGGACCTGGGTCAGAAGTTTCCCTCTGCCAACTCCTTGAGCATGTCGATGTCGAGCGCATGGTCGGCCACGATCCTCTTCAGGCGCTGGTTCTCCTTCTTGAGCTCCTTGAGGCGCTTGGCGTCCTCGCCTTCACGCCGCTGTACTGGTTGCGCCAGCGATGGAAGGTCTGCTCGGAGATCTCGAGGTGCCGCGCCATCTCCTCGACGGTCTTGGCCCGGGCCAAGACTTGTCACCCTCGGCAGCTTTCAGATCACCTGCTCGGGCGTGTGTCGCCGCTGCTTCATCTGCTGTCCTCCTTGCCCCGTCGCATTGGACTCGCATAGCGGGTGGATCAGTTCAGGAACCCGGTCATGTCCCAGATAGTCTGCTTCTCAGCCTCATTGCAAACACCCAGCCTGATTGGCGGACAGTGACGTCGTCGATCAGGAGGTTGATCAGTGACGCGGTTCGACGATGACTGCTGAGGCCACAACTCAGATAGGACACTTGAACCGGGGGTGCGCCCGCCTCTAAGGTACTTCCGGCAATGTGCTACAGGTGTGTCGCGGGGAATCGGGCACGGGCACGAGGTGGGATGGGAGCAGATGTGATTAATTCCTGGGCGTCATCCGCCAAATTAAGGTTGTGACTTGATCTATACCCGGCGTTTTGAGTGGGAATATTCCACAAGCCCTGAGGAACTCATTGAATTGGGTCAACAACACGTCGCAGCGGTAGCGACGGACATCGAGGCCGCAACAGGAGTAACCCTTGAGTCGCGTCGGGTCTTGGATTTTGGTTGCGGCATCGGACGAATGGCTTTGCCGATGGCCGAGCGCTGTCAATATGTCTATGGGGTGGACATAGCGCCCTTGGTGCTCCAGGAGGCTGAACGCAACGCCAAGCGAATGAGTGTAGACAACGTTGAATGGGTCGAGGTGGGAAAGCTCACCGAACTCAGTGGCAAATACGATCTGGTCATCTCCTTTGCGGTCTTCCAGCACATTGTCGCCCAGAAGGGAGAAAAATTCTTACCCAACTGGTGCGTGGTCTATGTCCTGGAGGAATCGGATACATCCAGGTGATCCTCCGCCCTAGACATCCCTTAGTAGGCCTATTTTCGGCAAAACGAAAAAACTATCTATACATGTTGGCAAATTCATACTCGTTGAACCGTCTTTGCAGGATGCTGGCCGAAGAAGGAGCCGCTCATTCGCAAATTCTCTTCAGTGCCATAGGTAAACCTTTCGACTCCGTCATCATCATCTTCCACAAGGATTGATACGCCGCATTTGTGCGCGATTTCGGAGGGAAGACGCGATTCAAGCGATCACCCTGGGGTTCTTCCTCGATCTCGATGCCCGCTCGCGGAACAGTTCATTGGGTGGTTCAGTGAATGGCTCAAATTTCCGCCCAGCAGTGGCTTCGATTTCCCTTCATACCCTCTGGTGTGCCCCGAGAGGGCATGTCCAGTCACGTCTGGATGTGTCCGGAAGGTGTAGCCCGTTACGTGCCTATTCAGGCTGCGCAGGGGGAGTGTCCTGGGTTGATTCCGGGTGTGATCTTGGGGGGACCAGGTCAGGAGGATGCAGCCCGATTGGTAGACCTGCCGCTGGAGGCGACAGTAGCTCTGGCCGAAGTGGCCGCGGCGATCAAAGACCCATTGTTGGCGTTCGGTTCGGCGACCCGGTTCGTTGTGATGCCTGACGACTAAGCGTCCCTGGGCGCCGAGTTCACGGCGAGACGGGTGACGAAGTGGAAGGACGGCTCCATGAAGAGACGCTAGGTCGCCGCCGGCATGCCCGAAGCCGAGCGGTGCCGACCGACGAGGGCTGGCTCTACGTGGCCGACGTCGAGGACATCGGCTCTCGGCGCGTCGTCGGCTTCGCCATGGCCGACCACATGCGCACCGAGCTCGTGGCCTCGGCCATGGACATGACCATCGCGGTCCGGGGCGTCGACCTCAAGGACATGATCTTCCACCACGACCGCGGCGCCCAATACATGTCACGTGAGTTCCGCGAGCGCCGCGGCATCGAACAATCGACCGAACGCACCGGGTCGAGTCTGGACAACGCGGTGGCCGAGAGCCTGTGGGGTGACGATGGCCCGGCGAGCCTCGGCCCTTGAGACGAAGCGGCAGCGGCTGACGAGCTCACGCTTGAGGGGGGCCCACAGGTTGTGGCGCTCAAATACTCCGGCCGAGGTCAACCACCAAGCAGATCGTGGCCATCAGCACATACCATCAGCCCAACATCAACCTGTCCGGCTGGCCGGGGGAAGGCCAGCTGGCCGTCTAAAGAACTAGTGGGGCAACCTTTCGCCAGACAGACGTTCATCATTTGCCGACGAGGGCGATTAAGCCGAGCGTCGTAACAGACAGGTTTGAGGGAATCGTTGATGACCTTTTATCAAACACACGATCGGAAAAGGCGGTCCGTGAAGGGTCACGACTTCGCTCCGTTACGAATTCTCTTGACCATCCACCACGATCTCGAGCTCAACACCGGAGCGCCGGGGTCGACCCTCCAGTTGGGGAATGCCCTGCGCAAACAAGGCCACCAAGTAACCGTGGTGGGCTTCGACAATCTCCCCATCCACCTGGATCCTCGTCTAAGCCAGCTCGACTTTCCCATATATGCTTCTGCTCACGTTAGGCGCTCGCTCAACCGAGGTCTGGTGGATGTTGTGGAGGCCTCGACTGGTGACCTCTGGCTGCTGCCCCGGATCGCGATCACTAAGGCACGGGCAATCGTCGTAACTCGGAGCCACGGGCTCGAACACCTCGTCCACCTTCAGCAGATCGACGCCGCCCAGCGCGGTGAGCTGACCTTGCGCCGCCGATACTTCATCTACCACGGCGGTATTCGCCTGCGCCAGGTGGCACGGTCCCTTCGGATTGCTGACATCTCCATATTCCCCAACGCGCCCGAACGGCAATGGGCCATAGACAACCTTCGTGTTCGGCCTGATCGCTCTGCGGTCGCACCGAATGGCGTGGCTCCCGAGCTTGTTGGTCTTCCGCTTGGCGACACGCACGCGGTTCCCCGAATAGCGATCCTCGGCGGGTTCATGTGGAGAAAGGGTGCTGAGACCGCTGCCACGGCTCTCTCCGAGGTGTTGAAGCGGACGCCCGGCCTTGGGGCGAGCTGGCTGGGGGCCGACCCGGCGGAGGTTGCTCGCGCCCTGGATCCCGCTGTTTGTGATCGCGTCACGGTTCTCCCTCGATATGAGCTCGTTGAGCTACCCTCCCTGCTTCGTAAGCACGAAGTTCTCCTCTTCCTGTCCCGCGCCGAAGGATTCGGAAACGTTGTAATTGAGGGCATGGCATGCGGGTTAGTTCCTGTCGCAAGCGACATCCCCGGACCAAGGGACATCCTCAATGGCAAGAACGCGGGCATCCTGGTTCCTGTTGGTGATGCCGGAGCCGCAGTCGATGCCGTGAACTATCTCTTGGAGCATCCCGAAGAACGCCAGCAGATGCGCCAGCGCGCACACACGTTGGCGCAAGGTTATTCTTGGGAGGCGATCGCAGACAGGCGGGTCGCGTTATATCGGAGGCTCCTCGGTGACAAGCTGTCGCAGAAGCCGAGGTAAAGACGTGCGCCAGAGATTCTTTTCCGAATAGGAATTTCTGGCCTGCTTCGCGCGTTTGTCCCCGTTGTCAGCGACGATGGTAGGCAGCAATTCGAATTGATGCGGGTCTGCGCCGATGGATGGCGGGAGCCTGAACCAGGCGGCCGCGAGTGTGGCGTTTATTGCCGTGCAGCGGCATCAACGACATCCCTCATGTTCCGTGCCACGACCTCTACGCTGAAGAGGCGACGGACTGCTTCCCCGCCCCGTTGTGCGAGTAGGGCCCGCCGGTCGGTATCGACCGCCAGGTCGTCCAAATGCGAGGCCAGGGCGGCGATGTCCCCCTCTGGGAACACTTCACCGCCGCCAGTGGTGCGGATCACCCAGGGGATCTCTCCGCTGTCCGAGCCCAAGACCGGGACACCGCAGGACAGCGCTTCGACGAGAACGCGGCCGAACTGCTCTTCCCAGGTCGGCGTGCTGTGTGATGGCAATACGAGGAGATCGATCGCCGCGTATGCCTCGGCCATCCTCTCGTGAGTGAGATCAGCGACCACCTTGATCTTCGACGAACCCCGTTCGATTCCCGGCCGCATAGGCCCGTCTCCGAAGAGCACGAGCTCCGCTGGCACGGTCATCCGCAGGAACGCGTCGACGAGGTCCGAGATCCCTTTCTCGGCGACTAGCCGGCCGGCATAGCCGATCGTGAACACCGCAGAAGGGATCCTTGACACGTTCCAGAGCGGGACCGCGTGGGGTAAGAGGACGACGTCTCCTCGTGCGCCCCAAGCACGAGCGCGCTCTCCTGCAGCGGTCGATCGCGCCGCGACAAAGCGTGCGTGAGCGAGTAGCCACCTTCGATATGCAATGACTGGAGCTGGCAGCGGGCGGTCGAGGTTTTCAGCAGCCTGGACGCCGAAGGGGATCCGGAGAGATCGGGCGGCGGCTCCCCACTGCAGCGCAGAGAAGGAGAAGGCCTCCGCCTCGATGAAGAGCGTCGACGGCCGGCATGCCTTGAGAGTGGAGCGAGGATTGACGAGGTACAGGTGTCGCTGAGGTTCTCCGGGAAACAGGACCGGAAGCGTGAAGAGCGCCAGCTCCGGCCCACGGAGGGGCACGGGGGCAAACGAACCTCCATGGAATTCGTTTCTCCAGCGTGCGGGAACTCCTATGGCCAGCGAACAGCCATCCTGCGCCATGCGTTGGTAGATCGCCCGATTCACCGGAACGACGCACGGATGGCTGATTACGAGTAGGTCCAACGCTCTTGTTCGCCCGCTGCGCACAGCGCAGTATGGCATTCAGGTCCAGGAAACCGGTCTCGGACCACCGAGGAGAAGCTTGCGGTGAGTGACATACATTACCGTGGCACCGTCTGAATCGCTACGAAACTTTATTTGCAGGTATGGCGTCATCTGCCCGTCGCCGGCGGCCGTGTAGATGTAGGAGGAGTCCATCGCCAAGCCGTACGTGCCGTTCCCCGCGCCCCCATTCGGAGGCCTCGAGTTCGCCGTCGCCTCGCCTTCTGGATACCCCGTGTTCTGGGCATAGACGTTGATGTTGTGCGCGTTCTCCTCCCAGTCTGCGGACGACAATGCATAGCCATCCGACGACACGGCAAGCTCCGACACCGTCTCTGCCACACCCCCGTAAGTGCTGCCCCACGTGTTGCCCTGAGCGGAACACGAGCCGACGACGCCGCAGGTATTGCCGACGATGGATATGGCTGCCGATGAATCCGTCGTCGTGTTCGTTGTCGTCGTGGTTGCCGAGTAGTAGCCCAACAACCCCAAGAGCCCGACGACCACAACCACGACGACCAGACCGCCGACCAGGAGAAGCCGCTTCCTGCGTCCTGTCGCAGTCGCCGCCCTCGATTGATGGTAATTTGTCTCCCGCAAGACGCGGTGTCGGTAGAAATGCCGCGGCCCAAAGCGCACCGTGTGGAACCGGTGCTGCCGTCGACGTCTGTAAGCGGCCACCGTCTAGCTACGGGACCTGTTCTCAGCCGCCTCGCCCGACGACATGCGGTGACCCCAGGCGACGAGGCAGAGTAGGCTCGAAAGCATCGTTTTGAATAGTGTATGGGAGCACTCCAACATCGCCTTGGGCGTGGACGATGTGCAGTTCCGACCGCTGTTCTCCTGGAACCTGGTCCCGCGCTGCGGACCGGGTATGGCTCAGATCGGTCCGTTCGTGCGGACCGTCGGGGCCGACCCTTCGGGGTGATCGGCCAACGGAGATCGGATCAGGGCGGGCCGCCGTCGGGGCGTCGCCCACCAGGGATATCGCTTCTTCCCAGCGGGTCGGTCAGTGCTCCAGCCGGCCGTCGGGTGCATGCTCCAGAAAAACGCTTGATTTGGCGCGGTCCTGCGCTCCAAGCTATAGCAGCTGGAGCCTCCTGTTCAGCTGCGAAAGTCCGGCGTGGCGTTATCGGGACTGAGAAGCGGAAAGTGCGGGAAGCTTGTGTCTAAATCCATAGCCAACTGCTTGCACGATGTCGTCGTTTACCGCGCACGTGTCATCTGGAAAGACGCTTCTCACATGGAGCTACCGGAGAGGTGAAACAGAGCGATGTGTCGGCTGATATCGGGAACAATGCCATCGACGAACCGGGGGCAGTAGCGATCGTGCACGACTACCTGACCCAGAAGGGCGGAGCGGAGAGAGTGGTGCTGGCGATGCACCAGGCGTTTCCCGCGGCGCCCATCTACACCTCCCTGTACGAGCCCGATCTCACGTTTCCAGAGTTTCGTGACGTCGACGTCCGGCCGTCCTTCTTGAATCGTTCCCAATTCTTGAGGCGGCATCATCGGCTCGCGCTGCCTCTTCTGGCCCATGCCTTCTCCAAGATCGAGGTCGACGAGAAGATCGTGCTCTGCAGCTCGAGTGGTTGGGCTCACGGTATCCATACCACGGGGACAAAACTCGTGTACTGCCACTGCCCGGCCCGCTGGCTTTACAAGAGCGCCGATTACTTTCGTAAGAGCCAGGACGTCCGGAATGAGAGGCGACCTGCAACCTCGACGGAAGAGATCCATGCCTCGTCCATCCTCAGAATGCCCCTTCGTGCCGTGACGCCGATTCTTCGACGATGGGATCGCAGGGCCGCGGCCAGCGCGAGCGCGTACTACACGAACTCCTCAGCGGTCTCGGACGAGATCTCGTCGGTGTATGGCATACAAGCCCTCGTCATCCCTCCGCCGCCCCTGTTCGCGATCGATGGCCCGTGTGAGAAGCCCGCTGCCGTGGCGAACGACGGATTCTTGCTGGTGGTCTCACGCCTCCTCCCGTACAAGAATCTCGATCGACTTTTCGCTTTGTTCGCGGAGCGCCCTGACCTGGAACTGGTCGTCGTCGGGTCCGGACCTCTCCTGAGGACTTTGCAGCAAACAGCCACGCCCAATATCGAGCTGCTCGGCAACGTGAATGATAGTGAGCTTCGCTGGCTCTATGGGAAGTGTCGCGCGTTGATCGCCCCCGCTTTCGAGGACTACGGACTCACCCCACTGGAGGCCGCAAGCTTCGGAAAGCCGACCCTCGCACTGAGAAAAGGAGGATACTTGGACACCGTCTCAGAGGGCACGTCCGGCTACTTCTTTGAGGACCTGGACGTCTCGTCCGTGTCGGGTGCGATCGACAAGCTGAGCGAGAATCCGTTGAACAGCGACCAGATTCGGAGCCATGCGTCGCAGTTTTCCGAAGAACGATTCGTCAGGACGCTGAGGCAGGAGGTCTCGCTGCATGTGGCCTGAAGTCAGGTGCGTACCGACGAGTAGCACCGGCGCGGTAGCCGCCGAGGCCTTCTCTGGCTCGTCTACGGCAGGCTCGACCCTGAACATACGCCGGCCTTCTCCGGTGACCCGCTGTGCGCGACACCCTGCGCGCGGTCTTCCCCGGCCCCTAGCGCCGGGCCTCAGGCCGACGCCGGGGGGTGCCAGCTCGGGACCGCGCGGGGCGGCAGCCCGGCCACCCGGCGTGCCCGGGCCCGGATCTCGTGACCGCGGACGAAGTGGGTCAGGTAGATCTTGACGCGCCGGGTCCGGGCGTCGGTCAGCGTGTACCTGAACTGCCAGCCGGGCAGTTCGAGATTTGTCAGCGGCCAGGTGACCGAGAGCAGCCGGCTCACTGCGGCGCCCCGTCGACCCCGGGTGGGCAGAGGGAACAGGCCGGCCGGCGCGTCCAGGCCGGCCCGGCGGGCCATCTCCAGGGCGGCGCCCACCACCGTCACGCACCGTGCGGCCCCGGCCACGAGCGCGCACACGCTCCCAGTCGATGGGGACGCCGTGCGTCGCGGCGGCGCCGACGATCATCGCCAGGTCGGCCATCCATACGAGCCGCACGAACCGGTGGTGCGGCCCCCCGGCGTGGGCGGCCAGCACGACCAGTTCCTCGGCGGGAGGCAACCCGAAAGCCGACGTGCCCGCGCACTCCAGCGGCTGGCGCATGGCCCACAGCGTGCCGGGATCGAGCGCTGTTACCCGTTGCGACGCGCCCTCCAGCGCGTAGTGCACCTCCAGGAAAAACGAGGGCACCTCGCGGTGGGTCAGCACGGTGGCGTTCGTGTCGCGTCCTCCGGGGCGGGCCACCTGCCATCCGGCGTGGCCCAGGGCGTCGAGAGCGCGCCGGTGATCGGCCTGGGGCAGGAGCAGGTCGATGTCGTCCATGGGCCGCAAGCCGGGCTCTGGGTAGCGGGCAGCCACCGCCGGCCCCTTGAAGACGACCGGCTCCAGCCCGGCGTCGGTCAGCGGCCGCACCGCGAGAGCGACGGCCCTCGGGAGCAGGAGCAGCGCCTCCATCCTGGAGGCGTCGGCCACGCCGCCGAGTGCGGCCCCGTCGGGCCCGAGGGCGTCGAGCGAGCCCGCCGCGCCCAGCGCCCGCCACAACAGCGGGCCGATGCGTTGCTCCGAGGCGGCGGACACCGCCCAGCCGATGTCGGCCCCCCCGGCGAGGGCACGCCGGAGAGAGGCCGGATCGGGATCCCGGCGGCAGGATTCCCACAAGAGGGTCGCTGTCTGCTCGGTGACGGTGGTCGCCGGCACTGCGTGGTCGCGCATGCGCTTATCATGGCGCCCCGCCGACCGGACCAGGCGAGCCGGCGGGGCGGAACGGGCCGCCCGGGGACTCCGGTGCGGGCGCCCCCGGCGCTCCGCCACGGCCATCGCAAAACCTCCACCGTGGGGGCACAGCACGCGGCGTGCCCATTCGTTGCCACGGCGAACGGGCTGGCGCAGACTGGCCGGGCGCTCGGCGGGCGCCGGAAGACCGAGGACAGTAGGGTCTGGCTCGAATTGGCAAGTCAAGAACGGTGGTGGAGATGCACTTTGACGACAAGGACGGTGATGCGGCGGCATCTCCGGCTGGTGGCCGCCGCTCGGGCCGGACGCCGATCTCGAGGCGCCAGGCCATCGGGCGAATGTCCCTGGTTGCCACGGCCGGCGCGGCCGCCTGGGTGGTGCCCGAGATCCTCACGGCGAAGCCCGCCGCCGGCGCCGCTCTGTCGGGGACGGGGACCCCGCCCGGGTCCGGCGGCACGACCGGGAGCGGGGGGAGCCCTCCCGGTCAGAGCGGGGGGAGCCCTCCCGGCCAGAGCGGGGTGACGACGGCGGCCGCCACCCAACCGCCGGGTCCCACGAGCGGGGTGAGCACGGCGCCCGCCACCCAAGCGTCGGGTCCGACGAGCGGGGTGTCCACGGCGGCCGCCACCCAACCGTCGGGCCAACTGGCCTACAGCGGACTCGACATCGAGCGCGACGCCCTGGTGGGTGGGGCGCTGCTCGCCGGGGGATGGGCGATGCACCACTGGGCTAGCCGTACGCAGGAGGAGCGGCCGACTGCGTGACAGAGCCACAAGGCGGGGAGCACCGATGGAGGACGAAAACGGGTGGGTGCATCGCACCCAGAACCTGAGCGGTCTGTCGTACCGCTTCGCCGTACGCGCCGATGACGAGCGGCTCGGCTGCCTGGCCGACGCCGTGCTGGCCGGGCTGCGCGACCCCCGCGATGCGGCACCGGTCGAGCACTGGTACTCGTTGACGGCCTCGGACGCGGCCCTCGGCACCGTCGACGTGACGTGCGACGACAGCGAGCTGGCGCTGGGCCAGTACCCCGGCGACGCGCTGGGATGGGTCGTGTGGGACGTGAACCGCGCCGCCGCAGAGGCGAGTGGCAGTCATCTGCTGTTTCACGCCGGTGGGGTCGAGGCCGGCGGCAGCGGCGTGCTGATCCCCGGTGCCTCGAGGTCGGGCAAGTCGACGCTGGTGGCAGGTCTGGTGCGCGCCGGGCTGGGGTATCTCACCGACGAGCTGGCCGCGCTGGACATAGCGAGCGGAAAGTTGATGCCCTACCCCAAGCCGATCACTGTGAAGTCCGGGAGCTTCGCGGTGCTCTCCGACATGGGCCCCGACGTTCGTCGCGGGCCAGGGCACGGTCCCTGGGCGGGCGAAGAGTGGCAACTGGCGGTCGGCGAGGGCACGGGGCGTCGGGTGGCGGGACCCTGTGAGGCCGGCTTCGTCGTGGTACCCCGCTACGACGCCACCGCCGAGACTGTGCTGACCCCGCTCTCGGCCACCCAGGCCTTCCTCGCCCTGGCGGTCAACGCCGTCAACCTCATCTCCCACGGATCCGCTGGGACCCGCGTCCTTGGCCGGCTCGCGGTGCAGTGCCGATGCTTCTCCCTCACGGTGTCGGATCTCGATGCGGCCTGCCGCCTCGTGCTGGAGTTGGTGGAGGCGCCGGCGGCACGGGGAGGTGCCGGTCGTGAGCCCTGAGTGGCCGGACGGGTGCTCGCGGCCGGTGCGCCGGGACAGCGCCGTCGGGGTGGAGCTGGACGACAACGTGGCACTCTACGACACGGCCGGCCAGCTCCTGATCATGCTCAACTCGAGCGCGGCGGCGGTCTGGGAGCGCTGCGACGGCGCGACGACCCTGGATGAAATGGTGGGCAAGCTGGCCGAGGCGCACAGGGGCGATGACGCCGGCGCCATCGCCGAGGACGTGCGGCTCACGGTGCGCAAGCTGGCGGAGCTGGGGTTGGTGGTCGACGCCGGCACGTAGGGAGTTGTTGCCGCCCCGGGCGATTGTGGAGGATGGAGCGTCCCCATCGCCCGGTCGCCGTCGTGTCGCGAGCTCGTCATGCACCGGCTCGAGCTGGGCTCGGCGCGACCTTCCTGGGCACGCCGCCAACATCCAGCTGCATCTGACGTAGGCCAATACCTCTTCGTGCCGCGCCAGCTGGCTAAGCCGCATTCGACGGACGTGCTTCGACTGATGGGGTACGACCGCGGCGACGTGGACCGTTCAGGATAGAAGTGCTGAATGGCTCGACGCGCCTATCCCCTCATCGGGCTCTCTACGCTCCGGTGATTGAACTGCTGATCGATCGGTTTCGTTCCTCTCAGCACCGATCCCCTGGCTCACTCGACACCCGCTTCGCGGTGCCTCTGCACCCGGCAGCAGGCAGGGTCGCGATGGGCCAAGCCAGGTTGCGGAGGGTCCGGGTCAGCGCCGCCACGTCGGTGAGCATTCGGCGGTAGTCGTCCGGGGTCCCACCCATCGGATCCATGACGTCGTCGTCGAGCGAGTTACCCATCAGGTCGACACGGAGCCTCCCGTCATGGAGCCGGACTAGCCAGGCGCCGAGATCGTCGGCAGCGCCACGGGCCCCCGTGTGGCTTCCAAGGCGGGTGATCTCTCGCAGGGTGAAGGTCCTTGGGAACGAGGACGGGACCGCCACCACCGTCTCGCGCACATGTTCGCGGGTCATGCCAACGACGAGATCCGCCGCTTGAATCATGGCGGGATCGACGATGCGGGGTACGTGGGCGGCCAGGTCGATGCCGAAGGCGCGGGCCTCCTCCACCAGGGGACGCGGAGGGCCGACATCCGCCCCCACCCTGCCCGCCGAGTGCACCCTGACCTCGGTCCCACCCGCGCCACGAAGCTGCTCCCGTAACAGCAATGCGGCCGACGGCGAGCGGCAGAGGTTGCCCGTGCAGACGAACAACACGTCGTCCATTCCCCAACGTTCCCACATGGTTCCGCTCGACGTCAGGCGCGACCGTCCCCCGCCCGAACGTGACGGTCAGGAGCGCGAGGGCGGAGACCGCCGCGCCGGCGACGAAGAGGGCCCCGATGTTCGAACCGGCGGACGGCGAGCCGGCGGGGGCAAGCACTCCCGAACAGTTCGTCACAATGGAGTCCCCTCGGTTGGCCGCTCGGGTGGGCGGCGGTTTCGCTTGCACCCGTGCTGACGCCGATCCCGCGGTCCGCGAATTCCCAGGCGACATGCGACGCCGTGCCGCAGGGAGCGCGCGAACGGGCGCTCTTGCTGCTCCCATGTCGCCATGAGAAGGCAGGGGCCCCACGGAGCACTTCTCGTCAGGCGGGTCCAGTACCCTGGTGAACCAGCGTCCGGACCAGGAGCGATCCGCCGGCAGAGCAGGAAAGGGTGCACCATGCCAGGCGTCATTTCGGTTGGTCTTCCCGACGGCTCGACGCGGGAGCTGGCTGAGGGCACGACGGCCCTGGCGCTCGCCCAGTCCATCGGTTCGCGCCTGGCCAAGGCTGCCGTCGTGGCCACCGTGGACGGCCGGGAGACCGACCTGGAGCTGCCGCTGCCCGACGGGGCGCAGGTGGCCATCGTCACCGCCGACTCCGATGCCGGCCGGGAGGTGCTGCGCCACTCCACCGCCCACGTGATGGCCCAGGCCGTCCGCCGCCTGTGGCCGGGCGCCAAGTACGCCATCGGTCCGGTGATTGAGAACGGCTTCTACTACGACTTCGAGCTACCGGACGGGGCCCACTTCAGCGACGACGACCTGGGCCGTATTGACGCGGAGATGCGGGACATCATCAAAGAGGACCAGCCCTTCGTGCGCCACGAGCACACGCTGGAGGAGGGGCTCGAGATCTTCGCCGACCAGCCCTTCAAGCAGGAGATCATCGAGGCTGTCGAGACCGGGGCCGACGAGGTGGACGCCACCGGCTCGGTGGTGAGCACGTACCGCAACTCCGATGCGTTCATCGACCTGTGCCGCGGGCCGCACGTGCCCTCGACCGGCCGGTTGGGCCACTTCAGGCTCATGCGGGTCGCGGGCGCCTACTGGCGCGGCGACGAGAAGCGCGAGCAGCTGCAGCGCATCTACGGCACCGCCTGGGAATCGGAGAAGGCGCTGGTCGCCCACCTGCACCAACTGGAAGAGGCGGAGCGGCGCGACCACCGCAAGCTCGGGGCGGACCTCGACCTCTTCAGCTTCCCCGAGGAGATCGGGTCCGGCCTCGCCGTCTTCCACCCCAAGGGCGGGACGATCCGCCGGCTGATGGAGGACTACTCGCGCCAGCGTCACGTGGAGTCGGGCTACGACTTCGTCAACTCGCCCCACATCACCAAGAGCGCCCTCTTCGAGCAGTCGGGCCACCTGGACTGGTTCGCCGAGGGCATGTACCCGCCCATGGAGCTGGACGGCGGGCAGCAGTACTACCTCAAGCCGATGAACTGCCCGTTCCACATCCTCGTGTACAAAAGCCACCAGCGCTCCTACCGCGAGCTGCCGATGCGGCTCTTCGAGTTCGGCACGGTCTACCGCTACGAGAAGTCCGGCGTGCTGCAGGGCCTGACCCGCGTGCGGGGCATGACCCAGGACGACGCGCACATCTTCTGCACCCGCGAGCAGATGGACGCCGAGCTCGTGCGGACGATGCACTTCGTCCTCGACCTGCTGCGTGACTACGGGCTCAACGAGTTCTACCTGGAGCTCTCGACCAAGCCGCCCGGCAAGGCCGTGGGCTCCGACGAGGACTGGGAGGTCGCGACCGAGGCGCTGCGCACCACCGCGCTCGAAATGGGCCTCGAGCTCGTGATGGACGAAGGCGGCGGTGCCTTCTACGGTCCCAAGATCTCCGTGCAGGCCCGCGACGCCATCGGCCGGACCTGGCAGATGTCGACGGTGCAGCTCGACTTCCAGCTGCCGCAGCGCTTCGGGCTGGAGTACACGGGCGCCGACAACCAGCGCCACCAGCCGATCATGATCCACCGGGCGCTCTTCGGCTCGGTCGAACGCTTCATGGCCGTGCTCATTGAGCACTACGCGGGCGCGCTGCCGACATGGCTGAGCCCCGAGCAGGTCCGTGTCCTCCCGGTGACCGACGCCCACGCCGACTACGCCCGGACCGTCGTCGAGGCCTGCGCCGCGGCGGGCCTGCGGGCCACGGTCGACGGCAGCGGCGAGAAGATGGGCGCGCTGATCCGCCGGGCCAAGCTGGCGAAGATCCCCTACGTGCTGGTCGTGGGCGATCAGGACGTGGCGGCAGGGACGGTCGGGGTGAACCGCCGCGGCTGGACGACGAAGCCCGAGCACGACGTGCCCGTGGCCGACCTGGTGGCCGAGGTCGTCGACGAGGTGGACTGCAAGGGCCTGCCCGAGGACAGGGCGCCGGCCGCGGCGAGCGCGTGTGAGCGGGCGGCGGGGCGCGCCGTGAGCCTCGAGCACCTCTGGGCCGGGTGGCGCCGCGAGTACATCGTGGAGGCGACGGCGCGGCGAGCGGGCCGGCGGGATCTCCCAGGACGAAGCCGACTGTGTCTTCTGCCGGCTGGCCGCCAGCGGCGCGCCCTCCGAGGACAACCTCGTCGTCTGGCGGGGCGACGAGGCCTTCGTCGTCATGAACGCCTACCCCTACGCCAGCGGGCACGTCCTGGTGCTCCCGCTGCGCCATGTCGGGGCGCTGGCCGACCTGACCGCCGACGAGTCGGCGGAGGTGTGGGCCGCCACCCAGGCCGCGGTGGCGGCGATCGAGTCGGCCTACGAACCCGACGGCCTCAACATGGGCGCCAATCTCGGGCGGGCGGCGGGCGCCGGGCTGCCCTCGCACGTCCATCTCCATGTCCTGCCGCGCTGGTCCGGCGACACCAACTTCATGACGGCGGTGGCCGAGACGCGCGTCATGCCCGAGACGCTGCAGCTGTCCTGGAAGAGGCTCACCGACGCCTGGCCCGGATAGCCCACCGCCGGAGGGTCCCGGAGAGCCGGGGGGCGCCGTGGGCACGCGCCCCAACGGGTTCGTGACGACGACAGCGCCGCCGTCGAGCGATGGACCCGGACCCGCCGGACCCGCCGCCGCGGTGCAGCCCCCGCCCGAAGCCCCCGTGCGCCGTCGGCTGCGCCGGCTGCTGCGCAGCGCGTGGCCGGTCGCCCGCATCGTCATCGGCTTCGGCCTGGTGGGGATCTCGCTCTGGGTGCTGTCGTCCAAGACCTCGGAGCTCGAAGGCTTCACCACCGTCTTCCGGCATTTCGACTGGTGGTGGGTGGGGCCGGCCGTCATCGCCGAGATCGCCTCGTACTTCTGCTTCGCGGCCATGCAGTTCGAGCTCCTCAGGGCGGGGCAGCTGCGCCCGCCCTGGACGCCGTTGGTCAAGCTGACGTTCGCGTCGCAGGCGATCACCAACTCGCTGCCCGTCGGCAACGCGTTCGCCTCGGTCTACGGGTTCCGGTGGTTCCGTCGGTTCGGCGCGGACAACACGCTGGCCGTCTGGTCTCTCGCGGGGACGCTGGTGGCGGCGACGGTCAGCCTGTCCCTGGTCGCCATCCTGGGGCTGGGCGTGGCGGCACAAGAAGGAGCCTCGCTGGACCTCGTGCCCGTCCTCGTCGGCACCTTCCTCGTCATGTTGGGCATCGGGTCGCTCTTCGTGTACGAGCGCCCTCTCCACGCGGTGCTCTCCTGGGCCGTCAGGTTCTCCGTGGCGGTCACCGGCCGGCCCCGGGGCGACACCGTGGCCCTGATCGACAACGTCACCGCCTGGATGACCGCCGTGCGCCTCAGTTGGACCCAGATCGGGCGCATCATCACCTGGGGCACGATCAACTGGCTGCTCGACTGCGCCTGCTTCGCCATGATGTTCCTGGCCATCGGGGCACCCATCCCGTGGAAGGGCCTCTTGCTGGCCTACGGCGCGGGCCAGCTGGCGGCATCGCTGCCCATCACGCCCGGTGGCCTCGGCGTCGTCGAGGGCTCCATCACGGTCGCGCTCGTGGCCTTCGGCGGTCCCGAGGCCAGCACGGCCTATGCCGTGCTGCTGTACCGGATCATCAGTTTCTGGATGATCCTGGTGATCGGCTGGCTCTTCATCGGGCAGCTCGCCCTGCAGGTGCGCCACGGGCGCTGGAGCCGCCAGGCCCTCTCGAGCGAGGTCGAGGCCGGGCCCGTGGCCTACGAGACGCCCGCCGCCGGAGGTGCCCGGTGACACGGACACGGACACGGACATTGAAACGGACACCGCCACGGACACGCGTCGCGTCCCCGGCGGCCGCCCTCGTCCTGGCGGCCGCGCTGCTGGCGTCGTGCTCGACGGCCCGCAGCGACTTCGGCACGACCGACGCGTCCTGCTACCTCGCCCTCCCGACGGCGGCCAAGGCGGTCGGCGGACACGGCCACCTGGAGGGCGTTCGCAAATACACCTTGAACGACCTGCGCGGCGTGGCGCCGCGCCTCTACAACCGGCTGGCCGACGATGTGCCCGAGAAGCAGGGAGTCTGCGTCGCCGGGTATTCGGGCCACTTCACGTCAGCGGAGGTCTCGAAGCCGCTCGGGCTCCCGTCGGGCACCCTGGCCGTGGCGGTCGTGACGACGCCGGCCAACAAGTTGTTGGGCACGCTCGTCCTCACCAAGCTGCCGGTGCGTTTCCAGCACACCCACCCGTTCTGACCGGGGGCGAGCGCCCGCTCAGCCCTCCAAGCGGGGGATCGACGCCGTCAGGTGGTCGGGCACCGCGTCGTAGTGGTCGTAGGTCACGGTGAAGGAGCCCCGGCCGCCGGTCAGCGCCCGCAGGTCGACGGCGTAGCGGGTGAGCTCGGCCGTCGGCGCCGTGGCGGTCACGGTCTGGGAGCCCGCGTCCGCCGCGGGGTCGGTCCCGATGATGCGGGCCCGCCGCGAGTGCAGGTCCCCCAGCACGTCCCCCTGGCATTCGGCCGGGATGGTGACGGACAGCCGCGAGATCGGCTCCAGCAGGATCGGACCGGCCTCGGCCATGGCCGCCCGCACGGCCAGCGCTGCGGCCATCTTGAAGCTCACCTCGTTGGAGTCCACCGAGTGCGCCTTGCCGTCGTCCACCGTGACGGCGATGTCGACCACGGGGTAGCCGTGCACGCCGCCGGCACCGAACGTCTCGAGCACGCCCTTCTCCACGGCGGGGATGTACTGGCGCGGGATGGCACCGCCCACCACCTCGTCCCGAAAGGCAAAGCCCTCACCCCGGCCCAGCGGCTCGAGCCGGAGATGGCAGACGCCGAACTGCCCGTGGCCACCCGACTGCTTCTTGTGCTTCCCCTCGGCGTCGGCCGGCCGGGTGATCGTCTCGCGGTAGGGGATGCGCAGCTCCTCGCGCTCGACGTGCACGTTGTACTTGCGGTCGAGCCGCTCGAGCGTCACGGCGAGATGCACTTCGCCGCTCACGCCGAGAATCGTCTGGTGCGTCTCGTCGTCGCGGGCGACCGTGAGCGAGGGGTCCTCCTCCAGCAAGCGGTGCAGGCCCGACATGAGCTTGTCGTCGTCGGCGCGCGTCGCGGGCTTGACGGCCACCTGGAGCGCCGGCGCCGGCAGCGTGGGTGGCGGCACCACGACGGGCTGTCCCTTCGGGGTCAGGGTGTCACCGGTGTGTGTCCCGTTGAGGCGAGGCACCGCCACGAAGTCACCCGCGACGATGCTCGTCGCCGGTGCCATGGCGTGCCCGGCGATGCTCTGCAACGCGTGGAGCCGCTCCTCCTCCCGCGTCCGCGGGTTGACGAGCACGGCGTCAGGCTGCAGCGTGCCCGAGACGACCTTGCACAGGGACATCTTGCCGGTGTGCCCGTCGTTGAACGTCTTGGTCACCGTGAGCAGGGTGGGGCCGCTCGGGTCGCAGGGGATCTCGGCCGTCTCGGTCCCGGCGGTGGCCAGGACGGGCGGGCGCGACGCCGGTGTAGGGCAAAGCTCTTCGATCAGGCGGGCCAGCCGATCCACGCCGACCCCGCTGGCGGCCGAGCAGCACAGCACGGGGAACACGGTGGCCGAGGCGACCCCGCCCGCGAGGCTCTTCTCGAGCTCCCCGTAATCCAAGGTCTCCCCGTTGAGGTACCGCTCCATGAGATCGTCGTCGCCCACCACGATGCCCTCGACGATCTGCTCGTGCACGATGTGCTCCTCGTCCACCAGGTCGTCGGGGATGGGGCCCTCGTGGCCGGCCGGCGGCACGGTGCCGTCGATGGCGGCCCCGGTCGCCGGCACGACGTAGTGCGTCGCCGTGTCGTCGAGCAGATCGATCACGCCGTGGAAATCGGCCTCGCGCCCGATGGGGAGCTCCAGCGGCGCCACGCCGGCGCCGAACGTGGCCCGGATCTCGGCCAGCGTGCGGTCGAAGTCGGCCCGCTCGCGGTCGAGCTTGTTGATGACGATCACCCGCGGCACGCCGAGGCGGGCGGCGGCCCGCCAGGCGTCCTCGGTCTGGGCCTGCACGCCGTCGGTGGCACTGACGACGACCACGGCCAGGTCGACGTTGGCCAGGGCGGTCACCATCTCCCCGGCGAAGTCGGCGTAGCCGGGCGTGTCGAGCAGGTTCACCTTGACGCCGTTGACCGTGAAGGGCGCCAGGCTGGTCGAGATGGAGAGCTGGCGTGCCACCTCCTCGGGCTCGAAGTCCATGACGGTGCTGCCCTTCTCGACAGAACCGCGCCGCGCGATCGCTCCGGTGGCGGCCAGGAGTGCCTCGGCGAGCGTGGTCTTGCCGGCTCCGTGATGGCCGACGAGGGCGACGTTGCGGATAGCGGTCGGGTCGTGCGGCACCAGGTCCTCCGTCCTCCGTCCGTCCAGGTCTCGGCCTGAACCGGCTCGTTGGACTGGAGTGTACGACCGCTTCTGCGCCGCCGCTCGTGGGCCCGATCGGGTGGTGCCGCCCCGATCAGCCCGGGCCCGGTGCGGCGGTGTCGCCCGCTCCCGCCTGGGCCGCCAGTGCGGCGTCGTACTCGTGGCGGATGGAGTAGCGGATGAAGAGGGCGAGGGTGTCGATGAGCAGGAGCCAGACGGCCTTGAGCGAGATCGTGCTCCCGAACCGCTCGCGGATCCGCACCGGCGCCTCCACAATGTGCGTGTAGCCGAGCCGGCGGGCCAACACGAGCAACTCGAGATCGAGCGCGAAGCGGCTCTCGCGCAGCAGGGGCAGGACGGCGGCGATGACCTTGCGGTCGACGAGCTTGATCCCGACCTGGGTGTCCTTGACGTGCAGGCGGAACAATACGCCGATGAGGAGTTGGAATCCCCACGAGTACAGGCGGCGCAGCGGCGGGTAGTACACCGAGGAGTCGGGGTGACGCTTGCTCCCGATGATGACGTCGGGCTTCAGCGTTTGCATGATGGAGACGAAGGGGGCGAGCAGCTCGGGGGAGATGTCGCCGTCGGCGTCGATGAAGCCGAGATAGCGGCCCCGTCCCATGCCGAGCCCGGCCCGCAACGCGTGCCCCTTCCCGAAGTTCTTGGCGAACGACACCCGCCGCACCACGCTCTCGGGGAAGCCCTCGAGCGTGAACGGGCTGCCATCGGTCGAGCCGTCCGACACCGCGATGATCTCGAACGTCATGCCCGATGCATCCAGAACCCGCACCATGTCCTCGACCGTCGTGCGCAGCCGGCTGCCGGGGTTGTAGTACGGGACGACGATCGACACGTCGAGGGTGGGATCGGGGAGCACGGTCTCCTGGAAGGCGGTGCTCTCTTCCGCACTCCTCGGCTGGGACACCGGCGCCTTCACCTCACGTGCGCCCACCCGTGGGGCGGGCAATCTCGGCTGGCGAGGCTACCCGACGCCTCCGGATCACTAGCCCTCGCCACCGCTCCCGGCGCTGGTCTTGGCTGCTGTGGTGGTGCCCTTGACGGAGAGGTTGACGTTCATGCCCAGGGCCTTGTGCCCCGGGACGGGGCAGTAGACGTCGTAGGCGCCCTTCTTGAAGGTCACGGTCAGCTTGGCGCTCTGGCCCGGCTGGATGTTCTTCGTCTTCGCCATCTTGATCCCGGGGCCGGTGATCATGAGGGCGTGGGTGGTCTGGCCCTTGTTCTCGGCCACGAAGGTGTACTTGCCCGGCTTGAAGGAGCTCTTGGAGAGGGCGATGTGGAAGTCGGTCTCGACGGCCTTGACGGTGGTGACGCTCGTGGCCGAGGCGGGCGCAGCCGACACCACGGTGGCCCCGGCGGCGGCGGCCAGCGTGACGAGTGAGACGGAGGCGAGGTTTCGGATGGAGTGCATGGGAGTCCTCTGCGGTCGTTGTTGCTCTGATGTCACCGTGGGAGATACGGGCCGCACCGTGTCCTGGATGCAACGGGCAGCCGGTCTCCGGTTCCGACAAGGGCTGCGACCAGGTACGGAGTACCCTAGCGGCCGTCCGCCCCGGCCTTAGGGGCAGGGCCGGCGGTCCAGCGGACCGCGGGGCCTCCGGGACCGGATGATAAACTTTTGCTTGCAGCGCCGAAACCCTGTCCTGGGCCGCGCACGACGAGGAGCTTCATGTTCGACGGTCGTTGGCGAACCTCCGTCGACCGGACCACCGGTCCGGTCGGCAGGGCACTTCACCGCCATGGCATCACCGCTGACGTCCTCACCGCGACCGGCCTCGTGTCGGCGGCGGCCACCGCCGTCCTGGTGGCGTCGGGCCACCTCCACTTCGCCATCCTCTTCTTGATCATCACCGGCATGCACGACCTGTTCGACGGGCCGGTCGCCAAGGCGGCGGGAACGGCGTCGGTCCGTGGTGCCTTCTTCGACTCGGTCACCGACCGCATTGCCGATGCCGTCTTGATGTTCGGCTGTGCCTGGTACCTGTTGAACCGGGGGGACGGCCACCTCGCGCTGCTGCCGATGGCCATCCTGGCGGTGACCGCGCTCGTCTCCTACGAACGGGCCAAGGCGGAGTCCCTCGGGCTCTCGGCCAAGGGCGGCCTCATGGAGCGGGGCGAGCGCATGTTCCTGCTCGGCGTCGCCTTCCTGAGCACCGTGATCTTCGTGCCGGTGCTCTGGCTCCTGCTCGTCCTCGTCTCGTTCACCGCCATCTCCCGCTTCGTGAAGGTCTGGAACGCCGCCTCGGGACGCGACGCCGTCATCCGGCGTCGCATCGAGGCCTGGCGTGAGGGCCGAGTCGACTCGCGGTGGCGGGCCTGGCGCGAGTCGCGTCAGTCCAGCGGCGTGCCCCGCAACGAGTTGGCCCGGACGACGGGCGCTCCCATGGGCCGCTGGCGCGCACGGGCGCGGCGGCAGGAAACAGTGAGCAGCCGTTCCGGTCGCACCCTCAGGGAGCGCCGCCGTGCCACCCGGGGACAACACGCCGGCGGCACCAGCGCGCGCCGCACCACGCGTCGTACGCCTCCCGCGTCCTGATCCTCGCCCTCGACCGGCCGTGACCGTCCGCGGCCGGCGTGCCTCGACCAAGTACCTCACCTACCGCGGCCTCGCCGCCGGCATGGGCCACATTCCCGAGCCGCTGGCCGAGGGCATCGCCCGGGCAGTGGCGGGGGTCATGGCCCGTCGGGGCGGTCCTGCTCTCGCCATGAACGAGCGCCACATGCGGCGTGTCCTGGCCAGCGAATGTGCGGACGGGGTCGAGCCCGACCCGGCTCTCGTGCGGCGCTGGAGCAAGCGGACGTTCGACTCCTACGCGCGCTACTGGTGCGACGGGGCCCGGCTGCCCTACGAGAACGAGGCCGGCGTGCGCGCCCGCTGGCAGCTGCTGGAGGGTGAGCAACACCTGCGGGCCGCTCTGGATCGTGGTCGGGGCATCGTGATGGCGCTGCCCCACGTCGGGAGCTGGGAGTGGGGCGGCGCCTGGCTCGGGCTCGAGCACATGCCGATGACCGCCGTCGTCGAGCGCCTGGAGCCCGAAGAGCTCTTCGAGTGGTTCGTCGGGCAGCGGGCCGCCATGGGCCTGACGGCGGTGCCGCTCGGCGACGGCTCGAGCTCGGCGCTCCTGCGGGCGCTCAAGGCGAATCAGATCGCCGGCCTCGTCAGTGATCGGGACCTGGTCGGCAACGGGGTGGACGTCGAGTTCTTCGGCGAGAAGACGACGCTGCCGGCCGGCGCCGCCGCGTTGGCGCTGCGCACCGGGGCCCCGTTGCTTTCCGTCGTCGTCTACGCGGGCCCGGGCAACTGGCACACGGGCGTGATCCACCCGCCGCTCGACACCTCCCGCCAGGGCCGCATGCGCGAGGACATCGCGCGGGTGACCCAGGACCTCGCCACCACCTTCGAGCACGACATCCGCGCCCGCCCCGAGCAATGGCACCTCTACCAGCCCAACTGGCCGAGCGATCCTCGATGAGAATCGCCATGGTCTCGCCCTATTCACTTTCGCGCCCCGGCGGCGTGCAGGGACAGGTCATCGGGTTGGCGCGGTCCTTGCGCGCCCGGGGCCACGAGGTGACCGTGGTGGCGCCGGCGAGCGACAGCGTGCCGGACGCGGTGGGGGACCACTACGTCATCGGGCGGCCCACCGAACTGCGCTCGAACGGGTCGGTGGCCCCCGTGGCGCTCTGGCCGACGGCCGCGGCACGCGCCGAGCGTTTCGTCCGCGGCGGGGACTTCGACGTCGCGCACCTGCACGAGCCCCTGGCGCCGATGGCCGCCTACGGCCTGGTGCTGACCGCCCCACTCCCGATGGTCGCCACCTACCATCGGGCCGGGGTGAGCCGATGGGTACGCCCGTTGCACCCGCTGGTGGAGCTCGTGGGGCGCCGCATGCAGGTCCGCGTGGCGGTCTCGGACGCCGCCCGCGAGACGGCCGTGCGCTCGGGCGGTGGCGACTTCGAGGTGCTGTTCAACGGGGTCGAGATGGACCGCTTCGAGTCGGCGCCGCCCCATCGGGATGCCGAGGGCCGTCCCGCCGTGCTGTTCCTCGGTCGTCACGAGCCGCGCAAGGGTCTGCAGGTCCTCCTCGACGCCTTCGCCACGCTGGACCGGCCGGCGGTCTTGTGGGTGGCCGGAGACGGTCCTGGTACCGAGGTGCAGCGCCGACGCCACCCGCCATCGGAGCGGGTGCACTGGCTGGGCGTGCTCAGCGACGCGGAGGTGGCGTCCAGGCTGGCCGGGGCCGATGTGCTCTGCGCGTCCGTCGTTGCAGGGCGAGTCCTTCGGCATGGTGCTCCTCGAGGGGATGGCGGCCGGCTGCGCCGTGGTGGCCTCCGACATCGAGGGGTACCGCACGGCGGCGGGCGGCCACGCCACGCTGGTGCCGCCCGGCGACGCCGGCGCCCTGGTCCGCGCCCTCGACGGCGTGCTGGCCGATGCGATCACCGGCATGTCGGCCGAGGCTCGCAAGGAGGCGACGGAGTATGCCCGGGCCTGGTCGATGGACGCCCTGGCCGGGCGCTACGCCGAGGTCTACGGGCGGGCCATCGGGGCCTTCCGGGCCAAGCGCTGATCGGACCTGGTCCAGGGTCGTAGGCTGCGTGGCCTCATGGCCGATCAACAAGAGGGTTCGGGGACGCCCGCCGGCGGCGGGAGCCAGTCCGGCGGTGGCGCCGGCGGCGGGGCCAACCGCAACCGCAACCGCAACCGCAACCGGAATCGAAACCGTTCCGGCTCCGGCTCCGGCTCCGGTGCCGTTGGCGGCGGCACGTCGGGCGGCAGCAGGTCCGGCGGTGGAGGCGGCGGTGGCAATTCCGGGGCCCGGTCGAGCTCGAACGGCCAGCGCAAGGGTCAAGGGAACGGCGGCGGCGGTCAGCGTGCACCCCAGGGCTCGGGCAGCGGCGGCGGCAACCGGTCCCAATCCCGTTCGGGCTCGCGGCAGCGCAGCGGGCCGTCACGATCTGCCGTCGCGCTGGCGCCACCCCCACCACTCGAGCCCCTCCATGCGCCGCCCACCCTCGGTGCCCCCCAGATCTTCCCGGCTGAGGTGGCGGCCAACCGCCGCCGTGTCCTCACCTTGTGTGCGGTGTCCGCCGTGCTCCCCGCGTTGCTGCTGGGCGCGCTCGTCGGGGTGACGCTCTCCATCATCGTCGGCGTCGTCGCGTTCGTCGTCGCCGGCGCCGCGGTGATGTACGTGTTGTGGCGGATCGCCCCGTCGGTCGCCCTCAATCGGATCGGCGCGGTGCCGATCGACGAGCAGGACGAGACCCGCTTGTGGAACGTGACCGAGGGCCTGTGCGCCACCTTCGGGTTGAGCATGCCGTCGCTCTGCGTCCTGGACGACGACGTGCCCAACGCGTGCGCGCTCGGCCGAGACGCCCGGCGCTCCGTCGTGGTCGTGACGACCGGCCTGTTACGCCTGCTCGACCCCATTGAGCTCGAGGGCGTGATCGCGCACGAGCTGGCGCACGTGAAGCGGGGTGACAACGGCGTCTCGTGCATCGGCATCACGCTCGGGAGGATCTTCGGCGGGGCGTCCACGCTGCGACGCTGCGTGGGGGAAAGCCGCGAATACCGGGCGGACGTCGTGGGCGCATCGGCCGTGCGCTTCCCCCGCGGCCTGCTCGGCGCCCTCAGGACGATGATGGACGCACCCGCCCCGGCCGTGGGCTCGTTCTTCGCCTCCCCGGCCCGTTTCGGGTCCACCCGGTGGGTGTGGATCGACCCTTCGGTGGGGCACCGTGACGACGCCCTGCTGCCCGGGGACCTCGACGCCACCTCGGTGAGGGCCGCCGCGCTCAGCGAGTGGTGAGAAGGGGCGGCCCGCCCTCGTAGACTGGCCGGATGACAACCGGGACCTTCACCGTGAAGCGGGGGTTGGCCGACATGTTGCGTGGCGGCGTCGTCATGGACGTCGTCAACGCCGAGCAGGCCAAAATCGCCGAGGACGCCGGTGCGGTCTCGGTCATGGCGCTCGAGCGGGTGCCTTCCGACATCCGCCGGGACGGCGGAGTGGCGCGCATGAGCGACCCGGTGCTGATCGAGGGGATCATCGAGGCCGTGACGATCCCGGTCATGGCGAAGGCCCGCATCGGGCACTTCGTCGAGGCCCAGGTGCTGCAGTCGCTCGGTGTCGACTTCATCGACGAGTCCGAGGTACTGACGCCGGCCGACGAGGCGTTCCACATCGACAAGTGGTCCTTCACGGTTCCTTTCGTCTGCGGCGCCACCAATCTGGGTGAGGCCCTGCGACGCGTCTCGGAAGGCGCGGCCATGATCCGCTCCAAGGGCGAGGCCGGGACCGGCAACATCGTGGAGGCCGTGCGCCACCTGCGCTCCATCCTCGGCACCATCCGCACCCTGCAGCAGGCCGATCCGGCGGAGCTCTACGGCTGGGCCAAGGAGCTCGGCGCGCCGATCGGGCTCGTGCAGGAGGTCGCCTCGTCGGGGAAGCTGCCGGTGCCGCTGTTCTGCGCCGGCGGGATCGCCACGCCATCGGATGCCGCACTCGTCATGCAGCTCGGCGCGGAGGCCGTCTTCGTCGGGTCGGGCATCTTCAAGTCGTCGGACCCCGCCCGGATGGCCTCGGCCATCGTCGAGGCCACGGCCCACTTCACGGACGCCGAGCACGTGGCCAAGGTGTCGCGCGGCCTGGGCGAGGCGATGCGGGGGCTCGAGGAGTCGCAGTACGGCGAGCATCTCGCCGACCGGGGGTGGTAGAAGCACCGGGACCGGTCGTCGGGGTCCTGGACCTGCAGGGTGACGTGCGTGAGCACGTGGCCGCGCTGGCCGAGTTGGGGTGTGCAACCCGGCCGGTGAAGCGGCCGGCCGATCTCGAAGGGCTCTCCGGTCTGGTGCTGCCGGGAGGCGAGTCGACGACGTTGTCCATGCTGCTCGAGTCCACCGGCCTGTTCGAGGCGATCGCCGCACGGGTCGGCGCCATTGACGGACCGCTCCCTCTCCTCGGGACCTGTGCCGGGCTGGTCCTGGTCGCCCGGGAGGTGCTCGACGGGCGCCCGGACCAGCGCACGTTCGGGGTCCTCGACGCCGTCGTCCGTCGCAACGGCTACGGGCGCCAGGAACAGTCCTTCGAAGCCGACATCGTGTTCGGGTCCGGCGAGGGGCCGCGCCTGCCCACCGTCTTCATCCGGGCGCCGCTGGTAGTCGCGCTCGGGGACGCAGTCGACGTCCTGGCCACCCTGGACGGCGTGCCGGTGCTGGTCCGCCAGGGGCCGGTGCTGGCGTCGTCGTTCCACCCCGAGCTCACTGCGGACCGCCGCGTGCACCGCCTCTTCGCCGAGATGTGTGCGTCCGTTCCTCCCCGCGGGCTGTTCGGATAACGCGCGACCCTGCGCGTGGTCAGCGCCCGAGATGGGCGACCAGCGCGGCAATGCGGTTGCTCACGACGGCGTCGACGCCGGCCTCGAGGACCAGCGTCATGTCCTCGGCCGTGTCGACTGTCCAGGTCGAGACCAGCAGTCCGGCGTCGTGTACTGCAGCGACCCCCTCGGGGGTGACGAACCCGGACATGGGGTTCCAGTATTCGCTCCGCAGCTCCCGGAGGAGCCCGAGCGGCGGTTCCGGACCGTCAATCCAGGTGAGCCCGATGCGGGCCCCGGCCGAGAGGGCACGCAGTTGCTGCAGCGCCGCCACGTTGCCCGTGACGAAGAGGCAGCGGTCCAGGGCGCCGGCCGACTGCACCGCCTGGAGCCCGCCGGGGACCACCTCGCGCCGGGTGAAGTCGACCATCAACGGCAGGGGGACCGCCTCCAGCACGTCGGACAGGGTGGGGATGCGGACAGCGCCCTCGCCGAGGGCCACGACATCGGCCAGGTCGACATCGCCCACGGAGACGTCGAGACCCCACAGGCGCTCGAGTGTCTGGTCGTGCAGGGCCACGATGGCGCCGTCGCGGGTGCGGCGCAGGTCGATCTCCACCATGTCCGCCCCGAGCGCCACCGCGGCGGCGAAGGCGGGCAGCGTGTTCTCCCGGTGGCCGACGGGCTCGCCCCGGTGGGCGATGGCGACGACGGTCACGCGGCCGCGGCTCTGCCTAGGCGGTGCCGGCGTAGACGGCGCCCGCCACGTTGGCGATGATCTGGTTGAGCGCCGGCTCAATGAGGGTGTCCACTCCCGCCGCGGTGATGTGGACGCCGTCCGGGCTGCGGGCAACGATGCCGTCCACCACAGAGGAATACGCCGCGCCGGGGTCGAGGACCGTCCAGAGGTCGTCGATCGAGACGTACGGGTACTCGGAGGCCACCGAGTCCACAATCTGGTTGTAGTCGTTCACGAGCACGTTCGGTGTCCCGTCGGCGAAGTACGGGGAGGTGGACAGGATCACCGCGCCACCGTCGGAGTGGGCGATCTGCACCGCCTCGGCCAGGTTGTCCTGAATGAACGCCGCGTAGGCCTGGTTCGCCAGCGTGGTGTACGCCCCGTTGAACATCCGGTCCTGCGTCTCCCAATAGCCGGTCTGAATCACCGTGACGTCGGGATGGAAGCGTGACACGACCCACTGCAACTGCGTCGCCCACAATGCACACGCTCCCGAGCTGTAATAGACCGAGCCCGGGTCGCTCCAGGGGATGGTCGGCGCGCCGTCTGTGTAGCCGCAACCGGCCGCGGCGCCGTCGTCGATCTCATACGGCGGGTTGTTCTGCTCCACGTAAGAACCCTCGTAGAGGGACAGCGAGTCCCCGGAGAAAGCCACCCGTTGGACGCCCTGGTGGGTCGCCTGAGGCCCGGGTGCCTCGTTGATGATCGTCACCACCGGGGCGATCGGCCCCGACAGGGGTTGGGGGAAGAGGGGGGGATGAAGGGGTGACTGCGCGCTCCCCGAGAACCCGGCGTCGCCGTAGTCGAACACGCCGGCGTCCTGCCCGACCAGCCAGTACCCGCCCCCGTCGGATGTCGGTGTCATGGCCACGATGGGCTCGCTCAGATGGATGCCGCCGGTGGAGCCGTAGAACTGCGCGTCGCCGTAGGTGAAGATGCCGCCGTCGGAAGCGACGAGCCAATAGCCTTTGCCGTCGGCCGTGGCCGCCATGCCCACGACAGGCTTGTTCAGGTGGATGCCGCCGGTGGACCCGTAGAATTGCGCGGCGCCGAAGGCGAAGATGCCGCCGTCCGACGCCACCAGCCAGTAGCCGTTGCCGTTCGCCGCGGCGGCCATGCCCACGATGGGTTTGTTCAGGGCGATGCTCCCTGTCGAGCCCCAGAATTGTGCGTCGCCGAAGGCGAAGATGCCACCGTCGGAGGCGACCAACCAGTAGCCGTTCCCGTCCGGCGTGGGCGCCATGCCGACGATGGGCTTGTTGAGCGCCATGCCGCCCGTCGATCCCCAGAACTGCGCGTTCCCGAAGGTGAACACGCCACCATCGGAGGCGACCAGCCAGTAGCCGCCGGCGGGAGCGGCCGCGCCGCTCACGATCGGCTTGGCCAGAGGCACCTCGAGCGCGTCGCCGTCGTAGGCGGCACCGCCGAACGTCATCACACCGCCGGCGGCGTCGACGATGGCGTACGAGCTGTTGGTGGCGCCCGGTTGCGCGGCCGACGCAGTCCGGGGCCCCGGTCCGACCGGTGCCAGTGCGACGAGCGCCGAGGCGGCCAGGAGCGCTGCCAGACTCACGGCGGCCCGACGGCTCGCCCTCCCCACCCACGATCCGCCCGCCATGAGTCCGTGATCTTAGGGAGCACGCGTGCCCCCGTTCACGCGCCCCTCAGAGCAGCCGGAGTTGGCGCCCGTTCTCGGCTGCCTGGGCCGGGGCAGGGGCAGGGGCAGGAGCAGGAGCGGCGGCGGGGGACCGGGTATCGGCCGTCGGTGTGCCGCGGGAGCGGTTCGGACGCGTCACGCCGCAGCGCCGTGCCGCCACCTTCACGATGCCCTCGATCCGCTGGCGCTCCTGGTCCTCCTGGTAGGCGCCGCGCCGGAAGCGCTCGCGATGGAGGCCGACCAGGTCGGGCCGCTCGTCCTTGAGCCAGTCGAGATAGTGGCCCCGGACCGTGCCGCGCAGGTGCAGCGCCACGGCGGAGATCGACTCCGCGCCGGCGCCGGCGCAGGCCTCCACCACCTCGGTGAGCTGGTCCTCGGAGTCCGACAGCCCCGGCAGCACGGGCGCCACCAGGACGCCGCAGGAGATACCCACGGCCGTGAGGCGTCGTATCGCCTCGACGCGGCGGTCCGGCGGGGGAGTGCCGGGCTCGGTCAGCTTCCACACCGAGCGGTCGAGCGTGCCGATGGAGAAGCTCACGCCGACTTCGGTGCGCTCGCAGGCGGCGGCCAGCAGGGCGGCATCGCGCAGGATCAGCGTCGACTTGGTCAGGATGCTGAACGGATTCCGGGCGCCCGAGAGCGTCTCGACGATGCCCCGCGTCAGGTGGTACTTGCCCTCGGCGTGCTGGTAGGGGTCCGTGTTGGTGCCCATGGCGATCTGGTCGCCGTCCCAGGCCGGGGCACGCAACTCGGCCCGCAACCGCTCGACGGCGTTGACCTTGACGACGATCTTGCGCTCGAAGTCGGTGCCGATCCCGAGACCCAGATAGTCGTGGGTCGGCCGGGCGAAGCAGTAGACGCAGGCGTGGCTGCAGCCTCGATACGGGTTGATCGTGTGCCGGAAGGGCATCCGGCTCTCCGCCGGCACGGTGTTGATGATGGTGCGGGCGTTGACGTGGAGGAACTCCATCCCGGCGTAGGCGCCCCGGCCCACGTGCCGTGCCGCCAGCCGTTCGTCGGCGAAGAGGGTGCCGCCCGTCTCGTTCTCGGCCAGGGCCCAGCGCAGTGCCATGGCGGCTACGATAGCGAACAGACGTTCGTAATTCAACGGGCGGGGTGTCCACAAAAAGCACCAGGTCAGCCAGTAATCTCAGCGGCACTGTGGTGACCAAGACCCGCGGGGGCGCCGCTTCGCGCCCCGCCGCCCGTACCACCAAGAAGCCGGCAGCACGCGCCAAGCGGAAGCCGACCCCGCCGCCGCGCCTGCCCTTCTGGCGCCGGCAGGCCCGGGACCTCTGGGCCGTCGGCCTGATCACGCTCGGCGTCCTCCTGGCGCTGGCCCTGTGGGGCAAGCAGCTCGGCCCCATCGGCCACGCCGCCGACACCGGGCTCGGGTCGGTCGCCGGCTGGGTGCGCGTCCTGCTCCCGCTCGTGTCCTTCGGCGCCGGTCTGGCCCTGCTGCTCGATCGGGCCTCGCGGGACGACGATGATGAGGAGCACGAAGGGTCCGACCCCTGGCGCCTGGCCGTGGGGACGGTGCTCGGGCTGCTCGGCGTCTGCGGCCTGGCCGAGCTGGCCAAGGGCACGCCGACGTTCTCCCACTCGGGCGCGCTGCGCGACGCCGGTGGCTATCTGGGCGCGGCCGTGGGCCGCCCCTTGCATGCGGGACTCGGTCCCGCCGGCGCCGCCGTCCTGCTCGTCGCCGTGATCCTCGTGGCTGTTCTGGTGGCGACCGGCGTGTCGCTGGCCACGGCCGGACGCGCGCTCGGCTCGGCCTCGAAGAACATCGGGCGCACGTTCGCCGCGCTGTGGCAGGGCAGGCCGTTCGTGATCTCCTCCGATCTCGGTGCCGACGCGCCGGTGGAGGCCGCCTCGTCCCGTCGTGTCCCCTTCGACGCGGAGGACAACGATCTCCCGCCAGAAGAAGAGGAGGATCCGGTCGACGAGATCGACGTGCCCCTCGGGCCCGATCCCATGCCGGCGCCCGTAGCGTCCGTCCCGCTGCCGCCCGCTCCCGCGTCCCCACGGGCTCCCGGCGAGTGGGCACTCCCGAGTATCGAGTTGCTCGAGCAGTCCAAGAAGATGCGCCAGGACCAGCGCCAGATCGACGCCCTGGGCGAGGACCTCGTACGGGCGCTCGAGGCCCACGGTGTCGAGACCAGGTTGGTCGGGTGCCGGGTCGGGCCGACGGTGACCCGCTACGAGCTCGAGCTCGGCCCCGGGGTGAAGGTGGCCCGGGTCACCAGCCTCTCCAAGGACATCGCCTACGCCATGGCGTCGCCCGACGTGCGCATCCTGGCGCCCATTCCCGGCAAGTCGGCCATCGGGGTCGAGGTGCCGAACCGGACGCGCCAGCTGGTGTCGCTGCGCGACATCCTCGAGTCGAACGAGGCCAAGCCGACCGCGAGCACGCACCCGCTCGAGGTGGCCATGGGCCGCGACATCGCCGGACGCGCCGTGATGGCGAACCTGGCCGAAATGCCGCACATCCTCATCTCGGGCTCGACCGGCTCGGGGAAGTCGTCCTGCATGAACTCCATCATCACGTCGATCCTCATGCGGGACACCCCGGACAAGGTCAAGATGATTCTGGTCGACCCCAAGCGCGTGGAGCTGGGTCAGTACGACGGCCTGCCCCACCTCCTCAACCCGGTGGTGGTCGATCCCAAGAAGGCGGCCAACGCCCTCGCCTGGGCGGTGAAGGAGATGGAGCGCCGTTACGACATGCTGGCCGAGAACGGCGTGCGTGATATCACCGGCTACAACCAGCTGGTCGAGCAAGGCCTCATCGCGCCGCCACCGAAGTCCGACCGTCGTCGCATGCGTGAGGTCGCGGCCCGGGCCCTCGGCGAGGAGCACGCGGCCGTCGACGACGAGGCCGACCTCGAAGCAGAGCCCGAGCCACCGCAGCCTCTTCCCTTCATCCTCGTGATCGTCGACGAGCTGAACGACCTCATGATGGTGGCGGCCCGCGACGTCGAGGACTCCATCGTGCGCATCGCCCAGATGGCGCGCGCCGTCGGCATCCACCTCGTGATCGCCACTCAGCGCCCATCGGTCGACGTCATCACCGGTGTGATCAAGGCCAACATCCCGAGCCGCATGGCCTTCTCGGTGTCGTCATTGGCCGACAGCCGCGTGATCCTGGACCAACCCGGCGCCGAGCGCCTGATCGGCAAGGGCGACATGCTGTTGTTGACGGCCTCCTCGAACATCCCGCGTCGCCTCCAGGCCCCCTGGGTCTCGGAGGAGGAGGTGCGCAAGGTGGTCGGGCACTGGCACGCCCAGGGCGGTCAGGCCGAGGCCATCGTAGGGATCGAGGGCGTCGACGACGGCCCGTCGGGCTCCGAGGGTCTCGGCGATGACGATGACGAGTTGTTGACGCAGGCCCGTGATCTGGTGGTGCGCTCGCAGCTGGGCTCCACGTCCATGCTGCAGCGCAAGCTGCGCGTCGGCTTCGCCCGGGCCGGACGCCTGATGGACCTGCTCGAGCAGGCCGGTATCGTCGGTCCGAGTGAGGGCTCGAAGGCGCGGGCCGTCCTCATGACCCCCGAAGAGCTCGACGGGCTGAACGGGAGGTGAGCCCGGAAGCGCCGGCGCCACCGTTCATGGTGGCGCCGTTCCGGCTCGACTCGTTGCGCGAGCCGTCGCCACCGGTCCCACCCGTTCCCGAGCACGGGAAGCACGCGACGAAGTCGCACCGCCGCCGACGGCGCGGACGTCGCCGGGCGTTCCTGGTCGTGCTCCTTCTCCTCGTCGTGGCCGCTGGCGCCTACGTCGGCGTCCGGCTGTCGACGCCCGAACCGGCACCCGCGGTCACCCCCGCCCTGGCGCGCACGGTGCACGTCCCGGCCCATGCCGTGACGCTGCCGTGGCCGACGGTCGGGCAGGGCGCCGTCGCCATCCCCTCCATAGGCGTCAACGTGGCCTCGGGGCCGGAGCAGGCGGTGCCGGTGGCCAGCCTGACCAAGCTGATGACCGCATACGTCGTGCTGCACGACCACCCGCTCGCCCTCGACCAACCGGGCCCGACCATCACGGTCAGCCAGGCCGACGTCGACGACTACGACAACGCCACCGTCGACGACGACTCCAATGCGGAGGTGACGCTGAACGAGCAGATCAGCGAAGAGGACGTCATGGGCGGGCTGCTGGTGCACTCGGCCGACAACTACGCCGACCTCCTGGCCCTGTGGGACTCCGGCAGCATGCCCGCCTTCGTGGCGAAGATGAATGCTGCGGCGTCCCGCCTCGGCATGGACCACTCGCATTTCGCCGATGCCAGCGGCGTCAATCCCGGCTCGGTGTCCACGGCCTCGGACCTGCTCAAGGTGGCGGCCCTCGACATGGCCAATCCCACCTTCGCCTCCATGGTGCGGCAGTCGTCCATCACGCTCCCCGTCGCCGGGACGATCTCGACCTACACGCCGCTCCTCGGTGTGCAGGGGGTGATCGGCGTGAAGTCCGGCTTCACGACCGCGGCGGGCGGGGGTGACGTGCTGGCCGTGGACCGCACCGTGCACGGCCAGTCGGTGCTCCTGCTGGCAGCGGTGACCGGGCAGACCGGCCCCGTGGTGCTGGCGCAGGCGGGAGTGCACGCCCTGGCGCTCGTCGACGCCATGAGCCCGTTCATCGGCTCCACGCAGGTGCTGCCGGGTCAGCAGATCGTCGCCCACGTGGCCGAGGCGGGCACCAGTCTCGGCGCCGCGACCACGTCGTCGGCGTCCATGTTGACCTGGCCGGGCGTCACGGCGACGCGGGTGTTCGTGCCGGCGCGGCAGGTGGCGACGCAGGCCCGTCGTGGCACACGGATCGGGACCGTGGTCGTCACCCTCGGCACCCAGCGGGTCGCCGTGCCGGTCCGGCTGAGGCAGGACATACCGCCCGAGTCGCTTCGCCAGCGCCTGTTCTGAACCGCCTAACCTCACCTCGTGCGCGCCCGGGCCCCTGCCTCATCGGCCAATCTCGGGCCGGGGTTCGACACGCTCGCCGTGGCGCTGGAGTGCTACGTGAGCGTCGACGTGGAGGAGGCCCCCTCCCTCCGCGTGCACAGCGAGGGCGAGGGGGCCGGCCTCTTCGACGACGCGTCGCATCTGGCCGCCCGCGTCGTGACCGAGGTGCTGGGCCACGACCGCTTCGCCGTGACCGTCCGCTCGCAGATCCCCGTCGCCCGGGGGCTGGGGTCCTCCGCTGCGCTGGCGACGGCGGCCGCCGCAGCCGCCGGCGCCGAGGACCCTTTCGCGATCGCAGCGTCCTACGATGGGCATCCTGAGAACGCGGCGGCCAGCGCGTTCGGCGGGCTCGTCGTCGCCACCATGGTGGGCGGCCGAGCCGTGCACGCCCCACTCCCGCTGGGCGAGGAGCTGGCCTTCGTCGTCGTGATCCCCGAACGCGACCTGGCCACCCCCGAGGCACGTGGCGTGCTCCCCGAGACGTTGCGCCGGGAGGACGTGGTGTTCAACCTCGGCCGCATGGGCCTCCTGGTGGCCGGCCTGGCCGACCCCGCCGAGCTGCTGGCCGCTTCGACGGACGACCGCATCCACCAGCCTGCCCGCACCGCGCTGTTCCCCGAGGCCCCGCAGATCCTGGGCGCCCTGGTCGACGCGGGCGCACTGGCGGCCAGCTGGTCCGGGGCGGGGCCTTCTCTCGTCGGCATCGTGCGGGCAGGCGCAGCAGCGTCCGTGCTCGCGGGGGCCGAGGCCGCGCTCGTGGCGGCGGACGTGCCGGGCCGGGCGTTGGTGGTGCAGGCGGACCGCCGTGGCATCGTCTACGGGGACGAAGCCGCGGTCGCCCTGTAGCCCGTCACTTGCCCAGCGATCCGCCCAAGGTGGTGACGTCGCCCTGCAATTGGGTGATGGCCGCGTCGATGTTGAAGGTGTTGAGCACCTGGTTGTAGTTGGCCTGCGTCGGCTGGGCGTCGCCGAGGATCTCCAAGCTGTTGGCCAGCGTCTGGGACGAATTGAGGGCCTTGGTCACGTCGGCCCCCGACGCCGCAGACCGCTGGCGGCGGGCGAGCAGGTTGGCGTAGGCGTGGATCTTGCCCCCGAGGGTGCGATCGGCCGCTTCGAGGCACACCACGGGGCTGGCCATCTTGGCGCAGCCGGCCACGTCGGTCAGGTAGCCCTGCATGGCGGACTGGACTGTCTTGCCGCCGCTCTGCAGAGTGGCATCGGCCGGCGCAGGTGTGGTGGTACCCGACGTGCCGCCCGCTGATCCTCCCGAGCCGCGCCCCGAGCTGCAGCCGGCCAGCGCCAGCGCCAGCACCAGCGGCGCGAGCGGGAGACCCCAGCGGGCCCGGCGGAACACCTGCGTCACCTGTCGATCCACGGGCGGAAATCTAGGCGCCCCTGTTCCGTAGACTGCCGCGGATGGCCCGGTCCTATTTCATCCGTACGTTCGGGTGCCAAATGAACGAGCACGACTCGGAGCGGCTCGCCGGGCTGCTGGTGGCCGACGGCCTGGAGCCGGCGGCCACCATGGAGGACGCGGACGTGGTGGTCCTCAACACCTGCTGCATCCGGGAGAACGCCGACCAGCGTCTCTACGGGACGCTGGGGCGTCTGAAGGAGCTGGTGGACGCCAAGCCCGGATTGCAGATCGCTGTCGGCGGCTGCCTGGCTCAGAAGGACCGGGAGCGCATTCAGGAGAAGGTCGGCTGGGTCGACGTCGTGTTCGGCACGCACAACCTGACCAGTGCGCCCGGGCTCCTGCGTCGGGCGGAGGCCGAAGGCCCGGTCATGGAGATCCTCGACGCACCGGCTCCGGAATCGGGGAGCAATCCACTGCTGGGAACCGGTGCGGTCCGTGAGCTGCCGTATGCGGCATGGGTGAACATCCAGACCGGGTGCGACAACTCCTGCGCCTTCTGCATCGTGCCGTCGGTGCGGGGCCCCGAGGTGAGCCGTGCCCTCGACGACATCGTGGCCGAAGTCGGGCTCCTGGCCCGGAGCGGGGTGACCGAGGTGACATTGCTCGGGCAGAACGTGAACTCCTACGGCCGCGACATCACGAAACGACGCCCCCTCTTCGCCGACCTGCTCCGCGCCGTCGGCGCGGTCGACGGCATCGGACGGATCCGCTTCACCAGTCCGCACCCGAAGGACCTCCGGCCGGAGACGATCGAAGCCATGGCCGACACACCCGAGGTCTGTGAGCAGTTGCACCTGCCCCTCCAGTCGGGGAGCGACCGGGTGCTGCGTGCCATGCGGCGGGGCTACACCTCAGCGCGGTACATGGAGCGGCTGGCCGCCGCGCGTGCCGCCATCGCGGACCTGGCCGTGACGACCGACATCGTCGTGGGCTTCCCGGGCGAGACCGAGGCGGACTTCGAGCAGACGCTGGCGGTCTGCGCCGAGGCGGCGTACGACGGTGCCTACACCTTCATCTTCTCGCCGCGTCCCGGGACCAGGGCCGCGGACATGGAGTCCAGCTTCGTGCCCCCCGACGTCATCGCCGAGCGGTTCGCGCGCCTGAAGACGGTGGTGGACCGCTCCGCCCTGGCGCGTCACCAGGCCCGCGTCGGCCACAGCGAGGAGGCATTGGTCGAAGGCGTCAGCCGGCGCGACGAGTCGATGCTGACCGGGCGCACCCGCCAGGGCAAGCTCATTCACTTCCCCGCCGGGACTGCGGCCGGGACGCCGGCGGCGGGCGCGTTGGCCCGAGTGACGGTGACCGACGGCCACCCGCACCACCTCTCCGGTCGCCTGGAGGAGGTGGTGGCGCGGCCCCGGCATCGCGTGCTGATCCCGGTGGCGAGCGCTTGACCGCGGTCGCTCTCGTCGGCGTCACCGCATCGGGGAAATCGGAGACCGCGCTCGAGCTGGCCCGGCGCCGGGGCGACTGCGAGATCGTCTCGGTCGACTCCATGTGTGTCTACCGCGGCATGGACATCGGGACATCGAAGCCCGGACCCGAGGCGCGCGCCGCCGTGCCGCATCACCTCCTCGACCTGGTCGATCCCGACGAGGACTTCACCGTGGCGCAGTTCCAGGAGGCGGCACGGGAGGCGCTGGCGGGCATTGCGCAACGTGGGCACCATGCGCTGCTGGTCGGGGGCACCGGCCTCTACCTGCGGGCGCTCGTCGACGACCTCGCCATCCCGGGCCGCTACCCCGAGGTGGCCGCCGCGCTGGAGGCGGAGCTGGACGAGGGCCGGTCCGGACCGGCCGACTTGCACGCCCGTCTCGTCGACCTCGATCCCGTCGGTGCGGCACGCATGGACCCGACCAACCGCAGACGGGTCGTCCGCGCGCTGGAGGTCACACTGGGGTCGGGCCGGCCGTTCTCGGCGTTCGGACCGGGCCTCGAGGCCTACCCGGAGCGCGCCATGGCGCAGGTCGGCCTGTCCCGCCCGCCCGAGGAGATCGACGCCCGGATCGGGGCCCGTTTGGGCCGCATGGTAAAAGCCGGCCTGGTCGACGAGGTGCGGGCGCTGGCCGTCCGCCCGGCGGGGATCTCCCGCACGGCGCGCCAGGCCCTCGGCTACCGCGAGGTCCTGGCGCACCTGGAGGACGGCGCACCCCTGGCCGACTGCCTGGAGGAGGCGGAGCGCCGGACCCGCCAGTTCGCCCGGCGCCAGGCCTCGTGGTTTCGCCGTGACCCGCGGGTGAGCTGGGCCGCGAGCGGCGCAGAGGTCCAGGCCCTGCTGGAGGAGGCCCTGGCGGTGCACGGCTGAACCAGGCCAGCTGCGAGAATGGTGGCATGCGGGCGACCAAGCACGAGGGAGCGGGGAACGACTTCCTGGTGGTGTTGGACCCCGAGGACGCCATCAGGTTCTCGGTGGCCGAGGTCCGCCTGCTGACCGATCGTCGCCGCGGCGTAGGGGCGGACGGCCTCATCAGGGTCGGACCCGGCCGTGAGGGCTCTGACCTCTCCATGGAGCTGTACAACGCCGACGGCAGCCAGGCCGAGATGAGCGGCAACGGCATCCGGTGCCTCGCCCAGGCGGCGGTCGAAGCAGGGCTGGTGACCGCTCCGCGCTTCACGGTGGCCACCGCCGGCGGCACCCGGACCGTCGAGTACACGCCGGGGGTGACGCCCGGGTGGGCGACGGCCCGCGTCGACATGGGCCCGGCCCGGCTGGGGCCGGACCAGCCCCAGGAGTTCGACGACCGTCGGGTCCGCACGGTCGATGTCGGGAACCCGCACCTCGTGCTGCTCGGCCCCGACACGGCAGCGGCCGACATCGCGGAGCTCGGGCCGAAGCTCCAGGCCGCCTTCAGCGGTGGCATCAATGTCGAATGGATCACCGCCGGACATGACGAGCAGGGTGAGATGCTCGATTTCCGGGTGTGGGAGCGCGGAGCCGGTGAGACCCTGGCGTGTGGCACGGGGAGCGTGGCCGCTGCCGCGGCGGCCCGGAGCTGGGGCGCGGTGCGTGACGCCGGCATGGTGCGCGTCCGCAATCCTGGAGGGATCCTGGAGGTGACGCTCGGAAGCGACGAGGGGGCGACCACCCACCTGGCCGGGCCGGTGCGCAAGGTGGCCGACATCGACATCCACCCGGGGATGCTCTCTTGAGCAATCTGTTGCCGGGAACGCTCATTGAGCGCACCTTCCGGGAGCGGATCATTTTGGTGGGGGTGATCTTCCCCGGCATGACCGAAGAAATGGTCGCCGAGGAGTTGGACGAGCTGGCGCGCTTGGTGGACAGCGCGGGCGCTGACGTCGTCGGACGCGTGGTCGAACGCCGGAACGCACCCGACGCGGCGACGTTCGTCGGTCGTGGCAAGGCTGAGGAGATCGCGGCGTTGAGCCAGAGTCTCGACGCGGACACCGTCGTGTTCGACGACGACCTGACTCCGGCACAGCACCGGAACCTCGAGAAGCTCTTCGGACGCACAGCCATCGACCGGACCGCGGTGATCCTGGACATCTTCGCCCAGAATGCCCGCAGCCCCGAAGGCAAGGCGCAGGTGGAGCTGGCGCTGCTCCGGTACCGGTTGCCCCGGCTGCGGGGCCGCGGCTCCGCGCTGAGCCAACAGGCCGGTGGCATCGGGACCAGAGGGCCGGGCGAGACGCAGCTCGAGGTCGACCGCCGGCGCCTCGTCCGACGCATGCACAAGCTCGAGGCCGAACTGCGCGAGGTGGAGCGTACGCGGACGCTGCAGCGCCGCAGCCGTGCCCGGGGCCGGCATCGTGAGCTGGCGCTCGTCGGCTACACCAACGCCGGGAAGTCGACGCTGCTCAACCGTCTGACCGATGCCGGCGTGCCGGCGGCGAACCGTCTCTTCGTCACCCTCGACCCGCGTACGCGCCAGCTTTCACTCCCCGGTGGTGAGACCGTCCTCGTCACCGACACGGTCGGGTTCGTCCGCAAGCTGCCCCACGAGCTGGTCGAGGCCTTCCGCTCCACGCTGGACTCCGTGCGGCTGGCCGACCTCATCGTGCACGTCGTCGACAGCACAGCGGTGGACGCGGCGGGACAGATGGCCGCCGTGCGTGAGGTGCTGACCGAGATCGGCGCGTCGGGCGTGCCCGATCTGATCGTGGTGAACAAGGCTGACGCCGCTCCCGAGGAGGCCAAGGCGCTGGCGCATGCCAATGAAGGCGCCGTCCTCATTTCGGCCCGCACCGGCGAGGGGGTCGACGAACTCCTCCGGGTCCTGGGCGATCGCCTGCGGGGCTCGGACCGGGTCGTGCAGCTCGTCGTGCCGTGGGCACGGGGCGACGTGTTGGCCGCCATCCACCGTGAGGGTGAGGTGGTGGGTCAGAGCGACGGTGAGGAGTCGGCCACCCTGCAGGTGGTGTTGGACGACGTCGCCCGGGCCCGCTTCGCCGAGTTCGTGGCCGCACCGTGACGTTCCGCCTTCCGCCGTATCCCTACGACCGGCTGTCCGGCCTGGCCAAGGTGGCCGGCGCCCACGAGGGCGGCATGGTCGATTGCTCCATCGGGACGCCCTTCGACCCTCCGCCGCCCGCCGTGATCGAGGCGCTGGCATCGTCGGGTACCGAGCGGGGCTATCCCGCCTCGGCCGGCAGCCCGCAGCTGCGCGAGGCCGCCGCGGCGTGGTTGGCGCGGCGCTTCGTCCTCACCGATGGCCCGCCCTCGGCCGTCGCCGCCTGCGTCGGCACCAAGGAGCTGGTCGCCTCGGTGCCGCACCTGCTCCGTCTGCGCACTCCCGACAAGGACACGGTGCTCTATCCCGCAGTGTCCTATCCGACCTATGCCATGGGGGCGGAGCTGGCCGGGTGCCGTGCCATTGCGGTCCCGGCCGCGCCAGGGCGGCTGGGAGGACTCGATCTCGATGCCATTTCCTCCGCAGACGCCGAGCGCGCCCTGCTGGTCTGGTCCAACTCGCCGTCGAACCCGACGGGGGGCTTGGGCGACCTCGGGGCGGAGGCGGCCTGGGGCCGGGACCACGACATCCCCGTGTTCTCCGACGAGTGCTACGCCGAGTTCACCTGGGACGGTCCGCCGCGTTCGGTGCTGCAGCGCGGCGCAGACGGCGTGGTGGCGGTGCACTCGCTGTCCAAGCGCTCGAACCTGGCCGGCGTCCGCGTCGGCTTCTATGCCGGCGATCCCGAGTTGGTCGAGTTCCTCCGCGCCGTGCGTCAGCACGCCGGCCTCATGGTTCCCGGACCGGCGCAGGCCGCCGGCGTGGCCGCGCTGTCCGACGACGCGCACGTCGATGTCCAGCGGGCGCGCTACCGGGAGCGTCTGGCCTGCCTGGCCGGTGTCCTCGGCGACTACGGCTGCCCGGTGGCCCTCCCGGAGGGTGGCTTCTACCTCTGGGTGCCCGTCCCCGCCGGCCGCTGGAGCGACGCCTGGGGCATGGCCGAGGCCTTGGCCACCGACGGCGGGCTCCTGGTCAGCCCCGGGGACCTCTACGGCGAGGACGGCGCCGGGCATGTGCGGGTGGCGGTGGTCCAGCCCATGGAACGGTTGGCGTTGGTGGGGGAGCGTCTCGCTAGGGTGCGGCATGGCTGATCTGCAGGCGAGCATCGAAGAGTTGTGGGATCGCCGCGGCGAGCTCTCACCGGCAGACACCGACGCGGTGAAGGTGGTCGAGGAGGCCATCGAGCTCCTCGACTCGGGCCAGGCCCGCGTGGCCGAGGTCGACGCCGCGACCGACGAGGTAGTCGTGCACGAGTGGCTCAAGAAGTCGATACTCCTCCTGTTCTCGCTGCGCGGCATGGAGACGATTGAGCTCGGGCCGTTCGAGTACGCCGACAAGCTGCCCCTCAAGCACGGCTTCGCCGAGGCCGGTGTGCGCGCCCTCCCGGGCGCCTCGGCGCGCTGGGGCTCGTTTCTCGGTCGCGGCGTCGTGCTGATGCCCTCCTACGTGAACATCGGTGCCTGGGTGGGGGCGGGCTCCATGGTCGACACCTGGGCCACCGTGGCGTCCTGCGCCCAGATCGGCGAGCGGGTCCACCTGGCGGGCGGCGTGGGTATCGGCGGTGTGCTCGAACCCCCCAACGCGGTGCCCGTCGTCGTCGAGGACGATGCCTTCGTCGGGAGCCGTTGCATGGTGACCGGCGGGGCGCGCATCGGCAAGGGCTCCGTGTTGGGCGCCGGAAGCTTTCTCGACCCCTCCATCCCCGTGATCGACGCCGAGACCGGCGAAGAGATCTCTCGCGGCATCGTGCCGTCGTGGTGCGTCGCCATTCGGGCGAGCCGCCGGCGCGAGTACCCGGGCGGGGAGTTCTTCGTGCCGTGCGTCCTCGTGATCAAGCGGCTCGGCGAAGGCGAGCGCCACGACAAGGCGCAGCTGAATCAGGTCCTACGCGACCACGGCGCCAGCACCTGATCGGTGGGCGAGCTCCTCGCGGCCACCCGGGATCTGATGGCCATCCCGTCGCAGAGCCGGAGCGAGGCCGCGCTCGCCGACATGGTCGAGGCTGCGCTGCGCGGCTGCCGCTGGCTCGAGGTCGAGCGGATCGGGGACAACGTCATCGGCCGCACCACGCTCGGCCACGGCCAACGCCTGGTCCTGGCGGGCCACCTCGACACGGTCCCGCCGGTGGGCAACGAGACGCCGAGGCTCGAGGGCGACACCCTGTGGGGGGTGGGGGCGTCCGACATGAAGGGCGGGCTGGCCGTCATGCTCGACTTGGCCACGACGGTGAGCCGCCCCGTGGTGGATGTCACCTGGTGCTTCTACGCCCGGGAGGAGATCGGCCGCGTCGACAGCGGCCTGCTCGAGCTCTGGCAGCAACGGCCCGACCTTCTGGCGGGAGATGCCGCCATCCTCGGCGAGCCGACCTGCGCGTTGGTGGAGGCCGGTTGTCAGGGGACAATGCGGGTGCGCGTCACGCTGCGCGGGGTGCGGGCCCACACGGCCCGTCCCTTCACGGGACGCAACGCCATCCACCGCGTGGCCCCGTTGTTGCAGCGGGTGGCCGACTGGCCCGGACGCGAGGTCGTGCTGGACGGCTGCACCTACGCCGAACAGTTGCAAGCAGTGGCCGTCGAAGGGGGAGTGGCGGCCAACGTGGTCCCCGACGAGGCCAGGGTCACCCTCAACCACCGCTATGCCCCGGACCGGGGAGCCAAGGAGGGCGAGGTCTTCCTGCTCGAACTTCTCCGCGGGACCTGGGAGCCGGAGACGGGCGACGCCTGGGAGGTGCTCGACGCCAGCGACGGTGCGCCGCCATCTCTGGAGCACCCGCTCCTGCGTGCGCTGGTCGAGAAGAGCGGTGCCGCACCCAAGGCGAAGGTGGGCTGGACCGACGTGGCCTCGTTCTGGGAGCACGGGGTGCCCGCCGCCAACTTCGGGCCCGGCGACCCTCTCCTGGCGCATCACCCCGATGAACGGGTGTCGGCGCCGCAACTCGAGCGCGCCCGCGCGGTCCTGCTCGCCCTCATCACGGAACTCCGTTAGCGGACGACGATCGTCCCCATCATGTACTGGTGGATGTTGCAGATGTAGCTGTACGTCCCGGCCTTCGATGGCGCAGTGAAGGTCTTCGTCTGGCCTGGGCCGATGTCGCCGGTGTTGAACTGGCCTCCGGTGGCGGTCAGCGTGTGCGTCACTGGGTCCTTGTTGGTCACCTTGACCGTCGCTCCCGGTGCCACCGAGGCACGCATCGGCGAGAACATGAAGTTGGAGATGGTGAGCGACGTCGCCGACGTCGTGGCGCCCGACCCGCTCGCCGAGGCCGACCCGGACGGGCCGGAGCCCCCGCCGCTGCACGCGGCCAGGAGAAGTGCGCCCACAATGACCAGGACGAGCGCACCGCCCCTGAACCGCGGTACCGGTACCCGCATCGTTCAGACCGCCTGTGACGTCGGGTTGAACGCCAGGGGCGTGCCCGAGGACGTCTGCGCGCCCGGATACATGCCGAGCACGTAGTAGAGGATGGCGATGTGCTGCATCTCCACCGGCTGAATCGACGACGACAGTTGGATGGCCGCGCTGCTCTTCAGCTTCGACGTCTCCGCCTGATAGGTCTGCGCGGCAATGGTCTCGATGGTCACAGCCAGCTGCGCCAACCCTGCGATGTCGGTCACCTTGGCGAAGTCCGACTGCACGGTCGGCGTCAGCGTCGGGTTCGTCACCGTCACCGGAGCCTTCCCGTGCGATTTCAGTACGGCATTCCAGGCGTCGGCATGCTGCTGGTGCTGTCCCTTGACCGTGGTGGCGAAGGTGGCGACGGCCGGCGGCACCGTGCCGAGCTTCCCTGCCGTGGCGGCGGACAGGCCCGCCGTGTAGGCGAAAACGGCGAGGTTCTCCAGGCTGGCGGCTACGGCGGCGATCGCGAGGTCACCGGTCAGACCGGTCGGGGGGAAGGCAGCTTTGACGGCAGAGAGACGGCCGGTCGAGGCGGCAGCCAGCGTCGGCACCGCGCCATTCCCGACGGCGAAGGCGGCTCCTCCGGCCACAGCGGCGCCGGCACCCATGAGGAAGGTGCGGCGGCTCGTGCCGCGCATCTCGGCCAGTGCCTCGGCCACCGCGGGGAGGCCCACGTCGTGGTGCATCTCGTCGAGCTCGAGTGTCCGGGTCCGCAGCTCGCGCTCGGTCCCCTTGAACTTCTTCGTCCTGTCCTTGCTCACTTGACGGCTCCTTGTCCGGCCGGGGCGGCGCTGTTGGTCTTGTAGAACGCGTTGGGGAAGCCGACGCTGCCGGCCGCAGCCGGGAGCATGGCGGCGGTGCCGGGCGACAGCGAGATGAGTTGCGGAGCGCCCGCCATGAGGAGGGCCTGCACCGCCAAGAGGACGGCGACGTGCTGCGCCTCGATCCCCATGATGCTGGCCAGCAAGGCCTTGTTCGTCTCCTTCTTGGCCAGGACCGTGTCCTTGACGTAGGTCTCGGCCGCGATGTTCTCGAGCTCGAGGGCCAGTGCGACCACACCGAGTGATCCCTGAGCCGGTGTGGCGGAGCCGAGGCTCGCGACCGCCTTGTTGACGACCGGAACGAAGGCCGTATCGGGCTTGGTCTGGGCCTTGCCGCCCAGGCTCTTGACGGCCGCATTGAAGGCGTCGGCGTGCTGCGCGTGCTGGCCCATGGTCACCTGGGCGAACTTGGTCACCACCGGGTTGGCCGACGACCCTCCGATGTAGGGCAGCGTGAGGGCGGTCTTGTAGGTGGACACCGCCAGGTTCTCGATGGAAGCGGCCGTCTGCAGGATCTGCAGGTCGCTGGAGCTGCTGGCCGCCGCGGCAGAGGCCAGGGCACCGACAAGCACCGCGCCACCCGCCGCACCCAGCAGGGTGGTACCGGCCAGGCTCGAGGTCAGCGCCCGGGTGTGGCTCTCGTGGAACGCCCCGTTCGCTGCCGCGTCATCCTCTGGCTGCGCGTGCGCACTCTCGACCAGCTCGTCGAGCGCCTCGTGGGTCGGGCGCAACGCGTCCGCCTGAAGGTCTTGGGATTCGTCGAGCAGCTCGGTGAGCGCTCGGGGATCTACCGTCATGTGGGCTCCTCGCAAAGTGGATTGACCACTGTTCGGAGGCAGACGTGTTGAGGATGTCGGAAAGTGAAAAGTCCCTCAGGAGGGCGAAAGACGCGAGACGGCGCGCGTCAGCAGATGCAGGTCCTTCTGCCCCGGCAGCCTGTCGACGCGGCGGTCGATACGCTCCAGGACATCGGACCCCTTGTTTCCGTCGAACAGGTAGTTGACGAGGAACCCGACTTCGCGCTTGGGCATGACGCCCGACCCGACGGGCCGCCACCAGTGTGACAGCGCGAAGCGCGTCATCTTTTGCGCCTTGGGGCTTTCACCGAGTCGGCGCGTCGCTTCCGACGCGTAGAAGTCGATGTGCCCACCCTCTTGCTTCATGATGCGACGCAGGAGCTCCCGCAGCGTCGAGTGCCCAGCGGTCTCGGCCAGCCGGGCGTAGCCGGCCTGAGTCGTCCACTCGTTGATGGCACCCCACGTCATGTGCAGAGCGATGAAGGCTCGGCCCGCGAAGGCAGCTGAGGCGATGGTCCCGAGCGCGCTGGTCGCCTGCCGGCGCCGGCGTCCGTGGCGCAGCGCGGCAATCCGTGGCGCGCCCGCCTCCTCGCCGTGGGCTTGGAGCACCTGGCCGATGGCCTCGCCATGCCACATCTCCTCGAAGACCCAGCACGAGAGGAAGGAGGTGACGGCCGGGTCCTGATGGGCCGGCGTCAGCAGGAGATCGCGCAAGTAGCAGACGGTGTGGTGCTCCACGTCGTGCATGTAACGCAATGAACGCAGCGCGTCGGCGGGCAGCGGTTGGTCCCTGAAGTCATCGAAGTCGATGCCCTCCAGGTCCAGGCGACCTGCTCGGGTCTTGTAGGAGTCGATGGTCGTTCGCATGGCGCCTACTATTCGGGGCCAGGTGACGCCCGGATGGGCGAAATTCGGGGACATCCAAAGTGGGAGGCGGGTCCGAACAGGTCTGACATGCCGCGTATCGAGGAACTGAGCGATGCCCAGCTGGTGACCTCCATCGCCCGTTACAGCGAGGTGGCCCTGGCCGAGGCCTACCGGCGCCATGGCGGGGCAGTGTTCGGCCTGGCCAAGAGGGTCTTGAACAACCCGACGGACGCCGAGGACGTGACCCAGGAGATCTTCCTGCGACTGTGGAACCAGCCGGACCGTTTCGACCCCGCCCGGGGCTCGCTGCGCTCGTTCTTGTTGGCCCAGGCCCACGGCCGGGCGGTCGACGCCGTGCGCTCCTCGAGCTCACGGCGGGCCCGGGAGGCCCGCGACGCCGTGCGCACTGCGGATGCCCCCTACGACATGCAACGCGAGGTCTGGGACCTGGCGGTGGCCGATCAGGTCTCGAGCGCCATGGGCGAATTGCCCGAGGAGGAGCGCCGGGCCATCGAGTTGGCCTATTTCGACGGCCGCACGTATCGAGAAGTGGCGCAGCTGCTCGACCAGCCCGAGGGTACGGTCAAGAGCCGGATCCGCAACGGCATGCGGCGCATGCGCGCCGTCCTGGCGGACGCCGGGGTGCGGGGGGTTGACGCGTGATGTCTCACGAGGAAGCGAGCGATCTTCTCGGCGCGTACGCGCTCGATGCCGTCGACGGCGATGAGTTCACCGAGCTCGAGGAGCATCTCGAGACCTGTCCGCGTTGCCGCGCCGAACTCGACAGCCTGCGCGAGGTCGCCGCCGCCATGGGCAACTCGGTCGAGCCTTTGCCCGAGGGGCTGTGGTCCCAGATCGCCGTCCGCCTGCCCGAGCGTCAGGAGGACGAGGAGCCGCCGCCGATGCCGCACCTCGCGCCCGCCGGCCGCTCGCCCTTCCGGCCGGCGGCTGACGGCCCGACTCGCCGACGCCGCATCATGGTCTCCACTATCGGCGCCATCGCCGTGGCCGCCGCCGCCGTGGCGATCGTGCTCGGCATCGGTCTGGTGCGGGCCGACAACAGGGTCTCCAACCTGCAAGCCGGCCAGGCCGCGCCGTCGTCCACGGTGGCGGCCGCGCTGCGCGCGCCCGGGCACCGGGTCATCACGCTCGACTCGAGCGCGCACGCGGAGGAGGCGCAGGTCGTGGTCGCTGCCCTCAGGGCAGGGCTATTTGGTCTCGTCGGCGCTCCCGTCCCTCGACAAGGGTCGGACCTACCAGCTGTGGGCGATCGAGGGGAATCAGCCGATCTCCCTGGGCTTGCTGGGGGGTTCGCCGAGCCAGGCCGGCTTCACCATGGCCGGATCGACCCGGCCCTCGCACTTGAGCATCACGGCCGAGCCGGCCGGCGGTTCCGTCTTCCCCACCGGCGCGATCATCGCCAGCGGGACTGTCTGACGTCGGCGCGCAGCTGTTAGGTTCGCTCCTCATGTCCGAGGAAGAGGCACCCAAGAAGCGCAAGCCCATAGAGATCTTCGCGGAGGCTGAGCCGATCAAGCTGGGCTCGATGTTGCTGACCCTCGTGGAGCCCCATCGCGGCCACGAGGTGGCCTACAACCGCTGGTACGAACGGGATCACTTCTACTCCGGCTGCATGGTGGGCCCGTACAACTTCGCCGGGCGCCGGTTCGTCGCCACGGCGGACCTGAAGGCGTTGCGGGACCCCGACCCGTCCGCCGTCACCGGCCAGCCCGGACGGGGCTCGTACATCTCGGCCTACTGGGTGCTCGACGGCTACTTCGACATGTGGAACCGCTGGGCCCTGCGCCAGGTCAACGCGCTGCACGCCGCCGGCCGGATGTTTGACGAGCGCGACCACGTGCACACGCTCCTGTACCACTACCAGTGGGAGCATCGGCGCGAGCCGGACGGCGTGCCGGTCGAGCTCGCCCTCGATCACCCCTATCGTGGCTTCGTCACCGTCTTCATCGACCGCGACGACTCGATCTCCAACGAAGAGCTGTGGTCGTGGCTGCGCACCGAGCACCTGCCCGCGCTGATGCCGGGGAGCGACGCCGACCTGGTGGCCGCCTTCACGCCCGTCGCACTCGAGGTGGATGCGCCCGGTGACGTGCCCCGCGAGAAGGCCCGCGACAACCGCACGGTGCTGCTGTGGTTCCTGAACACGCCGCCCGAGGTGGCCTGGGAGCCTGTCATCGCCGAGCACCGGCGCCAGCTCGAGGCGGCCGGTAAGGGCACCGTGGTTGCGGCGCTCCCGTTCATCCCGACCATTCCGGGCACGGACACCTACACCGACAAGCTCTGGGCGGATTGACTGCGTCAGCCGCGAGCCAGGATCTCCACGTGGGTGATCACGAAGACACCGTCGTCTGAGTCCGCCCAACGCAAGAAGCCTTCGGCCACGCGCTCCAGCTCGTCGTTGTCACTGAGCCCGTAGTCGACCGCCTGCTCGGCGAAGCGCGAGTAGCGGACGCGGTCGGCCCACAGGCCACCCCACCAGGCCCGAGCCTCGGGGTCGGCGTAGGTCCACGTCGAGCTCGAGACCGTCACGTCGGAGAACCCTGCCGCATGGGCGTGGCCGAGCAGGCGGGGCCCGATCCGGGCATCGTGGCCGTTGCGCTCCGTCACCGCGAAGTAGAGCTCGAGCCAGCGGTCCAGGACCGGATCGGACGGGGCCCACGTGAAGGCCCCGTAGTCCGACTCGCGGGCCGCGAGCACGCCGTCGGGGTCGAGCACCCGGCGCAGCTCGATGAGGGCGGCCACGGGGTCCTCGAGGTGTTGGAGCACCTGATGCGTGTGGACGACGTCGAACGAGGCGTCGGGGAAGCCGAGGGCGAAGAGGTCCGCCACCTCGAAGCGCAGGTTCTCCGGGCCCAGGCCGCGGGCATGCTCCTGGGCCTGGGCCACCACGTCGGCGGCCGCATCGATCCCGACGGCCTCACCCGGGGCCACCAGGAGGGCCAGGTCGGCGGTGATCGTCCCGGGTCCGGAGCCCACGTCGAGCAGGCGCTGACCTGGGCGCAGGTGGGGGAGGAGGTAGGCGCTGGAGTTCTCGGCGGTGCGCCAGGTGTGGCTGCGCAGCACCGACTCATGGTGCCCGTGCGTGTAGGTCATGCGTACATTGTGGCGTGCCCGAAATGCCCGAGATGCAGGCGCTGTCCGAACGCCTCGACGCCCTGCTGGCCGGGGCGACCTTGGAACGGGCGGATCTCCTGGGGTTCTCGTCCCTCAAGACCTACGCCCCGGCGCCCGACGACCTCAGGGGCCACCAGGTCCGCAGCATCGGCCGGCGGGCCAAGTACCTGGTGTGGGAGTTCGACGACGGCAACCGGCTGGTGCTCCATCTGTCCCAGGCGGGCCGGGTCGACATAGAGGAGCCGCCCAAGAAGACGAAGCCCCGTGGCGCGGTGGCCCGCTTCACCTTCACCACCGCCGGCGAGAGCCCGTCGAGCCTCGCCGTGCTGGTGCGCGAGTACGGCACGCAGCGCAAGGCCTCGTGGTGGGTGCTGGCGCCGGGCGACGAGGGTCCGCTGGCCGGGCTCGGACCAGAGGTGGGCAGCGAGGCCTTCGCAGAGCTCATCCGCACGAGCGATTCCCGGCGCCACCTCACGACGGATCTGCGCGACCAGCACGTGGTCGCGGGCATCGGACGGGGATGGGGCGACGACATTCTGCACCGGGCCAAGTTGTCGCCCTTCGCCTCGCTGCGCTCATTGACCCCCGAGCAACGCGAAGCCCTCTTGACCGCTGCGACGGACGTGCTGGCCGAGGCGCTCGCGCTCGAGCGGGGACGTGAAGGCGGGCTGTCAGAAGCCAAGCTGGGCGGCCGCTTCATGGTACACAACCGTTTCGGCGAGCCCTGCCCGACACCGTGTGGCGACACGCTCGAGCGCGTCTCGTTCGAGTCCTACGAGATGGCCTACTGCCCGACGTGTCAGACCGGCGGCAAGGTACTGGCCGACCGCCGCATGTCCAAGCTGCTCAAATAGCTGGTCGATGAAGGAGCCGACCGCGGTACGTCAATTCAGCTGGCGCACCACGGTGACGACCTTGCCGAAGATCGTCACCTCGTCGGGGGCCTCGAAGACCATCGGCTCGTAGGCCGTGTTGGCCGGCGTGAGCACGACCCGGCCGTTCTTGCGGCTGAACGTCTTCACCGTCGCCTCGCCGTCGTTGATACCGGCGACCACCACGTCGCCGTTGTCGGCCTCGGGCTGCTGGCGCACAACGACATAGTCGCCGTCGAGAATGCCTGCATCGGTCATGGAGTCACCGCGCACGCGCAACATGAACGAGGGACCGCTGCCCGTGAACTGCTCGGGCATGGGCAACAGCTCCTCGATGTTCTCCTCGGCCAGCACGCCGGTTCCGGCCGCGACTTCGCCGACCAGCGGCACGTTGTGCACGGCCGAGGCCGGGAGCCGCGACGACGTGTCGGGGTCGAAGTGGACCTGGATGGCCCGGGGCTTGGAGGGGTCCTTGGAGAGGTAGCCCTCACGCTGGAGCACGGCCAGGTGGGTGTGCACCGTGGCCGAGGACGCCAGCCCCACCGCCTCACCGATCTCGCGTACCGAAGGCGGGTAGCCCCGGTCGCGCTGGCAGTCGGCGATGCAGTTGAGGATCTGCAGCCGCTTCCCGCTCAGGACCTCGGCCATCGGCGTCTCCTTTGGTGCCCACCCCGGCCTACCTGCCGGGCCCCTCCCGGGGGCGAACATCCGTTCGTGACCGACCAACCTATCCAAGTGGTGGGGCCAAAGCAAACATCTGTTCGCTCCGCAGTGACCAGGGTCGATCGTCAATCTAGGGTTGACGACCAGATCCTCGTCAATGTACGGTTGACGAATGACGCCCGGACCCACTCTGCAAGAACTGATCGATGGCGTGCGTGCTGATGCGCTCGGAGGGGATGTCCTTCGCCAGCTTTCGCAAGCCTCGACGACGGTCGCTGATCTCGAACAGACGACTGACGCGCTCCTCGGACATTTCGTTGATCAGTGCCGCCGAAGCGGGTGCTCATGGTCAGAGATCAGCGGTGCTCTCGGTGTGAGCAAGCAGGCGGCCCATAAGCGATTCTCCTTCGACGTCGCGTCCGACGAACAATTCACAGACCGGGCCCGAGGCGTCCTCGCGCAATCGGTGGAGGAGGCGCAGGCGCTCGGGCACGGATTCGTGGGAACCGAGCATCTTCTCCTCGCACTCTTCGAATTTCCCGATGGCCTGGCTGCCCAAATTCGCAGAAACCGGCATCACCAGAACCTTGGTCGAGACGGAGGTTCTCGCGCAGGTCAAACGAGGGACGCAATCGAAGGAGGGCAAGCTTCCCTTCACCCCTCGGGCCAAGGCGGCGCTTCAGAACGCGGTGGGCGAGGCGCTGCAACTGGGCCACAACTATGTGGGCACGGAGCATCTGCTCTTCGGTTTGCTTTCAGACGGAAACGCGGTGGCGGGCAAGATACTCACAGGGCTGGGATCCAGCCGTGACGTCGTCGGGGCCTGGATACGGAGAGCGTCTGATTCGCAATTAGGCCCGAGTGAGAACCGGTGACTGTCTCTGTGCTGGCGTCAGGTTGCCCCAACCGCAGCCGGGTAGATGAGGCCGTACGGCAGAAGCCACTTCCGTTCCGGATACTCGAACGAGTCCGAACAACAGCATGTCGTCCCGGTTGTCTGACGGACCACCGCGAAGACTGCGAACATCGTGCGGGACAGAGAGAAATTGCTGCGCCGCGTCGCGTCGAGGATCGCGACGACGAATCGGTCGATGTCATCGGACTTGAGTTGACTGGCCGCGGCGAGGTCGAGGGCCAAGCTCCGCATCGTGAAGCACTCGTCTGGAGCGGGGGACGTGTCGTGATCCCGGTGCACCCAACGTTGTGTGGCGCTGGCCGTCGCCTCGACGGGAGATCCAGCAGCCTCAACCACCTCAGAGAATTTGCCGCCAACGTTGGACGGGAGGGCTCTTTCGCAAACCGAGCATCGCCTTTTGCATATTGCTACAGTTCAGGCAACCACTGCACCGGGCGCAGAGGGAACCCAAGGGCGGATGCAACCGAATTTGGCGTCTCCTCGTGGCCACTGGCGCAGCCGCTCGCGCGACTGACGACGGTGGGCATCGGCGTAGTTGGGGTTGGGAGCCCATCAGCCCCGACGAAAGGATGCAGATGATCACACGACCACGAAATGGTGCTCTTGGCGTGTTGGCAGCGTGTCTCGGTGCCGCCGTCTTGGCGCTCATTCCAGCGGCAGCAACGAGTGCAGCGGGCGCGGCGGGCGGCGCTGTCCAGAGCACCTGGGTACCCACCGTCACCCCGTTCGGGCACGCCCAGCCCTCTGAACAGCTGCCGTATCCCGGGCCAGCCGCCACGGCCTCCCCGTGGACCCCCCTGGCCAACGCGCCTTCGTTCAGCCCCGGGACGATGCTGTTGCAGAGCGACGGTTCCGTGCTGGTGCACGACGAGCCAGCTTCAGGCGCCACGACGCAGTGGTGGCGTCTCACGCCGAACGCGGACGGCAGTTACGTCGACGGGACGTGGAGCGCGATCGCTCCGATGCCGGCCGGATACGCCCCCTTGTACTTCGCGTCAGCGGTCCTCCCCGGTGGCTCCATGATCGTCGAGGGTGGCGAATACAACGGAACGGACCGCAACGGGGTGTGGACGAACAAAGGTGCCATCTACAATCCGATTTCCAACACCTGGAGGTCGGTCCCACCGCCGAGCGGATGGACGAATATCGGGGACGCGCAGAGCGATTTGCTGGCGGACGGGACCTTCATGCTGGCGCAAGCCTGCGGAAACTGCACGTCGGGCTCTCCGATCGCCAGCAAACTTCAAGCATTGCTGAACCCGTTCAACCTTACCTGGAATTCGACGGGAACCAGCAAGGCAGACCCCAATGATGAGGAAGCCTGGACGCTCGAGCCGAGCAATCGGCTGCTGACAGTTGACGTAGGGAATACGCCCAATACCGAACTCTTCACACCGAGCACGGGAGCCTGGAGCAGTGCCGGGAACACAGCGACGTCGCCGGTCAACACCAAGGCCTACGAGATCGGCCCGCAGGTCGAGATGCCGGGCGGCAACACTTTCGTCGTCGGCGCCGGGACCTCCGCGTCCACCACGACATGCACAGTCAAGACCCCAGCGGCCACCGCGCTCTACCACTACAGCGCTGGGACAATCGGCACGTGGAGCGCGGGGCCGAACATCCCCGCGATCGGCGGTCTGCAGTACGACAGCGCCGACGGACCAGCGTCGATCCTGGCGAATGGGAACGTCCTGTTCGATGTCAGTCCGTGTGTCTACCTGTCGCCCACGCACTTCATGGTCTACATCCCGAAGACGAACACCCTGATACAGGTGGCCGATCCACCGAACGCGCCCAACGACTCCACCTACTACACGCGCATGCTAGCGCTTCCCACGGGCCAGGTTCTGTTCGATGACGGCAGCAATCAGATGGAGGTGTACACCCCCAGCGGCTCGCCACTGGCGGCATGGGCGCCCTCCATCACCTCATCTCCCGCAACCGTCACGCCGGGCGACACCTACTCCCTGTCGGGGAAACAACTCGCAGGTCTGAGCCAAGGAGCTGCGTATGGGGACGACGTCCAGGACAACACGAACTTTCCGCTGGTCCGGATTACGAACACGGCAACCGGTACCGTCACCTACGCCCGCACGACGAATTGGAGTTCAGTGTCGATCCAGAGCGGCGTGAGCTCGTCGACAAAATTCACTGTGCCAGCGAGCACGCCAGCGGGTTCAAGCACCCTCGTTGCGGTCGCCAACGGAATTCCTTCCCAACCCGTGGCGGTGACAGTGGGGTAGGGCTTGTCGAGAAGTGAGGATGCCGCGACCCGGCCAGTGGTAATGCGCTTCGCCGGCAGTTTGTGGCTCCCGCCCCTGTCCCCGTCCGGCACCAAGGGGATACCCCGAACCGGCTCCCGGCGGCTCGCAAATCCATGTGTTCAATGGCGGAACCGGGCTCGCCGAAGGCGAATACAGCTGTCGAAGTGACCGGCGGCGCTACCGGAACTCGTAAAGTGAGCCTCATTGGTCTGGTTCACGGGGCTTTAGTGCAATGGCCACCACGCCCGTATCTTCTTGTCGACCAAGATCTGGCTTCAAGGGCTCAGCGCGCCCTACGAACGCAAGTGCTTCGGGATAGGCGCGTCGAAACGCGTGAAAGCCGCAATTGAGGTCGACGTCGTCGACGATGGCCGCGCCACGAGGCGTGAGGGCAGCCCAAGCGTGTTGCAGCTCGAACATCAGGTTCCGCTGGGTGTGCCTGCTGTCGTGTACGAACAGGTCGATTGCTCGGATTTCGGACAGGAGTGGGCGGAGATTTCGTCGACTCGAGCCGGACACGTACGTCCATGAGGGACGGAGCCGGTCAGGAATCGCCATACCGATCTGATCGTGGATTTCGGGCTCCCCGGGCGGTGGGAGATCGATGCTCCAGAGGTGGCCATGCCCGTTCTCGGCGATTGCTTCGAGGACGAAGCGGGTGGTGATGCCGCGCGCAACTCCAGTCTCGAGCAGGTGCTCAGGTTGCAGGTGCAACGTCATGCAGTAGACGATCCGCGCCAGAGCCGTGTCGCCATCCGCCCAACCCTCTTTGCCGAAGGCGCCGCGTCCGACGTCCCTTACCCGTGCCTGCACGGAGGTGATGGTCTCCCGCCACATCGCTTCGAACCGATCGTGGGTAGGGCAAGGCCAGGGTGCACCGATCGCCTCGTGCAGATTCGCCTCCCATTCGTCGTCGATTGCATACGGACACGGAGGCCACGGCATGAAGTCCGGGCCGTGTGAGCCTTTTGATCGGTGTTCGCTCCGTTCCGCCCAGCGCTCACGAACGGAGATCGCCCATTCAATCGGATCGCTCGAGAAGCTCTTGAGTTCTCGGCTGAGGCTGAGATTCATCACCGTGATGTGCCGCAAGACGCAGCAGCAATGTCGAAGACAGAGACAATCACGATCGGTGCGAGACGTCGTGCGCTTTGGAGGAGAACAGTTGAAGCTCTATTGGTCATGTCTTGCCTCCTTGCGCACGCACCGCTTGTGAGTGCAATGAGGGATACGTTCGCCGAGATGCGCAGGATTGCGCAATTCAGATGGGCGAACGCTCAGTGGCCGGACACGGATTGTGGGTTTCTCGCGAGTGAACAGGAAAGTCGAGGTCATTTTCCACTTGCTTGGGGTTGAGCTGTCAGGTCACCACCGTAGCCTTCGCAATCGCCACAAATCTCTATTCGCCTCGGAAGACAGCCATCGCGACTAGCACCGCACGGGAGTGCCCCGTTCGCTGCCGGGACGGGCGCAATGCCAGACCAAGTCGGCTTGCAGACTAGGCAGGGAAGGCTTTGGTTTCTCCGTACCAAGAGATGGGGTCACGCTTGACCGCCTCCCACCGTCGCTTCCCGGATGCAGCCAACAGTGCCTGCAGTGACGCGTCTCTGCTCGCACGCTGCCAAAGGGCTTGTCGGCTCTGGCCGAGGGACTCGGCAATCTGCTCCCACGACAGTCCGGCCGAGCGCGCAAACGAGATTGCTTCCTTCTGGGCCGCGTCAAAGTAACGACGAAATGCAGCCGCCACTTGAAGGACTTCCAGCGGATCGGGGTCAGCACTTGTCCTCATGCGCTCCCATGCTTCCCAGAACGACTCCGAAGGTTTCACCGTCACAACACTGAACGAAGCGCAACCCGTCTGTCAACACTCGTTTACAACGGTGAGATGCTCGCTCGGCCAAACTCCCACGCCAACCCGTCCCAGTCGCCCGGTGGGTGTCACATTTGCTTATGCGTCGACGTACAGCTCGATCTCGTTCCCGTCCGGATCGAGGACGTGCACGCTTTTTGTAAAGGCCCGCTCCGTCTCGTAGAGGACAGGCGTTCCCGAGGCATCGAGCGCCTTCCGCACGACACTGAGCGTTTCGGCTGATTCACCGACCTTGAACGCCACGTGAGCGAGCGCTGAGGCTTCATGCTCCGGCTTAGGGGCAGCCGGACCGAGCTCAAGGAGGGCGAAGTCGTGATGGATCCCCGGTGTCCCTAGGCTGAAGAACGTCGTGCGCGGGTCCGAGTTCCGCGAGATGATCCGCATTCCCAACATGCTCGAGTAGAACCCCTCGGACAGGTGCAGGTCCCGGACCTTGAGCACGACGTGGCCGAGTGCCTGTACGTGTACGATGGCTCCTTCGCTCCGCAGCCGCTCAACGCGCGCCGGCCAAGACGCTGTCGCTGTCTTCGACGCTCATGGGTGGCCCGATTGGCCTGAGGTCGTGTGAGGAGGCGATTCGTGCCAGCTCGTCCATCGGCGGAACCACCGGTTGACTGGGAACGACGCGCGCCGTGGCCGGAGCGCCCAAATCGCGAATGAGGTCCCGAAAGCTGGTTTTGTCGTGCACGAGCAGAATCCGTGCCTCTCGGTCACCGACCACCCGGAACGTGTGCGGCACACCGCGGGGCATGGAGACCCAGTGACTGGCTCCGACGACGAGCTCGTCGTCACCACAGCGCACGACCATCTCGCCATCGAGGATGTACCAGGTGTCGTCGAGGTCGTCATGGACGTGCAGCGGGGGCGCCGCGCCGACCGGCAAGGTCATCTCGAGCACGACGGTGTCCATCCCCGGCGCGCAGCGGTGCTCAACGACCAAGGTGTCGAGGAACCACCATGCCTGCGTTTGTTCGTTCCCGGGGGAGTCAACAACTGCTGTCGTCACTTCGGCCACCTCCTGGTAGAGACCTGTCCCGGATAGGGTAGTCAGGCACCCTTACAATTAAATCGTATGGTAAACTTACGATAATGTCAAGCGATTCCCTCGCTGAAGACCATTCCAGCGGCGAGGTCAGCCCGTACATTGGTGCCCTGCTGGGAGTCGCCTGGCAGTGGGTTCGGGAGCAGATGTATGCGGGCGTCGTTGCGGCGGGATTCGACGATCTGAACGCCGCGCACGTCGGGCTCTGGCGCTATCCAGGCCTCGACGGACTACGTCCGAGCCAGCTTGCGGACCAGAGAGGAATCACGAAACAGTCGGTCAACGACCTGCTCGGGCACCTGGAAGGACACGGGTACCTGGTGCGCGAGCCCGATTCGGCCGATGGAAGGGCTCGCGTGATCCGACTCACTTCCAAGGGGCGGCGGCTTCAGCAGACAATCTACGCGGAGGCGGGGGCGGCCCAGCTGGGGATCGCAGAGATCCTGGGGCCGCGGCGCTTCTCCCAGCTGCGCAGCTCTCTTGAGTTGCTCGCAGAGCGCTTCACCGAAGCATCCGAGGGCGACCAGGGCAATCCGCCGTAAGTTGAGAGTTGCGATCACTTCAGGGAGAACTGAGGTGTCCCCGTTCGTTCTGCCGGGGCGGGGGGCGCTGTCTCAGCCTTTCAACTCGGCTCGCAACCGCCGAATCTCTTCAACAAGTAGTGGAACGTCTCGTCGCGCTGCGGCGATGAAGTCCAGGTCCGCTTCTGGAACCGCCATCCTTGGGCCTCCAGGCGGTTCATGCTGAAGGTAGAGGTCTGGTTGGTTGTCATCCAAGCCTCCTGTACGGATGAAGTCTTCGTCGTTCGGGTTAGGGAACACGAAGGCTTCCCAAGGTCCGGGGGTTGCTCCTTCGGCCCGACCAGCGATCAGGTCAAGTTGGGCCTCACTGATTTCAGCGATGGTCCCCACACCTCCAAGACCACCTTGTCATAGGTTGGCGGAGGCTAAATGCCCCCGTACACCGGAACAGCGCGCAGCCACCCCACGAGCACGGTCACCACGCGTTCTTCGTGGCCGAAGGCGGATGTATCCGCCACGTCAACTGCGCCGGTGGCGAGCGCGGCAAACCGAACCTCTGCCCGGCGCCGGTTGTGAGGCGGGCGCCATGTGGATCGCATGCTTGAGGCGCGGGTTGCCACTGCGCGTCAGCATGTGGCGGACCTGGTCACCTGAGGATGCCTCCATTTTGGGGCCGTCCTGTTGTAGGAGGCGAAATGTTCGACGTCGGCGATGGTCAGGTTTCAGCGACGACAAGTTGGCGGGTCGCCGATTGTTCGTTTGTTGTGACGCGGGGGAGGGGCGCTGGCGCGCTGCAGTCTCCCAGTAGATCCGAACGTCACTTTTCGTCGGTTTTTGGGCGGGAACGTTACTTTCGGCGGTAGCCGCAACTGGGTCACTGCCTTACATTGCCAGTACACCAGCGAGGGAGATCGGGAGAAACGACATTCCGAACTCGCGCGTTGGATATGGCGAACGAGTGAGCAAGGCGGTTCTTGGCGATTCGCACGTGGCGAACGTGCGCGGTCTCGAACGACGTGACCCTGGCGCCACGCGCCCTTGGTGAAGGAGACGATTCCATGACAGTGTCGGTAGTCACCGCGGGTTCCACGACGGCGGCGGTCGTCGGCGTGGGTGCGAGTCAGGTGACGGACCCCCGCGTTGGAATCTCGACGGCGGCAAGCGCGTTGGCCTTCACCGGAGCGCCCCATCTGGCCCTCGAAGGATTCGTGGGCGCGCTGCTCGTCATGAGCGGTCTGCTTCTTACCGGCTTGACCAGGCGGCACCGGATGCGGACCGCGCCGGCGACGCTCGTGCCTGCCCCAGTCCCGGGGGACCACGTCGACACCTGAGCCGTCCGTCGGTGTCGGCCTCGGCGGACGACAGTACCGTTAGATCAGTCCGTGCGCGATGCGCAAGGCAAGCTCGGTCAGGGTCAGCAGGGCGGCGAGGAACAGAATCGTCACGCCCAAGGTCGCGCTGTGGCGAGTGCGTCTGCGCGTGACACTAGGCGCCAACGGTGAGCCGCCGAATCGGTAGTTCCGCGCCAGATGCAGCGACACGATCGCCAGCATCGCCAACAGGTAGGTAGCGCACTCGACGATGCAGAGGAGCGCTGGACCTAGCACGAGGTCGCTCGGCGATGTCAGGATTACGACCCAGGCCGGTACAGCTCCGAGGACGAACATCGGCAGCAGCCAGCGCGCACTCAGCATGCTCTCTTTGCTGCCGCCTTTCGAAGTCACTTTGAAAGCCTTCGTGCGGGAGCGCCACCCGAAGTACATGCCCTGCAAGAAGCACCCGAACGTCCAGGGCCATCGCACCAGCTGAAAGAGAATCGCCTCCCAGGACCAGAGCTTGGCATCGCGAGGCCGAAAGACATGGAGGTGTCGCACGTAGAACGCGGTGCCGAGCACCAGGAGCGAATACGCCCACATGTGCGTGTAGAAGTCCAACAAGCTGGTGTGGCCCCACGACTGCTTGAGCAGGACCCCTATGACCGGGAGCGTCGATGCGACTGTGAGCATGACGCCCATGACCAGATAGAAGAACAGAGAGAACCCCATTCGCACCCGACCCCGCCATGGGACACCGCGCACTCGGCCCGGCAGCCACTCGGTCAAGAGTGTCCCGAGGCTGCGGGCCCACTGGGATTCTTGCGTCAGCAGTTCGTCGACACTGACGGGCCCCGCGCCGTGCGCTTCGGCGTCGAGCACGAACACGCCGTCCCAGCCGCCCGACTGGAGCCACAACGTCGTACTGTAGTCCTCTGCCAGCTCGGGTCCGAGGCCTCCGACACTCTGAAGCGCGGCCGTGCGCACCGCGTAGTGAGAGCCGATGCACACGGGGGCGTAGCCGTCGTTGGCGCCCGCTTGCATCGGTCCATGCAGCGTCGCCTCGCGGTACAAACGACCCCGGACCGTCCACCCCATGTCGGCGTTGGAGTCGCAGATGCTCGGCGCACAGGTGTACCCCACCTTGGGTGCGGCGAAGGGGCGCACCATGGCGGCCAGGTATGAGGACGTTGGAACGTGGTCGCAGTCGAGCTGTACCACGGCGTCGTAGTCGCGGTAGCCCACGGTGTCGTAGAAGTAGGAGAGGTTGCCCTCCTTCGACTTGGTCCGCCTCGGCCAAGTGGCGCGCTGGTAGTCCTCTGCGCCGAAACGAGTGCACAAGCCCACGTGCCGCGCGGCGCACCACGCGAGGGTCTCGGTGGTCGGCCTCTCATCGGCCAGCCAGACGTCGTAGGCCGAGGGATAGTCCTGGGCCAACATCGCCTCGAGGGTGGCGCGCACGACGGGCCAGGGTTCGGACGGCGCTTTGGTCACGATCATCGCCACCCGAAGAGCGGGCAACGGGACCCGTAGGTCGGGTCTGGTCATGCGGCAGGCGAAAAACAAGAAATACGTGGGCATCAGGAAGACCCACGCCAGCAGGACGGTGCTGATGGTGCCCAGCGGGCTCGTCCAGCTGCCGTGCCCCGAGGCGAGCCACCACAGCCAGAACCAGGCTCCGGCGGCCACCGTCGCCAGGACCAGGACGCGCAACGTGAGCTCCTGCCGCAGTGATACGGCCGGGACCAGGATCGACCTCGTCGTTACGGGCGCCGGACTGTCAGCGACGGCCGCAGGAGCGCGCAAGTCGTGCACCCTGGTCTATCGGCACAGCCTGTTCTGAACTGAGGGGACCAGCCCAGCGGAAGGCGGCACGGGCAGAGCTGGCGTCAGGAAAGACGGGGTTTTACCGGATGGTGGTCCTGGCCCCGGGCGACCAGTCGTTTCAATGTGTGAGCCTGTCCGGACCACCAGGAAGGACGTGACCGGACTACGGCAGCTTCGGGGCATGGGCACGCCTGCCCCCTACCGGGTATGCAACGTTCGATACCGCCCGAGCGGCTGAGGTCATCGCACTCTCGCGATGGCCAGAGTCTTGTGACGACCCCCCAGCGCCGACGGACGGTTTTCTCGGCGGATTCAACATTTGCAATCCCGGTTGGCAACAGCAAAATCCGGTGCTAGACCGGACCAAACACGAAGACGAACCGAGAGGAGTCGGTGATGAAGTTCGTAGTGACGTGGAAGGTTCGGAGCGGTGGATCGGCCGCTGACAATGAAGCTGCGGCAGCTCGTACGCTTGAAGTCTTCGGAAAATGGTCGCCGCCCTCCGACGAGACATTTCATCAGTTCTTGGGTCGACTTGACGGTACCGGCGGCTTTGCAGTCGTCGAGACTGACAACCCAGATTCCCTCGCGGAAGCGCCGGCGAAGTTCGGGACCTACTTGGATTTCGAGATAATCCCAGTGAATGACATCACCGAGACCACGCGCCTGCTTGGCGAAGGAGTCGAATTCCGCAAGTCGATCTAGAGGTCGCTGTTGATTGATGGGTGTCCTCGCTGCCGGGACGGTGGTGCGATGTGCCGCTAAGTAAGTACCTGGCGACGGCCATCTTGAAAGCATCGTTCAGCTCGAACAACTGGTGAAAGGTCGTCGATTCCATCGGATATCGTCGCTTCAGTCGGCTTTCGGTCTGTGAAGCGCCAGAGTGGTGCGAATGTGTCCGCCATTTTTTGCACACCACTTTGGCGAGCGATGGCGCCCGTGTTCTGGCTGGTTAGTTCAAGACGCAGCCCGGCCGCCTCGACCAATTTGAGAGGCGAGAGCCAAATCACGTCCTGAGCTCCGTCGATCAGGAGATATTTGTCGAGGAACTTGCGCATCGAGGACTCATCGGTAAAGAAGTAAACGCGCTGATTCAGCAGGTGGATCCAGTCGCTGACGTCCAGCCCGTCTCCGAGGATTGATTTCAGATCCTTACGCGCAAACAGCGGGCCCTGGTCTCTGAGGATGACGGCTTCGCCGCGGACGGTCAGGCGAACGGACTCCCGGCGGGGTGTTGAAAGCAGCGCTTGCCGTTCCTCGTCGGTCAGTTCAGCTTCCAAGATCAGCTGCTCGGCCGTCCGGAAGCCGTGCTTTGTAACTTGCTCCCAGACGCCTACGGGGCCGACATGACATATCACCTTGCAACGATTGAGGAACTGTTCTGGCGTCATCGGCTTGAAGGATCGCACAGTTCCGGCGGGGCAACGTACTCAGTAGTGCTCCCAAGGCCGGCGGGACCCTCGCCCCCGGTTGAGACTGCCCCAGTACGTCGGCTCGAGGGCATGCCTGCGGTACTTCACACGTCCTAGTTGCTCGTCCGTGCCGGGTGGATCCCACTCAATCGCGAGCCGGTTGTTCAGGCCCTGGGAAGAGTCGGCCTGACGTTGTAGAGCAGTTCCCCGGTCGACACGTCGATGTCGTAATACTCGACGCCCGTCTCCACCTGCGGGTCGTCCGCGTCGAAGGCGACAGCGATCTTATTCGCGGCATTGCGGACGATATCGAGGGTCAGCTCGGTTGCGGCGGCAGGACCCAGAGCGTCCACCACCTGCTCGCCGAGCCCGGGTGGCCACTGGATCGGCTGCCACACGAAGGCATCTACGACCTGGAGGGCCAGGGTCTGGGCGTTGGAAAGACCGCTCGGATCCCTGTCATCGAATAGATCGGTCCGACCTGCCAGATCGACGGCACTCACGCTCCTGCGGGACTGGCAGAGCCGGCAGTCGTGGGCTCTCGCCCCGCGGAGCCTGACCAGCTCGGAGGTCACCGGATCGAGGGCTGGCAGTTTGGCCACCTCGAGGAGAAATCTTTCGTGGGCCACCCAGGCATCCGTCTTAGGGGAAGTCGGGATCGGACGCCATTCTTCGCGGAACATCTCGCTCCAGGCGGAACCGGCGCGAATCAACATGTCCTCGGTCCATACGGCAAGGACGAAGGCTGGGGCACCGGCACCGAGTTCGGCCAGCCCGGCTGCTCGAACATCAGTGGTCATGGATGCCACATCGACGACCATCTGTTCGGCGAAGGCCGCCGCGTCACATCTCGGCACGGCAGGAACAGCCGGGTCAAGGCTGGCCCGAGCGATGGCACGGCCCCGCTCCGTAAGGGCAGTCGGCGTGGTCGAGGCGACTGCGACGACCAATTCGTCCCATGCCGTGAAGGCCGCAGGTGCCTGATCTCGGGCGATCACATTCCGACCCTACTGGTCATGTGACGCGTCGTGAGAGTCCCACAGGCTTGCCCAGACAGATGCAACCGCCCAGTACGCCGGGGTGCGCAGTCGCTCGCCCGAGGAGATCGTGTGACGAAGTACCTCGATCTCCTCGACGAGCTCTCGCGACGCTCGACGGTCACGAGCTACAGAGTGCGCTCGGCCAACAAAGCATCGACCCGCTGCACCACCTCTTCCGGGGTGATATCCAGCCCGGCCAATACAGCCTCCGTCGTTTCATCGCGCTGTTCGAGTAATGCAACCAGCAAGTACTCCGTATCGATGCCACCGTCCGCTTGAGCCCACGAGATCTCTAAAGACCTCTCCATAACCCTCATAGTGGCCTTGGAGAACGGTTCAGGGTGCGATCCCGGTCTCGTCTGTTGAGACCTGTGTTCTTCAATGAGCGCACGCGCAAGGTAGTAATCCGCACCGGCGTCCGAAAGCGCCTTGGCGGCTATGCCATCACGTTCTCGCAACATGCCCAAGAGGAGGTGCTCGGGACCGATGGAGCTGTCGTGCAGGTTCTGAGCCTCTCCTTGCGCCAGAACAAGGATCCGGCGAGCTCCATCAGTGAAATGCTCGAACACACCCACGAGGGTGGCAGAAACCGCTGTCAGAATCACGCCGATGATCCAGCCGCGGTAGGCCCTTGGGGGATCCCATTCGCCGGCTCGGTGAGGCGGTCCGACATTTCCTGCGTTCGGATGTGGGCGCGCTGAGTTGAGACTTCAGCCGCGTACGGTGACCTTCATGCGGTTTCTCGCTGCACGCCTAATTCCGACAGAAGCCGGTCGCGCAGGGCGTCGAACCGAGCACCGCCGATGCGGCGTGGCCGGGCGAGATCCATCGGCACATCGAGGCAGATCCGACCCTCGCGCAGCACGAGCACCCTGTCGGCCAGCAAGACCGCCTCCTCGACGTCGTGGGTGACCAGCAGGACGCCGGGCCGGTGCCGGGCGCACAGGTCGGCCACCAGGTCCTGCATCTTGAGGCGGGTCAGCGCGTCGAGGGCGGCGAAGGGCTCGTCGAGGAGGAGGAGCTCCGGCTCGCGCACGAGGGCCCGGGCCAGGGCCACCCGCTGGGCCTCGCCACCCGAGAGTGTGCCCGGCCAGGCATCGGCATGCTCCTCGAGTCCGACCTCCCGCAGCGAGTTGCGGGCGGCGGACCTGGTGGCGGCCGCCCGGGGCAACCCGAGAACGACGTTGCGCCAGACCTTCATGGAGGCCACGAGCCGAGGCTCCTGGTAGACGACGGTGCGCACCTCGGGGACGAGCACTTCGCCGCCCGACGCCGGTTCGAGCCCGGCGAGGATGCGGAGCAGCGTGGTCTTGCCACTCCCCGACGCGCCGAGCAGTGCCACGAACTCCCCCCTCGCGACAGCGACGTCGAGGTCGTGGAGCACAGCGCGGTCGCCGAAGGACTTGTCTACCCCGAGGGCGATGGCGGCGGGAGACGTCGTAACGAGCGTCATCGGACCGCGCTGTGGAGCCGCCACGGCATGGCCATCCGCTCCAGGAGGCGGACGAGGAGATCGGCGCCGATGCCCAGGAGGGCATAGATGATGACGCAGACGACGAGCACCGGGATCTGCTGCAGGCTGTCCGCCTGGCTGACGAGGTAGCCGATGCCCTGGTTGGCCCCGATCGTCTCGGTGAAGACGAGCGCGATGACCGAGATCCCGGCGGAAAAGCGAAGGCCGGTGAGGATGGACGGCATGGCGAGCGGGACAACGACCTGGCGCACCAGGCGGCGCCCGTGCAACCCGAAGCTGCGCGCCGCCTCGACCACGCGGCGGTCGACGTTGCGGACACCGTTGGAGGTGTTCAGGTACATGGGGAACAGTGTGGCCAGGCCGATGAGAAGCACCTTGGCCGTCTCACCGATGCCGAACCAGATGATGAAGAGGAATATCACGGCGGGGTAGGGGACCATCCGCAGCATCTGCAACGGCGCATCGAGGAGCTCTTCGCCGAGCCGGGTCAGGCCGACCACAATGCCGAGCACCAGGCCGACGCCAGCCCCGAGCGCGAGGCCGAGGACGGCTCGCCGCACCGAGACGCCGACGTCGCCGATGAGATCCTGGTGGCGGAGCAGGTCCGTGAAGGCATCCCAGGTCGCCGCCGGGGTGGACAACGTGGTGGACGGGATGGCCCCCGTGGCGGTGAGGAGCCACCAGGCCACGAAGATCGCGACCGGAATCAGCAGGCGCAACAGGACGGAGCGGTGCCGACGCCGCGGTGTGGCGGCACCAGTAGGCAGGCTGACGAGTTCGTGGTCCGGTGGCACCGGGTCCGTCGCCGGGGACGCGGCGCGATGGATCGGGGGCGTGGCCAGCTGCGTCACGACTGCAGCCCGGCGGCGTGCGCCACCACCTTGTTGAACGGCAGGTCGAAGATGCCCTGCACCTGCAGGTGCGACGGGATCAGGCCCAGCTTCTGGAAGACGTCGGCTTCGTTCTGCTGGTAGCTGATGAGAGCCGGCGTGATGGGCGTGCCCTTCGACACCGCGGACGCGGCTGCCTGCTTGGCCACAGCCAACGGGACGCCGTAGGTCTTGGCGTAGGTGGCCGCGGCCAGGCCTGGATCCTTGGCGAGCGTGGCTTCAGCCTTGTAAAAGCGCCCGATGAAGTCGGTCAGCGCGGCCGCCTTCTGCGGGTTCCCCAACGCGGCGGTGCTGGCGGTGAGATAGCCGATGGTCTGGAGGAGGCCGGCCGCGCTGGCGATCTGGCGCACCTTGCCGGTTGCCTCATCGAGCGCAGTCAGCGGCTGGACCACCACGGCGGCATCCACCTGGCCATTGGTCACGGCGGTGGACGCGGTCGTCAGGGTGAGGTTGTCGACGTGCACCGCGCTGTAGGGCACGTGGGCCTGCGCGAGTGCCTGCACAAGGTAGTACTGCTCGACCGTGCCCTCTTGGACGGCCACGGTGTGTCCGCGCAGTTGCGCCACTGTCTTGATGGCGGAGCCCGACGGCACCAGAATCGCGTAGGGCGACGTCTTCGCGTCGGTGCCGACCGTAGCCGCGACGACCTCGACCGGGTCACCGGCCGACTGGGCGAAGATGGTCGGCGTCTCGGCCATGTCGCCGATGTCGACCGAGCCGCCCGTCTCGGCTGCGATGACCGGCGGGCCTCCCACGAAGTTGGTCCAGTTCACGGCGTACGCCGCGCCCTTCAGAGCGTCCGTGGCGGCGAAGATCGTCTGGAACTCCTTCAACTGGTCGCCGAAGGTGATGGTGACACCGGCCAGCGAGGCCGACTTGGTCTGCGCTCCCGCCGCGGTGGCGGTGGTTGCCGTCGCGCCGAGGGCGAGGCCGGCGACGAGGGCCGCCGCGCTGACGTGACGGAGCGCGCGGGCGGTGAGGCGGGATGGGTTGGCTGTGGCGCGCGAAGGCGTCGGGGACACGATGTGGATCCTTTCGAGACTCGCCCCGCGGAGGGGCGGAGCGTTGGCTGAAATATGGTGCGAGTGAAGCGGTGAACAACCGGCCGGGATCTAGTAGGGCCGGTCGCCGCGGATCGTCACACGCTGAATGACCCGGTGGGCGGCGCCGTAATCATGGATGGCGTAGTGCATGGTGGTCCGGTTGTCCCAGAAGCCGAGGTCGCCCTCTTCCCAGCGGTAGCGCACCACGTACTCGGGCGTCGTCATGTGCCGGTAGAGGAATTGGAGGATGGCGTCGCTCTCCCGCGCCGTGAGCCCCGTGATCCTCTTGGTGAACCCCGGGTTGACGAAGAGGTTGCGCCGTCCGGTCTCGGGGTGCGTGCGCACGACGGGGTGCTCGACCTGGACGAGCTCGGTGAACGTCTCGCCGTCCCACTCGCCCTTGCCGACGGCCGCGAGCACCTTGCCGAAGGTACGGGTGCCATCGTGCACCGCGGTGAGGGCGTCGACGAATTGGCGGATGGATGGCGAAAGGCCTTCGTAGGCGGCCTGGGTGTCGGCCCACAGGGTGTCGCCCCCCGCGGCGGGGATCACGATGGCGTTGAGGATGGAGCCGAGCGGCGGCGTCTCCACGAAGGTGACGTCGGTGTGCCAGTTCTCCCGGTCGTCGTATTCGGACCCGGTGCCGCCCACGAGTGCACGGGCCTTCGTGTAGTCGATCTCGAAGACCTCCTTGTGCTCCTCGAGCCCGGGGATGACGGGGTGGGCCACGGTGATCTCGCCGAACTGGGCCGCGAACTCCTTGTGCTCCTCGGGGGACAGGTGCTGGCCGGGGAAGAAGATGACCTTGTAGTCGAGGAGGGCCTGGCGGACGGCGGCCAGAGCCTCGGGGTCCAACTTCAGGTGCAGGTCGATGTTGCGGATCTCAGCTCCGATCGTGCCTGACAGGGGCGCGATGTCGAGCTGGAGGTCGGTGACGGTGGTCATGGATTTGCCTCTCGGGGTTTTTTCGGGGAATCCGGGGTCAGGTAATCCTGACTAAATCAATCGGATTTGTCAAGTAAGCCCGGGTCGACCTGTCACACCGGCTCCATAAGGTGGGGCCGTGTGCGAACAGCTGTTCGGAAAATCAGTTGACAGCGAACAGGTGTTCGTGATCCAATCTTCAGGAAAGCGAACAGGTGTTCGGAAGAGGGAGACGCCATGACGGTCGCATATGAGCTCGAATTCGCGACGTACCGCCCCCAGCTCTACGTCGTGCCCGACCAGCCGGCGCGGACCGCACCTTCCCCTCGGGTGCACCGTCGCCGGGTGGTCGTGGGCGCCGCGGCGGCGATCCTGCTGGTCCTCCTCGCCCTGCCGATCCGCGCCCTGGGTGGAAGCACCCTGGCCCAGGCGGCGCCGACGCAGGGTCAGGAGTACATCGTCAAGGCGGGCGACACGCTGGCCTCCATCGCGAAGCGGGCCGACCCCGCGTCTGCCGCCTCGCTCGCCGGGCAACTCGTCCGTGAGACCGGGACCAGCTTGGTTGTGCCGGGGGAGCACATCTTCATTCCCTGACTATCGTCGGCGGTGTGCGGTGTCCCTGGTGCGGTGTCGATGACGACCGCGTGGTGGATTCTCGCCAGGCCGAAGAAGGCGGCGCCATCCGCCGTCGCCGTGAATGCCTTGGCTGTGAGCGCCGATTCACAACCTTCGAGCGGGTCGAAGAGGTCCCGTTGTGGGTGGTGAAGCGAAGCAGCCTGCGTGAGCCGTTCGACCGGGCCAAGATCGTCGACGGAGTCCGCTCGGCCACGAAGAACCGTCCTGTGACTCCCGAGCAGATGGAGGAGTTGGCCCAGGCCGTCGAGGACGCATTGCGGGCGGAGACGACGGAGCCGACCAGTCAACAGGTCGGCGTCGCGGTCCTCGAGCGGCTGCAGACCTTGGACGACGTGGCGTATCTGCGCTTCGCCAGCGTCTACAAGGGGTTCGAGGAGGCGGGCGACTTCCAGCGCGAGGCGGGGTTGTTGACCAAGACGACAGAGCCGAAGCGGAAATGATGGAGGAGGCGCCCGGCATCGTCCTGGCCGTCTACGCCCATCCCGACGACGCCGACGTTGCCTGTGGTGGCTCGCTGGCGCGCTGGGCCAAGGCGGGCAGCGAGGTGCACCTGATCGTGTGCACCGACGGCGGCAAGGGGACGACCGACCCCGCCGTCGAGCCTGGCCAGCTGGCCGTCGAGCGCGCTGCCGAACTCGGGTCGTCGTCCGCGCTGATCGGGCTGTCCAGTGTCGAGAACCTCGGCTTCCTCGACGGCGAGCTGACCGACTCCGACGATTTCCGGCGCACCTTGGTGCAGCGGGTGCGCTCTTTGCGCCCCGATGTCATCTGCGGCCATGACCCCACCGCCGTCTTCTTCGGACAGGACTATTTCAATCACCGGGACCACCGGATCGCCGGGGCCGCGGTGCTCGACGCGGTGGCTCCGGCCGCGGCGCTCCCGCACTACTTCCCGGACGCCGGGCCGCCCCACCAGGTGTCCACGGTGCTCCTGTCGGCGACCCTCGAGCCCGACGAATGGGTGGACATCTCCGACACCATCGAGGCCAAGGTATCGGCGGTCGAGTGCCATCGGACGCAGTTCGCCGGCCAGGACGGCTGGGCCGGCGAGGCGGTGCGACGGCGGGCCGCCGAGGAGGGCCGACGGGCCGGCGTCACCTACGCCGAGGGGTTCCGCCGGTTGACCCTCGGTGGCTGAGCGGCCGAACCTCGCCACCATCCTGCACATCGACATGGACGCGTTCTTCGCGTCGGTCGAGGTACTGGACGATCCCTCCCTGGCCGGGAAGCCCGTGATCGTGGGCGGGGCCGGGGCGCGTGGTGTCGTGGCCTCCTGCACCTACGAGGCGCGCGCCTACGGGGTGCACTCGGCCATGCCTTCGGTGCGGGCCCGCCAGCTCTGCCCCGAAGCCGTGTTCCTGTCCGGGCGCCACAGCCGCTACGCCGAGGTGAGCGCGGAGCTGCACAAGGTCCTGGCCGACGTCACCCCTCTGGTCGAGCCGATCGGCCTCGACGAGGCCTTCGTGGATGTGGCCGGCGCCGTTCGCCTGCTCGGCTCGCCGGAGCACATCGCCCGCGGCCTGCGCAGCCGGGTGCGCGACGAGATGCACCTGGAGTGCGCCGTCGGCATCGGTCGCTCCAAGATGATCGCCAAGCTGGCGTCGCGGGCAGCCAAGCCCCGCGCCAGCCGGAAGGGGCTCGAGCCCGGCCCGGGCGTGTTCCTGGTGGAGCCGGCCGACGAGCTCGCGTTCCTGCACGCGCACGCCGTCGAGGCCCTGTGGGGGGTCGGCCCGGCCACGGCGAAGCGTCTCCATGACCTGGGCGTACGGACGGTGGGCGACCTGGCGGCGATCCCGCTCGACACCGTGGTCCGCCGCCTCGGCAAGGCGAGCGGCGCCCATTTGGCGGCGCTGTCGCGCGGCGAGGATCCCGATCCGGTCAACCCCAACCGCCCCAACAAGTCGATCGGGCACGAGGAGACCTTCAGCCAGGATCTCGTCGACCCGCACGAGCTCGAACGCCACGTGCTCCGCATGGCCGACTCGGTGGCGACCATGCTGCGTGGAGCCTCGAGCTCGGCCCGCACGATCACCGTGAAGATCAAGTTCAAGGATCTGTCGTTGCAATCGCGCTCGCACACCATGGAGCGGCCCATCGCCACCGGCGGCGCCATCGGGCAGGTGGCCGCCGCGCTGTTGGCCGGCGTCGATCCGGGCGAGGGGATCCGCCTCCTCGGCGTGAGCGCATCGGGGTTGGCTGCCGGCGGGGTCGATCAGCTCTCCTTCGACCTCGGCGACGGCCTGGCCGATGGCAACGAGAGCGCCACGGCGCGCGAGCAGTCCTGGCAGGACGCCACGGCTGCGATGGATGCCATTCGCGACCGCTTCGGTCAGAGCGCGGTGGGCGCGGCGTCCATGGTCACCGAGGACGGCGTGCAGGTACCGGCCCGGCGCGACGCGCCCTGGGGCCCGGACGATTAAGCCTCGATACACCGCCTTATTGCCTCTGAGCAGGATTGAGCCTGTGGCGATGTAGCGCATTGTCAAGACGGCCTCGACGGTGCTGAGTTTCGACCCGGGGCCGCGAGGAGCCAGAGGTTCTTGTGGTCATCTCGATTGTCAGCGCGTAGGTGAACGTCTGCGGCCACGCCGGTCCGCGGGTGGTGCGTCAAGTGGGGGCGAAGGCAACGGCCCGCAGGTCGGTCAGCGCTCGTGTGAACGCGGTGGCCCAAGGCCACTGCGTCGGTCCGCGCAGTGTCGGCGTGCCGGATCGGTTCACCAGCCGGCCCGGAACCGAGAAGTAGCGGGTCCGAAGAGTCCGGGTGACCACCAGCGTGTCCTCTTCGACGAGGCCACCGAGGCCCGCACTCCAGCGGATCAGGTTGTGGGCGAGCACGGCGCAGCACATCCAGGCCGCGTTGGCCGAGAAGTCACCAGAAGGACAGTGCTCCATCCCCGAGCCCTCCTTCCAGTCGTCGATGCACAGCTCGACGACGGCGTGGCGGCGGTGGAAGGCATCGAGCTCGACCGCGCTGGATTCGAGGTCGCTCAAGAACGCGAAGTGCCGCCAGTTGGGCCACAAGCTCGCCTGGGAGCCGACGAGCCGGGTGCGGCGCACGATCAGGCGCCGTCCCTTGTAGGTGCACTCGGCGACCATGGCCTCGCCGCCGGCGGGATACGCGATGGCGACCCAGCTCGGCTCGGGAATCTCTGCGATGCAGCGATCGATGGCTTTTGTGCCCGTGCGCACCGCCATGGTGTAAGAGACCCCCAGGCGGGTGAGCACCTTGATGGTCTCATTCGACCAATACCCCGAGTCGAACCGCACGATGATCTGGCCCGTCGCCCCGGCCCGTCGCAGGCGGGCGACGAGCTCTTCGACGAAGCGCTTGGTGCCGCGGGCGGTGTTGGCCGATCCCTTGCGCATCCGGGCGTGGAGGATCTCACCGGTGTCGGCCCTCGTGGCGAGGATCGGGTGGTAGCCGAGGACCTTGGTGTAGCCATAGGCGGCGCCGGCTTTGAGCTTGCCGAACACCTCGCGGATCGTCGAGTCGATGTCGACCACCAGCTCACGCTCGCCCGGGCCCGCCCCGAGGGACCACGCGCGTTCGAGGGTGTCACCGACCACCTTTTCGAACTGGCGGATGTGACCGAAGGTGAATGCACGTAGGAACGTCCCGAGCGTGGACGGTGCCATGACCCGGTGAGGCAGCACCTTGGCCGTCGAACCCGCCCGCAACATGTTGGCGTGATCGATGTGGGTGGCACCGGCCACCATGGCGTGGACCAGGGTCAAGATCTTGCGGCCCGGAGCGAAGCCGCCGGTCCGGCCGGTCAGACGGATGGTGGCGTTGCACAAGTCCTCGAGACCGAGCTTGCGCACCAAGGTGGCGACAAGCAGCAGGCCGGCATTGGCGACCAGATTGGGATCGTCGAAGGTCACCGCGATCCGGTCGATTCCGCGCGATACTGGCTTCACAGAAAGTGCCTCCTTGGTGTGGGTGAAACGACGACGTTAAGCACCGTCATTTTCCCACGTCGGGAGGCATTTTCCGCGAATGCGCGGCGCGTCAGTCAGCTATCGAGGCGGTGCATCGAGGTTAAGTGGCCTCAGGCCACCAACGGATCCAGTACCCGTGCGGGTGGGTGTCGGCCAGGCGTACCGCGGGGCCTCCGCCCGGGCTGACGTGGACCAGCACCGTGGCCAGATCCGGCCCCTCGCGTTGGACCGGAGACAGCGGGGTGGGCAGTCCGGGTGCCTCGAAGGGGCTCTCACAGTAGAGGTGGTGGACCGGGCGGTCCGTGCCCAGCGTGGCGACCTGCTCGGCCAGGGCGCGTTGCTCCTCCTCGCTGAGGTAGGCGGCCACCCAGGAGTGGAACACGACGAGTGGCCCGTCACCAGGCATGGTGGCCACCACCCGGGTCAGCTCCGTCAGCAGGTCGCCGCGCTCGAGGCGCGGTGGGTGCGCGGCAGCCCGCACGTTGGCCAGCGCGGCGCGCAGGCGCCCGAAGCGCGCCAGGTTGTCAGGCCACAGGCAGGCCATCAGCCAGCGGGCCTCGTCGTCGGAGAACGGGTTGACCGGGGCGAGATCGAGCCCGACCCGTTCCGCCATCACGGGGAGCCGGAGCTCGGGGAGGTGCGTGAGATCGTCCCGCACGGCGCACTCGAGGGCGACGGCCGAGCCCGCCACGCCGGCGGTGCGGATCCCGCCGCCTTCGACGGCCCGATAGGTGTAGGCGTAGTCGTCGAAGAGCAGGTTGAGTCCCGCCGAAGTCCCGAGGTCGAGGAGGGAGAGCGGCTTCTCCCACCTGTACTGCGCCGCAACGTGGCTGAGGCCCGGCAGGAGACTGGAGCAACGCCCGACCTCGTTGGTCTGGGTCGAACGGGAGGCGATCAGCCGCTGCAGCTCGGTGCGGTGCACGCGGCAGAAGTCGGCGAAGGCCACGGCAACGTCACCCGCGGGCGTCGTCCCGTCCGGCACGCCGCGCACGACGGCCACCGTGTCGTAGAAGGCGGCCAACGGGTGCTCGGTGCCCGAAAGGAGGAGGAAGTGCACGGCCGCCAGGAGCAGGAGAGGGCGCCGCTGGGGGAGCGGCGCCCCGGCGAGGAGCGACAGCACGTCCTCGTCGTCGGCGACGGCACGGCAGATGGTGGCGTAGGTGGTGCTGCCGTCCCGTTCGACCACTGCGGCGAAGCCACGGAAATGGTCGCTCAGTGGCTCCTCGACGAGCACGCCGGTCAGAAGCTGGCGGGGAGCAGCGGGCTGACGGCCCCGAAGAAGAACCAGAGCAGCACGAGCGTGCCCACCGCACCGACCCCGTAGATCACCCAGCGCTGGCGCCGGAACCGCCAGGCGGCGAACAAGATTCCCGTCACCACCAGCGCGGTGACGAAGCCCCAGAACAGCGCAGCGGCGAGTGACACGCCGGAGTTGCCCGCCAGGCTCTCGCTCTTCGGGTCCGCGTGGAGCTTGTGGTGCACGGGCACGGGCAGGCCGGAGTTCGGGAACAATTGTGAGTGCGCCAGCTTCGCCTGCACGACGAGGCGGCTCGTGGCACTGAAGCGCGGATTGCAGGTCGTGAGGGTCAGCTGGTTGGCAATGACGTTGTCCACCACGGTGGTGTCGCTGGGGGACACGACGAAGCTCTTCGTGGCGTCGTAGACGAAGATGCCCTGCAGCGTGGTGAGGACGATCGGATCGCCGACCTTGACCGAATCGAGGTTGTAGAAGGGGTGGCCGTAGGTGGTCCGGTGGCCCGCAATGGAGGAGTTGCCGGCCTGGCCGGGCAGCGGCGTCCCGGTGTAGTGCCCGGGACCCTTGCGGAGGTCTGGTGTGTTCGTGCCCTCGACCACCACCTGGTTGATGCCGATGACCGGGATCCGGATGTCGCCGATCGGCTCGCCTTCGGCCGGGGCCGCTGTGGTCGGCGCGGCGACCGCAGGTCCGTTCGGGAGCTTGTCCAGTGCGGACTCCTGCGCGAGCGCATGCCGAACGGCGTCGCTGTTGGTCTCCTGTTGGAGTTGGGTGCGGAGGACGGACTGTGTGTGGGACTCCTGCACCGAGGTGCCCCAGATCTGGTACGCCGTGAAGAGGAGCAGCAGAACGCCCAGCCCGATCAGGACCCGCCCCAGAATGTCGACGACCCGCCGAAACGTTGACATCGCGAAGAGATTAGGGCGGCCTGAGGCCCTCCCCTGGTCGCCCTCCTAGGCCTGGACGGTGACCAGCGTCCCGAGCGGCGTCAACGGGAACACAACTTGCGCATTGGCGACCGGCATCTCGACGCATCCATCGCTCTGCGGGAAGCCGTAGGAGCCACGCACGAAGCCGTGCAGGGCGTCCCCACCGTGGAAGTAGCTCACCCACTGAATACCGGGATCGCTGTAGTGGGAGCCATCGGGATTGGTGCCGGTCATGGTGGTCACCGTGTAACGGGCGTAGACCGGCCACGTTCCGTTCTCGGTACTCGCTCCGGGCACCCCGGTGTTGACCGGGGTGCTGTAGACGGGGGCGCCGTTGTCGTAGACGGTCGCCGACTCGGGGAGCGACTGGCTGACGAGGACGTAATCCCATGAGAGGGCGTCACCCTTGCCGCTCTGTACGTCGGCCAGAAGATCGGTCCACACCTGGGGGCCGGCGATGCCGTCGGTCTTCAGGCCGTTCTGGGACTCGAAGTTCATCACGGCGCCCTGGGTGATGACGTTGTCCGTGCCGGGCGTCCACAGCGTCTCGAGCGCGAGCGGCTGGTCCGGCCAGCGCCAGCTGAACGACCCCACCTGGTCGTTGCCCTCCTGGGTCGGCGACGTCAGCGGCGACGCCGGCGTGAACGTCAGCGGGAGATAGCCGAGCTCGGCGAGCAGCTGTTGGAGCCGCAGGACGGAACCGGGCGCCACGGAGAACTGTGACGTGACCGACTGCGCCAGGTGCTGACCTTCGGAGCCGATGACGCCGGATGGCCCGCCGGGAACGGTGACCGCTTCGGTGGCGCCGGGCACCAACGGCCCGCTCGCTTGGTATTCGAGCAACGACGGCGACAACACGGCCCACGAACCGGCGACCGGCGGGCTGAGTGTCGGCATGGGGCTGCCCGGGGCGAGGTCAGTGGAGAACTGGACCGTCACGGTCGAGCCGGCAGCGACGTTGGCTCCGGTGGGCGACACGGAGTCGACGGTGAGGGCGGGCGGCGGGGCGGACGGGGTGGCGGACGCCTGGTTGCTGTGCAGCCGGTCGACGGCGACGAACCCGCCGGCCGCCACCGCGAGCACGGCGACGCACACGACAGCGATTACCCACGGCCGTGGGCCGGTTCGGGTGGGTGCGTGCTCGCCGGACATAGCTGGCGGGATTCTACCGGGGAGAACGTCGGCCTAAAGGCCCAATTCGGCCTCAATTTTCTGGGTTATTTCTGTGAGCCTGCTGGCATCAGTCACTTTGGTCCCTCTGGACTCCCGGACGTAGAAGGCGTCAACGACCATTTCGCCGAGCGTCGAGACCCGGGCGGACACCACGTCGAGGCCCGCATCGAAGAGGGCGCGGGTGATGCGGTGGAGCAGCCCGATCTCGTCCGGCGCCCGGACCTCCAGCACGGTCGCGGTGTCGGATGCCTCGTTGTCGATGCTGACGTCGCTGCCGGGCACGTGGGCGGCCGAGCCGCGCCGGAGTGGATAGATGCGCTCGCGCTCAGAGAGCCGTTCACCCAGGGCCACGCGATCCGAGAGCACCGCCGCCAGGTCCTCGCGCAGTTTGGCCGTGTCGGGCCACGTCCCGCGGGCCACTTCGACGGTGAACACCTCCACGGCGATCCCGTCCTCGCCGCTGATGTTGGCGGCCCGCACGTCCATGCCGTTGAGGGCGAGGGCTCCGGCCACGGAGGAGAACAAGCCGGGCCGGTCGGGCGCGGCCACGATGACGCGGGGTGGCTGCAGCGAGACCGACGGAAGGCCGGTGCCGCGCACCTCCGCCATGAGCTCGCGATTCGACGCCACAATGCGGTCGGGCGCCGCCGGCTCCGTCTCGCCCTGCAGGACGCGGTCGGTGCGCTCGACGAGGTCGGCCACGAGGCCTGCCTTCCACGCCCCCCAGGCGGAGGGGCCGGTCGCCCTGCTGTCGGCTTCCGTCAGGGCAGCGAGCAGATGCAGCGTCAGCCGGTTGCCGACGGCCTCCGCAACACGGGCGATCGTCGTGGGATCGTCGAGGTCGCGTCGGGTGGCGGCGTCGGGGAGCAGGAGATGGTGGCGCACGAGGTCGACCAGCACGGCGACATCCTCATCGTCGAACCCCATCCGCGTGGCGATGCGATCGACCAATTCCATGCCCACCGTGGTGTGATCGCCGGGGAAGCCCTTGCCGATGTCGTGGAGGAGGGTGCCGACCAGGAGGAGGTCCGGCCGCTCGACCGTGTCGGTGAGCGCGGCCGCCAGCGCGGCGGCCTCCAGAAGATGACGGTCGACTGTGAAGGTGTGGTACGCGTTGCGTTGGGGCTTGTTGCGGACAGCGGCCCACTCCGGGATCAGGCGGACGAACAGGCCGTGCTGGTCGAGGGACTCGATCTGGTCGATGGCCGGGCGCCCGAGCCCGAGCAATTCGACGAAGGCGACGCGCGTCTGGTCCGTCCACGGGTCGCCAGGTGGCGGCATGCGGTCGGCCAGGCGGTGCAGCGACCCCTTGGCGATTTCCCGGTCTGCCCTGGCGGCGGTGGCCGCCAGGCGCAACGGCAGCGAGGCGTCGTCGGAGACGGGGGCGAGCGGGGTCAGGGCGATCTCGCCGTCGACCTCGACCATGTCGGGCCCGAGGTCGGCCGGAGTCAGGATCGAGACGTGATCGGGGGTGGTGCGGCGGAAGCGTCGCTTGGGTTCCGGGCTGGGGTCCCACAGGCGACGCCGGCGCCACACGTCGTCGCTGACCCAGGCGATCTGCCGGCCCGCCGTCGAAACGGCCAGCATCAAGGCGTCGGCGTCCTCGAACCCGAGCGCCGCCGCCACTTGATCCTGGTCCTGGAGGAGAAGCTTGTCGTGCTCACGTTCGGCCAGCCGGTGGAGCTCCACCCGGATGTCCGTGAGGAGCGCCGTGGCGCTCTCGAGGGACGCCAGGTCCGCGTAGTCGGCCAGCAGGGGGGCGAAGGCCGAGATGGCGCGGAGCACGCTGACGTCGCGCAACCCGCCGTGGCTCTCCTTGAGATCGGGCTCCAGCAGGAACGCCACGTCGCCGGCGGTGGACCGACGCTCAGCCATCTGCTGCTTGAGCAGGGGGAGGTAACGAGCACCCAGCCGGTCGCGCCAGGCGGCCCGGGCCTTCTCGAGGAGTGGCTCCGCGACCCTGGACTCGCCCCAGACGAGCCGCCCGTCGAGGAGGCCGAGCGCCACCCGCACGTCCTCGGCGGCGGCGCTGAGCACCTCAGAGGGTCGACGGACGGAGTGATCGAGGTGCACGCCCTCGTCCCATACGGGGTACCAGATGGCATCAGCGACTTTGCCGATGTCCCGATGGCCGGTGTGGACGAGCACCACATCGAGGTCGCTGTACGGGCAGAGCGAGCTTCGGCCGTAGCCCCCCACGGCAACGAGAGCGAGGTGCCGCCGGGCGTCGCCGGCGGCCCGTTCGGCCAGGTCGGACAGCCAGGCATCCGCCTCGGCCGCATAGCGCCGGCAAAATTCCTGGCCCCCCAGACCGGGCTCGGCCAGCAGGCGGCTGCGCCGATCACGCAGTGACGTCTCGGCGACCATGGCGGGAACGTAGCATTGGGTTCGTGAGCAAAGAGGTAGAGCGCAGGGAGTCCAAGACCCCCATGACCTTCAAGCATGCGGTCGGCATGACCGTGCTTGGCGTCGTAGGGATCCTGGTGGCCTATTGGATCTTCCGGGTCCTCGCTGGCGTCTTCATCTTCTTCGGTGAAGTTGCCTTGGTGGTCGTCCTGATCGCCGCCGTGTTCTGGTTGGTCTCCCGGCTGCGCCATTAGTACGAACGAGAACCAGCTTTCGCCCAGGGCAAGGGGATATTGGCCGTTAGGCTGGCCGCCCGTTCGTGCTCCTACGACGGCGGCGTGGCCGAGTGGTTTAGGCAGGGGCCTGCAAAGCCCCGTACGGCGGTTCGATTCCGCCCGCCGCCTCCAGGATGTTTCCTGGTCAGGCTAGGTAACTGGTTTGACCGTTGTTTGCCGAGAGTGACGCGGATTTGCTTGGGTTTCGCGTGATCGGCGCGGGATCACGTGATTTTCGCGGGACGCGCCGGCTGGTGATGGAGGGTATGCGAGGATCTCGAAGCGTTGGCGCTCGATTTCTTTCTGAGCGATTACACGCCAGGGACCGGCCCACACTCGCCGCTGCGCCTAGCCCTTCGAGATGCGAAGACGACAATGGCGGATCGAAATAGGTGTCCGTAGACGTCCATTGTCGTCTTGTAAGACGAGTGGCGGCACTCCTCCTGGATCTCCTTCGGGTGCGCGCCTGCGGCGATCCGAATGGCCACATAGGTGTGCCTTAGGTCGTGCCAGCGGAGGTCAGGACGGCCGATCGCAGCGCGAGCCTTCTTCCATGTCTGGCTCGTGAAGCTGGATAAGTGTGGCGTGTTGCCTCGGGTGTTCACGAAGACCAGTCCGTCTTTGCCGGGTTGGGCACGCTCGGCGAGCTGCTCATCGAGGATGGGGTAGATGGGCGCCCAGATGGGGACCTGTCGTCGACCGGCTGAGTCTTCGGCTGGTCGAGCCACGGAACTTTGAGCCGACCTCGACGACCTGCTGGCTCACGACGAACCGCCGGCGCAGCATGTCCACGTCCCGGCGTCGCAAGCCGACCATCTCCGACCACCGCAGGCCCGACCACGCGGCCACCAGCACCCACGAACGGCACCACGCCGGCATGGCGGTGGCGAGCTGGGCGACCTCCTCGGGCGTGAGGACTTCGATGTCGCCGCGTCGGACCTCGGGCAGCCGCACGCCCGCGCAGGGAGACTTCACCAGCTCGGCTTCGACCGCGCCCGTCATCACGGCGCGGAACACCGAGAACCGACGCCGCACGGCCGAGTCAGGGACACCGCTTGAGCGCATCTCGGCGACCCACGCCTGAACCTCGGTCTTGGTGATCTTGGCCAGGGGTCGCCGGTCGAAGCGAGGACGGATGTGGAGGCGGAGGTCTCGCTCATGCATAGCGTGCGCAGCGTGCGCGCCCGAAGGTCGACCTTGGTGGCCCACCACTCGTCGCACCACGAACCGAAGGTCAGTCCGACGCGCTCGGGTGCGATGTAGCTGCCCTCGACGCCCTGTGTCCGGACCTTCGCCAGGTGGTCCTTGGCTTGCTTCATGGTGTCGACGCGTTCGCGGCGCGGCCGGCCGCTGGGGTCGCGGTAGCGGACCTCCCAGCGGCCTGTGGGCAGCTTGTGGATCGGCTCATTAGGCATTGTGAATGTCCTCCGTGGCGTCGACGACGTAACCAATGTCCTTGGCTTGCTTGACCCAGCGACTGGCCGTCCGTAGCGAGATCGAGAACTCGTCCCTCACCACCTCGCGATAGTCGTGCGGGTTGGCTGCCACAATCTCGGCCACGTGCCGAAGGGCATCGTTTCCAATCGGACGGCCTCTGCGGCTGCTATTCAGGGCTGCGCGCCTTGCGTCTTCAATCTCATCGAGAGTTGGATCCGCCAGGGCTTCCACCAGCTCAGTCGCTTCGTCGCGAGATAGGCGCCCCAGTGGCCGTGAGTTCAGTACGCGATCCACTCCTTGCCGCTGTCGGATCAAAACGGCGCTCAGCGCCGCCGTTTCCGAGACTGCCTGTTCGAACAGGGCGCCCCAGGGAACATCGCGAAGCTGACTGGGGGAGAGGTGGTGGTCTTCACTCGCCAAGACGTGAGCACTTCTCTGAGGACGGGCCGGCCGTCGTGTACTGCGAGTTGGAGGTCAACGACGATGCCCTCCCCCTGGTCGGCCAAGGCGATCACACCGGCTCGTGCAGGAAACAGACCTCCTCCGGCGAGTTCGACGGGCCAGCGAATCTGGTCGTCCCGAAGCTGGGGCAGAGACGCCAACCATCCAGTCGGCGAGCGGTGCGCTTGGTGGGCATGTGGGAAGTGTGCCACATCCGGACGAGAATGGCAACCGAGAATGTCCCAGAATGTCCCAGAATGTCCTCAGTGTGGCTAGGTTTGCTGACAGCCCACACAGCCGGACCGCACCAGGAGGATTCCGAATGCCACCACCCGTCAACTCGTCCGCTGATGCAGGTTCCCGAACACCGACCCTGGACGACGGTGCGCGTCCTGCGGCGCCTGGTGGCCGAGAAGCGGATCCCGTTTCACAAGATGGGCGCCTCGTGCTCATCGACCTGGCAGACATGGACGCCTATGCCGAGGCGGGCCGCGTAGACGCCGCCTCGTGAGCCTCTTCCACAGACGCATGTCTGGCATGCACTTCAAATCGTCGTCGACGGGAAGATTCACCACTACCGAAGTCGAACATCGGCTCGGGGATCCTCGGCCGCTGCCGGATGCCGACACATTGGCCAGACGTGGTCTGGCTGACCGACAGAGACGAGCCGATCCGTCGCGGCGTCGATGTGCAAACCGTCGCCACCCGGTGGTCTACGACAAGACGCGTGTCCGCCTGACGGTGGACGTACGCCGTCGAGGCGGTCACTGGCGAGCGTGGTCCGACGAGACCGCATGAATCGAAGTGGCGTCGACACCCTCAGGCGAAACATGTCGCTGAGCCCGCTGCATGCGGTGGACGAAAATCTGTCCTCGGAGATCGTCGATGTGGATCTGGAGTCGAAGTCGTGGCGTATCCTAACGACGACTTGGCGGACTGGATGCGGGGAACGAGCCCGCGACGTGAACCGGAGATGAAGCCTCTGCGAGAGGTGTGCGCTGATACGCTCGAGTACCCGATGCAGCGCGATCAGCTGCGCCATGTGCTGGTCAGAGGAATCACCACGCTGATCATTCCAGCCTGCTGAAGAGCCAGAGAGGGTTGTATCTCGTACCTGCCTGCCGGCGCGCCGTGGCGCGAGAAGTCGTCGTGAAAGACGAAGCGGCCGCCCCTCGCCACCCGGTATGGAAGGCGTCCCCGTACAGTCAGGCGACTGAGTTCGCTGACATGAAGAGGCCGTGGCAGCGGCGACCCTGGCAGGAACGCCATCGGCCGGTGACCACCGTCACTTCGTTACGACCGACACGGCGTCTCTCGGGCTCAGCGCGTCGACCTCCGGCGCCATCTGCTCTGCACAGCCCAAGACGTTTAGATCTGTCGGCCAGTGATGAAGATCAGGTCTGTGACGCATGCGACAAAGCGTGGCGGCGCGCAAGGTACTCATGGGGCGTCGAGAACGAGGTTTTCGTGGCGAAGCGCTGGGCGAAGTACAAGAAGGTCAATCGACGCGAGCACTGGCCGGCGCTCACATTGCCGCTGCTCGGTTCGAGCGTTTTGTCCAAGCACCGATGGCGGACAAACTGGCCCCTGACCAGGCCAAATCCAACGATGTTATTTGCGATGGGACACTGGTGGTCCGGGCGGAGTCGGCATGTCTTCTTGAGGACGACTTCATGAAAAACCGATGTTGAAAGGGGAAACCCAGCCATGACCATGGAGCTGTCGCAGACTGGTCAACTGGTCGAGGAGGTCGACGGCGTCTACCTGTCGGCTCTCGACATCGCGGCTCGACCAGAACGTGACCGAACGTACCGTACGCAATTGGATGAAGGACGAGCGCCTCCCGAGGTGAAGCTGGCCGATCGTCGCGCGCTCGTTCCCCGGCACGCATATGAGGAAGTACCGCGCGACGGCGGTCACATCGCCCGGCGGAACCTGAGACGCGCAAACGGCCGGTGGAACCGGGCCGCTGCAAATATCCAACGACGAAGGAGAAAACGTGCATCACCTGACGCACGCGCGAACGGGCGCAGTGTTCTTCATGATTGTCGATGGTCCCTGATCGGCGCGCACGAAGCTCGGATCAAGACTGCCATCTGGCGTGACGATCCTGGCTCGCCCTTGAGGCGATGCCAAAACTCGTCTATATCACGATCCTCAGCCAGCCGAAGCTCAGCGTGTGCGGCGTCATCGGTTATACGCCCGGCGCCTGGGCGCGCCTCCTCGGCGTTGAACGCAGGAGATCCAGAAATGTGCCCGACGTTGCAGGAAACGAACTTCGTAGTGCTCAGCGAGCCGACCGAGGAGCTCGTGGGTCCAACGTTGACGAAGAATGACGGAATCCTCGATAAGCCCTACATGGTCATCTCCATGTCGAAGAAGTTCTCGACCATTCAGTCCGACATCATCCGGGAACGGTTCTCGAATCGTTGGGGTCACGGTTCCTGAGTCGTTGCCCGGTCAGATTCCCGAAGGTGTTCAGCGCTGAATGAAACTGATCGAGAACGGACCGAAGACGGTGGCGAACCGTTCCTCGATGCGTTCACAAACAGTTTCCCGAACGGTTACCTAATCGGTACGGGGGGTCGGTATCGGGGAACGTATTTGCCGCGCAGCCTTGTTTCCTTGTTAGCCGTGTCTCCGTGATATCCATGTATCCACCCCTTGGTTTCATCGTTCCGCGGACTTTCAAGAGAACGGACGTCGTCGATCTTCAAAGACGTGCGAGTGATGACCTTCATCAGCGAGGGGTACGACGAGGTCGTCATCAAGCGGTGCTCGGCCACCAACCGTCCGCATCCGTCAGAGACGGGGACGGATCCACGACTGCACGTTCACGGCCGACGGGTGGAATTGTTCGTGTGGGGGTGACCGTGAGACCCATGTGCGCACTCGCTGGCGGTCCGGACGGTTGCGATGGTGGCCACGGAGCCGCTGAACGGGACCGGCGTCCTTGAGGCAACTGGCCAACGTAAGGCGGTGTCGAAGACCGCGGTAGTCGCTCGTCGAAGTCTGCTGCGAGGAGACGGCGGAGGGTGGGGTCGGACGACGACCTCTTGCTTTCGCTGCGCTATTTGAAGAAACCGACTGTCAGTCTGCAAATCCCCGCACGCGGAGGCCAGTTGAACCAATCCGCAAAACTCCTGGTCAGAAACCGTACAACAAATACCTTGCAACAAGCGGTCATTTGTTGTACACTCTACCCATGAGCCCAGAGGAAACGAAGGTCGTCGGCTACGTCCGAGTCAGCACTCAGGAGCAGGCCGACAGCGGCGCCGGCCTGGCCGCGCAGCGTGCCGCGATCGAGGCCGAGTGCCGACGGCGTGGCTGGGTGCTGGTCGCCCTCCTCGAGGATGCCGGTGTGTCGGCCAAGTCCACAAAGGGACGCGAGGGACTGGCTGCAGCCAAGGCATTGATCCTCGCTGGTGCGGCCGAAGCGCTGGTCGTGGCGAAGCTCGACCGACTTTCCCGGTCCATGCTGGACTTCTCCACCCTCATGGAGCAGGCCCAGTCCCAGGGCTGGGCCATCGTGGTCCTGGACTGCGACTTCGACATGACGACGCCGACGGGAGAGCTGATGGCAAACATGCTGGCCTCCTTCGCTCAGTTCGAGCGGCGCATCATCGGACAGCGGACGAAGGATGGCCTCGCTGCCAAGCGGGCCGCGGGTGTACGGCTCGGTCGACCTTCCACGACGCCGGAAAAGGTCGTGGCCAGGATCAAGCGGGAGCACGACGCCGGCCAGAGCTTCGGTCCATCGCTCAACGACTCAACGACGACGCCATCCCGACGGCACAGGGCGGCGCGCAGTGGCACGCCAGCACGGTGAAGGCGGTTCTCGCCCGCTGTAATCGATGATTACCACCGCGGTCGTAACCGCGGTCACAATCCCGGCGATTATGACCCGGGTTATAAGTGCAGGCCGGTGTCGCCATGAGCGGCGCCCCCCGACATCCCGACTTCCAGCCCGGCAACACCGCTGCGCTCGTCCATGGCGCCTACAGCGAGCGAGCCATCGCCGCCAAGTGCGATGAACTGAGCCCCGGATTCGCCGAATGGGTCGCCAAGCGGGCCGCGTGGGCCGCAAGACCCGAGTTCGGTCCAGCGAGGATCAACCTGTTGCGGGCCAGCGCGCTCGTCGAGATGCTCTACGACGACGTCATTGACACTGCGACGGCCAGAGGCAGCGCAGCGGTGCGACTCGCCGGGTCGACACGCTCCTCACGGCGCTACGGGGTCGAGCGCGACGCCCTGGCGCAGCTTGGGCTCATGCCATCGACCGCCGCAGAGCTGGCCCAAAGGCTTGCGTCTGCAGCCACGAGCGAAGCACTGCTCGACACAGTCTCTGAGGCGGGCCGCAGGGCTCGTCTCGCTCGTTCGGAGGTGATCGACGCCGAACCGGTGCCCGATGAGGAGATCGACCCGTGACGGCGCCTATAGGGGCGCCGGACGACCCAGCAGAGGAGGCACCAGCCTTGAATCCCAACGTCACCACCATCATTGGCACCGTTTCGACGGAACCCTACGCACTGAACGACAGAGGAGGTCGACGTCGGCGCGCTGGCTTCCAGGTCGACGTAGCGCGTTCATACTGGGTCCCGTACCTCGACGAGCGGAAAGAGGCTCACACCGTCTTCGAGGTCCGCTGCAAGGGCTACACCGCAGGGAGAAGCCTGGCGACACTGACCGGGGAACACGCGTCGTCGTCGTGGGGCACTTCGAGCACGGTGATGACGGCAGCGACCTTGAGTTGCACGCCGATGTAGTCGCTAAGGCGCTACCGGACGAGCCCTACGAGGCTTCGGAGGCCGAGGCATGACCACCACGACCGAGGACTGCCTCGACTTCCTGGGCGGGTTCGTGCTTGAGGACGGCCGGCTCGTCGCTGAGGCGGCCACAGACTTCCAGGAGGAGGACTTCCGGGCAATTTTCAACCCCAGCGGTCCGCTCTGGCATTTCTTGACGCGTCCCGCGGGGGGTCCAAAAGTTCAGATTTAGCGGAGCCCTACTCACGTGGCTGGTCTTGTACGCGGCTCCGGGCGAGAAGGCCCACATCGCGGCGGCAGACAAGGATCAGTCCAAGTTCGCGGTGCTCGACGCCCTTGTCGGGTTCGTCAACCGCACACCGTCCTTGCGAAGCCACGTCACCGTGCAGGCCGATCGGGTCATCTCGAAGACGGGGGCCAGCATTGAGGTCCTGGCGGCCGATTCAGCGTCCGCGCACGGCTTACGGAGTTCCTTCGTAGTGATAGACGAAGTCGCACAGTGGGCTGACACACGGAACGCGAAGCGCATGTGGGCTGCTTTGGTCAGTTCGCTCGCCAAGATGCCCGGCTGCCGTTTCGTGGTGCTCACGTCGGCCGGCGAGCCGAATCATTGGTCCTTCAAAGTTCTCAAGGGCGCCGCGAAGTCCAAGGACTGGCACGTGAACGAGGTCCCGGGCCCGCTCGAGTGGGTCGACCCTGAGGCCCTCGAGGCGCAGCGCCCCCTGCTGCTCGCCTCGGAGTTCGAGCAATATCACCTAAATCGTTGGGTTGAAAATGAGGACCGGCTCGTCAGTGAGGCAGACCTGACTGCAGCCGCAGTTCTCGACGGGCCGCTCTCACCCGTTCCGGGCGTGGAATACCTCGTGGCATGCGACCTCGGTCTCGTGAACGATCCAACCGTTGCAATCGTGGCTCATGCGGAGTCAGACCCCGACCAGCGCGGCGGCCGCTGACTCATCGTCGTCGACCGGATCGGGCTGGCAAGGTTCAAAGCGAAACCCAGTCAGCATCACCGAGGACGTCGAACCCTGGATCGTCTCGGCGTCTCGTGAGTTCAATCGGGCGCGGGTCGTGATCGACAGTTGGCAAGCCGCAGGTCTTGTTGAGCGTCTTCAAGCCATGCAAATGCGAGCCGAGGAGGTCAAACTCTCCGAGCCCATCGTCGGGCGTCTCGGGACCAGCTTGCACCTGGCCTTTCGAGAGCACGGGTGCACATCCCGGCTGACGAGGATGCTCGCCGAGCTCCGGACGGTGCGACTCCGGAAAACCAACTTCGGAGATTTCCGCATCGACCACGACAGCGGGAAACACGACGACCAGGCCATGGCCATCGGGCTCGCCGTCGTCAATTTGTCGCCGCCCTCGCGGCGGTCGGGGCCAGTTCTGTACACCGAGGAGGAGATCAGGCTCGAGGACTTCAACGTCGCCTTGGAACAGGCCCGCTCGAACGGTCTGCTCCCCAAGCCAGCGGCCCTCGGACACCGATTCTCCGGCGACTTCGCCATGCCGGAGAGCATCACCACCTTCCGCGAGGAGGACCAGTCCCAGAACGGCAAGACCGCCGCTTCGCCGTTCGGCCATAGCGCGGCCCGCGATGAGGATGACCCACTCCGCCCGGCTCGCCCCCTCACCGTTCGTCTAGGCGAAAGGAAGCCCAACATCATGTCGACTTGCATCGAAACCGGACAACGTTTTGGACGGTGGACGGTCCTAGGCCGTGCTGCGAACACCCGGGACGGGGATCCGCGGTGGTGGTGGTATTGCCGCTGCGCTTGCGGGACGGAGAGGGCAGTCCGGGGGACGAACCTCCGCCGCGGCGTCACCCGGTCCTGCGGGTGTTTGGATCGAGAACTCACCGGCGCCCGGTCCCTGACTCATGGCCTTAGCCGCCCCGGGCAGGAACACCCCCTGTACGCCACCTGGATGACCATGAAGCAGCGCTGTTCGAACCCGAACCGCCGAAGTGGCCCTACTACGGCGGCCGCGGCATCACGGTCTGTGACCGCTGGCGCGGCCCTGACGGGTTCCCCAACTTCCTCGAGGACATGGGCGAGAAGCCCACACCGGAGCACTCCATCGACCGCATCGACAACGACGGGCCGTACGCACCTGGAACTGTCGATGGGCTACCCCCCTCGAGCAGGCCCACAACCGCCGGCCGCGCCAGAAGAAACCCCAGGTCGCCGAGAGCCCCCTTGCCGCATGACCCCTTCCCTTCGTACGGCGGCGCTCGCCATCACGACTCAGGGCGCGTTCATCCCGGCCGCGGTCTGCGCGGCGATCCGGCACCCACTCCAGCGCGATCTGTTGGCGGCGCGCCGAGATCGGGCCGACGTCGACCCCGAAATCGTGGCCGCGATCGAGATGATCGACGCATCGGGGCCTGGTGGGAGAACAAAAAGGTTTCAGACGTTTCACAAGACGTTTCAGACGTGGACTCTCCATGTTGCGACGTGGTCGAGTGGTCCTCGATGACCGTTTCCGCCGCTGCCGCCGAACTGAAGATCACCCCGCAGGCCACCACGGGCCTGCTCAAGCGGGGGACGCTCCACGGGGAGCGCGGCGCGAAGCTCGCGGCGCGTCTGCGCCGAGTCCGTGACCGCACGAAAGGAAGGCGGCAAATGCCAACACTGAGGAGCCACCCATGACCGTCGAAGCAGGCCACTTTTCAACCGTCGGCGGGTTCCCGTCGGACACCGCCGTCAACGTCTTCACGCATGGCACCACCACCCTGGCGTCGCTGTACGCGGACCACTCGTCGGGCACGACCGCTCCCGACCCGGTCACCACCGACGCCGACGGCGCCCTGAGCTTCTACGCGGTGGCCGGCGACGTCGACCTCAACTGGTCCGTCGGCGACCTGGAACGAACGGTCACTGTGACTGTCCAGCCCGACCCACGTAACGCCTGGGTCGGCTCTGACCCCCGGAAAGGACATCACCATGCCCACACTCGCAGAGGCAGAAGCTGCCCTGGCACTAGCTCAGGACGCCCGGGAGAGTGCACGCATCGCGTCACAAACGGCGAGCTAGAACGCGGCCCGCGCTCCGTGCGAAGGTCGCCAGCGGCGGCCGGGGGAGTGCCAAGATCGCTTCGGCCGACATCGCCGCAGCGGACCAGGCCGCAGAGTTTGCTGCTCTGGCGTTCCAGGGGGCCGCGGCGGATCTTCCTCCTCTGGCGGCGGCCGTGAAGGAGGCCCGAGCGGACGCCGCGTGCGACCAGGTGCTCGCAGAGCTGCCCGCCCTGGCCGAGGACGTCGTGGCCGCCCTTCAGACCATCGCGGCCGCGCTGCCACAGCTCGTCACCGCGGCCGAGCGGTACGACGAGTTCGTCGCGACGTACTCCGCCATCTTGAGAAGGTGGCACCCAATATCGAGCCGACGTATGTCGGGGCGGAAGGTCTGAATCTGCGGCCTCGCAGCGGAACAGCGGCGTCACCCTTCGTCGCGGGAGCGGATACGCCCACGACTGACCAGGAGTCCGCCCCCGTTCAACGCTCCCGATTCAAGGCGCCGCGGCATGGCGTCGCGACAGTCGACGGGGTCCCCCTTTCAAGCTGTCGTGGATCTGGCCAGCTGGCTGCGATACTGCTCCCGGCCATGAGAGACCTTGGCGGCCAGCAGGGCCTCATCGAGGGTCTCAAGCTGCTCGCTGCGGGAGCGCCACAGCTCCCGACCCCGTAGGCGCAGTTCTCCACACACAACCACCATCTGAAAGGACACCGAAATGCCTCGCACCATGACAAAGCTCAGTCTCGATGAAGTTCGCAACATCACCAAGTTGTTTCGCGGCGAACGACCCGGAGTGCCGAATCCATCGACCGCCGCCGTAGCTCGCCGCTTCGACATCACCGAAGCCGACGCGAGCCACCTGCCGCGCCGCAGCCACCTCGGCGGCTCCAGCGGCAAAGAGGCCCACGACGCCGAGCGTGACCGAATCCGTGCCCGACCTCAAGGAAGCGGCCGACGCCGTAGGAGCCTACGGAGCCCGAAAGGCCGCTCTCGCTGCCAAGCTGTCTGTTCGAGTTCAAGCAGCCGAGTCAAAGCCGATCCACGAGTGTTCGATTCAAGAGCTCGAGGCCCTGGCTGCTGCAACCGGCTCCGAAGCCGGCATGTTCGGCGCCTGACCACATGATCTGGGCTGCGACGTTCTGTGGAGTAAGCGCCCTCGTCGTCGCAGTCCATGTCGGCCGTCGGTGATGTTCTACTTCGGGGGTCCATCCCGACGGTTGACAAAATCTGGGCTGCGGCGTTCGCGGGGCCCGTCCACCTCGGCGACGCCATGGCCCGGTGGGCCGCCGTGGCGTCCTTTTTCTCTTCCGTCACGCGGTCTTCCGCTGGTCCCTGGCGTCGTCCCCAACCCCTCGGGGGCGGCGCCGGGGCGCCGGCAAGTCCTGCGACTCAGCTCGCAAGATGCGCTCACTCCCGGCGATATGGGGCACCCAACTCACCTGGAATCGGCTTACGTATTTGGTCTCCAGCGGTTGACCCCAGGTGGCTAACTAACGTCCCAATGGGTCGTCAGTCTTGGAAAACGCGTTCGCAGTCCCTCGGCGCTTTCTTGCCACTCTTCGCCAGAAGGGGCTTGCGGAGATGGGCTCGTTCGAGGTGGCCGAAGTCACCGGTGATGCTCTGGTAAGCCGAGGCGCCGGCGTAGATCAGTTCCTCACACTCGCGTTCCTCAGGGTCTGCGTCATGGCTCAAAGTCAACCCGAACGCTTCAGGGTCCGAAGATGCCAGCTCGGTCGTGCTCCGGCCCTGCGAAACGACCCAGCCACGGAAATACTCGAATCCGTCATCGGAGCATCCGCCGTTGACGATGTAGGCAACACCCCACAGGTCCCAGCTATAGAGCGCGTCCATGTAACTGTTGAAGATCCGGCAGTAGTCACCTACCTCTGATTGAGGCAGACGCTCCAGACTCGCCTGGACGGCAGATGCTACGTCCGAGCACCCACCGGGACGGGCTGACTCGACGACGCTCCAAAAACCCTCGGTGTCCATCTCCAGATTCTGACATGACGGACAACCCGGTCAGCTCATCGTGCCAAGTGCGACACCGGACCGGCGGATGGGGGCACCTGAAGGCTCAGACTTATGGCCTTGCCAGAACCCAGGTCTGCTCAGCGTCGAGGGTGCGGTCAAAGCGAAGGCCAGCGTCAGCCAGCTCGCTTCGGAGGGTCTGATCATCGAGGATCACAGCGCTGAAATGGTGGGTCCACGTCTGATCCCCACGTCGATACTGAATCGAGGCAGAGAAGTGATCGCCTTGGCGCTCGAACCGAGAGATCCGAACATCCACGGGTCCCCGCTGTACCCAATCGCCGGCTTCCAATCCCTCGAGGTCGGGCTGATACCGCTGGAGGATCACCACCCCTGCCTTTGAGACGTGGCTCCGACAGGTGGCGAGGAACTTCGATCGGACGCTCTGGTCGGGGTGATTGATGAGGTTGCTCGCCAACAGCACAATCGGGAACGAAGTCTCGAGGTCCAGAGTCTCGATGCTGCTCAGAACCGTCTCAGCCGCCTTTGGAACGTGGCTCAGCATCTCAGGGTCGTTGTCCACGGCTGTCACGGGATGACCGAGTTCGAGGAGACCTCGGGTCATCCGTCCCGTCCCGCAGCCAAGTTCGAGGATGGAGGCGCCATTGGCCACAGCTCCGTGAACGACGTCGCTTTCTCCGACGTCAGCCAGGTGCATATAGAGCTCTCGTCGGACCCTTCGAAACCTTCTGGGCGCTTCACTCCTTGGATCATCGCCCAAAGGTCCGGTCAGGCGCAGGCACGCCGCTCAACCGAGGTGCCATTATCCCGGCATTGGTAGGGGACGGTCGCAAGGCGTCGTATCGGCACGGGGCATACACTCCGCTTGTGCCGGGCAGGCGTGGCGAAACCTTGTTGAGCATGATGCTGTTCATCGAGAGGTTCACACTGAACCGAGCCTGGTCTGACCTCAGCGAAGAGGAGTTCTTCTGGGAACCCGCTCCGAACTGCTGGAGCGTCCGGCGCCGAGATGAGTGCTGCACCCCCAATGCCTTCGGCACCGGTGACTGGGTGGCCGACTTTGATGGCTCCGTGATCCGAGCCGCCATGGAGGGCAAGGGGGCGGAACCACTGACCACTATCGCCTGGCTGTTCTGGCACGTTGGATCCATGGCCGGACGTGCGGCGGAGCTGGACTTCCTCGGTGGTACCCGGTCAGCGGAGAGTGGTTGGACCGCGCCCACATGTCCGAGCATCCGGTGTTCTTTGCACCGATTGAAGCCGTCGACGTTATGCGAGCGGGATGGCGAGCACTGGATCAGGCCATCCGAGCGTCGAGGGACGAAGGACTTGATCAGGCCACGCGGTTCTGGAGCTACTCGGACGATCCCGGACCGTCAGTCCTGGGCTACCAGATCCTCGTCAGCATCCTCAATGAGGTCAGCCACCACGGCACCCAGGTCTGCACGCTCCGCGATCTCTTTCGGGCGGTTGGCGGTAGGAGTTTCTAGTAACCAGCCTCTCGGCCGTAGTGGTTCGTGGGCCTGGACTGCCCCCGATGTGCCGTTAGGAGACAGGCTGGACACTCATCAAAAGCAATGTTTCTCCGATGCGCCCGGCCGACAATTCGACGGGCCACGGGGTGGGGGCGGCTCGAGATGATTCACCATGCGAACGAACAATCCGGGCGGTGACCACAACATGTAGTGGTCCGAAAATAAGAGTTTTGACAAGAAAGCCCAAGTCCTGGGCTTGCGGGCCGATAAATGACTAGGGTTCAAACCGTGCGACCAGGCCATGCGCTCAGACACCAGGAGGATGCAATGCGAGACCTCGATGCACTATCGCTGGAATACAAGACTCTGTACGGGAGCGCCCGGGGGGATGTTGACGTCGCGGATCTCGTGAACAATCCCGGCGCCAACGGCGTATGCCGCGTCCTTAGTCTTCATTTCGAGGAAGAGGTTTTCGATGTCGGCCGCGTTGAGCGAGCTGCGCTCTTCGATGATGCCGCCGATCCTCTTCTCGTCTGCCTGAATCCCGTCCAGCCGCTCGCGTAGGAATTTCCGCTCAAGCCGCGTGTTGGCCGGCGAGTCGAAGCCCACGCCGTGGAACATGAAGGTGCTGTGCGGAACGTGCAGCGTGCCTCACCGGCGAGGAACACCGCATTTCCGATTGAGTCCACGTTGCCGACGTTGTGGGTGACGAGTTTGAAGGGAAGTGCTTTCAGAACGTTGTAGAGCGTTAGCCCGTGCATCACGCTGCCTCCGGGAGTCGACAGGAGGAGGTGCACTTCGGTAGCCCCCGTGTTGGCCAGGTTCGCCATCACGGCAATGAGGGACTCGGTTGTTTGAGGGACGATCTCGGCCGAGAACGAAACGTAACTCGGCAGGCGTTGAGGCGAAGCAGCCGTAGACATCAGAAATCTCTTTCCGGCCGATCCCGCCCCTCCTCCTCCACCATCCACCACCCTCGAATGCGAGTGTGCGAATCTGCTGAAGCCCCCAAAGGAAGCCCCGGGTGGGGCCTTTGTTGCTGTAGTTGAGGCAGCCCCAACCTTGGGGCCACCTGTGATGGTGCCACTTCGGTCGGTCGGCGTGGTGGATACGTTCTGAGCTGCCCAAACATCTCGACGAGCATTTGCGGCGGGCACTCAGCTTGTGGTTGAGCGGCGCCCGAACTCCTTGAGCCCCGTCAGCCCCTCGAGATGTTCCGGACACGCCCACACCCGCCACCATCGCTTGCCGGATGGGGCAAACCACCGCCCGGTCCAGCTTGGCGTCTCGAGGCAGTGCGCGGCTTGGCCCTGACGGTCGTGGACCATCCGCCAGCACTGGCCGACCTCAGAGACGAACGCGCTGGCGTAGGGGTCGCCGGGCTGGGGCATCGGGCTACGAGGAAGACGGTAGCGGGTCGGGCGTAGCGTGTCGGGCCATGGCGGAGACGCCGCACATAAGACCAGCTCAGAGCCTCAGAGTAAGGGGCCTGCAAAGCCCCGTACGGTGGTTCGATTCCGCCCGCCGCCTCCAGGATGTTTCCTGGTCAGGCTGAGGTAACTGGTTTGACCGTTCTTTGCCGAGAGTGACGTGGATCTGCTTGGGTTTTCGTGGTGATCGGCGTGGGATCATGTGATTTTCGTGGGACGTGGCTGGCTGGTGATGGAGGGGATGCGAGGATCTCGAAGCGTTGGCGCTCGATTTCTTTCGGAGCGATTACACGCCAGGACCTGCTCGACACTCGCTGCTGCGCCTAGCCCTTCGAGATGCTGTAGCACGAGAATGGCGGATCGAAATAGGTGTCCGTAGATGTTCGATTGTCGTCTCTGTAAGACGAGTGGTGACTTCCTCCTGCATCTTCGGGTGCGCGGCCCTGCGGCGATCCGAATGGCCACATAGGTTTGCTAGGTCGTGCCAGCGGAGGTCAGGACGGGCCGATCGCAGCGCGATCTTCTTCCATGTCTGGCTCGTGAAGCTGGATAAGTGTGGCGTGTTGCCTCGGGTGTTCCACGAAGACGCAGTCCGTCTTTGCCGGGTTGGGCACGCTCGGCGAGCTGCTCATCGAGGATGGGGTACGGGGCGCCCAGATGGGGACCTGTCGTCGACCGGCTGAGCTTCGGCTGGTCGAGCCACGGAACTTTGAGCCGACCTCGACCGGACCTGCTGGCTCACGACGAACCGCTCGGGCAGCATGTCCACGTCCCGGCGTCGCAAGCCGACCATCTCCGACCACCGCAGGCCTGACCACGCGGCCACCAGCACCCACGAACGGCACCACGCCGGCGATTAGAGGCTACCCCGGCTAACTACTCCCTTGGAGCTGATCGTTCAATTGAACCGAGCAGCCGATCACGTCCATTGGATACTTCGCTTAGTTCGAACTCCAACATGTGGGCGTGACACCGCCAGTACACAAGCTGATCCAACAGGAACCCAATATCTTCGATAGTGATGACTTCCTTGGCATCATGAAGCGGACTGCGACCTAAGCCCCGCTTCTTGTTCCCCATGGTTCGTCCTTTCGCGTTGCAACGTCCCTTCGCTGGTGGCGTGTGGAACCAAACCGGGCGACGCGAGTGCGGTTGCTGTATGCCGCGTCATGAGCCTTTCTCTGCAACCTCTTGAGGTGGTGTGAACAACCCCCGGTTGTATCGGCCGCCCTTGTCGAGCGGTTGAGGATTGGGACATAACGCGGTGCCTACTAGGACCAACGCGTTCCGTCGGAACGATTAGTTCGCTGCGTCGCCTGCCGAGATTCCGTTGAGCGTCGCTGCCTAACCCCCCGCAGCAGCCCCATTAGGCCCCTCAAGATGGTCGGGACACGCCCCCAACGCCATTCCCGATCCGGCGCGGGGCACGCTGGCGGCGGCCTGTCGATAGCGTTGGAGCGTGCCTGAGCGGCCCACCATCACCGGATTCCAATACCACGAGGAACCTGTCGCCTCCGAACTCGATCTGGCCAACTGGTTCGGAGAACCAGTGTGGGTGCCCGCACAATGGCCGGTGGACCTCCACCCTCCTGAGTACCAGTTGATGCTCCCTCCAACCGGTCGGGACGCCCATGACCTTCGCTCTCACTACCAGCTTCGTTCGATCACAGATGGTCGCCTATTGCTGGTGTCTGGTCACCGGCGGCGGCAAGGGCAGCACTTGGAAAGCGGCCTGCTTCCAGTGGAAGGTGAGCAGTTTCGTGACCTTGACCGGACCCGCCGGCCAACCGCCGCATGTCGTTGTCCGTGCACCGGTGTGGGATGTCCATGTCACTGGTTCGGTCAGCCCGGACATGCCCCAAGCTGTAGCGAGAAGCCTCGTACAGGTGAGTGTGACCGACCACTAATGGCCGCCCCATTTCATTGGAATGAGTGACTTGGATCACCCACTCACTCGGTACACACCGCCCACATTGTTTAAGATGCCTGCAACCCCAGCGAAGTTGACATTTGGATCCAGCGACATGAGCCCCTGTTCACAAACCCACTGCTGATCTAGGGTCGCTGTGGAAGCGTTTGAATCGAGGTTCCCCATGGTGCATGGATCTATGTCGCACTCGATCTCCTCCTGGAAGCACCGGCTTTGGCTACGGACGCTCGGTGGCGCCGCGGTTATCTGTCTTGCCATCACGGCCACGGCCACGGCCGCCGCTGCCGCAGCGCCTGGCGTACGAGCGCAGGCCAGCCCGGCCATCTCGACGAGCCAGCAGCAGGCGGTGGCGACCTACAACGCGCTCCAACAGAACCTCTATGCCGCGCGCCAATCCCTTTACAGCGGTAGTTCTTCGAACTCGTGCGGCACCTATTCGTGCCTGTGGCCGTTCACCAACGCCGTCGCCGGCACGGTCTACCTCTACGGCGCGCCAAACGGTGCTGGCTACCTGTCCGCCATCGCAGCCCGCCAGACAGGTCTCGGCCACTACGCCGACCTGTCGGAAGTCTCCCCTACGGGTTCAGCTCAACCGTCCGCCTACCAATCGGCTGTGCCGTCGCCACTCGGACCGGGCGGTGCCACCTACTACGACGACAACGGGTGGGTCGGGCTGAACCTGATCCACGCTTATCTGCTCACGTCGAACGGGACCTACCTCACCTTGGCTCAGGACGAGCTCAACTTCATCATGTCCGGGTGGGACACGAACGTCAGTGACGGCTGTCCCGGAGGCGTCTTCTGGGAGGACGTTGCGGGGAGCGAGCGCAACACCACCGCGAACGGAGCCGGAGCGGCGCTCGCGCTCGAGCTGGACCGTCTCACCGGGACCACCTCGGACCTGACATGGGCGACGAGCGTGTACCAGTGGGTCGTCCACTGTCTCGGAACCGCGAGCGGCCTGTACAACGACCACGTCAATGCGAACGGAAGCGTGAACACAACGATCTGGAGCTATAACCAGGGCGTCATGGTCGGCGCGGGCGTCTTGCTGTACCAGCTGACCGGGAACAGCACGTACCTCGAGCAAGCGCAGCAGACGGCAGCCGCGGCCGTGTCCTACTTCGGCACGGGAACGACGCTCGTCAACGAGGGGCCGGCGTTCAACGCCATCTACTTCCGCAACTTGTTCCTTCTCAATCAGGTTGCGCCCAACGCTGCCTACGCCTCCGAGGCCCATAGCTTTGCGACCACCATGTGGGCGCAACGCCAAGCTGGAACCGGGCTCATTGACCCCCAGTACGGCGTCAACGGAACCGCTCCGATGGTCGAGATCTACGCACTGCTGGCCGGAAGTTCGCCCACGCCTTAGCGAGGCGCATCAACGACCGCCCGCTACTCGCCGGACCTGCGACGAGTGGGCGACAGCCGCCCGGCTCGACTCTTAGCCCGAAAGTGCCTGCTTGGTGGCACCCCTACACGGCGAACTGGGCACCCCGGTGCCGGATCCGGCACCGGGGTGCCGGTCGACGCTTCGGCACCCACGACGGTGCAGGGCACTACCCGATGCGTGTTGGTTTCAGCAACGTGTTGGGGTTCAGCTGTAGCTGAAGTCGGCCCCCGCATTGGCGGCACTGGTGCCCCCCGTCGTCGTGACGAACAGGCTGAAGGTACCGGCCTTGGCGCCCCCACCGGTGGTGGCGGTGATCTCGGTCGGCGAGACGACCTTGACGCTGGTCGCCGCGATGGCGCCGGTGGTGCCGTTGCCCTGGCCGATCACCACCTTGGCGCCGGTGACGAAGCCGGTCCCGGTGATGGTGATGGCGGTGCCCCCTTTTGTCGGTCCGGTGTTCGGACTGACCTTTGTGACCGTGACCCCATAGCTGAAGTCGGCCCCGGCATTGGCGGCACTGGTGCCCGCCGAGGTGGTGACGTACAGGGTCCAGGAACCGGCCTTGGCCCCCCCGCCGGTGGTGGCGGTGATCTCGGTCGGCGAGACGACCTTGACGCTGGTCGCCGCGATGGCGCCGGTGGTGCCGTTGCCCTGGCCGATCACCACCGTGGCGCCGGTGACGAAGCCGGTCCCGGTGATGGTGATGGCGGTGCCCCCTTTTGTCGGTCCGGTGTTCGGACTGACCTTTGTGACCGTCGACCCCATAGCTGAAGTCGGCCCCGGCATTGGCGGCACTGGTGCCCCCCGTCGTGGTGACGAACGGACTGAATGCACCGGCCTTGGCCCCCCCGCCAGTCACCGCCGTGATCTCGGTCGGCGAGACGACCTTGACGCTGGTCGCCGCGATGGCGCCGGTGGTGCCGTTGCCCTGGCCGATCACCACCTTGGCGCCGGTGACGAAGCCGGTCCCGGTGATGGTGATGCCGGTGCCCCCTTTTGTCGGTCCGGTGTTCGGGCTTACCTTTGTGACCGTGGGGAGCTTTGCCGTGACAGTCTCGATTTCAGAACCGCAAGAACTCGTAGACGAATTGTTATAGGTGTCGCCCGAGTACGAAGCCTGCCAGTAATAGGTGCCGGCGTTGTCCAGGGTTACTGGGGCCGAAGCCGGGGCCGTGCCAGAAGTCGTGATCGGCTCGGCCGTTCCGCCGGCTACCAGGTCGGTGCAGTTGGAATCCGAATACACATTGTAGGTGACGTTGCCGGTGGCCTCAGAGGCGTTGGTGCCGGACAAGGTGGCCTGGTCTGTGATGGCCGTACCTGTGGGCACCGAGATGGCCGCCCCCGACGACCCGCCGCCCGAGAGAGAGGTGGACACCGCGGTCGTTGTCGTCGAGCCGGGGCCCGCGGCACAACTTGGGGTCGTGGGACTCGCGTTGGTCTGTTTGGAGACGATCGTCGGCAACCCTTGGGTTCCGATTGTCGGAGTGTTCGTAAAGCTCAGGTTGTTGGTCTCCCCGGTGAACCCCTCCTCCACGCATGTCGGGGCTGACACGCTGTTATCCGACAATTTCGTCTGTGCTTCCAGAGTCGTGTTGGCACCAAAATTTGCAGCACCGCCGCTACCGTCACCGAAAACGTCGAACTCGGCAGTATTCCAATTTGGCGCAAGGTCAACCACGCTGTCAGGGTTGCTCACGAACGTTGCTTCGCCCCCGAACGACAGAGTCACCGCGTCGTTACCACCGGCAGAAGCGCTCCCCTCCAGCTGTGTCGAGGCTAGATCAGCGGCGGTCAAGACGCCGCCGGAAAACGAGGATGCTGGGCTGTTGGTGTAGCAGTCGGACCCATACGAATTCCAGCCAGATGGGCAGGTGGCGTCATAGTCGATCAGCCAATACTGCATGAACACGAAGGTGGTAGACGGCGGCTCGTAAACGTAGACAAACTGCTGCCAGGCTACGCAGTTGCTTGGATCCGCACTTCCTGAGCATGCCGGCGAGTTTGAGAAGGTCTCAGTGTTGAGCTGTAGGCTGAAGGCGTTCGCGACCTGCGCTCCCTGGGCGGCATATTGGCCCGTTTCGGTGATCGTCGGACTCACGTCAGCAAATGATCCTGTTGCAGTCGAAATCTTGCCGGCCACCACGGCTGAGTAGTCGGTACCGTTACCAACGGTCGCCGGACCGTTGGTAACGGTCGCCGGTGCCGGGACGGGTGCAGGTTGGAGCGGCATCTCCGGTGCGACCTCGCACGTGCTGGCCCGCCATTTCAGCGACGGGTACGAAGCGTGGTAGCAGCCCCGGCCCAAGCCGGTGGGAGCCTGCGCTATGGCCTGCTGCCACTGCGCCGTGGTTGTAGCTGGCGCGGCGCTGCCGACAGGGGTCAGTGCGAACAACGGCGCCAGGAGCGCAACCCCTGCAAAGCCCAGAAGTCTCGCCGGCCTATGACCGCCCCGGGCTGGCGAAGCGAGCACCAATGAAGAGGCGTTTGCTACTGCAACACCGACGCGCCGCGTGAGTTTGATGACCGCCCCAGGTCTCATCTCTGCCCCTTTTGTTTATCAAGCATTCGCCCGATGCTTCTTTGGATTCTGTTGCAACCCACCCCCAGGCTGTTGCAAACAACCCCCGAGCACAGATGATTCACCGGAGTGGTAACACGGGCTGCGCTTTCTATTCAACGTGTCCAAGCACATTGAGGCCCAATGGCCCCCGAAGAGCTGAGAAGGCCCTGAGATTAACCTGAGAAATCGCACAACACAGGCGTCTCAGGAGAGTCAATCTCGGTACGTCGCAGCTACCGACTTCGACGACGACTGCGACAATCCGAGCCGTGTCCCTGATTTGCTCAGATGGCTGAGCGACGCCGGGTCGTGTCAGACATGCTGGATCCGATTTCGGCGGAGGCGCACCGCAAAGAGCACAAGAAGACTGCCCCACTCGTGCGATTAGGGGGCACCCGATCTGCCGTCTATCGCCCCGAACTCCCTGAGCCCCGTCAACCCCTCTAGATGGTCAGGACAGGCCCACACCCGCCTCCACTTACGGCCGGATGGGGCGAACCACCGCCCGGTCCAGCTCGGCGTCTCAAGGTAGTGTGCGGCTTGACCCCCTGCCGGTCGTGGATCATCCTCCAGCACTGGCCGACCTCGGCGATTAAGGCGTTGGCGTAGGGGTCGCCGGCTGAGGCATGGCCATGACCAGACGGTAGGCGCCCGCAGTATCACCCGCTGGCGAACGCCGGCTTCGTAACCTTTGACGGGATGGATGCGCTGCACGACGGAAGCTGCTCGCGCTGTGGCCGTCAGGCCGGCGACTGTACGACTACGGAGCTCGGGGAATGGATCGTGGATAGGGGTGGGAGTTTGACCTGCTCCGAGTGCGCGAAGCAGGTCGATCAAGATGCCGGCAAGGCATCTTGAGGTCGTTGTGTGAACGTTGAGCGGGTTCCGCCTATTCGGCCTATTCCAAATCGCCAGCCAGTGAGCAAAGATCGAATTGTCACCCTGGGTCCTTTTGTTCCACTGGCGATCCGGCGGGGGGGTGGCCGATTCAGCCCACCGGTCTAAGGGCTGAATCGCGGCTGGAGGCGGACACCGGCTGGATCACGCCGCTCCGCACAGCCTCGCCCCACTCTCAGCAACCGTGAACGACGCGCTCGATTCAGTGGCTCATGGCCCCCGAAGCCGGCGAGGCGACACCGCTCGACCTCGAGGCGGTCCTGCATCGCCCTGGCTGGCACCAGCGGGCTGCCTGTCGTGGCATTGGCGTCGAGGCCTTCGTCATCGACCGTGGCGGCGAGTACAGCCGCCGTGACCTGTGCCAGACCGTGCCCGGTACGCCAGGAGTGTCTCGACGTCGCCCTGGCCGGCCCGGAGCTTATTGGCATGTGGGGACGGACCACTCAGGTGGGCCGGAAGGAGCTCAGGCGGGGGAGTGCGGTGGCGTAGGGATTCAGAATCCTGAGCGGTGCTCCTGCGCCGCCCTAGCCCAGCCGTGAATGAGCTCACCCTCATCTCGGACCGCCTGGTTCATGTCGTCGGCGTATGCCCCGAGCCTGTGTTCCACGATGTTGCTGAGGCGGCTTACCGCGTCTTCAAGTCCTTTGATGCGCTCGTCATTTGTCATGCGGCGACGGTAATGGCGTGGAGCCGAACGCGGGATTTTCGCGTGATCGGCGTGCGAGGCAACGAGAGAGCCCAAGTTTACCGAGGACGCACTCGCGCTCGGGCAGGCCGTCTCCGTATTGGGCAAGACCCTGTTGGATGGCCTACGGGGCTCGCAGAGCAGAACAACGTCAAGCTTGATGGATTGCCCGAGGACCCGCAGGCCGACATCCCGCCGGAACAGATCATGACTGTGCTGCGGAGCGCCCTCGCCATGTTCTTTCCCTTGTTGGCTCCCGCCTCTGCGGAGTAGCCGACGGAAGTGCCCCAGTAAGACCAGGGGCATTCGCCACCACCCTGCCCCCGTCCGGTCGTACCCCGTCAGAGTGAGTTGCGGACTCAGTCCCGGCTGGTGAAGGTGGGGGGTTGCAGCAAACGAAACTTGACATAGGGTCTGTCCGTCGCCTGCCGCTGGAGGTCCGGTCGCGAAAGGGGTCGGCGTGCGGGAACGAACCAACGAAGTCGATGTCGAGCGGGACGTCAAGGTCACGGTGTCGGATGGGACGGTGCTGCTGGCCGACGTCTATCACCCCGTGGCCGTCGACGACGCCCCCACCATCTTGGAGCGCACGCCCTACGGCAGGCTCAACTTCGCCTCGGCCATGGGCTCAGAGTTCGCCGCCCGCGGCTACCGGTACGTCCTGCAAGCGTGCCGGGGCACGGACGGGTCGGGTGGCATGCATAGTTACTTCGCGGAAGCGGGGGACGGGCGAGACACATCGGACTGGATCGCCTCCCAGCCGTGGTTCGACGGACGCATGGGCACGTTCGGCGGTAGCTACATGGGCTTCACCCAATGGGCGCTGGCCTCCACGAAGCCGCCGCACCTCAAGGCCATGGCTGTCGCCCTGTCGACCTCGGTGCGGTCCTACTCGTGGTATCCGGGAGGCTCGCTCGCCCTCGAGGTGATCATCCCCTGGGACGCGGGCGCCACACAGTTCAACAAACAGGCCCACGCCGCCCCCACCACGGACATCTCCCCCGAGAGCATCGAGAAGCGCATGGCCGAGCTGAAGGCGGGCTTCGACCACCTACCGCTCGGTGAGGTGATCCAACGGCTCACCGGTGTCGACTCGCCGCTCTACCGGGACCAGCTGGCTCACGGCGGCGCCCGGGATGCCTTTTGGGATCCGGTGAACTTCCGCCCCCTGCTGGCGGAATGGACGGTGCCGACCCTGCTCATCGACGGCTGGCACGACTACCCGCTGCCCGGCGTGGTGGAGGACTACGCCATCCTGCGTGCCTCGCCCGCCCCCGTGTATCTGCGCATTGGCGCAGGGGGACACCTGGGCGGGGGTGGGGAAGGCGGCATGACCGACGCCCCACTCGAATGGTTCGACACCTGGTTGCTCGGCCGGGAGGGATTGCTGGGCCCCACCCCGGTAAAGGTCCACGTGCAGGGCGAAGGCGGGCAGTGGCGCGACCTGCCGGACTGGCCCCCTCCCTCAGAGCCGACCCGCTGGTACCTCCATGCCGGGGGCCACCTTGGGCCTATGCCGCCGGAGGCACCTTCGGAGCCCGACCGCTATCGCTACGACCCAGCCGACCCGACCCCGTCGATGGGCGGTATCGGCATGCTTACCGGTGGCACCGTGGACAATCGGCCTCTGGAGGCTCGCCCCGACGTCCTCGTCTACACCTCCCACGAGCTGGGCAAGCCTCTCGAGCTCGTCGGCCCGGTGGAGGCGGAGCTGCACGTGGGCTCCAGCCTGGACCATACGGACTTCTTCGTCCGGGTCTGCGACGTGTCACCTGACGGCCGCTCCGTCAACGTGTGCGACGGTCTCCAGCGCTTCGACCCGACGTCCATCCGTCGGGACCCGGACGGTACGTTCACGGCGGCGGTGACACTGTGGCCGGTCGGGCACATCTTCGCCACCGGTCACCGCCTGCGGGTCCAGGTCTCCAGTGGCGCCCATCCCGTCTACGCCCGCAATCTCGGCACCGGAGAGCCGCCGGCCACGGCCACCAAGCCGCGGGCGGCCGAGCAGACCGTGTACCACGAGCCGGGCCGGCCGTCCTGGGTGACTCTTCCGCACTTGTCGGGCTGAAGTCCCGGGCCACCTGGCGGACCCGCGGAACGGTGTGGGACTGCGGCCCGCCCGCCGATCCCCAAATCCCGCTCGGGGCAGATCGACCATGACACCGAGCATCAAGGGACCACGACCATGCCCCGGTTTCATTGCTACATCTCTAAGGGTCGACGGGCTTGGCCGCTGGTTCTTAATAGCTGCCGATTGGTCAGTCGGAGTCGGGTTTCATACCGCGTAGATACCGCAGCACACCCCGAATGAGTGCGGATCGGTTAGAACTCATACGCACTCTGACCTGGAGTGTTGCAACTGCTGCAGGCCCGTTTTTCCCCTGCAAAGCCCATTACGGCGGTTTGATTCCGCCCGCCGCCTCCAAGATGTTCCCTGGTCAGGTTGAGTACTGGTCTCGACCGGGATCCACCGTCGGACCGAGAGCTCCGGCGGCGTCCCTGGGCCGCGGGAGGGTGTCAGAGCCGGGCTCTTGCTAATCCGGCGGGAGAAGTTCATTGTTGGTGTTCCGGGCCACAGCGCCCCGCTCTACGTCAGTCACGAGTCGTGGCGGGGACGTGGCCCGGATCTATGCGGCAAACGGCTCGGTTCGGTTTCGTCGCGAATGCCTCTGGTGGTGGGTGGACCCGGCGTCGCAGGCAGCTGAACCCGCTTCGCCGGAATCCCGCTTCCGGACAACGACCGCGGGTGTTGGTCGGAACGATTGCCATTGCCGGCATGTCCTCGGTTCGCGTTCCTCAGGCACTCGCGTCCAGTGTGTGTGCGGTAAGCGATCCGGGAGCCGACGGGAACGGGGTGAAGTCACCCAGAGAGCCACGAGTTGTCGGAGGGTTGTCCAGGCACGGTACGAACGGCCCTATGGATGGTCGGGTGCGATCGTAAGAATCGCTGAAGGAGCGGTCCTGGCGTACCACGGTGGTGCGTTTCTGATCTGACCCGCCAACGATCGACATGGACCAAGAACACGACACACAGCAATGGCTCTTGAAGGCGGCGGCGGATCTGCGTCGAGTCACAAATGCCGAGACACGATTCTCGGCGGCGATGAGCATGAACCACGTCACAATGCTGGCGGCGGCGGACGAGCTCGAGGCGGCCACCAGGGAAGCGATGACGTGGATGCGGGGAAACCACTGCCCGGACCGGGAGGTCGGAGGGCGCGTCGGCCTGATGTTGAGCACCTGCGCGGAGGTCGCTGCCACAGCCGAGCGGGCCCTCACCAGCTCCTGCGCCGACATTGAGGCGGTGTTCGGCCGTCTGGGCGACCTGCTCGCCATCATCGATTTCCACTCGGAGACGCTCAAGGCCTGGTAGTCAGGCGGGGCCGGGCGTCAGGGCTGCACCTGTACATCGACCTCGACGGGCGGGAGCGTGACGCCACTCGTGGTGCTGAGGTTGACCCGTAACGCGTAGGACCCAGCGGTGGGGGCCGTGACGTCCAGCAATTGGGTGGCCGGAGGGGTCGGCGGGCAGCCAGCGGGATGACCGGCGCCGCTGCGGGCCGGTGCCAATGTGAAGGTCCCCGAGGAGGGTGTGACCGCCGGCCCGCCCGGATCCGGCACCGCCTGCCAGTGGACCGTTGTCGCGTCGTCCCCGGCCAACGCCACTCCGATCTGCATCGATGTTGGCTGGCCTGCGGTGAGCGTCGTCGCCCCGCTCGGCAATGAGAACCCGACGGCCGGGAGCTGACCTGTTGTGAAAGAGGGCGGAGCGGCGTCGGGTGTGGAAGCCCAGGCAGGGTCCGCCGTGGCCGAGAGGGTGTAGTGCAGCGTCCCGCCCGTTCTGAGCGCGGAGGCGGGCAGCCAGGGCAGGTTCCAGGTCTCGGCGCCGGTCTGGGTTTTGGGCGCTCCCGTGCACGCCGGTGGACCGGAGGCCGAGCTCGTCATCCCCGAGACGGTCAGCGCGTGCACGTACGGGCGCGACGCGGTCGCATCCGAGGCTTGCTCCACGAGGCGCCGGCCGTCCGGGAGCGTGATGGACACCAAGGGGAACAACGGGCTGGCCAGCGCCAGGTCCGCCGCTCCAGGGGTCACGGGGAACAGCCCGAGGGCTGCCCAGACGTACCACGAGGAGAGGGCGCCCAAATCGTCGTTCCCGGGCTCGTCCACCGGAGCATCGGCGTACTCGCTGTCCGCGATGGCGCGCACGACGCGTTGGGTCTCGTCAGGCGCCCCGAAGTAGTCGAACTCCCACGGGGCCCATTCGTCGGGCTCGTTGCCGGACCAGTCCTCGGGAACGTCACGCGTCGCGTTGAGGGAGCTCATGAACGTCTCGAGCTTGCGGGCGGCGGCGGCGTCACCGCCCATGAGCGACGCCAACGCGGCGAGGTCCTGCGGGACCGACCAGGTGTACTGCACCGCATTGCCCTCTTCGAAGCCGGTCTGTCCGCCCGGTTCGAGCTGTGATGCCTCGAAGGCCGCGCCAGGAGGGAAGCTGCCGTCCGTGCCGCGCGCCTGGACGTAACCCGTGGCGGGATTGAATTGGTACTCCCAGTTGGCGGCGCGCGCACTCATGGTGGAGGCCAGTGAGGGGTTGTGCTCCGCGGCCGCGACCTGGGCGATGGCGAAGTCGTCGATGGCGTACTCGAGGGTGACCGAGCCGCCGATTGAGTAGTCGATAGACGTCAAGTCCAGTGAGCCCGCATTGACGTAGTGCTGCGACAGGTACTGGCTCAGGTACTGCCGTTCGATCTCGAGCCCATGGGCGGTCTCGCTCTGTGTCGCGCCCTTGACCATGTACTTGAGTGCCAGGGGAACGTCGAAACTGCGGACGCCCATGGCCAGTGCATCGGCGATGATGGGATCGGCCGAGTCGCCGTTCATCTGTGACTCGTCGCCACCGACGATGGCCCATTTCGGAAGCCAGCCCGTCTGTTGTGCATCGTCGACCAGGGACTGGACCATGTCACCCACGGCCCGGGGAGCGAGGAGGGATTCGAGTTGTATCTCGCTGCGGTAGATATCCCATTCGGAGAAATTGGCGTACACCTCGCGGTTGCCGGCCGTGTGGACCTTGCCGTCACTGCCTTCATAGCGACCCGACACATCGGAGACCACGTTCGGAAAGAGGAGTGAGTGGTACAACGCGGTGTAGAACGTGTGCTGCTCGGCAGGGGTGCCACCCCGGACTGCGATGCGCCCGAGTAGGGCATTCCAGCGATCCTGCCCGTCCGCCGCGACCCGTCGCACCGACCAGCCCGGATCTTCGGTGCGGAGATTTTGCATGGCGTCCTGCGTACTGACGAAGGAGATGCCGACCTTCATGAGCACCTGTCGCTCTTTCGTCGTGTCGAACGTGACATAGGAGCCGCAGGTGCTCCCGGTGCAGGAAGCGGTTCCCGGGGCGGTACCCACGGCGGTCCACGTCCCGGCTGACGAGAACGGCCGGTCGAAGAGCGCCACGAAATGCAACGTGTAGCTGGTTCCGGTCCCGCAGAATTGCCCGCTCGACACCTGGCCCTCAACCACGTCGTGGCCCACGACGTGGACGCTCGCCGCGGTCACGGGGTTGATGCTGTCCGCCACCTTGAAGAGCACGTTGGACTGGTTTCCGGCCGGGAAGTCGAAGCTGGAGATGCCCGACCGGGTGGTGACGGCGAGCGAGACGGAAAGGGGCGACGGACTGCCCAGTGTCACCTGGTACTGCCCCGGGGAGGCGTGCTCCTGTTGGTGGGAGAATCCTTCGACCGTGGTGGCGGGTGAGGTGACTGCGCCCTCGGTGGGCAGTATCGGGACGTCCTGATACGACGGGCACCCCGTTCCGCTCAGGTGGGTCAGGCTGAAGCCGTTTATCTCGGAGTCGCCGTAGGCGTAGCCCCCGCCGGCCTGCACCGCGTTGGGACTGGTGTCCGGGCTCCACTGCATCATGCCGAAGGGGACATCGGCCCCGGGGAACTGCCCCACGGTGCCCGGGCTCACTGGTCCGGTCGCCGTGCCGTCGAGCGGATGGACGAGGACCGCCGGGTCCGCGGCGGCGGTGGGGGGCGGCTCGGTGGCTCCGACGGGAACCGAGAGGCCGCAGACGGCCGATGTCGCCAGCGCGCCGACCAGAGACAGTGCCGCCACCATGGCCACCAGCGCGCAGCGCCACGGGGGACGGACCGACCAGGTCATCTGCAGGACCGTAGCAATGGGGACTGCGAAGCGAATGGTCGTCGGTGGCGAGACCCCTCCGGGCGTTTCGTGACGGGGATCCGCGGTTCTGTCACACCCCGCTGTCATGCTCGGCGCCGTGGGTGGTTGGCCGACGGGAGAGGTGCTCGGGCTCGATTTCGAAACGACAGGGATAGACCGCTTCAACGATGTTCCGGTGTCCTACGCGCTGGTGTCCGTGCTGGAGGGCGTGGTGGTCAGGAGCTGGTCCGGCCTAATCGACCCCGGGCGTGCGATCCCCCCGGAGGCGACGGCGGTCCATGGCATCTCGACGGAGCGGGCACGGGGGGAGGGCATGCCGCTCCGCGGCGCGATCTCACTCGTGTCCGATGCGGTGGTGGCGGCCTCCGCCCGCGGCGTCCCCTTGGCCGGGATGAAGCTCGATTACGACCTGACCATCTTGGAGACGCAGGCCCGGGATCTCTTCGGGTCGGGTCCCATCGAACAGGGATGGTGTGGTCCGGTGCTCGACGCCGGCGTCATCGACCGGCACTTCGATCCCGACCGCTCGGGCAGGCGCACCCTGAGCGACCTCTGCGCGCACTACGGGATCGAGATTGGCCACGCCCATGATGCCGCGGCGGACGCGACGGCCTCCATCGAGGTTCTCTTCGCGCTCGCCGTGCGCTACGACGCGCTGTGGGGGTCTGATCTCATCCGGCTCCACCATGACCAGATCGACTGGCATCGGGAGTGGACGGAGAGCTGCGACTCTTGGCGCCTGGGTGAGGGGATGATCCCCATCGACCCGCGCGAGTACGTGTGGCCGATCGCTCCGGCGGTGCTGCCGGCGGCCTGAAGGCGATCAGGTCTTGAGCAGGTCCCAGACCATGTCGACACCCTCGTTCTCGGCGAGGACGACCTTGGCTGGGTGCTGCTTGTCGATGTGGCCGACAAGGCCGTTGTAGACCGAGTAGCCGATCAGCTCCTGCAGGCGGTGGGGGAAGGTTCTGACCAGCGCGGGCGGGATCCCCAACTGTTGGTTCTCCTGCTGGCGGATGTAGCCGGCGCAGTAATTCATGGCGATGCCCACCCTGCGGATGTCGGTGCGATTGGCGCCGCCCCCGTGCCAGAGGCTCCCGACCCAGACCAGGACGCTCCCCTTCGGCATTTCGGCGGCGATGGTCTCGTAGTGCTCGAGCGGGTTCGGAGGCTCGTCGCGCAGGTGGCTCCCCGGGACGAGACGGGTGGCCCCGTTCTCCTCGGTGAAGTCGGTGATGGCCCACATGGTGTTGCAGATGATCGGAACGTGGGGACGGGTGAGCGGAATCAGTTGATCGTCGGCGTGGATCGGCTGGGCCTGCTCGTCGGGCCCGATGGCGATGGAGGAGAGTGACGAGATCAAGAGCCCGGGATCGAGCACCGCCTCCACCACGGGCAGCACGTTGGGGTGGATCGGGATCTTCTCGAAGGTGGCGCCGTGGACGAGCAGGTTGTACACCCGCATGGTGCGCACCCCTTCGAAGAGGTTGTCGGCCGGCACGGTGCCCAGGTCGTGCTCCAGCTTGAGGAGTGCCTCGTCGATTTCGTCCACCAAGTCCGCTTCGATGGCGTCGGGGAGGATGGTGTAGCCCTCCTCGGCGATCCGGGTGATGTGGGCTTCGAGGTCCGGTAGCGGGCTCACGGAAGTGTTGCCTTCGGGCGGCCGCTCGGTGGGGTTCACGACCTCAATTGTACGGAGCGCTGTGCTGCTTTGCCCGAAGACCGCCCGGCGGGACAGCCCAGGGGCGAATTGGCCTGGTGGTAAGGTCTCCTCACACGGGCCGTTGGCGCAGTCTGGTAGCGCACTTGCATGACACGCAAGGGGTCACAGGTTCAAGTCCTGTACGGCCCACCAGCACTTCCGCATATCCATCTCCTCGACCGGACGAGCTCCACACTCACGACCGGCGCATGGCGCCGAACCTGGCCACCACGAGGTTGCCGATCAGTGTGTAGCCCTTCGTCCTGGCGTGGATGTTCCCCTGCGCGCAGAACCACGTGAGCGTGCAGACACTCGCCACTGCGGCAGGGATGGTGCCGTAGGCGGCAGAGCGAACAGTTCGGGTCAGGGGCACGTAGGCGCCCGTGGCCTTCGTGACATCCACCAGGCTCCCGTTGGCGGACGCGTACGCCTTCGTCAGAGCTGGGTTGATCAGGGCCTTGAACGCCACGACGGAAAGCTTGGCCAGGGAGAGCGCGCCGGCGCCCGCCGGGCGTGTCGGGTACACGTAGCTCCCCAAAATCACGTCCGGATAGGTGAGGCCGATGAGCGGGACACGCGGGCCAGCCGCCGCCCGCAGGGCGCCCGACAAGCTCGTGACGTTCTTCGTGATCCCCGTAACGGCGGTCGAGACGCAGCTGATCGGGTTGGCCTGGCTGGCGCACGAGGTCACATCATTGCCGCCGATCGACACCGTGATGAGCCCGATGTGTCCCCGGTGGGCGGTGAGGAACGCCACAGCCGCAGCCTCTTGCGTTGTCGTCGGATAGGTCATGGCGCCGGCCGTATGGGGCAGGACGTCCGGACATCCGACCGAAGAAACCAGCGAAGTGGTCGTGGCCCCGCCACATCCGAAGTTGACCAGCGTCAGACGGGTCGACTTCGCCACCACAGCCGTGTATCCCGGCGTGGCTCCGAGCCCAGGTTGGTAGCCGACCGAATAGGAGTCTCCGAGCGACACGTAGTAGGTCTTCGACGTGGTCGCGCCGTGGGCTGCTTGCGACACGCCGAGGACCCCTGTGAGTGCGCCACAGATCATGGTGAGCGCACCCAACGTCTTCAGTCCGTATCGATGGTGGCGCACCCGAGCTCCTTCGTTGCCGATGAACGCTCCATCCTTCCACGGCTCTGTGTCGAGAAGGGCCGTCAGGGCGGCGCCGCTCCGCTGTCCGTTGGAGGTGTGTGCGTCAACCGCAGCGGTCAGTCGATACCGAACCAACGACGGCGCCGGGAGGCGCCGAACTCGACCTTCGATGCCGCGTTTTCTTCAGAGGCTGCGGTAAAGGTTCCGAACGGAGTCGGGCCTGACAGAAAATTGGCATCAAACCGCGCCACCGTGGCCCCACCAAACTCGATGTAGCAGGTTGCCGTTCCGCTGTAGGGCGGAGGCGCACCGCCACCTTTGATCTGGTGGATGAGAACCTCGGCGAGAGTGCGGGCCTCTCCTTCGGCAATGGCACCCACCCGAGGCACCGGCGCGCTCGTCACGTCACCCACCGCGTAGACGTTCTCGAACTTGGTGGCGAACGTCCGGTGGTCGACGGGGATCCAGCCGTCCTCCACCAGGACCGAGTCCGCCACGACCTTGGGCGCCCGATGCACCGGGATGCCCAGAAACAGGCCATAGGGCATCGTCTGCCCATCTTCCAGGGTGGCGATCTTGGCGGCGGGGTCGAGGGCAGCCACCTTCGATTTCGGCCACCATTCGATGCCGCGCTCGGCGAGTGCCTCGAGGATGCCGGCCGAGGCTTCGGGTGAAATGGGAATGGGCGTCGGCATGGGGCTGACGATTTTGATGGTCGACCTCCCCCGGCGGCCGTTCTTCTCGAGGTAGTCGTGCAGCATCAGGGCGGCCTCGAACGGTGCCGCCGGGCACTTGAAGAAGTTGCCCAGCACGCCGATGATGACGTCGCCTCCCTCAAAGGAGGGCAGGAGTTGGCTGACCCTCGCCGCGCCGTCGACCGTGTAGAACTCTGAGCCCTCCTCGACCATGCCCGGGGTGGCGTCCGGGTCAAGGTCCGCCCCAAGGGCCACGACAAGGATGTCGGGCTCGTACGTCGCGACGTTCGTCGTGACGCGACGGCTCTCCGGATCGATGGTGAGGATTGTCTCCTGGGTGAATCGGACCGACGGCTTGTGCAGATGGGCGTAGGGGACGCGTACGCGGGCCAGATCCTTTCGGCCGAACATGAGATCGAGTTTCGAGAACCCGAACACAAATGCATCATTGCTGTCGACGATTGTCATGTCGACGTCGTTGGGTACCTCGTTCGAGAGGATTGTGGCCAATTCGAGGCCGGCGAAGCCGGCACCGAGGATGAGCACACTCTTCATTGGATCTCCGTTTCCCCGGAAATATGCGGAAGTTCAGCGGCGAGAGACAGCGCGTGTGGCCGAAAGTCTCGCATGCGCAGGTTGAGAGAGCCGAGGATGCAGCTCGGCCCTTCTACAGCGTCGGACTTCCGAGCCCTCAGCGGGTGGACGCTCCCGTCGAGCAATGCGACCAGTGCCGTCCGGCCGGGGCGGTCAGCTCAGGTGTGAAACTCGAGTCCGTCGAACGTGCCGGCGTCCCTCCAATCGCCCAGGAGATCGAAGAAGGGCATCGGGCCTCTGCCGTAGGAACTGCCGATGAATCCGCCGGCGGCGGGCTGACCCTCGTTGTTGTAGTAGCCGGGAGTGCACTGTTGCTGGAAGGTGCGGATATCCCGTGCTGACTCGGCCAGCTGCACGAGCCACTGCTCCTCGGCGTCACGGGTGGCTTCCACCGTCGCCACCTCGTGCTCGACGGCATGGCGCAGTACGTGGCACAGGTGCCCGCTGGCCTCCTCGAGCAGATGGGGGTAGTTCACGGTGAAGCCACCCTGGGTGTGACCTAAGACGAACATGTTGGGAAAGCCGTGCACATGCATCCCGTGCAGGGACCGGATTCCGTCCTGCCAGTGCTCGGACAGGCTGAACCCGCGTGAGCCGATCACGTCGTAGCCGGCCCGCCGCGTGTAGTCGGTCCCCACTTCGAAACCGGTGGCGTAAATCAGGCAGTCGAGCTTGTACTCGCGCTCGCCGACGACAACACCGTCGCTCGTGATGGCGTCGACGCCGCGCCCGTCAGTGTTCACCAGTGCGACGTTCGGGCGGTTGAAGGCCTGGAGGTACTCGTCGTGGAAGCAGGGCCGCTTGCAGAACTGCCGATACCAGGGCTTGAGGGCTTCGGCGGTCGCCGGGTTCGTGACGATGTCGTCCACCCGCGCCCGGATCTGCTCCATCTTCTCGAAGTCGGCCAGCTCCATCACGCTCGCCAAGTCCCGGCCGGGCCCCGCCGATTGGTCGCGCAGTCTGTTGACCAGCCTGCCGAGGATGTCCGTCCAGCCGTCGTTGACGAGATCCCGCTCGGCGAAGCCGCCGGAAGTCAACAGCGTGAAGTTCTCCATCCTCTCCCTCTGCCATCCGGGCTCGAGGGCGGCGGCCCAAGACGGATCCGTCGGCCGGTTCGCCCGCACGTCAATGGAGGACGGTGTGCGCTGGAAGACCATCAGCTCACGGGCCGAAGCGGCTACATGGGGAATCACCTGCACGGCAGTGGCGCCGGTTCCGATGATGCCGACGCGCTTGTCGGCCAGGCCGTCCAGCCCGCCGTTCGAGTCACCTCCGGTGTACGCGTAGTCCCACCGGCTGGTGTGAAAGGCGTGACCCAGGAACCCGTCGATCCCCGGGATGCCCGGGAGCTTGGGCCGGTGGAGGGGGCCGTTGCCCATCACGAGGAATCGAGCCGATATCCGGTCGCCCCGATTGGTCAGAATCCTCCAGCGCAGGCGGGCGTCGTCCCACACAATGGCGGTGACCTCGGTGGACAGGCACGAGTGCTCGTACAGATTGAAGTGCCGGGCGATGCGGTGGCAGTGCTCCAGGATCTCCGGAGCGCGGGCGTACTTTTCGCTGGGAACGTACGAGGTCTCTTCCAGGAGAGGGAGATACACGTAGGACTCGACGTCACACTGCGCTCCCGGATAGCGGTTCCAATACCAGGTGCCGCCGAAGTCACCACCCTTTTCCATGATGCGAAAGTCGTCGATGCCCGCCTCGGTGAGCCGAGCGCCCGTGATCAGCCCGGCGAAGCCGCCTCCGATGATCGCGACGGTGATGTCGTCGAGCAGTGGGGGGCGGTCGACCGGCTCCGTGTAGGGGTCGTGCACGAAGTCGGCGAATTGTCCCGCTATCTCGACGTATTGGGCGTTCCCGTCTTGGCGGATCCGCTTGTCGCGTTCGAGCAGGTATTTCTCGCGCAACGCGTCCGGGTCGAAGTCCGGGGCCGACGTCGTCGTGTCGGCGTCGCTCACTCCCGGGAGCCCCTGCGGCCAGCGCGCATATGCATCAGTCTCTCTTCTCCTCGGCGACGCAGCGTAGCCCCGTACCGACGCGGTCAGAGAGGTGAGACTGATCAGTCCCGACAGACGATCGCTAGCCTTGATCGCCTGCGCCATCCCCCCGGCCGTGGCCGTGGAAGAACGGCACGTGGAATCGCTGCGAAGGCGCGGTGACCGTGGTCGTCACGGTCGCACCCGTCGGCTGCAGGACACTGACCACGTCCTGGTATTGCCCCGACGTGATGCCACCCCCGTCGAGCAGCACCGCTGCGAGGGAGAGCGCCTCCTGGGCCGAGGACTGCTGAGCGGCGCCGGGCGATTGGGCGGCCGTCGCCAGCAGGGCGCTGGCCAGAACCCCGTCTCCGGGGAGCCCCCCGTTCGCAAGGGTCGTGGCCAGGCTCGCGATGGCGGAGCTCTCGGCATCGGTGGTCGGTGTCGGATCGGGATGGGTCACGGCCTGGGTCTTCGGGCGCGCCGCGTGGTGGGCCGCGACGGGCGCGGCCGGCCCTGTCGGCCGAGTGTCCTTTTCGTACAGCACGAGGAGCACGGCAGCGAGGGCCACCACCACGGCGACGGCGCCCAGGGCGAGGCGTCGTCGGCGGACCCGGGGCGCGCGTCGCGTTGACGCGCCGGCGTGAGGATGACGGTGCCTGCCGCCGTCCTGAGCGGCACCGTGGCGGTTGTCGGGGGCGGCCCCGGTGCGCGTCGTGGATCGGTTCCGGTGGAGGTGTTCCGCAACGAGCGCAGCATTTCGTCGGCTGTCGTGAAGCGGGTCCGCGGATCCGCGGCCAGCGAGCGTCGGGCCACGTCGCGGAAGGGCGGCGGAAGCGCCTCCGCCTGGACCGTCCCGGGGCCCAGGCGTTGTCCCGTCAGGGATTCCACCATGACTGCGCCGACCGAGTACAGGTCGGACTGGACGGTAGCCGGGTGGGCCGATGTTCGTTCGGGGGCCAGATAGCCGGGCGTGCCCAGAACCACCCCGGTCATGGTCATGTCGTCGGTCAGCGGGGACCGATCGGTCTGGATGTCGAAGCTCTTGGCGATTCCGAAATCGGAGATCTTCGTGTGCCCGTCCCGTTGCAGGAGAATGTTGCTGGGCTTGATGTCGCGGTGCAGCACTCCGCGCGAGTGGGCGGCACTCGAGCGCGGCGAGGGTCTCGGCCATGACCAGCATGACGCGTCCTGCCGACAGCGGCCCCCGGGCGATGATCTCGTCGCGCAGCGTGGTCCCGGGGAGACGTTCCATCACGAGATACGACGACGCAGTGTCCTCGCCGAAGTCCAGCACGGCGACGATGTGAGGATGGATCAGCCGTGCCGCGATCAGTGCCTCTTGCTGAAACCTCTCGCGCATACCCGGAAGGGCCCGGGTTTCGGCCCGGAGGATCTTCACCGCCGCCCGGCGTTCGAGGCGCTCGTCGAACGCATCGAACACTCGGGCCATGCCGCCCTCGCCCAGCAGGCCTTCGATGCGGTACCGGCCGCCGATCAGCGGCGCCGTGCGCGTCTCCACCCGGGGTTGTATACCCGCAGAGCCGGGTCCGTAGTCGTGCTCCGGACTGATCCGCGCCCGGGGAGTCGACCCTCGGCGTGGGTCCCGCGACACTGGGGTGTCGCCTGGTCAGCCTGCGAGCGCGGCCATCTCGCCCATCAGGGTCAGCGCGTCAGAAGGCGACTGGTCGCCGAAGTCGCGGTAGAGGGCGTGCACGTTGGCCACGACCCGCTCGGCCTCGCTCCACCCCGCATAAGGGCCCAGATCGATGTCACGGGCCGCGTCCAGCGGCGTCAGCCCGGCGTCGAAGCGCGTCCTGGCTTCACCGGTCAAGAGCTCGAAGTAACCCTTCAGCTCTACGAGCGCCGCGGGCATGGCCAGTGGACCGTGCCCCGGGACGAGGACGGTCGGCTGCAGGGCGAGGACTCGGTCACAGGCCGCGATCCAGCTGGCCACCGGACCGGCCCACACAATCGGGTGGCCCCCGTGGAAGAGGATGTCTCCCGTGAACACGATGCCCTCATCGGGCAGATGGACCACGGCATCGCCTGCCGTGTGGGCCGGGCCGACCTGGAGCAGCGAGACCGTGCGGCCGCCGACCTGCAGGTCGAGTTGGTGCTCGAAGGTCCTGGTGGGCACCACGAGCGGGACGTCCTCGAAGGAGAACGGGGAGAAGATCTTCCGTACGAACCGGCCGGCGGCACCGAGCGAGTCCGCCGAACGCACCATGGCGGCCAGGGTGGAGGGCGGCAGCTCCAGCATCTCTTCGGCGCAGCGCGCCGTTGCGATGATCTCCGAATCGCCTAGCAGCGCGTTGCCGTAACAATGATCGCCGTTGGCGTGCGTGTTGACCACCGTGGCGATCCGGTCGGCGGCCCGAGTCGTGGCGCGCATCTGTTCGAGCATCTCGGCGGTGAGGCGAAGATCGAACAACGTGTCCACCAGGAGGGAGCTGTCGTCCCCGGCGATCAGCCCGGCGTTGGACCACCCCCAGCCGCCGTCAGGCTGGAGGTAGGCCCAGATCCCATCGGCTATCTCGTGCAGGCCCTTGGTGTAGCCCATCGCGCTGGGAAAGGAGACGGGCTAGTAGACCCAGACCGTCGTGCCGGTGGGGTCGATGTTGGCCGCCCAGACCCAGTCGATGGCCTCGTTGCTGATGCGCGCGCAGCCGTGTGACACCGGTTCGGGGGGCACGGAGTCGTCGCCGTGAATGGCATAGCCCTGGTAGAAGAACCGCGGCCGGAACAGAGTGCCGAGGGAGTCGGTGACGGTCCCGTCGACCACTCGGAAGGTGCTGAACATCCCGGTAGGAGTGATGGCCACGTTGGTGGATCCATCTTGGGTGTAGGTGTAGCCACCACCGGTCGACGTGTTGAGTGTCCAGAGCAGATGGTTGTTGTTGACGACCATGATCAGGTCGTCCTCGAGGTCGATCTGGATCTCGTAGCCCGACTCTGCCCGCGGCTGGGGGACGACCCCGGCCTGCAGCGCAGCCCAGGTGGTCGGACCGACGACGCCGTCGCGGGGAAGGTTGGCCGCCTTCTGCAAGGCCCAGACCGCCTGCTGGGTGCTGTCGTCGAACGTTCCGTTCGTGGTGTCGACCCAGTAGCCGAGGGTGTACAGCTGCGTCTGCAGGGAGACCACGGCCGATCCACTCGAACCCAGCTGCACGGTGGGCGGAAGTGGCGGCGGCGATGTGGGCAGGAGCCAGTAGCCCTGGCCGGAAGGCGTGGCCGCGATGGCGCGAATCGGGTTGCTGTTCGCCTGTCCGCCCATTGAGCCGAGGAACGGGGCGCCGAAGTTGAAGATGCCGCCGTCCTTGGCGGCCAGCCAGTATCCGCTCGCCGTGCCGGCCATTCCGACGATGGGGGCGTTGAGTGGCGTGCCTCCCATGGAGCCGAGGAACGGTGCGCTGCCGTAGTTGAAGATGCCGCCGTCGGAGGCCACCAGCCAGTAGCCGTTGCCACCCGGGGCCGCTGCCATGCCGACGACTGGCTGGTTGAGGTGGATCGAACCGGTGGAGCCGTAGAACTGTGCGTCGCCATAGGAGAAGATGCCGCCGTCGGCCGCGACCAGCCAGTAGCCGCCGCCGTCAGGCGTGGCGGCCATGCCGACGATGGGCTGGTTCAGCTGCATCGACCCGGTTGAACCGTAGAAGTGCGCGTCGCCATAGGAGAAGATGCCGCCGTCGGAGGCGACGAGCCAGTAGCCACCACCGTCAGGAGTGGCGGCCATGCCGACGACCGGCTTGTTGAGCGTGATGCCACCGGCTGAGCCCAAGAATGCCGCGTCGCCGTAGTTGAAGATGCCGCCGTCGGAGGCGACGATCCAGTACCCCTGCCCGTCGTGTGTCGAAGCCATGCCGACCGGCGGCGCGTTCAGGGTCAGTCCGCCGGCGGGGCCGAAGAAGCCGGCATCGCCGAAGTTCACGGGCTGGGCGACATTGTCGGGGTAGGTGGCGGCCGAAGCAGTGCCGGGGGTCACCGCCAGGAGGGCCGGGACCAGCGTGATGCAGCCGACCAGCGCCGCCACCAGCGAACGCCCCCGCTTCTTTCGCAGGTCGGGGGATCCGTTGTTGCTCGGCTGGCGGGCGGCGGTGGTGTGGGCCGGCATCGTGGCTCCTTGGGGTCGGCTCCGGATGTGTGCCAATCGCGTCGGGTGCACCGAGTGGGTGCCGTCCGCACAGGCCTTGGTCTGGTCGAAGGTGTCGGTGAACTGTAATGCCACTCCTCGCTGGTCACATAGCCGGTGGGAGGAGTGCCGGCGAGATTCTCGATGGTCGAGCGGACGATGGGATCGGGGTCCGTCCCGGTGGCGATTTTCCCTGGTCCTGGTGCGGGCCGGGTGACCCGGTCAGCCAGCTCGCTCGTAACGGACGACGTCCTCGAGCTCCCCGCTCTCGACGTCGTAGACCAACCCGGCGATGACCTGCAGCCGAGCCAGGTAGGAGGTCGCCGCCAGGAGCTCGACGTCTTCGCGGAGCGCGGCGGCGTGGTCGTCGATCGGCAAGAACCCCAGGTCGGCACCGGTCAGCTCCCGCAGCTGGTCGTCACTCACCCCGACGAGACCACACTTGGTGTGTTGCATCACCACGGCCGTGTCCACTCCGAGAACGCCGCTCGAGAGGGCGAGGCTGCGGAGGACGTCCTCGGTGACGCGGCCCCCTGCGTTGCGGATCACGTGCGCCTCGCCGAGGTGCAGGCCCAGCACGGCAAAGACGTCGATCCGGGCGTCCATGCACGTGACGACGGCGAGGTGACGTCCGGGCCGCGGGTCGGCGACGTTGGCGCGTGCGGCGGAATAGGCGTGGTTGGCGTCGAGGAGGTCGGAGATCCGTGTCATGCGTCGCTGGACCGTAACAGCACGCGTGCCTGTCGTCAGGCGTCAGGCGGGGACGCCGAAGCCCTGGCCGCGGTGCTGGTCGAGCGTGGGGACGGGACGTGCCGCGCCGGGGACGGGCAGCCGGATCGGGAATCTGGGGAACGGCGCTGCGGCCAGCATCCCCTGCCGGTCGAGCACCGGGGCGACCGGCAGGCCGGCGGCGACCAGGCGGGCCACCAGATCGTCACGGGTCTGGGCCTCTATGGTCTGGGCGACGACGCGTTGCAGCTCGGTACCCCGCCGGCAACGTTCGTCGAAGCCGAGGTCGGCTAGTGCGCCGAGGGCGAGCTCCTCGCACAGGCTCGCCCAGAAGTGCTGTTCGCTGACGACACCGAGCGCCACTTGCCCACCGTCGGCCGTCGCAAAAAGTCCGTACCCCGGCGTGGGTGCGGACGGGGCGTCGAAGTCCGACCCGTCCGCCGGCCCGGCTCCCGCGGGCCCGGTCCAGGTGGACAGCACATCGGTCATGGAGACATCGATGTAGGCGCCCTCGCCGCTGGTCATGCGGCCCAGGACGGCAGCGCAGATCCCGAACGCTGCGGTCAGCCCGGCGGCCAGGTCCGCCGTCGGGAGCGGTGGGATGCTCCGGGCCGTACCGCCCTCGGGCGTCAATGCCCCCGACCACGCCTGGTAGTTCACATCGTGGCCGGGCAACAGAGAGCGCGGGTCATGTTGCCCGTAGCCCGAAATGGAGCAATAGACGACGCCGGGGTTGAGCACCCGCACGGCCGCTTCATCGAGCCCCAGCCGGGCCAGCACCCCGGGGCGGAATCCCTCGACGAGCACGTCGGCCTGTGTGGCCAGCTCCATTGACCTGGCGCGTGCGGTCGTCTCCTTGAGGTCGAGCTCCACGCTCCGCTTGCCTTCATTGATCGCGGCGAAGAGACCGGCATAGTGGCGCATCGGATCCCCGCCCGGAGGCTCGACCTTCAAGACGTCGGCACCCAGGGGTACCAGCAACGACGTCGCGTACGGACCCGGGCGCCAGATGCTCAGGTCGAGTACCCGGAGTCCGGAGAGGAACGCCGCCGTCACTGCCATCGGGCCTGAGTCTTGCATCGGGCGGCGGGTAGCCTCACGGGGTGCTGGGTTTCTTCTCGTTCACCGAGGTGACCGATCCTTCCGCTCACGAGGCCTATAACGCCTGGCATCAGCTCGACCACCTTCCCGAGCAGTTCACCATCGAGGGCATCAACTTCGGCCGGCGCTGGGTGCGGTCACCCCGCTGCCGCGCCGCCGAGTCGGCGACGGGCAGTCTCCTCGATGGGTTCCACTACATGACGCTCTACTTCCTCCGCGACGAGGACGTGGTGCCCGAGTTCTTCGCGTTGGCGGAGCGTCTCTACGCGGAAGACCGCTTCTTCCGGGCTCGCCGCGCCCTGTTGTCAGGGCCCTTTCCCGTGGTCGGCCGCTGGGCCGCTCCCCGGGTGGCGGTCTCGGCCGAGGCGGTCCCGTTCCGGCCGGCCGAAGGAGTCCACGTCGTGGTAGGTCCGCCCGTCGACGGGAAGGAGCTGGTGCGTCACCGCGGGGTGGCCGGTGCCTGGCAATTCGCCGATACCGAGCACGATCGGACCATCACGGTCGCCTTCGTCGACGGCGACCTCTGGCAGGCCTCTGCCGCCCTCGGAACGGCCGGCGGGGAGTCTCCCGAATGGGCCGGGCCCCTTGAGCGAGTTGATGCCTTCCGCTGGGATTGGTTCGCTACGCTGACGCCTCAATGACCAGTCAAAGCAAGTCGAAGGCCCAGCGTAGGGCCGAGAATCAGCGCAACGCGGCCCAGAAGCGCGCCGCCGAGCTTCGGCAGAAGCGGCTTCGCCTCGGTGTCCGCGTCGGGGGCGCCATCGTGGTGATCGCTCTCGTCGTCGTCCTCATCACGCAGTTGACCGGGGGCGGCTCGGCCAACGTCCCGCCGCAGTTCAAGAACCCCCATGTTCCCGTCGAGGCGATCCCGGCCTCCATGTCCTCCACCTGGGTGCAGCCGCCGAAGGGCACGCCAGGCCCCGAGACGGTGCCGCTTACGACCGGGCCGAAGCTGGCCACGCTGCTCAACGCGGCCACCGGTCAGACGATCGACGGCGTCCAGTGCCAGGCCGGCGAGCAAGTGACGGTCCACGTTCACTCCCACCTCACGATCTTCGTGGACGGCAAGGCCCGGGTGATCCCCTACGGCGTCGGCGTTCCCGGCTTCCAGGCTGTCGAGACCTCTGCCGGGCCCTTCGTCGAGACGGGGAGCTGCTTCTACTGGCTGCACGTGCACGCCGACGACGGGATCATCCACATCGAGTCGCCCAGCACGACCACGAGCTTCACCTTGGGGCAGTTCTTCGCCGAATGGGGCGTGCCGCTCAGCACGACGCAGGTCGGGCCCGCCACCGGGAAGGTGACCGTCTTCTTCACCTCACCGGGCAAGAAGGCCGGGATCTACACCGGCAACCCCAACAACCTCCCACTGGGCGACCACTACCAGATCCAGCTCGACGTGGGCACGCCGATCGTGGCTCCCGTCCAAGTGACCAATTGGGGCGGGCTGTAGATCGGTGGAGGTCGACGCCGTCGTCGTCGGGCTGGGACCTGGCGGTGAGCAGGTGGCGGAGGAGTTGGCGGAGGCCGGGCTCGACGTCGTGGGCATCGAGGCCGAGCTCGTCGGTGGCGAGTGCCCCTACTGGGGTTGTGTCCCTTCGAAAATGATGGTCCGGGCCTCGAACCTCCTGGCGGAGGGCCGGCGCATCCCCGGCCTGGCGGGCGAATCGGTGGTGAGACCCGACTGGGCGCTGGTGGCGAGGCGCATCCGGGAGGAGGCCACCGACTTCGGGGACGACAAGGTGGCTGTCGATCGGTTCGAAGAGAAGGGCGGTCACTTCGTTCGCGGCAAGGCCTGGGTCACGGGCCCGATGTCCGTCGAGGTCGGCGGGGAGACGGTGACCGCGCGTCGTGCCCTCGTCCTCTCCACCGGTGAGCATGCCTTCGTCCCGCCGATGTTTGCTGATGTCCCGCATTGGACCAACAGAGGAGCAGTGGCCGCCGAGACCGTGCCCGCGTCGCTGCTCGTCGTCGGGGGCGGGTCCGTGGGCCTCGAGATCGGGCAGGTCATGGGTCGCTTCGGGGCGCGCGTCACCATCGTCGAGTCGGGACCGCGCCTCGCTGGTCCCGAGGAGCCCGAAGCGTCCGAGTTGATCACCGAGGTGCTCCGCGGTGAAGGGGTGGAGGTGCACACCGGCGCCGCCATCGAGCGGGTCGAGCGGATGGGGGAGACCGGAGCCACCGTGTACCTGGCCGATGGTACGGCCTTGAGCGGTGCGCGGATGTTGGTGGCCACGGGACGGCGCAGCGACCTCGCTGGTCTCGGGGTGGGTGTGCTGGGCCTCGACGAGGAGGCGCAGTGCATCCCGGTCGACGGTCGCATGCGGGTGGCGCCCGGAGTCTGGGCGGTCGGGGACGTGACTGGAAAGGGCGCCTTTACGCATGTCGCCGCGTTCCAGGCGCGGCTGTGCGTGGCGGACATTCTCGGCCGGGCCCGGCCCGACGCGGACTACCGCGCCGTGCCTCGGGTGACGTTCACCGACCCCGAGATCGGTTCGGTCGGCCTGACCGAGGCCAGGGCGCGCACGCAGGGCGGGGACGTCACCGTGTTCCACGAGTCGATCGCCGCGTCGGCCCGCGGCTGGATCCACCGCGGCGAGGGGTTCGTCAAGCTGGTCGCCCGCGACGGCGTCCTTGTGGGGGCGACGTCGATGGGCCCGACCGGCGGTGAGGTGCTGGGTCTCCTGGTCCTCGCCGTCCACGCCCGGGTTCCGCTGGAAACCATGCGTTCCATGATCTTCGCTTACCCGACGTTCCACCGGGCTGTGGACTCGGCGTTGTGGTCGCCGCCGAGCAGCGCGGAGAAGATCGCGGGCGCCTGATGTGGTAGCAGCGAGAGGTGGCCCTCGCCGGGCACCAGGTTGACCGAGGCCTGGGGGATGTGGCGCTTGAGGAAGGCCCGGTAGCCGGGGGGCCCGGTGTTGTCGTCGGAGCCTTCCCAGATGTCGACCGGGACGTGAATCTCCTCGAGGGCGAACCCCCACGGATCTCCGAAGATGCGGTAGTCCTGCACGCAGCCTTCGGTGCCTTGGCGCAGGGCCTCCCTCACGAAGGCGCAGCGCGTGATCGGGCGGCCCCCATTCGCTCAGGACCGAGCGATCCGCCGGGGGAACGAGCGCATGACGGCCCGGAAGAGCCGGGCATTGCTGGCGTTGACGATGCTCACTTTCATGAGGGTCGACGCGAGCCAGGGAGCGCGTTGGCTCAGGAGCAACAGCGTACGGTCCTCGATGCCGAGGCCGCGGGTCGTGCCGTAGAGGTCGAGCGGGACGGCGCTGGAGAGAAGCGCCGCCGCCGTCACGCGATCGTCCATCGTGGCCGCGCAGACGGCGGCGTAGGCGCCGCCGGCCGACCAGCCCATCACGGCGAACTGCTCGACGCCCAACGCCTCGGTGAGATGGGCGACGTCGGCCGGCCAGTCGAGCAGGCGACGTCCTCGCTGGTAGGTCGAGAGGCCCATGCCGGGACGGTCGGGGGAGATGAGGCGGACACCCTTGGCCACTGCGGCCTCGTGCGCGGGCGCCGCGTCAAGCCGGGAGCTGAGGCCGCCATGAAAGCTCAGGACCGGGAAGCCGGACGAGATGCCGTACTCCTCGTACGCCAGGACCCGTCCGTCGGGCAGGCTCACCGAGCCCGTCACCGCGGCGTTCCTCCGTCCACCGCGACGGGGCGATCGGCCCCTGGCCGGTGCCGGATCCGTCCGGGTTGAGCAGGTGCCCGCACGAGAGCACGCTATAGGGTGCGGGCATGAGTCCGAACGTCGACGAGTTGGTTGATGGCCTGTTGGCCGACTTCCCGCCGGGGACGACGCCGCCGCAGCAGTTTCTCGGCGAGCAGTTCGACCGCGGCCTGGCCTGGTTGCACTTCCCTCCCGGCTCCGGCGGTCTCGGTCTGACGCCGCGAGATCAGCAGAGGGCACAGTCGCGCCTCAGCGCGGGTGGTGCGCCGGCGGCCGGGATGCGCAATCCCATCGGCTACGGCATGTGTGCGCCCACGATTGCCACCCATGGCACGCCCGAGCAGAAAGGGCGCTACCTCCGCCCCCTCTTCACCAGCGTGGAGATCTGGTGCCAGCTCTTCAGCGAGCCCGGGGCGGGTTCCGACGTGGCCGGATTGTCCACCCGCGCCGAGCGCGACGGCGAGGAGTGGCTGCTGAACGGGCAGAAGGTCTGGACCACCCTGGCGCACATCTCGTCGTTCGGCCTCATTGTGGCCCGCACGAACCCCGACGTCGCCAAGCACAAGGGGATGACCGCCTTCCTGGTCGACATGAAGGCGCCCGGCGTCGAGGTGCGGCCGCTCTTCCAGATCACCGGGGAGGCCGAGTTCAACGAGGTCTTCTTCACCGACGTGCGCGTCCCCGACTCGTCCCGCATCGGCGGCGAGGGCGAGGGATGGCGGGTCGCGGTGACGACGCTGATGAATGAGCGGGTTTCCATCGGCGGTGCCGTCACGCGGCGCGGCGGCGGCCCCGTTGCCGAGGCGATCAAAATCTGGAAGGAACGCTGGCAGGGGGACACGTCCGCCCATGCGCTCGCACTGCGCGATCGGCGTCGTCTCGAGCTACATCCGCATGGAGGCGCTGTCGATGACCAACGCCCGCGCCGCCCAGACACGCAAAGCAGGGACCCCAGGGCCCGAGGGCTCGGTGGCGAAGCTGGCCTACGCCGAGGAGAACAAGCGCACCTACGACCTCTGCATGGACCTTCTGGGCGCCGACGCCATGCTCTTCCCGGCGGGGTATCCCATGGTCCGCCCCGACCTCGTCGGCATGGGCTCGCCCGACGTGCGCAAGATGTTCTTGCGGGTGCGGGCGAACTCCATTGAGGGCGGCACGTCCGAGGTCATGCGCAACATCCTCGGCGAACGGGTGCTCGGCCTGCCGGGTGACGTCCGGACCGATAAGGAGCTCCCTTGGAAGGATGTCCCGCGCAGCTGAGCGCGAGCAGGTTGTGACGGGAGCTGATCGCCACAAGGCCGAGAAGCGCGTCGCGGCGGAGACCGCGGCGGCGATGGTCGAGAACGGCATGCTGGTCGGGTTGGGTACCGGTTCGACGGTGGCCGAGCTGTTGCCGGTCCTCGGCGCGCGCCGGCTCGACATCACGTGCGCCGCCACCTCGCCGGCCACCGAGGAACAGGCCATGGCGCACGGGCTGCTGGTCAAACCCTTCACCGACATCGATCGGCTCGACCTGGCCATCGACGGCGCGGATCAGGTGGATCCCGCCGGTTGGCTGATCAAGGGTGGAGGTGGGGCCCAAACCCGCGAGCGCATCGTGGCCGCGGCCGCCGACCGCTTCGTGGTGATTGTGTCGTCGGACAAGCCGGTCGATCGGCTCCATGCCCCGGTGCCGCTCGAGCTCCTATTGTTCGGCCTGGCTGCCACTTTGCGTGCGCTGCCCGGTGCGGTCCTGCGCACTGCGCCATTGACGGCCGACGGCGGCGTGCTCGCGGATTACCGCGGCGAGGTGGACGAACCGGCGGCACTGGCCGCGATGCTCGACGCCGTACCGGGCGTCGTCGCCCACGGCCTGTTCCCGCCGGCCATGGTGTCGACCGTGCTCATCGCCCGGGGCGACGAGGTGGAGATGCGTCAGATCGTCTGAACCTGACAGCCCGGCGCGTACGCGGCCGGCGCTGAACGTGACCGGCAGGGAGGTGGGGGAGCGGAACACGTCCCCGCGGATGTGCGGATCGTCGTCGCCAGGCTGGAGCGCGAGATCCGGCAGGCGGTCGAACACACGGTTGAGCAGGGCGCGTGTCTCGAGCCGGGCGAGATGCATGCCGAGGCACATGTGCGGCCCGTGCGCGAACGCGATGTGCGGGACGGCGGGCCGGAAGATGTCGAACGACTCGGGGTCGTCCCAGCGGGTCTCGTCGTGGTTGGCCGAGCCGAGGTGGGGGGTGATGCTCTCGCCGGGACCGATGGTCACGCCCGCCAGCTCGACCTCACACGTCGTGGTGCGGTTGATGGTCAGCAACGGCGGCTCGCAGCGCAGTCCCTCCTCAATGGCCTGGGGCAGGAGCGAGCGGTCGGCCCGCACCGCCTCGAGCTGATCGGGGTGCGTGAGGAGCAGGTAGAGCAGGTTGCCCGACGAGCGGTAGGTCGTCTCGGCCCCTGCGGGCAGCAGCAGCCGGAGGAACGAGTAGATGGCCTCGTCCGTCAACTTCTCACCGTCGACATCGGCGGAGACCAGGTCGCTGATCACGTCCTCGGCCGGGTGGGCCCGCCGGTCGGCGACGATCCCGGCGAAGTACTCGCGCAGCGCCTCGGAGGCGGCCAGGCCGCGGTCGATGTCCGCCACCAGCCCGATGAGCTCGACCGACCAGCGCTGGAACTGGGGGAAGTCCTCCTCGGGCAGGCCGAGCAGGCGCGCGATCACCCGGACAGGGAACTCGAACGTCAATTGACGGACGAGGTCGGCCTGCCCGTCGGCCGCAAAGCGGTCGATCTGCTCGTCGATGATCGGGCGGATGAATTCGGGCTCCCAGCGGGCCAGGGCCTTCTCGCGGAACGCGTGGGCCACCAGATTGCGGTGGTTGCGGTGCTCGGGGTCGTCCATGCCGAGGATCATGTGGCCCATCACCATGCCGATCGTCACGTCGTAGCCGGTCGAGGTGAACGTCTTGGCGTCACGAAGGATCCGCGAGCAGTCCTCGTAGCGATAGGCGATCCATCCGGGTTCGACGTCGATGCCTTCGGGGAGAGCGTCGGGGGAGATGGTCAGGCCCTTGTGCACCGGCATGTCGCGGCGCTTGATGACGAGGTCCGGGTACGGGTCCCGCGTCGTGCCGGCGACGACGTCGTCAAAGGCGCTGAAGGGGTCGTATTCCTGAGCGTCGGATAGTGCCATGCCTGGTGTCCCTCCCACGGGTGTTCTGTGACGTTCGTGTCAGGTTACGGGGCGCGACCGCGGCTGCGCACGCGCCGCCTTGTGCCAGGCGACCCCCGGCCCCGACGGCGTAGGCTCCGGCCGCATGCAGACGCTCCGCACCCCCGACGACCGCTTCGCTGACCTACCTGGCTACGACTTCTCCCCGCACTACGCCGACGTCGCCGACACCGAGGGGGGCACGCTGCGGGTGCACTACCTGCGGGAGGGGAATCCCTCGGCACCCGTCGTGCTCCTCATGCACGGCGAGCCCTCGTGGTCCTACCTGTACCGCACCATGATCCCCGTCTTCACGGGCGCCGGGCTCCAAATCGTGGCTCCCGACCTGGTCGGCTTCGGAAGGTCGGACAAGCCGGCCGAGCGCACCGACTACACCTTCGCCCGTCACGTCGAGTGGATGCGCGAGCTGCTCTTCGACCGGCTCGACCTGACCGGCATCACCCTGGTGGGCCAGGACTGGGGCGGGCTCATCGGCTTGCGCCTGGTCGGCGAGCACCCGGAGCGCTTCGCCCGGGTCGTGGCCGCCAACACCTTCCTGCCCACGGGCGACACCAATCCGGGCGACGCCTTCTTCGCCTGGCAGAAGTTCTCCCAGGAGGTCGACGTGTTCCCCACCGGCGGCATCGTCCGCGGCGGGTGCGCCAAGCCGATGGCGCCCGAGGTCGAAGCCGCCTACGACGCGCCGTTCCCCGACGAGTCCTACAAGGCGGGGGCCCGGCAGTTCCCGCTGCTGGTGCCCTCACGGCCCGACGACCCGGCCCACGACGCCAACGTGGCCGCCTGGGTGGGCCTGGCCGCCTTCGACCGGCCCTTCCTCTGTGCTTTCAGCGACAATGACCCCATCACCAAGGGTGCCGACCGAAACCTCAAGGAGCGGATCGCCGGTGCGAAGGGGCAGCCCCACACGACGATCGTCGGCGGCGGGCACTTCCTCCAGGAGGACTGCGGCCAGGAGCTGGCCGAGGTCGTGGCCTCCTTCGTCGCCTCCACCCCGTGAGCAACGAGCACAGTGTCGTCATCGTGGGCGCCGGGTTCTCCGGCATCGGGATGGCGGCCCGCCTCCGTGCCATGGGTGTCGACGATTTCGTCGTCCTCGACCGCGGGAACGACCTCGGCGGCACGTGGCGGGACAACTCCTACCCAGGGGCATCCTGCGACGTTCCCTCCAACCTGTACTCGTTCTCCTTCGCGCTCAATCCCGAGTGGTCCCGCTCGTTCTCCTCGCAGAGCGAGATCTGGGACTACATGCGGGAGTGTGTCGACCGCTTTGACGTAGGCGGGTCCCTGCGGTTCGGTCGGGCCGTGGACGAGGCGCGCTGGGACGACGTTGCTGCCCGCTGGGTCATCCGCACGACGGGGGGAGATGAGTTCCGCGCGCCGGTGCTGGTGTGGGCCACCGGGTCGCTGAGCGAACCTTCGATCCCGGACTTCCCCGGGTTGGCGGACTTCCGCGGCAAGGTGTTCCACTCGGCGCGCTGGGAGCACGGCTACGACCTGACCGGCAAGCGGGTGTGCGTGGTGGGGACCGGGGCCTCGGCAGTCCAGTTCGTGCCGCAGATCGCCCCTGTCGTCGAACACCTCTACCTCCACCAGAGGACGCCGCCCTTCGTCGTGCCGCGCCGCGACCGCGCGGTCTCGGGCCTGCGCAAGCTGGCGTACCGCAAGGCGGCGTGGCTCCAGCGCCTCTCCCGGCTCCGTATCTACGCCATGTTCGAGGCGTTGCTTTCTGTCTTCGTGGGCCACGCTGACCGGCGCAAGGCCGCCGTACGCAAGGCCGCGCTCGACCATCTGGCCAAGCAGGTGCCCGACGAGGCATTGCGCCAGAAGCTCGTCCCGCGCTACGAGCCGGGCTGCAAGCGCCTCCTGCTCTCCGACGACTACTACCCCTCGCTCAGCCGGCCCAACGTCGAGGTGGTGGAATCACCCGTGGCGTCGTTCACCGCGCACGAGGTGGTGGGCCAGGACGGCATCGCCCGCCCGGTCGACGTGGTCATCATGGGGACGGGCTTCGAGGCCGCCGAGCCTCCCTACGCGGAGCACATCGTCGGCAAGGACGGCCTCCGGTTGGCCGAGCTCTGGAAGGCGAGCGGCGTCGAGGCGTACGCCGGCTCCACCGTCAGTGGCTTCCCCAACCTCTTCCTGATGATCGGGCCCAACTCGACATTGGCGCACAACTCCATGATCTACATGATCGAGTCCCACATCAATTACATCGCCAGCGCGCTGTCCTTCCTGCAGCGCCCCGGCGTGCGCGCCGTCGAGGTCAAGCCGGCGGTGCAGCGGCGCTACAACGAGCGGCTGCAGGCCCGGTTGGCGCACTCGGTCTGGGTCGAGGGCGGATGTGGCAGCTGGTATCTCGACCACCGGGGCCGCAACACGACGCTCTGGCCGGACCACACCTGGAAGTTCCGCCGGCTGACCCGGCGCTTTCACCCCGGCGAGTACACCGTCCGCGCGTAGGCCCGCAGCGCCAGCGCGCACAGCACGACGGCAAACAGGGCGAGCACCCCGATCTCGGGCAGCACGGCAGTGAGCCCGTCGTGGTCGTAGATCAGTTTGACGAACGCATCCATGGCCCAGGCCTGCGGGACGACGTGACCCACGCCGCGGACCACCGGTCCGACCACGTCGAGCGGGTACATGCATCCGCCGAGCATCCCGCCGACGATGCCGAGCACCACGGCCAGGGAGATCGCCTGCTCCTCGGTGCGCGAGCGCATGCTCACCAACGCGGCGGCGCCGGCATAGGCGAGCGACAGGGCGGCGAGGATGAGGAAGACGCCGAGAGGATCACCCCAGTGCACGCCGAAGATCAGTCGCCCGACCAGAAGCAGCCCGACGCACTGCACGGCGGCGACGCAGAGGCTCGTCGCGATCAGGGCCGCCACCACAGACCGCCGGCGCACCGGCGCCGCGGCCAGGCGGTTCATCAGGCCGAGGCGGCGCGACTCCACCACACCCGAGGACAGGAGCAGCACTGTGATGCCGAGGAAGAGGACGAGGTCGGCCGGTGCGACATAGGAGAAGGGGCTCAGCGCGGCGGGCACCGCGGTGTGGGCGAGGGTGACGTCGGTCACGGTCGTGTGCCTGCCCTCGGCGGCCATCAGGTCGAGGAGGGCCACGACATCCGTGCGGGCCTGTATGGCGCTGGTCGAGGCCGACTCGCTCACGAAGTCGACGCGTTGTGTCCCCGGCGGCGCCGGCAGCCGGATGAGCCCGGCCACCACCCGTCCGCGCAGGATGTCATCGCCCAGCTGGGCCCGGTCGGGCTCCAGACGTACCTTGAGATCGCCGGTGCTCTGGACGAGGTGGACCAGGCGGGGGGACGGATGGACGAGCCCGATGGGCTCCTTGGGGCTCCCGGCCAACAGGCCCGTGACGAGAATGAAGAGAACCGGGAACGCCGTGGCGACGAAGAGGAGGCGGCGGTCCCCGACGGCGCGGCGCAGGTTGACCCGGATGATCGGGATCACGGCGTCACCATCCGGCGCACCCTGGCCAGGGCCAGCCCACCGGTGACGAGGGCGATCAGGCAGAGGACGAGAAAGGGCCCCACGACGGACGACGCCGGGTCCCGCAGGAGCGCCAGGCGCCCGAACCCCACCAGGGCCCATCCGTTCGGCGTCCCCAGGCTGAGCACCTGGAGAGCCTCGGGCAGCGCGCCGGGCGGGAGCAGGTTGCCTCCCAGCAACGCCAGGACGAGGCCGACCACCAGGGAGGCGGCGAACGCCTCCTGAGGGGTCCGGGCGAACGAGGTGAGGAAGGCGCCGAGGCCGCACATCGCGGCGGTGGCCCCGACGCACATCAGGAGCACACCGAGAGGGGCGCCCCAGTTGGCCCCGAAGGCAGCCGCGGTGACACCCCAGACAATGAGGATGGACGTCAGCCCCGTGATGCCGATGGCCAGGAGTTTCCCCCAGACGATGGCACTCGGCCGGATGGGCGCGGCGGCCAGTCGGGCGAGCGTCCCGGTCGAACGCTCCATGAGGAGGGAGCGCATCCCGAGGCCACTCCCGATGAACAGGAACACCACGGCGATCGAGGGCGCGAAGTAGTCGAGCACTGCCTTGCTGCCGTTGCCCAGTGTGCTCGCCGAGACCGAGATGGCCGCCCGGTCGGTGGCCATCCCGGGCTGCAGGCGGCCGGCGTAGAGGCGGCTGGCCAGGCCCGCCGCCAGCGACTCGGCGTACTCCTGCCCGATCAACGCGTCGGCCCGGTCCACAATGTCGAATCCGGGCGAGGGTGTGGCGCCCGGCGCCACCATCGGAATCAGCAGATCCGACAGCGTGTGGTGGCTCGGGCGGAGGACCACGCCGCCGGCCAGGCTGCCGTCGGCCACGTCACGCCGAACCGTCGACTCTCCGGGGACGAGCCGCACGACGACGTTGCGTGGAAATTGGCTGGCGTGGACGGCCGCTCGCAGCAGCGCCGGTGAAGCCCCCGAGACCCCGATCGGGACGGTGGCCGTAGAGGAGTTTCCTCCGAAGGCGAAGCCGAGAATGGCGGCGATGGCGAGGGGAGCCACCAGGCAGGTGATTACGGCTGAACGGTCGCGCACCCGGCGGCGCAGTTCGTTGAAGGTGATGACGTACGCGGTCAGCCGCCGTGCTCCCGACCCTGGCGTCCTGTCCCCACCCGGAGAAACTAGCTTTGCCGGTCGTGATCACGCTGGAGCCCGTGGGAGTCGTCGCGGGCGGCCGGTCCCAGGCGATCGACGACGACTGGGGCGCCGTCGAGGCCGTCCTCCGCCTCGACGGGGCGCAGTTCGGGCCCGACGCGGTGGCCGGCCTCACGGCCTTCTCCCACTTGGTGGTCGTTTTCCAATTCCATCGGGTCGATCCGGCCACCGTGCACTCGGGTGCGCGCCGGCCAAGGGGGAACCCGGACTGGCCCGAAGTCGGCATGTTCGCCCAGCGGGCCAAGATGCGGCCCAATCGCCTCGGCGTCTCCACCTGCCGATTGCTCGCGGTCGATGGCATCGACCTGCACGTGGGTGGACTCGATGCCATCGACGGATCGCCGGTGCTCGACGTCAAACCATTCATGCGGGAGTTCGAGCCGCCCGACGCCGATGTCCGTCAACCTGCATGGTCCACCGAGTTGATGCGCGGCTACTACTGATTCTGTCGTGCTGGCGCCAACCCCCTGAACCGACATGTCGCGTGATGTGTTGCCTTCTCCGAACATCCTCGTGATCATGACGGACGAGGAGCACTACCGCCTCCGTACGAGGGCGACTCGCTGGCGCGCTTTCGCCGGGAGCAGCTCGGTGCGCGCCGGTCCATTCGGGACGGCGGCCTCGAATTCCACCGGCACTACGCCGGATCGACGTGTTGCGCGACCTGCAGGGCATTCTGGACCTGCAGCGCGAGTGCAGCGCCGCGTGCCCCGGCTTCGTACCGATCGGCCTGACGCTCGGCGCCGGCCGCCTGCTCAGTCGAAGCTCGGCCGCCGGTCCCGGGTGCGCTTGAGCTCGAAGAAGCCGTCGGTCGCCGTGCACAGCAGCACGCCGTCCCACAGCCGGCCGGCCGCCTCGCCCTTGGGGGCCGGCGTGACCACCGGGCCGAAGATGGCCGTCCCGTTGTAGTGGATCACCGGCGTGCCCACGTCGTCGCCCACGGGATCCATGCCGGCGCGGTGCGACGCCTCGAGCGCGGCGTCGAACTCATCGGAGGTGGCCGCGTCGGCCAGTGAGGCCGGCAGGCCGAGCTCGGCCAGCGCTTCGGCGATGACGGTCTCGGCCTCGCCTTCGGCCCGCCCCCGCTGCTCGAGGTGGAAGCGGCTCCCGATCGCCGTGTAGAGGGGGAGGAGGATCTCGCTGCCCTTCATCTGCTCCGCCGCGATGCAGACGCGTACCGGGCCCTTGGCCCGGGCCATGCGTTCCTTGTATGCCTCCGAGAGCTCGGAGCGGCCGGCGTTCAAGATGGCGAGCGACATCACGTGCCACTCGGTGTGGATGTCGCGTACCTGCTCGACTTCGAGCATCCAGCGCGAGGTGATCCAGGCCCAGGGGCACAGGGGATCGAACCAGAAGTCAGCCGTGTCTTTGCCGGTCATGGGATACCTCCGTCCACGCGCAGGATGGCGCCGGATGTGTACGAGGACGCGTCGGTGGCGAAGTAGAGGGCGGCGCCGATGATCTCGTCGGGTTCGCCCGCCCGCCCCAGCGCGTGGCTCGGCAGGCCGTGCTCACGCGCGGCCGGCCCCCATGAGCCCTCGGCGATGTCGGTGAGGAACGGGCCCGCCATGATGCAATTCACCCGCACCGTCGGGCCGAACGCCTTGGCGAAGCCCTCCGTCAGGGTGTTCAATCCCGCTTTGGCCGCGTCGTAGGGCAGCATGTCAGGCGCGGGACGGAGGGAGCCGGTGCTCGAGACGTTGATGATGGATCCACCATATGGGCCGGCCGCCATCCTCGTGCCGACGAGCGAGGTGAGACGGAACGGCCCTTTCAGGTTGACGCCGATCACCTTGTCCCACAGGTCTTCGGTCACCGAGGTGAGGTCGGGGTAGAGGGGTGACATACCGGCGTTGTTGACCAAGACGTCGACGCGGCCGAAGGCGGCGTAGGCCTGCTCCACCAGGCCGTCGATCTCGTCCCAGTGCCCGATGTGGCAGGCCACCGGGAGGGCACGGCGGCCCTGGGCCTCGACTTCGGACGCCACCGCCGCGCAGGCGTCGAGCTTGCGGCTGGTGATGACGACATCGGCCCCGGCCTCTGCGAAGGCGAGCACCATGGAGCGGCCCAGCCCGCGGCTGCCGCCGGTGACCAGCGCCACCCTGCCCGACAGCGGTCCGTCCGTCATGACAGCAACGCGGCGACGGCGTGTGTCACGGCCTTGCCCATCGGGATGTGGAGGGACTCGTTGGGTCCGTGGGCGTTGGAGTGCGGCCCGAGGACACCGGTCGCCACGAACTGCGTGCCGGGGAACCCGCGCTGCAGGTCGGCCAGGAACGGGATGGAGCCGCCCTCGCCGACGAAGCCCGGCTCGCGCCCGAAGCACTCGCGGGAGACGGCCGAGAGCGTCGCCGCGATGCCCGGCTCCAGCGGGGGAGCGATCCACCCGTCGGCCGCCGCTTCCATGTCGATGGTGACGTGCGCCCCTTCGTCGGTCCGGATGGCCGAGATCAGGGCATCGGTCGCCACCTGCGCATCGACGTCGGGGGGGAGCCGGAGCGAGAACTTGAGCGTCGTCGAGGGCCGCAGCACGTTGCCCCCGTCCTGGGGCTTGGGGAGGCCGTCGGCGCCGGTGACCTCCAGGGCGGCGCCCCAGGTGCGGGCCACGAGGCGATCGACGGGGTCGGGCGTGAGCAGGCGCAGCCCGTCGACGACGGGCGCGGCGCTGTCGGGGAACTCGGCCGCCAGTGCGGTGAGGTTGGCCCGGTGCGCGTCGGGGATCCCCGCCCCCTGCAATTCCGGCAGGAGGATGCGGCCGGTCGCCTCGTCCTCTATCTGCGACAACATGCGACGCAGGATGCGGAACGAGGTCGGGACCACGCCGCCGCCCTGCCCGCTGTGGATGCCCTCGGTCAGCACGTCGACCTTCACCGTGGCGACCAGGTTGCCCCGGAGCGACGACGTCAGCCACAAGCGGTCGTAGCTGAGCCCGCCCGAATCGAGGCAGATGACGAGCCGGGGCGTGCCGATGCGGTCCTTGAGGTTCTCCAGGTGCGCCGCCAGATCGGGGCTGCCGCTCTCCTCGCTCGCCTCGATGAGGACGAGCACGCGACCCTGGCCGCCGCCCGCCGCCACCAGACCCGTCACGGCGGCGAACGTCGCGTAACCGTCGTCGGCCGTCCCTCGCCCGTAGAGGAGGTCGCCTTCGCGCACCGGCTCCCAGGGCCCGAGGCCGCTGCGCCATTCGCCGAGCGGCGGCTGCTTGTCCATGTGGCCGTACACGACCACGGGATCGCCACTGCCGCCGTTGTCGATCAGCAGCAGGGGGGTGCGGCCCGGGAGCGTGATGATCTCGACCGTCAACGCGGGGTCCTGGTCGTGTGCCCACGCCGCCAGCAGCTCGGCCGCCGCCGCGATGGCGCCGCGCTCCTCCCAGTCCGGGTCGAAGGCGGGGGAGAGGCACGGGATACGGGTGTACTCGCTCAGCGCAGGCAGGATGCGCTGCTCCCACGCGGCGTCGATGTCGATGGCGGCGCCGGTCACCGTGCGGTGATCTCCGCCAGCCGGTCGAGTGTCTTGGACATGGACGCGGCCGTGTGCTGACCGACTTTGGGATACTGCAAGAAGAACGCCTGCTTGTCCCGGCTGAGGTCCCAGGACTCGGTCACCTTGGTCCCGCCGTCCACCGGCTCGAGCTCGTAGCGCCAGATGCGTCCTCCGAGGAAGCGGCCGAGTGGGCCCGACAGCACGGTCTGCCAGGCGATGCGGTGGTCCTGCTCGAACTCAATGACGGTGTTGGTCACGGAGTAGGGCACGCCCATCTTCATCGACATGCCGAAGGTCGAGCCCAGGGCCAGGTGATGGGCTGCCCCGTCCTTGGCCCTGACGAGCTGGCCCGAGCCGTCGATCTCGGGGTGGCGCGTGGCGTCGGCCACAATGGCGAAGATGGCGCCGGGCGGCGCGTCGATCACCCGGTCCACGCTGACGACGGTGTGCTGCGAGCTCTGCGCCATGGACGACCTCCGGTTCGGCGACCTCGGGGCTGGAGACTAGATGGCGTGCGTCACCAGGTCGCCCAGCTGCACCCATTCCAGGGTGGCGGCGTGGGTGGCGGCCAGGACGACGGACGGCGCCATGCCGGCCTCGAACGCCTCCTGCCAGCGGGCCGCGCACAGGCACCACTGGTCCCCGGGCTGCAGGCCGGCAAAGCCGAACTCGGGGTGCGGCGTCGACAGGTCGTTGCCGACCGACGCCGAGAAGGCCAGGAAGTCGGCGGTGACCCGGGTGCAGACCGTGTGGACACCGAAGTCCTCGGCTCCGGTGTTGCAGCAACCGTCCCGGTAGAAGCCGGTGACCGGATCGAAGTTGCAGGGCTCGAGAGCTTCACCGAGGACGTTCTGGGCCATGGCCCATTTGACCACGGCCGGGGTGGGGCGCCCCAAACGAGCTGGATCAGGGCCCAGACACCGGGCGACCGTCGAAACGGTCGACCCAGGCGAAAGAGCTCACCGGCGCGCGCCGCAGCCGGCGCGGTGCCGTCACCGGGCGGCCCAGCGCCACGAGGGCGGCCACCGCCACGGTGGGGGGAATGCCGAACAGCGCGCGCACGTCGTCCTCCTGCCGCACCGGCATGGTGGTCATGACACCGCCGAGGCCCTCGGTCCGGGCGGCGAGCAGCAGGCTCCAGACGAAGGGGTAGATGGAAGCGCCACCGACCAGCGTGTAGCGGGGGAGGTCGCGATCGACTGCGGCGAGCGCGGCCAGGTCGGCCAGAACGAGGAGGAGGGCGGGCGCGGTATCGAGCGTCTCGGCGAAGCCGGGTGAGGCCGCGCCGGCCTCGGCGAACGGCGCGGCGTTGGCGATCGCGGCCGCCTCGGCCTCACGGTCGGTCACCGGCGCCCAGGGCACCAGGCCGGCCGAGACCATGGCCAGGTACTCGTACCAACCGCTCAGGTAGAGGTCGCGCAACGCCACGCGGGCGGCGGGGTCCTTCACGACGATGACCCGCCAGCCCTGCCGGTTGCCGCCGCTCGGTGCAAAGCGGGCCGTGTCGAGCAGCCGGGCGAGCACCTCGTCCCCGACGGGCTCAGGATGGAACTGGCGCACCGCGCCGGTTCCGCGCAGCGTGTCGACGAGGTCCAGGTCCACGAGGAGGCCCACCGTAGCGGCCGGCGCGCGCCGTGGGTAAGAGTGCGGGGGTGCCGCTCCGCCCGCTCTCCCGCTGGCCGCTCGTCGTGGCGCCCATGGCCGGCGGACCGTCGACGGTCGACCTGGTGGTGGCGAGCGCCGGGGCGGGAGCGCTGGGCTTCCTGGCCGGCGGGTACACGACGGGTCCCGTTCTGGCCGACGACATGGCGGCCGTCCGGGCTGCCGGCGTCGAAACCTTCGGCGTGAACTTGTTCGTCCCGGGCGAGCCGACGGCCGACCCCGCGGGTCTGGCCGCGTATCTCGCCCAGCTGGAGCGCGACGCAGCCGCCCTCGGGGTGAGGCCCGGCGAGGCGTCGTGGGACGACGACGACTACCCCGCCAAGCTCCGTGCCGTCCTGGCCGCGCCGCCTGCCGCGGTCAGCTTCACCTTCGGGATCCCTTCGGCCGACGTGATCCGGGCGTTGCAGGCGGCAGGGTCCACCGTCCTGCTCACAGTGACGACGCCCGAGGAGGCCGAGGTGGCCCTGCGGGCGGGACCCGACGCGCTGGCGCTGCAGGGTGTTGAGGCCGGCGCCCACCGCGGCAGCCTGGCCAATACCGACCGGGCGGATCAGGACCGGCCCGTGCGGTCCTTGCTCGCCGCCATACGCCGGCGCACCCTCGTGCCGCTCGTGGCCGCCGGCGGAGTGGGTGGTCCCGAGGACGTGGCCGATCTGGTGGCCCGGGGGGCGGACCTGGTCCAGGCGGGCACGGCGTTCCTGCGCTGTCCCGAGAGCGGTGCGCCGGCGGCGCAGAAGGATGCCCTCGCCGCGGGCGCGTTGACGAGGACCGCCGTCACGCGCGCTTTCAGCGGCCGGCGGGCGCGCGCCCTCGTCAACGCCATGATGGCGGACCATCCCGGGGCGCCGGCGGCCTATCCCGAGATCAACAATGCAACCCGACCGCTGCGCGTCGCGGCCGCCCGCGCCGGTGACCTGCACCACATGAGCCTGTACGCGGGAACCCGGTTCGGCCGAGCCAGGGCGCGGCCGGCAGCCGAGGTCGTCGAGTGGCTGGTGTCAGGATTGCGCCGGTGAGCAGCGGGCGCCAGAAGAAGACGATCGACTTCACGCCGCCCGACGTCTCGGCCGTCGCAGACGCGCTGCGGGCGTTGCGCGCCGCCGGCAGCGGTTGGGTCAACCTTCTGCCCGGGATCGACGAGGAGGCGTCCGACGTGCACCCCAGGGCGGGGCTGTTCGCGTTCTTCGGCAACAACGCGGCGCCGGTGACCATGACGACGCTGATGCCGCCCAAGAAGGATCGAAGCGAGACCGAAGGGCTGACGGTCGGGATCATGCATCCGACCGGCGGCAAGGCCATGGCACGACTGGCGGAGGCCGGCGTGACGTTGCCCGTCGGATGGGTGGTGCGCCAGGACCATGCCCGGCGGGGCCTGCTGGTGCGGACGCCGGTGGCCGTCGGGGAGGCCGACGTCCTGTCCTGGTCGGTGCGCGCCGGCACTGCCCTCTGTCGGGCCGAGATGACGGGCCGCTGGCGCGCCGACGTCTATCTTCCGTAGATGGCGACGGGAGCGACGCGCGACGACGCTGCACTCAGGACGGGTTTGGCCCGCTGGGTCACGGCCCATCCGGAAGTCGTGCGTGGTCTGGCGGGCGCCGAGGGCGGTTCCGGGGGCGGTTCCGGGGAGGTCCAGCTGCTCGGGCTGGCGCGTGCCCAGGGCGGCCAGGCCAACGAGACCGTCCTTGTCGACCTCGGCCCCGCGCATCCGGGAATGGTGGTGCGCTTGCCGCCGCTCGAGCCCACGTTCCCGGACTACGACCTCGGCCCGCAGGCGCTGGTGCAGAACGCCGTCGCTGCATCGGGCGTGCCCGCGCCCGGCGCCGGCGGTGTCCGTCACCGATCCCGAGTGGATCGGCTCGTCCTTCCTGGCCATGCCGCGTGTGGTGGGCGACATCCCCGGGCCGGCGCCCTTCTTCGATCCCTACGTGCGTGACGCCGGGCCCGCGCTCCAACGCGTCATGCACGACCGCCTCATTGACGCGGTCGCCGACATCCATGCCGTCGACTGGGAAGGGAACGGTCTGAGGTCCGCGTTGCCGGGGATGCGGCTGCGGGACGCGGTGGAGCGTTGGGTCGGCTATGTGGGGTGGTCCTCGGAGGGCGATCCGCTGCCGGCGCTGGAACAGGCTCTCGATTGGTGCGTCCGCCATGTGCCGGCGGAGCGCGCCGCCGTCCTGCTGTGGGGCGATGTCCGCCTGGGCAACCTCGTCTTCGATCCCGAGCGCCGCCTCACTGCGGTGCTCGATTGGGACTTGGCCTCGCTCGGTCCCCGTGAAATGGATCTCGGCTGGCACTTCGGCCTCGAATTCATGATGGAGGAGTTGTTCGGAGGACGGCTTCCCGGCCTTCCCGGCCCCGCCGAGGCGTTGGAGCGCTACGAGCGACGCAGCGGGTACGAAGTGAAAGAGCTCGCCTGGCACGAGGTGTTCGCCCTGGTGCGTGCCCTGGCCATCAACGACCGGCACCAGCGCATCACCGGCGAGGCGCGCCGGCGCGACAATCCGATGGGGGACATCCTGCTGGCGCGCCTGGAGGCCGCCGCCGAGGCCGGGTGACGGGCCCAAAACGCCCGCCTTGTCGAACCCCTCGCCAAGCGTGCAGTCAGACTCGGGTGCGTGCGCCGCGGCACAGTACGCTCGCTCCGTGTCCGGGGACCAGCGGGGCCAGTTCGACCTCAGCGAGATCGACCCCCGCGATGCTGCATTCTTCCTCCGGGGTGACTACTACGACGTCTTGGCAAGGCTGCGTTCCGAGGCCCCGGTCCACGAGTGTGCCCCCGGCTTCTGGGTTGTCAGCCGCTACGAGGACATCCGCACTCTGAGCCGCGACCCGGGTCACTTCTGCTCGGGACAGGGCGCGTTGGTCAATGACCCGATGCGGGGGAGCGAGGCTCCCATGTCGGCGCGCTCCATCCTCCACATGGATCCCCCCGAGCATGCCGTCTTCCGGGGCCTGGTCAACCGTCGGTTCACGCCGCGGGCCATGTCGGGCTTAACTGAGTCGATCCGCAAGAGCGCCTCGACCTTGCTCGACGCCGCCGAGCCCTGCGACGAGATCGATTTCGTCGCCGAGCTCGCGGCACCATTCCCGTTGATCGTGATCGCAGAGCTCCTCGGGATCGACGAGTCGGACCGGGAGGACTTTCGCGGCTGGTCCGACGCCGCCATCGAATCGCCCGACCTGCCGGCCGACGAGACCATGGCGGCGCTCGGCGAGCTCTCCGGGTTCATCGTCGAGCACATCCGGTCCAAGCGCGAACGCCCGGGGGACGATCTGGTCTCACTGCTCGTGGGCAGCGAAGTCGACGGATGCCCGCTCAGCAGGGAGGAGCTGTTCATGTTTCTCCTGACGCTGCTCGTGGCTGGAAACGAGACCACCCGGACCCTGTTGTCGGGGACGGCGGTCGTCCTGCACGAGCACCCCGACCAACGCGCCGCCCTGGCTTCTGACGTGTCGTTGGTGCCCGGGGGAGTGGAGGAGTGCCTCCGTTGGGTCACGCCGGTCCATGCGTTCTGCCGCACCGCCACCGAGGACGCCGTGGTGGCGGACACCGCGATCAGTGCCGGCGACTACCTGTGCATGCTGTACGCGTCGGGGAACCGGGACGAGCGGGTTTTCGGCGATGACGCGGCACGGTTCGACGTGCGGCGGGCCGCCAATCCGATGCACGTCGCCTTCGGCTTCGGCGAGCACGTGTGTCTCGGGGCGAGCCTCGCCCGCCTGGAGGCGAGGATCTTCGTGGAAGAGCTTCTCGGGCGCTTCCCGTCCTACGACATCACGGGTACGGCGGAGAGGGTGCGCTCGACCACGGTCGCGGGGGTCAGGTCGCTCCCCGTCGTGCTGGCACCCGCAGGCTGAGCCTCGCCGGCTCTCAGCAGCACCGCTTGACGGAGCTCGTCGAGCAGCAGCTCGACCGCGGCGGCGTCCGCGCTGAGCCGAAGCCGTCCGCCGTGGCGCTCCGAGCGGACCAACCCGTTCTCCCGTAACAACTTGACGTGCATGCTCACGGTGGGTTGGGCCAGCCGGAAGAGCATCGCCAACTCGCCCACGGTGCTCGGTGCGCTCGCCAGCGAGTGCAGGAGCGCCAGACGGGTGGGATCGGCCACTGCCTTGAGCCGTCGCGCCACCGACTCGGTGCGGGCCCGGGCAACGACGTCACCCTGGCCGACGCCGGTTCCGATGATGACGAGCCCCGAGACCTCGATGTACATGCTCGAGCCGAAGAACAGGCAGGGGATGAAGAGAAGCGGCTCTCCGGCCTCGACGTTGGCCAGGATCTCGGGCATCCGCTCTTCCAAGATGTCACAGCCCTTCGCTATGAATGACTCCAGTGATCGACCTCGCTCGTACTGCGCAATGAGGTGGCGCCCTGTTTCTTCCAGGATGGGCAGCGCCTGTTGCCACATCTCGTCCACGGGCGCCCAGACCTCTTCGAGGAGGGCGAGGTACGAACGCAGGAGCTCGGGCGACTCCCGCAGCCGGCGAAAGCGGTCGAGGAAGATCTCCCGGTCCCCGGGACTCTCCGACGGCATGGCCAGATCGAGCCGGACCGTGGCCACCGCTTCCTCGAGGGCGGCCCACAGCTCGTCCGGGTCGGTTGCACTTATGGCCCCGGCGTGTTGGGCCAGAACCTGCATCTCGGTGAAGCAGGTCTCCTCCGACGAATCGTTCCAGAAGGTCCGGACCCGGTCGGCGAGGTCTTCCCGGCCCTTGAACATCTCGGCCAGCTTCGGATATCGGGCCTGCATGGAGGGACGGGCGGCAACGGAGAGGAGCCAGGAGAGATCGGTTGCCAGCGAGGGTGTGGCACTGACCGACTTCGTCCTGGGGCCTGTGGTCTCTTCAGTAAACATAGGCATGCGTCTATATTAGAATATTCTTGAATTCATGTCAACTATCGGGTAGTGTGGACATTCGTTGGGTGGGATTTGTGATTCGGCAACAACAGAAGCAAGCGAGGTGAACGGATGATCCAGACGAGGGCAGTGCAGTCGCAGGCCGACGCCCACCGGCGGGATCTGATGGCTTCGGCTGGACCGCGGCGAGTGAGCCGCGGTGAGGCGGCGACGAGTAAGGCCGCCTCGATGCAGCGCTCGGCCACCGGACTCCCGGTACCCGGTGGCCGAGCAGTGCACCGAGCCGTGGCACCACGGCTCGGGGCCTGGTTGATCGAGTTCGGGACGAAGCTCGGAGGAGCGACTGTCCGTACGTCTTGAGCTCGACCGTGATCGGGCGCCGCGCCTTCGGGCGGCCGGTCCGGCCGAGGGTTCGTGACATCGGCAAGAGTTGGGCATGCCGCCGCCCCGCAACGTCCTCTTCATCACGCTCGACCAGTGGCGCGGAGACTGCTTGTCAGCCCTCGGTCATCCGGTCGTCGAGACGCCCACCCTGGACGCATTGGCGAGCCGAGGGGTTCTGTTCGCCAACCACTGGGCCAACGCTGCGCCGTGCGGGCCATCGCGAGCGTGCCTCTACACCGGCACATACCAACACCGCAATCGCTCCATTCTCAACGGGACTCCCTTGGACGCCCGGTTCACCAATGTCGCGCTGTTGGCCCGTGAAGCGGGCTACGACCCGGTGCTCTTCGGGTACACCGACTCGTCCGTCGATCCGCGCACCGTCCCTGCCGGCGACCCGAGACTGTTCAGCTACGAGGGCGTACTCCCGGGATTTCGCGCCCTGCTGGAGGATCCCTGGGAAAAGGGGAGCCCGGCGTGGGGACGTTGGCTCGCCGCGCAGGGCTTCGAGGTCCCGTCCAACCCGCATGATCTCTACGAGCCGATAGAAGGCTTCCAGGGCGCCAACGACCACGGTTCGACCTGGGCGCCGGCACGCTTTCCCGTCGAGCTCTCCCAAACGAGCTTTGTGCGCCGAGCCGTCGTCGAGTGGTTGGAGCAGAACGGCGACGCTCCCTTCTTCGTCCATGCGTCCTTCATCCGGCCCCACCCGCCGCGCCGGAACCCGATCGGGTACCACGACCGCTATGCGGCCGAGGCGGTGGGACCGTTCGTCGGGTGCCCCACTCCGGAAGAAGAGGGTGCGATTCATCCATTGGGTGCGTTCGCCATGGCGGCCCGCGGGGTGGGCGCGCCCAAAGAAGACCGGGAGCGCCGGCAGCTACGGGCGACCTACTACGGAGCACAGAGCGAGGTCGACGATGGGTTGGCTCCGCTCTTCGAGTACCTCACGCGCAGCGGTTTGGCCGAGTCGACCCTTGTGGTGCTCACCAGCGACCATGGCGAGATGGGCGGCGATCACTGGCTGCTCGAGAAGCTCGGCTTCTGGGACGAGAGCTATCACGTCCCGTTGATCGTGGTGGACCCGCGCTCGGAGGCCGATGGGGCGCGAGGGAAAATCGTCGAGGCCGTCACCGAATCCGTCGATGTGCTGCCGACGATCTGCGACTTCATGGGAGTCGAGGTGCCCCTGCAGGCCGATGGCTGGTCGCTCGGTCCCTTCCTGCGCGGCGAGCCGGCCCCCGCCCACTGGCGCGACACGGCGCACTTCGAATGGAGCTTCGCGGACCCGGCCCACCTGGTGGCCGAACGGGCCTTCGGAATCCCGATGAGCCACTGCGCGCTGGCGGTATCCCGCGGGCCGAAGTACAAGTACGTCCAGTTCGGGGCTGACGCCGCCCTGTTGCCTCCGTTGTTGTTCGATCTCTCCAGCGATCCGGAACAGAGACACAACCTCCTGGGCGAGGACGGTGCCGACGCCGGCGTCGCCGCCGCCTGGGAAGCCACCAGGGAGTTGCTCCAGTGGCGGATGCGCACCGCGGAACGGACGCTGAGCAGCAGCTTCCTCGACCCGGAGCGTGGTCTCGTCGAAGTACGTGATACCTGGCGCTGAGGGCCCGTCGGTCGGCCGACCTTGTGGAATGCTGACGCCTGCTCGTCATGAGGAGGCTGTGCGCGGTGCCGGACATGCAGGGGAAGACAGCGGTCGTCACCGGTGGCAATTCCGGCATCGGGTTCGAGACGGCCGCTGCCCTGGCTTCCATGGGGGCCCGGGTGCTGGTCACGGCTCGGAACGCAGACAAGGGCCGTGCGGCGGTGGCGGCCATCACGCAACGACTCCACGGTGAGGGCCAGGTCCAGCTCGTCGTCTTCGACCTGGCCGACCTGGCGTCCGTCCGGCGCGGCGCGGCGGAGATCCTGGAGCAGGCGCCGAGGCTGGACGTGCTCGTCAACAACGCGGGCCTCGTGCTGACCGAGCGCGCCGAGACGGTGGACGGTTACGAGGCCACGTTCGCCATCAACCATCTCGGCCCGTTCCTCTTGACGAACTTGCTGCTCGAACGCATCACGGCTTCGGCCCCGGCCCGGGTGGTGAACGTGGCGTCCACCGCCCACAACACGGCCCGCAAGGGGATCCCCTTCGATGATCTGCAGTCCACAGGGCACTACCGCGGGATGCGGGTGTACGGCCAGTCCAAGCTGGCCAACATCTTGTTCACTTTGGAGTTGGCTCGGCGCTCAGAAGGCACGGGGGTCACGGCGAATTCACTGCATCCGGGGACGGTGCGCACTGGGTACGGGGGCGACGGCGATGCGCGAGGGTTTCTGGCCTTCGGGATCAAGATCGCCAGTCCCTTCTTTCTCTCGCCAGCCAAGGGCGCCCGGACCTCCGTGTACCTGGCCTCGTCCTCCGAAGTGGAGGGCGTCAGTGGCGAGTACTTCGTCAAGTGCAAGCCGAGGACGCCCCGGCGCTGGGCCCAGGACCCCGAGGCGGCGCAGCGGTTATGGCAGGTGAGTGCGGAGCTCGTCGGCCTCGCTCCCGCTGGGACGGTCTGAGCGTGCGAGTGCTCGTGACGGGCGCGGCGCGCGCCATCGGGCGTGCCACGGTCGAGGTATTGGCGGCACGTGGTCACGACGTGGTGGCCACGGCGCGGAACCCCGAACTGCTCGGCGGGCTGCCGGCGGCCCAGCTGCTGGAACTCGACGTCAGCGATGACACATCGGTGGAAGCGGCCGTGGCGGCCGCAGGCGAGCTCGACGCCGTCGTCAACAACGCCGGGCTGCCCGGCTCCGGCCCGCTGGAGAGCTATCCGCTCGACTCCTTCAGCCGGGTGCTCCAGGTGAACACCGTCGGCCCCTTGCGCATGGCCCAGGCCGTGGTGCCCCAGTGGCGCGAGCGCGGCAGCGGGGTCCTGGTCAATGTCAGCTCGGTGCAGGGCAGGGTCGGCACGCCCCTGGAGGGCCCGTATGCGGCGTCGAAGCACGCCCTCGAAGCGCTGTCCGAGTCGCTCTACTTCGAGCTCGGTCACTTCGGGATCCGCGTGGTGATCATTGAGCCCGGCTACATCGCTCCGGGGATGAAGCACGGCGACGACCATCCGGGTCCGGCGGTCTACGCCGACCTGCATGCCCAATGGAGCGCCTCCGCGAGCACCCTGACCGGGCCCGAGGGCCGGCCGGGACCCGAACTGGTGGGGATGGCAGTGGCTGACGCCCTGGAGGACCCGACCACTCCGTTGCGGGTCGAGGTCGGTGACGACGCGACCATGGTGCTGCAACTGCGGCGGACGCTCAGCGACGCGGAGTTCGAGGCCACCATGCGCAACGCGCTCGGGCTCGCGTGGTGAGGGGAGGAGCGACATGGAGAAGCTGATGTATCTGACGTGGCTGGGTGAGAAGACCACCAGGTCCGAAGCGGCCGAGGTCATGCTCGGTCGGGTGGGGGAGGAACTGCTGTCGCTGGACCCCGTGGGCCTGACCATCGACGTCTGGGACCCCGCGAGCGATATCCCGGCTCCGGTCCCGACCCCGGAGGGCGAGACCCCGCTCCACGGGCTCGTCTCGCTGTGGGTGGACTCGATCGAACAGCGGGTCCCGTTCGAGGAGGTCCTCCAAGCCGAGGCCGTGCGCCTGGCCGGCTATTCCGTCGTCGAGTCCCTCTATCGCGACTACGGCGGGAACCAGTGGGCGCCGCCGCGCTCGTGGCCCGACGGGGAGCGATCGCCCGGAGTCCTCACGGTGGCCCTGCTGCAGCAGCACCCCGATCAGAGCTTCGACGAGTGGATCACGCGCTGGCACACCAGGATCTCGCCCATCACCGAGCAGATCCAGCCTCGTACTCGCTACGTCCGCAACGCGGTGTTCCGGCCGATCACTGACGGGGCGCCACCGGTGGCGGGGATCGTGGAGGAGGCATGGCCCTCCCTGGAGCACGTCACCGACCCGATGCTGTTCTACTGTGCGGACGGAGACCCCGGACGCATGAATGCCAACGTCACGCAAATGATCGAGGAGATCAATGCGTTCGTCGATCTGAGCACGTTGCGCAGTGTCACCATGAGCGAATGGATACTGAAGTCATGACACAGAAGTGGAGCCGGGAAGAGCTGGAGCAGGCGCACCAGCACTACATGGACACGGCAGGCCGGTGCGCGGCCAGCGGCGAGTGGCGACAATGGGCCGACCTCTTCACCGAAGACGCAGAGTATCTCGAGCACACGTTCGGCACCTTCCGCGGGCCCGATGAGATTTATGCCTGGATCGCGCCGCTCATGGCGGAGTGGCCGAACAAGGACATGAACTCGTTTCCGCACGCATGGTGTGTGTGCGACGAGGAGCGGGGCTGGTGGGTGTGCCGGATTGAGAACCGCATGAAGGATCCGGGCGACGGATCGGTGCACCAGGCCCACAACATCACGGTCTTGCACTATGCCGGCGACATGAAGTTCTCGTACGAGGAGGACGCGTACAACCCGGCCGCCTTCGGACCGATGATCCAGGCGTGGACCGAGACGTACACGGCCAACGGAGGAACGCCCGGGTGAGCGGATTGCCCTCGCAGCGGGCGACGGCGCCGGCGTCGACCGCCTGATGGCCTACCTACCCATGTCCGACGCGGAGGTGCGAGCGTTCCTGGTGGCGCTCCCGGCGAGGACCGCCAAACTGGCCACGGTGCGCCCCGACGGTCGACCGCACATCGCGCCGGTCTGGTACGACCTCGACGACGATGGGTCGCTTCTGTTCAACACAGGCGCGTCGACCGTCAAGGCCCGGAACCTTCGGCGTGAACCGAGGGTGTCACTGTGCGTGGACGACGATCGCCCGCCGTTCAGCTTCGTGGTGGTGGAAGGCGTCGCCGAGATCAGTGATGATCCCGGCGAGGTGCGCCGGTGGGCCAGCCGCCTCGGTGGTCGTTACATGGGCGCCGAGCGGGCCGAGGAGTACGGGAACCGCAACGGCGTGGCGGGCGAGCTCCTGGTGCGGGTTCGACCGGAACACATCGTGTCAGCGGCCGACCTGGCCGACTGAGAGCGGTCGCGCCGACCCGCCAACCGGGGCGACGGATTCAGATCGCGGCGCTGGGTCCAGGGCTGCTGCCGGTGAGGACACCTGGCTTCAGGCGTGGCAGCTGCGCGCGTCGCCGACCGGTGAACTGGCCGATCGGCGTGATGGCCACCGCGAGCAGTGTGGCGATCAGGAGCAGGTCGGTCAATGCGAAAGTGTGCAGGAGTCGCATGTAGATGCCGTGGACTGTCGTCATGCCGACAAAGGCCCAGAACGTGCTGATCACGATCGACGCCGTCCGAAGGCGTCCAATGGCGGCCGGGGCAACCACGATCACGCCCCAGGTCACGTACCAGGACCACACGATGGGCCCGAGAAGGGCGAGCACCAGCAGGGTCAGGCCGAGGCAGCGGACGACCCCGTCACGAGGGGACCGGAGCAGCAGCCGGAAGCCGACGTAGACGGCGATGAGCAGCCCAAGCACCATGAAGACGGGACGGACCGCCAAGACCGAGATCGGGACCTGGGCCACATGGCTCATGATGGAGACCGAACGGGCCACGAGGTTGATGGGGGTCACCCCGGTGAAGGTGGCGTCCGCCGTGGTCGTCGTGCGGATCCAGCCCCAGCCGGTGCCGGAAAGCAGCGAGACCACTTCCATGGTGGCCAGTGCAATCGCTCCCGCCACGGCAGTGTGCCCGATGCGTCGCCGGATGGAGGCCTCTCTCCCGGCCCACACCCACCCGAGGAACAGCACTCCGAGCAGTGCGGGGGACTTCACCCCCGCCGCAAGCGCACACAGGATGACCCCGGGCACCGTGCCGAAGCGCTTGGCGACGGCGAGGCCCGCCAGCAACAGCCCGACCATCAAGGCGTCGTTGTGGGCCCCCCCGATGAGCGCCAGCAGCGCAAGGGGTGACCCCACTCCGATCAGGACGGCATGGGCAGGGTCGTGTCGCAGTGACCGGGCCAGCGTCGGCGTCGCGGCCACGGCCAGCGCGAGCCCAGCCACCTCCAGCAGACGGAGAAGGACGAGGTCAGGCAGGATCTGGTGGCCCGAGGCCTGGTCGAGCAGACCGTCCACGCTGAGGAAGGTGGGTCCGTAGGGCGATTCCGTTCCCGACCACACCGTGTCGGCCATCTGGTTGAAGGACGTCGCCCCGAGCACTTCTGGCCCGTACGAGTACGGGTTGATGTGGTGGCTCATCATCTCGCCCTGCGCCGAGTAGGTGTAGACGTCCCGGCTGAAGAGCGGCGGCGCGAGGAGTAACGGCACGGCCCAGATCGCCACGACGAGCACGACGCGCTTGACCGGGAAGCCGTGGTGGCTGTTCAGGTGACGCAGAAAGCCGAGCCACACTCTGCTCAAGAGGATGAGCCCACCGAACACGAGCGCGAGGGATGCGATGGGCGGGAGGGAACTGTCGGAGCCGAACGAACCGAAGGGACCTCCCGGCATACCGAAGAACCAGGAGCCGGCGAGGTGGGTCTCGAAGGACTGGCCTCCGAGCACCGCCCCAACCACGATTGCCGAGCTGCCGAGGAGCCCGAGGAACGCCGTGCGCACGACGCCGAGCTGACGCGCTTCGTGCCCCGGCGCGTCGACGTCATCGCTGTGGGGAGGTGTGGAGGTGGTGATCGCGCTCGGGGACACGAGCTCCATCTGGTGATCCTTACGTGAGCCGCCGCGGTGCTTCACCGCGGGAGCGGAAATCTTCATGAAACTGCAGTGATTCTGTCACAGCTGTCATCGATTTTGGGAACCCGAGACCTTCCTTAACAGGATTCTCAGGTCGCTCCCAGCGTACAGGAGAAGACTCTGCTTGTCACGCATGTGAAATCTGTCTGTCACGGAAATGGAAGGTGTCAGGTGCGAGTTCTGGTCCTGGGGGGCGACGGGTATCTGGGTTGGCCGACGGCGTTACATCTCTCCAGGGCGGGCTACGAGGTCGGGGTAGCCGACAACTTCGCCCGTAGGGGATACGACCTGGAAATGGGGGTGGATTCCCTCGTCCCGATCGCTTCGCTGCACCGCCGTGTCGAGCGATGGGAGAACGTGTCCGGCAACGAGCTCGATCTCTTCATCGGAGACCTGACCGAAGAGGATTTCGTCCACGAAATGGTGGGCAGCTTCCGACCTGACGCCATCGTCCACTTTGCCGAGCAGCGCAGCGCCCCGTACTCCATGGTGGATCGCAAGCATGCCGTCTACACACAGGTGAACAACGTCGTCGGCACGTTGAACCTTCTCTACGCCATCGCCGAGCTCGATCCGTCCATCCACCTCGTCAAGTTGGGCACCATGGGGGAGTACGGCACTCCCAATATCGATATCGAAGAGGGCTACATCGAGATCACGCACAGGGGACGCACAGACATCCTGCCGTTTCCGAAGCAGCCGGGAAGCTTCTACCACCTGTCAAAAGTCCACGACAGCCACAACATCGCGTTCTGTTGCCGGGCCTGGGGCCTCCGCTCGACGGACCTCAACCAGGGGGTCGTCTACGGCCAGTCGACCCCGGAGACCACGTTGCACCCGGAGCTGGCGACCCGATTCGACTACGACGCCGTCTTCGGGACCGTGCTCAACCGGTTCGTCATTCAGGCGGCCGCAGGCGAGCCGTTGACGGTCTACGGCAAGGGTGGTCAGACGAGAGGCTTCCTGGACATCCGTGACACGCTGGCGTGCATCGAGCTGGCCATCCGCAACCCAGCCGACGCGGGTGAGTTTCGCGTGTTCAACCAGTTCACCGAATCCTTCTCGATCGGCGAACTGGCGCAGAAGGTCTCGGACGCAGTCGGCGGCGCCGAGATCGTGCATCTGGATGACCCCAGGGTGGAGCTGGAGGAGCACTACTACCGGGCGGCCCACACGAAACTGCTCGACCTGGGCCTCCTGCCGTTCCTCCTCGGTGAGGAGCTGCTGGGCGACCTCTTGTCCATCGCCCGCACCCACATCGACCGGCTCGAGCGCTCCGCCCTTGACCCGAGGGTGTCGTGGCGCTCCACCTCGAGCACTCTTTCCCGGACGGCGAAGCCGCAGGCGGCGGAATCCCCGACGGAGCGACCTCGCTGAGCGCTGTGCAGGTCCACAGGGTGAGGGGCTAGCTTGCGCCGATCGCGCTGCGCCGGTCCGTAGGCGCGGCAGCGCACAGTCCAGGCACCCCGGAAGGCATCTCCTCGCCAGTGAACAGACTCCGAGCACACGTCGGACCCCTGTGGCCCTATGTCGTGCTGATTGCCGTTCCGACGGCCGCGTTCGTCCTCCCGGATCTGATCGGCGGCCATTTGCTGATCACCGGCGACAACCTGCAGCAGAACTTCCCGCTCCATGTCCTGGTGGGCTCGATGCTGCGTCACGGCCAATTGCCCTTCTGGAACCAGTACATCTTCAGCGGGACGCCACTCATGGCCGACTTCAACGCCGGCGCGTTCTATCCCTTGACCGGATTGTTCGTCATTTTGCCCGACCGCGCCGCCTGGGTGGCCACCGAGGTGTTCTTGTTCTCGGCCATCGCCGTGGGCATGTACGTCTTCCTGCGAGCACTGAAGCTCTCGACGGTGGCGTGCGTTCTCGCCGCCGCGACGTACACGTTCGCGGGGCCCGTGTTGAGCCAGGTCAACCACGTGGACATGACGGAGGGGTTCGTCGCCATCCCGTGGATGCTGCTGGCGGTCCTGCACATCGTCCGCGACGGACGGTGGCGCTGGAGCATCCTGCTCGGGATCGCCTATGCCACGGTCATCCTGGCCGGCGCACCCGAGGCGATGCTCGACGAAGCATTGCTGATCGCCGCCTTTGTCGTCATGTCAGCCGGTCTCGACCGAGAGCGATGGTGGAGGGTCGTCACCAGGTGTGGTGCCGGCGCCGTTTTGGCCTTGTCGCTCGCCGCCATTCAATGGATCCCGGGACTCGAGGCAATCCGCAGCTCGCAGCGGGGGAGTGGGGTATTCGCGGCGGCAGGGAGCCTTCCCCGGCCCTACGCCATCTTCGGCTTGGTCCCCTACCTCGACGGTGGCTATGGCCATCTCGGTGAAGCGCAGTTCTTCGGCCAGTACAACCTGCCCGAGGTCGGCATCTATCTCGGCATCTTGCCGGTCGTCGCGCTGCTCACCCTCGTCAACCCGCGCTGGCCCAGTCGGATTCCACCGCGCGACCGTTTGACGTGGTACGTCGTCGGCCTCTTCGGGCTCCTCCTGGCGTTGGGATCGAACACCCCGCTGGAGCATCTGTTCAACAGCCTGCCGCTCTACGGGCATCAGCGGTTACAGAGCCGCAACATGATCACCGTGGCCACCGCCGTGTGCGTCCTATTCGCCGGATGGATCGACCGCACCTCGTCGCCGCGGTTGCACGAGCCCACGACACGGTACGACCGGATCATGGTGCTCGTTCCGGCCGGGCTGGTCGCCGGATTGGCCATCTGGGCGCTGGTTTCGCCGCGCACGCTGGTATGGAGGTTCGCGGGGGTCGCCCTGAATCCGCAGTATGTCGGTACGGTCCGCGAGGCGACTCTCATCGCCCTCGCCTTCTGCGTCGGCGCAGCGGTACTGGTTTGGTTCCGGCCGCGCCTCACTGTCGGGTCGTGGTCGCTCCTGGCGGCCGTCTTCGTGGCGATCGACATAGGGCTGATGGGGGTGACCAGCCAGCTGGCGGCAACACCACCGAACGATCTGCTGGCCGGCACGACGCCGATAGAGAAGCTGATGGCTGCGAAGCTGCCGCCGGGTGGGCGGCTCATCAACTACGACCCCCAGACCTACTCGAGCTACCCGGACAGCCCTCAAGGAGTGCCCGATCTCAACATCATCCCCGGACTGCCCTCCGTCTCGGGCTATGCGTCGATCGTCAACGGAAACTACGAGTCGACCACGCACACGCACGAACAGGACGATCTCGACATCGGCGAACTTTCATCGGGGACGCTGGGCCGGCTCGACCTGCGCGAGGTCGTGACCGTGCCCGAGTATTTCCTCGTGCCGTTGCAGACGCCGCCGCGTTCATCCGACGATTTCACACAGGTCCCAGAGAACTTCGGGACGGACCCCGTCCTCCCCCGGGGTTACGGCGCTAGTTTCAACGAGACCGCTTACCCGTTCGACCCCGGTCCCCGCCCAGCCCTCGAGGCCGGGCAGACAGCTTCCTGGTTCTACGGGGAGTCCCTCGAGCCTCAGACTGCCACCCTCGTCCTGGAGCACCCGGCCAGCCCAGGGACGACCGTTCGCTTCGGCGCGCTGCTGGCGAACGGGTTGACACGCTGGGGCGAAGCGGTCCCGGTGCCCACGGGTGCGAGCACCGTCACGGGTCGCCATCCGGCCGGCGCCGCCATCGGCTTGTCGGTCCAGGTGTTGACTGGTCGACTCCCGTCGCAGCGGGCGGTGATCGCTGTGGCCGGAGACCCCTACGAGCTCGCCGGCTCCCTGTCGTCGGCGCTGGTCCCGGGGCCGTGGCAGGTGGCCGGGTTCTCCCAGGGCTATGCGGTGTTCATCCTCCGCAAACAGGCAGAGCCCATCGTTGCCTCCACGGCGAACGGCCGTCCGTTGCCTGTGCGGATTGTCTCCAGCACGACGAAGTCCGAAGACATACGGGTCACGGCGCCAGCGCCGTCAACCGTGATCCGTTCCGTCGCATGGGACTCGGGGTGGAGCGCCACGGTCTCGGTCAACGGCGGCAAGGCCCGGACCATCCCGGTCAACGACTTCGATCTCGTGCAACAGGTCCACATCCCAGCCGGAAACGATCTGATCTCGTTCCATTATCGACCACGCCATCTTTTGCTGGCCAGCATTCTCAGTCTGGGTGCGATCGTGTTGCTGCTGGCGCTGCTCACTGTCTGGCTGGTGCGGCTGCGGCGCCGCCCCCGATTCACGCCAGAGGTCGCTGCGGCCGCAGAGGCTGCGGAACCGGATGACTCGCCGGAGGCGATGCGCGAACGCGTGGGTTGAGTCCCCGCCAGACGCTCAGCAGAAGGGGTGGGCCAGGGTCAAGAGGAATTCTCCGTCTTCGGCCCCCCACATCCCCTCGATCACGAAGCCGGCTTCGGAGAGCTCGCGCTCCACTCGTTCAGGGGTGAATTTGGCGCTGATCTCGGTCAGCAGGTCTTCACCCTCGTTGAAGTGGACCGTGATGCCGGCGCCCGCGAGCGAGACTTCGCTCGCTTCGTCGGCCCGCAGGCGCATCTCGATCCATTGTTCGTCCTCGTTCCACAGAGCCACGTGCCGGAAGCGATCCGGATCGAAGTCCCCGCCGAGTTGCTCGTTGAGCACGTGCAGCACGTTGCGGTTGAAGTCCGCCGTCACGCCTGCTGCGTCGTCGTAGGCCGCGACAAGCCTGCTCCGGTCCTTGACGAGATCCGTCCCGATGAGCAGTGAGTCGTCACTGGACATGGTGCAGTTCAGGTCGAAGAGGAAACGGGCCCGCTGGGTCGGGTTCAGGTTGCCGATCGTCCCACCCAAGAACGCGATCAGTCGCCGTCCCTCGGTCGGGATCTCGGTGAGATGCTGGTGAAAGTCGCCGATGACCACATGGATATCGAGCGCGTCGTACTCCTCGGCGAGGGTGGCGGCGGCGCCCCGCAAGAACTCATCACTCACGTCGAAGGGGACGTACCTGGCCAGCGACCCGATCTCCTGGAGTGCAGTGAGCAATACCCGGGTCTTCTCGCAGGCCCCGGCGCCGAGTTCGACGAGCGTGTCGGCCTTCGACAGTTCGGCGATCGATGGGGCGTGCGCCTCCAGGAGGGCACGTTCCGCTCGGGTCGGGTAGTACTCCGGGAGTTGGGTGATGTCCTCGAACAAGCGGCTGCCCCGCTCGTCGTAGAACCATACCGGGGGAATGGACTTCTGCTCGCCCTGCAGGCCTGTGAGCGCATCGGCCAGCATCTGGCTGCGTACTTCCTTCGGCGAGAGATGCACGTCGATCGTGTAGGTCATGGTTCAGGGGTCCCGCGCCAGCCGCAGGCCGCCGAACGGCCAGCGCGCACCAGGTGGGAAGAAGTTGCGGTAGGTCGGCCGGACGTGCCCGGCCGGAGTGGCACAGCACCCACCGCGCAAGACGTACTGGCTCACCATGAACTTGCCGTTGTATTCGCCTACCGCCCCCGGAGCGGCACGGAAGCCCGGGTAAGCCGAGTAGGCGCTCGAAGTCCACTCCCAGGTGTCACCGAAGATGCCGTTGGAGGAGATCGCCGGCCGTGGGTGCGGCGCCCCGGTCGTGAGAACGTCGTCGCGCAGGAAGTTGTCGCCTTCCCCGTGGGCGAGCGCGATCGTCTCCCACTCCGACTCGGTCGGCAATCGCATGCCGGTCCAGTGGGCAAACGCATCCGCCTCGTAGTAGCTGATGTGGCAGATGGGCTCATTCGGGTCGAACGCGGCGCGGGCCTGACAGGGTGAATTGGATCCAGGACTGGGGGTCGTCGGGATCGCGTGACCAGTACAACGGCGCATCCCACTTCTGTGCGTTGACCACCGCCCACACGTCCGAGAGCCAGAATTCGGGCCTGATGTAACCGTCGTCTTCCATGAACGAGAGCCACTCGCCGCAGGTCACCGGCCGGTCGGCGAGGCCAAACGGCGTCAGGTACACCGTGTGCACGGGAAACTCGCTGTCGAACCCGAACTCGTTGCCGCGATGCCCGATCTCGACGGGACCGCCGCTGTGCTCGAGCCAGCCGGCCTTGGGAGGCGCAACGCCCGCGGGCTCCGGTGCGCCTGGCAGATAGCCGGGTTGCAGCGGGTTGCGGGAGAGCACGTGCTTGATGTCCATCAAAAGGAGCTCCTGGTGTTGCTGCTCGTGGTGCAACCCCAGGGTGATCAACTCGGCGAGGCCGGGCTGGTCGGGATGGCGCAGCAGGGGATCCATTGCCTCGTCGACGTAGGAGCGGTACCGCGCGACCTCGTCAATGCCCGGGCGCGACAGAAAGCCACGCTCCGTTCGGGGATGTCGAGCACCGACGGCCTCGTAGTACGAGTTGAAGATGTAGGCATACGCATCTTCGAACGCGTCGTAGCGGGAGGCGTACTCGCCAAGGATGAATGTCTCGAAGAACCAGGTCACATGGGCTCGGTGCCACTTCGTGGGACTCACGTCGGGCATGGTCTGGACCGTCTGATCCTCGGCGCTCAGAACCGACGCCAAGCGCTCGGTCGTTGCCCGCACCCGGCCATAGGCGCCTGGCAGATCGGACGGCGTCTCCCGACCGGTCATATCCATGAGATCCGTCCCTTCGCCACCCCGCCCGGAGCAGGTGCACACGCGGGCTGCACGGTTCCGATCACCCTACCCAGGCGGGCTCGCAAACGGGCGCGATTGTCGGAATATTCACGCAAATGCCAGGTGATCGGCCCCGAACTCGTTGCTCAGGCAAGCACCTTGTGGCGGAAGTTGCGTAGACCGAGCGTCAGGAAGATGGCGCTGAAGGCGACGATGGCGGGATAGATGATGTAGAGGTGCATGTGCGCAGCGTCCGTGAAGGCGGCGCGCATTCCATCGTTGATGTAGATGAGCGGGTTGACCAGCACGACAATCTGCAGCCAATGGATCGGACCGACCTTGACGGGCGCCAGCCGGGTCCACTGGTAATAGGTGCCACCGAGGAACGTGATCGGCAGCACGATGAATCCGAACATGAGCCCGAGGTTCCGCGGCTCGAACGACGTCCCGAGGAGGAGCCCGAGCGACGCCATGCACACGCACGACATCGGGACGAGGGTGAGGATAAGCAGCCAGTGCAGGTTGATGTGCGCCTCCACGCCAGCGGCGTGGACCACTGAGGCGATGGGTAGGACGATGGCGGCAGAGAGCAATCCCTGGGCACCTCCGGAGATGACTTTGGAGATCGCCACGAGCCAGATCGGGCACGGCGCCTGCACCCTGTCTTCGATCTCGCGGGTGAACCCGAATTCCTGTGCCAGCGGCATGGCCACGGCCTGGATCCCCTGGAACATGATGGAAAGGCCGACGACGCCGGGCACGAGGACCGTGGCAAAAGCCGACTCGGCGCCGGGGACACTGCTGCCGCCGATGCCTTGCCCGATTTTCGGAAAGACGTAGAGGAAGACGAAGCACAACAGGAACGGCTGCACCAAGGTGCGCACCGTGAATTCGATCTTGTGCTTCCAGAGGACGACCAGGTCGCGCTGGATGAGGGCCCGCAGCGACGTCCTGCTGGCGGCGGTCGTCGAACGCGTCGGCGCCAGTTCGACGCGGTGGCTACCAGGTGTGCCGAAGGTCGCGGCCGGCCGTGTCTCGGATGTGGTGGCCGCCATTAGTCGCGCAACTCCTTTCCCGTCAGCCCGATGAAGACGGTTTCGAGCGTGGGCTCCGCGACGGACAGATCCGCCAGCGAGAACCCCCCGGCTTCGGCCGCTTCGACCACCCGCGGGACGAGTCGTTCCGCGCCACGCACCTGCAGTTCGACCCCGTCGGGCAGGGCCCGTGTGCGCGTGACACCTTCGAGCCGGCTCTTGAAGACCTCGGCCAATTGATCGGCGTCTCCGGAGGCCTTCACTGTCACGATGGTGTCCGCCCCGACGCCGTGCTTGAGCTCTGCCGGGGTGTCGAGGGCCAGGATCTTGCCGTGGTCCATGATCGCCACCCGGCCACACAGCTTGTCGGCCTCTTCCATGTAGTGCGTGGTGAGCATGATGGTCTGGCCCTCGGCGTTCAGCCCTTCGAGCAGATCCCACAGCGCGAGACGACCCTGGGGGTCGAGTCCCGCCGTGGGCTCGTCGAGAAACAGCACCGCCGGTCTGTGGAAGATGGCGCGGGCCACCATCAGACGCTGGGCCATCCCGCCTGACAGTGCGTACACCGACGCCTTGGCGAACCGCGTCAGTTGGAAGCGCTCGAGCAGATCGTCTGCGATCTGCCGTGACTCCTTTGCCCCCAACCCGAAGAGGCGTCCATGCCAGTAGAGGTTCTCGAAGGGGGTGAGTTGCCGGTCCAGGGTGTTCTGCTGGGAGACGACGCCGATCAGCTGCTTGACCAGCGTCGGATGCGCAACCACGTCGATGCCGCCGATGAGCGCCTTCCCACCTGTGGGGATGACACGGGTGGTCAGGACTCCGATCGTCGTGGTCTTGCCGGCGCCGTTCGGACCGAGCAATCCGAAAACCTCACCTGACTCGACCCGGAGGTTGAGGTCGTCGACGGCACGGAAGTCCGTCCCCGAGTAGGTCTTCGTGAGGCCGACCGTCTCGATGATGGGCGTTCCGTCCCTGGACCCAGCACCGTCGAGCGGCGTGGCAGTGGTCGTGGTGGTCATGGCTCCTTCAGCACAGTATCGGGCGGTTCACTCAGTGGCCTCCCGGTCCTGCCGGCCGCTTTTCCTCCTCCCGGGTCAGTCCTCCGCCAGGATCTGGTACAGCTCCTTGCGGGCCTTCTGGATCACGCTGATGCCGCGCTCGATCTGGGACTTCTCACCGGCGCCGGCCAGCTGCTTCGCGGCGCTCATGAGCTGCCCCACGCCGAGGCGGAGGTTGCGTACCTCGTCGTCGGACTCGCCGGCGTCCTGCCAGGGGAGCTTTCCCTTCTCGGCTTCCGCCCGGCCCGAGTCGGTCAGCGTGAAAAGGCGGCTGCCATCGACCTCGGAAGACTGCACCAGGCCCTCGTCTTCGAGCATCTGGAGGTGCGGGTAGACCGAGCCGGGGCTGGGACGCCACAATCCTCCGCTCTTCTCCTCGAGCCGGCGCATGACCTCGTATCCATTGCCTGGCTCGTCGCGCAGGGAGACGAGAATGGCCGTGCGGATTGCGCCACGCGGCATACGCCTGCCGCCGCCCCAACCGCCCCTGCCGCCGCCCCAACCGCCACGCCCGCCGCGCCCGCCGCGCATGCCGCGACCTCCGAAGTGGTCGTGGAGGTGGTCATGACCGTGCTCGTGCCCCCGGTCGTCTTCGTGTTCGTGTGTCATTTTTGAAACTCCTTGAATGTGTGGGCCCGGACGGGCCAGACCTGTTGTGGTCTTACTTGTAACATAATGATATATCGGAATGTTCCATGATTGTCCACTTATTTTGAAGGGAGGCGCCTGCGGTTCCGGCGCGCAGGGGCTTCTTGAGACGGTTTCACGCCGTTGAACTGGGAGTACGCCTCGGGATGTAGGGCGAGTCGGGGCGCGAGAAAAGGGTGGATCTGGTCGAAAGATTCCGTCTTCGGCCGCCCACCCAGGGAGCCGCGGACGTCAGCGAAGGCGGATGACGTTGCCCGTGACGAGGTCGGCCGCGTCCGAGGCCAGGTAGGCGATGACGTCGGCCACCTGTCGGGGTGAGGCGACACGATGGCCGGCGGTCTGGGCCGATACGGCCGTCGCCTGGTTGATCCACCCGGTGTCGGTCATCGGAGGGTGCACCACGTTCGCGGTGACGCCAAAGCGAGCCAACTCGCTGGCCGCGCTGAGCGTGAAGTTGACCTGTGCCGCCTTGGCAGCGCCATAGGAGACCTCCTCCGGGAAACCGTCCGGACCTCCAGAGGTCAAGCCGATGATGCGACCCCACCCGGCGCTCCGGGCCACGTGGCGGCGCGCAAACTCGGCGATCAGGAGTGCTGCCGCCCGGGCATCGACACCAAGTACCTGATCGATCGTCCGTGGACTCACGGGTACTTGCGGCCGTCCCAAGCGATCGGCGTCAGCGGGGACGAAGGTGTCGGCCGTCCAGCCCGAGGCGTTGTTCACCAGGATGGCCACTGGTCCCAGCTGGTCTTCGGCCGCGTCGAAGAGGGCGGGCACTTTCGACGCGTCGGACAGGTCCGCTTCCAGCGCGACGGCGTGGCCACCAGCTGCCCGGATCGACTCGGCGACGTTGTCCGCCCGCGCCAGCCGCGTGGCCCGGTAGGCCGGCGGCAGCGAGGGGTCGTGGTGACCACCGAGGTGCTCGTTGCGGAAGTACGTGCACAAGACGGCGGTGCCTTGCGCGGCCAGGGCTTTGGCCGTGGCCGCACCAATCCCATGGTTGGCGCCCGTGACGAGGGCCACCCGAGCGTCAGGTGAGCCGACCATCACGGATCACCGGAGGCGGGAGAGACGATCGAGTGCCACTTCGGCTTCCGCCACGAAGCGGCGAACGAGCTCGCCCGCCGGAACGAGCTGGGTGATGGCGCCCACGCCCTGGCCGGCCGGGTAGCACTCCCTGTCGACGTCGACGCCCTCGCTGAAGGAGTCGCCACCGAGGTGCATGGCGCCGGCCCCGTAGGAGACGCTCAACTGCTCCGGAAACTTCTTGAGCTCCTCGGGATGGTCGTCGTAGTGGTCCGTATACGCGTTGCGCACGACGCGCATGGTCTTGCCGGAGTAGGCGCGGCTGACGGTGGTCTGATCCTCCCGGCTCGCGAGTAGCCGGTCTTTGTACCCGAGGACGCTGCGCGCCTCGGGGGTCGCGATGAATCGGGTGCCGACCCAGACCCCGTCCGCGCCGAGGGAGAGCGCAGCAGCCAGGCCGCGCCCGTCGAAGATGCCCCCGGCCGCCACCACCGGGACGCGATCGCCCACCGCGTCGACGATCTGGGGGACGAGGGGCATGGTCGCCACCTGGCCGGTGTGGCCTCCGGCCTCGGTGCCCTGGGCCACGACGAGGTCACACCCGGCATCGACGGCACGCACGGCGTGCTCGACCTTGCCACACATGTTGACGACCAACACGTTGGCGCGATGGCACTGCTCGATCACCTCGGTGGGGACGCCGAGCGCGGCCACGAAGGCGGTGGCGCCGCCGTCGATGATGATCTGCACCTGCTCCGCCATGCTGCCGGGCATGGCGGTGAGGAGATCCACAGCGAAGGGCTTGTCAGTGGCGCGGCGCACGGCCGATATCTCGGCCTCCATGGTGGGGCTGCTCATGGTGCCGGCGCCGAGGCAGCCGAGACCCCCCGCTTCCGAGACGGCGGTCACCAATTCGGCATACGAGACACCCCCCATGCCGGCCAGCATGACGGGGTGCTCGACGCCGAGCAGCTCGGTGAGGCGAGTTCGCATTGGTTCCCTGGCCCTCCTTGATCTCGATCCTGCGCGGCGCGCCGCCGGCAACCGCCGCGGGGACCGTAGCGCGGGCGGTGCCGTCCGCCGGGAGTGGTCCGGCGGTCGCGGGCGGTCAGCCGCCCTTGGTTGCATTTTGAGCAGGACGTTCCTACTGTGAGTTGATCGTGGCAGACGTCGAGGGGGTGGGTGTGAGCGTCATCGAAACCCCTCCCCTGGCCGGCAAGATCACCAAGCGCCGCCTGTGGGTCATCCTGGGCGCATTGCTGCTGGGCATGTTGCTGGCGGCCCTCGACCAGACCATCGTCTCGACGGCACTGCCCACCATCGTGGGCGACTTGCACGGGGGTTCGCACCTCGCCTGGGTGGTCACCGCCTACCTGCTGGCGTCAACCGTCTCGACGCCGCTGTGGGGGAAGCTGGGCGACCAATACGGGCGCAAGACGTTCTTCCAGGCGTCCATCGTCATCTTCGTGGTCGGGTCGGCACTGTGCGGCCTCAGCCACACCATGACCGAGCTGATCGCCTTCCGGGCCCTGCAGGGGCTGGGGGGCGGGGGGCTCATGGTCGGCGCGCAGACGATCATCGGCGACGTGGTGTCACCCCGAGATCGGGGTCGCTACGTCGGGCTCTTCGGTGCCATGTTCGCCGTGGCCACCGTGATCGGGCCGCTCATCGGCGGGCTTTGCGTCACCTACCTGACGTGGCAGTGGGTCTTCTACATCAACCTGCCGCTCGGGATCCTGGCGCTGTTCGTGACCGGCGCCGTGCTCCCGGGACACTTGAGCAAGGTCTCGCACGCCATCGACTACGCGGGGTCGTTGTTGCTGGCCGGCTCGGCGACGTCGCTCATCATCTTCGCCAGCCTGGGTGGCATTTCGTGGGCCTGGCTGTCGCTGCCGAGCATTCTCACCGCGGCCCTCGGCGTGGTGATGGGGGTCGCATTTCTCTTCGCGGAGCGGTATGCCGCGGAGCCCGTGATCCCGCTCAAGCTCTTCCGGGTGAGGGTGTTCAACGCGGCCAGCTCCATCGGCTTCGTCATGGGCTTCGCCATGTTCGGAGCGCTTACCTTCCTCCCGCTCTACATGCAGATCGTCAAGGGCGTCAGTCCCACGGCGTCGGGGCTGCGGATCTTGCCGCTGATGCTCGGCATGCTCGGCGCGTCGGTCATCTCCGGACGGCTCGTGACACGTTGGGGCCGCTACAAAGTCTTTCCGGTCGTGGGCACCGCGCTGATGACCGTCGGCGCGTACCTGCTGTCGATGATCGATGCGACGACGAATGGCTGGGTACTGGCCGGTTACATGTTCGTCTTCGGCGTCGGTATGGGCCTGGTCATGCAGGTCCTCGTCGTCGCGGTGCAGAACGCCGTGTCCTACCAGGATCTCGGCGTGGCCACCAGCAGCTCCGTGTTCTTCCGCATGATCGGGGGCTCGTTCGGCACGGCGGTGTTCGGCGCCATTTACGCCATCGTCCTGAACCACACGATCGCACCCACCCTGGCCAAGGTTCCGGCATCTGTGCTGAAGAGCTTCAACCCGCAGACGATCAATCCGAGCGTGCTCGGCAAGCTGAAGTCCACCTCCGAGGGGCTGTTCTTCTACACGAAGTACATCGACGCCGTCACCCATGCGATTCAGGTCGTCTTCCTGGTCGCGGTGCCCATCGCCTTCGTGGCCTTCCTCCTGAGCTGGCTGCTCCCGGAGGTAGAGTTGCGCAAGACGGTCCAGACGGTCGACGTCGGCGAGGTCAACGGCATGCCCGACCAGCGGACGTCGCTGGAGGAGATCGAGCTGGCGCTGACGCGGCTGTCGGACCGGGAGAACCGGGTCGAGCTCTACCAAACCCTGGCCCAACGCGCGGGTATCGATCTGCCGCCCCGTGCCTGCTGGTTGCTCTACCGGCTGGCCGATCAGCCCGCGTGCACGGTCAACGACGTCGCCAAGCGGCTGAAGGTGAGCGCCGACGTGATCCAGCCCGGGGTTGACGGGTTGTTGGCCGCCGGCATGATCGAGGAGCGTCGCCGGGGCGAGGAGTGCGACCTCTACCTCACCGATGTGGGCACGGCCGCGCTCGGGAAGCTGACGGAGGCGCGGCGCAACGGTCTGACCGAGCTGCTCGAGGGCTGGAACCCCGAGGAGCATCCCGAGATCATTGCCATGGTCAAGGACCTCGCGCACTCGCTCCTGGCCGACGATGAGCGGCTGGTGGCGGATGCCATGCCGCACGTGGTGGCCGGCGCAGGCGCCGGCGTGTCGGGAGGCGGGGGCGGCAGCTGAAGGCTGCGGTCCCGGCGGCGTCCCCAGGTCGTGACGCGGCGACTACATGTCGCCGAGGGCATCCGTAGGGGAGAACTGCAACGCGTGGCGCAGCGCGGCCAGGGAGTCCGGTGGCGCATCTTCGGCATCGAGCCCGATGAGGGCGGCACCAAGCACGGGCGGCGCGTCGAGCCGGACGAGGACGGCGCGGGGTGCGGCGGCGTGGACGCCCGCCGCCACTCGTCCGTGGAAGGCAGCGTCGGTCGTGTCGAAGATCCCACCCCCGAGGACGACCTCCACGGCCTCGTCCTGCAGTTCGAGCCGGACGACGGCGGCCCGGACGAACGCCGCGATCTCGTCGGCCAGGATGTCGGCTGCCTCGCGTGCGGGTGCGTCGCCTTCGGCCGCCGCGTCGAGGAGGACGCGCGCGAGCTCGAAGAGCCGGGCGTAGGGGAGAGTGCCGGTGTAGATGCCGGTGAGTGCCTCCTCGGGGTCGGATGCGCCGAGCTGTGCGGCGACTCGCTCGCGCAAAATGGTGGCGGGCCCCCGGCCGTCGCCGGCCCGCAGGGCGAGGCCGAGGGCACGCACGCCGAGCCAGGCGCCGCCGGGCGCAAAGTCTCCCGAGAGCTCGGCCAAAGCGGGGAAGCGCACGGTCCGGCCGTCCGGCCCGACGGCGGCGCAGTTCATCCCCGTCCCGCACACGACACCGATGCCCCAGCGGGACGTCGTGCCCGCCCGTGAGACGGCGAACGTGTCGTTGCGCAGAATGACCCGCTCGGTCCACCCCAGCGCGTCGATCGCCGGCACGAGCGTCTCCTCGTCGACGGGGAGGTCGAGGCCGGCCAGGCAGTAGACGCCCGTCGGGCAGAGCGCGGACGCGGCACCGGACAGCTGCGCGTCGGCCGTCACCGCGGCCACGGCCTCGGTCAGTGCGGCAATCGTCCCGTCGAGGCCGACCAGCTGATGGTTGCTCGGGCCGACGCGGGCCCGGCCGAGGACGGCGCCTTGTCGTGACACGAGCACGGCATCGGTCTTGGTACTTCCTCCGTCGAAGGCCAGCACCGCCGGCGCGAAATCGGAGGGCTCGGTCACGGACGGATGTTACGTTGCGCTGCGTGGGCACCAAGGTGGTTGTCGTCGGCGGCGGGAGCACGTACACCCCGGAGCTGGTCGATGGTCTCTGTGACCTTGAAGACCGGATGGTCGTCGACGATCTCGTCCTGCTCGATCCGAGTGACCTGCGTCGCGAGGTGGTCGGGGGGCTGTCCGAACGCATTCTGCGGGCGCGGGGATGGAGCGGGACGTTCGCGACGACGGCCGACCGGCACGCCGCGCTCGAGGGCGCCGACTTCGTCGTGGTCCAGCTGCGCGTCGGCGGCCAGGCGGCGCGCCACGTCGACGAGACGCTGCCGGTCGGGTACGGGTGTCTGGGCCAGGAGACCACGGGCGCCGGAGGGTTGGCCAAGGCGTTGCGCACCGTGCCGATCGTGCTCGAGCTGGCCGAGGAGATGGCGGCCCGTTCCAACCCTGGCGCGTGGCTGGTCGACTTCACGAACCCGGTGGGGATCGTGACGCAGGCGTTGCTCGACGATGGCCACCATGCCGTGGGCCTGTGCAACGTCGCCATCTGGGCTCAGCGACGGATCGGGCACTATCTCGGTGTCGACCCCGATGCGGTCGCCGTCGAGCACGTGGGCTTGAACCATCTGACGTGGATCAGGTCGGCCCATGTCGGCGACCAGGGCGGGCCGGACCGCCTCGACGACCTCTTCGAGCGCTTCGGTCCCGAGCTCGAGCTCGAAAGCGGCATCCCGATCGACCTGCTGCGTCTGCAGCATGCGCTGCCCTCGTACTACGTGCACTACTTCTACCAACACGATGCCGAGGTGGCGCAGCAGTCGGCCCCTGGGTACCGGTCCCGGGCTGAGGTCGTGGCCGAGTTGGAGACCAAGCTCCTCGAGGAGTACCGGGATCCTGCTCTGGCGTCGAAGCCGGCGGCGCTGTCGTACCGCGGCGGCGCCTACTACTCGCTGGCCGCCGTGCGGTTGATGGCGTCGCTGCACGCGGGGACCGGGGACATTCAGGTCGTCGACATGCGCAACGACGGCGCCATACCGGGCTTGCCGGACGATGCCGTCGTCGAGACCACCGCCGTCGTCGACGCCGCCGGTGCGCACCCGCTCCCTCAGAGGGAGTTGCCGCCCGAGATGCTCGGTCTTGTCCAGCACGCCAAGGCGTACGAGCGTCTGGCGGTCAAGGCCGCGTGCTCTGGGAGCCGTGACGACGTGGTGCGCGCGCTGTTGGCCAATCCGCTGGTCGGGCAGTACCCGTTGGCGGCGGATCTGGCGGACGAGCTGCTGGGCGCCAACCGGAACCACCTCCCTCGCTTCTTCCCCTCGTGAACGGGAGGGAGGCCACGAGGTTGGCGGCTAATCTGGTGTCGCTCTTGAGCGGTGTGCCGGGAAGACTGGTCGGCGACGAATGACTTCTGTCCGATGACACCTCCCTTGACCGACGCCATCCCAACGACCGACACCGGCGCATGAGCGACGCCGACGAGGTCGTCGCCCCGCAGCCGGCACGCATCGGCAAGGACCGGCGGCAGCTCCCCAGCTGGCGCTGGGAAGAGCTGCGGACGACGTTCTGGGTCGTCCCGAGCATCCTGGTCGTCGTCTCGGCCCTGCTCTTCATCGTCACGTTCGAGGTCGACGTCGCGGCCTACCACGGCAGCCTGAGGCTCCCGGTCTGGATCCGTACGGGCAACGCCGACGCCGAACGCCAGGTCCTCATCGCCATCGCCGCCGCCGTCATCACCGTGATCGGCGTGGTGTTCTCCATCACCATTTTGGCGCTGACGCTCGCCTCGCAGCAGTTCGGCCCCCGGATGATGCGCAACTTCGTGCGCGACATCGGGAACCAGGTGACCCTGGGCATCTTCGTGGGGACGTTCGTCTTCTCCGTGCTCTCGCTGGTGTCGATCAGCAGCGTCGAGCGCGACATTCGTCCCCTACCTGTCCACCTCGGTGGCCGAAGCGCTCCTGCTGGTCGATCTCGGGGTGCTGATCTACTTCATCCACCACATCGCCAAATCGATTCAGCTCCCGGAGGTCATCGCCGGGATCGCCGATGACCTCATGGAGTCGATCGACGCCGAGTTCCCCGACCCCGTGGGTGCACGGCCAGAGCCGGTCGTGCCGCTCGAGACGGGGAAGTCGGTGGTCGACCTGCTGAAGCTCATTGAGGAGCGGGGGGGGATCGTGCCCTCCCAGGTGAGCGGCTATATCCAATACGTCGGCTACTCCCAGCTGATCGGCATCGCCACGCGCACGGATTCGGTGATCCGCCTGGAGCACCGGCCGGGACACTTCCTGGCGACCGGCCGGCCGCTCGCCATGGTCTGGCCGCGGGGCGCCGCGCCCGAGGTGGCCCAGGCGCTGGCCAAGGCGCACGTCACCGGACCCCACCGCACGCTCGTCCAGGACCCGGTGTTCGCCATCGACCAGCTCGTCGAGATCGCTATCCGAGCGCTCTCGGCTGCCGTCAACGACACCTTCACGGCACTCACCTGCATCGACTGGCTGTCGGCCGGGCTCGGCCGGGTGTCCAGCAGGGTGCTCGACGAGGGCGTCTACCGCGACGCTCACGGAGCAGTACGCCTCATCGAATTCGACCCGTCCTACGCCCGAATGGTGAACCGCGCATTCGACAAGATCCGTCAGGCGGCGCGGGGCATGCCTGCCGTCCTCATCCGGCTCATCGATTCGCTGGGCTCGATCATGCTCGACACTCACTCCGCTGAACAGCGGATCGTGCTCCGGCGCCAGGCGGACATGGTGCTTCGACTGGCAGACGAGACGGTCACCGAGCCGAACGACCTGGAGGAGATCCGTTTCCGCTATCGCCGCATACCGGGCGAGGACGCCTTCGAAGAGCCCTCACACACCTGGTCCAAGATCGAGCTGCCCTGAGCGAAGGGTCTCGGCCCGGGTCAGCCTCCCGCGTTGTCGGTCGCGGAGGTCGTGGTCGACGCCGGCGGGGTCGTTGTCGTGGTGGCGCTGCTCGTGCTGGTCGTCGTGGTCGACCCGCCCCCGCTCGTCGACCCGCCTGAGGCCGGCGCCGTCGTGGTGGTGGAGGTGGCGGTGGTGGCCGGCGGTGCTGCCGGCGCCACGAATGGCACAGTCTCGCCACGCATGGTCGTCAGGGTGGTCGAGGGCGTCGCCGACAGGTTCGTGCAGCTGCGGGCGGCGTTCCAGCTCGAGACGGCCGTCGCTGCCGGGGCGCCCGTGAGGGGTTGGGGCACGCCGTCGAGGATCGTGGCGGGACGCCACACGGCGCCCGTGATGTGACGGCCCCGCGCGGTCACGATGAGTGTGCCGCTGTCGGTCTCGGGGGCGGTGTCGTCGTAGAAGGCCAGGTTGCCCAGGCCGTAGTCGATGTACGCTCCACCGAGATAGCCGGCACCGAGGAGGACGTGGGTGCCGGAGCCGATCACGATGTCTGCCCCCGCCTTGATGAGCTGCTCCGCCAGCGGCTCCTGCTGTGGGTTCGGGCAGGCCTGCGTTTCGGTGCCCCAGTGTACGTAGACGATCACCGTGTCCGCCGTTCGACGCACCTGCTGGACCTCACGCACCAGCTGCGTCGGGTCGATGGCCGAAGCGACGCCGGGCTGGGTCGATGACGCCGTCCACGTGCTGACCAGATTGGCGGCGATGACCTGCGTTGCCGTGATGATCGCCACCCGCTGCCCGTTGATGGTGACCCGATAGGGCGCGAAGGCCTGCGCCGCCGTGTTTCCGATGCCGATGATCGGGTACCTGGCCTGGGAGGCGATCGTCAGGTTCTGGGACAAGCCCTGTGGGCCGCAGTCCATGCCGTGGTCGTTGGCCTCGGTGGCCACCGACACGGTGGCACCCTTGAGCGCTGTGACGGCCGAGGCTGGTGCGTCGAAAATGTAGGGCTTGCTCTGCGGCTCCGGGCAGGTCCCGTCGGTCACCGCGGTCTCGAGGTTGACCATGCGGAGCTGGGCTCCGGAGAAGAGCTGCGGGATGGTCGTGCCCAGGGCGGTGGAGGGGTTCTTGGCCAGGTTGGCACCGACGGCGCCTGCGAAGTGCACGTCGCCGCCGAAGCCGAGGGTCACGGTCTTGCCGTTGCCGGTCCAGTCCGGGTTGAGTGGCGAATGCTTGGGAAAGTGCTCGGCCGTGACGACGGCGTGGTGGGTCGACGGGGTTTTGGGCGGCGTGCTCGAACCTCCCGAGAAGAAGGCGAAATAGATCAGCAGCAGCAGGACGAGCGCGCCCCCGACGGCGAACTGGCGGCGCCGGCGCATGACCCTTCGAGAGACCACGTCGGCACTATGGCACAGACTCTGCCCGAGACCCGGGGGAGGACGCTTGCTGACCAGCGGATTCGCGCGGCTGGCGCGACCTGCGGGACGGGCGGCGCGGGCGCGAGGGCAGGTCGAGCCGCGCGGGGGATTAGGCGGCCCAGAGGGTGTCCCAGTGGGAGGCCAGGGAGGCGATCAGCCCGGTGCAGCCGGCGGCGATCATGTCGCGGCAGTCGTCGAAGACCGCATCGTCGCCGTAGTAGGGGTCCGGGACATCGGCGGCGGCGCCCGCAGCGGGGTCGAAGGATCGGAGCAGGGCAAGGCGCTCGGGGTCGGCGCCGAGGCTACGCAGGGTCTGCTGGTGGCGCCGGTCGAGGGCCACCATGAGCTCGATGTTGCCGAGCTCGGCCGAGACGATCTGGTGCGCCACGTGCTCGTGGTCCGGATACCCGCCCCGGATCAGCGCGGTCCGGGCCAGCGGATGCATCGGCTCGCCTTCGTGCCACGGGCCCGTGCCGGCACTGTGCACCTCGAGGTGGTCGGCCAACGTGGTCCCGTCCACGAGCTCGGTGGACGAGGCCAGCGCCCGGGTGATCACCTCGGCCATGGGGGAGCGGCAGATGTTGCCGGTGCAGACGAAGGCGATGCGGTAGAGCTGGTCGCCCAGGGGCGCCGGGGGCACGACGAGGCCGCGTGGGCGGGGGTCGCCCGGATCCCGTGCGCTCACCGTGGCCCGTACTCGTCGCGGAGGGACTTCTTGACGATCTTGCCGGTGCCGGCCCGGGGCCACTCGCTGCGGAGCTCGAGTTGCTCGGGGATCTTCTGGGTCATGAGCCCGGCCTCGCGGCAGAACGAGACCACGTCGGTCAGCTCGAGCCCGTCGGATCCTTCGGCCAGCTGCACGACGGCGCAGACCCGCTCACCCCGCTCGGGGTCGGGCAGCCCGATCACGGCCACCTCGACGACCGCGGGGTGGCTGTAGAGCAGATCCTCGATCTCCTTGGCGCTGATGTTCTCCCCCTTGCGCACGATCACGTCCTTCAACCGACCGGTCAGGTTCAGGTGCCCATCGGCCCGCAGCCGGCCGAGGTCGCCGGTGCGGAAGTAGCCCTCCTGGTCGAAGGCCTGGGCGTTCAGGGCTGGGTCGGTGTAGCCGTGGAAGACCATCGGGCCCTTCACCCGCACCTCGCCCTCCTCGTCCGGCCCGGCCGGCCGGCCGTCGAGCGTCACGATGCGCACGTCGGCACCCTCCACCGGCTTCCCGTCGGTGTTGGCCAGCTGCTCGTCGGTGTCGTGCGGCGAGCCGTTGGCGATCATCGGCACCTCGGTCATGCCGTAGCCGTGCACCACGCCGCGCCCGCCGATCTCGTCGCGGACCTCGTAGTGCACCTCGGGTGGCTTGGCCGCGCCGCCCCCGGACATGAGCCGCAACGTGGGGAGGATCGGCTCGTCGGGCGTCTTGCGTTGCTCGCCGAGGTACGCCACGTAGAACGCGGTGCTCCCGCCCACCATGGTGGCGCCGTGCCGGCGGAAGAGGGGGAGCACGTCGGGAGCGGAGAAGGCCTCGACCAGGATGGCCGGAAACCCCATGGACAACATGGTGACGAGATAGTCGGGACCAGCGATGTGCGCGAAGGGGAAGGCGATGGAGCCCACATCGTCGGGCCCCATGTCGAGGGCGCGGGCGAGGCCCCAGCCGCCGGCGATCAGTGTCTGGTCGGTGTGCTGTACTCCCTTGGGGTCAGCTGTCGAGCCGGATGTGTAGTAGATCCAGCGGATCGGGGCATCCTCGGCGGTCGTGCCTTCGGGAGGTGGTGGCAGCACGGCGGCGTCACCTTCGGGCAGGCCGGCGTCGGTGGTGAGGATGGTCGGGGGGGTGCTGACGCCGGCCAGCGCACCCTCGGCGATGGCCACGAAGTCGGTGCCCCGCCACGTCGAGGGGATGACGAAGAGCTCCGCACCGGTCTGGCGGAGGGCGAACCCGACCTCCCGCTCGCGGTAGAGGTGGATGATCGGGTTCTGGACAGCGCCGAGGCGGGCCAGGGCGATGGACAGGACGACGGTGTCGATCCGGGTGGGCAGCTGCCAGGAGACCACGGAGCCGGTCGTGATGCCCATGCCGTGCAGCCCGGCGGCGACCCGTTCGACCCGGTCACGGAACTGGCCAGAGGTGACCGTCTCGCCATCCGCGGCGATGAGCAGGGGATGGTCCGGCGACACCTGCCCTCGGCGGTCGACCAGCTCCCACATGGTGCGGGCGCCGGTGAGTATCTCGCTCGTGGTCATGACCCTCCTTCCGGGACCACTCTCATAGCAGCTGGCGGCGAGGGGTCGGGGCGGGCGGAGGCGCCGCTGGACCCCTGGCGGGTGCAGAATGGCTTCGTGGCGAGACGCCCGGTGCACTCGGAGGACCGTTCGGCGGTGCCGGACGCTGGCGGCAAGGTGGTCGATCGCCGGCGCCAGGTCCGCCTGATCGGCATCGCCGTGGCGGTCATTCTGCTGGCGTGGTTCGCAGTGGGCAACACCAGGAAGGTGCAGATCGACTTCTGGGTCTTCCACCGCCAGGCGCCCGTGATCCTCGTGATCCTCATTTCGGGCCTGCTCGGGGCTCTGATCGCGCTCCTGATCATGCGACGCAAGCCCAAGGCCGAGGAGTAGAGTCAGGTCCCAGGGAGCGGTTCGGCGCGCCGGCGGGGTGCCCTCGGCCCCTGAGCACGACCTGAGTCGGTTGTTGCAAGTGCATGACCGCGTGCTCATCCTGGCGATCGGGTTCTAAGCTGCGTGGCGGTGAAGACGGCCGTGCAGGCAGGCACGAAGGGGCACAACCTCGTTGTCCGCGCCCTCGGGGCGTGCCAACATGGGTCACAGGTGGCTATGGAGATCCCAGGGGGTAGGTGGTAGTGCCGCTTTCCGACCACGAACAGCGCATTCTGGCGGAGCTCGAGGAGTCGTTGGTTCGCCAGGACCCCGAGTTCGCGGAGCGCGTGCGTTCGGAGACCGTCTACCGGCACGCCGGGCGCTACTGCAAGTGGGCCGCCGTCACCTTCGTACTCGGGGTGGTGATCCTCGTCGCCTTCTACAGCAAGTCGGTGATTGCCGGCTTCGTCGGTGTCGTGATCATGTTCGCCTCCGCCGTCTGGTTCGAGCGCAACCTGCGTCGCATGGGACGAGCAGGGTGGCACGATCTGACGCGGTCGAAGGACGGGGAACCGAAGGCTGCCGGGGCGACCAACGGCATCGAGAGCGCGGTGAGCGACGCCCGCGACTGGTTCCGCTCCCGTTTTCACCGGCGCGAGAGCTGAGCACCTGCGGGGCCGGGGGCGGCTCCGCTTTCGCTGAGCCGGTGACGTGCATACCGCGGTTCGGCTGCGGACCGCGGTAACAATCCTCCTGTGGCCGATCTCGCCCTCGCCGTCGACATCGGCGGCACCAAGATGGCCGCCGGGCTCGTTGCCCTCGACGGCACCCTGCTCGAACGGGCGGTGCGCCCGACCCCGGCCTCCGCCGGCCCCGACGATGCCGAGGCCCTTTGGGACAACGTCGCCGGCGCGGTGGAGGGTGTCACCGCGCTGGTGGGCCCCGGGGACCGCCTCGTGGTCTGCGGCACCGGGTGCGGAGGGCCGATGAGCCCCGGCGGCACCCAGGTGTCGCCTTTGAACATCGCCGGGTGGCGGTCCTTTCCATTGCGGGCCCGCTTGGCGGCATTGACCGGGCTCCCCACGTTCGTGGACAACGATGCGAAGGCGTTGGCGCTCGGCGAGGGGTGGGTCGGCGCGGCGGTCGGGTACGACGACTACCTCGGCATGGTCGTGTCGACGGGAGTGGGTGGCGGCATCGTGCTCGACGGCAGGCTGCTCGACGGGCGGCTCGGGAACGCGGGCCACATCGGCCACATCGTCGTCATCCCCGACGGGCGCCCCTGCGTGTGTGGGAGCAGGGGATGCCTGGAGGCGGAGGCGTCGGGTACGGCACTGGAAGCCCTGACCGGTCAGCGGGCGCGGCTGGCCCCACCGGAATGGATCGAGCGGACCGGCATGCTCGTCGGTCGTGCCATCGCGATGGTGGCGATCCTGCTCGACCTTTCACTGGCCGTCGTGAGCGGATCGGTGGCGTTGGGTTTCGGCGAGCCCTTCTTCAGGGCGGCCCAGTCGGAGATGGATCGGCTCTGTCGGATCGAGTTCGCCCGGGGGGCGCGGGTGGTGCCCGGTGGGCTGGGGGAGAGCGGCCCGCTCGTGGGCGCGGCCCACGTGGGGCTGCGCGGGGTGGGGGTGGTGGCGTGAGCGATGGTGCGGCCAGCGGCGGTGGCGGGCCTCGGCGGCGGGGCAGGGGCTGGGGTCGGGATGTCGGCGTCGTACTGCGGGCCGTCGGGCCCCATCCCGGGCTCTGGTGGGCCTCCGCGGGCGCCTTCCGGCGCATGGCCCGGCGCGGTTGGTGGCGCCGGGCCCCGTTTCTCCCGCTTCCCGGGGACGCCTACTGGCGCTTTCGCCTGGAGACGGCCTACGGCGGGGACGGCGAGATGGGGGAGCTGACGGCGGACGACGTCCAGGCCTACGTGCGCTGGTGTCAGAGGTCGCGGCCCCGCCGCGGATAGCCTCTCGGGGGTATGGAGCGGGTGCTCCTCCTCAATGCGACCTATGAGCCGCTTGCCCTCGTCTCGGATCGTCGTGCCGTCGTTCTGATGCTGGCGGGGCGCGCCGAGGCCGTGGCGTTCCGCGAGAACTGCAGCGTTTTCCATTCGGCCCGGCTCTCCATTGACGTGCCGTCGATCGTCCGGCTCTCGCACATGGTGCGGATTCCGCGCTGGGCGCGCACCCCACCCGTGACCCGCCGCTCCGTCCTGCGGCGCGACGGCGGGCTCTGCGTGTACTGCTCCCAACCGGCCGACACCATCGACCACGTGATCCCGCGCAGCAGGGGAGGGACCCACGACTGGTCCAACGTCGTCGCTGCCTGCAAGCGCGACAACCTGGTCAAGGCCGATCAGCTCCTCTCCGAGTTGGGCTGGACGATGAACGTGAAGCCGGCCCCGCCGGACGGGCATCTCTGGCGCTTGCGGCACCTGTCGGATGTGGACCCGTTATGGGAGCCGTATCTCGCCGCGGCGTCCTGAGGCTTGCCCTCTTCCCCGTCCCCCTTCGACGTCGGGCAGTTCCGCACAGAGACGCAGCGAGTGGCAGTCGCTCGTGAGGTGGACGGCCCGACGTTGGTGCTCGGCAGCACGCAGCCGACGGAGCTCGTCGACGGCGTCGCGATGCGGGAGCGCAAGGTAGCGCTGGCCCGGCGGCGCGGCGGGGGAGGAGCCGTGTATCTGGCGGCGGACGAGCAGCTGTGGCTCGACGTCTGGATCCCGCGGGATGACCCGCTCTGGATCGTCGACGTGTCGGTGGCCGCCGAATGGGTCGGGGCGTGGTGGATACAGGCTTTGGCCGCCATCGGGCAGCACGGCTTCGATGTCCACCGCGGGCGGTCGGTGCCCGGCGATTTCGGCGACCTCGTGTGCTTCGCCGGTCGCGGGCCGGGCGAGGTGTTCCACGGCAACCGCAAGGTGGTCGGGCTGTCGCAGTGGCGGGCGCGGGAAGGGGCCTTGTTCTCCTCCTGCGCGTACCTGCGCTGGGACCCCGCGTCGTTGCTGGCGCTCGTCGCCGTGGAGCAGGACGCCAGCATTGAACTGGCGCCGATGGCGGCCGGACTGGCCGAGCTGGAACCGCCGGTGGACGACCTGGCGGGGGTCCGGACGTTGCTCTTGGACTCGTTCCCTGAAATTCAGGGTGACAGCGCCACCGGCCGACTAGGCGCGCCGCCGGCTCTTCCTTTTTCACCTCCTTCTCCTCATCTCCCTTCCCTTCTCTCCTTGAGCCCGGCGCGCCCGGGCGGCGGTCGTCGGGTCGGCCGCCGGAACACGTCCCGCTGGAGGGGCGCGGTGGGCTGCCCTTGGGAGATTTCGACGCCCTCGTTGGAGCCGTGTCGCGCCGGGGGTTTCATTTGCGTTGCAGTGGGTCCAAGTAGTTGTGCAGTGGAGGAAAAGGGTTTAAAGTGGCGCACAGTGGTGCGAGGGGGCGTCAGAGGACGCAAGCCAGGGAGCGTCGTGGGAGATACAGCTGGTGGCAGGCTTCGTAGGGAGATACGAGCATTCGCTCGACACGAAGGGCAGGGTGATCCTGCCGGTGAAGTTCCGCGGCCAATTCGAGCGGGGCGGGTATCTGACCCAGAACTCCGAGGGCTGTCTGGCGTTGTGGACGCCCGGGGAGTTCGAGCGGCAGATGGAGGCCATGCAGGAGAAGACGGACTCCGGTCGCGCCGATCGCAACCGGGCCCGTATTTGGGCGTCGAACTCCGCCGAGGTCGAAATCGATCGGCAGGGACGCATGCCGATTCCCTCTCATCTGCGGACGTTCGCCCAACTCGAGGCCGAGGTGCTCGTGCACGGAGCCATCGACCGGGTGGAGCTGTGGAATCCGACGGCCTGGAACGAGCGGGTGCTGCCCGAAGAGAGCTGGTTGCTGGACGACGAGGCCTGACCACGACAACGACGATCGAAAGGACCAACCACAAGAACCTGAGCACGACAACAAAGACATGCAGGACGCACTGGACCATGTGCAGCTCCTCGACCGGCGCGCTGGAAGGCCACTCCACCCACCTCCACGTTGGTCGTTCGGATCTCCACCTCCCTCTCGACCCTCCGGCCGAGGGGCTGCAGATGGCCCACTCGTTCGAACACATTCCCGCGCTGCGCGACGAAGTCGTCTCGCTGTTCGCATCCGTGCCCCCCGGGGTGGTCGTCGACGCGACCATCGGAGGGGGCGGTCACGCCGCGGCGTTGCTGCAGGCGTACGACGGCCTGCACATTGTCGGGTTGGACCGCGATCCCGAGGCTCTCGATGCGGCCCGGGAGCGCTTGTCCCCCTTCGGGGACCGGGTCACGCTCATCCCAGCGCCTTTCTCCACCCTGGAGTCGGTCGTCTCCAGTCCCGGGTTCGGGCCCCTGGCGGGCGTGCTCCTCGACCTGGGCGTCAGCTCCCCTCAGCTCGACTGGTCGGAGCGGGGATTCTCGTTCCGGGTGGACGGGCCGCTTGACATGCGGATGGACCCGACCAGTGGCCCGACGGCCGCCGACCTCGTCAACACCCTCCCGGTCGGTGACCTTGCCACGCTGTTTCGGGAGAACGGAGAGGGGAGGCTGTCCGGGCGCATTGCTCGGGCCGTCGTACAAGCCCGACCACTGACCTCCACGAGGCAGCTGGCCGAAGTCGTGGCGTCGGCCGTGCCGGCGCCGGCCCGCCGGAAGGGCCATCCCGCCCGGCGGGTGTTCCAAGCACTGCGCATTCAGGTGAACGACGAGCTGGGCCAGCTGGAGTCCGCCCTGCCCGCCGCTCTCTCGCACCTCGCCGTCGGGGGTGTGTGCGCGGTGATCAGCTACCACTCGGGCGAGGACCGGCTGACGAAGCGGATCTTCGCCGAGGCCGCCGTAGGCGGTTGCGTCTGCCCGCCAGGGCTGCCGTGCGTCTGCGGTGCGGTGGTGCGCCATCAGCTCGTCTTCCGTGGCGCGCGGAAGCCGTCGGCGGCGGAAGTCGCCGCCAATCCCCGGTCCGAGAGCGCCCGCCTCCGTGCCATCGTGCGCACAGAACCAGAAGCGGCCTGATGGCGCCTCCTCCTGCGGCCTCGGCGACGGCAACCCGCCTGCACGCTGCCGCAACGGCATCGAGCGCAGTCCCCCGTCGTGGGGGGCGCGGTGCACAAGCTCCGGCACCCCGGCGCGCCCCGCTCCGGCTTGTCCCGACCCGCACGCGGCGCGGCATTCGAGGGGGCCGCGTCGCTGCTGGTCGGGGAAGGCTCCTCACCATCATCTCGGTCGGCATGGTGGTGGCTGCCCTGCTGGCCGTTGTCGTCGGTCAGGCCCTCCTGGCCAACGGCCAGGTGAAGCTGGCCGGCCTGCAACACGCGCTCTCCCTCGAGCAGAGTGCCCACCGGCAGGCCGAGCTGGCCGACGCCAAGCTCGAGACGCCGACGCGCATTGTGTCGTATGCGACCAATCAACTGCATATGACCGCAACCGGTGGCGCGAGTGGCACCACCGGCGCCATTGAGTTGCCCTATGTCTCCTTGTCCGTGCCCCTCCCCACCCCGCAGGTGACGCCCGCACCCGCTCCACCGCCGCCGACAACCTCCTCGGCGGGTGCGGGCGCGCCGGCGGGGAGTGGCACGAGCAGTGCAGGCAGTACTTCCAGTGCGAGCGCCTCGGGCTCGGCCGCCGGAACAACGACACCGACGACGACGCCGTGAGCGTCAAGACCCGACAAGAGGTTGGGCGCGCGCGCGCTGGTTCAGGCCGTCAGAGCAGCTCCAAAACGGGACAGAGCAGCGCCAGAACGGCGTCCGGCCGAAGCCCGGGAAGAGCGGCGCGCCCCACGACGTCGTCGGGGCGCGCGTCGTCCACCGACACGCGTCCGGCGCGTCCTGCGCGTCCGGCGTCGCCCGGGCATCGTCAACCCGCCGTCCCCCACCGCTCGGCTGCCTCCGCAGCGGCGCCGGCCACCAGGCCCCGCCAGCGTCCACATCGCCCGCCGGCCAAGGTCGCCCGGCTGCGGCAGCGGCGTAGCTGGGAGAGCGGGACCTTCACGCGTCGAGTGCGATTCATTCGCGTGGTCCTCATTGTGGCCATGTCGCTCGTGGTGGCGCGGCTCATCGACGTCCAGGTCTTGCATGCGAACGCGTACCAAGCGGCGGCGCGGGGGGAATCGTCCATCTCGGTCGCGTTGGCCTCGTTGCGCGGCGGCATCTACGACCGTGACGGCGCGCCGCTCGCGCTCTCGGTACCCACCGACGACGTCGTGGCCGACGACTTCCAGATCGCGCACCCGGTGCAGACAGCCGAGGCCCTGTCCCACATCATCAACGTCCCGGTGGCGACGCTGGCCGCCGAGCTGCACCGGCGGACGGGATACGTGGTCCTGGCCCGCCAGCTCTCCCAGTCCATCGGCCAGACGATCTCGGCGGACGCCTTCCCCGGCATCTCGCTCATCGCCGACTCCGAGCGGGAGGTCCCGAACGGGAACCTGGCCGAGCCCGTCGTCGGGTTCACGAACGCGGCCGGCAAAGGCGCGGCCGGGCTCGAGTACGGGGATAACCGCCTCCTGGCCGGTGTCGACGGCAAGGAGACCATCGTGGAGTCACCCGCCGGCGTGACGCTGCCCCAGTCCCCGGTGACGCAGCAGGTGGCATCGAGCCCGGGCACCGGCCTGGAGCTCACCGTCGACTCCCAGCTCCAGTACGAGTCCGAGCAGGCGCTGGCCAAGGCGATCGAGACCTCGAAATCCACCAGCGGCACCGCCGTCGTCATGGACGTGAAGACCGGCCAGATCCTCTCCATGGCCAACCTCGTCGCCACCCACCCGCCGGCGCTCGGTGCGACGAACACGACGACCACGACGACCACGGCGGACCCCGGTGGTGTGGTGCCGATTGGGCCGAACAACGCCATCAACGAAGCGCAGAACAACCTGGCCGTGACCCAGCTGTACGAGCCGGGCTCGGTCTTCAAGCTCGTGACCTTCTCGGCCGCTCTGCAGGACGGCCTGATCAACCCCAACTCCGAGTTCACCGTCCCCGATCAGATCAGCCTGGACGGGTCGACCTTCCACGACGCCGAGCCGCACCCCACCGAACAGCTCAGTGCGACGCAGATCCTGGCCCAGTCGTCCAACATCGGGACCTCGGAGATCGCTCAGGGCGTGGGGGAGCAGCGGTTGCTCAACCAGGTCAAGATGCTCGGCTTCGGCCAGTCGACCGGGCTCGCCTTCCCGGGTGAGTCGCCGGGCCTCCTGGCGACCGCCGCCCAGTGGGAGCCGACGGACTACGTGTCCCTCCCCATCGGCCAGGTCGACGCCGTCAGTGCCCTGCAGGTGCTCGATGCGTACAACGCCGTCGCCAACGGCGGCACCTACGTCGCGCCGAAGCTGGTCCAGGCCACGGTCAGTCCGTCGGGTGTGCTGACCAAGACCGCTCCCTCGGCAACCCACGAGGTCTTCTCGCCCTCGGTCGACGCCGAGCTGTCCTCCATGCTGGAGCAGGTCGTGAACGAGGGGACGGGTACCAGCGCCGCCGTGCCGGGGTACACGGTGGCCGGCAAGACGGGGACCGCCCAGATCCCCACCGCCGGCCACGACTCCTACATCCCCGGCGCCTACATGGCATCGTTCGTCGGGTTCGCGCCGGCCGCCAACCCCACTCTCTCCATGATCGTGGTCCTCGACCGGCCGACGCCGATCTTCGGCGGCACGGTGGCCGCGCCGGTGTTCTCGCAGATCATGAGCTACGCGCTCCACCGCTACGACATCCCCACCACCCCCGGCGTGCCGACGCCCGCCATCACCCCCGGCACCACGCCCACCTCGACGTCGGACCAGGCCCAGGACATCACGTGACCCAGCTCGACACACCCATTGCGGTCGTCTCGCAGGGGTGTCCGAGGCGTGCAACGCTGTCGGTCCGACCATGCCACGTGTGCTCATGAACCTCCTCTTCGACGACATAGAGGTGATCGAGTCTGTCGGCGACCCCTCCGCGGTCGAGGTGGGAGGCATCTCGCACGACAGCCGCCGGGTCGTCCCCGGGGACCTCTTCTGCTGCGTGCCCGGCCGCGTCAGTGACGGGCACACCCACGCTGCCGAGGCGGTGGACCGTGGCGCCATCGGCCTCCTGTGTGAGCGCTTCATTCCGGAGCTCATCGACCAGGACGTGGTGCAGACGCGGATCGCCGAAGGCACCATGCGCCCAGTCATGGCACGGCTGGCCGTCGCGTTCTACGGCTATCCCGCCCGCGACCTCTTGACGATCGGCGTGACGGGGACGAACGGAAAAACGACCGTGACCCAGTTGCTGGGCGACCTGCTCGGCGCGGCCGGACGGCCGACCAACGTCATGGGGACGTTGTCGGGGACCCGCACGACGCCCGAGGCGACCGAGGTGCAACGGGTGCTGGCCGGGGTGCGCGACCGGCAGAAATCCGACGGGCAACGTCACGCCGTGGCCATGGAGGTGTCGAGCCACGCGCTCGTCCAGTCCCGCGTGGAGGGCATCCACTTCGACGTTGCGGTCTTCACCAACCTCAGCCACGACCATCTCGATTACCACGGGACGATGGAGGAGTACTTTGAGGCGAAGGCGATGCTCTTCACCCCGAGCCACGCTCTTCGCGGCGTCGTCAACGTCGACGATCCCTGGGGGCAACGTCTTCTTGAGCGCGCCCGAATCCCGACGATCGCCGTGCGCCATGGTGATGCCACCGACATTGTGCTGCGCCCCGGCCATTCGGAATTCGCCTGGCGCGGTCAGCGGATCACCATGCCGCTGACGGGTGCCGTCAACGTGGACAACGCCCTCCTGGCGGCCGAGGCCGCCCTGGCTCTGGGCGAGCCGGAGCTCGGGCCGGTGGAAATCGCTCGCGCCATGGGTCACCTGGCCCCGGTCCCAGGACGGTTGCAGGTCATTGCCGCCCCGGCCCCGGCGCCGGCGGAGACCGTAGGCGGTGATCGCCCTCCCTTTACCGTCCTCGTCGACTACGCGCACACGCCCGCCGGGCTCGAGGTCGTGCTCGGCGAGGCGCGCGGGCTGGCGCCGGCGGGCCGGGTGTTGTGCGTCTTCGGCTGCGGTGGGAACCGGGACCGGGAGAAGCGCCCCCTTATGGGCGCGGCAGCGGCGCACTTGAGCTCTCTGGCGTTTCTCACGTCCGACAACCCCCGCGACGAAGACCCTCTGGCCATCATCGAGGAAGTGCTCGTCGGCATTCCGGACGGGCGGGCAAACCCGCGCGTCGTGGTCGAGCCCGATCGAGGCGTGGCCATCCGCCTCGCACTCGATGCGGCGCGGCCGGGCGACATCGTCGTCATCGCGGGCAAGGGTCATGAGACGTACCAGGAGGTGGCCGGGCAGCGCCTTCCCTTCGACGACGCGGTGGAGACCCGCCGGGCCCTCTCGGCGCACTTCGGATCGGACCCGCGGAGCTGGACCGCTCAGGCGGGAGCAATGCCCGTCCGCGCCGCTTCCGTGACGGTCGAGGCACATTCGGCTCCTCGCCACTCCCTGCCGGAGGCCTGACGCCGCGTGCTCGGCCTGCTTGTCTCGGGAAGCGTCGCTCTGTGGATCGCCATCCTCTTCACTCCCTTCCTGATCCGCTATTTCCGCCAGCGCGAGCTCGGACAGCACATCAGGGAGGACGGCCCCGCCTCCCACTCGGCCAAGGCCGGGACACCGACCATGGGCGGCATCGCCATCGTCGCCGCCACCGTCATCGGCTACGCCATCGGCCACATCGGCACCGAGATCCGCTTCTCGCGCACTGGCTACCTCGCCGTCGGCGCTGTGGTGGCCTTTGGCCTTATCGGCTTCCTGGATGACTACATCAAGGTCCACCACAAGCGCAGCCTCGGGCTGAACAAGCGGGGCAAGTCAGCCGCCCAGCTGGTCTGCGCGCTCGTCTTCGCCGAGTTGGCGTTGCATTGGGCGCACACATCGACCGCACTTTCGTTCACGCGGGCCGACGCCATCGGCATCAACCTGGGACCGTACCTGTGGGTCGTCTTCGCGGTGCTCGTCATGGTCGGCTCGTCGAACGCGGTGAACATCACCGACGGCGTCGACGGGTTGGCCGCGGGGTCGGGGACGTTCTGCTTCGCCGTGCTCTCCATCATGGGCTACTGGATCTTCCGCCACTACGGCATTTACCACGTGCTCCCGGCCTCGGCCGTCGACCTGGCTCTGGTGTCGGTGGCGCTGGCCGGCGCCTGCATCGGGTTCCTCTGGTGGAACGCCGCACCGGCCAAGATCATCATGGGCGATACCGGGTCGCTCGCCATCGGTGCCGGCCTGGCAGCGCTGTGCCTCCTGCTCAACCTCGACCTCTTGCTGCTCGTGATCGGCGGGCTCTTCGTCATGGAGACCGTGTCGGTCATCCTCCAGATCATCAGCTTCCGTGCGTTCCACCGACGCATCTTCCGGATGGCCCCCATCCACCACCACTTCGAGCTCGGGGGCTGGCCCGAGACCACCGTGATCGTCCGCTTCTGGATCCTCGGCGGCCTTTTCTGCGCGTTGGGGCTCGGCATCTTTTACGGCGACTTCCTCACAGTGGCGAAGTTCACATGACCGGCTCCCGCGGCGACGCGCGCGTCAGGGGCTGGGCCCGCGACGCGGTCCGCCACTTCGGCCGCGCCGTGGGGAAGACTGGGGATATGCATCGGGTGTCGGACCGGGCAGAGCGGCGCGCCCGCGCCCAGAGGGAGTGGGCGCCATGACCTCGACGCGCAGCATCGCCCCGGCGGAGCGGCACGCCAGGCCCCGGCCGCGCCGGGCTCCGGCGACGAAGACGACGGCCAACGCCCCGCGCTCGGCGGCGCACCGCGAGGCCGAGCGGGGGGCGGGTATCGGCATCCGCATCGGCAGCCACCGGCTCTCGGTCTCGACGCTGTTGCTCCTCGACGTCGTCCTCCTCTGCCTCATTGGGCTCGTCATGGTCGGTTCGGCATCCTCGGAGATCTCCATCGCCACCTACGGATCGCCGTGGGCGATCCTCATCCGGGAAGCCATGTGGATGGCGATCGGCGCCATAGTGCTGTGGCTGGCCGTCCGCTTCGACTACCGCAAGCTGCGGCGCTTCAGCCCGCTCATCATGCTGGTGACAATCGGGCTCCTCTTCGTGGTGCTCGTCCCGGGCCTCGGTGTCCACGCCATGGGGTCCAGCCGCTGGGTCGGGTTCGGGCAGTTCCGCCTGCAGCCGTCCGAGTTGATGAAGCTGGCCCTCACGCTGTTCGCCGCCGACTTCATCACCCGCCGCCTCGATGAGGACGCCGCCGACCGCCGCATCATCGGCCCGCTCCTCATCGTGACCGGCTTCGCCTGCGTGCTCATCCTGGCCCAGCCGGACATGGGCACGGCCATGGTCCTCGGCGTCATTGCGCTGGCCCTCCTGTTCGTCTCGGGTGTGCGTCTCGGTCCGGTCATGAAGGTCATGGCCGCGCTGGTCGGCCTGGGCCTGATTGTGGCCGTGGCCTCGCCCTACCGGCGGGCCCGGTTGCTGTCGTTCATGGACCCGTCCGCGCACAGCTCGGGCTCGGGCTACCAGGTCATGCAATCGCTCATCGGCCTGGGGTCGGGCCACTTCGTCGGCTCCGGCCTCGGCGGCGGCCAGGCGCAGTGGGGCTTCCTCCCGAACGCGCACACCGACTTCATCTTCTCCGTCATTGGCGAGCAGCTCGGGATCGTCGGCGCCCTCTTCGTGCTCGCCCTGCTGGGCGGGTTCATGTGGCTCGGCATCCGGGCGGCGGTGCAGTCGACAGACCGCTTCGGCGCTCTGCTCTCCCTCGGACTGGTGGCCTGGGTGGGGGCGGAGACCTTCATCAACGTGGGCGCGGTGGTGGGCGTGCTCCCGGTCACCGGGATTCCGCTCCCGTTCATCTCCTTCGGTGGCTCGTCGCTGGTGATCACCATGGCTGCGGCCGGCATCCTGATCAACGTCGCCCGCCAGGGTGAGGCCGGGACTGCGTTGCGGGTCGCCGGGTCGTCGGGTCGCCGGCCCGCCGGCCCGGCGCGAGGTCGGTGAGCACACGGCGCGGCACGGTGATCGCGGGCGGCGGGACGGGCGGACACATCGTCCCCTCGCTGCAGATTGCGCGCGCGCTGGTTGACCGGGGACACGCGGTGGAGTCGATCGAGCTCTACGGTTCCCGCCGGGGCCAGGAGGCCACGACCTGGCCGAGTCTGGAATTTCCCCACACCCTTCTCCCGGGGCGAGGAGTGCGCCGCAGCATGCGGCCCTCCGCGTGCTGGGCCAATGCGGGGGCGGTGGTCGGCCTGGCCTGGGCCTGCCTGCGTGGCATCGGCTCGTTCCTGCGCCGTCGACCCCGGGTGGTCGTCATCGTGGGCGGCTATGCCAGCTTCCCGGCCGGGGTGGCGGCCGTGCTCACCCGCGTCCCGCTCGTCTGCATGACGACCGACTCGGTACCGGGTGCCGTCAACGGACTGCTCGGCCGTTTCGCCGCGGCCAATGCGGTGGCCTTCGCGGGGACGGACCTGCCGCGGGCCCATGTCACCGGCACGCCGGTGGGGCCCGAATTGGCGACCCTGCAGCGAACTCCCACAGGCCGGGCCACCAGTCGGGTGACGCTGGGCCTGCCCCCCGATCGCCAGACCGTGGCCTGCGCCGGCGGGTCCCTCGGCGCCCGCCAGGTCAATCGCGCCGTGGCGGACCTGGCCTCGGCGTGGGCTGCCCGCGCCGACCGCGCTTTGTACCAGGTCACCGGGCGACGAGACTATGAGACGTTCGCGCCCGGTCCGATGCACGGTCCCGCAGTCGATGGGGCCACCGGGACCGAGACGGAGGCCGGGACCGGGGAAGAGGACGAGCGGCCCGGCCTCCGCTACCGGGTCGTGCCCTTCGAGGACAACATGCCAGATTTCTACAACGCAGCCGACATCTGTGTCGTCCGGGCCGGGGCCATGACGGTCGCCGAGCTGTTGGTCTCGGGTGTCCCGGCCATCCTTGTCCCGTTGCCCGGCGCCCCGCGCGACCACCAGACGCGCAACGCCGAGGCGCTGGTCGCCATGGGCGCGGCGGTGCAGATCCCCGACCGCGAGTGCGATGGGCGCCGCCTCGCCCGAGAGCTCGATGCGCTCCTGGCCGATCCCGACCGCATCCGCGCCATGCGTGAGGCGGCCCAGGCGAATGGTCACCCCGACGCGGCAGCCCGCGTCGCCGAACTGGTTGACGCCCATGCCCGCTGACGCCTCCCTCGACCTGAGCGTGCCCCGGCGCATCCACATTGTGGGTATTGGCGGCGCCGGCATGAGCGCCATCGCGCTCGTGCTGCGGGACATGGGTCATCACGTGTCGGGATCGGACCTGAAGGACTCACGGGTGGCCGAGCGGCTGCGCTCGCACGGCATCGCGGTGGCGGTCGGGCACGCACCGGAGAACGTGGTTGGCGTCGATGCGCTGACGTACTCACCCGCGGTCCAGCAGGAGAACCCCGAGCTCGTCGAGGCCCGCGCCCGGGGCATCCGGGTGGTGCCGCGCTCCGAGATGCTGGCGGCGATCTGCGCCACCCGCCGCTGCCTGGCCGTATCGGGCACGCACGGGAAGACGACGACCGCCTCCATGCTCTCGCTGATCCTGGTCGAGGCAGGGATGCGGCCCTCCTTCGTCATCGGCGCCGACGTCAACGAGATCGGGACCAGCGCCGTCTGGGACACGGGGGAGTGGCTCGTCGTCGAGGCGGACGAGAGCTACGGCACGTTCCAGGCGATCGCACCGGACCTGGCCGTGCTGACCAACGTCGAGCCGGACCATCTCGATTTCTACGGGACCTTCGACGTGTCTGCGCGCCGCCTTCGCCGACTTTGTGGCGGGCGCGCGGCTGGGCTCGGTGGTCTGCGCCGACGACCCCGAGGCGGCGGCGATCGGCCGGGAGCACGGCGCGACCACCGTCGGGACCGACCCCGGGTCGACCTATGTCATGGAGGACCTCGAGCTGCACCGCAGCTCCGTGTCCTTCACCCTGCGCGGGCCGGAGGGAGAGCTGGGCACAGTCGCCATGGGTGTCCCGGGCCTGCACAACGCGCGGAACGGAGCGACCGCGGTTGTGGCTGCCCTCCAGGCGGGAGCGCCCTTCGTGGCGGCCAAGGCCGCATTGGCCCGCTTCGCGGGGGTGACCAGGCGCTTCGAGTTCCGCGGCGAGGTCAACGGCGTGACCTTCGTGGACGACTACGCCCACCTCCCGGCAGAGGTGCGCGCCGCCCTGGCCACGGCCCGGACGGGCGGGTGGGCACGCGTGGTGGCGGTGTTCCAGCCGCACCGCTTCTCGCGTACCGCCGCGCTGGCGTCGGAGTTCGGGTCCGCCTTCACCGATGCCGACGTGTTGGTGGTGACCGACATCTACAGTGCCGGCGAGCGGCCGGTTCCGGGTGTGTCGGGTCGGCTGGTGGCCGATGCCGTCCGGCTCCAGGATCCACGGCTCCCGGTCACCTACGTGGCGGGCTGGGAAGAATTGCGCCAGACCGTGGGCGCCGCGCTGCGGCCCGGCGACCTCTGCCTCACCCTCGGCGCTGGCGATCTGACCACGTTGCCCGACCAGCTGCTGGAGTCCCCCCAGTGGTGACGTGGTGGTGACGTCCGACGCCGAGTGGCGCGGTGCTGGCGGGCCGCCTCGGCGTGAGGGCGACGCTGGGCCAACCGTTGGGTCCACTGACCACCTACGGCGTCGGGGGGCCGGCAGCGCTCTACGTCGAGGTCGAAGGTCCCGACGACCTCACCGCGGTGCGCCTGGCGTGCCGGGAGCACGTGGCGGCGCTGGCGCCGTCGCCGCCCGGTTTCCCCGCCGTGCTCGTTCTCGGTCGCGGCTCCAACGTCTTGGTGGCGGACGAGGGGTTCGAGGGGATCGTGCTGCACCTTGGTGCCGGTTTCGGCGACATAGAGCTGCCCTCGCCAGAGGCCCGGCAGGGGGCGCCCGCTGGAAGTGCCCCCGTCGTGGTGCGGGCGGGCGCTGCCGTGGCGCTGCCCGTGCTGGCCCGCCGCGTCGCCGACGCGGGATGGAGCGGTCTGTCATGGGCCGTCGGCGTCCCGGGGTCGGTCGGCGGCGCCGTGCGGATGAACGCCGGAGGCCACGGCTCGGACATGGCCTCGTGTCTCGTCCGTTACTCCTGGGCCGATCTCTTCAGTGAGGCCGACGGCACCGACGAAGTCGGCCATCTGGACTACGGCTATCGCTCCTCTTCGGTCGCGGCCTCGCGGGTGGTGATGGCCGCGGAGTTGGCCGTCACGCCGGGTTCGGTGGCGGAGGAGCAGGCGGCGCTGAGCGCCATCGTCAAATGGCGGCGCGAGCACCAGCCAGGCGGTTCCAATGCCGGCTCGGTGTTCACCAATCCCGAGGGCGACTCGGCAGGGAGGCTCATTGAGGCGGCCGGGTTGAAGGGCTTCCGCATGGGCACGGCGCACGTGTCGGAGAAGCACGCCAACTTCATTCAGGCGGACAAGAGCGGTCGGGCGGACGACGTCCACGCGCTCATGACGCATGTGCGGGACGTCGTGGCGGAGCAGAGCGGGGTGGTGATGCGGGCCGAGGTCCGCCTCCTCGGCTTCGGCGGCGGGGAAAATGGTGCGGTGGACGGGAACCGTGACGCACAGGCGCACGAGAGTGGGACAGCGCGATGACGCCTGACAAGACGACAGGCGGGAAGGGATCCTCGGCCGAGAAAGGCCGACTGCGCCGCATGGACCCTCGCATCTCCGCCCGGCGGACGGCGGTCATGAAGGAGCAGGGTCGGCGCCGTTTGATCATCGCCGGTGTGGCACTCGGCGCGGCCGCCCTCCTCGTGGGTGGGTGGTTCCTCGTCCACACGCCGCTCTTCTCCGCCCGTTCGGTGACGGTCACCGGCAACCTGCACGAGACGGCGGCCCAGGTCGTCACCCAGGCCGGACTGGCAGATCGCCCGCCGCTGCTCGACGTGAACGCCGGCGCGGCCGCCGCCCGACTGGAGGAGCTCCCGTGGGTACGGACGGCCACCGTGCACGTGTCGTGGCCCGACGGCGTCCAGATCGCCGTGACCGAGGAGACGGCCCGCTTCACCGTGGCCACGCCGGCCGGCAAGTGGGAGTCGCTCAGCAACGACGGTCGAGTGCTGGGCGAGTCGGCCACCCGCCCGCCGGGCCTGTTGCTCCTGACGGTGCCGGCGCCTCCCGGCGCACCCGGCACGGTGCTCTCGACCAAGGACGCGCCCGGGCTCCGGGTTGCCTCCTCGCTGCCGACCTCCTTCGTCGCACAGGTGACCGCGGTGACGGTCGAGCCCGCCGGCTGGGTCCAGTTGGCCCTGACCACCCCTATCGTCGTCGATATCGGCACCGCCGCCGAGCTCACCGCGAAATACGAGGACGTGTCCTCCATTTTGGCGGGGGCCACCCTGCACAACGGGGATGTGATCGACGTCAGCGTCCCCGATGCGCCGACGGTGACCTCAGGCTGACGTAAGATGCTTGACCTGCCTGAACACCCCCCGTATGGTGGGGCCACGTTCCCGCACTGTGAACATCAACCTTCCCCAGAGGTTCAGGGATTGGTCGCTGGTCGCAGTCCGCGGGCGACGTCTGGCGGAGACCACCAGCGAGTGACCGGTCGGCGATCGACCCGAGGACGAGGGAGTTCATGACGACCGTGCCTTCCCAGGGCAACTACCTGGCAGTGATCAAGGTCGTCGGGATCGGTGGTGGTGGCGTGAATGCCATCAACCGGATGATCGACTCTGGTCTGCGCAACGTCGAATTCATCGCGGCCAACACCGATGCCCAGGCGCTGCTCATGAGCGACGCCGACCTGAAACTGGACATCGGGCGCCAGCTCACCCGTGGGCTCGGCGCCGGTAGTGACCCCGAAGTGGGACGACTGGCAGCCGAGGAGCACCGGCAGGAGATCGAGGATGCGCTGCAGGGCGCGGACATGGTGTTCATCACCGCCGGCAAGGGCGGCGGCACCGGGACCGGGGCGGCGCCTGTCGTGGCCGAGATCGCCAAGAGCCTGGGCGCCCTCACCATCGGTGTCGTGACCCGGCCCTTCACCTTCGAGGGCCGGCGCCGGGCGATGCAGGCGGAGAAGGGGATCCAGGTTCTCAAGGAGAAGGTCGACACCCTCATCGTCATTCCGAACGACCGTCTCCTCACCGTTTCAAATGACAAGACCAGCATGGTCAACGCGTTCAAGATGGCCGATGAGGTCCTCATGCAGGGTGTGCGAGGCATCACCGACCTCATCACCGTCCCCGGCCTCATCAACACCGACTTCGCCGACGTGAAGATGGTCATGACCAACGCCGGCACCGCCATCATGGGCATCGGCTCCTCCATTGGCGAGGGTCGGGCCGCCAACGCGGCGCGGGCCGCCATCACCTCTCCGCTGCTCGAGGCCTCCATTGAGGGCGCCCGTGGCATGGTGCTCAACATCGCCGGGGGTTCTGACCTCGGACTCTTCGAGGTGAACGAGGCCGCCGAGATCATTCACGCTGTGGCGCATCCGGACGCCAACATCATCTTCGGTGCCGTGATCGACGACGCCATGGGCGACGAGGTGCGCGTGACCGTGATCGCCGCCGGGTTCGAACGCTGGGAGGAAGGCGCCCTGCCCACCTCCAAATCGGGTGACCTCGCATCGACGATCTTCTCGACGCCCGAGCCGGTGGACATCTTCGCCGACGCCACCGGGTCGGAGCAGGAGCTCGACCTGGGAGACGACGATTTCGACGTCCCCTCCTTCCTTCGCTAGCGGCGAGGTCGCGCGGAGGCTGCTGGCGGTCCGGGAGCGCATCGAGCGCGCCGGAGGCGATCCGTCCCGGGTGCGGGTGATCGGTGTCACCAAGGGTTTCGGTCCGGAGGCCGTGGACGCGGCCCGGAACGCGGGACTGTCGGATCTGGGCGAGAACTACGCGGCCGAGCTGGTGGCGAAGGCGGCCGCTGAGAGTGATGCCGAGGTGATCTGGCACTTCCTCGGTGCGGTGCAACGGAACAAGGTGGCGCAGCTCGCCCCGTTGGTGGGGGTGTGGCAGAGCGTGGCCCGCCAGCCCGAGGGCGCGCGGATCGCCCGTTTTGCGCCAGGGGCGCGGGTCCTGGTGCAGGTCGAGACGACGGGCCTGCCCGGTCGCAACGGATGCCCTCCCGCGGCGACGGCGGAGCTGGTGTCGCGGCTCGGCGATCTCGGGCTCGATGTGCGGGGGCTCATGACCGTGGCGGCGCCCGGCGAAGGCACAGCGAAGGAGGCCTTCGAGACGCTGGGGCGCCTGGCCGATCACCTGGGGCTGGCGGAACGCTCCATGGGCATGAGCGATGACCTCGAAGCAGCCGTTGCCGCCGGTTCGACGATGGTGCGCATCGGGCGGGCGCTCTTCGGAGCGCGACCGCCGGCGACCGGAGGGTGAGGTGGAGGCTGACGGGGAATCTCCTGTGGAGGCCGAGGTCAGGCTGAGCAGGAGGGTGACGGTGGCGGGAGCCCGAGTCCCGGGCCGTCTGGACCTGCCTGGGTTGCCGAGCAGGCACTACGCTGTCCGAGGACAGGAGAAGGAATGTCACCCTCGTTCATGAAGAAGACCATGGTGTATCTCGGCCTGCTCGATGACGAGTATGACGAGTACGACGACCTGGAGGACCGCACGCCACGCGGATTCTCGGCCGCGACCCGGGTCGAGCCCCGGTCACAGGACCAGGATCCGGAGCCGGCTGAGGCGTTCAGCGGAGGCATGAGCCGGGTCCGCACCATTCCTCGCGAATCAGCCCAGCCGAGCCAGCAGTCCAGGTCAGCGCCCAGCAACGTGGCGCCCCGAACGACGGCCGTGCGGGCCGTTCCGGTCGATCCGACCATGAACCCGACCGGCCCGGCGCCTGCTGCCCCCTCGGGTCGTGTGCATGTCGTCGCCCCCTCGCGGTTCGGCGACGCCAAGGAGATCGCCGATCGTCTGAAGGACAACCGGCCGGTGATCGTCAACCTCCAGATGGCCGATCGTGACCTGCAGCGGCGAATGATCGATTTCTGCAGCGGGGTGACCTACGCGCTGAGCGGAGAGATGGAAAAAGTGGCGGACCAGGTCTTCCTGCTGGCGCCGACCAACGTCAAGGTCTCCGACGAGGAGCGCCAACGGCTGGTTGAGCGCGGTTTCGGCCGCGACTAGACGAACTACCCTCGCGGGTTGATGAGCATCTTTCATGTTCTCGCGTGGCTGATCGAGGCCTATATCTGGCTCGTCATGTTCCCCTACGCCATCCTGAGCTGGTTTCGGATTCAACCGGGAACGACGTTGGCCCGGATCCAATACTTCCTCTTTCAGGCGACGGAGCCCGTGCTGCGTCCGGTGCGCCGGATCATCAAGCCGATGGGTGGGCTCGACTTCTCCTTTCTCGTCGTCATCCTGGTTGCCCAATTTGTGCTGATTCCGGTGCTCCTGGCCTGATTCCGCCATTCCTGGTGTGGCCACAGGCGCGGGTTACACTTGAGATCCATGGACAATTCTCAGGCTTCCGCATCGATCCTCGACACGCTTCGCACCGTGGAGTTCCGCCTCGGGCTCAAGGGCTACAACGTCGACGAGGTCGATGAGTACCTGGACAAGGCGGCCCAGGAAGCCGAGGGGCTTCTGGATCATGTCAGGCAACTGAACGAGCGGCTGCGCCAGGCGAGTGAGCGCATCGCGCAGCTCGAGCGGGACAAGCGGGCGGCACCGGTGGCGGCCGACAGCGAAGAGGGTGTGGCCGCTGCCGCGGCGATGGCTGCCGCCACGGCCGAGGCCAATGCGCTCTCCGACGAGACCCTGCAACGCACGCTCCTCCTGGCGCAGAAGTTCGTCGACCAGACGAAGCGCGAGAGCGAGGCGGAGGCCGCTGCGGTGGTCGCCCAGGCGGAGGAGACGGCACGGGCCGCCGTCGCCGCTGCCGAAGCGACAGCAGCGCAATTGCAGGCCGAGACGCACCAGAAGCTCCGCGAGGAGGTCGCGCGCCTGGAGGCCACACGGACCGATTTGGCCACTGACGTCGAGAGCATGGCCCGGCACCTCGAGTCGGAGCGCAACCGTCTCAGGGGTGCCCTCTCCGAGATCCTCAAGTGGGTCGACGAGAACGTGCAGCCGGCGAACTCGCTCATGGGCGTGAAGCCGAAGTCGGCGCCTGCGCCCCAGCCTGAGGACGCCCAGCAGAGACCGCCGGAGGCGGACCAGGGTCCGCCGACCCTGAACCTGCAGAGCGCTTCCGTCTCGGGACTGCCCAAGTCTCTCTAGACGCACTCCGAAGGTGACAGCGGGGCTGGTTGCCCCTGTCCCTCGCGGTCCGGTATCGTCACCCGCTCCCCGGACGAGGTTGTGTTCGGGGAAACCGGCTACTTGACGTGGCCCGAAGGAGGGAACGATGACCCCAGCGAGCAAAGGTGCCCAGGTCAAGCGGGCACCCGCTTCGCGATCGGCCGCCGCGACAACCTCACGGGCCGGGAACAAAAAGACCTCGGCCAAGGTTGACGCAACGGCGACAAAGCGTCCCGTCCCCCCAAAAAAGAAGGCAGCTCCTGTTGTGAAGAAGGCAGCCACTGCAGCAAAGAAGGCCGTATCGCCGGCGAAGAAGTCGACCGTTGCGCCCAAGAAGGTCCTGACGGCGACGGCCAAGAAGTCGGTGACGGCAAAGAAGGCCGCCCCACCACCCAAGAAGCCGGCGCCCGCCGCCAAGAAGGCCGCGCCGGCCAAGAAGGCCAGCCCTGCTCCGGCCACCGCCAAGAAGACGGCCGAGAAGCCCGCCGCCAAGAAGGCCGCGTCGGTGTCCAAGGCGGCGGTAGCGGAGAACGGTGCCGCCGCGGTGATCGTTCCGCCCCGCACCACGTTCACGCCGAAGCCCAAGGCGCCGCCACCGGTCCGGCCCAAGACTGGCCCCTACGCCAAGGATCTCAAGTTCCTCGACGAGGTGCGCGAATTGCTGGTGGCCGACCGCGCCATCTACCAGGAGCAGGCGACCTCGCTGCGCGCTGAGGCGGACTCGCTCGCGCTGGAGCGGGAGCCCGGTGACGTCCAGTTCGACGAGGAGTCGGGCGAGGGCGGCACCGTGACGGTCGACAGGGAGCGCAACCTCGCGCTCTCCGGGCAGGCCCTCTTGGCCGTCGAGGAGATTGATTACGCGCTGCGACGTATCGACGACAAGACCTACGGGTACTGCGAGCGGTGCTTCCAGCCGATCCCCAAGCCGCGCCTGCGGGCGTTGCCGTATGCCCGTCTCTGCGTGGCGTGCAAGAGCGGCGGGCTGTCGCGGCGCTAACCCGCTTCGGCGTCCTGGCGTTTGCCATCGCCGGCATCGCGGTGGTGGCGGACCGGATCACCACGTCGCTGGCCATGGACCATCTCCATGACGTGCGCCACGTCTGGGGGCCGTTCGGCTTGGCTCTCACCTACAACTCAGGGTTTGCCTTCAGCCTCTTCAGCGGAAGGGGATTCCTGGTGACGGTGGTCTTGTGCATCGGCGTCGTGGTCTTGGCCTTCGTCGTGGCGCAGGTCCGCACCCTGGCCCTCGCGGTGGGCTCGGGTCTCGTCCTCGGGGGCGCTCTCGGCAACTTGAGCGAGCGAATCGTCGGCGGCCCCGCCGGGCAGGTACCCGACTTCATCACGCTGCGCTACTGGCCGACCTTCAACCTCGCCGACGCCTGCGTGACCCTCGGCGTGATCATCATCATCGTGGCCCTGGTCTTCAGTGGCCGGGCCCAGGTCCGGCCGAAGGTCGAGGAGACTGCGTGACCGGCGATACCGACCCGAGCCCGGGGGCTGCGGTGGCAGGTGGTGACGAGACCATCTCGACGGAGGTCCCGGCGTTGTTGGCAGGAGTCCGGGCGGATCGCGGCGTGGCCATGGTGGCGGACGTCTCCCGCGCCGCCGCAACGCACCTGATCGCGGAAGGCCGGGTCCTGGTCGACGGATCCCCGGTCTCAGTGGGCCGGGAGCTGCTCCGCCAGGGGGTCACCCTCACCATCGTGCTCCCGGCGGTCATCGATGCAGGCGTGATCCCCGATCCCGACGTACGCTTCGAGGTGGTCTTCGCAGACGAGGTGCTGGCCGTTGTCGACAAGCCGGCGGGCCTGGTGGTGCATCCGGGCGCCGGTCACGACGAAGGGACTCTCGTCGGTGGGCTCCTGGCCCGCTTCCCCGACCTGGCCGAACTGGTGGCCTCGGGGGTGTGTCCATCCGACCGACCGGGGATCGTGCATCGGCTCGACAAGGGCACGTCGGGCCTCCTCGCCGTGGCCCGGACCGAGGACGCCTACCGGGCGCTGGTTGCTCAGTTGGCGACCAGGACCATGGAGCGCCGCTACATCGCCCTCGTGGCCGGAGATGTGCCCGATGACCGAGGCGAGGTGGAGGCCCCCATCGGGCGTTCGTCCCGCACTCCGACGAAGATGGCGATCACCGCCTCCGGGAAGCCGGCCCGCACCGGCTATACGGTGCTTGAGCGGCGACCCGGGGAGAGTCCGACGACCCTCCTCGAGCTGGCGCTCCAGAGTGGGAGGACGCATCAGATACGGGTGCACATGGCGGCCATCGGGCATCCCGTGGTGGGGGACGCCCGTTACGGCAAGCCGGACAAGCGCCTCGGCTCGGGGCGTTTCTTTCTGCACGCCTGCAAGCTCGCCTTGGCGCACCCGGTCACGGGCGCCCGCACTGAGTTCACGTCGCCGCTGCCCGAGGACCTCCAGGCGTACCTGGGGTAGCGCCTGCGGCCACGGCCGGTCAAACAAAGACCCCCGAGTCCTTACGGGCTCGGGGGTCTCATTGTGGGCCTTCGGGCGGGTGCCCTGGGCGGCGCTGGCTCAGGCCGCCTCGTGGATGCCGACCACGTCGGCATCGAACGAGAGCGCAGCCAACGCCTCCTCCTCGGCCCGGCGCACCCGGCGGACGCCCACGCCGAGTCGCTCCGCCGTCGACTGCAACGAGGCCGGGGAGTCACCGTCGAAGCCAAAGCGCAGCCGGAGCACGTCCCGCTGCAGGCCGGGCAGGCGCTCCACCGCGTCACGGACCCGGTCGTAGACCATGGTCTGCTCGACATCCAGCACGAAGTCCGAATCGTCAGGAGCGACGAGCTCGCCCAACGTGGTGGATGACTCGAGTGCGGCGGGCTGGTCCAGGGATGCGGTCACGCGGGCCACATCCTCGAGGTTCTCACGCTCGTCGGCCGTCATCCCTGTTGCCTCGTCCAGCTCGGCCACCGTGGGTGCCCGGCCCAGGGTGCTGGCCAGCTCGGACTTCGTCAACTCGAGACGCTGGATGTGCTCGCCGACTTCCAGCGGGATGCGGATGGTGCGCCCATGCTGCTGGACGGCGCGCTGCAGGGCCTGGCGGATCCACCACGTGGCGTAGGTGGAGAACCGGAAGCCGCGCTCCCAGTCGAACTTGTCGACGGCCCGCATCAGCCCGAACGTGCCCTCCTGGACCAGATCGGCCATGTCGACACCCCGGTCCTGGTACCGCCGGGCCCAGTGCACCACCAGCCGCAGGTTGGCGGCCACCATCTGCTTCCGTGCAGCATCATCTCCGGCCACGACACGCTTGGCCAACTCCACCTGTTGCTCGTGGTCGGGCATAGGGAACTGGTCGAGGTCTCGCAGCATCAGTCCCAATGTGTCCGACGTGCTCACAGCGCTCTTCATCATCGCTCCAGACGTTCTTCGCTCACTCTCAGTTGTACGTACCCGGGCGATTCCGGGATCAACCTGACTCGTATAACAGGACCTGCCTCCGGATCATTCCATCGGGGTGTTCGGACCGAGTTGCGTCGATTTCCGGCACGTGCTGGTGTACCGCCATGCCCGGCCGGATTGTCCTTCTTCGACACGGCGCCACCCAGTGGTCCGAGGATGGAAAACACACGGGCCGCACGGATATTCCCCTCCTGGCCGAGGGGAGTGAGCAGGCAAAAGCCGCCGGCCTGCTCGTCCGCCAATTCGGCCCCGCCACGTTCGGGCAGGTGTTGACGAGCCCGTTGGTCCGGGCCGCGGCGACCTGCAGCTTGGCCGGGTACATCGGGCAGCCCGACCCTGACCTCATGGAGTGGGACTACGGCGCTTACGAGGGGCTGACCACCGCCGAAATCCGGCTGCACAGGCCCGGCTGGACGCTCTGGGACGACGGCGTGCCCGAGGGCGAGCGGGCCGCCGATGTCGGCCGGCGGGCCGACCGCGTCATTCGGCGGGCGCGGGAGCTCGAGACTGACACCCTCTGCGTCGCCCACGGGCACATCCTCCGGGTACTGACGGCACGGTGGCTGGGGCTGCCGCCCGTGGCCGGCCGGCTCTTCCTGCTGCGGACCGGTGCGGTCTCGGTACTGGGCTGGGAGCTCGACTGGCCGGCGATCGAGGCGTGGAATATCAGGGGATGACGAGCCCGCCGCCCTAGACGGTCGCCGCCACGCCCCCCTGGGCCCGGGCGACCATGTCGGCCAGGCTGTAGGACTGCAGGTGGGTGCGGATCGTCTCTCCCACGTCGGCCCAGACGGCCAGCAGCACACACTGGCCCTCGTGGTCACAGGCGCCGTTCTCATGAGGTTCGCCGAAGTCTCCGGCCGCAATTGGGCCGTCGACCGCAGAGACGATCTGGGCCAAGGAGATCTCCTCAGGGGGACGGGCCAGGACGTAGCCGCCACCCACGCCCCGCTTCGACCGGACCAGACCGGCCCCTTTGAGGGCCAGGAGGATCTGTTCCAGATAGGGCTGGGGCAGGGCGGTCCGGACCGCGATATCCCTGACCGAGGTGGGTGTCTCGGCCCCGTGCAGAGCGAGCGAGAGCAGCGCCCGACTGGCGTAGTCACCCCGCGTGGAAACTCTCACAACATCCCATCCTACCGGCCCTTTCGTGGGTAGAGGGGGTGTGTGGGTCGTATGGTGTCCCTTCGTGACCGCAGGCGCAACGGCCCAGGCGACGGCGTCATCGCCCCCGCCCGACGGCGAGCGGTCCGTCCGATTGCCGGAACCGGTCTTGCCCGACTGGGCGGGAGCGGGCCTCCACCGCGTCGTGCCGACCCTGCTCAATGAGTTGGCCGATCCGGGCGGCACGGCGCTGCCCGGGTGGTTTCCCGAGCCGGTGGCCGGAGCCGATCAGGTCGTGCTGCTGGTGATCGACGGACTCGGTGAGGAGCAACTCCGGGAGCGTTGCACCTTGGCCCCGCTCCTGGCGGGTGGTGTGGGAGGGCCGATCACCTCCGTCGCCCCGAGCACCACGGCCTGCGCCCTGACCACGCTCGTCACGGGGAAGGTGCCGGCCGAGCATGGTGTCGTCGGCTACCGGCTGGCCCTCCATGGCGAAGTCATGAACGTGCTCCAGTGGTCACTGCGTGGCGTCGACGCACGGATGTCCGTGCCGGCGTCGAAGTTCCAGCCTTGCCAGTCCTTCCCCGGTGCGCGTGTCCCCGTTCCCGTGGTGACACGGCAGGATTTTGGACCGACCGGGTTCACTGCGGCGCACCTGGGCAATGTGGACCTGCACCGCTGGTATACGCCCGCCGGGTTGGTCACCGCCGTCCGCGAGCTGACTGCGGGTGGCGCTCCGTTCGTCTACGCGTACTACGAGGGCATCGACAAGGTGGCCCACGCCGAAGGGCTTGGCCCGTACTACGACGACGAGCTGCGAGCGGTCGATCGCCTCGTCGGCGATGTCCTGGAGGCGCTCCCGCCCGGGTCTGTGCTCGTGGTGACGGCGGATCACGGGCAGGTCGAGGTGGGCGGCGCGGTCGAGCTCATCGGCCCCGAGATCATGGAAGCGGTCACGCTGATCAGCGGAGAAGGGCGGTTCCGCTGGCTGCACGTCCGCCCCGGCGCGGTCGCCGATGTGGCGGCGACCGCGACAGCCCTTCACGGTGATGTCGCCTGGGTGCGGACGAAGGAGCAGATGATCGCCGACGGCTGGCTCGGAGGTGTGCCCTCGCCCGAGGTGGCGGCGCGGCTGGGCGATGTCGCCTTGGTGCCATTCGCCCCGACGGCCTTCCTCGACCCCGCCGACACGGGTGAGCTGCGGCTCAAGGCGCGGCACGGGTCCCTGACCTCGGCGGAGATGTCCATTCCCCTGTTGGGATGGCGAGCTTCGTGACCGGGATCACCCCGATGGCAACATGGGCCCGCCACCACCGCGGAGAAGGCGTGGGTGCGCGACCCGAAAGATCGCCCAGAGACGGAAGGCACCATGGCTGACGCGACGAATGACGACGTGACGAAGAGCGAAGAGCCCGATGACGGCGCGGCGGGGGTGGTCTCGCCGGACGAGGTTCTGGCCGGCGGAAGTCGGGACGAGGTCGGGGAGGAGCGCCAGACCGAATCGGTCAACGAACCGGCCAAGGTGCTGCGCATCGGCTCCATGGTCAAGACCCTGCTCGATGAGGTCCGCTCGGCACCGCTCGACGAGAAGAGTCGCGTGCGGCTGCGCGAGATCTACGAGCAGTCGATCCGTGACCTTTCCGAGGTGCTGTCGCCCGACCTGGTGGCCGAGCTGGAGCGGATGGCGCCGCCGTTCGGCAACGACGCGCCGAGCGACGCCGAGTTGCGGATCGCGCAAGCCCAGCTCGTCGGCTGGCTCGAAGGACTGTTCCACGGGATTCAGGCAACGCTGATGTCGCAGCAGATGGCGGCCCGAGCCCAGCTCGAGGAGATGCGCCAGCGAGGGTTGCCCTCAGCCGGCGAGACCGGACGGACAGGCGCGTACCTTTAGGCGCAACCGCCTCGAATCAGTCGCCCCAGGCTCCGCTCCGCGGGGTAGATTGCTCATTCCGGGGCGAATCACACTGGTGTAAGTTTCACAGGACGTGGCGAAAGGAGGGCCGGTGTCGGAGCGGTCGTTTACGCATCTGCACACCCACACCGAGTTCTCCATGCTGGACGGGGCCGCCCGGGTGGGGGACTTGGTCGCTGCTGCCGTGGCCGACGGCCAGCCGGCGCTGGGCATCACGGACCACGGGAACATGTACGGGGTCCTCGACTTCTACAAGGCCTGTCGCGATCAGGGAGTCGTCCCCATCATCGGCACCGAGTCCTACATGGCGGGCGAGTCCCGCCTGGAGCGACCGGTACGCCGGGGCCGGGTCGACGACACCGGTGGCGACGTCGAGGGGGGACAGAAGCTCTACTACCACCTGACCCTGCTGGCGGAGACGGTCGAGGGCTACCGCAATCTCATGCAGCTCTCCTCGGCTGCCTATCTCGAGGGCTACTACTACAAGCCGCGGGTCGACTGGGAGCTGCTCGAGCGCCATCACACGGGGCTGATCGCCACCACCGGCTGCCTGGGCGGTGTGGTGCTCCAGGCGTTGCTGGCAGGTGACGTCGAGGGGGCCGAGAAGAAGGCGGCCCGGCTGCAGGACATCTTCGGACGGGACAACCTCTTCGTCGAGCTGCAGGACCATGGCATCGCCGACCAGCACCGTACGAATCCACAGCTGATTGAGATCGCCCGTCGCATTGACGCGCCGCTGCTGGCCACCAACGACAGCCACTACACCCACCGCGAGGACGCGGTCGCCCACGATGCCCTCCTGTGCGTGCAGACGGGTGCCCTCATCTCCGACACCAACCGCTTCAAGTTCGAGGGCACTGAGCACTACCTCAAGACGGCCGCCGAAATGCGCCACCTCTTCCGTGACGTCCCCGAGGCGTGTGACAACACGCTGCTCATTGCCGAGCGGGCCGACGTGCAGATTGAGCTCGGGAAGCCGAGCCTGCCCGAGTTCCCGGTGCCGGACCGGTTCTGCGGCGAGACGTACGAGGAGCGGGCGTCGGCGTATCTGCGCGACCTCACCTACGAAGGCGCGCGGGGGCGTTACGGGGCTTCACTGCCCGCCGACGTGGTGGAGCGACTCGACTACGAGCTGGGCGTCATCGGGAACATGGGCTTCGCCGCCTACTTCCTCGTCGTGTGGGACCTGATCCGATTCGCCCGGGAGTCGAACATCCGGGTGGGACCGGGACGAGGGTCGGCGGCCGGCTGCTGCGTGGCCTACTGCCTCAAGATCGTGGACCTCGACCCCATCCGCTACGACCTGCTCTTCGAGCGCTTCTTGAACCCGGGCCGCAAGCAGATGCCCGACATCGACATGGACTTCGACGAGCGATACCGCGCCGACGTCATGCGCTACGCGGCCGAGAAGTACGGCAGCGACCGGGTGGCCCAGGTCATCACCTTCTCGACGATCAAGGCACGGGCCGCCGTGCGCGACGCGGCGCGGGTGCTCGGGAAGCCCTACATCGTCGGTGACAGGATCGCGAAGGCGATGCCGCCCCTCGTGATGGGCCGCGACACGCCGTTGCACGCGTGCATCACCAAGACCGACGGGCATGAGGAGGGGTACGCGGCGGCAGCCGAGCTGCGGACCATGCGCGACGCCGACCCCGACGCAAAGGAGGTCATCGAAGTCGCGCTCGGGCTCGAGGGACTGCGCCGCCAGGACGGCATCCACGCTGCCGCCGTGGTGATCTCCCGCGATCCGCTCACCGACTACCTGCCCATTCAGCGAAAGCCGGGCGCCGGTGAGAACCCTGAGGACGCGCCCATCGTCACCCAGTACGAAATGCACGGTGTCGAGGACCTGGGCCTGCTCAAAATGGACTTCCTCGGCTTGCGCAACCTGTCGGTCATGGAGCGCGCACTCGACCTCATTGAGGCCGAGAGCGGGAAGCGGCCAGACATCGACGGGGTCGACCTGACCGACGAGCCGACGTTCGAGATGCTGCGACGCGCCGAGTCGATCGGTGTGTTCCAGCTCGAAGGTGCGGCGATGCGCCAGACCCTGCGCGCGCTGGCGCCGACGAGCTTCGACGACGTGGCGGCGCTCGTCGCTCTCTACCGCCCGGGCCCCATGGCCGCCAACATGCACCGGGATTATCCCGAGCTGAAGAACGGGCGCAAAGAGCTCACGTACCTGCACCCCGACATCGAGCCCATCCTCAAGGACACCTACGGGCTCATGCTCTACCAAGAGTCCGTCATGCGGGTGGCCCAGAAATTCGCCGGCTACAGCCTCGAAGAGGCCGACAACCTCCGCAAGGCGTGCGGCAAGAAAATCCGCAAGCTCATTGCGGCCGAGCGCGAGAAGTTCATCGCGGGCTGCATCACCGAGGGCTACACCGAGGACCTGGGGACTCAGCTCTTCGACATCATCGAGCCGTTCGCCGACTACGCCTTCAACAAGTCCCACTCCTACGGCTACGGGCTCGTCGCCTACCAGACGGCGTGGCTCAAGGCGCACTACCCGGTCGAGTACATGTCGGCGCTCCTCACGTCGGTGAAGGACAACAAGGACAAGACAGCCGTCTACCTTGCCGAATGCCGGTCCATGGGGATCGACGTGCTGGTGCCCGACGTGAACCGATCGCTCGCCGAGTTCGCACCCGACATCACTGTCGACGAGGACGGGAGCCGCCGGCCCGAGCAGGCGATCGTCTTCGGCCTGGCTGCGGTGCGGAACGTGGGCGAGAGCCTGGTGGAGCGGATCGTGGACGAACGCAATGCCAACGGTGCCTTCGAAGACATCTTCGACTTCTGCGCCCGGGTGGACCCGGTGGTCCTCAACAAGCGGACCATGGAGTCGCTGGTCAAGGGGGGAGCGTTCGACTCGCTCGGTCACCCGCGCCAGGGTTTGTGTCTGGTTCTGGAAAACGTCGTCGACCGTACGATCGAGCGCCGCAAGGAGCAGGACCTGGGCATCACGTCCCTCTTCGCCGCGTTCGAGGACGAGCAGGCCGACCCGGGGTGGGGTGGCGTCAAGGTGACCATCCCCGAGGCCGAATTCGACAAGGCCCAGCGCCTGGCCTTCGAGAAGGAGATGCTCGGCCTCTATGTGAGTGATCACCCCCTCATGGGCTACGAGGCGGCGATGGCTCGGTACACCGACTGCACGCTCTCGGACATGCGAGAGGAGGACACGGCGGTCGGGGATCGCGCCCCGGTCCGTTCAGTGGGGGGCGTGGTGACCGACCTGCGGCGCTCCTACACGAAGAAGGGTGATCTCATGGCCCGGTTCGTGTTGGAAGACCTGCAAGCGGCCATGGAGGTGTTCGTCTTCCCCAAGACGATGGCCGAGTACGGCGCTCTGATCGAGAACGACGCCATCCTGGTCGTGCGAGGACGCCTGGACACCCGTGAGGAGGAGCCGAAGATCGTGTGCATGGAGGTTTCCCGCCCGATCCTCGAGCGGGGCCAGGAGAACCTGCACATCACGCTGCCCCTCGGGGTGCTCACCGATGCCAAGGTCGACGGGTTGAAAGATGTGCTGAGCGGGCATCCCGGTACGTCACCGGTGCTGCTGCACGTCGGGGCCAAGGTGTTGCAGCTCCCCCCGGAGTTCAACGTGGACTGTCGCAACGGCCTGGTGGGGGAGCTCAAGCGTCTGCTCGGCCAGACAGCCGTCCTCTCCTGAGGGCCTGGCGAGATGGTCAGAAACGCCACCTGAGCTGGTATGACGTGGCTTTGGCCTGGTCGATCCCACCACCCGGAGGGTCGTGCCGGTTGGGAACCCACGGAGCGCAACCGGTAGACTGACCTCATGCCGATCGTAGTGAGCACCAAGGATTGCACTGCGCTCAGCGATGCTGAGCTGGTTGAAATGGCGGACCTTTGTGCGGACCGGCCACCCGGTTTCGACATCGGCTATCTGTCCAAGGAGCGAGAGGCCTGGGTGCTCATCACCCAGGCCCGCGAGGGGAACAAGCTTCGGGGTTACTCGTTCTGCACCCTCGAGCGCATCGGGGGGACCCCGTCACTGCTCGTCGGGCTGGCCCTGGTCGACCGCACGTCACGTGCCGAGGCGGCTCTCAAGGGCATCATGGCGGACCAGTACCGCCGGGCCCTGTTGGCCTTCCCTGACGAGGATGTCCTGCTGGGGACCCGCCTGTTGACCCCCGAGGGCTTCCGGGCCTTCAACGGGCTGCAGGATGTCGTGCCCTTTCCGGGCCACAAGTCGTCGGGCGAAGAGCGGGCCTGGGCCCGCCGCCTCTCGAAGCGCTTCGGCTGCGAGAGCAGGCTGGACGACCGCACCTTCGTCCTGAAGGGCGACGGTTCGGTGGCCGGTGGCCTGGACTTCGTCGCCGCCAAGGTCAAGATCCCCGAAGGGGTCGAGACGCACTTCGAGAGCTTCAAGGCCGACCGGGGCGACCGCCTGGTTGCCTTCGGCTGGGCGATGGCTGAGGACCTGGCCGGAGGCAAGCTCGGCCGCTGAGCCGGCTACGACGGGCGCCAGACTGCACCGGCGCCCGAGTCACCCCCGAGGTAAGACGGCGGCGCACACCTTGTAGCAGTGGCCCTCCCGCGGGGGACTAACCGTCACCAGGAGGTACTGGGGGTCGAATCCCAGTGCGGTGGCGAGGCTCTTCCCGCTCAAGCGCTCGCGCCGGGCCGCATCGAGAGCACGGGCCGCGTTGCGGTCTTCTACGGGAAGCCAGACGTCGTCCCGGTCCCATCCGAAACGGACCCAGGTCGTGCCGTCGGCCTGTCGCCGGATCAGCTGCGGCCGCCGCGTGGGCTCAATGAGCGCCACCGAGGGTCGGAAGCCCCGGAACTCCCAGTACGGAGCAGAGGGCCCCGGGAATCCGAGCAGGGGCCCGTCGGGAGAGGCCACCAACCGCCGGAGGAGCTTGCGCAGACGCCGGCCCCGCAGCGTGCCGACATGGCGTGGGAGATCGGCGACGGTCGTCGCCTCGGGCCGGGCCAGGTCGTCGCGCTCGGGATCCTCGGCCAACGTCACCTCCACGACGTCAAAGGTGCTGATGTCCGGTTCGTGTCCCTCGGGCCAGGGGACGCGGACCCGCATGACCGTGCGGGTGGCGAGGTCGACGACGGTGGTGTCCTCGACGGTGGAGGACAGGACGAGGAGATGCAGGGTGGAGCCCCCGGCCGTCGGGACCCGTTCCGTGCGGCGGGCCGAGCGACGGAGCAAGCGGGTCGGGTCGGTCGCGGTGTCCGACCGGCGGCGCTGGGCGGCAGCCTCTGTGGTGTCCTCTTCGGGCTCGGTGTGTTCGACCAACGCGTCGGAGCCTTCGGGGCCGTCGGTGGCGTCACCAACACCCGCGGCGCCACCGCCGCTGTCCGTCTTCGGATCCATGGAGGGCCCGCTCATGCGATCAGTGTCTCCAATTGGCCCGCCAGGGTAGCGGTGTCCGCCGCGGGCATCCGGCACGAGCGACCCTGGCAGACGTAGGCCAGTCCGGGCTCGGCGGGACGCTCCGCGAAGAGCGGACCGTCGTCAGCCTCGCCCCAGACGACGACGGCGGACGGGAGCCAGTTCCGGCGCACCTCTGCGAGCAGGTCGGTGCGGTCGCCCGTGACCACGATCTCGTGGCGCCCGTTCCACATGGGCAGCGCCGTGACCATGTCAGCCAGCGCCCCGGGGTGCCTCTCCAGCAACGGACCGGCCAGCTGTACGGTGCGCTCGACAGCCGCTTCAATCCGCGCATCGTCGACGAAGGCACCGGCGTGCAGCAAGGCGGCGACGGCGATGGAATTGGAGGAGGGGACGGCACCGTCGAGGAACTCCTTCGGACGGACCACGAGCGCCTCGGCATCGCTCCCGGTGGTGAAGAAGCCGCCGGAGGAGTCGTCCCAGAACAGGTCGAGCAGCTGGTGGACGGCCTCGACCGCCCGCTCCCGCCAGAGTCCCAGGCCCGTCCATTCGGAGAGCCGGAAGGAGGCCTCGGCCAGCCATGCGTAATCCGCCGCAACGGCCAGGTGACGTGCCCGTCCGCCCTGCCAGCTCCGCATGAGCCGCCCGTCGGCGTACATGGACGCCCAGAGGAAATCGCCGATCTCCTCGGCGCGGCGTCCGTAGTCGGCGCGGCCGGTGGCGGCCGCCACCTCGGCCAGGGTGGTCACCGTCATGGCGTTCCACTCGGTCAGCACCTTCTCGTCCCGGGCCGGCTGGACCCGCTCGGCCCGTGCCGCCGCCAGCAACACACGGGCTTCCTCCACCTCGGGTGGGCGCGCCAGCGGCGCCCCGACGGGGCGGACCGGAATGGAGCGCCCCTCCCAGTTGCCGCCAGGCGTGATCCCGTACCACTCGGCCGCCGGCTCCACGAGCGCAGCGGGGAGGATCCGATGCAACTCCTCGACGGTGAACGTGGCGTGTGCGCCCTCGACTCCGCCGGCATCGGCATCGAAGGACGAGTAGAGCGCGCCCTCGGGGGTCGAGAGGTCACGCAGCACAAAGTCCAGGGTCTCGTTGACCACCCCGAGATACTCCGCCCGCCCACCGTCCTGCCACGCGTGCAGGTAGGCCCGGGCCAGCTGGGCCTGGTCGGTGAGCATCTTCTCGAAGTGCGGCACGAGCCACCGGACATCGGTCGAGTAGCGGCAGAACCCGCCCACGAGGTGGTCGTAGATGCCCCCGGCCGCCATGGCGTCGAGCGTGCGCAGGCCCATGTGCCGGGCCTGGGCCGCGTCAGCGCCCCCACGGCGGGCTCGCAGCAGGCACAGCTCGACGAGGCTGGGCCGGGGAAACTTGGGTGCGGGCCCGAAGCCACCCCACTCGGGGTCGAAGCCAGACCCGACTCCGGCGACCACCTGTTCCACCAGATCATCCGGGTCGAGACCGGCCTCGGCCCGCGTTCCGGCCAAGCGCAGCACCGGCCTCGCCCCGGTGGGTCCGGCACCGCCCGCCGCCTCCTCGCTCAACGCCTCGGCCAGGCGGAGCTCTCGCTGTACGGCACCCACCAGCGCGTCGGCTTGCTCGAGCACCTGTGCCCTCTCCTTGGCCCAGGCGTCGCCCAGCGCCTGCACGACGCGGCGGAACGAAGGCATCCCGTGACGCTCGACCGGAGGGAAGTAGGTCCCGGCGTAGAAGGGGCGCCCGTCGGGAGTGCAGAAGACCGACATGGGCCAGCCCCCGGACCCCGTCAGGGCCTGGGTGGCCGCCATGTAGACGGCATCGAGGTCGGGACGCTCCTCGCGGTCGACCTTGACCGAAATGAAGGATTTTGCCAGGAGGGCGGCGGTCTCCGGGTCTTCGAAGCTCTCGTGGGCCATGACGTGGCACCAGTGGCACGAGGCGTACCCGATGGAGACGAAGAGAGGCTTGTCCTCGTCACGGGCCCGGCGCAGGGCCTCGTCGCCCCAGGGGAACCACGCCACCGGGTTGTCGGCGTGCTGGCGGAGATACGGGCTCGTCTCGTCGGCCAGGTGGTTCACGGGAGCGATGCTAGGGCTCCTGCCCCGGACTGCGGCACACTGCCGCGGCCATGCAAGGCTCAGGCGATGGAGCTCGAACTCAAGGGAAAGACGGCGTTGATCACCGGGGGGAGCCGGGGGATCGGCCTGGCCACGGCCGCCCGCTTCGCCGAAGCCGGCGCCAACGTCATGATCACCTCCCGCAAAGCCGACGATCTCGCTGAGGCGGCCGCCGGTCTCGTGGCCTCGGGAGCGACGGGCGAGCAGGTGGCGTGGACGGCGGCCCACGTCGGCAAGCCCGAGGACGCCCAGTCCTGTGTGGCCGACACGTTGGCTCGCTTCGGACAACTCGACATTCTTGTCAACAACGCAGGGACCAACCCGTACTTCGGGCCGATGATCGACATCGATGTGGTGCGGGCGCAGAAGACGTTCGAGGTCAACCAGCTCGCCGTCCTGGTCTGGACAGCCGCCGCGGTGAAGGCGGGCCTGCGCGGCTCGGTGATCAACGTGGCGTCCATCGGTGGCCTCGGGGTCGAACCGGGCATCGGTTGGTACAACGTGACCAAGTCCGCGGTGCTCCACATCACCCGGCAACTCTCCTTTGAGTTGGCGCCGGACGTCCGGGTCAACGCATTGGCGCCCGGCCTTGTGAAGACCAAGCTGGCCGCCGCGCTGTGGGAGGGACCGGGCGAGGACCGCATCGCCAACCACATCCCGTTGCGACGGTTGGGTCTGCCCGACGACATCGCCACGGCGGCGCTGTTCCTGGCGTCCGACGGCGCCTCCTGGATCACCGGGCAGACGTTCGTCGTCGACGGTGGTACGACGGCACAACCCTCGGGCGGCGTGGGCTGACCGCTGTGGTAGTTGGCCCGCGCCGGCCCGGCGTGTCACACATCCGCCCCCTGTCCCGTCTGAAGTAGTGACAGACGATGCACAGATGGAAGGAAGGTGGAGTCATGGCTCACGTCCCGCTGCAGGAGCACCCCAAGGGCCTCGTCGCCCGCATGGCCACCCGGTACACGAAGCGCCGCTTTGGCCAGATGGTCGAGCCCACCGCAGCCGCATCGCACCATCCGGGTGTCCTCGTCGCCATGGGCAGCCTGGAGACGGCGGTCCAGTACGGCTGGAAGAAGCTCGATCCGACCTTGCGCTGGCTCGCCGTGCAGGCCACGGGCATGCAGATTGGCTGCTCCTGGTGCGTCGACTACGGCTACTACGAGGGCATGCACGAGGGAATCGACCCGGCCAAAGTGCGGGCGGTCGGCACGTGGCGCTCCAGCGAGCTCTTCGACGAGCGCGAGCGCGTGGTGCTCGAGTACGCCGAGACGGCGACCGGAAGCCCGGCCGAGGTCTCCGAGGAGCTGGCCGTCCGCATCCGCGCGCTCCTCAGTGATCCGGAGTTCGTCGAGCTCGCGGCCTGGGTCGCGCTGGAGAACTTCCGCTCCCGCTTCAACGCCGGGCTTGGTCTGCGCAGCCAGGGGTTCTCGGACAAGTGTGAGATCCCGATGAAGGCCGTCAGCACGGATGCCGTCGCCTGACCTCGAGGCTGACGCGGCGGCGTTCGAAGAATTTCGCTCGCTTCTCTTCGGCATCGCCTACCGCATGCTGGGCAGCGCTGCCGATGCGGAGGACGTCGTCCAGGACGCCTCCATCCGTTGGCTGCGCCGGAACGACCACGAGGTCGAATCGGTGCGCTCCTATGTCGTCACCATCGTGACCCGCCTCTGCCTCGACCAACTCGATTCCGCCCGGTCCACGCGTGTCACCTATGCCGGCCCATGGCTGCCCGAGCCGGTGGTGATCGAGGAGGAGGCGGCAGCCGAGCAGGCCGACTCGTTGTCGTTGGCCTTCCTGGTGCTGCTCGAGGAGTTGACGCCGCTCGAGCGCGCCGCCTATCTCCTCCATGACATCTTCGGCTATCCCTTCGAGGAGGTGGCTCGCTCCTTGGGCCGGTCTCCGGCGGCCTGTCGGCAGCTGGGGGCGCGGGCGCGCAAGCGGATCGAGGAGCGGCGCCAACGCTTCGACGCCGACCTGCGTCAGGGTCGCGCCTTGACCGACCGCTTCCTGGTGGCCTGCGCCACCGGCGATCTGTCGGACCTCCTCTCCATGCTCTCCGACGACGTCGTGGTCTGGACCGACGGCGGCGGAAAGGTGCGAGCCGCCCTGCGGCCCGTCGTCGGCCCGTACCGCAGTTCGAGGTTCTTGTTGCACGTCGCCAAGAAGTTGCACGGCGTCCCGCGCGCCGTCGTCCTGAACGGGCAACCGGCCACTGTCTTCGTGGAGGGGGGCGCGGTCGTGGCCGCCCTGGTGCTGGACATCATGGAGGGGTCCATCGTCGGCGTCCGCTCCGTGACGAATCCGGACAAGCTCGCACGCCTCAGCGCCCAGCTGTCCGAGAGTGCCTCGGAAGAGCCGGCCTGAAGCCCACCGGGTCCGGAAGCAACCCAGTCCCTGAAGGAGCTAGGCGTCGAGCGCGCGCCGCCGGACCTTGCCCGCAGCGCTGCGGGGCAGGTCGTCGACGAGGACCAGCTCCTTCGGGGCGGCCCAGGGAGCGATGACGTCCGTGACCATCTGACGGAGCTCGTCGAGGGTCGGACCGTCGTTGGTGGGCACGACCCAGGCCACGACCCGCTCGCCCCACTCCCGATCGGGCCTCTTCCAGACGGCTACCTCGGCCACGCCGGGGTGAGTTACGAGGATGCGTTCGATCACATCGGGCCAGACCTTCTCGGCGCCCGTGGTGATGACGTCCTCGATGCGCCCCGAGACGACGAGTGTCCCCTCGACGTCGAGACGACCGGCATCGCCCGTGGCGAACCAGTCCCGCCGGCCGTCTGGCCCCACGACACGCCCGTCGTCCCCGTCCCGGTAGCAGCGGAGCAACATGGGCGCTCGGATCAGGATCTCCCCCTCGACCCCCCCGCCACCGTCCGCTCGCGGCGAAGCTCGGAACGACACTTCGACTCCCTCCAGTGGCCATCCGTCGTAGACAACGCCGGACCCCGTCTCGGTGAGGCCATAGGTGGCGACGACATTGGGTGGGAGCGCGTCGGGCACCCGGCTGCCGCCGAGGAGCACGCAGGTGAAGACCGAGGGGTCGACCCGCTGCAGCGCGGTCGCCACCAACGACACATGCGACACCATGCCCGAACGTCCTGCGTTCTCGACGGTCTCGGCCTCGAACCCGGGTAGGACGACAACAGGCGTCCCGGTCACGATCGCACGCGTCACGACGGCCAGGCCTCCGATGTGCGCGAGAGGCAGGCAGGCCATCCACACGTGGCGCGCAGGATCGATGTGGAGTCGTGTCGAGGTCGCCTCGGCTGAGGCGGCAATGGCGCCATGTGTGAGCACGACGCCCTTGGGTTGACCCGACGTGCCCGAGGTCGCGACGACCAACGCGTCGCCATCCTCGACACCGATACCGTCGGGCAGCGCGTGCTGCTCTCCGTCCGAGCCGACAATCCGCGTCGGGCGCAACGCGTCGAGGAGCATCTGGCGCGCTATCGGTGGGAGACGGGGGTCGAGCGGGGCGGCGGCATCGCCCGTATCCCAAATTGCCCGAAGTGCATCGACGAAGCCGATGCCACCAGGAAGGTCGAGTGCGACGAGCTCAGGCACCGACCAGTAGCGTAGGTCGCCGTGCAGACCGTGGTCACAGGCAGTCCTCATGATCCCCTCGACGAACTCCGCCCGCTCCCGCTTCCTGCTTGGGAGTCGCGCGGTTCGTTCCAGGACATCCGCTACGACGTCGCAGAGGGCATCGCAAAGCTGACGATCTGCCGTCCCGAGAGGCGAAACGCCTTCCGCCCCCAGACGCTCTTCGAGCTGACCGAGGCCTTCACCATGGCTCGGGACGACCCCGATGTCGGCGCCATCATCCTTTGCGGCGAGGGTCCCGACGCGTTCTGCTCGGGTGGCGACCAGAAGATCCGGGGCGACGACGGTTACATCGGTGACGACGCGGTCGCCCAGCGCGGCATCGGCCGTCTCAACGTCCTCGATCTCCAGATCCTCATGCGCCGCATCCCCAAGCCCATCGTGGCCATGATCGCGGGCTACGCCATTGGCGGCGGGCACATCCTGCACCTGGTCTGTGACCTCTCCATCGCGGCCGACAACGCACGGTTCGGTCAGACTGGGCCCAAGGTCGGGAGCTTCGACGGGGGATACGGCTCATCGATCCTGGCCCGCACCATCGGGCTCAAGCGGGCGAAGGAAGTGTGGTTCCTGTGCCGTCAATACGGGGCGGAACAAGCCCTCGACTGGGGGCTGGTGAACACCGTGGTTCCGCTGGATGATCTCGAGCGGGAGACCGTGGCCTGGTGCCGCCAGATCCTGACGCTCTCACCCATCGCTCTGCGCATGATCAAGGCGGGCATGAACGCGGCGGACGACGGCCTCGCCGGCGTCCAGCAGCTCGCCGGTGACGCCACCATGCTCTTCTACATGACCGAGGAGGGGCAGGAGGGCCGGAACGCCTTCGTGGAGCACCGAGTTCCGGACTTCTCGCGCTTCCCGCGCCGCCCGTGAGCCCTCCCCTGAAGATGTGGGTTGCGGGCGCGCGCCCGCGCACGCTTCCTGCTGCCATTGTTCCGGTGGTCGTCGGCACGGCGGCCGGCTACCTCTCGAGCGGGCGCTTCGTCGTCTCGACGCCCCAGACCTCCAGTGCCTGCCACGCCACGGTGTGCGGCGGCTTCGACCGCCGGCTGTCGTGGTTCAACGCCGTTCTGGCCTTGATCGTGGCGCTCGGTATCCAGATCGGGACCAACTACGTCAACGACTACGCCGACGGAGTGCGTGGAACCGACGAACACCGCGTCGGCCCGATCCGACTCGTGGCCGGCAAGCTGGCGACGGTGCGCGAGGTCAAGATCGCCGCAATGATCACCTTCGGAATCGCGGGATTGGCCGGATTGGGCTTGGCCGCCCGCGTCACGTGGTGGCTCATCCCGGTCGGTGTCGTGTGCGGCATCGCAGGGTGGGCGTACACGGGGGGCCCGCGACCGTACGGGTACCTCGGCTTCGGGGAGCTCTTCGTCTTCGTCTTCTTCGGCCTCGTGGCCACCGCTGGTTCGGCCTATGTCCAGCACGCCCCGTTCGTCATCTCTCAGGCCGGGCACCTGTTCGTCTATCGCTACGACTGGTGGTTCGCGCTCTGGGCCGGCGTGCCCGTGGGCTTGCTGGCGGCGGCCCTGCTCCAGGCCAACAACCTGCGCGACATCGCGACGGATACGGAGTCAGGGAAGAAGACGCTGGCCGTGCGCCTCGGACGACGGCGGGCCGGGCTGTTCTATTGCTTCACGCTGATCGCGGTCGCACTCTCCATCGGGGTCCTGTACACCTACCGGCCCTGGTCACTCCTGGCCCTGCTGGCGATACCGGTGGCGGTTGTCCCGCTCCGATTGGCGCTCGGTGACCAGGAGGGACGTGCGCTCCTGCCGATGCTGGCCACTACGGCACGACTGCAGATCCTGGCCGGAGCGCTTCTTGCGATCGGGCTGCTGCTTTGAGGCAGCGAGCTCCGTTCCGTCAGGCGGGGCCCGTCCCGACCGCGTCGAGCCAGTGACGGACGATCCGCCCGGTCTGTTCGGGCTGGGCAAGGTGCACGGCATGGCCTCCAGCCGGGATCAGGGATGCGACGCCGTGCGGCACGAGTCGGGCCACCCGCAGTGCATGCGATGCAAAGCGAATGTCGTCCGATCCCGCCAGGGCCAGAACGGGACAGGGGAGTGCCGGAAGGCGATCCCACAAGGGTTCCTGGGTGCCTGTCCCGCACAGTCGCAAGCTGGAGGCCAGCCCGGCCGCGCTGTTGCGGAGCCGTTCCGAGCGCTGCGCCGCGCCGCCCAACTCCAGCCTCTCGAACAGAGGCCCGCGCAGCCATGCGTCAACGAAGTCCTCGACGTCGCCGGAGGCCTCGAGCCCATCAGCCAGGTCCTCGTCGGCCCGGCGCCGGCCCTCGCGCTCGGCTGGATCCTCAATTCCTGCGTGCACGCCGACGAAGACGACGTGGCTCAGTGGCAGATAGGCGGCGATTGCAACATGCAGGGCCACCCGGGCACCGAGCGAGTAGCCGAGAAGGGGGCAGGGCGATTCGCCGATGTGAGCCCGCACCGCCTCCGCCACGAGACCGGCCGTCGCCGGCAGGTCGGCCCGTACCGACCCCGAATCGCCGTGTCCCGGCAGATCCACTGCGACCAAGGTGTGCGACGCAGCCAGCACTTCTCCGAACCGGCCCCAGAGTCGTCCCGTCTGGGTGAAGCCGTGCAGGAGGACCAGCGGCGGCCCGGAACCGCGCACTTCGACATGGAGTGGCACGTCGGGTGAGCGTACAGGCCACCTTCAGTGCCACCTTGGTGGATGAGTGGGTCCGTCTCGGAGTCACCGATGCCGTTGTCTGCGCTGGATCGCGTTCGACGCCCCTGGCGTTGCCCTTGGCCGATCGACTCCGCGTCCACGTTCGTCTCGACGAGCGCAGTGCGGCGTTCTTCGCGTTGGGGTTGGCGATGGCGACTGGGAGGCCGACCATCATCTGCGTGACGAGCGGCACTGCCGCCGCAGAACTGCACCCGGCCGTCGTCGAGGCGCACCATGCCCGGGTCCCGCTCATCGTCTGCACGGCGGACCGGCCGCCCGAGCTGCATCACACCGGTGCACCGCAGTCGATCGAGCAGAACGGCCTCTTTGCCGCGGCCGTCCGCTGGGCCTACGCGCCCGGCGTCCCGACCGATGGTCAAGAGGATGCCTGGAGACCCCTCGCGGTCAGGGCCTTCGAAGAGGCGGCCCACGGGGCGAATGGTCCCGGCCCGGTGCACCTCAATCTGGAGTTCCGCGAGCCACTGACAGGGACGGCAGCACCCCTTCCGGCCCGCCCGGGTCCGCGGGTGGTCGCGGGGACGACAGATCCGGCCACCAACGCCGAGGTGGAGCCCCTGCGGGGGAGGGGGATGATCATTGCGGGCGGGCCCTGGTCACAGCGGGCGGACCCAGCCCGCGTCGTCGCGCTCGCCGACCGACTGGGCTGGCCCGTACTGGCGGACCCGCTGTCAGGGAGCCGGCTGGAGGGGGCGATCGCCGCCGCCGATGCCATTGTCCGGACGGAGCCACCGCTGCCGGAGTGCGTCGTGCTGCTGGGGACGCCATGGCTCTCTCGAGCCCTGGGTACGTTCGTCTCGCAGGCCGCCGCCGCCGGAGCCCGGATCATCGTCGTCGATCCGTTGCGGCAGTGGGCCGATCCCTTACGAGTGGCGAGCGAATTCCATCAATGTGAGGCCGATCACTGGCTCGACGCCGCAACCGCCACGGCAACACCGTCTGATCCGCAGTGGCTTGACTCCTGGCGGGAGCGCGAGCTGCGGGCGCAGGTTGCCATTGCCGAGGTCCTGGGGACTGATCTGAGCGAGCCGCTCGTGGCCCGCCTCGTCCATCGTTTCGCGGCCGAAACGGGTGCCACCCTCCTGGTGGCGGCATCCATGCCGATCCGGGATCTCGAGTGGTACGCCGAAGCCAACCCGACGCCGCCGCGGGTTCTGTCCAACCGGGGGGCCAATGGCATCGACGGCGTCGTGTCGACTGCGTTGGGGGTAGCTGCCTCGGGGAGCGGGCCGGGCGCCCGGACGGTCGCGCTCATGGGCGACCTGACGTTTCTCCATGACGTGTCGGGCCTGGTCAACCTTCGCGAGTCTTCCTGTACCTTCGTCGTGCTCGACAACGGAGGGGGAGGGATCTTCTCATTCCTGCCGCAGGCAACCTCTGTCGAACCGGCCGTGTTCGAGCAACTCTTCGGGACGCCCCCGGCCAGCGACATCGGCCCGGTCGCGCGCGGATTCGGGTTGCCGGTGCATGAAATCTCGGTGTTGTCGCAACTCGAGTCGGCATTGGCCGCGCCGACGCCCGCGCTCGTCCAGGTGAAGGTTCCCGGCCGGGCGCAAAATGTCGCGCTGCATGATGCAATCAACCAGGCGGTCCGTCTCGCGCTGCAGTAAGGGCCGGGGAAGGGGTCGACGTCGACCGCCGTCCGGTCGGGCTCTGGAAGGTCAGCTCCACGTTGGCGTTGCCGGAGATCTTCCATCGCATCTCGTGGACGCAGCGATGGTGCTGATCGCAGAGCTCGACGAGGTTCCCCAGGTCTGTCGGCCCGCCGTCGACCCAATGGCGGACGTGATGGACATCGGTGAACTCGGTGTGGGTGCAACCGGGAAAGCGGCACCCCTTGTCACGGCGCCTGATCTCCACCCGCTGTGCGTCACTGGGGTCCCGCCGGGTCCGGCCGAGATTCAGGCTGCGGCCGTCGGCCCCGTCGGCAGAAACCAGGACCTTGGCGTCGCAGGCGAGCCTGCGGGCGACTTCTCGTGACACGGGCCCCATGACATCGAGTTCGGCGCCCCCTTCGGCCCCAGCCAGGAAGGTCATGTCTGCGTGCACGACCACCGTCGGGCGGTTTCGGCGGGAGCCACCCGCCTGGGTGGCCCCCGCCGCGGTCTTCCCGTCGTTGTCGGCTTTGCAGACGGAGACCAAGGCATCGGCCATCCGCTGGTCGAAAGGCGTTCGATCACGGCCACGAACACGGGCTCGTGCAATGAGCGAACTCTTGACGACGACGTACTGGTCCTCGGGGAGCGTTCCGGTCAGCGTCCGACGTCGATCATCGAAGCGGAGGAAGCGCCGGGCGTAGAAGCCGCTCGACCGGTCGTCGGATTGGTTCCGGGCGGCCAGCGCGAGCTCGCGTATCTGCTTGGCCGACCAGTGCGTCGCCTGTTCGGCGAGCCTGGCGTCCGTCTCGGGCTTGGCGACTTCGACGAGTGGCCTCACCTGGTCGAAGGAGAGCTTTCCCTGTGACAGCGCGTCGGCGATCTTGGGGAGCGCAGGAAGCTTGGCGGCCGCGCTCACCCATTCGCGTGCGGTCGCGGCGGAGACTCCACAGCGCTGGACGAGCCACGCCACCATGGAGGTTGCACCATCGACTCGCCACGCCCGCCGCTGGTCCAGCTGGGCTACCGCCGCCAGGAGCTGGCTCTGGTGCGCGGAGATCGCTCGATGATGCTGCGTCACGCTCGAGACGAGCGCCTCGGTTCGCCGCGACACGCTGCCAGGGCGAGGTCCGTCCTTGAGGAGAGTGGGTGCCATGCAGATGGTGAACGGTCGCCGTCTGAGGCCGAGTACGACTCTCGCACGGGCCACCTACGACCGATCACTGTCGGCGGGGACCGGCGGCGCTCAGCGATACCGGTCGGCGGAGACCCACTCTCCATGACTGCGCACGGGCAGTCGGGTCGGAAGATGGATGATCGCCTCGGGCCGGCGCCGGCCCAGGGATGAGGCGTCGAGAACGTAGAGATCGCTGGCGCCGCGGTTGGCGTCATCGACGATGGTGAGCAGCCAGCCTTCGTCATCGCTCTGGCCGTCGACGGCGCGGACGAAAAGGGGCTCGCTCGGCGTGCACCCAGGACCGGGGTTCCAGGACGCGATCTCCTCCCGGGCCAGGTCGAACTTCAACAGGCCGACCGGCGCCGCCTCTCGGGTCCAGCGGTCACCGCGGTCACCACCGCCCGCCCGGCCGGCCGGCGTCGCGGGGATGGCAGCCCAGGCCGTCTCGAGGGAGTAGCCGTAGCGAAACACGGCACCCTCGCAGTGGGCGTCCATCCGTGGATACTCGACAGAGCGATCGTCGACCTGCACCCGCTCGACCCGCTCGCCGACAATGCGCCAACGTTCCAGCGCGCCCAGCGTCCCTCCGATCCCCGAGAGCCCGAGACCGGCCCGGCCCACGACCGAATCCGCGAGGTCGACGGGTTGTCCCGCTTCCGGCACGCCGTAACAGCAGACGTACATCACGATCGCCCCGTCGGGCTCGTCGTAGGCCCCGAGCACGTGCGTCACCAGGCAGGGATCGAGCCGAATCCACCGCACCGCACCTGCACCAGTTCCGCCGCCGCTACGAGGGACCACGCCGATCCAGCCTTCCGCCCCCGGCACCCACCCGAAGGGCACGGCGCTGCTGGCACCATGACCGGCCACCAGACGGGTCGTCGGCGACTCAATGAACACCACGTTCTCCGCGGTGACGCCGATGTCGTGCTGCCAGGTGGAGCGCTCCAATTCCACCGACTGGGCGGAGCGCAACGCCCCGGTCCCATCCCATTCGCCGATGCGCAGGAAGATGCCCTCCCCGTCATCGACACCAACCGTGTCACCGTCACCGCTCCCGTCATCGACCCCGAACAGGACTCGCCCGACGTCGGTGGCCAGACGGTGCACATGCGACGCGATCGGGACGGTCAGCCCGCCGGCGAACTCCTCGGGTTCGAGGAACCGCGAGTACTGCAAGGGGATCCCGGCTTCGGGGAGCGCGAGTACCGATCCGGCATGCCAGAACACGCCGGCATCGGCGCCTGACTCCTGGCGTAAGTACCACACCGCCTGGCCGTCTCGGATTTCCAATGCGTGCAAGGCGCCGACCGTCTCGCCGGCGCCGCCGGCGCCGCCGACACCGTCGTCGTCGGCCAAATCCCCGGTCGCCGGAGCGGCACGGCGGTCCGCCCACGGCCACGCCGGCCCCACCCGGAACAAGGTCCCTTGCAGGTCGGGAGGCAACGAGCCCGACAGTGGGAGGGGTAGCGCCCCATTGGTCCCGATCACCGGGGCATCCGATCAACCTGTGAACCCAAGTGGCTACCCATGCGGCCGATCAACCTACCTGCGTATGGCAAAGTCGAGGCATGCCCACGCTCTCGGAGGACCTCACCTTCCGCGGCCTGATCCACCAAATGACCGACACGGACCTGCAGAAGCGATTCGACCGGCCGGGGCTCACGGTCTACGCCGGCTTCGACCCGTCGGCCGACAGCCTCCACGTGGGCAACCTGATGCAGCTGTGCACGCTCCGGAGGTTCCAACAGGCGGGTCACCGGCCGATCTCCCTGGCCGGCGGTGGCACCGGCATGATCGGAGACCCGGGGGGCAAGCAGGACGAGCGTCAGCTGCTCAGTCTCGAGACCATCGAGGGCTACCTGCAGGGGATCCGTCCCCAGCTGGGCCAGTTTCTCGACCTGGCCGACGACCGTGCCCTGCTGCTCAACAATGCCGACTGGCTGAGCACGATGTCGACCCTCGAGTACCTGCGAGACGTGGGCAAGCACTTCACGGTCAACCAGATGGTGGCCAAGGAGTCCGTCAAAAGCCGTTTCGAGCGCCCGGATCAGGGGATCTCCTACACGGAGTTCAGCTACATGCTCCTGCAGGCCTACGACTTCCTGCGGCTCCATCTCGACTACGGCTGTGATGTGCAGTTCGGCGGCAGCGACCAATGGGGCAACATCACCATGGGTGTCGACTACGTCCGCCGGGTCTGCGGCGACGAGGTCTGGGGCTTCACGACGCCACTCATCGTGAAGGCGGACGGGACCAAGTACGGCAAGACCGAGTCGGGCACCGTCTGGCTCGATCCGAAGCGGACCAGTCCCTTCACCATGTACCAGTTCTTCCTCAACACGCCCGACGAGCAGGTGGGCGAGTTCCTCCGGTTCTTGACCTTCCTCGGGCACGATGACATCACCGAGCTCGACCGCGTGACGGCGGAGCAGCCCCAGCGACGGGAGGCGCAACGGGCGCTGGCCCGCGCCGTCACCGGCCTCGTGCACGGCGACGCCGAGGTGGCCAAATGCGAGGAGGCCTCGGCCGCCCTCTTCGGGGAGGAGATCGCGGGGCTGAGCGAGGAGATGCTGCTGGCCGTGACCGAGGACGCGCCCACCACGACCGTCGCCCGGGCAGAGCTCCTCGACGGTTTGACTCTCGTCGGCCTCCTCGAGCGCACCGGTCTGGTCAAGTCCAGGAAGGAAGGGCGGCGCACTGTCGAGCAGGGCGCCTCCTACGTCAACAACGTCCAACAGAGCGACGAGGGCCGCTGCTTCGCACGGGACGACCTCCTGCACGACCGCTACCTCGTGCTACGGAAGGGCAAGAGACAGGTCCATATCGTCAAGGCCACATGAGTCACCGCCTCCTCGTCCCGTCCCTCGTGCTCACAATCGGATGCGCCTTCACCCTCACCTCGTGCGCCGGCGCGGACCAGGAAGGCTCGGCCTCGCACCGCATGTCGGTCTGGGTCAGCGGGACCAGCCTCGGAGAGGACATCGGCACCCTCATCGCCGACAACGCGCGGATCCCCAAGGACGTGCCGAACGGGACGGGAGCCGTGCATGCCGCCTGCGCCACGATGCTCAATGATGCCGAGATGGCCAATTCCAATCTGCCGTCACCCGACCCTGATGTCACGGAGCTGTTGACGAACGCGTACAACTTCGAAGGGACGGCGGCGAACCAGTGCTACTCCGCGGGCGCCACCAACAAGAAGCTGCTGGCCGAGTCCGCCCGTAACGACATCAAGGCCGAGGCGCTCTACCAACAGGTCCTGCAACGCATCCGCCAGATCGACGGGCGCGCGGTGTCGACCACTACCACCACCGACAACTCGTCGGGGAGCATCTTCGGATGAGCGACATGCCCGACGCCGACGCCGACGCCGACGCCGACGAGCTCGACCGCCACCGACGCCGGGTTCTGTGGGCGCTCCCCACCGGCCTCTATCTGATCGGGAGCCGCCACGGCGACGAGGTGAACCTCATGACGGCCAACCTCGTGGTGCAGGTCTGCATGGAGCCCAAGCTCGTCGGCGTGGCCGTCGAGCGCGAGTCGGTCACGGCCCGCCTCGTCCAAGCCGGACGCAGCTTCACCGTGTCATTGCTGGCCCGAACGGACCGGGACGTGGTGCGCCGTTTCGTGAAACCCGTCCAAGACGTCGAGCGCGCCCCTGACGGGGCCGTCCTCGCCTTGTCGGGTCAACCCGTCACCGAGGTCGGACCGGATCGCCTCCCGATACTCGCCGCCGCGGCGGGCTACCTCGACTGCCGCCTGACCGGCGCCGAGCCGCTCGGGAGCCACGTCTTCTGCATCGGCGAAGTCACCGGCGTGGGCGGGGAGCCCGCAGAGGTCTTGCGCATGGAGGACACCCGCATGCACTACGGCGGTTGACCAACCGGCCCCACCGGGCCGAGGGAAGGGGCCGGCCCTCCCCGGGTGGAGCTCAGGCCGACGCGTCCTCGCCACCGGCCCCGGCCGGCGGCCGCAGGTCGATGCGCAGCGTCAGGATCCCGTCGATCAGCTCGGCCTCGGCGTCCCCGATCATGGCGTAGTCGGCGAAGTCCTGTTGCGCCTGTTGACGAAAGCGCTGCCGCTCGGGACCCTCAATGGGAGGCATCCCACGCGTCCGCACCGCCTCGGCCCTGGCCTGGAACCGGGCGACCATCTCTTGCGGATCGAACCCGGGCATGGCGGTCAGCGTAGAGGGTGCACCGGTCGGCCAGCCACCGTGCGAGCCCCGCCGACCACACCGGCCGATGCGGGTAATCGGGCCGACCCGGTGCCCTCCGACAGGCGCTGACCTGCGCCGGGGTCGCCGTGTCGCCCGCAACCACTACTATGGACGGGCGGTCGGCTGGCCCCCACGGTCCGGCTCTAAGGGGGCGCGACGCCAGCATGCGGTCCGGGTGTGACAAGGAGTTCTCGTGAAAAAAGGACGCCATCGGCGCTTCGAGGAAGCGCGCAGTCTGAAGCGGTCGTCGACGGAGTCGACGGGACGTTGCGCCGAGTGCGGTGCTGAGCCCGATGACGTCCACGCGTCCTGGTGCCTGGCCGAAGAGGACAAGTACGACCGCATCCTCGGCTCCATGCCGACCAGCGCCGTGGCCGACGACGATCCGCTGAAGGACTAGTCCGCCGAAGCGGCGGACCCATCGCCGCTGCGACTCCGCACGGCCGGATGGGGGAGCGCCACTCCCTTGGTGCGCAGACGGTCGCGCTCCTCCACCAGTTCCACGAAGTGGTCGTAGGCCTTCGGGCCCACCATCTTCGTGAGCTCGGGCTGCATCTCCTTGTAGACGGGCTTGGTCCCGACGAACGCCTCGGGCGACTCGGTGCACCACCAGTGGAACTCGCGGCCGCCCTTGCCCCAGTGCCGGCGGTCCCACTGCCGGATGACCGAGGTCACGTGCCCCTCGTCGTCATCGACGGCATCCTCCCGCCGCAGCGGCAATTGCCAGCACACCTCGGGCTTCAACGTCATGTGGTCGACGCCCCGGTTCATGGCCGCGATGTGAAAGGCGCAGCCGACACCCCCGGCGAAATCGGGCTTGTTGAGGAAGATGCAGGCGTCGTCGACCAGTCGCGTCACGGCCTCACCGCTCTTGTTCTCGTGGATCACGCTCTTCTTGGTGCCGTGGTTCTGCCACTCGTCAGGCGTGAGGGTGGCGGCCGCCTTCTCGACCCGTCGGGCGTCCTTCTTGTTGACGAGGTGGGCGCCGTAGCTGCAGCAGCCCTGCACGAGCTCGGGTGCGGGGCCCGTGAGCACTCCCTGGCAACCGTTCCCGAAGATGCAGGTCCAGTTGCTGGTCAGGAAGGTGGCGTCGAAGACCCATGTCCGCTCCTCCTCGTCGTCCTCGAAGCTGATCCATTCGTGTGCGTCGGTCGGTGTCGTGGCCACGGCCAGGCACGTTACAGCGTGCACCACCGAGATCGACGCCTCGCTCCCTCCCTCCGCGGCGGCCGGGTCCGTCCGGTGGACGGCAGGCCGTAGACTGGCTCCATGGCCACGACCACCGACGATCTCCAGACGACAACCCCCGTCGTCACACTCACCCCCGAGGCGCACAAAATCGTGCAGGACGCCATCGCGCAGGAACCTGATCCGGCCAGCCTGGCTCTCTGGCTCGAGGTGCGGGGGGTGCAGGAGGGGTCCTTCATCTACGACCTCTACTTCCAGGCCGCTTCCGACGCCGATGAGGGTGATGCCCGTGACGCGCAGGACGAGCTCTCCATCATCATTCCGTCCGGCAGCATCGACCGTCTCCGGGGCGCCCGCCTCGAGTGGTCGGAGGCTGACGGCGGTGGTCTCGTGCTGGTCAACCCGAACACACCGACGCCCGAGGAGGCCTCGCCGAGCGTTCCGCCCGAAGTCCTGGCCAAGGGCATCACGGGTCCCCTGGCTCTGCGGGTCGTTGCCGTGCTGGAGCAGTCGGTCAACCCCTCCATCGCCAGCCACGGCGGGCGGGCCGACCTCGTGGCCCTCAACGACGAGGATGGCAGCGCCTACCTACGGCTCTCGGGCGGTTGCCAGGGTTGTGCCATGTCGCAGATGACGCTCCGTCAGGGCATCGAGACGACGCTGCTCGAAGAGGTGCCCGAGCTCACCCGCGTGCTCGATGTCACCGATCACGCCGGCGGTGACAACCCCTTCTATCAGTAGCGCCTTCCCTGAGTCCCCTGCTTCAGGCCCTCGTCGCAGGCGAGAAAGGGGCACTCGAGGCTCCGAGATGGCGTTGGCCTTCCGGTAGCGTTGCTTCGTGCTGCGCTTTCTGACCGCCGGAGAGTCTCACGGTCGGGCCCTCGTCGTGATCGTCGAGGGTCTGCCCGCCGGGCTGCCCGTCGAGGCCTCCGACATCGCCTCTGAACTGGCCCGCCGCCGGCTCGGGTACGGGCGTGGCCCGCGGATGCGCTTCGAGGCGGACGAGATCTCGCTGACGGGCGGCATCAGGCACGGCCGCACGCTGGGCTCACCGGTGGCCATCGAGATCGCCAACACCGAATGGCCGAAGTGGACGGAGGAGATGTCCCCCGAGCCGGGTGCCCCCTCCGCGGTGCTGACGCAACCCCGTCCGGGGCATGCGGACCTGCCCGGCATGCTCAAGTACGGCTTCGATGATGCCCGCGACGTCCTCGAGCGGGCTTCAGCCCGGGAGACGGCGGCCCGCGTCGCCGCGGGCACGCTCGCCAAACTGCTGCTGAGCCACATCGGGGTCTCCATCATCAGCCACATCGTGGCGCTGGGCGAGGCCACGACCGGCCCGGAGAGCGCCCGTCCGGGACCCGGTGATCTCGAAGCGATCGATGCCAGCGCGGTGCGCTGCTTCGACGGGGCGGGGGAGAAGGCAATGGTCGCCGCCGTCAAAGCGGCCGCCAAGGTCGGTGATTCGCTGGGCGGCATCGCCGAGGTCCTGGCCTATGGCGTTCCGGTCGGCCTCGGCAGTCACGTGCACTGGGATCGCAAGCTCGACGCCAACCTGGCCCAGGCCCTGATGTCGATCCAAGCCGTCAAGGCGGTCGAAATCGGGGACGGGTGGGACAATGCGGCGCGCCGAGGGTCCGACGCGCACGACGCCATCCACTACGACGATGTCGAGGGGTACGTCCGCCCCACGGACAGGGCGGGCGGGATAGAGGGCGGCATCTCCAACGGCGCGCTGCTCGTGGCCCGGGTGGCGATGAAGCCGCTCGCCACCTTGAACCGGCCCGTGCTCCAGACGGTCGATGTCGTCACCAAGGAGTCGACGGTGAGCTTCCGCGAGCGCACCGACGTCACCGCCGTTCCGGCCATGGGGGTGGTGGCCGAGTCGATGACGGCACTCGTGCTCGCCACCGAGGCCCTGCGCAAGTTCGGAGGGGACTCGCTGGCCGAGGTCGTGCGCAACCGGGACGGCTTCGTGGCCTCACTCGGCACGACCCCGTCATCGGCCGCGGGGCGCCCGGCCACGGACGCGGGTCCGGACAGCGCCGCAGGATGACCCCCCGCATCCTGCTCGTCGGGATGATGGGCGCCGGCAAGACGACGACGGGCCGGCGCCTGGCCGAGCGCCTTGGTTGGGGCTACCGGGATTCCGACGCCGACGTCGAGTCGGCCACCGGGCTGACGGTGCCCGAGCTGTTCACCCGCGACGGTGAGGCCGCATTCCGCCAGGCCGAGGCGACAGTGCTCGCCCAGGCCTGCGCCGATCCGTCTCCTTCGATCGTCTCCGTGGCGGGCGGCGCCGTGCTGAGCGAGAACAACCGCCGTCTCATCGCCGCCAGCGGCATCGTGGTCTGGCTCCGGGCCCGACCCGAGACGCTGGCGGCCCGGGTCGGAGACGGCATCGGCCGCCCGCTGCTCGGCGACGACCCGGCCGAGGCCATGGTCCGCCTCAGCGAGGTGCGCGCGCCGCTCTATGCCGAATTGGCGGACGTGGTGCTCGATGTGGACGAGCTGGACCCCGCGACCGTCGCCGACCGCATCATCGACTTCATGGACGCCGGCGCCGACACCAGTACCGCTACCGGTAGCGGCAACGCCCCGGGCAAAGCCAGGTAGGAGCGCCCGGTGCACGCCCTCTCCGTCGACCTGGCCGAGCGCTCCTACCCGGTGCTCGTCGGCCCCGGGGCCCGCCACGAAGTGGCACGCTTCGTGCCGCCCACTGCCAAGTCGGCCGTGATCGTGACGCAGCAGTCGATCGAGGACGCCGGGTGGGTCGAAGGGCTCGACCCCGGCGTCCCCTCCCAGGTCTGCCTCATCCCCGACGGTGAAGGGGCCAAGACGCTTGCCACGGTCGAGACGCTCGCCCGCTTCTTCGCCAACGCAGGCCTGTCGCGCGGGGACGTCATCGTCGCCGTCGGGGGCGGCATCGTCACCGATGTCGCCGGGTTCGCCGCCGCCACCTACCACCGGGGCACGTCGTACCTGAACGTCGGCACCTCGCTGCTGGCCCAGGTCGACGCCGCCATCGGCGGCAAGACCGGCGTCAACCTGCCCGAGGGCAAGAACCTCGTCGGCGCCTTCTGGCAACCCAACGCCGTGCTGTGCGACACCGAGACCCTCTCGTCGCTCCCACCACGCGAGTGGGCCTGCGGCCGGGGCGAGATCGCCAAGTACGCCTTTTTGGGGGATGCCCCCACGGCGGACCAGCCCATCGAGGAGCAGGTGGCGCGGTGTGCCGGCATCAAGGCGGCTGTCGTGGCGGAAGACGAGCGCGAGGGCGGGCGCCGCATGATCCTCAACTACGGCCACACCCTGGCGCACGCGCTCGAGGGGGCGGCCCAGGCCGACCACCCTGACTGGGACCTGCGGCACGGCGAGGCGGTGGCCATCGGGATCCTCTTCGCCGCGCTGCTGGCGGAGCGGCTCGGGCGCATCGCCGCGGACCGGGTCGCCGAGCACCGCAGGGTCATCGGCAGCTTCGATCTGCCGACCGATCTCCCCGTCGGCGCCGGGGCGGCCGAGCTCCTCGCGTTCATGGAGCGGGACAAGAAGGCGCAGCAGGATCTGACCTTCGTGCTCGATGGGCCCGATGGCGTCGAAACCGTGCGCGGTGTTGCCGCCACCGATGTGGTCGCTACCCTGGCTGCCATGGGTGCCCGCACGTGAGCCTCGTCCTCCTCCTTTCGGGACCCAATCTCAACCTGCTCGGGGAACGGGAGCCCGCCGTCTACGGGACCGACACCCTGGCGATGCATGTCGGCCGGGCCGAGGCGGCGGCCGCCCACCACGGGTTGGAGATCGAGCACGTCCAGACGAATCATGAAGGTGACCTCGTGGAGGCCGTCCATGGCGCGCGCGGCCGGGCGGACGCGCTCGTGATCAATGCCGGCGCGCTGAGCCATACGTCGTGGTCGCTGCACGATGCCGTCGCCGCCTTCGAGGGCCCCGTCGTCGAGCTGCACCTCTCCAACCCCGCCGCCAGGGAGCCGTTCCGGCACACCTCGGTCCTGGCACCGGTGGCGTCGGGGGTCATCGCCGGCTTCGGCGGGCTCGGCTACGAGCTGGCCATCGACGCCGCGGCCGCACTACTGAAGGGATCCTGACCCGAATGACGACCACCGCCCGCGCCAATCCGTACTCGCCGGCCACGGCGCCACTGCCGCCGATCATCGTCACCGGTCGACTCGACCGCCTGCGTGCGGCATTCGACGAGCACGAGATCGACGCCCTCATCGTCACGACGCTCGCCAACGTCCGCTACCTCACGGGGTTCTCTGGTTCGGCCGCCGTGCTGGCCGTGACCAGGGACATGGCTGTGCTGACAACCGACGGTCGGTATCGCACCCAGTCGGCCGAGCAGCTGCAGGGGGCCGGCGCCGCCGAGGTCGAGATCCTCATCGGCACGGGGGCGCAGCAACGGGAGGCCGTGCACGCCGCGCTCGCCGCCGCCGGTGCCGGCCGTATCGGTCTGGAGGCGGGCAACGTGACCTGGAGCGGGCAGCGCGGGTGGGCCGATGTGCTGAGCGGCGACGAGCTCGTCCCCACCGCAAATGCCGTCGAAGCGCTCCGCGAGCGCAAGGACGCGGCCGAGCTCGCCCGCATGGAGCGAGCCGCGGCCATTGCGGACGCCGCGCTGTTCGAGGTGCTCCCGCTCATGAGCCAAGGGATCACCGAGGAGCACTTCGCCCTCGAGCTCGACACCGCCATGCGACGCGGTGGCGCGGAGGGCACCGCCTTCGACACCATCGTCGCCGCCGGGGAGAATTCGGCCAAGCCGCACCACCACCCCGGGTCCCGGCGCATCAACGGGGGCGATCCCGTGGTGGTCGACTTCGGCGCGATCTTCGAGGGCTACCGCTCTGACATGACGCGGACGTTCTGCGTCGACGCCGAGCCGGAAGGGGAGCTGGCCCGCATCTTCACTGTGGTCCAGGCGTCCCAGGCGGCCGGCGCCGCCGCCGTACGGCCCGGTATCGCCGCCAAGGACGTCGACGACGTCTGCCGTCAGATCATCGCCGATGCCGGCTGGGCCGAGCGCTTCGAGCACGGCACCGGGCACGGCGTCGGCCTCGATATCCATGAGGCCCCGACCGTCAGCCAATTGGGCACTGCTATCCTCGCCCCCGGCTTCGTCGTGACCGTCGAGCCCGGTGTCTATGTTCCCGGGCACGGCGGCGTCCGCGTCGAGGACACCCTGGTGGTGACCGAGGACGGCGCTCGCCCCCTGACCCATTTCACAAAGGACATTCATGGCAGTCTCGACCAATGACCTGAAGAACGGCATGAGCCTGGACCTCCCCGAAGGCCTGTTCAGCGTCGTCGAATTCCAGCACGTGAAGCCGGGCAAGGGTGGCGCCTTCGTGCGCACGAAGCTCAAGAACGTCCGCAGCGGCGCGGTGATCGAGCGCACCTATCGGGCCGACGAGAAGCTCGAGCAGGCGATCATCGACAAGCGGGACATGCAGTTCCTCTATCGCGACGGCACCGACTACGTCTTCATGGACACGACGAGCTACGAGCAGCTGCAAGTCCCACCCGAGGCCCTCGGTGACGCGCCGAACTACCTGAAGGAAGGCGACGCCGCGAACGTGCAGATGTACAACGCCGAGATCGTCGGGGTCGAGCTCCCTGCGGCGGTGGAGCTGACGGTGACCGAGACCGAGCCGGGCATGCAGGGTGACCGCGTCTCGGGGGCCCGCAAGCCCGCCACGCTGCAGACTGGCCACCTGGTGCAGGTCCCCCTCTTCGTGAACATCGGGGATGTGATCAAGGTCGACACTCGCTCCGGCGAGTACCTGACCCGGGCCTGACGGCCCGGCCGCCTCGCCGAGCCGCCGCACCCCCGGACCGAGGACGGGAGCAGGACGAGAGCAGATGACGGACGTCGCACCCCGGCACCAGCAACGCGAGCGCGCGCTGTCCCTGCTGTACGAGGCCGAACTCAAGGGCGAGGGGCCGCTCCAGGTCGTCGACGCCCTGGCGGTGCCGCCAGATCCCTACGTCCGGACCCTCATTGAGCACGCCGTCGAGACCCGCGCCGAGGCCGACCGCCGCATCGCCGGCGCCTCCGTCGGCTGGCCGCTCGAGCGCATGGCGGTGGTCGATCGCCTCGTGCTCCGCCTCGCCCTGGCCGAGCTGCTCGACCCCGACGGCCCGCCCACGGCCGTCGTGATCGACGAGGCGGTGGAGCTGGTCAAGGAGTATTCGACTGACGAGTCCGGCCGGTTCGTCAACGGCATCCTCTCCACCATCGCCGCCGAGGCAAAGCCGGGCTGATCCTCGCTGCCGGCCGTTGACGCCTTACGCCACTAGTGCTACTCTTATTAGCACTATGCCGATCCTCCGAGTTGACCCCAGCGACCCGGCCCTCCTCCACGAACAGGTTGCCGCTGAGATCCGTCGGGCCATCGCCGAAGGCGAAGCCGTCCCGGGCGAACGACTCCCTCCGGCTCGGGATCTGGCCAGGGTTCTCGGTGTGAATGCCAACACGGTCCTTCGTTCGTTGCGACAACTCCGAGACGAAGGGCTCGTTGAGTTTCGGCGTGGGCACGGGATCACCGTGAGCGGCGAAGCCCCGGCGCGCAGCGCACTCATCGAGCGGGTGCGGGACCTGGTCCGGTACGCCCGGCTGCAGGGCTATCAGCCCGACGAACTGGTTCAGATCATTCAAGGGCTCCGGTGACGCTCACCCTCGGGCCACGCCAGGTCACCGAGCGGGAGGGGACGGAAGCACTCATCCGGGAGGCGCAACGCCTGCAGCGCCGCCGGTGGCGGCGAGGGGTGGCGTTGCTCACGCTGGCTGTTGTCGTGGCGGCCGTGGTCGTGACGTCGCTCCAGGCAGGTGGTCCGGCGCGGCCGCGTCCAACCGCTCATGTGCCCGGGCCGCCGCCCGCACAAAGGAGGGTGAACGGTCCCTCGCTCGGTCTCGCCACTTCGTACCAGTTGACCGGCCCGATCGGCGTCGCGGTCGACCGGGGTGGGGACGTCTACTTCACCGATGGGAACCGTGTGCTCGAAGTCGACGGGGCCACGCAACAACTCCAGGTCGTGGCCGGAACGGGGGCGGCAGGTTTCTCCGGCGATGGCGGCCCGGGTCCGCAGTCCACGCTTTCGGGCCCGAGCGGCGTCGCCGTCGCTCCGAACGGCGACGTCTACTTCCAAGACGGCAATCGCGTTCGCAAGGTCTCGGCGGCCGATGGCGTCATCTCGACCGTGGCCGGAGACGGCCGCACCGGCCCTTCCGGAGATGACGGCCACATCGGCTCCACCGGAGATGGAGGCCCGGCGGTCAGAGCCTCGCTGGATTTCGGGAGCTCCGGAAGCGGCACTGGGGGGCTCAGCGACTCGATCGCGCTGGGACCCGACGGTGACCTGTACATGGCCGAGGCCGGCAACAACGAGGTCCAGAAGGTGTCGCCGGCGACCGGGGTCATCACCCAGGCGGTTGGTCCGGGGATCCATTGTGGAGCGTTGGATGGCATCTGCCTGACGGCCCCCCACCCGTGTGCGCCAGTGGGTGTTGCCGTGGACAGCTCCTCGAACATCTTCATCGCCACAGCGTGCGGCTCGATCCGAGAGAAAGTCGCTGCCACTGGTGTGACGTCGACGATCTTCTCCACCCACCAGGATTCTGCTCTGGCGGGCGCGGCGGGAGACCACGATCCGACGGGATTGGCGGTCGGCAACGACAAGACGCTCTTTGTCACGGAGGCCTACGGCCGGCGGTTGCTCGAGCTGAGCCTTGCCACCGGGCGGGTCATCTTGGTCGCCGGGACCGGCGTCGAGACGTACCCGAAACCGGGTCAGACCGCGGGCGACGGTGGACCGGCTTCCAACGCCACCTTTGGACTGGCGCTCGGCGTCGCAGTTGACGAACAGGGCAACGTCTACGTGGCCGACTTCTTCAACAACGCCATTCGGATGATCGACTGGCGCACCGGTGTGATCTCGACGGTCGCCGGGCAGATCCCGATGTCACCGGTCCACTGCTGCTGAGCGGCGAGCCGGCCGGGCCGTTTGACTGCCGAGGCTTAAGGCGTCGCGGGGCCCTCCGTGTGCGGGCGCGATAACATAACCCCCTGACCGTGAAGTGAGTCCTGTGAGGCTCACACGGCAGGAGGAGCAGTGGCCGAACGCGAACGCAGTCAGTACGCGACCCCTGGGGGGCGTGTTCGTGGCCCACTCCCAGGTCCTGACCTCGGCCGACGTCGTGCGTGCCTTGACGCGGATGGCGCACGAAGTGGTCGAGCGCAACGGGGGAGTCGAAGACATCGTCCTGGTCGGCCTGCAGACGGGGGGTGTCCCCCTCGCCTCCAAGATGGCCGAGATTCTGCGTCAGATCGAAGCGGTCGACAGGCTCGATGTGGGCAGCCTCGACGTGGCCTTCTACCGCGACGACATCGGTCTGCGTCCCGTCCTCCCCGAGGCGGTCACCGACATCCCGGTCGACCTGGCCGGGAAGGTGGTGATCCTCGTCGACGACGTCCTCTTCACCGGACGGACCATCCGCGCCGCCCTGAACGCGCTCAACGACTTTGGCCGGGCTCGATCGATCCAGCTGGCCGTCATGGTCGACCGGGGCCACCGCGAGCTCCCGATCCGGCCCGACTTCGTGGGGAAGAACCTCCCGACGCGGCGCGAGGAGATGGTCGACGTCGGCGAGGACGGCGTCTGGATCGGCAGTCTGGAGGACAAGTGACCGGCACCCAACACCTCCTTTCGGTGGCCGACCTCGGCCCCGACGGCATCAGTGAGGTCCTGCACGTGGCCGAGGCCTTCGCCGAGGTCGAGCGCCGCTCCGTGCCCAAGGTCCCGACATTGCGGGGCAAGGTGGTGGCGACGCTCTTCTTCGAGGAGTCGACCCGCACCCGGCTCTCCTTCGAGACGGCGGCCAAACGGCTCTCGGCTGACGTGCTCTCCCTGGCGGTGGCCAGCTCTTCGGTGAAGAAGGGCGAGAGCCTGCGCGACACCGTCGAGACGGTGGAGGCCATGGGGATCGACGCCATCATCATCCGGCACTCGTCGGCCGGGGCGCCGCACCAGGTGGCGCGCTGGGTCGATCGGGCCCACGTGATCAACGCCGGGGACGGCTGGCACGAGCATCCGACCCAGGCGCTGCTGGACTGTTTCACCGTGCGCCAGGTCCTGGCGGAGCGCAAGGGCGCCGCGCCCGACGAGCTCGGCATCGCCTGCTTCGAGGATCTGCGGGTCCTGATCGTCGGCGATGTCCGCCACAGCAGGGTGGCTCGCTCCGAGGTGCTGGCCTACACCGCCCTGGGAGCGCACGTCACCCTGGCCGCGCCGGGCAGCCTGCTCCCGCCCTCGCTCGAGGGCTGGCCCGTCGAGGTGGCGACCGACCTCGATGCCGCGCTGGGCAACGCCGACGTGGTCTCGCTCCTGCGGCTGCAGGCCGAACGCGGGAGCGGGTCGTTCGTCCCCAGCCTCCGCGAGTACACGGCCGGGTGGGGGCTCACGGCGCGCCGGGCCGAGCGGCTGGCCGAGCACGCCATCGTGACCCATCCCGGGCCAATGGTGCGCGGGGTCGAGATCGCCTCCGACGTGGCGGACCTGCCGTGCACCGTGGTGACCCAGCAGGTGGCCAACGGCATCGCGGTGCGCATGGCCATCCTGTTCCTGCTGCTCGGTGGGGAAATGCAGGGCGTGGCGGAGGTGCCGGCCGTTGCCTGAGCTCACACTCGTCATCCGCGGCGGCTCTGTCGTCGGACCGGACGGCGTCATCCGCAACGACGTCGCCGTCGCCGGCAGCGAGATCGTCGCCGTGGCCGGGTCCATCGAAGCGCCCCGCGGGGTGCAGGTGCTCGACGCCGCCGGCTGCCTGGTCGGGCCGGGACTGGTCGACCTGCACACACACCTGCGCCAGCCCGGTCGCGAAGAGGCCGAGACGATCGAGAGCGGCGCCCGGGCGGCTGCTCTCGGCGGCTACACGGCCATTTTGGCCATGCCCAACACGGAGCCGGCCATCGACTCGGCCGGGGTGGCCGCCGAAGTGCTGGCCCTGGGCGTCGGCTGCACCGCCGAGGTGGCGGTGGCGGGTGCCATCACCGTCGGGCGGGCCGGCCACGCCCTGGCCCCGCTGGCCGAGCTGGCGGCCCTCGGGGTGACCCTCTTCACCGACGACGGCGCCGGGGTGCAGGACGGAGCGCTCATGCGGCGGGCCCTCGACTACGCGAAGGGTCTCGGCGTCACTTTGGCCCAGCACTGCGAGGACAGCTGCCTGGCGGCCGGCGGTGCCATGCACGAAGGGAGCTGGTCGAGCCGGCTCGGCCTTCCGGGCATTCCGGCGGCGGCGGAGGAAGCCATGGTCGCCCGCGACATCTCCCTGTCCCGGCTGACCGGCGCCCCAGTGCATTTCCTCCATCTGTCCACGGCCGGCTCGGTCGACCTGGTCCGAGGGGCAAAGGAGGAAGGCCTCCCGGTCACGGCCGAGGCGGCGCCGCACCACATGCTGCTCACGCACGCCTTGGTGGCGGGCTACGACCCGGTCTTCAAGGTGAACCCGCCGCTGCGGAGAGACGAGGACGTGGCGGCAGTGGTCAACGGTTTGTGCGACGGCACCATCGATGCGGTGGCGACCGATCATGCGCCGCACGCGCCCGAGTCGAAGGACCGCCCCTTCGACGAGGCCCCCCCGGGGATGCTGGGGCTGCAGACGGCGTTGCCCATCGCCTGGGAGGTCCTCTCGCCGCACATGGGGCCGGCGCGTGTCTTCGCGCTGCTGAGCGCGCAGCCCGCCGCCATCGCCAAGCTGACGGCGACGGACCCGCGCCGCGCCGGGCACAGTGCGCAGGGCGGGCCCGTCGAGGCGGGCGCCACGGCGAACCTGTGCGTCTTCGACCCGAGCGCGACGACGGTGGTGGACCCGGCGGGGTTGGCCAGCCGCAGCCGCAACACGCCCTACGCCGGCCGCACGTTCGCCGGGGCCGTGCGGCACACCGTGTTGCGAGGTGAAGCGGTCGTGATCGACGCGACGGCGCAACGGTGAGCGCGGGGCTGGCCGGCCACGGCGACAGGCCGGCCGCGTTGTTGGTGACGGCCGACGGCCAGGTGTTCTCCGGCGAAGCCGCGGGCGCTGCGCTGCCCGTGGCGACCGGCGAGCTCGTCTTCAACACCGCCATGAGCGGCTACCAGGAAGTGATCACGGACCCGTCGTACGCGGGCCAGGTCATCGCCTTCACCAGTACCCACATCGGCAACTACGGGACGAACGCGACCGACGACGAAGCCGCGGCGCCACAGTGCCGGGGGATTGTGGTGTGCGACCTGGCCGACGAGCCATCGAACTGGCGGGCGACCGAGGGCCTCGAGCCCTTCCTGCGCCGCCACGGCATCCCGGCCCTGACCGGCGTCGACACCCGGCGCCTGGCCCGGCACGTCCGCCAGGCGGGGGCGGTGCCGTGCGCGTTCGGCACGGCACCCGAGTCCGAGTTGCGCGCCGCCGCGTCCGCCGCGGTCGGCACCGACGGCATGGACCTGGTCTCGGGTGTCACGAGGAACGAGGTCAGCGTCCATCCGGCGACCGGCGCCGGCGCCGCGGGTGAACTGCGCATCGTGGCCTACGACTTCGGCGTCAAGACGACCATGGTCCAGCTGCTTACCACGCTCGGCACCGTCACGGTGGTGCCGGCCGGCACGGCGGCCGACGACGTGCTGGCGCTCGAACCCGACGGCGTGTTCCTCTCCAACGGGCCGGGCGACCCGGCCGCCCTGCCGGGCCCGACCGCCGCGGTGGCCGACCTTGTTGGCCGCGCCCCGGTCTTCGGCATCTGCCTGGGCCATCAGATCCTGGCCACCGCGCTGGGCGGGTCGACGTACAAGCTGCCCTTCGGTCACCACGGTGCCAACCATCCGGTGCAACGTCTGGAGACCGGCGTCGTCGAGATCACCAGCCAGAATCACAATTACGCGGTGGCGGCCGGGTCCATTCCCGACGCCGAGACGACGCACGTGAACCTCAACGACGGCGTGATCGAGGGGTTCCGGTCCCTCAGGGCGCCGGCCTTCTCGGTGCAGTACCACCCGGAGGCGGCACCCGGGCCCCACGATGCCCGCTATCTCTTCGGCGCGTTCCGCGAGCTCATGCTGGCCCAGCCCACCCGTTCGACCGGCGCCGACGCCGGGGTGCGCTGATGCCGCGTCGCGACGACCTGCAGTCGATCCTCGTCATCGGGTCGGGCCCGATCGTCATCGGCCAGGCCTGCGAGTTCGACTACTCGGGCACCCAGGCCTGTCGTGTCCTGGCCGAGGAGGGCTACCGGGTGATCCTGGCCAACTCCAACCCGGCCACCATCATGACGGACCCCGCCACGGCGGACCGGACCTACATCGAGCCGCTCGACCCCGAGGTCCTGACGGCCATCATCGAGAAGGAGCGGCCCGACGCCCTGCTGCCGACCCTCGGGGGGCAGACCGCGCTCAACCTGACCATGGAGCTGGTCGAGCTCGGCGTCCTGGAGCGTTACGGCGTCGAGGTGATCGGGGCGCGGCCCGAGGCGATCTCGACGGCCGAGGACCGGGACCGCTTCAAGGCCGCCATGGAGGAGATCGGTCTCGAGGTGCCGCGCTCGGGGTTCGCCCACTCGTTGCAGGAGGCGGAGGAGATCGCGTCCGACATCGGCTTCCCGATCATGGTGCGACCGAGCTTCATCCTCGGGGGGAAGGGGACGGGCATCGCCGAGGACGCGGCGCACTTCGGGCAGCTGGCCGCCGAAGGCCTGGCGGCCAGCCCGGTCGGTCAGATCCTGGTGGAGAAGTCGATCGCCGGCTGGAAGGAGTTCGAGCTCGAGGTCATGCGCGACGCCGCGGACAACTGTGTCGTCGTCTGCTCCATCGAGAACTTCGACCCCATGGGCGTGCACACGGGCGACTCCATCACGGTGGCCCCGGCCCAGACTCTCACCGACGTGGAGTACCAGGCCATGCGCGACGACGCCTTCGCCTGCCTGCGCCGGGTCGGGGTCGAGACGGGCGGCTCCAACGTCCAGTTCGCCGTCGAGCCCTCGACGGGCCGGAGGGTGATCATCGAGATGAATCCCCGGGTGTCGCGCTCCTCGGCGCTGGCCTCGAAGGCCACGGGCTTCCCCATCGCCAAGATCGCGGCCCGCCTGGCCGTCGGCTACCTGCTCAACGAGATCCCCAACGACATCACGAAGGCCACGCCGGCGTCGTTCGAGCCCACCATCGACTACGTCGTCACCAAGATCCCGCGCTGGGCCTTCGAGAAGCTCCCCGGGGCCGACGGTCGCCTCGGGACCCGCATGCAGTCGGTGGGCGAGGTCATGGCCATCGGCCGCACGTTCTGCGAGTCACTGCAGAAGGCGCTGCGCTCTCTCGAGCAGGGCCGGGCCGGGCTCAACGCCGATCCGTCCGAGGCCGAGCTCAACCAAGCCCCGCTCGAGGAGCTCGTCGAGCGCATCGCCGTCGCCACTCCCGAGCGCGTCTTCGAGCTCGAGGCGGCGCTGCGCCGCGGCGTGGGGGTGGAAGAGGTCGTCGCCCGGACCGGCATCGACCCCTGGTTCGTCCGCCAGCTGGCCCGCATCGTGGTCGAGCGCCGACGCATCGCCGCCGCGCCGTCGCTCGGGCCGGCCGACTTCCGCCGGGCCAAGCGGCTCGGCTTCTCCGACGCGCAGCTGGCCTACCTGCGCGGTGCGACCGCAGCCGACATGCGGGCGGCCCGGCTGTCGCACGGGGTGCGGGCGACGTTCAAGACGGTCGACACCTGCGCGGCCGAGTTCGAGGCCTTCACGCCCTACCACTACGCCACCTACGAGGAGGAGGACGAGGTCCGCCCCTCCGACCGCGCCCGGGTGATCATCCTCGGGTCGGGCCCGAACCGCATCGGGCAGGGCATCGAGTTCGACTACTGCTGTGTGCACGCCTCCATGGCCCTGCGCGACGCCGGGTACGAGACGGTGATGATCAACTGCAACCCCGAGACCGTCTCGACCGACTACGACACCTCGGACCGCCTGTACTTCGAACCGTTGACGGACGAGGACGTGGCCAACGTGCTCGACGCCGAGCTGGCGGCGGGCGGCAAGGTCGAGGGCGTCATCGTCTCGCTGGGCGGGCAGACGCCACTGAAGCTGGCCGGCTCCCTCCCGCCCGAGTTGGTGCTGGGCACGAGCCCGGCGTCCATCGACCTGGCCGAGGACCGCGAACGTTGGAACGCGCTGTGTCACGAGCTGCGCATTCCCCAGCCACCAGGTGGCACGGCGACGACCACGCCCGAGGCCTTGACGGTCGCCGGAAGGGTCGGCTACCCCGTCCTGCTCCGGCCGAGCTATGTCCTGGGCGGCCGGGCCATGGAGATCGTCTACGACGACGACGGGGTGCGCCGCGTCATGCAGTCCATGACCGCCGGCGCGCTGGCGCGCGAGGGCGGGGTCACGGCCGATCGGCCCGTACTGGTCGACCGGTTCTTGGAGGACGCGGTCGAAGTGGATGTCGACGCCGTACGCGATGGCGCGGGTGAGATCCTCATTGCCGGGGTCATGGAGCACGTGGAGGAAGCCGGCGTGCACTCGGGCGACTCCGCCTGCGCGCTGCCACCGCAGACGCTGCGGGCCGACGTGGTCGACGAGCTCGAACGGCACACCCGGGCGCTGGCCCAGTCGCTCGAAGTCTGCGGCCTCATCAACGTGCAGTTCGCGGTGAAGGAGGGACAGGTCTACGTGCTCGAGGCCAATCCCCGAGCCAGCCGGACGGTCCCGTTCGTGGCGAAGGCGACCGGCGTGCCCCTGGCCATGGTGGCCTCCCGCGTGATGGTGGGCCAGACGCTGGCGGATCTGCGCGAGGAGGGCCTCCTGCGCCCCGACGTCATCGGCCGGGTGCCGGTGCTCGACCATGTGAGCGTCAAGGAGGCGGTGCTTCCCTTCGACCGCTTCCCCGGCGTGGATACCCTCCTGGGGCCGGAGATGCGTTCGACCGGCGAGGTCATGGGCGTCGACAGCACCTTCGGCCTGGCCTTTGCCAAGAGCCAGATGGCGGCCGGGATCCGCCTGCCCGACTCCGGGACGGTATTCCTGTCCCTGGCCGACCGTGACAAGCCGGCCGGTCTGGAAGTGGCGAGGGCCTTCAGCGCGCTCGGGTTCTCCATTGCGGCGACGCTGGGGACGGCGGGGTATCTGCGCTCCGAGGGCCTGGTCGTCGACACCTTGGTCGCCAAGGTGGGGGAGGAAGGCGTCGCCTCCGATGCCGTCGAGCTGATCGCCCAGGGCAAGGTGCAGCTGGTGGTGAACACGCCGCGCGGCCTGGGCCCGCGGGCCGACGGCCAGCACATCCGCGCCTCGTCGGTGGTCTACAAGGTGCCCTGCCTCACCACGCTGGCGGCGGCCCGCGCCGCCGCCGCGGGCATCGCCGACGCGCGGTCGCATCCCCTGCAGGTTCGGGCGCTCCAGGATCTCCACCCGACCCCCGGCCGGACGTCGCAGTGAGCGCCGCTCCCGACGGGCGCCGGGCGACGACGCTCGCCACGAGCGTCGGGAGCCTCCTCCTCCCCAATCCCGTGATGACCGCGTCGGGGACGTCCGGACACGGCACCGAGCTCTCCGACTACGGCGCGCTGAGTGAGCTCGGCGCCGTGGTGGTCAAGTCGCTCTCGGTGGAGCCCTGGCCGGGCAACGCCGCGCCGCGGGTGCACGAGGTCGGGGCCGGCATGCTCAACAGCGTCGGCCTGCAGGGCCCGGGGCTCGCCGCCTGGGTGGCCGGCGATCTCCGGGCGCTGCACGAATCCGGGGCCCGGGTCGTGGTGAGCATCTGGGGGCGCTCGGTGTCGGACTACGCCAAGGCGGCCGAGCTGGTCGGTGTGGCGGCCTCCTCCGACGCCGGCTCCTGTCTGGCGGCACTCGAGGTCAACGTCAGCTGTCCCAACGTCGAGGACCGGTCGCGCATGTTCGCCCACTCGCCCGACGCCACGGCCCGGGTCCTCGAGGCCACCGCCTGCGGTCTGCCCCGCTGGGCCAAGCTCAGCCCCAACGTGCCGGACGTGGTGGAGATCGCCCACGGTGCCGTCGACGGTGGCGCGGATGGGCTGACCCTCGTGAACACGCTGCTGGGCCTGGCCCTCGACACCGAATCGGGTCGGCCCGTCCTCGGCGCCGGCGGGGGCGGGCTGTCCGGTGCCGCCGTGCACCCGGTGGCGGTGCGCGCCGTGTGGGAATGCCGCGCCGCTTTCCCGGACCTGCCCATCGTGGGTGTGGGCGGTGTGTTCTCGGGCGACGATGCCGTGGAGCTGCTCGTGGCCGGGGCCGATGCCGTCCAGGTCGGCACCGCCACGTTCAGGGACCCCAAGGCGCCCTGGAAGGTGCTCCGCCAACTGGGCCGTTGGTGCGACGCCCACGGCACCACGGTGGGGGACGTCCGCCGCGGGGCGCGGGAGCGCGTCGGCGGCGGATCAGAGAGCACTCGGGTCGGCCCCGACGAGCGGGGCGCGGCCGTATCGACGCGGCATGAAGGAGGAAGAGATGGCTGACAGTTTCGGTGATCGGGTGGCGGCCGCCGTCGCCAGGACGGGACCCCTGTGCGCGGGGATCGATCCCTCGGCGGCATTGCTGTCGAGGTGGGGACTGAGCGACGACGCCGAGGGGCTGCGCTCCTTCTGCGCCTCCTGCGTCGAGGGGTTCGCCGGCGCGGTGAGCGTGATCAAACCGCAGGTCGCCTTCTTCGAGCGCCACGGCTCGGCCGGCATGGCGGAGCTGGAGCGGCTCATCGCCGAGGCGACGGCCGCCGGCCTGATCGTCATCGCCGATGCGAAGCGCGGTGACATCGACTCGACGGCAGAGGCCTACGCCGATGCGTGGCTCGGGGAGGACAGCCCCCTGGCGGCCGATGCCGTGACGGCCCACCCGTATCTCGGCCTGGGGGCATTGGCGCCCCTGGTCCACCTGGCCGCAGCCAACGGGAAGGGGGTCCTGGTGGTGGCCCGAAGCTCCAACCCCGAAGGTCGGGATCTGCAGCAGGCGATCACTGCGGCCGGATCCGGGGTCGAGGACATGCTCTTGGGCCAGATCGCCGAGCTCAATGGCTCGCCCGAGGTCCCGAGGGGCACGGTGGGTGCGGTCATCGGTGCGACGTTGGAACGGTCAAGTTTCGCGTTATCCCAGCTCGGAGGGGTGATTCTGGCTCCCGGGTTGGGCGCCCAGGGCGCCGGCCCCGCCGACGTGGCAGCGCGTTTCGCCGACTGCCAGCCTGGTGCCGTGTTACCGAGCAGCTCCCGAGGCCTCCTGGAGGAGGGTCCGGATCCTGCCGACTTGGGTCGGAGCGCACGCTCGCTGAACCGTGAGTTGGTGGCTGCGCTGGGCTGAAGAGGGCAAACGGGTGTGAACGTCCCTGGCTGAGGCGCTATGGTCTCGCCATGCCGCAACCTCCCGCACTCACTCCAGAGCAGCGCGCAGCTGCACTCGAAAAGGCTGCCAGGGTTCGCCGTGAGCGGGCCGAGGTCAAGGACAAGCTCAAGATGGGCAACCTGTCGTTGGCCGATCTCCTCCAGGAGGCGGACTCCAACGAGACCATCGGAAAGATGAAGGTGGTGTCCGTCCTCGAATCCCTGCCCGGCCTGGGCAAGGTCAAGGCGCGCCGCCTCATGGAGACCGTCGGCATCAGCGACAGCCGGAGGCTCCAGGGGCTCGGTGCCAAGCAGCGTGAATCGCTGCTCAAAGAGACTGCGCGCTGAACCGAAGATCACAGCGCCGCACGTCTTCGTGCTCATCGGCCCTGGTGGGGCCGGCAAGGGCACGGTTGCCGCAGCGCTGATCGCGCAGGATCCAACGCTCTGGCTCAGCCGGAGCTGGACCACCAGGAAGCCTCGGCCGGGCGAGCGCGAGCGCAGTGCCTACGTCTTCGTCGATCGCCCCACGTTCGAGGCCGCGGTCGCCCAGGGCGGGTTCTTCGAGTGGGCCGAATTCCTCGACTATCTGATGGGCACTCCCATCCCTGATCCGCCGCCGGGCACCGATGTCCTCCTCGAGATCGACGTGCAGGGAGCCGAGCAGGTGCTGGCGCAACGTCCTGATGCGACCGTGATCCTGTTGCTGCCGCCGTCGCCTGCCGTGCAGGCCGAGCGGCTGGCGGCGCGCGGCGACGACGCCGACCACATCCGGCGCCGGGTGGAACTGGGGCGCTCCGAAGTGGAGCGCGGGGCCAAAATTGCAGCTCACACGGTCATCAACGACGACCTTGGTCAGGCCCTGGCCGAGCTGACGGCTATAGTTGACCGGACTCGATCGGCTGCCCCCTGCGCCGCGAACCCGGAGGAATCCTGATGGCTCAAGGCCGCCACACGCTCATGGACCCACCAATCGAAGATCTCTTGGACAAGGTGGACTCCAAGTTCACCCTGGTCGCCCTCGGTTCGGCCCGTGCCCGCCAGGTGAACAGCTACTACAACAGCCTCGGCGAGGGCCTGGGCAAGGTCGTCCCCCCCCAGGTGGCGTCGGTGTCGGGCAAGCCCGTCTCCATCGCCTTCGAGGAGATCGCCGCCGGCAAGGCGACGTTCACCCGTCCGGATCCCGAGGAAGAGGCAGCCCTCGCCGCGGCCCTCGCTGATGCGGCCGAGGCGGGCCTGCTGGCCGAGTCCGGCGCCGAGCGCGCCCGAGACCGCCGAGGTGATCGAAGTACTCGACGTCGGGGGCGACGACCCGGCTGCGAGCTAGGCGCCCGACGGACTGGCTCGGCGGACAGCGCCGATGGCTGGTGACCCCGGAACCGAGGACCCGTCCGTGAACGCTGACCGCTCGGCCGCGGCACCGCGCGTCGTGCTCGGCGTCTGCGGTGGCATCGCCGCCTACAAGGCGATCGAGGTGTGCCGGCAACTCGTCGACGCCGGCGTGCACGTCACACCGGTCCTCACCGACGAGGCCACGCGATTCGTCGGCGCGGTGACCTTCTCTGCCTTGGCGTCCGAACCGGTGCAACGTTCTTTGTGGGACGAGGCCTCACCCATTCCGCACACCATGCTCGGCCAGCAGGCTGACCTGGTGCTGATTGTGCCGGCGACGGCACACACCCTCGCCCGGTACGCCGCTGGGCTCTCCGACGACCTCCTGTGCGCCACCCTCCTGGCCACCCGGGCGCCGGTGATCGTCTGTCCCGCCATGCACACGGAGATGTGGGAGCACGCATCGGTGCGTGAGAACCTCGCCACGTTGGTGCGGCGCGGCGTCGAGGTGATCCCGCCCGAGAGCGGGCGGCTGGCCGGCGGTGACTCGGGGGAGGGCCGGCTCGCCGATCCCGACGCGATCGTGGCGCATGTGCTCGAACGGCTCGGCCGCGGCACGCGGCGCGACCTCCATGGGACACGCGTCGTGGTGAGCGCGGGTCGGCACGCGCGAGCCGCTCGATCCCGTGCGCTTCATCACCAACCGGTCATCGGGCAAGCAGGGGCATGCCATCGCTGTCGCGGCGGCCCGCCGTGGCGCCACGGTCACGCTCGTGACGTCCTCGCCCCTCCAGCTCCCTCCCGACGTCTCGTCCACCGTGACCCGGATCGATGTGGAGACCGCGGCCGACATGGAGCACGCGGTGGGCGCCGCCGCCGAGGGCGCTGCTGTCGTGGTCATGGCGGCGGCGGTGGCGGACTTCCGCCCCAAGCGGACGGCCGGGACCAAGCTCTCCAAGGAAGAGGGGCTCCCGGAACTGGTCCTCGAGCAGACGCCCGACATCCTGGCCGGGCTCGCCGCCCGACGCCGCCCGGGACAGGTGCTGGTCGGGTTCGCGGCGGAGACGCACGACGCGCTGGAACGGGGCCGGCGCAAGCTCGCCCGCAAGGGTGTCGATCTCCTGGTCGTGAACGACGTGAGCGCGCCCGGCACAGGTTTCGACCACGACACCAACGCGGTCGTCATTTTGGAAGCGGATGGGAACACGCGGGTAATCCCGCTGACCTCCAAAGATGCAGTGGCAAATGCCGTATTGGATAGGGTGGTCGCCCACCACGAAGAGAACCGGAGCACTACGTGAGAACCACATTCACCTCGGAGTCGGTGACCGAGGGCCATCCGGACAAAATGGCCGACCAGATCTCCGACGCCGTCCTCGATGCGATGCTCGAGGGAGACCCCTCGAGCCGGGTGGCCTGTGAGACGTTGCTGACCACCGGCCTCGTGGTGGTGGCCGGAGAGGTCACGACGTCCACCTACGTCGACATCCCCGCGCTGGTACGCGACACGGTGTGCGAGATCGGCTACGACAACGACACCTACGGCTTCAACGGCAAGACGTGCGGCGTGCTGGTATCGCTCGACGCGCAGTCGCCGGACATCGCCCAGGGCGTCGATGCCGCCTTCGAGCTGCGCAGCGGCAAGGGCGGCGAGGACATCCTCAACGCGCAGGGTGCAGGGGACCAGGGAATGATGTTCGGGTACGCCTGCGACGAGACGCCGGACCTGATGCCCCTCCCGATCTGGTTGTCCCACCGCCTCTCCGAGCGCCTGGCCCAGGTCCGACGCGCCGCCACGGTGCCGTACCTCCGCCCCGACGGCAAGACCCAGGTCTCGGTCGTCTACGAGGACGGCCGCCCGGTGCGGATCGACACGGTGTTGATCTCGACCCAGCACGCCGGCGGCATCGACCTCGAGGAGCAGCTGCGGCCGGATCTGACGGAGCACGTCATCACCCCGCTGCTGCCCACGGACATGGACACCGAGGGGTTGCGCATCTTCGTCAACCCCACCGGCATCTTCGAGCTGGGCGGGCCCCACGCCGACACCGGGCTGACCGGTCGCAAGATCATCGTGGACACCTACGGCGGCATGGCCCGTCACGGCGGCGGCGCCTTCTCCGGCAAGGACCCCTCCAAGGTCGACCGCTCGGCGGCCTACGCGGCGCGCTGGGTGGCCAAGCACGTGGTGGCCTCAGGCGCCGCCAAGCGCTGCGAGGTGCAGGTGGCCTACGCCATCGGCGTCGCCCACCCCGTCTCGCTGCTCGTCGAGACCTTCGGCACGGAGACTGTCGATCCCCAGAAGATCGCCGACGCGGTGCGCGAGTTGTTCGACCTGCGGCCCGCCGCCATCTCCCGGGACCTCGACCTGCGGCGCCCGATCTACAAGAAGACGGCGGCCTACGGTCACTTCGGACGCTCGGAGAAGGAGTTCACGTGGGAGGCCACCCCCCGGGTGGACGACCTGCGGGCCGCGTTGGGACTCTGATCCCGCCAACGCTCCCCTGAGGGGCGTGGTCCGGTCGCGGTGAACTCATGACGCAGGACGACGGCGGCGTCGCCGCGCCACACGTGGTGCGCGTGCGCACCGAGGTGGCCGCCGTGGCCAAGACATTCGACTACGCGGTGCCCCCGAGCTGGCGGCCCGACGACGTGCACATCGGTACGCGCGTCCGGGCGCCGTTCCACGGGCGGACGGTGCGGGGCTGGGTGGTCGACGAGGATGTCGGGACTTCCGCCGCCGTCGAGGTCCTCCCCCTGAAGTCGTGGCTGGGGTGGGGACCACCACCCGCCGTGGTGGAGCTGGCGAAGTGGGCGGCCTGGCGTTGGGCGGGGCCGGCCTCGTTCTTCCTCCGCATCGCGTCGCCGCAGGCCATCGTGCGCACCTTGCCCGGGCCGCCGCCACCGATGCCGACCCCGGCACCCGAGGCCGGCGCGCCGCGGCGCGACGATCTCGACCTGGCGCAGGCGGGGGTCACCCTCGTGCGCGAGCCCCCGCTGACCGATCCGATGGAGCTCGTGCTGTCCGTCGTGGGCGATCCTGATGTGCGTGCCCGCGGCGGCAGCGTGCTGGTGCTCGTCCCGTCTTCGGGGTGGGCGGAGCGGCTCTCGTCCCGGCTGGAACGTCGCGGGTGCCCGACCGCGGGCACCTGGGAGCAGTCCCGTGCCGGATGGCCCGTCGTCGTCGGAAGCCGGGCCGGCGCCTGGGCTCCGGTCCCGCGGCTGGCCGCCGTCGTGGTTCTCGACGCCCATGATGCGGCGTACCGGGAGGAGAGCGCCCCCACGTACAGCGCGGTCGACGTCGTGGTCGAGCGGGCCCGGAGCGAGGGCGCTCCCTGCGTTTTGGTGTCGCCGGTGCCACCGGTGGCGCTCGCCGCCCGCCCCGGTCTGCGGACCCTCGCACCCTCTCCCCCGCAGGAGCGCGCGGGATGGCCCGTCCTGGAGCGGGTTGACCGTCGCGGAGCCGACCCGCGCACCGGCATGTTCTCCGAGGAGTTCGTGCGCCTGGCCCGGTCCGTCCTCGACGATGCCGACGGGCGCGAGCGTGGTCCGTTGGTCTGCGTGTACAACCGCACGGGCGGCGCCCGTCTGTTGGCCTGCCGTCGCTGCGGCGAGCTGGCCTGTTGCACCCGCTGCGGCGCCGCCGTGGCCCAGCCCCGCGGCGAGGAGGTGTTGCGCTGCCCGCGCTGCGACGAGACGCGGCCGGTCGTGTGCGCGGCGTGCGGTGGGCTGCGGATGAAGACGTTGCGGGCCGGGGTGAGCCGCCTGCGCGAGGAGTTGGCGGCGCTCCTCGGTGCCGAAGCGGGGGAGGTGGCAGGACCGGCCTCGCCCGTACCCGCGGCTCCCGTCCTGATCGGCACAGAGGCGGTGCTGCACCGCGTTCGCCGCGCCGCCGCCGTGGCCTTCCTCGATATCGATCTGCACCTGCTGGCCCCTCGCCTCTCTGCCACCGAGGAGACCTTGGCGCTGTTCGTCCGGGCCGCCCGACTGGTGGGCGCCCGCGGCGCGGGGGCACCATGGGCCCGCATGCAGGCCCAGACGCGGGTGCCGGATCACCCGCTGCTGCAGGCCGTCGCGCGGGGAGACCCGACGCGGGTGCTGGCGGAGGAGGTGGCGATCCGTCGCACCTCCGCGTTGCCTCCCTTCTCCGCGTTGGCGCTGGCGTCCGGTGCGCTCGCCCCCGCCTACGCCGAGGCGTTGCAGGTCGAGCTCGCCGCACGACCGGGAGCCGCCGGGGTCAGCAGTTCCATCACCCTGTCACCGCTCGGCGACGATCGGTTCCTCCTTCGGGCGGACAACCACGATTCCCTCTGTGACCTCCTGGCCCGGACAGCCCGGCCGCCCGGGCGGGGGCTGCGTGTCGAGGTGGATCCGGCGACACTCTGAGCCGGGGAACGGGGTGGTTCGACCTCGACCGGGGACCCGGACCCGCAGGGGCCGCCGGTAAGATGCAACCATGTCGAGTCTCAGCATCCGCCAGTACGGAGACCCCGTGCTCAAGGAGCGCACCAGGGAAGTGGTCGACATCGACGCGGCGGTGGCCAGCCTTGTCGATTCCATGATCGAGACCATGTATGACGCCCCTGGCACGGGCCTGGCGGCCAACCAGGTTGGCGTGCAGCGTCGTCTCTTCGTCTACGACGTGGGGGACGGTCCCCACACCGTCATCAACCCGCGGATCATCGAGAGCGACGGGGAGTGGGCCTACGACGAGGGTTGCCTGTCGGTCCCCGGCCTCAGCTGGGAGATCGTGCGGCCCAATGCCGTGCACCTGGTGGGCCTCGACCTCGACGGGAACGAGATCTCCATTGAGGCTTCCGAGCTCGAGGGACGGGTGTTCCAGCACGAGCTCGACCACCTCGACGGCATCCTGCTGGTGGAGCGCCTCAACGACGACCAGCGCAAGGAAGCGCTCAAGATCTTGCGCAGCCGCACGCTGGACCTGCCTGCGTCCGACCCGGACGGGCTCGCCAACCTCTTCACTCTCTGACGGCGGCTCGCCGACGCCGGTCGAGGACCGGTCCCCTCTTCGTCGTCGGGGAGATGGCGGTCTGCCCTACGGTGAACGGGTGGCCCGCCTGGCGTACCTCGGCACTCCGGACATGGCTGTGCCACCGCTGCGCGCCCTCGTCGACGCCGGTCACGACATCGCCCTCTGCGTGACACGTCCCGACCGTCGTCGCGGCCGCGGCAAGGAGGAGACACCGAGCCCGGTCAAGGTGGCCGCCACCGAGCTGGGCATCGCCGTCACGCACGACATGGACGACCTGACGACCGCCGGTGTGGAGCTGGCGGTCGTGGTGGCCTACGGCCGCATCATCCCGGTTCGGCTGCTCGAGCAGATCCCCATGGTGAACCTGCACTTCTCATTGCTGCCGCGGTGGCGGGGCGCGGCGCCTGTCGAGCGCGCCATCCTCGCCGGCGATCGCGAGACGGGTGTTTGCCTGATGAAGGTCGAAGAGGGGCTCGACACGGGTCCCGTCTACGCCGTGGGCACGGTGCCGTTGGACGACGACATCACGCTCGATGCGCTGCGTCGGGAGTTGGTGCGCGTGGCCAGCGTGCTGGTGGTGGAGTCGCTGGCCCACGGGGTCACGGGCTTGCCCGACCCCGTGCCGCAACAGGGCGAGGTCACCGTGGCGGAGAAGATCAGCAAAGAGGACCTGCACCTCGACTGGACGACGCCGGCCGTCGGTCTCAGACGCGTCGTTCGCCTCGGCAAGGCCTGGACGACCTTCCGTGGCAAGCGGCTCACGGTGCTCGACGCCGTTGTCGGTCCGAGCGAGCACGATAGCGGTGGACAACCACCCGGTTCCCTCGACGGTCCGACCGTCTCGACGGGCGACGGGAGCCTGGTGCTGCTCAAGGTGCAGCCCGAGAGCCGTTCTCCCATGTCAGCCGACGAGTGGCTGCGTGGCGTGCGGCCTGCGCTCGGCGAGCGGCTCGGGACGGACTAGACATGAGTGCGGTGACCGTGACTCCGATCGACGGGTGGAGCCCCGACCAGTACGAGCGGTTCCGGTCGGAGCGCCAGCAGCCTTTCGACGACCTGCTGACCCTGTGCCACCCGGTCCCGGGCGGCCGCGTCGTCGATCTCGGCTGCGGCACGGGCAACCTGACCAAAATCCTGCACGAGGAGCTTGCGGCGCAGAAGACGGTCGGCATCGACTCGTCTCCAGCCATGCTGGCCCGGGCCCAGTCCGCCTACGCCGATCTGCCCGGCCTCTCCTTCGCGCAGGGCGACATCGCGACGTGGCTCGACGAAGGGCTCGACCTGGTGTTCGCCAACGCGTCGCTCCAGTGGATCGACGACCATCTGAACCTGTTGGCGCGGATGCGCACCGCGCTCGGTCCCGACGGGCAGCTGGCCTTCCAGGTGCCGGCCAACTACCGCCATCCGTCACACCTGCTGGCGCAGGCGGTGGCGAACGAGCCGCCTTTCATCGATGCGCTCTACGGCGACGTGCCCGAAGATCGCGGCCGCTTCGTGCTCTCGCCCGAGCTCTACGCCGATCTCCTCTACGAGTTGGGGGCGAAGGATCAGGTCGTGCGCATGGAGGTCTACGGCCACGAGCTGGAGTCGACGGGTGAGGTCGTCGAGTGGGTCATGGGCACGCTCCTCACTCCGTACCGAAAGCGGTTGAGTCCCGAGCTGTTCGACGCGTTCGTCGAGCGCTACCGGGAGCGACTGATCGAAGAGCTCGGTGAGCGCGAGCCGTACTTCTACGGGTTCCGGCGCATCCTCTGCTGGGCCCGCTTCACCTGAGCCGAGGCGGCGGAACGGTGGAGGGATCGACAGCGAGAGCGGGCCGCGACCCGGGCCGCACCGGTGCTCTTCGCATCGCGCCGTCCGTGCTCTCGGCGGATTTCGGCCTGTTGGCCGAACAGGTGGGGGAGGTGGCGCCGTCGGCCGACTGGCTCCATGTCGACGTGATGGACGGGCACTTCGTCCCTAACGTGACGATCGGGCCTCCCGTGGTGGCGTCGTTGCGGCGCCACACGCCACTGTTCTTCGACTGCCATCTCATGATGACCGAGCCGGGCCGTTACCTGAAGGACTTCGCCGACGCCGGGGCCGACGGCTGCACCGTGCACGTAGAGATCGGCAACACCGACGAGCTCATCGCGCAGATGCGCAGCCTGGGCCTGCGGGCGGGGTTGGCCCTCAATCCCGACACGCCTTTCGACGCGGTGCGGCCTTATCTGCGCGCGGTCGACCTGGTGTTGTGCATGACGGTCTTCCCGGGTTTCGGCGGGCAGAGCTTCATGGCGGACGTCATGTCGAAGGTGACGCAGGTACGGGCCGAGGTCGTCGCCGGCTCGCTCGATCTCGACATCGAGGTGGACGGAGGGATCGACACCACCACGGCTCCCGTCGCGGTCGCGGCCGGCGCCAACGTGTTGGTGGCCGGCAGCGCCATCTTCGGGCAGCCGCGACCGTGGGAGGCCGCCGATGCCATCCGGGCCTCGGCCCGCGCCGCCACCGGTCACGGGTGACGACCGGCCGGGCCGTCGTCGCGGGGGGCGGCATCATCGGCACCTGGCACACGCTCGAGTTGGCCGAGGCCGGGTTCGCCGTGGACCATCTGGAAGCCGAGGCGGGCCCGACGGGCGCTTCGGTGCGCAACTTCGGTTTGGTGTGGGTCAGCGGTCGGCGTTCGGGCCTCGAGCTCGATGTGGCGCGCCGCGCCCGGCGGCGTTGGGAAGAGGTCGGTGCGGCGGCACCCGGTATCGGCTTTCGCCCGATGACCTCGCTCACGGTCGCCACCGATCCCACCGCCGCTGCCGTGATGGAAACCTTCGCCACGCACCCCGACGCCGCGGCGCGCTCCATCTCCTTCCTCGAGCCAGACGAGGTGCGCACCTGCAACCCGGCCGTGCGGGGCGACATCGAAGGGGCGCTGCACTGCACCGAGGACGCAGTGGTGGAGCCCCGCCTGGCGCTGGCTGCTCTGCGCGCCCACATCGCAGCGGCGCACACAGAGCGGTATCGCTTCCACCCGGGGTGCCGCGTCGTCGGCGTCGAGCCGCGTGCACTCGTCGACACGGCGGGGACGCGCTGGACCGGTGATCTCGCGGTCCTTGCCACCGGCGCCGCCTACGACCATCTCCCCGGCTCCCGAGCCCTCGCGGCCCGTCTCCGGCGGGTCCGGCTGCAGATGTTCCAGACTCACCCCTTCGCCGCCCGGCTCACGACCTCACTGGCCGACGCTGATTCCCTGCGCTACTACCCGGCCTACGAGTCGGCCCCCCTGGCCCAACTCGGTGACCAGACCCCGGTGGCGGCCGAGCATCACCTGCAGCTGCTCCTCGTCCAACGTCCCGACGGCGGGTTGACCATCGGGGACACCCACGCCTCTGGGGAGCCCTTCGACTTCGCGCTGAGCGAAGACCCCACCGACGAGCTCCTCGAACGGGCCCGAAGAATCCTCGGGGCGGACCTTCCCCCGGTGCAGCGCCGCTGGGAGGGCGTGTACGCGCAATGCGTCGACGGCGCGGTCTGCCTGCGCGAGGAGATCGAGCAGGGCGTCTTCATGGTGACCGGACCCGGCGGCCGCGGCATGACCTGTGCGCCGGCCATCGCCTCCGACACACTGCAGTCTGCGGGGGTGCGGGCATGATCGGGCGCTTCGCCCTGGTCTGCCTCGACATGGCGGGCACGACCGTGCGTGACGACGGCGCCGTCGAAGCAGCGTTCGCCAGCGCCCTGGCCACTGTCGGGATCACTCCGGACACCCCGCGCCACAAGGAGGCCCAGGCCGTCGTCCGTCAGACGATGGGGTGGTCCAAGGCCGACGTGTTCGCCACGCTGCTCGCACCGGAGGAGGCGGGGCAGGCCACCGTGGCCTTCGCCGCCGCCTACGAAGCGATCGTGGCTGCCGGCGAGGTCAGCGAGATCCCGGGCGCCCTCGAGGTCCTGCGCCGCGCTGCGCTCCGCCGGGGTGCAGGTCTGCCTCACCACGGGATTCGCGCCATCGACCCGGGACGCCCTGCTCGACGCCCTGGATTGGCGCAGCGAGATCGACCTGGCCCTCTCACCCGCCGACGTCGGCCGGGGACGGCCGGCGCCCGACCTCATCCTGGGCGCCATGGCCCGTCTGGGGGTGGACGACCCGCACGCAGTGGCGGTGGTCGGGGACACGGTCAGCGACCTCGAGGCGGGCAACGCCGCCGGCGCCGGGGCGGTGGTGGGCGTCCTGAGTGGCGCCCACGACGCGGCCACCCTCGCCGGGGCCGCGCCGACGGCAGTCCTTGCCGACGTGACGGGCCTGATCGACCTCCTCGGTCAGGTCTGACTCCGTACATCCGATCGTCTGACCTGGCACTCTCGACAAAAACTGAAACGTGTTCTATTATTGGACCCACAAGGCCGGGGATCCACCCCGGGCAAGGACCTGATCATGAACGACGTGGAGCACATGCGCCAAGCGCTGGCGCAGGCGGCAGCGGTCCGTTCGACCACGGCGCCCAACCCCTGGGTGGGCTGCGTCATCGTTCCGCCGGCCTCCGATGCGGACGACGGCACTGCGTTCGCCGGAGCCACGGCGCCACCCGGAGGCCCCCACGCCGAGGTGGCGGCCTTGGGCATGGCCGGAGACGCCGCCCGAGGGTCCACCCTGTACGTGACCCTGGAGCCGTGCGCCCACCACGGGCGCACCCCGCCCTGTAGCGACGCCATCATCGCGGCGGGGGTGGCCCGGGTCGTGGTCGGCATCGAGGACCCCGACGAGCGGGTGGCCGGACGGGGCATCGCCGCCCTGCGCGCCGCCGGCCTGGAGGTCGTTGTCGGGGTGGCCGCCGACGAGGTCGCCGAGCAGCTGGCGCCCTACTGCAAGCACCGGACGACGGGGCAACCCTGGGTCGTCCTCAAAATGGCTGCCAGCCTCGACGGTCGCACCGCGGCGCCGGACGGCACCAGCCGCTACATCACGGGCGAGGCGGCGCGCCGGGACGTCCACCGGCTGCGCGCCCAGTCCGACGCCGTCCTGGTGGGGGCGGGCACGGTCCGGGCGGATGACCCCGAGCTGACGGTGCGCCTCGACGACGGGGTGGAGCGGGAGCAGCCCCTGCGAGTCGTGCTCGGTCAGGCGCCGGCCGGCGCCAAGGTGCACCCGGCGCTCGAGGTCGCGGGCGATCTGCCGGACCTGCTGAGCGAGCTGGGTCGTCGTGGCGTGCTCCAGCTGCTCGTGGAAGGTGGGGCCACGGTGGCCCACGATTTTCACGCTGCCGGGCTGGTGGACCGCTACGTGCTGTACCTGGCGCCGGTGCTTTTCGGGGGCAACGACGGCCGCCCGATTTTCGCGGGCCCAGGGGCTGGCACAATTGGAGACGTGTGGAAGGGCAGGATCGTGTCGATACAGCAGCTGGGTGGGGATATTCGAGTGGAGGTGGCGGCCTGATGGCCTTCTCGGAGGTGCAGGAGGCGATCGATTCCATCGGGCGGCTCGGCCTGGCCGTGGTGGTCGACGACGAGGACCGCGAGAACGAGGGCGACCTGGTCATGGCGGCCGAGGCGGCGACACCCGAGAACATCGCCTTCTTCCTCGCCCACACTTCGGGCGTCATCTGCGTGCCGCTGCTTCCCGAGCGGGCGGACGCCCTCGACCTGCCCCTCATGGTCACGGCCAACACCGAGGCGCAGCGGACCGCGTTCACGGTGAGCGTGGACTTCCGGCACGGCACGACGACCGGGATCTCCGCCGCCGACCGCTCGTCCACCATCGCCGCTCTGATCGACCCCGCCACGCGGCCGAACGACCTGAACCGTCCCGGCCACATCTTCCCGTTGCGCTACCGGGCCGGCGGGGTGCTCAAGCGGGCCGGGCACACCGAGGCGACCGTCGATCTGGCCCGCGCCGCCGGGCTGACGCCGGCCGGGGTGCTGTGCGAGATCGTGACGGAGGACAAGTCGGAGATGGCACGGCTCGCCGACCTCGAGACCTTCGCCAAGAAGCACGATCTCCCGCTCATCTCCATCGCGGACCTCATCCGCTACCGCCGGCAGAACGAGAAGCTGGTGCGGCTGGTCTCCGAGGCGCGTATCCCGGCGGAGGGGCGTGAGTTCCGGGCTTTCGTCTACGAGTCCGTGCTGGACAACGAGCAGCACCTGGCGCTCGTCATGGGCGACGTGGCCGGGACGGAGGACGTCCTGGTGCGCGTGCACTCAGAGTGCCTGACCGGCGACGTGTTCGGCTCACTCCGTTGCGACTGCGGGCCACAACTGCAGGCGTCCCTCGATCTCATCGAGAAGGAAGGGCGGGGCGTCCTCATCTACCTGCGCGGCCACGAGGGCCGGGGCATCGGCCTCGGCCACAAGATCCGGGCCTATCAGCTGCAGGAAGAGGGCCACGACACCGTGGACGCCAACCTGCAGCAGGGCCTCCCCGTCGATAGCAGGGAGTACGGCATCGGCGCCCAGATGCTGGTCGACCTCGGCGTGACGACCATGCGGCTCATGACCAACAACCCCGTCAAGTACGGCGGGCTCGAGGGCTTCGGCCTCGACATCACCGAGCGGGTCCCGCTGCAGCTCGCGGCCAACCCCGAGAACATCGCCTACCTCCGCACCAAGCGCGAGCGGATGGGGCATCTCCTCCACGGCCTCGACGACGTGCTGTGACGACGTCCTGTGCCACAGTGAGGGCGTGACCCCGACAGGCAGAAACTCCTGATGGCCGAGTCCGACCTGGTCGCGCTGCCGGATGGCGCACGCGACGACGTGGCGTCGCGTGTGGGGGCCAGCCTGCACGGCTCGACCGACGGCACCGGGCTGCGCATCGGCATTGCCTGCGCCGAGTTCAACGGTGGCATCACCCTGCGGCTGCTCGATGGGGCGCTCGACGCCCTGAGCGAGGCCGGCACGGACCGCCGTGACGTGACGGTGGCCTGGGCGCCCGGCGCGTTCGAGCTCCCCGTCGTGGCCCGTGCCTTCGCTCAGGCCGGCAAGGTGGACGCAGTCCTGTGCCTCGGGGCCGTCATCCGGGGCGACACCGGTCACTACGACTTCGTGGCGGGGGAGTGCGCGTCGGGGATCCAGCAGGTGCAGCTGGCAACGGGAGTGCCGGTCGTCTTCGGCGTCCTCACCACCGACACGCTCGACCAGGCGCTCGTGCGCTCGGAGCCGGACCACACCAACAAGGGCCGCGAAGCGGCATTGACCGGTATCGAGATGGTGCGGTTGCTCCGGAGTGGGCCCCTTTCCTAATACGGCCCCGCCCCGGGGGCAGGAGACGCGGCTTCATCGGCTATTCACAGGGTCGACACTGCCCGGACACGTCCGCCGCGTAGCGTGAGAGGGAGCAACCAGCCAACCAGCACGGGAGATCGGCATGGGTGAGACCGCGCCCAGGGCGGAGACGGCGAACCCGAGGGATGCCGACGATCTCCACGTGGACGGTCCTGTCGACCCGGCAGAAATCCGCCACCGTCCCGGCGTCCGGCGCGAGGGCGCCTTCACCATCCGGTACGTGACCGTCCACGGCTACCGCCGGGCCTACGTCAGGGCCGGCTCGGGACCGGCCCTGCTGCTGATCCACGGGATCGGGGACAGCTCCGACACCTGGCGGCCCGTCGTCGAGCAGCTGGCCGAGCACTACACCGTCATCGCCCCGGATCTCCTCGGCCACGGGCGTTCCGAGAAGCCGAGGGCCGACTACTCGGTGGCGGGCTTCGCCAACGGGATGCGCGACCTTCTGAGCGTGCTCGAAGTCGACCGGGTCACCGTCGTCGGGCATTCACTCGGTGGTGGGGTGGCGGCGCAGTTCGCCTACCAGTTTCCCGATCGATGCGAGCGCCTGGTCCTGGTGGGGAGCGGGGGAGTGGGCCGGACGGTCAGCCCCCTGCTGCGCGTGGCCGCGGTGCCGGGCATCGAATTGCTCATGCCGTTCCTCGGCCTGTCTCCCATCCGCTTCGCCAGCCGCCTCGGCGCCGAGTTGTTGCGTGTCTTCGACACGGCACTCGGGCGAGACGCCGAGGAGATCCTGGCCGTCTTCGACGCGCTGCCCGACACGGAGGCCCGGATGGCCATCCTGCGGACCCTCCGCTCGAGCGTCGACTGGAACGGTCAGGTGATCACCATGGTCGACCGGGCCTATCTGGCCGAAGGTGTCCCGACGCTGATCGTGTGGGGACGGCGCGACGCCATCATCCCGTTGGGCCACGGCCGCCTGATCCATACCGTGATGCCGGGGAGCGAGTTCGAGGTCTTCGACGAGGCGGGCCACTTTCCCCACCACACCGACCCGGCGCGCTTCGTGCGCGTCCTGCGCGCGTTCATGGAGCGCTCGACGCCGGCGACGTACGACCAAGGCAAATGGCGCGAGCGGCTCCGGCGCGGCGGGCGGGCCTACGGGGCCGATCTCGAGGAGGCAGCCGGCGCAGCCGAGGTGTCCGACGTGACGCCCTTGCGAGGAGCCCACTGACCGGGCCGGCCTCTGGTCGCTGCAGACCGATTCAGTAGAGGATGATCTGGGTACAGCGGTACGACGCCATCAACCTCTCAGTGGTCTCGTTCGTGACGGTGGCGTCCCACACCTGCGTGATCCGCCCGAGATGCAGCGGCGCCGCCGTGGCGGTGACCTGCTCCCCCTCCTGTGCGCTCGAGATGAAGTTGGCCGAGCAGTCCACCGTGGTGAAGCTGCGCGCCCCTTCGGGCCAGTGGTGGCTGACACCGAACGCGCACAGGGCGTCGGCCATGGCGACGACGACGGGCGCCCACAGGTAGCCCGTGCCGGCGATCAGCGCATGGGTGACGGTCAGGCGGGCCACGGGATCACGGTCCTCGTCGGGCAGGGGCACGTCGATCCCGAGGAGCCGCAGGAAGTTGCTGGCGTCGTAGGGGGGTGGGGGTGGCACGGGCACAGCTTGCCCGACCCGCGGCCTCCCGGCCCGGCCACGCCGACGCGTCTGCGAAGATCTACCCTCATGCTCCGCCTCGTGCTGCCCAAGGGTTCACTCGAACGCGCCACCTTGCAGCTGTTCGAGGAGGCCGACCTCGCCGTCAACCGGGCGTCCGATGTGGCCTACCGCGCCACCATCGAGGATCCTCGCATCACCGACGTGCGGATCCTGCGGCCGCAGGAGATCCCCGTCTACGTGGCCGACGGGCTCTTCGATCTCGGCATCACCGGGCGCGACTGCATCGAGGAGCGGGGGAGCAAGGTCGTCTCGCTCGGCCAGCTGGCCTACTCGAAGGCCACCGCCAACCCGGCCCGGGTCGTCCTCGCCGTCAGCGCCGACTCGCCGGCGCACACGCTGGCGGAGCTGGCGGCCACGCGGGCGGATCGCCCCGGACGCCTGCGCGTCAGCACCGAGTATCCCGAGCTGACCAGGCGGGCCCTGGAGTCGCACGGGATCGAAGCGGACGTCGCGCTGTCCTACGGTGCCACCGAGGCCAAGGTGCCCGACATCGCCGACGCCGTCGTCGACATGACCGAGACCGGCAGCGCGTTACGGGCGGCGGGCCTGCGGGTGATCGAGACACTGCTCGTGTCGCATACCGAGCTGATCGCCAACCCGGCGGCGGCGGCCGATCCGGACAAGCGTCATGCCATGGAGCAGATCCACACCTTGCTGCAGGGCACGCTCGAAGCGCGGGGCAAGGTGCTGGTGAAGCTCAACGTCGAGGCCGCGAACCTGGACAAGGTGCTCGCCGTCCTGCCGTCGATGCGCGCGCCGACGGTCTCGGAGCTCTCCGGTGGTGGCGCCTTCGCGCTCGAAGCCGTGGTGGCCAAGACCGACATCAACGTCCTCATCCCGGCGCTGCGCGATCAGGGTGCGAGCGACATTCTGGAGATCCCGCTGTCCAAGATCGTCCACTGAGGTGGGCGGCCCCGTCTCTTCCGCCGGGCCGCACCACGGGCGGGTGGCGTCGTTCGACCCCACCCGGGGCCTGGGCACGGTCGACGACGACGACGGGACGAGCTACGGGTTTCACGCCACGGCGATCGCGGGCGGAAGCCGGGGCATCGATGTGGGCACGACCGTGGTGTTCACCGTGACCCCGGGCCACCGTGGCCTCTACGAGGCGCGGTCGCTCATGTCCGTGTCCTGCTGAGTGCCCTGGCGTGGGCCCCGCCCCAGGCGGGTGGGACGGGGCCGGCACTCACCCCCAACCCTGAGTCGCAAGCAGGCGATGTGCTTGCCCCCCCAGAGTGCGGAGCATCCTGGCAGCTGAGGATTACCTGTGCAAGCCAGGCTGAGGCACCCGCAGTGTCCAGGGTTTCCAGGCAGAAGCCATCGAATACCGAGTCTGACCTGGATATATACCGAGAAGGAATACCTGTCCCAAGGATGCGGCCGACCGGGCCGGCAGTTCCTAGTTCAAGTCGTGGCCGGCGTTGGCGGCGCCTTCCGAGGCGCTCTTCTCGGCCCCCTCGAGGCTCACGAAGGCCAGACGGAGCTGGGACAGTGACTCGAGCAGGGCGGGCTCGGCCTCCCCGAGGCGGCCCTTGAGGCCGTCGAGCAGGGAGCCCAGTCCGTCGATGGCCAAGCGGGCCTGGAAGAGCTGGGGCGGGTTCTGCGAGAGGTAGATGGCGGCGAGCTCGAAGAGCCCGTAGCAGTGGTTTGCGACCACGACCTCGGCCGGCGTGTGGGCCAACTGGGCCCGCATGGCGTCCACTTCTGCCTGGGCGGCCAGCTGCTCCTCAGTGAGGGGGGCCTCCGGTGACGTCGGCGTGACGTCGGTGTCGCCCGGCTGACCTGGAGGCGGAGAGGCGGCGTCGTCGCCCTCCTTCTTGGGGAAATGCTCTCCCGACGGTGTCCACAGGCTGCTCATGCTGGTACCCTATGCTCCTTGACTACATGGAAGCGGGGCCCTCACTGAGTGGCCTCCACCTGGCCACCGCCTCGCAGAAGCGGGGAGCACCGTGCGCCAGGTCGGTCGCCTCTCTGCCGCGGGCACTGCCCGCTGGTCGGCCTCGCTCCACCGATTGGCTTGCGGAAGGACCGCGGGCCCGAGTGAGAGGTGTGATGTCGCATCGTCGCTGAAACCACAACAGAGCACCGGATCAATGACCGAATCCGTGCCCGTGAAGTCCGGCTCGTGGACCCTGACGGTGTGCAACTAGGCATCAAGCCGCTCCCCGAAGCCCTGGCGATCGCCAAGGAGCTCGATCTCGACCTCGTCGAAGTCGCCCCCATGGCCAATCCGCCGGTGTGCCGGATCATGGACTTCGGCAAGTTCAAGTTCGACGAGGCCCAGCGGGCCAAGGAGAGCCGCCGCAAGACGGTCCACGTCGGGATCAAGGAGATGAAGTACCGGCCGAAAATCGGTCCGGGGGACTTCGACACCAAGACCCGCCAAGTGGCCAAGTTCCTGGGCGAAGGGCACAAGGTCAAGATCACGATCATGTTCCGAGGCCGCGAGGTGTACCACCCCGAGCACGGCAAGCGGATCCTTGACCGCATCGCCGAGCAGATGGAGGGCGTGGCCAAGGTGGAGGCCGAGCCCAAGCTCGACAACCGCAACATGATCATGGTGCTCGCCCCCGACAAGCGGGCCCGTCAGGCCGCCCAGTCGAGGGAAAAGGCGCAGCAGCGCACCGACAAGCCGAGTGCCAGTGCCGCTCCCCAAGCAGCTGCCGACCCGGCAGCCGCGAACGGGGCGAGCGAGGCAGCGGCCTCCCCGACCGAGGGGAACGGCAGTGCGCCGGCAGCCGGTGAGGGTAACGGGGTCAGCGAAGTCGCAGCATCAGCCGAAGAGGGATGACGTCATGCCGAAGATGAAGACAGACCGGGGCGCCGCCAAGCGCATCAAGGTGACCGCCTCCGGCCGGTTGCGCCGGCGCAAGGCCTTCCGCTCGCACATTCTGGAGAAGAAGAGCAGCGTCCGCACACGCCGCCTCGGCCGCGAGGCCGACATCTCCAAGGCCGACGAGCGGGCAACGCGCCGGATGCTCGGCATCTGAGCGCTGGCATCACTCCCGCGCCCCGGCGCACACCTACCCGACACACCGAGATCTTGATGAGAGGAGCACCCCCATGGCCAGAGTGAAGCGGTCCGTCCACGGCCGCAAGCACCATCGCGCTGTCCTCGAGCAGGCGAAGGGGTACTACGGAAACAAGAGCCGTTCCTACCGTGCGGCCAACGAGCAGCTCATGCACTCGATGCAGTACGCCTTCCGGGACCGTCGCGCCCGGAAGGGCGATTTCCGCAAGCTGTGGATCCAGCGCATCAACGCCGGCGCCCGGCAGCACGGCATGAGCTACAGCCGGCTCATCAACGGCCTCCACCTGGCCGGCGTCGAGGTCGACCGCAAGGTCCTGGCCGATCTGGCCGTCAGCGACTCCGAGGCATTCGGTGCGCTCGTGGCGACCGCGCAGGACGCGCTGTCCAATGCGCCCGTGGCCGAGGTCGCTTCCTGACCCAGCAGCTGGCCTTCTCGCACCGGCGGATCCGCCGGCTGCGCGGGCTCCTGCAGAAGCGTTCGTCCCGCTGGAGCGAGCGCGCCTTCGTGGCCGAAGGGGCGGAGCTCATTCGCTGCCGCGCTCGATGCCCACGTGCCCATCGAGTCTCTCTACGTCTCGCCCGCCGGCGCCGACGACCGTGCCGTCCAGGAGGTCTGCCGCCGGGCCGAAGCGGCCGGGGTGCGGGTGTTCCCCCTCGCGGCCGGTGTGCTGGAACGCGTGGCCGACACGGTCACGCCCCAACCGGTTCTCGCCGTGCTCCCCATGCTGGAGGAGCCGGCCGCCGGTTCGGAGCCCTGGGCTGCCCGTCACGGCTCGTTGATCGTGGTGCTGGTCGACGTGCGCGATCCGGGCAACGCCGGCACCGTGGTGCGGGCGGCGGACGCCTCGGGGTCGGCGCTGGTCGTCTACGCGGGCGATTCCGTCGACCCCTACAACCCCAAGACGGTCCGCTCCTCGGCGGGCTCGCTCTTTCACGTGCCCATGGCGGTTCGGCCGGACCCGCGGGCGCTGGCCACCGAGCTGGCGACCGCCGGCTTCCGCACCCTTGCCACCGTCGTGCGAGACGGCGAGGACTACGCAGGGTTCGACTGGTCGACGCCCTCGGCCGTCTTCCTGGGGAACGAATCCTCCGGGCTCGACCCCGACCTGGCCGGTGCGCTCTCCGGAGCCCTCGCCATCCCCATGGCCGGTCGGGCCGAATCACTCAATGTCGGTGTGGCCTGCGCCGTGGTCTGCTTCGAGGCGTTCCGCCAACGCCGGGGCGGCGGTGCTGCGCCACGTAGCATCTCCGACGGCGGACCGGCGTGACCTGGTGACTGACGACATGGCAACAGACGACCTGGACCTCGACATCGATGGCATCGCCGGCGACGGTGAGCGGGCGATCGCGGGCGCGGTGTCGACCGAGGCCCTGAACCAGGTCGAGACCGAGTTCCTGGGCAAGCGTTCGGCGTTGACCAGGGCGCACCGAACACTGGGCGGCCTCGATCCCGAGGCCCGCAAGGAGGCCGGCCGACGTCTCAACGAGGTGCGGACCCAGCTGGAGGGTCGGCTGGCGGCACGGCGCGCCGAGCTGGTGGAGACCGAGCGAGCCGATGCGCTGCTCGCCGACCGGCTCGACCTCACCGAGGTGATCCCCGACCAGGTGCGCACGCCGCCGGCGCGCGGTCACCTGCATCTCGTGACCCAGGCCCGGGCCGAGCTCGAGGACGTCTTCGTGGGGATGGGGTTCACCGTGGCCGAGGGGCCCGAGGCGGAGACCGACTGGTACAACTTCGAGGCGCTCAACATCCCGCCCGCCCACCCCGCCGCGGTATGTACGACACCTTGTATCTCGACATCGGGGAGCCCGAGACGGTGTTGCTTCGCACGCACACCTCGCCGGTGCAGATCCACCTGATGGAAGCGGCCGTGCGCGACGACTCCCTGCCGATCCACGCCGTCATGCCGGGCAAGTGCTTCCGGCTCGATACGCCCGACGCCCGCCACCTCCCGGTGTTCAATCAGATCGAAGGACTGGTGGTCGACCGGGGCATCACCTTCGGTGACCTCGCCGGCACGATTCAGTCCTTCACGGAGGCCTACTTCGGTGCGGGCATGCAGTCACGCCTGCGCCCGGCCTACTTCCCTTTCACGGAGCCGTCGGCCGAGTTGGAGATCACCTGCACGGTCTGCCTCGGCGAAGGGTGCCGCACCTGCTCGCACACGGGCTGGATCGAGCTCGGCGGTTGCGGCATGGTCGACCCCGCCGTTTTCGCCGCCGTCGGCATCGACGCCGAGGTGTGGTCGGGCTTCGCCTTCGGGTTCGGCATCGATCGCCTGGCGCAGATGCGCCACGCCATCCCCGACATGCGCTCCTTCCTGGAGAACGACATCCGCTTCCTGGCGCAATTCTGACCGCCCCACAACGAGAAAGTCCCCCGTGCGCGCTCCGCTCAGCTGGCTCCGTGATTTCGCTCCCTTCCCCGACGACGTCGGGCTGTTGCGCGACGCGCTGGACGACCTGGGTCTGGTCGTGGAGGCGATCGAACACGTGGGGGAAGGGCTCGAAGACGTCGTGGTCGGCCGGGTGCTCGAGATCCGTCCCATCAAGGGAGCGGACAAGATCCGGCTGACCATCGTCGACGGGGGCGGGCCCGAGCCGCTCGAGATCGTGTGCGGGGCCACCAACTTCGCGGTGGGGGACCGCGTCCCGCTGGCGCCGGTCGGGGCGATATTGCCCGGGGACTCCGAGATCGCCGCCCGCCCGATGCGCGGCGTGATGTCCAACGGGATGCTCTGCTCCGGCAAGGAGCTGGGGCTCTCCGACGACGGCGCCGGCCTGCTCATCCTGGGCGACGAGTCGCCGGGCGAGCCGGGGACACCCATCATGGAGGCGCTCGGGCTGCGCATCGACACCGTCTTCGACATCACGGTCGAGGGCAACCGACCCGACGCCTGGTGCATCTCGGGCATCGCCCGAGATCTGGCGGGCCGCCTGGAGCTGCCGTTCCAATTGCCCGAACCGCCGGAGCCGCCCGCCAGCGGCTGGCCCGTGGAGGAAGCGGCGAGCGCGGTGGTGGATTCGGCCGACCTCTGCCCCCGCCTCACGGTGACCGTCTTGCGCGACGTCACCGTCGCCCCGTCGCCGGGTTGGATCGCCCAACGGCTGCTGCTGTCCGGCATGCGCCCCATCAACAACGTCGTTGACGCGTCGAACTACGTCATGCTCGAGCTGGGCCAGCCCACCCACCCCTACGACCTGTCGCTCCTGCCGGGAGGCGGGCTGCGCGTCCGGCGAGCCCGGCCGGGCGAGACGATCGAGACGCTCGACGGCGTGCAGCGCACGGTGGGCGTGCGGGGCCGGAGCCTTGGCGACACCGGCGAGGACTGCCTGATCTGTGACGCGGAGGGCACGCCGGTCGGCATCGGCGGCATCATGGGCGGCGCCTCGTCGGAGATCGCGGAGACGACGACGCAGGTCCTGCTCGAGGCCGCCTACTTCACACCCATGGCCATCGCGCGCACGTCCAAGCGCCTGGGTTTGCGCAGCGAGGCGTCGAGCGCGCTTCGAACGTGGTGTCGACCCCTGGGGGATCGAGCCGTCCGTGCGCCGCTTCTGCGAGCTGCTGGCCGAAAGCGTCCCCGGGCTCGAGGTGGCCGACGGCCTGCTCGACGTGCGCGCCGACGTGCCCGAGCCGTTCGTCGTCTCAGTGCCCATCGCCCGGGTGCACAGCCAGATCGGCGTGGCCCTGAGCCCCGAGAAGATCGCCCGGCTCATTGAGCCGATCGGCTTCACTGTGCTGGAGCAGGAGCGGGACATTGACCAAGGCGTGCTGATGGTCATGGTGCCGACCAACCGTCCCGATATCAGGGCCGAGCCCTACGGGGTTGACGACGTGATCGAGGAGATAGCGCGCACGTTCGGCTATTCCAACGTGCCGCGGCACGTCCCGACGTGGCCCCAGCCCGGACGTTTGACCGCGTTGCAGCGCTCCCGGCGTGAGGTCAAGGACGTCTTGCGGGGCCTGGGTGCGTCGGAGGGCTGGACCGACACCTTCGTGTCGGCCGGCGCCCATGACGATGTCGATCTGACCGGGCCGGCGGTGAGGGTGGCCAACCCGCTCGACGCGGAGAAGCCCTTCCTGCGTCGCTCCCTGCTGCCCGGTCTCCTCGGTGCGCTGTCCTACAACGCCAGCCGGCGCCAGCCCGACGTACGCCTGTTCGAAGTGGGCGTCGTCTTCTCGCACCCGGGAGCGGGCTTGGCGCGGGTGGTCGAGCGGAGCGGCGCGGGCGGCACCGAACGGGCCGAACTGCCGGGGGAGCGCGAGCTCCTCTCCGCGGTGTTCGCCGGCGAGGACGACGACGCTCGTTCGGCGGTGGCCGCCTGGTACGTGCTGGCGGACGCGCTCCGTCTCGCTGCGGTGCGCCTCGTCCCGCCGAGTGACGGCACGCCGCCCCTGCCGGGCCTGCACCCGACCCGCTCGGCGCACCTCATGGCGAGGGCCGGCAGTCTCAATGAGGTCACCATCGGCTCCGTGGGGGAGATCGACCCCGCCGTCGCGACACGGTTCGATCTGACCCGCGCCACGGGCGGCGCGACCACACCCCGGCGTATCGGCTGGCTCGAGGTCGACCTCGGCGTGCTCCTCGACCAGGAGCAGGTGCCTCGCCGCATCACGATCGGCGGCGCGGTCAGCCGGTTCCCGTCCTCGGACATCGATCTGGCCTTCGTGGTGGAGGACCGGCATCCGGCCGATGCCGTGGCCGAGGCGCTGCGACGTGCCGGCGGCGAATTGCTGGAGTCGGTGCACCTGTTCGACGTGTACCGCGGCACCGGCATCGACGACGGTGCGCGGAGCCTGGCCTACCGGCTCCGCTTCTGCCGCGGACGACCGGACCCTTACGGACGAAGAGGTGGGCGGGTTGCGTACAGCCTGCATCGAGGCTGTGGCCGAGGAGTTCGGGGCCGTCCTGCGCTGAGCGGCGGGCGAAGTGACAAGGTGGTCGGATGGAGGTGCGCCTCGTCGACCCGTCGGATGACAACGAGCTGGCCGAATGGGTCGCGGTCCTGCGCGCCAGCGACGAGGAGCTCTGGCCGGACCTGACCGGCTTCACCCTGCCTGACATCCGCGCCTTCGCCCGGTTCCGCGGCGCGTCGAAGCGCTTCGATCTCTTGGCGGCGCGGGAGTCCGGAGGTCCGATTCTCGGCGTGGGCATGATGGAGCTGACGCTGCGCGACAACGTGCGGAGCGCCGAAGTCACCGTCGCGGTCCATCCGGCCCGTCGTCGCCGGGGCGTCGGGACGGCCGTGGTCGAGGCGATGAGCGAGCTCGGACGGGCCGACGGGCGTGAGGTGCTCAACTCCATTGTGGACGCGCCGCTCGACCGCGCGGCCGACCACGCATCGCTGTCGTTCGCGCCGAAGGTCGGCTTCGAGATCATGCTGTCCGGCAACATCCGTCACCTCGCGGTTCCCATGGAGACGGGACGTCTGGCGGAGCTGCGCGCTGAGGTCACGGAGCGCGCCATGCCGTCGACTATCGCGTGCTGACCTTCGAGGCTCCGTGGCCCGCGGAGTACGTCGAGGACCAGTGCACTCTCTTCCAATGCATGTCCACCGACGAACCGCACGGCGACGAAGGCCACGAAGAGGAGATATGGGACGCCGATCGGGTGAACGAGAACGATGCCCTCCGTGCGGCGCGCGGTGCTCGGTTCCTGATTGCAGTGGCGCAGCACCGGGCGTCGGGTCGGCTCGTCGCCTGCACCGAGCTCTGTCTGGCCGTCGATTCTCCGGATCAGGCCTGGCAGATGCTGACGGTCGTGCACCCGGAGCACCGCGGACACCGCCTCGGGTTGGCCGTCAAGATGGCCAACGTCGAAGAATTGGCCCGGCGGGCACCGGGCGTGCGGCTGATCGTCACCGGCAACGCGTCGGTCAATGCACCCATGATCGCGGTGAACGACATGATGGGATTCGTGGTCGCCAGCGAAGGTAATTTCTGGCAGAAGCGCCTGGATATCGACTGACTCATCCCACCGAGGCGCCGCAGCCCGCATGAATATGCAGAATGGTGTATACTCATGCGATGAAGGCAGGGATCCTTGGGGCGTCGGGGTACACCGGGGCCGAGCTGTTGCGCCTGCTCGCCGGTCATCCCGAGTTCGAGGTGGCCGTGGCCACGGCTCATTCCCACGCCGGTGCGGGGGTCGGCACCCACACGCCGTCGCTGGCCGCCGCCTATCCGGGCCTGGTCTACGAGGACAGCGATCCCGCCCTCTTCGACGGCCTCGATCTGGTGTTCTGCGGCCTGCCCCACGGCGAGTCCCAGCGGATCGTTCCCGAGCTCCGGGCGCGGGTGGGCCTGGTCGTGGACCTCGCCGCCGACTTCCGGCTGAAGGACGCTGCGCTCTACCTGCGCTGGTACGGCGAGGAGCACCGCGCGCCGAAACTGTTGGCCGAGGCCGTCTACGGGCTGCCCGAGCTCTTCCGCGACGGCCTGGCCGGCGCGACCCTCGTGGCGGCCGCCGGTTGCTACCCGACGGCGGCCGGGCTGGCCCTGGCCCCCCTGGTGCGGGCCGGTCTGGTGGAACCGACCGGGATCGTTGTCGACGCCGCGTCGGGCGTTTCGGGCGCCGGCCGGGGACTCAAGGACTCGCTGCATTTCGGGTCGGTCGACGAGGACTTCACGGCCTACGGGTTGTTGACCCACCGCCACACGCCCGAGATGGAACAGATCATCGGCGGCGACGTGCTCTTCACGCCGCACCTGGCGCCCATGGTGCGCGGCATCCTCGCCACCTGCTATGCCCGACCGGCCCCCGGCGCGGCGTTGCACACCGATGCCGTCATGGAAGCCCTGCACGAGGCCTACGACGCCGAGCCGTTCGTCGTCGTGACCGACACCCCTCCCTCGACCAAGGCCACGTCCGGCGCCAATGCCGCCCACGTGACGGCACGGGTCGATCCCCGCACCGGTTGGGTGATCTCCCTCTGCGCCCTGGACAACCTCGTGAAGGGCGCGTCGGGCCAGGCGATCCAGTGCGCCAACGCGGCGCTCGGCCTGCCGCGAGACCACGGGGCTCCCGATGGCCGGGGTCTACCCGTGAGCGTCAACGCACCACAGGGCTTCGTCGCCGTCGGGGGCTACGCCGGGATCAAGGCGGCCAAAGCCCACGACGTCGCCGTGGTGGCCACCGCCGACGGCCGGGCCGTTCCCGCCGCGGGCGTCTTCACCGCCAACCTGGCCGCGGCGGCGCCTGTGCAGGTGAGCCGGGCGCACCTCGTCGCGACGGGTGGCAAGGCGGCGGGGGTGATCCTGACGTCGGGCAACGCCAACGCTGCGACCGGAGTCCCGGGGCGGGAGGCCGCCGAACGCCTGTGCACCGCCGTGGCGGGTGACATCGGCGCGATCGCCGAGGAGATCCTGATCTGCCAGACGGGCCTCATCGGCATCCCGTTCCCCATCGACCACGTCATCCCCGAGATCGAGCCGATCGTGATGGCACGCACTGGCCGGGCCGAGTCGGCGGCCGAGGCCGCCAAGGCCATCATGACGACCGACACCGTGCCCAAGGAGGTCGTGGTCACCGCCGACGGGTTCACCGTGGGAGGGATGGCCAAGGGCGCCGCCATGCTGGCGCCGAACATGGCGACGATGCTCGCCGTGTGCACGACTGACGCCGCCGTCGACCCCGCCACCCTGCAGGCCGCGCTCCGGGAGGCCGTGGCGGCCTCGTTCAACACGATCTCGGTGGACGGCTGCACCTCCACCAACGACACCGTGCTGGTGCTGGCCAACGGGCTCGGCGCCAGCCCGTCGCCGTCGGCCCTTGCTGCCGCACTGTACGAGGCCTGCCGTTCTCTGGCCGAGCAGATGGTGGACGACGCGGAAGGGGCGACCAAGGTGGCGCACGTGCACGTCCGCGGCGCGGTGAGCGACGAAGCGGCGCACGTGGCGGCCCGCAAGGTGGCGGACTCCATGCTCGTGCAGTGCTCGCTCTTCGGCGAGGACCCCTACTGGGGGCGCATCATCTCCGAGCTCGGCTCGGCCGGGACACCCTTCGACATCGACCGCGTCTTGCTGGCCTACGGCAGCACCGTGGTGTGTGCCGGCGGTGTGGGGGTCCCCCACGACTCGGCGGCGGTGGCCGCCCACATGGCGGGCCGCCACGTACTCCTCGAATGCGACCTGGGGCTCGGCTCGGGCGAGTCGGTGGTCCTCGGGACCGACCTCGGCTACGGCTATATCGACGAGAACCGGACGACGTCGTGACGGCCCGCGAGGCTCCGATCGTGCCGCCGAAGGTCACCCGCGCCCAGAAGGCGGCGGCGGCCAAGACGGCCTCCGTGCTCGTCGAGGCGTTGCCCTACATCCGCCGCTTCTGGGAGAAGATCGTCGTCGTCAAGTACGGCGGCAACGCGTTGCACGCCGCGGACGGAGCGGACGCGGAGGCTCCGGGCGACGCGCTGGCCTCCTTCGCCGAGGACGTCGTCCTCATGCGTGCCGTGGGCATCCTCCCCGTCGTGGTGCACGGGGGCGGCCCCCAGATCGGCGCGTTGATGGAGCGGCTCGGCAAGCAGGCGGAGTTCCGCAACGGCCTTCGGGTCACCGACGCCGACACGCTCGACATCGCCCGCATGGTGCTGGTCGGCAAGGTCAACCGCGACATCGTCTCGGCCATCAACGTGCACGGGCCGCTGGCGGTCGGCATGTCGGGCGAGGATGCCAACCTGATCACGGCCGCCCCCCGCCACGCCGACCTCGGGTTCGTCGGCAACGTGTCGCTCGTGGACCCCACCATGCTCGAGCGTCTGGTGGCCGAGGGGTTGATCCCCGTCGTGGCCACCATCGGTGCCGACGAATCCGGCCAGGCCTACAACATCAATGCCGACACGGTGGCGGGCGCGTTGGCCGAGGCGCTCCATGCCGAGAAACTGATCTTCCTGACTGATATCGAAGGGCTCCGGGTCGTGGCCGACGACCCCACGACGGTGATCCACCAGGCCGTCCGCCGAGGTGATCGACCAGATCGTCCGCGATGGGGGAGTGGAGGGCGGCATGCTGCCCAAGGTCGAGGCCTGTGCCAACGCGGTGCGCTCGGGGGTCGGACAGGCGCACATCCTCGATGGACGGGTGCCGCACGCGCTGCTGCTCGAGCTCTTCACCGACTCGGGCGTCGGGACGATGGTGGTCCCGTGACCGACGCCGACGCCGGGACCGTGACCTCGTCGGAGCGCTCGTCGCTCATGCGCACCTATGCAGACCCGCCCGCCACCTTCGTGCGGGGCCAGGGCACGGTGCTCTACGACGCCGAAGGCACCGAGTACCTCGACTTCATCACCGGCCTGGCCGTGGTGTCGCTCGGCCATGCCCATCCGGTTGTGGCCGACGCGGTGGCCGAGCAGGCGCGGACGCTCAGTCACGTGTCGAACCTGTACGGCAACACGCTGGCTCCCGAGGTCTCCCGCACCATCGACCGGCTCATCAACGGGGGCAGCGGCCAGGCTGGCGGCCAGGTCTTCTTCGCCAATTCGGGGGCCGAGGCCAACGAGTGCGCGCTCAAGCTGGCCCGTCGCTGGGCCGGTCCCGGCCGCCACGTCGTGATCAGCGCCGACAACTCGTTCCACGGCCGCACGCTGGCCACGCTCACCGCCACCGGCCAGCCCGAGAAGCAGGCGCCGTTCGTGCCGCTGCCCGAGGGGTTCGTGCACGTGCCCTACGACGACGTCGCCGCGCTGGACAAGGTGCTCGACCCGGACACGGTCGCCGCCGTCCTGCTGGAGCCGCTGCAGGGCGAGGGCGGTGTCATGGTCCCGAGCTCGGACTACCTCGGCGCGGTGCGGTCACTGTGCTCCGAGCGCAACGCGCTCCTCATGCTCGACGAGGTGCAGACCGGCCTCGGACGGACCGGGCACTGGTTCGCCTTCCAGGCCCAGGGGCTCGAGCCCGATGTGGTGACGATGGCCAAGGCGCTCGGCAACGGCATGCCGGTCGGTGCCTGCTGGGCCCGGGCGGAAGTGGCGGCGGCCTTCGGGCCGGGTGACCACGGGTCGACGTTCGGCGGACAGCCCCTCGCCCTGGCCGCGGTCAAGGCGACGTTGGCCGTCATGGAGGCCGAGGACGTTCCTCGCCGCGCCCGCGAGGGGGGCGAGCGCCTCGCGGGCGGGCTGGCAAGGCTGCCGGGGGTCGTCTCGGTGCGCGGCGCCGGCCTGCTGCTGGCGGCGCAGCTCGAGGAGCCGGTGGCCAAGGAGGTGGCGGACTGGGCGCTGGCGCACGGCTTGCTGGTCAACCCGGTGCGGCCCGACGCCATCCGCGTGGCGCCGCCCCTGCTGGTGCGCGACGACGAGATCGACACGGCGCTGGGTGTCCTCGGGCAGGCCCTGCTCGCGTCGCGGGCCCGAGACCGACGGGCCGGGGTAGAGGAGGGGAGGGACGGGCACATGCGCAACTTCTTCGACATCGACGACCTCGACCCCGACGCCTGGGAGCATCTCCTCGAGCTCGCGCGCAATCCGCCCGCGCACGCGCCGCTGGCCGGCCAGGGCGTGGCGCTGCTCTTCCAGAAGCCTTCGGCGCGGACGCGCAACTCCACCGAAATGGCGGTGGTCGACCTGGGCGGGCACCCGGTGTACATCCAAGGGACCGAGGTCGGCCTCGACGAGCGGGAGACCGCGGAGGACGTGGCCCGCACGCTCGCCTGCTACCACCGCATCCTGTGCGCCCGGGTGTTCGAGCACTCGATGCTGGTGCGGATGGCCGGCGCTCTCCAGCGGAGCGGCTTCGACGTCCCGGTGGTGAACCTCCTGTGCGACACCGCGCATCCGTGCCAGGCCGTGGCCGACGTGCTCACCATGCGCGAGGCGCTGGGCCCGCTGGCCGGTCGCGTCCTGACCTACGTCGGGGACGCCAACAACATGGCGCGCTCTCTGGCCAAGGCCGCGCTGCTCGAGGGCATGGAGGTCCGCTTCGCCTCCCCGGCGGCCTACACGTTCTCCGGCGACGAGCTGGCCGCGCTGCAGTCCTTCGCGGACCGCACGGGGCGGGGTGGGACGGTGCAGGGCACGGACGACCCGGGCCATGCGGCCAAGGGTGCGTCAGTGCTCTACACCGACGTGTGGACGAGCATGGGCCAGGAGGAGGAGCGCGTGGCCCGCCTGGCCGCCTTCGAGGGCTTCACCATCGACGGGGACCTGGTCGACCGGGCGGGCGACGACGCCGTCGTCCTGCACTGTCTGCCGGCGCACCGCGGCGAGGAGATCACCGACGCCGTCATGGAGGGACCGCGCTCGTGGATCTGGCGCCAGGCCGCCCACCGGCGGACGGCCATGCGGGGCGTCCTGGCCTGGGTCGTGGAGGGAGCGGCATGAGCGGGCAGGCGCCGAGCCGGCTGACGAAGAACCAGCGTCAGCACCGCATCACGAAGTTGCTGGAGTCGCAGCCGGTGACGAACCAGGCCCAGTTGGTGGCCCTGCTCGGGGAGCAGGGGATCGAAGCGACCCAGACCACGGTCTCACGCGACCTCGAGGACCTGGGGGCGGTGAAGGTCCGCCTGCCCGGGGGTGAGACGGCCTACGCGCTGCCCGAGCTCCCCACCCACCAGATCGCGCCGGAGGACCATCTGCGACGCGTGCTCGGCGAGTGGGTCGTGGAGGTGGCCCACTCGGGGAATCTCGTGGTGTTGCGCACTCCGCCGGGCTCGGCCCACGTGGTGGGCTCCGCGCTCGATCGCAGCGGGCTGGAAGAGATCGTCGGCACCGTGGCGGGCGACGACACGGTGCTGGTCATCGTCGAGGAGCACATCGGGGGCGCCCCGATGGCCGACCGCTTGCGCGACGTCGCCGGCATTGCCGTCAACAACAAGGTGGCATTGAATGGGAAGGAAGAGGACTGAACATGCCTGATCGGGTGGTACTGGCCTACAGCGGTGGCCTCGATACGTCGGTCGCCGTGCGCTGGCTCATTGAGAACGAGGGCGTCGAGGTGGTGGCGGTGGCGGTCGACGTCGGGCAGTCGGCCGACCGCGGTGGCGAGGACTGGGACGCCGTGCGGGACCGGGCGCTGGCCGCCGGAGCGGTCGAGGCGGTCGTGGTCGACGCCCGCCACGAGATGGCCGAGGAGTTCTGCGTGCCGGCCCTGCAGGCCAACGCGCGCTACGAGGGCAAGTACCCGCTCGTGTCGGCCCTGTCGCGGCCGGTGATCGTGCGCCATCTCGTGGCCCAGGCGCGCCGGCATGGCGCCACCGCCGTGGCGCACGGCTGCACGGGCAAGGGCAACGACCAGGTCCGCTTCGAGGTCGGCGTGCGCGCCCTGGCGCCCGACCTCGGCATCTACGCGCCGGCGCGGGTCTGGGGCATGACCCGGGAGGACTGCGTCGAGCTGGCCGCCAAGTGGGACATCCCCATCACGGTGACGAAGGAGAAGCTGTACTCCATCGACGACAACCTCTGGGGCAAGGCCATCGAGTGCGGTGCGATCGAGGATCCCTGGGCGCCCGCTCCCGATGACGTCTACACGCTGACGCGGGTGAGCGAGACCGATCCCGTCGAGATCATCGTGGGCTTCGAAGCCGGCGTCCCCGTCAGCCTCGACGGCACGGCATTGGGCCCCTACGACCTCATCGCCCGGCTGGGCCAGGTGGCCGGCGGCCGTGGCTTCGGGCGTCTCGACATGGTGGAGAACCGCCGGGTCGGCATCAAGAGCCGCGAGATCTACGAGTGCCCGGCCGCCCTGGCCCTGATTCTGGCCCACGCCGACCTCGAGGACCTGACCCTCGAGCGGGACGTGCACCACGAGAAGGCGCGGCTGGAGCCGCGCTGGGCCGAGCTCGTCTACGACGGGCTGTGGTACTCCCCCCTGCGCAGCGCGCTGCAGGCCTTCATCACCGAGAGCCAGCGCCATGTGACGGGGGAGGTGCGGTTGCGTTTCGCCGCGCCGGGCACCTGTGCCGTCGTGGGACGGCGCAGCCCGGTCGCGCTCTACGACCACGACCTGGCGACGTACGATGCGTCGGACACCTTCCGGCACGCCGACGCCGAGGGGTTCGTGCGTCTGTGGGGCCTCGGGGTCGCCACGTGGTCGGCCCGTCAAGGGCCGGGCGCTCACGCGGGCGGCAAGGCGGTCGCGCCGGAGCAGGCAGGAGAGGTCAGGGGGGAGCGTTGACGCTCTGGGAGGGCCGCATTTCGACCGGCATGGCGGACGCCGTGGCCGCGTTCACCGTCAGCCTGCCCTTCGACCGGGTGCTGGCCGACGACGACCTGGCCGGCTCGCGCGCGCACGTCAAGGGCCTCGGCAAGGCGGGCATCCTCAGCGACAGCGAGGTGACCACCCTGGTGGAGACGCTCGACATCGTCGAGGAGGAATTCGCCACCGGCGACTTCGTCTTCGCCCCCGGTGACGAGGACATCCACACCGCCATCGAACGACGCGTCACCGAGTTGGCGGGCGACGTCGGGGCGAAGCTGCACACGGGGCGGAGCCGCAACGACCAGGTCGCGACGGCCCTGCGCCTGTGGTGCCGACGCTCGCTCATCGGCGTGGCCGACGAGATCATGGCACTGCAGGACGCGCTGGCCCAGAGGGCCCTGGAGGCCGCCGACATCTACCTGCCGGGTTACACCCATATGCAGCGGGCGCAACCGGTGCTGCTGGCCCACCACCTCTTGGCGCACGGTTGGGCGCTGGCCCGTGACGTCGACCGTCTCGTCACCACCGTCGACCGGCTCAACATCTCGCCGCTGGGGGCGGGCGCGCTGGCCGGTTCGTCGCTGCCGCTCGACCCTGACTACGTCGCGGCCGAGCTCGGTTTCCACGGCCGCTTCGAGAATTCCCTCGATGCGGTGTCCGACCGCGACTTCGTCGCCGAGGCGCTCTTCGACATCGCCCTGCTGGGCGTGCACCTGTCACGGATGGGTGAGGAGATCGTGCTGTGGTCGACCGAGGAGTTCGGTTTCTGCACGCTCGACGATGCGTACGCCACCGGCAGCTCGATGTTGCCGCAGAAGAAGAACCCCGATGTGGCCGAGTTGGCTCGCGGCAAGTCGGGACGCCTCATCGGCCACCTCAACGCCGTGCTGGTGACGCTCAAGGGTCTCCCGCTGGCCTACAACCGCGACCTGCAGGAGGACAAGGAGCCCCTCTTCGACGCGGTGCTCCAGGTCACGCGGGCGCTCATCGCGTTGCGCGGCGTCTACGAGACCGCCTCGTGGAACGAGGAGCGCATGCAGACGGCGGCGGACGGTCCGGCCGCCGCGGCCATCGACCTGGCCGAGATGCTCGTCGAGCAGGGCATGCCCTTCCGCCAGGCCCACGGGCTGATCGGTGGCCTGGTGCGCGAGTCGCTGGAGCGCCACGTGCCGTTGGTCGAGCTGGTCGCCGCCCACCCCGATTTGGGTGAGACCGCCGTGGAACTGCTCGAACCGGGTGTGGCGGTGACACGCCGGCGCACCCCCGGGGGGGCTGGTCCGGGACCGGTCGGCGAGCAGGCCGAGCGCTTCACCCGGCGACGCGAGGTCGACCGGGCGCGCCTGGCCCAATGGCGGCCCCACGGAACGGCATCGTAGCGATCACGGCCTGAAACCCCCGCTGGCGGATGTGGCAATTTCCGCGGCCCAGCCCCCATGTCAGGTAACGCCCAGGTGAACGCAACATAAAGATCCCGGTATTGGGTTGTATCGAGAGTGGCCAGGGTAAAGGCTGTAGGCATAGCCACATCGACGAGGATGCCCGAATCGACGAAGTGCGCGGGAATCCGTCTCCGAGGGTCCGAGGGGGGAGGCGGAACCGGTGTCGGGTCGGGTGGCCGCGTCGAGCCCACCGGAAACCCTCACCACGTGGAGAAGTACTTATGCAGCGGATGACCGGCATCGACCCGATGTTCATCTACTCGGACACCCCGGACACACCGATGGAGATCGCCTACGCCTGCGTGTTCGATCCCCCCTCGCTGCCCGGTGGGTACAGCTTCGAGCGCGTCACCGGCGTCCTGCAGACGCGGATCCCGAATCTCCAGCCATTCCGCCGCCGGCTCATGACCGTTCCACTCGGACTGGACCATCCGCGTTGGGTGGACGACCCGGACTTCGAACTTTCCAATCATCTGCACCGCGTCGCTCTCCCGGCTCCCGGTGGCGATCCCGAGTTCCGGGCCAAGGTGGCCGAGGTGATGGGTCGCCCCCTCACGCCGGAGCAGCCACCGTGGGAGATGCATGTCGTCGAGGGGATGGCCGACGGCTTGGTGGGCCTCATCGCCAAGGTGCACCACTCGGTCGTCGACGGCGTGGCCGGTGCCGACATGCTGGCCAAGCTCCTCGATCTGACCGCGGAGGGCAGTGCGGTGACCGAGCCATGCCCACCCTGGTTGCCGGCCCGGCTGCCTTCGCAGACCCAGTTGCTGACCGATGCGCTGCCGACTTTCGTCCGGAGCCCCCTCCGGGGCCTGCGTGCCGCGCGCGAGGTCGGCCGCACGGCCGTGCGCCTGGCTCGCTGCGCGATAGACGATCGGCTCGGCCCGGTGTCGATCCCGTTGGGCGCGCCCGACACGTTCGACGCACCGGTCGGCGCCGACCGGGCGGTGTCCTTCGCCGAGCTCGACATGGCGCAGGTGCGGATGCTCACGACGCGGTTCGGGTCGACCATCAACGACGTCGTCCTCGCCGTCTGCTCGGGGGCGTTGCGCTCCCACCTGGCCGCGCACGGGCAGGAGTCCGAGAGCCCTCTGGTGGCCGTCGTGCCGGTCTCTGTCCGCGGCGACACGAACGCCGCGTCATTGGGCAACCACCTCTCGGCCATGTTCGTGCCCCTCTCGAACGACAAGAAGACACCGTTGGAGCGCCTGCGCACGGTGACCGCGGCAAGCGCCTCGTGCAAGGGGCAGGAGCGCGCCGTCGGCTACGGCCCCATGGCGACCCGGTTGACCGAGGGGGTGCCCCCGGCGGTGGTGAAGCCGATGATTCAGCTCGGCGTGCGCTCGGGCGTCCTGCGCAAGCTGCGGGCCGGGAACCTCATGGTCTCCAACGTGCCCGGTCCGGACTTCCCGCTCTACTTCGCCGGCATGGAGCTCCGCGCCGTCTACCCGCTGGGACCGGTCATCGACGGGGTCGCGCTCAACATCACGGTGCAGAGCTACCGTGAGTCGCTCTTCGTCGGCATCAATGCGTGCGCCTCGGCCGTGCCCGACCTGCCGGGCCTGACGCAGGCCATGGTGGACGAGCTCTCTCTGCTGTGCCGCATGGCCGCCGGGGCCGGCGAGCCGCGCCGGGCCGGCCGTGTGCGCCTGGCGGCTGCAGCTGCCGGCCCGGCCGCCACGCCGGGCGCCATCCGCCGGGTGGGCGCGCCGACACCGATCTGAGGACGGTCGGGGGTGGCGCCCGGCCGTCCCGGTGGGGCAGGGTGGCCGCGTGGAGCGGTCGGACCTGGAGGGCAATCCCGTCGCCGTCGCTCCGTGGTTGCTGAACAAGGTGTTGGCCCGCGGCGCGCGGGCCGGGCGGATCGTCGAGGTCGAGGCGTACCACGGCGCCAATGACGCGGCCTCGCACGCCTACCGGGGGCTGACACCCCGCACCGCGGTCATGTTCGGTCCACCCGGGTACCTCTACGTGTATTTCACCTACGGCATGCACTGGTGCGCCAACGTGGTCTGCGGACCCGAGGGCGAGGCCGCCGCCGTGCTGATCCGCGCCTTGGCCCCTCTTGCCGGCGTGGAAGAGATGTGGGACGCCCGGCCGGCCGCCCGTCTGGAACGCGATCTCTGCAACGGCCCGGCCAAGCTCTGCCAGGCCCTGGGCATCACCGGCGCCGACAGCGGGGAGGACCTCCTGGCCACCCGGCGCCCTTCCGGGGCGGTCGCTCCCGCCGCTCAGGGCCTCGTCCGCCTGCTGGACGACGGGACGCCGCCCCCCCGGCGTCCCGGCCGCGGGACCCGGATCGGCATCAAGGAGGCGACGGAGAAACGCTGGCGGTTCTGGGTGCCCGGCGACCCCTCCGTTTCCCGGCCCTGAGCGCCCCGGCGCGTGCTGACGATGCCTCTGAGCTGGCACAACGAGATTCATCGGGTGTCACCGGCCTGTCACGGCCGTGCAACAACGCCCGTGCATCATGCTGCCATCGCATCGTGGTGACATGCGGTAGATCGAGGACATCAGCAGGCGGCGCACGCCCCCGAAGGCCTGAGCGGCGAACAGGAGGGGGCGGAAAGCCCGTTGAACTTCGAGCACCGGATGGCACGCGGAAGGCAAGGTGGCTTCCGCGTGCCATCCTTTCGGTGCACTGCGACGCCTGCTCTCGGTGGGAACC
>CAVUKI010000009.1:395000-578143 GCA_963741995.1 uncultured Acidimicrobiaceae bacterium
GAGGCCGCGGCGACGGTGTCTTCTACTTTCGAAGTCACCAAGCCAATCGATCTGAAAGAGCGGGTGTTCCCGTTCTTTGATCGGTTCGTACTGCGAGGTCCGAAGCAGGAAGATCTTCGGATCTTCCGGGCGATCACTGAACTTGTCCTGTCAGGCCGGCATCTTTCTGCCGCGGGCATCGAGGAGGCCCTCGTTTTGAGGGCTCCGATGAACCGAGGCGGCAAGCGTCGGCGGAGCGATGACGAAATCATCGCGACGTTGAGGAGTTGGGAATCCTCAGAGGCCATATGCAGAGCTCCCTCTATGAAGCAGAGGGATGAAGATATGGTCCACACCTCATGGCGACATGGGGACCAAGTGAACTATAACGGTTAGTTAATACCTGGCTGTTGTAAAACTCCACTGTATGCTGGGACATCCGAGTATCCAGCGGTACTCATTCACGTCATTCATGCCCTTTTTTGGGTGTCGATGTGGATAGTGAAAATCCGTCTGGTGCGGACAATCAGCAGGAAACTGCGCATTGCAGGATCCTCAGAGACTGTACGTGGGGCCCCCTTTCCGACATCAGGATCCAGTTCCCAATTGGGTCCGTTGGAGAGGGACGAAGATACAGTCCGACCCTCATGGCGACATGAGGAGCTAGGCAGAAATGACCTAGCCGCTCGAACGCTTCAAAGCGCAATGGCAGCGAAGCTTTTGAGTAGTAACAAATGTGCCTAAGGTAGCGAAATTCCTTGTCGGGTAAGTTCCGACCTGCACGAATGGCGTAACGACTTTCCTACTGTCTCAACCACAGACCCGGCGAAATTGAAGTACGAGTAAAGATGCTCGTTAGCTGCATCAGGACGGAAAGACCCCGTGGACCTTTACTATAGCTTGATGTTGAGTTTTGGTACTATTTGTGTAGGATAGGTGGGAGACTTTGAAGCATTGGCGCTAGCCAGTGTGGAGTCAACCTTGAAATACCACCCTTTTAGTGCCGGGACTCTAACCTCGGTCCGTGATCCGGATCAGGAACAGCGTCAGGTGGGTAGTTTGACTGGGGCGGTCGCCTCCTAAAATGTAACGGAGGCGCCCAAAGGTTCCCTCAGGCTGGTTGGCAATCAGCTGTCGAGTGCAATGGCAAAAGGGAGCTTGACTGCGAGACCTACAAGTCGAGCAGGTGCGAAAGCAGGGCATAGTGATCCAGCGGTTGCTTATGGAAGCGCCGTTGCTCAACGGATAAAAGGTACCCCGGGGATAACAGGCTCATCTTCCCCAAGAGTCCATATCGACGGGAAGGTTTGGCACCTCGATGTCGGCTCGTCGCATCCTGGGGCTGAAGCCGGTCCCAAGGGTTGGGCTGTTCGCCCATTAAAGCGGTACGCGAGCTGGGTTTAGAACGTAGATCACACTGCGTCTCCAGGGAGTAATCCCTGGATGTTTTACTGGCTCATATCGGTGAAACCCTGAATGAAACAACCGAACGTTATGTTCAGGGCAATACCGAGGGAAGGCCAACACAATGGATGTGTCTGAAGCGTCCTATGTTGCAGGATTTCTGGATGGCGATGGAAGTATCCACTTCCAACTCGTCAAGCAGAAGGAGTATCGGTTCGGCTATTACATCCGGGCCACTATCTCCTTCTCGCAGTCCACAACTGCTCGGCACGGTCTGGAGAGCATCCAGTCCCTGCTCGGCGGCGGTGGTTACCTGCGAGATCGAGGGACCGGCATGAGTGATCTGGTGATCACGAGCCGGCCCGCACTTCTGCAGATTCTCCAGGAGGTCGAGCCCTACGTGATCTTCAAGCGAGAGCACGTCGGGCGAGCTCTTTCGATTCTTGCTCAGTTAGACCGAGTCAAGGATCCGAAAGTGTTCCTGCACCTAGCACGCCAAGTAGATGCATTTGCAACCCTAAACTATTCGAAAACGAAGCGGATATCCGCCGTAGATGTTGAGCGACATCTACGTAGCATGGGCGTGTTGTGCCCCTGTAACGACTTCTTCGCCAGCAACAGCGAAGAGATGGCTTCTTCAGGCTGATACCTCAGCCCGTGGACCCCCACGGAAGCCATAACACGCCAGCCCCTAGAAATAGGGTGGAGGTATAGTCTATGCCCGCAGTAATGCGGGATTCACATGCGTGAGACAGTTCGGTCCCTATCCGATGCAGCCGTAGGAGATTTGAGAAAGGCTGTCCCTAGTACGAGAGGACCGGGACGGACGTAGCTCTCGTGTGCCAGTTGTCCTGCCAAGGGCACGGCTGGTTTGCGACCTACGGGTGGGATAAGCGCTGAAAGCATCTAAGTGCGAAGCCCGTTTCGAGATGAAATCTCCCACAGGGTTAACCTGGTAAGGCCCGTGGCTAGACGACCACGTTGATAGGCCGGAGGTGTAAGTGCAGCAATGCATTCAGCCGACCGGTACTAATCGGCCGAGGGCTTGGAGACCTACTCGCTCGTGCTCGCTTTGGAACGCTCAGGGGCTGCGGAAACGCAGCCTCAAGCGTGGCCCTGCCCGTAGATCGGGTGGATGTGCCCCGCTGAGTGCAAGATTTCCGGTGGCCATGGCGGCGGGGAAACACCCGTTCCCATTCCGAACACGGCAGTTAAGCCCGCCCGCGCCGATGGTACTTGGGGGGAGGCCCCCTGGGAGAGTAGGTCGCCGCCGGGATTTCTCAACGAGATCCCCTCTGAGCTCAGGCTCGAGGGGATCTCGTTGCTTCACAAGGTCGCCTTCCCGCGCAGGCGGCGTTGCCGTCTCTGCTTCGTCGTGACCGGGGCCGGGCAGGAGGAACTCAACAGAGCCCTCTTGGTGGGGCACTTCCACATCAGGGTCGGCGGCCTGATGGTCTTCGTCGTCCGGTGGGCTGGGTCCACTTCATCTGGTCGCTCCCACCATGACGTCGAGGAACTGCTCAACCGGCTGCTCACCTTCGTCCAGATCGTCGGCGTGCTGATCCTTGGCGGGCCGCCAGGGAGGTCGAGGGACGATCAACTGAAGTTGGCTGATTTGACCTGATTAGACAGGTTTTCCCGCCACGCACGCGTTGGTATCAAAGACGAGGCCGACCCTCTCTCATACGGCTGGAAGGGTCATTTCGGTACGGTGCGTCTGTCTCCTCGGGGTCCGGCGCGGCGGTGCCAGGACGAACACGACCGCGGCGGCACACGGTCGAATCTCCGGAGCCGCAGAGGAGCGCCAAGGAGATGCAGGTGTCTGAACGGGCAAGGATAGGTCCGACGAGCAGAGGGGTCAGGAGCTCGGACAGGCGCGGCCGGGTCAGCTTGGTCGTCGTGGCTTGGCTGGCGGCGCTCTTGGTACCGCTGGCCACGGCCGGCGTGGTACTCACTCCGGGCTCCGCGAGCGCCGCAGGCACGGACTGGACGGCCTACCTGAACGGTCCCAGCCACAGCTCGTACAACCCGGCGGCCACCTCCATCACGGTGCCCGGGATCCAGGCCGGCAACCTCCAGCCGGTGTGGCGCTGGTCGACCCCCCCTTCTCCGAACGCCGGCGAGCCGGTCATCATGGCAACCCCGGTGGTGTCGAACGGGGTGTTCTACGTCGGTGTCGGCGACGGGATCTTCTACGCAGTGAGCGAGGCCACCCAGCAGATCCTGTGGTCGGACAACCTGGGGCTGCGCACACCGGCGCCCGGTGGGGGCTGCGGGACGGCGGCCCAGGGCTTCTACTCCACGGCCACGATCGCCCCCAACCCCTCGAACGGGGTCGAGACGGTCTACGTGAACTCCCAAGACGGCAATCTCTACGCCTTGGACGCCGCCACCGGGGCTGTCGAATGGAAGTCTGTGGTCGACACACCCTCTTCGATGGTCGACGACTATTTCGCCTGGTCGTCGCCCACCGTGGCCAACGGCAACGTCTACCTCGGAATCGCGTCGTGGTGTGACCTGCCCCTCGTCGCCGCCGGCGTCGTCGGTTTCAATCAGTCGACGGGGGCACAGATCGGGAAGTGGAACTCCCTCCCCCCGGGCGACCTCGGCGCGAGCGTCTGGGGCACCGTCGGGGTGCTCCCCGACGGTGACGTCATCGCCACCACCGGAAACGCCTTTGGCTCGTTCGAAGACCAGCCGCTGTACAACGAGTCGATCGTGCGCCTCAGCGGTTCCAGCCTGGCGCTGGAAGACGCGTGGCAAGTTCCCGAGTCGCAGCGGGTCGACGACGGTGACTTCGGGTCGTCGCCCACCTTCTTCCCCGGCACCATCGGCGGGGTCTCGACCCCGCTCGTTGGCGCGTGCAACAAGGACGGCATCTACTACACGCTGAACCCCTCCGACCTGGCCGCCGGACCGGTCTGGCAACACACGATGTCCGAAGGCGGGGGAGGGGACGAGTGTGACGCGGCGGCCATCTGGGATGGCTCAAACCTCATCGAAGCCGGCGGAGCGCCGACCACCATCAACGGCACGTTGTACTCGGGTTCGGTCCAAGACCTCAACCCCTCGACCGGGCAGCCGATCTGGCAGACCGGGCTCCCCGGCCCGCCGATCGGCTCGTGCTCCGAGGACGGCGCAGGGGTCGTGGCCTGCGGGGTCTACACCGGGGATACCCCCCAGGACATGGGTTTTTACCTCCTCAACGCGAGTAACGGCCAGATCATTGAGCACATCGCCACCCCCGGGTCCTTCCTCTTCGCGCAACCCGTGTTCGACAACAACGACCTGATCGTGGCCGGCCGGGACGGCATCGGCGTGACCGCGTACGAGATGACTACCCCCGGAGCCCCGATCACGACGGTGAGCCCGAGCACCATCACGGCCGGCGCGCCGAGCACCGTCACGTTGAACGGCTCGGGGTTCCAGAGCGGGGCGAAGGTCTTCGTCTCCGGCACGCTGGTCGGCGGACAGCACAACGCCACCGTGAAGTCCTCCACGAGCCTCACCTTCACCGTGAACCCAGGGGTCCCGGCGTTGGGAGGACCGAGAGACATCACGGTCGTGGAACCCGGTTCGCCGACCGTGACCAGCGTCTGTACGTCCTGCCTCAACATCCAATCGAAGCTCCGCATCACCGCCACCTCCCCGCTGCCACAAGGCACCCAGGGGCAGCTCTACAGCGGGTCAATCGGGATCACCGGAGGGGTCTCTCCGTACAAGGTGTCCATCACCTCGGGGCAACTCCCCGGAGGCATGTCCCTGGACCAGAACGGCAACCTCACCGCGAATGACCTCACCTCCGCGGGAACCTTCACCTTCACCGTCCAGGTGACCGACAGCTCCACTCCCACGCCCGAGGTGGCCACCGAGACCTTTACGTTGGACGTCGCCGCCGCCGCCGAACCACAGACGATCACCTTCACCTCGTCCAATCCCTCACCGGTCACGGTCGGTGCACCGAACTACACACCCGTGGCCACGGCGTCGTCAGGGCTGCCCGTCACCATCTCGCTCGACCCATCGAGCACTGGCTGCACCCTGGCCAGCGGAGTCGTGAGCTTCCCCGCCGCGGGGACCTGCGTGATCGACGCCAACCAGGCCGGGAACTCCACCTGGGCGGCTGCGCCGCAGGTCCAGCTTGTGATCACCATAAGCGCGGGCCCCAATACGATGACCGTCTCTCCGACCTCGGTGAGTTCGGGGTCGACGGGCAACACTCTGACCTTCACGTACTCCGCTGCCACCGGAGGGCTCAGTGGTGGTGAACTGAAGCTGGCCGTGCCGACAGCATGGAAGGATGCTCCCGCGACCACTCCCACGCTTGCCGGATACACCACCACCACCTGTGGAACGCTCAGCCTTTCTGGTCGGACCATCGTCATCACGGGCGTGAAGCTCCCAGCCGGGCAGACCTGCACCGTCACCTACGGGTCGAGGGCAGGCGGAGGAAAGGGCGCGGTCGCCCCGACGGCCACGGGCCCATACACCGTCACGGCTTCCGAGGCCTCGACGTCTTCGGGCACGCCCACGCCGCTCGCGAGCTCGCCAGTGGTCACCGTGACCGCCGCCAACGGGTCTGGAACCGCGACCGTTTCGCCGTCCACCGTGGCTGTCGGGTCCGGTGTCGGGTCGCCAGCCGTCACCTTCACCTTCACCTACACCGCCCCCGCCGGGGGTCTTGGTGGCGGTGAGGTCGAGGTGGCCGTGCCCACTGCTCTGTGGCCGGATGCTCCCTCCACCCTGCCGAGTGCTGCCGGATACGTCACCTCGACCTGCGGAACCGTGAGCCTCGCAGGGAGGACCATCGTGACCACCGGAGTGACGCTCGCCGCGGGGCGGACCTGCACGATCACCTACGGCTCGATGGCAGGCGGCGGCCCTGGCGCGAGCGCTCCTGAGATCACCGGCACCTACACCTTCACGGCCTCCGAGGCCTCGACGCCTTCGGGTACGCCTACCACTCTGGCGACTTCACCCGTGGTCACCGTCAACTGACTCGGCCGACGGAGAATCCTCGAGGATTCTTGTGGCAGCGAGCATCTTGATCGAGTGGTTTCGCTGCCCTGCATGAGAACGACCTCCCCTTGCGGAGAGGTCCGACGAAAGCCATGATTCGCCGTGTCGGGGCGGTGAGGACTTCTCCCGACCCAATTCCGTGACAAATGAGCGGCCATTTGCATAACTGCCACTCACGTACAGCCGATGACCAGGAGGTTGGCATGGAACGGCTGAGGGAGGCGGATATGGCAAGCGTGAGGCACGGCCACCAGCGGCTGTCGACGCTGGTGAGGGCCGTTGTGGCGACCCCACGGCCCGCGTCTCGCCGCGAGGACGTCCGCATCGGGCTCCTCGCCTTCGTACTGCTGGCGCTGAGCCTGGCGATGCCCCAGTACGCCCAGGCCGTCACGCCTCCTCCGACGGTCACGGCCACGATCGGAACTCCTTCGGTGGTTTCCGTCCCATCGACGGTGCTCAATCCCAAACACCAGCCCAACGATTCGCTGGACGTGATCCCGGCGGGCAATTACGACTCGACTTCGCTCAACGACGCGACGGGTGCAACCGGGCCCTGGATGGTCTACTGGCCGACGGGAACGAGCTCAGTGGCGGTCAGTTCTACGCCGTTCCCCGGCCCCAACGAGACCACGAACGACAGCGGCCCTCTGATCCCTTCCGACTTCACGTGGGACAACGGCGGTGGGTGGGTCAATTCAGTCTTTCGGGTCGGCGGCACGTTGGTCGCGTTCTTCCATGCCGAGCATCATTACGGCTGCACCGATTCGCCGCCTCAGCTCTGCCCTTACGCCACGTTGAACGGCAAAGGTGACTTCTGGGCGTCAGGGGGCGTCGCCTATTCGAGCGACAACGGGCACACCTGGGGCCCGGCCGCACAGTTCCTGACCTCGGCTGAGCCGCAGCCGGTCACCCCCACCCTCGGAGGTGTCAATTTCCAGGACGTGGTGTGGAACTTCCAGACCCGTCAGTGGGTGGCCTTCTACGGATGTCACGGTGGCTTTTCCTGTGAGGCAGTCTCATCGGACCCCCTGGGACGACCTGGGACGTGGTTCAACTACGTGAACGGCTCGTTTAGCCAGCCTGCCCTCGGCAGTGACGGAACTCCGTTGCCCGGCTTCACCCACATTGGAGGTGTCCTGTACTCCGTCCAGTACGACGCGAGCCTGGGCGTCTGGATCGGGTGGGGACGCACGGCGAAGACTGGGGGCGTCTACGACACCGCGAGCAGCGACCTCGTCAACTGGAGCACCCCTCAGCAGGTATTCAACGGCCCGCTTACGATGTACCCGATAATGGTGGGCAGCGAGGGAACCCAGGTGGTAGGTGCCACTGGGCTGCTGTACTACGTGACCGGGGCCGAGCAGGGCACGCCGGTGTTGTGGTCGGCTCCCGTGTCACTCGCCTTGGGCTGACCGAGTCGGCGCTCCCCGCGAGACGAGGAGACACCGGTGGGAACACCCGCACGGGTGGGGTTCGCCGCCCACGAGGAACCCGAGGACAACATCATCGTCACTGGGCCCGGTTCACTCAGAAGCTCAGATGTGGCGACTTCACTTACCTCGGACGTGGCGACCACTCGCCAGGTGTGTGTGTCTGAACATCGCCTGAACGAATCGGTCGCGGCTGCACGGCGGCAGAACCCGGTCGGGGTCGGGCGTTCGCTCGGGCCTCGGCAATAGGTTGGCCGACCCGGTTGTCCGCGGGTCCGTTGTCCGCGGGGTCGCCGACGCCAATCAGGTTTCGTGATGATTGGTGGTCGATGGCGACGCAGTGACCGACGCAAGCTGCTTCTCGGTCTTCTCGGTCGTGGCACTGGACCCGTCACCATTCCGGGAGGCGGGCTGGGACTCGTAGCCATAGGCGGTCGCCACCCCGCGAATCTCGCCGGAAACGTCGTTCAGCACGATCCCGAGGTGCTTCACCTCGGCTCCGGTGAGCTGCTCTTGGGCTAGGCGCAACGAGGATCTGGTCGTCTTTCCAGTGGCGACAACGACGAGCGAGAGATCGGTCAGTTTGGCCAAGAGCACGGCGTCGGTGACCGGGACGACCGGCGGGCTGTCGTAGACGACGACGTCGAACCGCTGGCTCAGCATGTCGAAGATCTTCGTCGTCTTGGGATCGCTCAGGAAGCCGGCCGGGTCGGGAGGAGCGGGACCGGTACCGAGGTATGTCAATCCCGGAAGATCGGGAACCTCCTGCAGGACATCTTCGAGCGTGGCGTCACCGGTGACGATCGAAGTGAGGCCGAGGGCGTCGCTCGTGCCGAAGAACGAAGACAGACGCGGTCGACGAAAGTCCACCGACACCAATAGGACCCGTTGGCCGGCCTTGGAGAGCACCACGCCAATGTTCGCTACCGTGGTGGTCTTCCCCTCGTCAGAGGTGGAACTCGTGACGAGCACCGACGTCAGTGGCCCGCGGACACCGACGAACTTGAGCGACGTGCGGAGGGCCCAGAAGGACTCTGCCACCGGTGACCGGGGTTCGGTCAGGGAGGCCAAGTACGGCGTGGATCGCGAGCGCCATGTCTTGATCCGCGGGACCAGACCCATGACGGGAACGCCCGGCATCAGCTCTTCGAGCTGCTCCCTGGAGCGGATGGAGTCATCGAGGCTCTCGGCGATGAACGCCGCGCAGATCCCAACGAGCAGCCCGGCGGCCAGACCAATGAGGATGATCACTCCCTTCTTTGGCGAACTCGGGGTCGTTGGTGTCGTTGCTGAGGAGAAGACCGTGACGCCACCCGGGTTCCCTACGGCCTCGACCTGGAGTTGTGAGTACTGTTCCTGTAGCGCGGCCAGCTGATCTCCCAAGGCGGTTCCCTGAGGCGTTCCAGACGTCGCCGGCAGCTGTTTCTCGGCGGCGTTGATCTGCTGCTGGAGCTGGCCCTCAGTCCTGGTGATGTTCTTGAGTGCCAGCGTGTTCTCGTAGTCGATCACTTCCGTCGCATACGCATTGGCGATGCGAGCGGCCTGGTCGGCGTTGGAGGCCTTGGCGGTAATCGAGATCGCGTTGGTCTGACCTTGATCGCCAACCGAGACGTGCAAGGTCGAGAGACCGAGACGGGTCTCGACAGCGTCGGCGATGGCGGGATTGGTCAGCAACTGCAGCTGTGTGGCCACCTGAGTCGTCGCGTTGGTCGTCGTCGCCGCCGCCGTGGAAGACCCAGTGGGCGTCTCCAAGAGGAGTTGTGTCGTCGCCGAGTACTGGTTGTGGGCCGCGTAGGCGTAGATGGTGGCCCCGATGAGGCCAGCGAGAGCAAAGCCGATCACCCACCATTTCCGTCGCCAAAGGACCCGCGGGTTGGTACGCAAATTGACGGTACCGCCTTCCGTCGTCATCTGGTGCTCCGCTGCTCAGTCACGAAGATCACCGGTGTGTGCTGGAACAATGCATTCCTCCCATCCTCGCCCGCCGACCCCCACGGCGGCGAAACCTGCGGCCATGCCAATCGATCCTGCTGCTGTCGTTCTCTCGCCTGGCGGCTCTCTGCCGCACGGGTAACCGCATGACCGCTGTGCAGCTGATGTCCATGGCTCTCGCGGAGCTCGAGCATCTTCTGAACGTCCGAGCTCGTTGCAACCAGTACACGCCCGCAGCCCTCAAGGATAGCGTTCTCATGCACTCTTGCAGAGTCGTCATGATCGGGCTCCAGATCGACCAGGCTCGTCTCGAAAAATTGCATGGGTGGGCCGTGCATGTCGGCTTTTCCTTTCGGTGGAGTTCTTGAGGGAAGCATTACGACCCGTAGGTGAAGTCGTCGGATGGTCCTGCGGATGGGCTGTTGCCGCCATCGGCTGTCGTCACGTAAACCACCCGGGTACCTGCCGGCTCGGCGGGGGTCACCGCGGTGATCTTCGTGTCCGAGACTACGGTCAAGCTCCCGGCAGCCGCGGCGCCAAACGCCACCTTGGTGGTCCCCGTGAAGCCGGTACCGGCAATGGTGACGGTGGTCCCGCCCGAGACCGGACCGGATTGCGGGGAGACGGATAGCAACCTCGGGGTCGGGGCGATGTAGCTGAATGCGTCTGGCGGTCCGCCCGACGCACTGGTCCCTCCGAGGGCCGTCGTGACGAGGACAGGGCGGACTCCGGACGGTTGAGCCGGGGTCACGGCGGTGATCTGAGTGGCGGACACCACGGTGAAACTGGTGGCCCGCAGCGCTCCGAAGGCCACCTTGGTGGCGCCGCTGAACCCTGTTCCGGTGATGGTGACGGTGGTGCCACCGGACGTCGGGCCCGAGCTCGGTGTGACGGCCGTGACCGCCGGCGCTGACGCCGACGCGATGAAGTAGGTAAACACGCTCCCAAGGGTGGCTGAGTTCCTTCCCACGCGTGTGACGACCCAGACGGGACGGGACCCGCGCACCTCAGCTGGGCTCACGGCTGAGATCTCGGTGTCGGACATGACGGTGAAATGCCCGGAGAGCACCGCTCCGAAGGCCACCTTGGTGGCACCGCTGAACCCGGTTCCGGTGATGGTGACCGTGGTGCCCCCCGTCGTCGGACCCGATGCCGGGGTCACAGCGGTGATGACCGGAACCGGCGCCAGCGACCTGAAGTCGATCGCAGTCGCAACAGGATCGTTGGTCCCTCCGGCCGTGGTCACGTAAACCGGATGCGGCCCGGGGGGTTGGGCCGGGGTCACGGCCGTCACCACGGTGTCGGACACCACGCTGAAGCGGGTTACCGGCACCGTTCCGAAGCGCACCCTTCCCGTGCCGATGAATCCGGATCCCGTGATCGTCACCAAGGTGCCACCGGCGTCGGGACCGAACCCAGGCGCGACGGACGTGACGACCGGGGCGGGAGCGTCGTACGTGAATTGATCGTTCGTCGGGCCCAGTGTGCTCGTGCCAATGGACGTGGTCACCGAGACCGTTTGAATGCTGGCCGATTGTGCCGGCGATATCGTGCGGACTTCGGTGCCGGACACGACGTGAAAGGTCGCCGCCGGCACTGAGCCGAACGTCACCTTGGTCGTGCTGTTGAATCCCGCACCGGTGATCGTGACCATCGTCCCCCCCGTCGTGGGCCCCGAGTTCGGCGACACATCGGTCACGGTGGGCAGCCGGCGCAGGTCGGACGCCGCCTTCGGACCGGTGCTGCTCGGCCCCGAGCACGCAGACAGGAGCACCGACACCATGACGATCAGCGGAACGACGGCCCGACGCCGCCGCGACGCCCCGCGGGCCGGCTTCCGGTCGCCGTCCACCCGCTGCCAGCGTCCCATCGGCCCGTCTACCACGGGAAATTACCCATCGCATTCGATCCAGCACCTCCGACCCGAACCACCAACGTACGGACCCTGGTGAATGCACGGAAATACATCCGGCTTCCGACGCAGGCGTATCACAGGTGGTTTCTTCGGCTCTGAAGCGTCGCGAAGCCCCGAGACGAGGTCGACGGGGCGATGTGCCGGGTTTGTCGCGCCATTTAGGGAGGAGCCATTGAGGAGAATCGAGCGGCCGGGGTTCCCCGCACCAAAGCCGTCGTGCGATCGGTTGACTGTCCTCCACGTCTCGGAATCATTCGGGGGAGGCGTCGCCACGAGCATCCACGGGATGATCGCGAGCGCTCCGGAGGTCGAGCACACCGTCCTCATCCTCCGTCGGCGACCCCATTTCGGGCACACGCAGCGACTCGACGGGGTCACCTACATCGATGAGGGTCAGCAGGTCGGGTTCTTCAGCTCCCTGCAGCAGCTGGCTGGTGCCTACCGTGAGTTGCGCCCAGACATCGTGCACGCACAGAGTTCCTACGCGGGGGTATACGTGCGGGCTCTGCCGTCAATACCCAGGGCAGTCATCGTCTATACCCCACACTGTTTCGCCTTCGAGCGCACGGATCTCAGTCCGTCGAAACGGGCAGTGCTCCGCGTGTTCGAGCGGATGCTCGCCTTTCGAACGGGAACCCTGTTGGCGGTCAGCGAACAGGAAGGCCGTCTGGCCGACTCCCTTTCGGGTCGGTGGCGGGTAATTCGAGCTGTCAATACTCCGAATCTGCCTGAAGGGTTCGCGGGCTCGGCACGGAGCCCAGGTCCGTCCGACCGTTTCCGGGTGTCCGCCGTCGGCCGCATCTGCCGGCAGAAGGACCCCGAATTCTTCATGGACGTGGTCCGGATCGCACGACGACGCGGCGTGGATATCGACTGGACCTGGGTCGGCGACGGGGACGTTCATCTTCGTGCTGGGTTGGAGCATCTCGGGGTGACGGTCACGGGCTGGCAGGACCGCGTTGCAGCCCTGCAGATCCTCGCCTCCAGTCACATCTGTCTGCATACGGCGGCGTGGGAGGTTGGCGTTCCAATGACCGTGCTGGAGGCGGCCGGCATGGGGGTTCCCTCGGTTGTCCGCAGCCTGGCCTCCATCGACGGCGATCGGATGGGTATCCATGTCGACAGCCCTGCCCATGCGGTGAGCGAAATCTCGCTGTTGCGCCAAACGGAGGAGTGGATCAGGCAGTCCAAGCTGACCATGGAGGCCTTCACGAACATCTCCACGGACCGGCGCATGGCCAACACGCTCGCCCTCGCGTACCGGTGGCAGGTCGCCGGCGCCGAACACCGTCAACTCCACGAGCACCTGAACGTGGTCCGGGGAATGTGACTGCCGCCGGCGAGTCGAACACTGGGCGCGCCACGTCGCCAAATTTCTTCATCATCGGCGCGGCACGAAGCGGGACGACCGCGCTCACCGAGATCCTGCGCCACCACCCTGCCGCCTTCGTGACCCAGCCCAAGGAGCCGAGTTTTCTCGCCTTCCCCGGGCAGAAGTTGGCGTTCACGGGGCCCGGCGACGACGTCAGTATCAACCGCGTCGCCATCACGGACCTTGACCAGTATCTGTCCTTGTACGAATCGGCCGGTGCGAAGGCGTGCCGGGGAGATGCTTCGGTCTCCACGTTGTACTACTCCGATCGCTCGGTGGGCACCTTGCAGCGATATTTCGCCGAGGCCAAGCTCGTCGTCATCCTTCGCGATCCGGCCGCTCGCGCGTTCTCGGCGTACTCGTACCAACGGGCACGGGGTCTGGAGCCGTGCGACGACTTTCGGGAGGCGCTCGACCGGGAAGCGGATCGGATCCACCGTGGCTGGCACCACATCTGGCATTACGCGGGTATGGGACGCTACGCGGGGCAACTGGCCCCATTTCTGGAGACATTCGGCGCCAACCGTGTGAAGATCCTGTTTTACGAGGAGCTGAACCGAGATCCGGTGGGCGTGGGACGTTCGCTGTTCGGGTTCCTCGGCCTCGACTCAACGGCCGCAGTGGACCTGCAGCCTGTCAACGTGTCTGGGGAGCCGCGCAGCAGACTGCTCCAAGGGTCCATACAGTGGGCCGGTCGGAGGCGCTGGCTGCGCAGCACCACGAAGGCGGTCGTGCCGTTTCAGCTCAGGGAGCGGGTTCGACGGGCCAACCTCCGACCCAGCGGTGTGCCCGATGATGTCCTTGAGGAACTCGAGCATGTCCTCGCCCACGAATCGGACGAGCTCCGCGCCCTGCTGTCCCGGCACTGTCCGGAATCGCTATTGTCCGCTCCTGCGTGGCTGGCGGCGTCGGGCTCAGAGCCGGAAGGAGCCCTGCCGTGAGGGTGGTACAGATCCACAATCGGTCGTTGCGGCCGGGCGGGGAGCGGAATCCAGACCCCAAGGCCGGGGGAGCAGAGGCAGTCATTGAGAACGACCGGGTCATGCTGCTGGAGTCCGGACACCAGGTCGAACAGTTCATCGTCGACAGCACCGAGACCCTGCGTCAGGTGTCGCGATTCGCGCGTCGGTCTTGACTCCATCTGGAACCGCTCGGTGGCCGCGGAACTCCAGAGCACATTGGCGACGTTCGAGCCCGACGTGGTGCATGTTCACACGCCGTTCCCAATCGCCTCCCCGGTCGTGTTCCGTGTGGGCGCCCGACACGGCGCGGCCACCGTGGCGACCGCTCACAGCTTTCGCTATTCGTGCGTGCAGGCCAACCTGTACCGGGGCGGGCGGCTCTGCGAACTCTGTGTTGGGAGAAAGGTGAAGACCCCTGGTGTGATCCACCGGTGTTATCACGACAGTTTGCTCGCTTCGGCGGCCCTCACCACCAGCCTCGCCTTGCACCGGGGCCTCGGTACCTTCCAACGCGACGTCGACAGCTGGATCACCCCATCGGTCGTGTTGAAGGCCTCGCTCGCCCGGGAAGGGATACCGGCCAGCCGCATCACCGTCCGTCCCCACGCCGTGAAGGATCCGGGCGCCGAGGGGCAGCGATCAGATCACGCTCTCTACCTGGGCCGTCTCGAGCCCGTCAAGGGGGTGATGGTCCTGCTCCGGGCCTGGGAGGCGATGACGGATCCACCGAAGCTCGTGATCCTCGGAGAGGGATCGCTCCGCGACGATGTCGAACGGAGCGCTGCCCGTCATCCGGCCATTGAGTTCAGGGGATGGGCCGACCAGGGGACGGTGCGTGCCGAGCTTGCGGCGGCACGCTTTCTGGTCCTGCCCTCGGAGTGGTACGAGGCCGGGGTGCCCGTGGCTGCCGTTCAGGCTTTGGCCGCCGGTACTCCGATCATCGCGAGTGACGTCGGGAATTTCAGCGAGGTCATCCGCCCCGGCGTCAACGGCTTCCTGTTCGGTTGCGGAGATCCCGAGTCCCTCGGCGCCGCGGTTCGACAGGCGTGGGGCCGGTCGGCCTCATGGCCCGAGCTCCACCAGGGAGCTCGCCAGACGTACCTGGATCACCATTCCGAGGAGCAATCCCGAGACACGCTGTTGGCGGTGTACGACGAGGCACTGGCCCGCCGGGCCGCCAGGACGACCCAGCCCGCCGGGGGTGGCTCATGACAATCGGTGACGTCCTGGCGCTGTCGCTTCCAGTTCTCGTATTGGGATTGATCCTGACGAAGTTGTCGCGCCATCGACTCGACCCCATCGCCCTGTTCTGCTACTGCTTCGCCTTCTTTTATCTGTTGCGGGACATCGTCATCACCTTCGGCCTCGACGAGCCCTATCCGAACATCAACTTTCTGTCCTCGCAGACTCCAAGCCTGGTGAGCAAGGCATCGGTGCTCTTGGCCGCCTTCCTGGTGGCTTTCACCCTCGCGTACCTGCTGCCCATCCCGGTTGGGGGGTCCTTCGTCAAGCTCGTCCCTGTCGCGTGGACCGAGCCGACCGTGCGACGCCAGGCACGGCTCACGTTGTTCTTGACGGTGGCGGCGACGGTGGTTTCGGTAATCCTCCTGGCGCACTACGGAAGCTTCGGCGGGGTTGTCCGCGCCGGCAAGGTGACCAAGGGACTCGCCGGTTCCTACATCCTGCGTATCTTTCCTGCCGTTGGGGCAGTCGTCGCCGCGTCCCTGCTGCTCACGCTGTGGCGCGAATGGCGGGAGACGGCGACGGCACGACGAAGCCTGATCGTGCTCGCGCTCGGCGCCGCGACCTTGAACGCTGTCTACGTGTTGATGTGGGGAAGCCGCACGGTGGTGGCGATCGTCCTCATCATTCTAATCGCCGGCCAGTGGATCATCGGGACCAGTGCCGCGACGGCCAAGGAGCGGCGACAGGCGCGCCAAGGTCGGCCCCGGATCATAAGGGTCCTGCTCCTCGTGGGGCTGCTCTTCGTGGCCGTCGTGGGTCTGCGCGTTGTACGCGACCACATCCTGGAGGGCCACGTGTCCTCGGCTACCCAGGGTCAGTCGGAGATCCGAAAGATTTCGGTGGATACCAACTCCACGTATTTCGATGCGATGCTCCTCGCCGTGCGTGACTGGCCAGCCTCTCAGCCTTACCGCGGAGGTGAGGACTTCGTGGCCGGGGTCCAAGGAATCGTTCCGCGGGTGGTGTGGCCGAGCAAGCCGCAGCAGGTGCTCGTCGGCCAGTGGTTCCGGCAGGTGTACCAGCCACTTGCTCGAAACGGGTGGCCCCTTGGAGCGGTAGGGGATTGGTATCTGAATTTTGGGGTGGTCGGCCTGCTCCTGGGCGGAGCCCTGAGCGGCCTTCTCTTCAAGTGGTTGATGGCCGCGTGGTGGAGAGCGGCATGGTGCCCGTTCACGATCGCGTCCATGATCTGCGTCGTGGTCTTCGTGGTCCCGACGGGCATTGAGGCCGACACCCCCACCCGATGGGCTCAATGGGCTCTGCCGTTGCTGGTGTGCGCCTGGTACCTGCGGGGCCGAAGGACGGCCGACGCCCAGGCGGGACTCAGCGAGCTCCGAAGCGACGCCCTGCAGCCAGCTCCGCCCGAACCGGCGTGAAGATCGACCTCGGTCGTCGCCTTCCTCTGACGCTGGGCCTGGTGCTCGCCGCAGTGCTCGCCACGGGTTGTTTCGGGACCTCTTCGAGCCGGCCGGCCGGTGTCGCCGAGTCCACATCGAGCACGCCGACCACGGTCGCCACGCCTCCGTCCTCGGGCCCGGCCACGTCGTCGGTAATCGCGGGCACGCCGTCCATCACGGTCTCCGTGGGCAATCCAGCACAGGTCGTCAAACCCTCCGGCATCCTGAACCCGCGGTTCCAACCGAACGACACACTCGACGTGATCCCACAAACAGGAGGAGCGACGGCCTCGTCAAGCGTGAGCGCAGCCGACTACGTGCGGGCGGCGAAATCCGCCACCGGTCCCTGGATGGTCTACTGGCCCACGGGGACCACTTCGCTGGCGATTAGCTCCTCACCCTTTCCCGGACCCGACGAATCCGTGCCGTCCCAGCAACCCGCGATCCCGAGCAGTCAGTCCTGGGACAACGGCGGTGCCTGGGTGAATTCGGTCTTCAAGCTTGCCAACGGGAGCCTGGTGGCATTCTTCCACGCTGAACATCACTACGGCTGTGACAGCTCCCTCTCACCTCCTCAGCTGTGTCCCCACGCCACCTCCAACGGCAAAGGGCAGTTCTGGGCGTCCGGAGGAGTCGCCTATTCGACCGACGGCGGCCAGGCATGGAGCGCTCCGGCCCAGTTCCTCACCTCGCCCCTGCCGCAGCCGGCCACACCAAGCCTTGGGGGTGACAACTTCTACCGGGTGGTCTGGGACATGAAGAAGGATCGCTGGATGGCGTTCTTCGGCTGCAAGGGTGGCATGTCGTGCGCGGCCATCTCCAAGGACCCGCACGGGAGACCGGGCACCTGGTACAAGTACGACGAGGGCCAGTTCAATCAGCCGGGCCTCGGTGGCACGGCGACGCCGCTTCCAGGACTCGACGGCGTCCATGGGGTGATCTACTCGGTCCAGTACGACTCGAGGCTCGGCGTATGGCTCGCCTGGGGCCGCGAATTCAAGACGGACGGCGTCTTTGTCACTGCAAGTTACGACTTGACCGACTGGAGCACCCCCCAACTCGTCGTCGGCGGTGCCCAAACCTTCTATCCAGTCATGGTCGGGAGGCACGGGACCGACGTGGTCGGGTCCACGGGAGTGCTCTACTACGTGACGGGTATCGACGTCAAAGTGCCGGTCCTCTGGGAGCAGCCTGTCACGATCAGTGCCGGCTGATTGACGCTCGTGGTTGAGCCGCTACGCCATTCCAGCAGTCATGCCGAGGGGGACGCTGTCGCGTCTCGCCAAGGAGCCGACGCGGTTGATTCGGGCCGGACAGAGGCCCTCACCGGGCGAATCGGGTGGGTCCAGGCCCGAAGACAGGAGCGGGATCCGGCGCTCGGGCGAGGCTCGCCACCGGCAGATGGAGGAGCGCCCGGACAACAACACCCCGAGTCGCGGGATGCGTGGGGTCCACGAGTGAGCGAGGCCAAGGAGGCCGCGACGACCCCGTTCCTGGAGGCACTGGGCGAGGATCCCTCCGGCGAAGCTTCCCCCACGCCGGCGCCACGCGAGGGGCCAGCACCGGCTAAGGGTCCGGCCGCGAGCGAAGGGACGGCACCAGGAGGGGACGGCGAGCTGCAGACGCTGGCCAGAGGTGGCATGTTGAGCATGGCAGGCATCGTGACCAATGCCGGGCTCACCTTTGCGTTCTTCGTGGTGGCGGCGCGCCTCCTTGGAGGTGTTAACGCCGGAGCACTGTTCGAGGGCATGGCCGTGCTCACGATCTGCACTTACGCGGCCACGTTCGGCGGCGACTACGGGGTCCTCAAGCTGATGCCGACGGTCAGGCGCGAATCGGCGCGAGGTGAGCTGCGCCTCGTGGTTGCCGCCCTGGTCCCCCCGATCGTCGTCGGGCTCTTGATCTGTGGGGCACTGCTCACGGCCCGGGTCGAGATCGCCGACCTCATTGTTCGTCAGGGCAACAAGTTGGGCACCCAGCACGTTCTGGTCGTCATCGCGCCCTTCGTCCCGATCGCCGCGGTGATGCAGGTGGCGTGCGCAGCCGTACGGACCTGGTCGATCCGAGACATGGTCCTCATTCAGAACGTCCTCCTGCCCTGTTGTCGGCTTGCCCTGTTGTTCTTTGTGGCCGAGTTCCGCCTGACGCCCACGACTGCGGCGCTGGCGTGGGCCGTGCCCCTGGCCGTCTGCGCCGCCATCGCGTGCGCATATCTCCTCACCGTGTGTCTCAGGGAACGCAGGCGGGTCTCCGCCGTGCCGGCGGATGGGTCGACCCGATCGGTGGCCCTGGCCCTCTGGAAATTCAGCGGCCCGCGCAGCCTCAGCGGGATCTTCCAGATCTTGATCGCTTGGCTGGACGTGCTCTTGGTCGGAGCGCTGGCCTCGAGTTCACAATCGGCCGCCTACGCCGTGGCCAGCCGGTACGTCATTACGGCCACGTTCGCCCTCAACGCCATCGGGATCGCCATCGCTCCGCAGCTCGCTCGGATCTTCGATCGCGGTGACTCAAAGAGCGCACAACTGATCTACCGGGAATCGACGTGGTGGGTGATGGCCGCTACATGGCCGGTGCTCGTGATCCTGGTCGTCTACGCGCCCTTCATGATGCACATCTTCGGACGCGATTACGCGGCCGGGATCGTTTCGCTCCAGATCCTGGGCCTCGCAATGCTTCTCAACACCGGCACCGGGAACAACGCCATCGCTCTGCTCATGGGCGGAGGCAGCCGGGAGAACCTGGCAGTCAACGCAGGCGCCTTGGCGCTCAACGTCGCCTTGAATCTGGTGCTCATCCCACGCCTCGGGGCGGCCGGGGCCGCCTGGGCCTGGGCAGCGTCCATCGCCTTCACCAGCTTCACCACCTCGCTCCTCCTCTATCGGCGGACGGGGCTGCTGCCGTTTGGTCGAGGCTACGCTGTCGTGGTCTTCTGCACCGTCGTCGGCTACGGGCTCTTCACGCTGGGAGCTCGCCTGGTTCTCGGAACCGGTGTCGGGGGCACCATCACTGGCGTCGTCATCGGGACGACAGTCTTCGTGGCGCTGATGGCCCGATTCCGTTCCGTGCTGCGTCTGTCCGATCTCCGACGGCTCGGTCTCGGTTCGGACACTGGATAATTTGGAGGCCAGACCAGGGCCAGGTGGGATCGCATCTTCGGCGCTCGTTGCGCCAATACCTGGCTCTCGACAACCCGTTCATCCAAGAGCGCGCGAGAGAACGTTGTGAGACATGCCGCAATGTGTACGTGCGGAGATCGGAGCGCGACTCCGCTACGCCGGCGAGCCGACGCTGGTGTCTGCGAGCTGTATGAGGGGGTTCTGGTGGAACTCCATCTCGGCCAGAATCTGCCGGAGATGCTCGAGGCAACGACCCCTCGTGGGTCCGATGCTCCCAATCGGCATGCGGAGCTGCTCGGCAATCGTCTTGTATGGGAGATCATGATCACCCATCAACAGGCCCAGGAGGCGTTGACAACGCGGGGAGAGCCGTTCGGTGGCCATTCGTATCGATCGCGCGTCCTCGTCCTTCAACAAACCGGCATCAATGGGCGCCACCTCGTAAGAAGCCTTGAGGTGCAGCGCGTCAGTCAGGGAGATCACGGGGCGTCGGGTGGCGATCCTCAGGCTCTCGCGCCGCGAAGTTGTGGCCAGCCAGGCAGCGAGACGATCGGGTTGCTCAATGCGATCGAGGTTCTCTACGAGGCGCAGCCACGTTGTTTGGCACACCTCGGCGACGTCAGCGTTACTTAGCCTGCACCGTCTGGCGATCGCTTTCACCAACCCGTCAAACCGCTCGATTATGGTTTCCCAGGCTGCGGCCGAACCAGCACGTGCGGCGGCTACAAGCTCTACGAGATCACTTTCGTCGGCTGACAGTCCCACCGTGGATTGACCTGGACTCCTGCTCCGAGTCTGCGCCACCTGATCGGCCGCCACCAGAATCCTCCCGCTGCTTGTCCTCGGCCCCTCTCCATCTCCCCACATCACCCATCGGGTCGGGTCGACGACAATCACCCGTACCGGTTGTCGCACCCATATTCCCCAATGTTCAGGGACCCGTCATCCCATTTATTGGGGATCTTGTGCGCGTTTATTGGGAATCTCGTGCGCGTCTGGGCCTGATATGACCCTCCAGGGGTCTGGCCGCTCCACGAGATGCCACAGCGTGACTCGACCTAGGGCGGCAAGATGGCGCCTGGCAGATTCGTGCCAGGTGCGCCGTTCAAGGTCGCCTCGGATCGCCCCACGTCCGGGTTACCTTCTCGCCGCCGGAAACTCAACGCGCTTGCCAGCACTTTCGGAACGGTTGACAGAAGGATGACCAGATCGAGCCCGATCGACCAGTTGTCGACGTACAAGAGGTCGAGCCTTCGATAGGGATGGAAGGACGGGTTGTCCCGCGCTTCGAGTTGCCAGAGTCCCGTGACGCCTGGTTTGACACCATGCCGACGCCGCAGCTCGGGGTCGAATTGCGCGACCTCCTCGGGGAGAGCAGGACGGGGACCCACCAGGCTCATTGCCCCCCCGAACACGTTGAAGAGCTGGGGAAGCTCGTCGATGCTCAGGGCGCGAAGGAGAGCGCCGACTCGGGTGATCCGTGGATCGTGCGCCGCCTTGAAAAGGGGCCCATCTGTACGTTCGTTGATCAGGCCCCAGTCGACGTGCTCGTCGGTGTCGAGCGTCATGGTTCGCAGCTTGTAGAGGAGGAAGGATTGCTCGTTCAACCCGATTCTGACCTGTCGGTAGAGCGCCGGGCCACCATCTTCGAGTCGGATGGCGATCCCAGCCAGGAGAAGGATCGGTGCTGCGATCAGCAGACCGATTGCTGCTCCGAGCACATCGATCGCGCGCTTGGCGGCGAATCGCCAGGCCGGACGGCGTCCATGTTCGACGTAGAGAAAGGCTTCTCCACTCATTGGGAGGCGGCGGATCCGATGCGTCACCAGCCCCCAGAAGCCCGGACAGACCTGCACGTGCAACCCGTTTGCCGCACTGAGCTCTATGACGTGCCGCACCTCGGCGGCGGAGAGCGCGTTGGCCACCACCAGAACTCCGGTCGCATCCGTCTGGCGGGCGATATCGGGAAGCTGGTCGAGACTCCGGCCATGTGGCAGGTTCGCCCAGTCCGAACGGTGCCGAGGCTTGCCGATGACCCCCCTCACCTCGTATCCGAGCTCTGGCTGGGAGCGCAGCATCGTCCAAACGTCGACGGCGTCATCGTTGGTCCCGATCATCACGATCCCTCGGCAGTAACGTCCCCGTGCCCTCTGCACACCGAGCCACTGGCAGAAGGTCCAACGCAGGGTCGTCAAGGCAAGAACACAGGATCCTGCAGCGACGAGCGTGACGCCCACGCTGCGGCCTGCGGTCCCCCACAGCAGCAGGAACGTGACGGCGCCGAAGGCAGCAGCGACGGCGATCCGAGCCATTTCCTGCCGACGCTGCACGCAGAGCCGCGATCGGTACAGGCCGAGGAGCTGCATGGCGGTCAGTGTCACGGCGGTCGCCGCAACTGCCGCGACCCAATGACGAGCGGCGGTAGTGCCCGACGTGGTCAGTGCGCACAAGACGAGCCATGTGGCGGCAGCTGCGGCGGCATCCAGACAGAAGAGCCGAGTTCTCAGCCCACTGCTTCTGGGTCGAGAGCTGGCCGGCGGGGGACTGGCATCCGGTTCGCCCCCGGCGATCCCGGACTGCGCCGGTGTCCAGCCCACGTCTCCCGCCTCAGCCTGTGGCGGATCGGGGGACGCGTCAGCGTCTGCGCCATAGAGGGGACCCACTGGCCCTTGCGAAGATCCGACGACATGATCGCAACTAACCTCGAACCGAGACGTCGGATTGTGTCATTGGATCCATTTGCTCGCAGTTCCTCTGAGATTCAGTTTCGACGGTTGGAAGTGGGGTGTGAAAGGCCGGGCGCACCGGAGCTGGAGCGGGTGGCGTGCCTGCGCAGTCCCTGGCCACGAGGAGGCGCTCATTTCCCCGTGGCGTGCCCCTTTTCTGAGATCGTTGTTGTGAACTTGATACACGACGTCACCCTGTGGCGGCCTCCCGACGGGAGGAGGCATATGACTTCTGTGACCCCCGTATCATGCTGGGCCTCGGCCGTTCCAATAATCCCGAGTGCAAGCTGTCGAGCCAGCCTGGTCGAGCCATCTGATTGGGGGGATTTGATGGATCAAGAGCACGGCTTTCCGCAGCTCCCCAGTCATGACGTCGCAGTCGGGGAGTGCCGCTCGTGCGCGATCGCGCGAAGGGTCGCCGGCCAGAGGACCCCGGTCCCGGCCCCCTACCCTGCCGAGGCCGTCGACCAAGAGGACGAAGAGGCAGTCGTCATCAGCGAGCCCGGGCTCAATGGCTTGGTTGTGGTCCCTCGCCGGCACATCGGCGGGCTCGACGAACTCTCGATTCCTCGTCGCGCTCACGTCCTTGCTGCTCTCCGGCGCGCCGCACGATCGGTCCGTTACGCGAACCCCAGGAGCCGGGTCATCGTGACGACCAATCTGCCGGCGTCACAAGGTCACGTGTGCTTTCAGGTGCTGCCCAACGGCTCGGACGATCCCCCGGGGCTTCGTCTCCTGGCCTGATAAGGACAACGGACGGACAACGGACGGACAACGGATCCCTCCCACCCCATAGAGAATCACAACGGGAGAACAACAACGGCATCGAAGGCGCAGCGGGACCGCCGGGACTATAGGCACGTGGCAGGCCTCTGAGCGGGGTGAGCGCGGGGGCATCCGTGCTCACCCCTGTTTGATCCCATACGGGGCTGTCGTTAGCATCCGGCGAGACGGGTCGGCACGGGTCCCTAGGCCAATGGCGCGGTTTACGGGGAGCCGGGGTGAACGAATCCCGAGAACAGGCGGTAGCACAATGGCGACGATCACCAATGCGGACTTGATTGGGACCGATGCGGTCCCAACATGGCGGCGACGGGGGATCGACGAACCATCGAGCCTGCAGGCGCGCCGCAGCGCAATCGTCACGTGTCGCGGCCGGTCCACGTCGCCGACGTTCCACCAAGGGTGGGGGGCGAGTGGTCGGTGGCAGCGATGAGCGCCCGAGCTCGAGGAGGGCCCGATCGATCAGGGATTCCCGCGCGGATACTGATTGCCGGCAACGAGCTGTTGACCGGCGTCCTCGCCAACTCCCTCCAGAACCTCGGATTCTCCACAATGCACCTAAGGCCCAGCACGCCGGAGATCGAACGCGGGATCGAATGGGAGCCGGATCTGGTGCTTTTAGATGTCCGATCCTTCGACGTCACCGCCGGGTCGGCGCTCGTCGGGCGCTTGCGCCAAGCCGGTCTGCAAGTCTGCGTCATTGACGTTGCTGACGACGATCAGCGATCCACTGCTTGGTTGCGAGCAGGAACATCAGCACTTGTTGATGAGAGCGAGCCATTCGAGCGGTTGTTCCGGACAATCGCTCGTCTCCTCCAAACTGGTTCTCCACGGCAGATCGGACGAAGATCACTGTCCTCTTTGGCATCGACCGCTGCAGACGAGCAGCGGCACTACCCATTTGAGCTCTCTGAAGTTCTGACCGAACGTGAACAGGTCGTCCTGGCTGAGCTCATGGAGGGTCATAACGCAGAGGAGATTGCTAAGGCGGGGTACGTATCGATTTCGACTGTTCGCTCGCAGATCAAGTCAATTCTCCAGAAGCTAGGCGTGAACTCCCAGCTGGCCGCAGTTGCGACTGTGCGGCGCGCCGGGTGGTCTCTCGAGAGTCCCACCAAGGACTCCTTCAAACCCACGAGCAGTCGCGGCCGTCGTATCTCCTGACCGACATTGGTCGGATCTCATCTGTCGAGCGACGAGACCGGCGTCGGCTGGCCGAGGGCATCGCAACGTTCCTCAGAGGCCGCCGCTCGCCCGTCTTTAGGTCCGTGGCGCGACCCGGCGCGTAGAATCAACCCGATGCCTCCTGAGTCCGCGCGGCCTGATCGTCGCGCCCCGTCGTCGAGGGCAGGCCGGCCGGGGAAGGCGGGGGCGTCGGCCCGGCCGGCCAGATCGGCGCAACCCGCCGAACAGGCCCAGCGCGCCAAGCCCGCCAGGCCCCGCAAGCCCGGCACTTCGGCCGCGGGAGGTGCGACCCGCCGGAGCCGTCCCAGCCGACCGGGCGGAACGTCGGCCCGGACCGGTTCTGGTTCGGGTTCGAGATCGGGTGCAGGAGAGGGAGCGTCGCGCCGGTCCGGCACGACCCAGCGCCCCGCCGGTCCCTCGAAGAGGTCCGCACGGGCGGCCACAGCCGACTCGGCAGGGCCCACCGGGGCGCCCACGAGAACGTCACGCACCCCGCGTCCAGGGGGGGCGTCAGCCGCCGGGCCCCGGCGCCCCCCCGGCCCCCCGGGGGCCCGGACGACGGGCGGACGCAGCACCACCGGCTCGAGATCGCAACGACCGGCGCGCCCGGCCGGCACGCGGGCCACGTATGAGGAGGAGCGCCCGTTGCCGAGCCCGGCCCGCAAGTGGGGCAACGTGGCCCGGAGGGGCGCCCGGGAGGTTACGCGGCGCGACGAGGGCTCGGGGCCGCCTCACGCCGCGGCCTCGGGCACCAGCCGAAACGGGTTCTCCGACGACTGGGAGCGCCAGCGCCGCAAGGGCTCGTCCCGGCCGTCCCGGCCTACCACCTGGATGCGCGACGACAGCGGGAAGAGCGAGTGGGACGACTCGGCCCGGGCCACGACCAAAGCCGGGGCCGGCACCGGCGGCGCCCTGTCCCCGCGCACCCCGCTGCCCCCCGAGATCGCCACCGACATCCGCAACGCCGCCGACATCGCGACGGCCCGCCACCGCGAGCACCTGGTCGATCGGGCCGAGTCGGCCTATGGCGCCTACGAGCGCGGGCGCTTCCAAGATGCGCTGCGGGCCATCAAGCCCGTGGCCGACGAAGCGCCCGGCGTGGCCGCCGTCCGTGAGCTCGCCGGGCTCGCCGCCTACCGGTGTGGAAGGTGGCGTATGGCGGCCGGCCACCTCGAGGCGTTCAGGCGGTTGAGCGACTCGGCCGAGCACCTGCCGATCCTGATGGATTGCCAGCGGGCCCTGCACAAGCCCAAGAAGGTGGCGACCCTGTGGGCGGAGCTCCGGCAGAGCTCACCCGAACCCGACGTCCTGGCCGAGGGCCGGATCGTCGCGGCTGCGTCCCTGGCCGATGACGGCGATCTCAACGGTGCGATCGCCATGCTGTCGACCGCGGGGGCGTCGAAGGCCCTGCGGAACCCGTCCGAGCGTCACGTCCGCCAGTGGTACCTGCTGGCCGACCTGTACGAGCGGGCCGGGGACGTCCCGAAGGCGCGGGAGTACTTCGAGCGCGTGTGGCGCACCGACCCCGAGGCCTACGACGTGGCGGAACGCCTGCGCGGCCTGGGCCCAGAACGCCGGCCCCAGAGGCGGCGCCCCAAGACCTCTCCCTCGACGAAGACGGGCCCGCCCACCCCCAAGAAGGGCTGACGCCCAGGCAGCCTTGACGCCCCGAAGGACTTACGTCTGCACGCTCACGGCGCCGGCACCGGTGCCGCCGGAGCGGCGACAGTGGTGGTTGTCGCCGCCGGGGCGGGAGCCGTGGTGGTCGTCGTCGTCGGTGGCGGCGCCGTCCCGAAGTTCGGCCCCTCCACGGTGACCAGCGTCCCGATGGGGGTGAGCGGCCAGACCAGCGCGGCGTCGGCGTAGCTCATTTCGACGCAGCCATTGCTCTGCGGCGTCCCGTAGGAGGCCCGGATGAAGCCGTGTAGCGCGTCGCCGCCGTTGAAGTAGCTGGCGTAGGGGACGTTGGGGTCGTTGTAGGTCGAGCCGTCGATGTTGGTCCCCTTCATGTCCGAGTAGCGCACGTGTTCGAAGACGGCATAGTTGCCGTCCGTCGTGTCGGCGCCGGGCGCCCCGCTGTTGATCGGGAACCCGACGTACTGGGCCACCCCGTTGTTCCACAGGGTCAGGTTCTGCGGGACCACCTTGTTCACCAGGACGTAGACGTAGGGCGTGGCGCTGGGCTTGTCGTTGATCACGTCGTTGAGCAGGTCCGTCCAGACGGTGGGCCCGGCGATCCCGTCCACGCCGATGTTGTTCTGGGTCTCGAACGCCTCGACCGCCGCCTTGGTGATCTCGTTGGTCGTCCCCTGGGTCCACTGCGAGGTGAGCTCGGTGGGCAGGCCGGGCCAGCGCCACGAGAAGGTGCCGGGCTGGTCCTGGGCCAGGTCGGCCCGCGTCGGGGCGGGACCGCTGGGGGAGAAGCCCACCGGGAGGTAGTTGAGCTGGGCCAGGAGCTGCTGGAGCCGGAGGGTGTCGCCGGCCGCCACGCCGAACGCGACGGAGGGCGAGGAGGTCAGGGTGGCGCCGTCCTTCGACTGCAGGCCGTGCGCGCCGCCGGTGACGGTCACCACCTCCTGGGATGACGGGATGAGGGGAGAGGCGAGGGCGTAGGTCAGCGTGGTGGCGTTCGTCTGCACCCATCGGCCGGCGATAGCCGGCGAGAGCGTGGGCGCAGCCTTCTGCAACGACACCGGCGCGGAGAACGTCAGCGTGATGGGGGTGTTGGGCGCCACGTTCTGCGTGCCGGCGGCCGGGCTCGTGGCCTTCAGGAAGAACGAGGAGCTGCCCGAGCCGGCCGACCCGCCCGAGCGCGTCGTGGAACCCGTCGCGCTCGATGCGTCGGAGCGACCGGAATGCGTCGGCGTCGACCCGTTCACGGAGAGCACCACCACGATGGCGACCACGACCACCGCCGCGCCGCCGACGAGGAGCATCCAGCGGCGCAGGCGCAGCGGCCTGTCCGCCCCGGACTCGTCCACGTTCATGGCCTCGGCTCGCTCAAGACGTCGCCTCACTCGGAATCCGGTTTGCTGCGGCCAGCGTATGGGCCGGATCAGGGCGCAATGCGTCAGGTGCAGCGGAATTGTGATGATTTCCGCGTGTCATCGGGGTGACGGGTCGCCGTCGCTGCACCGCCCGTGACGCCCGGCCGGCCCTGAGACCCCTGCTGACCCTCCGGTAGCATGACCGACATGAGCACGAGCACTTCGAGCACCGACATTGAGGCGCTTCTCGGCGACGATGCGGACGCCCTCCTCGGCTATACGGCCAAGGCGTTCCCGGCGGAGCACCTCACCCTCCCGGGTCCGAATTACCTCAGCGAGGTATTCACCAACAGCGACCGCAATCCCACCGTGCTGCGCAATCTCGGATGGGTGTTCGACCACGGTCGCCTCGGCGGCACGGGCTACGTCTCCATCCTCCCGGTGGACCAGGGGATCGAGCACTCGGCGGCGGCGAGCTTCTCGAAGAACCCCGCGTACTTCGATCCGCTGAATCTCCTTGAGCTCGCGCTCGCCGGCGAGTGCAACGCCGTCGCCACGACGCTGGGCACGCTCGGCCTCGCTTCACGCAAGTACGTGCACCGCATCCCCTTCATCGTGAAGCTCAACCACAACGCGTTCTTGCACGTGCCCAACACGTACGACCAGATCATGTTCGGCTCCGTCCGCCAGGCCTCCGACCTCGGCGCGGTCGGGGTGGGCGCCACCATCTACTTCGGCTCCGACGACATGGACCGCGAGCTCCAGCAGGTGGCCGAGGCCTTCGCCGAGGCGCACCGGCTCGGAATGTTCACCGTGCTGTGGTGCTACCTGCGCAACCCGGCCTTCCAGAAGGACGGCGTCAACTACGAGCTCTCGGCCGACCTCACGGGCCAGGCCAACCACATGGGCGTCACCATCGAGGCCGACATCATCAAGCAGAAGCAGCCGGAGAACAACGGCGGCTACACCGCCATCGGCTTCGGCAAGACGGACCCGCTGGTCTACGACCAGCTGACGACCGACAACCCGATCGACCTCACCCGCTGGCAGGTCGTCAACTGCTACGCCGGCCGCATCGGCCTCATCAACTCCGGCGGCGAGTCCAAGGGCGACAGCGACCTGGCCCAGGCGGTCCGCACCGCAGTGATCAACAAGCGCGCCGGGGGCATGGGCCTCATCGTGGGCCGCAAGGCCTTCCAGCGCCCGCTGGCCGAGGGCGCCGCCCTCATCCACAGCATTCAGGACGTGTACCTGAACGAAGCGGTCACCGTCGCCTGAGTGGCCGGCGCCCCAGAGCTGGCGTCTGACCCCTGGCGGGGGGACGCCTCGCCGGGCCGCCGCCGACGCTTCCCGAGGACGGGGCCGGTTCGCCTTCACCCGGGCCTACATGAAGACTGCATGAAGATGACCCCCCGTGGCCCGGGGTTAGGATTGGCTGCAACGAGCAATTCGGACGCAGGGTGCCGCGCGCCGTCGCGGCAGGGTGCGCTGGCCCGCTGGAGTGAGCCAAAACTCTCGACGTCCACGACATGAGACGAGGCAGCCCGTGGCATCGGGAACGCAACGTGAAACAGAGGTATTGGACCAGGTCATCGTGCGTTTCGCCGGTGACTCGGGCGACGGGATGCAGCTCACCGGTGACCGCTTCACCACGAGCAGCGCCCTGCTGGGCAACGACCTCTCCACCTTCCCTGACTTCCCGGCCGAGATCCGCGCCCCTGCCGGCACCCTGAACGGGGTCTCGGCCTTCCAGGTCCACATCTCCGACCACGACATCCTGACGCCCGGCGACTCGCCGAACGTGCTGGTGGCGATGAACCCGGCGGCCCTCAGGGCCAACATCGAGCTGATGGCCAAGGGCACGGTGCTCCTGGTCAACAGCGACGCCTTCGAGGAGCGGAACCTCACCAAGGCGGGCTACGAGGCCAATCCGCTGACCGACGGCTCGCTCAGTGCCTACACGGTCTACGAGGTCCCGATGACGTCCATCACCCAGGAGGTCTGCAAGGAGGCCGGGGTGAAACCCCGCGACGCCGAGCGCTCCAAGAACTTCTTCGCGCTGGGCTTGGTGAGCTGGCTCTACACCCGGCCGGTCGACGCCACCCTCGAGTGGATCACCGAGCGCTTCGCCGCTAAGCCCCAGGTCGCCGAGGCCAACACCCGGGCCTTCCGGGCCGGGTACGACTTCGGCGAGACCGCCGAGCTCTTCGAGTCCAACTATGAGATCCGCCCCGCCACCTTCGAGAAGGGCGAGTACGTCCAGGTCACGGGCAACCAGGCGCTGGCCTGGGGCCTGATCACGGCGACCCGCCTGGCCGGGGTGCCGCTCTTCCTGGGCAGTTACCCGATCACCCCGGCCTCGGACATCCTGCACGAGCTGAGCCGGCGCAAGGAGTTCGGCGTCCGGACCTTCCAGGCCGAGGACGAGATCGCCGGCGTCGGCGCCGCCCTGGGTGCGTCGTTCGGCGGCGCCCTCGGCGTGACCACCACGAGCGGCCCCGGGCTGGACCTCAAGTCCGAGACGATCGGCCTGGCCATCAATCTCGAGTTGCCGCTGGTCATCGTCGACGTCCAGCGGGGCGGTCCTTCCACCGGGCTCCCCACCAAGACCGAGCAGGCGGACCTGTTGCACGCCATGTACGGCCGCCACGGGGAGGCGCCCCTCCCGATCCTGGCACCGCAGACCCCGAGCGACTGCTTTGCCATCGCCATCGAGGCCGTCCGGCTCGCGGTGAAGTACCGCACGCCCGTGATCGTGCTCTCGGACGGCTACCTGGCCAACGGCGCCGAGCCGTGGCGTCTGCCCGACCTCGATTCGTTCGGTGCGATCGAGCCCGATTTCGCCACGGAGCCCAATCACGTGGAGGACGACGGCAGCGAGACGTTCTGGCCCTACGTGCGGGACTCCAAGACCCTGGCCCGCCCCTGGGCGCCGCCCGGCCTGCCGGGGCTGGAGCACCGCATCGGCGGGCTCGAGAAGGCCGACGGCACCGGGAACGTCTCCTACGACGGCGTCAACCACGAGCGCATGGTCCACTTGCGGCGGGACAAGGTCACCGGGATCGCCGCCGACATCCCGCTGGTCCAGGTGAACGACGAGACCGGTGATGCGCAGCTGCTGCTCGTGAGCTGGGGCTCCACCTACGCCGCCGTGGCCGCAGGCGTCAAGCGGATCCGGGCCCGAGGCATGAAGGCGGCCCACGTCCACCTGCGCCACCTCTACCCGCTGCCGTCCAATCTCGGCGAGGTGCTGCACCGGTACACCCAGGTGCTCGTCCCGGAGGTGAATCTCGGCCAGTTGAGTCGCATCCTGCGGGCCGAATACCTGGTGGACGCCCAGGCCATGTCCAAAATGCAGGGTGTGCCGTTCCGGGTCGGAGAGATCGAGGCAGCCATCACCGCGCTGCTCGGAGGGAAGTCATGAGCGAATCCAACGGCGCCACCGCCACCGCCACCGCAATCCCCGTCACCGCCCGCAAGGACTGGACCAGCGACCAGGAGGTCCGTTGGTGCCCGGGCTGCGGCGACTACTCCATCCTGGCTGCCGTCCAGATGCTCATGCCCGACCTCGGCGTGCGGCGCGAGAACACGGTGTTCCTCTCGGGCATCGGCTGTGCGGCCCGCTTCCCGTATTACATGAACACCTACGGCATGCACTCCATTCACGGGCGGGCGCCCGCCATTGCCACCGGGCTGGCAACGACGCGTCCCGACCTGGACGTCTGGGTCATCTCGGGCGACGGTGACTCGCTGTCCATCGGCGGCAACCACCTGATCCATGCGCTGCGCCGCAACGTGCGCCTCAACATCCTCATGTTCAACAACCAGATCTACGGGCTGACCAAAGGGCAGTACTCACCGACCTCGGAAGTGCACAAGGTCACCAAGTCGACCCCGTTCGGATCCGTCGACACGCCGTTCAACCCCGTGTCCTTGGCGCTCGGCGCCGAGGCTACCTTCGTCGCCCGGACCCATGACATGGACCGGGCCCACATGCAGGAAACCTTCCGGCGGGCGCACCAGCACAACGGTGCCGCCTTCGTGGAGGTCCTGCAGAACTGCAACGTGTTCAACGACGGCGCGTTCGAGAAGATCACGAGCCGCGACGCCCGGGCGAGCATGCTGATCCCGCTGCAGCACGGCCAGCCGATCGTGTTCGGGGCCGAGGGCGAGGAGCGCGGTGTCATCCAGCGCGCCGACGGCAGCCTCGAGATCGTGTCGGCGGCCGAGGTGGGCCTCGACGCCCTGCTGGTCCACGACGAGAAGCGGGACGACCCCGGCCTCGCCTTCGCGTTGTCCCGGCTGGCCCGAGGCCCCTACGAGCCGACCCCGATCGGCGTCTTCCGGGCCGTGGAACGACCCGAGTACGGGGCACAGATGTCCGAGCAGATCACCGAGGCGCAGGGCAAGCGCGGATTGGGCGACGTGGCGGCCCTGCTGCGTTCCGGTTCGAGCTGGACGGTCGACTAGGAAGCCACCTCGCCCAGGCGGGTGAACGTGTTGCAGTAGAAGAGGCGCCCGCCGGGCGGCCGCCAATCGGCCCACTCGGTGTAGGCCGGGCTCTCCGTGCCCCCGAGCCGGGGCGCCACGTGGTCGATCATCGTCCCGAACGTCGCCTCGGCCTCAGCGTTGTCGAACTCGTAGAAGTGCATGTACCGGGGATCCGTCCCGGCGGTGTTCTCGTAGACCGAGATCTGGGTGAAACCCGGGATTGCCGCCGCCGCGATGTGGCGGATGTGGATGAAGTCACCCCAGTCGCGCAGGCCGGCGGCCAGGTCCGGGGATCTCGGGCTGATCCACACGATCATGAGTCCCAGCGTCGGGTCGCCGGTGAGGATGCCCTGGCTGGGCCGGGGCCCGCGGCGGAAGCAGTGGGACTCGGAGACCTCCGGAGTCGGGGGCGGGACGGAGTACCCCTCGCCGGCCTCGACGAGGAGGAGGGTGCGGCCGTCGCGTATGCGCATCGGCAGATCGGTGCGCTCGAACGCGCAGTTCCCCCACCACGTCACCCGCTCGACTCCCGCGCCCCGCGCCAGCCGGCGCGCCCTGTCCGCGCACTCCTCGGGCGAGGCGTCGCCGAGCTCGAGGTGCAGGAGGGTGATGGAGCGGTCCTCCATGACTAGGCCGCGGGCGTGGCCTCGACCTCGTCCCGTATCCGCTCGAGCGTCGTGCGCATGCCCTTGCGGTTGACCTTGCCCCGTGACCACCCCCAGAGGGCCCAGTAGAGCCGGAGGCCGAACGAGGGGCTCAGGGTGAAGGACTCCGTGACGTCGCAGCCGCCCTCGGCCGGCGCAATGTCGTAGCGCCACACGTTCAACGGGGGCTTGGCAGGGCCTCCCACCCCGAAGGCGAAGGTCTCTCCTGGCTCGCACGCCGACACGGTGCAGGTCGTCCAGTAGGTGGGGCCGATCCCGTTGCGTTTCACGTGGCCCCGGAAACGGGCGCCGACGGCCGGGCCGGTGGCCCCTTCGATCCACTCGGCCTCGAAGGTCTCCGGGCTGTAGCTCCCGATCCGCGTGACGTCGCTCACGAGGTCCCAGACCCGCTCGGGCGGGGCAGACATGTGGATCGTCACCGAATCGTGCACGTGGTCACCTCAGGGGAGATCGAGAGACCGGAACACCATGCCGGTCCGTGGCTTCGGGCTGAAGAACGTCGTCTTGGGAGGCATGCGGCGCCGCTCGTTGGCCCACTGGTCAATCTGCGCGACCGTGACCGGCCGGAGGAGGAAGGCCGCCTCGCCCTCGCCGTCACGCAGGGCTTCCATCGCCTCGGCGACGCTGTGGCGGTGCATCACCTCGTGGGGCGGCAGCGCCGCGAGGACGGTGGCGATGAGGTTCGAGTCGAGGTCGTTGCCCTCCTGCTCCTGGACGTCGGCATGGGCCAGGAGCAGGCAGGCCTGGCCGCCCGTGACGAGAGCCAGGGCGTGGGAGTCGGCCAGCGCGCCCAGCGTCCGGTCGTCGGCGGCGCCGGCGCGGACGACGTCGAACCACGGCGCCAGCGCGGCCACCAAGTCGAAGCCCTCGGGGAGCCCGCTGACCGTGCGGTGGATGGCACCAACGGTCAGTTGGTCCTCGGAAAGCTCCACGACCAGGGCCATCACCAGGTCGTAGGGCCCGGGGAGGCCGCCGTTGGCCTGGCGGCGCTCGGTCTGGTAGGTCCGGGCGGTCTCGTAGCGGTGGTGCCCGTCGGCGAGGACCACCGGGGCGGTGGCGAGCGCAGCGCCGACGGCGGTGACGGTGTCGGCGTCGCTCAGCACCCAGAGCTGGTGCCTGACCCCGTCGTCGTCGTAGACGTCGGCCACCGGGTCGTCGTCGGTGGGGTCGAACGTGGCGGTCACCCCGGCCGCCATGGACAGGCCCCAGATGGGGGACAGGTTCGCCCACGTGGCGCGCAACAGGTCCAGGCGGTCGCTCTTGGGCTTGGGCAGGGTCTGCTCGTGGGGCAGGATGTCACTCTCCTCCCCGGGCTCGGCCAGGCCCAGCGCCCCGATGACGCCCGTGGTGGCACGCCCCGAGGTGTCGGTCATCCGGTAGGGGTAGAGGCTCGGGACCGGGTCGGCGACGATGATGCCCTTGTCCCGCCAGCGGGCGAACAAATCGCTCGCCACGGTGTAGCGGTCGCGTCGACCGGAAAGATCGGTTTCGGGGAGCTCCACGAGCACGGCATTGGCCCGGTGCCGTGAGGCCAGATGCGTCCGCTCGGTGGGCGAGATCACGTCGTACGGCGGGGCGATGACCTGGGCCAGCGGTGCCAGTTCGGGTCGGTAGCGCAGGCCCTGGAACGGTTCGAAGCGCGGCACTTCGCCACTCTGGCACACGCCAGACGGGCACGTCGCGGGGCACTCCCTAGACTCTGGGCGTGGATGACGAGGGGCTGGACCGGATCCTGACCGCTCCCAATGTCATCACCATGGTGCGGCTGCTGTGCATCCCGCTGTACCTCTGGCTTCTCTTCGGCGCGCACCGCCAGATCGCGGCTGCAATCCTGCTGGCCGTCCTCGGCGCGACGGACTGGGTCGACGGTTTCGTGGCCCGGCGCTACGGCCAGGTGTCGACCTTCGGCAAGGTGCTCGACCCGACCGCCGACCGGATCCTGGTGGGAACGGCCGTGATCTCCATCATGATCTACGGTGCCGTGCCGCTCTGGTTCGGTCTCGCCACTATCGCCCGGGAGGTCTTGGTGTCAGCCATGGTGCTGCTGCTGGCCGCGCTCGGAGCGGCGCGCATCGATGTGTTGTGGGTGGGCAAGGCGGGAACATTCGGGCTGATGTTCGCCTATCCGACGTTTCTCCTCGGCGACGGGACGGCCAGCTGGCAGGAGCCGATCCGGGTCATCGGCTGGGTGACGGGCCTGGTCGGGCTCGCACTGGCCTGGTGGGCCGCCGGGAGCTACATCGCACCCGCGCGGCGTGCCTTTCGCCAGGGCCGGGCTGCGCGCCGGAGCGCTGTATGAAGGCCGTGATCATGGCCGGGGGTGAGGGTACCCGGCTCCGCCCGCAGACCTCCAACCTGCCCAAGCCGATGCTCCCCCTCGTCGGCCGCCCGATGATGGAGCACATCGTGTCGCTGTTGCGGCGTCACGGCATCACCGACATCGTGGTGACGGTCGCCTTCCTGCCCAATGCCATCCGCAGCTATTTCGGTAACGGCAGCGAGCTGGGCGTCTCCATGGTGTACGCCACCGAGGAGACGCCGCTCGGCACCGCCGGATCGGTGCGCAACGCGCGCGAGCAGCTGACCGAGCGCTTCCTCGTTATTTCCGGTGACGTCCTCACCGATATCGACCTCACGTCGGTGATCGCGTTCCACGACAAGCACGAGGCACTGGCCACCATCGCGCTGTGTGCGGTAGAGAACCCCCTCGAGTTCGGGATCGTGATCACACGTGAGGACGGGACGATCGAGCGCTTCCTCGAGAAGCCGGGCTGGGGCCAGGTGTTCAGCGACACCATAAACACGGGCATTTACGTGCTCGAGCCCGAGATCTTCGACCGCATCCCCGAGGGCCGGTCAGTCGACTTCTCCGGGGAGGTGTTCCCGGCCGTCCTCGACGCCGGCCAACCTCTCTACGGCTATGTGGCCGACGGTTACTGGGAGGACGTCGGCACGACAGCGGCCTACCTCAAGGCGCACGAGGACATCCTCGATGGCAAGGTCGACGTGGAAGTGGCCGGCTTCGAGCTCCGCCCCGGCATCTATATCGGGAGGGACTCCACGATCGACCCCTCGGTCCGTATCGACTCGCCGACCTTCGTCGGCGAGAACTGCACCATCGACAAGGACGTCGTGCTGGGGGCGTACTCCACGGTGGGCGCCAACACCCAGATCGAGGCCCGGGCCGAGCTCCAGCGTTCGGTCATCGGCGAGAACTCCTACCTGGGGCCGGCCGTGAGGGTTGAAGGCGCGGTGCTCGGGCGGTCGTGTGACCTCCGGGTCGGGGCCCGCATCGAGCCCGGTGCGGTCGTCGGCGAAGGCTGCCTCGTCGGCGCCCATGCCGAGGTCCGGAGCGACGTGAAGGTCTATCCCTACAAGGTCGTCGAGGCTGGCGCCCAAGTCAACGCGTCCATTGTGTGGGAGTCCGGCGGGTCGCGCACCCTGTTCGGCCCGGAGGGCGTGCAGGGCATCGCCAACGTCGATGTCAGTCCAGAGCTGGCGGTGCGGCTGGCCAAGGCATGGGCATCAGGGTTCGAGAAGGGTTCGTACATCACCGCCTCGCGCGACACCAGCCGTGTGGCCCGGGTGCTGAAGCGAGCCCTCATGGTGGGCTGCAATTCAGTGGGCGTCAACGTCAACGATCTCGAGTTGGCCACGGTGCCTGTCACGCGACATCACGTGCGCATGCGCGGCAACCGCGCCGGCCTCACCGTCCGTCTGAGCCCGGATGACCCCCAGTCGGTGGTCATCCGCTTCTTCGATGAACGAGGCATCGACCTCTCTGAGAGCGATCAGCGCCGCGTCGAACGCATGTACCACCGCGAGGAGTTCCGCCGGGTCACCGCCGGCGAAATCGGGGACATCGACTTCTCGCCCCGCACGATCGAGCTGTACACGGCCGATGTCGTCGAAGCGTTCGGGTTGCGCCGGAGCGCCGAACACCAGGTGAAGCTCGTGCTCGACCTGTCCTACGGCGCCGCCAACTTCGTCATGCCCAGCCTGCTCTCGAAGGTGGGCGCAGACGTGCTCAGCATCAACCCCTATGCGCAGACGCCGGGCATGATCGCGGTGGACCGCGTCGCCAGCGAGGCCAGGGTGGCGGACGCCGTCCGGGGCTCCGGTGCCGACCTCGGCGCCGTCATCGATGCGGGGGGGGAACGGTTGACCCTGATCGACGGGACGGGACGCGTGCTGTCCGACGACGAGGCGATCATGGCGTTCATCGAGTTGTCGACCCTGGCCGGTGAGACCGGCCGGGTAGCGCTGCCGGTGACGGCCAGCGACCGCACCGAGCGCCTGTGCCGGGAGCGGGGGGTCGAATTGGTGCCGACGCCGCTGTCGCCGTCGGCGCTGCTCCAGGCCGCAGCCTCGGGCGGCGTGTCCTTCGCCTCCGACCAGCGGGGGGGGTACGTCTTCCCGGCGTTCCTGCCCGCCTTCGACGCCGCGGCCGCGCTGGCCCGGCTGGTGTCGCTCCTGGAGGAGAGCTCGACCTCCCTGGCCGAGATCGTGGACGCCACCTCGGCCATGCCCATCCTGGAGGGCGAGGTGCCGACCCCCATGGAGCAAAAGGGCCTGGTCATGCGGACCCTGATGGAACAGCTGACAGAGGAGGGGGCCGACCTGGTCCTGGTGGACGGCATCAAGGTGGTCTCCGACGAGGGGTGGGCCCTCGTCGTGCCCGACCCGGCGGACCCGGTCACGCACGTCTGGGCCGAGGGAGCGGACCTGGCGTCGTCCGAGGCATTGGTGGCGACCTACGTCGAGCGCATCGCCCGGACGTTGCCCTGAACTTCAGGGCTGCGGCCTGTGCCGGTGGTCCGGTATGGTCGCCCCCCATGATCATCCCCGAGGATCTCCGATATTCGCCGGAGCACGAGTGGGTCCGCCAGGAGGGGACAACGGTGCGGATCGGCATCACGGACTACGCCCAGGACGCACTGGGGGACATCGTGTTCGTCGACCTGCCCGCCGTCGGGAGCGAGATCGAGGCCGGGGGACAGCTCGGCGAGGTCGAGTCGACGAAGTCGGTGTCGGAGATCTACGCGCCGCTGGCCGGAACCGTCACGGCGGTGAACGACGCGCTCACGGCAGGGCCGGAGAGGATCAACCAGGATCCCTACGGCGAAGGATGGCTCTGCGAACTGGAGCTCGCGGCGGACGAGGACCCGGGCAGCCTTCTCGACGCGGTCGCCTATGGTGACCTGACCGCTGACTGACCTGGCGTTCTGCGCTCTGATGAGGACAGGAGAAGTCGCTCGTGGGGTGGGGTACCGTGGACGGCGTGTTCTGTACCAACTGCGGGCACCGCAATCCCGAGGGCGTCAACTTCTGCTCCTCGTGCGGGCACGCGCTGCTTGCGGACGGCGATGACGCGACCATCACGCTCCACCCGACCGACGAGGGTGAGACGACTGAAGATCACCCCGATGTCACCTTGGTGGAAGTCCCCCACGGCGCGGGGGTCCTTGTCGTCACGCGCGGTCCCAACGTCGGGGCGCGCTACCTCCTCGGTGAGAACGTCGTGAAGGCCGGACGCCATCCGGAGAGTGACATCTTCCTCGACGACATCACGGTGTCGCGCCGCCATGTAGAGATCACCCCTGTGGATGCGGGCTACGCGGTGCGTGACGTGGGTTCGTTGAACGGCACCTACGTGAACCGGGAACGCATCGACGAGGTGCCGCTTGCCCCGGGCGACGAGGTGCAGATCGGGAAGTTCAAGCTCGTCTACCTGGTGGCTGGCAACGAGTGAGCAGCCGCAGCTATCTCTCCATCGGTGACGTCCTGACCCTCCTCCGGGAGGAGTTCCCCGACGTCACGATCTCGAAGATCCGGTTCCTCGAGAGCCAGGGCCTGGTCAACCCCGAGCGTTCGCCCTCGGGATACCGCAAGTTCTTCGACCACGACGTCGAGCGTCTGCGCTGGGTCCTGCGCCAGCAGCGCGAGCACTTCCTCCCCCTGAAGGTCATCCGTGACCGCCTCGCTGACGGGGATCTCGGGGACGAAGTCGAATCCGAGCGGCCGAACGGCAAGGCGGCGCAGCCCGTCCACACGGTCGCGGTCGCCGGCGTCGTGCCGGGCCATGCCCATGAGCAGCCGACCAAGGCCGACGAGGAGGCGATGGCCCGCATCCTGGCCGACGCGTCGCGTCGTACCGCCCGGCTCCCCGAGGAGAAGCAGGCGCGGCCCGGGCTGCAGGTGGTGGCCGAAGCCGGGGCGGTGAAGAGTGCCGCGGTCGAGCCGGCTCCACAACGTGAGGCCGTCAGCGCCGCGCCACGCCGCACTCCGGCCGAACGACGCGCTCGATGCCACGACAACGTTGACCGGCCGCTCCGCCGCGTCGCCACCGGCGCCGACGACACCCGCACCGGCCGGACGTGGCAACGGAACGGTGCTTCCCCGACCGACGGAAGCAGCCGCGACGTCGACGCGCCGCGCCGGCTCCGAGTGACGCGCGGACGCCGAAGGGTGAGACGAAGACGGGTGAGGTCGCGGCAGCAGGCGCGCCGGGTCCCGCGCCGGCGATGGTCACCGGCGCGAGCCTGTCGGCCGACGAACTCTGTGCGGCCAGCGGCCTCTCGCTCGACGAGTTGGCGGGACTCAAGGGATTCGGCCTCGTGGAGTGTGTGACGGTGGCGGGTATCGAGACCTACGATGACGATGCCCTCACGCTGGCCAAGCTGGCGGCGGCGTTCCGGGCCTTCGGGATCGAGCCACGCCACCTGCGCCTCTACCGGAACGCGGCCGATCGCGAGTTGGGTCTCATTGAGCAGGTGGTGATCCCTCTTTTGCGGCAAAGGAACCCCGAATCTCGGCAGCGGGCCGTCGACGGGGCCGATCAGCTGGCTGCGCTCGGGCAGTCGATGCGAGCCACCTTGCTCCGCCAGGCACTGCGCCACCATCTGGGGGGGTGACGCAGGGCCGGGATCGGGCGCTACATTTCAGTCATGGTCCGTGTGCTTCTCCGTGCCGTCAGAGTGGACCTGCAATCGAACACGCCGGTGCTCCTGCTGCAGGAAACCGGGGGTGAGGGGCGCACATTGCCGATCTTCATCGGGAGCCCCGAGGCAACGGCCATCGCCTATGCCCTCCAGGGAGTGACGATGCCTCGGCCGCTGACCCACGATCTGGTGAAGGACATGCTGGGTGCGCTCGATATCAGTGTCGAGCGGGTGATCATCACCGAGTTGCGTGCGTCCACCTACTATGCCGAGATGCATCTGGTGCGCGGGGAAGAGCGGACGATCGTCTCGAGCCGGCCGTCCGACGCAGTGGCGGTCGCCGTGCGGACCGAGTCCCCCCTGTTCGTTTCCGACGAGCTCATGGAGTCCGAGGGGATCATCCTCGCGCTCGACGCCGAGGAGGAGGAGGACGACACCCCCGACGAACTGGTGGGTCAGTTCCGGCAGTTCCTCGACTCGGTGCGGCCCGAGGATTTCGAAGGGTGACGGCACCTCGCTGGGCGCTCGCCTTCGTGGCGTGCGCCGGCGTTCTCTTCGCCGCGTGCAGCAACAGCCCGACCGCCTCCAAGCACGTCACGACGACCACTCGCGCCGCCGCGTCGACCGCGTCGACTCCGACCACCACCACCACCACCACGACAGCCGCCGCGACGACATCGACAGCGGCGACGTCGAGCGCGTGCAATCACATCACGGCCTCGCCCGGCCAGGGCCAGGGGGCGGCCGGGACGATCACCGGCGTGATCACCGTGACCAACACCGGCACCGCATCGTGCACGGTCAACGGCTATCCCACCATGGCGCTCTTCTCGGGGAGCGGGGCACCGCTCACGGTCACGATGGCCAACGGTCTGACGGTCACCGTCTCGAGCGCGGCCAATGCGCCACCTTCCTCCATTTCGTTGGCGCCGTCCTCGACGGCGGAGTTCGCCTACCAGTTCTCGGATGTACCGGTCGGCTCGGAGACGAGCTGCCCCACCTCCGAGTCGGCCGATGTGACCATGCCAGGTGCGACCACGGCCTCGCCGCCGCTCCAGCTGGCCATTGGGCCCTGCGGGAACGGGACGATCAAAGTCTCACCGGTCTACGCCGGCTCCTGATCATCCGGGCGCCTCGGCGCGCGCTGCGGGGTTGACGAGGATCCGACCGCGCACGGCGGCATCGAGCACCCGGTCCAGTGCAGCGGTGAGCCCGTCGAGGCCGATCTCTTCGTTGACCATCTCTTCGCAATGCTGGAGCGGGAACGCATCGGCCATCTCCTGCCAGAGCTCGCGCCGCTCCGCAATGGGCGTCATGACGGTGTCGATTCCCAAAAGAGCGACGCCGCGCACGATAAACGGGTAGACGGTCGTGGCCAGATCGTTGCCTCCGGTGAGCCCGCTGGCGGCGACGGCACCGCCGTAGCGAACGGTTCGGAGCGCTTCGGCCAGCGCCCTCCCGCCGACGCAGTCGACGACGCCCGCCCACAGCTGGGGCCCCAAGGTCCGGCCGTCGTCCTCGGTGAATTCGCGCCCGACCACGCGGCTGGCCCCGAGCTCCTTCAGGTACTCGTGTTCTGCCGTCTTGCCCGAGGAGGCGACGACCTCGAAACCGGCATGGGCCAGGAGGGCCACGGCGGCGCTCCCGACGCCACCGGAGGCGCCGGTGACCAGGATCGGTCCGTCATCGGGTGTTGTGCCGTGATGAAGGAGACGGCGGAGAGACAACAAGGCGGTGCAGCCGGCCAGGCCGATGATGGCGGCCGTGCGACACGTCAGGGCTTCCGGGAGCGGCACCACCCAGTCGGCCGGGACGCGCGCGTAGGCGGCGAAGCCGCCGTGACGGTCCACTCCGAGGTCGTAACCCTGCACCAGGACACGTTGTCCCGGCGTGAACTCGGGACTCGTGCTCTCCTCGACGCTGCCCGTCAGCTCTACGCCGGGGACGAGCGGGAAGACCCGGGCCACACGGTTCCCGGGCCGGGTGACCATGGCGTCCTTGAAGTTGATGGCGGACCACTCGACCCGAACGAGAACCTCGCCCTCAGGGAGGTCGGTGTCGGCCAGCTCGACCACCGCGGGCCGGATGACCGCCCCCGCCTTTGAGAGCAGGTAGGCCGCAAAGCGCACGGCCTCACTGTAGAGGGCGGTGCCGCCGTCAACAGCCGCGTTCTGTTGCAACGGGTACGTTCGGAACGTGACCACCACTCCAGGGTACGGGCATTGGGCCTCGCCGCTTGCGGCAAGGGACGTGGCCCGGGCCAAGGTGTCCCTGTCAGAGCTGTGTTCGGATGGTGACGCGGTCTACTGGCTCGAATCACGGCCTGCGGAGGGAGGACGGACCGTGCTCGTCCGGGCCGGCGCCGGGGGCATGACGGACCACTCTCCGCAGGGCGTGAGCATCCGCAGTCGGGTCAACGAGTACGGCGGGGGTGCGCTCTGTCTCGTGCCCGGCCGGTCCGCCGGCGCCTTCGCCTATGTCGACCAGTCTGACCAGAGGGTGTGGTTCTGCGACGGCGCGGCCAATGGGTCCGGAGGGGTCGCTCCGGCCCCCCTCAACGCAATCCCTCCGCAGGGCGACGTGCACCGTCACGGGGGACTGAGCGCGACGGCGGACGGCGAGTGGGTCCTGGCCGTACGGGAGACCCATCACGAGGGGGCGGCTCGGCCGGTGCGCAGTGTGGTCGCCCTGTCGACGCGGGCCGAGTCGCCGTGCGAGACCACGCTTCTGGACGGGCATGATTTTTTCGGCACACCTCGGCCACATCCATCCGGTGACCGTCTCGCCGTGGTCGCCTGGGACCATCCGGACATGCCGTGGGATGCCTCGACCGTCTTGCTCCTGCCCCTCGGTCGCGTCGCCTGCACCTCGCACGAGCACGAGGCGCCGCGGGCGGTGGGACCGGCGTGGCGGGTCGCCGGTGGCCCGGCGGAATCGGTCGGCCAGCCCGACTGGGGCCGGGACGGGTCCTTGCGCTTCGTCTCCGATCGGCAGGGTTGGTGGCAGCCCTACCTCCATTCGGGCCGCATCGGCGCGGACGAGGAACCGCTTCCGATGGCCGGGCTGGAGGCCGAGTTCCACGGGCCGGACTGGGTGCTCAGCCAGCGCACGATGGCGGAGATGGCCGACGGGACGCTCATCGCCCGGATGACCGTCTCAGGGCGGGACGCGCTCGTCCGGTTGGACGCCCCCGGTGAAGCCGGGCCGCCGACTCCGGTGGCACAGCCGTGTGTCTCCATCGCCGCGCTCTGCGCGCACGGGAAGGGTGTGGCCCTGATCGGCACCACGCCCGACGCACCGTGCACCGTCTGGCTGTGGGAGGCCGAAGGGGGTTCCCGGCCCCTGCGCCCGAAGGCCGACGTGACCCTCGGCGACTCGGACGTCGCGGTGGGAGAGGCATTCACCTTGGCCGGGCGGACGGGCCGTCCGGTGCACGGCACGCTGTTCCATCCGGCCCTGGGAGAGACGAGAGGCCCCCCGGGGAGCACGCCTCCGCTGGTGACGTGGTGCCACGGAGGTCCGACGTCGTCCTGCCAGGCGGGGTTCGACCTGACGTTGCAGTTCTTCACAACCCGCGGCTTTGCCGTCGCCTGTGTCGATTACGCGGGCAGCTCGGGTTACGGGCGGGCCTACCGCTGCGCCCTGTGGGGCCAGTGGGGCGTCGCCGACTCGGAGGACTGCCTCGACGCGGCCCTGTACCTGGCGGCACACGGTGAGGTTGATCCGCAGCGGATGGCCGTACGGGGCGGCAGTGCGGGCGGCATGACGGCTCTCAACGCGCTGGCGGCGGGGGAGGGGTTCGCGGCCTGCGCCTCGTGGTACGGGGTCACCGACCTCCTCGGACTCGTCGCCACCACCCACGATTTCGAGGCCCACTACACCGATCGGTTGATCGGGCAGCTGCCCGAGGCGCGTCTGCTCTACGAGGAGCGTTCTCCCGTCCATCGTGCCGGTTCCATGGGGGGTGCCGTGCTCTTGCTCCAGGGGACCGAGGACCCCGTGGTGCCCCCTGCACAGGCTGAGAGCATGCGAGCCGCCCTGACGGCGGCGGGGACCCACTGCGACCTGGAATTCTTCGAGGGCGAGGGACACGGCTTCCGGCGGGCTGACACGCTGGCCGCATGCTTGGAGGCCGAATTGGCGTTCTACCTCCGTCAACTCCACCTTTAGGATCAGTCGAGGGGGCTCCTTCACGCATCCCCTCCTGTGTGCGAGGCTTTTGTGAGGCCATGCTGACCGACTCCGCGACGACAATCCCGACCTGGGCCTCGCCTTGACCGACCAGTGGCTGCGGTTGTCGGCGCGCATCAAAGGGATCTCGCCGGAAGTGGGCGACGCGCTGTTGTACGGGATCAGCGCGCTGTTCGCCCTCCTCACCATCTACACGTCGAGCAACGCGTTGTACCAGGTGTGGGGCCGCATGGCGTTGCTCCCGTTCGTTTTCGGTGCGGTGGCTTCCGCGGTGCTGGCCGGGGCCCTGCGCCGAGCCCGCCGGCGACAGGTGGGGCACGGCCTGACGAAGCGCCAGCACCGGCGCGCCTGGCTGACGCGGATCGTGGTGGCGGTGTGCGTGTTCGCCGGCTCTCTCGCCATCCCGATGGGCTTTGAGATCTTGTGGCGGTTCGACGGTGTGGCCGGATCCCACCAGCAGCCCGAGGTCGTCACCGTCGAGGTCGGAGGGCAGGACCTCGTGCACGGCACGGATCCGTACGTCGTGCCGGTGCGTCTCCATCATCCGGTGAAGTACCACCCCCCAGGTCAGCCGGACTTCGAGGGCTTCTTGCCCTACCTGCCGCTCATGGCCGTGGCCGGCATTCCGAGCGAGATCTGGCCGAACAACGGACTGAGTGACGCACGGATCTTCTTCTGTCTCACGACCCTCGGCGTGGCTGCCGTCGCCCTCTACCTCTGTCGGGCGGATGGGCGACGAAAGATCCGCGCCATTCAGGCGCTCATCATCCTCCCGCTCGCCTCGCTGCCGCTGGCCACCGGGGGCGACGACATCCCTGTCGTGGCGTTCCTGCTCCTCGCCATCGTGCTGGCACAGCGGCGAAGGCCCTTTGCCTCGGGCGTCATTTTCGGCATCGCCTCGGCTATGAAGTTCACCGCTTGGCCGCTCGCTGCGCTGGCGCTCTTCGCAGCACGTGGGCGCGACGGCCAGCGCCGCCCGTTCTCCATGCTGGCCGGGATGGTCGTCGTCGCCGTCCCGACGATTTTCCCCTTCGCCCTGCGCGGCCCCTTCGCCCTCATTGACGATGTCGTGCTGTTCCCGCTCGGTTTGAGCAAGATCCCGACGACGGCTGCGAGTGCCTTGCCCGGTCACTTGTTGGTGAGCGAGTTCCCCTCACTCAGCCGGGCGCTGCCCCTCGCCGTCGGGATCGTGCTGGCGGTGCTCCTGGCGCGCCATCTGTATCGCCGTACCCCGAGCACAGCGGCCGAGGTCTGCCTGATCGCCGGTGTCGTCATGTCCGCGCTCATCCTGCTGGCCCCTGATCCGCGGGTGGGGTACCTGCTCTACCCGATCAACTTTTTCGTGTGGGGCTACCTGCTGACCGAACCGGCCCCGACGCCCGACATCCTTCCTGTCGATGCGGCGGATGCAACCGTCGGCGCCGGTTCGAACTGAGCGCCGCACCCACGCCGAGCGCGACGCGCTACTCGGGATCGGGTACCTGGAAGAGCCGAACGGTGAACTGTGTAGTCCCACGGGGGGGTCCACCCGGTCGAAAGCTCGTCGCGTTGACGGTTGCGCCCATCTCCCAGTAGTAGCCGTCTGAACCTGCGAGCTTGCCCAGGACCTCGAGGGCACCCGGGTCGTTTCTCGCTGCCCCCTGATCAGAGATCTGCCAACCCTGGACTTTCATGTCGGCGGCGTAGAAGGCGAGCAGCGCCGCCTGCGAATTGCTGGAGCTGAAGGTCACCTGCGCGTCGTACTGGCCCGCCCCCGCGCTGTTGTTCTGATGTGAGACCCGAACCGAGCCCGCCGGGACGGAGACGGCGTTGATGATGTTGTTCGGTGGCTCGCCGGTGCTCACAATCGGAGAGAGTGACTCCGCAGCCTGCACTGCACGGAGCGAGATTCCCGGGACCGCCACCTCAGCGTCGGAGTGCTTCACTGCAGCAGGGGACTGGGTGGACACGATGCCGATCGTGACGAAAAGGACGAGGATCAGCGCGGCCAGGCCGAGGACAATCATTGCCGGCCGCATGGAGATTCCCCCCGGAGCCGGGGGTCGCCGCGGTTCGGATACGTCTGGCATAACGCCCCAAGCCTACGGCGGTCCGGACCACCCGAAATGGTCGAGGGGGCCGTGGCCGGCGCCCAGCCGCCAGTCCGCGCCGCCGGCCAGGGCCCGAGCAACGAACGCCTTGGCCAGCGAGATCGCCTCGGATACCGACGCGTCCCGGGCCAGGTGGGCCGTCACCGCGGCCGAGAGCGAGCAACCGGTGCCGTGGTCGTTCCCGGTGCCCACCCGCTTGCCCGGCAGGACGACGATCCCGTCTGGTCCCGCCACGACATCGTCTGCCGAGTCGGTGAGGTGGCCCCCCTTCACCACCACGTAGCGGGCACCCGTCGCCCTGATCCGCTCAGCGACGGCGATCCGAGCGTCGAGCGTCGCGAGGGATTCGACGTCGGTGTCGCCGAGCACCGCGGCTTCCCGCAAGTTCGGCGTGACGACCAGTGCGTGGGGGAGGAGCTGCTCCAGGTAGGCGGTGACGCCGCTGGGCTCCAGGAGCGGGTGCCCGGTCGAGGAGACCAGGACCGGATCCACCACCAGCTGGGCGAGCAACCCGCTGGCGGCCAGGTCCGCCACCGTCGTCACGATGTCGGCCGTCGCCAGCATCCCCGTCTTCACGCTGCGCACGGCGAAGTCGTCGAGCACCGTCTCGACTTGTTGCCGCACGAACGCGGGCTCGAGGGCAACGACGCCGCGCACCTCGGCCGTGTTCTGTGCGGTTACCGCGGTCACCGCACATGTGCCGTACACGCGCAGGGCGGCAAAGGTCTTCAGGTCGGCCTGGGCACCCGCGCCCCCGCCCGAGTCGGAGCCGGCGATGGTCAACGCCGTAGGCGGTGTCGGGTCCGGCACCGAGCCACCATAGGCGGGTACCGGGGTATCGTCGTCCGGTGACCCGCAACGACGCCGGTCCCGGCACGCCCGTCCCACCCGAGGGCGGCCTCTGCATCGCCGGTGACGCGCTGGGCTCGCGCCTCATCCTCGGCACTGGCGGCATGACCAGCCTCGAGGTGCTGGGCGCCGCCCTCCAGGAGTCGGGAAGCGCCATGGCGACGATCGCTGTCCGGCGCGTCGAGGCCGCCGGTCGAGGATCCTTGTTGTCTCTCTTGCAGGATCTGGGCGTACGCGTACTGCCCAACACAGCCGGCTGTTTCACGGCGTCGGAAGCCGTGCTCACCGCCAAGTTGGCACGGGAGGCTTTCGGCACCGACTGGGTCAAGCTGGAGGTAATCGGCGACGACCGCACCCTGCTTCCGGACGCGGTCGAACTTCTGAGCGCAGCCGAACAGCTCGCCGAGGACGGCTTTGTGGTCCTGCCCTACACCACCGACGACCCCGTCCTGGCCTTCCGCCTGCAACAGGTCGGCTGCGCGGCGATCATGCCGCTCGGCTCACCGATCGGGAGCGGGTTGGGCATCCGCAACCCGCACAGCATCGCCCTGCTCCGTGAAGCCGTTGACGTCCCAGTGATCCTGGACGCGGGTATCGGCACGGCGTCGGACGCCGCCCTGGCCATGGAGCTGGGCTGTGACGGCATCCTCGTGGCGACGGCCGTCAATCGGGCCCATGATCCGGTGGCCATGGCCCGGGCCATGCGACTCGCGGTCGAGGCCGGCGCCGAAGCGAGGCGAGCCGGCCGCATTCCCGTTCGCTTCCACGCCGAGCCCTCGAGCCCCCTGGAAGGACGGGCCGATCTTGCGGGGGGTGGACCCGCTCCACTCTGACGCCTGCCGGCTTGACCTGGTCGCGTGCGGGTTCTTAAAGTTAGGTCCGCCTAAGATACGGGCAGATTCGGAAGGCGGCGATCGCGGGTGCGATGCAAGCGGGAGCAAGGGGCGCAACTGCTGTGACGGGAGGCCTCCCGGCTCACGGTCGCCGCCGGGGCGGCCGCCGGTTGCCGCCGGTACTCACCACCGGAGCCGTCCTCGTGTCGGTCGCGGTCCTGTTGCCGCTGGTGTTCCTGTTGATCCAGGCGGCGCAAGTCGGATGGGCCGAGCTGCACCAGCTCCTGTTTCGCAGCCTCACGGCGACGTTGATCTGGAACACCGTGTCGCTCGTCGTGGTGGTGACTGCCCTGAGCGTTGTCGTCGGCACGCTCGCCGCGTGGTTCGTGGAGCGGACGGATGTCCCGTGTCGCCGCCTCCTCGCCATACTCGTCGTCATCCCGCTCGGCATCCCGGACTTCGTCGTGAGCTTCGGATGGAAGGCGATCTTTCCTTCCATCGCCGGCTTCTGGGCGGCCGTGCTGGTCATGACTCTGGCCGTCTACCCCTTGGTGTTCCTTCCTGTCGCGGCCAGCCTGCGCGGGGCGGACCCGGCGCAAGAGGAGGTGGCGCGCAGCCTCGGGCTCGGCCGGGTGAGGACCTTCTGGACCGTCACGGTAGGGCAGGCCCGGCTCGCCATTTACGGTGGGGCGATCTTGGTCGGGTTGGTCGTGCTGGCCGAGTTCGGTGCCTTCGAGATCCTGGGCTACCAGACCCTGACGACCGAGATCTACAGCGAGTTCCAGGTCGGGTTCAACGAGCCGGCCGCCTGTGCCCTCTCGCTGATTCTCGTGCTCCTCGGCGCATTGCTGCTGGCCAGCGAGGACACGGTTCGCGGGCGCGGTCGCGCGTCACGGTTGGGTGCGGGCGCGGCCCGGGAGCTCCGCCCTCTTCCGTTGGGTCGCCTCCGGCCCGTGGCGTTCGGGGGTGTCGCCCTCCTCGTCGTCCTGGCCCTCGGCGTCCCTGTCGGGGCCATCGCCTCTCTGATGCTCAAGGGCGGAAGCAGCACATTGCCGGCGGCGGCCTCCCTGTCCCAAGCCACGCTGAACACATTCGGCTACGCGGCGGCGGCCGGAATCCTCTCCACAATCGCCGCCGTCCCGATCGCGCTCTTGTCGGTGCGCTTTCCGCGGCGGGAGGTGCTCGGCCTGGAGCGATCCAACCTGGTGGTCCTCGCCGTGCCCGGCCTCGTCATCGCACTGAGTCTCACCTACGTGACCGAGCACTTCCTGCAGGGCCGCTTCTACCAATCCAGCCAGTTGCTGGTGGTCGCCTACGCGATCATGTTCTTCCCTCTGGCGGTCGTGTCGGTCCGCGCCGCAGTGGCGCGCGCGCCGGTCGGGCTGGAAGAGGTGGCCGGTTCGCTCGGGGTGAGCCGTCGCTCCGTGTTGTGGCGCGTCACCCTGCCGCTCATGGGTCCCGGCCTGGTCGCCGCCTTCGCACTGGTGTTCTTGGAAACGGCGACCGAGCTCACGGCCACGCTCGTCCTCCATCCGACGAACGTGGAGACGCTGGCCACGCAGTTCTGGGCCTACGAGTCGAACGTCTCGTACGACCAGGCCGCCCCCTATGCCGCCGTCATGGTGCTCATCGCCGCCGTACCGGGTTTCGTGCTCGGTCGCTGGTTCGACCGCCAGCCGGCTCGGATGGGGGCAGGCGGCCAGAGTGCTCTGGACGCGCCGAACGCACTGATGCAGACCAGAATGGCGTCGACATGAAGGACCTCCACATCGCAGGGGTGGCCAAGGCATTTGGGCCCCAACCGGTTCTGCGCGGGGTGGATCTGACCGTTTCCGCCGGTTCGTTCACGGCCATTCTCGGGTCATCGGGCAGTGGCAAGACCACGTTGTTGAGGATCTCGGCCGGCTTCGAACGGCCGGACGCCGGCGAGGTCCGGATCGGGGAGGAGCTCGTCGACGATGCGGCCCGTCGTTTCGTGCCCAGCGAGCGACGTCGTATCGGCTATGTCCCGCAGGAAGGCGCGCTGTTCCCGCACCTGAACGTGGGGCGCAATGTTGCCTTCGGCCTTCCCCGCGGCACGGATCGCCGAAGCCGGGTCGATGAGCTCCTCGAGCTCGTGGGGCTGTCCGGGTACCGCCGGCGCTACCCGCACCAGCTCTCCGGCGGGCAGCAACAGAGGGTCGCCCTCGCCCGGGCACTCGCCATCGGGCCCGAGATCGTCCTCTTGGACGAGCCCTTTTCGTCGCTCGACGCGGCCATGCGCTCCTCGGTCCGCTCCGACGTTCTCGCCGTGCTGCGCCAGGCCGGCACCACCTCCATTCTGGTCACCCACGATCAGGACGAGGCGCTGTCGATGGCGGATCAGGTCGCGGTGCTGCGCCACGGTGTCATCGCCCAGTTGGATACCCCGACAGCGCTGTACGGCCGCCCCGGCGATGTGGAGCTGGCGCACTTCCTGGGGGAGTCGAACGTCCTGGACGGTGAAGTCCACGACGGCACGGCGAGCACCGCGTTGGGCCACCTTTCCGTGACAGCGGGGAATGGGCCTCTCCTTCCAGGGCCGGCCCGGGTCATGGTCCGCCCGGAGCAGATCAAGCTCGATCTCGGCTCCAACGGTGGGGTGGTGGCCACGGTGCAGAGCTACGAGTACTACGGCCACGATGCTGTGGTGCGGGTCCGGCCCGATGCCGGTGACCTGCCCGACCTGGTCGTGCGGGTCACCGGGGGCGAGCCACTCGAGCCTGGGCACCGGGTGGGGCTCTCCGTGCTCGGGGCTGTGGTGGTCTGGGCCAAGGAGCCACTAGACCCAGAAATTCCTCCCGAATAACGGACTCGTAACTACTGCTGTGTCGTCCTGCGTGCACTAGAGTGACCGGTCGGAGTGGCAGCGCAGGAGTGGGATTGCCGGGAGGTGTGATGGTCGACGACGTACCCCGTGTCGGGGGGTTTCATGGGCCGCAGGTCTGTGGCCTCGTGGGGATCTCGTACCGGCAGCTCGACTACTGGGCCCGTACTGGCCTGCTCCAGCCCACAGTGGCGACGGCCAAGGGCAGCGGCTCCCGACGTATCTATGCCTATTCCGACGTGCTCGAGCTGAAGGTGATCAAGCAGCTGCTCGATTCCGGGGTGTCGCTGCAGTCGGCGCGGCGAGCTGTTGAATGCCTACGAGAGGATCTCGGTTCGGACCTGGCGTCAGCCAACCTCGTGCTGACCGGGACCAGCTCGGTCCTGGCCCGCTCCAACGGTGAGGTCGTCGATCTCCTGGCAGGGGGTCAAGGCGTGTTCAACATCGTGCCGCTGGCGGGTGTGGTCGAGGAGTTGGACGCGGACATCGTGAGCCTGGATGCAGCCGCCAAGGCCGCACCGCCCAAGACGAGGCCCACCCGAGTACAGGTCGCGCGGGCCTCGGGGGAGTGACCTCGAAGGACCCAGCGCGTGTCGGACGCATTCGCCATCCGGCTTGCGGGCCCGCAGGGCAGATCCGTTTCGCCCATCCGTCCGAGCGTCTGTTCGCCACCCTTCTCGACCTCTCAGGCGAGCGGTGGGAGTACGAGCCGGTTGAGTTTCCGCTGGCGTGGGACAGCAGCGGCTCACCCGTTTCCGGATTCCGTCCCGACTTCTATTTGCCCCGCAGGGGCGTGTTCATTGAGCTCACCACCGCCGACCAACGGCTGGTGACCCGCAAGAACCGCAAGGTCCGGCGCATGCGTGAGCTCTACCCCGAGGTGCCCATCTCCATTGTGTACCAACGTGACTTCACCTCGTTGATTGCGTCACACGGATTGTTGTCCGGAGCGGCCTAGTCTGGCTGCGTGAACGCCGACGACAGCACAGTCGCCCCACTCCGGATCTCTCCGCTGCATGCGTCGCACGTCGCACTCGGGGCCAAGATGGTCCCGTTCGGTGGCTGGGAGATGCCTTTGGCGTATCCCTCGGGAACGGTGGCCGAGCACCGGGCCTGTCGCACGTCTGCGGTCGCCTTCGATGTGAGCCACCTCGGCACGGTACGTGTCCATGGAGCCGACGCGTTCGAGCACCTGCAGCACTCCTTGAGCAACGATCTGACCCGGATCCATCCGGGCCGGGCCCAGTACACCCACCTCCTCGACGAGGACGGTTTCGTGGTGGACGACATCATCGTGTGGTGGGTCGACGACGACCGGTTCGACGTCATGCCCAACGCCTCGAACACCACGGATGTCGTCGCGGCCATCGGCGGGAGAGACGTCACCGGAGAGAGGGCGATCATCGCCATCCAGGGTCCCGAGGCACGCTCTCGGCTGGCGCAGGTGTCGCCTGAGGCCGCCACGGTCCATCGGTTCGCCGTCAAGCGCTTCGACTGGGCTGGTGCGACATGCCTGGTCGCCGGTACGGGGTACACGGGGGAGGAGGGCGTGGAATGCGCCATCCCCGCAGAGGTGGCCACCAGGTTCTGGGAAGCGGTGTTGGGGCAGGGCGTTGTCCCGGCGGGATTGGGCGCGCGCGACACGCTGCGCCTGGAAGCCGGGCTCCCGCTCCACGGCCACGAGCTCGGCCCGGGCATCACCCCCCTTCAGGCGGGCTTGGGCTGGGTGATCGGGTGGGACAAGGGAGATTTCACGGGACGGGCCGCGCTGGAAGAGGAGCGGGCGAACGGTCCGGCCCGGCGGCTGCGGGGTTTTGTGGCGGACGGGCGCCAGCCGCTGCGAGACGGCGCGTTGCTGTGCGAGGGCCTGGTACAAGTCGGCATCCTGACCAGTGGCAACTTCTCGCCGATGCGGGAACGGGGGATCGGGCTGGGCTTCGTCGATGCCGACGCGCGATTGCTCGACGGGGACGCCATCACGATCGTCCAGCGCGGCCGGGAGCTCCCGGCCCGTCTGGTGCGTCCGCCCCTGTGGCCCATCCGTGACGAGAGCGAATAGCCGGCGGTTTCCCAACCTGGCGGCCACGGGTGGTGCCGTATAGTGGGCCCCACAACCGAATACGCCGTTTGAACTGGAGCGCCAGAGTCCCCGTTGTACGCAGTCGGGGGGACGCCGGAGGAGCAACTCTCCCCGAGAAACTCTCAGGCCGACATACCGCTCCGGTGAGGCAACTCTGGAAAGCAGGCGATGCCTGCACCGAAGGTGGAAGCCGTGCGGGTCACGGTGAGGCTCTCAGGTCCAGTGACAGAGCGGGGAGGACGTCCGACCAGTTCCGCGTGACGCGTGGAACACCTGAGGAGATCCCTGTGAGCGAGCAGCATGTCGGCAACCGATCCGAGGCCCTCGAGCCGTTCGAGGATTTCGTACGACGCCACGTCGGCCCTTCGGACGAGGAGCAGAAGGGAATGATCAAGGTTCTCGGCTACGAGACGCTCGACGCGCTCGTCGACGCAGCAGTCCCGGGCAGTGTCCGCAGTCTCGGAACCCTGGACCTTCCCCCGGCCGTCTCTGAGCACCAGGTGCTCGACGAGCTCCGGCAGCTCGCCGCCGGCAACACGATTGCGGAGCCCATGATCGGTCTCGGCTACTCGGGGACCATCACGCCGGGAGTCATCCGGCGCAACGTGCTCGAGAGCCCCGCCTGGTACACCGCGTACACCCCCTACCAGCCCGAGATCAGCCAGGGACGGTTGGAGGCCCTCCTCAACTTCCAGACGATGGTGACCGATCTCACCGGTCTCGACACGGCCAACGCCTCGCTGCTCGACGAGAGCACGGCGGTGGCGGAGGCCGTCACCCTCATGCGCCGCCGGGCCACCAGCGATTCGAATCGGGTGATCGTCGACGCCGACTGCCTGCCCCAGACCGTCGCTGTGCTGGCCACGCGCCTTGGACCGCTCGGACTCGTCATGGACGTCGTCGACCTGGACGCCGGCGCCCCTTCAGGTGACTACTTCGGGATGGTGCAGCAGTATCCGGGTTGCTCGGGTGCGCTGCGTGACTTCGAAGCCCTTACCGCTGCCGCGCACGCCAAGGGCGCGCTGGTCACCGTGGCGGCGGACCTGCTGGCGCTGACCCTGCTCAAGCCGCCGGGGGACTGGGGCGCAGACGTGGCCGTTGGCTCCTCCCAAAGATTCGGCGTCCCGCTGTGGTACGGCGGTCCGCATGCGGCCTTCATAGCCGTCACGAGGGGCCTCGAGCGCGATCTCCCGGGACGTCTCGTCGGGCTCTCGATCGATGCGGAGCACCGCCCGGCCTATCGGCTCGCGCTGCAGACGCGTGAGCAGCACATCCGCCGAGAGAAGGCGACCTCCAACATCTGCACGGCCCAGGTCTTGTTGGCAGTGGTTGCTTCCATGTACGCGGTCTACCACGGTGCCGAAGGGCTGCGCGGCATTGCCCGCCGGGTCCACCGCCGCGCAGTCGACCTGGCGGCCGGGCTGCACGGTTCCGGCCTCAGCCTGCTCCATCGGGAGTTCTTCGACACGGTGGTCGTCGTGGCGCCCGGTCGGGCGGCGGCGCTCGTCGATTATGCCCGTGGACGCGGGGTGCTGCTGCGACTCGTCGACGAAGATCACGTCGGGATCTCGTGCGGTGAGACGACCACATCTGCGCACATCGCAGCGGTACTCGAGACCTTTGGCGCGCGGGACGGGGAAGCGAGCTCCGACACAGCGTTGCCTGACACGCTCCTGCGTCGGGGCCCGATTCTCGGCCACCCCGTCTTCTCGGAGCACCACTCCGAGACGGCGATGCTGCGCTACCTGCGCCGGCTGTCCGACCAGGACTTTGCGCTCGATCGGGGCATGATCCCCTTGGGGTCGTGCACCATGAAGCTGAACGCGACCACCGAGATGGAGCCCGTCGGCCTGCCCGGGTTCGCGGACGTGCATCCGTTCGCGCCGATCGACACGACGCCCGGCTATTTGTCGCTCATTGACGAACTGGAAGAGTGGCTGGCGCGGGTGACGGGCTACGCCAAGGTGTCCGTCCAGCCCAACGCCGGCAGCCAGGGAGAGCTGGCGGGGCTCCTCGCCATCGCGGCGTATCACCGGTCACGGGGTGAGGACGGACGGAATGTCTGTCTCATCCCATCGAGCGCGCATGGCACCAATGCAGCCTCCGCGGTCATGGCGGGCATGCGCGTCGTGGTGGTGGGGGCGCTGACCGACGGCACGGTCGATCTCGAGGACCTCCGTCGGAAGTGCGAGGAGCACAGCGAGCGCCTGGCGGCCATCATGGTGACGTACCCCTCCACACACGGGGTCTACGAAGAAGGCATCAGCGACATGTGCGCGCTGGTCCACCAGCACGGTGGCCAGGTCTACATCGACGGGGCCAATCTGAATGCGTTGCTCGGATTGGCCGAGCCGGGGCAGTTCGGAGGCGACGTCTCGCACCTGAACCTCCACAAGACGTTCTGCATCCCCCACGGCGGGGGAGGACCCGGGGTGGGGCCGGTGGCCGTCGCCGAGCATCTTGTGCCATTCCTCCCGTCGCATCCGCTGCACCCGCGTCCCACACATCGTGACGGGATCGGCCCGGTGAGCGCGGCACCCTTCGGCAGCGCCGGCATCCTGGCCATCAGTTGGGCGTATATCCGGATGCTGTCAGGCGAGGGGCTGGCCCACGCCACCAAGTCGGCGGTCCTTGCGGCCAACTACGTGGCGGCCCGGCTGGCGCCGTCCTACCCGATCCTCTACACCGGGAAGCACGGTCTGGTGGCCCATGAGTGCATCCTCGACCTGCGGGGACTGACCAAGGCGACCGGCGTCACGGTCGACGACGTGGCCAAGCGGCTCATCGACTACGGCTTCCATGCGCCCACCGTCAGCTTCCCGGTGGCGGGGACACTCATGGTGGAGCCGACTGAGAGCGAGGACCTCGCCGAGCTCAACCGCTTCTGTGACGCCATGATCGCCATTCGGGCCGAGATCGACGAGGTGGCGTCGGGCCGGTGGCAAGTGGTGGACAGCCCGCTGCGCGGGGCGCCCCACACGGCCGCCGCCCTCGTCTCCGTCTGGGAGCGCGTGTACGACCGCCACACAGCCGTCTACCCGTCCGGGCAGACGGCTGCCAAGTACTGGCCTCCGGTGGCCCGGATCAACCAGGCGTACGGCGACCGCAACCTCGTTTGCAACTGCCCGCCCCCGGAGGCTTTCGAGGACTGACCACACCGGTTCTTGTGCCGAAGGAATTGACGGAACGGCGTCGAGCCTTCGGACTCCCCGTGATCAGGTTGCGGCCATGAGGCCGATGCCGGCGGCGGCAGCTGCGAGGCAGACCACGAGTCCACCCACCGTGTAGATGACCGCCTCTCTGCGGTGGCCGGTGTGCAGCAGGTGCACCGTCTCCCAGCTGGCGGTGGACCAGGTCGTATAGCCGCCGCACAGCCCGACCCCGATGACGGCGAGCAGGTGGGATCCCAGGCCGTGGTAGATGGAGAGTCCGGTCAGGATCCCGAGCAGCAGCGAGCCCGACGCGTTGACCAGGATCGTTCCCACGGGCAGCGGGTCATCCCTGCGGACGCCGACACGGTGGATCACCAGGGCACGGAGGACGGCGCCAGCCCCGCCCGCCAGAGCCACCACGAGGGCGAGGCCGAGAGTGGGGGAGGAGCTACTCATGCCGGCACCATCCTGCGGCCGAGGGCATTGCCGGCCACGACGAGCGTCAGCCCGCCGATGACCGTGGCCGCCACATAGGCCAGGAAGGTCACGATGTCGCCATCCTTGGCCAGCAACGTGGCCTCGACGGCCAGCGTGGAGTAGGTGGTCCATCCCCCCAGGAAACCAACGACGAAGAGCGGGCGCGCCCAGGGAGCTCGTGGCGCGACGTGCCCGGTGAGCGGGACCAGCAGCCCGATGGCGAGCGAGCCCGACAGGTTGATCACCAGGGTCACCCACGGGAAGTTGCCCTGAGCGACGGGATGGTGCGAGTCGAGAAGGTAACGGGCGACGGTGCCGACCGCACCGCCCACGAAGATGGCCAGCAACGTGGTCGCCGATAGGCCGAGGAGCGGGATGACGGGTTGGTCGAGGGCGTCGCCGTCGGATGCTGTTGGTTCGTGGGCCTTTTGCTGATCGTCGTCCATGGCAGGGCCTCCAGTGCCGCCGCTCAGGAGCCATCAGCCATGTCGGTGTCGGTGTCGGCGGTTTGAGGCAATGCCCCCCGGGGGGATCCATCCCCGGTAATCGAAGGGAATGGTAGCCAACGACGCGCCCGGAGACCCGCACCCTTTCAGTCGAGGCGCGGCCCCGGAGCACGACGGAATTGGAACGGCTCGCTGTCGCGCCCGGCCACGACGTACCAGCACTGGCCCGTCGACTCGGCGTCGAGGATGCGCTGGAAGGCGGCCACGACATCGGCGACGTCGATGATCGGGAATCCCATGTCGAGCAGCGTCTGCTCGGATCCCTTGATGATGTTGGTGTAGGCGAACGACGGGCACAGCGCATGGATGCGGATGTCCTCGGGCTCGTAGACCTGGCCCAGCGAACGGGCCAAGCCGACGACAGCGTGTTTGTTGGCCGCATAAATCGGGTCGAACGGAGTGGCCACGAGGCCGGCCATGGACGCCGTGGCGACAATGGTGCCGCCGCCGCTCGCCTTGATGGCGGGCCGAGCAGCGGCAATCCCGTACACGACGCCGTCGAGGTTGATGGCCATCGAACGCCGGTACGCCTCCGGATCAAAATCGTCGCCCATGCTGCACCACGAGGTAACGCCGGCGTTGAGGTGGGCGATGTGGAGCCCGCCGAAGGCCTCGACGGCGAGAGCGACGGCGGCTTTGCTCGCTGCCGGATCAGTGACATCGGTCTGGATGAACCGACCGTCGAGTTCCTCTGCGACCCCCTTGCCCCGTGCCACGTCGATGTCGGCGATCACGACGTGCGCACCGCGGGCGGCCAGATGCCGGGCGACGCCCTCACCGATGCCGTTGCTCCCTCCGGTGATGAGGGCCACCTTGCCGTCGACGTCGAATGCCATGCCCTCGATCGTAGGGGAACGGGCCCCGCTCAGCTCAGGAGAGGTGAAGGGAGAGGCTGGGCGTGCAGGATGCTGAGATGCTGGATCGGACGCGTCATGGCGACGTAGAGCAGCCGGAGACCTCGCCGGTCGTCGCCCGCGATGGCCGCCGGCTCGACCACGACCACTGCATCGAACTCCAGGCCCTTGGCGGCCGGTGCCGGGACGATGGTGATCGGACGGGTCATGGCGTCACGCTCGAGCAGACCGACTTGGAGATTTCGGCGGGCGGACCTGGTCACTTCGGGGACGAGGTCTTCGGGGACCACCACAGCCACCAAGGCGTGATCCTCCGCCAATCCGGCGGCTTCCTCCAGTGCGGTCGCAGCCAGCTCGTTCTCGCGCACCTGGCGCACGTTGGGATCGGTGCGACCCGGCCGAATCGATGAGGTGGGTTGGATCCCGGGTGCGGCGACGGGCAGCAGGCGCGAGGCGAAGTCCAGGACGCGGCCCGGAGCTCGATAGCCCAGGGTCAGCTCGTCGTGGTGGTGCGGGGCGGCGTCAGGCAGGTGGCTCAGGATCTCGTCCCAGTCCGCGTACGTCCAGGGTCCCGTGGCCTGAGCCAGGTCACCGAGGATCGTGACGGAGCCCGACGGCGCGCGCCGGGCGATCATGCGGAACTGCATCGGAGTCAGATCCTGGGCCTCGTCCACCACGATGTGCCCGTACGAGCGACTCCGACCCCCCGTGAGGAATGCTGCCTCATCGAGCAGGGCCAGGTCGTCGACGCCCCAGGCGGTTGACGAGACAGTCGAGCCGCGGCTCCGGAGGAGGAGCCGCGATTCCTCCGGAGAGAACAATCCGGGGGTGTAGCGCTCCAGCTGCTCATGGGACGAGAGGAGGTCGCGTACCAAGGTCGTGGGGGAGACCGACGGCCACAGGACGTCGAGCAGTGCCCCGAACTCGTCGGACGCCGTGAGTTCCCCTTCGAACCAGGCCTCGTCGGCTCCGAGCCGACCTGAGGAGCGGAACGCGCTGCGTGCTTCGCTGACGAGGCGCGACCGCAGTGCCAGCCGACCCGACTTGTAAGGACCGGGCCGGGCGACAATGGATGCCACGAGGTCGTTGACCCGTTCCCGGCTCAGGGTCGCCCACGCGAAGCGCACGCGCAAGCTCACGTCTTCCTCCAACGGTCGGCGCCTTCCGTCGAGGGCGCGACGCAGGAGCTCGCCCATCCGGGCGTCTCCCTTGATCTGACGAACCGCCATGGGCTCCTCGGCTCGGACCTTTGCCTTGGGAGCGATATCGCCGATGGTCGTCTGGACCACGGCCTCTTCGCCGAGGGCGGGCAAGACCTGTGCGATGTACCGCAGGAACGCTCGGCTCGGACCGAGTACCAGGACGCCGTCACGGCTCAGTTCCGGGTGGTTGTACAGAAGGAAAGCAGCCCTGTGTAACCCGACCGCGGTCTTGCCCGTGCCCGGTCCGCCCTGCACGGTCAGGAGCTGGCCGAGGGGAGCGCGAATGATCTCGTCCTGCTCGGCCTGAATGGTGGCGACGATGTCGAGCATCTCGCCTGTGCGCGCCCGTTCGAGCTCGGCCAAGAGGGCATCGCCGCCCCGCAGCCGGGTGGTGGTGGCATCAGCAGAGGCCGCGCCGAAGAGGTCGTCGGCCACGGCCATGACGGAGCCGCGGTCGACCATGATCTGGCGCCTTCGGGCCAGTCCCAGAGCGTCCTTGGCACTGGCCCGGTAGAAGGGCACCGCGACCGGGGCCCGCCAGTCAATGACGACCGGGTCTGAGCGGGCATCCTCCACGTGACGCCGGCCGATGCGCCAGGTCGGGCCGTCCTCTTCGTCGATCCGCCCGAACAGAAGTGGTCGTGGGCTGTCTGCCAGCTGGGACACTCTCCGCGAGAGAGCGGCCACGTAATCGAGGTCCGGGTTGCCCGCGGCGATCAGGTCCCGGAGCAGCTTCTCGGCTCGCCGCCGCATGGCTTCCAAGGACGACAGCGCGTGGTCGAGCGCAGCCTGCTCGGCAGCAACCTCGGGATCGGACGGGGGAGTGGCCACGGTCATCGAAGGCCGAGCTCCCCCAAATCACGCGCAAAAGCGCCCGCGCAAAAGTCCCCGGACATTCCGGGGACCGTACTTCATTTAGACCTGGAAAACAACCCTTTCAGCTGGTACTTCACCTTCCGATCCGCCCGGACTTTGAACCTTTAGCCAAGGGGCCTTGCTGTCCGTCACTTTATTCAATTCCGGGGAGCGAATCAATACCTTTTCTGAATTAGTCCGACCAGGAAGCACGGTCAACGGTCACCGTCCCGGGATTCAAACGACGACCAAGCTGCATCGCCTAGGAAGCCTTCGGTGGAGCCCCGGAGAGCGCCCAGGAGCCGTCGAAAGACTTTGGCTGGGCCTGGGGGGCCACAGATCCGTCGGCGTACGACGACTGTCGTCTGGCGTGGCGGGCATCCGTTCATGCGATCTGTCCGCAGCCTGTTTCATCCGTGGATTCCTCAGGGACCACCGTGTCGGAACTGCGCGCCCGTCCGTCGGGTCCTGCTCTTCATCGTCGTGCGGTGGGCCGCGGGTGCCGGAGGAGCGGTGGCGTCACCGGGTCCGGTGGTTGTGTCCTGCTCGAATTCGTCCCCTACTTAACATAATGAACATTATCGGCGGAACCTCGGGAACAGCCAGGAGGGTTCGGTGGCCTGACCTGGGAAGGCGAAGCTCCTTCGCCGTCAGTCTGCGGCTGGTGGTTCGGGCTCGAAGAGGAACTGCATGACGTCACGCATGGATGCGTCAACCAGTTCCATGCGGATCCCGAGCTCGTTGTCCCGGTGGTAGGCGAATGACGTCGGCGCTTCGGCGCCGGCCCGGCCAGACAACTGCAGCGGGCAGCCGGCCGCCCCGAAGGCGCCACTCTGTTCGGCCATCGAGTCGCTCCAGAAGCCGATGTGGTGCAGGTTGCTGGACTCATTGCGTACCCAGACGGATCCGGGGACCTCGAGGATGAGCTCCAGGCATGGCGTCCCGGTGGAATACCGCATGGTCGTGGGCCAGGTCACGTCGTCGCCGGTTTCGTCCCGGTACTGCACGGCGTCGAGGTGCATGATCGGCCCCCAGGTGATGCCCAGGAGGTCGCTCAGCTTGACGCTGGCGGTTTCGATATCCGCCACAACGATCCCAACGTGGTAATGGTCCATAGCGAGTCAGGGCTCCCAACGCGCGAGTTGGCTGCGCAGCCATCCGTTTTCCCAGAAGCTGACGTCCCCGCCGTGCTCGAGCAAGAAGCGGTGTGCGGCGGCCAGCACGGCGACAGCGCGGCGGCATCGGTTTCTGCCGCGACGGCGGCTTCGCCTAGCCGGATGGCCAAAGGAGCGTCGCCGCGGGCCAGGGCGGCTTCCGCCCGGTCCAGGACGGCGGCGACGCCGGCGGCTTCCGTCAGCTCGGCCAGCGCACGGGTGCCACTGTCAGGGTAGAGCTCGGTCGTCGACTGCAGCCGGAACCATCCGACGTAGCTCTCCCACAGGGTGCGCACGGCCCAGGAGACTTTGCCGTAGCCCTGGCCCACGCGGAGCTCCGGTGGCAGTTCGATCTCCTGCATCAGGGTCCAGACGTCGATGCCGGCGTTGAACCCCTCGAGCGCCTTCCGGTGGACGTGATCCACGGCGCCGTGCAACCGGGCCAGGCTGGCGTCGATCAGCTCTTCGCCGACGATCGGGTCGTGGCGCCCCGTGATGAGAACTTCGGGCCGAAGGGCGCGCACCGTGCGCACGCTCTCCAGGTACGGCTCGACGAAGCGGTAGCGGTCGCCCCGCAGGGTGTTGAGGTTCGGGAAGTGCGGGAAGAGCGGGCCGAGGAGGTTGCTGATCAATGCGGTGCGGCGCTCGGGCAGCCAGACGATGGCACCGTCGATCGTCTCCCCCACCGCCGCGTGCAGCTCCAGCCGGAGGCCGTCGATCTCGAGCTCGAGCAGCTGGTCGAAGGTGACATCGGGCACCGGCTCGGCCTGGCGCATGGGCACGCCGGGGTTCTGAGAGGCGATGCGGCGCGCATCGGTTCCCAGCGTGTCGAACCAGATGCCGGCGGTGCGCATGCGCAGGGCTCGGATGCGCGGCATCGTCGGCCTGGCAGATCTGGTTGTTCTGTTGGGCGACGTAGGAGGTGCCGGGCTCTCTGAAGAGGTCCACCCCGCCGACGTGGTCCACGTGGGCCTGGGTGGTGATGATGGAGTGGGTGGGTCCGGCCGGACGGCATCGAAGACCCTCTTGTGGTGTGGCGCCTCGAAGCCCATGCCGGTGTTGACGATGACCCGCCCGCTGTCGGTCAACACCATGTAGGCGGCGGTGCACCCGCCCGACCGGTACATGCCTTTGGCCACAGCATGCGCCGGGTCGTCGTACACGGGCTGCAGCAGCTCCCGGCCCGGGCGTGTGTCGATGAGGTGGTCCACCTGGTCTTGGATCGGCATCAGACCTCGATCCGCACGGGAAAGCGGTCGAGATAGGCCCCGAAGCGCGACCGGACCTCTGCGGGCGTGACGGCGAAGTCACGGCGAAGGTCGTAGGCGACCCGCCCGTCCCTGCCCCGCGGATGGGCGGCCTGATACTCCGAGATGTCGGCCCGCGCCTCGTCGGTGAGTGCGATGCCGGCGCAGTCGTACACCCGTCCGAGGGTACCGAGCTCGTCAGCCATGTACTCGTCGAAGAAGACATCCACGGTTCGATCTTCCGCCAGGAGATGCCGATCGTGCAACGAGGCATCGAGCAAGGTGCCGATGCGCTCGGTCCAGTAGTCGCGGTACCACTCGGGCCTCGTGGTGCGGTAGGCCGTGCGTGCGGCGTAACAGGCCATGGTGATGGTGGACTGGACGACGGCCACCGGGTCCCGATGGGTCACCACGACGGTGGCGTCGGGAAACGTACGCAACAGGGGGCCGAGCTGTTCGAGGTGCTGGGGCGACTTGAGGACCCAACGCTGCTTGGGGCGGAACCACTGCAGTATCTGGAGCACCGACTTCATGTAGGCGTAGTGTGGTGTCTGGTCGTGGGCGAGATAGTGGTCGCGCCACTGCGGAGCTCGGGCCACCCACTCGAGCGTGTAGCTCGAGAAGTCGGGCATCTGCAGCTCGATTTCCTCGTGGACGTGGTCGGGTGCCATCGGGTGCATCGCCGCCACCAGTGGCGCCGCAGCCTGCATGGCTTCCCAGGTGCCGTTGCAACGGGTCCAGCGCGGATCGACCCCGTCGATCTCCTGCTGACTCCTTCGGATTCGGCACCGGCTCGTAGGACTCCCACAGGGGCATCGAACGGAACCGGGTGTCGGCGGCCAGCAGATTGACGAGGTGGGTGGTGCCCGAACGGGGCAGCCCGACCACAATGACCGGCCGCCTTATCGGGAGCTCGAGGATCTCGGGATGACGGGCGAGCAGGTCGTGGATGAGGAGGCGGTTGGAGGCGGAACGAACGCAGTCCGCGAACATCATGAGCCTCCCGATGCCGATGCGCTCTTCGTCGGCGTCCATCTCGGCGAGCTGCAGCCCGAGCCGCACGGCGAAGTCCTCCTCCCCGAATTCGGTCAGGCCGGTACGCGACCGGGCAGCGTCGCACACGGCGTCGACCGTGAGCTCAGTCGTCCTGGCCTCCCCGTAGTCGATCGCCATCCGCTGGACGTCGTTGAGTACGGGGGCGCCCAGGTCCTCGATCTCGATGACGTCGCCCACGGGAACTCCTTCAATTGGCGAGGTAGCCACCGTCGACGGCCAGGGTGCTCCCGGTAATGAAGGCGGCGGCCTCGCTCGAAAGGAAGAGGACGGCGGCCGCCACCTCTTCGGGAGTCCCCATGCGGGGCAGGATCGCACGCGCCGAGCTCGCTCTCCAGCAGTTGCGGGAAATCCTGCATCGGCGCGGTCATCGGGGTGTCGATCAGACCCGGGGCCACTGCGTTCACCCGGATGCCGTCACCGGCCCAGTGCGCGGCCAGGTTCCGGGTCAGGCTGAGGAGGGCCGCCTTGGCGGCGGCGTAGCCCGGCACGATTGTGGTCGAACGGAAGGCCGTCATGGACACGAGACTCACGACGCTCCCTCCCCCCGTCATGACGCTGGCGGCCAGCGCCGCCCGCAGGCCCATCGTCAGGCGCATGGCGCCCTCCACGTTGAGGTCGAGGGCGGCAGCGAAGCCGTCGGGATCCCACTCGTCCCGCCCGTCAGGGAAGTTGGCGCCGGCGTTGTTGACGAGCACGTCGAGGCCCTCGAACTCCGCCGCCAGCGCATCCACGGCGTCGTGGTCGCGCACTTCGAGCGGCCGGTAGGAAAAGGAGGACAGGTCGCGGTCGTAGTGGCTGGTATCGGGACGCGTGCCGGTGATGGTGACATCAGCACCGGAGCCGGCGAAGGCTGTCGCGATGGCGTACCCGATGCCGCTCGTCCCGCCGGTCACCAGGACCGAGGTACCGCCGAAGTCGAACCGCAGCCCGTTGGTCATTCGCCACCTCCGAAGGTGATCATGACCTTCCCACAATCCTTCGAGCCCTCAATGAGCGCCAATCCCTGGTCGAACTGCTCGAGCGGCAGGGTGTGCGTGATCAGGTCGGACAGGTCGCGTCGCGCCAGGAGATCGATGGCGTCCTCGAACCTCGGCGGATACTCGAACGAGCCCCTGATGGTGAACTGCTTCATCAGGACCTGGACGAAGTTCGTGGGGACGGGGGCGTAGTGCAGTGCCACGAGCGACATGCGGCCGCCGTATCGCCCGCGTTCGATGATGTCGCCGAGGATCCGGTCCGATCCTGACGCCTCAATGAAGACGTCCGTGGCCGGGGTCGGGCCGAACATGAACGGCGCGGTGCCGTGCAGGCGTGCGAGCTCGTCCCACATATCGGTCTCGAGGGGGTGCACCACGTGGGCGGCCCCGAATCGCTGCGCCAGCTCCAGGCGCCGCCGGCTCGTGTCGATGGCGACCACGTCGCGGACGCCGCGGTCGGCCAGTGTGGCGATGGCGAGGAGCCCGATCGGGCCGCAGCCGACGACGGCCACCCGGTCCCCCGGAGTGACTTCGCCCTGGTTCACCGCCTGCATGCCGACGGCGGCGGGCTCGGCCAGCGCAGCGACGTGCAGCTCCATGTCCTCGGGTACCGGGAACAGTCGGCGGCCGTTGGCCGCCTCGCGGACCAGGAGGAGTGGCGTCAGCCCGCCCTCGGCGGCGCCGCTGCCGATCCGGCCCAACTCTTCGTCCGCCGGATGGACGATGACCCGGTCACCCGTCGCGACGGTGTCGACTTCGGTGCCGACCCATTCGACCACGCCGGCCATCTCGTGGCCCAGTGCCATCGGCCGCCCGGTGATGCCTCCCATGTGGACGAAGGAGACGTCGGTGCCGCAGATCCCGCAGGCCGCCATGCGCACGAGGGCGTCGCGAGGCCCCGGTGGCGTCGACGGGACATCGTCGAGGCGAACGTCGTGGGGGCCGTGGACCCGGATCTGCTTCACCGGCCTGCTCCTCCGTGCACCCGGTCGCCCGCTCCCCTCCCCCACGAGTGCGCAGTATGCCGTGCCGGCGGTCTCGGCGTCGGACGGCGGCGGGGCGGCGGTGCATCCTCCGCGGGGGACGGGAGCGCCCGACCGGGGTCGGAGTGGGGGCCCGTCTCGGACGCCGACGTCGTGCGACATTCGTGGACTGCGCCCGGCGTGCCTGCAGAACGTCCTGACCAGGGCCTGGCTGGATTGACGAGAGAACCCCAAGCCGGCTCACAGCTGGAATTCTGCTGACTGTGACATGACCAGTCTGAACTGGGCCCATGGCGAAAACGGGAGCGGTCGAGCCGTCGGAGAATCCAGTGGATCTGACGGAGGAATTGCCGCTCGACGACGAGAACGTCCTGGCGGCGGAGCCGCCGTCGGTGTGGCGCCGGTTCCGCTGGCCCATCGTCGGAGTGGTGGTCGTCCTGATCGGCGGGGCCGTTGGTCTGACGCTGTGGCTGACGTCGAGCTCGACTCCCGCGTCGGGCCTTACCGTGACGACCGCCACCGTGAGCGCCACGACCGGCAACATCCAGCAGGTCGTGGCCAGTTCCGGCACGCTCCAGCCGGCCAGCCAGGCAGATCTGAACTTCGCCGTCTCCGGCACGGTGACCGGCGTGAACGTCAAGGCGGGCCAAACGGTGACCGCCGGCCAAGTGCTGGCCACGGTCGGTGCCACAGCCCTCTCGGAGGAGGTGACCGCGGCCCAGGCCCAGCTCACCGCAGCGGAGGACCGTCTGGCCAGCGATGAATCGTCCGGCGCCTCCACCAGTTCCATCGATTCGGATGAAGCGTCGGTCACGTCGGCCGAGTCCTCGTTGTCCACGGCGCAGACCAATCTGAATGACGCGTCCCTGACCTCGACGATCTCCGGCACGGTGGCCTCGGTCGATCTCACGACCGGCCAGCAGGTGACCGGTACCGGATCGGGCTCTGGCGGCGGCGGGAACAACAGCAGCGCGGCGTCGAGTGCTGCCAGCAGTGCGGCCTCGAGCGCGAGCGGCAGCGGGTCCGGTTCATCCACCGGCCAGATCGTGGTCATCGGTACGGATTCCTACATCGTCAACGCCACGGTTGACGACACCGAGATCGGCGAGATCGCAGACGGCGACCAGGTCGACATCACCCCGAGTGGCGACACCACGCCCGTCTACGGCACGGTGGGCTCGATCAGCCTCATCGGCAGCGCGAGCTCCGGCGTCACCACCTTCCCGGTCGTCATCGACGTGACCGGTAACCCGACCGGCCTCTATGCCGGTGCGACCGCTGACGTCAGCATCATCGTGAAACAGCTCAACGACGTGACGGAGGTGCCCACGGGGGCCATCTCCTACGGCACGAACGGTCAGGCCACCGTGACGAAGGTGGTCAACGGGAGCCACGTCGTCACCAACGTGACCGTCGGCGCGGCAGAGAACGGCGAGACGCAGATCACCAGCGGGGTGCAGTCCGGGGACAAGCTGCTCGAGCGCGAGATCACGTTCAAGGCGCCGGGCGGCGGCGCGGCCGGCATCTTGGGCGGCGGCGGGACGACCCGTCCCTTCGGCGGCGCCGGTGGGTTCGGCGGGGCCGGTGGGGGTGGGTTCGGCGGCGGCGGCGGCGGCGGTGGCTTCACCACTGGTGGCGGGTTCGGCGGCGGCGGAGCCGGCGGATGACGGTCACTCCCCCACTGGGGACTCCCCCGGTACGGGACACGGTGATCGAGTTGGAGCGGGTGACCAAGGTCTACCGGACCGGCACCATCAGCGTGGCCGCGCTCCGGGGCGTCAGCCTGTCGATCGATCAGGGCGAGTACGTCGCCATCATCGGGCCGTCCGGCTCGGGCAAGTCAACCCTCATGCACATCCTCGGCTGCCTCGACGTTCCCAGCTCCGGTCGGTACCACCTGGCCGGCGAGGACGTCAGCCACATGAGCGAGACAGCCCTGGCCGAGGTGCGCAACCTGCGGATCGGCTTCGTCTTCCAACAGTTCAACCTGCTGCCGTCCATGACGGCGTGGCAGAACGTCGAGCTTCCGATGGTCTACGCCGGCGTGCCCCGTTCCAGCCGGAAGGAGCGAGCCATGGAGGCCTTGAGCCGCGTCGGCTTGGCCGGCCGCGTCAATCACCGGCCCGGCGAGTTGTCCGGCGGCCAGCAGCAGCGGGTCGCCGTGGCCCGCGCGCTGGTCACCGAGCCGGCCCTGATCCTCGCCGACGAGCCCACGGGCAACCTCGATTCGAAGTCGGCGGCGGACGTGCTGCGGCTGATGGGCGAGTTGCACGACGCCGGCCGCACGCTCGTCCTCATCACGCACGACGTGGAGGTGGCGGCGGCCGCCGGCCGCGTGGTCGGCATCCGTGACGGCCTCCTGACCGACAACGACCAGCGTTACCTGGAGAGTGTCCGGTGAACTGGCTCGAGACGCTCCGGACCGGCGTCAACGGAGTGCGCAGCCACCGGCTGCGCTCCTTCCTGACCGTCCTCGGCATCCTGATCGGCATCGCCGGCGTGATCATCGCCGTGGGCCTGGGCGAGGGAGCCTCGGGCCAGGTCACCTCCGAGATCAACGCCCTGGGGTCCAATGTCCTGACCATCACCCCGGGCAGCACGACGTCGACCTCGGGCATTCGCGAGGCGCTGGGGTCGGCTTCCACCCTGACCATGTCCGACGTGGCTGCGCTGGCTTCCCCCGTCGACGCCCCCGACATCAAGGCGGTGGCCGGCATCACCTCGTCTTCCGAGGTCCTGACGGCCGGCAGCGAGACGGCGACGACGACCGTGCAGGGCACCACCCCGTCGTGGCTCACCGTGCGGGGCCGTACGGTCGCCCAGGGCCGCTTCCTCGACAATCAGGACGTGCAGGACCACGCCGCCAGTGTCGTGCTGGGCGAGACGACGGCTTCCGAGCTCTTCAGCCGGGAGGACCCGGTGGGTCAGACCGTCGACGTGAACGGAGTGCCGCTCACCGTCGTCGGCGTGCTCACCTCCACCGGCTCGTCGACGTCGTCGTCGAGCACCACGGACCCCGACGACACTGCGATCATCCCGATCACGACGGGCGCCGAGCGCATCTTCGGTGGCACCTCACGCAACTCGGTCAGTTCCATTGCCGTCCAGGCCCGTTCTTCGGCTGACTTGACCGGGGCCTACCAGGAGGCCGACCACCTTCTTCTGCAGCTGCATGGCATCACCGATGTGGCCGATGCGGACTTCACGATCACCTCGCAGGCGTCCCTCATCGCCGCCAACACATCGGTGGACCACACACTGACCATCCTGCTGGGTGGGATCGCTGCCATTTCGCTGATCGTGGGCGGCATCGGCGTCATGAACATCATGTTGGTGTCGGTCACGGAGCGCGTCCGTGAGATCGGGTTGCGCAAGGCGCTCGGCGCCACCCCACGGGTCATCCGCCGCCAGTTCCTGGTGGAGGCGTCGGTGCTCGGACTGGTCGGCGGGTTGCTCGGCGTGCTGGCAGGCCTGCTTGGCGTGCTGTGGCTCCCCGGTCTCATCGGGGACCCCATTTCGACCAGTCCCACGGCCGCCATCGGGGCATTGGTCATCGCGCTGGCCATCGGCGTCCTCTTCGGGGTCTACCCCGCCAGCCGGGCGGCCACGCTCGCCCCCATCGACGCCCTCCGCAGCGAGTGATCCCCATCCGCAGAACGCCACACATCACAAGACAAAAAACAGAAAGAGGAATCAGGAAGATGCAGTCAGTGACCAGCCGGAAGAGCAGTCGTCGGCGTCTCATCCGTCTCGCCGGCTCGGGTGCCACGGCGCTGCTCGCCGCGACCGCCGTGTCATCGGCGGCGGGTGCAGCCACCACGCCGGCCAACGCTCCCGTCGGGGCCACGGGCAGCGTCGCGTCCTTGAGCGGAACGAGCATGGAGGTGCAGAACCAGAGCTCCGGGCAGACCACGGTGAACTGGAGCACGACCACCGCGTTCTCCAAGACGGTGACCGAGGCGGTCAGCGCGCTGACCAGTGGCGAGTGCGTCACGGTGAGCGGATCGGCTTCGAAGAAATCCAAGACCACGATTGCGGCACGCACCATCACCGTCAGCACAGCCAGTTCGTCGGGATCGTGCACCACGTCGGCCACGTTGGGGAGTCGCGCCGGCGCCTCGGGCGCCGGGGCCGGAGGAGGGCAGGGTGGCGGCTTCTTCCGCACCGGCGGAGCTGGCGGTGCCGGCGGCGGAGGCAGTGCCGAAGGCCGGACGCGTCCGAGCTTCGGTGGCGCCGGCTCGTCCAACTTCCGCAAGGCCCTGGCGAACCTGGCCTTCGCCTCGGGCAAGGTGACGGGCGTCAGCGGCTCCACCCTCACGATGTCGGGCGTCAGCCTGAGCCCGGGCGCGTTCCCCGCGGCACGACCAAGTCTTCGTCGAAGAGCAAGCACCCAGCCACGCTCAAGACCAAGACGGAGACCCTCAAGATCACCACATCGAGTTCGACCACGGTGAGCGCGAACCAGACATCGGCGTCGACCGACCTCGCGGTGGGTGATTGCGTCAGCGCCTTCGGGCCGGCCGCGACCAACGGCGCAGTGACGGCGACCACGGTGCGGATCACCGCGACGAGCGGGACCTGCAGTAGTGGGTTCGGTCGCTTCGGCGGCGGCGGCTTTGGTGGGCCCGGCGGTGGTGGTCCAGGCGGTCCTGGCGGCTTCGGTGGTGGCGGGGGTGCCGGTGCCTAAGTCGGGCTCGGGCTGGGGCCGTGCTGGCCACCGGCGTGCCGTCCTGATCGGTGCTGTCGTCGGCGTCGTCGTGCTCGGTGGCGGCGTGGCCGCCTGGGCAGAAGTCGGGAGCGGCGCGGCCGGGTACCGCATGGCCACGGTGACCCGTGCCGACATCGGCACCACGCTCGATGTGGTCGGGAACGTGGAGCCGGTGAGCGACGCCTCGGCCTCGTTCCAGATAGCCGGTCAGGTCGCCACCGTCACGGTGACGCCCGGACAGGTGGTGACGGCGGGGCAGACGCTCGGGACGCTCGCCACGACCGCCCTGAGCGAGTCCGTGTCGTCCGCCCAATCCACGGTGGCGGCGGACGAGGCCAAGCTGGTCGAGGACGAGGAGAGTCAGACGAGCTCTTCGTCGGCGCCCGCCAAAACCCAGACCTCGACCCCGTCGTCCACCACGACGACGACCACGCCCTCCCGCAGCGCGACGGGCGGCCAGAACGCCACCGTCACCGCCGACCAGAGCACGCTGACCAGCGACGAGACGACCCTCACCAGTGACCAGAACAAGGAGGCGGCCGACCTGGCGCAGGCCCAGAAGGACTGCACCAGCGCGAACACGAGCACGACGACCGGCCAGGCCACATGCGAGGCGGCGCTCCAGACGGTCTCTTCAGACGAGCAGCAGGTGTCGAAGGATCAGACCACGGTGTCGAAAGACGAGACCGCGCTCGGCCAGGCCCTCGCTGCCGAGGCCTCGGGCGGCACCGCGTCGACGACTGGAACCTCCGGCTCGACGCCGACCCAGGGCGGCCACGCCCTCGACGCGGCCAGTGGCAACGCCGGCAACACCGGCACCGGTTCCGCTGCCACCGGATCGGGCTCGACCGGCACCGGTTCCGCTGCCACCGGATCGGGCTCCACCGGTTCCGGCTCCACTGGTACGGGGACCTCCGGAGGCAACACCGACACGCCCCAGCAGATCGCGTCGGATCAGGCGTCCATCGATTCCGCGGAGGCCGACCTCATCAATGCCGAGCAGTCGCTGACGGAGGCCACCCTGAACAGCCCGATAAGCGGCACCGTGGTCTCGGTGGACATCGCGGTGGGCGACACGGTCAGCGCCGGCTCCGCCACCGACATCATCACCATCATCGGTACACAGTCCTACGAGGTCCAGGGCACCCTCCAGAGTTCCCAGGTGCCCTCGGTCAAGGTGGGTCAGAGCGCCACGGTGCAGGTCGACGGGACGGATGGCTCCCTGACCGGCACCGTCTCCCAGGTCGGACCGGTCCAATCCAGCGACGGCGAGTACACCTACCCGGTCGTGGTCGACCTGCCCGCCTCCAACGACGCGCTGTTCAGCGGCTCGACGGCCAACGTGGTGATCGACACCGGGTCGGTGTCCAATGTGGTGGCCGTGCCCACCTCGGCCGTCGAGACGACCGGGACGAGCTCGTTTGTCCTGGAATTCGACAAGGGCTTGTTGACCAGGAGGGTCATCAAGGTCGGCATGGTCGGTGACACCTACACCCAGGTCCTGTCCGGCCTGAACGACGGACAGAGCGTCGTCCTCGCCGACTACGCCGAGGCCGTGCCCTCGTCCAACACCGACCTCACCAACGCCCTCGGCGGTGGTGGCGGCTTCGGGGGCTTCGGCGGCGGCGCAGGAGGCGCAGGAGGCGCAGGGACGTTCCGCATCTCGCGCAGCGGGGCCGGCGGTGGGGGCTTCGGCGGCTGAGGCCTACCGCCGGTCCGGCAACGCACGCAGCAGCACAGGCCGCCCGCGCCTGACACTACGGTGGTCCCGTGGCAGCGATCCGCCTCGATCAGGTGAATCTCGTCGTGCACGACGTCGAGGCGAGCCGCGCCTTCTACTCGCTCCTCGGCCTCCATTTCGGCGACGTCCCCGATCCGACCTGGGACGCCCATCACGTCTCGGCCCGGCACGGGGACACCACTCCCCTCGACGTCGACCTCGACAGTGTGAGCTTCGCGGCCAAGTGGAACGAGGGGTGGCCCGGAGGCAGCGGCGCCGTCCTGGGTTTCAAGGTGGACACCCGTGACGAGGTCGACGCCCTGGTCGCTGCGTTGGTGGACGAGGGGGTTCCGGTGCAACAGGAGCCCTACGACGCGTTCTGGGGAGCCCGCTACGCCGTCGTCAGCGACCCCGATGGCAACGGGGTCGGCATCATGAGCCCGGTCGACCCCGCGCAGCGCCACGAAGCGCCCTCCCCGTCGTGAGCGCATCGCCGGACGAGGCGATCGACGTGGTGGTCGAGATCCCCACGGGAAGCCGTAACAAATACGAGTACGACCACGAGAAGCACGTGATCCGGCTGGACCGCCGCCTCTTCACCGCCACCGCCTACCCGGCGGACTACGGGTTCGTTCCCGACACCCTGGCCGGTGACGGCGACCCGCTCGACGCGCTGGTGCTGGTCACGGACCCGACCTTCCCGGGTTGCGTCGTGCGGGTACGCATCCTCGGCATGTTTTCCATGCGCGACGAGAAAGGCGTGGACGCCAAGTTGATCTGTGTCCTCGAGCACGACCCCCAGTGGGACGGCGCCCGCGACATCGCTGATGTGCCGCAGCACCTGCGCAACGAGATCGCCCATTTCTTCAGCATCTACAAGGACCTCGAGCCCGAGAAGTCGGTGGAGGTCCAGGGATTTGCCGACCGGGCCGGTGCGGTGGCCGAGCTCGAGTTGTGCCAGATCGCCTACCGTGCGGTCGAGACTTAACAGAGGAGGGACGACCATGCCGTTTCCGCGTGAAGAGGTCCAGGCAACCGTGGAGCGCTACCACCGGCTGCGTGAGCGCATCGACGAGGGGGTCGAGCCCGACGCCTTCGGTGTCCTGGCCGACTTCTACACCGAGGACGCGGTCTACATCGATGGCGCCTGGGGCCGCATCGAGGGGCGCGAGGCCATCGCGCATTGGCTGGTCGATTCCATGTTGGGCATGGATGACTGGAAGTTCCCCATTGAGTTCACGGCGATCCAGGGCAACGACGTGGTGGTCAAGTGGACGCAGATCATGCCGAGGACGAGGCCGGACGGGACGCCCTACCGACAATCGGGCTACTCGCGTCTCATCTACGCGGGCGACGGGAAGTTCTCCTACGAGGAGGATACCTACAACATGGCCCACGTGCTCGAGGACATCGAGGCCAGCGGGTGGACCCCGAATGGCTCCATGAACGTGCCGCCGGCCCACCCCGACCGGAACTTCGACATCCCGCCGGGTGCCCTGGTGAACTAGGGGGTCCCTCCGGTACTGCCGGAGTTCCCGAAGCCGGGGAAGCCGCCTCCACCGAAGGGATTGGAGGTCCCACCGGTCGAGCCGCTCGACTGTTGCTGTTGGGCTTCGGCCTGGGTCCCGAGCGTGGCGGTCGTCGTCCGTTTGCTGTCCCCGACGTAGTAGGTGATGGAAACCGACTGTCCCGCCTTGGCGTTCTGGACCACCTTCTGCAGGTCGTCCGACGAGGCGATGGCCGTTCCGTTGATGTTGACGACAACATCGCCCTGCACCAGGCCGGCCTTGTCGGCCGGGGACCCCGAGACCACGCTCAGGATCACGGCTCCGGAGGTCGGCGTGAAGCCGTACTGCTGGCGCAACGCCGGGGTCAGCGTCGTGATGTCCACGCCCAGGTAGCCGCCGCCGTTCCCGGACTGGCCGCCCTTCTCGAGCTCGGAGAAGAGCGCTTCGACGGAGGCGGCCGGGATGGCGAAGCCGATGTTCTGCGACGACGTCCCGTCGCTGGATGTTCCCGCCACGGCCGTGTTCATGCCGATGACCTGGCCGGATGTGTCGATAAGTGGTCCGCCCGAATTCCCCGGATTGATGGCGGCGTCGGTCTGGATCATGTTCTGGAGGGTCTCGGTCTGCGTGCCCTCCCCCCCGGCGGTCACGGAACGGCCCAGCGCCGAGATGATGCCCTGGGTCACGGTGGGTGTGCCCGCGGCAAGGCCGAGCGCGTTGCCGATGGCCACCACGGCGTCACCGACGACGGCCTTGCCCGAGTCCCCGAATGTGACGGTCGGCAGGTTCGACGCGCCGTTGATCTTGAGGAGAGCGACGTCTTTGGTCTGGTCGTAGCCCACGAGCGTCGTGGGGAGCGCCTTGGTCTGGCCGTACTCGGTGACCGTGATGGTGCCCGTGTTGCCGCCCTCGCTGTAGAGCTCGATCACGTGGTTGTTCGTGAGGACGTCTCCGTCGGAGCTGATGATCATGCCGGTGCCCTCGTCCTCGCTGCCGTTCGACTTGACGTCGATGGAGACGACGGAGTGGATCACCTTGTCGACGAGTTGCGGGATGGTCACGTTGCCGCTGAGTACCGCCGCTCCTGGTGCGGCGCTGCTCTCGTGGATGGTGACGTTGCCCCCATTCCCGCTGTTGTTGTTGTCCGCGAGCGCGGTGACGCCGGCACCGATGGCACCGCCGATGAGGGCCGCCACGATGGTCACGGGGAGCCAGGCCCGCAGCCTGCCCGGTGCGCCGCGCCCCGAGCCCGAAGGGGCCGGGCCGGGATATGGCGCGTCGCCCGAAGGGGGATACGAGAAGGGAACCGCCATCGGGATGGCGGGGGTGGCGGGGCCGGGCCCGGCGGCGGACGGCGGCGCCCACGAGCCGGGAGGGGGTGGAGGGAACGAGGAGCCTGGACCGGGCGGCGGGAAGGCGGGTGGGGTGGGCTGCCCGGCCTCGGCTGCAGCGCCATGGGGGGTGGGCGGTGCGGCAGGCGACAGCGGGTCGACTGTGCTCTCCTCCCCGGCTCCTTGCGGCGGCGGCGGCTCCGAGGAGGCCGGTGTCGCTTCGGGTGTGCCGGCAGCGGGATCCCTCCCTGGCTGCTCGGTGTCCTCACTCATGTAGATCCTCCTGAGGGGGACGTGACTCGCCCGCACCGCTGCACGGTGGAGGTGGTCCGTCCCGGTGGCTCCCGCAGTCCAGCGGACGTCCTGGGCCCATGTTACGGGATGGCCATCGCGCCTTGGCATCGGGGAGGGGCGCCAGGCGAGGTAGCGTGTCCGCCGCATGTCACGGCGCATCGACATCGAATTGACGAGCCAGACGGGCGACGGGTCATGGACATGGCGCGCGGCCGGTGCGCGCCAACCCAAGGGTACCGTCGAAGCTGCTCTCGTGCCGCCCGGCGAAGCCGTCGGTGCGGTGCTGCGGGCGGACGTCGAAATCGGGCTGGAAGGCATAGAGATCCTCTCCCTCACCTCGGCCAAGCCAGTTCGGTCACCGGAGAAGACGGAAGGCCGCATCGAGGTCAAGGGCACGCCGAAGCGCGCACCGGATGTCTCGGTCATTCTGGCTCCCGGCTCCGACAAGCGGCGCCGCGACCGCGATGACGACGGCGAGCGGCGCGATCGCCGTGGCGGAAGCCGTCGCGGCCCGGGTGGAGAGGGGCGGACCGAGGAGCGTGGCGACGATCGACCGCCGCGCGGAGCCGGCGGGCCTCGCCGACCTGGAGCGCGACGTCCCGGTGAAGGTGACGGCCGCCCGGCGCGGGGCGAACGCCCGGTCGCACCCACGTCCACCGTGCACCGCAACGCCATGCTGGCTGCACTGCGCCCCGAGCAGATCCCTGTGGCCGAGCAGCTCTTGCGCGGCGGGCTGCAGGCCGTCCGACAGGCCATCGAGGCGCAGAACAGCTCCAACAAGGCTGCGGGCAAGCCTCCCGTCGCGGCGGATGCGCTCCTGGCCATGGCCGATGCATTGCTGCCCGTAGTGCGTCTCGCTGATTGGAAGGATCGCGCCTCGGTCGCGCAGACGTCGGGCAAGGAATACCGCCTACGGGAGCTCCGCGCCGTGGTCGCGGCTTCCCGCACGGTGATCCTCGACGAAGAGGGGCGCAGCCTGGCCAAGACGCTCCAGGAGTCGCTGGACCAGCGCACGACGGCCCTCCGGGAGGAGTGGCTCGCTCGGATGACCAACGCCCTCAACGACGGACGGGTGCTCCAGGCGGTCGAAGCCTCCATCCGTCCTCCCGAGCCCGGTACCCGGTGCCCGGCCGAGTTGGCCGTCAGGCTGGCCGCGGCCGCCGGTGAGGCCATGACGGCCGATCTGCCCCCCGAGGAATGGATGCGCCTGCTCGATGCGGTCGTGGCGTCGCCGGTGCGACGCACCGTGAAGCCGGTCGGCATCCCCGATGACGAAGTGGCCAAGCAGGCAGCCCGCAATGCCGCCGGTGCGGTTCCCGCCCTGGCCAAGTTGCTCGGGCTCCGCATCCCGCCGCCACCGCCGCGCCGGGTGAATGCCGAGCGCCGCTTCAGTCCAACCGGCGGCTGAGCGTCAGGAGGCGGGCGGTGAAGCCCGACGCCTCCAACCGCTGCTTGGTCGTCCTGTCCCCTGGGAGCGCGAGCGCGTCCACCGAGTCACAACCCCTCGCGGCGCACCAGGCCACCGCGGCATCCATGAGCGCTGTGCCGACGCCCACGCCCCGCGCGCCCGTCTCCACGTAGCAGCAGGCAATCAGGCCGTCCACCACTCCCCGGGGCCCGTGGGCCGTCGAGACGGCCAGCAGGCCGACCACGACACCCTCGTACTCCCCCACCATCAGAGAGGCGGTGTCGCCGGTCTGGGTCCACTGATCCAACAGGGTGACGGTGGTCGCGTCACCGATGAGGGCGGCGCCGCCTCGCATCGCTTCGGCGGCCACGAGTGCCTGCGAGAGCAGCCGCGTGCAGGCTTGTCGGTCCTCGGCGCGGGCTGGTCGGGCCAGCTCCATCGCCTCTACCCCTCCGGCGGCCCGCTCGACCGCTCGTCGAGGAGCTGCCCGGCCCGGTTGAGAATCGTCCGACGATTGCGGGTGGAGGCCTCGTAGCGCCGGACGGCGTCAAGCTCTTCGGGACCCAGGCTCTCGAGCCGGCGGACGACCTGGGAGGCACTCAGCGTGTCGTAGTCGGCCAGCGCCCCGCCCACGATGGCCGCGGCGCCCGGATCGGTCACCGGTCGTTCCTGGCCCGGCGGTTCCGGCGCGGGCGCCGCGCCGCCGTTGGCGTCCGCCGCCTTCGGCTGCGCGCCGTTGCCGAGGAGCCCGTCGAGGCGAGCCGAGAGCTCGCGTTGTTTTTGGCTGACCACGAAACGGCCGACGAAGAGCGCGTTGCCCAGTTGCAATTCGAGGCGGCGTCGTCCTTCAGCCATCAGTTCAGGAATCTCCTCGACTACCGACACGGCGACGCCGATCGGCGCGATGCAACACACATCGAATGTACGGCGGAGCGGGCTCTTGTGCGGCTGCCCCTCATCGGCGCCACTGTCGTCAGACACAATCCCGGCAGAGCATCTTCTTCGCGTCTGCCAGCTGGCTCGGGTGTTTGACGAGGAAGCACGAACGGCACACGAACTCATCGGGTTGCTTGGGCAGAACCCGCTCGTTGCCCTCGGTCTTGTCCTCCTGGTCGGTCGCCTCCTCGTCCTCGGGCTCGTCCTCGACGACGAGCCGCTCCTTGAGGATGACGTCGAGGCTGGCCTCGACATCCTCGTCGTCGGGCTCCTCCTCTTCCTCCTCCTCGTCGCCCTCGCCGGACTTCTCGACCACCGCGGCGGGCGATGGCGTCAGGATCTCGGCGACCTCGTCGGCCTCTTCGTCATCTTCTTCGTCCACGTCGACGACGGCGACGTCGTCATCGTCGACGTCGAGCGGGTCGACTTCGAGGTCGTCGACATCGTCGATGTCCACGTCGAGCTCATCGTCCTCGACGGCGTCCGCATCTTCTGTTTCAGGGGCCTCCGCCACCGCTTCTTCGGCCTTGACCTTCTTCTTACTGGGCATTGTGCCGCGGGAGCATAGACGGTTCGAGGGGCCGTCCAATCGCTGTGAAGGAGATCCCTGGACATCGCTCAGGGGATGAAATCCGGAGGGAGGGGCGGGAGGGCCCCGGGGTCTTTGGCGCCATCTCACAGGCCTGGGTGGCCAGGCAAGCAACACGTTCTCTACTCGACCCCCAGGGCCATCCTCCGCCTCTCACGGCACATCCCCACCTGCCAACTCGGCGGGTGCGCTTCGGCGCAACCGCAAAGTCTTCAGGGGCGTCGGGGACTGCGCCGTACATTAGGCAAATCGGGGGTGGGGTCGTCAAGGTGCGGAAGGGGGGCCCCACCAGGGAGAACGACGGTAGTTCCTGGTCAATGCGTTGCAGATTTCTCAGACCGCCGCCGTTCGGCCCGGCGCTCCGATTCGAGGCGTTCGAGGTCGGTCGCTCCGTGGTCGACGAAGGTCATGGCCTCGGCCAGCGCGCGGTGCCCCGCCACCTCGGCGATCGCCCGGTGCATCTGTTGGGCCACCCTTCGATACGCGGGGTGGCCCTGTGCGCCGGAGCGGAGCTCAATGAGGTGCATCGCCTCGCGCGCGTTGAACTGCATGACGTAACGGATGCGGTGCGCGAGCGCGACGACGTATGACGCTTGTTCCGGGAAGTCCGGGAGCAGCGAGCGGTACAGCTCTTCCGCCCGGTCGATGGCTTCGTCGTAGCGCTCGCCGAGGCCCGCGTCGGCAACGAGGTCCGGCATGTCGTAGCCGAGCGAGATGCCGAGACGCTGCCACTCCATGGTGAGCATCCGGTGACGCTGGAGATCGCGGAAGGCGCCGTAGTCCGTCACGAGCTCGAAGCGGTAGTCGGTGCGCTCGAAGGCGCGGCCGGGCCGATGCCGGCGATTGCGCCGATCGCCCACGTAGGTGGTCAACAGGGAAACCCGGTCTTCGTGGCCGAGGAGCCGGACCCGGCGGGCCGCTTCGCGCTCGCTGCATCCCAGGTACGAGAAACAAGCTGCCACCAGGACCTTCTCTTCCCCATCGGGGTCGAAGTCGAGAAGCGCGACTTCCGGCGCAGCCTCGTCGCCGCGTGCCGGCGCTTCGAGCGGGCCGAGTTCCGGCCACAGGCGCGACACCAGGCGGGCCGTGTGATCCCGCGTTGACGCCAGGTAGTCCGACCACTCACCACCGCGCGCGGGAACGTCGACGCGCTGCAGGAAGGAGGGGATCACCTTGCGCAGCTCGTGCAGCATCATGTCGGCGTAGTTGCGGGCTTCGGGCAGCGAGTGCGCGCGCATGCGGAGCAGCAACTGCTCGTAGGCCTGGCCGGTCCCGTAGATACCGATGTTCGACAAGGACGCTGCCGGCAACAGGCCGCGCAACGCGTCGAGAGACTTGGCCCGGGTGGCCTGGCGGTACACGAAATCACTGTCGCCGGCCTGCTGCGGGAAGCGCTCCGCCACCCACGCCTGCATCTGGGGCAGGAGCGAGCCGTATGTGTCGAACACGCGATCCATCTCGCCGACGAAGCGGGCCCCGTGTGACGAGTCGAGGATCTCGGGTGGGCGGAAATAGCGGTACTGCCCGTTCTCGAGTCGTCGGTTGTAGGCGATGTAACGCGTCGACTGCTCGAGATACGCCATGAGGCGTCCCCACTCGAGCACCTTCGACAGGACGTTGGACGCCTGCTCGCAGGCGAGGTGGACACCCCCGAGCTGGGCGACCGAATCGTCACCGTATTCGACGAAGACTTTTTCGTAGAGTTGTTCCGCGCGCTCCAGTCCGACGGTGGCGTCGACGGTGGCGTCGCCCGAGATGTCCAGCTCCCCCACGAACTCGTCGAGGAAGAGCCGGCGCAGGCTCTTGGGCGAGCGGGAGTACCGGGCGAAGAGGGCTCCCTTGACAACTTCTGGCAGGTTGACCAGGGCAAATACCGGCTGGTCGAGATTGGTGACGTAGCGGCGGAGCACGGCTTCCTCGTCGGCCGTGAACCGTTCTTCGGAGTACGGGAACATGCCCGGGTAACCATAGAACGAGGGTGACGCGACGGTGGCGGATGGGCTCAGAGACCCGGGAGGCCTCCGGCGACGACGCCCCTGAGCACCAGATTGACGGCCTCGCGGGCGGCTGTGGCGACCTCTGTGTCCACGGCGGAATGGGAGACCTGCTGGGCCAGATCGGCCACCGACTTCATGGTGCGGACGAAGTCGCCGGGGGCCAGCTCCCCGACGTCTCGTGCCGCGACCCCCAGGGCGGTCGAGAACGACGCCCCCCGGGCCCAGGAGGCCACTGCGGTCGCCAGGCCGGGCGCCGGCTGGCGCGTGCGGGGCACGAGGTGCAACTCCTCGATGGCACGGATGCGCTCCGCCATGACGTCGAGGGCGCCGGTGCGCTCCGCCAGTTCGGCGCGGCGCTTGTCGCCGAGCCGGTCCTGCAAAGGGCGGCGCTGCTTCTCACGCCGGGGGCTCTGGTGGCCCGGGACGCGACGGGCCCGTCGCGGCTCGAAGACGACGGCCGAGAGCACCGCGGCCAGGACCGCGGGCTCGGCGCCGGCCAGGACGTCGGCTCCGAGCGCCTCGGCGATCAGAAGATCGGCCTCGTGGTAGATGCGTGACAGCCGGCGGCCGGACGGCGTCACGCTCCAGCCCGCCAGGTAGCCCATGCGCTCCAGGACGGCCACCCGGTGGCCCAACTGCTGCAGCAGGAGATCCGGGGTGCGGGCCTGCCACTGGGCAAAGGAGCGCTGGAGCACGGCGCCCGCCGTGTCGCGATCGAAGCGCGCAACGAGGTTGACCGCCAGGTTGTAGGTGGGACGGAAGGCGGAACGCAGGTCCGGCGGGGGGGCCGACGCCACCCGGGCGGCCTCGGCAAAGGTGATCTCGCTCGACCAGGCCACGACGGCGTGCCCCTCTTCGTCGAGACCCCGGCGGCCGGCGCGGCCCGTGAGCTGCAGGTACTCCCCCGATGTGAGGGTGGCCCGGCCGGCGCCGCCGTACTTGGTGAACCGCTCGATGACGACGGAGCGGGCGGGCATGTTGATCCCGAGCGAGAGCGTTTCGGTGGCGAAGACGACCTTCAGCAAGCCCGCGGCGAAGCACTCCTCCACCGTCTCGCGAAAGACCGGGACCAGCCCGGCGTGATGCGCCGCGACGCCTCGCTCCAGGCCTTCGAGCCACTCGTCGTAGCCAAGGACGCCCAGGTCGTCGTCATCCAGTGGCTCCACCCGGCGCTCGACGACCTGACGGATGGCGGAGCGCTCAGCGAAGTCAGTGAGGCGAACGCCGTCGCGGACGACCTGCTGCACAGCGTCGTCGCAGGCGGCGCGGCTGAAGATGAAGACGATGGCCGGCAGCATCTCGCGGTGGCCGAGCTCTTCGACCATCTCGGTACGCCGCGGCGCACGGTAGGGCAGGCGCGGTCCCCTCCCCCTCCCCTGCCAGTGCGGAGACCGGCCGCTCTGCAGTGCCCGGCGTACCGCCTGGTCGATGCGCAGCCCTTCCCCTCCGGGCTGCCCGTTGGGGAGCAGGAGGGGGCAGAGCACGGTCTCGTCGTCCTCGCGTCGATGGACGGCGAAATGGTGCCGCAGCACGATCGGGCGCTGCCGCTCGACGATGATCGACGTGTTCCCGCGCACCGAGCGCAGCCATCCTCCGAGCTCATCTGCGTTGTTCACGGTGGCGGAGAGGCAGACGAAGCGCACTTCGGCGGGGCAGAGGACCAGGACCTCCTCCCAGACGCCACCGCGGTAGGGATCCTGAATGAAGTGGACCTCGTCGAGCACCACCGTGTGCAAGCTCTCGAGGAGATCGGAGCCGGCCAGCAGCATGTTGCGGAGGACCTCGGTGGTCATGACGACCACGGGCGCCCGGGGGCGCAACGTGGTGTCGCCCGTCAGCAACCCGACATGGTCCTCCCCGTAGGATGCGACCAACTCCCCGTATTTCTGGTTCGACAATGCCTTGAGGGGCGTCGTGTAGAAGGCCTTCCCATGGGCAGCGAGGGCCCGGTGCACCGCGTACGCCGCCACCAGTGTCTTGCCCGATCCGGTGGGGGCGGACACCAGGACGGAATGTCCCGCATCCAAGGCGTGGAACGCCTCGCGCTGGAATTCGTCGAGGGCGAAGGGCAGGTCGGCCTCGAATTCCGCCGCCCCGGCCGTCCCCTGGACGGGCCACGGGAACGTGGTCAACGCCCGAGCAGCTTCCCGATGCCGATGGAGAGGAAGTAGAAGACCACGAGGGGGATGGCCAGGGCGAACATGGAGAAGGGATCCGAGCTCGGAGTGAAGACGGCGGCCACGAGCACAATGATGATGACGGCCCAGCGCCAGGAGTGGAGCAGGCGCGCCGGCGTCACGACGCGGGCCAGCTCGAGCGAGACGAGCACGACCGGGAACTCGAACGTCAAGCCGAAGATCGTCATCATCAAGAGGATCAGGCCCAGGTACGGGATCGGGTCGTAGATCGCCTGCAGGTTCGGGCCACCCACCGACTTCAGCCAGCCCAACGCGTGCGGCAGGGTGATGTACGCCGTCGCTGCTCCGAGGAGGAAGAGCACGAAGGCGCTCGCCACGAACGGGATGGCGTAGCGACGCTCGCTTGCCTTGAGTCCGGGCGTCACGAAGCGCCAGACCTGGAACAGGATGACGGGTGACGAGAGGACGAGACCACCGAAGAGCGCGATCTTCACCCGGAGTGACAGGCCGTCGAGGGGCGAGGTCACGAAGAGGTTGCAGGTGCCGTTCGACGCGATGAGCAGCGACGAACTCGCTTTGTTGTTGTGCACGGTCGATGCATCGACGCTGCAGAGCGGGCGGAGCAGGAAGTGCAGGATCGGCTCATAGGCGAAGACGGCGAAGGTGGCCGCGATCAGGAACGCGATGGCGCAGATGATGACGCGCCGACGGAGCTCGCCGAGGTGCTCCCCCAGCGTCATGTTGTCCGGGGACGGACGGCTTTTTCGTTTGCCCGTGAAGGGAAGGGTCACCACGGTTGTGCCGTTCAGTTCAGGGTCGGGTCGCCGGGAACGACCACGCCGGACTGCTGTGGCCGGGGCGGGCGTTCGACGTGGATCGGCGCCGGCCTTGGCGGCTGCGCCGGTGCCGGTGCCGGTGCCGGTTCTCGCGCCGGCATGGCTTGCGCGTCGGAGGCCGCGTCCGCTTCGGCCGCGGCAGGAGCGGCGTCGGCGGGAGCAGCCGGGGTGTCAGCGCTGCCGTTCTCACCGTTCAGGGTCGGGGGTTCGAACGATCCGTCCGGCTCCTCGTCGGAGGCCATGTTCGACAGGTGGTTGAGCAGAGCCGACGGCGAACGGGCCAGCCGGGCGATCTCCGAGGTCGGGGGGAGATCGGGCATGTTGTCGCGCACCTCTGACTCCATCCGGTGCCGGAATTCGTTCAAGGAGCGCCAGGCGCCGCCCACCTGCCGGGCGACCTGGGGGAGGCGATCAGGCCCCAGGAGGATGATGGCGATCACCCCGATCACGAGCAGCTTGCCTGGGTCGAGATTCAACATGCGCCTTCACTCTACGGTGCCGTTACAAGGATTGGATGAGCCGCTCCACCCGCTCGTCATGCGACTTGAACGGGTCCTTCAGGAGCACTGTGCGTTGAGCCTGGTCGTTCAGCTTGAGGTGGACCCAGTCCACCGTGAAGTCCCGCCGACGCTCCTTGGCCCGCTTCACGAAGGCGCCCCGGAGCCTGGCCCGGGTCGTCTCGGGAGGTTTGGTCATGGCCTCGGTGATGGCCTCGTCGGTGCACGTCCGTTCCATCTCGTCGCGCTGCTGCAACTTGTAGAACAGCCCGCGGCTCCGATCGACGTCGTGGTACATGAGATCGATCATCGCCACCTTGGGATGTGAGAGCGACAGGTCGTGGCGCGCCCGCATCTGCTCGACCAGTCGGTACTTGGCCACCCAGTCGCACTCGCGCCACAGGGAGGTCGGATCCGCTTCCAGGCCCTTGAGGCAGTGCTCCCACATGTCGAGGGCACGGTCCTCTTCCGGCGAGAGCCCGCGCCTGTCGCGGAACTTCAAGGCCCGTTCCAGGTACTCCATCTGAATGTCCAGGGCTCGCATCTCGCGCCCGTTGGCGAGACGCACGCGGCGCTGGCAGGTGATGTCGTGGCTGATCTCCCGGATTGCCCTGATGGGGTTCTCGAGCGTCAGGTCCCGCAGTACCGTCGAGGAGTCCTCCAACATGGCCAGCAGGATGGATGTGGTGCCGATCTTCAGGAACGTCGCGTACTCGCTCATGTTGGAGTCACCCACGATCACGTGCAGGCGACGGAAGCGCTCGGCGTCGGCGTGCGGCTCGTCCCGCGTATTGATGATCGGCCGGCTGCGCGTGGTGGCGGACGAGACGCCTTCCCAGATGTGCTCGGCGCGCTGGCTCAGGCAGAACACGGCACCTCGGGCCGTCTGCAGGACCTTGCCCGCGCCCGCGTAGATCTGGCGCGAGACGAGGAATGGGATGAGCACCTCGGTGTAACGGTTGAACTCGTCGTTTCGTTCGGTCAGATAATTCTCGTGACAGCCGTAGGAGTTGCCTACGGAATCGGTGTTGTTCTTGAAGAGGTAGACCTCGCCGCGGATCCCCTCTTCCCGCAGGCGTGCCTGCGCCCCGGTGACCAGTTGGGCCAGGATCCACTCCCCTGCCTTGTCGTGCACCACGACATCACTGATCTTGTCGCACTCGGGTGTGGCGTATTCGGGGTGGCTGCCGACGTCGAGGTAGAGACGGGCGCCGTTCTCCAAGAAGACGTTGGACGAACGGCCCCACGAGACCACGCGCCGGAAGAGGTAGCGCGCCACTTCGTCCGGGCTGAGGCGACGCTGCCCGCGCAGCGTGAAGGTCACCCCGTATTCATTCTCGATGCCAAAGATGCGGCGCTCCACAGGTCAACCGTACTGCCGGCTATGCCAGCAGTTGTGCCAGCTCCCCTTCGTCGATGCGCCGGAAGGTGCGGCGCCCGTTCCCCCCGGTCAGGATGGCGACTTCCAGGTCAGCGGCGGCCAGAGTCCGGTCCGGACCGGCCAATGCCGTCGTGGCCGCCTTGACGGCGGCCGCCAGGTCCCAATCGGCCTGCCACGCAGCACTGACGCGTTCAGTGATCGTCTCCGCGTCGCCACCCAGGACGGCAAAGCGGTCCTCGTCGGTGATAGTGCCCTCGTAGGCGATGTGGTACAGCTGGTTCTGAGCCTCGCCCAGCTCGGCCACCAGGATCTCCACCTCGAGCGGCTTCATCTCGTGGGTGAAGACGTTTCCGAGATACTGCGCGTAGAGGTTGGCCAGTGAACGGGCGTCGACGTCCTCGCGACTGTATGCGTACCCCTTGGTGTCCGCGTGGCGGACACCGGCCACGCGGAGCTGGTCGTACTCGTTGTACTTGCCGACCCCACCGAAGGCGATCCGGTCGTAGATCTCGCTGATCTTGTGCAGCGAGCGCGACGGGTTCTCGGCCACCATGGCGATGCCGACGTCGTACGTCGTGGCGACGAGAGAGCGACCACGGGCGATGCCCTTCTGGGCGTACTCGGCCCGGTCCTTCATGACCTGTTCCGGCGCGACGTAGTAGGGCATGCTCACGACGCACGCTCCGCTTGCTTGCGGGCGATCAGCGCTCCGAAGCGCTCGGCCACCTCGTCCTCGGGGACCTCTCTGTAGCCCGCGGCGTCCACCACGGCGATGATCGGGTAGATGCCGCGCACGAGGTCAGGGCCGCCGGTGGCGGAGTCCTCGTCGGCGGCATCGTAGAGGGACTGAATGGCCAGGTCGACGGCATCGTCACGGCCCAGGCCCTCACGCCAGCCCAGCTTGATGGTGCTCCGCGCGTCGCGCCCGCCCGAGCCCGTGGCCTGAAAGTCGGTGTCCTCGTAGTGGCCGCCGGTGACGTCGTAGTTGAAGATGCGGCCGGTGAGCCGGGCCGTGTCGAAGCCGGCGAAGAGCGGGACCACGGCCAGACCCTGCATGGCCAGCGGCAGGTGCTGGCGGACCATCTGGGCCAGCTGGTTGGCCTTGCCCTCGAGCGAGAGGGTGGCTCCCTCGACCTTCTCGTAGTGCTCGAGCTGCACCTGGAAGAGGCGGACCATTTCGATCGCCATGCCGGCCGTTCCCGCGATGGCCACCGCGGAGAAGCGGTCGGCCGGGAAGACCTTCTGCATGGCGTGGTGGGCGATGATGTTGCCGGCGGTGGCGCGGCGGTCACCGGCCATGACGACGCCGTCGAGATAGCGCAGTGCCACTACCGTCGTGCCGTGGGGTGCCTGCACCGGGGTCAGGGCCTCGAGGGCGCGGGCCGGTGCGTCGGGCTGGCCGGAGGTGATGCGCAGGAGGCCGACGAAGTCTGGGCCCGGATCACGCTCCGGGGGAAACAGAGGGAGCGCCACGGGGGGTTATTGCCCACCCTTTTGCACGTAGTTGCGGACGAACTCCTCGGCGTTGTCCTCCAGCACCTCGTCGATCTCGTCGAGGAGATCGTCGAGCTCAGCCTTGATCTTGTCGCCGCGCTCGGAGCTGGCCGGGGCGGCCTCCTCGACCTCCGTCTCGGCCTCGGTGGACCGTGTCCCCGAGCCCTTCTTCTTCTGCTCTTGTTCTGCCATCGTTCCCTGACCCCGTCTCTTGGGTGCTTTCGTTCTTCGCCTAGGAGTTCAGCCGATCGAGCAGGTCCGCCGGTCCTGTGCTCTCTGCCAGGAGTGCGCCCGTGTGCTCGGCTGTTCCTCTGAGGGGGTCCATCATAGGGACGCGCCGCAACGGGTCGGCGCCGATGTCGAACACGAGGGAATCCCAGTTGGCGGTCACGACCGCATCGGGCCACCGGGCCAGGCACTTGCCCCGGAACCAGGCCCGGGTGCCGGTGGGCGGCTCGCTGATGGCATGGGTGACCTGGGCCGGCGTGACGAGCGTCCGCATGTCCAGGCGCCGGAAGACGGACTTGTCCGGCCGCAGGTCGTGGTATTGCAACGCCAGTGCGGCGATCCGGGGGTCCTTCCAGCCGCAGGAGTGCCGGTCCTGATAGGCCAGCAGGAGCTCGCGCTTGGCCACCCAGTCCAGCGTGTCGGCCAGAGAGGCCGGGTCCGACTCCAGGCCGGACAGGACAGCCTCCCAGTGCTCCATCACCAGCGCTCCGACCCCGCCGTCGTCGCCCAGGGCGGCCAGGCCGAACTCCTCCGCGTACTTGCGGGCGGCGCCGAAGATCTCCCATTGCATTTCGAGGGCGGTGGCGGTCGACCCGTCCGTCAGGGCCAGCGGTCGGGTCAGCGTCAGGTCGGCCGAGACCTGGTGCAGGGCGCGCACGGGGTCGGACAGCGAGAGCGCACGGGTCGGTCCGGCCTCGTCCTCGACCATGGCCAGCACGATGGCGGTGCTGCCGACCTTCAGGAAGGTGGCGATCTCCGACAGGTTGGCATCCCCGACGATCACGTGGAGACGACGGAAGCGCTTGGGATCGGCGTGGGGCTCGTCGCGGGTGTTGACGATCGGTCGCTTCAGCGTCGTCTCGAGCCCGACGATCTCCTCGAAGAACTCCGCCCGTTGGGACAGCTGGTACTGCACCGTGTCCGCATCGAGCGCCGCCGTCTCCGTGCCGACCTTGCCCGAACCGGTGAACAGTGTCCGCGAGACGAAGTGCGGGACCACGCCCTCGATCACCTTGGCGAAGGGCACAGCCCTGTCCATCATGTAGTTCTCGTGGCAGCCGTAGGAGTTGCCCTTGCCGTCGGAATTGTTCTTGTAGACGATCGGCGCGGGCTGGTCCGGTATGCGGAGCGCGGCCGCCACCATGGACCGGCGCAGGACCTCCTCGCCCGCCTTGTCGTACAGCAGGCATTCGAGGGGCGTGAGGCACTCGGGGCTCGAGTACTCGGGGTGGGCGTGGTCCACGTAGAATCGGGCCCCGTTGGTGAGCACCGTGTTGGCCAGGTGCGTCTCCACCATCGGGGCGAGTGACCCCTCGCGGGCGAAGCCGCGGGCGTCGTTCCCCGGCGTCTCGTCCTCGAAGTCCCAGCCGATCTGCTGCTCCACGTCCGCCGCATAGGCGTTCACGAGCACCGAGGACGCCGCGATGGGGTTCTGCTCGGGACCCGGCGAGTGGATGCCGTACTCGGTCTCGATGCCGCAGACCTTCGTGATGGCCACGCTGCGACCCTAACGTCTAGAGGTACTGGCCGGTTCCGACCCGTTCGATCGAGCGGCCACCCTGCACTTCACGGTCCTCGGTGAGCAACGTCCGGACGTAGACGATCCGCTCGCCCTTCTTGCCCGAGATCCGCGCCCAGTCGTCGGGGTTGGTCGTGTTGGGGAGGTCCTCGTTCTCCTTGTACTCCTGGCGGATCGACTCGAGCATGTCGGAGGTGCGGATGCCACCGGAGTCCCCGGCGATCACCCGCTTGATGGCCAGCTTCTTGGCCCTGCGGACGATGTTCTCGATCATGGCGCCCGACGCGAAGTCGCGGTAGTAGAGGATCTCCTTGTCACCGTTTTGGTACGTGACCTCCAGGAAGCGGTTGTCGTCGTCCTCGCGGTACATCTCGACCACGGTCCGCTCAATCATCGCCTGCACCGCCTTGGAGGGGTCGCCTCCGCCCAGTCGCTGAACTTCGTCGACGTCGAGGGGCAGCGAGGAGGTGAGATAACGGCTGAAGATCTGTCCCGCGGCCTCTTCATTGGGCCGCTCGATCTTGATCTTCACGTCGAGCCGACCGGGCCGCAGGATGGCCGGATCGATCAGGTCCTCCCGGTTCGAGGCACCGATGACGATGACGTCACGCAGTGATTCGACGCCGTCGATCTCCGCGAGCAGCTGGGGCACGATGGTCGACTCCATGTCGGAGCTGATGCCGGTACCCCGTGTCCGGAACAGCGACTCCATCTCGTCGAAGAAGACGATGACGGGCATGCCCTCGTCGGCCTTCTCACGGGCACGCTGGAAGACCTGGCGGATCTGGCGCTCCGTCTCCCCCACGTACTTGTTGAGCAGCTCGGGCCCTTTGATGTTGAGGAAGAAGCTCCGCACGTTGTCGTTGCCGGTCTTGAGCGCCACCTTCTTGGCCAGTGAGTTGGCCACCGCCTTGGCGATCAGCGTCTTGCCGCACCCGGGCGGGCCGTAGAGGAGGATCCCCTTCGGGGCCGGCAGGGCGTAGTCCACGAAGAGGTCGCGGTGCATGTAGGGCAGTTCGACGGCATCGGTGATGGCCTCGATCTGCGCGTCCAGGCCTCCCACGTCCGCGTAGGTGATGTCGGGCACCTCTTCGAGGACGAGCTCTTCGCTCTCCAGCTTGGGCAGCTTCTCAATGAGGAGCTGGGTGCGCACATCCATCAACAGCGAGTCGCCGGCACGCAACTTGACATCCAGCATGTCCTCGGACAGTTCGGCCACCCGCTCCTCGTCGGCCCGGGCGAAGATCACGCAGCGCCGCTTGTCCTCGAGCCGCTCCTTGAGGGTGACCACCTCGCCGGAGAACTCGCCGTCGCGGACGAGCACCACGTTGAGGCTCTCGTTCAGGACGACTTCGTTGCCCTTGCGGATCGCACCGGGATCGATGTCGGGGTGGAGGCTGACCCGCATTTTGCGGCCGCTCGAGAAGACGTCGACCGTGCCGTCCTCGTTGATCCCGAGGAACGTGCCGTAGGCCGCCGGAGGCTGGGTCAGCTTCTCGACTTCCTCACGCAGGGCGGCCAATTGCTCCTTGGCCTGCTGGAGGGTGAAGGTCAGCTTCTCGTTCTGCGAGGTGGCCTGGGCCAGTTGGCCTTTCGACTCCAGCAGGCGCTCCTCCAGGGCCTGCACCCGGCCGGGGCTCTCCTGCAACCGGCGGCGGAGCGCGTGGATCTCATCTTCGGCATCTGCCAGTTCGGCGCGCAGCGCTTCAGCCTGGGCAGCGGCTTCGTCGGGAGTCGCGGTCACCGTCAATCACCCTAGCCCTCGCCCCGACGCGTTTTGCCGGCATTGCGGGTGGCACCGCCGGTGCACCGGGTCGGTAGGCCCTGACGACTACGCTGGGGGCACCTGCCAGGCCAGATTGACGGTACGCGGGACGCCTCACTACGGTCCTCGTGGCCCGTCGGGCAGCGGCGACAAGGGAGAGAGACAGGTACATGAAGGTCTGGATCGACCAGGATCTCTGCACGGGCGACGGGCTCTGTGAGGAGATCGCGCCTGCCGTGTTCACCCTCCTCGACGACGGCCTGGCCTACGTGAAGGAAGACGGCGACGTCAAGAACGAGCCCGGTGGGTCGGCAGGGATGGCGGCGGTGCCGGCAGATCTCGAGGACGCCGTGGTCGAAGCCTCCGAGGAGTGCCCCGGAGAGTGCATCTTCATCGAGCGCGACTAAGCGCTCGCTTCTGCTGCAGCGCCCCGCCCGCGGTCAGCCGTCCAGCCGACGTGCCGTGGTGAGGAATCCGGTGTGCCCGACCATGCGGTGGTCGGGACGGACCGAGCGGGCCTCGACGTGCCACGTGCGCCGCATGACCTCCTGGGTCTCGGCCAGTCCGAAGGGCGCGTCTTCCTCGTCGAGCGCCTGGCGGAGCAGCGCCGTCTGGTTGATGGTCGGCAGGTAGGCCAACAGGATGCCGCCGGGGCGCAGGACCACCGCCGCGCCGGCGACCACCTTGTGGGGCTCGGGCATGTCCAAAAGGATCCGGTCGAGGTCCCTCTCGTCGATGCCCTCGGTCACGTCGCGGATCTCAATCCGGTAGTGCGCACCGGGACCCAGCGCGGCGGCCACGTTGGCCTGCGCCCGCTCGGCGAAGTCCTCCCGCAGCTCATAGCCGACGACGGACGCCCCGGCCCGCAGCACGGTCATGGAGAGAGCGCCGGACCCGACGCCCGCCTCCAGGATGCGCTGCCCCGGCGCGATGTCGGCGGCAATGAGGATGGCGCCGAGGTCCTTCGGGTAGATGACCTGGGCCCCCCGGGGCATCTTGAGCACGATGTCGCTCAGGGTGGGACGAAGCACCAGGAAGCTGCGCCCGGTCGAGCCGGTGACCCGGCGGCCCTCGACCCCGCCGATGATGTCGTCGTGGGCCAGCACGCCCGCATGGGTGTGGAAGCTGGCGCCAGGCACCAGCGTGAGCAGATAGCGACGGTCCTTGGGGTCGATGAGGAGCACCCGCTCCCCCGCCGCGAGGTGCCCCGGCACGGGCCTCAGGCTTCGGTGGCGGGAGCGGCGTTGCGGTCGCGCACCGTGATGAGCACCTGTTCCCCCGGCTTCACGGTCACACTCGACACCGGGTTGGAACGGTCGTTCAGGACGCGACGGAGGAAGAAGGTGGTGCCGGCGAGCAGGAACCAGTACCAGTTGCCGGCCACACCGCGTCGGACCCCGGCCCGCAGAAAGCGGCGCAGGAGCAGGTCCACCTCAGAGCCGCCGGATCTCGACCACGGCCGACTTGGCCCTGCCCCGCCGGCGGCCGGCCAGGAAGGCCAGCGTCAGGAGCAGGATGCCGACGGCCCCCGCGACCGCCAGTCCCCGGGGCGCCGCGGCGCGTGCGGTGGCCTCGCCCTCGCCCATCACCTGTGAGTAGGCGGCTTGCAGGTCTTCCCGCGTGATGAGGCGTCCGTTGCTTCCGGGCCTCGTGGTCGTGCCAGCCATCAGCTCGCTCCCTCCTGTCCTTCGATCTCTCTCGCTTCGCGCCGGGCGATGACCTCGGGCAGCTTGGCCTGTCCCGGTCCGGCCTGTATGCGGAGCGCAGCCACGGCGATCACGGCGACGCCGAGCACGACGGTCACCGCGTAGGGCACCCACGACCAGTCCCCCGTGAGGGCGGAGCCGGTCTCGGTCTGCAGCAGGCGCAGCACCCCGAGCAGGATGAGCAACAGCCCGAAGGCCAAGAAGAACGAGCCGGCGATCCCCATGTAGAGGAAACGGCCCAGCCCCCGCAGCGGTTCGACCACCTCCTGCTTGAGGTAGTCCACCGTGAGCTGGTAGGCGTCGTCTCCCGCGTTGCGCAGTCCGTGACTGCCGTTGTCCGCCGATGGTGCCATGAGACGCCCAATCCTGGTCTCTGGGCCGGTCCTGCGCAAACACCGCCCCTGGCGGGTGCCTCAGCCGCGGTCCTTGTAGAGATAGGTCGACGACGCCCGGGCCACCAGCCTCTCCCCCTCCAGCCCGTCCGCACGGGCGGTCACGCTGGCTTCCACGAACGCGACGCGACGACCGCTGGAGACCACCTCGGCGGTGCACGTCAGGTCGGCGCCCGGCGGCACGGCGGCCAGGAAGCTGATCTTCATTTCGGCGTTGGAGCAGAAGACCCGGCGGTCCAGGACAGCGGTCACGGCGGCGGCCCCCATGGCCGAGTCGGCGAAGGCACCGAGGAAGCCCCCCTGCATGATGCCGGCCGGGTTGGCGAAGCGCTCGTCCGCCCGCATGCGCCAGACGCAGCGGCCGGGGGTCGCCTTGTCCACGCACGTCATGCCCAGGGTCAAGTCGCTGTTTGGCGGCACCTGCATGCGGGAAGCCATGAGGGTGAAGAGTAGGTGACGGCCTCGCGGCCAGCGGAGACGGACGGTTAGGGTTTGACCATGGCGTTGCAGGCATCGACACCGGTCGTGCAGGACCCCAGGTTGGTGGAGCTCGGCATCAATGTGATCCGCGGCATCGCCATGGATGCGCCGGAGCAGGCCAGCTCGGGGCACTCGGGGACCGCCATGGCGTTGGCCCCCCTGGCCCACGTCCTGTGGACGCGCATCATGCACTACGACCCGCACGACCCGGAGTGGCCGGACCGCGATCGCTTCGTGCTCTCCAACGGGCACGCCTGCATCCTCCAGTACTCCATGCTGCACCTGACCGGGTACGACCTCTCGCTGGAGGACCTGCGCCAGTTCCGCCAGTGGGGCAGCCGGACGCCCGGGCACCCCGAGGCCGGCCACACGGCGGGGATCGACGTCACCACCGGGCCGCTGGGCCAGGGCGTGGGCAACGCGGTGGGCATGGCCCTCGCCGAACGCTGGCTGCGCACCACCTTCGGCAGCGACGTGTGCGACCACCGCACCTACGTCATCGCCGGCGACGGCTGCTTCATGGAGGGGATCTCGCACGAGGCGGCTTCGCTCGCCGGGCACCTCGGCCTGGGGCGGCTGCTCGCCTTCTACGACGACAACCACATCACCATCGACGGCCCCACCGAGCTGGCCTACAACGACAACGTGCCCGAGCGCTTCGAGGCCTACGGCTGGCGCGTGCGCAATCTCGGCGAAATGGCCAACGACGTCGATGCGCTGGAGGCCGCCATCCGGGAGGCGATCGAGGAGCCGGCCGACGGGCCCGACGCCAAGCCCACCCTCCTCGTGCTGCGCAGCCACATCGGCTGGCCCTCGCCCAAGCTCACCGACACCGCCGCCGCACACGGTTCGCCCTTCGGCGCCGAAGAGATCAAGGTGACCAAGGACCTCCTGGGCCTGCCGGCGGACCAGACCTTCTGGGTCCCCGACGAGATCCGTGACTTCTACGGCCAGCAGGTCGCCGCGCGGCGCCGAGCGTCACGCGGCCTGGACCGATCGCTTCGCCGCCTGGAAGGGCGACCGCGCCGCCTGGGACGCCGCGCAGGCCGGGCACGGGTTGGCGGGCTGGGCCGACGACCTGCCCGGGTTCGCCGCCGGCACCGAGCTGGCCACCCGCCACGCCATCAACCAGTGCATCGACGCCACGGCGGCCAAGCTGCCGGGCCTGCTGGCCGGGTCGGCCGACCTGACCGGCAACAACGGCGTGAAGGTCAAGGGCGCCGAGATGCAGTCCCGCCAGACCCCCGGTGGCATCCAGGTCCACTTCGGGATCCGCGAGCACGGCATGGCAGCGGCCATGACCGGCATGGCCCAGCACGGCGGCGTGCTGCCGCTCGGCGGCACGTTCTTCTGCTTCTCCGACTACATGCGCCCCGCCGTCCGCCTGGCCGCGCTGACCGGGACCCACGTCATCTACTCGTGGACCCACGACTCCGTCGGGTTGGGCGAGGACGGGCCGACGCACCAGCCGGTCGAGCACCTGGCCTCGCTTCGGGCCATGCCCGGCCTCAGCCTCGTTCGCCCGGCCGACGCCAACGAGACGGCACAGGCCTGGCGCCTCGCCGTCGAGGCCGACGGGCCGGTCGGCCTGGTCCTGACCCGCCAGGATGTCCCCGTGCTCGACGCCACGGCCGAGCGGGCGCCCGAGGGCGTGGCCCGGGGCGCCTACGTGCTCGTCGACAGCGACGGGCCGCCGCACATCGTCCTGGTCGGCAGCGGGAGCGAGGTCCAACACTGCGTCGCCGCCGCGGCGACGTTGGCCGAATCGGGCGTCCAGGCGCAGGTGGTGTCGTTCCCGTCCTGGGACCTCTTCGAGCAGCAACCGGACGAGTACCAGGACACGGTGTTCCCGCTCGAGGTGCCGGTGCTGAGCATCGAAGCCGGCGGCACCTTCGGCTGGGAGCGCTACGCCGACGACTCCATCGGGTTCGACCACTTCGGTGCGTCGGCCCCCGGCGCGGTCGTCATGGACAAGTTCGGGATCACCGCCGAGCACATGGTGGAGCGGGCCTGGGCCCTCGTGGAGACGGACGATGGCTGACCCGGGACCGGCGCCACGCCGCCGTTCACCCCCAGCGCGACGAAGGGAGCTGTCCGCATGACCAGACTCCAGGACCTCTACGAGATCGGCGGCCAGAGCCCGTGGCTCGACAATCTGCGCCGTGACTGGCTCCAGGGTGGCCAGCTGGCCGAGTTGCTGGCGCTCGGCGTGCGCGGCATCACGTCCAACCCCACGATCTTCGCCAACGCCATCAGCGGGCAGGACACCTACGACGACCAGTTCCGCTCCCTGATGAAGGACCACACCGTCGACAGCGCCTACTGGGAGATGGCCATGACGGACATCGACAACGCGCTCGCGCTGCTGCGGCCGCTCTACGACGAGAGCGACGGCGAGGACGGCTACGTCTCGCTCGAGGTCTCCCCCGCACTGGCCCACGACACCGACAAGACGCTCAAGGCGGCCCGCGATCTGCACGGGCGCATCGCCCAGCCCAACCTGCTCGTCAAGGTGCCCGCCACGAAGGAGGGCATTCCGGCCATCGAGACCCTGATCGGCGAGGGCCACAGCATCAACGTGACGCTCATCTTCGGGCTCGACCGCTACGACGAGGTGATGGAGGCGTACCTGCGCGGCCTGGAGGCGCTGGTGGCCGCGGGACGTGAGGACGAGCTGTCCAAGGTGGCCAGCGTGGCCTCCTTCTTCGTGAGCCGGGTCGACACCGAGGTGGACCGCCGCCTGGAGACGCTGGCCGGCGGGGAGAAAGGCGACGCCGCCATTCTCGGTCTGCGCGGCACCGCCGCGGTGGCCCAGGCGCAGAGCGCCTATCAACACTTCCACCGCACCTTCGCCGGTGAGCGCTGGGAGGCGCTGCGGGACAAGGGCGCACGCGTGCAGCGGCCGCTGTGGGCGTCGACCTCGACCAAGAACCCCGGCTACCCGGACCTGCTCTACGTCGACAGCCTGATCGGGCCGGCGACGGTGAACACCATGCCGGAGCCGACGCTGCGCGCGTTCGAGGACCATGGGACGCTGAAGCGGACGGCGGACGCCGATCCCGACAGTGCCGCCGCTGCCCTGGCCCGCCTGGCCGACGCCGGCATCGACATGCTCGACGTGGAGCAGACGCTCGAGGACGAGGGCGTCAACTCCTTCGCCAAGTCGTTCGACGAGCTGTTGCAATCGCTGACCGACAAAGCCGCTACTTTCTGAGCCGGCAGCACAACCGAGAGGAGCGCGCATGAAGATCGGCATGATCGGACTGGGCAAGATGGGCGCCAACATGACCGAGCGCCTGCTCAAGGGCGGGCACGAGGTGGTGGCCTACGACCTGAGCGCCGACGCGGTGAAGGCGGCGGCGGGCAAGGGCGCCGAGCCGTCGAGCGAGCCTGGCCGACCTGGCCGGGAAGCTGGACTCCCCCAGGGCGGTCTGGGTGATGCTGCCCGCCGGCCACATCACGGACTCGACCGTCGAGGAGCTGGCCGGCATGTTCTCGAAGGGCGACGTCATCATCGACGGCGGCAATTCCAACTACAAGGAGTGGAAGGCGCTGGCGGACAAGCTCGAGAGCACCGGGGTCGGCTTCGTCGACGCCGGGACGTCGGGCGGCGTCTGGGGGCTCACCGAGGGCTACTGCCTCATGGTCGGCGGCACCAAGGAGGCGGTGGCGGTGGTGGAGCCGGCGCTGCTGACCCTGGCGCCCGAGGGCGGCTACGCCCACGTGGGCCCGGTCGGCGCGGGCCACTTCGTCAAGATGGTGCACAACGGCGTCGAGTACGGGCTCATGCAGGCCTACGCCGAGGGCTTCGAGATCATGGGCAAGGCCGACGAGTTCGACCTCGACCTGCACGAGATCGCCTCCATCTGGCGCTACGGCTCGGTGGTGCGCAGCTGGCTGCTGGACCTGGCCGAGCGGGCGCTGCGACCCGGGGCGGGCTTCGACGAGATCAAGGGCGTCGTGGTCGACTCGGGCGAGGGACGCTGGACGGCGCAGGAGGCCATCGACCGTGGCGTCTCGGCGCCGGTCATCGCCACCTCGCTCTTCACCCGCTTCGCCTCCCAGGAGCCCGACTCGTTCCAGCTGAAGATGCTCGCCGCGCTGCGGAACCAGTTCGGTGGCCACGCCGTGACGCTCGAATCGGGCGAGCAGGGCTTGGAGACCGAGACCCCGACGCCTAGCGACATGCTCACTCCGGTCGACGACGTCCCCCGCGCCTTCAGCGACGCGGTGCGCGAGGCCTTCGCGGCCCGCCCCGGGCCCGCGTTTCGCCCTGGTGCTGTCGGGCGGCCCGACGGCGCAGGCCGGCTACGAAGTGCTGGCCACGGCCGAGGGCATCGACTGGGGCGTGGTGGACATCTACGTCGGGGACGAGCGCGTCGTCCCGCCCGACGACGCGGACGCCAACCAGCGCCTGATCAGGGAGGCCCTCATCGACCGGGTGGGCGGGGTCGGGTCCTTCTCGCCCATGCCGACCGTCGGCCCGGTGGACGAGTGCGTGGTCGCCTACCAGCGCACCATGTCGGACCTCGTGACCGGTCCGGGGATCGACCTGGTCCATCTCGGCATGGGACCCGACGGGCACACGGCCTCGCTCTTCCCCGGCGCCCCCACCCTCGACGCCGAGCCGGGCGTGCTGGTGCTGGCGACCGAGGACCCCAACGGCGTCAACCCGCACCCGCGTCTGACCCTGACGCTGCCGGCCATCAATTCGGCCCGCCTCGCCGTCTTCACTGTGGCCGGTGCCTCGAAGGCCGCCGCGGTGGCCGCGCTGGTCCGCGGCGACGACCTGCCGGCCGCCCGGGTCCACGCCGGGCGGACGCTGTGGCTGGTCGACGGCGCCGCGCGCGCCGACGCCCCCTAGATTGGCCCTTGTGCTCTCCGACGCCGATCTCCTCTCCACGCCCCTCGACGACCTGACCGCGCTGGCCCGCATCGTGCGCGACGGGGCGCACGGGAGCCGGGTCACCTTCTCACCCAAGGTCTTCATCCCGCTGACGATGCTGTGCCGCGACAAGTGCGGCTACTGCACCTTCGCCAAGGCGCCGGCCCGCGTCACCGCCCCGTACCTCCTCCCCGAAGAGGTACTGGCCATCGCCGAGGCCGGGAAGGCCGCCGGCTGCCACGAGGCCCTCTTCACCCTGGGCGAGCGGCCCGAGCTGCGCTACCCCGTGGCGGCGGAGTGGTTGGCCGCTCAGGGGTACGCCTCGACGGTGGACTACCTCGCCGCCATGTGCCGACTCGTCCTGGAGGAGACCGGCCTGCTCCCCCACGCCAATGCCGGCGCGCTCGACGCCACCGAGCTGGCCACGTTGCGCCCCGTGGCGGCCAGCCAGGGCATGATGCTCGAGTCGCTGGCCGAGGGTCTGGACGCCCACCGGGGGTCGCCCGACAAGGAGCCGGCCCGCCGCCTGGCCACCCTGGAGTTCGCCGGCGAGCTGGCCATCCCCTTCACCACCGGGATCCTGGTCGGCATCGGCGACGAGCGGATCGACCAGCTGGGCGCCCTGCGCGCCATCGCCGCCGCGCACTCCCGCCACGGGCACGTCCAGGAGGTCATCGTCCAGAACTTCCTGCCCAAGCCGGGCACGGCCATGTTCCGGGCCGAGCCCTGCCCGCCCGAGGACCTGCAGTGGGCCATTGCGGCGGCCCGCCTGGTGTTGCCGCCCGAGATCCACGTGCAGGCGCCGCCCAATCTGTCCGACGAGCTGGCCCCGCTGCTGCGGGCCGGCATCGACGACTGGGGCGGCGTCTCGCCGGTCACCGCTGACCACGTGAACCCCGAGCGGGCCTGGCCGGCTCTCGACATCCTGTGCCAGGCCACCGAGGCGGTGGGCCACACGCTGGCGCCCCGCCTGACCATCTACCCCACCTTCGCCCACGACCCGGCGCGCTGGCTCGACCCGGCGCTGCGCTTCCCCGTCATGGATGCCTCCGACGCCGAGGGGCTGGCCCGGGACTCGTCGTGGTGCTCGGGCGGCGAGGAGCCGCCGCCCCCGCTGCTCGACCAGACCGGCCCGGGGCGCGCCGCGGCCGCCGGCGTCGAGAGCGGCCGTGGTGCCGTGGCCGAGGTGCTGGCCGGCGTGATACTGGGCCAGGAGGTCGGCGAGGCAGAGATCGTGACGCTCTTCAGCGCCCGCGGCCCCGAGGTCCGCATGGTGGCCGAGGTGGCCGACGACCTGCGCCGCCGCATCGCCGGCGACGACGTGACCTTCGTGCGCAACCGCAACATCAACTACACCAACGTCTGCACCTTCAAGTGCCGCTTCTGCGCTTTCTCCAAGGGCCCGCTCTCGCTCAACCTCCGGGGGGCGCCCTACCTGCTGGAGCTGGACGAGATCACGCGGCGCGTCGTCGAAGCGGTCGACGAGGGCGCCACCGAGGTCTGCCTGCAGGGCGGCATCCACCCCAACTTCGACGGGGACTACTACCTGCACGTGCTCGAGGCGGTGCGGGCCGGCTCGACCGACATCCACATCCACGGCTTCACCGCGCTCGAGGTGACCGAAGGGGCGCGCCGTTCCGAGGTGCCGCTGGCCGAGTACCTGACCCGGCTGAAGGAGGCCGGACTCAAGACGCTGCCGGGCACGGCGGCCGAGATCCTCGACGACGAGGTGCGCGCCCTCATCTGCCCCGACAAGATCAACACCGAGGAATGGCTGGAGGCGCACCGCACCGCGCACGGCGTCGGACTGCGCTCCAACATCACGATCATGTTCGGCTCGGTGGAGCAGCCGGTGAGCTGGGCCCGTCACATGGTGCGCACCCGGGACCTCCAGCGCGAGACGGGCGGCTTCACCGAGTTCGTGCCGTTGCCCTTCGTGCACATGGCCACCCCGATCTACCTCCAGAAGAAGGCGCGGCGGGGACCGACCTTCCGCGAGACCGTGCTGATGCACGCGGTGGCCCGCATCGCCTACGCGGGCGACATCGACAACATTCAGGTCAGCTGGGTCAAGATGGGCGGCGAGGGGGCGCGCCAGTTGCTGCGGGCCGGGGCCAATGACCTGGGCGGGACCTTGATGGACGAGAACATCTCACGGGCGGCGGGCGCCCAGCACGGGCAGCGCATGGGCGTCGAGGAGCTCGAGGCCATCGTGGCGCCGCTCGGGCGCCCCCTGGTGCAGCGCTCGACCCTGTACGCGCTGGCCGGCGCGCCGGCGGGCGCGTGATCGACGACACGGAAGCGTCGGCGCGCCAGCGCGCCTTCGACGACCTGTTCGCGGGCCACGACCTCTCGGTGGCCCAGGCCCGCGAGCTGCAGGACATGATCGGCTCGCTCAGCGAGCTGGCGCGCGAGGGCACGTCGGTCGGCGACCTGAAGATCGCCAGCACGGCCCTGGCCGAGATGGCCGAGGCCTTCACGGTGTTCCGGCCCTACCGCCACATCCGCAAGGTCACCATGTTCGGCTCGGCCCGGACGAAGCCCGACGACCCGATCTACATCCTGGCCCGCGACCTGGCCGCCAAGCTGGCTGCGGCCGACTGGATGGTGGTGACCGGTGCCGGGCCCGGCATCATGGCCGCCGGGCTAGAAGGGGCGGGGCGGGAGCACGCCTTCGGGGTCAACATCCGCCTGCCCTTCGAAGGCGACGCCAACTCTTTCATCGCGCAGGATCCGAAGCTGGTCGAGATGCGCTACTTCTTCACCCGCAAGCTGATGCTGATCAAGGAGTCCCACGCCTACGCCGTCCTCCCCGGCGGCTTCGGGACGCAGGACGAGTCCTTCGAGCTGCTGACCCTGCTGCAGACGGGCAAGGCAGAGCCGGCGCCGGTCGTGATGGTCGAGACGCCCGGGGGCACCTACTGGCACGCCTGGCTGCGCTTCGTGCAGGAGGCGGCCATCGGCGCCGGCTGGGTGTCGCCCGAGGACCAGGCCCTCTTCAAGGTGACCAACACCCTGGAGGAGGCCGCCGAGGAGATCCTGGGCTTCTACCGGAACTACCACTCCATCCGGTGGGTGGGCGACCTCCTGGTGCTCCGCCTGCAGGTACAGCCGAGCAAGGCCGAGCTGGCCGACCTGAACCGCCGCTTCGCCGACATCGTGGTGCGGGGCAACATCCGCACGGCCGCGCCCTTCCCGCCGGAGCGCAACGATCACCCCGAGCTGCCCCGGCTGGCCCTGCGCTTCGACCGTTTCCACTACGCACGCCTGCGCCAGCTCATCGACGCCGTCAACGAGTGCACGGGGTGACCCACCCGGGGGGCCGAGTTCGGCGCGGCCTGGCCGCGCTGGTCCCTTTGGCCGCGCTCGCCTGCCTCGGCCTGGCGGTCCCCGCCGCTCCCCGCGCCGCCGCGGCCACTCCCCCCGTCAACTCGGTGGTGCCCTTCGGCAGGACCGCCGTCGGGGCCAACGCGGTGGCGGGCGCCAACGCGCCGATCGTCGGCCTGGCCGCCACCTCCGACGGCGGGGGCTACTGGCTCGTGGCCGGCGACGGTGGCATCTTCAGCTACGGCGACGCCCACTTCTACGGGTCGACGGGGAGCTTGCACCTCAACGCGCCGATCGTCGGCATGGCGCCCACACCCGATGACGGGGGCTACTGGCTCGTGGCAGCCGACGGTGGCATCTTCAGCTACGGCGACGCGCACTTCTCCGGGTCGGCCGGCAGCCTGACGCTCAACGACCCGGTGGTGGGCATGGCCGCGACGCACGACGGCGGGGGCTACTGGCTGGTGGCCTCCGACGGTGGCATCTTCAGCTACGGCGACGCCAGCTTCGAGGGCTCGGCCGGATCGCTCCACCTGCACGCGCCCGTCGTCGGCATGGCGGCCACGCCGAGCGGCGGGGGCTACTGGCTGGCGGCCCGGGACGGTGGCATCTTCTCCTACGGCAACGCCGGCTTCGACGGTTCGGCCGGGGCGCTCTCCCTCAACGCGCCTGTCACCGGCATGGCGACGACGCCCGACGGCGGCGGCTACTGGCTGGTGGCCCGGGACGGGGGTGTCTTCACCTACGGGGACGCCCGCTATTTCGGCTCGCTCGGCCAGACCTCCCTGCCCGGGCCGGTGGTGGGCCTGGCGGCCGCCGCACAGGGCACGGGCTACTGGCTCGCCGTGGGATCGGAGCCCCTGGCCGGTCAGGTGGTCGGGATCGACCCGGGCCACAACGGCCTGAACTACAGCGCGCCCGGTGTCATTGATGCGCCGGTCTTCAACGGCACGGGGACCGAGCCGTGTGACACCACGGGCACGGCCACGGACAGCGGCTACACCGAGGCGCAATTCAACTTCAACGTGGCCACGTACCTGGAGGCCGACCTGCAGGCCGAAGGGGCCACCGTCGTGCTGACCCGTCCCGACAACGACGGCGTCGGGCCCTGCGTCACGACGCGGGCGGCCATCATCAACGACGCCCACGCCGGAGTGGCCGTCGACATCCACGCCGACGGCGGCCCGGCGGGCGGGCGCGGCTTCGCCGTGCTGGAGCCGACGGCGGACGGGCCGAACAACGGCGTGATCGCGTCATCCGCCGCGTTCGCCACCACGCTGCGCAACGCGTTCGCCGCCGGCACGCCCATGCCGGTCAGCAACTACGACGGGGTCGACGGCCTGCAGCCCCGCAACGACCTGGCCGGCCTCAACCTCACGACGGTGCCCAAGGTCCTCATAGAGTGCGGCAACATGCGCAACGCCACCGACGCCGCGCTGCTCGTCACCGCCTCGTTCCAGCAGGCGGCCGCGGCCGCCATGGCCCAGGCCATCACGGCCTTCCTCGGCGGCGACCCGGGCTGACTCAGACCGGGGACCGGAGGGGCGCCCGAACCAGCGTGCGGTAGACGTGGCCGTGGGGCGAGGGCTCCGAGGCGACGAGGTCGACGGCGTCCACGGCGAAACTGGACGCGAACGGGACGCCCTCCAAGTCGGCCTGAGCCAGGGGGCCCAGCCGGCCCTTGACCCGGGCCAGGGTGAGGTGGCCGTTGAAGGGCGGCTCCCCGCCGGCCCGTTCCGCCACGACCGGCACCGTGGCCCGGCTGACGGCCGCGGCCAGCTCGTCGAGCCCCCGGGCGGGCAGCTGGAGGACCCGCACCCGGGAGAACCAGGCGGTGGCCGGCCCGAGCCGGCACTCGAGCGGCCCGCGGTGGGCGGCGACGCCGGCCCGCAGGCCCTCACCCAGGGGCCCGAGCTCCGCCTCGGTCACCTCACCCAGGAAGCGCAGCGTCACGTGCCAGCGGGTCGGTCCGACCAGTCGCAGGTTCTTCGGGTGGCCCAGCTCGAGCGCGGCCAGGCGCTGGCGCGTCGGTTCGTCGGGCCAGGCGGCCACGAACGTGCGCACTCTGTGCGGCGGCGTCAGCCGGCGCCGTCGTCGATCGGCTCGCGGGAACGGGAGCCCTCCCGCAATGCGCCGACGCAGCGCTCGAGGGCCCGCCGGGCCTTCAGGATGCGCTTCTCCCGGGAGAGGGCCTCCCCGGTCTCGGCCGAGTCCGGATCACCCGCGGACGCCAGGCGCAGCGCGTCCAGTGCCATGTCGGTCAGCTCCTCTAGAACGCCATCGAGCCGTTCGGCCAGATCGGCCATGGCCTCGTGGGAGCCGCTCACGCGGGCAGTGGCGTGCGTTGCACCGTGTAGGCGCCGTCGGCGTAGGCGGCCCGCATGACCTTCTTGTCGAACTTCCCGACGCTCGTCTTGGGGATCTCGACGATGAAGGTCCACTGGTCGGGCAGCCACCAGCGCGGCACGCGGCCCACCAGGAAGTCCACCAGATCGGCTGGAGCGGGCGTGCGACCGGGTTTCGGGACGACGGCCACCAGCGGGCGCTCGGACCACTTCGGGTCCGGGATGGCGATGACGGCCGCCTCGAAGACGTCGGGATGGGCCATGACGGCGTTCTCGAGCTCGACCGAGGAGATCCACTCGCCGCCGGACTTGATCACGTCCTTGGTGCGGTCCGAGATCGTCATGTAGCCCTGGGTGTCGAGCGTGCCGACGTCGCCGGTGCAGAGCCAGCCGTCGTGGAACTTCGCCGGGTCCTCGTCCTTGTAGTACGAGCCGGTGATCCACGGGCCGCGGATCTCGAACTCCCCCACCGACTTGCCGTCGTTGGGGAGCACCGTCCCGTCCTCGGCCACGACACGGACCTCGACCCCGCCGACCACGCGTCCGGCCTTGACTTTGTAATACATGTCGTCATGCCCGTCGAGGCGGCGCGCCGGCGGCAATCCGAAGGCGGCGAGCGGGCTCGTCTCGGTCATGCCCCAGCCCTGGATGATGGTGGCACCGAAGCGGTCCTCGAACGCCTCGATGAGGGACTGCGGCACCGCGGCACCGCCGGCCGTGATGGCGCGCACCGTCGAGAAGTCGATCGGCGTGTCGAGGGCCAGCAGGCCGTTCCAGATGGTCGGCACACCGCAGGCCAGGGTCGGGTGGTGCTCGTTGATCACGTCGGCCAGGTTCTGCCCCATGAGATACATCTGCGGCATGATCATGTCGGTGCCGGCCATCCAGGCCCCGTAGGGGGTGCCCCAGGCCATGGCGTGGAACATGGGCACGATGACGAGGATGCGGTCGCTCTCGGTCATGCCGACCGAGGAGGCCGCCTGCTCGGCCATGGTGTGGAGCCAGATGGACCGGTGCGAGTACACGACGCCCTTGGGGCTGCCGGTCGTCCCGCTCGTGTAACACATGGCGGCGGCGGAGCGCTCGTCGAGATCGGGCCAGTCGAAGCCGGGCTTCTCGGCGGCGAGCAGCTTCTCGTAGGAGAGGGTCTCGCCGAGGGCCGAGGTGTCCGCCTCCCCCACGACGATGATGGTCTCGACGGTCTTCAGGTCATCCTTGATGGCGGCCAGCAGCGGGACGAGCGAGGCGTCGACGATGATGCAGCGGTCCTCGGCGTGGTTGGCGACGTAGGCCAGTTGCTCGGGCGGGAGGCGGATGTTCAGCGTGTGCAGCACCGCGCCCATGGCGGGGATGGCGAGGTAGGCCTCCAGGTGGCCCTGGTTGTTCCAGCAGAAGGTGCCGACCCGGTCACCCGGCTCGATGCCGATGCGGGTCAGGGCGGCGGCCAGCTTCTCGGCCCGGATGGCCACCTCGGCGAAGGTGGCCTTGCGGCTCCCGCCCTCCTCCACGGTGATGACGGTGCTGTCGCCGTGGACCCGCTGCCCGTGCAACAGGAGGTCTCGGATCAACAGTGGGGCGTCCTGCATGGTGCTTTGCATGCTCCAAGTATGACGAGCGCGCCTTTGCCGTGCCCAGTGCGGCCGGAAAACGACCGTTCCGCACCGCGGCCCCTGGTTGCCACAATGGAGCCGTTGGCCGACTTGCCGGTAAGGCGAGTATCCGGAGCCGGAGTTCGCCAGAACCGAAGGCTGAAGGCAGGTAGTAGACCCGGTCTCGCGCCAACCCTCGGCGACACCTGAGCGGGCCTCCACCGCCAGGTCGGTCGGGCCAGCTCCTACGCTACGAATGGATGGTATGACCGAGTCGAGCGCACTGGATCTTCTCAATGCGGAGAAGAGGACGACGATCGCCCGAATTGAGGCGCTGACCGCCGAATTCGACGACATCGTTGCGGGGAACGCCGACGGCAACTCTGACGACGAGCATGACCCCGAGGGATCGACGATACGCGTTCGAGCGAGCGAGGGTCGCCACATTGCTCAGCCAGGGGCGGGCCTACCTGGAGGAACTCGATCGTGCGCAAGGCCGGATCGCCGATGGCACCTACGGGACGTGTGAAAAATGTGGGGCCGCGATCACGCCCGAACGTCTTTCGGCGCGACCGGTAGCCCGCACATGCGTCCGCTGCTGAACTCCACCTGCCGGTAGGGCGCACCTTTCGGCTTTCGGCTGCGGCGGGCGGTTCCGGCTCGGGTCTTGTATTCGAGTGCGCAGAGACAACGGGACGGCCTTCGCACCACCAGCGGGACTCCGATCGCCGGAGCGAATGACGGCACACCGAGGGTGGGTGTGCCCGTTCTCGAGTGGAGCCACCGGGCACGGTACGCAGCAGGCCGTCACCATTCGACGCCGGTGGAGACGCAGAACTCATTCTGCTCCGGGTCCGACATTCTGACCCACCGGGTTCCGCCGAAGCTCTGGACGCCTTCGTCCATGCGATGAGCGCCGAGTTCCTGCAACCGGTGGACTTCGGAGTCGATGTCGTCAACGACGACATCGAGGTGCATGCGGTTCTTGCCGGCTTTGGGCTCGGGTACGCCCTGAAGGAGAAGCGGTGAAGCGATCCCTTCCTTGGGAACGAGCACAACCAAGGTTGCGTCCGCGTAGTGGACGAGGTAGTCGAGCGCGTCGCGCCAGAAGGCCGCGAGGCCATTCGGGTCGGCACAATCGAGCACGAGCTCCATCTTTGCCTTCGATCCCATCGCACACCTCCAGGTCGGAATGCCACTCGGTCCGCGACCGTCACGATATGGGTACTTCTGGCCCAGATCGCCGGAACGGTGGGCAGCGGTACAACTCCGAAACGATGGCGGGGTGCAGCGTGACGACCAGACATGCAACGTGACGTCTCCGCGAACAGTTCTCGAAGAGCCGGCGAAGGGCGCTTCGCGTCACCGCAGGTCCTGGAGTTTATGGACAACACCCCATTGCGCGACATGGATTCGATCGCCACTATGAGGCGGACCGTCGTCAACACTTCCGAGATCGTGGACAGAGAACGCACCGCACAGCGCTGGCTCATTGAGGCGACACCCACCCTTCGACGCGTGACGGGCGCCGAACGCCGCTTCTCGGTGTCCCTCGCAGTGAACGAGGTCACGATGTTGGCGGCGTCCGACGAGTTGGCCGCATCGACCCGGGATGCCATGGCTTGGATGGCGACCAACGCCTGCCCGGTCGTGGAGCTCGGATCGCGCGTGGCCCAGATGCTCAAGACCTGCGCTGAAGTCGCACTTACCGCGCAGAGAGCGATCTCCCATCCATCGGGCAACATGGAGGCGATATTGGACCGCTTGAGCAACCTGTTGGCCATTGTCGAGGTCCATACCTATGCGCTGGACAACTGGTAGTACCCGGTCCGGGTAGGTGTGAGTATCCCTTCACCCTCGCGAGGGTCCAACGGATGAGGTGGCACGATGGGCTCGATGACGATGGGCATGGACGAGATCGCGGCGCTTGTCAGAAGTGCGCTGGCAGCAGAGGACCTGTCCGCTTTTACCGACCTGCTCGACCCAGCAGTGACCTGGGGTACGCCTGGCACCCGCACTCCCAGCTGCAAGAACCGCACACAGGTGCTGGCCTGGTACCAGCGGGGCCGAGATGCTGGCGTCCGGGGGAGCGTGTACGAGGTGGAGGTCCTCGGTGATCGACTTCTCGTCAGCATGAGTCTGCGAGGTACCGAGAACGCCCGGGAGCGTGGTGGAGCAGCTCTTCGGTTTCAGGTGCTGACGGTCCGGAGTGGCAGAGTCGTGGACATCGTCGGGTTCGACGACAAGACCGAGGCTCTTTCATACGTGAGTTAGCGAACAGCGGTGGCCTCTGGTCAGGGCCAGCCGTACTCAATGTGGTTCGGTCGGGCGGTACAGGCACGTCGAGTCAGACTGGCAACGTGGACCAGGATGCGCGGGCAGCCAGATTTGGGAAGGGCACCCCCGGACGCCGTGCGGCGATCGATGCTGCCGATCAACTCGGTCTGAAGGTTGACGAGCCACTGCTGATTCAAGAGACGAACCACACTGTTGTCTGGCTCAGCCCGTACCCGATCATCGCCAAGGTGGGAACCCGTGGGGATAGCGCCGAAGCCCTGATCCGTGAGCACGCCGTTGCCTCGGCGCTCGCCCGAAGGGGAGCACCGATTGCGCCACCATTGCCCGGGACCGGCACTCTGCGAGACAGAGAGACGGGCCTTGTCGTCACTCTTTGGAGCCGCTTGGATCACGACCCCGACGCCAGCGCGGACGGTCCCGTCGTCGGCCAGTCGCTGATCAGGCTTCACACGGCGCTGGACGAGTGCGACGTTGCACTCCCCAGTTTTCGAGACGGTCTGGAGCGCACGAGGGCCGCATTGTTCGATGACTTCCGGATGGCGGCCCTGGTTCCAGCCGACCGGGCCTTCCTCCGCGGCGCCTTCACGGACCTCACGAGCCGGCTCGGCGCGCACACCTTTCCGGAGCGCCGGCTGCACGGCGAGCCTCACGCAGGCAACTACCTCCTTACGCCGAAAGGGCTCCGTTGGATCGACTTCGAGGACGCCTGCACCGGGCCTGTGGAGTGGGATCTCGCATTCCTTCCGGCCGACGGCGTGGCCACGTTTCGCGACGTCGACATGGACCTCCTGGCACTGCTCCAGCCGCTCAATAGTGCACGCGTGGCTACTTGGTGCTGGGTTCAATCGCGCTTTCCTGAAATGCGAAGGCACGGCGAGCATCAGCTGGCCCTCGTCCGCAAAGGATGGCCGAAGGCCACCTGAGCCCCTACGGTCTTTGGAGAACTGCCCCCGCTCGCCGGCTGGGAGACGGGGTGGCGACGTCTTGACTGGACGCGAGGCCGACCGTTCCCCGACGTGGCATCGACGGTCGTGCTCTGGCGCGCTGTTCTCCGATGAAGGGCCTCGCCGCCGCCGGGCTGGCGGTCGGGCTGGCCGTGGCCGTGATCGGGACGGCCATCCTGGCTTCGGCGGCCTCGCTGCTCGGTGTCGGCGGCGGGGCGCCGGCGGCCTCCTCAACGGCCACGGCCAAGATCCCTGCGGTCATGTTGACCCTCTACCAGCAGGCGGCCGCCAGCTGTCCGGGGCTGCCCTGGACGATTGTGGCCGCCATCGGCACCGTGAAGTCGGACAACGGGCAGTCCAATCTCCCCGGGGTGCACAGCGGCGCAAACGGGGCGGGGGCCGAGGGGCCGATGCAGTTCGAGTCGGCGAACTTCTCAAAAGGTGCTACGAGCCGCGGTCCACTGAACTGGGGCTTCAGAGTAAACGGCTCTGGTTCAGGGCCTCGACGTCATCTCGCGTGGTGGCCCAAGGAGTGCACTCGTACGTCTCAAATGGGGCAGTGCAGACGCGCCAATATGTCAAGCTCCTAGCCTCGGGTCGAACTCGACTCGGCGCGGTCGAGGCCTAATTCTCGGGCTCGCGTCAACGCCTGTTCGGCGAGCAAGCGTGACCGCCTCGCGTCGCCTCCGGACCGGCGCTCGGCGAGCGCAGCACTGAGCTGGATGCTCGCCAGGACGGTCCAGGTGGTGAGTTCGGCGTCCTCGCACCTTCGTAGGGCGCCTTCAAGATGACGCACCGCTCCCTCGTGATCGCGAAGGAGTCGGGCGAGTTTCCCCATATAGAGATCACACGGACCCCAGTCGGCGATGAGGGTGACCTGAAGAAACAATCCGCTCCAATCCGAAAGCAAATCGAGTACCGAAGCACCCAGTGCTCGATCTTCCTGGGCGCAAGCCACGTCGGCCAGGGCGGCGAGTTCGAGCACCCTTGTCCACGAACCGATCCCGGTGAGATTTCTGAACCCTTGAGCGGAAAGCTCTTCTATCTCTGTGCGTCGAGTCACCGCATGATCCGACTCAGACAGCAAGACAGCGCGCATGACGCGCAAGTAATTCTCGATCTCCCGTACCGGATCCGCACCCGCTAGATCGAGGAGGTGAAGAGCACCGTCTACATCTCCTTTCCACCTGAGAATCTCAATTTGCTGGGCACCATAGGACAGCAGAGTCGATTCATCCTCGCCGGCGATCTCGAGTGCACTGGCACCTGATCTCATGGCGGCACCGAAGTCTGCGGAGTTGATCTGGACGCGGGCTTGGACGCACCGTGCCAGAGCCCTCTCGGAGCGAAGACCCGAACGTTCTGATATCTCGTAGTGGGCGACGCGATCCTGATCCGCGCCGATCCGATCGCCGATCTGGCATCGGGCCAGAAATCGCATGAGCCTCGCTTCGACCATTCCCTGCAGGTCGCCAATCTGCTCAGCCACAGTCACCAGAGAATCGGTGACAGCGAGCAACTTAAAGGCATACTGTGGTCTGCCAAACTGAGGCCAGAACAGCGCCCTGTACGCCGCGTATATGGCTTCGAGGTCGCCCGTGGGCGTTGCGATCGCGACGCGTCTTCGGCGATCTCAAGCTTCTCCGGATCAGAGTCGTCGTAACAGAAGGCTGAGAGATGTGACAGGAGTCGCGCTTGGAGTGCTCCATCTTGGCTGCCTCTAGTAGCAGCCAGAGCATTCTCGAGGAGGGAACGCTCGGCAAGGTCGCGGTGAGCAACTCGACTCGGACCGTGATAGACGAGGGCAAGGTCCGCCATGCTCACGGGGTCATGAAGGAACTGCGCTGCTTCGCGCAGTGTTGCTCGTCCTAGTTCAAGGGAGTTCGTCTGGATCTGGGTTACACCGAGCGCCATTAAGAGATCGGCTCGTACGTCCGATCCGAGCGGATCGGATCGGGCCAGCGCCTCCGAGTACCACTGCGCCGCCTCGTCGAACGCTCTCAGTTCAACGGCACACTCCGCCGCTCTTCGGCACGCGTCTACGACTGGTGCGGTGTCAGAGTCACGTGCGCCGAGTTGCCAGTGGTGGGCGATCTCAAAGGCGCGTAAATTCAAGGCTCGGTGGCCGAAGGAATCGAGTGCCTCAGCCAACGTCCGATGGACCTGCGCACGACGGGTGGGACCCAAGTCATCGTAGAGCGTGTGCTGGATAAGGGCGTGTGCGAAGCTGAACCGCCCTGGAGCATCTGCCAACTCACGAACCAAGGAAACCTTCCCAGCGGCATCGAGCACGTCGAGGACATCGTCTTCGGCAATATTGGTCGCGGCGGCCAAGAGCTCCAGATCGAAGTCGCGACCGATGACGGCTGCGACCGACAGGATCCGTCCGGATTCCTTGCCTAGGCGCAGCAACCGAGCGCCGATCACTTCGCGGACCGAGTCGGGAAGGGCGGTCACGTCTAGCGTTGGTTTCGCTTCCCAGCGGCCCTCTTCACGCTGTGCGATGGCCCCGGTCTCGACCAGGTTGCGTATCACCTCGCTCACGAAGAAGGGGTTGCCGTCCGTCTCCCTGGAAATGGCGCTAGCCAGACCTACGGCCGCTTCGTCGAGCTCGTGCCCGGCCACCGCCTCCATGAGCGCCGTGACCCCCTCGTCGTCGAGACCAGTCAGCTCGATGCGGGTCGCCCCGCCGAGGCGGTGTAGGGCGGCAAGCGTCTCGCCCATTGCATCGGCGGAGAGTTCGCCGTCGCGGTACGTCCCTAGAACGAGCAGCCGCATGGGAACGTCGGATCCGGCGAGGTGGCGCAGCAACATGAGGCTGCCCTTGTCTGCCCACTGAAGATCGTCGAGTGCGAGCACGATGGGTTGTTGCTGGCTCACGCTCGCCAACAGGCCTACGACAGCGCGAAAGAAGAGGAACCGCTCGGCGTTGCCATCGGCGGCCTTGGATATCGGGAGATCGGGGATTCTGCTGCTCAGGGCCGGAACCAGTCGAGCCAGGTCCGACCCGTGTGCCGCGACATGGGCGAGGAGTAGCTCTTCAGGAGCATGGGTGATGTAGTGCCCAAGCGCTTCTGCAAAGAGCTGGTACGGGGTGGCCAGCTCTTCCTCACTGTGACCGAGGAGGACGATCGCTCCAGACTCGTAGGCGGCTCGGGATGCTTGGGCGACCAGGGTGGTCTTGCCGAGTCCGGGCTCACCGGAGACAAGTACTACCTCGCGTCCGTCGCCGCTCACTACCCGTTCAAGAGCTTGAGCTATCGACTCGACCTCCGTCACACGACCGAGGACGCCCACATCGGGCTGAACGGCCAGGCGGCTGGGGAGAGGGATCACGCCGGAGTCGTTGCCACCGCCGACCGGCTCCCACAGGACCTCCACCGTTTCGACCAGGTCGGGCAGCCCCTTCAGGTTCAGTCCCCCAAGCGGTCGGCATTCATGACGATTCCGCCGACCGGCCGTCAGCGTCAGCCACGCGGAGGCGAGGACCTGCCCACCCTCGCACTTGGCGCACAGTCGGGCGGCCTCCACGACCGGGTCCCCGAAAAAGTCGTTGTCCTCCGGGGAGACCTCGCCGCCGCTAAGACCGATCCGGAGCCCGACAGTTACTTTGCCCTTTCGATTCTCCGATTCCACGCCTTGTTGCATGGCCACCGCACACCCGAGTGCTGCAGAGGCCGACCCGAACACGACCATAATTCCGTCGCCCAGGTTCTTGACTTCGGTACCGCCGGTTTCGGCAACGGCCTGACGGAGTATCGAGAAGTGCCTCCGACGGACTTCTTCGTCAGCCGAAATGGAGAGGCGCTGGGACAACTCCGTCGATCCCACAATGTCGGTGAACACTATGGCCAAGTTCTCGGTGGTCACCGGGCCCCCTGCACCGCCTGCACGCCTCACAGAGTAGGCGCCGAAGGATTGGCGGCGCGGTGGAGCCGACAGAAGCTTGCTGGGACTAACGGAGGGTGTTCTCTGGCAAGTAGTCGATCCTGCCCCTGAGATTGAGTCCTCTGCCCCCGGTTCGGGGCCGGCGAGTCAGCGAGCAACTTCTGACGGGTGGCGCTTCGTGAGCAGCGTATGACCAGCATGTCGAGGTGCCATCTCGGAGGAGGGCCGACCGTTCCCCGACATGGCATCTGCGGTCCGGTCTCGGCGTCAGGGGATCCCATGAAGGGCCTCCTCGCAATCGGGCTGGCGGTCGGGCTGGCTGTAGCTGTGCTTGGGACGGCCATTCTGGGTTCGGCCGCCTCGCTGCTCGGTGTCGGTGGCGGGGCGCCGGGGGCATCTTCAGCGGCGACAGCGCAGATCCCTCCAGCGATACTGCTGCTCTACCAGCAGGCGGCAGCCTCGTGTCCGGGGCTGCCCTGGACCATTCTCGCTGCCATTGGCACGGTCGAGTCGGACAACGGGCAGTCGACGCTGCCCGGCGTGCACAGCGGCGCCAACAGCGCAGGAGCGGAAGGGCCGATGCAGTTCGAGCCGGCCACTTTCGCGGCCTACGACGAGCCGGACCCTCCCGGCGGGGCGGTCCCGCCGAGCCCGTACGACCCGACGGACGCCGTCTACGCCGCGACCCGCCTGTTGTGCGCCGACGGCGGGGCCGGCGGGACCGATCTGTCGGGCGCCGTATACGGCTACAACCACTCGGCGTCGTATGTGGCGCAGGTGCTGGCACTGGCCCAGACCTACGCGGCGGCGTCGACCGCGGCGGCGACCGGGACGCTGGAGGCCGATTCGAGTGCGGGTGCCCTGGCCGTCTCGTGGGCCCTGTCCCAGATCGGCACGCCCTACGTCTGGGGTGGCGAGACGCCGGGCGTCGGTTTCGACTGCTCGGGCCTGGTGCAGGCCGCCTACGCCGTGGCGGGCAAGGCGCTACCCCGAGTGGCGCAGGACCAGTACGACGCCACGCCGAAGCTGGCGCCAGGTGCGGTGCTGGCGCCGGGCGATCTCGTCTTCTTCGGGGGTGGACCGGGCTCCATCGACCACGTCGGCCTGTTCGTCGGCATCGTGAACGGCCAGGAGGTCATGGTCGACGCGCCGTACACGGGGGCGGACGTCCGCGCCGAGACCTTTCCCGTCACCCCTGGAGCGGCCTACGGGAGTCTGCTTTTCGTGGGGGCGACCCGGCCGGCGTGACGCGGTCGGTCAGCCCTCACGGCGACGATGGCCCTCCTGCGAACACGATGATGCTGACGACCAACGCTCCCGCTCCAATCACTCGGAACCTCTCGTCAGGTTGCAATCGCTGTACCCGCGACGTTGCGACTTCGACCACGCTGGGTTCCAGTCCGTCACCCAGATGTCGAGGCCGGTGATCTCGAGCAATCGGTGCACCATCGGACTGGGGCGACAGAGAACGAGATTTCCCCCGTCCTCTATCGCCACCCGCCTTGCTGGGTGAATGACGCCAAGACCTGAGGAGTCCATGAAGGTGAGCTGGGAAAGGTCGAGGACAATGAGCGAGCCAGGCGGCCCGATCAATCGCTCTGCGAGCCCCCGGCTCGTGGACGCGTCAAGCTCTCCGCTCAGGGCGAATATGCGACCTCCATCAAAGTCGCGGGACGTCACGGCGAATAAGTCATCCATCATGTACTGCACCCATAGTTCGACCGCCGTACGGGCGCTACGACCCTCATACGAGGAAGCGAACGAATGAAGTCGTGGAGGCCTTCTCCCCGATCCGACTCTCCTTGTCGTCTTCGATGCTCGATGGGGGCACGGCCCGTCTTCCTTCGTCGGTTGTGAAACCGGCTGTTTCTGTTTCCTCGATCTACCGTTCCACCAGCCTCGTCGATAGGGTCGCCTCGATCAATCACCCGATCGGGTGATTTGGAGCTGACGCTCGTTCTAGGGTGACGTCATGCCCACACAGATCCGGGTCGCGCTCGTCAACGACTACATGATCCTCCTCGAAGGCCTCCGGGCACTCCTTCGGTCCAGTGAACCCGAGATCCAGGTCGTCGAAATCGACGTTCGCAAGGGACCGAGGCGAGGGGTCGACATCACGCTCCTCGACACCTACGGAGAACTCGAATCCCTCGGCGAGAGGGTCCGCTCCCTGAGCGCCGATTCCAGCAACGGCGCGATCGTGGTCTTCAGCTTTTCGGATCGGCCTCAGGCGGTTCATCGCGCCATGCGTGCCGGTGCCCAAGGATTCATCTCCAAGGCCGTACCACGCCAACAAATCATTGACGGGATCAAAGCAGCTGCGAAGGGTGACCGTGTCGTTCTGACACAAAGGTCTCAACACGCCCAGATCGATGAAGCGCTGCGATGGCCGGGCCGCGAGATCGGGTCTTACCGAACGCGAAAGCGAGCTCCTCTCCCTCCTCTCGACGGGGATGACGAACCGCGAACTCGGCAGCCACCTTTACGTCAGTGAGAACACAATAAAGACGCAGCTGCGCCACCTGTACGCCAAGCTGGACGTTCGCAACCGGGCCCAGGCTGCGTCATTAGGTGCGCAAGGCATCCTCGGCGATCATCGACCCCAGACCAGGCCCGTTGCTTCAACTTCCTCCGGGTCGAACCTACTGATTGTCAGCGCCACTGCCCTCCGGCCCGGTATCCGCGGGTTCTATCGTGATGACGAGAGTATCGTAAGACGATGGTTCTGCGAGATGCCGACTACGAGGATCTGCTGGCGCTGCGCACCGGATTGCGCCGGTTCCTCCGCTGGAGCGAGCAGCAGGCGGAAGGTGCGGGGCTGACGCCGGCACAGCACCAACTGCTGCTGGCCGTCCGCGGGCACCCCGACCGCCGGGGGCCGACGGTCGGCGAAGTCGCCGACTACCTGCTGTTGCGCCATCACAGCGCCGTCGGGCTGGTCGACCGGGCCGTTGCCGCCAAGCTGGTCAAGCGGGTGCGCGACCCCGAAGGACCACCGGGTCGTCCGTCTCCAGCTCACCGCGGCCGGGGAGCAAGCGCCTCGACGCGCTGTCCGAGGCCCACCTCGAGGAGCTCGGGCGGCTCGGCCGCACGCTTCCGAGCGCGTGGCGTGGGCTGCATGCCGCGCCAGCCCCTGCACGGGATCGAGACGCCGGGCCTGACGCCGGCTCCGCTGGACGCTCGCTCAGACGGCGCGACCCCGCAGGCCCCGGTACTGCCGCACCAGGGAGGCCGTCGAGGAGTCCTGGGCCGAGAGGTCCGGGCGCGGCCGTGTCGGTCAGGATCGGCGCCAGCTCCTTCGCCATGACCTTCCCGAGCTCGACGCCCCATTGGTCGAACGAGTCGATGCCCCAGATGGTGCCCTCGACGAAGACGGTGTGCTCGTAGAGCGCGACCAGCTGACCCAGGACCGACGGTGTCACCTTCGGGGCCAGAATGGTCGAGCTCGGGCGGTTGCCCGGCATGACCTTGTGGGGCACGACGGCTGCCGGTGTCCCCTCCGCCACGATCTCCTCTGCCGTCTTGCCGAAGGCGAGCGCCTTGGTCTGGGCCAGGCAGTTGGCCATCAGGAGGTCCTGCTGGTCCCCCGTGTCGTGGGTGGACTCGGCGAAGGCGATGAAGTCGGCCGGGATCAGCTTCGTGCCCTGGTGGATCAGCTGGTAGAAGGCGTGCTGCCCGTTGGTGCCCGGCTCGCCCCAGAAGATCTCGCCCGTCTGTCCGTCCACCGGCGTGCCGTCGAGCTTGACCGACTTGCCGTTGGACTCCATGGTCAGCTGCTGCAGGTAGGCCGGGAAACGGGCCAACCGGTGGCTGTAGGGCAGCACGGCGTGCGTCTGCGCGCCGAAGAAGTTGTTGTACCAGACGTTGAGCATGCCCTGAATGACCGGGAGGTTCTCCGCCAGCGGCGTCGTCCGGAAGTGCTCGTCCATGGCATGGAAGCCGGCGAGCATCTCGCCGAAGGCCTGGCGCCCGATGGCCACCATCAGCGAGAAGCCGATGGCCGAGTCGTAGGAGTAACGACCGCCGACCCAGTCCCAGAACTCGAGCATGTTGTCGGTGTCGATGCCGAACTCGGCCACCGCCTTTGGCATTGGTGGACACCGCCACGAAGTGCTTTGCCACTGCGTCGTCACCCGCCGGCACTGCCCAGACCCGGCCAGCAGCCAGTCCCGGGCTGCCGCGGCGTTGGTCAGCGTCTCGAGCGTCGTGAAGGTCTTGGAGCTGATGACGAAGAGCGTCGTCTCGGGATCCAGGTCGTGGGTGGCCGCGTAGAGATCGACCGGGTCGACGTTCGACACGAAGCGGCTGGTCAGTCCCGGCTGCGGCGTAGTCGGCCAGGGCCAGCGTGGCCATGGCCGGGCCCAGGTCCGAGCCGCCGATACCGATGTTGACGACAGCGGCGATCCGCTTGCCGGTGGCCCCGGTCCAGGAGCCGTTGCGGATGCGGTCGGAGAGGTCCCCCATCTTGCCCAGCACGGCCTGCACGTCGCCGACGACGTCCTGGCCGTCGACGTGCAGGATGCGATCCCGGGAGGCATGCGCAGCGCCACGTGGAGCACGGCGCGGTCCTCGGTCGTGTTGATGTGCTCCCCCGCGAACATGGCGTCGCGGTGCTCCTCGACCTTGGCCGCCCGCGCCAGCTCCACCAGGAGGCGCAGCGTCTCGTCGGTCGCCCGTTGCTTCGAGTAGTCGAGAACGAGGTCGGCGGCCCCGGCCGTCATGCGGGCCGTCCGTTCGGGGTCGTCGGCGAAGAGCTCGCGCAGGTGCCGCGTCGAGATCTCGTCGTAGTGCGCCGCCAGCGCCTTCCACTCCGGTGTCGCCGTGAGGTCCATGCCAGGCAATCTACGGCGAGTCGTGCGCGGGCGTGTCCTCGGAGAGGAAGGCGATGATGGCCGGGAGCGCGGCGGCGTCCTGCATGAAGAAGCCGTGGCCCCCGTCGAACATCTCGAGCCGGGCGCCGGGGATGTGACGGGCCAGGAACTCGCTGTTGGCCGGCGGGGCGATCCCGTCGAAGCGCCCGCCGCACACAAGGGTTGGGCAGGCGATGGAGCCCAGGCGATCCGCCGTGTCGTGCTCGGCCCGGGCCGCCAGCTGATTGGTGAGGCCTGGAGCGGGCTCGCCGCCCTCTGGCCCGTCCAGGCCCATGCGCTCGCCGAGCAGCGCCACCATCTCGGGGTTGGCCTGCCGCCAGGCCTCGTCCCACCGGGTGTCGATGAGCTCCATGCGCACGCGCTGATCGCTCCTCGGGACCCAGCTCGACCAGCTCGTGCAGCGGGTAGGAGGCTCCGCCCGCCCCGCCGGCCGAGGTGCAGGCCAGGACGAGGCGGCGCACCCGCGTCAGGGTGCCTGATGGCCACCTCCTGGGCCACCATGCCGCCGAAGGAGATCCCGATGACCAGGCAGTCGTCCCAGCCCACGGCGTCGAGGAGCGCGGCCGCATCGTCGGCGAAGTCGGCCATGGCGTAGGGCCAGGGGGCACGCTGCTCTGTCCCAGGCCTCGCTGGTCGTAGGCCAGGACCTCGAAATCTCGGCCAGAGGGGCCGTCGGTCAGGCGGGGCTGCTGCCGCAGGTCACCGCCGGTGCCCGAGATGCACAGGAGCCGCTCGCCCGTCCCCTCGAGCTCGTAGTACAGCGAGACACCGTTGGCATCGGTCCGGGGCATGGCCTGCACAGTACCGATCGGCTGCTGCGCGGAGAGGTGAGGCCGCCCGCCGCCGAGTCTGTGCGGAACGTAAACCGGACTCGTTTAGAGTCCAGAAAAAGTCGCCCGGGACGGACTGCGAACCCGGCCCAGGACCGAACGCCGAGGGCCGAGCGCCTAGCGGAGCGCCACCTGCCCGGGCACGATCGGCGCCGGCAAGGCCGTCGTGCCCATGAGCCAGCGGTCGACGGCCGCCGCGCAGGAGCGCCCCTCGGCGATGGCCCAGACGATCAGGCTCTGGCCCCGCGTCTGGTCCCCGCAGACGAAGACCCCGTCGACGCTGGTGGCCCAGTCGGGGTCGGCCGCCACGGTGCCCCGCGGCCCGACCTCGACGCCGAGCTCGTCCACCGCGTTGCGGCGCTCGGTGCCCGACGAAGCCCATGGCCAGCAGCACCAGGTCGCACTCGAGCTCGAACTCCGAGCCCGGCACCTCCTCGAAGACCGGGCGGCCGTCCTCGGTCCGCATCTCCACCGTGTGGCCGCGCAGGGCGCGCACGGCGCCCGATCCGTCGTCGACGAACTCCGTCGTCGTCACCGAGAACAGCCGCTGCCCCGCCTTCCTCGTGGGCCGAGGAGGTGCGCAGGATGAGCGGCCACAGGGGCCACGGGTTGTCGGCCAGCCGGTCGCTCGGGGGCTCGGCCATGATCTCGAGCTGGTGCACCGAGGCGGCGCCCTGGCGGTGCGCCGTGCCGAGGCAGTCCGCCCCGGTGTCGCCGCCGCCGATGATGACGACGTGCTTGCCCTTGGCGTTGATGGGCGACGACGCCCAGCGCACCCTCCTGGACCAGGTTGGACGGCTTCAGGTACTCCAGCGCCAGGTGGATGCCGTCCAGCTCGCGCCCGGGCACGGGCAGGTCGCGTGGCAGCGTGGCGCCGCCGGCCAGCACGACCGCGTCGAAGGCGGCCTGCACCTCGGCCGCCGGCCGCACCGTGACGTCGGGCGCGCAGGCCGTCCCGACGCCGCGCTCCTCGCCGGGCTCCAGGACGCCACCAGCCGACCCCGGCCGCCGTCACCGGGGCCGCACCTCCGACCGACGTGGAGCACACGAAGGTCACGCCCTCGGCCTCCATCTGGGCCAGCCGGCGGTCGAGGACGGCCTTCTCCATCTTGAATTCGGGGATGCCGTAGCGCAGCAGCCCGCCGGGCTTCTCCGCCCGCTCGAAGACGGTCACCAGATGGCCGGCCCGCGCCAGCTGCTGGGCCGCCGCCAGGCCGGCGGGACCCGACCCCACCACGGCCACGGACTTGCCGGTGCGCACCGTCGGCAGCTGTGGGGTCACCCAGCCCTCGTCCCAGGCCCGCTCGACGATCTCGAACTCGATCCGCTCAATGGTGACCGGGTCCTCGTTGATCCCGAGCACGCAGGCGGCCTCGCAGGGCGCCGGGCAGAGGCGCCCGGTGAATTCGGGGAAGTTGTTGGTGGCGTGCAGGCGCTCCATGGCGCCGGGCCAGTCGTCCCGGTAGACCAGGTCGTTCCACTCGGGGATCAGGTTGCCGAGCGGGCAGCCGTCGTGGCAGAAGGGGATGCCGCAGTCCATGCAGCGCGCGCCCTGCTCCTTGGTGGCCTCCTCGCCGAAGGGCTCGTAGACCTCGCGCCAGTCGCGCAGCCGGACCGAGACCGGGCGCCGCCGCGGCAAGCGCCGCGGGAACTCCATGAAGCCCGTCGTCTTACCCATGCCGCGGCCTCCATGACGGCCTGCGTCGACCGAGCGGCCCTCCGCCTCGGCGAGGCGGGTGGCCTCGAGGATGCGCCGGTAGTCGCGTGGCATGACCTTCACGAACTCGAGCACCTCGGTGTCCCAGTGCGCCAGCAGGCCGGCCGCCACGGCCGACTCGGTCTCGACGCCGTGCCGCTCCACCAGGGCGCGCACGCGTGAAGGCGTCAGCCGGATCGAGCGGCTCGACGTCGACCAGCTCGAGGTTGACGCGCTGCCCGAAGGTCCGGCCCGGGTCGTAGACGTAGGCGATCCCGCCCGACATCCCGGCGGCGAAGTTGCGGCCGGTCGGCCCGAGCACCAGGACCAGCCCGCCGGTCATGTACTCGCAGCCGTGGTCGCCCACGCCCTCGACGACGGCGGTGGCCCCGGAGTTGCGCACGCAGAAGCGCTCCCCCACCTGGCCCCGGATGAAGACCTCACCGGCGGTGGCGCCGTAGAGGATGACGTTGCCCGCAATGATCTGCTCCTCGGCGGCGAAGGGCGAGCCCTCGGGCGGGCGCACCACCAGCCGGCCGCCGGACAGGCCCTTGCCGAAGTAGTCGTTGGCGTCGCCGTACAGGCGCATGGTCACGCCCCTGGGCACGAAGGCGCCGAAGCTCTGCCCGGCCGAGCCGGTGAAGGTCAGCGAGATGGTGTCGTCGGGCAGTCCGGCCGCGCCGTAGCGCCGGCTGATCTCCGACCCGAGCAGCGTCCCCACCGTGCGGTCGACGTTGGTGATGGGCAGCGGCCAGCCGACACCGGGGTGGCGTCGGCCAGCGCCGGCGCGCACTCGTCCAGGAAGGCGTGGTCCAGCGCCTTCTCCAGCCCGTGGTCCTGCTCCACGCAGCTGGCGCCGGCCCATGTCCGCCGGCACGTCGGGCTGCGGCCAGCACCGTCGACAGGTCGAGGCCCGCCGCCTTCCAGTGCGTCACGGCGGCCTCGGTGTCGAGCAGGTCGACGCGGCCGATGGCCTCGTCCAGCGAGCGCAGGCCCGAGCGAGGCCAGGAGCTCGCGCACCTCCTCGGCGATGTACTCGAAGAAGGTCTCGACGAACTCGGGCTTGCCGCTGTACTTGGCCCGCAGCGCCGGGTTCTGGGTGGCGATCCCGACCGGGCAGGTGTCGAGGTGGCAGACGCGCATCATGATGCAGCCCGACACCACCAGCGGCGCCGTGGCGAACCCGTACTCCTCCGCCCCGAGCAGCGCGCCGATGATCGACGTCGCGCCCGGTCTTGAGCTGCCCGTCGACCTGCACCACGATGCGGTCGCGCAGGCCGTTGGCCAGCAGCGTCTGCTGCGTCTCGGCCAGGCCGATCTCCCAGGGGATGCCGGCATGCTTCAGCGAGGTCAGCGGCGCCGCCCCGGTGCCGCCGTCGTGGCCCGAGATCAGCACCACGTCGGAGTGGGCCTTGGCCACCCCGGCCGCCACCGTGCCCACGCCGACCTCGGCCACCAGCTTCACGTGCACGCGGGCCCGCGGGTTGGACGACTTGAGGTCGTGGATGAGCTGGGCGATGTCCTCAATGGAGTAGATGTCGTGGTGCGGCGGCGGCGAAATCAGGCCCACGCCCGGCGTCGATCCCCTCGTGCGGGCGATCCACGGGTAGATCTTGAAGCCGGCCAGCTGGCCGCCCTCGCCCGGCTTGGCGCCCTGGGAGATCTTGATCTGGAGGTCGTCGGCGTTGACCAGGTACTCGCTCGTCACGCCGAAGCGGCCCGAGGCCACCTGCTTGATCGCGCTGCGCCGCAGGTCGCCGTTGGCGTCGGGCGTGAAGCGGTCGGCGTCCTCGCCGCCCTCGCCCGTGTTGGAGCGGCCCCCGAGCCGGTTCATGGCGATGGCCAGCGTCTGGTGCGACTCGGCCGAGATGGAGCCGTAGGACATGGCGCCCGTGGAGAAGCGGGCCAGGATGGACGAGATCGGCTCCACCTCCTCGACCGGGATCGGGCCCCGCCGGCGCCGGCTTAGCCGCAGCAGGCCGCGCAGCGTCCCCAGCTTCTCGGCCTGGTCGTCGACGGCGGTGCTGTACTCCTTGAAGATGTCGTAGCGCTTGGCCCGTGTGGCGTGCTGGAGCTTGAACACCGTCTTGGGGTTGAAGAGGTGGAACTCACCCTCGCGCCGCCACTGGTACTCGCCGCCCACCTCGAGCTCGCGGTGGGCGCGCTCGGTCGGGCGGGCCTCGTGGGCATGGCGGTGCCGTGTCGCCACCTCGGCCGCCAGGACACGGAGAGGCCGACGCCGCCGATCCGCGAGCGCGGTGCCGGTGAAGTACTCGTCGATCAGCGCGCCGTCGAGGCCGATCGCCTCGAAGACCTGGGCGCCGGTGTAGGAGGCCACCGTCGAAATGCCCATCTTGGACATCACCTTGAGCACGCCCTTGCAGGACGCCTTCACGTAATTGCGGCGGGCCTGGCGGGGCGAGACGCCCTCGAGCAGGCCCTCGGAGATCATGTCGTCGATGGAGTCCAGCGCCAGGTACGGGTTCACCGCCGCCGCCCCGAAGCCGATCAGGAGCGCCATGTGGTGCACCTCCCGGGCGTCGCCGGTCTCGATCACCAGGCCGACCTTGGTCCGCGTCTTCTCCCGCACCAGGTGGTGGTGGACGGCCGCCGTCAGCAGCAGGGAGGGAATGGGGGCCCAGTCGACGTTGGCGTTGCGGTCCGACAGCACGATCAGGTTGGCGCCCTCGGCGATGGCCTCGGAGACCCGGCGCCGCACGTCGTCGATGGCCCGGCGCAGCGACTCGCCCCCGGCGGCTGTTGCGGCGCCGGCGCCCCCCGCCTCGTGCACCTCGAAGAGCCCGTCGATGGCGAAGGCCTTGAAACCGGGCGTCTCGCCGCCCTCGTTGACGTACATCAGCTTGGCCAGGTCGTCGCGGTCGATCACCGGCAGCGGCAGCAAAATCTGCCGGCACGAGCCGCACCTCGCTTCGAGCAGGTTGGCCTCGGGCCCGATGGTGGCCGACAGCGAGGTCACCAGCTCCTCGCGGATGGCGTCGAGCGGCGGGTTGGTCACCTGGGCGAACAGCTGGGTGAAGTAGTCGTACAGCAGGCGGGCGCGGTCGGAGAGCACGGCGATGGACGTGTCCGATCCCATGGAGCCCAGTGGCTCGGCGCCCGTTCGGGCCATGGGCGCCAGGATGACGCGCAGCTCCTCGGTCGTGTAGCCGAAGAGCCGCTGCTGCGTCACGACGCGGCCGTGCTGAGGCGTGAGCATGGAGCGGGCCGGCAACTCCTCCAGGCGGATCTGGTCCTCGGCCAGCCACTGGCCGTACGGGTGCTCGGTCGCCAGCTCCGACTTGATCTCCTCGTCCTCGACGAGCCGGCCCTTGGCCGTGTCGACGAGGAACATGCGGCCCGGCTGCAGGCGGCCCTTGCGCACGACGCGCTCGGGCGCGATGTCGAGGACGCCCACCTCGCTGGCCAGCACGACGAGCCCGTCGTCGGTGACCCAGTAGCGCGCCGGGCGGAGCCCGTTGCGGTCGAGGACCGCGCCGACGACCGTGCCGTCGGTGAAGCAGACCGCGGCCGGGCCGTCCCACGGCTCCATGAGCGAGGCGTGATAGCGGTAGAAGGCCCGCCGCTGGGGGTCCATGGTGGTGTGGTTCTCCCACGCCTCGGGGATCATCATCAGCACGGCGTGCGGCAGCGAGCGCCCGCCCAAGTGCAACAGCTCGAGCACCTCGTCGAAGCTGGCCGAGTCGCTCGCTCCCGGCGTGCAGATCGGGTAGATGCGCGACAGGTCGCCCTCAATGAGCGACGTCTCCAGCAGCGCCTCGCGGGCGCGCATCCAGTTGCGGTTGCCGGCCAGCGTGTTGATCTCGCCGTTGTGGCAGAGGTAGCGGTACGGGTGCGCCAGCGGCCAGCTGGGGAACGTGTTCGTCGAGAAGCGCGAGTGCACGAGCGCCAGGCCCGACTCGAAGGTGGGGTCGCGCAGGTCGGGGAAGAACTGGCGCAGCTGCTCGGACGTCAGCATGCCCTTGTAGACGATGGTGCGGGCCGACAGCGACGGGAAGTACACGTCGTCGACCGCGTGCTCCACGCGCTTGCGCAGCACGAAGGCGCGCCGCTCGAGCGCCATGGTGTCGACACCGGGGCCGGCCGGGGCCACGAACAGCTGCTCGATGAGCGGCATGGCACCCTTGGCGATGAGGCCGAGGTCGCCGGCGTCGGTGGGCACGGTGCGCCAGCCGAGCACGGTCAAGCCTTCTTCGGCGGCGGTGTGCTCCACGACGGTGCGGGCCTTCGCGGCGTCGTCGGGATCCGCCGGCAGGAAGACGAGGCCGACCGCGTAGCCGCCGGCGTCGGGCAGCGTGAACCCGGCCGCCTCGGCGGCGGTGCTGAGGAAGCGGTGCGGGATCTGCACCAGGATGCCGGCGCCGTCGCCGGTGTTGACCTCGGCGCCGGAGGCGCCGCGGTGGGCCAGGCGCTCCAGAACGGTGAGGCCGCGGTCCACGATGTCGTGGTCGGGACGGCCGTTGAGGTCGGCCACCATGCCGACGCCACAAGCGTCATGCTCGTATGCCGGGTCGTAGAGGCCAGTGGCCATCGGCGTCCTTCCGAATGAGGAGAAGTTGAACGGATACCGGGACGACGTTGGCCCGAAGTGGAAAGAACAGGATACACGACGGCTCTCGTAGGCTCGGCATATGGGATCGCGCGTCCATGTCGTGGGGGGCGGGGTCATCGGACTGGCGTGTGCGTGGGAATTGTCACGCAACGGTCATGAAGTGACGGTCGTCGCCCCGGCCCCCGGACGCGACGGCGCGTCGTGGGTGGCGGCCGGGATGCTGGCCCCGGTCACCGAGGCGCAGTTCGGCGAGTCCGCCCTGACCGCACTGCTGGTGGATGGTGCCGGCCGCTGGCCCGCCTTCGCCGGCGCGCTGGAAGCCGCCGGCGGTCTCGACATCGGCTACGACACGACCGGCACGGTGACGGTCGCGCTGGATGCGTCCGATCGCGCCAGCCTCGACGACCTCCTCGCGTACCAGCACACGCTCGGCCTCGAGGCACACCGCCGCAGCGCCAGCGAGTGTCGCCGCCTGGTCCCTGCGCTCAGCCCGGCGCTGCGGGGCGGCATCGAGGTCCCGGGCGACCACCGGGTCGACAACCGAGCGCTGCTCGGTGCGCTCATGGAGGCCTGCCGCCGCGGCGGGGTGACCTTCGTCGAGTGCCGCGTCGCCGCGGTGGAGGACGGGCCTGCGCTCGTCCTGGCGGACGGCCGCCGCCTGGGCCCGGACTTCGTCGTCCTGGCGGCCGGGACGGGGCTGCCCTCCATTGCCGGGTTGGCCGGTGCCGGGCTCCCCTCGCTGCGCCCCGTCAAGGGCCACATCGTGCGCCTCGGCCCGCCGGACGCGGCGTCGCCCGTCCCGCTGCTGGCGCGCACGGTGCGCGGCCTGGTGCACGGGCGCTCGGTGTACCTGGTGCCGCGCCAGGACGGCTCGGTCGTCGTCGGCGCCACGGTCGAGGAGCGGGGCACCGACACCAGCGGTGCGGGCCGGTGCGGTGCACGAGCTGCTCTGTGACGCCCGGGCCATCGTGCCCGCTCTCGACGAGCTCGAGCTGCTCGAGGCCGCCACCGGCTTGCGTCCCGCCACGCCCGACAACACACCGCGCATCGGGTGGACCGGGCTGGACGGCGTCCTGGCGGCCGTCGGCCACTACCGCAACGGCATCCTTCTCGCCCCGCTCACCGCAGCCGCGGTCGTCCAGCTCGTCGGGCGCCGTCCGGTGGGGCCGCTCGTCGAGGCGCTGGCACCCGCATGACCGCGCTCACGCTCCAGGTGAACGGCGACACGGTCCAGGTCCGCTCGGGCGCCACCATCGCCGACATCGTGGTGGGGCTCACGGCCGAGGCCGACCCCAAAGGGGTGGCGGTCGCCGTCGACCGCTGTGTCGTCCCCCGCTCGGAATGGGCCACCACCCCCGCCCGCGCCGGTTCCCTGGTCGAGGTGGTCACGGCGGCGGCCGGCGGCTGACGGCCGGTGGCACGTTGCCCCCTTGGTCGTGCCGACCAGGCGGTGCTTACAATCAACTGATGTCCAGTGCACCCCGATCGGGTCCGACGGCATTCGTCCTGGCCGGGGGTGGCACCAAGGGTTCGTTCGAGGTCGGCGTGCTCCAGTATCTGGTCGGCGTCGAAGGGATCGCCCCGGACATCATCACGGCCACCTCCGCCGGCGCCATCGCCGCCACGGTCCTGGCCCAGGCTCGCACCCTCCCCGAGTTCGAGGACCGGGTCAACGAGATCGAGGGTGACGTGCTGGCCTGGACGCAGACCGAGCACGTGTTCGGCAAGCAGGCCTGGCTCGGCGCGCTCGACGGGACCGCCCTCGGCCGCGAGATCCACCAGGAGATCACCGAGGGCACCCGCCCGCCCTTCCCCCTGACACCCTCGACCGTGCTGGCGGGCAACGAGGTGGTACCGGCGAGCACCTCCGACCGCAAGGGGCGGCGCCAGTCCCGCCGGGCCCGGCGGAGACGCCAGCGCCACCTGGCCCGCCTGGTGGCCGGGGCCGGGCTCCGGTTGCCCCGCGTCCGGCGGCACCTGCGCAGCAGCGGCAGCTCGGTCCTCAATCTGGACCCGTTGGAAGGCGCGCTCCGCCACGGCAGCGACGACGGGGTCCGGGCCGTCGACCCGGCGCTGATCGCCCGCCCCGGCCTCCAGCTGCGGTTGGCCGTCACCGCCCTGCGTGCCGGGGTCCTGCGGTACGTCACCGAGGACGGCACGCTCGTGGAGTCCGACGCCCGCACCCCCGCGCCGGCAGAGTCCGCCGGCCCGGTCGACCTCGTCGACGGCGCCATCGCCTCGGCGAGCGTGCCGATGGTCTTCCCGCCCCATCCGATGGCCGACGACGATTACGTCGACGGCGGGGTCATCGAGATCGTGCCGGTCTCGGCCGCCGCGGCGCTGGGGGCGACCCGCATCATCGCCGTGGTGGCCGTGCCACTTCGGCTCGCCCGGGACGAGCGGGACTACGCCGCGGCCCCCGCCGGCTCCATCGGGCTGCGGTCCATGGGGATGATCGGGGTGGCGGAGCGCCAGCTCGCCAACCTCACCATCCACCTGCCCGAGGGGACGACCCTGACGACGGTGGACCCCGTCGTCGACGTGGTGGGGCTGTTCGAAATCGAGCCCGGGCTCCTGCGCATCAACAAGGACTACGGCTGGCTGCGCGCCGCCGACCTCCTCGCCGACGGCGACACCGCCATGCGAGCCGACATCGCGGACGGCACCCACGCCATCGTGGAGGCCCGACGCGAGGCCTGGCGCCTGGAGGAGTCGCTCTGGGCCGCCGGGCGGATCGGGGACAGCGACGCCGGGACGCTCGCCCTCGTGCGCGAGCACAAGGAGCGCGTCCGCACCCTGGTGGACCGGCGCAAGCAGCTCGGCTTCCCGGTGCCCGACGGCTGCGAGGACTGGTGGACCGGCTACGAGGCCCACACGGCCGAGCGGCCGCAGGGCCTGCCGCTCTGCTCCGCCGGGCGCGACTGACCGCCACTCAGACGGTCGGTCCCCCGATCCAGTGCCGCTTGTAGAACAGCACCACGAGGAGGACGACCGCTCCGACCTCGAGCCCGATGGCGAAGACCCAGAAACTCCACGTCGACATGATGCCGCGCACGAGGACGGCGAAGTTCTGCCCGAAGAACCCGGTGAGGAAGCTGAGCGGCAGAAAGATGGTGGCGATGATCGTGAGCTGCTTCATCACCACGTTCAAACGGTTCGACACGGTCGACAGGTGCGTGTCCATCACGCTGCTGAGAAGGTCCCGGTAATTGTCGACCAGGTCGGCCAGGCGAATCAGGTGGTCATAGAGGTCGCGGAAGTAGCGCGTCGCCTCGTCGGTCAAACCCGGCACGTCGGTGACCCCGGAGTTGATGCTCGCCATCATGTCGCGCTCGGGGCGCCACCAACCTGCGGGTGACCATGAGGTCGCGTTTCATGTCAAAGAGCTCGGCCAGCTGCGCTTCGGTGGGCGCCTTGAGGATGTCGTCCTCCAGCGCGTCGATCCGGTCGTCGAACGCCGAGAGGTAGGGGAAGAAGCTGTCCACCAGCGCGCCGATGACGAGATACACGATGACGACCTGGGGTGACGCGACCTCGGAGATGGAGTGGCGCTCCAGCCGCGCCCGCACCTGGGCCAGGGCGGGGCAGCCCCCCCGGTTCACGGTCACCACGAAGCGGTCGGTCCAGAAGCAGTGCACCTCGGCATTGCCCTCGTCGTGGGGGTCGGCGCCTCGGGCCACCAGGTAGACGAAGTTCTCGTAGTCGTCGATCCGCGGCCGCTGCGAGAAACGCTCCGCCGCCTGGACGGCCAAGGGATGGAAGCCGAAGTGCACGCGCAGCAGCTCCGACACCTCGCCGTCCGGCGTCGTGTCCTCGAGGTCGAGCCAGAAGAAGCCGGTGCCCGCCAACGCGGCCAGCACCTTGTCCGTCGTCGCAGGCTCGTCCTTCCCGTCCTGGCGCAGCGTCCCCGTGAGCACGGCCCCAGTTTCACGCCGGTGACCCCGCCACGGTGGGATGGCCGAAGGACCGGGGCGGGGGTCAGGTGAAACGGCCGGGATCGAAGGCGTCCGGCAGCGGCGCCTCGTCGGCCGGCAGAGCGACACCCGCGATGGCGTGCGCCAGGCCCCGCGCCGAGATGGGTCCCTGCAGCAGGCCGTTGGCGCCGTGGCCCGTGGCCACCCAGGCGTTGCCCCATCCGGGCAGGCGGCCGACGACGGCGCGATCGTCGGCCGAGGTGGGCCGCAGCCCGACCCGCGTCTCCAGATAAGAGGCGCCGGTCAGTCCCGGCGCCACGTTGAGACATTCGCGCAAGAGCTCGTGCAGGCCGGCCGCAGTCACGTCGACGGAGAACCCGGCTCCGGCCTCGAAGGTGCCGCCGCAGGCCACCCTCCCCCCGGGCCAGGGCACGAGATAGTGGGTGAGCAGCGGTTGCACGATGGGCCACTCGCCCGTGTCCGAACCGACACCGAGATGCAGGATCTGCCCTTTCGTGGGGCCCACCGGCAGCCTCGTGCCGAGCCATTCGCCCACCGCCGCGGTCCAGGCGCCACCGGCGATCGCGAGCGCGCGGCAGCCCACGTTCCCGTGCCCCTCCAGCTCCACGGCGTCGACATGCCGGCCGCCTGCCGCGCCGGCCGTGACCCCGTGCGCCGCGCCCGTCACGAACACCACGCCCCGCGCCGCCGCAGCCTGGCGCAGCGCGGCCGCCATGCCCCGACCGTCGACCCTCGCCGAACCGGCGGCGTGGAGCACGCGGTGCACAGGCCCGAGCGGGGGAAAGAGAGAGCTCGCCTCCTCCGGGGTAATCTCGGCCACATCACCGGGCGAGCGGCGGAGCACCACCTCGGCGAAGGGCGCGAACCACTCGTCCTCCGTCTCGCGCAGGCCGATGGAGAGAACGCCGCAGCGGCCGTAGCCCGTTCCCTCGATCGCCGCGCCCTCGGACGCCAACCGGGCCAGGAGCGCTGGGTAGTGCAGGCCGGCCTGGCGCAGGAACGGCCACAGCGCCCGATCCATCTCGGTGCTGGTCAGCGGCGACAGGATGCCCGCCCCGGCATCGGTGGCCCGCCCCGGGTGGCCGGCGTCCATGACCGTCACGCTCGCCCCCAGGCAGGCCAGCTCGTAGGCCAGGGACAGCCCGACCAGGCCGGCGCCGACCACAGCCACGTCGCAACGCTCGCCGCTCATGGCTCCGAGTCCAGCAGGCGGCCACCGCGCGTGCCAGCGGTGCGGCACTATGAGCGCCGTGCAGGTCGTGCGGACACCCGAAGCGTGTTTCAACGATCTTCCCGGATTTCCCTTCGCTCCGCGCTTCGCCGAGCTGCCGGATGGGCTGCGCATGCACTACATCGACGAAGGCCCGGCGGACGGCGAAGTGGTCCTCCTGCTGCACGGCCAGCCCACCTGGTCGTACCTCTACCGCACGGTGGTGGCCCGCCTGTTCGAGCACGGGCTGCGCGCCGTGGCACCCGACCTGATCGGCTTCGGTCGCTCCGACAAGCCTCTGGACCGGGCTGCGTACACCGTGCAGGCCCACGTCGACTGGTTGGCCCAGTTCGTCGCCGCCGTCGGCCTCGCCGACCTGACCCTCGTCGTGCAGGACTGGGGCGGCCCGGTCGGGCTGGGTGCCCTCAGCGCCACCCCCGGTCTCGCCCGCCGGGTCGTCGCCGCCAACACAGTGCTGCACACAGCCGACCCCGCCTTGGCGGGCCGGTTGGCCTGGGCCTGCCACGCCAACCCCGACGGCACCGTCACCGTGGAGCAGATGCTGCTCGACTACCAGCGCCTCACCCAGGAGCTCACGCCGTTCCACCCGAGCCTCTTCGTGCAGGGGGCCACCGAGTCGGAGGTGCCGGACGATGTACTGGCGGCCTACGACGCCCCGTTCCCCGACGAGACCTTCTGTGCCGGGCCGCGCCAGCTGCCGTTGCTGATGGGCCTGACGCCCGGGAGCGCGTGCGCACGCCTGAATCGTCGCACCATGCAGATGTTGGGAGGTTTCGACGCCCCGTTCCTGACGGCGTTCTCCGACGGTGATCCCGCCACCCGCGGCTGGGCCGAAGTACTGCAGGCGCACGTGCCCGGTGCGACCGGGCAGTCCCACATCACCATCGAGCACGGAGCGCACTTCCTCCAGGAGGACTGCGGGCCCCAGCTGGCCGATGTCGTGGCGCGTTTCGTCGGGGACACGCCCCCGGGTTGACTACGAGGACGGCTTCGATTCCTCGGCGGCGGCGGCAGGATCGGCGGCAGGGGCGGCGGCCAGCGCATCCGGCTCGGGCGGGGCGCCGGTGCCCAACTGCGCCTTGAGGGCGGCCAACTCGTTGTCCACCTGCGCGTCCTTGCCGACCTGGTCGAGTTCCTTCTGGATGTCGTCGGTGCCGCCGCCGACATCCTCGAGGACACCGGACTCGAGCAACTCGTCCAGCGCGCCCGAACGGGCCTGCATGGTGGCGATCTTGTCCTGGGCCCGCTGCAGCGATGCCCCGGAGTCGTTGAACGACTTCGAGATGCCGGCCGTGCTCTCGTCGACCTCCGAGACCGCCTTGGCCGCGGTGTACTGGGCCTTGAGGGTCTCCTTCTGGGTGCGGAAGTCGTTGACCCGCTTCTGCAGGGCGTCGAGGGTCGTGGTGAGCTTCTTCTCTTCCTCGTCGAGCTGCTGGCGCTGCGGCTCCATCTCGTCGATCTGCTGCTGGGCGGCGGCCTTGCGCGACAGCGCCTCCTTGGCCAGGTCCTCCCTGCCGGCGGAGAGGGCCTGCTTGGCCTGATCCTGCAGGTGGTCGACCGTGTGTTGGAACTGCTCCTGCTGGAGCTCCAAGCGCTTCTTCGACGCCGCCAGATCGACCAGCGCTCGCCGGACCTGGGTGATCTGCGTGAGCATCTTCTCGTACGAGAGGTCGAGCATCTCGTCGGGCTTCTCGGCGGCGTCGAGTGCCTTGTTGGTCTTGGCCTGCACTATGTCGTGGGCGCGCTGGAAGATACCCATTTTTCCCTCCCTGAGGGGTCGGTCCGTGACCCCACCATAGATTCGAATCAGCCCGTGTGTGCCCCCATCGATGGTTCCGCGGCCTCCAACAACTGGCGAATCACCGTGCTCTTGGCCTGGGTGTAGGCGCGACGGTCGTGGGGATACCGCTGGGCCAGGTCACGCTTGACCGCCTCATAGCGTTGTCGTGCCGCGTCATCGTCGACCAGGAGCGTGTGAAAACGCCTGTAGTCGACCCACGCCCGGCTGCCCTTCCCCACGACGTGGACGTGCACGGTGCGCAACTCCCCCGTCCCGCGCACGAAGAGCAATCCGCCGTCGTCCCCACGGTCCCCCTCGTAGCCGTAGGCACCGGTGGCACACAGTCGTCCCACCACCTCGTCGATCTGGGCGCTGTCCCCCACCACAGCCACGATGTCGAGGATCGGTTTGGCCGCCATCCCGGGAACAGCCGTACTCCCGGCGTGCATCACATCGATCGCCAGATCGCCCAGGAGATCGTGGACAGCGGCGCACTCCTGCGCACCCAGTTCGGCCCAGCGCGGGTCGTACGGAGAGAGCCGGACCTCGGACGATGCCAGTCCGAGGTCCCCGCCCGGCCGCTGGGCCGACGGGCCGGTCATACGCGGGTACGCGCCACTGCGGATCGAATGTAGTCAGCTCGCTCGCCGAAACCAGGTCAGGATCCGGAGGCGGCGACGATCGGGCCGTTCAGGTGGGTGCCGGACATGTCACCGTCGCTCGGCGCGTCACCGAAGGAGGACACCTTGCCGAGCGCCGTCACGACCCAGTACCCCCCGCCGTCGGAGGTGGCGAAGATGGCGGTCGCGGGATTGAAACCCCCGGCCGAGCCGGCCGGCATGCCCCCGAACGCAGCGGCGTTGCCGAACGGGAACACCTGCCCGGCGCCGTCGAGGATCCAGTAGCCGCGGCCGTTCGGTGTCGCCGTGGCGGAGCTGATGGCGGACCTCTGCGGTCCGGGCTGGCCGTAGTTGGTGGCGTCGCCGAAGGTGTATACCGCGCCGGTGCTCGTCACGACCCAGTAGCCGTTTCCCGTGGCGTCGGGCACAACGGCCACGGCGGCGCCGCGGCAACCGCCGATGCCCGGGCAGGAGCCCTCGAAGCGCGCGTCACCGAATGCGAAGACGCCCCCGTCCGACGCCACCATGAAATACCCACCGCCGTCGTTGGAAGGCACCATGCCGACGATGGGCGCGTTCAGGCTGCGCGGCAGACCAGAGCCGGCGGGGTTGAGGCCGCTGCCGGGAATGGATCCGTGGAAGCCGGCATTGCCGAAGGCAAAGATGCCGCCGTCGGAGGCCACCAACCAGTAACCGCCGCGCGTCGCCGTGGGTGTGATGCCGACGACGGGTCGCTGCAGATGGAGTGAGCCGGTCGACCCGTGGAACTGGGCGGAGCCGAAGGTGAAGATGCCGCCGTCCGAACCCACCAGCCAGTAGCCGTGCTGCGGCGCCTGCGGCGCAGCGGCCGGCGGCGGAGGAGACGGTGCGGGAGATGAGGCCGCCGGAGCATTGACCGTGAGCGTGAAGACCTGGGTGCCGCCGGGAGCCACGCCGTTGGCGGCGACGAGGCACACCGTGAAGGTTCCCCCGTCACCGGCCTGGGGTGTCCCGTCCAGGGTGGCGGTGGTGCCGCCGGTGTAGTCGAGGGCGATGCTGGCCGGCAGCGTCGAGGGGGTGCAGCCACTGAATGCGGCGTCGCTGATGGAGCTCACTCCGGGCGTCCCCGTCGTCGTGATGTTGAACACGCCGGCTGTACCGGCCGAGAACGTCGTCTGGTTGGGAGTGGTGATCCCCGGCGCGGCCGTGGTCCCGCTGCCGGTGTAGGTGTACTGATCGGCCGCAGAGACTCCACTGGTACCCGCCGGCGTGGTGACGGTGATGTTGACGGTGCCTGGGGCGATGCTGGCCGGGACGGTGGTCGTGATCTGGGTGGCGCTGTAAGTCATGGCGCCGATGCTGGCGACCGTCCCGAAGTCGACAATCGGCGCCACTCCCCCGCTCGTGAGGTTGGTGCCGTGAATCGTGACGCTGCCGGTCGGGATCTCCGGTCCGGAGGTCGGCGAGACCAACGACACTGTCGGCACGCTGGTCGGTGCATAGGTGAACTCGTTGACCTGGGCGGTCCCGGTGGAGCTGGAGGAGCCGGCCACGGTCGACACCGTCACCACGACCTGGTCCTTCGCTGCCCCCGCCGGATCCGCCGGGGCATCGGCGCTGAGCTGGCCATTCCAGTTCACCTGGACGTTGGTGGCGGCAACTCCGCCGAAGAACACCTGTGGCGTCGGAGACGTGTTGAAGTAGTTTCCCTCGATCGTGACCGGTGTGCCGGCCGCGGCGCTGGACGAGGATGCCGGGATGACCTGGACCACGTCGGGTGCCGCTGCGGTCGACGGACCCGGGAGCGCGCTCGGCGTCAGGCTGTCGACGAGCGTGTCCGCCGGGTCGACCTGGTTCATGAAGATCTGCGTGTACTGCCCAGCGCTCGTGTCCGCGTCGCCCATCTGTGCGGTCTGCGTGCCCGTGGTCGTCCAGGGGCCGAGGATGTTGTCCCGGTGACCCCAGCACCCCGTATCGCCCGGCGACGTGCACGCAAGGTTGGTGCCGCCATATCCGTCGTTGTACATCCAGGCGAAGTCGGCGCCCAGGGGTGTGGAATCCAGGGCGAAGTTCGATCCACCTCCGTTGTCCAGGTAACCGCTCGGCGGGATCGGGTCGGCGTCGCCTTCCGCTCCGGTGAGTGCCACTGTGTTGAGCGCGGGATCGAGGCCCGAGAATTGCGAGAGGCCGCGGTCACCACGTTCCTCGTCCGCAATGATCAGCTGCTGCACGGGCACGGTGTCGCCGGCGTAGCCGCTCGGGAGGACCATCGGTCCCAGTCCTTCGAGTGTGCGGGCGTAGTTGATGTTGTGCAGCACAGAGTCGATGCATCCGGTGCTGGTGTCGTCGACGGGCGGGAGCGTGCAGGCGGGCATGACCTGCGGTGGCACGTTCACCGAAGGATTCGACGGCGGCAGAATGCCCGCTGCGGCCGCAGGCACTGGCGCGGCCGCGAGAACGGCGAGCGCGCAGCCCAGTCCGGCAGTAGCAGCCAGTCCGGCGCGTGCCAGCGAACTCGACGCGGCGCGCGCGCCAGCTCGGTGCCGTCTCACCTTCCGTTCGCCCCCTCGTGCCCAGGAATGGATCAGCCCGGGCAAAGTAACATTTCAGTTCTCTGGCTCCGAGGGGCCACTCGGCGAATTGTCTCCCGATTGCGGGCGAAGGTGCGATGCAACCGCGTCGCACCCAACGAGTCGGCGCCTCTCGGCCGACGGCCGGCACAATCCTGCGACGCGGTGGCGACCGGGTGGGACGCGCCCAGGTTGGCGTCGCTTCGCTGGCCTTCGAGGGACGTTGTCGCTGCGTTGTCCCGCTTGGGTCCAGTCGGCTCTATTCCGGCCTGGAGGGCGCTGTCAGCATCCAGACTGAAGCTAGGGATTTCCGGGAGGAACGATGCTGTCAGAGTGGCATCAGCAGGCTGCCTGCCGCGGGCAGGGACCGGCCGACTTCGTTCGGGGTCCGAAGTCCGACTACCGGTCGGTGCGGGAACTCTGCGAGACGTGCCCAGTGCGCCGGGAGTGTCTGGAGTTCGCGTTGGCACATGAGTCGGTGACTGGCCTCTGGGGCGGAACCACGGACGCCGAGCGAAGGCTGATCCGGCGCCGCCGGGTGGCCTGAGGAGCCAGAGGTATCAGCAGTTGATCGAACATCGTGGCGTGTTCCTCGACACAGCGCGTCGTCGACTTTGAAGGCAAGCTGCCGTAGCGGCCCTCGACCCATGCGATGCTGGGATATGCACGTCGGTATCGACCGCACGGCTGGACGGGCCCGAAGAGTCTTCGGCGCCGTCGCGAGCACACTCACGGCCGTCATGGTCCTCGTGGGCGCGGCGATCTCGGGTGTCGGCGCCGCGGCAGCTGCCGCCACCACGACGGCACATCCCGTCCTGGCCCCAGAGAGCGGTTCGTACGTCTACACGCTGACGTTCGACGGTTTGCAGCGCGAGTACCGACTCCATGTGCCGCCCGCGGCGGCCTCGGGTCAGGCGCTACCGCTCGTGCTCAACCTCCACGGTGCCACCCAGAATGCGCAACTCGAAGAGATCACCTCCGACATGGACCCCAATGCCGACATGAACGGTTATCTGGTGGCCTATCCCGACGGGACTCGCATCTCCAAGGTGCTCACGCCCGATCCGATAGCCAAGAACGCGCAGTACGGCTGGAACGCCGGGATGTGTTGCGGCCTTCCCGTGACGAAGCGCATCAATGACGTCGGGTTCCTGCTCAAGGTGATTTCCAGCATCGCCTCCAAGACGCCCGTCGATCTCCGGCGCGTCTACATGACAGGCATCTCCAACGGCGGAATGATGGCCTACGCCATGGCGGCGGAAGCGTCGGGCCACGTTGCCGCCATCACATCGATCTCGGGCCAGGTCGAGATCCCTGTCATCCATCCGACACGGTCCGTACCGACCATGGAGTTCCACAGCGTCAACGACCCGATCGCCAAGTTCGACGGGACGCCAAGCAAGAATCCCCTGCTTCGACTTTCTGTGATGGAGGGCATCGAACAGTGGGTCAAGGCGGACGGCTGCTCAAAGACTCCCACCACGGGCGCCGAGATCGTGGGTGCCGCCGGGTCGATCTCGGCGGGGGAAACAGCGACACCGATCACGTACACGCACTGCCGGTCCGGTGCCGAAGTGGCCCTGTGGCGCTTCACCGGGTCAGGTCATGTGTGGCCGGGAAGCCCGCTGAACATGGGGCCGGAGAAGAATTGGATCCTGGCCGGAGTCGGTCGGGGCATCATCCTCGTCAACGCCGACGAGACCATGTGGCAGTTTTTTGAGAGGTATTCGCTGCCATCGAACCGCAGGTAGAGCCCGAACTCTCGTTCCGCTCGGCCGTCGGCGCTCTTCAGCGCGCAAGCTTTGGTGCCGCGCTTCTCGCTTGAATCCCGTTGATGCCGCTGAGAACAGCGGTGATCGCCAGCTCGGCCTCGGAGAGTCCGACGAACTCGATTCCGACTCTGATGTCCCCTTCGAGAGTGAATGCTGCGTCTCTGATTTCGCCCTCGAGCCGGACGTTCACTGCCTCACCGACCGCAGAAATGTCGACGAAAATCGGCCGATCCAGCAGATCCCAAGGCTGCGGATGAATGAACGTCACCCCGAGACCGAATATTGAGATGTCAATGACTTCGCAATCTCGCCACATCGCGGGGGATCCCTCATGTGGCAGAAACCGGCCCAAGCCGTCGGCTGACGCGGCACTCGTCGGCGGTACTCCATGATGCCCCCTCCCTTTCTCTGATCCCCTCGTCGAGCGATCGGAGATTGCTCGCTGCCTTCGATCAGAACTGCCGGCCTCTAGGTAGTGACCAGGACATCGCTCATGACGCTCAGGACGGCCGTGATTGCCTGCTCGGTCTCGGAGAGCCGGACGGAACTCGATCCCGACGCGGATATCTCGGCCCATGGTCAATGAGGCGTTCTTGATTTCGCCTTCGAGCCGCACGTTCACACAGCTCCCGTCGCCGGGGAGATTCACGGAGACATGGCGACCAGACAGGTCAGCCGGGTTCGGGTGATCGAACACGATCCCAAGGCCCAGCATTGAGATGTCGACCACCCGACAGTCACGCCATCCTGCGGGGGATTCCCTGACGAGCTGGAAGGAGGCAGGCCAGCCGGCAGGCTAGCGATGCAGGCGGCGGCGATTCTCCATGTCACACGTTCCGTTCTGGCATCGATCCGGTGCCTCCGTACGGCCATTCCCAGGCCGCTGTACCGAAAACGTCTCTTGTGACCTGGGATTGTGGGCCCAACGCTCGTTTAGTTCAGGCTTGTGACTCCATTGTGTGAATCCCTCGACCGGACTCGGAGGTGACCTTTGGGAAGCCGCGGCCGAGCGACTCGATCGCTACGTCAGGCGCCATCGGACTGCCATGCCCCATCTCCATGGAATGAGGGCGCACGGGCTTCAGCATCGTGACTGAGCCGAGGTTCACGGCGGAAATGCAAAACTTCCCACTAACTCTGAATTCGACAAGAGAACGCTGGATCTCCACGGGTGGCGGAACGCAATGACAATCGATTGCCGTAGTCGGTGCGCAATGACATGACTGATCAGATCGAGACCTGTTCAAAGGATGGATGCGGCCGGGAGTTGACCCGCGTGCACAACGCCACCGGGATCGACGGCGAGGGCAGGGTGGGTCCGTTGTGGACCTGCAAGGATCATCGGACCGAGCTTTGGATGAAGGTTGACGATGGCTTAGTTGCTCCGCTGGAGTGGTGGCCCGACTGACAGTTCTGAGCACGGGCGCCCTGAGCGACACCATGGTGTCGCCGTCCCGGCGCCACGGGCGACGAAGCCACAGCTTTCGAGCGTAATTTCGCGGGGATATCCCGTCGTTCCAATGGAATAGAGGGCGCCTTCAGGTTTCTCGCGTGCTCTCTGCGTCATCGGACTGGCGGGTTTTGAGCCCGGAACAGCTCGATCCCCGTCGCTGTACGCCGTGACAGCGAACCAGGGTGGGCGGGACCGTTGGACCCCCAGCTCTGCACGGCTCAACAGCCCACGATCAGCGGACGTCGTTGTGCTCTTCGGCCTGCCTTCGTTGTTTCTCTGTTGGGCGAAAAGGAGAAAGAAATCTGTGAACGGTCGAGAACGAGCTGCAATGAGCGATACAGCGGACCGCGATCGAGGGCAGGTGGGAAGACGACGGTGGCGGGTCGACGCGACTCGAGTCCTTGCCCACTGGGGCGTCGTCACCGCCGTCCTCGCCCGGTCGGCTTGGCCGAATCCTCCGCGCGCTCTGGTGAGAGGCCGGCGTTGTGCTGCTGGTCGGTATGGTCGTCGTGGTTGTGGTGGTGATCTGTCTCGGTGGGATCGGCTCCCGTGGCTATGACGGGATGCCGTGACGCACATGAGCGGTGAGGTAGTTCGATCGAGCCCAGTTCTCGCGGAATCAGGAACCGCGGCTTGCCGCCGCGATCGGTCCGCCGCGAGAGTAATGAGCCATCTGTTGAAAGCGCTGTACTCGTCCCCATCGCTTCGGACCATCCTCGTGAGGTACTGAGAGAGCGTTCTTTCGTGTCGCAAGGACCGAAGTACTTCCGGCCAGCAACAAGGATCTCGATCGCCGGTCGACGTCGTCGGGGGTGCACGCTCGGAGTTCGGTCTCACTGGCTTGCTCTTCCTGCTTCGGCGCAAACGTGGCCCAACCCCAAGGCGCCCGAGGCCGCGCCGAAACCACCCGTTAACCCGTTCGCCGAGGATCAGCATTGAACTTATAGCCGATGCCTCGAAAGGTGACGAGATAACGCGGATTTGTGGGATCAGGTTCGATCTTGGCGCGGATTCTTTTCACATGGGTATCCAGAGTGCGTGTGTCCAAGAGTTCCGCTCCTCGCCAGATTCGGTCGATGCATGACTCGCGAGTGACCACTTGTCCGACATGTGTCATGAAGAAATGGAGGAGCTCGAATTCTCGACGTGCGAGAGGGATCGCGCTCCCGTTCACATAGCCCTCATAGGACCCGAGGTCGAGTGTGACGGGACCCTGCTTGAGAACCTCGACCGGAGGACGAGTCACCTCCACCCGGCGCAGGATCGCGCGCATGCGCGCGACCAGTTCGCGCACGCGGAATGGCTTGAAGACATAATCCGCTGCTCCGACCTCAAGACCACCTACGACGTCCACTTCGGAGTTCGACGCGCTGACGATGATGAGCGGCGTTGGCGCCAACGACTGCAGCACTTGACGCAACTCGATACGCGAGTGGTCTGGAAGCACTGAGTCAAGAAGAACAAGATCAGGCCGCATGCGCTTGTGAATCTGAAGCCCTTCGCGAGCATCGGCTGCGCCTTCAACCTGGAACCCTTCGCTGCTGAGGCAGGTCGCCAAAGTTTCGCGGTAGGACGTTTGTGCGGCGATGACGAGGACACGGGGCCATTCCGAGTGCGAGGCGCTTGGTGTGTGCTCTCTTCTGTCGACCGCTGCCGCCTGGCGTATGCGCCTTCTACGCGCCCGTGGTTCAAAGGTCGTGCTCACCGACATCTCTCGCCCGCCTCCCAAATAGGTTAGTAATCCTATCGGTTTTATATCATATCCTGGTGGGGGTCGACGCAGATAGTTCTCTTGACCTGGGGGCAACTTCGTTCTGGGTGCGCTTCCACCCGACGACGCCGGTGCTGCCCGGCTCCCGCTGATCTCTACCGACTCCCCGGGCAGCCTTAGCGCCGCCGCGCGTGATCATGCCGTGATCACGGAGCCGATCTGGACGAATCCGACCCTCGCCGCACCACCTCTGACCAAGATTCAAGCGAAAACGGGGGTCGGGAGTAGCCCGAGAGGCCTCACGCTGATGCCCAGTCCCGGCGAAGTAGGCCAGCCGCCGCTCGGGATGATGCCGCCTGCTGAGTGTCACTCCGGTGAAAAGAACGCGACAGAAGTGTGTACGTCTTGGACTCTGTAAATGGCAACTGCTAAGCCGGTCAAGTGCGGTGGTCGCGTGGAATCTGCGTAGTAGCCGCCATTGGGCTGGGGATGCTCGGGATTGTCATGACCCCGGCGCAATCAACGAGTGCAGCCATGCAGACGGTCACAAAGTCATCGGCAGCCCTATCCATCGTCGGCAACACCTGCGGCGCCGTCGGCTCGTGTTCCGCTCAGGGCAACACGTGGGGCAGCACTTACGGGGGTGTGCCAGAGACGGTGTCGGAGCTTGCCGTGTCGTCGGATGGCTATGCATTGTCGTCCGCAGACTGGGAGGAGAACGCGCACAACATCAACGTCTATGCCCAGAACACGGGGTATCCAGAAGGCGAGGCGACGGCGAACTCGGGGCCTCCGAATGGGGGTGCGGGCAACGGCACGTACGGCTTGGCCATGGACTCCTCCTACATCTACACGGCCGCCGGCGACGGGCAGATGACGCGTCTTGACCGCGCCAATTGGCTCGTGCCGGGGAACGAGCACGTCTATGACAGCGGCAGCAACACCGGAGTTGCTCCGCTCACCGTCGATCCGGGTGGCCACCCGTTGCTGGGCGAGACGCTCTGTGACGGCAATGTGTTCGTCACCGACTCCAATGGGGCGCTCACCAGCACCGGTCTGTCTCCGACTAGCACCGAGATCAAGGAGGTTCCCACGTCCCTCTCCGGTGTGACGACCAGCTGGAGCGCACCGGGCGCCAGCGTCTTGACGTGTGACCGGGAGGGAGACATCTGGGCGCTGGTGGAGAACACGGCGGGCACGGCCGACGAGCTCGAGCGCTTCACCGACACGGGCACGCTGGTGACTTCGTCCACCCTCCCCACGTCGGTGATCGCCCAGGGCGTCGCCGCCAGTCCGAGCAGCGACGAGCTCTTGGTGCCCGACAATGGCGTCGACCAGGACTTCAAATGGTTCGACTACGCCGGGACCCAGAGCGGGCAGGTCGGTGTCAGCGGCGGGTATTTGCAGGGTTCTGACCCCGGTCTGGTCGGTCCTGAGCGCTTCGTGGGACCTCGTTCGGTGGCCATCGACGGTTCGGGGAACATCTACACGGCCGAGAACTGCATGCCGGGAATCGCCCAATCAGTGACCGCCGTGTCAAACGGACCGTGCGCCATCATCACCAAATACGAGTCCAACGGGACAACGCTCGTGTGGCGTGACGTCGACGCCAACACCTTCGGGGGCACCGGCGAACCGACGGCCGACGGCTCAGGGTTCTTTGACCGCGACTTCGAGTTCACGCGCGACGCCAGTGGGAACTACCAGCCCTACGCCTTCACGGTCGATCCGTGGGAGAACCCAACAGACCCGCGTGTCTCGAGCGAGCAAGAAATTGGTGGGACGAGTACCAACGACCGTAACGGTGCGACCACCTACGAGTGGCATGCGGACGGGCATCGCTATGAGGGCACATTCGAGCCCGATCCAATGACGTACAACATCTTCGAACAGCAGCCGAATTCGCAGATCATGACTCCCGTCTCCACGTTCACCTCGCCGGGCGACGAGACCTTGTTCATGGATTCGAGCGAAAATATGTGGGGCGTCGGAAGGGGCGGTGCCGGTGGCAACAGCGTCGTCGAATACCCGCTGACGGGCTACTCCCCCAGCGGCACGCCTCACTACGGCAGTGTCGTCAGCTACGGCATGCCCCCCGGGCTCGTAGACGTGCGCAGGGTCGACGTCGAGGGCAATGCGATCTACGTGTCGGGCTTCTCGTCTAGCGACACTGACGACAGCGCCGTCTGGGGCAACTGGGCCTCCATGGGCATGACGCTGATCAAGTTCAACTCGTTGCCGACCACCTCGGGATGGCCGAGCGCAGCCTGGACGACGGATCCGATCTACACGCTGCCGAGCAACGACACCAACGAGTTTCCAGAACCCTACGGCTTTGCCGTCAACAGCTCCGCCGGCTTGGTCGGCGTGACGATGCTCTTCAGCACCAGCACCAACACGGGATCACTGCAGGAATACGACACGTCGAACGGCCATCTGGTGCGGACGCTCAATCCTCCCTTGCCCGGTTCGGGCGTGTACGAGGGCTACTTCGACGGACAGGACGCCGTCGTGGCCAAGAACGGTTGGTTCTGGCTCGAGGACGACTGGTACACGCGCATCATCGGCGTCTGTCCCTCGGGTGCGTACGACAGGCAGCTCAGATCATGACTACCGGAGCGGATGTGACCCTTGACCCACGCTCCGTACCAAACGGCAGACCGCCCGATGACGCTGATGGCGCTTAGGCGTGGCTCCAAGCCTGCCCAGAAGTGCTCCTTGATGCGGTGGCGCAGGTGGGCGGCCCCGAGGCGATCGTTGCCACGTTCTCTGGCCCACGCACTGCTTGCCGAGTTCCGCGCCATTACTGAGGAAGCTGCTGAGTACAGTCGGCATTCTTTCGGAGCACGATCACGCGAGAAGCAATTCGACGAGGAAGGTCGCAGTTACTTCTCTCTTCTGAGCCGCTACCTCCTGGTCATTCACCGCATGGTGCGACGCCACCCCGAGCTGCAGGATCAATACCAGGAGTGGCTGCGTCGGTATCCCACGTTCACATCCGACTAAGCCGACCACTCCGCTCAGCAGCGGCACCCATCCCGATGCGTATGGGGATACCTTGGTCGGCATCGACGACACGTCCAAGAGCCAACATGACATGGGCCTCACCCCTGACATCCTCCACGAGCTTCCGGAGCCTCTCCCTGACGTTCTGCCTGGCATTGATCTAGACCTCGCCCTGCCGTCTCCAACGCTTGCTTCTGGGAGTCGTGTCGCCGCAGAGCTGATCGTCAGCAATCGCACGAACAATGAGATCACCATTGCCACGGGACAGCCGCTACTAGCTGTGATCGTCCTGCCTGGCACCCGTTCGGTGGTCGGGGCGTACACGGGAGCGGTTGGCGGAACGGGTCGCCATTTGCGACTCGGGCCGGGGACTGCTGATTCCCTGCCTGTGACCGTGGTGGCCTGGGGCCGTGGCTCTACCGTGCATCAGTCGGAACAGGTCCACGAAGATCTTCCGCCAGGAACATACGGTGTCGTGGTCTCGATGCCCATTTACAATCAGAGTCACGAGAAGGAACCCCAACAAGCGTGGAGCAGCGAGGTCCCGATCGAGGTGATCGCCGGTTCCAGATGACCTCATCCAAGCGGACGGGGGCCACCTTGACTCTGACCAACCTCATTCAGGCTGGGTTGGGACTGTCTCCTGTCAACCGCGGGCCCCGTCGGTGGCCCAGCCAAGGTGATCGAAGTGGAGGTGAGTCAGTACAACGTCCGTAACATCGGGCGGCTGTACTCCCAATGCCGCCAAGTTCTTCATGAATCTGCCCGTCCGATCTGGGTCGGCGTGTGGGCCAACCCCAGTGTCGACGATTACGAGACGGTCACCGCTCCGGACTAGGAACCCGCCGGCAACATGCCGTCCTCGTCGAGGAACTGAGAGTGCTGTAGCCAGTCCTGGTCGGACTTGTTGAACATCATCGTCGGGGGTGTCACGAGACTTCCGTCCGATACTCCCTCGATCATCACGGCACCTATCTGCATCAACCCCGACCATAGTGTCGGAGGTGTCCCCGACCGCCGGGTAGGAGTCACCCGTATTCCGGAGCGGGTTAGTTGTATCCCAGGGCTCTAGGACGGAACTTCATCCTTTAGGTTCTGGCGAAGCCACGTCCGCACCTCTTCGGTGTCTTCATGTCCGTGGGCAGACACCGCATGTTGGGTCGCAGCAGTGACAACCTCGTCTTCTTCGCCTGAGATGGTGAGCGTGCAGCCGTTCTCGCTTGGGAAGTCACGGCAATCTGCAACCTTACGTCCCATGTCAGTGCTCCCTTGTTGGGTCTTGTCGTTACATCTCTTCGATACTGCGCACGTCGAGATTGCGGAACTCCATTGGTCCGTCACACAGCTTCCCTAGTCGTTCGGCAAAAGCTGCCGTCTCGGGCAGATTCGAGTTGGACATGGCGTCCTCAAATGAAGGGAACTCCACAATCTGAACGTACACATCTGGGCGGTCCCGATCCTGCGTGAAAGTGCCCCGCTGGGCGGTGCGGCGACCGGCCGTCTGTGCCTGCCACTCTTTGACGAGCGCTTCGACCTCGTCTGGCTGAGTGGTCGTCAGTTCGATGATCTGGATAAACGACATGCTCTGAACCCCCGCAAGAGGCCCCCTATTGGAAAGGTAACGCTTCGCTGCGTGGATTTCAATGGATTGGCCGAATCCATGCTGCCCATTTCATCGCCCGGTGGGGTTGCCCCCGTACGATGCCGGGCTGGTGACACCCGTCGTTTCTGCCCAGGCCCCTGGCATTGGGCAATATTGAGAAATGGCAGAACGAGAGTGGATCGGTGCTAAAGCCGAAACTCCCGAGAGCCAGAAATACGTTGGCCTGAGACGAGCCGATGCGCTCAAAGCGGCGGATATAGCGGGCGTCAAGGCTGCGAGGGTGATCGAGGGTACGCAGCATCTGACTGCGGATTTTCGATCCGACCGGCTGAACATCCTTGTGGCCGATGGCTATGTGAAGAAGGCCGCATTCTTCTGAGGGCTGCACCTGTCCCACTTCGCCGGGAGCGCCGAGCCTCACGTCGAACACACTGCACACCAACCAGGTGATGAGCAAGGCCAAGGCCAAGCGCATCGCCGCGGGCAAGGCCAGCGCGGAGGCACCCGTGCGCATCATCGCGCTGCGCTCGGCCCCGAAGGGCGACGCCAACGCCCCGCGCCGCTGCCGAGGGCGGTCGCACCTACCGGCACCGCTGGACCGTGGCCGGGCACTGGCGCAACCAGGCCTACGGCAAGGGGCGGGCGTTGCGCCGTCCGACCTACATCAACCCGCACCTGGCCGGTCCCGACGACATGCCGCTCCTCATGAGCGAGCGGGTTAAAGTATGGAAGTGAGGCGGGCGGCTCATCGCAAAAGGCTGGGCCTGTCGAAGCGACTGCTCTCCGCGCTCTGGCGAGAGGCGGGCACGGTGCTCGTGGTCGTGATCGTCGTCGTGATCGTGCTGGCGATCCTTCACGGCGCCCTCGGCTCGGGCGGCTCGGGCGGCGCCCTCAGCTCGGGCGGTACGCCGTAATGAAGATCACCCTCGTGTGCGACGTGAAGCTGGTCCAGGGTCGCAACTACCCCCAGGACGAGGTGGCCGATCTTCTGGTCGAAGAGATGGAGGCCGAACTGCCGCTCCTGTGGATGCCCGACCAGGCCGACACGCACCACATCGTGGACGTCATCAAGGTCGTTCGGCAGGCCTCGTGACCGAATCATTCCCCATGCCCGAAGAGAGCCCCACCATGTCCGTCGAGGAGGCCGGGCGATGCTGGATTCGTCATCGATCGAGTCGCTGAGCCGCAGCCGAGTCCCGAAGCGCTCAAGCACTTCCCCGGCGATCTGGAGGTTCTCAAGGGTATTCCGGGCTTCATCGTGTATCGACTGCTTCCCAGATTGAACGAGGCGTAGTTCGGCGGACTGACGGGCGTGCTCACCGTCGCGCACCTGTCCCATAACAGTGAAACCGGGATGGGGTGCCACCGTGCGCACCATGGGGATAGTCCTGGGAGTCGAGGAGCGCAGCTCCGGAACCGGCACTCGCGAAGGATCTGAAGGCGAAAAATGCCGCATCCGATCAGGGCGTGATATGCGCTCCTGTGGAACGTGGCTCCCCGGTGGCAACGGCTGGCTCGTCAAGGGCAAACTGTCATTTCTATGGAGTCTCCCGAGATTCGGTATGTGAGCATCGGAGATGGAGACGTCGCCTACCAGGTCCTCGGCGAAGGCCCGGGCGACCTCCTCTTCTGTAACTCCCTCGGAGGACATGTCGATCTCATCTGGCAGATTCCTCAGGCGGCGGAATTCTTCGAGAAGTTGGCCACGATGAGGCGAGTCCTGCACATGGACCGCAGAGGCTCCGGCGCCTCGGATGCTGTATCTCTCAAATCCATACCGACGTGGGAGGAGCTGGCCGAAGACATAGCCGGTGTGCTCGATGCCACCGGGTCCACGGTGGTGGACCTCGTTGGAGTGAACGAGGTCAGCCCGAACGCCATCCTGTTTGCGGCCATGCATCCCGAGCGCGTGGGGTCGCTCATCCTCATCAACACCTCCGCGCGATACATCGAGGCGCCGGACTACCCGATCGGTGTAGACCTCGCGACCGTTGACGCGATCTACGACATGCTGTTGTCGACGTGGGGCAGCGATGCATTCATCGCCGCAACGAATCCGACACAGGCGCATAATCGAGAATTCCTCAAAGCTGCGGCCCGTATGAATCGGGCGTCGGCGACGCCCAGTACAGCCGCCGCTCTGATGCGATACTTCTTGAGCAGCATGGACGTGCGCCCGTTCCTGCCTCTGGTGCAAAGCCCGACCTTGGTGCTCCAAGTCACCGAAAGTCCGTTCATCATCCGCTCGCACGGGCAGTTCGTGGCCGATCACATTCCGGGAGCAACCTTCGCCCCAATGTCGGGGGGCGATATGACTCCTCCATTTGGGCCCGAACGCGGCTTCGGAGATTGCCGAGTTTCTGACCGGCACGCGCCAGTCATTCGAGGTAGATCGCGTACTCACCAGCGTTTTGTTCACCGATATCGTGGCCTCGACAGAGACGGCCGCCTCAATGGGTGATCAGCGTTGGCGCAGCGTCCTCGACAGCCACGATCGTCTGGTGCGGGAGCAATTGCGACACTTCCGCGGCCGCGAGATCAAGACGACCGGGGACGGTTTTCTCGCCTCTTTCGACGGTCCCGCCCGCGCAATACGGTGCGCTCGCGCCATTGTCGAAATGGTCGAAGCGCTTGGGATCAAAATCCGGGCCGGGCTTCATACCGGAGAGTGCGAAGTGCGAGGAGATGACCTCGGTGGACTGGCCGTTCACATCGCAGCCCGCGTAGGAGCGATCGCCGGACCCGGAGAGGTCCTCGTCTCAGGCACGGTCAAGGATCTCGTCGCTGGATCCGACATCGCATTCTCTGAACGAGGCGAACATCAGCTCAAGGGCGTGCCCGGGACCTGGAAGGTCTTCGCCGTGATGCCATAAAGAGACCGCCGGGAATGGCGATATCGGCTGGATTCTGGTGTCGCTGTCCGCCGGTACGGAGACTCAGATTCGCCCGGTATCGGACGAGCCTCCCGGATTGACGGACTCCCATCGCGCCCGCAGCACGAGGTCGTCCCGGACCCGGCCCGGCTCGAACAGGCGGCCACCCTCACCGACTGCGGGCAGGGGCTCGCCCTTACCGGGTAGGCGAGCCTTGGGCGGGTTCGGGTCAAGGGTAGACCGACGGCCGAGCTGACTGCCCCCGTACATTGCCGGCTAGGCGTTACTGGACCTGACGGATGAGAGAAGCTGTCCCGGTGCCCACATACCTCAACCCGTGCCTCTACGTGGAGGGAAATGAACCCGGAAGTGCGGTCGAAGGTGTCCCCACCTCAATTGCGGCTTTCATCGGGTTCACCCAGATCGGCCCATTCGATACGCCGAGGTTCGTCACAACCTGGTCTCAGTTCGTGGCGACCTTCGGCGACTTCACGGAACTCTCGTATCTGCCTCGTGCTGTGTACGGTTACTTCGAAAACGGAGGCAGCGCCTGCTACGTGGTTCGAGTCGGGGCCGAAACTGCGGTGGCGGCGACCGACCCCGAAACACTCCTCGCTTCGCGAGCACTCGAACCTTCGGATTTTGTGGGGAGCGGTGTTGAGGGTACGGGTCTTGCCAGCCTTGAGGCACTCGACGAGGTGTCAATGGCGTGCGCCCCCGACGTCATGATGGCACTTCAACAGAGCTGGTTCGACATCGAAGCAGCCCTGTTCGTAAAGCGCGCCATGGTTGCCCATTCCGAACTGAAGCGAGACAGGCTCACCATCCTCGACCCGCCACCCGACTTCGATGCGGATCAGATCCTGAGGTGGAGGTCCGAGACAGCCACGTTCGACTCCGCATACGCCACCTTGTACTGGCCCTGGATCGAGGCGGTGCCATCGAATCGTGCGCATTCCTTTGTCCCGCCCAGCGGGCACGTGGCGGGAATCTGGGCACGCAGCGACGAGACCAAAGGGGTTCACAAAGCTCCCGCCAAGTGCCCATCAAGTCAGGTATCGGCTGAGCCCGCTCGGCATCAACTGCCTGCGTGCCTTTCCGATCCGAGGCCTCGTTGTGTGGGGTGCGCGTACCCTCTCTTCCGACTCGCAGTGGCACTACATCAACGTCCGCAGGTTCATCAACTACTTGGAGCAGTCGATCTTCGACGGAACGCGCTGGATTGCGGCCAGACGAGACGATGCTGCCTTGCTCGCCGCGCTACGTGAACAGGTGAATCAGTTTCTCGTGGAGGAGTGGCAGAAGGGGGCCCTCTTTGGTTCGACTCCTGATAAGGCCGTCTGGGTGAGGTGTGACGACACCACATCAGACTCAGTCATTCTGGACGTCGGCGTCGCACCTATTGCACCCGGGGAGTTCTTTACGTTCAGGATCACCCATTCCCGACAAGGTTCATAGTTCCTCGAGTAGGTGCCAAGCGACCCTCGCCATCCGTCGATGCTGTTCGAACGACTGCCCCCTTACGCCATCGGGCAGGTGGGATAGTCCGGCACTTCGAGGATTGGGATTAGGCGAGACTCTGCTCATGCGACATCGCCGATCGTCGCTACCGTGGCGGTTACAACCCGTAGCAGCGAGGAGGCGACCAGGCGAGGTGAGCGAGGTGCCAATGTCCCAAGAGGGGAGCAATCCTTTACCCATGGTGGTCGACCGCTCGACGTTCCACGAGCGACTGGAGGCGTTGCGGGCGAGAGAGAAGGCGCACACCCGTGAAGGGGACGCGATCGCCGCCGCCCGCCGCCGGTTGCCGATGGTCGAGGTCGCGGCAGACAGCCCGTTGCTCGGGCCCCATGGCCCAGTGACGTTGCTCGACGCGTTCGAAGGCCGGCGTCAGCTCGTTGCCTACTTCTTCATGTGGTGGCCGGGTCGACCTGCAGCCGAGCAGTGCGAAGGCTGTACGTGGGTGATGAGCCATGTGGGCGAGCTTGCGTACCTGCACTCTCGCGACATCACCTTCGCAGTTCTCTGCCAGGGGCGGAACACTGCCTACGGCCCTGGTGATGCGCAGACGTCATACGACGAGAGCCTCAGCTACCGCACCTTCATGGGCTGGGACATGCCGTGGTACTCGGCCCAGCCCTCGCTTGATTCGCTCCTCGTCGACCGCGAGCACGGTCTGTTCCACCTGGTGTGCTACGTGCGCGATGGCAATCAGGTCTTCGAGACGTACTGGACCAACCGCCGTGGTGCCGAGGTGCTGGATTACAGCTACGCACTCATGGACCTCACCGTGTTCGGCAGGCAGGAAGTCTGGGAGGACTCGCCTGTGGGCTGGCCGCGGCGCGGGCACGCGACCCGGACCCTGGGTGGGGCTCCCGAGTGGCCGACCCTGTGGGAGTGGCCAGGCGGTCGTCCCACCTCGCAATGGCCACGGCTCGAAGCCGCGTACTCGGACGATCTGGGATCGACGGACGCGGGTGCAGGGCCCCCTCCGGATCACTGCCACTGATACGTATTGCTGCCGCCGAAAGCGTCCCCTAACAATGCCGGGAAGGGGAGGCGAAGGAACCCAACCGTTCCTCACGTTCGCCTCATAGGACACTGCCGCAATCTTTCCCCTAATCCCCAGTATCGGGGGATTCCGATCACTTCGGTCTGGCCATTGTTCAACGTGATCGTCAGGCGACCCATCACGAGATGCATGTGAGATACCTGATTCCAACGGTCCTGAACCGTAGAGACCGCGCTGAAGTTGCCTAGCCCGAACTGCCTAGCGCGAACTGTCTAGCCCGAACCGGATGTGACCAAACAGTGCGGCTGTCCGTGGCCGGTTTCCCATTGTCGTGGTGTGATTCAACCTTCTGATCTGCACTTTTCAGTCGGGCTGCCGGGATTTGAACCCGGGACCTCTTGACCCCCAGTCTTCGCATTGGGTCTTTCACTGTCCGACGGTTCCGGAGCGGTCCAGGTCAAGGCCACTCCCCCGTCGTTCGGTCGGAACGCTCGGACACACCCAGACAGGGTCAGACTCGACGGAGGGCAGAAGATCGGGCAGAAGATCCTGGGGCTGTTGAAAGTGGCGCGGCTTCCGAGTGGGGCAGGTCGTAGCGTGTCGCGACATGACACCCGATGAGATAGAGCGAGTACGGATCCAACTGGCCGAGGGGGCGGCCGGCCTGTCGGAGGTCTGCCACGTCACGAGCTACACCGGGTACAGGAACCGGTCGGACGGCCAAGTCACTGAGGTCAACCTCGACGTCTTGGACGCTGGCCCTCAGGCAGGGCCTCTGCGGTGGACGATCGTCGCGACCGATGAGCTCGGCAACATCGCAACCGGTAACCCCGAGGCGGATCTCGATGTCGCGGCTCAATAACCACGCATTGGCAAGACCTCGAGGGACCGGGCGATCAGGACGGGGACTGAACGACCCGCGTCTAGCCTCGCCCAATGGCGCCAATGCCCCAGCCAGGCGACCCCTACGCGAACGCCTTCGTCGCCGAACCTGGGCGCTGCTGGAGGATTATCCACGATCGCCAGGGGCAGGCCGCACACTGCCTGGAGACGCTCAGCTGGACCGGGCGGTGGTTCGCACCCTCCGGCAAGCGATGGTGGCGAGTGTGGGCGTGTCCGGACCACCTCGAGGGACTGACGGGACTTCGTCAGTTCGGGCGATGATGGCCCCGGGCAAGCAAGGGATTCATGGCTGAGGAGCTGTCTACGGGAATCGCACTGTGTACTGCATGGGCCGGTGATGATCAGATATCTTGGGCGCGGATAGTCCTGGAGAATGGCGTCGGGCCTGACGACAAAGCGTTCAACGTCATGGGCCAACTCACGCATACCGCCATCCAGTTGGCCAGAGCGGTGGCCTCCGTCGACCATCGTTTCGATGACGCGCAGAGTGTCCTGAACTACCTGGCAATGCAGGGATTCGACGACGGAGAGTCGACTCCCTGAGTCACCGACACGTATTACCCCCGTGGTTTCCGCCCCGTCGCTTTCGCGGACTTCTCGATGTAGGCCGTCTCCCACACTCGGCCTGTGGCCAGCTCGGCCGCCGGGTTGGGAAACGTGGCGTTCCTCTTCGGATAGCTGGATCGCACCCTCTGGCGAGAAATGCGTGCGATCGTCGGATTGTCGGCCGGGGGCATCGGAGAAACATTACTTTTTGATGAGAGTCCAGCCTGACTCCTCAACGGCACTTTCGGGCTAGGGCTACGCGGCTTCGACGCCTTGGCCAATCAGGACCACACCAAAGATCAGGAACAGAACCGACATGACTGTGGCGTTGTTCTGAGCCAGCCAGACCTTCCACCCATCCAGAACCTTGGGCGATCGATCACCGAGGAACACCGTCACCACGATCGGGGCCGCAACCCCCAAGACGGCGACCAGGACGTAGATGGTGATTGCACCAATCTGCTGGGCACGTGAGCTAGCCACAGATGCGATGGTCGCTGCGGCGGCGAAGCCTACGACCCCATTCCTCGGATTGACGGAACCCAGCACCAGGCCTGCCCCCAAGGAACGCCCGGGACTAAATCCGGCTATGCCATCCATCCACTTTGGCATTGCCCCCTCTTCATCATCTCGAGGCCGAGTGCGAAACTTTCGGACGGCTGCCACGAGAAGATACGTACCGAGGGCCAGTTTCAGAACGGCCACCCAGGTCGAGTGCCCAGAACCCGGAGTCAGGTCGACCGCCTCCGCAATGGCGACCAAGGCAACGAGCACGGCAGCGACGCCGGCAAAGAACCCGACGAAGAAGCATGACGCATTGACCAGGGGTCTCTTGGTGAAGAGCAAGAGGATGACGGCAATGACGTTGATCGGCGAGATGGCCACGACCAACGCAAGGGGAAGAATCTCCCCAACAACTACCTTCACCCATGGCTCCTCTCAGATCCGTGCGGGTGAAGCTAGTTGGTGCAGGCCCGAAGACCCTCAGCCAGCGTGTGTGGTGCCGAAGTCCATGCGAGCGTCAGCGCTCACACGGAGAGTAGCCAACGAGCTATCCCCGTCCGCCGGGTGCGGGCCCGGCTGACGGACTCCCATCCAGAGACGAGCATCCAACTGGCCACGGCCGAAATGACATGATTGGCCCGAATCCATCGCCGTGCACTCATGGGAGGACAATCGTGGCTGACCCCAACGACCTTTCTTCACTTCCGCAGGCAGATCAAGACGCCATCGGCACCACGCTGATCTCGCTTCTGACCGGCTTCCGTGAGCGGGACGCTGAGAAGCTCGTCGGCATCTACACCTCGGACGCCGATTGGGTCAATGCTTTTGGCTCGGTAAAGAAGGGTGGGGATGAGATCGTCGAGTATCTGCGAGGACTCTTCTCCGACGACAACTTCAACGCTGGCACCGTGAAGGCTCCGCCCGAAACCTCCATGAAAGTGCTCACACCAGAGGTCGTCCTGGTGTCGGCGCACTTGCAGGTTGAAGGACAGAAGCTAGTTGGCGGTGGCGAAATCGAGCTGCGGGATAACCACTCCCTTCGGGTTTTGCACCGCCAAGCCGACGGGTCTTGGCTTATCGCCTCGGAGATGTACAACGACGCCAACCGGGAACAGACCTATGAGGGGCATTCCTAACGGAGGAATCGACCTGCCCCAGTACGCTGCCGGGAGGGGGTGACCCCATGCAGCACGATTGGGGCAACCCCCCTTGACCAACTCCCGCAACGCCACCGGACGGAATCCCAGCCCCCATCCGCCTAGTAGGTGAAGCCGCTCCCCGAGCTCACCGCGCTGGTGCCCCCCGTCGTGGTGACGTACAGATTGAAGCCGCCGACCTTGGCACCCCCGCCCGTGACGGCGGTGATCTTGGTCGGTGAGACGACCTTGACCTCGGTGGCGGCGATGGCCCCGGTTCCAGCACCGTGGCCCTGGCCGATCACCACCTTGGCGCCGCTGACGAAACCCGTCCCTGTGATGGTGACGGCAGTGCCCCCCGAAGTCGGACCCGAATTGGGGCTCACGCCTGAAACCGTGGGCACGGGGACGAAATAAGTGAAGTAAGCGCCGGAGTTCACCGCGCTGGTGCCCCCGGAGGTCATGACGTACAAGGTCCAGGTTCCGACCTTGGCCCCGCCGCCAATCACGGCGGTGATCTTGGTCGGAGAGACGACCTTCACGCTGGTGGCGGCAATGGCCCCCGATCCGGTGCCGTTGCCCTGACCGATTACCACGGTGGCGCCGGTTGCGAATCCGGTCCCGGTGATGGTGATGGGGGTGCCGCCAGTGACCGGGCCAGAGTTGGGGCTCACGGCTGAAACTTTGGGCACGGGGACGAAATAAAGGAAGTAAGCGCCGGAGTTCACCGCGCTCGGTGCCCCCCGTCGTGGTCACGAACGGACTGAATGCACCGGCCTTGGCCCCCCCGCCAGTCACCGCCGTGATTTCGGTCGGCGAGACGACCTTGACGCTGGTCGCCGCGATGGCGCCGGTGGTGCCGTTGCCCTGGCCGATGACCACCTTGGCGCCCGTGACGAAGCCGGTCCCGGTGATAGTGATGGCGGTGCCCCCGCTCGTCGGTCCGGTGTTCGGGCTCACGGCCGAGACTTTTGGAATGGGCGCAGTCCACTGGGCGAAGAGCGTGATGCCGCCCACTGGGACGGTGTAGGACGACGCCGGCGGCGCCGACCTTGGTGCCGCCGCTCGCTGCGGTGTACCAGCCGTTGAAGACGTAACTGGGATAGGTGTCAGACGGCAGCGTGATCGAGCTGCCGTCGGGGCCGCTGATTGAAGGAACCGCAGCACCGCCGTCGGAGTTGAAGGCGACCGTGTCGATCGGCGAATACACCCACGTGTCGTTGAGGTTGCCGCCGCTGGCGTCGTCGCCACCGAAGAGCACGAGTTGTCCGGTACCAGGGTCATAGTCCATGGAGGCTCCGTCCCGCGCTGGCGGGCTCGTGGTCGGGTACTGCTGCGTCCAGGTGGTGCCGTTCCAGGTCCAGGTGTCGCCAAGGTAGTCGCCGCCATAGCCCTCGCCGCCAAAGAGCACCAGCTGCCCGGTGGCCGGGTCATAGACCATCGAAGCGGAGCCGCGGACGGGGGGCTGGTGGCCGGGGATGATCTGCGTCCAAGTGGTGCCGTTCCAGGTCCAGGTGGCCCGCTAGGACGCCGCCGCCACCGCCAAAGAGCACGAATTGCCCGGTGGCCGGGTCATAGGCCATGAAGGTGCCGAGTGGGTTGGGGGCTCGGGAACGCCCAAGCAGACGGCTACGTCCAGGTGGTGCCGCTCCAGGTCCAGGTGTCGAAGTGGAAGCCGCTGTAGGCGTCGCCGCCGAAGAGCACCAGTTGCCCGGTCCCGAGTCATAGGCCATGCGATGCACCGGCGCGGGCGGGCGGGCTGGTGGCCGGGGATAGCTGCGTCCAGGTGGTGCCGTTCCAGGTCCAGGTGTCGTCGAGGTTGCTGCTGCTGACGGCATCGCCGCCGAAGAGCACCATTTGCCCGGTGGCCGGGTCATAGGCCATGGAGGCGCCGTCGCGGGCGGAGGGGCTGGTGGCCGGGTACTGCTGCGTCCAAGTGGTGCCGTTCCAGGTCCAGGTGTCGTCCAGGTAGCTGCCGCCGATGCCCATGCCGCCGAAGAGCACCATTTGCCCGGTGGCCGGGTCATAGGCCATGGAGGCGAAGTCGCGGGCGGGGGGGCTGGTGGCAGGGGATAGTTGGGTCCAGGTAGTCGGAGGTGGTGGGGACGCCCACTTGGCGAACAGGGTGACGCCGCCCGCTGCGATGGTGTACGACGAGCCAGCAACGCCGACCTCGGTGCCACCGCTCGCTGCCGTGAACCAGCCGTTAAAGACAAAACCGGGATAGGTGTCAGACGGCAAGGTGATCGAGCTGCCGTCGGGGCCGCTAATCGAAGCGACCGCAGCGCCACCATCGGAGTTGAAGGCGACCGTGTCGATCGTGTTCTCGGTCCACTGGGCGAATAGGGTGATCCCGCCCACCGGGACGGTGTACGACGACCCCCCAGTGCCGACCTCGGTGCCACCGCTCGCTTGGGTGAACCAGCCGTTGAAGACATAACCGGGATAGTTGTCATAGGGCAGGGTGATCGAGCTGCCGTCGGGACCGCTTATCGAAGCGACCGCAGCGCCGACGTCGGAGTTGAAGGCGACGGTGTCGATGGCGTTCTCGGTCTCGGTGGCCGCCATCGCCTGGGAGTTCCCCGAGCTGTCGGTGTAGGACCCGGTGGCGGAGCAGTTCCCTGCCGACCAACACGAGACCCCAATGAGGACAGCGCCGGCAGGATCGGTTCCGACGTTGGCTGGGGCGGTGACCTCAGTGGCTTGCGCCCAGTTGCCAGAAGTCTCGGTGACCGCAATCGCCTGCTGGTTGTCGGAGCTGTCTTCGTAGAACCCATCAGCGGTACAGTTCCCGCCCGACGAGCACGAGACCTGTTCGAGATCAGCATCGGGCTCGGTCCAGCCGTTGGCCGGGGCGGTGATTTCGATGGCCTGCGCCCAAGTGCCCGAGGTCTCCGTGGCTGCCATCGGCTGGAGGTTGCCGGAGCTGTCTTGGTAGAACCCGGCGGCGGTGCAGTTCCCCGTCGACCAGCACGAGACCCCGGAGAGTGAAAACTGAGAATAAGTCGTTGAGGCGTTGACCGGGGCGGTGATTTCGATGGCCTGCGCCCAAGTGCCCGAGGTCTCCGTGGCCACCATCGCCTGGCCGTTGCCGGGGGCGGAGAGATCGTAGTAGGCACCGGCGGTGGTGCAGTTTCCTGCTGACGAGCACGAAACGCCCGAGAGGGTAGCCCCACTGGCAGTGGCCGGTGCGGTGATCTCCGTTGCCTGCGCCCAGCTACCCGAGGTCTCGGTGGCCGCCATCGGGTGCGGGTAGCCCGAGGTGTCGGGGTAGCTCCTGGTGGCGGTGCAGTTTCCTGCTGACGAGCACGAAACCCCCGAGAGCGAAGGACTAAATAGAGAAGACGCGACGGCGTTGGCCGGGGCGGTGACTTCCGTCGCCTGCGCCCAGGTGCCCAAGGTCTCGGTGGCCGCCATCGCCTGGGAGTTCCCCGAGCTGTCGGTGTAGGACCCGGTGGCGGTGCAGTTCTCCGACGACGAGCACGAGACCCCGGAGAGGGAATCTCCGGGATCGGTCCCGGCGTTGGCCGGGGCGGTGATTTCCGTGGCTTGCGCCCAGGTGCCCGATGTCTCGCTGGCCGCCATCGCTTGGCGGTTGCCGGAGCTGTCGGTGTAGCCGCCGATGGCGGTGCAGTTCGTCGCGGACCAGCACGAGACCTCGTTGAGGGAAGCATCGGGATTGGTCCCAGCGTTGGCCGGGGCGGTGATCTCCGTGGCCTGCGCCCAGGTGCCTTGCGCTGATGCAGGCGAAGCCGTCAACAGAGACCCAGCGAACACCGAGGCGACGACGGTTGCCCCGAACAGCAACGACCCGGCCAGCAACGCGGGCAGACCCCTTGCGCGGTAAGTCCCCATGGCGCCCGTCCCTCCCTTTGGGATGCGGTTCGCGCACCCGCTCCGAGTATGCGTACCAGAGTTTCGGCTGGGTCGCCATGGTGATCGGGCGCACAAACAGCGTGTAGTCCCGCCGAAAACGTTGAAACCTGGCTCCTAAGCTAAGTTGTTCACTGGGTCAAGAACGGGTCAAGAAACGATCCGAGGGCCACGGCGTCGCTGAGGTGGACGAGACCTCGCGAACGCCGCGGCCCGGATTTTGCCGACAGTCGGGGTGGACCCAACATCGCCACCACCGACGGCCGGCATGGACTGCGACGCCACCGAGGGCGCTTACTCCGAAGCAAACGCCGCAGCCCAGAACTTGTCAGCCGCCGAACATGCCCGCTTCGGAGCCGGCGGCCGCGGCAAGGTACTGCAGCTCCTGGATCGAGAGTCCCGCCATGCTGCCGCCGGCTGCCGCGATGCGAGAGTCAGCCTCGTTGACCTGTTGGTGCAACCTGAACGCGAGAGCGGCGTTCCGACTCGCATCGGCGTCGAGGGCGGCGGCTGACGTCGTGAGGTCGGGCGCGGACTCGGTGACGGGCTTGGGGGCATTGCGCTCCTTGATGGCTGTGGCCATCGCCCCGGCCGCGCTCTCGGTGAGACTGAAGGAGCGCGCGACTTGTTCGATGCCGTACCGCTCCGTTCCGTGTTCCTCGAACATGGCGTCGATGCGTTTCACGTCCCAGGACTTGAGATCACTGAGTTGCTTTGTCATGAGGGTATTTCCTTTCGGGTTGGGTGAGCGTGCGATCTGTGGACTCCGACGCGAGCAGTCATGGCGTCGGGAGCTGCGGCGCTCCGGCGGCTAGGAGCTTGAGAGCCTCGAGGAGACCTTGCTGGCCGCCGAGTTCCCTCATGGCCGGCAGCAGTATGGCTGCGAGCTGTCCGGGGCGCGGCACGAGGTAAGGGGTACGCAGTCGACTGACGCGGAGCCGTGGCGCGGAGCTTTGAATCGAGACCGCTGGACGGGAGCGGGTTCGGGGTTAGCCAAGGGCGTCTCTGGTCCGTGGACGAAGGGCGAAGCGGCCGTGCCGCCTATCCGGTGCGGATTCAAGCCGCTCCCGGCCTCATACGTCGGCTCGACATTCGGCGCCACCTTCTCGAGCCGATGGACGGCCAGCTCGACAAAGGCGTCGTATCGCTCTGCCGCCGCGACCAACTGGGGCAGCGCGGCCTCGATGGCGAGGAGTGCAGATAGGACGTCCTGGCTAAGCCCAGGCAGGCCGGCGAGGACTTCGTCGCACGCCTCGTTCGCTCGGGCCTCCTTCACAGCCGCCGCCAGAGGATGGACATCCGCCGCGGCGCCCTGGTACGCCAACGCGGCAAACTCAGCCGCCTGGTCAGCCGCAGCGATGTCGGCTGGGGTGATCTTGGCACTCCCCCGGCCACCGCTTGCGACCTTCGCACGGAGTGCCGCGGCGTCGGTCGCGGCCTTCACGGACGCGAGTCGAGTGGTCTCCTTGGCATCCTGGGCCGTCGCCAGGGCGGCCTCTGCCTCGTTCAGTGTTGGCATCGCTGCCCTTCCTTTCGTGCGGTGACGGACTCGGCGCATACGCGCCATGACTTCGCGCCCGCTCACCGTGGAGCGTCCCGCGCTTGAGTAGGCCCGTGACGGCCTGTGGGGTGATCTTCAGTTCGACAGCTGCATCGGAAACGGTCATCTGCGGGTACTCCACCACCTCGCAACGTGAGGAGTCCACGTGCGAAACGTCTTGCGCAACATCCGAAACACGCTTTGCCTCAAACCAGGCGCCCACATTGTCGATCAGCTCGACCGCGGCCACGATGTCTGGGTCGACGGAGACCCGATCGCGCCGAGCCGCGGCGAGGTCGCGCATCAGCGGATGGCGGATCGCCGCGCAGGCAGACGCCGGGATGAACGCGCCCTCGGTCGTGATGGCGACAGCGGTCATACGAACGGACTCGGAGCAAGACCGCCAAGGAGCACCGGCTCGTCGTCGGGTCGCTCCACGTCGGAGGGCATCGTGGTGTCGCCCGCGAACCGGTGTCCCAGAAGTGCCGGCCTAGGAATCTCGCCGCGGTCCCTGGCCGCCTCCAGGTGGATCCGGAACTCGTCGCTGCCGTCATTGCGAATATCGGTGTAGAAGAACGGGCCTCCGGGCGGCGGACGACCCTGACTTTCGACCGCGCCGAGCGCAGCCATCGCCAGAGCCACGACGACGTCGATCTTGTGGCTGGTCTTCTCCTTGGCGATCTTCCAGCCGCGCGGCGATTCGACTGCCACGGCCCGGGAGACGGCCAGCCGCATCTCCTTGTCGGAGTAGGTGTGGAGGTTGCGGCCCTTGATCAGCTCGTAGAGGTTCGTGCCCATTTCCTCGAGGCGATTCGAGGTCTGGGGATACTCCTCCATGGGAAGACCCGCCCTGATCAGACGCTGGGAAGGCGACTGGAGCATGTGGGGGTCATAGAGCACCCGCTTGACGAGAAACCGATCTCGCAGCTCGTGCATGCTCGTCTCGATTGTCGCCTCGAAGTCCAGCGGGTTCTTCTTCGACGGCTGGAACACTCGGTGCCAGACAAGACGCACCCTCTTGGATGCCTGGTCGAAGGTGCAGGCCACAATGGCGGTCTGGTCACGTTTGTGTGACGCATCGAGTCCGACCCAGACGCCAAGCGCCTTGTCCACCACCACCGGTTGCAGGTCGGCGTCGACGCACGCGTCCCACCACTCCACCTCGACGAACGAAGACTCGTTCGATACGAAGCGGTTCTCGATCATGCGGAGGTACGCGTTGGGCCGCAGCTGCTCGCGCATTTGCTCCAGCCAATCGGTCGTCTGCCATGGCGCCACGGGCCTGTGGTGCCAGGCCATGACGAGGCCCTTCGCTCGGAACAGTCCGTTGCCGAGTTTCTTGCCTTTCAGGCCGCGGTGGTAGAGCGCCTCGAGCAGCGTGGACTCGCCCTCAAAGCCCGCGTACGTCGTGGTGAACCGCGCTGCGACGCGGCGGGTCGGCGGGGGCACCATCTCGTCCCAGAGCCGGATCGACCGTTCAGTGGTGAAGGCCCACAGCTCGTCGAACACAGTGAAATGCGAGTTGCTGCCCGCGGCTCCTGCATAGTCAGATGCAATGGCTTCGATGGTCGCACCGGTGCTGAACTCGATCTTCTTGCCGGTGACCTTGGCCGAGTGGCGAAGCATTGGCGACGCCTTGATGATGCGCTCGATCGCCTGGAACACGTGCCCCTGCGCCTGCTCGAGGTCGTTGGCCACGCAATAGCCCTCGCCGTAGCGGCCGGCGAGGACCAGGATCACGTAGATCATGGCCATCGCAGCCAGCGCTGTCTTTCCGGACTTCTTCGGCGCGCCGTAGAGCAGTTCGGGCGCCGGTAGCCGACCGTCGTCGGTGAGGGTCAGCGCTGCCCGCAGGAACTCGACCTGAGCCGTGTAGAGCTCGAATGCCAGGTTCGTCTCGGGGTCGACCAGGCACTCGCTGATGAACGCCACCGGGTCGTGCCGGTATCGCTCCAGGTCGTCATCGGTGATCGTCACGTGCCCGCCTCGCCGGTTCCTGACGCTGCGGCGGCCAGACGGCCCACGAGACTGGCCTCCGTGGACGCTGCAGCGCCGGTCGTGGCCCTCAGGCGGGCGTAGGACTGCGGATCCAGGCCCAGGAGCGCGCTGGCCTTCATCGAGGCATTGGCGCACGCCGTGGCGGACTCCCAGAGCCGCTGAGGGACGGCACCAGCGCCCTTCTCAGCCGACACCTCGGCGATGTGCTGGTGGATGAGCTGCTCCCGGGCCTCGGCGCGCAGGAACCTGGCCACGGCGGGCACGAATGCGGCCTTGTCGAGCCACGGGGCGATCTCGAAGAGCTGCTCCCGCACCTCGGCGGCACGCGCTTCGATCGTGCGCGGACTGTCGCCGCCGTGGACCAGGGCCGCGGTGTTGCCGGGCTCGAAGTCGGGATGCCTCGGACCGCTCATCGCTCTTGACTCTCTGTCTTGTGTCGTGCCTCTGACCTGGGGTTATTGGCGGACTTCTGCCGGTCTTCTGCCGGTTGCCGGCGGCGTTTCCTTGCGCGCGCGGGGTTTTGCGGACTGTCAGTCGGTTTCTTGCGGTCGCCAAACTTGGTCACGAAGCCACCATCGCCAACGCCTTGACGGCCAAAATGTGGCTGCAGCCGTAGGGCTCCGAGCAGCTGCAGCTCCAACCATCTGCGCTGAACGTGCAGTCGTAGATCCCCTCCCCGTCTCTGACGGCAGCGGTCAGGGTGGTGGCAGAGCACCACTTGATGACGACCTCGTCGTATCCGTCGCTGAAGAAGGTCACGACGCAGCCAGTCCGCCCGTGCATCGTGTTCGTCCGCCAGCTGATTAAGAAGCGCTGTCGCGCTGTGAATGTCGCTCTGGGTCGTCGCCGAACGCCGCATTGATTCTCTGACGGCCGATGTCACGAGAGACGCAGTAGGTCGTCGGGATGGCTGTCACCAAACGCTCGAGCTCGGATTCAGCGAGTTCCTGTCCGCGCTGAGCCTGAGCCGCCGAACGGATCTCGCGTCGGCGAGGTTCCCGTTCCCCTCATCCGCGTCGAACCGCCTTTTGGTCCCCAGCTTTCGGCTGGGGATTTAGGGGCGGTTCTATTGATGATTCAAATGACGGTTCTGGTGGCACCGGTGCCACCCTTAACCCCGGCGCGTGTGCCACCCCCTCCCCGGCGTCAGTGTCACCCTGGCAATCCGCCACCCCTGGCAAATCGCCACCCTCATCCTCAGCAAGATGGACGACGATGATGTACTTGTTGGACCGAGTTCCCCACTCGCTCGAGCCCCCTCTGCCGCCGCCTCGGATGACGATCACGTCATTGATGGCTTCGAGGCTCCGGATGCGGCGCTGAGTCGTCCGATCGTCGATCCGACATTTTCGGGCGATGTAGTGGATGCTGGGCCAGCATTCGGCTTGGTCGTTGGCGTTGTCCGCCAGAGCCAAGAGGACGAGAAGGTCAGTACCGGACGCCTTCGATCGCTCCCATACGCTTGTCATCACTCTGATGCTCATGCGGCCCCCTCCTCGTCGGCACCCAGGAGTCGGAGCAGCGGCACAGTCGGGATCACGATGGCCTTCCCGAGACGGATGCTCGGCAGACTGCGGTTGGCGATGGCGTCGTAGACGGTCGACCGGGGCGTGCCGCTGATCTCTGACCAACGCTTCGGTTTGATGACCGGCACGCTCCTGAGCTCGTCGAGCCAACCTGGAGCGGTCACTCAGATCACCTCCCGGGGGTCGGCCGGCCATGCAGATTTCGACAGGCCGCGGGGTCCCGGAAGCACCTCGGCAAGTGCTCGACCCTCGAGAGCGGCTTTAACGGCGGGTGTCACGGCCCACTTCCCGCCGTTCTCCGACAGACCGAGTTCTCGGGCCAGGGTTGCGGCGTGGGATTGGGTGACACCGCCGCCCACCACGATTTCGCGCACGGTCACGGTCTCGCGAAGGACGAATCCGCCGCTGGCGAGGGCGTTCGCCACCGCCTGCTCCCCAACCGGGTCGCTCTGCGCTTCGGTCCTGCGGCCGCTCATAGCCGGCCCTCCAGCTCACGGCGCAAGCATTCGATGACCTCGCAGTAGCGCTCAGCCCTCTCCCCCGTTGGGACACGCTGGCCCGTCTCCCAAAGGTGGATCGTGGCCGCCGTAACGCCGGCCGATTGACCCACCTCACTCTGCGTCGCTTCCGCCATTTGGCGGATCCTGCGTCCCTCCCCAGTACGAGCCATGAGTCGGCCCCTGGAAGCTGAAAGCAATCGGTTTGTGCTCACAGGTGGTAGCCTAACCAGAATCTCAACGTCGGATCTACGTCTCTATTGCATCAGCTCAGCGACAGTGATACAGTTCAGCCCATGCCAGCCAACACAACCGATTGGAACCAGGTGTGGCCCTCCCATGGCTCGTCACGGGGGCAGGTCAGAACCGGTGTGGTGGACCACGTCGAACTCAAGGGAACCACCTACGTCGTCCCCCGGCTGTTCGATGTCATGTTCGCTGACCCCCGGCTGCTCTTTGATGTCGAGATCTCGGTCCACATGGATCCGACGACGCTCGGGCCGCAGTGCTCACACATCGACGTCCAGCAGCGGCCCAACGGTCCGGAGGTGACGTCCGAGAAGCTGCGGTCTATACCGATCGCTCAACTCATGCAGCAAGGCGCTCGGTTCATGGCCCTGCAACCGAGCACGGAGGAAGACGGGTCGATCCGGTTCGTGCCGGCTCGACTCTCTGAGGAGGGGCGGGCTGAGGTGACCGCCGCTTGGCGCTGGGCGAAGGCCGCACCCGCGGAGGGGATCGTTTCCAGTGACGCAAGTGAATCTTCGTCTCATCGGTTCGCTCGTGGGCGACGTCCTTGATCGGGCCGAATCGGCTGGCAAGCGACCCACGGTTTATGCCTCGGTGCAGAAGGAACTCGAGAACAGAGGCTTTTACGTGTCGAGGGCAACAGTCCAACGTCGAATCAGGGAAGCACAGGAGCAAGGGTTCGCCCCGCGCTGGGTGAAGGAGGAAGCATGAACGGTCACGTCGCCAAGAAGGCGTCCGCGAAGTCCCGCACTGGATTGATGTACTACCCGGTGGTCGAGCTCGACGCCGATCCGGTCACTGGAAAGCGCGCCCGTCGCTGGCATCCGGGCCACGTCCTGAAGGCCGACGCCCAAGAGGCGCTCCGCAAGCTGCAGGACGACGCCGACAAAGGCACCTACGTCGCTCCGGTGAAGGAGACGTTCGGTGAGTACCTCGAGGTGGCTCCCCCACCATCCGGACGACAGTCAGGGCCAACACGTACGAGTCCTACCGCTCGGCCGTCGTCGTGCACCTGATCCCCCATCTCGGACACCTGCAGCTGCGCCAACTCAACCGCGGCACGTTCAGCGCCTTGTACGCCGAGCTGAGCGAGACGGGTCGGGCCGACGGCCGCGGCGGGCTCTCCCCTCGCTCCGTCCGTGCGGTCCACGTGACGGCGCACAAGGCGCTGAAGGACGCAGTGAAAGACAACCTCCTCGCACGGAATCCGACGGACGATGCCAACGTGCCGGCGAAGGTCAGGAGCCAGACGCCGTCATGGACGGCCGAGCAGGTGGGCGGCGTTCCTGACGTCGACCCGATCCGATCACCTCCACTCCGCGTTCCTCACCACGGCCACCACGGGTCTTCGGCGTTCTGAGGTGCTCGGCCTCCGGTGGGCCGATGTCGATCTCGATGCTGGTTCGCTGAAGGTGCGCCAGGTCGTATCGCTCGACAAGTACAAGCCGTTCCTGGCCGAACCGAAGACGGCTCGGAGCCGTCGGGTGGTGGCGCTCGACGGCGGCACGGTGGTCGCCCTTCGGGCGCGCCGATCAAGCCCAGCGCGAGGAGCGGATAGCGGCCGGCCCAGCCTGGCAGCAGACGGATCTCGTGTTCACCAAGCTCGGACGGCACGATCCTGCACCCCCAGACTCTGTCGGGCGCCTTCGAGCGGGCCGCCAGGAAGGCAGGGCTGCCACCGATCGGCATCCACGGCCTGCGGCACTCCCACGCCTCATTGGGACTCGCCAACAACGTTCCGCTGGTCATCATGAGCGAGCGCCTCGGGCACTCCTCCGTGGCGATCACTGGCGACGTCTACAGCCACTCCCTGCCGAGCCAGCACCAGGAGGCGGCCGACGCCATCGCCGGGCTGATCGGCGCGGGGCGCTAGGGGTGGACGAGTCCACGATCCTGCGCGAACCGACTCAACATCGCCAGTTCCTCAAGGAGTTCGTTCTCGTCGCGGGACGCAGCGCCATTGTGGGTCGCCAGATTGCGCACCAGCTTTGCGCACGCCAGGCCGAGATCCCTGGCGCCCTGGTAGGCATTCGTCCTGTCGTGCCCAGGCGTCTCGAAGCCAGGGATGTTGAGGAATGGTGGGTCCGCGCTAAATGCCTTGCCCACCATGGCCTCGGGCGACGTGCCCTTTGGCATCTCCACCTTTTCTGGTAGGTAAGTGTCGAAGATAAAGGAAGCGGCGGTGCTCACGGCCTGTCGGTGGTGCTCGTCGTCCCACAGCTGCGCGGCCGCCCCGTGGATCCAGGGGTGCATACTCGAAAGTGCGAGCTGCGGCCCCTTGACGCCGAAGATCGCAGCCCGCCGGTCGGCCGACTGAAAGGTCCCGACGCTCGTTCGTTGCGGCGAGCGCCGATCCGTAGCCCGATCCGTAGTTGATGCCGTGGTCGATGCGGTCGGCGAGTTCCTCGTCGTACTCGCGGGCGATGTCACGGATCAGCGGCAGCTGCTTGTGGATTACCTCGACCAGTGACTTGTGCGCAGGATCGTCCAGGTGCGCCATGGTCGGCCGCCACTGACTTTCGGCGGTCTGGCACTCGCGCCGCGAACACCCGGGCCTCGTGAAGGGCCAGCGCCTCGTCGACCATGCGGGCGAACCCTATGGCAGACGAGAACACGCGGGCAGAAGAATGGCAGAAAATGGCCCTCGCGACCTCGTGTCAGTCTGAGCAAAAACACCCTCTGACCTGGTCGGGCTGCCGGGATTTGAACCCGGGACCTCTTGACCCCCAGTCAAGCGCGCTAACCAAGCTGCGCCACAGCCCGCGTGTCGTCGCACTCCAAAACCGATGCGTATCCCGACAAGTCGCCGGAGCGACTTCGGGACCAGAACGACCTAGGGATGGTAGTCCACACGGATCCGGAGCGGTCTGACATCGGGGTTTACCCTGGTCCTGGCCATTGCAACAAGAAATTGTGCTTAAGAGCGACCTCGGCCGTTCCGATTCCACACACGTGGCGACTACCGCCCGGGATACACAATTAGAGCTACTGCGCTACGTCATCGAGACTCAGCGTTTGGTCAATGCCGTCCCTGCAGCCGCGACCGACCGCGCCGTTGGCCTTGTCCTCGATCGGGTGCAAACGGTGACGAATGCCGACGGAGCTGCTGTCGAGGTCGCCGACGGAAACGCTATGGTCCACCGAGCCGTGAGTGGCTTACGGACCGATCCTGAGGGTTCGCGCACAGCCGGGAACGGAAGCCTCTCCGGCCTCTGCGTACGCGTCGGAATGCCCCTTCTGTGCCGGGATACGGAGACAGACCCCAGAGTGGACGCCGATGCGTGCCGCCGGGTAGGAGTCCGTGGCATCGCAGTCGCGCCGATGGTCCGGGCCGGGGAATCGGTCGGTGTTCTGCGAGTCGTGTCCAGCGAGGCGGAGCATTTCGACGATGCCGACATCGACGTGCTCGAGTTGATGGCCAATCTCCTCGCTTCGGAACTGTCCAGCTCCTCGAAGCTTGAGCGGGAAGCCGAGCGCGCCCTCCGTGACCCGCTCACCGGGCTCGCGAATCGGTTCATCTTCATGGATCGTCTGGCGCATCACGGCTATGAGGCTCGCCGGTACGGCAGGCCTTACGGCCTGTTTCTCATCGGCCTTGATCGCTTCTCCGTCGTGAACGAGTCGCTTGGTCAGGAGTGGGGCGATGCGGTCCTGCGATCGATAGCTCAGGGATTGAACAACACGGTGCGGGGCGGTGACACTTTGGCTCGCCTGGAGGGCGACCAGTTCGTCGTCTTGTGCGGCAACGCCGAGCGATCCATCGTCGAAGACCGACTGAAGAGTCGCATCGAAGGCGTCGTCGGGGAGGTCAACAAGGACCTCGGCTTGGACGGCTATACCTTGGCCGCCAGTGTGGGCGTGGCCTGGAGTTCCGGGAAAGACATCTCGGCAGAAGTACTCCTCACCGAAGCCCGCGCTTCACTGCTCCGCGCCAGAGTTCAGCGCTAGGCCGAAGAGCCCACCGAGGAGTCGTAGGCCGACCATTCCGGGTGCGGACCGATGTCCATATGGTCGAATGGGGTCCATGACGCCTGATATTGCCCACGATGGACGACTCGACCCTCGCCTTCGGACGCTGCTCGAGCACTTCCCGCGCACCACTCTGAACGACGTCACGAACCGTGGAGAGTTGCTAGCGGAGGCCAATTCTCCCCAAGCGATCGCCGCCCGGGACGCCTTTCGCGTGATCCAGGACATGTGTGACACCGAGGAGGCGGCCCCCTCAGCAGGCCTGTCAGTGACTACAGCGCAATTCATATCGGATCCTGATGGCAATGCGGTGAACCTGCAGGTCATCCGGCCCGACTCCGACGTCGCTCTGCCGGGCGTCTACTACATCCACGGTGGCGGCATGGCCGCGATGTCGTGTTTTGACGGGATGTATCGGGGCTGGGGCAAGCACATTGCCGCCAACGGCGTGGTCGTGGTCATGGTGGACTTCCGCAACTGTGTTTCGGCCTCGTCGGCGCCGGAGGTTGCTCCTTTTCCTGCCGGCTTGAACGACTGCGTGTCCGGCTTGCGCTACGTGGCGTCGCACGCTGCGGCCTTCGGAATCGACCCAACGCGACTCGTCGTCGCAGGTGAGAGCGGCGGCGGCAATCTGACCCTTGCCACCGGGCTCATGCTCAAGCGCGACGGTGATCTGGGGCTGATCAAGGGCCTCTATGCGCTCTGCCCCTACATCGCCGGCCAATGGCCATCACCCGGGTGCCCATCCTCCATAGAAAACGAGGGCATCCTCCTCCATCTCCACAACAACCGTGGCGCCATGGGTTACGGAATTGAGGCGTTCAACGAGCGCAATCCCCTGGCGTGGCCATCGTTCGCGACGGTGGACGACGTCAAAGGCTTTCCCCCGACCGTCATCAACGTCAACGAGTGCGATCCCCTACGCGACGAAGGGATCAACTTCTACCGGCTTCTTCTCGCCGCGGACGTTCCGGCACGCTGCCGACAGATGATGGGCACCATGCACGGGACCGAGATCTTCTCGATCGCGTGCCCCGACATCAGTGCCGATACGGGCCGGGACATCGCCGGTTTCGCCCGCAGTTGAGCCGGGCAGACTGACTGCACTCTCACCAGCAGCCCGGGCCGCTACGCTCACCGCCCGTGCCGAATCCCACGTTGCTTCCCCATCGTTTGCTCCGCGCCGCCGTGACGACGATCGTCGCCAGCCTCGGGCTCCTTGCCGCCCTACTCTCGTCGGTTCCAGTCGCGGCGGCCTCCACGGCGCCGGTCCGCGCCGCTCTTCCACCAGGGAAGATCAACCACATCCTGGTCATCGAGTTGGAGAACGAGGGCTACCAGGCCACGTTCGGGCCGGGCTCGATCGCCACCTACCTGAACGACACGCTTCGCCCGAAAGGGGAATTGCTGCAGAACTACTACGGCACCGGACACGACAGTCTGGACAACTACATTGCCGAGGTCTCAGGTCAGGCGCCCACGACGGATACACAGGCCGACTGTGCGGATAACGGTTTCACCTTCGCCAACGTTGCTCCCGGTACCCTAGATCCCGATCACACCGCGAACCCCGGTCAGGTGGACGGCCAGGGCTGCGTGTACCCGTCCTCCGTCAAGACAATCGCTTCCCAGCTCGACGCCAAGTACCCCCCGAACAAGAAGACACAGGTCGCCGCGTGGCGTGCCTACGAGCAGGACATGGGGAACACACCTGCGCGCGATGGCGGTACCCTCGACCCGAGTGGTGGCACCGATTGCGCGCACCCGAACATCGGCGCGCCCGATACGGCCGAGGTGGCGACGCCGCTGGACCAGTACACGACACGTCACAACCCCTTCGTATGGTTCCACAGCGTTATCGACAGCTCGAAGGAATGCGATGCCAACGTGGTTCCCCTCGGGACGCTTGGTGCCAACGGCGCCCCTTCGACATCCGGACACCTAGCTCGCGACCTCCACAGCGAGAGGACGACGCCCCGGTTCGGCTTCATCACGCCCAACCTGTGCAACGACGGCCATGACTCGACTTGCGCCGGAGCCAACAGCACCGGGGCCCATGTGGGGGGCCTGACTGGCGCCGACGAGTTCCTCCAAGCCTGGATGCCCCTCATCTTGAACTCCCCGGCCTACAAGCACGGCGACATGCTCGTCGTGATCACCTTCGACGAGTCCGAAGTCGGAGGTCCCGACTCGACCAACGCATGTTGTGACGAACCCGCGGGACCCAATACAGCTGCACCCGGCAATGCCGGCGCAACGACCGACAGTGCGCCTGGCGGCGGGCAGACCGGCGCCCTCCTGCTCAACGCGAGGTACATCATGGCCGGCTCAACCGACACCACAGGTTCGTACAACCACTACTCCGCGTTGAGGAGCTACGAGGATCTCCTCGGGCTCACCTCCGGGGGCGCAGACGGCGAGGGGCATCTCGGCTTTGCGGCGGCCACGGGGCTCGCGCCGTTCGGCAGGGACGTGTTCCCGATCAAGCTGAGCGGGACGGGCTCCACCAAGTAGTCCTCAGTCGAGGCGGCGAAGCGACGCTCGGTAGCGCTTGGCATTGTTGACGTATTCGTTGGACGAGAACCGGATCATCGGCACGTCTGACCTGTCCGCGAGGATCTTGGCCGGGACGCCCAGCGCCAGAGCGCCGGGAGGCACGACCATGTGATTCGGCACGACGGCATTGGCTCCCACGGTCGCTCCCGTGCCGATGACGGCCCAATGGAGGACGACGCTTCCAGAACCGGCCAATGACTCATCCTCGAGGGTGCAACCCTCCAGGTGGGTCAGATGACCGACCACGCAGCCGTCGCCAATGACGGTGGGAAAACCGGGACCGGCGTGAACGACAGTGCCATCTTGAATCGAGGTTCGTGCGCCCACCGTGATAGTTCCGTAGTCGCCACGGAGAACAGCTCCGGGCCAGATGCTCGACTCGGCGCCGATCGTGACGTCGCCGATCACGACTGCATCGGGGTGAACAAATGCCTCGGCGTCGATGCGCGGGGCGACGCCCTCGATTTCGTAGATCGGCATGGTGGCGCGACGCTACACGTGGCCGGCGATCCAGGTCACGCCTTGGTAGCCCCGATAGCCGAGGTAGATCACGCTGGCGATGAGCATCGCCTTGAAGTACCAGGGGATCGGTGGCCTTTCTTGCTCCGCCAAGATCGTGCCGCACGTCGGGCACTCACCCTCTTCGCCCAGATCTTCGTCTTCCACGAGCGTGTCACACTCTTCGCACCAGGCCATTAGGACCGGCCGCTCCTCATTTCCCCCCTATCCGTACGCGCAATTTCATCGGCGTCGCCCCGAGATCGAATTTCTCCCGAATGCCGCGCTCGATATAGCGGAGATAGGTCTGAGGCAGCCGGCCATTGGTGAAGAGCGTGAACGTCGGGGGGTCGATCGCACCCTGGACGATGTAACGGATCTTGTACCGGGGGGCGGCTTGGCGAAGCTGCAGTTCCTGCACGGTGCGGTTGAGGGCGCCCGTGGGCACCCGCTGGTGGTAGGCCGTCACACAGTCGCGTAGCGCCGGGAGGATGCGATGGACACCTTTTCCTGAGAGAGCTGACATCTTGAGCACGGGTGCCGCGCCCAAGAACGCGAGACGGTCCCCGACGCCGGCCAGCACGTCGTCACGATCGTCAACCGCCACTTGATCCCACTTGTTCAACGCCACGATGGCTGGGCAACCCGAGACCCCGATGCGCTCCGCCAGCCTCTGGTCCTGATGCGACGCCCCGATGGTGGCGTCAATGACGAGAACGGCGACGTCGGCCCGCTCGAGCGCACGGAGAGCGCGCATGGTTGAGTGCTGCTCGGTGCCACGATCCGTCTTGGACGGTCGGCGCAGTCCGGCCGTGTCGATGAACCGCACCGGTCCGTCGGGCGTGTCGACCACGGTGTCGATGGCATCGCGGGTGGTGCCCGGCATGTCGTGCACGATGGCTCGCTCCTCACCCAGGAGCTTGTTGAAGAGCGTCGATTTGCCTACGTTGGGCCGGCCGATGATGGCGACGCTGGGAGTTCCGGGCTCACGATCTCCCCTGGCACCGCCACTTCCACCCGGGGCCAGCGCATTGGCCTCTTCTTCCTCGGGAAGCGGGACCGGCAGCAATGCCACCACCTCGTCGAGAAGGTCCCCCGTGCCACGTCCGTGCAGGGAGCTGACGGGGTACGGATCACCCAGACCGAGGGAGACGAACTCCCAGGCCGCCGGATCACGGCTGGCGCCGTCAACCTTGTTCACGACGAGACGCACGGGTGGACCGGCCCGCCGGATCACCTTGGCGGCAGCCAGGTCCTCGTCGGTCACCCCGGTGGTCACGTCGACCACCATGAGAATCACATCCGCCTCAGCCAGGGCACGCTCCGCCTGGTCGCTCACCTTGGCCTCGAGAGCGTCACCCGCGGCGAGCCATCCCCCGGTGTCCATGATGGAGAACGGGACCCCGGACCACTCGGCCGAGAGCTCCTTGCGATCGCGGGTCACCCCCTTTTCCTCTTCGACGACCGCCGCCCGGGACCCGACGATGCGGTTCACCAGCGACGACTTTCCAACATTGGGACGACCGGCCACCACGACCATGGGACTCATGCTGCGCACACCGGCCGGAACGAGGTGCCGTCCAGCGCCTGGCGGAGCGAGGCCCCTTCGGTGGGCACCACTTCGACGGGCCCGGGCAGGTCCGCCAGCGTCATCCCATCGAGGAAGCGCCCTTCGTTGAGGCATGCATCGGGCAGAAGGCGACGGGAGCTCTCCGGCATGCCTTTCAGCGCGCGAGCAACGTCCTCACCGGTGAGCAGTCCCGCCACCCCGATATTGCCTCCGAAGAACTCGTTTTCGACGGCGTGCAACACAATGTCGTCACGAGGGTGGGATGCCAGCAGGGGCGCGAGCACCCTGGCGCCGTAGGTTCCGGTCAGGACTGTGATTGGACGGCTGTCGGCACCCGCCGGGACAGTGAGGAGACGGGGCGCCCGGTAGCCCTCCGCAGGAGCCGCGTCAACCGACGCGAAGAATCCGTGCCGGACTCCCCCGGGACCACTGGAAGCCGGCCGTGTGAACGCCTCGACAAAGGCCCGGGCCATGCCGATGCCGTTCTCGTGCTGCGGGTAGCCGTCGTAGCTCCGCGCCGAAGGAAGGTCCCTCCCCGCCAGGAGGTAGTACTCGTCGGCGGCGAAGACCATGCGATGTCCCAGGGCCTTCTTGTAGAGGCGTTGCCACTGACCGATGGTGTCGAGGACCCGTTCGGCTTCCTCGACGGTGTGCGGACGCATTTCGGGTTCGTTGGAGTAGCGGCTGAGTCCGAGCGGGACCGCCCCCACACTGGACAATCCTGAGTAGCGGTCCAGGATCCCGGCCAGCGTGTCCTCAAGCGCGGCACCGTCGTTGACGCCTGGGCAGACGACGATCTGCCCGTGCACTTCGATGCCTCCGTCGAGAAGGACTTCCAGCCATCGCAGGCTGGTCGCTCCTTTGGGATTGCGGAGCATGTGAGCACGGAGCTCCGGGTCGGTGGTGTGGATGGACACAAAGAGAGGGCCCAGGCGCTCGGTGAGGATGCGTTCCGCGTCCAGCTCGGTGAACCGCGTGAGTGTCGTGAAGTTGCCGTAGAGAAAGGACAGCCGATAGTCGTCATCTTTGAGATAGAGACTCCGCCGCATGCCTTTGGGCAGCTGGTAGATGAAGCAGAACGCGCAATGGTTGTCGCAGGTCCGGATCCGGTCGAAGACGGCCGAGGAGACTTCCACCCCGAGGGGCTCACCCGCGTCCTTGTCGACCCGCACAACCCGGGGAAGCGGCACGCCGGCGCGCCGAACGAGGACGCTGAGGTCATTCGCGTCGGTGAGGCGTTGGAAATCGATGACGTCGCGCGGCTCCTGCCCATCAATGCTGAGGAGCTCGTCACCCACGGCCAGACCGGCGCGGGCTGCCGGCGACGCCACGGTGACCGAAGTCACCGTGGGAGCTGACATGACCCACAGGTTAGTGCCGATAACCTGGACTTTGTGCCCAGAGTCGACCGAGTGATGCTGGCTGAGCCGCGGGGGTTCTGCGCCGGCGTCGAAAAGGCGATCAAAGCCCTGGCCTGGATGGTGCGGGTCTTTGAACCGCCGGTGTACTGCTATCACGAGATCGTCCACAACCGCCATGTGGTCGAGCGCTTCCGTGACCAGGGCGTCATCTTCGTCGATGACGTGGCCGATGTGCCTGCGGGCGCGCCTCTGATGCTCAGCGCCCATGGCTCGGCGCCGGACGTCGTGGAGGCGGCCAGGGCTCGCGGAGGGGCCGTCGTCGACGCCGTCTGCCCGTTGGTGACCAAGGTGCACCACGAGCTCAAGGTGCGGAGCCGCAAGGGATTCACCGTCCTGTACGTAGGCCATGCCGGCCATGAGGAGGCTGTGGGCACCATGGCCGTGGCGCCGGAGTCAGTCCGGCTCCTCGAGCACGAGGAGGACCTCGACGCCCTGGACGAGCTCGCCGACCAGGGCACGCCCGTGGCACTTCTTGCGCAGACCACCCTGAGCCATGACGAATGGCGCGGCCTGATGGAAGCAGCCCGGGAGCGCTTCCCTGACCTCTGGATGCCCAACCGCAGCGACCTCTGCTTCGCCACGACCAACCGCCAGGCCGCCCTGAAGGCAATCGCCAGCGAATCGGATGCTGTCGTCGTCATCGGTTCGGCCAACTCCTCGAACACGGTGGCGCTCGAAAAGGTCGCCCGCGCCGGCGGGTGTCCCCGGGTGCTGCGCATCAACGCGGCCGACGAGCTCCCCGACGATCTCTCCGGCACCGTCGGGGTGACGGCGGGAGCCTCAGCTCCCGAGGCCTTGGTCGAGGAGGTCATCGCCCGCCTCGCCCCCGTCCAGGGCGTGACCGAGGTGACGGTGACGACTGAGGACGAATACTTCCCGCCACCGCCAGAACTCCGGGAGCTTCTGCGGGCTGTGGGCTCCATGCTGGCCTTTTTCACGGGAAGGGTCCGTCCAGGCCGTTCGGACCCGGCGGCGGAGGACCGATCGGTCTCCGCGGCCGACGTCCTCGACCTACTGGCCTCCTGATGCTCCGAGCGCGATGATTGCCCTATGACGTTCACCCGTATGGACGAATCGACCGCCGAGCAGTGGCAGCACATCATCGTCGAGTCGATCGAACACCAGCCCCGCGTGGCCGACCGCGTGCTTGCCATGCTGGCCTCGCTCGAGGAGATCACCGACGGCTTCGAGGTCGATCAGCTTGTCCACTCGCTCCAGACGGCCACGCGAGCGGAGGAGGCCGGAGCTTCCGCTGAGGTCGTCGTGGCGTCGCTCTGCCACGACATTGGCAAGGCCGTCTCTGTCATGAACCATCCCAGAATCGCCGCTGAGATCCTGCGCCCGTATGTCGATGAAGACACCTACCGCATGATCGAGGCCCACCAGGACTTCCAGGGCAGGCACTATTACGAGTACCTGGGCCAGGACCCTGATGCACGAAACAAGTACGAGGGGCAGCCCTGGTACGGGTTGGCCGAGCAGTTCGCCGACGAGTGGGATCAGATCAGCTTCGACCCCGACTACCCCACCAAGCCGCTCTCCCACTTTGAGCCCCTGGTTCGCCAAGTCTTCGCGTCGCCACGGACGCTTTGAGGCCGGCCCGTGGCGCTACCTCGGGCGCCAGCATCACCACCGACCCTGACCACGCGCGCCGCGTCATCGAATCGTCGCGCCAGGAGTTCGACACCCGCCACCCCGACGTAAAGCTCTCGCCCGTCGTGGGCCTCATCTGCGCCTACGAAGAGGAAGGCAACATCGGAGCCGTCCTGGCCGCCATGCCGACGGAGGCCTGCGGCCTGGCGGTGACCACCCTCGTCGTGGTTGACGGTGGAAGGGACAAGACCGATCAGGTTGCGAAGGACTCGGGCGCGGTGACGTTCGTGTTGAGCGAGAACCTCGGACACGGCTATGCCCTCCGCGTGGGCTACGCCCTGTGCATCGAGCTCGGCGCGCAGTTCGTCGTCACGCTGGACGCCGACGGACAGAACGATCCATCCGAAATTCCCGTCATGCTCCAACCACTGGTCGACGATACGTCGGACTTCGTCGTCGCCTCGCGCGTGCTCGGCCAGGACACGACCACGGACCGCTTTCGCAAGGTCGGGGTGCGCGTGTTCTCCTGGGCGATGAGCGCCATGGGCCACACCAAGCTCACGGATACTTCAAACGGGTACCGGGCCCTGAGGGTGAGCATGCTCGACGATGTCGCCTATCGGCTGGTGCAGCCGCAATACCAGACGGCCGAGCTCCTCATCATCGCCATGAAGCGCGGGTGGCGCGTCAGCGAGGAACCCACCGTGTGGTTGCCGCGGGCGTCTGGGACCACCAAGAAGGGCAAGAACTGGCTCTTCGGATTCCGCTACGGACGGGTCGTGTTCGAGACCTGGTGGAAGGTCCGCAAGGAGCCCCGCCACCAGTAATGCGTCCTTCGTACGGCCTCAATAGCGGCCGGTCTTCTCCCGGGCCTCGTCGTAGACAGCCTGCAACCGAGGAACAAGCGCTTCGGTCGCGGCACGTACTGCCGAGCGCGAGACACGTCCGCCTTCGGTCCGGGCCGGCGACGGGATCGGCGGTCCGATGACGACCTGGATCGTATAGGGCTTCGGGACAGCACTCCCCTTGGGCATGGCGAGATCGGATCCTCCGATGCCGATGGGGATGATGGGCGCGCCGGTGCGCGCCGAAAGGAACGTCGCACCCTCCATCAGATCTTCCACGACCCTGCCGTCCCGGCGCGTCCCCTCTGGGAACAGGACGAGGAGCTCGCCACCGCGGAGGACCTCTTCGGCGCGCTGGAGTGCCTCACGGTCGGCTGATTCACGGTGGACGGGAAAGGCCCCGACGGTCAGCAGCAACTTGCCGAGCCACTTGTGCTTCCACATCTCGTCCTTGGTCATGAAGAAGAGCTTGCGCTCCGTGCAGAAGGCAGCGAAGCCGAAGTCGGCAAACGATCGGTGGACGGGGGCCAAGATGGCCGGCCCGGTTTCCGGAATGTGCTCCCTCCCGACGACGTTGGGCCGGAACCAGGCCCAGAGGGCGGTGGCGAACAACATGCGCTCGAGCCGGTAGAGGACCGAACGGCGCGGATCGATCTCGAACGGCTGGTGGCGCCCCGGCGCCTCGGCGCCAGACCCACCCTCGCCTTCGGCTTCTGGTGACGATCCCGCTGGGCTCACAGCCACGACAGCACCTCCTCGACCACATCCTGCACGGTGCGACGGGTGGTATCGATCCGGTGCGCATCCTCGGCCTCGCGCAGGGGTGACGCGTCACGAGTCGAGTCGATTCGATCACGACGGGCCACCCCTTCCGGCGCCTCGTCATTCCGGCGGCGGGCTCGTTCCGCGGGCGAGGCGGTCAGGTAGACCTTCAGCTCCGCTCCTGGGAACACGACCGATCCGATGTCGCGTCCTTCGACCACTCCACCGCCGTGGGCAGCGACCCAGGCTCGCTGACGCTCCACCAGGTGTCGCCGCACCTCGGCGTTCGCGGCGACGACCGAGACGGCGCGGCCTACCTCGGGCGAACGGATGAGGCCGGTGACGTCCCGTCCGTCGATGATCACCCGCTTTCCCACCTCGATCGTTGACGCCCCGGCCAGTGCCGCCACGCTGTCGCTCTCGTCCGGGGCCATTCCCAGCTCCAGGACCAGCGCAGCGACGGCCCGGTACATGGCGCCAGTATCGAGACGGTCGACACCCAGCCGCTTGGCCACCGCTCTCGAAACCGTGGACTTGCCTGCTCCAGCGGGCCCGTCGATCGCGACCAGCAGTGCCCTCGGGGACGCCGGCCCGGCGGCCAACCGCTCGAGGTCTTCGGCAAAGGTCGGGTAGCTGGTCTCGACCGCAGCAAAACCGGTGATCAGACTGCGCTCCCCCGGGCGCGCCGCCAGCGCCGCGACGGCGGATGCCATCGCCATCCGGTGGTCGCCCTGGCTGTCGAAGCGGCCCCCACGCAGCTGACCTCCAACGCCGGTGATGGCCAAGGTGTCCCCGTCGATGGTGGCGTGCGCACCGAACGTCTGGACCATGTCGGCCACGGCGACGAGCCGATCGACTTCCTTCACGCGGAGCTCGCCGACGTCCGTGAAGACCGTCGTGCCCCGCGCGACGGCAGCGGCGACGGCGAGGGCGGGAATCTCGTCGAGCGAGGGTATCTCGCTGGCTCGCACTTCGGTGGCGGTCAAGGGGCCGGCCGTGGCTCGGATCATGGTGGTGCCGGGATCTCCGGGAATCAGTGTGACCGATGCGCCCATCCGCCGCAGGACAGAGACGTAGCCGAGGCGAGCGGGTCCGTCGTAGACCCCAGCCACGTCGACCGCGCTGCCGGGCACGACGCACCCGGCCACGGCGAAGAAGGCCGAGGCAGAGGGGTCGCCGGGCACCGTGCGATCCACCGGCTTGAGGGAGGAGGCGCGCACGCGCACGATGCGACCCTCGCCCCAGGGCTCGACCGTGAGGTCGGCACCCGCCTCAATCAGCATCTCTTCGGTATGGGTGCGCGTCGTGACGGCCTCGCGCACGATGGTCGTCCCCTCAGCCGAAAGTCCGGCGAGGATGATGGCCGACTTCACCTGCGCGCTGACCACTTTGGAGGTCCAGTCGATCCCGTGCAGCGCGCCACCCCGGACGCGCAACGGCGGATTGCAGCGCGCCCCCTGGCCGCGTACGGTCGCTCCCATGAGCCCGAGCGGCTCGGCCACACGGTCCATGGGGCGGCTCGACAATGACGCATCACCGACCAGTTCGGTCTCCCAGTCGAATCCGGAGACCAGGCCGGCCAACAGGCGCATCGAGGTCCCCGAGTTCCCGCAGTCGAGCGGCCAGTCGGGGCGGTGGAGACGCGCCCGGCCGCCGTGGATGACGACGGCCCCGTCACTGTGGCGTTCCGCGCCAGCCCCCATCGCCTCCACTGCAGCCAGGGAGGCCGCCACATCGGCTCCGTCTGACAGGCCGCGAATGACAGACGTGCCTTCAGCCAGGGCGCCGAGGAGCACGGAGCGATGGGAGATCGATTTCTCGCCCGGTGTGCGGACTGCGCCGCGGCAAGGGGTGCCACCATCGACGACGAGGACGCGCGGTGCCGTCACGACAGTTGCTCCGCCCGGCAGGGGTAACCGGCTGCTTCCACCGCGACCGTGAGGGTGTCGGCATCAGCGCCGTCGACCACGAGGATCAGGACCCCTCGCGGCCCTTCGGCGGAGTGCGCGATCTCGATGTCGTAGATGCCGATGCCGGCAGCGGCAGCCAACGAGGTGATCTCAGCGAGGACGCCGTCACGGTCCGGCACCGGGATCCGCAGTTCGGCCAGGTGTTCGGGCCGGACGGCACGGGCCGGGAGGTTTCTCCGCGCTGCGCTGGCTTTTTGGAGCGAGGTGAGGATGGCCGTGCGGTCGCGGGCGGCCACCCGGTCGCGCATGGCTCCGAGGTCGGTGACCAAGCCATCAAGTGCAGCGACGATCGCCGTCGCGTTCTCGGCGCAGATGTCGGGCCAAATGCCGGGATGACCGGCGGCGACGCGGGTCATGTCTCGAAAGCCACCTGCCGCCAGCCGGAGCAGCGTGCCGTCATGTTCGGCACCGTCGGTGGCCGCGTTCATGAGCGTGGCAGCCACCAGGTGGGGCACGTGCGAGACGACGGCGACGAGGCGGTCGTGGTCCGCCGCCGAAAGGACGAGGACGTCGGCACCCAGGCTCATGACGACGCCCTTCAGCCGATTGAAGGCCTCCAGGTCGGTGGCTGCGGTCGGCGTCAGCACCCACACCGCTCCGACAAACAACTCGGGATCGGCGCCGTGAAGTCCGGTTTGCTCCGAACCGGCCATCGGATGGCCGCCGATGAAGCGCGGGTGATCGGCTTCGTCCACGATCGCCGTTTTGACCCCGCTCACGTCCGTCACGACCGTGTCGGCCTGCCTGCCGTCCTGGTCGAGGACCCGTCGAGCCACTGCAGCCGCGGAGGCGGCGGGGACGGCGACGAAGACCACCTCCGCTTGGAGGTCATCAACGGCAGCATCGATGACGCCCGCGTCGACCGCGGCCTGGAGCCGCTCCTCGTCGGCATCGAGACCCGAGACGTGCCACCCGCGTCGGCGCAACCCGAGCGCGATCGAACCTCCGATCAGCCCCGTCCCGACGACGAGTGCCCGCCGGCGTTCTCCGGCGTCAGCCGGGGAGGTCATCGCGGAGCCCTTGGGCGCCGTGGAGGTAGACGTGCCTGATCTCTTCGCGCGACCTGGTCGTGTGGACGTGCAGGAGGACCCTGATGCAGAGCGGCTTGGAGCCGGGAACGGCGATCTCGGCAGCGCAGAGGAGCGGGACGGCGCCGAACCCGATCGCGCGGATGGCCGTGGCCGGGAAGCTGCTGGTCACGTCGGCGGTGGCGGTGAACAGCACGCTGATGATGTCGTCCTCGACCAGGTCGTTGCTGGCCATGAGCTCGCCCATGAGCTCCTGCGATCGCTCCGTGACCTGGGCCACCGTGTCCTCGTCGACCGTCGTCGCCCCGCGCAAACCCCTGACTGTGGGAGCAGCTGCCATGGCGGGTCACTCTACCGGCATCGCCTGGAGGCCCAGGTGGGGGGCACCCCCTACGCCCGGGGAACCGCCGTCGAGATCCCTCTCCCGGGGCCGGCTGCGGCGGCGAGGGCACGGACCTCGCCCGGCTCCAGGGTACGCCACCGGCCTGGGGGCAGGTTGTGGTCCCGCAGGGGACCGATCCGGGTGCGCACGAGGCGTCGGACCGGATGGCCGATGGCGCTGCACATACGCCGGACCTGGCGATTCCGGCCCTCGTGGATGACAAGGCGCAGGACGCCCGGGGCAAGCACGCCGACCTCGGCTGGGGCCGTGAGCCCGTCCTCGAGCTCGACACCTTGGCGCAACGTCCGCAATGCGCCGGGAGCGGGCGTGCCCCCGGCGACCTCGGCGACGTACTCCTTGGCCACGCCGTGCGACGGATGCGTCAGCAGCTGTGCAAGCGTCCCGTCGTTGGTCAGGATCAGGAGTCCCTCGGTATGACGGTCCAGGCGCCCGACAGCGAAGACGCGAGGCTCCGACGGCACCAGCGACATGACCGTTGGACGCCCCTGTGGGTCGTCGGCGGTCGTGATGACCCCGTCGGGCTTGTTCAAGAGGTAGTAGACGAGGTCGGGAGCAACGGGTACCAGAGCGCCGTCGACCTCGACGCGGGCGGTCTGAAGGTCGATCCGCCGGCCGAGAGTGGCGACCTCCCCGTCGACACGGACACGGCCGGCAGCGATCAGCTCTTCACAGGCTCGCCGGGACCCGATCCCGACGCGTGCAAGGATCTTCTGGAGGCGCTCGCCCTCAGCCTCAGGCGTCGTCAGAGGACGCCTCGAGACCGAGGCCCAGCGCCGACTGCAGGTCACGTTCGAGGTCCCCGGCCACATCCGGCCCCGGGAGGAAGTCCTCGACCGCCGGCAGCTGCTGCAGCGAGTCCAGCCCGAGACGCTCGAGAAAGAGATCCGTGGTGCCGAAGAGCGCCGGCTGGCCGGGACCGTCGGCGTGGCCGACCACCTCGATGTAGCCCCGCTGCTCCAGCAGGCGGCTCACGCCGTCCACGTTCACGCCGCGCAAGGCCGAGATCTGACCCCGGGAGACGGGCTGACGGTAGGCCACGATGGCCAACGTCTCGAGCGCGGCGGTCGAGAGCCGGTGCGACACCTCGCGGTTGGCGAAGCGCTCCACGTAGGGCGCCAGCTCCGGATGCGTCTGCAGCCGGGCGCCGCCGGCGATGCGGGCGAGGACGAAGCCCCGGTGCTCGCGCTCGTAGGACTGCGCCAGCTCCGTGAGCACCTCCTCCACTTGCTCGACCGGCACTTCCACCAGTTCGGCCAGCAGTTGGAGGGCAATGGGCTCCACCGCCACCAGCAGGATGGCCTCAATCGTGCGGCCCAGCTCTGCGTTCTCCACCTGATTCAAACCCTCATCCTTCGTAGTCGTCGATTGCGTAGCCGTCGAGCTCCGCCAGACCCCGGCCGCTGGTCACGCCGGCCAGCCCGTCCTCCACCACCCACGAGATGGCCAGGTCGCCGAACGTCGCGCCCTGGCCCAGCGTCACGCGGCCCATCTTGCACAGCTCGAGCAGGGCCAGGAAGCGCACAATGACCTCAATGCGCGTGCGGCAGCCCTCCACCAGCGAGCGGAAGGAGGCGGCGCGTTCGGACTCGGGCACGGCGATGAGATCCGCCACGGCTTCGGAGACCGACAGGGTGTCCACGGTGACGTGGGACAGGTCGACCCGCGGCACCGGCCGTTCGGCGGATCCGCGGAGGTAGGCCTGCGCCAGGTCGTCGGGCGTGATCCCGGCCAGGAGGTCGGGGGCGTGGACCACGAAGTCGTCGTCGAGTCCCACCTCGCGCGGGATCGAGCGGGACGCCTGCTCGGCCAGGGCGACGAAGACGTCGGCCGCGGCGGCGTAGGCGCGGCATTCGAGCAGGCGCGCCAGCAGCAGGTCCCGCTCCTCCCAGCCGACGAGATCCTCGTCCTCGTCGGCGTTCTCGCGGCCGGGCAGCAGCTTCTGGGACTTGAGCTCAATCAGAATGGCGGCCACGAGGAGGAACTCCGAGAGCTGGTTGAAGTCGATCTGCTCGCGCTGGGCCGCGAGCACGCTCACGAAGCCGTCGATGACCGGCAGCAGGGGTATGTCGAGGATGTCGACCTCATGGGACGAGACGAGGTGCAGCAACAGGTCGATGGGACCCTCGAAACTTGGCGTGGAGACCGAGTAGGCCACTTGCCGACGTTATCGAACCAGCCGGTGCCTCCGGGGCACCCCTGGTCACCTGCCAAAGCTCCTGCCGGAGCGCCCTACCATGGCGGCCCATGGATCGGGTCCTCTCCGGCATTGCGCCATCAGGGAATTTCACTTTGGGCAACTACCTCGGGGCCCTCCGGCACTGGGTGTCCTTCCAGGATGGCTATGACGCCTTCTATTTCGTGGTCGACCTCCATGCCCTCACCACCGAGATCAACCCGGCCGACCTGCGGGCCAATACGCTCGACGCCGCCCTCAACCTGCTCGCCATCGGGCTCGATCCCGAGCGCTGCACGCTCTTCGTGCAGAGCCACGTCCCCGAGCATGCCCAACTGACCTGGCTGCTCGAATGCACCACCACCATGGGCGAGCTTCGGCGGATGACCCAGTTCAAGGACAAGGGGAAGGGTCAGGACACAGCCCGGGTCGGGCTCTTTACCTATCCCATCCTGATGGCGGCCGACATCCTGCTCTACGACGCCGCGGCGGTTCCGGTGGGTGACGACCAGCGCCAGCATCTGGAGCTGACGCGGGACGTCGCCATCCGGTTCAACCACCGCTACGGCGACACGTTCGTCGTCCCCGAAGCGGCCATCCCGGGGACCGGTGCGCGCGTCATGGACCTGCAGCATCCGGAACGCAAGATGTCGAAGTCCGCCGATTCCCCGCTCGGCACCATCCGCCTGCTCGATTCAGAAGAGGAGATCACCCGGAAGGTGCGCAAGGCGGTCACCGATACGGACGGTGAGATGCGCTACGACCGCGAGGCCAAGCCGGGCCTGGCCAACCTCCTGGACCTGCTGGCCGCCACGACCGGGCGGACGCCCACGGAGGTGGCGGCCAGCTACGAGCGCTACGGGGACCTGAAGAACGACGTTGCGGCGGCGTTGTCCGACCTGCTCCGACCAATTCGGGAGCGTCGATCGGAGCTCGAAGACGACGTGCCCTACGTGCTCGACGTGCTGGCGCGCGGCGCGGCGCATGCCCACGAGGTGGCGGCAGCGACCTACGCCCGAGCCGCTGACGCCATCGGGCTCCTGCCGCCGGTCGCCGGCTAGATCCCGAGCACGCTTACCCACCAGTTGAACAGCCGGTCGAACAGCCACGTGATGGGGCCGTGGGGATACAAGAAGAAGTTCAGCATGACGAGCCCCAGCAGAATCGGCATCGTGTACTGGCGGTATCGCAGATAGGTCGGCCAGTAGCGCGCCGGGAGGAGTCGTTCAAGGAGGACCGAGCCGTCGAGGGGCGGGATCGGGATCAGGTTGAAAATGCAGAGCCACACGTTCACCAGACCGGCATAGAAGACAACCTGCGCGGCAGTCGAGAGTTGTCCGAAGGGCGACAGACCAGGACGGATCACCTCAATGAACACGACCGCGAAGATCGCGGCCAGGAGAGCATTCATGGCCGGGCCGGCCAGCGACACCAGGACTCCCTGGTTCCGCGGGCTGCGCAAGCGAGCGGTGTTCACCGGCACCGGCTTGGCCCATCCGAAGACTCCGGCGCTCGTGAGCGAGAGCAACGCCGGAACGATCAGGGTCCCCACGGGGTCGACGTGCACGAGCGGATTCAGACTCAGACGCCCCGCGCGTTTGGCCGTGTCGTCACCGAAGGCGTTGGCCACCCAACCATGCGACACCTCGTGCAGGATGATTGAGGGCACGATGACGCAAAAGACGATGAGTTCCTGCTCGGTGATGTGGTGATAGTGGTAGAGCGCGGCGAAGACGACGACACCGGCGATCACCCACAGGGTGCGCCTGGTTCGCTGATCCATCGGACGGCGCCCCGAGGGGGCTCCGGGTGGACGCACTTAGTGCTTGGCGGCGTCGCTGATACAGAGGCGAGCCGCTGGCATGGCCTCGAGTCGGGCACCGCCGATCGGCTTCCCACAGACCTCGCACAACCCGTAGGTCCCGGCCTCCATACGCTGGATGGCGGCCTCCACTTCGTCGAGGGCCTCCTGCAGCTCGGCAGCCAAGCGCTCGGCCTCGCCCCGCTCTGCCGTCACCTGGCTGGAGTCGGCGAAGTTGGAGTCGTAGTTGAGGCCACTCCCCTGGTCGGCGAACCCGAGTTCCGTCAGTTGGGCCTGCAATCCAGCCCGCTCAGTGCGCAGGAGGGCGGCAAAATCGACATCGGCGGTCTCCGCCGTTGGGGCCTCGTTCGGCATTGGCTCATGCTACGCGGTCCCTCCCCCTCGTGGTTCCCGCTCGCGGGTGGGCGCCCTCGTAGGCACGGCGGAGGTGCTCGGCCGAGACCTTCGTGTAGCGCTGGGTCGTCGCAATGGAGGCATGGCCCAGGAGCTCTTGCACGACCCGCACGTCGGCCCCGCGACCCAGCATGTGGGTGGCGCAAGAGTGGCGCAGGACGTGCGGGCTGACTCTGTCCGCCAGCCCGACACGGCCCGCGTACTTCTTGACAACGCCGAAAATCCCGACGCGGGTCAGCCGCCCGCCACGGGCGTTGAGGAAGACCGCCTCGGCATCGCTCCGGCGGAGCCATTTCTTCGGCTCGAGCAAGGGCCGCCCCTGACCCGAGAGCCACTCGGCCAGGGCCGCACGGGCGAGCCCGCCGAGAGGAACGACGCGCTCCTTGTTCCCCTTGCCGAGCACCCGGAGCAACGGCAGGTCAGTACCCTCGACCGCCGCGATGACATCGCCGAGGTTCAGGCCCACGACCTCACTGACGCGGGCACCGGTGCCGTAGAGGACTTCCAAGATGGCCCGGTCCCGTAAGACCATCGGACCGGTACCGACCACGGCCCCGAGCAGCAGCTCCGTCTCCTCCTCGCTCAGGGCCTTGGGCAGCAGGTCCGTCACCGAGACGGAGGGCAGATCGAGGGTCGGATCGTCCCCCCGCAGCCCTTCTTCGACCAGAAAGCGGTGGAAGCCCCGGATGCTGGAGTGAGCCCGGGCCACCGACGCTGCATTGTGGCTCCGTCGCAACTCTTCCAAGTGCGCAGCCACGTCGGCGGAGGTTGCCTTGTCGATGCCGTGGCGCTGCAGGCCTTCTTGGTACGTCCCAAGATCGCGCCGGTAGGCCGACAGCGTGCGCGGCGAACGCCCCCGCTCGACCTCGAGCCAGGAGAGGTATTCCTCGGCGTCCCGGGGCAACGTCGCTGTCACGGCAACCGGCCCACGTCGCGCAGGTGTTGGCGGGCCAAGTAGAGGCCAAGCACCGTCGTCTCGTCCTTCAGCGACCCGTCGGCGACGAGCGCGTCGACGTGGTCGAGATGGATCGTCTCGACGGCCATGTAGCCCTCCTCCACGCCCTGGGGCCGGGTCGGGATGGACGACAGGCCCGTGGCCAGGTAGATCAGTGTGTGCTGGTCGCTGATCCCCGGTGTGTTCCACGTCCCGATGAGCAGCTCCCAATCGGCGGCCTCCAGCCCGGCCTCTTCGGCCAGCTCACGCCGGGCCGCGTCTTCCGGCTCCTCACCTTCCTGGTCGAGCGTCCCAGCAG
>CAVUKI010000010.1:0-596609 GCA_963741995.1 uncultured Acidimicrobiaceae bacterium
GGAGAGAGTCACCTGCCCAAGCCCAAGGAAGATGCCATCGTGCTGGAAGGCACGGTGGTCGAGCCACTGCCCAATGCCATGTTCCGCGTCGAGTTGGAGAACGGACACAAGGTGCTGGCGCACAGCTCGGGAAAGATGCGGATGCACCGCATCCGAATTCTGCCGGGCGACAAGGTGCAGGTCGAAATCACTCCGTACGACCTCAACCGGGGTCGTATCACCTATCGGTACAAGTAGGACGGGGAGTTGAAGTGAAGGTTCGGCCGAGCGTGAAGCCGATCTGTGAGAAGTGCAAGGTCATCCGGCGCCGCGGCGTTGTGCGGGTGATCTGCGATAACCCGCGCCACAAGCAGCGTCAGGGCTAGGAGAGGAAAGACAGATGGCCCGAATTTCCGGAGTGGACATCCCGCGAGAGAAGCGGCTCGAGATCTCGCTGACCTATATCTACGGCATCGGCCCGACCCTCTCGACGCAGATTTGCCAGGCGTCGGACGTGAACCCCTCCACCCGGGTGCGCGACCTGACCGACGAAGAGGTGGCGCGGCTCCGTACCTACATCGACGCCAACTTCCGGGTCGAGGGTGACCTGCGCCGGGACGTCTCCCAGGACATCAAGCGCAAGATGGAGATCAACTGCTACCAGGGGGTCCGACACCGCAAGGGTCTGCCGGTCCACGGCCAGCGCACCCACACCAACGCCCGCACCCGTAAGGGCCCCAAGAAGACGGTGGCCGGGAAGAAGAAGGTGAAGAAGTAGTGGCCAAGACAACCAAGCCCGGCGTCCGTCGGCCCCGGCGCAAGGAGCGGAAGAACATCGCCTACGGCGTCGCTCACATCAAGAGCTCTTTCAACAACACGATCGTCTCCATCGCCGACCCCGAGGGCAACATCCTCGCCTGGGCCTCGGCGGGGAACGTCGGCTTCAAGGGCTCGCGCAAGTCCACGCCCTTCGCCGCCCAGCTGGCTGCCGAGGCCTGTGCCAAGAAGGCGATGGAGCACGGCGTCCGCAAGGTCGACGTCCTCGTCCGCGGGCCCGGCTCCGGCCGCGAGACCGCGATCCGGTCGCTGGCCGCGGTCGGCATCGAGGTCGTGGGCATCAAGGACGTCACCCCGATCCCGCACAACGGCTGCCGCCCCAAGAAGCGGCGCCGGGTCTAGGCCGAAGAGGAAGAGGAACCACACCCCATGGCTCGATACACCGGTCCCGTCTGCCGCCTTTGCCGGCGCGAGCGGACCAAGCTGTTCTTGAAGGGCGAGCGCTGCTACTCGCTCAAGTGTCCCGTCTCGGAGGCGGTCACCGACCGTCACAGCCGCGCCTACCCGCCCGGCGAGCACGGCCGCGACCGCATGCGTCAGGGTTCGGAGTACCTGGCCCAGCTGCGAGAGAAGCAGAAGGCACGACGCATTTACGGGATTCTGGAGAAGCAGTTCCGCAACATGTACGAGGAGGCCAACCGCCAGGGCGGCATCACGGGTGAGAACCTGCTGCGCAACCTCGAGCTCCGGCTCGACAACGTCGTCTTCCGGGCCGGCTGGGGCGCAAGCCGGCGCCAGGCCCGCCAGTTCGTGCGCCACGGCCACGTGAGCGTGAACGGCAAGCGCGTCACGATCCCGAGCTACCGGGTGCGCAAGGGCGAGACCGTCGTGCTCCGGGAAGCCACCCGCGGGAACTTCCTCGTCCGCCGCAACATGGACACCCTGGAGCGCCAGACCCCGGCCTGGCTCGAGACAGGCGATGCCGGCTTCTCGGTCTCGGTCCTCAACCCGCCACTCCGTGAGCACATCGACGAGCCCATTCAGGAGCAGTTGATCGTCGAGCTCTACTCGAAGTAGCCCCGTCCCCCCCTGCAACAGGAGTACCCACCATGCTGATCATCCAACGACCGACCGTCGAGATCGTCGACGAGGAGCAGAACAACCGGCAGCGTTTCGCCATCGGCCCGCTCGACCCGGGCTTCGGCACCACGCTCGGTAACTCACTGCGGCGCACGCTGCTCTCTTCCATCCCAGGTGGCGCTGTGACCCAGCTCCGCTTCGACGAGGCGCTGCACGAGTTCACCACGCTGCCTGGGGTCAAGGAGGACGTCACCGACATCATCCTGAACCTCAAGGACCTCCTGGTCCGGGTGCAGTCCGACGAGCCCGTGACCCTCCGGCTCGATGTGCGCGGCCCGGCCGACGCCACCGCGGCGGACCTCCAGCTGACCGCCGATGTCGAGATCCTCAACCCCGACCTGCACATCGCCTCGGTCAACGCCAAGGGTCGGCTGGCGGTCGACGTGACGGTGGAGCGTGGCCGCGGCTACGCCTCGGCGGACAAGAACAAGAAGTCCTCGACCATCGGGGTCATCCCGATCGACTCGATCTTCTCGCCGGTCCACCGGGTGACCTTCGACATCGAGCCGGTGCGGGTGGAGCAGTCGACCAACTACGACCGCCTGGTGCTCGACATCGAGACCGACGGGACCATCTCACCCCGTGAGGCCCTGGCCTCCGCCGGCGACACGCTACGCAACCTGGTCTCGCTGGTGGCTGAGCTCGAGGAGACCCCTCAGGGTCTGGAGCTCGGCGACACTGGGACGGCCACGAGCGGCTCGCCCGATCTCGACCTGCGCATCGAGGAGCTCGACCTCTCCGAGCGTCCGCGCAACTGCCTGAAGCGCGCGCAGATCAACACGATCGGCGAGCTGGTGGAGCGCACCATGGAGGATCTGTTGGCCATCACCAACTTCGGCCAGAAGTCGGCCGACGAGGTCGTCCAGCGCCTGGACGAGCGCGGGCTGTCGCTCCGCACGAGGGACTGAGCAGCCATGCAGGCAACCCCGAAGCGCGGCCGCCGGTTCGGTGGCTCTTCCGCGCACCAGAAGTCGATGATGGGCAACCTGGTCGCCTCGCTGATCGCCGCCGAGTCCATCGTGACCACCGAGGCCAAGGCGAAGGCACTGCGGCCCGTGGCTGAGAAGTGCGTCACCGCAGCGCGCAAGGGCGGCCTGGCGAACCACCGCAACGTCGTCGCACTGATCCGGGACAAGGACATGGCGCACAAGCTCTTCGAGGAAATCGGGCCCCGCTACTCGGAGCGCCCGGGTGGCTACACCCGCATCCTCAAGCTGGGCCCACGCCCTGGTGACAATGCGCCGATGGCGCGGATCGAGTTCGTCTAGGGGTGCAGCAATCCGCCGGCGCTGCTCTGCAGCGCTGGAGGCTCCTGATCGCCTACGACGGTGCGGCCTTTCGGGGCTTTGCCGCCCAACCAGAGGTCCCGACCGTGGCCGGCGCGCTGTGCCAGGCGCTCGAGCGGACCGGCCGCCTCGGCGAGGCACCGGTCATCACGTGCGCCGGCCGGACCGACGCCGGTGTGCACGCCCGGGGGCAGGTGATCCATGTCGATCTCCCCGCGGCCGTCTCCTCCGACGGGGTGTGGCTCGCCCGCGCCCTGAACCGCCAGCTGGCCCCCGAGATCGTCGTGCGCCGGGCCGACGCCGTCGACGCCGACTTCGACGCCCGCCGTTCGGCCACCGCCCGCGGCTACCGCTACCTCGTCTGGAACGCCCCGGCCCCGGACCCGCTGCTGGCGTCCATCTCCTGGCACGTGCGGGACCCACTCGACCTCAGCTCCATGCGGGCCGCCTCGGACGTCTTCCTGGGCACCCACGACTTCCGTTCGTTCTGTCGCCGGCCTGTGGGGTCCGACCCCACTCGGCCCCTGGTCCGCCGGGTGACCACGGCCCGCTGGAGCATCGACCGGGGGCCCGAGGCGGTGGACGCCGACGGCGCCACGGAGGAGACCCGGTTGCTCCGCTTCGAGATCACGGCTGCCTCCTTCTGCCACCAGATGGTCCGTTCCCTGGTGGGCAGCCTGGTCGAGGTCGGCCGGGGCAAGGAGAACGCCGCCGGCCTCATGGAGCGGCTGCGGGCGTTGACCCGTCACGGCATGCCTGATCCGGCCCCGGCGCACGGACTCTGCCTGGTCTCCGTGGCCTACGGGCCCGGCGGTGGGGGCCCGGCCGCCTGAGCCCGCTCCGGCGCTCAGAAGCGGCGGCTTGCCCCCCCTTGCCCTGGGCCCTATCCTGGTACGTCGGCTCTCGGGACCCCCGGGACCGTTGAGCCCGCCCCGGGACCAAGGTCCGGAGGCAGTCTCGCCCACCACGCGGAAGCGAAAGATCGGTCTTGTGCGCACATTTTCACCGAAGGTCACCGAGATCCAGCGGAGCTGGTACGTCGTCGACGCCGACGGCCTTGTCCTCGGGCGCCTGGCCTCGTCGGTGGCCGCCGTCTTGCGCGGCAAGCACCGTCCCTATTTCGCCCCGCACGTCGACACCGGCGACCATGTCATTGTCGTCAACGCGGACAAGGTGATCCTCACCTCGAACAAGGCCGACTCCAAACTGGCCTACCGCCACAGCGGGTACCCGGGCGGCCTGCGCTCCACCTCCTACGCCGAGTTGCTCGAGCAGAAGCCCGCCGAGCTCATCCGCCGTTCGGTGCGCGGCATGCTGCCCAAGAACACCCTCGGCCGCCAGATGCTCGGCAAGCTACAGGTCTATGCCGGTCCCGATCACCCACACTCGGCCCAGAAGCCCGAGACACTCGAACTGCCCCAGGCCCGACGCGCCGGCTGAGCCCGCGCACCAGGAAGGACACCACCCTCGCAATGCCCGTACCACTGAGTCAGACCACCGGACGCCGCAAGCAGGCGGTGGCGCGCGTCCGCTTCCGCCCCGGCCAGGGCGCCATCACGGTGAACAAGCTCCCCATTGAGCGCTACTTCACCTCCGCCACCCACCGCATGCTGGTCACCGAGCCGCTGCGGCTCACCAACATGGCCGAGGCCTACGACATCGACGCCACCATTGACGGGGGCGGCATCTCGGGCCAGGCCGGCGCCATGCGACTTGGCATCGCGCGCAGCCTGATCGACCTCGACCCCGAACTGCGCGGTGCGCTCAAGCGCTCCGGCCTTCTCACCCGCGACGCCCGCGAGAAGGAATCGAAGAAGTACGGTCTGAAGAAGGCCCGCAAGGCGCCGCAGTACTCCAAGCGGTAGCAAGCAGGACTGCAATGGCGCCGACCCGCTTCGGCACCGATGGTGTGCGCGGGGTTGCGAACGAAGAGCTGACACCCGAGCTGGCCCTGGCCCTCGGGCGCGCGGCTGCCCGTGTCCTTCCCGCACCGACGTTCGTCGTGGGCCGCGACACGCGCCGCTCGGGGCCGCTCCTGCAAGCCGCCTTCTCCGCCGGCCTCGCCGCGGAGGGGGCGGACGTCGTCGACCTCGGCGTCCTGCCCACCCCGGGCGTGGCTGCGGTGGCCGAGTCCCGCAAGGCGCCCGGTGCCGTGATCTCGGCCTCGCACAACCCGTTCGGTGACAACGGGATCAAGCTGTTCAGCCTGTTGGGGACCAAGTTGCCGACAGAGGTCGAGGGTGAGATCGAGCGCGAGCTCGGCTCCATCCTGGCTGACCCGGACCGCCCGCCCCGCCGCCCGACCGGCCACGGCGTGGGCCGGATCAGCGCCGACCCCGGGGCAGTCGAGCTCTACGAGGCGCATCTGGTGGCCGTGTTGGAGGGGCGCCGGCTCGAGGGGCTGCACATCGTCGTCGACTGCGCCAACGGCGCCGCCAGCGCGATCGCACCGCGGGTGCTGGCCGAGCTCGGCGCGGAGATCAGAGCGTTGCACGACATGCCCGACGGGGCGAACATCAATGACAAGTGCGGCTCGACCGACCCGAGCGAGTTGGCGCGGGCGGTCGTCGCGCACCAGGCCGACCTCGGCTTGGCCTTCGACGGCGACGCCGACCGGGTCATCGCCGTCGACCACAACGGGACCGTCGTCGACGGCGACGTCCTGCTGGGGCTGTTCGCCTTCGACCTGGCCGAGCGGGGGCACCTCGCCGGCAACACCGTGGTCGTCACCGTCATGACCAACCTCGGCTTCCGCCTGGCCATGGAGGCCCGCGGCATCGCGGTGCGCGAGACCGACGTGGGGGACCGCCACGTGCTGGCCGCGCTCGACGCCGAAGGCCTGAGCCTGGGCGGCGAGCAGTCGGGCCACATCATCTTCCGGTCGCTCTCGACCACCGGCGACGGCATCCTCACCGGGATCGCGCTGGCTGACCTGGTGCAGCGCGCCGGGCGTTCGTTGGCCGACGTGTCGGCCGGGCTGGTGGAGCGGGTACCGCAACGCCTCGTCAACGTGCCCATCCCGCAGCCCGAGCGCCTGGCCGACTGCGCCGAGGTGTGGGACGCCGTGGTGAAGGCCGAAGCCGAGCTCGGCCACGAGGGAAGGGTCCTGCTCCGCCCGAGCGGTACCGAGCCGCTGGTGCGCGTCATGGTCGAGGCGCGGGTGGAAGCCCAGGCCAACGCAGTCGCGGCCCAGCTCGCCGGTGTCGTCGAAGCCGCCCTGGGGCAGATCGAGCCACAGGCGCCCAGGTAGCCTGGGACACTATGTGCGGCATCATCGGCGTCACAGGTGAGTCCGACGCCATCCCGATCCTTCTTGGGGCCCTGCACCAGCTGGAGTACCGGGGCTACGACTCGGCCGGGGTCGCCATGGTGGTCGAGGGGTCTGACGGCGCCCACACCGTCTGGCGGACCCGGGCGGCCGGCGGCACGAACTCGGTCGCCAAGCTGGGAGACCTGACGGCGGACGCGCCCACCGGGCACGCCGCCGCCATCGGGCACACGCGCTGGGCCACCCACGGCGGGCCGACCGTCGAAAACGCCCACCCGCACATCGACTGCACCGGCCGGCTCGCCCTCATCCACAACGGGATCATCGAGAACCATGCCGAGCTGAAGGCGGAGCTCGAGGCCGCCGGGCACAGGCTGGTCTCCGCCACCGACACCGAGGTGCTGGCCCATCTGATTGAGCAGGAGATGAACGGCGGGGCCACTCTGGCCGAGGCCACCCGGATCGTGCTGCCGCGGCTGCGGGGCTCGTACTCAATCGCGGTCGTCTCCGCCGACGAGCCCGACACCATCGTGGCGGCGCGTCGCAAGACGCCACTCGTACTCGGGCTGCAGGACGGTGTGGCATTCCTCGCTTCCGACATCCCGGCGCTCATCGGCCACACCCGGCGGGTCTTCGCCCTGGCGGACGACGAGTTGGCCGTCCTCAGGCCCGGGGTGCTCGAGGTCACCACGTTGGACGGGGATCCCGTGGAGCCCGAACAGCTGACCATCACCTGGGACCTCGAAGCGGCCCAGAAGGGCGGCTTCGAGGACTACATGTCCAAGGAGATGAACGAACAGCCCAAGGCGGTGGCCGATACGCTGCTCGACCGCCGTGGCCCGGGCGGCGAGCTGATCCTGGACGAGATGCGGTTGAGCGCGGACGACCTGCGGGCCATCGACAAGGTCTTCATCGTCGCCTGCGGCTCGAGCTACCACGCCGCCCTGGTGGCCAAATACGCCATTGAGCACTGGGCAAAACTGCCGACCGAGGTCGACATCGCCAGCGAGTTCCGCTACCGCGATCCGGTCCTGAACGAGCGGACGCTGTGCGTCGGGGTGTCCCAGTCCGGTGAAACGCTCGACACCTCCGAGGCCATGGGGGAGGCGGCGCGCCTCGGCGCCAAGGTGCTCGTCGTCTCCAACGTCGTCGACTCGTCCATGGCGCGTGCCGCCGACGGTGTCCTCTACACGCGCGCCGGACCCGAAATCGGGGTGGCCTCGACCAAGTGCCACCTGGCCCAGATTGTGGCGCTCGAGGTGCTCGGGTTGTACCTGGCCCAGATCCTCGGCACGCGGCCGGCGTCGGACATCAACGAGACCCTCAACGCCATGGAGGATCTGCCCGCTCTTGTCGGTGCGGCATTGGCGCGCGCCGGCGACGTCGACCATGTGGCGGCCAAGTTGACCGATGCCCGCGACTTCTTCTTCCTCGGGCGCCACGTCGGCTTCCCCGTGGCGCTGGAAGGGGCGCTCAAGCTGAAGGAGCTGGCCTACCTGCGCGCCGAGGGCTACCCGGCGGGCGAGCTCAAGCACGGGCCGATCGCGCTGATTGAGCCGGGAACCGTGGTGGTGGGCATCGCCACGCGCAACCCGCTGTGGGAGAAGATGCTGTCCAACATCGCGGAGGTGCGCAGCCGCGGTGCCACGGTCGTGCTGCTGGCCGACGACGGGGACGAGGAGTCGGCCGCCGCGGCCGATCACGTGCTGTGGGTCCCGCCCACCTCCCCGCTGCTCTCTCCCGTGGTCGGCGTGGTGCCGCTGCAGCAGCTGGCCTACCGGCTGGCCCGCCTGCACGGCCACGATCCCGACCGTCCCCGGAACCTGGCCAAGACGGTGACCGTCGAGTGATCGGCGGGGCCATCGTCGGCGTGGGAGTCGACGCCGTCGATGTGGCGCGGTTCCGGCGGGTGCTCGACCGCCGGCCGAGCTTCGCCGCCCGCTGCTTCACCGACTCCGAGCGTTCCGATGCCACCGGCTCCGCCGACCTGGCCCAGAGCCTGGCGGCGCGCTTCGCGGCCAAGGAAGCGGTCATGAAGGCGCTCGGCACCGGCATCGGGGGGTTCGCGCTGACCGACGTGGAGGTGTGCCGGACCGCCGGCGCGGGCGCCACACGCAACGCCCCCTCCCTCCGGCTGCACGGCACCGCCGCCGCGGCTGGCCGGCGCGCAGGGCGCGGGCACCTTCCATCTCTCCCTCACGCACACCGACGGCCTGGCGATCGCCTTCGTCGTGGCGGAACAGGCCCCATGCGCGGCGTCCTGACCCGCGACGAGATGCGGGCGGCCGACGCCGCCGCCCTGGAGACGGTCTCGCACGAGAGGCTGGTCGACCGTGCCGGCACGGCGGCGGCGCACGCTGCGCTCCGCCTGCTCGGTGGCGCCTACGGCCGACGGGTCGTGGTGGTGGCGGGCAAGGGCAGCAACGGTGCCGACGGCCGGGTCGCCGCGGCCTTCCTGGCCCGCCGGGGCGCCCGGGTGCGCATCGTGGAGGCCGCCGAGGTGGGCGGCGGGGACGCGCTCCCGGCATGCGACCTGGTCATCGACGCGGCCTACGGCACGGGGTTCCGGGGTTCGTACGACGCGCCAGCGGTGCCCGCTGGTGCCGCGGTGCTGGCCATCGACATCCCCTCGGGCGTCGATGCCGACAGCGGCCAGACGCCGGGCAACGCCGTGCAGGCCGACCGGACGGTGACCTTCGCCGCGCGCAAGCCCGGGCTGCTGCAGGGTCGGGGTGGCGTCTGCAGTGGCGCGGTCGAGGTGGCCGACATCGGGATCGAGTTCCCCACGCCGCAGGCGCTGCTGATCGAGGACGCCGACGTCGCCCTGGTGCCGGCCCGGCCCCGTCAGGTCAACAAGTGGACGACAGCGGTCGGCGTGGCGGCCGGCTCTTCGGGCATGGAGGGTGCGGCCATCCTCTGCACGCGCGGCGCCATGGCCGCCGGCGCCGGCATGATCCGGCTCGGCTCGCCGGGCAGCCCGGCCGCAGCCTGGCCCACCGAGGCCGTGCGCATGCACCTGCCCGCCGAAGGCTGGGCCGGTGCCTTCGTGGAGGCCTGTGCCAAGTGCAAGGCGGTGGTGCTCGGACCCGGGCTCGGGACCGGCGCGGCCACGGCCGAGGAGATCAGGGCCGTCATCGCCGCCGTGCCGGTCCCGCTCGTCATTGACGCCGACGCGCTCAGCGCACTGGGCGATGCGGCCGCGGCGCGCCTCCTCATCGACAAGCGCAGTGCCCCGAGCATCCTGACGCCGCACGACGGCGAGTACGCCCGCATCAACGGGGCCGCACCGGGTGACGACCGCCTGGCGGCAGCTCGCGCCCTGGCCCGGGCCACCGGTGCGGTCGTCCTGCTGAAGGGACCGTTGACCGCGGTGGCGTCCCCCGACAGGTCGACCCCCGACGTGCTCCTGGCCGCCGCCGGGGGGCCGTCGTTGGCGACGGCGGGCAGCGGCGATGTGCTCTCGGGCATCATCGGCGCCTTCTGCGCCCGCGGGCTGCCTCCTTTGGAGGCGGCGGCCGTGGCCGCCCACGTGCACGGGCGCGCCGCGTCACTCGGCCCGGCGCAGGGCCTGGTGGCCGGCGACCTCCCGGGCCTGGTGGCGGACATGCTCTCGGAATTGGGGGACGGCAGTGACTGAGGGCGCGCCGGTACGGCTGGTGCCCCCGGGCCCCGCGGACGAGGACGCGGCGGTGACCATGGCCCAGGGCCGTTCGCGCCCGGCGTGGGCCGAGATCGACCTGGCCGCTGTCGCGCACAACGCGGCGGTGCTGTCCCGCCTGGTGGCACCGGCCGAGCTCTGTGCGGTGGTCAAGGCGCACGGCTACGGCCACGGGGGACCGGCGGTGGCGCGCGCGGCGCTGTCCGGCGGCGCCGGGCGGCTCGCCGTAGCACTGGTGGACGAAGGTGTGGAGCTGCGCGAGCACGGTGTCACCGCGCCGGTGCTGCTCCTGAGCGAGTGCGATCCCGCTGCAGCGGCCACGGCACTGTCCTACGGGCTCACGCCCACGCTGTACTCCGCCGAGGGGATCGCCGCCTTCAGCGCGGCCGCGGTGGCGGCGGGACGGCCGGTCGGCGTGCACGTCAAGGTCGACACCGGCATGCACCGGGTCGGTGCGGCCCCCGAGGACCTGCGCGCCATTGCAGCCGCCGTGGTGGCGGAGGGGTCGCTGCAGCTCGAGGGCGTCTGGACCCACCTGCCGGTGGCCGACGGCGAGGAGGAGGACCGCGCCTACACGGAAGGCCAGCTCGCTCTCTTCGACCGCCTCGTGGCGGAGCTGGCCGCGGCCGGCATGCGGGGGCCGCTGCTGCACGCCGCCAATACGGCGGGTGCCATCGCCTTCCCGCAGGCGCGCTACGACATGGTGCGCTGCGGGCTCGGCCTCTACGGCTACCTGCCCGGCCCGCCCGTCCAGGAGGCCTTTGACGCGCAGGCGGGCGGCGAGCAGCTGCGTCCCGCCATGGCGCTCAAGGCGCGGGTGGTGGCGGTGCGCATGCTGCAGGCGGGGGAGCGCCCCTCGTACGGCCGGCTCCGTCCGCTCCCGGCGCGCTCGCTCGTAGCCACGGTCCCGATCGGCTACGCCGACGGCGTGCCCCGTAGCCTCTTCGACGGGGGCTACGAGGTCCTGATCAACGGCGCGCGCCGCCCACTGGCCGGGGCAGTGACGATGGACCAGCTCGTGGTCGACTGCGGCGGCGACGCATCGGTGCGGCCCGGTGACGAGGTCGTCCTGCTCGGGCGCCAGGGGGACGAGGAGATCACGGCGGACGACTGGGCCGCCATGGCGGGGACGATCAGCTACGAGGTGGTGTGCGGCGTCGGCCCGCGCATGCCTCGCATCGTGATCAACCGTCCCGACGTGCCCGGTGCCTGAGGCCGACGCCGACGCCCTGGAGCGGCTGCGGCTCACCGCGTCCACGTGCACCCTGTGCCCCCTGGCGAAGGGGCGGACCCAGGTGGTGTTCGGCGTGGGCAGCTCGGCGGCAGACCTGCTCTTCGTGGGGGAGGGGCCGGGTCGCGAGGAGGATCTGGCCGGTGAGCCCTTCGTCGGCCGCTCGGGCAGGCTGCTCGACCGCCTCATGTGGGAGGAGGTCGGCCTCACCCGGGCCGAGTGCTACATCGCCAACGTCGTGAAGTGCCGCCCACCCCAGAACCGCGACCCGGCGCCGAAGGAGATAGAGGCGTGCCGCCCGTATCTCGCCGAGCAGATTCGGCTCATCGACCCCCGGGTCATCATCACGTTGGGAAACTTCGCCACCAAGCTCCTGCTCGAGACCACCAAGGGCATCCGGGAGTTGCGCGGACAGGTCTTCGAGCGGGGGAGGGCCAACGTGGTCCCGACCTATCACCCGGCCTACGTCCTGCGGGCGGGCGGCGAGGCCATGGCCGAGATGCGGGCCGACTTCGTCCGGGCCAAGCGCCTCATGGGGGCGGGCCCTGCGTGAGCTGGCCCGTCACGTGGACGAGCGAGTCGCCCGACGCCACCCGGGAGCTGGCCGGGCGTGTGGCCGGGCTCTGCCGGCCCGGCGATGTCGTGTTGCTGGTGGGCGACCTCGGGTCGGGCAAGACGGTCTTCGCCCAGGGCTTCGCCGCCGCCCTGGGGGTGCCGGGCCCGGTGACCAGCCCGACGTTCGCTCTGGTGCGCCAGTACCGCTGCGGGGAGGGGAGCCCGGTCGCGCTGCTCATCCACGCCGACGTGTACCGGACCGGCTCGATGGAAGAGGTGGCCGACCTGGCCCTGGCCGAGTTGGTCGAAGAGGACGCGGTGGCCCTGGTCGAGTGGGGCGAGCTGGCGGCGGCGGCGCTGGGTGACAGCGCGCTCGAGATCACGCTGGTTGCCCCGGATCCCCTCGGGGCCCCCGCGCGGCGCGTGCTGACCCTGGTGGGCCGGGGCCGCTGGGCGGACCGATCGGACGCGGCGGCGCTCCTCGCGCCCGCGGCGGGACGGACGTCGTGAGCGGGAGCGCCATGGTGGCGATCGAGACGGCCACCGAGACGGTTGGCGTCGCCGTGCGGACAGCAACGGGCGTGCAGGCCGAATTGACGCTCACGGGCCGGCGGCGCCATGTCGAGACGCTCACGCCCGCGCTCGGGCACTTGTTGGCGCAGCTGGATCTGGTCCCGGGTGACCTGGGTGTGGTGGCGGTCGACATCGGCCCCGGGCTCTTCACCGGATTGCGCGTCGGTGTGGCGGCGGCCAAGGGACTGGCCCAGTCGCTGGGCGTCGGGGTCGTCGGGGCGACCAGCCTGGACATCCTGACGGCGGGTGCTGCCGCGGCGGGCCTGCGGGGCCTGGTGCTGGCCTGCGTCGACGCCCGGCGGGGCGAGGTCTTCGCGGCCCTGCACCAGATCACTGCGGCCGCCGCCCCGGTGGCACGGCTCGACGCCGGGCTGTTCGCGCCCGAGGACCTGGCGGCCGCGCTCGAGCGGTGCGCCGGTGCGCCGGTGCACGCCGTGGGCGACGGCGCGCTGCGTTACGCCGACGTGCTGCAGGCGGTCCCCGGGGTGGACGCGGAGGCACCGGGGCTGGCCTTCCCGCCGCCGGCGGCGTTGCTCGACGTCGTCCGGGCTCGGATGGACGCGGGAGAACCGCCAGTCGAGCCCGCCGGTGTCGTTCCCCTCTATATGCGTGAGGCGGACGCCACGAGCAACTTCGCCCGGGCCGTGCGAGCCTGAGGACGTGTCGACGTGACGCTGCGTATAGAGAAGCTCAAGCGGAGGGACCTCCGTCACGTGCTGCGCATTGAGAGCAGGGTCTTCCCCGAGCCGTGGTCGGTTGCGGTCTTCAACTCCGAGCTGGCGCTGCGGAAGGGCCGGCTCTACCGCGCCGTGTGGGACGGCGACGAGATGGTGGGCTACATCGGTTTCATGATGGTGGACGAGGAGGCGCACATGACCACCATTGCGACGTCCCCCGCCTTCCAACGCGGCGGCATCGCCACCACGATGATCGTCGACAGCATCCACACGTTGCGCGCCGGCGGCATCAGACACATCTCGCTCGAGGTTGCGGCCAACAACGAACCGGCCCAGGCGCTCTACCGGCGCTTCGGGTTTGCGCCGGTCGCGGTGCGCAAGAACTACTACCCGGTGACCGGGCAGGACGCCCTCGTCATGTGGGCCTACGACATCGGCTCGGAGCAGTACGCGTTGCGCCTCGAGGAACTGGCGGCCGCGGGGCAGCGGGTCGAGCACGGCCGCGGCGCCTAGGCGTTTCGGACCCCCGGGCGTTCCCCGTAGGGTGGGACTCGACCGGAACCGGAGGTCGCCCCGGGTCGGAGAACGGGGGCGGGCACGAAGAGAGGACCCAGATGCCCATGGAAACGATCGCGCTGGGAACGCAGGGCCTCATGGTCTCCCGCCAGGGCCTGGGCTGCATGGGGATGTCTGACTTCTACGGGCCAGGGAACGACGACGAGTCGATCGCCACCATTCACCGCGCCCTCGAGCTCGGGGTCACCTTTTTCGACACGTCCGACATGTACGGGCCGCACACCAACGAGGTACTCGTCGGCAAAGCGCTGGCCGGGCACCGCGACGAGGCGGTCATCGCCACCAAGTTCGGCATCGTGCGCGACCCGGACTACCCGGCCAATCGCTCGGTCAACGGCCGCCCCGAGTACGTGCGCCAGGCCTGCGACGGCTCCCTCCTCCGGCTCGGCGTGGACCATATCGACCTCTACTACCAGCACCGCGTCGACCCCGACACCCCGATTGAGGAGACAGTCGGGGCGATGGGCGACCTGGTGACCGAGGGCAAAGTCCGTTACCTCGGGCTGTCCGAGGCGGCCCCGGCCACCACCCGGCGTGCCCACACCGTGCATCCGATCTCCGCCCTGCAGACCGAGTACTCGGTCTGGTCCCGCGACCCCGAGGCGGAGATCCTGCCGACGCTGCGCGAGCTCGGCATCGGGTTCGTCCCCTACAGCCCGCTCGGCCGTGGCTTCCTCACCGGCACCATGCGCTCGCTCGACGACCTGGACGAGAGCGATTTCCGCCGCTACCAGCCCCGATTCCAGGGCGATAACCTGGCGGACAACGTGGCCATCGTCGAGGTCATCGACCGGCTCGCGTCGGCCAAGGGCTGCAGGCCCGGGCAGATCGCGCTGGCCTTCGTCCATGCGGCAGGGCGCGACGTGGCGCCGATCCCTGGCACGAAGCACCGTGCCTACCTGGAGGAGAACGTGGCGGCGCTCGACGTCGAGCTCACCGAGGAGGACCTCGCCCTGCTCGACACGATCGCGCCCGCCAAGGGCGATCGTTACGCCGACATGTCCCCGGTCAACCGATAGGAAAAAACGTCCCCGGCGCGGGTCAGGTGGCGAGCATGCGGCGGGCGCGCCCGAGCGCCCGCCGCGGCGTGGCCTGTGTGCCGGCAACGCTCCACCAGGCCCGCTCCAGTGACGTCCCCACCGTGGGGCGGTGTGGCTTCCGGCACACGTAGGCGAGCAGGTAGCAGTTCTCGATGTCATCGAAGACGCCGCGCTTGGTGGCGAGCTCGGTGGGATCGAAGACGCCGCGGGCGACCGAGTCGCCGCCGTAGTTGATCCCCATGGCCCGTTCGATGACGAAGCCGTTGCCGCGCAGCATGGCGGCCAACTCCGCGTGCCGGTACTCGTATTTGTGGTCGGGGTCGATGAAGGCGTCCTGCTGCAGCCTGGTCAGTTTGGCGTTGGGAGTGTCGAGCGCCAGGACACCGCCCGGCCTGAGCACGCGCCGGGCCTCCGTCAGCACCTGTTCGGCTTCGGCGCGCGTGATGTGTTCAATGCTCTCCCCGCTGTAGACCATGTCGAACGAAGCCGACGGGTAGCTGCTGAGGTCGGTCATGGAGTGGTAGCGGTAGGTGACCCGGCCTCCGGCGACGTCGACCGTCGTCTGTGTCTGGCCGTCCTGGTAGAGCTCGTGACGGTCTTCGCTGGGCAGATCGACGATGACGATCTCCTCGAACGCGTAGGGGTAGCCCATCAGGACGAGCGCGCCGTAGGGGACGCCGAGCGCCACGCCACCGATGTCGAGGATCCGCCGCGCCCGCGGCAGGCTGCGGATGAAGACGCCACGCCCGTAGTGCAGCGACGGGCCGAACTCGGTCATGGGCGCGGAGTGGCTCCACTCCGCCGAATGGATCAGCCACTCCATGAGCTGGCGCGGGCTCTTCGTGCCGTTCTCGAGCTCGGCGACGAACGGGTCGTCGGGGGCGGGCTCCCGGCCGAAGAGGAGGTGGAAGAGCCCGCGGTGCAGCTCGCAGGCCGGGAGATCTTCAATGAGCCCCGAGTCGGGGAAGGAGTCGGGGAGCGTGGGCGCCCTGTTCCCCCGCTGCCAGCGCAAACGGCCGGACCTGGACTCGGCCTGCATCCTGTCGACTGTAACCGGCCCTGCTCCGGAGAGGCCTTCCCCCCACACTTGGCGGCGCCGGGATCGGCCACTCAGACGCTGCACACTCGACGTCAGAACAGTACGACGGCCCCGCCCCATGCCGGGAGGGCCAGCGACCCCTCGACACTCGATCCCTCGAGGCCGTGTTCGGTGCTCACGGTCACCGTTCCGGCCACGTCGCCAAACGACACCGTCTCGCTCGACATGTTGAGCAGCACCGTGGCGCCGTCACCGCGGGCGTAGGCCCAGGTGCCGGCGGGAGATGGGAGTGACCGGTACGGGCCGACCCCCAGGTCCTCACTGGCGTGGCGCGTCGCGATGGTGCGGCGGCACAGTTCGAGCGCCGAGCCGGGGTCGCCTTCCTGGTCGGCCACGTTGCACTGCGCCGGATCGGCCATGGGCAGCCACGGGCGGACGCCCGCCGCCGTGAAGCCGCCGCCCGGCTCGGCGTTCCAGGGCATCGGTGTGCGCTCGGCGTCGCGTCCCTTGTAGACGGGCCAGAAGCGCGCGCCCACCGCATCGAGGACGTCCTGGCGCTGCACGGGCCCGTCGACGAGCCCGATCTCGTCTCCCTGGTAGAGGAAGGGCGTGCCACGGAGGGTGAGGAGGAGGAGCAGTGCCAGCTTCACCTTCGCCGGATCGCCGGCAGCCCAGCGGGTGGCCAGCCGCGGGACGTCGTGGTTGGACGCCGTCCAGATGGGCCAGGCGCCGGCGGGGAGCAGGTCCTCGGTCTGCTCGACCACGGCGCGCAGCGCGTCGGCTTCGAGCGGCGCGTTGATGAACACGAAGTTGAACCCGCCGTGCAGCTCGTTGTGCCCGTCGCCGTAGAACTCCATGAGGGTGGGCAGCTTCTCCACGTTGGTCTCGCCGATGAGCAGTCGTTCGGGCTCGTAGGTCTCCGCGATGGCGCGCCAGCGCCGCAGGATGTCGTGGGCCTCGGGGCGGTCGGTGTTGTAGACGGCGCGCTGGCCCATGAATTGCTGGTCGAGCGGGTCGTCCTCGGTGGCCGGCGGGTTGTCGCGCAGCTCCTTGTCCTTGATCATCATGTTGCACACGTCGATACGGAACCCGGCCACGCCGCGATCCCACCAGAAGCGCACGATGTCGTCGAACTCACGCCGCACCTCCTCGTTCCACCAGTTCAGGTCCGGCTGCGACGCCTCGAAGTTGTGCAGGAAGTACTGGCCGCTGGCCTCGTCGAACTGCCAGGCGGGGCCGCCGAAGATGCTGGCCCAGTTGTTCGGCAGGCCGCCGCCGGGCTGGGGGTCGGCCCAGACGTAGTAGTCGCGGTGTGCCGAGTCCCGGCCGCTCAGGGCGTCGACGAACCAGGCGTGCTGGTCGCTCGTGTGGTTCGGCACCAGGTCCATGAGGATGCGGATGCCCCGCTCGCCCGCCTCTCGCACGAGCCCGTCGAGGTCGTCCAGGCTGCCGAACGAAGGATCGATGTCGCGGTAGTCCGAGACGTCGTAGCCCCAGTCGCGGTTGGGCGAGCAGGTGACCGGCGACAGCCAGACGGCGGTGATGCCGAGCCGCGCCAGGTGGTCCAGCTTGGACACGATGCCGGGCAGGTCGCCGACGCCGTCCCCGTTGGAGTCGGCGTAGGAGCGGGGGTAGATCTGGTAGAAGACGCCGCCGTGCCACCAGCGGTCGGGGTCACTCTCGGAGTTGGCTGGCGCCATGGGCATCCCTTCGGTTCGTCGGGGTCGCCCGGGAGCGTATCGACACGGGCTACCGCAGCGCGACCCTTCTCGTCCGTGCGTTCCAGTGCCGGGCCTGCACCGTTGCCAGCAGCTGCTCCTCCAGCGGCGCCGGAAAGGCCGTGCCGTTGCCGTTGAACCTCACCTTGTGCAGGAGGGCCCGGGAGACGGAGTCGACTGGGTGCTCGTGACCATGAGCACGCGCCCTCCGGGCGCGACGTCCACCTGACGGCACGCCGCCAGTGCTCCATTCCCGCCTGACCGGTCCGGGCCAGTGCCCCCTCTGGCTCCATGAGCGGCCGGCGTCGGCACCCGGGCGGGGGGCTCCGCTGCGCTCTCCCCGCAGGAGAACGTGGTCAGGGCCCTGACCACACGGCCGTCGTGGTCCTGATCCCCCCAGGACGGCCGGGTCGCCAAGCTCCCCCTTGCCAGTCCCCTGCAGGCCCGCTATCGTTGGCACTCGCAACACGAGAGTGCTAACCGTGCCAAGGAGGCCCGTTCCAAATGAGTCTGCAACCCCTCGATGACCGGATCGTCGTCCGCCCCGGCGAGTCCGAGGAGACCACTGCTTCTGGCCTGGTCATTCCCGACACCGCCAAGGAAAAGCCCCAGCAGGGCGAAGTGCTGGCGGTCGGCCCCGGCCGCCGCTCCGAGGACACCGGCGAGCTGATCCCGCTCGACGTCAAGGTCGGCGACACCGTCGTCTACTCCAAGTACGGCGGCACCGAGTACATCCTCGATGGCGAGGACGTGCTCATCCTGTCCGCCCGCGACATCCTGGCCAAGCTGGCCTGATCGGTCGCACGCTTTTCGGTCGGACCGCCGCCCCGGTGCAAGCCGGGCCGGCGCGGCGGCCTCCCTGCAGTTACCCCTGAGATTCGAGGACTCGAGAGGAGTTCGACACAGTCATGCCCAAGATCCTGAAGTTTGACGAGTCCGCCCGGCGCGGGCTCGAGGCCGGCGTCAACAAGCTGGCCGACACCGTGAAGGTCACCCTGGGGCCGAAAGGCCGCAACGTGGTGATCGAGAAGAAGTTCGGCGCACCGACCATCACCAACGACGGTGTGTCCATCGCCCGTGAGGTGGAGCTGGACGACCCGTTCGAGAACATGGGTGCCCAGCTGGTCAAGGAAGTCGCCACCAAGACCAACGACGTCGCCGGGGACGGCACCACGACGGCCACCGTGCTGGCCCAGTCGCTGATCGCCGAGGGACTGCGCAACGTCGCGGCCGGCGCCAGCCCGACCGGCTTGAAGCGCGGCATGGAGAAGGGCGTCAAGGCTGCGGTCGAGAACATCGCCAAGCAGGCCAAGGACGTCGGCGGCAAGACGGAGATCGCCCAGGTGGCCTCCATCTCGGCTGCGGACTCCGCCATCGGTGACGTGCTGGCCGACGCCATCGACAAGGTCGGCAAGGACGGCACCGTGACGGTCGAGGAGTCCAACACCTTCGGCATCGAGCTCGAGCTCACCGAGGGCATGCAGTTCGACAAGGGCTTCCTCTCGCCGTACTTCGTGACCGACCCCGAGCGTCAGGAGGCCGTGCTCGACGAGCCGGTCATCCTCTTCTACAACTCCAAGGTCAGCGCCGTGCACGACCTGGTCCCCGTTCTGGAGAAGGTCATGCAGACGGGCAAGCCCCTGCTGATCATCGCCGAGGACGTCGACGGCGAGGCCCTGGCCACGCTGGTCGTCAACAAAATCCGCGGCACCTTCACCTCGGTCGCCGTCAAGGCCCCTGGCTTCGGCGAGCGCCGCAAGGAGATGCTGCAGGACATGGCCGTCCTCACGGGCGCTCAGGTCATCAGCGAAGAGATCGGCCTCAAGCTGGAGAACGCCACCATCGACCTGCTCGGGAGCGCCCGGCGCGTCATCGTGACCAAGGACGACACCACCATTGTGGAGGGTGCCGGCTCGTCCGAGGACGTGAAGGGCCGCGTCGCCCAGATCAAGCGGGCGATCGACGACACCGACTCGGACTGGGACCGCGAGAAGCTCCAGGAGCGCCTGGCCAAGCTGGCCGGCGGCGTGGCCGTCGTCAAGGTCGGAGCCGCCACCGAGGTGGAGCTCAAGGAGAAGAAGCACCGCATTGAGGACGCGCTGTCCGCCACCCGCGCTGCGGTGGAGGAGGGCATCGTGGCCGGCGGTGGCACGGCCCTCATCCGGGCCCGCAAGTCGGTGCTGGACCTGGCCGACACCCTCGAGGGCGACGAGGCCACCGGGGCCCGCATTGTGGCGCACGCGCTGGAGGCACCGCTCAAGTGGATCGCCATCAACGCCGGCCTCGAAGGCGCCGTCCTGGTGAACACGGTCGAGTCGGCCAAGGGCAACCACGGCCTCAACGCCGCCACCGGCGAGATGGAGGACCTGGTCAAGGCCGGCATCATCGACCCGGCCAAGGTCACCCGCTCGGCTCTGCAGAACGCAGCCTCCATCGCCGGTCTGCTGCTCACCACCGAGGCCCTCGTGGCCGACAAGCCCGAGAAGGTGGACGCGGCTGCAGCGGCGGCCGCCATGGCGGGCGGCGGCATGGGCGGTATGGGCGGCATGGGCGGGATGATGTAGTTCCGCTGGGCCGTCTTCCCGACGCCGACGAATTGTGCGCGGGGTGACAGTGTTTCGAGCTCGCAACGCGTACGGTTGTGAGCGTGTCGGACGCGTGACCGGGCCCTCGGGCCCGGTCGCTGCGCGTCACGGAGCCGTGTGTAACGTGGGCGAGTGGCGACGTGGCGGCTGGGTCGGCGACGCATCGTCGCCTGTGTCGTGCTGGCCGGAGCGCTCAGCGTCGGGGCCGGCGTCGGCGTCGGCGTTCCCACGGGATCTGCCGCCGCGGCGACGTCGCACTCCTCGAAGTCGTCGGGGTCCCGGTCCTCGTCGCAACTGCGAGCCCCGAAGACCTCGTACGCCCAGGACACGAAGTACCTGACCGATGTCGCAGAGGCCGACCTGGCGCTGGCCACCTACGAGCAGCAGCACGGCAACGTGGCCCTGCGCGCCCTGCTGACCGACGGATCGGCCTTCTGCGCCCTGCTGCAGCGCGCCAGGGGCATCGATGAGGCGCTGGTCGCCGAGGCCGACGGGGCGAGAAGCACCGAGACGCAGACGAGCCTTCCCTTGTCCGTGTCGACCTTCAACACGATCGAAACCGTGACGCTGCTGACGCTGTGCCCTTCCGAGCTGAAGTTGGTGCCGGCGCAGGACCGGACCAAGATCCGCGACCTGGGCGACCGCCTCGCCCGGCGTCCGCGCTGATCCGCCTTCAACGCGACTGTCTGCTGCAGCCCACGAACCTCCAACGCGAACGCTTGTGCGGGCCGATGCGTTCGCGATCCGGTCACACAGAAATAAGGAGTTCGTAGCGCAACGTCATCGCGAGGGTAACCCTCCGTCCTTAGGTTGCTGGCAACGCTTGTGCGCTTGCCAAGGATCGTTGAGGAGGAATGGGTGCTCATCTCGAAGAATCGGCGACACCGGGTACGGACCGGAGGGATGCTGGCGGCTGCTCTCGGGGTGGCCGCCCTTTCGGGCGTCAGCGTCTCGAGTGCAGTGGTGGGGACGTCATCGGCGTCCGCCGCCCCCTCCACGACCTGCCCGGCGGGAAGCTCATTGCAGATTCCCGCAGGTGGGAGTAACGCACAAGCGCAATGTGTGATCACGTCGACGGGCACGCCTGTCGGGGGGATCAAGCACGTGTGGCTGATCATTCTGGAGAACAAGTCCTACGACGAGACCTTCACGGGCCTCAACCAGAACAGCTACCTGTGGCAGACGCTCCCCCAACAGGGAGCCCTCCTCACCAACTACTACGGCACCGGCCACTTCAGCATGGACAACTACATCTCCCTGGTGTCCGGTCAGTCCCCCTCGTACGCCACGCAGGACGACTGTTCGACGACGGCGAACATGACGAACAACAACAGCGGGATCATCACCAACGGCACGGTCGGCACCGTCACCGACACCGACCACACGACGGACGGTTCGGGAACCAACACCAATGCACCCACTCCTTCGGGCGCAAGCAACGGCAACTACGGCCAACTCCTCACCCACGGCGGCGTCGATGCCGCCCTCGGCAACAACGGCTGCGTCTACCCGACCAACGTCGCCACCCTGTTCAACCAGTACAACGCCGCAGGCGTCTCATGGAAGGCGTACGCCCAGGACCTCGGGGGCGAACAGCCCGTCGGCTCGACGACCTACGTGACCGGCTCGACCCCGGGCGTGAGCGACACCGTTCCCGGTCGCGAGGACGGGGCCTGTGGTTACCCCGGGCAGTCGAGTGCCGACCCGGTCACCAACCCGACGAACCTGGTGGCCCCCAGCGGCGACGTGACGAGCTACACCGGGGCCCAGCCGGCCAATGCCAACAACAACGGCGACCCGGCCGACCAGTACGTGGGCAAGCACTTTCCGGTTGCCGGCTGGTTCACCGCGCTGACCGGTGAGTCCGCCGGCACGCAGAGCGGCGTCACCTACCCCGCGCAGCCGGCGCTGAACCAGCCGACCCTGCCGGAGTACGACGGACCGGGCGCTCCGACCAGCGGGGCGACCGACACCAACTGCGACGCCAACCACGTGGCCAACCTCGATGACCCGACCTACGGTCTGGCCCACGACCTGAGCCTTCCGGCGAGCGAGGTACCGGCGTTCAACTGGATCACGCCGAACAACTGCAGCGACGCCCACGACGCGACCTGCCAGGGCAACAACCTCTCCGGGGCCTTCAACGCCAACGGCACGCCCAACTACTCCCCGGCGGGCCTCCCGGCCGACGACCCCGAGGCGACGACCCCGGCCAACTACACCGGTGGGCTCTACGCGTCGGACCTTTTCTTGCGCTACTACATCCCGATGATCGAGCAGTCGGCGGCCTTCGCCGACGGGGGCCTCATCGACGTCACCTTCGACGAAGCCAACCCCCCGTTCACCACCGGCAACAGCTTCAACAACGCACCCGCCCCCGGTGACCGCTCGACCTTCTCCTCCCCGGCGGACCAGCCGACCTTCGGCTCGCCTGGAACGACGGCACCGGGTGCCAACTCGCTCTACGGCGCCTACGGCCTGCTGGCCGACGCCGCCGGTGAGAACATCAACGGTCACAACGTGAGCACCGAGCCGACCGGCCCCAACGACCCCGAGGTCACGAACAGCTCGGGTCAGCAGCTCCAGCCCGGCCCGGGGGCCTCGGGGTTCATCGACAGGCCCACCGGGCTCGCCGGCGAGAGCCCCAACCTCAGCGGATCGCCAGGCACGACCAGTGAGCCAGCGGGGGTCGCCGCAGGTTCCAGTTGGGTCACGGACGCCAAGATCAACGCCCAGGACACGGGCCGGCTCGTTTCGGGCACCGACGCCAACGGCAACACCATCCCGCCCGACACCTTCGTGGGAGCGGTCAGCGACACCGGACCCCTCTCCCTGGCGTCCAACGCCAGCACCACGACGGCGTCGAACAACTACGCCAAGCCGTGGGCCGGCAGCTTCCAGCTCCTCAACGACAGCGGGCAGCCGGTGACGCTCTCCGGTGGTTTCAACGGCAACGTGACCCTTGGTGCCGAGGGAGCGACGTCCACCGTCGGCACGAGCGGCTGCCCGAGCGGCAGCGAGGCCGCCACAACGGCCGGCTGCGTGACCGCCGACCAGCTCTTCGACCCGACCGACTTCACGGCGGGCGGGGGTGACACCGGGACCGTGCTGATCAGCCCGCTCATCAAGCCGGGCACCGTGTCGAGCACCTACTACAACCACTACAGCACGCTGCGCACACTCGAGGACCTGCTCATGACGGGGCACTCCTGCAGCGAGCCGTCCAACGCCGATACCCCATTGGTGGCGGGCACCGTCTGTGGGGGCCTCGATGGTCAGGGCCACATCGGCTATGCGGCACAGCCGGGTCTGGCTGCCTTCGGTCCCGACGTGTTCACCGCACAGCGGTTCTCGGTCGTGGCCGCACCCAAGGGCTACGCCACGGTCAGTGGCAGCGGCGCGACCGCCTTGTACTGCCCGAAGCACGTCAACCTCGGCCCCGGAGTCGCCGACAGCAGTCCGGGGACCGGCGGCTTCGGAGGAGTTCCGGGTATCGCCGGAGCCGCCGGCTGCGGGACCAGCGGCGGCAAGGGCGGGAACGGCGGCGCCGGCACCACTGCCGCTGGTGCCGGCGGCGACGGCGGGAACGGCGGAAACGGCGCGTGCCCACCCGAGGAGTGGGTCGGCGGGGTGTGGCTGACGTCCAGCGGATCGGCGACGACCCCGAATGACACGCCGCCCTGTAACGGCACCGGCGGGAACGGCGGGAACGGCGGCAAGGGTGGCAGCGGTGGCAATGGGGCCGGTTCGACACCAGGTGGCAACGGCGGCACCGGCGGCAACGGCTCGCCCGGGGTCCCCGGCACGAAGGGCACGAAGGGGACGAACGGTTAGGAAGGACCGTCGTGAGCCGATGGACGCCGCCGTGCACGCGAGGCGTCGCAACTGGGGCCGGGCCATGAAGGCCGGCCCCAGTTGCATCGTCGCGGGTGTGACAGTGCTGATGGCTCTGGTCCTCGCGGGCTGCGGTGGTGGTGGCTCGTCCTACCAATCGGCCCTCCCGGGGAGGAGCAGCGCGCACTACCCCTCCTTCCTCCCGAAGAAGACGCTCGCCCCCGAGGTCGACGCCACCCTGACGGGTACAGAGGCGAAGCCGGCGCTCCAGGTGGAGGGGCTCCCGGTCGAGGCGAAGACGAACGTCTTCCACGTCCGGGTCACCGTCAGTGGTCCGATCGTGCCCGGAGAGGGCCTGCCCAACCAGCAGGCGGCCACCACCTGCACCTGGACCGTGACGATGAAGGACGCCACGGCCGACGTGCCCGTGTCGGTGGCCGACTTCCACTCCGTCGACCATCTCGGTTCCGTGTTCCTCATGGGACTGGTCCCCGGCGAGCATGCACCGCCCCCCGTTCTCCACCCGGGCCAGACCCTGACCTTCCAGCTCCGGTCCTACGAGCTGGTGGGTGAGGGCATGATGCAATGGGCGCCCGACCACACACACGTGGTTGGCTACTGGGACTACACGGTGGAGAACGACTGAGGCAGTCCCCACACCCGGGCCGTGCGCGCCGGACCCGGGCCGATCCGGCCCCGGTCAAACGGTGGCGTGGACGACGGCGCGGTAGTTGGCGGTCGGCGCCGAAGGGGAGGCCGGCACGGCGCCGGCGATCCGACGCCCGAGCTTGACCTTCATTGAGGCTGCGGGCGGTGGCGGGGCCGACGGGGGCCCGATGATGGTGCGCACCTCCGAGAAGCCGGCGGCCCGACACAGGTTGTGCAGCGCCTCGATCGTGGGCACGTACCAATTGCCGAAGTCGGTCCGCAGCGTGCTGCCGGCGTGGAATTGCAGCAAGGCCTCGTGGTCGAGCCCTTCGAGGTGCAGCGCCTCCGTCTCGATCACGGCGATCTCCCCGGTGACCCGGCGCAGCCGCTCCAGGCAGGTCAGCGGCTCCTTCATGTGGTACAGGACGCCGAGGTAGAGCACGACATCGAATTGGCCGACCTCGTCGAGGTCGACGGTCTGGAAGTCGGCCACCAGGGGCTCGACCTTCGACCCCAGTGCCGCGGCGGCCAACTCGAAGCCGCGCCGCCCGGGTAGGTCGGGCTGCCAGAACTCCGTCTCGTCGCGGGACTGGTCGGGAAGCGTGCCGCGATGGATGCACTCGGCCCAGTAGGCCCCGCGGGCCGCGAAGTCCACCCCCCACGCATAGTGGTCGAGCGCGACCACACGGGACGCCCCCGCCTGCTCGGCCAGGAACGAGTACTTCCCGTCCCAGGCCCCGATGTCGAGGACGCTGCGGCCGGAGACGTCCGGGAGGATCGGGGTTCCGTCGTCCTGTGCGCTGTCCCCCTTCGTGACCACGCCGTGGCCCAGGTCGATGGTGTGATACCAGTGCAGCGCGTCGGCCTGTGCCTGCAGATCTCCGGGGGACGTCATCGCTGCGAGAGCGTAGCGAGGCGACCGGGACCCGTCGGGCGACCGCCGCCCACACCGACGGCGACCCGGTCACCGGTAGCGTGCGGGACATGTCCCGCCCGGTGCCACCGCAGGTGATCCCGCGCCCGCCCACCTGGCGGCCCGGCGCCCCGGCGCCGTGGGCCGGCCTCCCGCTGGAGCAACGCACGGGGATCGGCATCGACCGGGTGCTCCATGCCCTCGACGCCCTGGGCCAGCTGGGCCCGGTGCCGGACGACATCGGGGGTGACGCAGAGCTCGGCGGCGCCACCATCGTCAGCGAGTCCGAACTGCCCGCCCTCAGTTCCGTCAACGCCGGCGTCCTGGCCGCGCTCTTCGAGGAGGACGGCGAGGCCCGCCTGATCCTGACCCGGCGCTCGTCGGGCCTGCGCACCCACAAGGGACAGGTCAGCTTCCCCGGCGGGCGGCTCGACGAGGGGGAGGAACCGGCAGCGGCGGCGCGGCGCGAGGCGCACGAAGAGGTCGACCTCGATCCGGCCCTGGTGACGATGGTGGGCTGGCTGCACCCGGTCACGACGCTGGCTTCGCCTGCGCTCATCATGCCGGTGATCGCCGTCCTTCCCGGGCGGCCACACCTGGTGGCCAGCCCGAGCGAGGTGGAGCGGGTCTTCGACGTGGCGCTCACCGGGCTGGCCGACCCCGCCATCTTCCACGAGGAGCGCTGGCGGGTGCCCGGGCGCATCATCCCGGGGAGCCCCGACAACTCGTTCGCGGTCCGGTTCTTCGAGGTCTCGGGCGAACTGATCTGGGGCGCCACCGCCCGCATGATCTACGAGCTGATCGGCACCGTGCTGCTCGGCGTCAGCGAGTCCTGACGTGCACCTCCTGCACTGTTCTCAATTTGCGCTGCTCCTCCTACGGGGCGGGCGGCCGCTGGGTGGTGCCCGTGTTCACCGTGAGCAGGACTGGGCGACCGGCAGGCTCAGTGCGTCGTCGTCGGCGAACCAGCCGTAGTCGGGTCCCCCTCGCTGCGCCTCGGTCAATGATGTGTCGCCGGCTCAGCGAAAGGACTGGCAGGTTCAGCTTTCGAAACCGACGGACAGTTGGCCGAGTGGCCCGAACGAGACGCTGAGGTTGTCGCCCGGGGCCACGGCGACCGGTGCCACCACGGACCCAGCGATGATTCTGTCGCCCTCTTGGAGCGCGGCGCCGTGGGCGGCGAGGTACGACCGCACGAACGACACCGTGGTAGCCGGATCCTCCACCAGCCGCCCTTCGGCCACGACACTGCCCGCCTTTGTCACAGCGGCCACCATGGCCCAGGGGTCGACTCCGGGGACGTCGTCCCCGAAGATCACGCCGCGGTGGCAGATGTTGCCGGCGAGGACCGGCTCGATGTCGTCGAACGAGATGGCGAGATCCACCAGTTCCAACGCCGGCGCCAGCCCGGCGATCCCGCCGTCGGGTCCGACCCGGACGGCCACCTCGACTTCGACGGCGGGCGCGCCCCAACCGGCCAATGACACCGTCGCCCCATCGGGTGACACCCCGGCGTCGGTGAGGTAGCCGACGACCGCATCGCTCAGCCCGAAGTGCTCCTGGATCGCGGGCGTGTTGAAACCGATCTTCCAGCCAACCGGTACCGCACCGTCGGTCAGGGCGGCGTCCCGGCGGGCCAGTAGGGAGCGCATGCCGCGAGTCACGGAGGCGGCGGAGGAGGCAGGGTCACGATCGGCCATGGGCCCAGCTTGCCTCAGGTTCTTCGCCATCGCAGGCGAGACGATCCGCGAGCGGCGACGCGCCCTGCGCACCGCCGTTCAGACAGTTCACCTGTTGGTCGCGTTCCCGTAACCGAGGGGGGAATCGGCCAGCGCGCTGTGGGACCATCGTGGGTGCTGGTGAGACGATATGTGTAGCAGGAGCAGACTGTGATCCCGGGACCAGGTTGGTACAAAGACCCCTACTTCCTGAAGCACGAGCGCTACTGGAACAATGGGTGGACGGACCAGGTTCGTCGCGTCGGCGTGGAGCGGGCGGCGCTCGGTGGACAACCGGCGAAGCCGATGTTGGCGCGACACGCCGCAGCGAGCAACGGGGGAGCGCATCTCGGTGCCATGCCCGCCACTGTGCCCGCCGCTGTGGCCGCCGGGATGGCGGCGCGACCCTCGGGTGGGGAACAGCAGGCCGCCACCCTCCCGATCTCGGCCGTTGCGGACACCGGCCTCGAAACCCCGGAGAGGGCCGAGCCTCCGACGGAACCGACCTCGGTCGTCCACGACGACGACACGCTGGCGGTGCCGGCGGTGCCGGCGGTGCCGGCGGTGCCGGCGGTGCTGCGGTACAACGACACCGCGACCAACGACACCGCGACCGTTCCGGCGTACTCGCCGGAGCCGGACACGCTCTCGCAGCCGGCGTACTCGCCGGAGCCGGACACGCTCTCGCAGCCGGCGTACTCGCCGGAGCCGGACACGCTCTTGCATCCGGAGTTCTCCGGAAGCGACAGCGAACAGCCGCGCGCCGCCGATGATCCTGTCGCCCCTCCTGGTGAAGCTCTCTCAAACGGGGCAGCGACCTTGCTGCCGCAATCAGAGCCATGGGATTCCGAGGGTGCATCCGCAGAGGAATCTGCCGCCGTCCGCGCTCGCGCCAGACACCGCCGAATCGGATTCGTCGCGGCAGGGCTCGTCCTCCTTGCGCTGGTAGTCGTCGCGTCGGTCCTGGCCACCGGCGGGAGCCCGAGCAGAGGCGCCAGCGATCCCGGGCAGCAGGGGAGCAGCACAGCGAACGGCACTGCGAACGGTACGGCAAGCGGCACGGCAAACGCCGGCGGTACCCCGTCAGTGGCGTTGGCGGCCAGTCCCAGCGACGCACAAACCATGACGACGGTCGCCACCAAGACCCTTCAGAAGAATGCAGTGGTGGCGTCAGTCGCCCTCACACCGGTGACTTCGACCCAGTCGATATCGCACGCCATCGTCGGCAACGGTGAGTTCTCGCTCGCCTCAGGGCTCGGTGCGCTCAGCGTCACGGAGTCAGGTGCGAAGACCCAAGATCAGAAATTCGCCTTCCAGGGACACACCCTCTACATCAACGTCACGAATTCGCCGGTGGTGGGGAAGTCGTGGGTAGTGGCGAGTACCAATGATGTGCCCTCCCTGGGGCCTGGCTCGAGCCTCAGTTCCTTCATGGAGGAGATGGGGAACCCAGGCATGCTGGTCCAGGAGCTGACGGGCACGTCCCTCTCGGTCGCATCGCTCGGCACCGCGACCATCAATGGAACGTCAGTGCAGAGGTACCAGGTGAGCTTCTCCTCCAGCGCGACGGCGTCGTCATCCGCCGGTTTCGGCACCAATACCTCCGAAGAGGTCGACGTCAGTGCCCGCGGGCTCGTCTACCAGATCGTCATCCCGGTGTCCGTCTACGGGCAAGGCGTGCAGGCGAACATCGTGGTTACGTACTCCCACTACGGCAAACAGATCTCTGTCGGCACCCCACCGTTCAGCCAGATGATCTCCCTGTCGCAATATCTCACCGGGCCGACGCCGTCGGCCTAGTGCCCAGATCCGCCCCTCCGAGTCGCCAACGCGACACAAGGGTGTCCTCCGAGTGACGCAAATGGAGTGGGTCTTGCCCGTCCCTTAGCATCTCCCGCTGTGCACGCGTCTGCGTTCGAGAAAGTCAGAGCGTTCCGGAACGCCTACTTCGACGGACGCCGGGACGAGCGCCTCCGCGTGCTCGATGTCGGTTCTGGATGCACCCAGGGGTCTGTCAGCTGCCGCGATCTTTTCGTCCCGCCGGTGTTCGAATATGTCGGCCTCGACATCGATGAAGGTCACAACGTCGACTATGTGCCTGAAGACCCCTATTGTTGGGCGGAGCTCACCGGCCAGAGCTTCGACGTGGTCGTCTCGAACCAGGTCTTCGAGCACATTCCCTACTTCTGGATCACGGCCGCCGAGATAGCCCGCGTCCTTGTTCCGGGTGGGCTGGCCTTGGTGATCTCACCATCAGCCGGGTTTCCACACCGTTTTCCGATCGACTGCTGGCGCTTCTATCCGGATTCGTGGATCGCGCTGTGCGACTACGTCGGCCTCGAGCTGCTGGAGAGCTACCGGGAATGGCCGGTCACGTGGCGCAAGGTCATTCCCGGTCTCTACTGGCGCGACGCCATGATGGTTGCCCGCAAACCGGCGCTGTTGTCGGCGTCGGAGCGCGAGGACTTCTACGAAAGGCTCGGTGCGATTGTCGCGACCCGGACCAGAGGGCCGGCGGCATCCCGGGGCGCCAACCTCCTCGGGGCTGCCACAGAATCCTACGATCGCATCCACACGTTGCGTGCCAACGAGATGGTGGCGCATCCGCTGCACGTCCGGACCCTCGTGTCGTCGCGGGTGCGCCGCGCCTGGACCTCGCCGTGGGCGGGTCTATTGCGGCGGCCGATCGTCGCCCGGCAGGCCCGTCGAGCGAGCGATCGCGGGGCCCGGTCGCTCCCGTGGCCCTGAGCGATCGCCAGCTGACCAGGTCGATCCGACCGCTCGGGCCCGGTGGCGGCGCCTCGGCGACCGGCCGGACCGGTCCGGTGGGAGGGTGTGCCGGGCGCTCCGAATCGGCCCCCGGGAGCGCCTGAGGCGCCGCTTCAGCGGAGTAGCATGGAGGATCGTCGGCGCGTCGGCCCGGCGTTCGCAAGAGTCGCAACCATGCCGGTGTGGTGGACGAGCCGTACCGGCCCCACGAATGCCGGAGGGCGAGCACATTGGCTGAGATCGAGATCGGTATCTTCAAGTCGGGGCGACAGGCCTACGGGTTCGACGACATCGCCATTGTCCCGAGCAGGCGTACCCGGGACCCCGAGGACGTCGACATCTCCTGGGAGATCGACGCCTACCGCTTCGATCTTCCGCTGCTGGGCGCGGCGATGGACGGGGTGATCAGCCCGTCCACGGCGATCGAGCTCGGCAAGCTGGGAGGTTTGGGTGTCCTGAACCTCGAGGGTCTGTGGACCCGCTACGAGGACCCGACCTCGCTGTTCGACGAGATCCGCGAGCTCGATGACGACAAGGCCACGGCCCGCATGCAGCAGATGTATCAGGAGCCGATCATCCCCGAACTGGTGACGGCCCGCATCAGGCAGATGAAGGAGGCCGGCATCACGACCGCCGCCTCGGTGACCCCGCAGCGCACCGAGTCGCTGGCCCAGGCCATCCTCGCGGCCGAGCTCGACCTGTTGGTGATCCAGGGGACGGTGGTCTCGGCCGAGCACGTGTCGAAGACCTCCGAGCCGCTCAACCTCAAGCGCTTCATCCGCGAGTTCGACATCCCGGTCATAGTCGGCGGCTGCGCCTCGTACCAGGCCGGCCTCCACCTCATGCGCACCGGGGCCGTGGGTGTCCTCGTCGGTGTGGGTCCGGGCAACGCCTGCACCACCCGCGGCGTCCTCGGGCTGGGCGTCCCCCAGGCCACGGCCATCGCGGACGTGGCCGGGGCCCGCATGCGCCACCTCGACGAAACGGGCGTCTACGTGCACGTGATCGCCGATGGCGGAATGTCCAAGGGGGGCGACGTCGCGAAGGCCATCGCCTGCGGCGCCGACGCCGTCATGCTGGGCTCGCCGCTGTCCTCGGCCGTCGAAGCCCCGGCCCGGGGGTTCCACTGGGGCATGGCCACCTTCCACCCGACGCTGCCCCGGGGCGCCCGGGTGCGTACGTCGGTGCGGGGGAGCCTGCGCGAGATCCTCTACGGCCCCGCCCACGAGAACGACGGCCGCATGAACCTGTTCGGCGCCCTCAAGACGGCGATGGCGACGTGCGGCTACGAGACGGTCAAGGAATTCCAGAAGGCCGAGGTCATGGTCGCCCCGTCCCTGCAGACCGAAGGCAAGTTCTTCCAGCGGTCCCAGGGCGTGGGGATGGGTCACTGAGGCCCGATGAGCACGAGTCGGTGACAACCGACACCATCCTCGTCGTCGACTTCGGCGCACAGTACGCCCGCCTGATCGCCCGCCGGGTCCGCGAGGCGCACGTCTATTCGGAGATCGTCTCGCCGATGATCTCGGCGGCGGAGATAAAGGCCCGCGCCCCCAAGGGCATCATTTTCAGCGGTGGTCCCAAGTCGGTGTACGAGTCGCCCGCGCCGTCCATCGACGCCGGCGTGTACGAGCTCGGGATCCCGATCCTCGGGCTCTGTTACGGCGCACAGCTCATGGCGTTGCAGCTGGGGGGCACCGTGACGCGTACCGGCCGGGGCGAGTACGGGCGCACGGAGCTGACGCAGACCGGCGCCTCCCCTCTCAGCCCGGACTGGCCATCGACGTCGAGCGTGTGGATGAGCCACGGCGACGCCATCACCGCGGTGCCCGACGGGTTCACCGCGACCGCCACGAGCGCAGGTGCGCCGGTGGCGGCCCTGCACGATCCCGAGCGCCGGCTCTTCGGGCTGCAGTTCCACCCCGAGGTCGTGCACACCGAGCGGGGCAGCGAGGTCTTCGACCACTTCCTCATCGACGTGTGCGGCTGCCTGCCCGGCTGGACCCACGTCTCCATCATTGAGCAGCAGGTGGCGGCGGTGCAGGCCCAGGTGGGGACCGACCGCGTGCTGTGCGCGTTGAGCGGCGGCGTGGACTCGGCCGTGGCGGCGGCGCTGGTACACAAGGCGGTGGGCGACCAACTCACCTGCGTCTTCGTCGACACGGGTCTGATGCGCTCGGGCGAAGCCGACCAGGTCGAGGACACCTTCCGGCGGCAGTTCAAGATGGACCTCGTGCACGTGAAGGCGGCCGACCGCTACTTCGCCGCGCTGGCGGGTGTGACGGATCCGGAGCGCAAGCGCAAGATCATCGGTGAGCTGTTCATCCGCATTTTCGAAGAGGTGGCCCGCGATCTCGGCGCCGGGTCGGAAGACGTCGTCGCACCGGGGGAGGCCAGCACCACGGGCACCGGCGACGGCCCGCGTTTCTTGGTGCAGGGCACGTTGTACCCCGACGTCATCGAGTCGGGCAGCGACACCGCGGCCAACATCAAGTCGCACCACAACGTCGGCGGCCTTCCGGACGATCTCGCCTTCGATCTGGTCGAGCCTCTGCGCCTGCTGTTCAAGGACGAAGTGAGGGCCGTCGGCGAGGAGCTCGGCCTGCCGCACGAGATCGTGTGGCGCCAGCCCTTCCCCGGGCCGGGACTGGGCGTGCGCATCATCGGCGAGGTCACACCCGAGCGGGCCGAGATCCTGCGCAACGCCGATGCCGTGGTCGTCGAGGAGATCCGCCGGGCCGGCCTCTACCGGGAGCTGTGGCAGAGCTTCGCCGTGCTGCCGGCCGTGCGCACCGTCGGCGTGATGGGCGACGGGCGCACGTACGCCTATCCCGTCGTCATCCGGGCCGTCACCAGCGACGACGCCATGACAGCGGACTGGGCGCGCCTGCCGTACGACCTGGTCGAGCGGATCGCCTCCCGCATCATCAACGAAGTCGACGGCGTGAACCGGGTAGCACTCGACGTGACGTCGAAGCCACCCGGGACCATCGAGTGGGAGTGACCGTGGCGCCGGGGAGCGGCGAGCACGCACGCCTGTTCGACATCACTGACGAGGAAGTGGGCGCGGACGCTGCCGCGGCCGCCGACGACAGCGGCCAACTCGAGGAGTCCGCCGAGGGTGCGGACGATGGCCGGCGCCGGCGGCGACGTACCGCCACTTCGACGGGGGCCTTCTCCGGTCGGCCGGCGGCGTTGGTCGACGACCTCACCCTGCCGCAGCGCGCCGCAGTGGAGCACCGGGGTGGCCCGCTCCTGATCATCGCCGGGGCCGGCTCGGGCAAGACTCGGGTGCTGACCCGCCGTATCGCCCACCTGCTCGCCACGGGTGACGCACCCCCGTGGGGCATCCTCGCCATCACCTTCACCAACAAGGCGGCCGGCGAGATGCGGACGCGGGTCGTCGACCTGGTCGGCCCACCCGCCGAGAAGATGTGGGTCTCCACCTTCCACTCGGCCTGCCTGCGCATCCTGCGTGCCAACGCCGACCGGCTCGGGTACCGCTCGGCTTTCACGGTGTACGACGACAGCGACTCGCGCCGCCTCATTGAGATGATCACGGCCGAGCTCGGATTCGACCAGAAGCGGCTGCCCTCGCGGGCGGTGCAGGGGGTCATCAGCCAGGCCAAGTCCGAGCTGGTGGACTTCGAGACGTTCCGCGAGGACGCGCGCAGCGGGCCGGATCCCTTCCGCAAGCGCATCGCGGACGTGTACGCGCAGTACCAGGGCCGGCTGCTGGCCGCCAACGCGCTCGACTTCGACGACCTGCTCATGGTCACGGCCAACCTCTTGCAGGCCTACGACGACGTGCGCGCCTCGTACCAGGAACGCTTCAGGCACATCCTGGTCGACGAGTTCCAGGACACGAACCACGCGCAGAACGAGATCGTCAAGCTGCTCGGCGAGGCGCACGGCAACGTCTGCGTGGTGGGGGACTCGGACCAGTCCGTGTACCGCTGGCGGGGGGCCGACATCCGCAACATCCTGGAGTTCGAGCGCGCCTTCCCCAACGTGACGACCATCATGCTGGAGCAGAACTTCCGGTCGACCCAGACGATCCTCGATGCGGCGAACGCCGTCATCGCCAACAACGTCGGCCGGCAGCCCAAGGAACTCTTCACCGTCGGCGACACGGGCGGGCCGGTCACGCGCTACCGGGCCGAGGACGAGCGCGACGAGGCGGCATGGGTCTCCAGCGAGATCCTGCGCATGCACGCGTCAGAGGGCCTCACCTGGGGCGACTTCGCCGTCTTCTACCGGACCAATGCGCAGAGCCTGCCGCTCGAGACGTCCATGAAGTTCAGCGGGATCCCCTACAAGGTGGTGGGCGGAGCGAAGTTCTACGACCGGCGGGAGATCAAGGACATCCTCGCCTTCGTCCGCGTCCTGGCCAATCCCGACGACGAGGTGTCGGCCCGGCGCATCGTGAACGTTCCCAAGCGCGGCATCGGTGACACCTCGCTGGCCCGCATGGCCGCCTGGGCCCAGGTGGAGCATGTCCCGTTCAGCGAGGCCATCGACCGCGCCGAGGAGGCGGGGCTCTCGGGCAAGGCCCTCAAAGGAGCCGAGCAGCTCTCCAAGACGCTGGCCGAGCTGCGCCCGCTGGTGCAGACGGTCAACCCGGCCGACTTCGTGCAGCTGGTGGCCGAGCGCACGGGCTACCTGGCCGAGCTGGTGGCCGAGCACACCCACGAGGCGGACGGGCGGATTGAGAACCTGGCCGAGCTGGCCACCCAGGCGTCCGACTTCGACGACGTCATGGGCTTCCTCGAGACGGTGGCGCTCGTGGCCGACTCCGACGAGATCGACAGCGACGGCACGCGTGTCTCCTTGATGACGCTGCACACGGCCAAGGGCCTGGAATACCCGGCGGTCTTCGTGGTGGGGCTGGAGGAGGGGATCTTCCCCCACTTCCGGTCCCTGGCCGAGCCGAGCGAGCTGGAAGAGGAGCGCCGTCTCTTCTACGTCGGCATCACGCGGGCCCGCCAGCATCTCGCCATTTCGCACGCCTGGTCGCGCACGACCTGGGGCCGTACCCAGCCGGCCATGCCCAGCCGCTTCGTCACCGAGGTGCCGTCGCACCTGGTCGAGGACGTGGGTCTGGGTTCGCCCCGCCGTGGCTCGGGCTACGACTCGCTCTCGGGTGAGGAGCACCTGCCCGGCGCGACGTTTTCTCCGGCGGTCCCCCTGGCCACCGCCTCCCGCGCCGCCCGCTCCGGGCCGGGCGGTGCGGCCGCGTCCCGGGGGAGCACGGGGGCCGAGGACCTCGGGCTGGTCGCCGGCGACGAGGTGGTCCACGACCACTGGGGCCGCGGGCTCGTCATCAGCGCCAAGGGGGAGGGGTCACGGGCCCAGGCCACTGTGCGCTTCGACTCGGTGGGGAAGAAGAACCTGCTGCTCTCCGCGACGCCGCTGCACCGCGTCTGAAACTGCTTCCCACCAGTGAGACGATCGTGACCGCCGGCGGTTTAAGAATCCGGCCCCGACACGCGTGGTGCTCGGTCAGGGCACTGCGCTGTCAGAAGGACGCACGAACAGCGTGGCAGCGCATCCAGGCGCGTAGACCGTCTTTACGGGCAGCCAACCGGCGCGTCGGAACACCTTGGAGATCTCACGCCTCCGAGAAATGGGCGTCGTTTCGACCAACCACACGCGAGGATACGCTGACATGTCGTTGACCCATCGTGCTCGTTGCGCCGCGGTGGGATAATCGTCGGGCTCGATGAACACGCGAGGATCGGTGCTCACCACGGTGAACCCGGTGAGCCACTTCGGCCCGAACTTGACATGAGGCGGGAAGTCCTCGTAGAAGGCCCATGGGTACCGCGTGAGCAGGGTCACGTAGACATGGTCGCCCGGCTGCTCGTGGAGGTGGAGCTTGGCGGCGAGTGCCGGAACGTCTACCCCGGGATAGGTGAACGTGAACCGTTCCGCGTGTTGGATCAGCACTCCCGCCGCGAGCAGGGAGACCAGCCCGATGGCCGCGACAACCGCCGTGCGCACCCGCGTGATGGGCGTCCGCGGGAACGCCGCCGAGGCGAGGGCAGGGATGCGGCTCGCACCCGCCGCCACCAACAAGAGCAACGGAGGGTAGAGGTACTCGTCGGTCCGACCGGTACCCAGCGGGGCGAGCTGCGCCGCGCTCGCCACGAAGGCGGCCACGACAGCGAGCGCGGGACCCAACATGGCGCGATCGGAAAAAAGGGCGACGAGTGACAGCCCGGCCCAGACGACAACGACCAGAATGCCCAACGCCGACGGCGACGACGGCAAGCCGAGCAGGTGGGGGACAACCAGGTTCTTCGCCGTGTGGGCCAGCGAGCTTGCGACGGCACGAGCAGAGGAATGCCTGATGTAGTACCCGTTCCAGTAGCGAGTGAGATTCGGCGAAAGGCGGGCGTAAAAGACGACCACGACCGCGCCGCAGACGGCAGCGGTCGCCGCCCCGGCCGCCAGGGTGCGCCGCAGCGCGGGACGATCGCGCACGGTGAGGGCGACCAGCGCCGCCCAGAGCGCTACCACGACGACCCCGAGAGACGCCGAGACGACGAAAGCCGCGGCAGAGGCGGCGGCGAACGCCACGAGGGGTCGCCGCTCGGGCCGGCGCCGCGCCGCCTCGGCCAGGGCGATCAGGAGGCAAGACAGGAGGAAGTCGAACGGGAACTCCTTGACTGCGGTCGACCATTCCACGCAAATGGGGCTTGTGCACACGACCACGGCCAGGGCGAGTGCCACCCAGCGGCCGAGCCTGAAAGAGCGGGCGAGGAAGAAGATCGCCGGCACCGCAGCGACGCTGCACACGTAGGGCAGAAGCTGGTACCACCATGTCCGGCTAGGCCCCACGATCATCCACGTGCGCTCGACGAGCCCGAACCCGGGCGCCGTCACCCACATGTGCCAGGCGGTGCCCAGGCCGACGTGGGACGACAGCGCCACCCAGGCGTCGTCGCGGAACAGGCCCGCACTCGCGAGTCCCCTGGCCCTGATGACGGCTCCGAAAATGGTGACCGCCAGGAGCGCGACCATCGTCCACGTGTCCCAGCGCCCGTCGCCGGAAAGGGTCACCCCAGTCTCCCAGGGCCCGACCTCGACGGTGCTCGTTTGCGGCCCAGCCACGACCAGAACTCTTCAGTGACCGGCGCTCTGAGGCAACCGGTGACCACGCGAAACGCTGCCGACAACTGATGGTTCGACATACCGTCACGCTGTCGTCACGCAGTCTTCACCATGGGCGACCGTTCTGCGATGCAAAGACGGTGGACCTGCTCCTCGCGCCCGACCCTGGGGCGAGCTAGACCTTGGTGACGGTCCAGCAAGACGAGATGATTGGGACGGCACCATGCCAAAGTCGAGCTCGAAGGTGCCGCCGGAGCAGCGCCCCTGGCCGGAGGAATGGAACTGGCTGCAATGGCGGGCGAGGCGGTTCATCACATCTCCAGCAGGCAAGAAGATCTTCGGGAAGCCCGTCGGCGCCGGAACGAAGCCCCGGTACAGCGAAGAGAACCCGACGCACCCGGATGTCGTTCCAGGAATCGTTCTGTACGCAACGATCAAGGCCTGGAATGAAGAGGACGTCATAGAGGCAACGGTCCGGAATGCCTTTGCGCAAGGCGCGCAGAGAGTGTTCGTGATCGACAACGGCAGCGAGGACGAAACGGCCGAGCGCGCCGAAGCCGCAGGCGCCACAATTGCCGAGAGGGTTGACTCCGATTACTTCGACGACGATCTGCTCATTGCCCTCGTCAACGGTGTCGTCGCCCGGGAGTCTGTCTCCGTAGGGGCGGACCACGTGTGGTGGCTCCATCTGGACTGTGACGAATTTCCAGCGGGTCCTCAGAACAGCACGGTCAGAGAACATCTGGAAACACTTGACCGTCGTTTTCGGGTAGTCGGGAGTTCGGTCCTCAACCACCTGCCATCTCCCAACAGTCCCCCCGCCTACATCCCAGGGTTTCACCCTTTGGATTTCATGCCCTACTGCTACGAGCAACGAGCGGGAGAGAACGGCTGCGCGCGACGCCACTACAAGCACCCGCTGCAGCGCTTCGACCGGGACCGCAAGTTCGTCAGCAATGGTATCGGCGCGCACTATGCCGTGAGTCCCGATTCCGCGGTGGCGCGGGAACCGACAGAGGGGATCGTCCTACACCATTTCCAATACCGGGACCAGGAGCGCACGCGGGCCGCACTCGAGAGGCTGGCCGGTCCCGGTTCGACCCGGTCGAAGCACTTCGAGGATCGGACGGTCAACAACGCTGAGGAACGGCTGCGGAACCTGGACAACGTCTATGCGGGCCGGTGGAGCGAGGTCCGGATCGATCCTCGGGGGGATGCCACCCTGGCTTCCATGAAGCCCGAGCCCTGGCCGTTCGAGCCCCCTCGGTGGTACGCCAGGGAAGACGTCGAACAGGAGAAGCGGCTGCACGAACGACGGCCAGACAGCTGAGATCCGACGCCCGCTCAGGTGGCCGTGCCCGCCCCGCCCCCCAGTTTTTCGCGTCGGGGCGGCAGGGAGAGCCGCTCGGAGAGCGTCGAGACGGCTCCAGGCGGAGGTGTCGCCGGGAGCGCTCGGCGATCTGGCGCCCGTACCAGGGTGGCCGTATCCTGGGAGGAGCATGAAGCGTCCCTACAGGGTGGTTGTGGCCAAACCGGGCCTCGACGGGCACGACCGAGGGGCCAAGGTCATCGCGCGGGCGCTGCGTGATGCAGGGTTCGAGGTCGTCTACACGGGCCTGCACCAGACGCCTGAGCAGGTCGTCCAGGCGGTCGTGCAGGAGGACGCCGACGCGGTCGGCCTCTCGCTGCTCTCGGGGGCTCACCTCACGCTGGTGCCCAAGGTCGTCAAGTTGCTGGCCGACGTCGGCCGGGGAGACGTACTCGTCATTGTGGGCGGGATCATCCCCGAAGGGGACATACCGGTTCTTCAGGAGCAAGGCGTGGCCCATGTCTTTACACCCGGCGCACCGCTCGACTCCATTGGGTCGTGGCTCTCAGGCGCGCTCGACCAGCGCGAGGAGGCGCTCGGGGCCTGACCCGGCGTTACCGCAGCACCCGCTTCCCCACCCCACCAACGCGCCGGCGTGCGAGAGATAAGGAGACACACCCAAAGTGGACCTGTACGAGTACCAGGGTAAGCAGTACTTCGCCCGTTTTGGCATCCCGGTCTCGCCCGGCGGCGTGGCCCACACGGTTGACGAGGCAGTGGAACAGGCGGAGAGCGCTGGCTACCCGGTTGTGATCAAGGCGCAGGTGAAGGTCGGAGGTCGCGGTAAGGCGGGCGGCGTGAAGCTGGCGGCCGATGCCGACGAGGTCCGCCAACACGCCGGGAACATCCTGGGGCTCGATATCAAGGGCCACGTCGTCAAGCGGCTGTGGGTCGAGCATGCCTCGGACATCGCCAAGGAGTACTACGCCAGCTTCACGCTCGACCGCCCGGCCAAGCTGCACCTCGGCATGCTGTCGGCCGAGGGTGGGGTCGAGATCGAGGAGGTGGCCGAGACCAATCCCGACGCCATCGCCAAGATCCACATCGACCCGGTAGCCGGCATCACCGACGAGCAGGCCCGGGACTGGGTGGACCGGGCCAACCTCGATCCCGAGGCCCGGGAGCAGGCGGCGACGCTGCTCGTCCGCCTCTATCACTGCTACGTCGAGGGCGACTGCGATCTGGCCGAGATCAACCCGTTGATCCTCACGCCCGAGGGCAAGGTGCATGCGCTCGATGCCAAAGTGACCCTCGACGAGAACGCCACCTTCCGCCACCCCGAGTGGGAGGAGTACGAGGACGACTGCGACATCGATCCTCGCGAGAAGATGGCCAAGGAGAAGGGGCTGAACTACATCGGCCTCGAGGGCTCCGTGGGCATCATCGCCAACGGCGCCGGCCTGGCCATGAGCACGCTCGACGTAGTGACCCAGGCAGGAGGCACGGCGGCCAACTTCCTCGACATCGGCGGCGGGGCCAACGCCGACGTGATGGCCGCCGCCCTCGAAGTGATCAACGCCGACCCGGCGGTGAAATCCATCTTCGTCAACATCTTCGGGGGCATTACCCGCGTCGACGAGGTGGCCAAGGGCATCATTGAGGCCATGGGCCGGGTGAAGCTGTCCTCACCGGTCGTCATGCGCTTGGACGGCACCAACGCCGTCGAAGGCCGTGCGCTCCTGGCCGACCACCTGTCGGACACGCTCATCGCCGAGCCCACCATGCTCGAAGCCGCTCGCCGGGCCGTCAGCCTGGCCTCGGCGTAGGCGCCCCGGACCCGAGAGAGAACAGGAACCAACGTGAGCATCTTCGTCGACGAGACGACCAAGGTCGTGATCCAGGGCATCAGCCCGACGAGCCAAGGGCTCTATCACGGCTTGCGCAACAAGGCCTACGGCACCAAGGTCGTGGGCGGCACCAACCCCAAGCGGGGCGGTGAGGAGATCGAGGGCATCCCGGTCTTCGCTTCGGTGGCCGAGGCGGTGAAGGAGACCGGTGCAACCGCGTCCTTCATCTCCGTGCCGCCGCGGGCCGCGGCGGACGCCATCATCGAGGCTGCCGAGGCCGGAATCTCCTTCATCGTCTGCATCACCGAGGGCATCCCGGCCCAGGACGAGGCCGTCGCCTACAACCGCCTCGTCGACGAGTTCCCCGGAACCCGCCTCCTCGGGCCGAACTGTCCGGGCATCATCAGCCCCGGCAAGTGCAACATCGGCATCACGTCGGGCGACATTGCGCTGGCGGGCGGCCCCGTGGGCATCGTCTCCCGTTCGGGGACGCTGACCTACCAGGCGCTGCACGAGCTCTCGCAGCAGGGCATCGGGCAGACCACCTGTGTCGGCATCGGGGGCGATCCCGTGCCGGGCACCAACTTCATTGACTGCCTCGCCGCGTTCGAGGAAGACCCCGAGACCAAGGCGGTCATGATGATCGGCGAGATCGGCGGATCCGAAGAAGAGCGTGCCGCCGACTTCATCGCCGCCAGTATGACCAAGCCGGTGGCGGCCTACATCGCCGGCGTCACTGCCCCTCCGGGCCGCAAGATGGGCCACGCCGGCGCCATCATTTCAGGCTCGCAGGGCACTGCCCAGGCCAAGATGGATGCGCTGTCGGCGGCGGGTGTCCAGGTGGCACAGAACCCGACAGAGTGTGGCGAGAAAATGGTCGAGATCGTGCGGGGGCTGGGCTGAACCACGGCGGCTGTCATCCTGAGACCGTCTGCGGCCACACGTAAAGACCTCGCACATCCTGACCTCTCACCGAGCGACCGTCCCCAACGTCAGGAGGACCGGCTCCGGTCTGCTGGTCAGCATTAGCAGACCGGACGACCGGTCCTCCATTTCGGTACTGCGAGCGTTGTGCTACTGGCCTGCGGTCCCCGTATCCGACGATTCCGTGACGCAGTAGCCGACCGGAGCCGTCGCGCTCGCGGTAGCGTCGCCGAGGGTGGGGCCGCTGGCGGTGCCACCCGTCTCGACGTTGCTGTACGTGGTCCCGTTGACGGCCGAGTCGTCGGTGTCGACGTTGGCGGCCGCGAAGTTCCAGGTCGACCCCGTCTCGTTCGTTGCGTTGTACTTCGAGGCGCTCAGCCCGTCGCTCCACGCAGGGTGCGGGATGCCGGATTTCGTGGAGTTGTACCCGACCGCCGTGTCACCCTGGCCGTCTTCGACTTGCAGGCTCGGCAGCGGGAAGAACCCCTGGCTGGTGATCGCAGCGTCGATTTCCGAGCGGTAGGTCAACCCGGTCGTGGGGTCGACGTCCGTCGTCGTCGACGGCTTGCAGAGGAACCCGTCCTCGCTGAGGGCGTTCAGCGTGGCGGAGCTGCTCACCGGAATGTTCGGGTTCGATCCGTCCGAGTAGACGTTGTAGAGGAGGCGGTCACCCTTGAAGGCCAGGGTCTCCTGCCCAGGCAGCTGAGCGTTTATGGACGCCTGCGTCAGGGCGACGCCGTTGATCTCGGTGCCCAGTTGGAGCGAGTTGGGCACGGAGGCATTGGTCGACGTTCCCGCGCACGAGGCACTGGTCGACAGTTCCGCGGTGTTCGGGCTGCACGTCTTGTTGAAGTTCCCGTACGAGTAGAAGAACATCACGTCTCCGATCGGCACTGTAGAAGCATTCTTCAGAATCGATGCCGTTTCGTTTTCGAAGATGATCTGGTTCGACGGCCAGTGCGACGCAGCCGCAGGGAAGGTGGCTCCGGACGCGGTCGCCCAGGTTGACTCAGTGCCCGAGCCGTAATCCGCCCAGTAGGCGTACACCGGCTGGGCCGGGCAAGCGGAGTCGCCCGAGGCGAGGTCCGACCAGGTCAGGTTGGGCACGCCGCTGGTGTTGTAGGTCTCGTTCCAGATGGTCTCCAAGAGCGAGGCAGAGATATTGGCGGTCCCGATAGAACTCAAGCACTTCGATGCGGTGGTGCTCGCGCCGTTGTACTTGTTCCAGTACAGGTAGCTCACGGCGTCTTCGGCGTAGGCCACGAAGTTGAGACCCTGGAAGTCACCGGTGGTCGTGAGCTTCGGTCCCCGTGACGAGCGGGCGGCGTCGAGCGGGGCCACCGCGACGGGCCCGATCCCTGTCGGGTCATCGGTGGTGTTCGAGTGACCGACCGTGCTCGCATTGCCGGTGCCCTCCAGCTCCTGGATGCCGTTGCCCGAGCCGTACGAGGGCTCTTGCAACAGGAAGTCGTTGAAGGGGTTCTCGTTGCCCCACGTCGTGTAGCCGTTCTGACCCTGCTGCGGGCTGTAGTTCACGGTCAGGGTGTCCGAAGCTGCGTTCCCCGTGGCGGCGAACTCCAGCTTGATCTTCCCGGTAGCGGAATTGAACGTCTTGATCGGGTCAGCGACCGGAATGACGCCGGCGCTGTCCGTGACCAGGTCGCCGGATCCGAGATCAGAGTTCCCCACGGCACCCGTGAGGGTGAACTTCTTCGCGCCCGAAGTGATGGCCACGGCGGAGAAGGGCACCGTTTCTGCGGGAGTCTGGGCCAGACCCGCCTCACCGTTGAGCCCCGGGCATCCATAGTCGAGTGGCTGCTCAGAGCCGCTGAGACTCTGCAGGTCGCAGCCAGGAGCCTGATTGAAGAGGTCCGATTCCTGGAGCATCAACCCGTATGAGGTTTGCGCACCGCCCTCGGTGACGATGTAGTTCTGAGCGTTGGCGTTGTCCGCGTTCCCGTTATTGACGTTTTGGGCGGCGAGTGCGGGACTGGCGAAACCGATCACCGCCATTGACGCTCCCGCAATCGTCGCGCCGATCCGCACTGCGCGGCGTCCTCGTAACAGCCTCTTCGGCATCGTCAATGCACTCCTTGTCTTGGTGATGTCCGTTACCGACAGGACGATCAGTGAGGTGGGCGACCCCTATGCCAGGTCGGGCGATTGGAATCCTGACTAATCCCATAAACATTGTCAAACATAGGTGATACCTGGGTTAACTGTGCGTGAACGCAGGGTCGCCCCCGGAGGAAGGGCTCGGCCCGGGCCTCCGACGCCGATCGCCCCCAACCGGCCGTTCGAGATCAGGGTTGCCGGCTCCTCGCCGGCCAGTCGAGGAGGACGCAAGACCGGCGGAGCACACCAAAGGAGCCCGCCGTCAGGGAGAAATCCTCATCGACGGCGCTGACGAGGTTCGGACCTCGCCCGTGATGGCGTGTGCGATAGTCCACGGGTGAGTCGAGTCGACCACGGACGGTTCGATGGGGCTGCCGGCCAGCAGTTGGCAGCGCACTTCCGCACGGTCGATCCGTTCCCGCACGTCGTGCTCACGGACATGGTGCGCGGCGACGGTGAGGAGATCGTGGGTGCCTTCCCCGATCAGTCGTGGACGGGCTGGGCCAATCGGACGTCGGAGCACCAGCCGGGCAAGTGGAGTTGCCGGGATATCGACGTCATGCCGCCCGTTCTGCGGGATCTGATCCTCGAGCTCTCGGGACCCCGGTTCTTACGGTCGCTGTCGACGCTCACCTCGATCGACGGCCTGCTGCCGGACCCCTACCTCGAGGGAGGCGGCCTGCAGTACAGCGAGGCGGGCGGCAAGCTGCTCCCGCACACCGACTTCCACTTTCACCCGAAGCTGCGACTGTTCAGGCGGGTGAACGTCCTCTTGTATCTCAATCCCGATTGGCAGCCAGCGGACGGCGGCGAACTCGGCCTGTTCCATTTGGGGGACGAGGATCCCGCCGTGACTGTGCCGCCGCGTTTCGGGACCTGCGTGATCTTCACGACGGACCACCGGTCGGTGCACGGGGTGAATCCGCTGACGGGTTCCGGTCAGAGGCGCTCGATCGCGCTGTACTACTACACCATCGACGACACCGAGGTCTTCAGCGGTGACCGGCGCACCTACTGGTACCCACCTGAAAAGCAGGTACGGGACGACGTTGTCGGCACGGTCCGGCTGAAGGTCATGCAGTCCGCACTACGAGCATCGAGGGCGCTGACCCGAGTCGCCTACCGGGTCGATCCGCAGAACCCGGACCTGGTGTAGCCGGCCGGGAGCCGCGACTGCGCGCGGTCAGGCCGCCTTGGCCGGAGTCACGCGAAGTTGCTGGTCCTCCAGGCTGACGAAGTCGTTGTAGCGCGGGTGTTCGAAGTCGTGGGTGACGAACATCTTGTGGTGCCACCTCTGTCCGACCCGGTTCAAGAGGCAGTAGGCGGGGGAGATCTTCTGGGTCGCGTGGGACTCGTTGAATTCCCTCAGGGCCAGTCGCTCACCCGTGTAGTCGTTGTACAGGGCGAATTCGTTCCCGATGATGTCATCGAAGTAGGTGAAGATCCTGGGCATGCGGTTCTCGGCGGGCAGATCGAACACCTCCAGTGCCGCTTTGGTCGAACTGTAGAGGTCCAGATCCTGGAACACGGCGCCGATCGGTGCCGGACGGTGGGTGTCGGCGAAGTTCGGCAGGGTGTCACGGACGTCGCCCATCACCAGCACGGATGACGCCAGGCGTCCCCGGAGCTCAGGCTGGTCCATGGTGAAGAACCCCGGCTTCCAGTGGTACGGGAGGTCCCTGAAGTCCAGAGGTGCCGGGAGTCCCTGCCCGGAGTCGAACCCGTACACATCGATCGCAACGCCGGACGCAGCGCTCGACGCAGCCGCGTGCTGCTCCAGGCTCAACAGCCCGTTCCCTCCGGCGACGCCGAACTCAATGACGCTGATCCTGGGGAGGCCGAGGCGTCGGGCGAGGCGCGCCGCGTGCCAGACCGCGTAGGCGTAGTGCGGTCGGTCCACGGCGCCCAGGCCGACGCGGAACTCATAGCTGCCCAGCTCCCAGCGCCTGATGCCGTTCATGCTCGCGGTGCGCAGCGGACTGGGGTCGAGAGCCCAACGTACGGCGGATCGCTTCAGTGCGGAGAGCCGCAGCCTTGTCATTCCTGCTCCTCGTGTCCAGTGACGACGGATGGACACTAGTTGGTCCAACGGGTGCGCCCTTCGGCTCGCGCGGGCCGCGGATACCCCACCTCCGGCTCCTGGATCGCTACCGTTTGTCGCATGCCGTCAGAGGGGTCGGCCGGCGCACCGAGTTCGAAACGAGCCCTCCGCCACGGCAGGCCCGACGCGGCGACGGCACCGATTCGGCTTGCAGACCTCGACCCTGGCCAGCGGCGCCGGGCTCTCGTGCGCTGCGTCGCCACCGTCGTCATCTCTTGGATGGTCATCTTCGGCGCTTATTACGTGCTTCCGATCAGCAGGGAGTCCGAGCTGCGCGCGGTCGTTCGGCTTGCCGCGGATATCGCACTCATCGCCTCTGTCTTTCTTTGGCAGATCCGTCGTATCTCGAGGGCCGAGCTTCCCGAGCTGCGCGCAATCGAGGCGCTGGGCATCATCGTCGCGCTCTTCCTCGTGCTGTTCTCGGGCGTCTATCTGGCGCTGTCGCGCAACACAGGTGCGTTCACCCAATCCCTCGACCAGACCCGAGCGCTCTATTTCACCATCTCCGTCTTCTCGACGGTGGGCTTCGGCGACATCACACCCCGGACGGATACGGCGCGTCTGATCGTCTCGGCTCAGATGCTGCTTGACCTCGTCGTCATCGGGGCAGTTGTTCGCCTGATCTTCAGCGCGGCCAGGAGCCGTGTCGAGTCCGCACCCGTCCCTTCCGAATAGACACGGCGACCTCCGGGAGGACGATCGGCCGAAGAGACCTTCTGGTGTCTTTCTGTTCGAGGACGAGGGGAAGCCGGCGGGATACGATCAGGCGATGAGCCGGAGCGACGGACGGGTCGTTGACAGTGAGTCCGACGAAGCGTGGCTCGCGGGGTTGCGCAGTCTCAACGAGGTGACGGCGTCCATCGGGCAACCGCTGATGGGCAACCTGTTCTACCTGCACCAGCAGGACGACTACCTCACCAGTGCTCCCAACCCGCTGCTCAGAATGAAGCGAGATCGTATGAGGAGAGCGCTCGGCGACCGGACGCGACTGCTCGAAGTGGGGGTCAATGGCGGGCATTCGGCGTATTTGGCCCTCACGTCGAACCCCGAGCTCGAGTTTCATGGTGTCGACATCTGTGAGTGGTCGTACGTGAAGCCGGCGGTCGAGTGGCTTCAGGAGAGATTTCCCGGACGGGTCCACCTGCATGCCGGGGACTCCTTGAAGGTCCTGCCCGCTCTCGCGAAATCCGGCCTGACGTTCGACGCCTTCCATATCGACGGAGCCAAATGGGCCTACTACCACGACATCCTCGTTTGTCAAGGGATGATCACCGAGAGTGGACCGGCCGTCATTGTGGTCGACGATACGAATCGTCCCGTGGTCAGCGCGACGTGGGCTCGATGTCTTTCGCAAGGCCTGATTCAGGCACTACCGGAGTTTCCCGCCATGCCGCAGACGCTCCCCAGCCGCAACGAAGTGGGGAATCTGCAACCGATAGCGGCCTGGAAGCGCTCCGCCCTGCTGGTCTACGCGGACGTCGACCGCAGACGTCTCCCGCAGCGCGCTCGTCGCAGGATCCGACGCATCCTCTCGTAGTCTGCAACGAGGAGCCATCTTGAACGACGACCACATCCCTGAGCCACGCGCCCTGGGAATCTTCGCCTGCGTCGTCGACGCGGACGAACGCTTCCACCGCGAGGCGCTCCGGTGGTGGGCAACGCTTCGTCACGTGGTCGAGGTCGACGCCCACGATGTCGTGGTGGAGGCGGTCGGGGGTTGCACCTCGGACGTGCTCGAATACCTCCGGCAATGCGGTGTATCGATCATCGACGTGGAGCGTTTCGACACTCGGTCGCCCCACTGCAACAAGATCTCGGGGGCCTTGCGCCTCGGTGCCTTGGATCGGGTGCAGGGGACGGTCGTCTTGACGGACACTGACGTCGTCGTCCTGGAGGATCCGCGACCGTTGCTCGTCGACACCTCGGCCGTCGCCAGCCGCATCGTCGGCGGGCCGTTTCCGCCACTGGACGTCCTGGAGCGCCTGTTCGAAGCCGCACATGTCGCCATGCCCCAACTCGTGCCGTTGGAGAGGTACCCGGGCGAGATGACGGTGGCGGGAAACGGCAACGGCGGCCTCTATCTGGTGGCCGGGGAAAAGTTGAGTCGCATGGCGGAGTCGTGGGCTCGGTGGGCCCTATGGCTATTGGACCACCGAGGCCTCATGGGGGAGGGTTCGGTGCACGTGGACCAGACCGCCATGGCCTTGGCCCTCGCCGAAGGCGGCCTCCGTCCGCAGCTGCTCGATCTGCGGTGGAATTTTCCATCGCAAAACCAGCGTCGAATCCGCGCCGACGCGCCACCGCCAGCCGTGATTCACTACCACCGCGCCGTCGACGAGCATGGCCTGTTGGAGAAGACAGGGATCTCCTCAGTGGACGGACGGATCGACGTGGCCAACGCCGCTATCTCCCACGAGTGGCGGGAGGTGTTCCCCCAGCGCAGGCGCGCACGAGTCCGGCGCTGGCGGAGCGGTCAGGCCACCTGAGCAGGCGCCGGAGGGCTCCCGGCATCGCATCACCTGATCCGGGACCAACTAGATTGTTTCGGTGCGCCTCGCAGTCCTTGTCTCTGGTTCTGGGACGTTGCTGCGATCGATGGTGGAGGCGAACCTGCCGGTCACGATGGTCGTGGCGGACCGTCCGTGCGCTGCCCTGGGGCTTGCCGTGGAGAGCGGCGTCGCCGTCGAGCTTGTCGACCGGGGGCTCTACGGCGGGTTCGGAGCGGATTTCGATCGGGAGGGGTTTACCGCTTCCGTGGCCTCGACGCTGGTGGCCCATCAGGTTGACCTGGTGGCGATGGCGGGATTCGGAACCGTGATGACGGACGCCGTGCACCGAGCCTTCCCGGATCGGATCCTGAACACCCACCCCTCGCTGCTCCCAGCCTTCCCGGGCTGGCACGGCGTGCGGGACGCCCTTGCCGCGGGGGTATCCGAGACGGGCTGCACCGTCCATGTCGCCACGTGCGAGATGGACGCCGGTCCGATCCTGGCTCAGGAGACCGTGCCCGTTCTCCCTGATGACACCGAGGCGGTCCTGCACGAGCGGATCAAGCAGGCCGAGCGAGTCCTCTATCCCGCCGTCGTCGGGCGGGCGCTCGAAGAGCTCGAGGCGGGCCGCGCGATCGTCCCCGAAAGCGTCAATCCGGAAAGTTGCGGACAGAAGGCATGATCACGTGAGGGCTCTGTTATCGGTATACGACAAGGAGGGGCTCATCCCCTTCGCTCGGGGTCTGTCGGATTTGGGCTGGGAGCTCGTCGCCAGCGGCAACACGGCGGTGAAGCTGGGTGAGGCCGGCATCGTGCACGGCGAGGTTGCTGACGTCACGGGGTCGCCCGAGATGCTGGGCGGCCGGGTCAAGACCCTCCATCCCGCCATACACGGCGGCATCCTCGCCGACCGTTCCAAGGCACAGCATCTCGCCGACCTGGAGGCGAACAGCATTGACCCCATCGATCTCGTGGTGGTCAACCTGTACCCGTTCGCCTCCGACCCCTCGGTGGAGCTCATCGACGTCGGAGGGCCGACCATGGTGCGAGCGGCCGCCAAGAACCACGAGCACGTGGGGGTGGTCACCTCACCCTCGGACTACCCCGTCATCCTGGAGGAGTTGCATCGGTCCGGTGCTCTCTCGGCCGCCACCCGGCGCCGGCTTGCCCGCGCCGCCTTCGCGCACACCGCCGCCTACGACGCCGCGATCGTTGCCTGGCTCGATGCCGGAGGGCCCCGCCCCGTCGATGACCTCGACGGCGCCACCGACGTCGACCGCGCCGAGGCGAAGCTCGCCCCCGTCCTACCTCTGACCCTGCATCTCTCACTCGAGCGGGCCGAGGTGCTCCGCTATGGCGAGAACCCGCACCAACAGGGCGCGCGCTACCGCGTGCAGGGCGTAGCAAGCTGGTGGGACGACGTGGTGCAGCACGGAGGCAGACGCGCTCTCCTACCTCAACATCTTCGACGGAGACGCGGCGTGGCGCCTCGTGCACGAGCTGGCGAGGGACGCCGGAGAGGGGCGGGTGGCGGTCGCCATCATCAAACACGCCAATCCCTGCGGTGCCGCCGTTTCGGGCGACCTCGTCACGGCGTACAGGCGTGCCCTCGAGTGTGACCCGCTCAGCGCCTTCGGTGGCGTGGTGGCCATCGGCGGGGCCGTCACCGCTGAGGTCGCTGAAGTGGTCGCCGCCGGGCCACAGGCCGACGTCGTGATCGCGTCGTCCTACGCGCTCGAGGCGCTCGAGCGCCTGACGGCACGGCGCAAGGCGACCCGGCTGCTCTCCGGGCCGGCTCCCGAGCACGCAGTCCGACAGCTGCGCAGCCTCGGGTTCAGCGTGCTGGTGCAGGACGCCGACCACTTCGTGTCGCCCCGCAGCGAATGGCGAATTGTGACCGCGCGCCAACCCACCGACGAGGAGTGGCGGGACCTCGCGCTGGCCTGGCGGGTGTGCGGCCGTACGACCTCCAACGCAATCGCGATCGTGAACGGCGGTCAGGCGGTCGGGGTCGGCGCGGGGCAGCAGTCACGAGTGGTCGCGGCGGAGATCGCTGTGCAGAAGGCGGAGGACCGGGCCAAGGGTGGGGCGGCCGCCAGCGACGCCTTCTTTCCCTTTCCCGATGGGCTCCTTGTGCTGGCCGACGCCGGTGTCACCGCGGTTGTGCAACCGGGTGGGTCCGTGAAGGATGCCGAGGTGGTCGCGGCAGCGGACCTGGCGGGTGTCGCGATGGTCATGACCGGCGAGCGCCACTTCAAGCACTGATGGAGGCCCACCGATTGCGGTACGGACGATGACGGCGATCCTGCTCGATGGCGAGGCGGTGGCGGCTCGCATCCGCGCAGAGGTAGCCGACCGCGTGGCCACGCTGGCCTCCGAGGGCGTGCACGTGGGTCTGGGCACCATCCTCGTCGGCGACGACGGCCCGAGCGAGCGCTACGTCGCGCTCAAGCACCAGGACTGCGCGACGCTGGGCATCCACTCGGTCGGCGAGCACCTCCCCGCGACGGCCACCCAGCAAGATGTACTGGAGGCCATCGCCCGCTTGAACGCCGACCCGAAGGTGAGCGCCTTCCTGGTGCAGCTGCCGCTGCCGGCCGGCCTCGATGAGGAGCAGGCGCTCCTGGCCGTGAACCCCGACAAGGACGTCGACGGGCTGCACCCCGTGAACCTCGGTCGTCTCGTGCTCGGCACTCCGGGGCCATTGCCCTGCACGCCTGCCGGCATCGTGGAACTGCTGCACGCCTACGATGTCCCGGTGGAGGGGCGCCATGTCGCGATCATTGGTCGCGGCGTGACTATCGGTCGGCCGCTGGCCAACCTGCTCACGCTCAAGCAGGCCGGCTTGAATGCCGCCGTGAGCGTCGTGCACACCGGCGTTGATCCTGCCGAGAGGGCCGCCATCACCCGGACGGCCGACATCGTCGTCGCGGCGGCGGGCCAGCCCCACATGCTCACGCCTGACATGGTGAAGCCCGGCGCAGCCGTGGTGTCGGCGGGTACGACGTTCGAAGGGAAAAAGCTGATCCCCGACGCCCACCCGGACGTGGCGGAGGTGGCCGGCTGGATCACGCCCCGCCTTGGTGGGGTCGGGCCCATGACCCGTGCCATGCTGTTGCGCAACGCGGTGAGGGCGGCGGAGCGCGGGGCGAGGTGAGCGGCATGGCTGAGCGGGAATACGAGGAACGGCCGTGGGGCAACTACACGGTCCTCGACGATGAGGCGCTCGACCACAAGGTCAAGCGCATCGTGGTGCGTCCGGGCAAGCGCCTCAGCTACCAGCGCCATGCCAAGCGGGCCGAGCACTGGTTCATCGTGTCGGGCACCGCCACGGTCACGCTTGACGACGTGGTGTCCGAGGTCCGCGCCGGGGAGTCGATCGACATCCCGACCGAGAGCGCGCACCGCATCGCCAACGAGGGCGGCACCGACGTCGTGGTCATAGAGGTGCAACAGGGCACGTATTTCGGAGAGGACGACATCGTCAGGCTCGAAGATGATTTCGGCCGGGTCGAGGAGGGGGCGGGGGAAGGGGGGGAGCCGTCGTCATGACACGGATCGCCGAGCTCCTCGCCCAGGGCCCCACCTACTCGTTCGAATTCTTCCCTCCGAAGAACGACAAGGAGTTGACGACGCTCTCGCGGACCCTGGTCGAGCTGCAGCCGCTGGATCCCTCGTTCGTCTCGGTCACCTACCGGGGCGGCGCAGAATCGCGTCAGCGCACATTCGACCTGGTCTCCGGAATGCTGCACACGACCACACTGAATCCGATGGCGCATCTGATCTGCGTGGCCCACACTCGCCTCGAACTGGCCGAGATCCTGGTCTCGCTCCGAAGGGCTGGCGTGGAGAACCTGATGGCGCTGGGCGGCGACCCGCCGGAGGACCCGGCCGCCGGTCCGGGCGAGCTGGCCTACGCCGCCGAACTCGTGGAGCTGGCCCGCGCCATCGGCGGATTCTCCGTCGGGGTGGCCGCCCATCCCGCCGGCCATCCGCGGTCGGCCGACCTGGCGTCGGACCGCGACTATCTGGCCGCCAAGGTGGCACTCGCGGACTTCGCCATCACGCAGTTCTTCTTCGAGGCCCCGGAGTACGAGGGTCTGGTGGCAGACCTCCGCACGCGGGGGATACAGACGCCGGTTCTGCCGGGGATCCTGCCCGTCACGTCCATCTCGACCATGGGGCGCCTGGGCGCCATGGGCGCCGCCGCCCCGCCCAGCATGGAGTCCCGGCTCCGTGCCGCCGACGAGCGCGGCGGCGCTGACGCGGTGCGCAAGGAGGGAGTGGAGTTGGCGACCGAGCTGTGCGCGCAGCTCTTGGCATCGGGTGTGCCAGGATTGCACTTCTACACCTTCAACACTTCGAGCGCGACGCGAGAGATCTACGCTACCCTCGGGCTCGGCCCGGGCGCGCCATCCGATGTCGAGGGGAAGCAGGGCGGCAAGTAACGTTCGCGCCGTGCCCGGGTCCGGTCCCTGTTCAGGCGAGTCCGTTCCCCGTTCCAACCACGCTCCGCCCGTGACGGCAGTCGTGTTGACGTACCGGCGGCCGCGTCTGGCCGGTGAAGTCGTTCGAGCGCTGCTGCACCAGGAGGGCTTCCCGCCGGACCGTGTCGTGCTGGTGGTCAACCGAGACGGCGGCCTGGATGACCCTCAGTTGGAGGCGTCGGTGCGTACGATCCGCCTTCCGGCCAACCTCGGTCCTGCAGGCGGATTTCGTGCCGGCCTGGAGGCCGCTTTCGAGGACAGCACGACAGAGTGGGCGTACCTCTGCGAGGACGATGTCGGACTGTTCAACCTGCCCACCCCCCGGGTCTCGCCCGTTCTGGGGCGTTTGTCCCGCCACTGCGGTGGCGAGACGGATAACGTCGGCGCCGTGGTCGCCTACGGGCGCCGTTTCGTCGGTCGCGGGAATTCGGTCAATGTGGTCCCCGAGCCGGGTGCCCCGCCCTTCGTGCCGGTCGACGTGGCGGCATGGGGAGCGACCCTCGTTGCCCGATCCGTTGTCGAGCGAGGCGTATTGCCCGGACCTGAGTGGTTCTTCGGTTTCGAGGACTTCGACTTCTTCCTTCGCCTGCGTGCATCGGGCCTGCGCGTCCTCCTCGACACCGAGTCGGCGCGCGCCGCGGCACGGGTTCAGACCTCTGCAGGCCGCGCAGCAGCTCTGACAACGGATCGTCCGGGCGACGCGGAGGAACCGTGGCGTGCGTACTATGTGGCCGCGAAATTACTTTCACTTGGCACGGGCCCATGGCCCAGTGACCTGGCAGGCTTGGCACATGGTGTATTCGGCGCGGCGCTTACAGCTGGCCGCCACCAACGCGGAACGCAAGGCGACGATGCACGGTCTCATCGACGGCCTGCGGGGCCGTTGGGGGCCCCACCCGCGCTACGGCAGGACGACCGGGGAGCACGACCTCCCGACCTGAGGACGCAGAGTTGACCCTCTGGCAAAGGATCCCTCCCCGCCAGGCAGGGAGGGCGGCGTCAGGGTGCCGCGCTGAGGCTGGGGTGGTCAGCTCGCATGTTGGTCATGACGAGCCCGAGCACGGGCGGCCGGTGCTGCGCCAGGAGACGCTGTGACTGCAGCCCGTTTCTGACGGTCGTATGCCACGCTTCAGCGATCACGACGACGAGATCGGCCGCCGGCAAGAGCGCGGTGCCGTCCTGGGTCGAGAGAAGCGGGGCCTCCCACAGGATCACGTCAACGACGTCACGCGCCGCCTCGACCAGTGCGCGTGCGTTGAGGGCCAGCTTGCTCGGGTTCGGGAACAGTTGCCCGAGAGCGAGGCTCGACACGCCCGGGATCTGCGAAGGTCGTGCGTTCGCCACAATCTCCGAAGCCGTCAACTCGGAATAGGGTCCATCTCCGGTCGGTGACAGCATGCCGTTGCTGACAATGCCGCTGCGCATCCCGCCCGTCGTCGCCACCAGCACCCGGTCTCCGGCCTCGGCGAATACCGCCGCGAGGTTGACCACGACGAGGGAACGGGTGGGCTCGTCGGTCGGCGCCGTCACCAGAATCGAGAACCGGGCGCGGTGCGGGGCTCTGAGACTGCGAGAGCCGAGCGGTACGGGAAGGCGCCCCGTCACCGCATCGTTCGGGACCCCCCCCGGGCCGCCCGGTGCCTGGGCTGTGCCAACACGGGCCGGCGCGCCGATAAGGATTTCCTGGGGCGGCCGGAGCGGCGTCAGTTCGAGGAGGTCTTCCTGGTAGCCGTACCCCCTCTTGACCCAAGTGACCGGTGGCGCCGTGAGGATCGCGACGTGGAGCCGGCGATACGCCTCGGAGGCCGGTGAGTACGGGTCCACGATCACGTCGACGATCGGTATCGTCGACACCGACTTCGCGTCGGTGGCGGGAATCTCCACGATTACCGGCAGGCCGAAGACCTCCTCCGCTCGCTTCGAGGTCCGCAGTCGCCGGTCGAAGGCGTCGAGGAGCCAGGTGGCGACCACGCCGAGCAGGACACCGATCACGAGACCCAGGAAGGCCCGAAGGAATGCGTTCGAGAGGAGCGGGGGATTGGGGTTCAACTTCACCGCATGCTTCGGGCTCGACGGCGCGATGACCCTGATGCCGCTGGGCGCGACGCCCTCAGCGTCCAACTTCCCCAGGCCGGCGATGGCGCCACCGAGCGCGGTAGCGAGGACGTGGTTTTCGTCAACGATGGTCCTGTTGTTGAGTGGGATAGTCGTCGTCGCGCCGGTCCCCGTGCCACCTGTGGGTGGCGACGTGGCCGGGATGGTCGCCGGGGTCGTGGGGGGCGTCGTGATGGCCGTCGTCGCGGTGTCCACCAGCTCGATGCGGGGCGACACCGACAGCGTCAGTGCCGTGGCGGAGGCAACCGACGTAGATGCTGTGCCGGGGTGCGTCCCGTGCAAGCTGCGAGTGCTGACCCTCTCAGCCTTCTTCGTCTTCTTCGTCTTCACCTTGACGGTGGGCAGGGTCGTCGTCGTGGTGGTCGTGGGGGGGGCCTTCACTTTGGGCAGGCCGGCGATTGCCTTCTCGAGGTTCGCGATATAGGCCTGCTGCTTGGCAATCGCGTTCGCGTGCTGCTTCACCAGCTGGACTTGGGTGTAGCTCGCCAGGGCCGCGACGAATGCATTGGTCAGGCTTGCCGCTTCGTGCTTCGTCGGCTGCAGCACTGAGACTTCAAGAATGCTCCCGTGGACGCCGGGTATCTTCACTTTCGCAAGCATGACGTCGGATCGCAGCTGATTGGTGAACGCGATGCCGTCGGCTTTTGCCGCTGCGGCCATCACGGCGGGGGCCTGGGCATAGAACTCGACTTGCTTCACACTGACCTTTGCCCCCAATCCGTTCGATCCGTAGGGCGGGTTGAGGCCCATTTGCGCGGGGGCCTTCCACGTGTTGGCTGGGTAGGCGGAGTCCGATCCCACGGGAACGAGGAGTGCCACGATCATCGCCACGAGTGCAACAGAGACAACCACCGGCCAGCGCCGGATGGGTGCTCTCAGATAGGAGATGGGCTCCAACTCGACCTCCGGAATGGCGGACCGTCCCCGAGCGCCCCTGGTCTGCGCTTTCATACGACGGGTCCGGCTTGGGGATACTAGCGAATCCCGGATGCAGCCCAGGTGCAGGGACGGTCGCGACGAGGACGCTTCGTCCGCAAGGTGTCAGCATTCCGTCCTCCGAGTGAACTCGAGTGAATTTCACGAGAAAGACGGCGCGTCAGAAGCGCATCCGTGAGCACCTGAGCTCGGCCTCCTCGCCGCGACAATTGCGACTCCAACGCGAACGCAGGGGTACCCCCAGGTAAACCTTTGATGTTCTGCGAGAATGTCCAGGTTCACGTCGCTTTATGGGCTTGACCGTTCGCAGGACCACGGACATTCTGGCGGGAGTGCAAATCGCATCCGAAGTGCCTCGCCAGAACGAGATTCGCCCAGCCGAGACCGCCGGAGCGGTGCGTCGATTCCGTCCCCTGTACCTGAACAGCCGTCTCCTCACTCGTCGAACAGTGGCAAAGTGACCGATCAGCGAGGTTGGGGGACTGTTCGCCTCAGCGTGTTGGCGACCAAGGTGCGGTCACGGCTGGTCTTCCTCCTGCTCGATGTCGTCGTCATCCTGGGCGCGTACGGACTGGCAGAAGCGGCATCGTTACGCGATCGAGCTCCTGCCGACTACATGCACAAGCTCGTCATCTTCCTCGCGGTGACTCTGACGGTGCAGCTGATCGCAAACTGGTGCTTCGGACTGTACGGACGGATCTGGAGACATGCCGGCATCGAAGAGGCGCGCAACATCGTGCTCTCCTGTCTCTGCACGCTTGCCGTGCTCACAGCTCTCTACCCCTTCGGCTTCGCGGACCGGATCACACGGGTTCCATTCCTCGTCCTTCCGTTGGGTTGCCTTCTCACCATGCTGGGCATCGGGGTCCTGCGCTTTCACTCCCGACTCCTCGGATGGCAGAGGGCGAACAGGGGTATGGGGCTGCGGGTCGGAGTGATCGGGAGCCGCGACGCCGGTGCGGCGGTCGTGCGAGGAATGTTGCGCAACCCCGCTGCCGGCCTTTTTCCGGTCGCCGTCTTCGATGATGACGGACGAACACACGGGTACTCGCTCATGGGAGTTCCGGTGGTCGGTTCCATCGACGATATTCCGGCGGCGGTTGCGAAGCTGCAGATCCAGCAGGTTCTGCTCGCCATTCCGGACCCGTCGACCTCGCTGGTCGAGCGATGCGTGCGATTGGCCGAAGAGGCGAAGACCGTCTTGAAGATCGTGCCCGGCCTGCAGGAGCTCGTGGGCTCCGTGAGCGCGCCCTCCGTCTCGGTCCGCTCTGCGCGTGAAACACGCATTGAGGATCTTCTCGGACGTCACGAAGTGGTCACCGATCTGGCTGCGGTTCGCTCGGCCCTCGAGGGCCGGAGGGTGCTGGTGACAGGCGCCGGGGGTTCAATCGGCTCGGAGATCTGCCGGCAGGTGTCGGGATTCAATCCGGACATCCTGATCATGCTCGACCATGACGAGACTCATCTGCACGACGTCGGCCAGCTGGCGGACTGCAAGAGTGAGCAGGTCCTCGCTGACATCGCGCGGCGAGACGCCATTTTCGAGGTGTTCTCGCGCTGGCAGCCCGAGGTCGTTTTCCACGCGGCTGCGCACAAGCACGTGCCGATCCTCGAGACGCACGTCGTCGAGGCCGTGAGCACGAACGTGCTGGGGATGAAGAACGTTCTCGACGCCGCGGCGCATTTCCACACCGAGCACTTCGTCTTCATATCGACCGACAAGGCGGTGACCCCGGCAAGCGTGATGGGCGCGACCAAGCGTGTCGGCGAGCAGCTGTTGTTGGCGTATGCCCCCGAAGGCAAGCCGTACTGCGCCGTGCGTTTCGGCAACGTCCTTGGCAGCAGGGGCAGCGTCATCCCGACCTTCAGCCGGCAGATCGCGGCCGGGGGTCCTGTCACGGTGACGGATCCGCACATGACGCGGTTCTTTATGAGCGTGGAGGAAGCGGTCCAGCTCGTCCTGCAGTCCGCCGTCCTGGCCGAGCGCGGGGACGTCTACATGCTGGAGATGGGCGAGCCTGTTTCCATCCTCGACATGGCCAAACGGATGATACGGCTGTCTGGTCTGCACCCGGGAACGGATATCCCGATTCGCATTATCGGGCCCAGGGTCGGCGAGAGGTTGCATGAGCAGCTACACAGCCCGAGCGAGCGCCTCGTTGCGACCGAACATCCCTCCGTGCTTCGCCTCGAGCGGTCCGTCCCGGAGCGCACGGGAGTCGACCGTTTGGAAATCTGCCTGGCGGAGCTGTCGGTCGCGGTGTCCGACCGCAATGAAGTCCGTTCCCGGCGGGTCCTTTTCGACATGGTGGCCGAGGAGGAGCGGGACGGCGTTCCGGACGAAAAAATAGGAACTATCGACGCCAAGCGCACAGGCAGGCAAGCGTTGGCGCCGAAGGCGGTTGAAGACGAAATCCCGGCATGACGCCGGCCGACCTGCTCGTCGCGATCGCAGGCCACGGTCTCCATCCATCACAGCGTCCCGTTGCCGCGCGTCCGTTGGGAGCGGAAGCCTGGGATGAGCTGCTGACGGCGCTCGGCCGAGAGCTGGTGCTCAGCTTGGCTCTGCATGCAGCTGACTGCGGCGCTTTCCCCGTCACGACAGCGCAGCGCGAGGACCTGACCGACCGCCTTGCCCTCGCCCAGGAACGTCGGTCGGAGGCGGACCGTTGCCTCGATGAGGTGGTCGCGGCGCTCGACCGACAGGGTATTGAAACCTGCTTGTTGCACGGCCCGGCGACCGCTGCATTGGACTACGAGGAGCCGGGGCTCCGCCTCTATGACACGCTGCACCTGCTCGTCCCTCCGACGCAGCAGGAGGAAGCCGTGACGGCCCTGGTGGAGCGAGGGATACTGCGCCCAAATGGCGCGAAGCGCAGGCGGAGGAAACAGAGTGCACTGATGCACCCCTCGAGGGACGGGATCCGCGTCGTGGTGTACGCCTCGCTGGCGCCCAAGAATTTCGGGGCGCCAGTCGAGGCGGACGACCTCTTCTCCAATCGCGTGACGTTCACCCCGAGATCCGTGACGTTCAGCGCATTGGGACGAGAAGAGCGTCTCATCGCGGCATGCGTCCATGCCCGTCTCAACGAATACAGGAACGACCTGTTGGCAAAACGCGACGTCGTGCAGCTTGTCCTGCGAGAGGATCTGTCGGTGCGCAAGGTCGAGCGGCAGGCGTCGTCTTGGCGGTTGGAGCCTGTCGTGGCCGAGGCGGTGCGGTCTGCGTGGGAGACTTTCGGCGTGTCCGACGTCGTCCCGATCTCCGCCTGGAGTCGCTCCTACAGACCGGACGGGCGCGACCGGCGCCGGTTGGCCGCGTACCCGCTTCCAAGTTTCGGCGCATGACTCCAGGAGGCACCTTTCCCGCTCTGACTCCCGAAGGCGACGCAAACACCGTGCAGGGACGTCGGGTGGCCATCCTGGGCCAGGGCTATGTCGGGTTGCCGTTGGCCATGCGGGCCGTGGCTGTGGGCCACAATGTTGTCGCCTTCGATCGCGACGAGGCACGAGTCAAAGCGCTTGCAGAAGGAGAGTCGTTCGTCTCCGACGTTTCGTCCGACGTCCTGCGGGCGGCCATGGCCTCAGGCCGCTATCGGGTGACAGCAGACGACGGGGAGCTCGAGCGATTCGATGTTGCGATCATCGATGTCCCGACACCGCTGCGAGAAGGAGTGCCCGATCTTTCGCACGTCGAGGACGCTGCGCGTGTCGTTGCGGCCCATGTCCGTTCGGGCGCAATCGTGATTCTCGAATCGACGACGTATCCCGGCACCACCGAGGAGCTCGTCGCGCCATTGATCGAGGCCGGGTCCGGGCTCGTTCCCGGGGTCGACTTCCACCTTGGCTACAGCCCCGAGCGCATCGATCCTGGAAACTTCGTTTGGGACCTGGTCAACACGCCGAAGGTGGTGTCCGGCATCAATGCGACGTCCCTGGACGCCGTGCGCGGGTTCTACGACACCATCGTCGACAGGACTGTTCCCGTATCGGGGACGCGTGAGGCCGAGCTGACCAAGCTTCTGGAGAACACCTTTCGACATGTCAATGTCGCGTTGATGAACGAATTGGCCGTCTATGCCAACGCTCTCGATATCGATGTCTGGGAGGCAGTCGACGCCGCTGCCACGAAACCGTTCGGTTTCCTGTCGTTCAAGCCGGGCCCGGGTGTGGGAGGTCATTGCCTGCCGATCGATCCCAGCTATCTGTCCTGGCGGGTGCGTCGTTCGCTCGGACAGACCTTCCGGTTCGTCGAGTTGGCCAACGACGTGAATGACCACATGCCCGAGTACGTGGTCAAGCGCCTCGCCGAGGGTCTGAACCGCTCGTCGAAGCCGCTCAACGGAAGCCGGATCCTGGTGCTCGGCCTCGCGTACAAGCGCAACACGGGCGATTCCCGTGAGAGCCCGGGCCGTGTCATCGTCGAGCTGCTTCGTCGCTCGGGTGCCGTCGTCAGCGTGGCGGACCCCCACGTCGTCGACTTGGGGTCGCTCGCTGACTCCCTTCGTGACGGCCTTCCCGCCCTCCTCGTCGACCCGAGTCCGGAAGTGATCGCGGACGCGGACGCGGTCGTCCTCGTCACCGATCACGACGCCTTCGATCTGGAAGGCATCGGACGACAGGCTCGTTATCTGCTCGACACTCGAGGTCGCCTCACCGGGCCCAACGTGGAACGGCTGTAGATGGACATCCTGGTCACCGGGGGAGCGGGCTTCATCGGGTCGCACGTCTGCCGGGCCCTGCGCCGGTCCGGGGGTGCGGGGCGCCTGGTCGTCCTGGACGACCTGTCGACAGGGAGTCGCGAAAATCTGGCCGAGTTGGAGGGGGTCCAGCTCGTCGAGGGGAGCATCCTCGACGAGAGTCTCGTATCGAAGCTCGTTGGCAACGCGGACGCGGTGGTCCACTTGGCGGCGGTGCCGGCCGTGGCGAGGTCGCTCGAGGACCCCCGAGCGAGTCACGACGCCAACGCCACGGGCACCATGATCGTCCTGGAGGCGGCGCGTCTTCACGGCGCATACGTGGTGGTCGCATCCTCATCCTCCGTGTACGGCCGGGGCGCCACCATGCCGACGCGTGAGGACCATCCGACGAGACCGGTGAGTCCGTATGCCGCCAGCAAATTGGCCACCGAGAGCTATGCGCTGGCCTACGCACGATCGTTTCAGCTCTCGGTCCTCGTCTTCCGCTTCTTCAACGTGTTCGGTCCGCTGCAGCGTGCCGACCATGCGTACGCTGCGGTCATTCCGGCCTTCGTCAACGCTGTGCTGGCCGGCCATCCCTTGACGATCGACGGCGACGGCACCCAAACCCGTGACTTCACGTACGTCGGGGACGTGGCATCGGTGATCGCCGACGCGCTCGCCCGCATGGTCACCGTGGACCACCCGCTCAATCTCGCGTTCGGCTCTCGGACTTCATTGCTGGCACTCGTCTCTGAGCTGGAGGCGCTGCTCGGGAGAGCCGTCGTCACGCACCATGGGCCTCCACGTCCAGGCGACGTGCACGATTCTCAGGGTGATCCCTCTCAGCTCAGGGATCACTTTCCCGCGATCGTGCCCACCCCGCTACGGCTCGGTCTGCAGTCGACGGTCGAATGGTTCTCTGCCGCCGATCGCACTGCGGCCAACACAATCGACGGCGGAAGTCTGCGCACGCAGCTGACTGCGCGCGTGTGATCAGGCATGATCCACGTCGCCACGGTGCACTGGATGGATTCGAAATGGATCGCGCCCCAGAGCCGGGGCCTGTCATCCTTCATCTCGGCTCCCTACCGCACCTACGCGAACCTCCAGGGGGTGGAACCGCGATTCGACGTCCGGTTCTCCTACACCGCCAGGAGTGGCGGGACGCATGCAGACAAGTTGAATGCTTTGGTTCGCACCATTGTGGAGCACGCTGATCCCGAAGATCTGCTGGTCTTCATCGATGGGGACGCATTCCCCATCCGCCCGCTCGATCCGTGGCTCGAGGAGCTTCTGGCTGGATACCCCCTGGCGGCGGTGCGCCGTGATGAGAACGCGGGAGACCTCCAACCCCATCCGTGCTTCTGCGTCACGACGGTCGGCTTCTGGAGGGATATAGAGGGCGATTGGCGTCCGGGACCGTGGGTGACCGACCAAGGAATTGAAGCTTCCGACGTCGGCGGACGGTTACTCTCCATCCTGCATGACCGTTCGATGGCGTGGCGTCCCATTCTGCGCTCAAATGCGATCGACCTTCACCCGCTTCTCTACGGCCTCTACGACGGTCATATCTACCACCACGGCGCTGGCTTCAGGCCGCCGATTGCACGAGTCGACGAAGCCAATGTCCCGGTGTCCGAGAACGAGCAGTATCTCTACCTTCGGACACAGGCGCGCGCGAAATCTCTGAAGGACCTGCGCCTTTCGCATGCGAGGACGTTGCTGCTCCTCGGCTTGGACTCGGTTCGGGCTCGAAAACTCAACTCCTACATACGCATGGAGGAGCGCCGGTCGGACGAGATGTATCGCGCCATCTGCGAATCCCCGGACTTCTACCGCCGCCTGGAGCAGCCCGATTCCATGACGCCCGAGCCCAGCCAGACATGATCGCCGCCGTCATGCCGCATCCTCGAGGGAGAACCCCAGATCGCGAACCCGCGTCAGCCGTTCCGGCCCAAACTCGAATTCCATCTGACCGCGCGTCAGCGTCGGACGCGTCGGCAGGCGGGGCAGCGTCACAAGTTCGTCCATGATCGAAGTCGGGGGATCGAAGCCGAGGAATTCGACGAGTGTGGGGACAACGCTGGAGGGGTTTCTACACAGTTCGTCGTAATTGACGACGAGGAAGCGGCCCGGCCGCATCGCACGTCCACGCGTCAGGGCAAGCTCGTTGGCCTCGATCCAATAGTCGAGAGAGTCCTGGGGTGTCGGCGGGGTTCTGCGAACCTCGAGCCCGAAAAGTTGTCCCCAGCGGCTCACCTGGGCCTGGTTGCGGCTGTGGGCCATGTACACGCCGTTTCGGATGACGTGCACATAGCGCAGCCGATCGCCGAAGTGGCGGAGCAGATGCGGCAGAAAAAGATGGCTGTTCGGCTCTTTCCAGCCCCATTTCGGTGCACTTCTGGGGATGGTCTCTCGGGAGAGAAGCAAGGTCGCCCCAATTTCTCGTAGCCACTCGGGTGGGCGGTCGTCCAGCAGTGGTCGAGCCCGGGCTTCCATCTGGCAACGTTCGACGACGTCCGCGATGGCGCGCCGGTCGCCTCGTGAGATCTGTCCGGTCATGGCCCGTTCGAGGAGATCGAGCGACCGCGACACGAGTATCTGGTCAGGCGAATGCACGTCGAGGTCGTACCGCGGCAACTTGCACAGCAAGGTGAACCACTTGTTGTCGCCCGCTTTGTTCAGGGACGAGCCGGTAGAGACCCCGAGCTGGCGCATGATCTGCGCGACCACCCGGGTGCCACTGCCGCCGACCCCTCCTGCGACGATCGGGCCCTGCTCTGGGCCGAATGCGGGAGCTCGACTCCTCCGGCTGAAGAGTCTCACAATGCCGACCCCTCTCGGCGGTCGGTCGGCGATGTACCGCCTTTCTCCTCGTTGCGAAGATACTCATCCCGCGCCTGCTCGGCGTCTTTTCGCTCGTACCACCTCTTGACCCCGGCCAGGTCCGACCAGGGCCGAGGATTCCGGTGAGCCGACACTCGGCGGTTCGGCAGGACATCGAGCGCGTCCCACTGCTGCGTGTACACAGCGTCAAGTGATCGGCGGCGTCGGGCGAACCCGCTGAAGCCGGCTGATTCGTGCAGGCCGATGCGGTTGGCCCGGGGACCGCAGATGAGCTCGAGCTTGGCCCGGGTGAACTGCTCGTCACGATACTGGAAGTGGTGCATCACGATGCCTTCTCGCGGCTCGACCAGCGGATCGGAGGAAAAGGCCAGGTGGGCGCCGTCGTTGCTCAGCACGAACTGCCCATGGCGGTCGAAACGCTGCAGGGGGTGCTTCCAGTGCCCGAGGGGGCACGGCGGGTTGTTGGCGGGCTCGAAGACGTAGCAGAGGGGCTGGAAGTCGATGGGGTGGAAGCCTTCGAGGTATTCGGGAGAGCCGCTCGGGACGTGATTCATGAACGTCGCGCCCACCACGCGGAACCGGCGGTCGAGGCCGGCCAGGTACTCCCGCACCGTCTGCCCGGCGGGGCCCTCCGGGAATTCGTCGCTGTCGAGGAGGAGCCACCACACGTGGTCGGCGCCGCTGCGCAGGGACTCCCGCGCCACGACCGCATTGACCAGCGATTGCACGAGTCTGCCGTCGAAGACCTCCGTCTCGTAGACCTCCGCAACAGTCGCACCGGCGCGCGTTGCATTGGCCAGCGTCGCGTCGCTGCTCGCGTTGTCCACCAGATAGACGGCGTCGGCTCCATGCGCGAAGACATTGCGAACGGTGGCTTCGATGAGGTCTTCGTCCATCCACGTCTTGATGACCGCGCAGAACCGGAAGCCCGGGAGGGTTTCAGGGCTCACCGGGTCTTCCATGTTTCGGATCTGGGGTCCGACTGCCGCCGGGCGGCGATTGAGTACCCGCCTGGGTGCGCTTGGCCAACGGAGCAGGCGGTCCCGCTGGTTCTCCGGAGCCGCGCTCCCGTTTCCCGTAGGAGCTGGGAGCTCCGAAAGGGTGGGGCCCGAGGAGGTCGCGCGCCAGATCGCCCGGGTGGCAGCGAACAGCCGGGACCGCTTGATCCATTTCAGTTCCGATTCGGCGCGCGCGATTCCGAACGTGACCATCTCACCACTGCGCTCGAGTGTGATCACGTCGTTCACCCACTGCGGCTCTGCGAGCGCTGCGAACGTGGACCATTGCGGATTCGGTCCGCGTCTCGAGAGAATGGACTGCGCAAACGATCGTTGTTCCTCGACGAGAACATCTGACGTGCGCGGGGCTGTATCGCTTCCAGCGGTCGAGTGGTGCCGGAGCGCCGGCTCGAGCGCGGCCACGGCCTCGGGCAGGTTGTGGCCGGCGAGTTCGATCCCCTGTTCGGCCAGAAAGAGAGCGAGGTCACTCAACCCTCGCTGCGACTCACTTATGAGCTCGCCGTATTCGAGCACGAACACAGGCAGGCCCTCGACGGCCGCGATGGATTGCTGCACGTAGCGACGCCAGAGCGCGAGCCCAAGGGTCAGTGGAAAATCGTTGCGGTGGCCGAGTGAACGGGCGACCTCCAGAGGGTCCCGTAGGACGAGGATGGCGACCGGTCGTTCGGGGAGGGCGGTGCGCCAGAGTGGAAGGGTGATGCACAGCCGCGGATCCTTCAAGACAAGATGCGGCCCCCGAAACTCTTCCCGCACGAACTTTGCGGCGCCGGTCCGGAGCTCGGAAGTCCACCGGTCGTCGGCCAGCGCCCAGTCCTGTTCGGGAAGGGGTGGCGCCGACCAGGTTCCGCCGAGGTGGCGCAGGATGGTATCGCTGTACGTCACGAACCTCCGGCTCTCCCAATAGCCCCGCTCGTTGAAGGGGCCAGGAGTGATGAGGTCGGACACGTCGGGCAGCGTCAAGCCGAGCCGAACGACGGCGTTGGCCACCGCGGAGGTGCCGCTCCGGTGCATACCAACGACTACGGCGTGGGTCCCGGGGCGACCGGCGCCTTGGCTCATCGCGCACCCGCACGAATGATCGCTGCCATCTGGGAGAGACTGCTCACAGGTCCAGCTGTGTCTTTTGCTCGGACGTTCCGAACTGTGATGTCCACGGTCGTGGGCCGCTTCCCGCAAAGCGCCAGAGCGCGCTCGGCCGCCCGGAACATTCGCGACGACTTGGTCCAGTACAGCTCGTGTTTGGCCAGCACGACCTCACGCCGCAATTGGAGTACGTAGTCGGCCCACGGTGGAGCGGGGGGCAACTCCGGAGGCTTCCAAGCAGCGTGGGTCCCCACGCGCTCAGTCATGATGGCGTGGACCTCGCGGTGTGCTCCGATGAGCGGCTCGTATTCGGATCTGTCACTGGTCTGATGCCTGAGGCGGGCGTCCAGGAATTTCAGCCCAGCACCTCTCGAATCGGGGTCGAGGTGGACGCCCAACTCCTCGAGGTAGCCGCAGACGACGTCGCTCCATTTGACCGGATCCGCCAGCATGGCCGCGTAGTCGACCACGAGGGTGGGTGAACCCTCGAGACTCAAGGCTGCTGAGCGCACATAGCGATCCCACAGCGCCAGGCCGAGGACGATGGGGAGTTCGTCTCGTGCCTGCAGCGAACGAGCCACCTCCAACGGGTCGCGCAGCACGAAGATGGTCGCCAGCAGACCGGGGAGCGCGCTTCTCCAAAGGGGCAGGGTTATGCAGAGTCGAGGGTCTTTCAAGACGACAGGTCTTCCATCGAACGTGGAGCTGTACCACTGAGCTGCCTCGACTCGCAGTGGGTCGAATTTACGGTCGTTCTCCCAGCTCGACTCGGGTGGTGGCGGGGCGTACGTGTCGGCTCCCCGCGCGGCCAGCACCCGCACATTGCACATGTGCACCGCCTCGCTCTCCCAGTGGCCGCGCTGATTTGACTCGCTGGCCGGCACGAGGTCTTCCGCTCTCGGACCGGCGAGCCCCAACCCGACGAGCAGCCCGGCCGTCGCCGACGTCCCGCTGCGGTGCATCCCGACGACCGCCACGCAGGCAGGAAGGTCCGGATGCGCGCCTGGCTCGGTCGAGCGAGGCCGTCCGCCTGTGTTCGTGGTGTCGGTACCTCCTGGCCCATCTCTCGCGGCCAGCCGCCGGTTCACCTCCGCGTTCATGGCCTCGATGACCTCGGGTCGATTGGCCAGGTCGATCTTGCGGGCGAAGGCCGCGCCCGAGCTCCAGACGGCCGGGAGATCCTCGGGTGTGAGGACCATCCACCGCGCCGTCGGCTTCTGCGGTCCAATCGGGACATAGGTCACGACATCGGTGGTGACCACGAGATCCTCGGCATGGCGCAGGACCGTGTGGAAATAGGTTTCGTCGGGAATGTGACCGCCGCGGAACCACTCGCTGAGGGCTGGGTCCGTGTGCAGGATCGACTCGGCGGCCCGGCGGCCGAAGGCGATCCACTGGGAACCCTTGTAGAACGCCCAATGCTTCACGGGACCACGGGATCGGGGACGGCCGAAGAACCAGGTCTCGCGGCGGTGGGAGTACTCGACTGTGAAGATCGGGTTGAGGTAGAGGCTGAGCTTCCAGAGTCCGCCGATAGCACGGTGCGCGACCGACATGCCGGGCTGGTGCACACTGACCCACCGGTGGACGCACCGTGACAGGTACATGTTGGCGCCCTCATCGGATCGCCCGAAGCGCAGCCGTTTCGGCAATGGATCAGCTTCCACGAACGCGTCGATGTCCGACGCCGCCGTCGTGGCTTCCCATTGCCAGAGATCCTTGACCGGCCAGTGTTCGCCCGAGAGCACGACGAACCAGTCGGCGCGCAGCCGTTCGAGAGCAAACCGGACCATGCGCAAGGTGGCCTCCACAATGGACCAGTCGCCCCAAAGGACCCGACCACGCTCCACGAAGTGGATACGGCTCGGCGGTCGACCTCCCCACGGCAAGTCGTCTGCGGCGAGATCATGGTGCACGACGACCTGCGCACACGGGCTGAGCTCGAGGATTCTGGCGGCGAGAGCCTCCACCTGTCGTGGCTCCTTGTGGGCGAGGATCAGGTAGGCGAAACAAGCGCCGTCCTCTTGGCGGGACTCCGGGTGAGGCGCCGAGCTCATCGGGAGCGCACCTCGCTCCGGTGCCGGCCGGCATCGACCAGCGTGTCGATCGCGGCGCTCACCTCAGGGTTGCGATTCGGATGGAGCTTCCTGGCGAAGGCTGCGCCCGAAGCTGTCACTTGTGGGAGTTCATTGGCCTTCAACAGCATCCAGCCCGGCGTCGGGCGCGGCGGCTGGGGTGGGACCCAGGTCACCACAGTGCGCGCGATCGTGAGTTGCGGGTCGTGATGCAGCAGAGACTGGAAATACGACTCGTCCGGGATGTGGCTGTGCCGGAACCACGAGGCCACCCCTTGGTCGGCCTGCAGTATGACTCCCGCCGACCGTCTGTTGCAGGCGAACCACTCCGAGCCCTTGTAGAGGTCCCATCCCTTCAGGGGACCTCGCCGGCGCGCCACTCCGAAGAACCAGGCCTCGTTGCGCAGTGAGAACTCGAGCTTGAACACCGGATGTGTCAGGTTGCTGACCTTCGCGAGCGCGGACAAGGCCCTGTGTATCGGCGACCAGCGGGGACGGCGGACCGTGAACCAGCGCAGCCGGCACCGCGCCAGGTCGCGGCTGGCGTCAGCATCTCGCAGCCCGAAGCGCGGCCGCGCCGGGAGCTCCTCGGCCGGCAGCAACGCGTCGCAGCGAGAGTCGGCCACGTCCGCCTCCCATGCCGCCAGGTCGGTCACCGGCCAATGCTCGCCCGATATGACCACCAGCCATTCGCTGCCGAGCTGCTCCTGGGCGAAACGGATCATCCGTAACGTGGCCTCGACGATCGACCAGCCGCCCCATTCGACGGTCGTCCGCTCGACGAAATGGACCCGAGCAGGCGGACGCCCGTCCCATGGAGGGGGGCCACCCTTGAGGTCATAATGGATGACAATGTGCGCCGTCGGGCTGAGCTCGAGGATTCTCCGTGTCAGGCCCTCCACCTGACCAGGGTTCTGGTGGCAAAGGACGAGGTACGCCCATCTTCCGCGGGCTCCGAGCGAGCCCGCGCTCTCCTCTCCGGATACCTCAGCCTCCACCAGGTGACCCTTCAACCTCCACGTACGTAGCTTCGCGCGGCCAGCAACGTGACCGTTACGCGAACTCAAGGCGCAGCCGCGTTCGCAGTCAGCTCCGGCGAAGCGGAGCGTAGGCGAGCCAGGAACGGGTCCTGTCAGGCTCCGGGCATCTGATTCGATGCGCGAGACGCCGCCGTCGTCGAGGCGCTCCGACGTTCGGGGCGCTGCTGATCCACGGCATCATCTATGCCCGCGACGACCTCCGGCCAGGCCGCCAGGTCGACTTTTCGGGCGAACGGAAGTCCCGACGCTCGTACCGCAGGAAGATCCTCGGGCGACAGCTGCATCCATCCGGGGTAGGGCTTCGCGGGTGTGTCCAAGACGAAGGTCGTCGGAATGTCCGCAATGACGAGGCCGGGTACGTGACGGAGTGCCGTCTGCAGATAGGTCTCGTCGGGGATCCAGCCGTGCTCGAACCACTCTGCGATGGCAGGATCGATCGTGAGCGCCACCGCTGCGGCCCGCCGGTTGAGCGCAAACCACTGGGGGCCGCGATAGAAGGTCCAGCCGCGAACCGGGCGGTCGCGCCGCGGCCGGCCGATGCCCCATGCGTCCCGGCGATGGATGTACTCGACCGACAACACAGGCCGAACGCGGGAGCTGAGTTTCACCAGGAGCCCCATGGAGCGATGGGCAATGTCGTTGCGCGGTCGGTCGAAGAGCGACCAGCGGAGGCGACTCCGCGCCAGATACTGATTGCGGTCGAAATCCTTTGAACCGAACCGAAGGCGGGAGGGAAGCGGCTCTGCCGCGAGGAGCGCATCGTTCCCGGACGCAGCCGTGCTCGCCTCCCATCGTGGCAGGACGACTGCGGGGCGGTGCTCACCGGACAGGAGGACGAACCAGTCGGCGTCGAGGTGCTCGACCGCGTAACGAACCATGCGCAACGTGGCCTCGATCATCGACCAGTCTCCCCACGACACGCGGCCACGCTCGACCAGGTGCAACGGTGCTGACGGATGACCTCGCCAGGGCGGGTCGCCCGCGTCTGCGTCATGGTGGACGACGACCTGGGCCCCCGGGCTCAGGTCGAGGATCCGCCGTGCCAGGTCTTCGACGTGCTGCGGGTCTTTATGAGTCAGCAGGAGGTATGCAAACGAAGGATGCTTTGGGGAGGTGGACACGCCGTCAACCGGCACGGCGGGTCATGTCGAGGATGACGGCGATGATTCGGTCCTGATCGGCAGGGGAGAGGGCGCTTCCGCTGGGCAGGCAGAGGCCTTGCTCGAAGATCTTCTCCGCCACCATTCCGCCGATCGACCGGACGTTCCGGTAGAGCGGCTGCAAATGGAGCGGCTTCCACACCGGTCGTGACTCCACGTTCAGCGACTCGAGCGCCAGTCGTATGTCCTCCCGTCCGATTCCGGCGCGGGACGGATCGACCACGATGCACGTCAGCCAGTAGTTCGGCTCCACGTTCGGCCCCACCGGCATCATGTCGAGGCCGTCGACAGCCTCAAAGGCCTCGCGGTACCGTCGATGGAGCACATGGCGACGCGCGATCCGCTCGTCGAGCCCCTGCAACTGTCCACGACCCAACGCGGCGAGCAGATTGCTCAGGCGATAGTTGTAGCCGAGCTCGCTGTGCTCGTAGTGCGGGGCGGGCTCGCGGGCCTGGCTGGCGAGGAACCGGGCCTTCGCGACGAGCGTCGCCGAACTCGAGACGAGCATGCCGCCACCGCTCGTTGTGATGATCTTGTTGCCGTTGAACGAGAAGGCGGCGCAGATGCCGAACGAACCGGCCGGGCGTCCCCGGTGCGTTGCTCCGAGTGCTTCGGCAGCATCTTCGATGAGGGGGATGTCGAATTGGGCGCAGGTTGGCTCAATGGCGTCGTAGTCGGGGCAGCCACCGAGGAGGTCGACGCTCACGACCGCAGCGGGCAGCCTGCCTTGTCGCGCCCGTGTTTCGAGCTCGTCGGCGAGCAGCGCAGCGTCCATGCTCCAGCTGCGCGGGTCGGAGTCGACGAACACGGGCTCGGCCCCGAGGTAGCGCACAGCATTCGCCGTGGCCACGAACGTGAGCGAAGGGACGATGACCTCGTCACCGGTCCGGACGCCGGCCAGGAGGAGGCCGAGGTGCAATGCGGCGGTGCCAGTGGACAGCGCGGCGGCGTGCTCGAGGCCGACCCGTGCGGCCAGCTCTCGCTCGAAGAGGTCGACATGAGGGCCGAGCGGAGCGAGCCAGTTCGAGTCGAACGCGTCCAACAGGAGCTCGCGCTCCACGGCGCCGGCGTCGGGCGGAGACAGATACACGCGCTGGTTCATGTCGAGAGCTCGTCAGTCGGGTTCTGATTCCGAGACCCCGATCCTGCCTGCAGGCCGGCGGCGAGGAGGCCGAGCACCGTGAGAGCCAGGACGACCCAGGCCAGCTTGCTCGCCAGGTGTGAGGCCAGGAGGGCCAGGGCGACCGCCAGCATTTCGGCCAGAGCGTAGACGGCGACCGTTTTGCCGACGCGCCAGCCGGACCGCACCAGGACGTCGTAGGGATGATCGCGGTCCCCGGCGAAGAGCGAGCGACCCGTGCGCATGCGCCGGAGCATCGCCAGGGCCACCTCTACGACGGGAAGGGCAATCAATGCGAGGGCCCCGACCCCAGTTGGGGGTGGCACTCCCGGGGCCCATGCCAACGCGAGCAGCGCAGTCATGGAGATGCCGATGAGGCAGGCACCGCCGTCGCCGAGGTACACCCTGGCCGGTGGGCGGTTGAAGACCAAGAAAGCCGCAGCCGCTGCGGCGAGGGCCAACGCGAGACTGCGGGCGTCACCGGTCAGAAGCACGCTGAACCCTGCGGCCGCGGCGAGGGTGACCGACCCGCAGAGCGCGTCGAGCCCATCCAAAAGGTTGCATCCATTCATGAGGACGAGCGCGGCCGCCGGCACCAGGAGGAAGCCAACTGCGCCGAAGCGTGTCGAGACGACCGCGGCCAGCACCAGGCCGATCGCCAGTTCTCCGAGCAGCCGTGCGACAGGAGGCAGCGGTCGGACGTCGTCCGCGGTGCCCAAGGCCAGGGCCATGCCGAAGGGCACCAACAGCCAGGGGTCGACGATCGCGGCACCGAGGCCCAGGCCGAAGGCGAGACCGATGCCACCCAGGTAGGGCGTGGCGCTCGCCTGAGGTTTCAGCGCCCCTGGCCGATCCACGAGCCCGATGCGGGAGGCGAATCGGATGGCGAGAGGCGTTGCGAGCAGCGAGGCGACAAACGCACCTCCGGCCACGCCGAGGTTCTGGCTGACGGTCACGTCGCGGCACGGGACAGACCGACGCGCATGAGCAGCGACTCGGTCCCGGAATGAACCTCGAGCCGGGCGGACTCCATGAACCCGGCGTGGGCATAGAGCGCGAGAGCAGCGTCGTTCTCCGCTCCGACGACGACGCGGGCGGAAGCCGAGCCCCTTCCTGCAGCAGAGCTCAGAAAGGCCTCCACCAGAGCAGCCCCGGTACCCCTTCGACGAGCGGCGCCGTCCACCGCCAGTGCGAGCAACTCGGTCTCAGGACCCAGTGGCTCGGCCGGTGGGTCCGAGCCGACTCCAAGGGGATGTGGGCGAGTCCCGTAACGGAGGTTCTCGACCACCCGTGGAAGCGATGCCATCAGTGTGACACCGGATGACAGCGCGACCGAGAGCCCGTCGCGCCAAAGGAATTCTCGGTAGAGGCGACCGACCTCAGCCGAACCGGCCACGAACCCCGCCAGGCTTGCCGTACTCTCGTCGAGGGACGTGGGCCCGTCCGCTCGCGGCAGACCGTCGACCACGAGCAGGAACCCGTGCGAGGACTCGACGATTCGAGAATAGAGCCGCGAGAGAAACCGATCACCAAGGGTGGAGAGAAAGCCTTCAGAAATGGCGGCTGAATGCAGCGCCGCGACAGCTGGTACATCGCGGCCCGTAGCGAACCTCACCGTGCCCTGAGCGGGGGGCACACCGTAACCCTCGACCATGGCCCCTTGACCCGACGTTCGGTGCGAACGAACTCACGATAGCCTCCGCGGAATGAGCCGTTTTCGCGCCGGCGGGACGCTGCGGTTGGTCCTTGTCCTCGCCGCGACATCCTTGATCTTGGCTGCCTGCTCCTCATCACCGCAGCGCTCGGCGACGACTCTGACGACACACACGAGGACCTCGCTGCCTGCCCCGACAACGACAACGCCCCCGCAAGCGCACACAGTGGTCACGGGAGGCGCAATCGATGTCCCCGTCCCACCCGGCCCGAGCGTGGCACCCCCGGCCAGCATTGCGGCCAACTGCTCGGTGGACGTCAGCGCCGCGTTGAAGTCATGGTTCAAGGCGCTCGCTCCAGGCCAGACCGTCGTCATGCGCCCCGGCGCCTGCTACGAGGTCGAAGAGGGCATCAAGCTCAAGAAGCCTCAAGGCCTGACGGTGTACGGGGGGGAGTACCGCTCCACCGTCGTGCCCAGCGACCAGGCGGGTCAGCCCGCTTCGGCGAAGGGCTTCCCGGTCTTCACCGTGCTCGGCGGATCGCACGTGACGCTGGAGTCGATGCAGATAGAAGGAGCCAACCCGGGCGGTTACTTCCCGCGGCTCGCCTTTGCAGGCGGCATCGAATTCGAAGGGACGGCCAACGCCCTCGTGCGCGGCGTGACCATCAGTCATACGTTCGGTGACGGCATCACCCTCGCCCCGCTCCGTGGGGGAGCAGATCACAACTCGGGAATGATCATCGGCCCTGCCACGAACGTCACCATCGACGGCGCGACCGTCGATGGGGCCGGTCGCCAGGGCCTGACCTTCGCCTCGGTGGACGGGGCGCAGGTGAGCAACGTCCTCTTGAAGAACATCGGGCTCGACACCTTCGATTTCGAAGGCGACCAGACGGGCGAGGGGGCGAGCAACGTCACGATCGACGGCTGCCTGGCGTCGGGGGGAGCGATCTTCTTCGCAAACGGGGGGGTGAGTAACGCCGCCAGCACGCATGACATCACAGTGGAGCACTGCACCATGTCCGTGCCGCAGTCCGGATCGGCGATCCTGGTCGTTCGCCACGGTGTCGGCGGCACCACGAAGCGGCTGCGTGGGCCATTTCTTTTCAAGTCTGACGTGCTCCGCTGCGGCGCCAGTGCCTACGTCGGCTGCGTCCAGCTCCACGGGGCCGACGTGACCATCTCCGACTCCCACCTCTTGTTTCCGCCCGGGACGGTCCACGAGGCTGTCTACGGTTTGTCCGGCTCCACCGCCACCTTTTCCCAGGACGTGGTCCAGGGCTACGGGCGCACAGGCACAGCTTCTCGAAAATCCCGGGTCCACATCTCGGGTGGCGTGTGGACGCCCGCGGAGAAGGCATGAACGCGGCGCGAACGCAATCTTAAATCTTGGTGAACTGACAAACTTGAGGAGGCTGAGTCCTTTCTGGCCCTCGCCGCACGCTCCATAGTGGTACGGCAGTTGTAGGGCGGTGAAAGTGATGCGCCGGTGACAGCCCCGATGTGAGGCGGCCGACGATGGCGATCGGTCGGAATTGTCCGACGTGCCGCTGCGAGTGTGACCAGCGATCAACGTGAGGGAGGGCTGTAGATGGCGATGGGGACGGCACTGCGGCGGATCGCATTTCGGGCGGGGACCATCGGCTCGGTCTTGGCCTTGGCCGGCCTCGCGTTCGCCGCGACCCCCGCGGCAGCGGCAGGGAAGAGCACCACGACCGTCGTCACGGCCACCACGGCTGCGTACACGGGCGCCCCTGTCACCTTCACGGCCACGGTCACACGCGGGGCGCAGACGCCCACCGGCAGCGTGACGTTCGCCATCTTGGGGGCGGATTCGACCACCCCGGTGTGCGACGGTGTGAACGACACCATCTCCCTGACCGGCAACAGCGCACAATGCTCCTTCGCCGCTGGCTTGGACGCCGCCGGCTCGCCCTACACCGTGACCGCGACCTACTCGGGCGACGGTACCTTCGCCTCGAGCAGCGGCATGCTGTCCAAAGTCATCCACAAGGGCCCGACGACGACGACGGTCACCTCCGCTTCGAACCCCACGGTCACCGGGCAAGGGGTCACGTTGACCGCCGTGGTCGCACCCGCCAGCCCCGCCACCGGATTGCCGACGGGCACGGTCACGTTCGCCATCACCGGGCACGACGGCAGCTCCTTCGCCTGTGACGGTGGTGAGATGCCGATGCTCGACGGGAGCGACATGGCGCAATGCGCCGTCTCGGCGGGTCTGCTCGCAGACGACTCGCCCTACGCGGTGACAGCGACGTACTCCGGCGACACCAACTTCGAGACGAGCACCGGATCGGCATCGCAGGTGGTCGCCAAGGCGACCACGACCATCATGGTGACGAGCTCATCGGGCACGGTGGTCACCGGCGAAACGGTGAGCTTCACCGCCGACATCGCGGTCAACTCTCCAGGGGCCGGGACTCCCACGGGTTCTGTCATCTTCACTGTCGCGGGCAATGGACCTCCGGCGACCACGGAAACCTGCGACGGCGGGGACACCCAGTCGATCTCAAGTTTGAGTGCCACCTGCAGCTTCTCTGCTGGCCTGCCGGCCAAGTCCCTCACATACACCATCTCGGCGACGTTGTCCGATCCGAATTTCAAGTCGCCGGTGGCCGGCACCCTGGTCCAGGCGGTAAACAAGGCGGCTACCTCGACATCACTGTTCGGATTTCAAGGTTCGTATGTGGCGACGCAGGGCTTTACCCTCGGCGTCGAGGTGCAGACGACTTCTCCCGGGATGGAAGCACCAACCGGCGACGTCGAGTGGGGCATTTGCCAGGACGGGGCATCGAGCTGTGATGCAGAAACGGGCACGCGGGGGGGCAATGTGCAACTGCCGGCTCCCAAAGCAAAGGACGTTTCCAACAATTTCAACAAGGTCGAGATCGGCGTTCCTGAGGGACTCGAACCAGGGTTCTGGGACGTGGTGGCCAACTACGAGGGCAACGGGGATCTCGGAGCCAGCACGAACACGACCGTCGCCCACATTCTCGTCACGACCGTGCCTACGACCATGGACCTCTTCTTGAACCACAATCCCGTGAAGAATGAGGGCAGGCTGGTCATCAAGGCCGTGGTGAACCCGACGGTCCGGGCCACGGGATCCTTGGGTGCCCCATCGGGGTCCGTCACCTTCACCATCGCCGGATCCGACTCTCCGTCGGACACCCTCACGTGCGGTTCGGGATCGAACGTGGTCGACATCAGCACGACTATCGACAATCAGGGCATCGCGAAGTGCGTGATCGCCGCCGGGCAGCTGACGAGTGCCAACGGGCCGTACATGCTCCAGGCGGCCTACTCGGGTGACAGCACCTACAACTCGGTCAGCGACAGCGGGAACGTCAACGTCGCCGGTCCATGACGGGTCCCACCCGGCGCGGGCGCGCAGCACCCTGCGCGCGGGTGGGACCCGCCGGACGGGGGGACCGGCGCAAGTGTTACCCGGCGTTCACCTCCACGACAGGGTCCGGTAATGTCCGGCCGGTAGCTTGATCCGGTACTTCAGACTCTCCAAGAGGATCAGCACTCGGCCCTATGTCCACAGACACCCTGGCGCCCCCCAGCATGGGCCGCGACGCACCGCAGCCCATCGCGGTCCCGAACGACCGGTCGAGGGAGGACAAGATCTTCCGCGCCGTGGCAAGGACAGCAGGTTTTACGGCCTTCGCCATCCTATTCCTGATCGGATTCTTCCTTCTCCTACGCGGCCTGCCGGCTTTGCGCGCCATGGGCCCGAAATACTTCTCGACCTCGGGCTACTCGACCATCCACGAGCCCTACCACTTCGGAGCGCTGGCGCCGATGTACGGCACGGTCGTCATTGCCGTTATTGCCGTCATCCTGGGCGTGCCCATTGCCATCGGCACCGCCCTGTTCTTGACAGAGTACGCCCCGAATCGAACGCGGCCGGCTCTCATCGCGATGGTGGACCTGGGGGCGGCCATCCCGAGCATCATCTTCGGACTGTGGGCTCTGCACGAGCTGCAGCCGCAGATCGTCGGAACGACCTCCTGGATGACGCGGCATCTCTCCTTCATCCCGATCTTCCAAGCTTCGACGCCGCCGTTCAACGCCTCCTTCTTCATTGCGGGACTTGTCGTCGCACTCATGATCGTGCCGATCATCGCCTCCGTGTCCCGCGAGGTATTCAGCCTGGCGCCGCCCGGCGAACGTGAGGGGGCTTACGCGTTGGGTGCGACCAAGTCCCAGATGATCCGCACGGTGATCCTCCCCTTCGGGCGGGGCGGCATGATCGGCGCATCGATGCTCGGCCTCGGTCGCGCCCTGGGCGAGACGATCGCTGTTCTTGTAATTCTCGGTAATGTCCCCGTGATCTCTCCGCACATTCTCGAACATGGCGGATCCACGGTGGCAGCGTCCATCGCGGCGTATTTCGGCTCGGGCGGCGTACTGGGCACCGAAGACCTGTTGATGCTCGGATTCGTGCTCTTCACGTTCACCTTGATCGTGAACCTCGGGGCATCCATGGTCGTCAACCGGTCCCGGAGTGGTAAAGGCGTCGACCTGTGACCCGCGGCGTCGGCGTGGACGATCTTCTCGTTGCTCCGACTGAGGTGCACCCGAACGGGAATGGCACTCCGGCTGCGGCAACGGTCCGATCGGACGAAAGCCTGAGCTATGCCGTGCTTTCGGGCGATGTCTCCCGGGCAGCCCCCCTCTCGCCTCCGCGCCGAACGCGTGACTTCGGAGTCGTAGGAGTGGCGTTGTTGGCTGCCTCGGCATTGTCGGCGTTCGCCTTCGTCTGGGTCCTCTTCTATCAGTTGACACTGTTTTCAGGGGCGCTCGGATTCCTCATTTGCTGGTACGCCGCTTTCCTCGCTGTCTTCTGGGTCGTGACGAACCAAGTCGTCGATCGGTCCGCTGCGACCGACCGCGTGGCGACCACGCTGGTGGCGTCGTGCGCCGCGCTCGTGATCGGAGTCTTGCTCTACATCGTGATCTGGGTGTTCCTCAAGGGAGTTGCCCACTTCACGGCAGGTTTCCTGTGGCGAACCATGAAGGATTATCAACCCGCCGAAGGGACCGCTATCTTCGGGCAGGTCGGTGTCGGCCAGGCGATCGTCGGCACGCTGGAAGAGGTGGGGCTGGGGGCCGTTCTGGCCATTCCACTCGCCTTTCTCACGGCCATCTTCCTCAACGAAGTGGGGGGATGGGGGACGCGGTTCGTACGTACCATCGTGACCGCCATGAGCGGGGTTCCCTCCGTCGTCGCGGGCGTGTTCATCTACGCCATTTTCATCGTTCCCCATGTCCTCGGTTACTCGGGTTTCGCCGCTGGGATTGCGCTCTTCGTCCTGATGCTCCCCTCCATAACCAGGACCACGGAAGAGGTGCTCCGTGTCGTGCCGGGAGGTCTTCGCGAAGCTTCACTGGCTCTCGGCGCTTCCGAGTGGCGGACGGTGCGGCAGGTTGTCCTGCCCACGGCCCGCTCCGGCCTCATCACCGCCGTAGTCCTCGGTGTCGCCATCGCCGCCGGCGAGACGGCACCGCTGATCTTCACCGCTTTCGGGAACAACAGCATGAATGTGAACGCGTTCCACGGCCCTCAGGGGGCGCTGCCACTGGTGCTGTACCAGAACATCTTCCAGGCGCAGCCGGTGGTGGTTGAGTTGGCCTTCACCGCAGCGTTCGTGTTGCTCATGATGGTGCTGATCCTCTTCGTGGTGGCTCGGCTCTTCGGGCGCCGCTCCACCCGGAAGGGCCGGCTGCGCAAGCTGGTCAAGGCACCCTTCAACTGGGCGAAAGGTTTGTGAACCAATGAGGGTCTTCGCTCGTGAACGATCGAGGCCAGCCCATGCACCCACGACCGAGGTACCCGCAGTGGCCGTAACGGCCCAGGTGCCCACGGTTGCGGGGCCGGTCGCCCAGCCCGCCCGGCTCGAGACGTACGGCGTCTGCGCCTGGTTCGGTGGACGGCTCGTCCTCGAGTCCGTCTCACTCAACATGGAGCCGTCACGGGTGACGGCACTGATCGGTCCTTCAGGCTGCGGCAAGTCGACCTACCTCCGCATCCTCAATCGCATGCACGAACTCGTCCCCGGCGCCCAGTTGGCCGGACGGGTAGAGCTGGACGGCGTCGACATTTACGGCGGGGGCCTGCGGGCCACCGATAGCCGCAAGCACATCGGCATGGTCTTCCAGAAGCCCAACCCGTTTCCCGCCATGACCATCGAAGAGAACGTGCTGGCTGGTCTGAAGTTCTCACGCGTGAGATTGCCGGCCGAGCTCCGCCGTCAGCTCGTGGAAGAGATGCTCCTGAAGGCCGGCCTGTGGAACGAGGTCAAGGACCGGCTGAGTGAGCTGGGCGGATCCCTGTCCGGAGGTCAGCAGCAGCGGCTCTGCATCGCTCGTGCCCTGGCGGTGCGGCCGAGGGTACTCCTCATGGACGAGCCGTGTTCGGCACTAGACCCGACTTCGACCAACCGAATTGAAGAGACGATCCGAGACATCGCCGACGAGGTGACCGTGGTCATCGTGACGCACAACATGCAGCAGGCACAGCGGGTCTCGGACCAATGCGCCTTCTTCCTCGCCGCCGAAGGAAAACCGGGGCATGTGGTCGAATCGGGTCCGACCGAAACCATGTTCTCCGATCCTTCTGATCCGCGAACATCGGATTACGTGAACGGGCGATTCGGATGACGATGCTGCGCCGTCTCGCCTGCGCGCTCGCCACTGTCGTCCTCGCGGGTGTCGTGGGCAGTTCTGGGGCGATTTTCTCTGACGCCGGTCCGGCCGGAGCCACCGACCCCCAGCTGGTCTCGACGGGTTCGAGCTTCGCCGGCGTGGCGATCTCGCAGTGGGAGGGCCAGTTCAACGAACTCGACGGCGGTGACATCAACTTCACGGTCTCCAGTTCGGTCGTCGGGATGAATGACTTCTGCAACAAGACGGTTGACTTCGGTGCCACTGACATCTCGTACGCGACCCAGCAGGCGAATTGCTCCACCAGCCAAGTGCCCTACCCCTTCCAGTACATGCCGACCGTCGCCGGAGGCCTGGCCTTCGAGTACAACCTCCAGGGCGCCAATGGTCAGCGGGTCACGAACCTCATTCTTGACGGTCCGACCCTCCTCGGGATCTTCACCGGCGCCATCAGGAACTGGAACAATTCGGCCATCGCGGCGCTCAACCCTGGCGTTCCCCTCCCGAACGAGCCGATAACTGCCTATTACCGCACAGACGCTTCGGGCGAAAACTACCTGCTGTCGGACTACTTTCTGCACGTTGATCCGGCTCCCCTCACCGCCTTCCAGCAGGCAGCCAGCGTCCCCACCACGCCGGGCACGCCATCAGCAACCTGGGCCTCTTTCAGCAATGGGGTCCCAACCAACCTGAACAGTCTGGACGGAGTGAACGGTTCCGACGCGGCCTCGCAAGGACCAGCGCAGACCCAAGGTGGCATCTCGTACGTGGAAACCGCCTATGCCAAGAACGTGGGGCTGCCTGTGGCCTCAGTGATCAATGCCGCGGGGGTCCCCGTACAACCGACGTCGTATAACGTGGCGGAGGCCCTCACGGCGGCGATCCTGTACTCCGATCTGACACAAAACCTGGGTGGGGTGTACACGAACACCAACCCGAGCACCTATCCGATTTCCGCGTACAGCTACTTCGTCGCCCAGTGCGTGCCGTCGGTGGCCGCTTCCCAGAATTTCTCGTGCGATGGTGGCGGGAACGTCACCATGGGCACGGCACAAGGAGCGGAGCTCTCTCAGTTCATCGCCTATGTCGCGTGCCTCGGCCAGAGCAAGATGGCCAGTCTCGGCTATTCACCGTTGCCTCCCAACCTGGTCGAGGATGATTTCCAGGCCGCAGGGCGGCTCCCGGGTGGCACGACGCCACCGGCGCCGACGCCTCAAAACTGCGCGAACCCCTACATCACCGGTCAGCTGCAGCCGGTCGCCGGTCCCACGGTCGTCGGGACCGCGAACCCCGGAGGCGCAGACACCTCCGGCGCCGCCGCGGCTCTCGCCACGGCCGGAGCCGCCCACGCCGCAGCAGCGGCCGCCGCCACCCCGTCACACGGAGCGACCACCGGGCCGGCAGCGGGCGCCGCCAGTCCGGCAGCAGCAGCGTCAGCAGAAGCCGCTGCCGCATCGGCGGCGAAGAAGCAGTTCGAGAAGGCCCTCGATCCCCTGACCAACCCCCAGCTCGCGTACCCCCGGCAGACGGCGCTCACGGACGCGGCCAATCGCGCTCTGTTGGGATGGTCGCCGGCGCAGATTGCGCTGTGGTCCACTGTCTTCGTATTGCTGATCGCGGGCGTGCCGCTCGTCGTCTGGTTCCTGCAGCGGCGCAGGCGGCTCGGTCTTCCCGACGAAGGAGGCGATGTCACGTGAGCCTGACCGTCGGGCGGACCTTGCGCCTGGCCGCGGCGCTCGTCGTCGTCTGCCTCAGCCTCTTGGTGTTTGCATCCGCGCAAGGCGGGGCCGCCACAGCGAGACCGTCGGACCAATCGTCAGGATGCCCGCCGGAGGCCGCGACTTGCGCGCAACAGGCATTCCCGTGCCCCGGTTGCTCGGTGACCGCCGGGCCGGTCACTAATGTGGGCCTCAATCAGGCGGTGTACGTCGATGTCTCCGGCGCGCCTGTGGGGGACACGTTGGAAATCGGCTTCTGCTCGCTCGCGGCGGGCACACAGGTGGTGGCCCAACCGCAGTGCGCGTCGGAAGTGCCGGGAACGGATGGACCCACCGCGCAGCCTCTGCAGTACCAGTACGGCACGGTCACGACGAACGAGACCATCCTCGCCCTTCCGACCGAGTTCGACCCGGACCTTCCGGGCGCGAGTCCGATCGTGTCGCAGACGAGCTGCCAGCTCTTCGGGAGTCAGTCCGACTCAGTGAACTGTCCACCTCCAGACGACATCACGGCGAACTCGACGGGTAGCTTCTTCTGTGACAACGGGCCGGCGAACCCGTGCGCGATCGAGATCATGGATATCCCGGCTGCGGAGAGCCAAGACGTCACCGAGGATGGTGTCCCGCCTACGACGACGTATTCCGCCGTTGGACACACGGTGATCTTTCCCCTCACGTTCAATCAGGGCGGGAGCGGCTGCGGCTCGGCACCCATCATGCAGGTTGACTCGTCTTACAGCGCGGCGCAGTTTCTCCCTGCGGCCGCTCAGGCCACTTGCACCGGAATAGGCGGAGTCGCGGCAATCCCGACGGAGCTGCCATCGGTCGACGACCCGGGTTGTGCCAGCGGATCGGGCACACACTGCCCGACTTACGACGTCATCGACGGCAATGCTCCGGTCACTTTCACGGACGATCCCGAGGACCCGGCGACCCTGGCTGAGTTGCAGAAGGCCGGCGGGAAGTTCGCCTACGTACCGATCGCAGCTTCAGCGACCGAAATCGCCTTCGCCGGAGCCGCCGGTTCGTCCTTCGCGGGCGCCTCAAGCGTGTACCCGCTTGACTCGTACCGGCTCACCCCCGCCCTGGCCTCCGGCATCATGACGCAGCTGTGGCATGCCCCGACCGCCTCCCCGGGCTCCGCCGACGACGACCTCTGCGGACAGCTGTCCGGAAAGGCCGGGTGCAAGGAGACACAACTGAACAGCTCCCAAAACCTGCTCGTGGAATCAGCGAAGGGGAAGACCGACAACCTCGACGTGTCCCAGGCAACCTCACTCACCCCGAAGACAGAATCATTCGACACCTACGCCTACGGACCTCCCGACAACTTCTACCTTGGAGGAGGACGGACCATCGGGGGGAGTCAGAAGATTTACTACGGCGACACGGGATTTGTGGTCTTGAACCCGTGGCCATTCGCGATCGGCGGCATTACGATCACCGAGCAGCAACTGGGGGCGATGTGGCCCTCGACCGCGAGCGGGGCCACGTTCGAGACCACCGGATGGATGTGCGGCGCACCCAACCTGCAGTATGCGGCCGCCCTGCCCTTCGGCGGTTCGGCGAGCGTGCACGATTTGTTGAGTGGTCAGCAGATCCTCGCGGACGCGGAACTGGGTCCGGTGGCGGCCCAGAACAACACGAACGGACTGACACCGGGCGTCGTCGATCAGCAAATCATCTACCCGGCCAACAAGTGCCAGGGCGTGTCCACGCTCCCGACAGATTTCGCCGGAGAGACGGCGACCGTCAACTCCCTCTACGCGCCGTCCAGCCAACCGCTCACGGCAGCGCACACCGTGCTGAGCGCCGTACCGAAGTACGGCGGGACCGGGGGGTTTGCCTTTACCGCCATGGACAGCTCGGAGGCCGACTTCTACGGCCTGCTGGCGGCGAGTCTGCAGAACGCAGCGGGCGCCTTCGTCGCCCCCAGCGCGCAATCCATCACCGCCGCCTTGAACGATGCGATTAAAAACCCCGACGGCACGCTCTCGCCGAACTACGACGACACGGGAGACGCTGCCGCCTACCCGCTTCCAATGGTGACCTACGCACTGGTCTCGACGAGCCCCCAGCCGACGGCCGACCAGGCCACACAGCTGAAGGACCTGTTGACGAACTTGGTTACGTACTCGCACAACGGAGGATCCTCCTCCGAGCCGCTGCCCTCTGGCTACGTCCCGCTGTCAGACAGCCTGTACGCCCAGGCTGTGGCCGACATCAACAGTGACATTGTGGGACCCGGTGGCTCGACTCCAGGTGCCTCGACCTCGGGCAGTTCGACCTCGGGCGGCTCGAACAGCACGTCCGGCTCGGGGGGTAGCGCGCCCGGCGCCGGTGCGAGCGGTGCAGCAGGAGGGGTTCCCAGCACGTCCACCGGAAGCTCGACCGGAGCGGGTCACGGGTCCTCCGGGTCCAGCGGGGGAAACGGGTCAACGACCGGCGCGACACCGTCGAATGGGTCCGCCGGTTCTTTCCCCGGCAACTTCGTTAGCCACCTCATCACGGTGACCGTGGGCAGCAGCCGGTACTTCGTGCCGGCGCTGCTGTTCCTGGCCCTCCTCTGTCTGCTCGCGGGGCCGTTGCTGTATCTGTCGCCCACACTACGAAGGACCACGCGTGACCGAGGCGCCGAGGGAGGTGCCGAGGGAGCCAGCGGCCCTGGGCCGCCGGAGGGAGGCTGATGGACGGTCTCACCTTCTTGGACGAGGCCGAGGAGGTGCCGAGCGGCTTGGGAAGCCAGTCGGGCGACCCAGACGAGGCGACGGCGATGGACGAACGTTTCTCCGGGCCGAGCGTGTCAGACGTGCTGGGGCACGAGGTGCCGACCAAGCCCCCGGCGAAGGTCCGCCTCCTGTTCGACGGCGTGGTCGAGGCGATCGGTTCCGCGCTCGCGTTGCTGCTCCGTCCCCGTGTGATCGGGGTCCTCATCTTCGGGCTCGGCCTGCTCATCATGCTCTTGCTCGGCTACATCTATCTCTTCACGCCTCTCAGCGAAGGTCGTGCGCAACACACGCTCCTCCAGGAGATCACCGCCGACCCAGCTAAAACGTTCAACCTGGCCGAAGGGAAGTTGCCGTCCGAGGGCAGTCCCGTGGCGGTGCTGGAGATCCCCGCGCTGAACCTCATCGACGCCGTCGTGCAGGGTACCGACGCGCAGGACCTGCGCGTCGGGCCGGGTCACATGCCGACGACCGCCTTGCCCGGTCAGCCCGGCAACGCCGTGATCGCGGGCCGCCGAGCCACCTTCGGGGCGCCATTCGGCTCAATCGGATCGCTCAAGAAGGGTCAGTTCATCACGGTCATCGACGGATACGGCACCTATCACTACGAGGTGACCAGAGTTGTCTACGCCGTGGGCGGGCGACACGACGTCGTGACAGAGACCGCGACGAACCGGCTCACCCTGGTGACCGCAGCCTCCGGGTTTTTCCCCCACGGCAGGCTCGCAGTCGTCACCAAGCTCATGGGAAAGCCGTTGGCAGACACCACGCAGCCACATTTTCACGTCACGTCGGCGGAGCTGGGCCTGGCGGACGATCCGGCGTCGGGACTCCTCGCCGTCTTCTGGACTCTTGCGTTCTTCGTCCTCCTGAGTGCCTCGGCGTGGCTAGTCCGACGCTGGGACCAGCCCGTGGTGGTGTACGTTCTCGCCGTACCGGTTTTGCTACTCGTCGCGTTGTTCGCTTGTGAGAACATCATCGGCTTTCTCCCGGCGACCGTATGATGAATATGAGGTTGCCCGTGCACAGAGGCAGAACTGGGCTGGGACGCAACGTGATGACCGCGGCAGCATCGCTCGCGGTCTTGACTGGGTTTGCTTTCGGTGTCGCTGCCTGCGGCGGAACGACGAACGCGTCGTCGAATCAGCAGACGACGACATCGACGAAAAACGCGGGCATTGTGGATGCGCATCCGAAGGGCGAATCGGCGGCGAACGCTCCCATGCGGGTTAGCTACGGGACCGGCTCAATCGGCGCACCCGACCCCACCACGACGTTGCCGAACGAGGCTGGCCAAGCGATTCAGCCGGGACTCAACCCAGGGGAACACATCATCATCAAGGGCGGGCGTGCCCTCCCGCAGACGCTCGAGGCAAGTTACGGCACGCCGGTGGTCTGGTACAACCTCTCGGGCAGTCCGCAGCGAATCATCTTCAACGACTACAAGTACTACCCCGTGGACTCGGGGACCATCCCGCCCGGCGGGACGTTCACCTGGACGGCCCCGTCCGGAGGTCCCGTGGCGTACACACTGGAGCCGTCAGGTTTCATTGGCAAGGTGTTCTTGAATCCGACCTCCGGTGGGCCCGGACCGGGCTTTGGGAATTCGGGGGGAACCTGAACCGGTTTACCCACTGTTCACGCAAGTGACGCGGACATGCAACCAGGGGAAGGCCCATGGGCATATTCGGGTCGCCAGTGACCTCGGCCTCGTATTGCGAAGACCCAGGAAGATTCCCGTCCGCTCCTCGATGCGCGAATCTGATGTGTAACCGACACCAACATTTCTTGATGGGTGTGCACCGTGTTCACAGAACGTTTACCCAGGTTCCCTAAGGTTCGCCGCGGCGAAGGGATCGCGTCCAGCGGAGACCTTTGACTGCGGAGTCGGCGAGCGTCGGCGTCGGAGACCAACAAAAAGGAGACTCATCAATATGCTGAAGAAGCTGTTGGGGCGCCACCGCTCATTGCGGATAGGCGCCACAATCGTGGGAGCGTCAGCGCTGGCACTGGGCTTTGCCAGTCCTGCTCTCGCCGCCCAGAATGTGAACAACGGGAACGCGGGCAACGCGAACGCCCAGAACTACCTCATCGTTGAGGGTGGTTCGAACACGGCCTACCTCCTGATGCAGAGCGAGGCGAGCCTCTTCAATGCGAGCCCTGGCTGTGACCTCGTGGGCATGACGAGCGGAACCGGTACCACCGGTGAACAGCCGCTCGACTACGGCTGCCCGGGACTCAATGGCGAAGTGGGCACGGCGCAGGGTGCTGCGACGTCCTTCAACTTCACGGGCCAGGCTGTGACGACGGGCAACAAGAAGTACGTGCTCGGGGCAGCTGCCACAACCGATGGTGTCGAGGCCGGCGACCTCGTCTACGACAGCGCCGGCGACATTCCGCTCGGTGACCCCGTCAAGACGTACGGAGCCGCGACCGGAAAGATCAAGTTGGCCGAGGCCGCGACCGGGAACAGCGCGTCCGACACGATCACCGTGGTCACGTCTCCTCAGCAGGGTGAGAATGGCTTCAGCACCTGGGGCCAGGAGAACCCGTTCAACGACGTCCTCGTCCAGGAGCCGTCGTACGGTTCGAGCAACGGCGTCTTGGAGCTCGAGGGTACGGGTGGCAGCCACTCCACCACCACGTTGGACCCGGTGGGGAGCACGACCAACCCGAACGCAGTTCCGGTCGCTCCGCTTGACGCTGCCCGCTCCTCGCGTGCGCCCAAGCTGGGTTCGTCAGCTGGAAACGACTTCCAGGGCCTGAACTTCGTCGCCTACGCCGAGGATGCCGTCAGCTACTTCTACTGGACTGCATACAACAGCGCAGGAGCGAACGGTACGGATGCCGCGAAGTGCATCAACCAGATCGGTGCGTCGAACATCCAGACTTCACAGCTTGAGACGGTGTACAACGAGACCTACTCCGGTGGCATTCCCAACGTGACGTGGAACTCTGCCTTCGGCTGCACAACTGCGGGCAGCTCGAACCCGGTCTACGCCTACTGGGCGCAGAACGGCTCGGGCACTGAGTCCACGTGGGCGACCGCGACCGGGGCTTCTTTCCCCAAGAGCACGTCCAACTGGCCAGCCGGGCAGATCGTCTTCGAGAACGAAGAGGCCTCGATCCTGGCGAACGAAGGACCAGGTGCAGGACACGGCGCGCCAGTGGGCGATGTGATGTTCTTCGAGTCGCATGGTCGGTACGACCAGCTCTGTCCCAACACGGCGGGAGCGGCCACACAGACCCTCGCAGCAGCCTGCACCGGCACGTCGACCACGACGACGCCGAACGCGGTCCAGCTCGGCCAGTCGCTCAACGGCGTCACGCTGAACCAGACCTCGATCGACGCCCAGCTGCCTGGCCAGGAGGCTCTCGCGTTCAAGGGTGACCGCCTCTTGTACAACGTGTACTCGAACGGCTCCAACACCAACATCCCGGAGAGCAACGCAGCGACCCTCAACGCCATCAGCGAAGACGGGTTCATGTGCAAGCCATCGACCGCCACGGACATCGACCCGAACACCGGGGCGACCTACCACTCGGAGATCGACGCCGCCATCACGGCTCAGGGCTTCACGCCGCTGCCGCGTCTCCAGGTCGAGGACGGCCAGGGCGACGCGAGTGCCGGCCAACCCGGTCAGTACACCGACACGGCGTCGGGTATCCCACACCCAGGCTGGGTGGAACTGGGGGCGTCGAAGTACAACGCAACCAACGCCGCTGAGAGCACCTTCAGCCCTGTGAACCAGGACACTGACAACTCGGCTGTTAACGGGACCACCTACAGCGGAGTCGAGACTGGCGGTACCGCATCTGGTCCCACCATCGGCAACGCGACGGCGAGCTCCAGCTCTCCGGTGGGCTACTGCATCACGGTGACCACTGACGGCACCCTGGGTGGTTCCTAGTAGTACCCGAAGCACCCGACGGAAGGCCGGTCCGCCGGGCTGAGGGTTTCTCCCAGCCCGGCACCGGCTCTCCGAGGACGAAAACGGCTTGATCGCAACGACCCGGCTCAGGCCGGGTCGTTGCGCGTCGTCCGCCAGAAGACCGAGGGCCCGTCGGATTCGTTTCCCTCAAACGGAGTTGGGCTGCCCGCCTGGAGGACGTCTTCGTGAGGGTTAGCCTCTCGTCGTGGCCAAGCACACACGGCGTCGCTGGCGTCGCTCGAGTGGGGAGCGGACGAGCTTCCCGACGGACGAATCCGCGTGGAATGACCCCGATCCGTTCACGCCTGACGACGCGTGGCCCGTTCATCCGGGGCCCGAATCGGGCCCGACCTTCGTCGGGACCCTCGATACTCCAGCCCTCGGCGAGGGGGAGGCCGTCGAGGCACAGCCCGGCGAGGGCGTCGGCGCGCGGCCCGAGGAGGCCGTCGACGTAGAGCAGATCGTTGTCGAACCGGCGCCCGACGACGACTGGTTCGGACCCTCCGACGCCGGCGACGAGATGTACGCCGCCCGCCGCGACGTCTCCTTGGCGTCGATGCTGATGCTCGGGAGCAGTCCTTATCAGCGCATCGATGGGATGGGCCTGGCCCGCAAGGCCCTCGAGAATCCGCCGACGGGCGATACCCGTCGGGACATCTCCGAGGAGGAGCGGGCCATGCTGGCCAATGCCCGTGCCTGGTGCCTGCTCGTCCACGGTGACCTCGGCCACCGCTCCCGGCTCGACGACCCGTTCGTGCTGGCCGACGCCGAACGCTTCGTCGAGTTCGCCCGTGCCGTCACGCCGGGGAGCCCGTCGCTCGAGACCACGGTGGCGCTGCTGAGGATCCGCCAGGGCCGCACCGCAGAGGCACTGGTGAGTGCAGAGAGGGCCCTAGAGCTCTTCGCCCAGATCACCGAGCACCAGCGCGGTGGCAGGACCCAGGGAGCGGCGATCCTGGCCGTGGTGACGCACGCGCTCGCCGCGGCATCGTCGGGCGACGTCCACGCCGCACAGGTCCTGAGCGCGGCAGCGAGGGCGGTGGCGACCCCCCTCGACCTGGACGAGGCGGCCTTCTCGGCCCTATTGGCCGAGGTAGACAGGGAGATCGCCCGCAGCATCTGACTGCCGGCGGCCTCGCGTATCCGAGTGTTCATCTTGGTGTTACGCCGATGTTGCATCGGGTTCACCTCCTGGTCCTAGCGTCTGGGCCTGCGCAGACGGCCGAACGGCTCCACGGGGAATTGACACTGCAGGGCTTGGCGAGACCTCGAGAGCGTCAGACCGGCGTGGCAGTGCCGGACGGAGGGCACTCAGACGATGTGGAGACAGCGAGAGACCGGGCGGCGAAGGCCGCTCGCGAACGGGCGGGATCATGGTGTCGCGTCGGACACCATCGGGCTCCTCGACTCCATCTCGCTGACCGCGATCTACACCGACCTCACCCCCCCGACGGCGGCGCCCCACACGACGGCCGGAGACGTGCTCGCCAACGTCTCGTTTCGGCTCGTCTTCGACCCACCCGTCGAGCCCGCCCGCAGGCACGGAGCCCATCGTCGGGTCGGCGCCCGGGAACGCGTCCCTCTGCGCAAGCTGGCGATCGGCGTGGGCAGCCTCGCGCTCGTGAGTGGAGTCCTAGCCGCCGGGCTCATCATGGGGACGAGCACGGGCCCGCCCGCGCACGTACGCGTGGCCAGTAGCCCCGCGGCCGACCGCCTCACTATGAGCCAGCCGATCCACCTCGCTCCGGCGACGGCGGCGCCCGCTCCAACCCCGCCCCAGGTTGCGCTCTCCGCTCCGACATCGGCACATGAGGTGTTCGGCTACGCGCCCTACTGGTCGCTCGCGCAGGCATCGCAGTTCCCGGTCAGCGACTTCTCCACCATCGCCTACTTCAGCGTCGACGTGAACGCCAACGGCACCATCCAAACGTCCGGGCCGGGTTGGGACGGTTACGAGAGCCAGGACCTTACTAACCTCGTGAACGCGGCGCACCAGGCAGGTGACCGCGTCGTCCTCACGGCGACCGATTTCTCGAACTCGTCGCTCGACTCGCTCACCCACAGTCCGACAGCGGGCGTGACGCTCGGCCAGCAATTGACCCAGCTGGTCAGGAACAAGAATCTCGACGGGGTGAACCTCGACTTCGAAGGTACCGGGAGCGGGGATCAGGCGGGCCTCGACCACCTGGTGTCGCAAGTCGACTTCATGTTGCACACGGCCAACCAGCACTACCAGCTCACGATGGCCACCTACGCGTCCTCCGCGGGTGATCCCTCCGGCTTCTACGACATTGCGGGCCTGAGTAAGTGGGTCGATGCCTTCTTCGTGATGGCGTACGACGTCAATCAAGGCCCGGCCCAGGGGAACGGCAACGCCGCCGACGTCGATGCCGACTACATCTCTCAGTACGTCTCGGCGGCGGGCGCGTCGAAGGTGATCCTCGGCTTGCCGCTCTTCGGGTACGACGAACCGACGAGCGGTCCCGATCTGGGCGACGCCTCCACGGGTTCATCGCAGGCGGTGACCTATGCACAGGCCATGGCCTCGGGCCCCACGTATTGGGACGCGGCCACGCAGACCGCGTGGACGTCGTACCAATCGGGCGGACAGTGGCATCAAGTCTTCTTCGACAACCTCAACACGCTTGCCGACAAGGTCCGGCTGGCCGCCAATTCGCATCTCCTCGGCGTCGGCGCGTGGGCCCTGGGGATGGAAGGCTCCGACGACTCCGTGCTATCCGTCCTCGGCGGCGGCACGTCGCCGCTGCGCACGCCACCGGCAGGACCGGCCGCGTCGACCAACGCCCAGGTCCCGAACTTCCCGGGGTCGGGCAACTCGGGGGCCGCACCGACGACCACCACGGTGCCAGCGCACAAGCACAAGGCAGGCGCCACGGGTACGACCGCTACGACGCTTGCTCAGGAGGGATCGACCACAACCACCACGCATCCAAGGAAAACAACGACGACGACCACGACGTCCACGACGACGACAACGACCACCGATCCGACGCAATCGACGACAACGAGCACCACAGGAGGGACGGGGACCAGCAGTGCAGGCTCGACAACTACGACGGGGCCACCTCCATGAGCCCGCCGCGCTCTTGAGCCGGTACCCCGGTCCAAACACGACCTCAGCCGTTCCCATCTTCACGCAATCCGGAGCCGGCGGAGCTCGTCGGCGATCATGGCGACCATCGCGCCGGGGCGTGGCCTTCGTGCTCACCGCGCTCGTGGCGGTGACGGCCGCGGCGTGCAGCAACAGCGCGCCGTCGGAAGGAGCGCTGCAAGGCAAGACGGCGACTGCGATCACGGGGATGTCGATCGAGGCCTACCACCGGCAGCAGTCGGTTGCCTTCGTCACGAAGACGGTCGTCGGCAAGACGAGCACCGTCGAGGTCGGCGCCACCAGCCGTGCCGGCGCTGCCGCGGAGACGGTCACGACAAACGGCCAGCCGGTGATCGACGCCGTGTTCGTCGACAACGTGGCCTACCTGCGGTCGACAGCCTCGTTTCTCGAGCATTCGCTGAATCTCTCGACCAGCACAGCGACCGCCTACGCGGGGAAATGGATCTCGTTCCAGGAGGGAGACGCGGCCTACAAAGGTCTCGTGAGCTCGCTCTCACCGACCCAGGCCATTGAGCAGTTCGTCCCGGAAGAGCCGAACCTCCGCGTGGCCGGGGCGACGTCGGTGGGCGGGCGCACCGCCGTGGCCGTCTCGGGAAGCCCTTCGGGCCAGGTCCGAGCGGGCAACACGGCGATATCCACGCTGTTCGTCTCGACGACCGCGCCCTACTTGCCCACGAGCTCAACGGTCGAAGTGAAAAGCACGACGGGGAAGACTGCGGAGCGGCTGGCCTCGGTGTACGGCAAGTACAACAAGCCGGTCCACCCGATCGCCCCGAAGGGGGCCACGCCCTTCTCATCGCTCAGTGGCTGAGACACTGGACACGCGGTGAGGCGCAGGGTCTCGGGCCGGTGGTAAACCGGATGTCAGGCGGCCGGGCGCTCCCCGCGGGACGCGTCGCTGACGTCGCCCATGGCCAGGGAGTCCACACCGTCGCTGGAGCGCAGCCGGTCGAACTCGTCGAGGAGCCGATGCAGCCGCTCGAGGTTCTCGGCTGGGTGCGCGACGAAGTTGTGCGGGTGCCACCACAGGTGCACGATGCGGCCCAAGCCCGCCGCGTCGCGCAGCGACTTGACGATTCGGCCGTCCTGGAGCGGCTGCAGCGCCTTGGTGGATGGCGCCCACGGTCGCAGGAAGGCGCTGGCCGGGATGTTGCACAGGCCCGAGGGCTCCACCAGCTCACCCCACGTGAACGTGGGCACGGCCGGCCCGGCCCAGGTCGACGCCAGGCGGACGGCGCGCACCGCCAGCCCCGAGTCCTCGTCCGGTCGCGACCGGTGGGCCCAGCCGGGCTGGGGCCCGCGGTAGCACTCGAAGCCCGTCTGGACGAGCATCGGTGCGAGCCCGGGGTTCCACTGGTTCCGGGGGAGCACAAGGGACCGCAGCCGCAGACCTCTGCGCGCCGCAGCCGCTTGGGCCGCTTGCAGGTCGGCTGCGAAGGCGTCGGCACCCGGGCCTGGCTCGAGGCAGTAGAAGTGGGAGAAAGTGTGCGATGCCAGCTCCTGCCCCCGGATGGTGGCCAGTCGGTCGACCAGCGAACCGGCGAGGTGCAGGGGGTCCTCGTCCTCGGTGAGCCCGATCGGCTCGGGGTAGGGATCGAACCGCGCCATCCGGTACGCCGGTCGGGTGGCCGGGCTCATGGCTCTCGCCTCGGCGGCGGTCGTGGCGAACAGCAGTCCCACCGTGGCCCAGGTGGCGCGCACCTCTCTCCGGGCGAACAGCTCGGCCAACGTCACCACCATGGACCGGCTTGCCACCAGCGTTCGGGTCACTGCGGGGTCGACTGCGGTGTGGTCGCGCATGCCCCAGTGCAGCTCGAAATCGAGCGAAATGACCAGTGCTCCGTGCCCGCGTACATCCGCCACGGACGGAGAGGCTACCAATGACCCCGGAACCTCCGACCCGCCACACGACCGGGGCGCGACAACGGCGGGATCCCCCGCGGGACACGGGCCCAACGCTGCTGCCGTTGGAGGATGCACTCAAAGCGGACGAATCGACCGTGGGCGCGCTGCTGACGCGGCTGCGCTGCCCGGTCTGCGCGGCTGGCGTGGTGAAGGAGGGGGCCGGCGTCCGCTGCGCCGGCGGGCACGCCGTCCTCGTGGTCGACGGCTATCTCGACGCCTTGGGTGGCCCCGCCAAAGACGGGGCCACGGCCGGCGCGTCGACAACGAGCGAGGCGACGGCGAGGACCTTCGCCAGCTTCGGCTACGAGTGGACCACGTTCTCCGAGAGTCGCGAGGAGGACGAGCACTACGCCGACCACTACCTGCGCGACCTCGACGTCGGGCGGATTCGTGGTTCGGTCGGACTCGATGCGGGGTGCGGGCGGGGCCGCTACACGCGGTTCCTGGCTCCGCATCTCGACGTTGTAGTGGCCCTCGACGGCTCCGACGCCGTCGTCAGCGCAGCACGCAACCTCGGCGACATCCCAAATGCGGTGGTGGTGCGCGCCGACCTCCGACGTGCGCCCTTCGTCGACGGCAGCTTCGGATTCATCGCCTCGTTCGGTGTGCTCCACCATCTGGAGGACCCCCGGACGGGCTTCGACCGCCTCGTGCGGCTGCTGGCGCCCGGCGGGGTGATCTCCTTGTATCTCTACAGCCGGCCCGGGCGGGCGGGTGCACGTGGCCTCGGGCTGGCCGCGGCGGCGGCACTGCGCCGGCTCACCGTCCGCCTGCCCCACCGGACCCTGCGGTCGCTGAGCACTCCGGTCGCCGCAGTGCTCTTCGTGACCGTCGTCGCGGCGGGGCGGATGGGCGACGCGCTGGGTGTCCGACGGTTGTCGGCCCTTCCGATGGCCACCTACCGGGACAAGCCGTTCCGCAGCCTCGTGCTCGACACCTTCGACCGTCTGAGCGCGCCGATTGAGCACCGGTTCGTCTGGGCCGACCTCGAACCCTGGTTCGCAGAGTCAGGGCTCGTCGTCGACTCCGTGCGCGACGACTCGGGCTGGTTCATTGTGGCCCACCGCCCTGCCACCTGACGCCTCGTCAACGCACCCCTGCCCGCCGGCGCGCCACCAGGTAGTCCCACGCCGTAGGGTGCCAGCGCAGCTGCGAATGCTCTGCGCCCGGCAGTGGCGCCACGGTCTCGAGGCGGCTCCCGGCCAGGACAGCGTCCACCTGGCCGAGTAGCAGGGGGATGACGCAGGCGAGGTGGAGGAAGGGATAGGTGGCGATGGAGTCGGCGCCGTGGGGCGCAAATGTCGCCTGGCCCAGGATGCCCCCCGTGTCGATTCCCGGGTCGACCAGGTGCACGGTGGAGCCGGCGAGGTCGGGGCGGCCCTCGCGCAGCGCCCAATACCCGCCGTGCACACCACGATAGCGAGGGGTGACCCCTGCGTGAACGTTGAGGACCGGCACGTCGAGGGCTCCGAGTACGGCGCGGGAGATGATGCGAGTCCCCTGCACCACGACCACTGCGGGCGAGACCAGGCCCAGGAGGGCGATCGTGCCCTCGTCGTTCACCGTAACGACGAGGACGGGGTTTCGAACAGGGGTCAGATCGAGGTCGTGCTCCCGCGCGATCTGCTGGACGCGCCGGCGCCCGCGCCAATGCAGCAGAGGCATGACCAGCGCGACGAACGCCACCTGCCCCATCACCTTCCACCAGCCGAGCCTGCGGGCGCGCCGCCGGGCCAGGCCGAATCTGGAGGGCGACTCCTCCACGAGCACGGTCAGCGTGGCGCGGGCGCCGAGGTGGGCTTCGAGGGCGTGCGCCACCGATGCCGTGGCGGCGCTTCCATCACCGAGCAGGACGACGCAGGGCGGCTCAGCGGGCATGGGGACCGGCCTCCCGGTGGGCACCCGAATTCCTCGACACGTCGCGCACGGAGGTGAGCATGGCCCCCTCGATCACGTCCACCTCGTCCTCGAGCGAGAGCCTGGCCTCCGCCGCCTCCCGGCAGCGCCCGCCAAGGTCCGGGTCTTCGGCGCGCCACCCGTGCAGGTCGCGCAGGCGGTCCGCCAGCGCGCCGGCATCGTCGGCGGGAACGAGATAATCGGACAACCAGCCCGTGAGCACCTCGGGTGAGCCGCCGACGCGGGTCGCCACGACGGGAACGCCGCAGGCGAGCGGCTCCAAGATGGAGCGAGAGAGAGGTTCGGCCCACCGGCTCGGCACCACGGCGACGTCGGCCGCCTGGAGCAGCGGGACGACGTCGTTGCGGCGTGGGAGCCAGGTCACGGGCAGACCCTCGGCCGCGGCGTGCAGTCGTGCCTCGTAGGCGCGGGCCGCGGTCGGCTCGGCTGCGGCCGAAGGGGAGCCGACTAGCATCAACCGGCAGTCGGGGGCGGAACGGGCGAGCTGGCCGAACGCTTCCACCAAGACGTCAACGCCCTTCTCCTCGCTGATGCGCCCCGCAAAAAGCACGACGAAGTCGTTGGGTGCGAGCCCGTACTCCGATCGCACGCGGGCCCGTCCGCGTGCGTCCCCGGGCCTGTAGCGGACGAGGTCGACCGACGTCAGGGCCACCGTGGCGCGACCGAGGTCCAGGCCGGTCCCTTCCCACAGGCCGAGCGTGTGCTCCGACACGGAGACCGTGACGTCGACGCGCTTCAGGACGGTGCCGAGCCAGCGGGGGAGCGGCTCGGGCGGGGGGAGGCAGAGATGATAGACGACGGTGGTGCGACGGCCGCTTGCAACGGCGACTGCGAACGGGAGGTCCCAGTAGCGGTAGACGTAGACCACGTCGGGCGCGAGGCGGCGGGCCCGCCTGACCGCAACCACGACGTCGAGCGACGACCGTAGCGGGTGGGCGCGGCGAGGCAGGGTCGTGGAGACACGGTTCATCGTCGCCGTGATGTCCTCCCAATCCTTCTCGAAGGCGCCCCCGTGCACGAAGACGAGGTCAAGCCGGTGCCCGCGGCGGGCCAGGCTCCTGCAGTTGGTGAGCTGCGTCCTCTCGAGTCCCCCCGCCGCGTCCAGGTAGTTGGCCGTCACCAGGATGCGCATCTCGTGATCCTCCTCGTGACCTCGCACGATCGCGGCGGCGTGGTGGTGGTACCGCCCTGGCGAGAGGAAGCGTGCATGGCGGCACGAGGCTACCGTCGCCCAGCGTCGTGCCTTCCGACGGCGTCACGACGCGGGGCTTCGTTGTTCGCCCTGCGGTCACCCGATGGACACGCGTCGTTCTCACAACCGGCACTCCGTGGCTGCAGAAATCCCGGCTCGTGCGGCGGCGAGCGGTTGCGCGGTACGGTTCGCCGCGGCCTGGTTGCGCTGGCCGGCGCGCCATGGTCGAAGGAGGATGGTGCCATGGAAACAGAAGGACTCGAAGGCTGGTGCACCGACCCGTTCGGCCGCCACGAGGCGCGCTGGCTCTCGACGGGGACGCCGACCAAGCTGGTGCGCGACGGGGAGGTCGAATCCTACGACGACCCTCCTGATGAGCAGCCCACGCGGGAGCCGCAGTTGCTCGAGCCCCCCGTGGGACTCAACGGCGGAGCGGATCTCTGGCGCGCCGGGGACCCGGGCAGCGCACCGGTGAATCTCGACAGCCTGGAGCGGCAGATGAGCGATGCCGCGCTCGAAGGTGGCGCACACCCCGAGGTGGACCTTGGGGTCCCCCCGCCGCCGTCCGACCGAGACCAATGATCAGGAGGACCCCGCTGAGGTCCACCGGTCGAGCCACGCTTGAAGCATGAGGACGTCCCAGAGCTCGTAGCCGAGGTCGCGCTTGCTTTGCTTGTGCAGCTGCCACGCTCGCCGAACGGGAGCAGGCTCGAGCACGCCGTGGCGGGTGAGCGCATCCGGGGAAAGAAGGTCCTCGGCCCAGGGTCGGAGCGGGCCACGCAGCCAGTCCGCCAGGGGCACCCCGAAACCCATTTTCGGACGGTCGACCAGCGCACGGGGGACGTGGCGGTCCAGGATCCTTCGCAGCACCCACTTGGAAGTCCCGTCTCGCACCTTCGAGGACGTGGGAAGGCGCCACGCTGCCTCGAGCACGCCACGGTCGAGAAACGGCGCCCGCGTCTCGAGGGAGACAGCCATGGACGCGCGGTCCACCTTGGTCAGTACGTCGTCGGGCAGGTATGTCGTGAGGTCCGCCTTCAGCAACTCTGCGGTGACATCACTCTCGCCATCCCAGGCGGGGAGCCGGGACCGAAGGGAGCCGACGCCGGGCGGGGGTCCGAGGCCCACGACCAACTGCTCAGGATGTTCCCAGTGCGCGGCCAGGGACTCGTACGCTTCCTGCACTGTCGAAGCCTGGAGGACTCGACCGAGCTTGGACACCTTGGTCGAGGGGAGGCGCACCTGGCTGCGCTCGGGCAGCAGCGTGACCGCTCTCTCGATCGCTCCGGGAGGGACGAGGCGCACGGCGCCGCCGATTCGACGGCGCACCCCATGGGGTACCGGCGTCGCCCACCGCCAGACCCGGTCGAGCCAGGCGTGGCGGTTGTACCCGGCGAAGAGTTCGTCACCGCCGTCGCCGGAGAGCGCGACCGTCACGGCGCGCCGGGCCACCGCAGCGACGAGATGGGTTGGCAGCTGGGAGCTGTCGGAGAACGGCTCGTCCCAGATCTCAGGCAGTCGGGGCACGACGTCCAAGACCGCCCGCGAGGACATTTCAACGGTCGTGTGCTCAGTACCGAGGTGGGCCGCCACCACCGCGGCCGAAGCCGATTCGTCGAACGACTGCTCGGCGAAGGCAACGGTGAAGGTGCGCACCGGGCGGGCCGAGTGTCGCTGCATGAGCGCGACGACCAGGCTCGAATCGATGCCGCCCGAGAGCAAGGCCCCCACGGGCACCTCGGCAACCATGCGGGCCGACACCGCTCGAGAGAGCACGGCTTCGACGGTCTCGATGGCCTCGCGATCGTCTGACAAGGGTGACAAGCGCTGCGAGCCGGCGATGGCCTCCGTCGCCGACCAGTAGCTGCGCTGTTGGGGCAGCGCACCGGGGCGGCTGGCGCCGGAGAGGGTGACCAGCGACCCCGGCTGCAGCTTGGCGAGCCCTTCGTAGATGCACGACGGCGCCGGGACGCAGCTGAGTTGGAGGAAGGCGCTCACGGCGGCGCGGTCGATGCGGGGCTGAAAGCCCGGAAGCCGGTGAAACGACTTGAGCTCCGAGGCGAAGGCGAATCGGGTCCCGACCCAGCCGTAGAACAACGGCTTCTCGCCGAAGCGGTCACGGACCAGATGGAGCTCGCGGGAGCGAGCATCCCATGCCGCCAAGGCGAACATGCCCTCTGCCCGTCCCAGCGTCTCCACCAGCCCCCAGGTATCGAGTGCCGCCACCAGCGCCTCGGTGTCGGAGGAGCCGCGCACGTGCACACCGGCGGCTGCGAGATCCGCCCGGAGCTCGGCCGTGTTGTAGAGCTCGCCGTTGTAGTTCAGGACCCAGTCACCGGCCCGCATGGGCTGGCGACCCTGGGCCCCCTTGCCCACCACTTCGAGGCGACGATGGGCCAGCGCGACGCCGGCGGACGCGTCTTCCCAGAGGCCGAAGTCGTCGGGTCCCCGGTGAACGAGCGCGGAGGCCATGGCAGATGCCAGATGACCGAGCTCGCCATCTCGCGCTCCCGTGGTGTCGAGCAAGCCGGCGATGCCGCACATCAGCGTGGTGGGCGCCCCGCGGGGTCCGCCGCGGCGCGACGTCGGCGCAGGGGGGTGGTCCGTAGCAGCTGGTCCCAACGTGCCGCCACCACCTCGAGAGAGAATCGCTGCTCGCAGCGCCGCCGTGCCGCCACGCCCATGGCCAACCGGCGATCCGGCTGTTCGACGAGCTCCGCGGTGGCGTGCGCCAGGCCGTCGAGGTCGTCCACGTCGACGAGTATTCCGGTCTGCCGGTCCTCGATCACTGTCGATGCGCCCGCCACTCGCGTCGCGACAGCAGGAATACCGCACAGTCCTGCCTCAATGAGGACGCCGGGCATTCCCTCACCGTCCGGCGCGCTGGGAAAGACAAAGATGTCCGCGCTCTGCAGGTGCGGCACGACATCGCGCGACCATCCGAGCATCTCCACACCCGCCTTGGCGGCGCCGTCTCGGAGCCCGGCGTCCATCGGCCCGGTGCCCACCATCCGTCCGGACACCGGGTACCCGTCCGCCCGGAGTCGCTCGAGGAGCCTTACGAAAAGTTGGGGTCGTTTCTCCGAAATGAGACGGCCGACGAAGAGCAGGGTGACTGGTCCACCGGCAGGACGCGGTGTGGGCACGAAGCGGGTGTCGTCGCGACCGTTGGGGATCATGGTGACCCGGTTCGGCCGAAGCGAGAGCACCTCCAGACAATCGCGCGCGACATCGTCGGAGACGGCCGCCGCCATCGAGGCACCGGCGCGCCAGCGCGGTCCACGCCAGCCGTCGAGCGCGACGGCGCGCGCCCGAGGGCCACGTCCCTATGACGCAGTACACGAGAGGACACCGACTGGACAGGGCGAGGTACTTGAAGGCGTCGCCCCCGTGGGCCACGACCACGTCCAGCTCAACGCGACGCAGTCGACTGGCCAGAGTCGCGACGGCGGCGAAATGCAGTCCCACCGCGGCACTGGGGCCGCCAGGCAATCCGAACGTGTCATCGACTTCGACGCCGTTCTCCCCGTCGAAGAGGCTCACCAGCCGATGCCCGCTCTCGAGGCCGCCCAACTCGTCCACCAGGGCGCGCGCGAAGACTTGGGCTCCGCGTCCGAGTCCCGTCGGGATGACGTGCAGGACCTGGGGCCGGGCCGCCCGGGTGGGGATGCAGGGCACACCGTGGTCGGACCCCATGACGCTCGGCATTCTGCTCTTCGTGCTGCACCGCGGCCAAGTCGGAAGCGAATTCATCTATGTTTCATCAGAATGTCGCCATTATGTTGCATGGAGTTCACCCATGCCCGGGGAGGCTGGCGGGATGTCGGTTTGGGTTGAAGAGACCACCCTAGGATGGCGGCGGAAAACATGCGCACGACCCTGACGGATCTCGCCCGCGCAACGTTCCTGAAGCTCCCCGAGCCGATGCGGCGAGCGGTCCTGCACGCCAGTGGACGGTACGCGCCGTGGGAAGACGGCTTCGACTTCTCGCCGCCTCGGCCTGCTCCGGGCGAGATCTCGGGCCCTCCCGAGTTCGTGGGCATCGGCGCCCAGAAGGCGGGGACCACCTGGTGGTTCGGCCTGGTCGCGTCGCACCCCGGCGTGGCCCACCGCGACGACATCCACAAGGAGCGACACTTCTTCAACCCCTTCGCGGCGTGCTCGTTCGGATCCGAAGAGTGCGCGCGGTACCACGCGTGGTTCCCGCGCCCGGTGGGAATGGTGACCGGGGAGTGGACGCCGGATTACCTCCACCTGGGCTGGGTTCCCCCACTCCTGGCTGCGGCAGCCCCCCGGGCCCGCCTGCTGGTCCTCCTGCGCGATCCCGTCGAGCGCTTTCGGTCCGGGCTCGCGCACCACCGCGGTCATCGGGGCGCGCTGACCGCCGAGGCGTATACCGACGCACTCGCGCGGGGGTTCTACGCGCAGGCGTTGGAGGAATGGACACGTCACTTCCCTCGGGAGCAGATCTTGATTCTGCAGTACGAGCGTTGCGTGCGGGATCCTCTGGGCGAGCTCCAGAGGACGTACAATTTCTTGGGCCTGCCGCCGTTCATACCCGACGGGGTCGCGGAGCGCGTGAACGAGAGCAGGGCGCAGCTCACCCTCCCCGACGACGCGCGCCGGCGCCTGTGCGAGCTGTACGCACCGGACGTGCAGGCTCTGACTGCGAGCACGTCGGAGATCGATACCCGGTTATGGCCGAACTTCTCCAGCCTGATTCGAGCATGACGTGCCGGACGTGAGCGGGGGTCTGCTGACAATCCCGGGGACGACCTTGCCGGTCGCTCTCGCGGTCGCCGCCCTTCTTGCCTGGCTCGGCGTGTTGATCGCGAAGAGGGTGTCACGCTCCGACCCGTACCGCGCGCTCGCCGGCGTGATGGTGGCCAGCGTGCTCCTGCACCTCCTCTGCGCACCACTCCAGATCTTCGTCGTCGACCACTTCTACAACGGTGTGGCGGACTGGTTGCGCTACAACCATCAGGGCGCGTTGCTGGCCGACATGTGGCGCAACGGTCACTTCGGCCTCGCCGGCAGCGGCGTCAACGGCATTCTCGGCAACGGCGCCGTGTCGATCGCGGGTGGCGTCGTCATGACGCTCGTCGGTCCCGATCAGCTCGCCGCCTTCTTCGTGTCCGCGTGGCTCGCCTATGTGGGCTCCGTGTTCTTCTACCTCGCGTTCAGGGTGACCTTCCCTCGCGCCGACCGGCGCTGGTACGCCCTCCTCATCTTCCTCTTTCCGTCCCTGCTCTTCTGGACAGCTGATGTGAGCAAGGAGGCCTTCATGCTGTTGGGCCTCGGGGTCACCGCGTATGGCATCGCGCTCGTGATGGTCGGCCAGCGCAGCGGCTACCTCTACCTGGTGGGAGGTGGAGCCCTCTCCTTGTTCATCCGGCCCAACGAGATCGTGATCCTGGCCGTCGGATTCGCGCTCGCCATGGTGTTGCGAGCCGTGGCGGTCAGAGCCACCGGCTCGCTACGGCGGCCGCGGAACGCGTTCACCATGGCCGGGGCGTTCGTGTTCGTCGCGGGCGCGGTTGTCATTACGACGTTCGTGGCCGCCCACTTCCTCCATGGGATCACGAGCTCAGGCGTGGGGAATTCGCTCAACACACTCGCCGCGAACAACCGCGGCAACGGGGCCGGTTTCGGGAGCAGTACGGTGGCGTACTCTTCCAACCCTCTGTGGTATCCGCGTGACGTCTACACGGTCCTGTTCGACCCGCTGCCCTTCACGGCGCACAGCGTGACCCAGCTGTTCGCGGCAGTCGAGAACACGCTCATCCTGTTCGTGGTGCTGTGCGCTCTTCCCCGCCTGCGCCGCCTCCCACGCATCTGCCTGAACACCCCGTACGTGTTCAGTGCGCTCTTCTACAGCGGTGTCTTCGTGTTTGCCTTCGCTGCTCTCGGAAACCTCGGCCTCATTACGAGGGAGCGGACCCTACTCCTGCCCTTCCTCTTCGTCGTCCTCGCCTTCCCGATGGCACGGTCCGGTGCAGATCCGTACCCGTGGCAGCGTCGCAGGACACGAGCACACGCTGGAGCGGTACCGCACGGAGCCGACCCGTCGGCTGACGGCCATGAGCCCGTCGAGGCGACAGTTGTCGTTTCGTCGACAGTCGCTGAATGGGCAGCTGCGGAGCGGCCGAACGTTGACGAGTCGGGGTGGTCGGCGGCCGAGTGGCAGACCAGGCTTTGAGCAGTCCCTGGCCGTGACCGCGTTCCGCGCCTGACGCCGCGGAACGCGTGTGCCCGAGGTGCGGAGTTTCACGCGAGCCGGTCTTGTGGACGCGTGTTCGAATTGTGCCCGTGTGGATGTGTTGCGCGTCAGTAGTTGTCTCTTTGGTCGTGTGTTGATGGACGCGGTCCCTCCGTCCCACCAAGGCTCAAGCAGGGATCGTGCGTGCCGATGAGGGGTCATGCGGTGGATTTGCTGTGTGGTGCTTGCCTGCACGCTCGGATTGTTGGCAGTTCCCGTTGCAGAGGCGCAACAGATTGCAGGAGCACAACAAGTTGAGGTCTCCCCGCCGGCCACCATCCCCTCGGACTGCTCAGTGGACGTCTCGCACCCGATGGAGCACTGGCTGCACTCGCTGCCATCGGGAGCGACGGTCGGTGTCGCGCCGAGCGCCTGTTACCTCGTGAACGAAGGTCTTACCCTCGACAACGCGCAGGACCTGACCATCTCGGGCGGGACGTGGAAGGACGCCAGCAGCCCCGCGCCAGGCGCCAGCGCCAACCTCATGAGTGCCGTGTTCTGGCTGGTCGGGGGCACCGACGTGACGTTGCAGAATCTGACGGTCATTGGGGTGAACCCCGGGGGGTACGACCCTGCCGGTGCCTTTGCCGCCGGCATCAGGTCCGACGGGGTCATCGGGCTGACGATCGCCGACGTCGCAGTCGACAGCGTCTACGGGGACGGGATCGAGCTCGCACCCCTCCGGGCCGCCGGGGACATCTCGAACGTCATCATCAACCCGTCCGAGAACGTGTCCATCACGGGCGTCTCCATCAACGGGGCCGGGAGGCAGGGCATCACGCTGGCCAGCGTCAACGGTGCCACCATCAGTTCGGTAAGCCTCAAGCACATCGGGATCAACGTCTTCGACGTCGAATCCGACCAGTGGGGCGAGGGTGCTCTCAACGTGACCATCAACGGATGCACCGACGGCGGTGGTAACGGTGGGCTCTTCTTCGCGAACGCCGGACTGAGTGCCGGCTCGTACTACACGGGCAACATCACCGTCGAGAACTGCACCATGATGGCGCCGGATGCCGGCGATGCCGTGCTGGTGCAGTCTCCGCAGCTGGAACCTCACCCCAGGGGGCTGATCAGCTTCGTCAATGACACGTTCCAATGCGGCTCGAGCGACTACGTCGCCTGCGTCATGGCCATCGACGCGCGGGTCGCAGTCGACGCTTCGAGGCTTGCCATACCGGCCGGCACCGTTCACGAACAGGTCTACCGCGCGAGCGAGGAGAGTGGGCTCACATTCGCCGGCGACAGTGTCAGCGGCTACGGAGCGCTGGGCTCGGCCGATGCCACGAGCTCCGTCAGCATTACCGGTGGCTCGTGGACGCCGTATGCCGTGGTGCGGCCCCCGACCTCGCCCGCTCCGGGTGCACCTCCGGCCGGCCACACGGTTACCCGCGCCCCGACTCCCGCGCCGACCCCGGCGTCAGCTCCGGCGTCGGCCCCCGCCCCGGCCTCGTCGATCGCGTCGACCGCGCCCCGGGATGTCCACGTGAACGCAGCGGGAGGATCGGTGGCAACCAATCCGTCAGTGCTCAAGAGCATCCCCGCCGCCGAGGTTGCCGTGCCCGCCTCCGAGGTCTCGGTCGGCGCTCCGAGCCTGCTCTGGCGCCCGATGCTCCTGGGCGTCAGTACGGTGGCTCTGGGACTCGCGCTCCTGGTGGCTCGGCGAAGGCGCTCGCCGGCCGCACGCGCGGGCGTCCGGGCACGTCCGTCGGTGGAGGACCTCCTCGGCATCGGCCGCGGCTGAGGAGCCGGCGGTAGGTGTCGAGCGTCCGGGTGATCACCCGGCGGTCGTCGAACTCCGATTCGGCGCGGACACGAGCGGCCCGTCCCATGGCCCGCCGTCGCGCCGGATCCGCGGCAAGTCTCCCGATGGCGCCCGCCAGCGCCACCGGGTCGCGCACGGGGACCAGCAGCCCGGTGCTTCCGTGGTCGACGACCTGTCGGCACCCGCGGATATCCGATGCGACGATCGGCAGGCCGCACGCGGCCGCCTCCATGGCCGAACGCGGGAACCCCTCTCGATGTGACGCGAGGACGAAGAGATCGAAACCCGGGTACAGGGCTTCGACCTCGCGGTGCTCGCCGAGGAAGATGACGCCGGCCTCGGTTCGGGCCCGGTCGAGGTCGGCCTGGGTCAGGCTGGCACTCTTCGCAGGATCGGTCGGCCCGACGACGACCACGACGACCTCGGGCCGGGTGTGGCGCAGTCGCCGCGCCGCCTCGAAGAGCTCGGCGAACCCCTTCTCCCAAACCAGGCGACCGACCACGCCGGCGACCACCTTGTCGGCCCCCACGCCGAGGGACCGGCGTGCGTTCTCTGCCTCGTCCGGCCGAGGCCGGAAACGCACGAGATCGACGCCGTTGCCGAGCAGGTGCAGCTTCCGGGCGGGCACGTGCAGGCGCTCCAGGACGGCGATGTCCTCGACGTTCTGGACGAGTTCGGCCTGTGAGCAGACCGAGACGGCCCGCTCCACGCCGTAGACGACAGCCCGCCGCAGAAGTGGATCGTCCGCGCTCGCGTACAGTCCATGCACGGTATTCACCACCACCGGCACGCCGGCGAGCCGGGCGGCCAGCCTCCCGTAGACGCCCGGCTTGGGGTTGTGGGTGTGCACGATGTCGGGACGGAGCCGCCGGAACAGGCGGACGAGCTCGCCGAGAGCCAGGACGTCGTCGGTGACCGAGACGGACCGAGTCGCATGCGTGACCGCTTCGTGATGGATTCCCCAGGCCTTGAGGTCGTCGACCCACGGGCCGGTGGCCGATGCGGCGATGACGTCCATGCCTGCGTTCGCAAATGCACGGAGCTGCGGCCCGAGCAGGAGGGCCAGGCTCATGTCGGTCGTCGTGACATGGACCACGCGCCGCCCGGTGAGGACGTCGTCGGTCACCGTGCCAGCGCAGTCGGCTGCGGCAGCAGCTCGTCGTAGACGGACTCCACCTCGCGTACGCACCGCCGGACGTCGAAACGCTCGGCCAACCCCAGCGCTGCTGTCGAGAGCCGCGTCCGCAGTTCGGGGTGCTGGACCAGCTCGACGATCGCCTCGGCGAGGAGCTCGGGCTGCTCGGCCGGCACGACACGGGCGTCCACCCCGTTCGTGAGGAGGTTGGGCAACTCGCCGACCTCCGTGGCCACGACGGGGAGCCCGCTACAGACCGCCTCCATCAGGGCGAGCGGCAACCCCTCCTGGCGCGACGGGAGCACGAACACGTCGGCCCCGGCGAGCAATCGCGGCACGTCCTCCCGCTCGCCCAGGAAGACAAAGTGCTCTTCGAGCGAGAGCGCGGCGTGTTGGCGCTCGAGGTCGCGGCGGAGTGGTCCGTCGCCCACCGCGACGAAGCGCACGGTCACGCCGCGGTCCAGGGTCGCCCGGGCCGCCGGCAAGAGGACGTCGTATCCCTTGGGCCAGCGGAGCCCCGCCACGGTCAGGACGAGGAGCTCGTCCTGACGCAGGCCCAGCTCTGCGCGCACGGCCTGGCGCAGCTCGCTTCGTCGCAGCCTGGCCTCGCGGATCGGCTCGAGTTCAATTCCGTGCTCCACCACCCGCGCTCTCCGTCGCAGAGTCCGCGGCAAGGACTGCCGACTGGCTTCGGACACCACGAGCAACCGGTCGTCGAGGCCGATGGTGACCCTGTTCATGGCCTTCATGACCAGCGCCATCTTGTCCCACATGCTGTGCTCGGTGTAGACGAGCGCGGGGTGGTGCGACGGGAGCGTCGACGCGACCAGTCGGCCGAAGGTCGCCGCGTACGGCAGATGCGAGTGCACGATGTCGAAGTCGCCTTCGGCCAGCAGCGCACGGAGGAGTCGCGCCCATCGCAGGTCCTGATTCCCCCGAGCACCGAGCGCATGCACGGCGACACCGGTCTCTCTCAACTGGGGAACCAGCGTGTTGCGGTCCTCCAAGACGTAGGCGACCTCGTAGTCGAAACGGTCACGATCGCGGTGCCGCATCATCGACACGACGAGGCGCTCTGCTCCACCGTGTCCCATGCACTTGATGAGCACGAGGACCCTAGGCCTCCGAAGCGGCGTCGGCCTGCGATCAGTGTCAGCTCGGTCCATCGGCCCTCTGTTGCACCGCGATCGACGATACGCCATGCCGCGGGGACGGGTGCCATCGGAAGTGAACGCCGGCTGACCTGGAAGTGACACGAGCGTGTCCGTGCCACGGGTGTGGGACGAGGTCCCCGACGAACCCGATCCCGCCATCCTGCATGGTGCTGCCGGAGGCCGACACGGGTGCTCTCTGCCGTGCATGTCGGGGCAGACTCTCAGGTCGACGCCTCCTGGAAGGTCGACTGACCCTCGCGCCCGGTGTGGGCGCCTCGGGGTGAGGGCCGATTGGGATGTCGGCCCCGCCGCCCCCTAGCATCGACCTCATGGCAGATCTCATCCGAATGGGCGACGACGGCACACTCCAGGTCCCCGACGAACCCATCATTCCCTTCATCGAGGGCGACGGCACAGGAATCGACATCTGGCCCGCCGCCAAGCTCGTCCTCGATGCCGCCGCCGCCAAGCACGGCCACAAGGTGGCGTGGAAGGAAGTGCTGGCCGGTCAGAAGGCGTTCGACGAGACGGGCAGCTGGCTGCCCGACGAGACCGTCGCCACCTTCCGCTCGCACCTCATCGGGATCAAGGGCCCACTGACCACGCCCGTCGGTGGCGGCATCCGCTCCCTCAATGTCGCGCTGCGCCAGATCCTCGACCTCTATGTCTGCCTTCGCCCGGTGCGGTGGTTCACCGGCGTGCCGTCACCCGTGGTGCACCCCGAGCTGGTCGACATGGTCATATTCCGGGAGAACACCGAGGACGTCTACGCGGGCTACGAGGTCCAGTCCGGCACCCCCGAGGCCGAGAAGCTCGCCAGCTACCTGCGCGACGAAATGGGGTGGCCCATCCGGGAGCTCTCGGGCATCGGGATCAAGCCGATCTCGCCCATGGGATCCAAGCGCCTCATCCGGGCCGCCATTGAGTACGCCCTCGACCGCAAGCGCGAGTCCGTCACGCTGGTGCACAAGGGCAACATTCAGAAGTTCACCGAGGGTGCGTTCCGCGAATGGGGCTACGACCTCGTGCGCGAGGAATTCTCCGACGTCGCCGTCGGCTGGGACGACTGCGACGGCAAGCCGGGGGACAAGCTCCTCGTCAAAGACACCATCGCCGACATCACGCTGCAGCAGGTGTTGACCCGGCCGTCCGACTTCGATGTCATCGCCACGACGAACCTCAACGGTGACTACCTCTCCGACGCCCTGGCCGCGCAGGTCGGTGGTATCGGCATCGCTCCGGGGGCCAACATCAATTACGTGAGCGGCCACGGGATCTTCGAGGCCACCCACGGCACGGCGCCGAAGTACGCCGGGCAGGACAAGGTGAACCCGGGCTCGTTGCTGCTGTCGGGCGTGCTCATGTTCGAGCACCTCGGCTGGAACAACGCCGCGTCAGACATCGTCCAGGCGCTCGAGGCCACCATTGCCGACAAGGTCGTGACGTACGACTTCGCCCGGTTGATGGAGGGCGCCACCGAGGTCAAGTGCTCCGAGTTCGCCTCGGCCATCGTCGACCGCCTCTGACAAGACCCGAGAACACAACCGTCGAACCAGAATACCGTCGAACCAGAACAACTGTCGGAAAGGACCACCCCCTCCATGGCCAAGCCCCCCGTCCACGTGACCGTCACCGGTGCCGGCGGCCAGATCGGCTACTCCATCCTGTTCCGCATCGCGTCGGGCCAGCTGCTCGGCGAGGACCAACCGATCGTGCTGCGCCTGCTCGAAATCGAGCCCGCCATGCGTGTGCTCGAGGGCGTGGTCATGGAGATCGACGACTGCGCCTTCCCACTGGTGCACGACATCGTCGCCACGTCCGACCTCAAGACGGCCTTCGACGGCACGACGTGGGCCCTCCTGGTCGGCTCCATCCCGCGCAAGGCGGGCATGGAGCGCGGTGACCTCCTCAGCGTCAACGGCGGGATCTTCAAGCCGCAGGGCAGAGCCATCGCCGAGAACGCCGACCCCGACGTGCGCATCCTCGTCGTCGGCAACCCGTGCAACACGAACTGCCTGATCGCGCGTTCCAACGCCCCTGAGGTTCCGGTCGACCGCTGGTTCGCCATGACCCGCCTGGACGAGAACCGGGCCAAGGCCCAGCTGGCCGCCAAGGCGAACGCCCCGGTCGCCGACGTCACCAACGTGGCCATCTGGGGCAACCACTCAGCCACGCAGTTCCCGGACTTCACCAATGCGCGCATCGGCGGGAAGCCGGCGGCCGAGGTGATCACGGACAGCGAGTGGCTGCAGGGTGACTTCATCACGACGGTGCAAAAGCGAGGCGCGGCCATCATCGACGCCCGCGGCTCCTCCTCGGCGGCCTCCGCCGCTGCGGCGGCCATCGACACCGTGGTCAGCCTGCGCACCAAGACCGCCAAGGGCGACTGCTTCTCGGTCGCCATCGCCAGCGAGGGTCAGTACGGGGCGCCCGAGGGGCTCCAGTTCGGGTTCCCGGTGGAGGCCGACGGCAAGGGGGGATGGTCCGTGGTCGAAGGCTTCGCCCACGACGACTTCGCCACCGAGCGCATCAAGATCACCACCGACGAGCTGCTGGCGGAGCGCAACGACGTCAAGGAGCTGGGACTCCTCGGGTAACACCCCCGGTAGGATGCAGGCTTGATCCGACCCCGCCTGAGTCTCCGTCGTGCACCGGCTCGTCCCGAGCGCCGTCACCGGCTGTTCGCGACCGTGAAACCGCGGCGAAACACATGCCTGGCAACCTGAGGAACGTGGGAGACCTCTTTGACGGCTACGGCGCGTCCGCCCGCGGGCTGACCGAGGCCGCCTTCGACGAGATGGTCGGCCACGACGGCACGGCCCGGGTGCCCTACGCCGCCGTGGCTTCGTCCCTGGCCCAGATGGGCCCCGAGGACGTCTCAGGCCGCGCCTCCCGACTGGCCCGTGCCTTCATGGACCAGGGGGTCACTTTCGACCTCGACGGCGAGGAGCGACCGTTCCCCCTCGACGTGGTGCCCCGGATCTTCACCGGCGCCGAGTGGTCCAAGGTGGCTGCAGGGTTGGTGCAGCGCGTGCGGGCGCTCGAACTCTTCCTGGCTGATGTCTACGGCGCCGCTCGCATTGTCAGCGACGGCCTCATCCCGCACGAGGTGATCACGAGCTCCCCGGGCTTCGTGCGCGCGGCCTACGGTTTTTCGCCACCGAATGGGGTGCGTATCCACGTGGCGGGCATCGACGTGATCCGTGACGAGGACGGCGAGTTCCGGGTGCTGGAGGACAACCTCAGGAGCCCATCGGGGGTGAGCTACGTGTTGGCCAACCGCGCCGCCATGGCGCGGGTGCTGCCCGAGCTGTTCTGGGGCCAGCCCATTCAGATGGTCACCGACTACCCGGCTCGCCTGATCAATGCGTTGCGCCGCGCCGCGCCGGCATCAGTGCAGGACCCGACCGTGGTCGTGCTGACGCCGGGCGTGCACAACTCGGCCTTCTACGAACATGCGCTGCTGGCGCGCCTCATGGGCGTGCACCTGGTGGAGGGCCGCGACCTCGTGTGCCACGGCACCGACGTCTTCCTCCGCACCACTGAGGGCGAGGTCCCGGTGCACGTGATCTATCGCCGTATCGACGACGAGTACCTCGACCCGCTGCAGTTCCGCCCCGAGTCGTTGGTGGGCTGTCCGGGCATCATCAACGCGGCGCGGGCGGGGCGGGTGACGATCGCCAACGGGGTGGGGAACGGCGTGGCCGACGACAAGCTCGTCTACACCTACGTGCCCGCCATGATCCGCTACTACCTGGGCGAGGACCCGATCTTGCAGAACGTCGAGACGATGCACCTGGTGGACAACGCCGTCCGCAAGGAGGCGCTCTCCCGCCGCGGTGACCTCGTCTTCAAGAGGGTCGACGGCTCGGGCGGGAAGGGATTGGTGATCGGCCCGTCGGCGACCGGCGCCGAGCTCGACGAGCTGGCGCTCGAGGTGGAAGCCGACCCCCGCCACTGGATCGCCCAGCGCGTCGTCGCCCTCTCGACGTCGCCCACCTGGGTGGGCAACTCCATGGTGCGGCGTCACGTCGATCTGCGGCCCTTCGCCGTCAACGACGGCGAGGACATCTGGGTCTTGCCCGGCGGGCTCACCCGGGTGGCTCTCGGTGAGGGCAGCCTGGTGGTCAACTCCAGCCAGGGCGGGGGCTCCAAAGACACCTGGGTGGTCGGCGGCGGTCTCTCCATGCCCGTGCTCCCACCGCGCCAGGTCGCGCCGTTCCAGGCCGGACCGCCCATGGATGTCGGGCCGGCGTCCGACGGCGAGCTCGGCGTGCAACAACAGCAGCAGCAGCAACAAGAACAGCTGGGGCGGACATGCCCGTGACCCGCGCGCTCTTGAGTCGGGTCGCCGAGTCCATCTTCTGGGTCGGCCGCTATGTCGAACGGGCCGAAGGGACGGCGCGCATCCTCGACGTCTCGGTGTATCAGGCCCTCGAGCAGAGCGATGTCGAGGGGTCGCACGCGGCGCGCCGGCTCCTCGCCGTCATGGGTCTGCCCGACTCGGGGACCGAGACCTTGTGGCAGGCGACCGAGCGGCTGGCCACCGACCCCACGAGCCGGTCGTCCATCGCCGGTGCTCTGGCGGCCGCCAGGGAGAACACCCGCGCCGTCCGTCACGTCGTCCCGGTGGAGTTCTGGGAGCACATCAACGCCACCTGGGCCGAGCTTCCGTTGCGGTGGGAGACCGGCAGGCGGGCCGGCCCGGCGTTTTACCTCTCCTTTGTCAAAACCCAGTGCGCCGGCATGATGGGTCTGGCCGACACTATGATGAGTCGCGACCAGACCTGGCTCTTCTTCACCCTGGGCCGGTGCCTCGAGCGCACGGACGTGGTGGCCCGCCAGCTGGCCACCGTGGCGTTCGACGAGGTGTTCGACAGCGGTCTCGTCATGCTGCTGCGCTCCTGTGGCGGCTACGAGCCCTATCTGCGTCTGTCCCAGGGGGTGGTGGAGCCAGGCCGCGTCCTCGATTTCCTCTTGCGCGACCGGCTGTTCCCGCGCTCCGCCTTCGCCTCCCTCACCCTGGCGGAGGAGTGCCTCGACCAGATCAACGCGGGGCGCGAAGGCGCATGGGACGATGCCCGCGGCCTGGTGGGCCTGGCCCGGGCCGAGCTGGAGTACTCGGCTCCGGCGACCTTGTCCCGCGGTCTGGAGACCCGGCTCGAGCGGCTGCAGGCCTCCATTTCCTCGGTGAGTGACGCCGTGACGAGGCGCTACTTCGCCCAGGACCTCCCGATGCAGTGGCGGCAGGGGGGTGGGGGCGGATGAGCCGTACGGACGGCTGGCGGTTGCGGGTCTCCCACGAGACGCGTTTCGACTACGACGCCCCGGCGCGGGCCTCGTACAACGAGCTGCGTCTCACCCCGCGCACCGAGCTACGCCAGACGGCGCTCGAGACGAGGGTGGTCACGTTGCCGCAGGCCCCCCAGTACTCGTACCTTGACTACTGGGGGTCGCAGGTGGTGGCCTTCAACGTCGACCGCGGCCACGAGGTGCTCACGATCACGGGGAACTCGCTCGTCGATACGCAGAATTCCAGCGACCCTGACGACTGCACGTGGGTGGACGTGTCCGACGCGTCCATGACCATGGCGGACTACCTGGCCCACCACCTCTACACGGCGCCCGGACCCGAATTGTCCGAGATCGCCCTGGGTCTGCGCGCGGACCGCCCTCTTGAAACGGCACGCCGCATCATGGCGATCACGCACGACGCGTTGCGCTACATGCGCGGCGTCACCTCGGTGCACACCTCCGCCGATGAGGCCTACACGGACGGGGCGGGAGTCTGTCAGGACTTCGCCCACCTGGCGTTGGCCCTGACCAAGTCGGTCGGGTTGCCCTCGCGCTACGTGTCCGGCTACTTCCACCCGGACGCGGATGCCGCCATCGGCGAGGAGATCACGGGGGAAAGCCATGCGTGGGTGGAGGTGTGGACGGGTCGCTGGTGGGCCTACGACCCGACGAACGACTGCCCGGTCGGAGAGCGCCACGTCGCCGTCGGACGCGGTCGCGACTACGGCGACGTGCCACCGGTCAAAGGCATTTACGCCGGGAACGCCGAGAACACCATGCGAGTGGCGGTGCGCATGACGAGAGTCCACTGAGCGTGGCGGACAGGGACTGACTCGAGAGGCGGGGTGGTGACTTCGTGCTGACCAGAATGCGGATCTGGCTGCCCGACGCGCCGGGCGTCCTGGGCGCCGTGGCCGCGGAGATCGGGGCCGTCCACGGCAACGTCGTCGGTCTGGAGGTGCTCGAGCGCGAGGCGGGGGTGGCGATCGACGAGCTCGTGGTCGAGTTGCCCGACGACCCCGGGGCCGTCGAGGCCGCCTGCCGAGGTGTGCGCAACGTCCCCGGAGCGGGTGTCGAAGAGGTCACCGAGCTGACGACAGAGGCCAAGGATCGGGAGGACACGGTTCTCGCCGCCGCTGCGGGCATCCTCCAGGCCGGTACGTCGACAGCCGCCATGAACGCGTTGACGGGTCACTTGATCGCGCTGTTCGACCTGACGTGGCTGGCGCTGGCGGATGACGAGCTCGCGAGCTTCGCCGAGGTGCACGGCGATGTGCCCTCGGTGCAGTGGGTCGCCGCCTTCGCGGAGGGATCGCGCAGCGGTTCCGACCCGGCGAACGACACGACGGGATCCGGCGTGTTCATCGAGACCGTGCCCGACACGGGCTACACCATCTGCGGGGGACGCCCCGCGTCCATCAGGCGCCGGGAGCGACACGAGATCGCACTGCTGGTCATGGTGGCATCGCGCTTCATGGACGCGCTGGCCGGGAGGGTCGCCGCCGAGCCGGTGACCGGGTAACCCGCCGCCGGCCCGGCGCGCACCGAACGCTGGGACCCGCCGACGAACTGACCACGCAGGGACCAGCGCCTAATGTCCGGGGATGCTACGCGTCGGCTTCGTCGGGTCGGGTCTCATCGCGTGGGCACACGGCCTGAGCCTCAAGGCCATGATCGACGGTGGTGTCGTCGACGCCGCGATCGTGGCGGTCCATGACCAACGCGAACGCCGTGCCCGTGGCTTTGCCGAGGCGCTCGGTGGTGACGACGTGGTAGTCGTCGCCGATGCCGCCGAGGTGGCCCGGCGTTGCGATGCCGTCTTCATCTGTACACCGACCTCGGCGCACCGGGGCGCGGTGGACGAGGCTCTCACCGCGGGCCGAGCGGTGTTCTGCGAAAAACCACTCGACGTGGACCTGTCGCGCGCCACCGAGCTCGTCGAGGCGGTCGCCACGTCCGGCGTCGCGGGCCAGAGCGGGCTCGTGCTGCGCAGTGCGCCGGTCTTTCGGGAGCTCCGTGACCTCGTGCAGGGCGGGACGCTGGGAAGCCCCATGGCGGCGGTCTTTCGCGACGATCAGTACTTTCCGATTCAGGGCACGTACGCGTCGCAGTGGCGGGCCGACGCCTCTCAGGCCGGCGGCGGGTGCCTGATTGAGCACTCCATCCACGACCTCGACATCCTGCGGTTCTGCTTCGGAGACGTGGACTCGGTGGTGGCCCGGACGGCCAACCATGCCGGGCACCAAGGCATCGAAGACCTGGCCGCCGTGACGCTGTCCTTCGCTTCGGGGTTCGAGGCACAGCTCACGAGCGTCTGGCACGACATCCTGAGCCGCGGCTCGACGCGCCGGCTCGAGGTCTTCTGCCGCGAGGGCATGGTGTGGCTGGACGATGAATTCCGCGGGCCGCTCCACATGCAGACCAGTGCGGGCACCGAAGTCCGGGCCTGCCCGTCGCCGGAGTGGGTGGACGCGCTTCCGCTGGCTGACGACGAGGTCGGCCTCGCCGTGCGTGCCTACGTCGAGGCCGACAGGGCCTTCATCGATGCGGTGGCGGCAGGTCGTCCCCCCGAGCCTGGGCTCGACGTCGCCCTGGAGGCCCACCGCCTGGTCGATGCGGCGTACAGATCGGCCGGGCAGGCGGGAGCTCCCGTCGGTCTCACTGTGGCGGGCGCCGGTCCAAAGCGGGAATGAGGGCAAGATTCGACGGGGCGTGACGGTTACGTGAACTCCGCGTGATCCCTGCAAGGGATCGTGCGAGCAGTGGGCCGCGTTCTTGGCGTGTGGGACGACTGCCTCGCTACCATCACCCGGTGTCGGTGGATCGGCGACAAGCCACACCATGGGTTCCGTGACTGCCTCCGTGACCGGCCCTGCCCTGTCCGCCGACATCGGGGCCGAAGACGTGCCGCCGAGGGGGGTGTTCTCGTGCGTCGTCGACACTGATCCGAGATTCCACCTCGATGCCCTGCGGTGGTACGCGACACTCAACCGGATCGTCGGAGCCGATCCCCGGGACATGGTGGTCCACGCCGTCGGCGACACCAGTTCTGAAGTGCTCACGTTCATGCGATCGATGGGCGTCACCATCGTCGAAGTGCCTGCCTTCGATGCTCGCTCGCCGCACTGCAACAAGATCTCGGGGGCGCTGGCGCTGGCAGAAATGGGTGTAGACGGCATGGCGGTCCTCAGCGACACCGATGTCGTCTTTCTCGAGGACCCTCGCCGGCTCCATGTCGCCCCCGGATCCGTGGGTATGCGGGTGGTCGGATCGGGCAACCCACCGCTCGACATCTTGGAAAAGGTGTTCCAGGCGGCCGGGATCAGCCTGCCCGACCTTGTTCCGCTCGAGCTCGTACCCGAACAGTCCACCCTCAGCGGCCATGCAAACGGGGGCCTGTACCTCGTTGCCGGCGACATGTTGCCTCGGCTGGCGCGCAGTTGGGCACGGTGGGCGCACTGGATGCTCGAGCACGTCGACCTGCTGGAGCGCTGGTCGACTTTCATCGACCAGACCGCCATGACGCTCGCGTTGGCCGATGAAGGCATCGGGTGCCACTCGTTGGGTGTCAGATGGAATTTCCCGTCACAGAAGAAACCGGAGCGGTTTCCTCCCGGTGTGGCCGCCCCTTCGGTGATCCACTACCACACGCATCTGACGAACGGAGGGCTCTTGCGTCCGACGGGGGTCGACGCGGTGGACGAACGCATCGACGTCGCCAACACAGGCATCGCCGAGGTGTGGCATCAGGCGTTTCCGAACGCAACCTTCTGGGACTGGCGCTACCGTTCCGATCCCGATCGAGGCTCCGGGATGGGCAGTCGTGGACAGCCGCTGGCAGAGAAGCGAGAGCTCCTCGCCACCATCGTCGACACGCTCGGGCCCCGGTCCGTTCTCGACGTCGGATGTGGCGATGGGGAGGCGACGAAGGGCCTCGACCTGGGGCGCTACACGGGAATCGACGTCAGCGCCGAGGCCGTGCATCGGGCGAGCCAGGATCGGCCCGGCGGTGACTATCGAGTCGGTGCACTGTCCGAGCACGAGGTCGGCGCCGAGCTGACGATGTGCCTCGACGTCCTCATCCATCAAGCCGACGCACCCGCCTACCGGAGCGTTGTCCGCGACCTACTCGGCTCGGCGACACGGGCACTGCTCGTGTCGGGCTACGAGCAGCCACCGGGGGGTCGCTCGCCCATCGTGCACTTTCATGAGCCTCTCTCTGAGACTCTGACGCGCCTCGAACCGCGTTGTGAGATCTACTCCCTCCGAGAAGTCCACGGCATCATCACGTTCCTCGTGTTGAAACCCGCTGAGCCTCCGCGTCCCGGTGACCTCGAGGCGTCCACGCTGGCCCCGGTAGCCGGTCGGGTGGCCGACCCCTTGCTGCTCCTCCGCCTTCGTGTGGCGGCGCGGACAGCGCTGGGATTCTTCCCGAACGATGCCGCGTGGCTCTGGGCAGCCCCCACGGTGGCGCGCCACATTCTCGACCTGCCCACGGGGCCTGGTCCTGTCGCCCAGGTCGGGCCCGTGATGGACCCGCTCGGCCCCTCTCTCCGCGCGAGCGGTTTCGTCCTGACGTCGGTCGACCTGTCAGGGCTCGGCGCCCGTGAGTGGCGCGTGCCCTCCCCTGCTGCCGCCGGCCCGGACGGGTCTGGCGATACCCGGCACGACGCGCTCTTCGACGCGGCCTACAGCTTCGACGGCCTCGGCTCCCTGTCGTCGGAGCACCGTCGAGCCCTCCTGTCCGCCCTGGCGTACCGCCTCGCGCCCGGGGCGCCCGTCTTGGCGACGTGCAGGCTGGCTCGCGGCACCGAGGAGTTCTGGCCGGGAGAGCCGGGCGCGGCCGGCGGTCGGCCGGGGACGGTGAAGGATGTGACGAGCGACGCACGGGCGGCCGGTCTCGAGGTGCGTGACGTCGCGATCGTTCGCGAGTGGCCGGGCTCGGAGGCGGACCTCGCGCTGCTCGTCCTCGGACGGAAGGCATCACATGGCCGCGTGTTGCGCCGGCTGTTTCCCGCATTTCCCGGCCGTGCGCGCTGAGAACAGATCGTTCCCGCGAACCGATCGTCGCCGGGAAGGGTTCGCGGCCGCACGGGGTCAGACCTGCGGATGATTTTGGGCAGTCCCGGCTCCTCCTGAAGGAGGGTTACCGCAGGAAAATCCCATGTCACAGGCGTCGCGGGTGATTGGTCGCACCTCGCCGGCCGGGAAGTCGTCACGTTACGATACGCGGCGTCGGCGTCGGTTGGCTGCGCCTCCGGCGTTTCCTGCCCGAGCTGCATTCTGGGGGCGGCCCCGCGCCGGGGTCGTTCCAAGGAGGACAGAGAGGCCACACCACACATGCGTGCACTGCTCCGATTGTTCACCCAGCAGCCCATGGCGGCGAAGGTGCCCGAGATCACCGTCATGTTCTGGGTCGTCAAGATCCTCACGACGGCTGCCGGCGAGGCCATCTCGGATTACCTGTCCACCGGGAACAAAGCGGTGGGCGCACTCATTGAGATCGTCGTCTTCGTCATCGCGCTTATCGCGCAGTTCAGCACCCGGCGCTATTTCGCCCCGGCCTACTGGTTGCTCGCGTTGGCCATCGCCATCGCCGGGACGGGGGTGTCCGACACGATGCACCTGACCTTCGGCATCCCCTACGCCGGCACGTCACTCTTCTGGGCCGTCGTCCTGGCCATCATCTTCTTCCTGTGGGACCGCAGCGAGCACACGCTGTCGATCCACTCCATCACGACCAGTCGCCGGGAGAAGTACTACTGGGCCACCATCTTCGCCACCTTCGCTCTCGGCACCGCGGTCGGTGACTTCACCGCGCAGACTTTGGGGCTCGGCTATCTGGCGTCGGCGATCTTCTTCTGCGTCGTCATCCTCATCCCGTGGATCGGGTGGTCCCGGTTCCGGATGAACGAGATCCTTGCCTTCTGGTTCGCCTACGTGGTCACGCGGCCCATCGGCGCGTCGTTCGCCGACTACTTCAGCAAGCCCAAGGATCTCAGCGGCCTGGGCCTCGGGGATCTCCAGACCGCCGCGGTCATCACGCTGCTGGTCGTCATCCTCGTCGCCTACACGTCCATTGCCCGCTTTGACATCCAGTCGCCCGGCCCCGACGCCGGCGCGGAGGTCGCCGGCGGGTCCTAGCGCCAGACCGTCCGGCGGTAACCGCATCCTCCCTAAGGTGCGGGCCATGGATAGTGCGTCGCTGTTGCTCGAGCTCTACGGTCGGATCCCGCCGCTGGCGGCAGGGGCGATGAAGGGTCTCGACGAAGACCAGCTCTGCCATGTCCCCGAGCCGGGCGCCAACCCGATCGGGTGGCTGGTATGGCACCTGGCCCGGGTGCAGGACCACCACGTCTCCGAGTTGCTCGGCACCGAGCAGGTCTGGGTGAGCGGCGATTGGGCCCGCCGCTGCGGGCTCGAGCCCGATCCTTCCAACACGGGCTACGGCCACAGTGCCGAGGAGGTCGCCGCCGTCCGACCCGACGGTCCCGAGGTGCTGCTCGGCTACCTGGACGAAGTCCAGGGCCGCACCACAGCGATGCTCCGGGGCCTGGTCCCCGACGATCTGGACCGCGTGGTGGACCAACGTTGGGATCCTCCGGTCACACTGGGCATCCGCCTGGTCAGCATCGCCGACGACAGCTTGCAGCACGCGGGACAGGCTGCGTATGTGCGGGGACTTCTGGGTGACCGAGGTTCTCGTCGACCGTCTCCGGCCTGATCAATGGACTGACCGCGAGAGCGGTCAATCAGCGAAGAGATGAACTCTCGGTGACGGCGAGCTGAACAAGGCGGTGGACCCCTCAATCGCTCGAGGTCAGGAATTCGATACTTGGATGCGTCTTGATGACTTTTTGGTCGCCGAATCCGAAGCACCAGTCCGCCGCGCTCCAGGGCGCGATCTTGAACGGCGACCTCAGTACGAATCTGTCCGGAGTCTTCGACAGTAAGGCCCCGAATGCCAATCCGGTCTCGGCGTACAGCTACTTCGCCGCCGCCTGCAGTCCAGTTCTCGCCACGGCGGAAGAGCCCGCCACCGCATGCTCGGGCAACAATACCGGCACTTCGAACGAGGGCGATGCCGACGGCGCGGAACTCGTGCAGTTCATCGACTACGCGGTGAGCCAAGGACAGCAGGCGATGGCAAATCTTGGCTATGCGGTTCTTCCACTGAACTCATTGAGTAGGCCTTCGCTGGTATCGGTCGGATCGGTGGCGCGACCCAACCGCCACCACCGACGTCAGCCAACTGCGACAATCCGTATGTCGGAGAGTCTGAGCTGGTCGAGGTCGTCGCAGTGGATCACCATCTGAACGGTAGCGGTCTACGTATCGATGGCCGAGCGGAGCTGGGCCAGGCGATCACGGTTGAGCGAGTACCAGACCCACTTGCCGCGGCGGTCGCCCTGGACGAGGCCCGCATCGCTGAGGACCTTGAGGTGGTGCGACACAGTGGGTTGGCTCTTGGAGAGGGGCTCGATGAAGTCGCACACGCACACCTCCCCTTCGGGTGCGGCAGCGAGGATGCTGAGCACACGGAGGCGGACGGGGTCGGCCAGCGCGCTGAAGCCAGCGGCCAACTCGGCCGCATCCGTGGTGTTGAGGGGTGCCGCCAAGACAGACGCGCAGCACTCGGCCTGACGGTTCTTCGTCGCAACTGCCTGCTTGCTCATATGGGGTCACCACCTTCAGATTGACATCTGTCGATACATCCGCAATACTCGATGTATCGACCGGGGTCGATGCTAACAGGAGGTCACCATGTCGAGGGTCCAACTCGCACTCAACGTCAGCGACATCAACGAAGCCGTCGAGTTCTACACCAAGCTCTTTGGGACCGAGCCGGCAAAGCGCCAGCCGGGATACGCCAACTTCGCCGTCGCCGATCCGCCGCTGAAGCTCGTCTTGATGGAGGACGCCAGCGCCCGAGGCACCGGTGTCGCCGGGGCGCTGAATCACCTCGGCGTCGAGGTCGAGACGACCGACGAGGTGGCAGCGGCCACCGGACGCCTGAGCGACACGGGGCTCGAAACCGAGGCCCAAGAGCAGACCACCTGTTGTTTCGCCGTCCAGGACAAAGTGTGGGTCAGCGACCCCGACGGCGCACCTTGGGAGTTCTACACCGTCCTTGCCGACGCCTCGGCCGAGACCGGCATCGCCGGCGACGGATCGTGCTGTGTCCCCGAGGCAGTTGGCAGTGAGTCCGTGAGCGTGGGCGCCACGCGCGCCGGCTCGTCCTGCTGCTGAGCGAGGTGGGCCATCGGGGGAGGTTGCTGTGAGAGACGTCGTCTTGTGGCGGCGCCTGCTCGCTGAGTTCTTGGGCAGCACCCTCCTGGCCGCCATCGTCATCGGCTCGGGCATCGCCGCGCAGAACCTTTCGCCGGGCGATGTCGGCCTCCAGCTCTTCGAGAACGCAGCGGCGACAGCGACGGGCCTCTTCGCCATCATCTTGATGTTCGGGCCGATCTCCGGTGGCCACTTCAACCCGATCGTCTCCTTCGTTGACGCCGGCTTCGGCGGCCTCAAGTGGACTGACGCTGCCGCCTACCTCCCGTTCCAGACGCTCGGGTGCATCTGCGGGGCCATCCTCGCCAATGCGATGTTCTCCGAGGCGGCCATATCCATCTCCACCAAGCACCGGGCCTCCGGCCCGCACTGGCTGTCCGAAGTCGTAGCCACCGTGGGCCTGATGTTGGTGATTTTCGCTCTGGCCCGCTCGGGGCGCTCCCACCTCGCCCCGGCCGCTGTCGGGGCCTACATCGGTGCGGCCTACTTCTTCACGAGCTCGACCAGCTTCGCCAACCCGGCCATCACAGTGGGCCGCATGTTCTCCAACTCCTTCGCGGGCATCGCTCCTTCGTCCGTCCCGAGCTTCATCTCAGCGCAGATTGTCGGCGGGTTCCTGGCTTTCGGGTTGATCAAGGGCTTGTACCCCGGCATGACTAAGGCTGAAGCGGCCGACGTCATCGAACCGCACCTGCGCGGTGAGGACGACCTTGAGACCCGCTGATCTCGACGTATTGAAAGGATCCCTGTGCACCTCGTAGCGATCGGAGGCAGTGACGCCGGCATCAGTGCGGCACTGCGCGCGCGCGAACTCGATCCCACCACCGAAGTCACAGTCGTCGTCGCCGACGCCTATCCGAACTACTCCATCTGCGGTATCCCGTACTACGTCTCGGGTGACGTGACCCACTGGCGCAACCTGGCGCATCGCACGCTCGACGACCTCAAAGCCACCGGGATGCAGGTCCGCCTCAACACGACCGCCACCAAGATCGACGTTGCGGACCACTTGCTGCACATGGTCGACGAAACGGGCGTAGAAGACCAGATCACCTACGACCAATTGGTGATCGGCACGGGCGCCGTCTCGGCCCGGCCGCCCATCGATGGCCTCGTCGGACCGGACGCCCTCGGTCCGGCCGACGGCGTGCACCTGCTCCATTCGATGGGCGACACCTTCGAGCTGGTGCGCACACTCGACGAGGACCAGCCGGGCAGTGCGGTGATCGTGGGTGCGGGCTACATCGGGCTCGAGATGGCGGAGGGTCTGCGAGCCCGGGGCCTGTCGGTCACCCAGTTCGAGCAGCTCCCCGAGGTGCTCCCCACCGTGGACCCCACCCTTGGTGCCCTCGTCGATGCCGAACTGCGCGCGCACGGCATTGACGTCAAGACCAACACGACGGTCAAGCGCATCGCTCGGGCCCCGCAGGGATCGGCAGGCCGCTTCCAGATCGACGCAGAGGTGTCGTCTGGCGCCGAGTTGACCGCCTTTGCCGACCTGGTGCTCGTCGTCGTGGGCGTCCGTCCCGACACCACCTTGGCGGTCGAAGCCGGGGCCGTCCTCGGAATCGGCGGAGCCATCAGCGTCGACCGGGGCATGCGCACCAACCTCGAGAGTGTCTTCGCAGCCGGGGACTGCGTGGTCACACATCACCGCTTGATGGGTCTCACCTACCTCCCGCTCGGCACCACGGCGCACAAGCAGGGCAGAGTGGCCGGCGCCAACGCCGTCGGTGCGTGTGCCGAGTTCACCGGCAGTCTCGGGACCCAGGTCGTGAAGGTCTTCGACATGGTGGCGTCACGCACCGGGCTGCGTGACCACGAGGCGACTGCCGCCGGCTTCGATCCCCTGACGGTCGAGTTCGAGGCAGACGACCACAAGGCGTACTTCCCGGGCAGCCATCGCATCCGCATGCGCTACACGGGCGATCGCCGGACCGGCCGACTCCTCGGGCTCCAGCTTTTCGGACACAAGAACGCCGAGGTGGCCAAGCGCATCGACATTGCAGCCGCAGCCATTTTCAACGAGATGTCCGTCGATGCCATGAGCGAGCTCGACCTGTCCTACACCCCGCCCCTCGGCAGCCCGTGGGATGCGGTGCAGATGGGGGCCCAGGCCTGGGAGCGAGAGCACAAAGCGAGCGGCGACGGAGGACACGGTTTCCGCGGACCTACCTGAACCGTGAGGAAGCAGTAACGAAAAAGGGGAGGAAGATGCCTGAAAACGAGCTCATGACACCGCAACAAAGGGTCCAGCTCAATCACGTCGTCAAGCAGCTCCACACAAAGTTCCACGGCATCTTCAACTTCGAGTCCGTCGAGGCCTTCGTGTTCGAGAGTTACGATGACATCGCCAGGAGGGCCACCGTCACAACGTGGCTGGTCGTCACAGCAGAGAAGTATGCCCTCCAACGGCTCGAAGCCCTGGCCCACTCCCGCGACCATTCCGCCAAGAGCGTACCTGCCGTGCTCTTCCTGTGCGTGCACAATGCTGGGCGCTCACAGATGGCGCTGGGCTGGTTCAACCATCTCGCCGCCGGCCGTGCCATTGCCTGGTCCGGTGGCTCGGAGCCGGGATCTGAGCTCAACCCAGACGTGGTCAAGGCCATGAGCGAGGTCGGGATCGACATCTCACAGGAGTTCCCCAAGCCCTGGACCGACGAGTTCTTGGGGGCGGCCGACATCGTGGTGACCATGGGGTGCGGTGACTCCTGCCCGCTGGTGCCCGGCAAGCGCTACGAAGACTGGGACCTCGAAGATCCGACCGACAAGTCACTCGAGGAGATCCGGCCCATCCGAGAAGCGGTCAGGGACCGGGTCGAGTTGCTCCTCGCCGAGATCCTCCCGACGTCTCGGCCATGATGGTGGGCAATGTCGGGCACCGAGATCCGGGCGATGCGTGCGTCGGACTGGCCGAGCGCGCGGGCCATCTACGCCGCCGGGATTGCGAGCGGAAACGCCACTTTCGAAACTGAGACTCCAGAGTGGAACGTCTTCGAAGATGGGCACATTGGCGACCTGCGTCTCGTTGCGACCGATGGCGACAAGGTCATCGGCTGGGCTGCAGCGAGCCCCGTCTCGGATCGTTGCGCCTACTCGGGAGTGGTGGAGAACAGCGTCTATGTGAATCCGGGTCACCAGGGCCGTGGTGTCGGCCGTCTTCTCCTCTCCGCTCTGATTGCGGCGTCAGAGGCGGCCGGGAACTGGACCATCCAGACCGGTATCTTCCCGGAGAACACGGCGAGCCTTGCGCTCCACGAAGCCTGTGGTTTTCGGGTCGTCGGGCGTAGGGAACGGATCGGGAAACTCGACGGTCAGTGGCGAGACGTCATCATGCTCGAGCGTCGGAGCGAGTAGCTCGGGGCGAAAGGAGCCTCTGCGCCTCGCCTTGCTCTGCTACTGGTCGGCCACGTCCGGGTCTCCGAGCCAGCCCGTGACTCCTCAAGGATCTCGGGCGTGATTGAGCCGAAGACAATGTGTGATCAGTGGGAGAACCTGACGTCAGGTCGGGAGTTCCCCGGAGCACGACGAGATCACACCGATGCCAGGTTGACGAGCCGCCTGTCAGCGCGTGGCCGGCTTGGGCCAGCGGACGTACTCCTCGTAGTGGTACATCACCTCGTAGCCGAGCCGGTGGTAGACGGACGCACCCATCGGGGATGCCTGCAACGAGCAGGACGACGCGCCGTGTGCGAAAGCCAGGTTGGTCATCGTCACGGTGACGAGCGCACCGAGCCCGGTCCCGCGGGCGGCCGGCACTGTGCCGACCCACTGCAGGCTGGCCACCCCGTCACTCTCGTAGACCATCGCCGTCGCGACGGGTTGGTCATCGCGACGGGCCACCACCATGGAAGCCGCCGGGTTCGCCAGGACTTCGCCCAACTCGTCGAAGACGTCGTGCAACACCTCGGGTGGCATCCCGTACGTCGCGTACGCCTCGGCATTCACGCTGATGAAGTCGCGCACCCCGGCGTCGTCGTCGACCATCCGCGCCGTGACACCGTCGACGGCGGGCGCACCGGGGAGCGGGCTGCGGCAGATCATTTCCGGCACCGGGTCGCCGAAGGCCTCCAGACCGGCCTCGAGGCAGGCCACGCGCAGGTCGTCGTCCTCGCCGCTGTCGCGCACCTTGACGGTAAAGCCTCGTTGCAGGTCGCTGAAGAATGCGTCGGCTGCAGCGACGAGCGCAGAACCGCGCAAAGAATCGTCGGAGCGAAAGGCGCCGTTGGCCACAACGGGGATCCAGGTGCCGCTCGCGCACAACACGGCCCCGCCGCTCTCCAACAGTGCGCCCCGACTACTCCAGTGCGTGAGCGCACGGTTGAATGCGATGAGCGTGCGGTGGCCGAGTTGCGCCTCTGACGCTGTCGGTGGTTTGCCGGACGTGTCTGTGTTCCCCAACAGCTCTTGACCGGCCATGGAGTTCATGATGGCGCACGCGGAGACCGAATCCCCGGATACGACGCACCCGCGTGCCTCAGCTGAGCGTGAAGACGGGGTGGTTCGGAGCCACTGCCGCCCACTCCTCATCGGTGGAGTCCGGGGTCACGCCGTCGAAGAACATCCCCGTCTCGAACTTCCAACGGCGCAGGTAGGCCCGCAGGATCGGCACGCTGTCGGCCACCGGAACCTCCTCGGCCGTGCAGAGACGGCGGCGCCGTCCGAGGATCAGGACCATGTGGCCGCCGGCGTGGCGCACGTTGCGCACCCACTGGGTCTCGCCTCGGGGGGCGACGAGGTACTGCGTCCCCTCTATCGTCAGGAGGTTCACCGGAACGTGGTGCAACTTGCCGGTGGTCCGGCCCCGGTGCTCCAGGACCCGGGAGCCCCAGATGCTCACGCCCATGCGGGTCAGGCCCTTGACCACGTTGTTGAAGATGGTGCGGGTGAACCAATCGGGCTCCTTGTAGTGCGCCGGAAGGGGCATCTGGGTGGACGGGATCGCGCTGGTGGCGGTCATCGGACTCTCCTCGTTGGTCGGGTTGGCCATGAACATCGATACTAATTATGAACAGTGTTCTTGTCAAGTACTTGTGTTCTCGTCAAAGAACGATCAGACTTGGCCCATGTCCGCGCCCACCGCCGTCCCTGCCGCATCCGCGCCACGCACCGCCCGGGAGCGGGTCCGCGAGGAGATGACGGCGGAGATCCTGGCCGTGGCCGGGGCGCACGTGGCCCGTGACGGGGCCGCGGCCCTGTCCCTACGCTCCATTGCCCGCGACCTGGGGATGGCCCCCTCGGCGCTGTACCGCTATTTCGACGGGCGGGACGCGCTGCTGAGCGCACTCATCCTCTCCGCCTATGAGGAGCTGGCCGACGAGGCGGAGCGGGCGGCCGACGAGGCGGAGGGCGAGGCAAGGAAGGCGGCGGCCGGCGAAGCCGAGCGCTGGTTGTCGGTGCCACGCGCCATCCGACGCTGGGCGCTCGAGAATCCCCACCTGTGGGGACTGATCTTCGGCACTCCGGTCCCTGGGTACCAGGCTCCACATGACACGGTCGAGCCGTACGCCCGGATGGCGCTGGCGCTGGTCCGCCCGCTGGCGGCGGCGCAGGCGGCGGGTGGGTTCCGCGTTGACGAACACCCCCAGCCGATCTCGGACGAGCTGCGTGCCGCCGTGGTGCCGGTCAGTGAGGGACTGCTTCCCGGCCTGCCGATCTCCAGGGTGGTCCTGACCCTGGAGGCCTGGACGACGATCGTCGGCGCCATCAGCCTCGAAGTGTTCGGCCACTGGCGCAACACGGTGCTGGCGCCCGAGCTGCTCTTCGAAGCCACCATCGTGCAGGCGGCGGAGGCCATCGGCCTCCAGTGAGCGCGACCGGCGCGACGGCAATGCTGTCACCCGGAGACTGCGCTCAGCGCAACGAGTCCCGCAGGACCAGCGCCCGTGCCCGCAGCTCTTCGAGCCGGTCCTCGGGGACCCACTCGGCCATGGTCCCGACAAGATCGAAGACGAGCGCGGCCAGCTCGGCCAGCTCCTTGCTGGGCTCCTCCAGCTTGATCTGTGAGAACGGGAACGCAATGGTGACCCGGTTCGAGGGCGCGTGCACCTCGGTGGGCTTGCCCGGCTTCGCGCCGCCCGCTCCGTTCAGCCCGGCGGAGGAAGCGTTCTTCTCGGATGACTTTGGCACGTCACCATCCTGGTCGCGTCACGACGAAGTGCGGGTGATGGTCCGACGAAATGAGCGGGCGCCCCCCGCGTGGGGCCGCCGGCACCCCGCAGCTAACCCAGAACGGGCAGCCTGACCTCGATCCCGGCATTCGCCAGGAAGGCGAGCTTGTGCTCGAGGGCGTTCTGCCAATCGACCATGTCCTTGTCGAATTGCATGCGGTCACCGTCTTCGCATGCGTGCTCGAGCTCGTCGAATGCCCCATCTTCGGCATCCAGCAAGGCCCGGTACTTCAAAAGGAAGTGGTCGTCGATCGGCTGATGCACGTCGTCCCTCCTACCGCCGGCCCGACCTTCGCGAGCCGATGCGACCACGATACTTCCGTCACGCGTCGTGTGCTGAAGCGGGGGACCGGTGCGGCGGGCGGCACCCCCCGCCGTCCCACTTCGCACCGCCCTTCCTACCAGTGGCGGCGCAGGCGGTGGTAGGTCCGGGGCATGAGGGAGCGGAACACCATGGCGGCGTCGATAAGGCCGGACACGCTGATTTCCAGCGACGGACCGCCGGCCCGGGCCAGGATCCGGCGCGAGACCGTCTCGACACTGCGGGTCATCAGGCGCGGCGGGCGGCGCAGGCCGCGCTCCAGGGCTCCCTGTCCCAGTTCCGTGGCCATGAACGCGGGGTAGACCACGTGGACGTGGACCCCCTTGGGGCCGATCCGGAACGAGACCGACTCGCTGAAGGCCGACAGGGCGGCCTTGGAGGAGGGATAGGCGCCCGGGCCGGGGGAGGGCAGGCGGCCGCCGTCGGAGGAGACGTTGACCACGGTGCCCCGGCCCCGTTCGAGCATGGCCGGCAGGACGGCCAGGGTCGCGGCGACCGGTGCGAAGAAGTTGACGTCGAAGGTGTGCCGGAAATCGCCCTCGGTGATGTCCACCAGCCGGACGCCCGGGTCCTGCGCCGCGTTGTTGACCAACAGGTCGACGGGACCGTGGGCTGCCGCCACGTGGTCGAGCGCCTGCAGCAGGGCGGCCGTGTCGGCGACGTCACAGGTGATGGTCTCCGAATCCGGCGTAAAGGTGCGCAGGTCGGTCGCTAGCTTCTCGAGCCGCTCGGTGGTGCGGGCCAGGCCGACGACGGTGGCGCCCGCCCGGGCCAGGTCCCTGGAGAGCTGGGCCCCCAGGCCCGAGGAGGCTCCGGTGACCACCGCCACCAGACCCTGGTAGCGCCCGCCGAAGTCAGGGGGGTGAGACGGGGCGGAGAAGCCGGGGAAGGCCACGCGGCGTCTCAAAGGTCCGGGTGCGGCGGGTCCGTCAGCTGATCGAGGTCGGTCCCCAGGCGGGCCGCCGCCTCGGCCAGCACGTCTTGGCCTGCGATGAGCGCCGCCAGGTCACCGCGCACGCGCACGCGCCCCGCCGCCAGGGCGTCGGCAGGGTCGAGCTCCCCGCGCGCCATGGCCAGTGCCTCGGCGTAGCCGAGCACGATGGTCGCCGTGCCGCCCACCGTGCCGGCGGGATCGAGCCCCAGGCGGGCCCGGCCGTCGGCCACGCTGAGGACGAGGTGCACGTCCCCGCCCGCAGCCTGCACGTGTGCGGGTACCCCGGTGACGACCTGGACGACGCTGAACCTGCCGTCGGCCGCGGCCAGCGAACCGGCCGCGGCCGCGGCGACGGCATCGGTCAGGTCGAGCGCGCTGAGGGCGGCGTCGAAGGACTCCACCCACTCGGGCGAGAGATAGCTGGGCATAGCGAGAGTCTGCTCCCGTCGGAGGTGGCATGTGGGTGCGGACCGCGCCCACCCCCCGAGAGGGCGGCCCACGGCGCGCCCGTTCAGCCGGCGGAGGCCTCTTCGGCCGTCTTCTTCGAGCGGCCCGTGATCTTGCGCCCGAGCCAGGCCACCGGGTCGTAGCGGGCGTCGACCACGCGCTCCTTCATCGGGATGATGCCGTTGTCGGTGATCTTGATGTGCTCGGGGCAGACCTCGGTGCAGCACTTGGTGATGTTGCACATGCCGAGGCCGCGGTCGTGCGCCAGCTCCCGGCGGTCGTTGACGTCGAGGGGGTGCATCTCGAGCTCGGCGAAGCGGATGAAGAAGCGGGGTCCCGCGTACCTGGGCTTGTTCTCCTCATGGTCGCGGATCACGTGGCAGACGTCCTGGCACATGAAGCACTCGATGCACTTGCGGAACTCCTGGCCGCGCTCGACGTCGATCTGCATCATGCGGTAGCCGCCCTCGGGCTCGGGGCCGGGCTCGAAGGCCGGCACCGTCTTCGCCACCTCGTAGTTGAAGGAGACGTCGGTGACGAGGTCGCGGATGATCGGGAACGCCTTCATCGGCGCCACCGTGACGGCTTCGCCTTCGGGCAGGGTGTCCATGCGCGTCATGCACATGAGGCGGGGCAGGCCGTTGATCTCGGCCGAGCACGACCCGCACTTGCCGGCCTTGCAGTTCCAGCGGCAAGCCAGGTCCGGCGCGTCGGAGGCCTGAATGCGGTGGATGACGTCGAGCACCACTTCGCCCTCGACGGCCGGCATCACGTAGTCGGTGAACTCGCCGCCGGCGTCGTCCCCCCGCCACACCCGCATGGTGACGGTGGCGTCGTCGGCCGCAGCCGCAGCCTGCGTCTCGGTGCCGGTCTGGGTGTCGGTCATGGCTCCTTGGCCTCCTCGAACAGTGCGGCCAGCTCCGGCGGCATGACCGGGAGCGGTTCGGGCGCGATGGCGATCGGGGCCAGGTACCCGTGCTCGCCGGACTGGTGCTGCACGAAGTTGACCTTGCCCAGCTCGGGGTCCGGCCCGGGGTAGTCCTCGCGGGTGTGCCCGCCCCGTGATTCCCTGCGGTGGAGGGCGCCCTGCGCCACGGCGATGGACGTGGTGATCATGGAGGGCAGGTCGGTGGCCAGGTTCCAGCCGGGGTTGTAGGCCCGCCCGCCCTTCACCTGCACCTTGGCCGTGCGCTCCCTGAGCTCGTCCAGCTTGACCAGCGCCTCTTCGAGCTCGGGCCCGGTGCGGATGATGCCGACCAGCGCCTGCATGGTCTCCTGCAGGTCCTCGTGCACACCGTAGGGGTTGTACCCGTCCTCGCGCCCGAACGGGGCGAAAGCGTCGTCGATCACCGAGGCGACCTCCGCCGCGTCGACGCCGGGCGAGCCGGTGCGGCCCTCCGCGAAGTCCGACGCGCCGATGCCGGCCCGGCGGCCGAAGACGATGAGGTCCGAGAGCGAGTTGCCGCCCAGGCGGTTGGCGCCGTGCATGCCGCCCGACACCTCGCCGATGGCGAACAACCCGGGGACGGTGGCGGCCTGTGTCTCGGCGTCGACGCGCACGCCGCCCATCATGTAGTGGCAGGTGGGACCGACCTCCATGGGCCCGGCGGTGATGTCGACGCCGGCCAGCTCCATGAACTGGTGGTACATGGACGGGAGCCGGCGCCGGATGTACTCGGGCGTGCGGCGCGACGCGATGTCGAGGTAGACGCCGCCGTGTGGAGTGCCGCGGCCGGCCTTGACCTCGGAGTTGATGGCCCGGGCCACCTCGTCACGCGGCAGGAGGTCGGGCGTGCGCCGGTAGTTGATGTGGTCGTCGTACCAGGCGTCGGCCTCTTCCTCGGTCTCCGCCGTCTCGGCCCGGAACATGTCGGCGACGTAGTTGAACATGAAGCGCGTGCCCTCGGAGTTGCGCAGCACGCCACCATCGCCGCGCACGCCCTCGGTGACCAGGATGCCGCGCACCGAGAGCGGCCAGACCATGCCGGTCGGGTGGAACTGCACACATTCCATGTCGATGACGTCGGCCCCGGCCCAGATGGCCATGGCGTGACCGTCGCCGACGGACTCCCAGGAGTTCGACGTGTACTTCCACGACTTGCCGATGGAGCCGGTGGCGAGCACCACGGCCTTGGCGGTGAACACGACCATCTCGCCGGTCGGGCGCATGTAGCCGACGGCACCCGAAATGCGGCCGTCGGTGTCGGACAGCAGGCGCAGGATCTTGCACTCCATGAAGACGTCCGTCCCCATGGAGACGACCTTCTGCTGCAGGGTGCGGATGAGCTCCAGGCCGGTGCGGTCACCCACGTGGGCCAGGCGGGCGTAGCGGTGGCCGCCGAAGTCGCGCTGGGTGATGCGCCCGTCCTTCGTGCGGTCGAAGAGCGCGCCCCAGCGCTCGAGCTCGTAGACCCGGTCGGGCGCCTCCTGGGCGTGGATCTGTGCCATGCGCCAGTTGTTGAGCATCTTGCCGCCGCGCATGGTGTCGCGGAAGTGGACCTGCCAGTTGTCCTCGGTCCAGACGTTGCCCATGGCGGCCGCCATGCCTCCCTCGGCCATGACCGTGTGCGCCTTGCCGAGCAGCGACTTGCACACGAGCGCCACCCGCAGGCCGCGCTCCTTGGCCTCGATGGCGGCGCGCAGCCCGGAGCCGCCGGCGCCGATGATGACGACGTCGTAGTCGTGAGTCTCGTAGTCGGGCATGCGGATCCTCGCGGCCTAGAAGTGGAAGCCGGGGTCGTGGATCGTCCCGCTGGCCACCAGGCGCACGTAGAGGTCGCACAGGGCGACGCCGAACAGGCTGATCCAGGCGAAGCGCATGTGGCGCGCGTTCAACGGGGTGACGAACTTCCAGAGCTTGTGGCGGGTCGGGTGCTTGGCGAAGGACTTCACCTGCCCGCCGCAGAAGTGCCGGCAGGCGTGGCACGACAACGAGTACAGCCACAGGAAGGCGGCGTTGGCGCAGAGCACCAGGGTGCCGACGCTGATCCCGATGCCCAGCCCCGGCTGGCGGAAGGCCAGGATGGCGTCGTAGGTGAGGATGCAGTTGAAGACGAGCAGAATCCAGAAGAAGTAGCGGTGGACGTTCTGCAGGATCAACGGGAACCGGGTCTCACCGGAGTAGCTGCCGTGGGCGTCGGCCACGCCGCAGGCCGGCGGCGACAGCCAGAAGGACCGGTAGTAGGCCTTGCGGTAGTAGTAGCAGGTGAGGCGGAAGCCGAGCGGGAAGATGAGGATCAACAGTGCCGGCGAGTAGTTCCAGAACGGCAGTGTCCCGAAGGTGTGGCTCCCCGGCACGCAGCTGTTGGCGATGCACGGGGAGTAGAAGGGCGAGATGAGGTCGCGGTGGAGGTCGGCGCCGGCGTAGTAGTTCTTCCCCACGAAGGCGGCCCACGTCGAGTAGATGACGAAGGCCAGCAGGATGGCGGCCGTGATGACCGGCTCGACCCACCAGCCGTCCTTGCGCAGGGTGGGTACGTCGGGACCGCCCCGCGGCGCCCCGATCACCACCGGCGTCGTGGTCGTGCTGTCGACCGTCGTCGTCACTCGCACCTCCTCAGCGCTTGCTCCGGGTCATGCCGCGTGACCTGCGACTCGACGCCGCGACCCTACGGTCCGCCTGGTGACAGGTCAAAGACATAAAGAGCATGAAGATCAGAGCTATAGGCTCTGATTCGTGCAGCTGCACCAACTGTCGTACGCCCTCGCCGTGGCCGAGGAGAAGAGCTTCACGCAGGCGGCCACCCGCCTCCATCTGGCCCAGCCCTCGCTCTCGCGCCAGGTCCGCCTGCTCGAGCACGAGCTGGGGGTGCTGCTCTTCAACCGCGGTCCGGGGCAGGGCCCCGTCACCCTCACCCCCGATGGTGCGGCCCTGCTGCCATTCATGCAGCGGGTCCTGGCCGACGTGGAGGCCACCGGGGCCGAGGCCCGGGCCCTCTCGGGCATGGCCCGGGGGCGCCTGTCCGTCGGGGCCACCCCGAGCCTCATCACGAGCGCGCTGGCACCCGCCCTCGTGGCCTTCCACGCCAGTCACCCCGGCATCGACCTGTCGGTGGTGGAGGCGGGCTCGCACCAGCTGGTGCCCCAGGTGGCCGCGGGCGAGGTCGATCTGGCCCTGGTGGTGCTCCCGGTGACCGACCCGCTGGTGGTGACCACGCCGCTCTTCGACGACCCCCTCGTGCTCGCCACCGCACCCGATCACCCCTTTGCCCGCCGTCACAGCGTGCGCGTCGCGCGATCTGGACGGGCTGGACCTGGTGATGTTCCGGGAGGGCTACGACCTGCGCGCCGCGACGCTGTCCGCCTGCCAGGAGGCCGGGGTCGAGCCGCATCTCGTCAGCGAGGGGGCCGAGATGGCCGGCGTCCTCTCCTTCGTGGCGGCCGGGCTCGGCGCCGCGGTCGTGCCCGCCATTGCGCTGCCGACGGACGGTTCGTTGGTCGGCATCCCGTTCGCCGCGCCGACGCTGCGCCGCACGGTGGCCCTGGCCCAGCGGGGTGACCGTGCGCTGGCCCGCCCGGCCCGCGCCCTGGCCGAGCAGTTGCTGGGGCGCCGACCGCCCGGATCTGCTGCGCCGACGGCGGATTCCGCGGTTTAGGCTTCGTCCATGGACGGCTCCTCCTCCCCCCACCCCGCCGCGACCGACCCCTCCGCGACCCCGCGCCCCGGAGGCCTCGCGCCCCCCGCTGACCTCCCCGGATCGATCGCCGACCTGCGCTCCTCCGGCTGGGAGTCGGTGCCGGTGGCCGAGGAGATGCGGCGCAACACGGCCAAGCTCATTGCCGCGGGTGCCACGCTCGTGCCCGGCGTGCTCGGCTTCGAGGACACCGTGGTGCCCCAGCTGGAGAACGCCATCCTGGCCGGCCACGACATCATCCTCCTGGGCGAGCGGGGCCAGGCCAAGACGCGGGTGATCCGTTCCATGGTCGGGCTGCTGGACGAGTGGATGCCGATCATCGCCGGCTCCGAGATCAACGACGACCCCTACAACCCCGTCTCCCGCTACGCCCTCGACCGGGTGGAGGAGCTCGGCGAGGCCACGCCGGTGGCGTGGGTGCACCGCTCGCAGCGCTACGGCGAGAAGCTGGCCACCCCGGACACCTCCATCGCCGACCTCATCGGTGAGGTGGACCCCATCAAGATCGCCGAGGGCCGGTACCTGAGCGACGAGCTGGCGCTGCACTTCGGCCTCATCCCGCGCGTCAACCGCGGCATCTTCGCCATCAACGAGCTGCCGGACCTCTCCGAGCGCATCCAGGTCGGGTTGCTCAACATCCTGGAAGAGCGCGACGTGCAGATCCGCGGCCACCGCATCAGGTTGCCGCTCGACATCACGCTCGTCGCCACGGCCAACCCGGAGGACTACACGAACCGCGGCCGCATCATCACGCCGCTCAAGGACCGCTTCGGCGCGCAGATCCGCACGCACTACCCGTTCGAGACCATGACCGAGGTCAAGATCATGGAGAGCGAGGCCGACCTGCCGGTGTCGGGCGTGCCGGTCACCGTGCCCAAGTTCATGAAGGAAGTGGTGGCCGAGATCAGCCAGCTGGCCCGGCGCAGCACGCACCTCAACCATCGCAGCGGTGTCTCGGTCCGCCTCTCCATCGCCAACTACGAGACGCTCGTCGCCTCCGCCGTGCGGCGCGCCCTGCGCACAGGGGAGCCCGTCGCCGTGCCGCGCATCAGCGACCTGTCGGCGCTGGTCCCGTCGACCCAGGGGAAGATCGAGGTCGAGGCCATGGAGGAGGGCCACGAGGACGAGGTGGTGGCCCAGCTGGTGGCCGCCGCCACCCTCGCCGTGTTCCGCCGCCGCGTGACCCTGGACGACCCGCAGTCGATCGTCGCCGCCTTCCACGAGCAGGTCGTCGTGCACGTGGGCGACGACCTCCCGTCGTCGGCCTACCTGTCCGTCCTGGCCGACGTGCCCGAGCTGGAGCCGCCGACGCGCAAGCTGGCCGGCCCCGAAGCGGCCGAGGCCGAGTCGCCCGCCCTGATGGCCAGCGCCCTGGAGTTCCTGTTGGAGGGGCTGCACCTGACCAAGCGGCTGAACAAGGACGCGTCCGGGGCACGCGCCCTCTACCGCGGGCGCAAGTAAGCCGGCGGGGAGGACACGTCCATGAGCGCCCGCTACGACTATTCGGAATGGGACGGGACCCAGGAGTTCGCCGGCCTCGACCCCGACGACCTGCTGGCCGGCCTGACCGACGACCTCCTGGCGGGCGGTGACCTCGACGACGCGTTGCGGCGCTTGCTACGCAGCGGCTTCCGCAACGCCGACGGCGAGCAGGTGCCCGGGCTGCGCGACATGCTCGACCAGTTGCGGCGCCGGCGGGCCGAGATGCTGGCCGAGGGCGACCCGGACGGCCGCATGGCCGAGCTCACCCGCCAGCTCGACGAGATAGAGCAGGACGAGCGCGCCGCCATCGATGATCTGGTCGAGGAGGCACACGGCTCGGGCGACGAACGCCGGGCCGAGGTGACCGACGACGTGGCGACCGAGCGGCGCATGGCCCTCGACCTCCAACCCGACGACCCCGCGGGGCGCGTCAGCAGCCTGCAGCACTACGACTTCGTCTCCTCCGAGTCGCGCGAGCGCTTCGAGGAGCTGGTCGAGGAGCTGCGCCGCGAGATGGCGGACACGTTCTTCGAAGGTGCCTCCGACGCGTTGTCCAACATGGACTCCGAGCAGATGCAGCGCATGCGGGACGCCTACGACGCGCTGAACACCATGTTGGAGCAGCGCGAGCGCGGCGACGACCTCGACCCGACCTTCGAGGAGTTCATGGCGCAGTACGGCGACATGTTCCCCGGCAACCCGCAGAACCTCGACGAGCTCCTGGAGCAACTGGCCGAGCGCATGGCCGCCGCCCAGGCGGTGTGGAACTCCATGAGCCCCGAGCAGCAGGCGCAGCTGCGCGGCCTGATGGACTCGGTCCTCGAGGACATGGACCTGCGCTGGCAGGTGGAGCGCCTGGCCCAGAACCTGCAGCGGGCCGTCCCGGGCGCCGGCTGGCAGAAGTCCTACGAATTCAGCGGCGAAGGGCCCATGGGCATGGACCGGGCCACCGACCTGGCCACCCAGCTGGGCCAGCTCGACCGCATGGAAGAGGTGCTCCAGTCGGCCTCCACCCCGGCGGCCCTGGGCGAGATCGACCTGGACCAGGTGCGTCAGCACATGGGCGAGGACGCGGCCCGGGCGCTCGACCGCCTGGCCAACCTGACCAAGTCACTGGCCGACGCCGGGCTCATTGAGCAGCACGGCGGGCGCATCGAGCTGACGCCCCAGGGCGTGCGGCGCCTCGGCCAGAAGGCGCTGGCCGACCTGTTCGGCCAGATCAACAAGGACCGGATCGGCGACCACTCGGCTCTGCGCACCGGCGCCGGTCACGACCGTGAGGAGACGACCAAGGCCTACGAGTACGGCGACCCGCTCAACCTGCACCTCTCCACCACCGTGCACAACGCGGTGCGCCGGGGTGGCTCGGGCGTGCCGGTGCGCCTCACGCCCGAGGACTTCGAGGTGGTCGAGGTCGAGGCGCTCAGCCGGTCGGCCACCGTGCTGGCCGTCGACCTCTCCATGTCGATGCCCATGCGCGACAACTTCGTCCCGGCCAAGCGCATGGCCATGGCCCTGCAGACCCTGATCTCGTCGAAGTTCCCCCGCGACTATCTCGGCATCGTGGGCTTCTCCGAGATCGCCCGCGAGATACGGCCCGACGAGGTGCCCACGGCCATGTGGGACTACGTCTACGGCACCAACCTGCAGCACGCGCTGGCCCTGGCCCGGCGCATGCTGGCCCACGAGCACGGGACCAAGCAGATCATCGTGGTGACCGACGGCGAGCCGACGGCGCACATCGACGACGCCGGCGAGGTCTGGTTCAACTATCCGCCGATCCCCGAGACGTTGCGCCGCACCATGGCCGAGGTCATCCGCTGCACGCGGGCGGGCATCGTCATCAACACGTTCGCCCTCGACCTCCAGCGCACTCACTACCCCTTCGTGGAACAGATCGCCCGGGTCAACGGCGGCCGCACCTTCTACACGACGCCCGACGCGCTGGGCGGCTACGTGCTGGTCGACTTCCTGCAGCACCGTCGCGTGCTGCGCCCCGCCGGGTAGCCCGCCGCCCCGTTCTGCCCCGGGTCGCCGCGGCGGCCCAAGCACCCGCCTGACCTCCGATTTTTCGGTCGGGGTGGCCAATTCCGCCCTCCTGGCCGGCCCAGCGCGAAATCATCTGAGAAACCCGGCCCCGCTCCGTACGGTGGCCCGAAAGGACCCCCCAACTGGGGTTTTCCCGGCGTCGGGAGCGACCGACACCGTCCGGACACGCACCCTTCGTGCCTGGAACCGGCAATTTCCCCTTGCGCCTCAGGGGTGCGTAGTGAAAGATGACATGACTACACCGCTGTAACTACACCATTGCCACCTGAGGCGAAGAAGGGGGGCGAACCCAGTGCCAGTTGACATAGTCACCACGCTCTACGGTCGCCAAGAACGAAGCTGGCAGTTGCAGGCCAACTGCATGGGGGTCGATCCAGATCTGTTCTTCCCGGAGCGCGGCGCGTCCACCCGCGAAGCCAAAGAGGTCTGCCGTGGGTGCGTCGTGCGCGAGGACTGCCTCGAATACGCCTTGGCCAACGGCGAGAAGTTCGGCATCTGGGGCGGCATGAGCGAGCGGGAGCGTCGCCGCCTGCGCCGGGCGCGGGCCCTGGCCCGCCGGGACGTGGCCAGCGCCTCGTAGACCACGCAGCGTCGCGGCTCCTTCCGTCGGGTGAGCGAAAATCGAAAGTTCACCCACAGCAAATCGGAAGTTCACACAGAGGGGCAGTCGACGATCTGCCCCTCCGACCTCGGGTTACGCTCCCGAAGGTGCGGAGGGCACACGGACGAAGTCGCGGACACGGCGACGCCTGGCAACGCCCGAACAACAAGCACTGGCTCGCACCGGTGCCGTTTCTGACGCCCTATAGACTGATTTCTCACCGCGCGGTCCTTTGTGCAGGATCGTCCGTGCCGCCGAAGCGCGACCAGTGAAGAACCCTTTCTCCAGGATCCAGACACCGGGCACCGAGCACGCGTCGGCCGACTCCCTGCTCTCGGTCATGCGGACAATCGGTCTGCGTTCTCTGCGTCTGAAGATCGTTGCCTTTACCTTCCTGTCCATCATCGGCGCGCTGAGCCAAGCAATCCTGTTGTTGGTCATCTCAGAGGTCGTGGTAGCGGGGGTCCAGGGCAAGCACGAGATCCACCCTCCCTTCGGGCCCTCCTTCACACCGACGACCGCGGTCATCGTCTCGCTCGTGGCATTGGCGCTCTTCTTCTCCACGACCATCTTCTCTGCGTTGCTCAGCACGTCTGTCTCGGAACAGGCGCTGACACGGACCCGTACACGCCTCGTCACCGGGTTCTTCGAGTCCGACTGGGCCCTCCAATCCAGCGAGCGGCTCGGGCATATCCAACAGCTCCTCGGGATGAACAGCTCGGCCACCGCTGCTGTGGTGGGGGGCCTGTCGGGCGGCTTCCAAGCGCTCCTGATGGTGACTGCGCTCTTGGGGGTGGCCCTGGCCGTCGATCCCATTGCGGCGATCGGCGTCCTTGCCCTCGGCTTCGGGCTGTTGCAGTTGCTGAGGCCACTCAACAATCGCACCAGGCGGGCCAACCGGGAGCTTTCGAAGATCACCAGAGCCATGGCCACTCAGACGACCGAGTACACCCGTCTGACCCGGGACTTCCGATTGTTCGGTGTGGAGGCCCGGGTCATGGAGAGGATCCGCGGTTCGATTCAGGACACCGGTGACGTGTACCGCAAGGTCTCACGGCTCAGCAGCATCGCTCCCATTCTGTACCAGTCCTTCGCACTCGGAATCGTCATCGTGGGGATCATCCTCCTGGCCGGTCAGGGGCATGCAGCCCTTGTCAAGGATGGCGTCGTCCTCATCCTCGTGCTGCGATCCGTCAGCTACGGATCGGCCGTCCAGAACTCGATCCAGGGCCTCCGCTCGTCTCAGGGATTGCTGGAGGACCTCATGTTCGACCTCCGTCGCTTCGCGGACGCTCGGGTCATTCCTGGAGAGCTCGTGCCAGAGTCCTTCGAGGTGCAGTTCGACTCCGTGGACTACTCCTACGACGGCGTGACGCTCGCACTCTGCGACATCACCATGCGCATTCCGGAGGGGAAGGTCATCGGAATGCTCGGACCCTCGGGCAGCGGCAAGACGACTATCAGCCAGCTCCTGCTCGGCCTACGCGAGCCCTCGAGCGGCCGTGCGACGATCGGCGGCGTGGACGCCGCGGCGATCGTCAAGACCGATGCGCACAGCACGGTGGCGCTCGTGCCTCAGGAACCGGTGCTCTTGCAGGGTTCGATCGGCGACAACATCAGGTTCTTCCGGGATTTCGAAGAGTGGGAGGTCGTCGAGGCAGCGCGGTCGGCACACCTGCACGAGGACATCGTCCGGATGCCCGCCGGTTACGAGACTCCCGTGGGTGAGGGTGGCGGCGCCCTGTCGGGTGGGCAGAAGCAGCGCCTCGCCATCGCGCGTGCGCTGATCGGCTCCCCGAAGCTCATCGTCCTGGACGAGCCGACCAGCGCCGTGGACGGACGCACGGAGAAGCTCATCCGCCAGACCCTGTCCGAGCTCAGAGGGAAAGTCACCGTCGTGATCATCTCGCATCGCATTGAGACGACGGCGCAGTGCGATCTGCTCCTGGTCCTCGCCGACGGGAAGATCGCGGACTACGGCGAGCGGGACACGGTCCTGGCGGGATCGGCCTACCGGAACATCGTGTTGAGCCGGCACTAGGTCACCGCTTTTACGGGAGCCGGGACTCCACCGTCGCTTCCTCCGACAGGCCGAGCTCGGCCCGCCTGTCGGAGGGCACGGTGGCCAGGACCGACTCGGGGATGAGCCCCACCAGCTCACCCCCTTCGACCCGGGCTCCCGCCTCACGCACCAGCGCCGCCACAGCGTCGTAGAGCCGCTCGGGCCCGTAGCGGCCCGGGTCCACGAGGTTGCACGACAGCTGGGCCCGTGCGCCTACGGCCAGGCCGAGCGCCCGTACCTCGGGGCCCCGAACCAGGGGCGCCACCCGTCGGGCCACCTCGACCGAGGAGACCCAGACGTTGTAGGCCACCAGGACCCGTCGCGCCCCCACGGCGGTGGCGCCGTGCCGCGGGTCGGCCTGCGGCGGGCCGGCGTCGGGGCTCAAGCCGTCCGGGCCCGGCCCGAAGGCCAGGCGGCGGATGTCGGGCAGGGTCCGGGCCCGTCCGCCGGGAAGGGGCCCGTAGAGGAAGCTCGGCACCCCGAAGTCCTCGCCCAGCCAGCGGGCAAATTCGTCCCGCTGGGTGAGGGCGACAGAGAGGTCCTCGGGCCCCGGGCGGCCGGGCTCGTAGGGGACGAAGGGCACCACATCGAGCACGCCGAGCCGGGGGTGGGCCCCGGTGGGCCGGCGCAGGTCGAGGGTGGCCAAGGAGGCGACGGCCAGGGCCCGGGAGGCCTCGGACACCAGGTCAACGGGGCCGGCGAGGGTGAAGACCGTCCGGTTGTGGTCCGGGTCTCGGTGCCGGTCGAGCAGGGCGGGCCCGGCGGCAGCGGCCAGGTGATCGAGGGCAGCCTCGTCGCGGCCCTCGCTGACGTTGATCACGCACTCCAGGAGCACCGCGCCAGCGTGGCACGCCGGGAGGTGCGCTCAGGGCACGTCCGCTCGCGCTACCGCCCGCTCGGCGCCGGCCCGGAGTCGGTGCTCAGTTGGCGACGACGGCGTGTGAGAGGCGGCGGCGGCGCAGGATGCGGCGGCGCTCACGCTCGGAGGCGCCGCCCCAGACCCCGTGGTCGATGTGGTGCTGGAGCGCGTACTCGAGGCAGGCCTCGGAGACAGGGCACTCGGCGCAGATGCGCTGGGCGACCAGCACGCCCATGCCGTCATTGGGGAAGAAGACGTCGGGTGCAACTTCTTTGCACTTCCCCCCGGCCATCCAATCGCTATTCATTGTTCGGCTCCCTTTTCACGCATCATCCTACGGGAGCACCTCGTTCGGAGCCAGGTTATTCGAATAGGAAGTTCCTAAGAATCGAGGGGCCGATTCGCGTTCTACCAGGGAGAATGTCGCTCTCTCGCCTAAGGCTACGCTGGCCCGGATCGCCGAATGCCAGGAGGTGCCATGTCCCCGGACACCGAGGAAGAAGTAGTCGAAGAAGGTGAGCCCGTCGAGCCGATCGGGCACGTACGCGTCGTCTACCTCGGCCCGGTCGCCCCGCACTGGGAGGTCCAGTCGGACTACGGCCCGCCCGAGGTAATCGACCAATTCCGGGAGCGCGTCCTGGCCCGGTTGGTGCTGCTGCCCCCGCACGACCCCCAGTTCAGGCGCAACAGCGAGCGTGTCGTGCGCGACGCCGAGCGCGAACAACTGGCGCTCGAGTGGGTGCTCGACTGGGGCGACGAAGCCGAGGGCTAATTCCCTTCCATAGGCCCGGGGCCCTCCGGAGCGCCAGGCAGGAGCCTCGCTCCGACCGGTCGGCGGCCCCGCCAGAACCTGCACCCAACCTGCTCCCCACGAGCCACTCGGCGACACCTTCGCACTGCAACGATTGCGCCGTTGTTGTTGAAACGTTGCGGACACAGAGTCCGCCCGAGGGGGAGGCAACGGTGGGAGACACCTACACGATGGAGACAGCGGTCGTCCGGGAGATTGCGGGCCGGGTCGGCCAGCTGAGCGACGACGAGGCGGCGCTGGTGCGCACGCTCACGCCGGCGGATCAGCTCGAGGCAGCCAAGGTGGAGCACCTGCTCGACCTCGTCACCCTACTGACGACGATCCGCTCCGACGAGGCCATGGCGGAGTACGTCTACGCCATTGCGCCGGGGTGGGACGGCACCATCGAGACGTTGCTCCTCGGGGGGCGGGTCACCACGGCCTTCACCCGGATGGAGCTCGAGAACTGCGGCGCCGAGCGGGCCGCGAAGCAGCGGCGTGCGCCGGCGCGCCGTCTTGGACCCCACCGCATGGCCGCACCGGTCGGCTGACCGGGCGGGGGCGGACGGGCGCGTCGCTTGGCGAACGGCGCTTCGGCCGGCGATGCTGCCGGCAGTGAAGCGCCGGGACGCGCTCAGTCCAGCAGCCCGATGCGGGCGAGCCACAGCCCGGGCGCGTCCACCTCGGCGGGGGTGGGCAGGTCGAGCTCGTCGGACCACAATCGGGTCAGCGCGCTCTCGTCGGCCCGTTCCAGGACGCCGGTGATGAAGGCGCGCCCACGATCGACCTCGTCCTGGCCGACGTTGAGCCCGAACAGGCCGGCGAAGGCCTGCTCGCCCTTCCCCTCCTCGATCCGGTAGCGGTACCAGGCTTCGCGCAACGCCGAGGGCGACGACGTGAGGGTCTCGGCGATGCCCGCCGTGATGTGATCCACGTAGGCGCTGATGGCGGTGGTCTGCGCGGTGAGCGTGGCCGAGATGTTGCGCTGCTCGGGGCTGATGAGGTCGGAGAGCAGGGCCTCGGGATCTCCCAGCGCCTCTTCGAGGGAGGCCTGGTCGCCCAGGCCGTCACCGAGGCGCTCCACGATGGAGCGCTGCGCGGCTGCCGCATGGGCCGAGGCGTCGCCGAGCAGGGTCATGAGTGAGGCGCGCACGCCGGGCCGGGTCAGCACCGCATGCATGGTGAGCTCGCGCAGGCAGACCCAGAGCTGCACCTCCTGCAGCGGGAGGCTCCAGTCCTCGGCGAACCGGCCCACGTTGCCCGGCACCAGCAGCAAGGTGGACGACTCGGGCCAGGGCAGCGGAAGGGCGTACTGCCCGAAGGCGCGGCGGGCCAGGTGCCCGGCGGCGGAGCCGAACTGCATGCCGAGGAAGACCGGGCCGAGGGTGAGGGCGAACTGCCCGAGCAGCCCGCTGAGACCCCCGGCCGAGTCGGGGTCGAGCTCGCTCAGGTCCAGTGACGACGGCACGGCCGCCGCGCCCTGTTGCTGCGCTTCGACCATCGACTTGAGGACGGGCCGGTAGGCCTCCAGGACACGGAAGCTCCACTGCCCCGGCCCGACGGCCTCGAAGGAGACGCCACCGGCGCCCGAGGCGGGCCCGATCCCCGTGGCCTCGACCACATGCATCTCGGCGACCCGGGCCAGCTCCTCGAAGGCGATGCGCACCAACGGGTCGGGGTTCTCGTCCTCGCCGCCGTCCGTCGCCACGCCCAAGGCCAGGGTGCGGGCGGCCTCGAACCAGCTGTCGCCCGATCCGGGCCCGGACCCGATGACCTTCATGAGGTCGCCGAGGAGGCCTCCCATCGGATTATCGGGGTCGCTGGAACCGAACATGCTCACCCCTGCATGCTACGAGGACGTGCCGAGGGTCACGTCCACGACTTTGGTCCCTGCGGGCTGCTGGACCGAGAGCGAGACGGCGGTCCCGGGCGGCAGGACGTAGAGCAGGGCCCGCACCTCGGCCATGGTGCGCACGGGGGTGGCGTTCACCGCCGTGATCAGCTGGCCCACCTGCAGGCGGCCTGCGGCCGGCCCGCCGGACTGCACCTGCGCCACCTGGGCGCCGCCGCCGTCGGGAGCGTCGGTGCCCTGCACCCCGAGCCAGCCGTGCACCACCCGGTTCTGGGATCGGAGGTCGTCGGCGACGCCCACCACGAGGTCGCTGGGGAGAAAAGTGGCGGGAGACAGGCCCGGGTCGGGGTCGTAGAGGATGCCGAGCACGGACCCTGCGGGGTTGAGCAGCGGTTCGCCGGCGAGTCGCGTCGGGGTGGCGGGGGCCGAGGTGATGGAGGGCATCGTCGTCGCCGGCCCGCTGGCGATGGCCGCCCCGACGTCGGTCACCGCTCCCGGCGTGCACTGCAACGCGACGGCGTGGCCGCCGGCGGGCACGAAACTGAGGGCCAGGTCGGCGTCTCCACTGTCGAGGCTGGTGTCAGCGGCGAACGGCGCGACCGGAAGGTCCTCGGGCACGTTGATCAGCGCCACGTCTGACGTCTTGTCCGTCGCCATCACCGAGGCCTCGAGGAGCCTTCCCCCCGGGCCGACCATGGCGATGTGCCGCAGGCCGCCCAGGAGGTCGGCGGTCGTGGCGACGAGCCCGCCCTCGGCGACGGCCACGCCGACGAGCAGGACGGTGCCGTGCGTCGTCGTCGCCTGCAGCTCCACGATGGAGTGGCCGGCCGCCTGGGCGGCCGCCGGCAGCGCGTTCTGCGCACCGGCGAGTGTGGTCAACGGCCCGCTGGCCGCGGTGTCCAGGGTGGCGGGCTCCAGGGGATGATCCGACGCGGGGGAGAGCAGCACGATGACCCAGGCGACCACCGCCATGACGGCGCCCACTCCCACCAGGACCATGACGGCGCCGCGGTAGTTGTGACCCGACGGGGGGTTGAACAGGGACGGGACGTGCGGAGGGGGGCCCGAGCCCGCCACTTCGCTGGGGTGGCGCCACAGCCGGTCGTCGGGATCGATCCAGCCGCGCTGGGGTGCATCGGGTCCGTCCGGGCTGTGTGCTCCGCCCTCACCTGGGCCCGGCGTGCCGTCCTCCGGCTCTTCGGGCGTGTCACTCACTTGAGCGACGATACCGAGAAAGACCAGGAAAGTGCCGTCGGCCGACCGCCCGGCCGTACCATGAGGCCGCATGTCGCGCGACCTGGCCATCGATCTCGGGACGGCCAACACGCTTGTCTATGCCAAGGGGAAGGGCCTTGTCCTGAACGAACCGACGGTCGTCGCGCTCGATTCGCGCAGCCGCGAAGTGCTGGCGATCGGCACCGACGCCTGGCAGATGATCGGGAGGACGCCGGGGTACATCGTGGCCGAGCGCCCGCTCCGTGGTGGCGCCATCACCGACTTCGAGGTCACCGAGCGGATGCTCAGCGTGCTGCTGCGCCGGGTCGGTGTCGGCCGACTCAACCGGCCCAAGGTCCTGATCTGCGTCCCGTCGGCCATCACCGCGGTCGAGCGCCGCGCCGTGAAGGAGGCGGCGCGGCGGGCCGGCGCGTCAGCGAGCTTCCTGATTGAGCAGCCGATGGCCGCCGCCATCGGGGCGGGGCTGTCCATTCACGAGCCTGTGGGCAACATGGTCGTCGACGTCGGTGGCGGCACCGCGGAGATGGCCGTGATCTCGCTCGGGGGTGTCGTGGCCGTGCAGGCGTTGCGCTGCGGGGGCTTCGACTTCGACGCGGCCATTCAGAATTACGTGCGCCACGAGTACGGCGTGGCCGTGGGCGAGCGCACGGCCGAGGCGGTGAAGCTCGCCATCGGCTCCGCCTCCCCGCACGACAACGAACAACAAGCCGAGATCCGCGGACGGGAGGTGGCGACCGGCCGGCCCAAGACGGTCGTCCTGTCCCCGCTCGAGGTCCGCGGCGCGCTGGAGGACAACGTCGCGTCCATCGTGGCCACGGCCGCCGAGTGCCTGGGCGAGGCACCGCCCGAGTTGGCGCAGGACATCATCTTCCAAGGTATCCACCTCACCGGCGGCGGCGCGCTGCTGCGCGGCATGACCCAGCGCCTGGCCGATGCCACGCACGTCCCGGTGCATCTCGTCGACACCCCGCTCGAGTGCGTGGTGCAGGGAGCCGGCGTCTGCCTCGAGTCCTTCGACCGCTTGAAGCGGCTCTTCGCCGAAGACGATTAGGGAGTCGGCTCGTCGAGCAACTCACCGGCCGCCTGGCGCACCTGCCAGTCCCGGTCCTCGGTCGCCTCCTGCAGCGCGGGGGTCACCCGCGGATCGTCGAAGCCGGCCAGGGCCACCGTGGCGCGCCGCCGCACCGTGGGCGCGTCGTGCAGCGCGCTGAGGACGGATGGCAGCCCGGCCGGGTCGCCGAGGGCACCCAGCGCGGCGACGGCGGCCTCGCGGCAGCGGGCATCGGCGTGTTCGGTCGCCGTCGCCGCCAGCGCCGGCACGGCGACGTTCGTCCGGCGCTCGCCCAGGAACCAGGCGGCGGCGGCGACGACCAGCGGGTCGGGATCGCCCAGCGCGTCCGTCACGGCATGCGGCAACGACGAACGGGTGCCGGTGCCCCGGGCGCTGAGTGCCACCTCCACGGCACGGCGGCGGACCTCCGGCGCGCCGTCGGCCAGCGTGGCCTCGACGTCGGACGCCGTCAACCGGCCCAAGCGGGCCAGGGCACCCAAGGCGGCCACGCGTACCCCGGGATCGGCGTCGGCCAGACCGCGCCGGGCCACGGTCGAGTCCCCACCGTGCCCAGCCATGGTGACCCGCCGGCGCCGAATTTCGGCGCGGCCGTCCCGGCCCTGATCCGTGGCAACATCGTCGCTCACCCTTCCGAGTATGTCCGAACCTGACGCGAGCGCCGACGGGGAAGCCGCGGCGAACCCCCCCTCGAGCGACGCCGGCCCCACCGCGGCCGGCGCGCTGCCACCGCCGGCTGCCCCCGCCGGCCGGCGGCGCATCTGGCCTGCCCTCCTCACCGTCGTCGTCGTCATCCTCATTGCGGCGGTGCTGATCGCGACGCACATCTCGGTCAACTACTTCGTCATCACGCCGGGCGATGCCACGCCGGTCGCGCACTACATAGAGGTGCCGGCAGCGGACAACCATCCGCTCACGGGCAAGATCCTGCTGACCGACGTCTACGTCACGCAGCTGAACGCGCTCAACTATCTGCAGTACAAGTACTTCGACTCGGACAGCGAGGTGATCTCCGGGCCCGAACTGCTCGGTCCGACGCCGAACGAGAACGAATACCTCGACCAGGGGTACCTCCAGATGGCCCAGGCCCAGACCTTCGCGACGGCAGCGGCGCTGTCCCGCCTCGGTTACACCGTCACCTCGACGAACGCCGGCGCGCTGATTTACGGGATCGCGCCCGGCTCACCGGCCGCCTCGACGTTGCAGGTGGCGCAGGTGATCACCGCGGTGAACACCACGCCCGTCACGACCGACTGCTCCCTGGTTGACGCGCTGCACGGGCTCACGCCCGGGACGAAGGCCGCGCTCAAGGTCGAGGAGTCGTCCATCAACGACGTCGGCCAGTTCGTGAACGGCCCGACCGTGACCAAGTCGGTGACGCTCGGCAGGCCGCCCAAGGGCTTGGTCGACAGCGGCTGCGGCGCGCCGACCAAGCCGACCGCGTACCTGGGCATTCAGCCGCAGACGCAGCAGGACTGGCAGTTCCCCGTCAAGGTCACGGTGCACACGCAGAACATCGGCGGGCCGTCGGCGGGATTGGCCATGACGCTCGGCATCATGGACAAGCTGAGCAGCGGGCGCCTCACCGGCAACCGGATCGTCGCCGCCACGGGCACCATCGACCAGGACGGCAATGTCGGCGACGTGGGAGGCGTGGCCGAGAAGACGATCGCGGTGGAGCGGGCGGGGGCGACCGTCTTCTTCGTGCCCACGGTCGAGCTCAAGGCCGCCGAGTCCAAGGCCACCCCGCAACTCCACGTGTACGCGGTGCACAACCTGGACCAGGTGTTGCGGATCCTCACCCGCCTGGGGGGCAAGGTCCCGACCAAACCTGTGCCCGTCCAGGCGGCGCCGTAGGCTCTGACCATGGCAGAAGGACGCCCCCCCATCTCATCGTCCAGGATCGCAACCGGTGACATTGCGCAGCATTCCTTCGCCGTCGTCCGCCGGGGCTTCGACAGCGACGAGGTCCGTTCCTACCTGCAGTCGGTCGCCCGGAGCCTCGAGGCGCTCGAGGCGCGCGAGGAGGAGCTGCGGGCAGCCCTGGCCGAGGCCGAAGAGCGGGCCGCCCATCCGGTGGTGGACGAGGCAACCCTCACGACGTCGCTCGGGCAGCACAGCGCCCAGATCCTGCGCCACGCCCACGAGGAAGCGGCCCGGATCGTCGTCCAGGCCCAGGAGGGGGCGGCCACGCTGCTGCGGGAGACCCAGAGCCAGGTCGACGAGCTGCAGACGCGCACCGAGGCCTCGGTGGCCGAGCGCGTCGTCGAGGTGGAGCTGTTGGTGGCCAACGCCGAACAGGAGGCCCGGGTGGAGAGTGAGCGGATCATCGCCGATGCGATCGCCGCGGGTGAGGCGATCATCACCCGCGCCAAGGACGAGGGCCGGGCCCTCCTCGACCAGGTCCAAGAGGCACGGCGGCGGGTGCTGGCCGACCTGGCGGCGAGGCGGCGCGGCCTCGGGATCCAGATCGAGCAGTTGCGGGCGGCCCGGGACGAGATGGCTGCCTCGGTGCACGGGGTGCGGGACCGGGTCGACGGGATCCTGAGCCAGCTGGACCGGACAGACGAGGAGGCGCGCGCCGCGGCGCAGGGCGTGGCCGACCAGTTCCGCCTCGGCACGGCGGAGGTGCCGCACGACCAGGACGAGACGGTCGACGTGACGGGTGAGGCGCCGCCGACGGGGCGGCAGCCGGCCGTGGGCGGTCCCTCCGCTGGCGAGGCGGGGGACGAAGGGGCCGGACCCTCGGTCGACGAGCTCTTCGCCCGGATCCGCGCCGGCACGGGGGAGACGCAGGAGCCGGCGGCAGGAGTGGAGGCACCGGCTCCGGCGGTGGAGGACGACGGGGGGAGCGCGGCCGACGTACCGGACGCGGCCAAGGCGGTGGACGTCGGCAGCACGTCGGAAGCCGGTGGCGACGCGGCGGACGGCGCGGCGGACGGCGCGGCGGACGGTGCGCGAGAGGGGTCGCCGGCAGAGGAGTCGCCACCAGAGGGGGCCGACGTCGCGCCGGGGCCGGACGACCCGATCATCACCCGACGCAACGAGTTGCTCACGCCCATCTCCTCGCGGCTGGGCCGGACGATAAAGCGGCAGCTGGGCGACGACCAGAACCGGCTGCTCGACCAGTTGCGCAGCGCGCCGGCGCTCGAGGTCGACGAGCTCATGGGCTCGGAGGACGAGCACCTGGCGACCTTCGCGGCGGCGGCGCGGAGTCATCTCGACGAGGCGTTCGCCGCCGGCACGGTGTTCGTGGGAGCCGGCGCGGCCACCATCCCAAGGGGCGATGCCGTGGAGCAGGCCTCGACCGGGCTGGCCCGCGGTGTGGTGACCACGTTGCGCCGGCAGGTGGCGGAGGGGTCCGGCGAGCCGGCCGACCGGATCGGCGCCGCCTTCCGCGAATGGAGGGGCGAACGCGTGGAGCGGTTGGTCGGCGACCAGGCCACGCTGGCCTTCTCGGCCGGGGTGGCCGCGGCCAGCGCGAACGGCAAGGTGCGCTGGGTGGTGACGACTGCGAGTGGGTGTTCGGACTGCGAGGACAACGCGCTGGGTGGCGCGGTGCGCGGCTCCGAAGCCTTCCCCACCGGGCACCGCCATCCGCCGGCGCATTCGGGTTGTCGCTGCCTCATCACCCCGGCGACCGACTGACCAGGACTTCTGACCGCCGCGACCGTTTCCGCCTGGCCATGGCGGGAGGTGGTGCGGACGTTAGGCTCCCCTCGTGCGCATCCCCAGCGATCTAAGCGCTGATCCTTCGCCGCGCCGTCGCCATCGGGCGCGGTGGTGGCTCATCGGGCTCGCCGTCGTCATCGTGATCCTGCTGGTGTCGCTGCGCTCGCTGGCCGGGCTCTACACCGACAGTCTCTGGTTCTCGTCGGTGGACCTCCACAACATCTTCTCGACGCTGCTGGCCATCAAGCTCGGTCTCTTCGGCGTCTTCGGCGCCATCTTCTTCGCCGTCCTGTGGGTGAACCTGGTGGTGTGCGACCGCATCGCGGGGCACGACATCGTGCTGGCCCAGGAGGACGAGCTGGTGCGGCGCTACCAGCAGTTCGTGCGGCCCTACGCGGGTCGTATCTATGTCGGCCTCGCCTTCGTCCTGGCCCTGATCGGTGCCTCGGGGACGGTCGGGCAGTGGAACAACTGGATCCTGTTCCGCCACGGTGGCCTGTTCCACGTGACCGACCCCCAATTCGGCAAGGACGTCGGCTTCTACGTCTTCAAGCTCCCCTTCTTGATCTTCATCGTGGACTGGACGCTGGCCATCCTGATCGTGACGCTCGCCGTCTCGGTGGTCTTCCACTACTTCAACGGCGGGATCCAGCCCCAGCGCGGTCTGCCCCGGGTGCGCCCGCCGGTGAAGGCGCACATCTCGGTGCTGCTGGCCCTGATCGCCCTGGACAAGGCAGCGGGCTACGTCTTGCAGCGCTGGTCGTTGGTGAACTCCCAGGACGGCTACGTCAACGGCGCCGGGTACACGGACGTGCACGCCCGCCTGCCGGCGGAGACCCTGCTCGTGTACGTGTCGATCTTCGCCGCGGTGATCCTGCTCTTCAACATCCGGCGCCAGGGCTGGACGCTCCCCGTCCTCGCCGTCGGGATCTGGGCCTTCGTGGCGCTGGTGGTCGGCATCATCTACCCGGCGCTGCTGCAGGCGCTCAAGGTCACCCCGGCGCAGAGCTCGCTGGAGGCGCCATACATCCAACGCAACATCACGGCGACCCGGGACGCCTACGGCCTGAACAACGTGCTGCTCCATCAGTTCCCAGCCGCCACCAGCATCAGCGCCAGCCAGACCGTCGTGGCCGCCCCCACCATCGACAACATCCGCCAGTGGGACCCCGACCCGTCGATCTCGCTGCAGACGTTCCAGCGCGAGCAGGCGATCAAGGGCTACTACGCCTTCCCCTCGCTCGGCGTCGACCGCTACACCGTCAGCGGGCAGACGACCCCCGTGCTCATCGGGGTGCGTGACATCGCGTCGGCCAACCTGGCCTCCCCGTCCTGGGTGAACACCCACCTGCAGTACACCCACGGCAACGGAGCCGCGGTGGCTCTGGCCAACCAGACGAATGCGAGCAACCCCGTCTACGCGGTCCAGGGCGTGCCGCCGACCTCGTCGAAAGGGTTGCCGGCCATCACCCAGCCCAACGTCTACTTCGGCCTGGGTGAGACGGGCTACGTCGTGGCGAATACCAAACAGCTCGAAGTCGACTATCAGCAGAACGGCACGAGCGTCGAGAGCCACTACAAGGGCACGGGTGGGGTGCAGCTGTCGTCCATCTTCACCCAGGCTGCCTTCGCGCTGCGGCTGGGTGACTTCAACCTCCTCATCTCGAGCCAGATCACGGACAAGTCGCGCATCATGTTCGTGCGCGACCCGGTGTCGATGGCAGAGAAGGCGGCGCCCTTCCTCACGTTCGACCACGACCCCTATGCCGTGATCAACAAAAATGGGAATATCGACTGGATCGTCGACGGCTACACGACGACGGCCAACTATCCCTACTCGCAGAATGCCGACACCCAGCAGGTCGCCATCGGCAGCAACCTGCCGGGGAGCTACAACTACGTGCGCAATTCGGTGAAGGTCGTCATCGACGCGTACTCGGGGAAGATGACCTTCTACGACGCCGATCCGCAGGATCCCATTCTGCAGGCCTACTCGGCCGCCTTCCCCAACATGTTCCTCCCGTTGTCGAAGATGCCGGCAGAGCTCCGGGCGCACCTGCGCTACCCGGAGGACATCTTCTCCGTTCAGTCCGCCATCTACGGCCGCTACCACCTGACGAACCCGCAGGCTTTCTACTCCGCCAGCAGTGCCTGGCAGCTCTCGCCCACCGCCGGCGCCGGACCGCAGTCGCAGGCGCTGCTGGCCGACAACACCTATAACTCTCAGGGCCAGTTGGTCTCGACCACGCCGGCGCGCATGGCGCCCCAGTACCAGGTGTACTCGCTGCCCGGCACGGGCGCGAGCAAACAGATCTTCACCATCTCGGACGGTTTCGTCCCGGCATCGCAGTCGTCCCTCACGAGCTCGGGCCAGAACTTCAACCTGACGGCCTGGATGGTGGGGCTGTCGGACCCCGCAAACTACGGCCAGCTCAATCTGTACGAGACCCCGCAGGGGTCGACCGGCCCAGCCAACGCGGACGCCGAGATCTCGGCCAATTCGACGGTGTCGAAGGACATCTCGTTGCTGGACACAAAGGGCTCCGAAGTCCTGCTGGGCGAGACGCTCATGGTCCCCATCGCGGACTCCATGGTGTACCTGCGCCCGCTCTACGTGTCGCCGACGACGAACCCGCAGCCACAACTCGAATACATGGTGGCCGTGCTGGGCAAGAACGTCCAGATCGACACGTCGCTCCCGGCTGTTCTGTCGGATCTGCTGCAGACGACGGTGCTGCCGCCCGGCCAGGCCGGGTCCTCGACCGGCACGGTCCCGGCGGCTGTGGCGGGGATCCTGGCGCAGGCCCAGACCGACTACACCAACGCGCTGGCGGCACTGAAGGCCAGCAACCTGTCGGAGTTCCAGACCGACATCAACGAGATGCAGCAGGCGATCAGCCAGGCGCAACAGGTGATCAGTGCAACGACGCCGGGGGCGACGACCACCACGACGACCACGACGACGGCGCCGCCGGTCAAGGGGTCCAAGACGTCGAGGAAGGGCGCCGCCACCACGACGACGACCTCGCACGCGGCGACGACGTCCTCCAGCACCACCTCGGTGCCGGCGAGCACCGAGCCCAAGAATACAACGACGACCACTTCCTCGACCTTGGTCTCGGCGGCACCCCCGGCCTGAGCGGGTCGGCCCGGCGCACCTGCCGGCGCCGGGTGCGGGTACGGGCCGGCCGGCCTGCGATTCCGGTTGCGGTCGCGGCCGGAGCGTCCCATGATGGGTGCGACGGGGCGCGAGGAAAGGAAGTCTTCCGATGGGACTGCTCGACAAGGTCAAGGCGCAGGCGACGGCGGCCACCGAGATGGCCAAGGACGCGGCGGCCAAGGGCCAGGCCAAGATGAACGATGCCCAGGCCAAGAAGGCGGCCGACGGCATGCTGCGGGACCTCGGCGCCGCGTTCTATGCCACCAAGACCGGGCGTTCCACCCCGACCACCGATGCCGACATTGCGCAACTGGTCACGGCACTGCAGGCCCACGAGGCCGAGCACGGCCAGATCACCTTGGCGCCCGAGTCGGCGGCGGGCGCCCCCACGGCAACCCCGGCGGGCGACGGGTCGGCGGCTCCGGCTCCACCACCCCCTCCGCCGAAGGCGGCCGACCCCGCCTCGCCGCCCCCTCCGCCGCCCACGGCGCAGACGCTGTAGCCGGCGCTGTCGTCCTCGTCGCCCGCCGTTGCCAGGCGTGGTGGCTACGGCGCCGTGGTGGGTGCCCCGCCGTCCATGTAGGATGCTCTCTCCGCCGCGGGGTGGAGCAGTCTGGTAGCTCGTCGGGCTCATAACCCGAAGGTCGGAGGTTCAAATCCTCCCCCCGCCACGATGTGTGAACCTTCGACTTTTCGGTTACGAGAAGGACGAAGCCGCAGCTCAGCGGCTTAGTCGGGTCTCACACTCTCGCTTGGTTGATCAGTCCGCTTCACGGAGTGATCAACCTCTGCGTACGCAGCATAGGACAGGTGCATCCGCAGGTCGGCGTACGTGCTGGTCAAGCGTATGGATGCTGACTCGCTTCGTAGTGCGCGTGCGTATGCAATCTCGGGTCCGATGTCCCCAGAAATCGGTTGGCCCCAGTAATCGCTGCCGTCTGGGGGGTGTTACCTCGACTGGGCCTTAAACGATGTCGAGGCGGGCTTTCTGCGGTTGGACCGGCCCTGCGCCCTCTATTTTGGCGGACGGGCCTCGCTACCAGCGGGTATGTCGACTGCCTTTGCGCTTCGGCCGACGAGCACGAGCGAGCCGCCTGCGGCTATGACAGCAGCCAGAACCAGTGGAGCCGTCGTGCCGTAGGCGTTGAAAAGCAGGCCGCCGACCGCTGACCCGGCGGCCAGGGAACCTTGGAGCGCGGAGACGAACAGGGCCAGACCGCCTTCTACGCTGGCCGGCATTGTCCGAGCCATCCAGGTCTGCGCGGCTACGGGGACGGCACCGAACCCGGCGCCCCACAGAAGTACGAGGGCGATGATGACCGGGTGCATTCCGCTGATGACGGCGATCAGCAGAGTAGCGATGGCAATGAGCAATCCAGCTCCGCAGAGCGTTCCTCGCAGATGGCGGCGCACGGTGACTCCAGCGGCAAAGTTCGTTGCCCCGCCGGCCAACCCGAAGCCGAGTAGGACGACCGTGACCTGTTCGCCGGTCAGCCCGGCCCGACTCTGTAGGAGTGGGTTGATGTAGGTGTAGGCGGCGAAGTAGGCGAAGAAGATGGCAGCGGCGGCGATAAGGCCAATCCGTGCCGTACTGACCTTGAGTATGGTCAGCAACGTCTGCGGATGGACGGGTATCCCGGTCCCGAGGCACGGTAGGGCAACCATCTGTAGAACGATGGCGGCTCCGGCCAGGCCGGCGGCGATCGCGAAGGCGACCCGCCAACTGGTGAGGTTCCCTATGAGCGCCGCGGTCGGTAGCGCTGCCACAGTTGCCAGGAAGATCCCGCTGCTGACCAACGCGATCGCAGTACCACGCGCCTCTTCGTGGACGAGCGACATTGCCGCTCCGGCACCGAAGACCCAGAACCCTCCGATGCACACGCCGAGGAGAGCCCTGGCGACGAGCATGATCTCGAAGTTCGGAGCGGCGGCGGCGACCACATCGGAGGTCAACACCAAGGCACTCAAGGTCCACAGCAAGACACGGCGCTCGATACGAGCCGAGCCCAGGGTCAGGATCGGGCCGGCGATGGCTGCGGCGACGGCGGGGACGACGACCATGAGTCCGGCCAACCCGATGGAGACGCCGAAGGCCTGGCTGAGGTGGGGCAGCAGCCCGACGGGAATCACCTCGGAGAAGACGAGCGCGAACGATCCCAGGGCGATCGACCAGACGGCGAACCATCGGTCACCGCTGCTGGTCTGCTGGGGGTTGTGACAACTCATCCGGTCGGCCAGCTGGGCCGCTACGGGTCGACGTTGGAGTGTCACCTCGGTCAACGTCGAGTCCGGCTGGGTCGATAGAAAGGTTCAGCTCGCGAACGATCCCGGATGCCCAAGGGCTGCCGGTGGGCCTGGCGAATGAGACCGACGCCGATCGGGAAAAGGATCCTCGCCGCTCTCATGCGACGGTCAGGATGAGCTTCTCGCGTGCTGCGCCGTTGTCGAGCAGAGCGTGCGCTTCGGGTGCTCGCTCGATCGGTATCTGGCGCTGCGCCCGGAGGCGAAGGACGCCGGAGGCCAGGAGCGCCATGGTGTGATCGAGCGCATCGGGAGCCCGGTCCGGAGTCGGCGCGGACAGCGCCACGCCGAGATCGGCGGCGTGTTCGTCGGCGAGAGTGATGACCCGAGAGGGACCGCCCGCCAGCTCGACGGCGGCGCTCAAGCTGCCACCCCTTCCGGCGGCGTCGAATACGGCGTCGACCGATGGCGTATGGGCATGCACCTGCTCGATGAGGTCCGTTCCGTAACGAACCGGCACCGCCCCGAGCTCACCGACGAAGTCTTGGTCTTGCGGGCCGGCGGCGCTGATGACGGCCAGGCCTTGGGCAATCGCCAGCTGGGTGGCGATCACGCCAACCGAACCGGCGCCGCCCAAAATCAGCAGGGTCTCGCCGCGGGCGACGTGGAGTTGGCGCAAGACGCCAACCGCTGCCTCAGCGGATGCCGGCAGCGCAGCCGCAGCGCTCCAAGTGACGTTCGAGGGTTTAAGGGTCCATGTCGACGCCAGCACATACTGGGCGTAGCCGCCGAGGCTGGCCAGCAGCGCCGCGACCTCGTCGCCTTCCTTCACGCCGGTTACGGAAGGTCCCAGCGAGTCGACCACGCCGGCCGCCTCGAAGCCCAAGACGGCGTCGGGTGGCAGCGGGAAGACGCCTGAAGGTCGCCTCGGCGGATCTTGGCGTCGGTGGGGCCAACGCCAGCGGCGCGTACCCGGATTCGCACCTGTCCCGCCCCGGGCTGGGGCATGGCGGTTTCCTTCCAGACGAGCACGTCGGGCGGGCCATAGCTAGTGAGAACGGACGATTTGGGCATGGGCGGTCCTCCACAGACGTTGAGTACGGGCGGTCGGTTGGAATGGAATGGTGGGGTCAAGTTCAGATCTGTTCGCTTCCACCATCGACGAATATCTCGCCTCCGGTCATGAAGCTGCTTTCCGATGAGGCCAGGAACAGCACCGCGTTGGCGATCTCCTCTGGCTGGCCGAGGCGTCCCAGCGGGACCTGGCCGGCGATGGCCTGCAAGAGGCTTTGAGCCTGTTCGGGGTCCGGTGCCAGGGCACTGAGTCCAGGAGTATTGGTCGGGCCGGGCACAATGGTGTTCACCCGGATTCCCCGGCCGGCGAGTTCGGCCGCCCAGGTGCGACCGAAGGACCGGATGGCTGCTTTGGATGCGGCGTAGACGCTGAACGCCGAGGTGCCGTTGGTCGCCGCCGATGAGCCGGAGAGCACGATGGAGGCGCCGTCGTTCAGAAGGGGGAGCGCCTTCTGTACGGTGAACAGGGTTCCACGAACGTTGATGCCGAAGGTCTCGTCGAACTGCTCGGGCGTGATCTGGCCCAGCGGCACGAACCCGCCGCCGCCCGCGTTCGCGAACAGCACATCCAAACCCCGACCGCGTTGGAAGATGGTCTCCATCAGCCGGTCGAGGTCATCGAGATCGGCGACGTCACTTGGGAATCCGGTAACGTCCTCGCCGATCGAAGCGACGGCGACTTCGAGTTCAAGCTTGCGCCTCCCGGTGATGAATACGTGGGCGCCTTCGGCGGCGAATCGACGAGCGGCGGCCAGACCAATCCCGGCGCTGCCGCCGGTGACGAGCGCCGTCTTACCTTCGAGTATCCCCATCGTTCTGCTCCTTTTGTTGGGTGATAGTGCGGTGTAGGTCAGGTCTGCGGTGTTGCTCAGGCGGAGTCGATCAGGCGAGCGCCGGGACCAGTCCGGCCAGTTCCCGCCACTGCGGTCTTGGCTCGCCGTTCTGGGCGCCCAAGACGTGGACCGCGACATGGTCGGCTCCCGCGTCGAGGTGGGCCTGGATCCGCGACCGGATGTCGTCGGGCGAGCCCCAGGCGACGACCGCGTCGATGAGCCGGTCACTACCACCCGGCACGACATCAGCGTCGGTGAAACCGATTCGGCGCAGGTTTTGCTGATAGGTCGGTAAACCGATGAACATGCCGATACCGTCGCGGGCGATGGCGCGAGCCCGGGCGGGGTCGGTCTCGAACACCACCGCCAGATGGGGAGCGATGAGGGGGTCGTCGCCGATCCGGCCCCGAGTGGTCATGCTGTACTGCGGTGTGACGAGAAACGGGTGTATCCCTGCCGTGCGCAATGCTGCCAGCTCGGCCATCTTCGGGCCGTTCGCCCCCAGCAGTCGCCGCTCTGGCCGGACTGGGTGGGCGGCCTCGTCGAGGCGGTCGAGGAACTCCCCGACCGCGGCGATCGGGTTTCCGTAGACCTGGCCGGCGTTCACGGCCGCCTGCTCGTTGCTCACCCCGAACCCGGTGATCGTTCGCGGCCCGAACTCTGCGTCCAGCTTGGTGGACCCGATCACCGATGGCGGTCGGGTCCTGTCCCCAGATCCCCAGCACACCCACGACGACGGCCGAGTTCGGTGCCGACCGCAGCAAGTGGCCAACATCGTCGAAGACACCATGACCGTCCAAGCCCGGGAACCACAACGCCCGCAACCCAAGCGCATCCAGTTCAGCCGCAGCGTCCTGCACCTGGGGGCGTCCCGCGTCGCGGAGCTCCATGCTCCACACGCCCACCCGCCCCAGGAGCGACCTCACATCATTGACCACGACGACCTCCGTAAATCGGTATCGAATCGGTTCTCACCTCGATTACCGACGCCTCTTCGCTGAGGCGGTTGGCAAGAGCCGCACCGGCCGAGCCGGGGCCCACGACGACGAGCTCATATTCCTTCGCTGCCATGTCCTGCCCCCTCTCGGGTCAGAAGAGTCGAGACGCGAGCGCACCCATCTGGGGTCACCCGTTCTGTAGTGTCTGACACAGAACCTTCTGTCGGACCATACCATGGTTCTGTGTCGACCGCTATAGAATTCTGCCATGGCTCGTCCACGCGGCTTTGACCGAGACCAAGCGCTCGAAACAGCGATGCGACTCTTCTGGGAGCGCGGCTACGAGGACACCTCGATCAGCGACCTCACTACAGCCATGGGCATCGCCTCACCGAGTCTGTACGCCGCCTTCGGCGACAAGCAGCGCCTCTTCGAAGAAGCGGTAGAGCGCTACGCGACCGGGCCCGGAGCTGTAGTCGCCGCCGCGCTGGCTGAGCCCACAGCCCGCGAGGCCATGGAGCGGTCCCTCTGCGACGCGGCGCGCCTTTATACCGCAGCCGACCGTCCGCCCGGGTGCCTCATCGTGAACGAGCCCCGCCTTGCGGAGCGTCGAGGCGCGTCCGACGCCGCCATCCTCGGTCGTCTGAAGCGTGGTGTAGCTGAGGGCGACGTGCCGGCCGACGCCGACGTCGAGGCGCTTGCCGCCTACGTGTGCGCCGTGATCACCGGCATGTCGGCGAGAGCCCGGGCAGGCGCCAGCACAGAAGAACTGGCGGCCGTCGCCCGGATCGCGATACGCGCTTTGCCAATCGACGATTCCAGCTGGTCCGGCACGATGCCGCCTCGGCCTGCGGCCGCGGTCCCCGGACGACGACGGCCGCTACCGCCAGACGCAGCAAGGTAGACCCACAGAGTTGGCCATGGTGAGGTCGTATCCCGACGTCGATGGATCTCGTTACTAGGTGGTCCCCCGTCGTCCACAACCCGAAGGTCTCACCAGGATCGGCAGTGGCGTCAGGTTTCTCGGGAGGGCAGGGGCCGTGACCAGCAGGTTCGTCGGGTCTGTAACCCGAAGGTTCCCGCCACTAGCTGAACATCGATTCCGCGGTTGCAGCTCTGATGACGGCGCCAACTAGCTACATGAGTGCAGTGAAGAGCAATGCACCCGCGCCTAGTCGCACACCGACACCGGGCTCGTACCGTTCGCTGAGAGATGAGCCGACACCTTCGATCACTTTGTCGTGCGCGTCCTCCCCCGCAAAGTCCACCAGACCTCGAACCATCCCCATCCCGAGGAGGAAGTCCATCGATTCGTCGACCGTGCCGCCCCCTCCGATGAGTATGTCCGGTGCGAGTGGCTCGAAGGCCACCTCGGCGAATCCCGCGGCTTCGAGAAGCGTTGTCGTCTCTTCCTGATCCTTAAGGGCGAACATCCCCGGCCCCTTTGCGAGGCCACCGAACTCGGGGACGTCAGCGTACTTCGCCACTTCCTCGGCGACGACGGTGAGCCATTCGTTGTCGGGGAGGCCTTGCCAACTGACGAACGCAAGCAGGCCGTCAGGAGCAAGCGAGCGTCGCACGTTCGAGAATGCCGCGGCCGGGTCGTCGAAGAACATGAGTCCGAACTGGCTGACTACCAAGTCGAATGCGCCGGGTATGAAATCGTGGGTCTGCGCGTCGGCGACAACAAACTCAACGTTGTCGATGCCCGCTGCGCCAGCTCGCTCAGACGCCACGTCCGTTAGGGGCACCGAGATGTCGAGGCCTACCGTCGAGTCAGCCATCGGGGCCGCCGCCAAGGTGAGGGCGCCGCAGCCGCAGCCTACGTCGAGCAACGATCGATGCGGAGCCGTCCGGACCTGCTTGAGGAGCGCCTCTGTGAACGGAAGGAGCTGACGGTCGTAGCGGTCAGCGTGGTCGACGTAGTGCACCGACTCGCCTCCGTTCCACGCTTCAACCTGCTTATCGTTCGGCGCCATGACGGTCCTCTATGTCGCTTGGGTTGCAACCGCCATTCTGGCAGGCAGGGAGGTGCACCGCCCGAGCCTGAGTCGACATTCTTTGCAGTGCAGGGGGGCTGGGCGGGAAGTGGACGGAAAGTTGACCATCGGGCATCGAACCCGAAGGTCGGCCCCGGTCCGACTGGATCCGCGTTTATGGGGACTCCGACGTCGGAACGCCGATATTGCCTAGTGCAGCGCTTGGGCGACTGCCTACGCACGCCGCTACTACCAGCACCTTCGCGCTTGCTGAGGTCCGGGTGGCCGGCGAACCGACAGAAACCCCGCCACCATCGGTTTCGCGTTCGGACGAGTGTGTGGAAATGCCGTTTCTCGGGGCTTTTTATCGGGACCTACTCAGCCGTGCCCTATGCAGCCCTATGCAGGGTGGCGCAGCGCGTGCGGCCCGTACGCTGCGGTTTTGTGGCCGATCTTCCGGGCGTTGGACCTGCCGCATAGGGCAGCACTGGTGCAGCCCTATGCGCCTGCACTGATCAACAGAGAGTCGCGTCACGTCACTGCGATCTCGATCTCGGCGGAGATGGCGACGGGGGAGGCTGAGCGGTAAGCCTGCGACGCCGTTGGCGGTGCTGGCATGGGTTCCGGCGACGGCCCAGTAGACGCGGAGCAGGATCTCGGGGACCGACTCGCGGATCGCGACCTGCCGAACATCCTCCTACGGGCCGGAAGCCCCGTGACCGGCAGTAGATCCGGCTCCCGTCGACAATTCAAACGTCCTCGAATGGCTGACGAGCATCCGACACCGGTCACGCCCCGGAAAGAGAGGGCATGGTGGGAACTGTCTGGGATGATGGGTCGTCGCCCAAGGAGCCATTGGCCCCGCTTCGCGGCGCGCCGCCCGCAGGGTGAAGCCCGTGGTGTCGAATTCGGTGAGCGGTTTCGTCGGGAGATCATCTACGCCAGCTTGATGTAGCGATCTCGATTTTCTCGAGAGGATCAGAGCAACTCAACTCATGGCGCGGCGATGAGCTCGAGTTGTGGCGAAGAAGCGAGGGTCTGGTAGACGACGCAGTATCGCTCGGTGGTCGCGATCAGCGCTTCGAGGTCCTCTTTCGGTGCGGTCGATTCGAGGTCGAACACGAGTCGGATCGAGCGAAAGCCGACCGGCGCGGTGCGGTCGACTCCGAGCGCCCCCCGGAAGTCGAGGTCGCCCTCGGCTCGCACGACTCCACTGACGTTGATGCCACGGTTGGTCGCGACCGACCGAAGCGTTACCCCTGCACACGCCACCAATGCCTGGAGCAGCATGTCTCCAGAGCACGCCGAGCTGCCGTCACCTCCGGTCGCCGGGTGAAGTCCCGCCTCGACCAGAGCCCGGCCGGTCTGGACCGAGCAGGCAACTTCAGAGCTGGAGAGCGAGCCTTCAGCTCTGAGCGTCACTACTGCTTGATCAGGGTTGGTGCGGTATTCGTCCTTGAGCGGTCGTTGGATCTCTCGAAGCGTTTCGGCGTCCATGCCGTCATGGTAACTGTGCCGTGACGACCCGGGCAGGGTGTGGGTGAGGTGCGAAGGGGTGTGGCGGACGCTATGACGCGGTCGCGGGGTGGCTGCGGAGTCCTGCTTGCTGCTTTGAACCGCGCTACTCCGGCACCTCTCGGATACCCGGATGCCTTGGTCGGTCACCGCGACGGTCACGCCCAGCGTCGCAACAGACGTTCGGCGCCTTCGGCTAACTCGGCCACGATGGCCGCTGCGGGCTTGACGTCGCCAACCATTTCGACGGACTGTCCGGCATAGAGCGCCATTGCATCTATTTCCCCGGTGGTCATTCCGCCCGGCGGAGGGGGTGCGAACCGAGGGATCTGGTTCGTCGCTGAATCAAGATGCTGCTCGCCCACGATGTCTCCGTGAAAGGCATTAGCTGCTTCGACGCATGATCGCAGGACTCGATGTGGCACGTCGGGCCACCCCGTCGAGAAGGTGGTGGTCAAGACGGTATCTGTGGCACGCGCCAAAGGAGCAGCTCGACGTAGCGGGGATGAGCACCTGACTCTGTGCTCGCGACGAAACGCGTCCCAACCCGTACGGCGGACGCGCCTGCAGCGAGGACGGCCGCCATGCCCCGGGCCGTAGCAATGCCACCGGCGGCAACGACCGGCTGGTCAACGAGATCGAGCACCTTGTCGAGCAGCAGAAGGAGAGGAAGCCCCCCTCGGACATGTCCGCCTGCTTCGATCCCTTGCGCGATGACGAAGTCGCAACCCGCATCGACAGCGGCTCGGGCCTCGTCTGCTGATCCAACCTGCCACCCCGCCAAGGCCCCGCCTTGATGCACACGGTCGATGAGGCCTGCATCCGGATCACCAAAGTGGAAGTCGACGACCCGCGCCCGGCTTGAAGCCGCTTCGACGGCCTCCATATCGAGGAACGGAATCAAGAAGTTGACTCCGAACTTCCCCGCCGTCTCGCTCGCAAGCTGTTCGAGTACTTCGACGGTGTGATCGGTTGGGGTGATCATCCCGAGACCGCCAGCGTCGGCCACCGCAGCTGCCAGTCGTGGAACCGAGACTTGTGGCATGCCGGCGAGCTGGATCGGGACCTGGCAGCCGACCAACTCCGTGAACGCCGTTGACAGCACGAGTGTCATCCTCGTTGGAACGAAACCGCGACGTCTTCGACGGTGACGAACGCTTGGTGTTCCCTCACGAATTCGCGACCTGTCGCGGTGAGCGAGATCTGTGAGGCGATGCCGTCGATGTCGTCGTCGGCGCTGTCGAGGCCGAGGTAGCCGCCGGGGTTGACGTGCCGGAATCGGAGATGGGGGGCGGGCAGCTCGCGGAGGGTGTCGGTGTCGAAGGCGGGGTAAGCCTCGGCGTAGCGGCGGGTGGGGGCGAGGTCGTCGCCGGTCATGACGCGACGCTCTGTTTGTCGGTCGGGGTCGGGTGGCGGCCGAGCCAGGTGAGCAGCTGCGTCTGGGAGTCGGCGTCGGCCGGGACCTCGATCGCGTCTCCGAAGGCGCCGCTGGCGCGGAGGCCGTCGAGTTGTGGTTCGACGATCTGGGTGCAGGCGGCGAGGAGGTCGGGGTCGAGGCGGGTGTCCTGGCCGGTGGCGGCCGCGAGGTCCCAGCCGTGGATGAACACGTCGACGACTCGATGTCCGGCGTAGAGCGAGCCGGGCACCGGACCGTAGGACAAAGCGCAGGGAGCGTCGAGGGCACCGGGTGCCTCGAACGCGGCCGCCGCCGCGTCGGCCGATTGTCGGTAAAAGGTTACGGCGTCCTCGCCGAGGAGGTCTCCGTCGAGTGCGGTGCCGACTTGGTCGATGGTCTTGCCGGCGGCGAGCTCGGCGGCCCAGAGGTTGCCGCTAACCACGTGATTGGTGAGGGTGCGGACGTCCCAGCCTTCGCAGGGGGTGGGGGCGGTCCATTGGTCGGGGCCGATGCCAGCGACGATGTGGCCGGTGGCGTCGAGCGCCCGGCGGTGCAGGTGGGTCAAGTTCTCCATTTCTGTGCTCCTACAAGTGTGGTGATGGGGGCTTCCACGTGGGAGGCCCCACCACCGGGCGGTCAGGGTCGGGCTTCGAGGACGAGGTTGAACGGGGTCTCAGCGGCCCGCCGGAAGCGGGTGAACCCGCCGGCGGTGACCACGTCACGAAGGCGGGCCTCGCCGGCTTGTGCGCCGAGGGCGGCGCCGACCTCTTGGGAGAGCGAGGCCGGGGTGCAGACGAGGGTGGAGGCGGAGTAGAAGACCCGCCCGACCGGGGTGAGGTTGTCGGCGACGTCGTCGTTGGCGTAGGGCTCGACGATCATCCAGGTCCCGTCAGGGGCGAGTGATTGTAGGACGTGGCTGGCGGCGCCGGTGGGGTCGCCCATGTCGTGCAGGCAGTCGAAGAACGCGACCAGGTCGTAGCCGCTGCCGGGGTACTCCTTGGCCGAGGCGATTTCGAAGCTGACTCGGTCGCCGAGGCCGGCTTCGGCGGCGGCTTTGCGGGCGGCGTCGATGGAGGGCTGGTGGTAGTCGAAGCCGACGAAGGTCGAGTTTGGGTATTCCTTGGCCAAGATGATGGTGGAGGCGCCGTGCCCGCAGCCGATGTCGGCCACTTTGGCGCCTTGGCGCAGCTTGGCTTCGACGTCGTCGAGGGCGGGGATCCAGCTGCCGGCCAGGTTGGCGATGTAGCCGGGGCGGAAGAACCTCTCGGTGCCTTTGAACAGGTCGTGGTGGTGTTCGTGCCAGCCGAGTCCTTCGCCGGTGCGGAACGTTTCGGTGAGCCGGTCGACCGAGCGGGTGGCGGCCAGCATGGCCTGGAACCCGCCGATGACGCAGGCGGGGCTGGTCTCGTCGGTGAAGGCGGTGGCCTGCTCCTCGCTGAGGGTGTAGCGGCCGTCGCCGGTGTAGGTGACATACCCGCTGGCGGCCTGGGCGGCGAGCCATTCGCGTACGTACCGTTCGGCGCAGCCGGCCTGCTCGGCAAGTTCGGCGCTGGTGAGAGGCCGCCCGGCGGCGGCCAGGGTGCGGTAGAGGTCGAGGCGGTCGCCGAGCACGACCAGCGCTCCGGTCAGTAGCGAGCCGAAGTCGCCGACGGCCTGGTTGACGATTTCCATCAGCCTGTTCTCGTCCATGTGATCCTCCCTTGTTGGTTGTGGACTGGGCCTCATCGTGCGGGTCGGGGTTTGCGGCCGGTTTGCAACCCGAGCCGCAAGGCACCTCCCAGCCCGTCGGGGTCAGGGGATGAGGGCGGACAGGAAGACCACGATCGGCCGGTACGGGACCATGATCGGCCGGATCGCCTCGACCAGCTGTTCACGGACCTCCTGGGCGCGGTCGGGGTCGAGGGTGTCGAGCCAGCCGGCGAATTGCGCCTGGCCGAGCCGGTAGTCGACCAGCTGCTCGGCTTGGGTGACGCCAACGTCGACGGGGCGTTCGTCCACGTGCACGTCGCCTAGGCCGGCCTGTTTGGCGACGCGGGCCATGTCCTCGGCGGCGCCGAGCAGCGGCGTGGCTTGCTGCTTGATTTCGATGTACCAGTCGGGGGTGTGCCAGCCTTGGGTGCGGGCTGCTTGGTCGATGGCGTCGCGCACTTCGCTGCGGCTGGTGTTGGCGTACACGCAGGCGAGCAGAGCGCCGCCCGGGCGGGAGACTCGGGCCACTTCGGCCAGGGCGAGCTCGGGTTGGGTGAGGTGGTTGTAGACGAACGCGGCGACAGTGTCGTCGACCGACCCGTCGCGAAGCGGCAGCCGGGTGACGTCGGCGACCGCAGCCGGTGGGCGCCGATTGGAGTCCCAGGCCAGCATGTCGACCGACAGGTCGACCGCCACCGGTCGTGCCCCCAGCTCCGCGAGGGCGGCGCTGGCGACCCCGGTGCCCGCACCGGCGTCGAGCACGACTCGACCGGCGACGGGGTGTGGGCTGGTGGCCAGCAACTGGCTGGCGATGGGGCGGTAGACGATGGTGGCTCCTTGGGCCCAACGTCGGGCCGCCCTGGCGTAGTGGTCGACGCTCACGCCTGGGGCTGGGCCAGGTCGAGACCCTGACGCTCCAGGGCTTGGCTGACCGCGGTTTCCCACCAGCGCAGCTCGTCTTCGTCGCCGAGCGCCTTCTCCCACCCGAAGGTCACCATGATGGCGGCCAGGCACAGGTCGAGCTGGCGTTCGAACCAGCCTGCCGTCTCCAAACCGTGACGTTCCAGGTCGGCTCGGAATCTGGCGATGGTGGCCTCTTTGGGTTCGGGGAGGCGGGCCCGGTTGAGTGCCAGGTACCAGCACAGGTCCCAACACGCCGGGCCCGAACCGGGGTAGGCCCAGTCCAACAGGATGGTCCGCCCGCCGGAGTGGCGACCGAGGTTGCCCATCTTCCAGTCCCCGTGCAGGAACGTGACCGGCGTGTCCGCCAACGGGTCGGTGAGCAAGCTGGGGTCTTCCTGGACGGCGTGGGCCAGCCCGGCCAGAGCCCGCGACCGGCCGGGCAGCGCCCGCCACCCGCCGTCGGCGGCGAGAATCGGGCCGGGCGGGGCCGCCACGGCCAGCTCGCGGGCCACGTTCGGGGCGTCGAAGAACCCCAGCCGCTCGGCCATGGTCGTCAGTCCGCCGACGGTGTCGGTGAACCCCCAGAACGCCGCGCACAGCTCAGCCAGGTGGTCGATGAACCCTTCGTGTTGGGCCGCGGTCACGACAGTGTCGCCCTCTGGGATCAAGTCCTCGGCCACGTCGCGCATCAACGTGGAGCACACGGCATCGTCGCCGCTGCCATCGAGCTCCATGGCCACCACGGTGTGATCGATGCAGGCGGGGACCCGGTCCATGAGCCCGGCCCGCCAGATCCGATAGGGCCGGTGCACGTGGTCGCCGGTTACCCGCATGATCCAGTCGGTGGCCGGGCTGAGCCGCTTGAGGAAGTAGCGCCGTCCCTCGACGGTCACCCGCTCGAAGCTGGACGTGCTCTTCCCGTCCGACGGTCTGACCACCTCCCGGGCAGATGCCCTGGCCAACAGCTCAGTGACCGGTCCGGCACTCATGAGCCGATGTTCACCGGAAGGGTTTGCAGCCGGTTTGCAACCGCTCGGTTCATGCCTTGAGCCGGTCCAGCTGCCCGCGGACCGCTTCGGCCGTCTTGGTGTCGGCCAGGTCTGCTCGGTTGGCAGCCTCGCCCACGATGGCGGCCGCCTGCTTGTCCGCCAGCTGCCAGATCTTCGCTGATCGGGTGGCCGCGGCCAGTTCGGCCAGGTCCCGCCAGCCGTCCGGTCCGCACAGCGGCAGGAACCGGTCGACCAGCTGGCCGATGGCTTCGAGGTCGACCGCCAGCCCGGCACGGGCCTCGATGCCCCCGGCTACGAGCAGCCCTCGATACTGGTAGCGCCTGTCGCCTCGCTCGCCGGCCCCGACGGCGACCGCCCGGGCCGCGGCAGCGGCATCGGTGTGGTTGCCGTCGAGGGAGGCCAGCCGGGCGGCGAGGAGACGGTGGCGGTTGCGGTGCCGCCAGGACATCGACCCGGTCCAGTCGAGCACCCCCCGTGCGGCGTTGACTGCGACCGCCGCCTGGGCGAGGTCCCCGGCCGCGAGATGGCATTCGGCCAGATCCAACAAGCCGGCGTAGCGGGCCTCCTGGAAGGTCGGTCCCGGGTCGGAGTCCGCCGCGAACCTGTGCAGCTCAGCGGCCTGGTCGAGCAGCCCGGCCCCCCGCAAAAGCCAGCCGCGCATATTTGCCGCGACCGGCGGGAAGCGCTTATCGCCTTGGCGGGCGACCAGCTCATCCAGCTCGTCGACCGCTCGCAGGGCGTCCGCCCAGCGTCCCGCCACGCCGTAGGCGTAGGCGAGGGTGAACCGCCCGTGGCTCCCGGCGAAAGGGTGGGCCAGGTGCGGGTCGAGCAAACCTCGCCGGGCGACGTCGGCGGCCCGTTCGGGTTCGCCGGAGTGGGCGAGCAGCTGGGCGTGCCAGACCTGGACCATCCCCCTGATGCCAGCCGGAGCCATGGCCACTCCTTCCTCCAGCCGGGCCGCCGCTTCGGCCAGCTGGCCGCGGGTGTGGCGGATCCGGCCGGCCAGGGCTAGGCAGCTGGCTCGCACCCCCGCCTCGGCGGCCCGGTTGACGCCCTCGTCCGCGTAGCGCAGGGCAGTGTCGTAGTCGCGGCCGTAGTAGGCGACCCAGCCGGCCAGCTCGAACCCCCCTTTGACGCCGGCGCCGAGCTCGATCGCCCGAAACGCGTCCTCACCGGCGGCGCCCAGATCCAATCGGGCAAGGCGCAGTCGCCCACGGGCCAGCCGGGCCGCCGGCGAGTCGCGCAGCTCGACCGCCTGGTCCAACAGCCCCTCCGCGGTGGACGCCTCGAAGCGGTCCTGGGCCGCCTCGGCTGCCGCGACCAGCGCAGCGGCCGCCACCGCCGGGTCACCGCCGAGGCGGGCGTGGCGGGCCAGGGCCAACGCGTCGGTGTCGGGCCGGCGAGCCAACTCCGCCACCGCGGCCCGGTGGATCTCGGCGCGCCGGGGCGGTGAGGTTCCCGCCTCGATCGCCTCTCGCACCAGCTCGTGGCTGAACGCCAGCGCCGCGCCACGGGGCCGCAGCAGCCCGGCCCGCGCCGCGGCCTCGACGCTGTCGAGCACGGCCGGCACCGGAGTTCCCGAGATCGCGGCGACCAGCGCGGCGTCCACCTCCGTGCCACACGACGCGGCCACCTCCATATAAGAAGCGGCGTCGCCGAGGCGTCCGAGCCGAGCGCGGACCACAGCGATGAGCGAGTCAGGAAACTCGTCTTCGCCGGCCGCAGCCAGCTCACGTAGGAACAACGGGTGACCACCGCTGCGCTCATGCAGCGCCGGCCCCCGCACCGAACCCACCAAGGCGACTACGTCGGCGAGGCCGAGCGGGCCGAGCACCAACCGCTGCGCCGCCGGCAGATCAGGGCCGGGCTCGGGCCGGCGGGCGGCGACCACGACAACCCGGGAGGCTCGGCGCAAGCAGAAAGCCAGGAACTCCGCCGTACCCGGCGCGGCCTGGTGTAGGTCGTCCACCACCAACACCAGCGGTCGGTCTCCAGCGGCGCGCCGCAACACCGCGGCCAGGGCGGAGAAGAGCACCACCCTCCCCGCCTCCATATCCGCCACTGTCGTCGCCCCCGGCGAACTGGCGGTCGTCGTACGGCCCAGCAGCGGATTCAGCACGGCCGCCTCGGCACCGATCAGCTCCCTCGTTGCGTCCCGGCCCAGCCCGTCCAAGTAGGCGACCAGCCCGTCGACGATCGGCTGCAACGGAAGATCGGCTCCCAGCTCGTCACAGCGACCCCAGATCACCAGCGCTTCCTGGCTCGCTCTTAGCACCCACGCCGCCAGCAGCGCGCTCTTCCCCATCCCTGCTTCGCCCTCGAGCAGCGCAGCCGTCCCCGTCCCCTCGGCAGCCCGACCCAGCAGCCCGTCGAGCAGACTGATCTCGCTATCCCGGCCGACCAATGCCGGCGTGCCAGCCGTCACCTCCGAAGCGGTTGTGAACTCCCCCCGCACGATCGCGGTGTGCAGCTGCTCGGTCTCGGGGGCCGGATCGGCACCAAGGTCCTCCGACAGGCGATGGCGAACCGTCGCGTAGGCCGCCAGGGCCGCGCCCGGTCGACCAGCCAGAGCGTCGGCCCGCATCACCAAGCGCAGCGCCGCCTCGTCATACAGGTCGCTGTCGATCACCGACTGGGCGGCCGCCCGGGCGGCGCCGAACTCGCCACCGGCCAGCGCGGCCTCACCGGCCAGCAACCGGGCGCGGGCCACCAGCCGCTCCACCGCAGGCCGCGCCTCGTCCACCCAATCGCCGTCCTCCTCCGGAAGCAGTCCGCCCGACGCCAGCGTCAGCGCCGCATGAGCGGCCGCCAACGCGGACGCGTTCTCGCCCGACCGCAGTCGCTCCTCCAACTCGGCGACCCGCCGCTCAAGTTCGACCAGGTCGAACCAGTCGGCTGCCAAGGAGTAACCGGCGTCCGACCGGGGCAGCCGCTCGGCCCCCAGCACCCCGCGCAGCCGGCTGACCAGCACGCTCACCTGGTCAGCCGGCCGCTTCGGCAGAGCGTCCGGCCACACCGCGGCCGCCAGCTCCTCCGAAGGCACCGGCCGGCCCGTCGCCACCGCCAGCCGTTTCAACAGCAACCTGGCCTTCCGGGTCCCCAGCGCCTTCTCGTCAACCCCGTCGACAGCGAAGCCACCGAGCAGACGAATCCGAACGGGTCGGTCCACCATGGCGCCGCGCGAGCTGGTCACACGAGAAGCGTAGGTGTCGGGACACCTATCCGATCCCGGGGATCGTGACCAATGCCACGTAGCTGTTCGTCGCCACTTCGAGGGCCTCCGGCGGGCCTACCTTTCGAAACCGGCGACCCTACGCGTGCCTTTCCGCGGCCGAACACTCCAAATTCGACAAAGTCGTCCTTCACGTGTCTTGGCGACCTCTGAACTGCCCGTCTGGATCCAGCGCGGTTCAGGTGACGGCGAGGAGCCGTTCGTAGAGGTCTCGGGTTGCGGGGCTGGGAGATACCCCAAGCTGTTCGCGGAGGCAGTCGCTGAGCTGGCCGTAGACGTGGAGGGCTTCGGCAATGTTGTCCTGCGCGGCGAGCGCCTCCATCAGGTAGCGGTAGCCGCTTTCGCGCAGAGGCGCGAGAATGATGAGCTGACGGCCGGCCCGGACCGCACCAGCGAGTTCGGGTCCTCCGATGCCCAGCTCGGCCGCGGCATAGCACTCCAGAGCGCGCAGTTGAAGAACGGTCAATTGGTTGCGGATCTCGTCGATCCAATGGGCGTCCTCGCCGGGTAGGAAGTCGCGTTCGGCGACGAAGAGGGCAGTCAGCACAGGACTCCAGGCCCGTACCCATTCGTGCTGGGCGATAGCTGACTCGGCGCGGTGGATAGCGTCGACGGCGGCTTCGAGGTCGACCCACGCGTCGGGCAGGCACAGGCGCAGGGTCGAGCGCCCGTCCACGGTGTCGGCGCCAAGTACCCGGCGCAGTTTGGAGACGAGCGGGTTGAGCCGGGTGTCGATCGCGGCGGGATCGGGTTCTCGCCACAGGGCTTCGGCCAGTTCGTCGCGGGGTACTTGGCGGTGGCGGTTGACGACCAGGTAGGTGAAGAGCAGCCGGCCCTGGCGGCCGGGCAGGCCGGTCTCCAGGCGTTGGCCGTCGCGCTCGACGGCGAGCGGTCCGCAGATCTGGATGCGCAGGGGGAGCGAGGGCGGCGAGGTCACGCCAACATCTTGGCAATACTGTGGGCTGACAAGCCGAGTGGGAGGGCAGATGGCGAAACTGATCCGATGCGAATGCGGGTTCGTGGCCCGAGGTGAGAGCGATGACCAGGTGATCGGGGATATCCGCGGGCATATGGCAACCGACCACCCTGCCCTCTTGGACAGTGTGAGCCGGGAGGACTTGCTGAGCTGGGTCCAGGTGGAATAGGTCATGGTTGCTACCCAGCCAGTCAAGGTGGCGGCGGTGCAGTCGGCCCCTGTCCGTCCTGCTTGAGGGAAGCATGACAGCGGCTCTTCGTCGAGCCCCCCTATCCTTCCTCACTCCTTTGGTCCCATTGACTCGGGTTCGCCGTGCTTCTTCCACTGCTCCAGCGCAACTGAGCACCCAGGTCTCAGACGCCAAGGTTCCGCCAAGGTTGCCGCAACGACACCGTCGTAACGTCTGCCAGAGGACGGTGAACTGCGGAGGTCAAGCCGATGTCAATGCTACAAACGAACGCCTCGACGCATGGGCTTCATGCGGGCTGCGGCGCGCTCGTGGAGCCTGGGTGGCTCGCCGCGCATCTCGGCGATCCCGACCTGAGGGTGGTCGAGGTCGACGTCAGCCCGGCCGCGTACGACGACTGGCACATCGACGGCGCCGTGCTGTGGAACGTCTATCAGGACCTGAAAGACGCCGACTACCGACCCGTGGACACGGGAGCGCTGCAACGGCTCCTCGCACGATTGGGCATCCGACCCCAGTCGACGGTGGTCTTCTACGGGTACGCGCCCGCGCTGGGCCTCTGGCTCATGAAGCTCTATGGCCACGTGGACGTGCGCATTCTGGACGGTTCACGCGAAGCGTGGCGGGCCGCCGGCCATCCCTGGAGCAACACCCCAAGTAAGCCTGCTACGGCCGAGTATCCGCTCGGCGAACCGGACGGGCACATCAGGGCGGATCAGACTGCGGTACGAGATGCTATCGATCAGACTGGCACGCTCCTCGTCGACGTGCGCTCGGAAGCTGAGTATCGAGGCGAGCGGTTCTGGCCCTCCGGCGGGTCAGATCCCAAGGGCCGCGCTGGCCACGTGCCCTCGGCCGTCCACCAGCCCATTGACGGCCTCTACGACGATCACGGTGCATTCCGCGGGGTAGACGACCTGCGCGACTTTTTCTCCTCCATTGACCTCGACGGCGACGGCGAGCTGATCACCTACTGCACGATCGGAGGGAGAGCTGCCACCGCATGGTTCGTGCTCAGCTGCCTGCTCGGACGCGAACACGTTCGGGTCTACGACGGGTCGTGGGCCGAATGGGGCCGCATGGCCGGCACCCCCGTCGAAACGTCATGAGCTGCCCTACGACATAGGAGAGACCCCCCTGCCTTTCGCAGCGACCATCACAACCATCAACCCGATCCACAACGGAGGTAGCGACATGTCTGGACTTATCCGCAAGAACCTCGACTCACCCGAGGAGGTCCGCAAGTTCGAGGGTGGCAGCGGCCAGCTCAACTTGGTGAACCTCGACGCAGGAGCGGTCGGTCGAGCCACCTTCCACCCGGGATGGAGATGGTCGGAGCACGTAAAGCCCATCGCCCAGACCGACAGCTGCCAAGCGGCGCACACCGGCTACTTCGTCGCGGGTCGGATGAAGGTCGTCATGGAAGACGGCGAGGAGATGGAGTACGGCCCCGGCGACTTCGCCATCATGGCGCCCGGCCACGACGCTTGGATCGTGGGCGACGAGCCGTGTGTCGTAATCGACTGGCAAGGCTTCGCCGACTATGCCAAGCCGTAACACAATGGGAACCGTGCCCTTCGGGACTGTCCCCGGGCTTGTTGCCCTGATCCCGCGAACCGTGGAGGTCTCGGTCCTGGGTGGGACGTCACCCAGGCGACCCGACAACGGGCGAGTTCACATCTCGCTCGCCGACGCGAGCAGAACCTTCGGCCACCGAACCCGAAGGTCTCAGTAGGCAGCGAGTTTCTCGGGACTCCCTCCCGGAAGCGACGAAATTGAGTAGTGCAGCGCCTGGGCGGCTGCATAGTGCAAGCTGGTGACCAGCAGTAACGTCGGGTATGGAGCCCGAAGGTGCGTGATGGTTGTGAACCCCCGCCACTTTCTGAACGCTCGGTCGCGCTGTCACGAATCCGACGACGGGTTTGTCCGGACCAAGTCGGCGGAGCGCAGATATTGAGCAGGCACGTGCCTATGCAGTGCTAATGCACGGCGACCTGACCAGCTGCTTCGTTCCGGAGCCCGAGGGTCGCATGATGGCTCGGCTGGCCCCCCTTGTCGCCTAAGACGGCGGAGGGATGTTGGCGTTCATGTGGAAGACGTTCTGTGGGTCGTACTTCGCCTTGAGCTGCTGCAGGCGGTCGAACTTCGCACCATAGGCACTCCGGATCCGGTCTTCTTCGTAGTCGGTCATGAAGTTGACGTAGCTGCCGATCCCATCGGCGTGCGGGACGAGGGCGGTCCAGTAGTTGCGCGACCAGGCGCGTTCAGCCTCGTATTCATCAGCCGACGGCGTTGTGGCCGAGATGTTGATGATCCACCGGGTGTCGCGGTTGCCGCCGAATGCGCTGGCCTCATTGTCGGCCCGGCGGTACGCGCCCCCGAGCGGGAATATGGGCACGAACGACAGGGGCGACATCTTCTTGGCCTGGTGTTCGAGGATGGCGTCGATGGCGCCGTCACTGAGCTGAGCGAGGTAGACGGCCTTCTCATAGTTGTGAAAGCCCCAGGGAGCGGACGCGTCGAACATCTGTTGCAGCCCGACATAGGGGATCGGCGTCACCAATTCGACAATCGGTGTGAGGGCCTCTTTGACCGGTTGGATCAGGGCAGCGTGGGTCTGCTCGTCGCCGAACCCAACGACGGCGAGCGCGAAGGCGGGGCTGAAATGCAGATCCTCGGGCACGAACGGCTCGGGGGGCGCGCTCAGCCCAGCCATGAAGACCCCGCACTCATCGGGTAGACCCTCGACGAAGTCCCGGGCAAACCGGAAGAGTTCCCCTCCTTGGTCGGGACTGAAGAGGAACAGGCCGAGCTGCAACATCGGACCGACCGCATGGAGGGCGAATTCGAACTGCGTCACCACCCCGAAATTGCCGCCCCCGCCGCGAATGGCCCAGAGCAGATCGGCGTTGTCTGCGTCCGACGCTCGCAGAATCGCGCTGTCAGCGGTGACCACCTCGGCGCCGACAAGGTTGTCCGACGAAAGTCCGGCCAGGCGCGAGAGCCAGCCGAAGCCGCCGCCGAGCGTCAGTCCGGCGACACCGGTCCGACTGATGAAACCGCCGGGGACTGCCAGCGCGTGCGCCTGGGTGGCGGCATCGAGCTCGCCCCAGGTCGTACCCCCTCCGCATTTGGCGCGGCGTGCGTCGGCATCAACACTCACCGCTTTCATCGGGGTCAAGTCGATCATGAGCCCGTCGTCGCAGAGCGCGCCGCCGGCATAGTTGTGCCCGCCCCCGCGAACCGACACCACGAGGTTTTGCTGCCGAGCGAAGTGCAACGCGGCAACGACGTCAGCGCTGCTCGTACAGCGGGCCACGATGGCTGGCCGTCTCGCACAGGACGCGTTCCAGATGCTGACGGCTTCGTCGTAACCCGACTCGCCGGGCTGTGCGACAGTGCCGCTGACATTCGCGCGCAACTCGTCGACCATGCTCGTCGTGATGTTCGCCATATCCGGCTCCTCGGTGGTGGTTCGGCGTCCCCCTTGTTTTCGGAGGTTACGTTCCATGAGCCTCAGTCGCAATGAGCCGCAAGGTCTGAGTCGGCCGTTCCCAGGCGACACTCAGAGTGGGCTGTCGAGGTTCAGCAACCGCTGGCGTCGTGCCTCCGAAGGTGATGGCCCGCTGATGCTCAGCTCGTTGAGGCAATCCCGAGGAAGAGGACAAGGCTCCATCCTGGGGTCGGCTGGGCGTGCTTCGTCCATCGAGCCGACTTTTCGGGCAAGCAGCCTCCCGCACTCCCGGCCTGCCGGTGGGCGAGAAGAGGGATCGCTGGAGGTGGTGGCGGGAGGAACTCGACCGAAAAGCTGCCGCACGGAAGCGGCCGGCGGATCTGTCAGGGGTGGGGCTCTCAATCCGATTTGTTGATCCGCCTTCGGGTCCGGAACCCGAAGGTCGGGCGAAGAGGAGGAGTTTCTCGGGACTCCGACGATGTGACGCAGACGTTGATCAGGCGGCTGCCCTATGCAGTGCATACGCATGGCGTCCTGACCAGCTACTTCGTCAGGTTTGTAAGCCGATGGGTGCGTCATGGCTTGGACCCCCCGCCACTACTGACACGCTGGTCCGTGCGTTTCGTGCGTCGGGCACGGGCGCCTGACCAGCGGCTTCGCGTTCGGGCTGAGCTCGAAGATCGGGGTTTCTCGGGACCTGCTCAGCCTCTGCGTACGCTGTCCTATGCAGGCGGGCGCGGCGCGTACGTTGCGGTTTCGCAGCCGACCGCTCGGTCGAGATGTCGGTGCATGGGGCTGCACAGGGCGTGCCCTATGCGCGTGCACTACTCAGTGTCTCTCGGCCATTGGACAACGCGCGGAGTCGCTTTGAGCCAGAGCGCCATCAGAAGGTAATCGTCATCGTCGTCCTAGCGTTCCTGCTGCTGGCTGCCGCGCCCGAGTCCCCACCGAGACCGGCCCGAACGGGCACTCAGGGCCGGGGCGTGAGAGCGTCACGCCAACGACGGGAAACATCGGTGGCGCCAACCGCGATGTGGCGAAACGGACGCCGTTCACCCACTGGACGTGCGGCGGCACGGTCGCGTCACCCGGGGTCCTGAATATCTCCTGAGGATCATTTCCAATCTGCACACACAGTCCAAGCGGGCATGAGCGACAGCACATGACTCTCGATCTGCTGTAAATCCCCGCCGTGCCGGCTGCCGCACGAAGCGCAGGCACCCGGTCGTGCGCATAGCGCCCATGGGACCAGGCGTCTCGCCACCCAGTAATAGTGAGATAACGCCGCTCGCCGACTTGGCTGAAAAGACCGCCGAGCATCCCATCCACGCCGGCCATGCCCGGCAACCAAACGTGCTCTTGTGCCCGCGTGAAATGGTCCTCGTGGCGCGGGAGAACCACGCAATCGGCCACCCTGAGCACCCCGGCTGTCAGGAGTACCTCGACCCCGGCCCGACCGCCGCGCATCTCAAAAATCGACGGACCGGTCGCGACTCGCACGGAGCGATACGTGTGCTGCTGTCCAGACGCGCGAACGATCGCGTCGTGGTGATCGCGCATGAACCGTTCGTAGGCCTCGGCGTCTCTCCAGACCGCCAGGACACCAGCCGTGTGGGGCGACTTCTCGTCCCAGCCACCAACCTGGCAGACGAACCCATCCTCGCCCCTCAAGACCGCCCACCCTCTTGGGTCAGTGAAAACTCGTCTCGCCTTGTCGGCGCAACATCGCAGACGATCCACTTGACCAGCACTGATCCCAGCTTCTGTCCCAACGTGGCGTTACTGGCCATTGAGGACCGTTGACGCGACTCTGCGGATACGTTCGGGATCGGCGATTATGTCAAGCTCGACGATCCGGTCGTTGACGACGGTGAAACCCATCACGCCGTATGGCTGCCCATCGAGGGTGATCACGACGCCCGCGGCTCCGTTGATCAAGGCAGGATGGAGCAGCGCCGCCGGATTTGCACCGAGGCGCGCTTGTCTCGCGACAGCGGCTGCACCGCGCACCACCCAGGACGCACGGGGACGACTCGGGCCGAAGTCGACTCGCAAGATGACGTCGGGGTGGAGTACGGCGACCAGTGCATCGAAGTCGCCGCTGCGGGCTGCCAAGAAGAAGGCGTCGACCACCGCCCGTTGACGTGTGAGGTCAGGGTCCGGTATTTCAGCGCCTTTGACCCGGCGCCGCGCCCTGCTCGCCAGCTGCCGCGCTGCAGTCGGGGATCGACCCACCATGGGGGCGATCTCCTCGAATGGCAGGTCGAACATGTCATGGAGGACGAAGGCCAGGCGCTCCGCGGGAGCCAGGGCGTCGAGTACGACCAGGAGTGCCAGGCCTACCGAGTCGGCAAGTAGCGCCTCGCCTTCTGGTCCAAGTTCTCCCACTGGGCTGATGACAGGATCTGGGAGATGCACCTCTAAGGATTCCTCCCGCCGGACGTTGCGCGAGCGGAGCAAGTTGAGGCAGACGCGGGCGATGATCGTTGTCAACCATCCTCGAAGGTTCTCGACGTCGTTCGTCTCGGCTCTGCTCACCCGTAGCCAGGCGTCTTGGACGGCATCGTCGGCTTCGGTGAGCGAGCCCAGCATCCGATAGGCGACCGACCGCAGATGGCTCCTCTGCTCCTGGAAGCGCTGCGCCAACCACTCCTTGTCATCCATTGCACACATCCTCGCTGAAAGCCGTCACCACACTGACCCTTTGAGGGCCACCGATGTGACACGGCACTGGTGGCAGCGCCCGTCCTGAACCGCGGGTCGACGCTGACTGGCAATGTTGTGGCCGTCGGGAGTCAGGTCCAATGTGATGCCAGCCGCGACCACAAATGGTCACCGACGTTCTTCTACCAGCGGCCTCACTCTTCGCACCCCTAGCGTGCGCTGACTGACCGCTCGACGACGCGGTGGCCACCCAGGACACCGTGACACAGCTGATCGCCGCCATCCGCGGGTGCGCGGGTGTCCCGGGAGCCGACTTGGTGCCTCTGTCCGCGCATGACTACGAGTCAGCGGGCAAACCCCTGATCGCCTGGGACGATCCGGTGGCCAAGTCGAGCCTGGTGACGAACTGGTAACGACGCCTTGGCTCTGTTGGCCGCCTTCGAGAACGAGAACGAAGAGCCGAAGCCACCTCGGCTCTCGGGTTGTTGGCCTCGTCGCCGGCCAAGACGTCGAACAAGACGACGACGGCACGTGGAAGATCGCCCAGCGTGTGGCACCTGACCGGATCATCTCGACCGTCGATCCCGAGGCTCGCCACATGCACAAGTCCCGTTCTGAATACGCGACGGCTACAAGGCGCACATCGCCATCGAACCCGAGACCGGACTGATCACCGCAGCCGCGCTCACCCCGGCCAATACCGCCGACGGGCCGACGGGGGTCGATCTGTTGGCCGATGAAGCACCCGGACTCCAGGTCCTCGCCGAGTGGCGTGTATGGATAGGGCGAGACACTCACGCTGGGCAAGGCCACACACCGCCGCGCCATCAAGCCCTGGCCTTTGTCAGCAGCGATCCCAGGTGGGTTCGCCCGAGACGATTTTGTCGTGACGCGCAGGCGGGGACCGCCACATGCCGGCCGGACACACCGTGAGGATCACTCCCGGGCGAGCGCTGTATTGGGATCGCTGCTCGGGCTGTCCACTCCGAGCGCGGTGCACAAAGGCCAAAGACGGCCGAGACACTCCACCTTCATCACCACGACGCCGAACTGTCGAGTCTCGTCGGGCAGTGCAGAGATGGTGACTTTGCCGACGACTACCGACGATGGCGTCCCATGGTCGAACGCTCCATCGCCTGGCTGGTCGCCAACGGCAACCGACGGGTCCGGTTCCGCGGCGTTGAGAAGAACCAGCTCGGCTCTCACATCAAATTGCCGCCATCAACCTCCGCCGCTTGGTGAACCTAGAGCTGGAGAACGAAGGAGGGTGGCAGCTCAGACCCAGCTGACCCGGCAGCAAGTCCGGGTGTCAAAAATGGGACCTCACCTCGGGCACTGCATTGGGTGGGGTTCAACATTAGGGGGAATATGGGGTGATGAAGATAGGAAAGGGATGTAAACTAGGTGTCAAAGAGGTGAAGTACCAACTCCGTTCGATGAAGGAGCAACAAATGCCATCCAGAAACTCCGATCCAGAGCTGAGAGACCTGCCCCATGGATGACGCCCGCCAACTTGGAGTCGGACGAGCGCAGTCGGGTCTTACCAAGTGGGTCCCCAATCGAGCTGCTGAGGCGGGCCGATTCAGAGCAAGCAGTTCAGAGGTTCGAGCGGGTCGTTAGGCCAGCCGATCGGGGTAGGCCGGAAGCAAAAGGGGTCGACCCTAGGCCGAACGGGGGCGGTGCCAGGAGCCAGGCGGATTGACCGATCCGCTGCTGTCAATGAACGACCAGTCACATGTTGGTATCCCACGGGGTCATAGAGGTGAACCCGAAACCTAAAGGAGATCACGATGGACGCTCGACTCGACATCTACAGCAATGCGGTTGCCGGAGAATTCACCAAGCACATCAACGCAGCAGGCGCGGTCATAACCGGATCGACCTTGGCAGCCACGACTCAAGAGCTGGTCAAGATCCGTGCCAGCCAGATCAACGGTTGCGCCGGCTGCCTGGACATGCACACCAAGGATGCGGAGCACGCCGGGGAATCCTCGGTGCGACTCAACCTGGTCGCCGCATGGCGAGAGGCGACCGTCTATACGGAAGCCGAAAGAGCCGCTCTCGAACTCACCGAGCAGGGAACCCGAGTCGCGGACAACGGCGGTGTGTACGACGAGGCCTGGGCCAACGCGGCCAAGCACTATGACGACGATCAGCTTGGTGCGCTGGTCTGCCTCATCGCCCTCATCAACGTCTACAACCGCCTGAACATCATTACCCGTCAGCCCGGCGGGGACTACACGCCCGGCCAGTGGGGATGAGGGCGGATCCCCGCGACTTGCATCAACTTGTTAGTCACCCAAACGGGTCTTCGGGCCGGACAGGACAGGACAGGGCCGGAGGACTCGGTGGAGCTGTGCGTATCCAACCCGAAGCGCGACCCCGTTCGGAGGTGTGGCGCGTTTATGGGGACGCCAACCGCGGAGCGCCTACATTGAGTAGTGCAGCGCCCGGGCGGCTGCGGCGTGCAGATGCCGTGACCAGCGGCTTCGTCGGGCTTGTAGCTCGAAGGTGCACGATGGTCGTGAACCCCCGCCACTCAGAGCGCCTGGTCAGGGGCTGGAATCAGCCACGGCGTTGGTCGCCGTTGGCGCGTTCTACCGGATGTTCCACCGGTGAGAACCGTGGGAAGGTCCGGACTCGCTCACTGCACCGCGCTGAATGAGCTCGCGGAAATCCAGACCTGAGCGACCCACTGGGCGCAGCGATGTGTCCTGCATCCGAATGGCAGCGGGTCTGCAAGAGCATCGTGTGGATGCACCTGCGTCGTCCAAGTGCTGTGAGCCGACTTCTGAGGCTGCCCAGAAATTGTGGACACGGATTTAAGCGGCTGGTTGCTTGTGGGCCAACGTTAACTCGTAGCGGATGGGGCTGAGGTTGTCGGCCTTGGCGCAGCGGCGTTGGTGGTTGTAGAAGTTGATGTAGTGGGCGATGCCGGCGCGGAGTTCGTCCATGGTGGCGAAGGTGTGCCGGTAGAAGTACTCGTGCTTGAAGATCGACCAGAAGCTCTCGGCGCTGGCGTGGTCGAAGCAGCTGCCCGTGGCTCCCATGGAGCGGACCAGCCCGACGCTCTCGCAGAGTTCGACGACCTTGCGATCCGAGAATTGACTGCCGCGGTCGGTATGAAACACCGTGCCCTCGACCTGTCCGAAGCGGGTCATAACCGAGTGGTCCAGCGCCTCGAGGACGATCTCGGTGCGCATATGGTCAGCCACGGAGAACCCGAGCACCCGGGACGATCCCTCGTCGCGGATGGCGCACAGGTAGGCCTCGCCACTTCCGATCGTGAGATAGGTGATATCCGAGGTCCACAGCTCGTCGATCCCCTCGGGATGGAACTCCCGATTCACCAGGTCTGGAGGGAAGGTGGCGCCCGGATCGGAGGTGGTGGTGACTTTGAAGAGGCGCGGGCTCACCCCGACGATCCCGAGGCTGGCCATGCGGACAGCCACGGTGTTGTGGCTGACCTGCTCGCCGGCCTCGTGGAGGTCGAGCGTGATCCGTGGAGCCCCGTAGGTGCCCTGCGAGCTCTTGTGGAAGTTGATGATCTTGGCGTCGAGATCGGCCCGGCGGACCTCGCTCGGCAGCGGGGAGCGGTCCTGGGCCGCCCTCCAGCGGTAGTAGCCGGTCGTTGAAACCTCCAGCAGGCGGGCCATGCGGGTGATCTCGAAGTTCGCGCACTCGGCGGCCATCAACGCAAATCTTTCTGCTTTGGTGGATTCGAAGCGAAGTACGCGGCAGCTCCGGTGAAATGCTGACGCCGCAGGAGCACTGAGGCGCGCGCAACGAGGCACCCCTCGGTGCAATGACGAGGTGGAGTTGTCGAGAGGGTGGGTCTATGCCGCCTTTTCACTGATGGTGACGGCGAAGCCGAGAGCCTCGATCCTGCGCTGGAGCCGCTTCGCCTCAACGCTGGGATCGTGACGACGCTCGAAGTAGTCGGCGCCGGGGTCTTCGTAGAGTGCACCCGTGCTGAGTAGGTGCCAGGCGGTCTCGAGCATGGAGTGGGCCACGGCGACCGCTGCCTTGTTGGGTCCTCTTCGCCGGGCGATGCGGCTGTAGAGGGCTGAGTAGTAGCTGCCCTTGGTGCGCACCGCCGCCCGGGCTGCCTCTATCAGGGTCCGGCGCAGCCACGGCGAACCGTGTCGGGTCCCAGCCGGGCGTTTCTTGCCGGCCGATTCGTGACTGGCCGGGGCCACGCCCGCCCAGGCGCACAGGTGCCCCGCGGTCGGGAACCGGCTCATGTCGGCGCCTGTCTCGGCCACGATGACTTGGGCCGTGGTCGCCGAGATACCCGGGATGGAGGTGAGCAAGGCGACCTGAGGCTCAAAAGGGACGAGTCGGGCGCAGATCTCCTCGCTCAGCGCGGCAATCGAGCCGTCCAAGAAGTCGAGGTGGTCGATGATCTGACGGCACAAGACGGCGTGATGAGGACCGAAGTTACTTTCGAGTGCCTCAGTGAGCCGGTCGGTCTTCTTGCGCATCGGTCCCTTGGCCAGATCGGCCAGCACCACCGAGTCGCGTTCGCCGGCGATCATGGCCTCGATCATCGCCCGCGACGACTTGGACCACACCGTCGACGCCACCGAGGTGAGCTTCACGCCGGCGTCTTGGAGACACTTCTCGAGTCGCTGAATCTCCTGGCCCCGGGCGTCGACCTGGGTCTTGCGATACCTGGTCAACTCGCGCAGCTCTCGGATATCGGGCGGGGGGACGAAGGAGGGCCGCACCATCCCGTGCGCAGCCACATCGGCCAGCCACTCGGCATCGGAGAGATCGCTCTTGCGCCCAGGTACGTTCTTTACGTGCTGAGCATTACAGAGCCACAGCTCTTCGAAGAGGCCCTCCAAGGCGTAGTAGACCGTCCGCCAATAAACCCCCGTCGCCTCCATCGCCACGGTGTCAACTCCGGCGTCCATCAAAAAGGCCGTCAGCTCGGCCAGGCCGGATTGGGTGGTCGAGAACCGCTCCTTGGCGACCTCGACGCTGCCGTCGGGCATCGCCACCCTCGTGCAGGCCACCACGTTGTCGCGGTGGACATCGAGGCCGCCCACCTTGTTCCTGATCTGCTTCATGCACCACCTCCATGTTGTAGTTGGAGGCCACCGGGAGAGGACCACGGTGTGAAGCGGAATCTCCGGTTCGTGCTCAAAAGCGACATTCGGTGGTCCCCACGGCCCCGCACCAGACTTTTCACGCGCACGCGGCGGCAAGCAAACTTCGGCGACCACACCCGACGACCGCCCGCCATCATTTCATCCTCCGATGGTGACCGGCCAGGTCATGGCGACTTTTCCCAAGAAGGCCAGGTCCTTGTCCTGTTCGGCCACCTGGCGGCGCAAGCGCAACAGCTCGGTCCGCTCCGCCGCGCTCAACGGTTCATCGCTCGATCCGCTCACCGCGTCGAGCCGACGGCGCTCCTCGCGCACCCACCTGGCCAGTGAGCTGTCCGACACCGACAGCTCGGCGGACACCTCGGCAATCGTCCGGCCCGTATCGATTACCCGATGAGCGGCTTCCGTCTTGAACTCCAGCGTGAACCTACGTCTCGTGACTCCCATATCGGACATCCTTCCAGCCGACCGATGGTCAGCTCGTCAGGTGTCCACTAATTCTGGGGAACCTCATTCGGCGACGGCTGTGAATGAGCCTGGCTTGGGCTCATCTGCCGATGGCAAGGGCGAGAAGAGTATTGACGGCAGTCTCGAACGGACGGGGACTCTGCTCTACCTGGGCGAGTAGAAGTCCTCCTTGGAGCGTGGCGAGCAGGGTAGTGGCGAGGTCGTCCGGGTCGATGTCCGACGGGAGCTTCCCGTCGCCATGAAGGGATCTGAGTCCATCGCCGATGGCGGCTGCCCACTGATCGAACCCTGCCGCGATCAGCGCACGGGCCTCAGGGTCACTCTCGGCGAGTTGACCAACGAGCGAGCCAAGTTGGCAGCCCCCCCTTGCTTTGGTGCGCCTCGCTGCGGTGATCACCATGTTCCGCCAGGCTCCGACGCCGTTCGCTTTACTGAGCGCCTGCCGATTGCGATCGACGATGGTCTCGGCCTGGTAGTCGATGACCGCCTGCACGAGATCGTTCTTGTCGGGGAAGTAGTGGTACATCTGAGAGCCGCTGACTTCCGCCGCCACCTTGACGTCTTCCAAGGTGGTGCCCGCGACCCCGCGTTCATGGATCAGGGCGGCGGCTTCTTCCACTATTCGTGCCCGGGTGCGTGCTCCCTTTGGGGTGAGCTTCGGCCGGTCACTCGTCTCGTTGACCATGAATCGATGTTAGCAAGGATTTTGGGTTTGACAACCCAGTTTTGGACTGTCAGAGTGAGTCATACCACCCAGTTTTTAGGAGAGGACGACATCGCATGACTGACTTAAAGGGCAAGACAGCTCTGGTTACGGGTTCGACGAGCGGGATCGGCCAGGCGACGGCCATCGCCTTGGCTGCCCGCGGCGCTCACGTACTCGTAGTCGGACGCAACGAACAACGAGCCAAAGACGTGGTCACCGAGATCGAAGCCAGCGGCGGCAGCGCGACCTTCCGGCTCACCACGTTGAACGATCTCGAATCAGCCCAGGACCTGGTCAAGTGGGCCACTGAGGCAGGCGATGGTCACGTCGACATCCTCATCAACAACGCTGGCGTCGCCTTGCTCGGACCAAGCAACGCAGCCACCGAAGCAGAGTTCGACGAGACCTTTGCACTGAACGTCAAGATTCCGTTCTTCCTGGTCGCCTCACTGGCGCCCGCCATGGCCGAACGCGGTTGGGGTTCGATCGTCAATATCTCCACGATGGTCGCCAGCTTCGGACAGGCGGGCATGGCCCTCTATGGCGCCAGCCGGGCAGCCCTCGAACTCTTGACGAAGGCCTGGGCCGCCGAATACGGCCCGAGTGGCGTTCGGGTCAACGCCGTTGCCCCCGGCCCGACGCGCACCCGCATGATGGAAGCAGTCCCCGACGAGATGGTGAACCAGCTCGCTGCGCTCGCACCAGCAGGTCGCGTCGCTCAGCCCGAGGAACTTGCTGCGGCGATCGTCTTCCTCGCCAGTGATGATGCCAGCTTCGTCCAAGGCGTCACTCTTGCGGTCGATGGAGGCCGAGTAGCGACGTAGCGCCTGTCGGCGTCGACGTTTACGAGTGAAGTCCTAGAACACAGATCACAACTAACAATTAACTACGAAGGAGTTTCAACATGAGTGCATACGTAATTGTCGAATTCACCGTCAAGGACCCGGACACGTACAAGGAGAAGTACGCCCCAATTGCTGGGCAGACAGCCAAGGAGCACGGAGGCGAGCCTCTCGCCGGCGGAAACTGGGAAGTCCTGCATGGCGATGGCTCGCTCACTTCAGGAGCACTCGTGCGGTTTGCTGACCGTGAGACGGCCCTCAAGTGGTACAACTCGCCTGAATATCAGCAGCTGATCGATCTCCGAAGTGTCGCGATGGATGCCCGTTTCAGCTTGCTCGACGGCCTGCCCAGCTGATCGACGTGGCTCTAGATCCCAAGAGCAACCAGGGAGAACCGGGTGGACGCAACCCGGCAAGAGCTGTGCTGCCCGACTAGGCCCACAGAAAACCAGAGGAAATACCAATGAACACAGTCCCAGGAAAGACGGTACTCATCACGGGCGCCAACGCCGGAATCGGCAAGGAGGTAGCCCGGCAACTGGCCTTACGTCCCGAGATTGCCCGCATCTACCTGGCGTGCCGGAACCAAGATCGGGCGACAGCGGCACAGGCCGAGCTCGAAGCGGAGACCGGCCGGCGCATCTTCGACATCGTTCTCATGGACGTCGCCGATCTGAGCTCGGTGCGCGCCGGCCTTGACGCCATCAACGGATCCGTCGACGCGCTGGTCATGAACGCTGGTGTCATTGGCCCGCAGACGTTGGACTTGACCGCTGACGGGGTCACCACCGTGTTCGCGACGAACGTCCTTGGCCACGTCGTCCTCCTCGAAGGACTCCTGAAAGAAGATCGGCTTGGCGAGGTTGCGATCTTGTCAGGAAGTGAAGCAGTCCGGGGGGTCCCGAAATTGCGGATGAAGGGGCCAACGTTCGTCTCACACTCCGCCGACGAGCTCGCTACTGTCATCGACGGCAGCTATTTCGCCGGCAAAAAAGCTGACTTCAACCTCGCCTTCGGGCAGGCCAAGTACATCGGCGCCCTATGGATGGCCTACCTGGCCCGCCAACACCCCGACCGCCGCTTCATCACCGTGAGCCCCGGCAACACCACGGGCACCCAAGCAGCCAGTGACCTCCCATTGCCGATGCGTATAGGGGCCAAATACATCATGCCCACCCTGGGTCTCTCCCACAAACTTGAGGTGGGCGCGAAGCGACTGGTCGACGGCGTCACCGACCCGACCCTGTCGAGCGGCGTGTTCTACGCCAGCGCGGCCAACACGCTGAAAGGTCCCATGGTCAACCAAGCAGACTTCCTCCCCAACCTGGCCAACCCGTCGTTTCAGGACCACGCCAACGAGGCCATTCAGCGCTTCATCACCTGAAGACATTCGGGTACGGGGGCGGGGCTCGAGGTCGACGGTGTCCCCAAGTTTGTTGAAGTGAGGTGGTGGTCCCCCTCCTGAGTCCTGCCGTGAGGTAGGTGTTCAGGAGACCAATCCAAAGAACCACCCAGGAAAGGGGACCACCAATGAAGAAGAAGCTACCCGTCGTGACCGTCGCGCAGGTGGACGAGTCGGATCGCCTCGCTGGCCTGCCGCTCGAGGCGACCGTCGCCTTGGCCGAGGTGGCCGGAGCGCTCAAGGACGGCCTGTTGGCGTTCGCGTCGGCCCCCGGGCTCGTCGTGATGCGCCAGATGATGGAGGCCGAACTGACCGAGGCGATCGGCGCCAAGCACGCCAAGATCGGGGCCCAAGAGCGTGTCGGAAACTGGCACGGCAACGCCAAGGGATCGGTCGTGCTCGGCGGGCGCCAGGTGAGCACCGAGCGCCCGCGGGGACGCAGCAGCGCCGGGGAGGAGATCGGGCTCGACACCTGGAAGGCGTTCAGCTCGGCCGACCTGCTCAACTCCCTCGTCGTCGAGCGCATGCTGGCCGGGGTGGCCACCCGGCGCCACGCCGACGTGGCCGAGCCGGTCGGAGCGGAACTCGAGGAGCGTTCCAAGTCCATGTCCAAGTCGGCCATTTCCCGGCGCTTCGTGGCGGCCACGACCAAGGCCATGGGCGAGCTGATGGCCCGGAACCTCTCTGACCTCGCCGTGGCCGTGCTCATGATCGACGGGCTCGACGTGGCTGGATCCTGTGCCGTGGTCGCCCTGGTCATCACCACCGACGGCACCAAGGTCCCTGTCGGGCTCTGGCTGGGCGACACCGAGAACAAGACCGTGGTCACGGCCCTCTTGGCCGATCTCGTCGCCCGCGGCCTCGACGTCTCCTCCGGCGTACTCTGCGTCATCGACGGCGCCAAGGCGCTGGCCGCGGGCATAAAGCGGGTGTTCGGCGATGCCGCCGCGGTGCAGCGCTGCGTGCTGCACAAGCGTCGCAACGTCGAGGGGCACCTGCCCAAGGACCTGGCCGGGGTCGTCGACAAGCGACTGGGGATCATCTTCGCCCAGCCCGACGCAGCCAAGGGTCTGGCCGCCGCCAAAGGACTGGCCAAAGAGCTCGAGGCCGACCATCCCGACGCGGCGGCGTCACTGCGCGAAGGGCTCGACGACATGTTCACCGTCCGGCGTCTCGGCGTCGGCGGCACACTGGCCGCGACGCTGACCACCACCAACTGCATCGAGTCGATGATCTCGATCGCAAAGCGGACGACCTGCCGCGTCACGAAGTGGAAGGACGGTTCGATGAAGAAGCGCTGGATCGCCGCCGGCATGCTCGAAGCCGAGCGCTCGTTCCGACGCGTGCGCGGTCACAAGGACATGGCCAAGCTGGTCGTCGCCCTTGGCGGCCGGGTCACACCCGCCGTCGTTACACCCGAAGAGTACGATCAGGCAGCAGCCTGAATGAGCTGTGACCACCGCTGAACTTCAACAGCGAACGGGGCAACGTCTCGAGGTCTCTATCCGTGGGTTAAGTGCGTCGCCGTCAGTAAGAGAGGGTGAGGATCGGTCTCGGCATAAGCGGCCAAGACACGGCCGGTACGAAGGGACCCGCAGATTGCCCGAAGGTCGGTGGGATCCCACGAAAGCCCGCGAATTCGGATTTCCATGTCAACGACCACACCGCAGGCCAGCAGCGGATTCGGCCATCGTTTCAGCTAGGGCCGCAATTCGGTGATGCGCCTGGACTTCCAAATTCTGGTGGACGCTTCTGCTTGGTCTGATAACCCTCGGCCGAGCGTCCGTAGCGAATGCCTATCTGCTGTCCTTGCCTCCTCCTGGGGTGGTCATGAGTCACTCGGGCAAAGAAAACTCCGGGCAGTTGTCGATTTTGGTGCGTCCGTTCGTCAGTAGAGCGAACCACCCTCAAGGAACAGTGCTAGCTGTTCCTGGAGGGGACTCGCCTCAGAGTCGGGTTCACGGACTCTGCCAGGAGGCAGCCATGCGCAAGATCATCGGTGCGATGAAGATCTCGATTGACGGCAAGACCGAAGGCCCCGCAGGCTATGCAGACTGGGTCGATGCGTGGTCGGATGACTTCGGTCTGACGCCTCAGATTGACGCCTGTGTGCTTGGTGGCGGCATGTACCCCAACTACGAGCAGTACTGGACCGCGATCCAGGACGCGCCGGCGGAGCCGAATCCCATGGGTGTGGGCGTTCCCACCGAGGCCGAGGTCGAGTGGGCGCGTTTCGTAGCAGCCACTCCGCACTACGTACTGTCACGTACTCTCACTTCCGCCAAGTGGCCGCAGACAACCTTTCTCCGAGGTCTCGACGAGATCGAAGCCTTGAAGGGAGAGGAGTCTGGCAAGAACATCTACTTGATGGGCGGGGCTGAGGTCCTGCGGGCCTGTCTCAAGGCAGGACTGGTGGACGAGCTCCGGTTCATCGTTCACCCCTTGATCGCGGGGTCGGGCACTCCGCTGTTCACAGCGCCAGAGCGGCACGGGCTCGAACCTCGCCACGTCGAAGCACTGTCCGGTGGTCGCGTGAGCCTTGTCTACGAGATCGCCTGAGAAGCAGCAATGGCTGGCCTTACTCCAACCGAATACAACGCCAACGTCGTCGACGAGTTTCGAGCAAAGGGTGGTTACGTGGATGGGACGCTTGCTGACTTCAGGCTCATACTTGTTCATCACGTCGGTGCTCGGTCCGGCATAGAGCGCGTCCAGCCGCTGGTCTATTTCCCCAGAAGTGACGGGCAATGGATGATTGTTGCTTCGAATGGAGGGTCAAGCACTCATCCGGCTTGGTACTACAACCTGAAGCGCCAGGCGAGGGTGACTGTGGAGCTGGGAACTGAGAGGTTCTGGGTCCTGGCAGAAGAGTTGGAGCCTGAGGCACGATCCTTGGTGTGGCCGACGATTGTCGAGCGGTCGCCGGCCGCTGGGGAATTCCAGAGAGCGATCACTCGTAAAATTCCTGTGTTTGTGCTCACCCGCGAAGAATGATGGATTGGGAGGAACAATGCGATACATGTTGATGATTTGCGACGACGAGTCCGACGACCGTGGTCCCCTCGAGTTGGTACGCGATACCGAGCACGTGTCGTGGATCGAGTATCTGGACCGCCGTGGGATCTCATTCCTGGACGGAGTCCGTCTTCGACCAAGCCCCGACGCCACGAAGGTACGGTCGCGTAATGGCGAAACGTTGATCAGCGATGGGCCTTTTATGGAGAGCAAGGAGCAGATCGGTGGCTTCGCTCTCATCGAGTGCGAGCACCTCGACGATGCGATTGAGGTCGCCGCCAGGCATCCGTTCGCTGGGCACGGAGTAATTGAGATTCGACCCGTCTGGGACGAATGACCTCCGACGTCGAGCAGGTTGTCGCCGAAGCGTTCCGGGACAGCTGGGGTCAGGTCGTCGCCACCCTGATCGGAACGACCGGTGATTGGGATCTCGCCGAGGAGTGCGCACAGGACGCCTTCACCGCGGCACTGGAAGCGTGGCCCCGCCGAGGCGTTCCAGGCGTGCCCGGAGCATGGCTCATGGCGGTAGCGCGGAACCGGGCCACCGACGTGCTGAGGCGGCGGGTATCCGGCGCGGCAAAGATGAAGGAACTGGAATTGAACTCACCCGAAGGCGAGGTCGAACCCCTGGCCTCGGATGACTTCGACGATGCCGCAGTGAGCGGGGTGCAAGACGATCGGTTGCGACTGATCTTCACGTGCTGCCACCCTGCACTGCCACTCGACGCTCAAGTCGCTCTGACGCTATGCACGCTTGTCGGACTGAGCACTCCGGAGATCGCCCGAGCGTTCCTCGTGTCTGAGTCGACCATGGCGCAACGCTTAGTTCGAGCCAAGCGCAAGATCCGAGACGCCCGTATCCCTTACCGCATTCCGCCGGCCGAGATCTTGCCGCAGCGTGTAAAGGCAGTTTTGGGCGTCGTCTATCTCCTCTTCAACGAGGGCTATTCCGCGACCAGCGGCGCCCTCCTGGTCCGGAACGACCTGATCATTGAGGCAGTACGACTGGCGCGTTTGCTGAACTCCCTGATGCCCGAGGAATGCGAGGTGGTTGGCCTGCTGGCGCTCATGTTGATGCACGACGCTCGGCGCGACGCCCGTCTGGACGAGTTGGGCGACCTGGTCACGCTCGAGGAGCAGGACCGCACCCGCTGGGACTCCGACCAGATTGCCGAAGCAGCCATGATGTTGCGTGGAGCGATGGGACGATCGCGTCCTGGGCCCTACCAGATTCAGGCCGCCATTGTCGCTTGTCACGCAACGGCGCCCGATGCCGCCTCCACCGATTGGAGTCAGATCGCCGCGTTGTACGAGCGTCTGGCTAACTTTGATCCCTCACCCGTGATTGAACTGAACAGGGCTGTCGCGGTAGCCATGGCCGAGGGTCCGGCGGCGGGGCTGACCATCGTTGAGTCAATCGCAGCGACAGAGCCTCTACCCAGTTACTACTTGCTTCCCGCCGTGCGTGCCGATCTCTTGAGCCGACTACACCGTTCGAAAGAGGCCGCCCGGTACTACCGCGAAGCACTAAGCCTCGCGACCTCAGACAGTGAACGACGTTTTCTCGCCCGCAGGCTGGCTGAGACGACCGCCGAATGAAGCATCGGCCGGTCACCGAGGACCCCTGCAGCGAGATCTCGTTCCACTGCGGAATCGCCGACCAGGAATTCCCATGCGGACCGACTAGCCAGGCCGTGTGGTCATGACTGGGGTCGCGATCGGCATTGCTTGCCTCGCCCTCACTGTGGCTGGGGTCTCGCTGGGTTTGACCATCTATCAATTGCGGAGTCAGCGAGGCCGTGATGATGGTGACTTGTGAGTGCATGGACGACTTGCTGTGGCCTCGGGTCTCGCCTGCTCACGCAGGACTGGCCTTGCCGGTCCAGGCCGGTGCGTGAGCCACTCGGGCAAAGAAAACTCCGGCCGGTTGTCGAATTTGGTCCGTCCGTTCGTCAGTGAACGAACCACCGTCCTGGAATTGCACAGGTTGGCCTGGAGGGGACTGGCGTCGGAGTCGGGTTGACGGACTCTGCCGGGCGTAATCGCACTACCGAGCCGAAGGTGACACGATCATGAAGAAGCAAATCGTCGGTGTTCCATCTCAGACCGCAGTCATCGATGGCCGATCAGATCTACAGCGGGTCAAGGTGCAGGTTCAGGGAAGTTGGTTCAGGTCGCTTCCCGCCCTTGCCGGCATCAGCTACGCCATTGCATGGATCGTCGGCCTTGCCGCCTGGCCATCGAACCTCGCCATCGACGCCTCCCAGAAGGAGGTCGTCTCTCTGTATGCGGCCCACAGGAGTGAAGCGACGGCTCAGTACCTACTGGTCGAGGGGCTGGCTGGCCTACTCCTTGGAATAGTTCTTTTTTATTGCCGTCGTCATCTCAGTCGATCTGACCGTTCGTGGAGATCCGGGGCCACGATCGCGGGAGGCGTTGTGGTTACCATTTCGCTACTGCAGTGCCTCCTGGGGTTGTTTCTCAGCTCCTCAGCGAGCAAGGGATATCTGGGTGAGAGCGTCGACCTCTTTCAAGTAATCAATCGTCTCGATGGAGCGAAGCAGCTTGTGTTGAGCGCCTTCGTTGTGATGTTCGGCGTTCTTCTTCGAACGACGACCAACTACCCAGTTTGGCTCGGGAAGATATCGGTCATCCTTTGCTTCGCTCTCGTGGCGTCTGGACTGTCCTATCTCCTGCTCTGGAATCTACTCGCCAGCACAGCATTCGCTTCACTTCCTATCCTCATTCTGTGGGTTGCGGGAACTGGCATCTGGTTGGGCGCAGCGAGTCAAAGGGGCTCGGTGCCGATCACCCGCGAGGATCTCCCCGAACACCTATCCCAGGCACTGTGAACGAAGTCATTCAACTTGGGTCTGCCGCGCTCTGCGGAAACAGCCTTTTTCGCGACGGCTATTCCCCAGGGTGTGAGGGTCGCGTGGGTCTTCCCAGAAAATGACCCGAAGATTGCCCGAAGGTCGGTGGGATCCCACGAAAATCCCGTGCGTCCAGCAGCTCGGGGTGCCATGAGTGCAAAGGAGCAACCATGACGTAACCGAGCGAGAAGCTCACGACGACCAGCCGGTGCAAGTCCGGTCCGGGGAGACGCCAAGGTCCCCGGCAGTGAAGCCCCCCGGGGTCGGCCGAAAGGCCGGGTCCGAAGCGGGGTGGAGCAATTTGGCGGTCCGCAACATGAAGTGAAGCTTGCAGTGTCGTCATGTGGCCTGCGAAAGCAGGAGAAAGGGAGAGCCGAGCCCGTGGGATTTGGGCGAAGGCCATGGAAGGCACCTCAGATCTTGGAGCGGGTGCTCAAGAACTCCTCGGCACATGGAGCGTGGAACGTCAGACAGGCCGTCGTGGGAACTGGAGAGGCCCTCCTCGGCCCTCGTCCTGCGGGGATGCGGAGTGCGTCTGTCTATAACCGGCGATCCCGGGAAGTGGCAGGCAGTCGAGAGGGAGTCGGAGGGGGTCGTAGTAGTGATGACGGGCGGGACAACACAACCCGTTCCGAGCGAAGGACCCCTGCTTCACCGATGCACGTAGACGATGCGACGGAGTAGGTCAGTGTCAGAGCGACTAGTGCCGTGACCGGCAACGTTGGTGGGGCGCGTCCACCACTTTGATGTCTGGGTCGCGCAAAGTAGGGCCATGGCAGAACGCGTGGCAGTCAGAGACATCAGAAACGGGGAGGGACGAAAGCTCCTCTCGATCGTGCGCCGGGGGTCGGGCTCGGTGGTGCGATGGCGAAGAGCCCAGATCGTGCTCTGGTCGGCCCAGAGGATGGACGTCCCGGCCATCGCCAAGATCGCCTTCACCTCAGAGGACCGGGTCAGAGAGGTCATCCACAACTTCAACGCCGACGGGTTCGACTCCTTGGCCGCGAAGTACTCGGGGGGACGGCCACCGAAATTCACCCTGCCCGAACGCCGGGAGATCAAGAAGATCGCCCTGTCTCGGCCGGTCGACCACGACCTGCCTTTTTCCACCTGGAGCTTGTCCAAGCTGGCCGAGTTCCTCGTCGCCGAGGGGGTGGTCGACGACATCAGTCACGAGGGTCTGCGCGTGCTCCTCCGCGAGGAGGGTGTCTCCTTTCAAGTGATCAAGACCTACAAACAATCCAACGACCCCGACTTCGAGGCCAAGAAGAATCGTGTCCTCGACCTCTATGAGATCGCCGATGGCTTGGCAAAACCGAAGAAGGGCGACCCAACCGTCGTGATCTGCATGGACGAGTTCGGCCCGCTCAATCTCTTGCCCCGGCCCGGCAAGCAGTGGGCACCGAGGATCGTCAGAGGCGAGGGGTCCGAAGAACCACGGCGCCGGCGGCGCCGGGCCACCTACACCCGCACCAAGGGGGTCCGCCACCTCATGGCCGCCTACGACCTGAACCTGGACAAGATCTACGGCCACGTCAAGTTGAAGAAGGACCGGACGACGTTCCTCGAGTTCTGTCGCTACCTGCGCACCTTGTACCCACCGAACGTCCGCATCGCCATCGTCATGGACAACTTCAGTCCGCATCTCTCGACCAAGGTCGATTCGCGCGTTGGCCACTGGGCCGAAGCGAACAACGTCGAACTGGCCTACGTGCCGACCAACGCCAGCTGGATGAACCGGATCGAAGCCCAGTTCCAGGCTCTGCGCTACTTCACCCTCGACGGCACCGACCACCGCTCACACGAGGAGCAGAACTCGATGATCCGCCGCTACATCATCTGGCGCAACCGCAACGCTCAGGACAAAACGCTTCGTGAGCTGGTCAAGCGCGCAAACGTTGCCTGATGCGGCACTAGGAGACTGTTGAAATAATCGGCAATTGGTGCTCGCGATTTGGGCGCCGATCGTCGAGAATTGGTGAGTGCAAGGACACAGCGAATCCAATCCTGAGCTACTCGACGCTGCAGCTCTTTGTCGACAGCTCGTCCCCGATGGAAGCGTCGAGGCATTTCTGGCCGACCATCGCCATGAACTGTTCCCCGACGAGATGTTCGAGGACCTGTTCCCGTCTGGTCGTGGTCGCCCTTCGATCCCAGCGGACGTGGTGGCTTCTGTCATGGTCCTCCAGGCCCTCGAGGGACTCTCGGACCGGGATGCCGCCAGGGCGCTGCGGGACCGGATCAGCTGGAAGGTGGCCTGCGGGTTGGCCCTCGACGACGAGGGGTTCGATTTCTCGGTACTCACCTATTGGCGCACCCGGCTGCGCAAGTCCGAGCACCCTGAGCGGATCTTCGATGCCGTGCGCTCGGTCATCGACGCCACCGGGGTCCTCAAGGGCAAGACCCGCCGTGCGCTCGACTCGACCCTGCTCGACGACGCGGTGGCCACCCAGGACACCGTGACACAGCTGATCGCCGCCATCCGCCGGGTGCGCCGGGTCGTCCCGGGAGCCGACTTGGTGCCTCTGTCCGCGCATGACTACGAGTCAGCGGGCAAACCCCTGATCGCCTGGGACGATCCGGTGGCCAAGTCGGCCCTGGTCGACGAACTGGTCAACGACGCCTTGGCTCTGTTGGCCGCCTTCGAGAACGAGAACGAAGAGCCCGAAGCCACCTCGGCTCTCGGGTTGTTGGCCCTCGTCGCCGGCCAAGACGTCGAACAAGACGACGACGGCACGTGGAAGATCGCCCAGCGTGTGGCACCTGACCGGATCATCTCGACCGTCGATCCCGAGGCTCGCCACATGCACAAGTCCCGTTCTGAATATCGCGACGGCTACAAGGCGCACATCGCCATCGAACCCGAGACCGGACTGATCACCGCCGCCGCGCTCACCCCGGCCAATACCGCCGACGGGCCGACGGGGGTCGATCTGTTGGCCGATGAAGCACCCGGACTCCAGGTCCTCGCCGATGGCGCGTATGGATCGGGCGAGACACTCAACGCGCTGGGCAAGGCCACACACCGCCGCGCCATCAAGCCCTGGCCTTTGTCAGCAGCGATCCCAGGTGGGTTCGCCCGAGACGATTTTGTCGTTGACGCGCAGGCGGGGACCGCCACATGCCCGGCCGGACACACCGTGAGGATCACTCCCGGGCGAGCCGCTGTATTCGGGATCCGCTGCTCGGGCTGTCCACTCCGAGCGCGGTGCACAAAGGCCAAAGACGGCCGGACACTCCACCTTCATCACCACGACGCCGAACTCGTCGAGTCTCGTCGGGCGTGGCGCGATGGTGACTTTGCCGACGACTACCGACGATGGCGTCCCATGGTCGAACGCTCCATCGCCTGGCTGGTCGCCAACGGCAACCGACGGGTCCGGTTCCGCGGCGTTGAGAAGAACCAGCTCGGGCTCTCCCATCGAATTGCCGCCATCAACCTCCGCCGCTTGGTGAACCTCGGGCTGGAGAACGAAGGAGGGTGGCAGCTCAGACCCAGCTGACCCCGGGCGCGCAAGTCCGGGTCGTCAAAAATGGGACCTCACCTCGGGCACTGCCCATCCTGGGTGGCCGGCTTCAACCCATTTTCACGCCGGCGCTTCGGTGCGGACATATCCCGGGCTTGCTCGACTGAAGATACGCCCCGAAAGGCGATTGTTCAACACTCTCCTAGATCAGCCAACCGGTGCCGAAGAAGGAGGCGACGGCCGGGCCCACACTCGGGCCAGGGATGTCGCCCGCGACGAAGGCGTCAGTAATCTCCAAGCCCTCCAACGCGTGCTCTACCGCAGTGCCAAGCAGGACCCAACACGCAGATTCCACGCCCTCTACGACAAGCTCACCCGCAGTGACGTGATGTGGCAGGCGTGGGTCAACGTGGCCACCAACCACGGTGCGCCCGGCATCGATGGGGTCTCTATCGACTCGATCGAAGCCGGGGGGACAGAAGGGGTCAGGTCCTTCCTCGACTCTCTCGCGGCAGAGGTGAAGGCACAGAGCTATCGCCCCCAACCCTTGCGACGGGTGAAGATCCCCAAGGCCGGCAAACCTGGTGAAACCAGGCCGCTCGGCATACCCACCCTGCGTGACCGGGTGCTCATGAGTGCGGCGAAGCTGGTCCTCGAACCGATATTCGAGGCCGACTTCAGCCCGGCCAGCTTCGGTTTCCGACCGAAGCGGTCAGCTCATGACGCGCTCGAGGTCATTCGCCAGAGTGCGAACGCAGGGGCACACTGGGTGCTCGACGCCGACATCAAGAGTTGTTTCGACGAGATCGACCAGGGCGCACTGATGGTCCTGATCGAGCGCCGGGTCTGTGACCGGGCGATGTTGAAGCTGCTTCGGAGTTGGCTGCGGGCCGGGATCATCGAAGGAGGCGTCTACTCAGACGTCTCGTCGGGAACTCCACAGGGTTCTCCGATCTCACCGTTGCTCTGCAACATCGCCTTGAGCGTCCTCGATGAGGAACTGACCAAGGCGAGACGCCAGACAGGAAAGCTCATCAGGTTTGCCGACGACTGGGTCGTCCTCTGTCCGACAAAGGAACGAGCTGAGACGGCCCGATCCATTGCCGAGACGGTGCTGGCCACACTCGGGCTGCGCCTGCATCCCGACAAGACCAGGATCGTCCACCTCAGCGGTGGGGCAGAGGGCTTCGATTTTCTGGGTTTCCACAATCACATGTGCGAGTCCGTGAAATGGCCGGGCCGGTACTACCTCCAGAAATGGCCGTCGGACCGGGCCATGGCCTCCATCAGGGCCAAGGTCAAGGAGATGTCCCAACGTCGATTCACCGGGTCATCGCTCGACGCAGTGGTTGATCGGCTCAATCCCGTGCTGCGGGGCTGGGCTGGCTACTTCCGACATGGAAACTCATCGAAGAAGTTCGCCATAGTCAACAGCTACGTCCACCAACGGATGGCGATCCTGGCCAGCAACAAGCACGGGCTCTCGGGACGCAACTGGGCCACCCGGTTCAACTATGGGTGGCTCACGAGCCTCGAGATCTACCGGCTGAGTGGAACCGTGGACTACAGGACTGCGCATGCACCGCGGTGAACGGTGTCGGGAAGCCGTGTGCCGGAGAACGGCATGCACGGTTTGAAAGGGGGCCGCTGGGGAGGTTGACGCCATTTTGCGGGGGCTGCTGGTCCCGGGCCGGTGTGCTGTGAAGCCACCACCATGGCCTGGTCGGGACCTCAACCGCAGCGAGGGTGGACAACTGAACCAGCGGCCTACCTCACACGTATTCAAAATTCTGTGTCACGTGTCGCTTTCCTGTTCACAGTGGATAGTGCTGTATTACCCCAGCTAGAGGCCAAAATCGGACGAACTCGATCAGTCCGTGAAATCCAGTTAGACGGAACAAATGGGTGTCATCACCCGAAGGTCGGAGGTTCAAATCCTCCCCCCGCCACCAAAGAAGTCGCAGATTCGGGCCGATCCGAGAGGGTCGGCCCTTCTGCCGCCCGGTTCGATTTCCGCGATGGATCCCACGGACCGACATTTCCGCCGCTGTTACACCCGATACGAAATGACACCGTGTTCTTCACGTGATCTGACTTGTCCGAGGACTCGGAGACGTTCGAGGTGGGCGTAGGTCTCAGCTTCAGCCATGGAGCCCGTGGGCTTGACCGGGTTCGACGGACAGCTTGGTTGTGTTGATCATGCCGCCTGACGGTCGGCGTTGTGGTGGATGAGTGCTTCGTATTTGGCGGGGCTCATGTAGCCCAGCGAGCTGTGCAGACGGCGCGTGTTGTACCAGCCTTCGATGTACTCGAACACGGCGCGGCGAAGTCCCGCTCTCGTGGGCCATGCACGCCTGTCGATGAGCTCGCGCTTGATGGTCGCGAAAAACGATTCCGCCACCGCGTTGTCCGAGCATTCACCGGCCATTCCGACCGAGAGCACCATGCCGTTGGCCCGCGCCAGCTGTGCGTAGTCGCCGCTCGTGTACTGACATCCGCGGTCGGAGTGGAAGATGGCGCCTTTGGGTGGCCGCCGTTGGACGAAGGCCATCTCGAGTGCGTCCTCGACCAGCTCGGTGCGCATGTGGTCGGCCAGGGCCCAGCCCACGACCTTGCGGCTGGCCAGGTCGATGACCGTGGCGAGGTAGGCCCACCCTTCCCACGTAGCGATGTACGTGATGTCGCCGACATAGCGACGATCGAGCTCGGTGCACGGTCCGAAGTGGCGTTGGATGAGGTCCTTGGCCGCCTCGGCTTCGGGATCGGGCACCGTCGTGGTGCGCCAGCGCTTCTTGGCCCGGCCCTCGAGCCCGGCCGCTCGCATGAGCCGGCGCACCCGCCACTTGCCCACCTCGGTGCCCTCGTCAGCGAGGGCCTTGCGCACCCGCAGGTATCCGTAGGTGCCCTTGGACTCGTCGTGGACCTCTTTGATCTTCTCGGTCAACTCGGCGTCGCTGATATCGCGGGCCGAGGGGATGGCCTTCTTGCGCTCGCAGTAGGCGGACCGGGAGACCTCGAGCAGGCGACAGGCGCGCTTGGCGCTGTGACCTGCAGCTTCTTCCGCCTCGATGAACGGGTCCACCGTCATCGGGTCTCCCGGGCGAAGAAACTTGTTGCTCTCCTGAGCGTCTCGTTGTCGAGGCGCAGCTGGCGGTTCTCGTGGCGAAGGCGGGCCAGCTCGGCACGCTCTTCTGTGCTGAGTCCGGGCCGCTCACCGGCATCGATCTCGGCCTGCTTCACCCAGCTGCGCACGTTCGTCTCGGTCAGGTCGAAGTCCCGGGCCACCTGGCCGATAGATCGGTCACCGCGTCTGCAGTGCTCGACGATCTCGGCCTTGAACTCCGGGGTGAACGACCGGCGGGGACGGGGCTTCTTCTTCCTCTCCATGGTCTCCATGATGGGCATCCTTTCTGGTGCTGTGCACCTGATAGTGGATGTCCGTCAAACCCGGAGAAGCCCACCCCACGACCGGGGAGCGAACAGTTGGTGGGAGAGGTCAACGACACTGGTCCACGCAGGAACCTCGCAAAACCGCAGCAGCTGCTCGAGTCGGTCCTGGTGATGGACCTTGATCTCCGCGGTGCGGCCCGCAAGGTTGCTGAAGGGCTGGCCGTGGGCCGGGAGCACGGTCTCGACGTAGGGAAGTGCGGCGAGACGATCAAGTGACTCGAGATACTGAGCCAGTGGGTCATTCGGGATGATGCCCGAAATGTGTGGAGTGATCGTCGGCAACACCTGATCGCCCGAGAGGAGTACTCCGCCCTCCTCGTCGTAAAGACAAAGGTGATCGTCGGTATGTCCAGGGGTGAAAAGGCCGACCCACTCCTTGCCACCCAGGCTCAAGTGGTCCTGATCAGCCACACGCTGTGACGGACGAGGCGCCTTGAACCACCGATCGAACTCATCCCGATTGGCAAGAAGCTGGGCCCGCTCCTTGGGGGGCGGGCCGAGGTTCGAGCCGCCCCACGGCGAAGGATGATCGAAGTTCAGCCTCGGAATGGGATTGTCGCGGGCGTCGATATCGTCGGCGGCCTGCAATTCACGATCGTCCAGGTCGGCCACGTCGAAGAACGTACGGAATCGGTCCGAAGCCACGATCTCGGCCCCACTTTCCTGTGCCAGCAGGCCTGCGCCACCGAAATGGTCCGGGTGCGAGTGAGTAATCACAACGGTATGCACCCGGCTCAGTGGGATACCGGCATCGTTCATGCGCGCCAGCAAGGCAGTCCATGATGCTTCCCCTGGGAGCCCAGGGTCGACCAGAGCAAAACCCCGGTCATCTTCAAGTGCGTACGTATTGACGTGCCCGAGGCCGGTGAAATCGATCGAGAGTTGCAGACGCAAGATGCCAGGTACGACTTCCACGATCTCCGGCGAGGCGTCCTCCTGCTCTTGCTTCTTCATGCGGGGTGCCGTGGAACGACCGTCCTCTGCGTCTGACGACATCTCACTCTTGGGAGAGGCAGAACTCACCCGGTCAAGTTAACGGAATGCAGACCGGGAAGATCCAGCGCTTTCGCCCACAAGCTCGGTAATGTCCCGACGTGCGCTCTCCTCGGGTGACCGTCGCTCCCGGAGCCGCCTCTTTTGCCGTTGAGGCCGTCGAAAGTGGTGGCGGGTCGGCAGTGAGCCTGAGCGAGAGCCCCGAGGCCTTGGTCTGGCTCGACTCACACGACGTCGCCGGACTCAGGGATGCACTCGCGGTTGCGCCAAGTGTTCGCTGGGTCCAGCTCCCTTCCGCCGGAGTGGAGTCACTGACGGAGGTCATCGACGACACCCGAACCTGGACCTGCGCGAAGGGTGCCTACGCCCGCCCCGTCGCCGAGCACGCGCTGACCCTCGCCCTTGCGGGACTCCGCCAGCTCCCCAGCCGCTTTGCCGCTCGCAGCTGGGGACCGCAGGCCGGCACGAGCTTGTTCGGGCAACGCGTGGCCATCCTCGGTGGCGGCGGCATTGCGCGGTCATTCCTTGAATTACTCGCCCCCTTCGAGGTCGAGGCAACCGTGGTCAATCGCTCTGGCAGCCCGGTTCCCGGAGCCGCCCAGACAGTCTCGGTCTCGGCACTCGACGCTGCGCTGCCGGGCGCCCTGGTCGTCGTGCTCGCCTTATCGCTGACACCCGAGACGCGGGGAATCATCGGAGCGCAGCAGCTGCGTCTCATGGACGACACGACTTGGCTCGTCAACGTGGCCCGCGGGGGACACCTCGATACCGATGCGCTTGTCGAAGCCCTGCGGCAGGGGAGCATCGCCGGGGCGGCTCTTGACGTGACCGACCCAGAGCCGCTGCCCGAGGGTCACGCCCTGTGGGACCTCGCCAACTGCATCATCACGCCGCACACCGCCGATACCATCGAAATGGTGCTGCCCCTGCTCGCCGAACGGATCCGCTCCAACGTCGCCCGGTTCGCTACTGGTGAGAAGCTGGTAGGTCTCGTCGACCCTGAAGCTGGGTACTGAGGGCGAGCGAGACGAGTAAAACCGAACACACAATCCACGCGTCACCAAAGCGCCTTGTGGATTCTCAGGTCAAGAGATGAGTGAAGGACAACCTCCGGTGAGCTCTGCGGGGCACAATGGAGGGGTTACCCCGGCGCGGGCCCGAGGCAGCGATCGAGAGGCTGCAACCGAGCGATTGAGGGTGGATTCGGCGGTCGCCTGGCTGGCGGTTTCGCGTTCGAATATTGCGGGGAGGACTGGGACCTTCTCTCGGGACCCCCCCACCCTTCGCACAGGCGGCACTCTCGAGGGCGCCAATCCCGCGGTCCCTACGCTGCGGTTTCGCGTTCAAATCCTTTCTCCGAGGGAATCGCCACCGAACTGGCGTTTGGCCGGGACGCCGACGGGCGTCGCCTGATTAGTGAGGCACTGGCCGCCGGACGCTCCGTGATGGCAGCTCCGAACGGTGTCAGCCACCCTGCAAGACGTGCAAGCCCTTCGCGGTCGGCACCTCCACCGTGACCCGATCGAAGGTGATCGTCCCGCCGAGGCGTGGCGTGATGTAGGCGACCGTGGTCGCCACCAGTTGCAGTTCGAGCGACGCACCGGCCTTGGCCGTGTAGCCGACGCTCTCGAGTGGGATGGTCATGCTGTGGGACTTCCCGTCCAGCGCGACCGGGATTGGGGTGATCTGGTTGTTGAGGACGATCCCGGTGGCAGGGTCGACCAGCTGGGCGAACACACGGGTCGGCCGCATGCCGGGCCCCACGGTGCCCGAGTAGGTCATAGAGAGCGTCGGCGGGCCGACCAGCACGGCTGCCCGGGTGGTCGGCACCGTGATGTTCAGTGCGTTCCTCGCCGGGCCCGGGGTGACAGGCAGGGCCACCGAATCGACGATGTTGGCCGCCTTCGCATTGGCAGAGACCACCGGGGGACCCGATCCGCCACCGGCCTGCAGGGTGAGCGTGCCCGAACCGCTTGCCACGACCGGGGATCCGGCGGTAAGCGGATAACCGGGTGCCGCATAAGTAGTCCCGTCCTGATCCACGAAAGCGAACCCCTTGAGCACGTGCGCGGAAGTGTCGCGCGCGACGTAGTGCTGCATCCACGCGAGCGAGAGCGGGCCGACCTCCAGGGCCGAGCCCGGGTCTGTCAGGCAGACGCCATGACCACCACAGAACCACGCCATTGAGACCGTGGTCCCCTGGCGGTGGAGTGCCTCGTAATTTTCGATCCCCTCGTCCAACGTGAACAGGTCGTCGACCGTGCCCTGCAAGATCAAGGTCGGCACCTTCACCCGCGACAGGAGCTGGGCGGGCCCGCGGCTGTCGAAGAAGGACACGACCCCAGCGTCGATAGTCCCGGTTGTGTTCATCTCGTTGTCAGCGGTGGTGATTTCGGGGTCGAGTTTTGCGGTGGACGACACGCTCGCGAGGATGTTCCCCCACCCGGTCTTGGGGGTCTGGTTCTTGTCGAGACTCGTTCCGAGCGAATGCCAGGCAATGGTCGGGGCGATGGCGTCGATCCGGCAGTCCCGTTCGGCCGCCGCGAACTGCACGCCGCCTCCGTAGGACTCGCCGACCATGCCCACCCGGGGGACGCCCGGCCGGTCCAGCTGGACGCCCGACCGTTGCGCGACCCAATTGAGCATGGCCGACACGTCCCGTCCCTCGTCGTTCGGGCTATCGACCTCGGCCTCCCCTTCCGAATGGCCGAAGCCCCGGGGATCCCACGTCAAGACGTTGAAGCCGCCCTGCCAGAGCTGGGCGATGCTCAGCGCTCCTTGGATCCCGGCCTGTGACGTGTCGGTGTCGCCGGACGAGCCCCATCCGGGGCCCATGAGCACAGTCGGATGCGAGCGCCCGCCCGGGCCTAGCGGATCGGGAAACCAGTGAATACGGATGGTCGTGCCGTCGAAGGAGGTGAGGTCGTGGTCCGACGCGATGCCGGGCACAGGTGCCGCCTTGGTCGACTGCCAGCCAGCTGGTGGTTGACAGCCCTCCGCAGCTGCTGCCGACGAGCCAGACAACGCGCGCATCGGAGCGGGCAGCGAAGCGCTGGGCGTGGCGTTGGTGCCGATTACGAAAAGAGCCACTGCGACGGCGACGACCATTGTTCGCTCGCAGACGAACCGGCGACGTCTCATTCGTGCACTGACCCCTCTTGTCACTCCGTCTCCTCTCTCTGCGGTCCGTCGCGACGACGATCGTGGTCCTACGACAACGGCTGGTCGTTTGCATTTGGCAAGCACAGTCCATTCGCCAGCGGCCCCTCGGCCCAGACGACGGGCGATCCTACTTTGGGGTGTCGGGTGTGGCTTGGAACTTCTGTGGCGGCGCCCAGCTGAGCCTCTGAGAACCCATCTCTGACAGTGCTCGAGAACAAGATGAGCTTGTCGAAGATGAGGAGGAGCACCGAGACCTTGGAGGCATGTCAGAACAGACGAACCTTGCAGCGTCGGCACATGTCGAGTCTGTGCGAAACAAACATGTGACCGATCCAACGAGAATCCCACCGATTTCAATGTTGCCTGCTCTAGTCGGTTTCCTAGTCGGCTGACTGGCCGGTGAGTTACCCCGAGTCAGACGCCGAATCAGCTTCACTCCTCGTGTCGAGGCATCGCCGTGTGGACGGATGTCGTAGGTCTCATAATCCGAGGGTCGGAGGTTCAAATCCTTCCCCCGCCACTATTGAAATGCGGTCGGAGCGCCTCGTGCATAGGGCACAGGCGCCCGACCAGGTTTTTCGCGTTCAATCGGGACTGGCTCATCGCACAGGTGCGCCGACAGGAAATTGAAGCCGCCAATGAACAACGGGCGCGAAATCTCTACAACGGCGACCAACATGCCTTCAGCTCCTGAAGAAAAGCGGTTGACCATGACATCAATACGACCACCGGTTCACCTGAATAACCATCATCGCGACACCTTGGTTCAAATCTTGCGTCGCTCCGGTCGACCGAAAGTACGGACCCGCGCTGCTGGCGAAGGTCATGGTCGACATCTCCTGATGTTTGGCTCCCACGGTGCCACATCTGGTCCCGACGAAACCGAAATCAACAGCAGCCAATTCAAGGACGGGACATGCCAAATACCCATGCTCTTCTCGCTCGAAATACCGATGCTCTTCTCGTTGGCTTGCTAGATGAGGCGGCTATCCGCGGCACCATTGCTCGCTTCGCCGATTGCTCGATATTCGCCGACTACGAGGGTTTTCGCGCCTTGTGGGCCGACGACGCCGAATGGGTGATCGGGGCCACCGAGGGGCAGCCGTTCGAGAGGCGCGCCAAAGGGGTGGATGACATCGTGTCGTTGTACCGCACGCTTCGCGAAGAGCGGGATTATTTTGTGCATTTCGTTGTGCCGGGTGGGATCGAGATCGATGGTGATGAGGCGAGAGCCCGCAGTGTTTGCCACGAGGCTGCTCGAGGACCAGGAGAGAGCTACTACAGGACCAATGGTGTGTGGTCCGATCACCTACAGCGCTCCTGCGATGACTGAATGTTTGCGAGCCGCACCTATCGATACCTGTGGCTTGACATGTCGCCCTTTACGGGCGACACCTTCCCGGCCTAGTGCAACGGAGCAAGGACTGATTGGCAATGACCCCGTTCAACATTCATGGGCCGGAGTCGGCGACCCGACGGACGTCGCTGATGACAGGGAGGAATTGGAGATGAATACGGCAACCGCCCTGAGTCGGGCAGGCGTGCCGCGCGTGCTGGTGTCGGGTGACAGGGAGTATGCCGACTCTGTGGCCGGGTTCGACCTTGCGGTCCCATTCGCACCGGACATCGTGATCGACGCACAGTCACCCACTGACGTTTCGTCAGCGGTCGCTGTGGTGGCCGAGCGTGGCGAGACCCTCACGGTCCTGGGTTCCGGGCACGGTCGGCTCCATGAGGTTCATGGTGGTGTGGCCATCACCCTGCGGCACCTCGATTCCGTCGATGTCGACGTTGCCGGATGTGTCGCGCGGGTGGGTGCCGGATCGACGTGGGAACCGGTTCTGAAGGAGACCGCCCCTCTCAGTCTCGCCGCGCTTTGCGGATCGGCGCCGGGTGTTGGTGTCGTCGGCTATCTCCTCTGAGGTGGACTCGGTCCTCTTGCGAGATCCGTGGGGTTCAGCAGCGACCATGTGCATTCGTTCGACATCGTGACGCCAGCGGACGTACGCAAGCGGTGGGGCCGGGATCTCCTGCACTGCCCCTACTGCCACGGGTGGGAAGTGCGCGACCAGCCCCTCGGGTGTTGAGCGCTCTCCCCGGTTCGGTGCAGCACGCCCTCCTTGTGCGGCAGTGGTCCGAAGACGTCGTCTTCTTCGTCCACACCTCTGACCTGACCTCAGGCGAACAACGCCAGTTGGAGACCCGGGGGATTCGGGTCGTGTTCGAGCAGCGAGGCGAACACACTGGGTGAGTCGAACCGGGGCCAGCAGAACCAGTCGATGGTCCCATCCGTGGCGACGAGGGCGGAACTCTGGAGGTCGCCGATCAACCCAGCCGATCAACCCAAGATCAGAAATTGCGGCCTGCACCTCAGCCCCGCTCCGCAGCACAGGTCGGTCAGCGCGGTCGGCCCACCCGCCAGGTAGGGCGAGCAGATTCAGGTCTTCGGGTCCCACCATCCCCCAGTTCTCACATTGCGGATGGATCTCCGCCGCCAGGACTTGGTCCAGCTCGAAGCAGATTTGTATCTGACCGGCTTCGTTAACCACCGCCGATTCGATGACCTGATGACGAAGTTCGAAGAGAGAGATCAGGAACTCCCATGGATCTCGAGCGTCGAGATCATGAACCCGTCCGGTTTCGTCGCGAAACGTGAGAGGTCCTCGAAACCACATCTGGATCTCCAGAGGCGACCCACCAGCAGCGCTTGGCTTGCAGGCGATGACCCTGATTTGACCGCTGAACCAAATGTCGGTGATAACGAACCCTGCAAGCGGCAACTCCCATGTCGTGGAGAGCACCATGTGTTCACACTTTCCTCTGTCCCTTGTCGGCGAGAAAATCGTCACACGCAGGCACGAATGGGACTCGGGCGTTCAACGTTCAGGACGCCAGGATCTTCGCCTTCTGGGCGTCGAACTCGGCGTCGTTCAGAATCCCTTGCGACTTGAGCTCGGCAAGATCTTTGAGCTGTGCGACCGTGTCCCGGGCCGGTGCTGCGGGGGCGGGGGGCGGTGCTGCCTGCGGTTGTTGCGCGTACTGCTGGTCCTCTTGTTGGGCCCAGCGGTTCTGCTGTCGACGCGACACGCGGTTCGACACGGCGGTGGCCGTGCCGGCAATGGCTGCAGTGCGTGCGATACCTCGGAGCAGTGGCATGTCGGTCTCCTTTTCAGCCTTCGGCCGCGTCGAGTGCGGCGGCGATGTCGGTCTGGGGGATGTAGCCGGCAGCGACGAGCTCTGCATCGCCCCGGCGCAGCGCCTGAATGAACGGCGTCGCCCAACGATTCTCGAAGATCAAGATTGCGGCAGATGAACCGGGCGCGATCACCGGCGCCGCATCGGCGAGGTCTTCTTGGCTCACGAGGCCCGAAGACACTCCCTCGAAGACGGCGAGGTCGATGGTCCCGTCGTGGTCCAGATCGGCAAGCCCGATGATGCCGAGCGAACCGTCTTGACCCTTGGCCACGAAGACCAGGTCGAGGATCCTGATCACGCCTTGATCGACGAGGTCGACCAAGATGGGCAAACCCTCCCCGGTCATCTTGGATCCAGGGAACTCGACGACCAGGTAGCTGATCGGACCGAGAGATTCATTCCCTTGTTCCATCTACCACTCCCTCCTCTTGGGCGCGATCGTCCGCGTCCGGTATCAGCCAGCAGCCAGGATCTTGGCTTTCTGAGCCTCGAACTCGGAACCGGTCAGGACGCCCTGGGCCTTGAGGTCAGCCAGCTGGGTCAGCTGTGACGTGGCATCGCCGCCAGAAGTCCCGGCAGCTTCCCGGACAGCAGAGTCGAAGGCCTGCTTCTGTTGGGCAGCATCTTGGAGCTTGCGCTCCTGCATCTTTCCGCCCCGGGCGATCAGGTAGACGAAGACGCCGAGGAACGGGAGCACGATCACGAAGATGCTCCACAGGGCCTTCAACCATCCGGTGAGGTCGGGGCTGCGGAAGATGTCCATGAAGACGGTGATGAGGATCCAAATCCAGATGAAAAACAGAAAGAAGTACAGCATCGACAGGAACACTCCGCCGAGCGGGTAGTCATACGCCAACATGTCCCCTCCAGTGCACCCGTAGCTCAAACTGCTTGCCGAAGTTTTACCCGGTCGTTCGCACAATTGCTAGTGGTCGATGGCTCAGGGTGTTCTCAGCAACCCTCTTCGGTAGGTCGAAGGAGTGATGACGGAGCGGCCACATGCAACATCTTCCATTGCGCGCCAATTCGGTATATACCTTCCATTGCGAGTAGCAAATGGAACCCGGCATCGCGTGAGTGTCGGGTACGTTCAAATGGGGGGTGGACCATGAACGACCGGGGCCACGGCTGGATTCTCTTCGCCGCAATCGTGCTGGGGGTGGCGGGCATCATGCGCATCTTCGATGCGATTTGGGCGTTTCGTTATCACGGGGCTGTTCCCCAAAAGCTTGAAGACGCCATCTTCGGCACCAACCTCAAGACCTACGGCTGGGTGTACCTGATTGTCGGCATCATCTTGATCCTGTGTGGGCTGGCCGTCATGGGACGCTCCCAGATCGGGCGCTGGGTCGGCATCGCGGCAGGGGCCATCGGTGCGATCAGCTCCATCTGGTGGATGCCGTACTACCCGATCTGGTCCTTGACGTACATCGCGCTCGGTGTCATCGTCATTTACACGCTCGCCGCCTACGGCGGTCCTGTCGAGACGACGCTCAGCCCACAAGAACTGAGCCGCATCTAACTCCTGCGGGCGTATGACACGCGAGGCACTCAATCCGGATAAGGAGAACTGATATGCCCATCGATACTCTCTTGGTGTACTGCGGCGTCTACGGCGATGTCCAAGACGCGCTGGCGGACTACGAGGTCATCAAGGATCTGCACACCGAAGCCAACCTGATCGATGCTTACGACGCGGCCGTCATCGAGCGAGACCACAACGGCAAGGTCAAGATCGCGAAGAAGCACGAGACCCCGACGCGCGCCGGAGGCGTGCTCGGGGGTGGGGTCGGCCTGGCGACGGGGCTGGTGATCGCCTTGTTTCCCGCGGCCGCCATCGGCGGGGGCCTCCTGATCGCGACCACCGGCGGAGGTGCGCTGCTCGGCTCGCTGGCGGGGCACGCAGCGGCGGGCATGAGTCGTAGCGACCTCAAGGACCTGGGCGAGTCGCTCGACGAAGGTGAGGCGGGCCTGGTCGTCGTTGCCGTTTCCGACATGGAGGCCAAGGTCCGCTCCGCCATGAAGCGAGCACAGAAGGTCGAGGAGAAGCAGCTCAAGGCGGACCAAAAGGAGCTCGAAGCAGACGCTGCGGAGGCGCAGAAATCGTAGATCCCTCCGCTTCTCCGATGGCCATACTCGAGCCATGACGCAGGTCGCCTCGGACCAGGACGCGGGATCGGAAGTGCCTGGAGTGCTCTGGTACGCGCTCGACGGCGTCGAGGTGGCATCGACCCTCGGAGTGGACCCTGCGGTCGGTCACAGCGCCGAGCGGGCGGCTGCGCTGTTGGGCGCACACGGGCCCAACGTGCTCCCGCAAGAGAAGGCCAGTCCAGGGTCGCTGCGCTTCGTCGACCAGTACCGCACCTACATGCGGCTGATCCTGATCGGCGCGGCCATAGTGTCCGCCGTCTTCGGGTTCGCACTCGGATTCGACCTCGAGACGCCGGGGCTCATGGACCGGGTTCCCAAGCCGAGGGGCGAGTCGGTCCTCACCCCTCGCATGATGGTCACCGTCGGAGCAGCCGGGCTGATGATCACGGTCGGTCTGCCCACGATGATCGAGCTCGGGACCAAGCACTTCCATTCCGAGGCCGTCGGAAACTCCATCGCCTTCACGACCTTTGCCCTCTGTCTCGTGGTGGCGGCTCTCGAATGCCAGTCGGAGACCGGGACCATCCTCGCCACCGCTACCTTCGACTCCAAGCAGATGAACCGGGCCCTGATCATCGAGGTTATCTTGGCCGTCCTGATTACCCAGATGGATGCCTTGTGTCGTCTGCTCGACACGACCGACCTGAACGTGCGCGAGTTCGGCTGGGCGCTGGCCTCCGCCATCGGCCTCTTCATCGTCTGGGAGTTGGGCAAGTTCTTCGCTCGGCGTTACATCGAATCACCTGCGCCCACTTCTGATGCGATCCCCGTCGAGGCTCTTCCATGAGGCCGCCGAAGTGACGCCAGAGAGCGGGGACCCAATGACCAAGATGCGACGGAAGGACTACGAGGAGGCGCTGCGGCACCTGCAGGTCGAACTCGTGCAGATGCAGCGCTGGGTGGTCGACGAGCACGCCAAGGTCTGCATCGTCTTCGAGGGCCGGGACACCGCGGGGAAGGGTGGCGTCATCAAGCGGCTCACCGAGCGGGTCAGCCCGCGCGTCTTCCGGGTCGTGGCAATGCCGGCGCCGAACGACCGCGAACGCTCGCAGATGTACATCCAGCGCTACATCCCCCACTTGCCCGCCGGCGGTGAGGTCGTGATCTTCGATCGAAGCTGGTACAACCGCGCCGGCGTCGAGCCGGTCATGGGGTTTTGCACCCCCGAGGAGTCGGCTCGCTTTCTCGCGCTCGTTCCCTTCGTCGAGCAGGCCATCATCGACTCGGGGGTGATCCTGCTCAAGTACTGGCTCGAGGTCAGCCAAGACGAGCAGACGCGTCGATTGACGGCCCGCATAGACGACGGCCGCAAGACCTGGAAGCTGTCACAGATGGACCTTGACTCCTACAGCCGCTGGTACGACTACTCCAGAGCGCGCGACGCCATGTTCGCCGCCACCGATACCGAGACAGCGCCTTGGTACGTGGCGGACTCAAACGACAAGCGCCGGGCACGCCTCAACATAATCAGCCACATCCTCGACATGATCCCCTACGAGCAAGAGAAAGGGGCGCACGTCGTCCTGCCGGCCCGCCAGAAAAAAGGCGATTACCGAGAACCGCGCACCCGTCCGCACGAGGTGCCGTCGCGGTTCTAAGTCGGAGTGAGACCGCAGCTAGTCGGGCTGCGTGCCCTTCGCCAGAAGAACAAGGTCGCGCACATGCACGCCGCGAGACTGACGCCTCAGTGCGATCTCGATGTTGCCTTCGGGGACCAGCATGCGCAGGCCCAGGTGATGACTGCGAAAGATCATCGGCGTCTCAAGTTCGAGCGCCTCACCATCGATTCCGGCGTACGCCACGCCGGAGCGAGACCTGATCTCGAAGCTGTCATAGCTGAATTCGAAGGCGTGGTCGCTACGCGCCCCCTGGCCGGCCAAGGCGAGGGTGACGACCTCGGCTGCCTGTGCGCCCGTCGCCGCACTCACGGCAAACACGCCGAGTCGGCCTGTGTCGAGCCGAAGACGCTGAGACGTGCTGGGCGACGCGGCGAGGACATAGGGGTCATTGGACACCATGACCAGGAAGGACCCGTCGACCTCGGTGCCATCGGGTGTCATGAACTGCAAATCGAAAGGCTCTGCGGTATCGCCCAGGAGCTCAGGCAGCAGGCCACGCGTCGTGGCGGCCTTGGCCTCTCGATAGCCCTCTTGTTGGACGATGGTGGCGTAAATGCCAAGGGAGACGTTGTTCACGAAGAACCGGCCGTTGACCGTCGCGTAGTCGACTCGACGTTCGATCGCATCGCGGAAGGCGTACACGCTCTGGCGGGGGTCGGCGCGATCCAGCCCGAGGTCGAGGGCGAAGTGGTTGCGTGTACCAGCGGCCACGCACACGAAGGGGAGATCGTGCTCCACAGCGATGGATGCCACGAGCGCCTGTGAGCCGTCTCCGCCCGCCATCCCCAGGCAGTCGGCGCCCCGTGCGATGGCGTCTCGAGCGAGCTCGGCGAGGTCAAGCCCATGATCGAGCATCACGGTCTGGACGCCGAGCGAAGTTGCCAGCTCCACCAAACCGAATTTTTCGACCTTGCCGCCACCCGACCACGGGTTGCAGAGCAGGACCGGATACAAGGGGCGTCTCACACGGTGCACCTGAGCGGCGGCAGTGGTTCGGAGGCTGGAAGCCAATGCCGAGCGTGCCGATAGAGCGGCTGCGGCGAGGAGGGCCAGGCAGATGAGCGCTCGGACGAAGGACTCCCAGTCTTCGGACCCAGCCCCCAACAACGAGGCGATCAGGAGGACTGCACCCACAAGCGCCCCGATGATCCCGTACCAGTGGCGAGGGGGTCCTTTGGAGATGGCCCACCACCCTCCGGCAATGCCGAGCACGAACCCGGCCGCACCGACAGCGACGTACACGCCGTTGCGGACCAGAAACCCGATCACCGCGACGACGAGGAGCAAGACCGCAACGAGCGAGACGACCGCGAGAACTCGGGCACGGGCCGGAGTGGAGCGAATTGGCTCACCCACTTGGCCTCACCACCTTGCAAGCCGAGTGCACGCCACAGAACTCTCGTACCGTTGCGTCATGAGTTCGAAGGATCCTCCTTTGCCGCTCTGGTATGGCCGTCACCGCGCACCATTTCCTGGTCTTGTCCTGGAGCGCATTGTAGGTTCGGGACGGTTGGCGTGACGGCTGAAGGTCGCGAGGAGAACGGGGGCGGGGTGGACGGAGAACCTTCGGGCATAGCCAGATGGATACCGGGTCTTCGGGCCGTACGAACCTATGACCGGAAGTGGACGCGGTCCGACGTCATCGCAGGAGTCGTGCTCGCAGCCATCTTGGTGCCCCAGGGACTGGCATACGCGGAGCTGGCCGGACTCCCACCCGTGACCGGCCTCTACACGTCCATCGGGTGCCTGGTCGGCTATGCCGTCTTCGGTCCGTCGAAAATCCTCGTCCTCGGCCCGGACTCGTCGATCTCCCCCCTGATCTTCGCCGCCCTCTTGCCGTTGCTGGCGGCGGGCGGAGACGCCCATCGAGCAATCGCTCTGGCCGGGATGCTCGCCATCATCGTCGCCCTCATCGAAGTTGGCCTCGGGCTCGGCAAGCTCGGGTTCGTCGCCGACTTGCTCTCGAGTGAGGTGCAGGTGGGCTACATGAACGGCCTGGCCCTCATCATCATCGTGGGCCAGTTGCCCAAGCTCTTCGGGTTCTCGACCGACGCCGACGGCTTCGGCCCTGAGCTCAAGGCCTTCGTGCTCGGGCTCGATGGCACCGTCGGTGCGGCGCTGGCGGTCGGGCTCGGGGTCCTGGTCATCTTGTTGGTGTTGTCCCGCTTCACCAAGGTCGTCCCCGCGGTCCTGGTGGGAATCGTGGCGGCCACCGTGGTCTCCGCCATCTTCGAGCTCCACGCCCATGGGGTCTCGACCGTAGGGACGCTGCCTCGCGGGGTGCCCAAGCCCTCGATCCCCTGGACGAAGTGGTCTGACGTCGGACCGCTGACGGTCGCCGCCGTGGGCATCACGCTGGTCTCCCTGGCCGACACCATCGCCACCTCGTCGAGCTTCGGGGCCCGCCGGGGTGAGGAGGTCGACCCCAACCAAGAGATGATCGGTATCGGAGCGGCCAATCTCGCGGCCGGGCTGCTCCAGGGATTCGCGGTTTCGACCAGCGGGTCGCGCACGGCGGTTGTCGAGCAGGCGGGGGCCAAGTCGCAGCTGGCGTCGTTGGTCGGCGCCGGCATCGTGGTCGCGTTGCTCCTGTTCTTCAACTCCTTGTTGGCAGACCTTCCACAGTCGGCTTTGGCCGCGGTGTTGATCGCCGCCGCATTGTCCCTCCTCGACCTCGGGGCTTTGGTGCGCTACTACCGGGTCCGAAAGAGCGCCCTCGTCCTCTCGGTGGTCGCCAGCCTGGGAGTGATCGTGTTCGGGGTCCTACCGGGGATCGTTATCGCCATCGTCCTTGCCGTGCTCCTCTTCTTCCGCCGCAGCTGGCAACCCCATGGTGCCGTGCTCGGCGAGGTGGGAGAACTGGAGGGCTGGCACAGCGTCAGCCGGAACCCCGAGGCCCGGCAACTCCCCGGGATCGTCGTCTACCGCTGGGAGGCCCCGTTGTTCTTCGCGAACAGCTCAGCCTTCCGGACCCAGATCCGCCACGCTGTCGCTGAGCGCCATGCGATGTGGGTCATCGTCCAATGCGAGGCGATGACCGATGTCGACGTGTCGGCAGCGAGAATGCTCGAGCAGCTCGACCGTGAGCTCAACGCCGCTGGCGTACACATGGCGTTCGCCGAGATGCGGACCCGACTCCAGGACCTCGTGCGTCGCTACGGCCTCTTCGAGACACTTGATCGTGACCGCTTCTATCCGACGCTCGAGGCTGCTCTCACCGCCATCCAGGAGGAGTGATCCGCGGGCGACCTCGGTGGAACAGCCGTTGGGACTCGATTCGCTGTGGGCTACAGACCTGACTCGGCCGAAATTCGGCCGGTGGAGGCGGCATGCCGGAGGGACTCGTAGTCGCGTTCATTTTGATCGGCATAGGTGTCGGCGAACTCCGCAAGAGCCCTGTCGAATGTGGGTCCGTTTCCCAGGTAGCTGGCGATGGCGACGCGGTCGCCCGAGCGGGCGTGGGCGCGGGCCAACGCCCTGGCGCACACGCTGACGTATTTGGCCAGGCCGGGCGGGATCGACCCTTCGATCTCGAAGCTTCCCTTCCAGTCCCGGAGCTGGCGGAGGTAGAAGTCTCGGGTCACACCATCTGGGCCTTCGAATGACTGGTAGCCGAGGAAGATGTCGCTGGCCGCCTGCATCAGGTGCTGCCCAGCCACGACCCGCGCCCCATGGTTGGCGTAACCGCTCTTGCCCACGAACTCCTCCAGCACCGACGCCTCGGCCTCTTTGGCTTGGAGGAACAGAGGGTCCGCGTTGTCGAGGCCCACCAAGAGCAGGATCCAGGCCCGGGTACCCACGCTCCCTACACCCACCACCTTGCGGGCGATCTGCACGAACTGGAACTCCTCGAGGAGGTGGCGCCGGTCGGACTGGAGGCTGCGTCGGTAGCCGCGCACGAGCATGTGGAACGAATCTCGGAGCTCGTCGCTCACGTCCTGGGGGAACAGGTCCTCTACGGGCACGACGAGCGGGGGATCACTCACGATGCGGAGGCGGCCGTCGACGATAGTGGCAAGCTTTCCCAAGGCCTGGAGGCTGTCGCGAGTCCGGGCCTTGCTCACTGCCTGGGCGGTGCGTGCTGCCATGCGTCTGTCGGCCCGCGACCCCGTCTTGGCTGCTTGCGTCTCGAGTTCGGCCAGTAGACCGACAACGTCGATGTGGGAGTACCAGACCTCCAGGGTGGACAGCCCCGCCAAACGGGCCATCTCCTTGCGGTAGCTTTTTCCGACCTCGAGGGCCGCGGTGCGAGCCTCGCTCTCGGTGAATTCGCGGTCCCGGGCGGCGATCACTGTGCTGGCGGCGAGCCGCTTGAGATCCCATTCCCACGGTCCAGGCAGTGTCTCGTCGAAATCGTTCACATCGAACATCAACATCCGCTCTGGTGAAGCGAACAGACCGAAGTTGGACAGGTGAGCATCTCCGCAGATCTGGGCATTGAGGCCCGACCGGGGAGTTGTGGCCAGATCTGAAGCCATGATCAGCGCGGCGCCACGGAAGAAGGTGAACGGCGAGACCAGCATTCGCCCGTATCGGATCGGGACCAATTCTGGCACCCGGGTCGTGGCCTGTCGTTCGAGGAGGCTGACCGGATCTGGGCGGTTCGTCGCAGGGCTGAAATCAGCCTGGGACGACCGAGGGGCGCGTGCGCGCGCCTCCTTGCCGAGCTTGGCACGCTCCTCGACGCTGAGGTGCGACACGGCGCGAGGCGCAGCGTCTGGCCTTTGGGTCACGTCCGTCATCTTCCTCCAATCGGAGCTGAGCACCTAAACCGGTGTCCTTCTGCGGCGGCGATCGGCCCTAATACGTCTTGTGCGGTGCCGTAGCGCGGCACGCATCAAGGAGCAACGTTAAGGCACGGAGGGGGGCGCGGGACGAAGCCAGTGGACTGGAGCGTGCAATGGGGCCACAATCGTTCATGGAGACAAGTCGGAGCGCCAGGAAAGCGCTGTCGCGGGTAGTCGTGGTCGCACTGGTCCTCCTCGGACTCGTCCTTGGGCACCACGTCAGGCAGCGTCGGGCTCGCCGACCGCAGTGAGGGGGAATGGATCTCAGGTGGAGCGGCGGTCGTGGCCTAGGCGTTGGGTCTTGTGTCGCTGCGGGTTCGGGGTCGTCGAGTTGATTGCCCTACCCGCGACGCAAGCAAAGACACCCAGCGACGGTTCCGCTTAGGCATGAGCACCGGAGACGCGGTGCAGGCCGACAGCGAGGCGAATCCGCGGCTGGCGCTGCTACTGGCGGCCGCGATGTTCGTGCTCGTCGTGGACACGTCGTTCATGAACGTGTCGATCTCCGCAGTGGTGAGGGATCTCCACACGACGGCGAGCGGCGTCCAGTCGGCCATCGCCCTCGAAGCCCTGGTCTCCGCTGCATTCATCCTCATTAACTCGAAGATGGGCGATCTCATGGGTCGGAAGCGTGCCTATGTGATCGGTCTGCTCGCGTATGCGGCTGGCGCCCTGGCAATGACGCTGACACAGACCCTGACCGTGGTGATCATCTTCTGGGCGATCATCGGCGGCCTCGGAGCCTCCCTGTTGTTGCCGGCCATGCAGTCGCTCATCCATGGCAACTTCAGGGGCGCCGCCCAGAAGAAGGCCTATGCCCTGGTCGGCGCTTCAGCGGCGATCGCTGCGGCCGTGGGCCCGCTTCTCGGCGGATTCGTCACCACCTACTTGTCGTGGCGGGTCGGGTTCGGCCTCGAGGTCGTCATCATCTTGGTGGTGTTGTCTCAGATCCGCCTCGTCAAGGACGTCGCATACACCGGGCCGCGCAAGGTCGATTTTGTGGGCGCGGTCCTCTCCGTCGTCGGAATGGGCGGCGTCGTCCTCGGCATATTGGTCTGGCAGGAGGGAGGTGCCTACGTGGGCCTCATCATTGCCATCGGCGCCGTGGGCCTGGCCGCGTTCGCCTACTGGCTTGTCCAACGCAAGCGTCGCGGGAAGCCCACCCTGTTGGACCCCGACTTGTTCAAGCACTTGAACTTCCGCATCGGGATTTCTCAGCAGATGCTCCAGCAGATCACGCTCGGTGGTGCGATGATCGCCCTGCCGCTGTTCTTGCAGATGACGCTCGAGTACAACGCCATGGAGGCCGGTCTCTCCCTCGCACCGCTTTCGCTCTCCATGTTCGGGATGGCGCTGCTCGCCGGGCGCAAAGCGGGCAAGCGCCGACCGGCCAACATCGTGCTGGTCGGTTTCGCCCTGAGCACGGTCGGGATCGCTGCCATCATCCCGCTGGTGCCGAGAGTTGACTCGGGCTGGTACCTCGTGGTTCCGCTCCTGGTCGCCGGCTCGGGGCTCGGATTGTTGGTATCCCAGCTCAACAACTTCACGCTCGCTCCGATTGCCGAGGAACGGGTCAGCGAAGCCGCTGGGGTGAACTCCGCCGCCGGTTCATTCGGCCTGTCGTTCGGGCTCGCGGTGGCCGGTGGCCTCATGCTCTGGGTCCTGGCACTGAGCTTCACCCATCTGACGTACTCGAGCACCGCGATACCCGCTGCCCAGCAAAAGCAGATCGCCTCCTACATGGAGACCGACGCTGAGATCATGAGCAACACGCAGCTCCAGCAGCAGATCTCCAGCCAGCCACAGAGCGTCCAAAACGCAGTCCTCGCCGTCAACACCGACGCTCGGAACCGCTCCCTCCAGTTCGCGTTGCTCGTCCCGTCCATCGCCGGGCTTCTTGGTTTTGCCAACTCGTTTCGGATGCGGCGACTCCCCGACATCACGCCCGCAACACCGCTCGACGGCGTCGATTTTGGGTAGCCATCGGGTGACTGCGTCGTCTGTCCGTGGCTCGATCTGGGATGCAGCCCGAGAGTCCGGCCGGAGATGCGTCCTTGTCGCTGGTCCCAGAGGCTGGGGGAACGCCCTACGGGTGCTCTGACCGGCGCTTGTGACCCGTAGGAAAATCGGCCTCTAACCGTATGAAACGGCCCCGCGAGCCCGGCTCCGGCCCCACTCAGCAGAACCGAAGTTCAGGGCTGGCCTTCTGGGTCGGCCCTGCTGCCCCAGCTGTTCGGGTGGCAACGAGGACCTTCGCCGGTGAGGTTCCCGAGGTCCTCCAGTCTTCCTATGCGTTGTCCGAGGTCGGCGACGATGCGAAGTGCCAATGGGTCGCAGCCAACGCTGGCGAGATGTTCGCGGAGTAAGTCAGCGGCTCGACTGAGGTTTCCGGCGGCTGCGGTGCGCACGATTTCGATGTGATGGCGTTCCCAGTTCATCTGGTGGCTACTGATGGGGCTCGGGGACACTCGTGCGATGGCGTCGAGATCAGCGACGACGAGCCCAAAGGCCGGATCGGCGTTGACCGCGCGACGTAACGCGGTCACCGTTTGGGCCGAGTCCACGGCCTGCTGCGCTTGGCGATAGAAGGCTGCGGCCTGCATGGTGGCGGTGACGACGCGCCCGTGGTCCTCGACCGCGGGCCCGTCGGGGACCGGGTGGGTTTCCAGTCTCGGGGGCTGGTGTTGATCGTGGTGCATGATTCTCAGCTTGGGCATCTGGCCTGAGGTCGCTCTGAGGTAGTGCTGAGGTGAGCCGGCCAGCGCGAACGTTGAGGTCAGGCTCGAAAATGGTCCGAGCTTTGGTTGCGCGAGGGGCGGTGTAAGGCTGGCCCAGGGGAGCGGAGGTTCAGATAGCGGCCGGTGTCAGGCGAGCTGCGAGCGCGAGAAGATCTGGCTCGTCGGTGAGAGAGCGATGCGCCGGACCTTGGGTTCGCTGCTGCGCAAGTGCGACGAAGTTGTGGGCGTTTTGCTGGGTGGGATCAGCGATCGCCTTTGCGGCGGCCAAGGCGGAATCGGCGAGGAGTTGGGTTTCTGGATCCGCGATTGCCCCAGCAGCACTGACGGCGTCCGCCGCGAAGATGGCAGCGGCATCAGATTGACCTGCACCGAGCGCCCACCAGGCCAGGCCCGCGAGCACTCGGGGCTGACCGGCGGGAATGTCTGCGTCTCGGTAGCGGTCCGCCGCGCGGTCGAGCAACCTTTTGGCCCGGGCCAGATCACCCAGGCGTCGGGCGACTGCGGCTTGGCCGACGATGGCGTCTGCCGACAGCCATGGGTTGAAAGAACAGCCGATGGCCTCTTGGTAGAGATCGTCGGCTGCGGCGTCGTCACCTTGTCTGGCCCGCAGGACAGCGAGAGCGACGAGGGCGGCGTTCAGGTAGGGGTGCTCCACGGCGGTCCGGCAGCGCCGTAGGAGCGCTTCGTAGGCCACTGAGGCACCTTCGATATCCCCCTTGGCCGCGATGATGCCGGCGAGAGCGTTCAGGGAATTGACCACCAACAAGACTTCCCCTACTGCGTCGAAGCGCTCAATGCTCGAACGGGCAGCAGCCTCGGCCTCGTCGAGACGCCCAAACGAAGCCATATTCCAGCTGACCAGCATGTCGTGCGCACCGAGCAGCCAACCCTGCTCGTCGGGCGCAAGGAGCGTCCGCGCCTCAGCCAGGGCTTCTAGGGAGCGACTGAACTCGTAGGCGCGTATCAGTACCGTCGCTCGGAGCAACAGCGCCTCCGCAAGGCAAACCCGGTCGACGCCTGGCCTCAAGACAACAATGGCCTGGTCACACTCGGCGACTCCCGGTGCTGGGCTGGACGATATGCCGACGAAGTAGCCGTGCCAGACCTGGGCGGTGGCGTGCAGCTCAGCACGGTGCCTCCCTTCGGCACCTAACGCGCTGGCCAGCCAACGCGCACCTTCGGCAAATTCGCCGTTGACGAACCACAACCACGCCATTTCAGAGACCATCAACAGCGCCCCATCAATGTCGCTGGTGTCCAGGTGCCAATCGAGCGCGACCTTCATATTGGCCAACTCCGAGGTCAGACGGGCCTGCCACACCGATGCCGCGGCACCTCGTAGACGCTCGTTGGCGCCCTCGGCGAACTGGCGGTAATAGGCCGCATGCCTTGCGCTTACCATGTCGGCCTCGTCGGAGTCATTTAGGCGGTCCGTGCCGTACTGCCACAACGTCTGCAGCTGGGAGAACCGGGTCTCGCCCGATCTCGGAGCAATCACGAGCGACTTGTCCACCAGTCGGCTCAACACGTCAAGGACATCGTCCTTTGGCATTTTCTCGTCAGCGCACACGGACTCGATCGCGTCGAGTTCGCAGCCACCGACGAAGACGGACAGGCGAGCGAACAGGCGGCGCTCGTCCTCGAACAGGAGGTCGTAGCTCCAGTCCACGACCGCACGCAGGGTCCGTTGGCGGGGCGGCGCGGTGCGAGCACCACGGCTGAGCAGCGCGAAGCGGTCGTCGAGCCGCTCGGCCAGGGTCGCCAGGGGGAGGGCCCGGAGGCGGGCGGCTGCCAGCTCGATAGCCAGGGGCAGGCCGTCGAGCCGCCGGCAGATACCGTCAATGACCGCTTCGGCGGGCCCGTCGGGGTCGAAGCCTGGCTGCACCGCACGAGCACGATCCCCGAAGAGCTCGACGGCGTCCCCCGGCACCAGGCCAACAATGGGAATGAGGAACTCGCCGGGGACGCCGAGGGGCTCGCGACTGGTGGCCACCAGCCGGAGGCCGGGCAGCGCCCCAACCAGGGCCTGGGCAAGCGCAGCAGCCTCGTCGATGACGTGTTCGCAGTTGTCAAGGACGATGACGAGGGAGCGGCCGGTGAGGTGGCGGGCGATGAGCTCCGCCGTCGATCCAGAGGGCTGGTCATCGCCCAGAGCTGGCCCCGAGGCGCCGAGGGCCGCAGCCGCAGCCGGGGCGACGGCTGCGGGATCAGTGAGACCCCCGAGCTCCACGAGCCAGGCTCCTCCCGAGTGCTCGTCGCGACGCCGTGCCGCAGCCGCGACCGCCAGGCGAGTCTTGCCGACACCGCCAGGTCCGACCAACGTGACGAAGCGGCTGGAGTCGATTGCTTGGTCCACCTGTTCCAGTTCGGCGTTGCGCCCGCGGAAGCTGCTCAGTGGTTCTGGCAGGTTGCCCCGCAGCGATGGCATCGACGGCGCACGCGCTGGTGCCGGCTGCTCTGCGGCGAGGGCCGGGTCGTGGTCCAGGATGCGGGCCTCCAGGTCACGCAGAGAAGATCCGGGGTCGATCCCGAGTTCGTCGACCAAGCGGTCACGGATCTCGGTGAAGGCACGTAGCGCTTCGGCTTGGCGCCCAGCCCGGTAGAGGGCCAGCATGAGCAGCTCCCATAGGCGTTCGCGGAGCGAGTGCTCACGGCACAGCGCTTCCAGCTCACCTACCAGCTCGTTGTGATGGCCCAGCCCCAGGTCCGCTTCGACTCGGTACTCCGTCGCCACTAGGGCTAGCTCGTTGAGATGGGCCCGTTCGGCGTCGGCAAAGCCGGCGTAGGCGAACTCGGACAGCGGTTCGCCGCGTCGCAACCGCAGGGCGTCACCAAGCACGGCCGACGCCAAGGCGAGCTCGCCCTCGCCGCTCAGGCGACGACCTTCGGCTATGAGGTCTTCGAATCGGGCTGCGTCGAGGTCACCGGCACTGACATCGAGCGCATAGCCGGATTCGGAGGTGACGATGGCTGAGGCTCCGAGGGATCGACGCAGCTGGACGATCTGCGCCTGCAAGGCGTTGGCTGGCTTGGCGGTCTGCCCGTCGCCCCACAGCTGGTCGATCAGACGGTCGGCGCTGACCGGACTCCCTCGGTTGAGCGCCAGGAGAGCCAGGAGTGCCCGCTGCTTGGCGCCGCGAATCGGTATCGCCACACCCTCATTGACCACCTCGAGCTCGCCGAAGACCTTCACTTCCACAACCCCACGGTACGACCGATGACCAGGTGGGGGCGTGCTTGAGCTGACCAGCCCGCCTCAGGGCCATATCAGCGGCACCTCAGGTCTCGAGCGCAGGGTGCTTCCCAGACCAGATCGACCAGGAAAGGAAGCACCATGATCGAGGCAACGCACCTCACCAAGCGCTACGGCAAGACCGTGGCTGTCAATGAGGTCTCCTTTACAGTCCGGCCCGGGCAGGTGACCGGCTTCCTCGGCCCCAACGGGGCCGGCAAGTCGACCACCATGCGCATGATCCTGGGCCTCGACGCCCCAACTTCGGGCGAAGTCCGCGTGAACGGCAAGCCCTACCGCCAGCTGGCCGACCCACTCCGGTCGGTCGGGGCGCTTTTGGACGCCAAAGCCATTGTCGGGGGCCGCAGTGCCGCCAACCACCTCATGTGGCTGGCCGACAGCAATGGCATCCCCAGCCGAAGGGTGGCCGAAGTGCTCGACATCGTCGGACTCAGCGACGTGGCAGGAAAGAGGGTCGGCACATTCTCGCTCGGCATGAACCAGCGGCTCGGCATCGCTGGCGCACTGCTGGGCGACCCCGAGACGGTGATGTTCGACGAGCCGATCAACGGCCTCGACCCCGAGGGCATCCTCTGGATCCGCAACCTGATGAAGTCCCTGGCATCACAAGGCCGCACGGTGTTCCTCTCTAGCCACCTCATGAGCGAGATGGCCCAAACCGCCGATCACCTGATCGTGATCGGTCGGGGCCACATCATCGCCGACGCCGGCACCGATGAGTTCATCAACCGGCACACGGCCTCGAGTGTCCGGGTCCGGGCCGTGGAGTACGCCCACCTGGCTGAGACCCTGACCAAGCGAGGCGCGCTGATCGACTGTGCATCTGACGGCGCCATGGTCGTGACAGGAATGGACTCCGCCGCCATCGGCGCGGCCGCCCGTTCCCACGACATCACCCTCGTCGAGCTGGCCCCACTGGGATCGTCGCTCGAAGAGGCGTATTTCGACCTGACCAAGGACCAAACCGACTACCACGCCGGCCAGCTGGTCGACGCAACCAAAGGAGCCTGACATGAGCACTGCCACCTACACCATCGATGCCACTCACTTCACACCCGCCTCGCCGGTGCGGATTCCCAGGATGCGCAGGGTCTTCAAGGCAGAGTGGACAAAGCTGCGTACCCTGCCTTCCACCTGGCGGACAGTAGTCATGGCCATTGTCATCTCGGTTGCCCTGGGGGCGATCCTTTGTGTCTCCCAAGTCCAACAGTGGTCGAAGATGACAGCGGGGCAGCGCCAGACGTTCGACCCAACCGCCTGTTCCCTCTTTGGAGTCGTCTTCGTCGGAGCCGTGCTGCTCGCGGCACTTGGCGTCCGGGCCATGACTGGCGAGTACGCGACCGGGATGATTCGGTCCACCTTTGCCGCCACGCCCACCAGGCGGCGGGTACTGGCAGCCAAGGCTGGGGTCACGGCGGCGTTCGTGTTCCCCGTGGCGCTGCTGACTACCGTGGTCAGCTTCGAAGTCGGCCAGCGAATCTTCGCCGGCAAGCACCTCGAAGTGTCCTTGGCTCATCCCGGCGTCTTCCAAGCGGTGGTGTTCGGTGCCCTGGCGGTGAGCCTCATTGCCGTCATCGGGGTCGGGATTGGCGGCCTCATCCGACACACCGCAGCAGCGACCACAGCACTGGTGTTCGTCATCGTGGGAGGCGTCACCCTCGGCCAGCTGCTCCCGGCCGGCCTTCGTCAGTACGTGCCCGGGACCGCACTCGAGGCCGCCGTCACGGTTAACCACTCGGCGGGACTCCTGACGCCAGGCACTGCCGTTATCGTCCTCGGCGTCTATGCCGCCATCGCCTTAGTTGCAGCCTCGATCCGGATGTCGCACCGCGACGCCTGAAGCTGGGGGCTGTGTCGGCCGTAGTGATCACGATCCAGTAGAGGGTTACCGAGCCGCCAGAAAACCTCGACGCAAATGTTGAGCAAGAGGTCGACGGACATCCTCACGACTGCTGACGTCGCACGTCACGCAGCATTCACGAATCCCAATCGACTGGAGAATCCGATGAGCAACGCCTTACGAACACGCCAACGGATGTTCGCACTCGCCCTTCCCCTCACCGCAACCAGACCAGGAACGACGAATCAAGCTCCGTCCGTGCTGTCAGCCATGAGCATTTTCTGCGCGGCACAAGCCTTTGCCGGATGAGTCGGCGTGCGGATGAGTCAGTGGTCGGCCGAAAGAGGTTCAAATCCTCGCTCCCGCCACCAAGGAAAGCGCAGGTCAGGGCCGATCCGAGAGGGTCGACCCTTTTGCTGCACATCGTTCTCATCGAGGGTTCGTGACAGGCCGAACGGAACCCATTTGTGCCCGTTAGCGTCAGCGACAACGGATTGGAGAGACCGCGAGCCGTGACCCGAGGCTGCGCTCGACGTCGCACTTGGTGAGGAGGAGGAAATGACGACCAGCGGTGCACGAGCAGTTCAGTTCGACCGTTACGGCGGCCGGGATGTGCTCTATGTCGCGGAGGTGCCAATGCCGGCGCCTGTCGCAGGCGAGGTGGTCGTCGCGGTGAAGGCAGCGGGGATCAATCCCGGTGAGACGGCAATCCGATCAGGTGCACTGCGCGACCGATTTCCCGCCAGTTTTCCTTCTGGAGAGGGGAGTGACCTCGCTGGAATCGTCGTGGCCATCGGCGATGGAGTCGAGGACTTCGCGGTTGACGACGCCGTGCTGGGCTTTTCGTGGCGTCGTTCGAGCCACGCCACGCACGTTTCTGTCCCGACGTCCCAGTTGATCCACAAGCCCCCGGAGCTCAGGTGGGAAGTCGCCGGGTCTCTCTACGTCGTCGGCTGTACCGCCTATGCGGCCGTGCGCGCCGCAGACCCCAAAGCGGGAGAGACAGTGGCGGTCTCCGCTGCAGCGGGCGGGGTCGGAACGGTCGTGGTGCAGCTCCTGGCCCTGCGGAATGCAAAGGTCCTCGGGATCGCCTCGCCTTCGAACGCCGACTGGCTCCGATCGCATGGTGTCGTCCCGGTTCCCTATGGGGACGGCCTGGCCGAGCGTCTCAAAGCGGCGACGCCGGATGCGATCAATGCCTTCATAGATCTCTTCGGACCCGACTACGTGCAGCTCGCCGTGGATCTCGGCATCCCCCGTGACCGCATAGAGACCATCACATCGTTCGAGAAAGCCCAGGAGCTCGGGGTCAAGGCCGACGGGAGCGGCACTGCCTCCACTCCGGAGGTCCTCACCGAGATGGCGCACCTCGTGGCATCGGGAGCGATCGAGATCCCGATCGCGGGGACCTATCCACTGGATCGGGTGGCCGATGCATTCGAGGAGCTCGAACACCGCCATACCCGGGGAAAGATCGTCCTTATTCCCTAAAGCAAACGGTATTCGGTGTGGAGACCGCTGATTGAGGGAAGGATTCCCTGGACAGACCATCGTGTGGCCTTCCACGAGTCACGACAGGGTGCATCAATGGTCCGGCAGCGCGATGCTGGTTTGTCCCGTGGCTCAACGGAGCTGCAATGACGAGGGGAGAACCATGACCCCACCAAAAGAGCCGGTTGCATTTCTGGGCATCGGCACAATGGGACACGCGATGGCAAGCACCGCCTTGCGCGCCGGAATCCCGACAATCGTCTGGAACCGTGACCCAGGTGCAACCCAGACTCTCGCGGACGTCGGTGCAGAAGTAGCTGAGTCGCCGGCCGATGCAGCGCGACGTGCCAGCATCGTTGTCACGATGGTCACGGACGCGGACGTCGTCTTGTCGATCGCCAAGGACCAGGGCATGCTCGCGGCCCTTGCCCCCAACGCCATCTGGGTGCAGATGAGCACGATCGGCGTCGGAGGTATAGAGCGCGTTCAATCGCTGGTGGGCACTGAGCGTCCAGATGTGACCCTGGTCGACGCGCCCGTTTCGGGCAGCAAGGTACCCGCTGAAAATGGCCAACTTACGATTTTCGCGTCAGGGCCAGAGGTGGCCCGCTCGCGCCTCGAGCCCCTCTTTGGTGCGCTGGGCCAACGGACGATATGGGTGGGGCCCGTTGGGGCCGGGTCCCGACTGAAGCTCGTAGCGAATGCGTGGCTCGCGCTGGTGGCGGAAGCGGTCAACACCTCGGTGGCGCTGGCTCGCCGACTGGGGCTGGAGACCGAGACTGTTGTCAATGCTCTGGATGGCAATCCGCTGGTATCCCCGTGGCAAGCCGCCAAGCTGGAACGAATTTCCCACGGCGATTTCTCGGTCCAGTTCGCGCTCTCCCTGGCGCTCAAGGACGTGCATCTCGCCTTGGAAGCGGCCGCAGATGACCGCTTCCGAACGCTCGCCTCTCTGGCGGGCGAGTGGCAAGCGGTCGTCGATCTGGGGCTGGGCGACCGCGACCTAACGGTTGTTGCGTCGACACTCGAAGAAGGGGCAACTGGGCGGTGACCCAATCTGTCGAAGCTGCACATTGCGGTGGACCGTTGCGCTCGAGGGAAGTGGTTGACAGTGTTGGGCTCGGCCATGTCGCCTGTCGGAAGCTCGAGGGTCGGGAGACCAAGGCGTGTCGAATCGATTCCTCACCAGCAACTGAATGGAGCACTCGTAAGTGACCAACTACGTTCCCGCCGAAGATCGCTACGGGTCCATGACCTATCGCCGCTGTGGGCGCAGCGGCATCCGCTTGCCTGCCGTATCGCTTGGGCTGTGGCAGAACTTCGGTGACGACCGACCCCTTGACACTCAGCGTGCAATTGTGCGCCGGGCCTTCGACATGGGCATCGTGCATTTCGACCTGGCCAATAACTACGGGCCCCCTTATGGCAGCGCTGAGAGCACCTTCGCTCGGATCCTCCACGACGACTTCCGCCACCATCGCGACGAGCTCCTCATCTCTACCAAAGCCGGCTGGGACATGTGGCCTGGACCATATGGCGATCTTGGCTCTCGGAAGTACCTCGTCGCCAGCCTTGACCAGAGCCTGCGACGCCTCGGGCTCGACTATGTCGACATCTACTACCACTGGGCTTCTCCGGGTTTGACGGACATCCACTATCAGGTGCACAGCACCAGAAAGGATGCCCATCATGGAGACCATGGAGAGGAAGAAGAAGCCCCGTCCCCGCCGGTCGTTCACCCCGGAGTTCAAGGCCGAGATCGTCGAGCACTGCAGACGCGGTGACCGATCTATCGGCCAGGTGGCCCGGGACTTCGACCTGACCGAGACGAACGTGCGCAGCTGGGTGAAGCAGGCCGAGATCGATGCCGGTGAGCGGCCCGGACTCAGCACAGAAGAGCGTGCCGAGCTGGCCCGCCTTCGCCACGAGAACCGCCAGCTGCGCCTCGACAACGAGACGCTCAGGAGAGCAACAAGTTTCTTCGCCCGGGAGACCCGATGACGGTGGACCCGTTCATCGAGGCGGAAGAAGCTGCAGGTCACAGCGCCAAGCGCGCCTGTCGCCTGCTCGAGGTCTCCCGGTCCGCCTACTGCGAGCGCAAGAAGGCCATCCCCTCGGCCCGCGAGATCAGCGACGCCGAGTTGACCGAGAAGATCAAAGAGGTCCACGACGAGTCCAAGGGCACCTACGGATACCTGCGGGTGCGCAAGGCCCTCGCTGACGAGGGCACCGAGGTGGGCAAGTGGCGGGTGCGCCGGCTCATGCGAGCGGCCGGGCTCGAGGGCCGGGCCAAGAAGCGCTGGCGCACCACGACGGTGCCCGATCCCGAAGCCGAGGCGGCCAAGGACCTCATCCAACGCCACTTCGGACCGTGCACCGAGCTCGATCGTCGCTATGTCGGCGACATCACGTACATCGCTACGTGGGAAGGGTGGGCCTACCTCGCCACGGTCATCGACCTGGCCAGCCGCAAGGTCGTGGGCTGGGCCCTGGCCGACCACATGCGCACCGAGCTGGTCGAGGACGCACTCGAGATGGCCTTCGTCCAACGGCGGCCACCCAAAGGCGCCATCTTCCACTCCGACCGCGGATGTCAGTACACGAGCGGCGACTACGCACAGCTGGCGCGGGCCAACGGCATGGTGCTCTCGGTCGGAATGGCCGGTGAATGCTGGGACAACGCGGTGGCGGAATCGTTTTTCGCGACCATCAAGCGCGAGCTCATCGACAGGCGTGCATGGCCCACGAGAGCGGGACTTCGCCGCGCCGTGTTCGAGTACATCGAAGGCTGGTACAACACGCGCCGTCTGCACAGCTCGCTGGGCTACATGAGCCCCGCCAAATACGAAGCACTCATCCACCACAACGCCGACCGTCAGGCGGCATGATCAACACAACCAAGCTGTCCGTCGAACCCGGTCAAGCCCACACCACCACTTCGACCCCGAGACACCCCTTGAAGAATCCCTCGGCGCGCTCCACACTGCAGTGACGTCCGGCAAGGCCCTCTACGTCGGCATCTCCTCCTACTCGGACCAGCGGACTGCAGAAGCCGTCACGATCCTCCGTCAGCTCGATACCCCATTGCTCATCCACCAACCGTCGTACTCGATGTTCAACCGCTGGATCGAAGACCGCCTACTTGACGTCCTTGAGGCGCAGGGAGTCGGGTGTATCGCCTTCTCTGTCTTGGCGCAGGGGCTCCTTACTGACCGATACCTCAATGGGATTCCCCAAGGTTCCAGGGCCTCCCGGGACGGTTCCCTCACCCGTGACATGCTGAACGATGACAACATCGCCCGTATCCGGGCCCTGAATGACATCGCTGTGGGGAGAGGCCAGTCACTGGCGCAAATGGCTATTGCCTGAGCTCTACGTGACTCCCGAGTGACCTCGGTGCTCATCGGTGCCAGCAGCGTCGCTCAGCTCGAGCAAAACGTGAGCGCCCTCGACAACTTGGAGTTCACCTCCGACGAGATCGCTACCATTGATCGCTTCGCCGTTGACGCCGGCATTGACTTGTGGCGTACCCCGGCCACTTCCTGATCCAGAGGCCGTGCGGACGGAGCCCCGCTCGTTCGTTCCTCAAATGGCTTGGACGGCCTTGAGAATGAGGCCTGCCGCGATTCCCGGTTGGGCGATGAAGGCAGCGTGCGATCCTCCACGCACCGACTCGACAGTGGCGTCAGCCCGCTTGGCCATGAAGCGCTCGCAGTCGGGAGGGATCGCGTTGTCCTGCTCGGACTCCATGTACCACGAGGGCAGGTTCTTCCGACCGTCGACAGTGGCGAGTGACCTCACGTCTGGGGCCGCGTTACCGCCCCGGCTCTTCAGTCGTGCCGTCCCATCTTCCGAGGTACACCGCCGCCCTTCTACTTCGTCAGTTGCTCAGACGTCCTTTTGGGCTGGCGGCGGCCGACGGCGAGTCCGGTTCGTTCAAAGCCGCCGAGAACAGGTAGCTGGTGGCAACACTGCGGTAGGGACGCCACTTCTCGGCGATGGCCAGTACCTCGGCCTGGCTTGGGAGGTGGTCAAGCTCGTAGGCCCGCCGGACGGCCTTGCGCAGAGCGAGGTCGCCTGGGAGGACTACGTCCTCCCGCCGAAGGGCGAGGATCAGCGCACCCTGTGCGGTCCATGGGCCGATGCCGGGGATCGTCGTGAGCTCGGCGATGACCTCGTCGTCCGGCAGTGTGCTCAAGAGCTCGGGATCCAGTCGACCGTCTGAGAGGTGCTCGGCCAGGTCGCGGAGGGTGGCAACTTTTCGCCACGACAGGCCAGCCTGGCGGAGACTCACTGGCGGCACCCTGAGCAACTCGCCGGGGGACGGGAGACGGCCACCGAACAGCATCTCGATACGCCCCAGGATACGGCGCGTCGCGGCCACGGAAAGTTGTTGGCCGGTGACTTGGAACAGCAGGGCTCCGAACAGGTCCATCGCCGGAAGCTCGGCTATCCAGCCTTGTGGGTCGAAAGCCGGCCTGGCGTTGATGAGGCGCGCCAGCACCGGATCGGCCTTGCGCAGGTGGGAGCGCACCCGATCAAGTGGCTCCCCACCGTGTGGCCCGGCTGCTTTCAGAGACGGTGGATTGGCCGATGGCTCGTCGGCTCGATCAGGCACCATATGCGGGAATTATGGCTCCGCTGATGGGCGCGCCTCCTCACTCACCAGGAAGGCAACCACGTTGGCAATCGCTTCGGGAGCGACAGCGTGCGCCAGCACCTCCTTGGGGAAGGTGGCCCGAGCCCGTGCCGTGTCGAGCAACTGGGGAGCGACGCCGTTGACACGTATTCCCAGGGGCCGTAGCTCTAGGTCGAGAATCCGGATCAAGTGGACCAGGGAAGCTTTGCTCGCCGAGTAGGCCGCCATGCCGGCCGAGGGTTCGATCCCAGGCCGGGCCGCGATATGCACAATGACACCCAGGCCGCTTCTCTCCATGTTCGGGGCGACCGCCTGGCTGAGCCAGAGTCCGGAACCAAGATTGACGTCGGGTTGAAATGCACCGATGGTGTTGACGAGCGCGTCCGGAGGACCCATGTCCCGGACGACCCGTTCGACCATGGGAGCCGCCGCGGTGGGATCGGTGGAATCGACCATTTCGCGGGCGATGCCGTTGGGAAGCCCTTCCAAGCCGCGTTCGTTCCGATCGACCGCCACCACGGTCATGCCTCGGCCTGCCAGCGTATGGCTGTTGCTCGACCGAGCTCGCCAGCAGCGCCGACCACGATTGCCACGCCTCTGCTGCCATTGGTCATAGCGTGAACCTCGCCTTCCAGATCGCCCCCGAGACGGGGGCGATCATGAGAGATCAGATAAGTGCCAACGATTGCTCGGCGAAGCAAGTTATGGTGGAACAAATGGCCACCATCGAGCCACTCTCTCCGAGCGAGGAAGTCCTCTGGCGCGCCGTGATGCGAATCGTCAAAGTCATCCCGCGACTTCTGGACAGCGACCTGATCAGAGGCGCCGGCCTGACGGCAAGCGAGTACACGACGATCATGCATCTCTCCGAAGCTCCCAATCGGGAGTTGCGGATGGCCGACCTGGCCACCGCAACCGATTTGTCGGCGAGCCGAATGACACGCCTGGTGGATGATCTCCAATCGCGGGGTCTCGTGACGAAGACGGCAAGCTCCTCCGACGCGCGGGGCAACGTGGCGAGGCTCACTGCTCGGGGCATGGCCAAACTGAAGACGGCATGGCCAGTGCATCTCGAGAGCGTCCACAGCCGCTTTCTTGACTTCATAGATACGGAGGCCCTCGACGGAGTCGCGAGTGCCTTGGCCGAGGTGGCGGTCCATCTCGAGGACACGTCTGCCGAGCCACGAACGAGGACCTAGCGCCTCGCCTTTCCCTCCGGGAGAACCCGGACAGCCAGGCGCAAGGGGAAGCAGGATCGATCGACGCAACTGGTCAGAGCCCTTTGCTGAGTCGAGAGGTGAGCACGATGTCCACCACATCCGCAACGGTGTCTGTCCGCGCCCAGTCGCGTTGCAGTTCGCAGGCTAGCCCTATCCAAATGACGGTTACCTGGGGGCTCCCGTCGGGGTTGATGGTGCTCAGGTGAGCCATTGGTCCAGACTCGATCAGCTCGCGAAGTTCAGGGGGTAGTGCTGGCATGGTCCTAGCGAAGTGAGTCGCCGGACTCTGCGGGAGATCGGCCGGCTTTCCAGACGGTGTGAGGAGCGAACCGCTCGAAGCGCCACCCTTGGCTTGTGTGAACGGCATCAGCGTCCAAGAGGTTGGCGGCGATCAGTGGGTCGGGTGGGTCCTCGCCGGGGTGCACGTGGATCGCCATCAGTCGGGCGGTCAGATGGGCGTGCTCGCCATCGAGCTCGACCTGATGGTTGGTGCTGAAGTGCAAGGTGCGCTGCCAGCGCGCCATGACCATGCGGTGTGCGGCTGCGACCTCCCCGATGCCTCGGAGCAGCGCGATCTCGTGCTCCAGGCGCACGTCCTCGGTGAACAAGGAGCGGGCCCAGTCTTCGTCGAAACTGCTTGGCTCGTCGAGCGTGGTGACGTAACGGTCGACAAGCGCCACCACCCGCTCACGCTCGATCAGTTCTCGAAGGTCTCGCTGGCCTGTCTGTTCGCTCTGCAGTCCCTCTCTGGGGGTCGTGGGCTATCTTTGATGGAAACGGAACGAAGACCCCGTTTACACTATACGGAACGCACGCCCCGTTTGCTGGGGCAAGGAGATCTGTCTGATGCCTCGACCCGACACCCCCGTGTCCGGCGCCGGGCTTACGGCCGTCGACGGCTGCGAGACTCGCCCGCTGCGTGCCGACGCGTGGCGTAATCGAGACCGCGTGCTCGAGGCCGCCCGTGCCGCTTTCGGCGCCGAAGGCTCGGACGTGTCGCTCGATGAGATCGCCCGTCGCGCTCGGCGTTGGTGCAGGGACGGTGTACCGGCATTTCCCTACCAAAGAAGCCTTGTTCGAGGCTGTGGTGCTGGATCGAATACGAGAGTTAGTGGAGGAGGCTCGCGCCCTATCGGACGATCCGGATCCCGGCCGTGCGTTCTCATCCTTCGTCGAGGGCTTGGCACGTGACGGCGCGCGAAAGAGGGACCTTGTAGAAGCGCTTGCCCACGACGGAATCCGCCTGCAGCTCGGAGAGGCGCCGATCGTCCGAGCACTCACTGATGTCCTGGCCGAGCTCTTGCGCCGTGCCCAGCGCGCTGGCGCCGTGCGAAGCGACATCAGCGTCGAGGACCTGGTGGCTCTTTTGACAGGGGCCGCCTATGCGATTTGCCACTCACGAGCGGATGACGAGCGTACCGGTCGACTTCTTGCGGTCTTGTTCGACGGTCTCCGGGCTGACGGTCGGGAATCGCATGGAGCCCTCGGAAAATGTCCCGAAGATTGCCCGACGGTCCGTGCGATCCCACAAAATCCCACGCAGCCGGATTGCACTGTCGGATTTCTGTTCCCTGGTCGCGGACACGGCTCGGAGAGAGCGATCCTCGGTCAGACCTTGGATACTGCTGATGGCGGCGGGATCGTACCGGCTCCAGTGGTCAGGCACCCTGCCTTGAGCGAAGGATTCGGGGCCGCCGGCAGTTTTGGTGGTTTCAGGAACGCCGGCTTCTCGTGGAAGTCCAGCATGTCGAACAAGCTGTTGGCATTGGCATCACGTCGCGTGAGGGCAGGAAGGTTCCACTTCTCCTCGACGGTCTTGAGAATGGACGTGTGGTCGTAGATCGTGTGGGACACGTAGTTCTTCTTGGAGAACGGGCTGACGACGGCGCAGGGAACCCGGAATCCGTACCGGTCGAACCCCCCGGGAGGGTCGCCGGCCACCAACGCCGGCGGTACATCATCAGGGGGTATGGCGGCCGGCGGGGGCACGTGGTCGTAATAGCCCCCATGCTCGTCGTAGGTCCAGATCAGCATCGTCGTGGGCCAATTCGGGCTCGACAGCACCGCATTGACCACTTTGCTCACAAACTGATCGCCGAACTGAACGTCCTGTGGATTTTCCTCAGACTGCTCGTCGTAATTTGGCTCCACCAGGCTGAATGCGGGCAGGTTCCCTGCTGCTGCATCGACGTAGAACTGGTCGATGGGGGTCACGCCCTTTCGGAGCGACGGGTCAGAGAGCAGTGGGAGGAAGACGCCGAGCGTCGGCAGGTTCGAGTAGTAGTCCTTCCAGCTGATGCCGTGCTTGTTCAGCTGCTGGAAGATGACACCATTTGGCGGCAGCTCCGACGGGAACGTGTCGTTGATGAGGCCGAGGGAGGTCCCCGCGATGAGGTAGCGGCGATTCGGGTCGGTTTGCGCCATGGCCGAGCAGAAGTAGCGATCGGCGATTGGAAATGTGCTGGCCATGCCACAGCTGAACGGAAGGTCGTCCTTGGTGAAGTAGCCCATCGCCTCCGGTGTGGTGCTGGTCACGAAACCCTGGCAGGTACCCCCGTCATACGCTTCGTGCGCCACCTTCCAGTCATTACCTACGCCGTCGGTCTGACATTCCGTCGGCATGTGAAAGGCATGGATGTAGTTGCCCTGACCGTCAGGGTTCTTGGCCGTCGGTTGACCAGTGGACCCGAGGGTGAACCCGTCGCCCCTGCCGATGAGACCAAGGATGTTGTCAAACGAATGGTTCTCCATCATCAAGACGATGATGTGGTCGATCTCAGGCACTTGATCGGTGCCGGGAGGAAGTCTGGGGTAGGGCAGCGATCCGGCTTGGAGGACGCTCTTGCGCTCGTGGAGGGTTGTGGCGCCCGCACTTGAGGGAGAGAACCATCGTCCGCCCGGTCCCAACATCAATGATGCTCCGGCCAATCCACTGCCGAGGAATTGCCGTCGGTTCAGCTTCACGTGGTTTCTCGTCTTTCCGTCGGCACACTGGCGCCGCGACATTAGACGTGGCCGGGGCCCCTCGGGCACGGAAACTCCGATCCTCGCCTTCTCCCGCTACGTACTATTTTCGCCGCCCGAAAGGATCGAATCTGGCACCCCGACCTCGCGTTCGACACTGGGCAGATCCAACCGACGCTGATGCGAACGGATCATGACCTGGCAGCCGCGAGTCCTCCCGCACCGGTCTGCAACGGCGTCCGCGGGCTCATTTCACGAAGTGTTCGCGCACGAACTGGACATGTCTGGACCCCTGGCGGCGACTTTGAGCCCCCGTTAGTGTCGCTGCTGGCGAGACGGATGGCGAGCAGGAGCAGTGGCAATGCGGAAGGTCCATCACCCCAAGATCGTGCAGCGATCCGATCGTCGATGGATCGTGGTTTGCGAGGACTGTGAGAGGGACCGCGACTCCGCGACGCCCATCGGCATAAACAGCCCGGTCGAGTCCTTCGAAGTGGCAGAGCTCATGTGGGGAAACCACTGTGAGCGGCGACGTCCTCCGAAGCGTTGGGACGCGTGAATGACGACGTAGAGCGTCCGAGCTCTGGTGGAGAGACGTCGGACTTACGCCAGCACCCAGATCACCCAACCGATGAGAGCCCAGGGAAGAATCACAAGAGCGAGCCCTAGCACCGTCCACGATCGAACGGACGCTTCGGATTGAAGAGCCTCATTCGCTGGGCCAAAGAGACACAACTGCTCATTGAACGTGAGCCGAGTGTGGCTCCGCAGAGGGCGCGACTCCTTGGGGATCGCTGAGCGACGAGTACTCACAGGTTCCGACCCTCCTCGATACGAGGCTTCATGGAGTTGCAAAGAATGCTTCATGGAGTTGCAAAGAATACAGAATCTGACGGATTTGCACAACGGACACACAATTCCGCTCTCAGAGAGGAGGGCTTCGCGGCGCCCTGACCGGCGTACGCCCTCGTTCGCCTACGCCCCAATTCCGTAGAGAAAATCATCTGGGAGTCTCCAGGCGTCCCCAGGAGCGCGTCCTCCGTCGGGGTGCCAGGCCACCACGATCGTTGCCCTGTCCGGGTCGCGGCCGACGATTGCAGTCCACTCGCTGTGGACATGCCGGCTTATGAAGAGTCTTCGCGAGTCCAACTCGCTCGCAATTCGCTCCAGTTGATCGGCTGACTCGGCTTCCAATACGAAGGCTTGCAGACCGATATGGCCAGCTCCGCTCACGAGGGCGTTCGCAAACTGCCGGAGGACGATGGCCTGAGTCCGGTCGCTCCCTGGAGCACCCACCGTCGCCAATTGCTCCTCTTGGGCCAGGAGCGTGAAGCCAAGCACCTCACGATAGAAGTCAATCGATCGGTTGAGATCGGCGACGTTCATCACGACACCCTGAAAGTGCATCCTGTCCTCCAAGTCTTCAGTAAAAGCAGAGGCCCCATACGAAGCCCCCGCACCCCCGAGCTGTGCTTTCCGTCCAGAGTTGCCCAGATCTGCCGGTCATCGAGAACGGAGAGCCTCCCGGGATCTTGAGAGAAGAGTCGACCAGATAGTTGACCTCTCTTCCAGTCGCTCGACCGGCAGTTTCCTCGACGGCAGCAGCATGCCGGCTTCCGGTTACAAGCCGGAGACCAGCTCGGCCACGATCTCTGCCGCCGGTTGAGCCCGCCCCGCGAGCGCAACGCTCTGTCCGGCCCACAACGAGAGGGCTTCGATATCACCGGTGGTACCGACCATCGGGGGCGCCGGCTCGTAGCGGACGATTTCTTCGCCCGAGGCGAAGTGCGCGATGACATCGCCCACTCCGGGTCGGCTCTCCAGAGGCGGCCGGCCCGCGGCCTCCCACATCTCGGCCGTCGAGTTGCGGAGGGCGCGGTGGGGCGAATCGGGCCACCCGACGTCGTAGAGGTCGGGGTACCACTGCGCATCGGTCTCGCTCGCGTTCATCAGGCGACGGCGGTATTCATCATGAATGGGCATCTCCCGGGCCAGGAGAAACCGGGTACCCAGCCACGCCGCTTGCGCGCCCAGCGCGAGCACGGCGGCGACTCCGCGAGCGTCCCCGATCCCACCGGCCGCGATCACCGGCACCGGCGCCACCGCGTCCACGACGGCGGGCACCAAGGGAAGTGTCGCAATCTGACCCCCCACATGGCCCCCGGCCTCCCAGCCCTGTGCCACGACGACATCAACACCGCTGGCGACTGCACGCCGCGCCTCCTCGGCGCTGCCGACCGTCTGGAGTACGACTCCGTTGGCGTCGTGGACCTGCTCGACGTAACCGGAGGGATCCCCCAAGAAGAACGAGACGATTCGCAGACCGGCGTCAAGAGCCTCATCGAGGCGACGGTGCTGATCGGAGGTGAGAACCAGATTGCCGGCAAAGGGACGATCAGTGAGCGACGCCGTCTGGCGCACCACGTCTCCGGCGGGAGTGGACCATGTCAACGTCAGCATGCCCAGCCCGCCGGCGTTCGAGACCGCTGCCGCCAGTTCGGGCACCGCCACCATGGCCGCCAGGACGATCGGCTGTTCGATCCCGAGTAGCTCACAGACCGGCGTTCGCACCAATCCCACTCACCCTTCGCTCCGGCTCGCAGCGCCTGTGACCAGCTTCGCGGTGTACCCTCCCGCGGGCGCCGGCACCTCCATTCAGTTATGACTCGTATGACGTCGGCATGGACTGACGGGCCTGCTTGTCCCATCCGTGGAAGTTCGAGTAATCCCCTGCATCCCAGGCCTCCCGCAGCCCCGGCTTGCTCAGGTCCCAGTCGGGGCGGATCTCGCTCGACGCAGCGCACAGATCGCGCCATAAGTCGTTGAACGATGGGCGTCCCCAGAACCAATACCCGTTGTAGATGCTGTGAATCTCGAGTCCCGGCTTGAGCACCAGTGTGTGCGGGATCATCGGGTTGTGCTCGGGGTCGGTGTATTCCTGGATGTCGAGGTCCTTTTGAATCGTCCGGGACGGATCGGAGAGAAAGGTCCATTGGGCGCCGACGGAAGCCCGGAACTCCTGCAGGGTGTGATGGTCATCGGTGGCGATGGTGACGATCTGGGTGTAGGCGACAGCGACCTTCGAATAGTTCGCAGCCAGCTCCAGGTGCTGCTGGTGCTCCTTCGGGCAGTAGTTGCCCCGCGCCAATGTGAGGACCAGCGGGTCGTCGCCTTGGAGCTCGCTGAGTTTGCGCACCGTGTTGGTGTGATCCGGCAAGGCGTAGTCGGGGAAGGTGGCGCCAGGTCTGATGTCGGATCGCATGGAAGGTGCCTTTCAGTAGGCCTCGATGGCGATGGCCGCGAGGGATCTCAGTGTCAGGCGGATGGGCCGCCATCGAGTGCGAGGTGTCGTGGGTGACGAAGCCCGCCGGTTCCCGTCGGAGGATTCCCTCGGCGATCTTGCCCACTCGTCCGAGGGAGTGCATGCCGACGAGGCGTGCAGGCGACGAGGCGTTCACCTCCGACGTCTTCACGATGCCGGGGGAGAGGACAACCAAAACGACCAGTCCCCCTCTGGGTCAGTGGTTTGCCCCACTTCGATCAGATACCCGTCGGGATCGCGGATGTAGCAGCGAATCTCGTACTGGTGCTGTTTCGGCGGCGTCAGGAATTGAGCACCGCGGGCGCTCCACTCGGCGTAGACGGCCTGGATGTCTTTGACCCGGATATTGAGGAAGCTGCTGACCCGGTCGGGGTCGCCTGGCGTCGCGAGCGTGACCGTAGGCTTATCGTCGGTTGGACCTCCGCCGACATTGATGATGATGAAGCTGTTGGCGAGTGCGACGTAGGTGACCTCTCCGGAGAAGACCACCTTGCCGCCGAGCACTTCGGTGTAGAACTGCCGTGAGCGCTCGACGTCGTCCGACACGATGAAGTGAGCCAATACGATTGCCTCAACGGGCTGTGTGAGTTCGGCCACTTGCCACCTCCGCTGATGGGGACTCATACCCTGCCGACGACGGGGTGTGAAGCCCATGTCCGATGATCGGGATTCCCTTTCGATTCACTGCACAGCCAGAGGCCACCACGTGTGATCCCGACGGTCCCGCTCTTAGTAAATCGCTTGAAGCGCACGAATGGAAGGCCCCTGGACAAAAAGTTGGACGTCATCGAGCTGGGAGCGGCACACCGGGCTGGCTGCTCTGGGGTCCGCTTCGGCCTAGGTCGAACCTCAGTGACACGGGTCAAGCGGACCGACTGTGCTCGTGCGAGGTCACGCGAACTCGTGACGCACTCGACGAACTCCTCTTTGGCGGTGAGAAATTCGACCCGGGCGCGTTCTCATCCTGGGCACCGAGCCGCAAGCTCTGGGACAGAGCGGAGGGTTCCGTCAACCTCTCGGGATCCGGAAACACACGTGCAACCGGCCTGGCCAAGACTCACCCTTGAGAATCCGTACGGACCTCTCGAGAGGAGGTTGCCTCGGTTCAGGGCCGGAAGGCGACGATGTCATGACAACGATTCGTCGAGGGCGCCCAGTGAGCGAATCAGTTCGAGGTTGGCGGTGTAGTCGACGGGACAGGCAATCACCGAGACGGTGTCGTCCTGGAGGGCTTCTCGCAGGGTCGGCAGAAGCTGACCGGGAGACGTGATCTCGTAGCCGGCCGCTCCGAAGCTTCGGGCGTAGGCGACGAAGTCCGGATTGCCAAACTTCGTGTCCACGTCGTGACCGATCTCGAGATCCATCTTCCAACTGATGAGCCCGTAGGCATCGTCGACCCAGATGACGATGACCATGGGGATCCGCTCGCGCAATGCGGTCTCGATCTCTTGGGAGTTCATGAGGAAGCCTCCGTCCCCGGTGGCGACGAGGACCTTGGCGTCCGGCCGGGCGATCTTGGCGCCGATGGCGCCGGGGAGGCTCCAGGCCATGGTCGACAGGCCGTTCGACATCAGGCAGGTATTCGGCGCATAGGTGGGGTAGAGCCGCGCCATCCACATCTTCAAGGCGCCGGTATCGACAAGCACGATGTCGTCGCGACCCATGGCCTCCCGGATGTCGGAAACGATGCGCGCGGGCGCCATCGGAAACCGGTCGTCGCTGCATCCTTGGGCCAACTCCTGCGCCAAGAGTCCCCTGATCTCGAGCTTGGCGGTCCGGTTCTCGAAATGGCAGTCGAGCGCGGTGGCCAGGGCATCGAGGCTCCGGCCGATGTCCGCTTGCAGCCCGACCGCCACGTTGTAATGGAGGTCGACTTCGGCGGGGAACCGGTGGATGTGGATGATCTGTTTGTCACCACGGGGGTTGATGCGCACGGGATCGAACTCCTGGAGCTCGTAGCCGACCGTGACGATGACGTCTGCCTGGTCAAATCCGAAATTCACGTAGTCGTGACGCATGAACCCGATCGCGCCCAGCGCTTGAGGGTGGTCGTCGGGGAAGATCCCCTTGCCGTGGAAGGTGGTGGCGACCGAGACGCCGAGTCTCTCGGCGAATCGGATCAAGGCGGGGCCGGCCTCGGCTCGCGCTGCTCCGTGACCGGCCAGGACAATTGGATTCACCGCTTCCCCGAGGATGGCCGCGGCACGAGCCACCTGGCTCGCGGAAGGCTCGTCGGGGCGGGGGACGTTGACCTGGAGCGGCCGCGCCCCGGCAGGCGCCGGGGCGCTCTCGATGTCTTCGGGGACGGCGAGATAGACGGCTCCGGGCCGCTCGGTCTGGGCGAGTTTGAAGGCTTTCCGGATCATCTCTGGCGCCGCCCCTGGAGTGGCGACGAGCGCGGACCATTTCGTCACCGGGGCGAACATGGAGACCAGGTCGACACCCTGGTGTGACTCCTTGTAGCTGCGGTTCATCCCGACCTGGGCCGAAAGGGCGACGACCGGAGTCGAGTTGGTCGTCGCGTCGGCGACGCCCGTGAGCAGGTTGATCGCTCCGGGGCCGAGGGTGGCGGAACACACGCCTGCGTGGCCACTGAGCCGGCCATAGGTCTCGGCCATGAAGGACGCCCCTTGCTCGTGACGTACCAGGACGAAGCGGATCGACGATCGGGACAACGCGTCGACCAGATGGATGTTCTCCTCACCGGGAATACCGAAGACGTGCGTCACGCCTTCGCGCTCGAGGCACTCGACGATGAGATCCGCCACCAGGGCCGTGGGATCGGGCATTCAGGTGTGGGCCGATCCGGGAGCGTCGCTCAACCAGGTCTTCATGGGTTCTGCTCGGTGAGCCGAGCCGGAAAGCCGCCCCTGCTAATGGGCCCCCAATGCTGCATCTCCACCTTGAGGAGCACTTTGCCTTGCGTGACCATGGCCCGGCGGTACTCATCCCAGTCCGGATGTTCGCCGCCGATCGACCGGAAGTACGCCACCAGACCATCGAGTGCGTCCGGGAGGTCGACCACTGTTGCCGGACCCGATATCTGCACCCATTCGCCGCCGAAGGAATCAGAGAGGACGCACAATGAGGCCTGGGGCCGGCGACGCAGATTGCGAACCTTGGCTCGCTCCGGATAGCTCGAGATCAGGACCGACCCGTCCACGTCGACCCCCATTGTGACCGGCGACATCTGGAGAGTGCTGTCGGAGCGAATTGTGGCGAGTACGCCATGATGACGGGGTCGTACGAATTGCTCCAACGTGGCCCGGTCGACTTCGGTATCGGTCGCGATGGCACGGGGCATGCGAACGACGTTAACGCGCCGCGAGTGGAGTTCGGCAGGTGGATGCCCGCTCGGCGCCGACCGGCTCGGCTCGCACCCGGGGAATCTCGCGGGCTGACCCGGCCGCAAACGGGGCAGCCGTTCCGAGAGGCCGCCGGGCCCGGCCCGCTAGCGTGCGTGAAGTTCAGAAAGGGGTTGACATGACCACGCAGACAGAGGCCGTCACAGCAGCGGCCGCCGACCTGACGCACGCCATGAGCAGGCTGGTCAAAGCCATCGATGATGTCGGTGACGACGGGGAGGCCATACGGCACGTCCCCGGAGACCTTCCGGGGGAGCTCGAACGACTGGTTGCCCGGATCAGCGCCGACCAGGGTTTGGCCGGCTGATTCGATCAGGCTGACAGGCGCTCTCGATCACGGACGAGGCCTTGGGTAAAGGTTGCGTATGCGCGTCGGTATTTCCATTGGCACAGCGTTCTCCACGGGCGGGCCCCGGGGTCAGCGGGAAGGGCCGATCACGGTGCTCAACCAGATGCGGGCCGCGCTCCGAGCCGGCCTCGATTCATTGACCCTGGGCGATCACCATTCCACTGGTCCGGCAGGGTACGTGCAGAACGTCCCGATGCTTGGTCGCATTCTGGCGGAGTGGCAGGACCGCCCTCTCGGCTGCCTGTTCCTCGTCCCTTTGTGGAACCCGGTCCTGATGGCAGAGCAGATCGGGACGCTGGCCGCCATGTCGGCTGGGCCGTTCATCGTCCAGACCGGGCTGGGCGGGGGCGACGCCCAATTCAACGGGATGGGAGCAGATCTGGGCCACAGGGCCGCCCGCCTCGAGGAGGGCATCCACGTGGTCCAAGCCCTCCTGGGGGGCCAGACGGTCGAGAGTGAGCGCTGGGCCGTTCACGGGGCGCGCGTCGCGCCCGTTCCACCCGAGGGGGTGGAGTGGTGGATCGGTGGCGGCGTCGCGAAGGCGATCGACCGTGCTGCCCGTCTTGGTGATTGTTGGTATGGCAACGCCGACCTCACGCCGGATGCGGCCGCCCGCGATATTGAGATCTACCAAGAAGCGTGCGCCCGCCACGGTCGCAGACCACTCCGCATCCCGATTCGAAAGGATGTGTTCATCGCCGACGAGCGAGTCGAGGCCGAGAGAGTGGGTGACGCTCTCGTCGCCGGCGGCTACCGGGGATTCGAGCGGGAAGCGGTGGCGTACGGCGATCCCGAGAGCGTTGCAGAGCAACTCTCGGTCTTCAAGGAGTTGGGCTTTACGGACATCATCATCAGGACGATGTCGCCCGTCCCGCCCGAGCTCGGGCCCGATGCGGCGGACCGGTCAGTTGAGCTGGCAGCCGAAGTGCGCTCCCGACTGGCGTGACCAAAGTCTCCTCCGAGCCGACCTCGTCAACGAGCTGGGAACCCACTTCGACGATGATTCCATGGAGTACGCGGCCCACGCGGTGAAACGCGGGATTTCGGGAGTGTCAAATCTGCGCCGGCGGGTGCCGCCCCTTCGCCATAACGTGTCACCGCCGCGCTATTTTCGGCTATGGCCAAGGTGGTCCTCCTCGATATTGATGGAGTGCTGACCACCTCGTGGCAGCCGCTCCCGGGAGCAGTCGAGACGATCGAGTGGCTCAAGGAACAGGGCGTCGACTTTCGGCTCCTCACCAATTCCTCGTCGAAGACTCGCCGTGGAATCGCCGAGCTGCTCGGCCAATGCGGGATGCCGGTCGACGAGTCGCGGATTTCGACGGCGGTCACAGCCGCAGCGTGTGACGTGAAAGAACGCGGATGGGGTCCGAACTGCCTTGTTCTCAACGAAGGAGACATCAGCGAAGACCTCGAAGGACTCACGGCGACGGAGGCCTCCTCAGCCGACATGGTCCTCCTCGGAGGGGCCGGGCCGAGTCTCGGCTACACCGCCTTCAACGAGGCATTCGTGCTGGCGCTCGAAGGTCGGCCCGTTCTCGCCCTGCACCGCAATCTCCGCTACCGAACCGCCGAGGGTCTTGCGCTCGACATGGGAGCATTTGTCGTCGCACTGGAGGCCGCGGCTGGCATTGCGATACCGATCGCGGGGAAGCCTGCGCCGGCCTTCTTTCACGCTGCACTCGACCATCTCGGGAGAGCACCCGCCGAGGCAGTGGTCGTCGGCGACGATATCGAGGCCGACGTGTTCGGCGGCCAAGGCGTCGGAGCACTCGGGGTACTGGTCAAGAGCGGCAAGTTCCATCCGTCCGACCTCGAGGGCGGCATGGGACACCCGGACCACGTCATCAACGACGTCGGCCAACTTCCGGCTCTGTTCGAAGAAATGTCCTGGTGCTAGTACTCCAGCGCAGGACTCCTGTTCAGTCCCCGGACGCGGTCCCCGCGACCGGGTCGAGCGCGCCCTCGGACTTGAGGAGGAGGTCGGTACACTCGATGTTCAGCGGCCGACCGAGGTGGTATCCCTGGGCGAACCGGCAGCCCAGCGTCCGCAGCCCGTCTTCCTGGATTGCGTTCTCCACGCCCTCGCCGATCGTCTCGTAGCCGAGCGTGTGGGCCAGTTGCACCATGGCGGCAGCCAATCCGTGCGAGTCGTCGACAGACCCCAGAATCTGCACGAAGGACTTGTCGATCTTCACGATATCGATCTGGAGCCGGTCGAGGTGGGACATGGAGGAATAGCCCGTCCCGAAGTCGTCGAGCGCGATGCGCACGCCGGTGGACCGCAGTTCGACCAGATTGCGCACCGTCGTCTCGTTGTCGGCCAGCATCGCACTCTCGGTGATCTCCAAGATCAGCGATCGGGGAGCGAAGTGGCACTCCTCGACGTGTGTTGTGATCCGTTGGGCCAGGTCGGGGTCGACGAGCTGGCCTGGCGACAGATTGACGCTCATGACCAACCCGGGGCCCCAGAGGCCTTGCTCCTGCCAGTGGCGCGCCTGCATGCAGGCCGAACGGAGGACGAAAGCGTCGATCTCGCCGATGAGCCCGAGCTCCTCCGCCAGGGGCACGAACAGTCGCGGGTCGACGAGGCCGCCGACCGGGTGCGCCCACCGCACGAGTGCCTCGAAGCCGACGATCCGGCGCGTGGCGAGGTCGTAGATCGGCTGGTAATGCGTGAGGAGGTCACCATCGTGGATCGCCGCGCGCAATTCGCGCTCTTGCTCGATGCGCGCCAGGACCGCGGCGTGCATCTCCTGCCGGTAGACCTCGAAGCGGTCCTTGCCGCTCTCCTTCGCCCTGTACATGGCAATGTCCGCGTTGCGCAGCAACTGCTCGCTGGTGATGCCCGGCTCGTCGAACGCGATGCCGATGCTGCCCGCCGAGGCGGAGGATCGTGTTGCCGGCGGGACGGCCACACGGAGAGATTCGAGAATCCGCTGGGCCAAGAGGGTGATGTCGTCACTGGACGACACGTCCTCGATGAGGATGGCGAACTCATCCCCCCCGAGACGTGCCGCCGTATCGAGTGGTCGGAGGCAGCCGGAGAGGTCTGCCGCCACCCGTTTGAGCAACTGGTCGCCCTCTCCGTGTCCCAGGCTGTCGTTCACCGTCTTGAAGTCGTCGAGGTCGATGAAGAGCACGGCCAGGTGGGAGCCGGTCAGGTCTATCCGGGCCAGCGCATGGTCGAGCCGATCTTGAAACAGCGCCTTGTTGGCCAGCCCGGTCAGGGAGTCGTGGAACGCCCGGTACTCGAGCTCGTCTTCCAAGCGGATGCGGTCAGTGACGTCACGGAAGCTCCAGACCCGTCCGACGATCGTGCCGTCCACTGTCTGTGGCCTGGACGACAACTCGACGGCGCGCCCGTCCTTGAACTCGAGGGTGTCGAAACTCTCGTTCTCCGGCTTGTGCGTGAGCTCTCGGTATCGTGCGAAAAAGGTCTGCGGGTTGAGCAGCTGGTCGAGGACGAACGAGAGCTTGGAGGAGCCGTCACCCACTGCCACGAAGCTCGCAGCGATGCGCCAGATCTCGGAGAAGCGCCGGTTGAATCCGGTGATGGTCCCCTCGTTGTCCACGACGAGGATCCCATCGGCGGTCGAGTCGAGGGTGGCGGTGAGGAGCGAAAGGGTCTCGCTCAGCTGGTGCTCGGCGGCGACCTGTGCCGTCGCGTCGTGCGCCGAGATCACGAAGCCCTCCACGGTGGGGTCTTCGATGAGGTCGACGATGCTCAACTCGAAGGGGACCGAGGACCTCCCGTCATGGCGGAGGAGCTCGACCCTGATCGCCACCGGGTGGGCGGCCGTCGCGCCGCGCGCGGCCGCGGACAGCGCGGTCATGACCAGCCGGCGGTCCGTCTCGACCACGATGTCGGTGAGCGGACGCATCTCGATGAGCTCGGGATCGTGACCCAACAGTCGGGTGATCGCCCCGCTGGCGGATTCGAGGAGCCCCGTGGCGGATACCAGCATGATGACGGAGCCCACGTTGTGCACCAAGGACCTGAAGCGTGCCTCACGGCCTTGGGCCAGCTCGAAGCGCCGGCGTTTGGTCAGGTCGCGTAGACAGAGGAGCACGAGGTTCTTGCCCGAGAGCTTCAACGGGGTGCCGACAATCTCGACCAGGCGCCACCCCGTCACGGATTCGACGCGGATCTCGATGGGGTCGCCGACCTCCTTGTTCTGAATGGAGGTGAGGGAGCGAAGCACCAGCTCCTGGTCGTCCGGGTGCACCAGGCTCAGGCCGGAGATGCCGACGGCATCGGCCAGCGACCGCCCGAACAGTTGCTGCGCGGACGCGTTGCCCCAGGCGACGTTGCCGTCCTCGTCGACGATGACGACGCTGTCGGGCAGCTTCAACATGGCGCCCGCCAGCGAGGCAACGTCCTCCATCGACGGCGCGGTCTCTCCGGGTCGGGCGTCGCTCCCGGATTCGGGACCCGATTCGCTCGCCCCGGCACCGTCACTCGTGGACCCGCGCCGTCGTTCGCGCCCTTTCTCTCGCCAAGCCACATCTCTCTTGTCGGACAACTCCGGTTCCGGTCTCGGTTGCGATCTGGTTGCACAGGCACGCAGCAGACCAGTTACAGGTCACGAAGCTCAGGCGCTCGACCTGTCCGAACGGCCCGAGCGAACCCCGTCGATGCGGACGAAGAGGTCGGCCAACGCGTCGACCAGCGTGTCCCTTTCCATCGCCAGCTGTCCGCGGTGCCAGGCCAGGCAGAGCTCGGTAAGGGTTCCGAGCTGTGCGTAAGCCGCCAGGCGAGCACGAAGGTCCGTCTGCGGGTCCGAGCCTGGCGGTGCCATCCCAGCGACCGCCACCTCAATGATCTGGTGCCGAAAAGGGCTGAGCGCGCCGCCGTGCGTCTCGGCGAGGAGCACCCGGGCCAGGCACTCGTCGTCCACCAAGGCGCCCACGAAGGCCTGGAGCCAGGCGTGGGGTGGCTCGCCGGGCCCGGCGGGCCGGAACGGATCGACACGCTCCGACATCACCGCGATGGCGTGGTCGACGACAGCGCTCTGGAGCTCGGCGAGGGTCGCGAAGCTCTCGTAGAAGTAGCGCTTGGTGAGACGCGCGGCGAGGCAGACGCGGCCGACGCCGAGCGCGCCGGCGCCCTGCGTTCCGGCGATCTCGAAGGCGGCCCCCACCAGCCGGTTCCGCCGATCGAGGCGGCGGTCGTCGGCACTGACCCCCTTGAATGGCATCGTCACCTGGTACTCCATCGCAGGGCCAGCCTAGTTGACACCGTTCGGTATCAAAGTCTACGGTCGGTGGCCCGGAGCCGGTGTCACGCAAGGAGGTCCGCCGCCGTGCCCTCGACGCCTGTGGATGCCCGCCTCGATCTGAGCGATCCCGACCTGTTGGCCGACCACCTGCCCCTCGACGAGTTCGCCTGGCTGCGCCGGAACCAACCCATCCGCTGGAACCCGCAGCCGTCGGTGGCGGCATACGGCGACGAGGGATTCTGGGCGCTGACCCGCCACGCCGACGTGACGGCGGTGACCCGGGGGCCCGGCTGGTCTGTCGAGGCCAGCTCGGCCTTCGTGCGGCGGCTGGACGAGTCCGATCCGACCGGCGAGTCCACCAAGAACCTCCTGCTCTGCATGGACCCGCCCCGGCACACCCGGGTGCGTCGGGTGGGGAACCGATGCTTCACTCCCCGCGCCCTGGCCGGCCTCGAGGACGACCTGCGCGAACGGGCGCACCGGATCGTGTGGGCGGCCACGCAGGACGGCACGGGCGACTTCGTGATAGACGTGGCGCGCCATCTGCCCCTGCAGGCCATCGCCGGCCTCATGGGCATCCCGGACCACGATCGCCCGCAACTCTTCCGCTGGAGCGACCAGATGGCGGGCAGCGAGGATCCGGAATACGCCAACTCCGATCTCTCCGGTGTCGTCGAGATGTTCGCCTACGCCCATGCCGCGGCCGAGGCACGGGTCGAGGATGATCTCGGGGACGTCACCAGCCGGCTCGTCCAACCCGGCGCCGACGGCCAACGGCTGAGCAGTGAGGAGTTCGCCTTCTTCTTCATGATCCTCGCCGTCGCCGGCAACGAGACCACGCGGCAGGCGATCACCCACGGCATGCTGGCGCTTTCTGCAGCATCCCGACCAGTGGGAACGATGGCGGCTCGAACGGCCCGCCACCGTGGTCGACGAGATCTTGCGCTGGGCGTCGCCCGCGGTGGTGCTGCAGCGCACCGCTACTCGAGGACACTGAGGTCGGCGGTCAGTTGGTGCGCAAGGGCGAGCGGGTGGGCCTGTACTTCGCCTCCGCCAACTTCGACGAGGAGGTCTTCGACGACCCGGGGCGGTTCGACATCGGCCGCACGCCCAATCCCCACGTCACCTTCGGCGGCGGCGGCTCGCACTATTGCATCGGGGCCAACCTCTCCCGCCTCGAGCTGCAAGGTGATGTTCGACGTGATCGCCGACGAGCTGGCGGAGATCCGATTGCTGGGCCCGCCGCGTCGCCTCCGCTCGTCCTGGCTCAACGGGATCAAGCATCTGCCCGTCGACTACGGAGGCTCCTGATGACGGCGACCACAGCAACCGCATGGGTGGTCAGCCGGCTGGCGCGGCACCGACCGAGGCGCTGCGAGATCCAGCAGCGTGGAGATCGGCGAGCCCGGCGGCCAACCAGGTGCGGATCGACGTCGAGGCGTTCTGCCTGGACTTCAACGACATCGACACCATCCGCGGCCGGTACGGACTGCTGAAGTTCGAGCCTCCGTTCGTCATCGGGATGGCGGCGGCCGGCACGGTCGAGGCGGCCGGCCCGGGGTGTGAGGCCCTTCTCGGCCGGCGGGTCGTCGGCGTGGCCGCCGGGGTGCAGGGTGCCTACGCGTCAGTGGCGCTGCTCGACGGGGCGAGCGTCCAGCAGGTCCCCCGAGTGGCTCAGCGCAGCCGAGGCGATCGCGCATGTACTTCCCGTTCCTCCTCGGCTACCTGGCGCTGCGCGTCCGAGGACGGGTCGGCCCAGGCGACGTCGTCCTCGTCCACGCGGCGGCCGGAGGTGCCGGCTCGGCCGCCGTGCAGCTGGCCAAGGCGTTCGGCGCCACGGTGATCGCCACGGCGGGCACGGACGACAAGGTTGCCTTCTGCCGATCCCTGGGCGCCGACTACGCCGTGAACTACCGCAGCCGAGGACTTCGTCGCCTTCGTCGACGACGTGACCAACGGGCGGGGAGTCGACGTGGCCTTCGACACCGTCGGCGGGGCGGTGACGACGGAGACGTTCCGGGTCATGGCGTTCAACGGCCGCCACCTGATCATCGGGTTCGCCTCCGGCATCGAAGAGGAGGAGCGACCGCTCCCGATCCAGCCGAGCATCTACGGGAACTTCGACGTCGTCGGGCGTGTGCTTCGCCTTCGTCGACTCGCCCCGCACGACCCGCCCGTTCGGGATGAATTTCCTCTCCACCGGGCAGGGCGTCGACATCTGGGGCCGCATTCTGCACCTCGCCCGGGCCGGAACGATTCGCCCGGTGATCGGCCGGCAGATCGATTTCGCCGAAGTTCCCGCCGCGCTCGAGGCGCTCGAACGGCGTGAGACGACCGGTCGCACCGTGGTGCGGGCACCGTGGGTGCCCGGCGCTACGTGAAGGCGTCGTCGGGAACCGTGGGACGGTGGTCGCCGGGGAGCCCGGGCATCGGATTGTCCCACCACAGTGTCTCCTCCACCCGATGGGAGATCCGCCAGCCTGCGGGTGTGCGGATGAGACGATCGTGGTAGGCGCCACCGACGACGAACAGCCAGGGCTTGCCGTCCACCACGGCTCCGTTGGGGTTGTAGAACGACGGAGTGCGAGGTTGCATCGTCCGCTCCCGCTGCGAGCGTCGCACGGCTCGGTTCACCACGAGGTGCTGCGTCCAGGTGAAGAAGGGGAGGACGGTGGCCAGCCAGTCGCCGACCTCGGCCAATGATCCCCGGATGCCGCCGGCGGAGCGGTAGTCGAGGACGGCGTCGGGGATGAAGACGGTACCGAGATCGTCCCAGCGTCGGGTATCGATGACGGTCGCGTACCGAACGAGCAGGTCGTCGATCTCCCGCCGGTCCGTCAGGGAGCCCAACTCGTCGGTCATGGGTCCGACGGTAACGCCGATCGGCTCTGTTCTCCATGCGTTTCGGTTCTCCGGCTGCGTGCGGTCGTCTGGCCTCGTTAGGGTCGCGCCATGGCACGCGAGGTGGTGACCGGGTACTGCTGGCCGCAATCCGTCGGCGCGGGGGAGTCAGGTCGGCCTGCACCTGTCGTCGTCGGGCGGCCGGCCGGTGCGGGTCGAGGTGGCGCGGGTCGGCGCACAGCGGGAGGTCGTGTTCAGCTCTGACGCGGTCGCCGCCGGCGAGCACGAGACGCCGCAGGACGCCTCCTCGAAGGGATGTGGTTGGCCCGATGGCGTTGACGCTGGACGTCGAGCCGGACGTGGCGGTCGGGCTACTACGAGGTCGTCATGGAGATCGACGTGGGCGAAAAGGTCCGCCGCGACTACGCGTTCTTCGTCGTCCGTCCAGCTCCCGGGGCGCGCATCGTCGCTGGCGCTGGCGACCAATACGTGGCACGCCTACAACGACTTCGGCGGACCGAACCTCTACACCGGCGGCACCCACGTCGCCATGCAGCGGCCGATGGCGGCCGGGCTACCTGTACAAGCCGCCGGGCAAGGGCCGGCGCGTCACCGGCACCGGCGCGCCCGATCCGCAGAACGCCGCGCACGTCGGCTACATCCAGATCAACCACCTCTCGGGCTACGCCGGGTCGGCGGGGTGGCCCGACTGGGAGCTGCCGTTCCTGCAGTGGGCCGAACGCGAGGGATTCGAGATCGGCGTGTGCACCAATGCCGATCTGGAGGAGCACCCCGAGGTGCTTGGACGGCGCCAGCCTGTACCTCTCGGTCGGTCACGACGAGTACTGGTCCAAGGGCATGCGTGACACGGTCGAGGCGTTCATCGCCGGCGGCGGCAACGCGGCCTTCTTCTCGGGGAATACGTCGTTGTGGCAGGTACGGATCGAGGGGGACGATCACGACGTCATGGTCGGCTACAAGGCCTTCTTCAAGAACGACCCTCTGCTGGGAACACCCAGAGAGGCGGAGGTGACGACGTTCTGGTCCGATGTCGTCGTCGCCCGTCCCGAGAACGACATGACCGGCGTCTCGTTCACCCGAGGGGGCTATCACCGCATCGGGCGCAACGTCACCGCCGGCCTCGGCGGCTACACCGTGCACCGCGCCGGGCACTGGATCTTCGACGGCACCGGCCTCGGCTACGGCGACGTGCTCGGCGCCCCGGCGACGGTCGTGGGCTACGAGTGCGACGGCTGCGTGTTCACCTACCGGGACGGGCTGCCGTACCCGACCGGCGAGGACGGCACGCCCTCGACCTTCGAGATCCTCGGCACGTGCCCGACCCAGCACTTCACCCGGGAGACGGCGCCCCGCCCGCCCCGGCCGGGCGAGCCGAGCGAGCTGGAGTACATCGCGTCGCGCGTGTTCGGCACCCGGGAGCCCGAGGCGATCGAGCGGATCCGTCACGGCCACGCCGTGCTGGGCGCGTACACGAACGAGGCCGGTGCGACGGTGATCACCTCGGGGTCGACCGACTGGGCGCACGGTCTGGCGGGGCGCGACCCGCAGATCGAACAGATCACCCGGAACGTGCTGTCCCGATTGGGTTCGCACGCCCCCCCGGCGCGGCGGTCAGGCCGGGGCGACCTCGATGAGGACGTCTCCGTTGGGCTGCATGCGAGCGACATCGTCGGAGGCGAGCACAATGGTGGTGAACCGGCTCTGCACGAGCGCGGGACCCTCCACGGGGGCGCCGGGGCGGAGCGCGTCGCCGTCGTAGACGGGGACGTTGTCGTGCCATGCGTCACCGGTGAAGACACGGCGCCGACCGATCGGCTCCAGGACCGAGGACTCGTCGAGGACCAGCTCCGCGGGCTGATCGACCAGCCCGGTGGCCAGCAACCTGACGCCGCGGACGACCGGTTCCTGCGATCGGGCCTCAATCAGCCGGGCCTCCTCGTTGCGGCGGTGGAACTCGCTCACGGCGGCTTCGAGCGCGTCCTGGCCGATGGGGCTCCCGACAGCCTTGTCGAGAGGGATGGCGACATCGAATGTCTGTCCCGGGTACACCAGGTTGATCCGCCATTCGAAGACGCGGCGCTCCGGCGGGATGCCCGCGGCCGCCAGGGCGTCCTGTGCGGAGGCAAAGAGCTCCTCGGCCAACTGGCTGAGCGTCTCGAGGTTGATCGCCCGCCAGTCGCCCTGCAGCGTGCGGGCCTCGTCGATGACGTGGTTGGCGGTGAGCAGGCCGAGGGCCGAGAACGCCGGCGCGGCGCGGGGGATGAGGACGCGGTGCATGCCGAGCAGCGCGGCATGCCGGGCGGCGTGCACGGCACCCATGCCGCCGAAGGCGACCAGGTCGAGCTCGCGCGGATCGACGCCGGCCAGGGAAAGGATCCGCCGGACGGCATCGCACATGTGCGCATCGATGATGGCCACGGTGGCCACCGCGGCCCCCTCCGCGTCGAGCCCCAGCGGTTTGCCGACGCTCGCCAGCGCCTGGCGCGCCCCGTCGAGGTCGAGATCGAGGCGCCCGCTCCAGAACGCGGCGGGGTCGAGGCGGCCCAGGACCAGGTCGGCATCGGTCACGGTGGGCTCGGTTCCTCCCCGCCGGTAGCACACCGGGCCCGGGATGCTGCCGGCCGATTCGGGCCCCACGGTGAGCGTGCCGGCGCGGTTGCGGCTGAGCGACCCGCCGCCCGCACCGATGGAGTGCACGTCGACCATCGGAAGGGCGATGCAGTAGCGGTGCCGCCAGTTCCAGTCCGTCTTCACCTCCGGCCTGCCGTCACGGATCAGGCAGACGTCGAAGCTCGTGCCGCCCATGTCGACGCTGACGACGTCACCGAGTCCCGCCGCGGCAGAAGCTCGTGCCGCCGCGACCACGCCGCCCGTCGGTCCTGAGCTGATGGTGGCGAGGGGTCGCGTCTTGGTCGCCCGTGGGGTGGCCACCCCGCCGGAGCTGGTGGCGAGGAGCAGCTCCTCTTCGAACCCGGCCTCCTGCAGACGCAACTCCAGGCGGTCCAGGTAGCGGACGATGGGCGGTCCCACGAATGCGTTGACCAGGGTGGTGGACGTCCGTTCGAACTCGGGCGGCTTGGGCCAGACTTCGTGGGACAGCGAGACGAGCTCGACGTCGGGATACTCATGGAGAATGATCTCCCGGGCCCGGCGCTCGTGGCTCGGGTTCAGGTAGCTGTGCAAGAAGCACACGGCGATCGAGGTGACGCCGAACGCCCGGAGCCGTGCCGTCGCCTTGCGTACGCCCTCCTCGTCGAGCTCCCGGTCGACCGTCCCCTCGCTCGTGACGCGCTCGTCGATCTCGAGTCGCACCCGACGGCGGGCGATGGGCTCCGGGGCCGGGTAGCTGGGGTCCCAGATGTCCTCCTTGTAGCAGCGCCGCATCTCGATCTCGTCGCGGAATCCCTCGGTGACCAACAGGCCGGTCGGGGCTCCCGTCATCTGAATCATGCTGTTGTCCGCCGCGGTGGTGCCGTGCACGATCGACGCGGACTGGCTCAGCAGCGCGGTGACATCGGCCAGGTTCTCCGCTTCGGCCAGGCGGGCGATGCCGGCCAGCACGCCATCGGACTGGTCATCGGGCGTCGTCGGGGTCTTCTCCAGCAGGATCGAGCCGTTGGGGCGCAGCAGGACGCAGTCGGTGAAGGTGCCTCCGACATCGACGCCGATCCGATAGCGGTGACGTTCGCTGCTCACGCCCCCATCTCCTCGTTGGATCGATCCGACCGGAGCTGCTTCGTGGCCTCGTAGTCGATGGCGAGGTCCATGGCCTCGGGCGTCCCCGTGAGGACGACGCCGTAGTCGCGCTGCGCGCCCTCCACCGAGACGTATTCGTCCCACACATCGTCCAGCACCGCCTCGACGTCCCGTTCGAGGGGATCGCCCCAGCCTCCGCCCCCGCCGAAGTCGTAGACCAGTTGGTCGCCGGTCTCGAGGAGATGGGCGGTGACGACCGGGGAGACCCTGACCTCCCGCTCGGTCCCCTTGCTGACGAAGCACACATCGGGGCTCCCCGGCAGGCCGCCGGCGATCCCCGGGTGGATGTGGCGCTGATTGACGCAGTACTGACTGATGGAGGTCGGCGTGCGGGCCTCCTTGACGAAGTGGCTGCCGCAGCCACCCCGGAACTTGCCCGGACCACCCGAGTCGGTCAGGTAGTTCCGCCCGCGCAAAATGTGCGGGAAGAGCCGCTCGTTGAGCTCAGCCGACGCCTTGATCAGGTTGCCCATGGCCGGGGCGAGGGCCCCCCAGCCGTCGACGCCGTCGACACCGTTCACCCATCCCGCGCTGACTTCCCCCCCGTGGTCGAAGAACGACTGACCCGTACGAGGGTCGACATCCCCCCACATCTGCCTCGGGCTCCCGAACTTGTAGGTCTGCGGCGCACAGCGCTCCGGAATGATCTGGGACATGGCGACGGCGATGGCGTCACCGACTTCGACGCCGGGATGGTGCGTGCCCGAGCTCACGGGCTTCGGCTCGACAGGGTTGAGGCAGCAGCCCAGGGGCACCCGGAGCTCGACACAGTCGAAGAACCCCTCGTTCTTCGGGATGGTCGGGTCCACCAGGCTGGCCAACTGGGCGATGGCGTTGCCGCGGGTATTGCCGAAGGTGGACCAGCCCGAGATGTACGGCCGGGTGTCTGACCCTTCGAAGTCGAGGATGAGCTTGTCCCCTTGGACGGTCACGGCGACGTGGACGTGGAGATCCTCGTTGCCCTGCGGATCGCTGTCGACGTAGATGTCGGCCTCGTAGGTCCCGTCCGGCCAGCCGCGGATCTCGTCGGAGAACCGCCGGTGCGCATCGTCGATGGTGTGGGTGACCGCGGCGCGGATGGTGCCGGCGCCCCAGTGACGCCGCGAGCTCCTGCAGCCGCGTCGCGCCCAGCTGGGCGGCACCGACCTGGGACCGGAGGTCACCGATGAAACCGGCCAGCCGGTTGTTGGCCCGCATGGTCAAAATGACGTCCCGGCGCTCGTGGCCGCCGTCGATGATCTTCAGGAGCGGGTAGCGCGTGCCTTCGCTGTACACGTCTTTGGCCATGGTGTTGTAGCCGCCCGGGACGGCCCCGCCGGTGTCGCCGTGATGGCACTGAATGGAGGCCACGAGGAGCAGGGCACCCTCGTCGTCGAACACCGGAGCGAAGACGTTGAAGTCCGGGAGATGGCCGCCGCCGTGGTACGGGTCATTGGCGACGATCACATCACCGGGCTTCAGCTCGTCGCCGAAAAAATCGATGGCGAAGCGGACCGGGAGGGTGCTGGACAGCATGAACTGGGGGATGCCGACCGAGAGCGCGGCCAGGCAGCCTTCGGCGTCGAGGATCGTGGCGTTGCGCTCGTTGGACTGGTTCAGGATCGGCGTCGTCGCCGTCCGTGAGACGTAGGTCGCCATTTCGAAGCAGACCGTCTCCATGGCCGATCTGATGACCTCTGCCGTGACGAGATCGATCTCGGTGGTTTCCGACATGGCTCCCCTTCAGGTCGTGTGCGTCGTGCTGATGCGCCTCGGTGGGTCGGTGTCCCCCGCCGGCGCGTCGCCCCGGGAGAAGGGTACCCGAGGGTTTCGGAGGGACGAATCGGCCGGCCGGATTGGCCGATGCCATGGGCCGGACACCGCGGGCAGTGGCGGCGCGGTGGTGTCCCGGGATCGTCGCGGGCTCTGGAAGCCGAGGTCAGAGGCCCCACCGCCAAGCCTGGCACCCGGGCCCCCGGAAAGTTGCCGCATCGCCCTGAAATTCGGGAACCAATGGTGACAGGGGGGCGTTGGAGTAGTTGGATACAGAGAGCCACCAGTGGGTGGCGAAGGAGTTGACATGAGCGACCGTTACCGAAAGAACCCCGAGGCCGTCGCAAAGCTGAGCCCCAGGGAGTACGCCGTCACCCAGGAGGCCGCCACCGAGCCCGCCTTCGACAACGAGTTCTGGGACAAGAAGGAGGCCGGCATCTACGTGGACATCGTGTCGGGGGAGCCGCTGTTCGCCTCCCTCAAGAAGTTCGACAGTGGCTGTGGCTGGCCGAGCTTCACCATTCCGCTGGACCCGGCCAATGTGGTCGAGCACCAGGACGTGAGCCACGGGATGATCAGGACCGAGGTCCGTTCGGCCCACGGCGACAGCCACCTGGGCCATGTGTTCAACGACGGCCCGCCGCAGGAGGGTGGGCTGCGCTATTGCATCAACTCGGCCGCGCTGCGCTTCGTCCCCTATGAGGATCTCGAGGCCGAGGGATACGGTGAGTACACGAAGCTCTTCGATGGGGGAGCGACCAAGGAGGAGGTGGCCCAGTCATGAGTGCCACAACAGAGAAGGCCATTTTGGCCGGCGGATGCTTCTGGGGAATGCAGGACCTCATCCGGAAGCGCCCTGGGATCATCGCGACCCGGGTCGGGTACACGGGGGGGGACGTGGCCAACGCCACCTACCGCAACCACGGGACCCACGCCGAGGCGATCGAGATCACCTACGACCCGAGCGTGACCTCTTACAGGGAGATCCTCGAGTTCTTCTTCCAGATCCACGACCCGACGACGAAGAACCGTCAGGGCAACGATGTGGGGCTGAGCTACCGGTCGGCGATCTTCTACGTCGACGACGAGCAGAAGCGGGTGGCCGAGGACACCATTGCGGATGTCGAGGCCTCCGGCCTCTGGCCCGGCAAGGTGGTGACCGAGGTTGTGCCGGCGGGGCCGTTCTGGGAGGCGGAGCCCGAGCACCAGGACTACCTGGAGCACTACCCGAACGGGTACACCTGCCACTTCCCGCGACCCGGGTGGGTGCTGCCCCGGCGCAACGACGCCCTGGCCGGGTAGGCCCCCGCCGTGGCCGACGAATCCATCGACCCAGCGGTCGAGCCCAGCGGTGACGGGTGCGTCGAGTGCCTCGCAACGGACGGATGGTGGTTCCACCTCCGCCGCTGCGCGGCGTGCGGCCACGTCGGCTGTTGCGACAGCTCGCCGAGCCAGCACGCCAGCCAGCACGCCCGGCAGCCTGGCCACTCCATCGTCCGGAGCTTCGAGCCGGGCGAGGACTGGTTCTGGGACTACGCGACCGACCAGTACTACGACGGCCCCGCATTGGCGCCTCCGGAGCACCATCCGCTCAGTCAGCCCACACCGGGCCCGGCCGGACGCGTGCCGTCCGACTGGCAGCGTCACCTCCACTGAGGGACCCATATCCTGCAGGGAGGTGATCGGCCGCGTCGGCGGCCGTTGGCCGACAACGATCGGAGGTTCCCAGTGCCCGCTGTCACCGTCAATGATCTGAGCAAGCTCCCGGCCGTTCCGAAGCCCGACCGGGCGCGGGTGGCGGAGCGCGCAGTGCGCTCCGTCACGACCGCCCCCCGCGGCCTGGAGGGGGAGGGCTTTCCCGTGCGCCGCGCTTTCGCCGGCGTCAGTCTCCAGGACCTCGACCCGTTCGTGCACATGGACCAGATGGGGGAGGTCGAGTACGCGCCCGGAGAGCCCAAGGGCACGCCCTGGCATCCCCACCGGGGGTTCGAGACGGTCACCTACATGATCGACGGCACCTTCCAGCACCAGGACTCGCACGGTGGTGGTGGCGTCATCAGGGACGGCGCCACGCAATGGATGACGGCCGGCAAGGGCATTCTGCACATCGAGACGCCACCCGAAGCGCTCGTGGTGGCGGGAGGGCTGTTCCACGGGATTCAGTTGTGGGTGAACCTGCCGTCGCGGGACAAGATGATCGAGCCGGCCTATCAGGGCCTCGAAGCAGACGACGTCACCCTGTTGTCCTCCGCTGACGGCGGAGCGCTGGTGCGGATCATCGCCGGCGACGTCGGCGGCAACCGCGGGCCGGGGTCCACGCACACGCCCATGGCATTCATGCACGCGTCGATCGCTCCCGGGGCCCTGCTCGAGCTCCCCTGGGATCCGGGTTTCAACGCGCTCGTGTATCTCCTCGCCGGCTCCGGCCGGGTGGGGAGCGACGGCCGACCCGTCGCCAGCGGGCAGCTCGTGACGTTCGACGCGGGCGACTTCATCTCACTGCGGGCCGACGACGAGCAGCCTGGAGGGACCGATCATCTCGAGGCGCTGATCCTCGGGGGACAGCCCATCGGCGAGCCGGTCGAGCACTACGGGCCCTTCGTCATGAACACCAAGGCCGAAATCGGGCAGGCCCTCGAGGACTTCGAGGCGGGCCGGCTGGGGACCATCCCGCCCAATGCGCTGATGCCCCACGTGCCCGACCCGGCGCCCGTGCGCACCGAGCGCTCCGGGATCTGAGCGCCGGAGCGCTTCGGCCGCAGCGCGCCACGGCCGAGCTGGAGCCGGTGCCACCGACGGTAAAGGACCGGGCGTCTCCAACGGTCGGTGCTGCAATGCGCACCGGCGCACCGAAGGAGGAGAGGCGCAGCTCACCCGGAAGCTTCCCGTCGCGAAATCGATAACGCCGCTGCCTGTCCCCGAGCCGCGCAATGCAGGGTGGGGGCTGGTGACGATTTGCGAAGAGTCCAATCGCGCCGTCCCGGCGGCCTTCGTTGTCGCCAGCACGCCGGCGAGCCACTGTTGCGGTGACAGGCCCGGCGAACCGGGCGAACCGGCCGCGCCCAGCGCGGCACCCAGAATCGCGCCGAACCCGATCAGGCCGACCAGGGCCCGGGGGGAAAGGCGCCGCACCGGAGCGGCCCCTCTCCTACTTCTTACGACTGAGGCCGAGGCCGCAGGCCGTCTTCGATCATGAGGAGCAACCGCTCGCTCTGATCCGGGGTCAGCGTCGCGCTCATGCACATGGAGCCGAGCAGTTGCATCAGGTCGGGCGCGTCGACATCGCTGCGCACCACGGCCGCGTCCTGGGCGCGGGTGAGCACGATGCTCAATGCGCCCACAATGCGCTCACGCGAGGCGCTCTGCAACGCGGGGTTCTTCTCGAACGCCTCGTGGAGTTCGTTGAGAAACCTCTTCTTGCCCATCGCATAACGGACGAAGGCTTCGAGCCACGCCACCATCGCGGGCCACGGCTCCAGGTCGGCCACGACCGCCCGCGCCACGGTGGTCAGCTCCTCGACGTCTTCGCGGTAGACGGCTTCGACGACATCGATCCGCTTCGGGAAGTGCCGGTACAGCGTGCCGACGCCGACGCCCGCCTCCTTGGCGATGGCCTCCATGGAGGCACCGCCGCCCTCCTGGGCGAAGACCTTGCGCGCCGCGGTGACCAGGCGCTCGTAGTTGCGCTTGGCATCGGCCCGCATCGGGCGGATCGCCTCCGCCTCCTCCTCGTCGACGCGATCGACCGTTGCCGTTGCCGTCGTCGACTTCGGGTGAGCCGTCATCCTCTTGGGTTCCCTCCCGGCCAAAATATGGGGTTGCTAAACGGAGGCACCCTCCGTATACTAACCGGAGGAAGCTTCCGCTTACCAACAGTACCAGCGGAGAGATCGGAATCAAATGCCTTCTTCACTTCTTGCTGCTCCTCGTGTCGCGCCTGCCAACGGTCTCGGCGCCGGCCCGCCCGGGCGTATGAAGAGCCTGCTCAGGACTCCTTCGGTGTTCCTGTTCGTCATTCTGGCGGCCCAGCTGATGGTGGTCCTGGACACCACCATCGTCAACGTCGCCCTGCCGCACATCCAAGAGGGGCTCGGGCTTTCGGGGGGTGAGCTCTCCTGGGTGATCAACGGGTATCTGCTCACCTTCGGTGGCCTCCTGCTCCTCGGGGCCCGCTCGGGCGATCTGCTCGGCCGGCGGCGGACCTTCCTGGCCGGCATCGCCATCTTCACCGTGAGCTCGCTCTTCGGCGGGTTGGCCCTCAACGGCTGGATGCTCCTGTCGGCCCGCGCCCTGCAGGGGGTCGGGGCCGCCCTGGCCGCGCCGTCCTCGCTGGCCCTCCTCACCACCATCTTCTCGGACGGGCCCCAGCGGGTCCGCGCCATCGGCCTCTTCACGACCGTGTCGGCCGCCGGGGGCGCCATCGGCCTGGTGGCCGGCGGCGCGCTGACCCAGCTCGTCTCGTGGCGCTGGGTGATGTTCGTGAACGTCCCGATCGGGATCGCTGTCCTGCTCGTCGGGCGCATCGCCCTGCAGGAGACGCCCCGACGCACCGGCCACTTCGACATCGCCGGCGCCCTCACGTCCACGCTGGGGATGGTGGGCATTGTGTTCGGGCTGGTCGAGGCCGGCACCCGCGGCTGGTCGAGCCTGCTGACGATCGGCTCTCTCGCCGTCGGGGCCTTCCTGCTCGGTCTCTTCGTGCGGATCGAGACCCGGGCCGAGGAGCCGATCGTGCCGCTGCGCCTCTTCGCCAGCGGGACGCGCACGACGGCGAATGTCTCCCGCGGCCTGATGTACGCCGGTATGTACGGCATGTTCTTCTTCGTGGGGCAATTCCTCCAGGACGTGCAGGGCTACTCGCCGCTGCGCACCGGCCTGTGCTTCCTGCCCGTGCCGGCCTCGGTGTTCCTGTCGTCACAGTTGGTCAGCAAGGTCCTCATCCGCCGGGTCCACCCCAAGGTGCTGATCATGGGCGGTATCAGCCTCACCGTCGTCGCGCTGCTCATGTCGAGCCAGCTGCACGCCGGTGCGTCGTACCTGCAGATCTTCGTCAGCCTCGTGCTCCTCGGCACGGGCTCGGGGACGGCGCTGGTGCCGCTGACGCAGGCGGGGCTCGCCGGCGTCGAGCCGGCCGACGCCGGGGCGGCGTCCGGCCTGGTCAACGTCACCCAACAGGTGGGGGCGGCGCTGGGGCTGGCGGTGCTCGTCACCGTGCTGAGCGCGGCCGCCGGCCACGCGCAGCTCAAGGCCGGCGCCGGCGTCCCGACGCACCTCGTGCACGGCCTCGATCTGACGTTCGCCGTTGCGGCCCTCTTCGGCATCGCCGCGCTCGTGATGGTGGCCCTCATGATCCACCTGCCCGGCACCGAGCAGGCCGAGTCGCCCGACGTCGAGTCCGAGCGTGCCCTCGACGCGGCGCAGGCCGAGTTCGAGCTCGTCGACGGCGAGGGCTTCGAGTGGTCGGGCCCGGAGCTGGTGGCCTGACTGCCGTCCCGGAAACTCAGTACTCGGGCGAGATCCCGACGGGATCGATTGCATCGACCCCATCGCCAACTGCGCTGGCTTCATCCGGGACCACGGGCCGTCCTGGGTTGACGTTGATGAGGATGCCGGCCAGCACCGCGGCCAGTACGAGGATCCCGGCGGCCCATCCGCTCGCCACGGCGTAGCCGTGCACCGTCGCCCGGGACACCTCCTCCTTGCTCTGCACATGGTGGGTCGCGAGATAGGTCGTGGTGGCCGCCGCCGCGATCGTGTTGAGCAGGGCGGTGCCGATGGAGGCCCCGATCTGCTGGGAGGTGTTGGTCATGGCCGACGTCACCCCGACGTCCTTCGGCTCGGCGTTCTGGGTGGCGGTGCTGATGCAGGGCACGATGGCCAGCCCCAGCCCGAAGCCCAGGAGGAGCTCGCTCGGCAGCACGCTGGTCAGGTAGGAGGCGTCCGGCGTCAACTGGGTGAAGAGGGCGACGCCGAGCGCTGCCAGCAGGAGGCCGGGGACCACGAGCAGCCGGGTCCGCACGTGCGGCATCAGGCGGCTGGCCACCTGCGTGGCTGCCAGCGCGTTCATGGCCATCAGCGGAAGGAAGGCGATGCCGGTCTTGAGCGGTGAGTAGTGGTCGATGGTCTGGAGCAGGTAGGTCAGGAACAGGAAGGTCCCGAACATGCCGGTGACGGCCAGCAGGATCGTCGTGAACGAGCCCGCCCGGTTCCGGTTGCGTACGACGCGCAGCGGCAGGAGGGGATTGGGGCCTTTGCTCTGCCACAGGACGAACGCGCTGAGGAGCAGGCCGGCGGCGACCAGGGACACGACGACATCGGTGGCGCCCCAGCCGCTGGTGCCGGCTTCGCCCAGCCCGTAGACGAGGGCCACCAGTCCGCCGCACCCGAGGACGACGCCGAGCACGTCCAGCCGGATGCCGGGTATGCCCGCACGCGTCGGGATCAGCCTGAAGGCACCGAGGAGGACCAGCCCGGCGATCGGCAGGTTCACGTACAGGCACCAGCGCCAGTCGACGTACTGGGTCAGGAAGCCGCCGAGGATGAGCCCGAAGGCGGACCCGGCGATGGCGATGGTGGCGTAGATCCCGAAGGCACGCCCCCGCTCCTTCGGGTCGCGAGAAGGTCGAGGTGAGGATCGAGAGCACCGACGGCGCCAGCAGCGCGCCGAAGAGGCCCTGCAGCCCGCGGGCGCCGATCAGCATGAGCGTCGTCTGCGACGCCCCGCCGACGGCCGACGCCAGGGCGAAGCCGGCCACGCCGATCATCAGCGTGCGCTTCGGCCCGAACATGTCGCTGATGCGCCCGCCCAGCAGGAGGAAGCCGCCGAAGGCCAGCGTGTAGGCGGTGACCACCCACTGCCGGTCGGTGTTGGAGAACCCGAGGGCATGCTGCGCCGAGGGCAGGGCGATGATCATGATCGTCGTGTCGAGCACCACCATGAGCTGCGCGCCGGCGATGATGACGAGGATCCACATGTGGGCCCGGCTCGTCGCCTTGTGCGGTGCCACCGTGCCGGCGTCCTGCAGCGTCGTCATCGGCTCACCCGGCCCGGCGTCGCCGCCGACGGTTCGTGCCTGGAAAGGATCCGGTCGACCTGGTTCTGGCTGAGCGGCCGCTGCGCCAACTCGGCATCGGTCGGGCGCATGCCGGCGACCAGGAGGTCGAGATGCCGCTTCCACGCCTCGGGTGCGTTCGGGCCGGTGGTCTCGAGCACGCCCCGGATCGACCACAGCGCGAGGGAGATGTCCGTGCTCCGCAGGTCGAGGCGTACCCGGCCGTGCGCCTGCGCGTCGGCGAGCAGTCCGGCGATCAGATCGCGTGCCGTCTGCACGAGATGGTGATCGGTGATCCACAACTTGGGCAGGCAGCCGAGGTGCTCCGCCTGATAGGCGCTCGACTCCTGGAGGAAGTGCTCGAGGCCCGTTCCGTCGGGCCGCGCCGCCGCGGCACGGGCCAGGGCGATGGTCGTCTCGAGGACATCCGACACCAACGCCTCGACGAGGGCCTCCTTGGAGGGGAAGTGGCGGTAGAGCGTGCCCATGCCGACGCCGGCCGCGCCGGCCACGTCGGCCACGCTGGCTTCGAGCCCCTTCTCCTCGAAGACCTGACCGGCCGCGGCGACCAGCAGACGCTCCCGGTTTTTCAGGGCGTCGCTGCGCATCGGTCGGATCATGCTCGTCGGGGCCGGCCCGCTCCGCGCCTCCGCCCGACTCGTATCCGGAGATTTCACTCCGCTTACCCTAGTGGGCCAAGCGGAGCGGTCGGTCCACTTCGCCCGGGTGCAGGCCGCCATGCGCCACCATGGAGCCATGCGCGAGGTCGACGACGATCCGGCCCGGACCGACACGACCGCATTCGTCCGGCAGCTGCCCAAGGCGGAGCTGCACGTGCACATCGAAGGGACGCTCGAGCCGGAGCTGGCGTTCGAGCTGGCGGCGCGCAACGGGGTTCACCTGCCGTACGCCGACGTGGACGCGCTCCGCCGCGCCTACCGCTTCGAGGACCTCCAGTCGTTCCTCGACATCTACTACGCCAACTGCGCCGTGCTCCGGACCGAGCAGGACTTCTACGACCTCACGCACGCCTACCTGTCCAGGGCGGCCGGTCAGGGCGTGCGTCACGCCGAGGTCTTCTTCGACCCGCAGACGCACACCCAGCGCGGTGTCGCGTTCGAGACCTGCTGCATGGGGATCCGCCGCGCCCTCTCCGACGGCGCGGCGGAGCTGGGGATCTCGTCGGGCCTGATCCTGTGCTTCCTGCGCGACCTCAGCGAGGAGGCGGCGCTGCAGACGCTGGAGGAAGCCCGGCCCTTTGCCGAGCACCTGCTGGCCGTCGGCCTCGACTCCGCCGAGGTGGGCAACCCTCCCGGCAAGTTCGCAGCGGGTCTTCCGGCAGGCCCGGGAGATGGGCCTCCCCGGCGTCGTGCACGCCGGTGAGGAGGGCCCGCCCGAGTACATCTGGGAGGCGCTGGACCTGCTGGCAGGCGCGGCGCATCGATCACGGTGTGCGGTGCCTGGAGGACGACCGCCTCGTGGCGCGGTTGGTGGCGGAGCAGATCCCGCTCACCGTGTGCCCCTTCTCCAACGTGAAGCTGCGGGTCTTTCCCACGTTGCAGCAGCACGACCTTCCGGCTCTGGTGCGGCGCGGCCTCCTCGTGACGATCAACTCGGACGACCCCGCCTATTTCGGCGGGTACGTCGCCGACAATCTCGGCGCGGTGGCGGAGGCGTTCGACCTCGCCGCGCCACGCCATCGCCGAGCTGGCGCGCAACTCGTTCCGGGCGGCGTTCCTCCCGGACCCGGTCAAGGCGAGATACCTCGACGAGGTCGACCGCTCCGTCTGACGTTCAGGCGAAACGGCGCGCCACGGCCTCCGCCTGGGCCCGGTAGCCGCCCCCGAACAGCACGGCGTGCACGAGGAGCGGGGCGAGCTGGAACAGCGCCACCCGCTCCTCCCAGCCGGTGTGCAGAGGCTGGACCTCGCTCTAGGCATGGAGCAGCCGGTCCGGCACCGCGCCGAAGAGAGCGAGCATGGCCAGGTCCTCCTCGGCGTGCCCGCCGTGGACGGACGGGTCGATGAGCCACGAACGGCCGTCGCTCCCGAAGAGGACGTTGCCCCACCAGAGGTCGCCGTGCACGAGGACCGGGCCGCCGGGTGGGAGGAGTTCGTCCAATCGGTGCGGCGACGAGGCTCGACGACGTGCTCGAGGGCACAGCGGGCGGACAGGTCGAGCAGGCGCGGCCCGTAGAAAGCAGGGCCGTCGGTCCGTGGGGCCGGGTCGACAGGGCAGGCCCCCACCCATGACGAGCCGCCACCCCAGTGCGGGTAGGGCGTCTGGTGCAGCAGCGCCAGGCCGCGCCCGAGCGCCTCGTCGTGCCCGGCGGTCCGGGGCACCTGGTCGACCGCGGCGGTGACGAGGAGATCGGCCTCCTCGAGCACCACATCAGCGACCGGAGGGCCTCCGGGCGCCGCGCCGAGCTGGCGCAACCCGTCGGCCTCGTCGCGGCAGCCCGGCCCGAACTTGGCGACGAGCCGGCGCCCACCCACTTCGCCAGGTAGGCGGTGCCTCCGAGCGGGCGAGCCGAATCGACCGTCCCGACGGCGACCGCCAGGCGCCGGCGCAGGCGTGCCAGTGACTCCGACTCGGCCATGCACGCCATGATGGTCCGATGGCCAAAGCGAGAATTGCCGGGCTCGTGCTCACGCCGGGCGCGAGTGCCGGACGCGAGCAGTCCGGGCTCGTCGCCATCGACGTGGCGGTCAGCCGTACCGGCGTGGCCGTCGAGCGCGTCGAGTTCCCCGGGCAGGCCGCCGGCAAGCGCCGCACCGATCCGCCGGCGGTGTGCATCCAGACCGTGCGCGCCGCCACGGAGGCGCTGGCGGAGCGCCTCTCCGTCCCGACCGGCCGCATCGCCGTCGGCGGTCGTTCCTTCGGAGGCCGGATGTGCTCCATGGCCGCCGCCGAGGGCCTCGACGTGGCGGCCCTGGTCCTCGTCAGCTACCCGCTCCATCCGCCGGGTCGCCCCGAGCGCCTGCGCACGGAGCACTTCCCCGAGCTTCGCCTGCCGTGTCTCTTCGTCTCGGGCCGGCGCGACGCCTTCGCCACGCCGGAGGAGCTCGAGCGGGAGACCGCCGCGATTCCGGGGCCGGTCACCCGCGTCTTCGTCGACGGCGACCATTCGTTGCGCAAGAGCGAAGCGGAGGTCGCCGAGATCGTTGCCACCTGGGTGGCCGGGATCTCCCTGCGGGCGTGAATCGCCTCGGTGCTGCGGCCGCTCAGGCCACCGGACCGGTGTGGAAGATGGGCCAGCCGATCTCGGTCCGCCACGCGGTCTCGTCGTCGGTGTCGAGCCGGCCGACGAGATAGCGCTCCCGGATGGGCCCGTCGACACCGAGGGCGCGGTCGGAGACATAGGTCGCCAGTGCTCCGTAGGCGCGGTCGATGTCGGTGTGGGACCCGGCGTGCACAATGGTCGCCAGCTCGACAGGGGGCAGGGACAGCGGTTCGACGCGGCCGATCGGCCTGATCTTCTCCGCCAAGGGGACGAAGACGGTGATGTCGCCCCGCTTCCTCGGAGAAGAAGTCGTTGGCGACCACGGCGCCCGGTGGGCCGGTCGTCGTGACGCCCTGCGCGGCCAACGTCGCGGTGAGCTCCCCGAGGGCGCCCTGGAACCACGGCCCCAGTGCGTCGAGGCTCACCGTCTCGCTGATGGCCGCGGTCTGCAGTGCCGGCTCGCTCCGATGTTCCATGGGCGTCGCCGGCGACGGACCCTGGAGCAGGTCGCGCAGCGAGGCGACCGCCTCCTGCGTCTCGAGGAGGTTCTGCTCCAGCCGGGCCAGGTGGGCGGCGATGAGCTCGTTGCGGGAGTCGACGTCGGGCGCCTGCAGGACGGCGCCGATCTGCTCCAGCGGCATGTCGAGATCGCGGAACCGTCGGATGACCTGCGCCGTGGGGATCTGCTCGGTGTTGTAACGGCGGTAGCTCGAGTCCGGGTCGATCTCGGCCGGGATCAGCAGACCGAGCCGGTGGTAGTGCCGGAGGGTCTTGACGCTGAGGTGGGTGGCCCGGGAGAAATCACCGATGGCCAGGGACGACGGCATGTCCCCAGTTTCGACTCTCCCCCGGGGGGAGAGTCAAGGACGGGACGACGTGTTGACTCTCCCTCTCGGGGATGGCGCACGGTGGTGATGTCACAAGAAGCGGGAGAGGAGACCCCCATGAGCACCACCGAGTTGACCGGCGTCATCGCCGAGCACATCGCCGCCGTGAACGCCTTCGACATCGAAGGCATCGTCGCCACGTTCGCTCCCGATGCGTACGTGAACGACGCCCGCCGGGAGATCAATGGCATCGACGCCATCCGGGCCTGGGTGGCCAAGGAGATGGTCGGCGACCACGTCACCATGGAGGTGCGCGAGGTCATCGATCACTACGGCGACACCATTGTGCGAGCCCGCTACGACGGCACGTACGACAAGACAAACCTGCCCGACGAGCTGGTGATGACCAACTACTTCAGTGTCCGCGACGACAAGATCGTGAGCCTCGCCGTCATCTTCAACCAGCCCTCGCCGTTCGCCGCGCCGGCCTGATCGTCACCCGTGTCGTCAGCCGGGACCGGGCCGCAGATCGAATGACGCCGCTAGTCCGGCTCGCTGCCCACCGACACCGGCACGGCGCGGCGGAGGTGCGAGACCAGCTCCTCCCGGTCGGCCACTGTCTTGGTGTGGGTGTGGTGGGGCCACCAGAAGTGGAAGCCCCGCAATGCGGCCAGCGTGGGCACAATCCGGGTCGCCAGCACGTTGGAGGCGAGGAGCACGCCGAGGGCCACGGCCGCGCCGATCTCCTCCAGGAGCTGGATCCCGGTCAGCAGCAGTGACGCGAACGTCCCCGCCAGAATGATCCCGGCCGCCGTCACGGCCGGCGCCCCCTCGACAATGGCGATGCGGGCCGCCTCGTGCGGCTCGACGCCCTGTTGGAATTCCTCGCGCAGCCGGGTCGCCATCAGAATGTTGTAGTCCGTGCCGACGGCGATCACGAAGATGTACGCGACGATCGGGATGGAGAAGTCGAGCCCGTCGTAGCCCAGCCCCCTGATGAAGATGTAGGCCACGACGCCGATGGTGGCGGCGTAGGTCAGAAGGATGCCGATGAGGAGGTAGGCGGCGCCCGCCAGGGCCCGCAGCAGGATCGCCAGCATCACCGCCACCACGAGGAGCGCCAGGAGAAGGATGTTGCGCGTATCGATCTGGAGCGCCGCCTTCACGTCGGTCAAGGTCGCGGTCGGGCCTCCGGTCACGACGGTGGCTCCGGGGACGACGTCGACGATCGCCGCTCGAATGGGCCCCGCCATGTCCGCGATCGCCTGATTCGAGTACGGATCGTCGGTCAGGAGGAACTGGATCAGGGCGGCGCTGTGCCCGGCCGAGTACTGCACGGGCAGGACCTGCGCCACGCCCTCGGTATGGGCGAGCTTGGAGGCCAGCGCGTCGACTGCGGTCGCATGGAGCGGCGCCGCCGACGTGACGAAGACCTGGCTCGGGCCCAGGAAGCCGGCGGGGAACGCGGAGGAGATCGTGTTGTAGGCCTCGGTCGAGGGATTGTTCTGCGGCAGCTCCGCCAGCTGGTTGTAGGTGACCTTCAGGCCGAGGACGCCGCTGGCGAGGACCACGAGGACGACGACGCTGGCCAGGAGCACCATGCCCGGGCGCTTGGCCACGGCCGCGCCCATCCGTTCCGAGCGCGTCCGGTGCGCCGGATCGTGGGGCTTGGGCGTCGAGGGCCAGAAGACGGTTGCGCCGAACAGGCTCAGGATGGCGGGCACCAGCGTCAGAGCGGCCAAGCAGCATGAGTCCCACGCCGATGATCAGGCCCGGGGCCAGGGATCGCAGCTGGCCGATGGAAGCCACCAGCAGCGCGGCGAAGGCGAGCATGACGGTCACGGCGGCGGACGCGATGACCTCGCCGGCGCGGCAGAGGGCGACCATCAGGCTCTCGTGCGGGTCCTGCCCGTTCCCCAATTGCTCCCGGTACCGGAACAGCATGAACACGATGTAGTCCGTGCCGACGCCGAACATCACGACGATGAGCAGGGGCGCGAGCTCCGTGCCGACCGAGAAGCCGAACCACTGGGCGAAGAAGGCGGTGAGGGACTGGGCCATCTGGTGCACCAGACCGACGACGAGCAGGGGCAGGAAGGCGATGATCACGCTGCGGAACACCAACGCGAGCAGAACCAGGATCAGCAGGACGGTGGCGAGAGAGATGATCTTCTCGGCGCGGTTGAACTCGCTCGTTTGATCAACCGAGATGGCGGCGTTCCCGGTGAGCTGGCCCCGCAACCCCGACCCCGCCAGGAAGGCGTCGGTGTCCGATCGCAGCGTGGCGACAGCGGCATTGGGCCCGTCGTCGCCCGGCTGTCCGGTCATGGTGGCCTCGATCAGCTGGATCTTCTGGTTCTTCGACAAGAACAGGGGCGACGTCGTCACCGAACTCACGGAGTCGATGTGGTCGCCGTCGAGGGCCGTGGCGAGCGCATCGATCTTCTGGAGTTCGGGCGCCGTCAGCACGGAGTTGTCCGTGGCGTTGACCGCGATGATGCCGGAGGCCGAGGCCACCGATGGGAAGTCCTTCAAGGCGATCGTCTCCGCCTGCGTCGACTGGTACGACGCGGGCAGGCCGTAGCCCGACGAGATGAAGCCGCCGAGCGACGGTGCCAGCACCACGAGCAGGGCGCCGAGCACGATCCAGCCGGCGATGAAGTACCAGCGCCAGGCCACCACGCGTTCGGCCAGCTTCCGGGTCACGGCACTCCTCTTCGCCGTCTACGGGGATGTGTCGAGCACGGCCCATCGTCGCCGTTCCATCGCCGGAAGGCAACGCTTCTGCAGCTTCCGTCAGGTCACGGGGGGCTCAGCCCAAGGGGGATCGCGGCGCGCGGTCAGACCAGGGCCGCACCTTGGGTCAGGGCCGCGCGGAGCGCCCGGAAGCCGGCCGACGTCTGTTCGACGAAGGCATCGTCGCGGGCCTGATCGCCGCGTTCGAGCCAGGTGAGCGTCGTCTCCACGAGCCAGCCGAAGAGGGCCTCGGAATGCCAGGCATCGAGCACCTCGTCACCGGTGTCGAGGTCACTGAGCTGGCGCACGACGGAGACCGAGACCGAACGCAGCTCTGCGGCGTATTCGGCGAACTGGGGCTCGCGGGCCGCATGACGCCAGAGCAGCGTGAAGGCCGCGGGGTCCTCCCGCGCCACTGTCAGGAGCGTCCGGGGGCCGAGGCCGGCGTGCGTCGGCCTGGCCAACTCGGCGCGGAGCTCCACGCCGAGGTGGTCGAAGACCTGCTGGAGGATCTCGCGGTAGAGCTCTTCCTTCGACCCGAAGTGGCGGTAGACGATGAGCTTGGTCACCCCGCAGGCGGTGCCGACGTCGTCCATGGAGGTGTCGGCGAAGCCGGACGAGGCGAAGGCCAGTGCGGCGCCGTGCAGGATGGCGGCGCGTCGTTCGGCTCGTGAAAGCAGCTTGCCCTCGGACTGTATACGCGTCAGTGTATACCACTGAGTTACGCCGGGCAGGACCCGGAAGGGAGGAAAGCCCATGGGGACGGTGCAGGTCGAGTTCACCGAGCAGGAGCTCCTGGCCGACCTGACGGTCGCGGAGCCCCTCATCGCCGGCGGCGTGCGCTGTCACGGTGGGTTCGACCACGAGGGACGGTACGTCTCACCACGCACGAAATTCCGGCTCCCCGCCATCGCGGCATGGAGTGCGCAGAACAGCGCAGAGTTCGGGAGTGAGCTGATCGACGTCCCGCTGGAGTGGTGGGAACGTTCCTTCCCCAACGTCGAGCAGGCCCGTTTCTTGATTCGCGCCGGCGTCCCCGAACCGCTCATGGCGACATTGACCCGGATCGGGACCGTCGAGGGATTCGGCGCCAACATCCGCCTGTTGCAGCCCAAGGGTCTGCAACGGCATTTCGTGGAGGACATCGGCGGGACGGCGATCGATCATCTCGGCCGGGGGCTCTTCGAGGCGCACGGTCGCGACGAGGCCGGTTGGGACGAGGAGGCGGGTCACAAGGACATGTGGTTCGCCGCCCGCGACATCGCCTTCGAGCGGCCGTGCGAGGAGCTCGACATCGAGGCGATGTTGGCCCGGATGGGATTCGGCGCCGGCCGTCCGGGCGCGGAGGCGGTCCGGCTGCTGCCCGACGACATTCCCGCCGAGCTGGAGATGATGGTCTCGCTCATGATCCGCGTCCTCTTCATTGAGATCTCCGCCTTCCACACGTTCGCCTGGGCGGAGGAATGGATGTCCGATGCCGAGCTCGTGGCGGGGGATGGCGAAGCCGCCCGCCTCGTGGGGTACATCAGGGCTGACGAGTCGCCACACGTCGGTTACCTGCGGGCCGCCCTCACGGAGATGCGCGATCGCACGTGGAGTGGTGAAGGGGGGCGCACCTACGCCGGGACCGACATGATCGGGCGGATCTGGGACCCACTGCTCGCCCACAGCCTGGGCGCGGTGCGTCAGGAGGGCCGGCGTGGCGCCCTGGCCGAGGTGGAGTTCTGGTGCGCGCAGCACACGAACGGGGCGGACATCCTGGCCGAGTTCCAGTCGCTCGGTGCCGCATGAAGTTCGGGGTCTTCTACGAGCACCAGTTGCCGCGCCCGTGGGAGGCCGACTCGGAGTACCGCCTTCTGCAGGAGGCTCTCGAGCAGGTCGAACTGGCCGATCGTCTCGGGTTCGACGTCGTGTGGGAGGTCGAGCACCACTTCCTGGAGGAGTACAGCCATTCCTCGGCGCCCGAGGTGTTCCTCGGCGCGTGCAGTCAGCGGACCAAGGACATCCGGCTGGGCCACGGGATCATTCAGACTGCGCCGGGGTACAACCATCCCGCTCGCACCGCCGAGCGCGTGGCCACCCTCGACCTCCTGTCGGGCGGCCGGGTGGAGTTCGGCTCCGGGGAGTCCGGTTCGGAGGCCGAGCTGGGCGGGTTCCAGGTCGATCCGGCGACCAAGCGCGACGCGTGGCTCGAGGGGCTGCAGGTCACGCTGCGCTGTATGACCGAGACCCCGTTCACCGGGGTCGACGGCCGCTTCGTCCAGATGCCGCCGCGCAACGTCGTGCCCAAGCCCATGCAACGGCCGCATCCTCCTTTGTGGGTGGCGTGCTCCCGCCGGGACACCATCTTGCTGGCGGCCGAGAAGGGCATCGGCGCTCTCACCTTTGCGTTCATCGACCCCGAAGAGGCGGAGAAATGGGTGGCGGACTACGAGCACACCCTGGCCGCGACCTGCGTCCCCGTCGGGCTGGCGGTGAACCCGAACATCGCGTGCGTGACCCAAATGATGTGCCATCCCGACGAGAAGGTGGCGCTCGACCGCGGCCTCGAGGGTGGGAACTTCTTCGGGTACTCGCTCGGTCACTACTACGTCTTCGGGGAGCACCAGCCGGGGTCGACCGATGTCTGGGCCGAGTATCTCGACCGGCGCGGCGATCAGGGGTACTCGCCCGAGATCGAGACAGCGCTGCGCCAGGAGCGTCTCGGGGCCAAGTTGGCGGCGGCCGAGCGCACGGGGCTGCGCGGTGCGACGGGAACGCCGAGGCAGGTGCGTGAGTACCTCCAGCGGTTCGAGCAGGCGGGCGTCGACCAGGTCATCTTCGTGCTGCAGGCCGGGAAGAACCGCCACGAGCACATCTGCGAGTCACTCGAGCTGTTCGGCCGCGACGTGCTCCCGGCCTTCAAGGAGCGCGACGAGGCCCAGGTACGGGCGAAGGCGGCGCGTCTCGCACCGGCGGTTGACGCCGCGCTGGCGCGACGGGCGCAGGCACCGCAGCCGCCCGCGCTCCCTGCGGGCTACTCGTTTCCGGCGATGCCCCGGCGCTGGGCCGACGAGACGGGGAGCGAAGAGATCCGGGAGTGGCTGGAGCACTTCGCCGACGCCCGGGCCAAGGGCATACGGGAAGAGGGACTCGGGATCCTGGGCAACTGACCCGTCCCACCCGGAGCCTGCCCACCAGACAGGCATGCGGTGAGGTGCCCTACGGTTTGGCGTGACCACCATTGCGTCTTCCTCCGGCCCGCCGCGCTGGCGGGTGCTCGTCACCGGGGCGACCGGGCGGGTCGGGTTTCCGGTCGCGCGGGCCCTGGCCTCCCGCCACCACGTCTTCGGGTTGGCGCGCTGCGGGAGCAAGGGCGACCGTTCCCGCCTCGAGGGCGCCGGGGTGGAGCCGATCGTGGCGGACGTGGGGGAGATGGACCTGCGCCAGCTCCCCGACGGGATCACGCACGTCTTTCATGCGGCCGCCCGTCTGGGTCGCGAGGCGCAGGACGCGGACTGGCAGCGGGTCTTTGCGACGAATGCACAGGCGTCGGGCCGTCTGGTCGCCGCCTGTCCCGGTGCCTCCTTCGTGTACTGCTCCACCGGCTCGGCCTACGCGTACCAGGGACGTCGGCCGCTGCGCGAGGACGACCCGCCGGGAGTCCACCTCGGGGCGTACAGCCTGTCCAAGATCGCGGGGGAGGCGGTCGTGCGCTTTGCCGCGGGGCAGGCGGGCAGCCCGCTCACGATCATCCGCATCTTCTCGACCTACGGGCCGGAAGGCGGCACGCCCGTCAACCGTTTGCGCCGGATCCTCCGCGGCGATGAGATCGTCCTGTATCCCGAGGAGCCCAACAACTACAACCCGATTTACGAGGACGACTACGTGCGGCTCGCCGTCCGCGCCCTCGAGGTGGCCTCTCCCGAGCCGGTGGTCGTCAACTTCGCCGGCAGCGAGACGGTCAGCGCCGAGGAGTATTGCGCCTACCTGGGAGAGCTGGTCGGCCGCCCAGCACTGATCCGCTACGACCCCGCAGCCCCGTGGCCGATCTGGCCCGACGTGACCCACATGCACGAGATCCTCGGCCACACGCAGGTGTCGTGGCGAGAGGGTATGCGCCGGGTGGCCGAGGCCATGGGCTGAGCGGCGGACGTCCCGTCGCCTGGCAGGCCTGTCCTATACCCTATAGGGGTATAGGGTACATCGATCGGAGGACTATGCGACCGGGTTACATCGACAGCAAGGACGCGCTGCAGAAGCGCCTCCGGAGGGTGGAGGGTCAGGTAAGGGGCATCCACGGGATGGTGGCCGAGGACCGGTACTGCATCGACATCCTCGAACAGATTTCTGCCGCGACCAAGGCCCTCCAAGCCGTCGCCCTGGAGTTGCTCGACGACCACCTGGCGCACTGTGTCTCCGATGCCGTCCGTGAGGGCGGCGACGAAGCGGCTGAGAAGCTGAATGAGGCCTCCGCCGCCATACGTCGGCTCGTTCGCTCCTGACTCTGATGCTTGGAACGGCCACCGTGCTGGTGGAGATCGGGCGATCGCTCCGAGAAGGCTTCTTCATGTTCTGGGAGACGCTTTGGCCGCTTGTGCTCGGGTTCGGTCTGGCCGGAGCGGTGCAAGCGTTCGTGAGTCGCGACGCCATGCGCCGACGGCTCGGCGACCACCGGGCACCGGCGGTCCTCAGGGCCTCGGGCTACGGGACAGTGTCGTCGTCGTGCTCCTACGCCGCGTCCGCCATGGCGAAATCGCTCTTCGAGAAGGGAGCGGACTTCATTGCCGCCATGGTCTTCATGTTCGCGTCGACCAACCTGGTCATAGAGCTGGGGATCGTGCTGATCGTGTTGATGGGCTGGCAGTTCGCCGTCAGCGAATTCGTCGGCGGCATCATCATGATCGTCCTCCTGGCCACGCTGGGGGCGTTGTGGTTGCGCGGGCGTCTCGTCGTGCAGGCCCGGGCGCGCCTGGAGTCGGAGGAGGACGCGCTCGAACATGAGCACGGTGGCCTGCCGGACGCGCACGGTGCGCAGGCGCCGTTCAAGGTTCGGCTGCGATCGGTGGCCGGTTGGGCGGACAGCGCCACCTACACGATGTCGGACCTCACCATGGTGCGGCGCGAGCTGCTCATCGGCTACACCGTGGCAGGGTTTCTGGCGGTCGTGGTGCCGACGTCGGTGTGGCAGGCAGTCTTCATCACCGGACACGGGTTCTGGACCAGCGTGGAGAACGCCATTGTCGGCCCCTTCATCGCCATCATCAGCTTCGTCTGCTCCATCGGCAATGTGCCCCTGGCGGCGGCGCTGTGGAGTGGCGGCATCTCCTTCGGCGGTGTGATCGCCTTCATCTTTGCGGACCTGATCGCGTTCCCGCTCCTGATGATCTACCGCCGCTACTACGGGACGCGGTTGATGCTGCGGATGCTGGCGGTGTTCTGGGCCCTGATGTCCACCGCGGGGCTGCTCACGGAGCTGCTCTTCGGCGCCGCCGGCCTGGTGCCGACAGCGCGACCCACCACGATCGCCCCGGCCCACTTCTCCTGGAACTACACCACGTACCTGAATCTGATCTTCCTGGTGCTCTTCGGCGTCCTCTACTTCCTGTACCGCCATCGGGCGCGGCTCGGAGGCGGGGAGCGCGACGCGCGCGACCCGGTCTGCGGCATGCAGGTGGAGAAGGCGAACGCGCCGGCGACGCGCCGCCGCGCCGGCGAGCAGCACTACTTCTGCTCCGATCGCTGCGCGGAACGCTTCGACAGCGACGGAGAAGGCCACGATCAGCCAACACCTGGAGGGACGCGAAGCGATGCAACAAGAGCGGATCATTGAGCGGCTGGACACCATGGTCGCCTCCGGCCGGGTCACCGCGGAGGAGGCGACCCGGCTCCGGGCAACCGCGGGGACGCCGGAGTTCGACGAAGCGATGGCGGCCGTCCGCGCCCGTCACGCGCAGGTCCACACCGACGCGGCCGTGGCCCGCGGCACCATGAGCACGGAGGACGCGGCGGCCTCGTTGGCGCAGGTACGCGACGGGGACCACTCGAGCGAGCTCCCCCCGCACATCAGGGGAGCGGGCTGACACTCGTGTGCTCTCGGCGGGTCCCCCGGTCAGTCGATCTCGCCCTCCCCTTTGACCTCGGCACCGATCTTCCCCATCTCCCGCTCGTGCGCGGAGACCTCGGGGTCGAGGGTATTGCCCTCGGCTGCGGCCTCCTCATCGGGTGTCGGCGGCCGATCGGCGGAATGGGCGACCGAGGCCTCCAACAGCTCTTCGACCTTCGTCTCCTCGGCCACCTCCGCGTCCGGGCCGCCCGGCCCGTTGCTGGATCCTTCGCTCATGGTCCCTCCTTCGGTCTTGAAAGGAGCATTGCCAAAGGGCGACATCTTTAATCATGGGCGGTGCACCCAGGCGCCTGACGTGGCTGATGCAGGGGGCACGCCCGGCGAGTCGCCGGCGGAACGAGCCGGATGGACCGGGGGTCGCTACAGTCCCAGCAATGACCGACTACGACGCCATTGTGATTGGAGCGGGTCATAACGGCCTGACCGCGGCGACGGTCATGGCCCGCGGGGGTCTGCGGGTCCTGTGCTTGGAGAAGAACCACTTCATCGGGGGGATGGCGTCGACCACGGAGCTCATCCGGGGCTACCGCTTCGAGCTGGCCGGTTCCATCCAGTTCCCGGTGCCGAACCAGATCTTCGAGGATCTCGACCTCGGCGCCTGCCCCATTTACGAGCCGGAGGTCCAGTCCGCCAGCATCAGCGACGACGGCCAGCCGCCGATCCTGCTCTATTCGGATCCCGAACGACTCCTGGAGCACCTCGGCGAGACGATCGGGATCGAGGCGGTGCTCGGGATGGCCGAGGTGGCGGGGTGGGCCGAGGCCCCCGCACGCGCCATCGGCCGCTTCGACGTGCGCACGCCGCCCAAGTCACTGGACGAAATGTGGGCGTGCGCCGCCAACGAATCGGAGCGGGAGGCCATCCGGACTGCCATGTTCGGGAGTGTCATGGATGTGGTCGACCGCTTCCTGCCCGACCCGGTGAAGCACGCGCCGGTGCGCAGCATGCTGGCCTTTCTCGCTGTCAATTCGACGTTCCGGGGCCCCTTCTCTCCCGGGAGCGCCCTCTGCCTCGCGTTCGCCCTGGCGTCGCCGGGAACGGCGACGATGTCGAAGGTGCGAGGTGGTCTGGGCACCATGGCCGATCACTTGGCCCGGATGTTCGAGCAACACGGTGGTGAGCTCCGGCGCCACGCCAAGGTGTCCCGCATCGTCGTCGAGGGTGGCGCTGTCACCGGCGTCGAGCTGGGTGAGGGCGAGGTGGCCACCGCTCCCGTCGTGGTGTCCAACCTCGATCCGACCACGACGTTCACACACCTGCTCGACGCCGACAGCCTCCCCGAGAGCTTCGCCCGGCGCGTCGGTGCCATCGACCATCGGGCGGCCTATTTCCAGGCCCACTTCGCCCTGAGCGGGTTGCCCGAGTACCGGGAGCCGTACGAGGCCCTGAACGACACGGCACTGGGGCGGAACGTCACGTTCTTCGGGACGGCGGAGCAGATGCAGCGGGACTTCGAGGGGTGCGTGCGGGGCGAGGTCCCATCGTCCCCGAGCTTCAACCTGCAGATCCCATCGCTCGATGATCCGACACTCGCTCCCGACGGGATGCACGCCGCCAGCAGCTTCGCCTTCTACCTGCCGATCGGCGACCGCGAGACCCAGGGTCGGCTCCGCGACGAGATGGCGGAGCGCATCGTCGCCAAGATCACCTCGGCCGCCCCGAATTTCCCGGACCTGATTGAGCGGCAGCTCAACTACCCGGCCTACACCTACGAATTGATGTTCGGCTGCGCCGGCGGGGACTTCACGCACGGGCTGCTCCAACCGGAGTTCATGGGGCCCTTCCGGCCCGGACCGACGGGATGGCCCGACGCGCCGGTGCCCGTCGAAGGGCTGTACCTCTGCGGGGCGGGGTGCCACGGGGGGCCCGGTGTCACGTTCATTCCGGGCTACAACTGCGGCTACGCCGTGCTCGACGGAGTCAGCGAGCGGTTGTAGCGCAGCTGGCGCTCCATGAAGGCGAGGAAGAACGCCACGGAGAAGGCCAGGCTGGTGAACAGGCTCATCACAAAGAAGATCCAGGCCCATTGCAGCCCGCGTCGCCGGCCTTCGGTGATGGTCCACAGCGGCAGCAGGACCAGGTTCACGATCGTGTAGTCCTGGGCGGCCGAGTCAGCCGCCCAGTTCGAGAAGAGCATCTTCGTATAGTTGATGTAGCTGGCCCGGTGCCCGTAGAGGTGGACGTAGCGCACGTTGAAGTACCACCCGAGGAGCAATGAACAGACGCCAACGGCGTAGTAGACCCCTTCGAGCAGCGAGACCGGGCCGGCCTGCCCGCCCGAGAAGAGCCGGCGGTTGACTGCGAATGCAGCCACCGTGCTCACCAAGCCGAGAAACCCGTAGAACACCAGAGAAGTCGTCACCGTCCCCCGTTTCGTGCGCCGTGCGCGCACACCCTACGAGGACCGCCACGACATCGTCGTGGATCGTCAGAGGAGCTCGAGGAGCCTCTCGGGCGGCCGAGCGGTGACGGCTCGGTCGCCCACGACGTCGAGCAGGCTGGATTGCTGTAGAGCTGCGGTGGCATCACGGTCACCCTACGGTCAGCACTCAGCCCGCTCCAGGTGGCACCGCCGCGGCAGGTCCCGCCCAGCTGAAGGTGAACGCCTGCACCGGCGCCCCGGCGACGGCCAGCGTCACCGCCATGGAGGTGCCTCCCTTGTCGCCACTGTGGGTGTCGCCGGTCGTGTCGATGGCGGCACCCATGACCAGGTTGGGACCTGAGCCAAAATCGTCGAGGATGCCTTTTCGGTGTCCCCAGCAGCCGGCCGCTCCACGATGCAGGCAGTCGAGATTTCCGCTGTCGTAGCCGTCGTCGTACATCCACCCGTACACGGCATCGAGCCCGTTCGATGATCCGCCGGCCCACTCTGCGTCGTCGAGGTCATAGGCATGTCCGGGGTCGGGTGGGTCCTTGGCGGCGTCGGCTCCCAACTGGGCGTTCCGGTCGAGCGCGCCCGTGAGGCCACCGAAGGCCGGGAGCCCGCGGTCCACCCTCTCGAGGTTGATGGCGACGAAGATCTGGTCGGGAATGCTCAACCGGGCGAAGTCCGTCGGCAGCACCATGGGGCGGATCCCCTCCAGCACGTGGGCGTGGTTGATGGCGTCCAGCACGGCGCCGAGGCAGGCCTGGGAATTGTCGATCCCGCCGGCGTCGCAGATGCGCGTGTAGTCGGGCACTGGCGCCACGTTGCGACTCGGATCGCTGATGCCGGTGTCGGACTCCGAGGAGGGAATCGCTCGCAGCGGCCGGAGCCGCCCGGCCGACATGGCGGTCAGGGCCTGCTTCCAGGTGTAGGCGAAGTGCCCCGGATGGGTGGAGGTGGCGAGGGTCGCCGCCAGCGAGGATCCGCCCTGGTCCTCGCTCGACGTGTCGCCGGTCGGGTCATAGGCGGCTCCCATGACGAGGTGCCGTGCTCCGAACCGATTCAGGACGATCTTGCGATCGGCCCAGCAGCCTGAGGTCTTGGTCCCCGAGCACCCCGGCACTCCGCTGTCCGGGCCGTCGTCGTAGAGCCATTCGAAGTCCGCATCGAGCCCGTTGTCGACATCCCCGATCCATTCGGTGGTCACCGAGCCATAGGCCGGGCCGGGTCGAGCGGGGAGGCGCGCCGAGTCGGCCCCCTTCTCTGCATCAGCATCGAGGGCGGTGGTCAGACCCGTGAACGGGGCAAGGCCGCGGTCCACCCGCTCGCGGTCGACGGTGACGAAGAGCTGTTCGGGAACGGTCAGGCGCGGGAAGTCGGCCGGCAGCACCATGGGGCCCATGCCTTCCGCAGCTCTGGCCGCGTCGATCGCATCGAGGGTGATGCGCAGGCACGGGCTCGACGTGTCGACCCCGACCGGGGCGCACGTCTCGGGATAGTCCGGGACGGGGGAGAGCGAATGCGCCGGCCCGGCAAGTCCACTCTCCGTGTTCCCTGCGGTCGAGCAGCCGGCGAGCAGGAGGGCCAGGACCAGGCCGGCGCCCGGCCACCTTGGAACCCGTTGCGCCCACGCGCGCGGCAGGTTGGGGGCACGCCACATCAGAAGACCAACGTAGCCATGCGGGCCGCCATCCCGGCAGCGGCTCCGTTGCGCCGGTTACTCCGGCTGACCCCCGGAGCTGCCGTAGCGGGGTGGGCGCTTCTGCAGGAACGCCGCCACGGCCTCTTGCATGTCGTTGGTCAAGGACGACAGGACCTGCGTCCGGTTCTCGAGGTCGATACCCGCCTGCAGGGAGCCGACCTCGAGCTGGGACCACATGACCTCCTTGGTCATCCGGACGCCCCACGGCGCGTTTGCCGCGATGAGGCCCGCTGTCTCGAGCGCGGCGCTCTCCAGCACGTCGTCGGGCACCACGCGGAGGACGAGCCCGATGCGATCGGCTTCCCCGGCGTCAATGATGCGGCCCGTCAGCATCAATTCCCAGGCCCGCGATGCGCCGATCAAGCGCGGGAGCAGCCAACTCACGCCGATGTCGCAGCCGGAGAGGCCGAGGCGCACGAAGGCCACGTTGAAGCGTGCCGATGCGGATGCAATGCGGATATCGCTGGCCAGCGCCAGGGCGAGGCCGCCGCCTGCCGCCGGACCGTTCACGGCGGCGATCACGGGCTGGGGCAGGGCGCGCAACCGGGGGACCAGTGCGGCGATGTCGGTCTGGGTGGCGAAGGTCGCTCCCACCCGGTCCAGGCCCTCCGATCCCGGCGCGGCGCCGTACCCGGCGAGATCCAACCCGGCGCAGAAGCCCCGTCCGGCGCCGGTGAGGACAACGACCCGGCAGGAAGGGTCCACGGCGACGCCCGCGAGCACCTCGTGGAGCTCGGCGACCAACGTCGCGTTCATGGCGTTCAACCGTTCGGGGCGGTCGAGGGTGATCCGGCTGACGCCCTCGTGCGGCTGGTCGATGTGCAGTGTGTCCACGATGTGATCCCTCCGCTGGCTCGCCCATATCCTGCAACACGCGGCATGGCTGCGCCGTCGGTCGGGCGGCGTGCCGAGACGGGAGCAGAGCATGGGGCTGCAGTACTCGAGTGTCGTCAAGGCTCGCGTGTCCGAGGTCTTCGCCTGGCACGAGCGGCCCGGAGCGCTGCCGCGACTCCTGCCGCCGTGGCAGCCCATCAAGGTGGCGCAGGAAGCGCCCTCCCTGGTCGACGGGCGAGCGGTCCTGCTGTTGCCCGGCCGGGTGCGCTGGGTGGCGCAGCACTCGGGTGACGACCCGCCGCATCGATTCGTCGACGACCTGGTCTCGTTGCCGTTGCACTGGCACCACACCCACTCCTTCGAGGCGGTCGGCGAGACGGCAACCAGGGTCATCGACCGCGTCGACACGCCCGTCCCGGGCTCGTTCCTGCTGCAGACCTTCCGCTACCGGCACCGGCAACTGGCCGACGACCTGGCTGCGCACCACAGGATGGGCGGGCGGCTCCTGACAGTGGCCGTCACGGGCTCGTCGGGCCTGATCGGCTCGGCCCTCTGTGCCTATCTCTCCACCGGTGGGCACCGCGTCATCCGCTTGGTGCGCCGCGCGCCGCGTTCTCCGCTGGAGCGGGCCTGGGATCCCGGTCGGCCTGACGCGAGCGCGCTCGAGGGTGTCGACGCGGTCATCCATCTCGCCGGAGCGTCCATCGCCGGCCGCTTCACCCAGGCACACAAGCGACGTGTCCGCGACAGCCGTGTGGGCCCCACGGCCGAGCTGGCCCGCCTCATGGCCGCCCTGCCCGATGGGCCCCGCGTGCTTCTGTGCGCGTCGGCCGTCGGTTATTACGGGACGGACCGCGGGAACGAGGAGCTCACCGAGGAGGGCGGCCGCGGGTCTGGCTTCCTGGCGGAGCTCGTCGAGGATTGGGAGGCGGCGGCCGAACCCGCACAAGCTGCGGGCGTGCGTGTCGCGCACGTGCGGACGGGCATTGTCCAGTCCGCCCGGGGGGCCAGCCTGAAGCTCCTCCGCCCTCTGTTCTCGGCTGGTCTCGGGGGACCACTCGCTCCGGGATCGCAGTGGCTCCCGTGGATCGATCTTGACGACCTGCTCGATGTGTTCGGGCAGGCCCTGGTGGACGACGCACTCGTCGGCCCAGTCAACGCGGTGGCGCCGACCCCCGTGACCAACCGCGACTATGCAACAACCCTGGCCCGCGTCATGCGAAGGCCGGCACTTCTCCCGGTCCCCGCCCTCGGCCCGCAGCTGCTCCTGGGCGCCGAGGGGCGCGCGAGATGGTGCAGGCCAGTCAGCGGGTCCTCCCGGCCCGGTTGGCGGCGGCGGGGCACGTCTTCCGCCACCCTTCGCTCGAGGAGTGCTTACGGCACCAGCTGGGCCACGTGCATGGCGCACTCACGGGGGAGGAGGTCGGGAGCCCTTAGTCCCGTGGGCGGCGATGGCCTGGTCCGACGAGACGGCCCGTCCCGCGGGCATCCCGATGGCCATCTCTCTTAAGGTTCGTAGGATGATCACCGGTCTCCACACGCTTGTCCACGCGCACGATGCCGACGCGGCGCGCGCATTCTTCCGCGATGTCCTGGGCTGGCCGCACGTCGATGCGCACGAGGGGTGGCTCATCTTCGGAACCGGGCCGTCGGAGCTCGGTGTCCATCCCACCGAGGGCGGAACCGAGCACCACGAGATCTCGCTCGTGTGCGATGACATTGAGCAGACGGTGGCGGAGCTGGGGGCCAAAGGTGCCAAATTCGCCGGCAGCATCGAAAACCGCGGCTTTGGCCGCACCATCGGCCTCGAGGTCCCCGGCGGCGGCCAGATGATGCTCTACCAACCTCGACACCCGACCGCATTCGACCTTTGAGGGCCGCTTGTCGTAGGCGTCAACGTGGAGCTCGGGATCGGTCCACAGGGTCGGCGGAAACCCGAGAGTGAGCGGCTGCCCGGGCACGCCAGCGGACGAATCCGGCTGCACCACATGCCAGGCCCACCGTGCGGGGGACCAGCTGCTCGCGGGTGTGGGGCACCGTCGCACGTTGTCGGTCGGTCTCCCAGGTGAGGAAGACTCCATCCATGGATATTCACGGAAGCGCACTGGTGACAGGGGCGAGCCGCGGGATCGGCCGGGCCATCGCCCTCGAATTGGCCCACCGGGGGTTCGACACGGTCGCCACCATGCGGGATCCCCGCGCGGGCGCCACCATGGCATCAGAGACCGAGGGACGGCTTCGGGTCCGCCGGCTCGACGTCACCGACCCCTCGACGTTCGACCTGCCGTCGGACCTGCGCGTGCTCGTCAACAACGCGGGTATCGACACCGATTACCTGCCGGTGGAGCACGCCAACATGGAGGACTGGCGCCGGATGTTCGAGACCAACGTCTTCGGCGTCGTCGCGCTCACCGCGGCATCCATCCCGACCCTCCGAGAGAACCAGCCGTCCGTGGTGTGCACCGTCACCTCGTCATCCATCATCGCTTCCGTACCTTTCTTCTCCGCCTATCGGGCCTCCAAGGCGGCCGCGTCCGCGTTCGGCGACAGCTTGCGGGTCGAGGTGGCGCCCTTCGGGATCCGGGTGGTCGAGATCCTTCCGGGACCCATCGACACCGACATGTTCCGTTTGAGCACGGGTGAGCAGGGCGCGGCCCGTTTCGCCGACTACCGCTCTCTGGCCGCCGTTGCGGCATCACTACGGCGCGCACATGCCGACCCCCGTGTGGTCGATCCAGCGCAGGCGGCATCGACCATCGTCGATGCGATCCTCGATACCAGCGGGCCGATGCGGTATGGCTGCGACCCCGTGTCAGTGGAGCTGCTCGATCTCTGGCGCCAATCTGATGACGAGGCGGTCTTCAGCATGACGGGGCAGTCTCTCCTCGATAAGTCCCAGTAATCGGGGCGGCGGGACTGCAGCAGAGCACTACCTCCCGGCGCACGACGTTCCGCTCTCAGAGAAAGGTCTTCGTGGATTTCGCCGTTGTCGTGGCTGTCTTTCCCATCATCTTCATCGGCGAGCTCCCGGACAAGACGATGTTCGCGTCCCTCGTCATGTCGACGCGGGGCCGCCCGGGCATCGTCTGGCTCGGCGCCGCCGCCGCCTTCGTCGTGCATGTCGTCATTGCGGTCACCATAGGAGTCGCCCTCTTCCGCCTCTTGCCCCATCAGGTCCTCGATGCCGTGGTTGCAGGCATGTTCCTCGTGGGCGCCGCGCTTGCCCTCCGTGAGGCCATCAAGGAGCGCCAGGAAGAGGAGCTGGTGGAGAAGGAGGTGGCGTCCCACCGTCGCATCGCGGTCACCGCGTTCCTCGTGATCTTCCTCGCTGAGTGGGGCGACCTCACGCAGATCCTCACGGCCAACCTGGCCGCCCATTACCACGACCCCCTCTCCGTCGGCGTGGGCGCGGTCCTCGCCCTCTGGGCGGTGGCCGGGCTCGCCGTGGTCAGCGGTCAGAGCTTGCTTCGGTTGATCAACATCGCAACGATCAGGGTCGTCACCGCCGTCGTCCTGGTCGGCCTGGCGGGATGGGCCGCCTGGAGCGCGGCGCAGTGAAGGGAGGAGCGCTTTTCGCGCACGGCGACGCCAATTGCGAGGAGCGCAACAGATGTCATGCCCGACTGCCGGGGGAGCCCTACGGCGGCACCTTCAACTTCGAAGCGACCTCCTACGGTGCACGGGGCGGACAGTGCGGCGCGAGTGCCCCGTCCGGGGATGTGCGGCGCTCAGCCGACCGGCGCCGCGAACCGGTATCCGATACCCCGGATGGTGGTGATCCAGCGCGGATTCTCCGGGTCGGTTTCGATTTTCAGGCGGACACGGCGGATGTGCTCGGTCACCGTGGACCGTCCCTGCCACCGACCATTGGATCCCCAGACCCGCTCGAGCAAGTCTTCGCGTGAGAACACCCGCCCCGGTGCGGAGGCGAGGAAGGCGAGGAGGTCGAATTCCTTGCGGGTCATGACCACCTCGACGTCGCCGACCGTCACCTTGCGGGTCCCCTGGTCGATAACGAGGTCGCCGTGGTCGAGCGTCGTCGTGGGAGTGCCACCACCGCGCCGCAGGACCGCTCGCATCCGGGCCTCGAGTTCGGCGAAGGAGTAGGGCTTGGCGAGCACGTCATCGGCACCGAGGTTCAGCAGGGCCACTCGATCACGCTCAGAGGACCGGCCGGAGCAGACGATGACCGGGACCGAGCTGCGGCGCCGGATGGAGGTCAGCACATCCGCCGTGCCGCCTCCGATGTCGAAGTCGAGGATGACGAGATCGCTCGGGTGGGCGAAGACCGCCTCCAGCGACTCGTCCACGCTGGCCGCCTCTGCGACCGCATACCCGGATCGCTTCAGATAGTGCTGCAGCGCCCGGCGGGTATTGTTGTCGTCCTCCGCCACGAGGATCGTCTTGTCGGTGACAACGTCGCCCACGGGAGTGAAGACCGTGGTTGGATTGGAGTCGGCGCCACGAAAGCCTCCCCCGTAGGGCGCACCCTGTTCCGAGACGTCCAAGGGAAAGGTCACGCGACACCGCCTTGCGCCGAGCCTGAAACAACCCCGCGCATGCCCTGCAGTCGAGCGAGCGCCTTCGGCGAGCCCCCCATGTCCATTGCCCCTCTCGTTCTTCCCGCACCCCGTGCAGAACAGTTCATCGTGCGCCCGGACCGACGCAGACTTCGCGTCGCAACCGCCTGGTACCGAGCTGCGTTCTCAGTGTCGGCAGAAGCTGGAGCCGACTCCATAGGACTTTTGGACCAAAAATTGGGTGTCCGTAGTGCAAGCGTGATGGAGCGCATCCGCGGTCGCCAAACCTCTCCGGCTCGTGCGCTTTTTCACACGTCGTCGGGCAGTGTGAACCGGTAGCCGACGCCACGAACGGTGGTGATCCAGCGAGGCGAATCCGGGTCGGGCTCTATCTTGAGACGAACCCGGCGGACGTGCTCGGTCACGGTGGAGCGGCCTTGCCATTCTTCGGTCGAACCCCAGACCCGCTCCAGCAGATCCTCGCGGGAGAAGACCTGGCCCGGCGACGCCGCCAGGAATGCGAGCAGGTCGAATTCCTTGCGCGTCATCGGGACGGACTTGTCGCGCACGGTCACTGTTCGAGTGTCACGATCCACCACGAGCTCTCCGAGGTGGAGGCAGGTGGCCGCCGGCTGGTCGTTGCCACGGCGCAAGACGGCCCTGACCCTGGCCTCGAGTTCCGCGAAGGAGAACGGCTTGACGACGAAGTCGTCAGCGCCCAGGTTGAGGGTGCGGATCCTGTCTTCCTCTGAATCCCGTCCGGAGCAGACGATGACCGGCACGGCGCTGTGACGGCGGATCTTGGCCAGCACGTCGGTGCCGTCAAAGCCAGGAAGTCCCAGGTCAAGGAGGACAAGGCTGGCCGAGTGCTGGAAGACGGCCCGCAGCGTGGAAGGCCCGTCTGCGGCCTCCGTGACCCGGTATCCGCTGCGCTCGAAGTACTGGAGCAGCGCGCTGCGGCAGCTGTGATCGTCCTCGGCCACGAGGATCGTCCGTTCTCCCTGCTCGGCCCCGCCGGGCGAAGCCAGGGGGTTGGTGCCGGTCGGATCGAGTGGCCTGAGATCTCGGTGGTGCGTCGGGACGCGTGTCGCTACTCCGACGGGCGGGTTCATTCGCCGGTCCTCTTCTGCAGTAGGGGTGTGTGACCCATGCTGTGATTGTCGGCCGCGCCTTCACCAACCTTGAGAAATCGATTGGCCCTCGAATCAGACCGCGGACGCATCCGCGTCCCTTGGGCCGTGCGGCGCTCGGGGTCGCCAGAATTCACAGGAAGAGTCCAGCCGCGTTGTCGTCATTTCCCGCGCCGAAAAGTGTTGCGTCGGCATGCAAAAGACGGGAAGAGCGATGCATCCGAGATGACCGACCGGATGCCGACGATTCGCGGTGCGGGCCGGGCGGCTCGAATCGTTGCGCAACGGTTGCTCGGGCTCTGCAACCGTGAAACAACGTTCACGCAACCGTCCTGCAAGAGGGCTATCTATTAGAGTGGTTGCTACTCCTGAATACATGAAATGCACATGATCAATGATGTCTTCAGGAGAGAAGTCGCACCGGTCGGATGGTGCAAATGAAAGAGGGGGAAACAACGTGGGATCGACAGCAAGTCCATTCTCCACGGCGCAGGAGTCGGCAGAGGCGGGTATCGAAAGTCTGTGGTCTGAGTTCAAGCGGACCGGCGAGCAGTCACTTCGCAACCAGCTGATCATCTTCTACTCGCCGTTCGTCAAGTACATCGCTGGCCGCGTCTTGGCCGGGCTGCCTCGGCACTTCGACGAGGAGGATCTCGTCAGCTACGGCATCATCGGGCTCATCGACGCGATCGAGCGGTTTGAGCTCGACCGCAATCTGCGCTTCGAGACGTACGCCATTCCGCGCATCAAGGGGGCGATCATCGACGAGTTGCGATCGATCGACTGGGTTCCCCGGTCCGTGCGCACCAAGGCCCGGGCGGTCGAACAGGCGTTTACCCACCTGGAGGGAACCCTGCGGCGCACGCCCAACGAGGCCGAGGTCGCGGCCGAGCTGGAGATGTCCGTCGGCGACTTCCACAAGGCGCTGCGCAAGATCTCGACCGTCGGCATGATGGCGCTCGACGAGGTACTGCGGGGCGGTGACCGCTCTGAGCGCTCCACGCTGGGCGAGACCTTGCCGGACGGGTCATGGGGCCCGGTCGACACGTTCGAAGCAAAGGAATCCAAAGAGGCGCTCGTCGTGGCAGTGGACGGGATGCCGGAGCGAGAGCGGACCGTGCTGATGATGTATTACTACGACGGTTTGACGCTGACGGAGATCGGCCAGGTGCTCGGCGTGACCGAGAGCAGAGTGTGCCAGATTCACACGAAGGCGCTCCGCCAACTCCGTTCCAAGCTGGCCGACCGGCCGGAGACGTCTCGACTCAACCCGGCCACGGCGGGAACCGCTCCAGCACCGCGAGGTGCCGGTACCCGCGAGCGCGCGGGCCGAGCTCGCCTGCAGCTGCTGGCCAGCTAGACATCACGCTTCCACATCCGTCCGGCGACCACCGGTCGCCGGACGGATGGATGTGCAGGTCGGCTGGTCGCCGACGCCACTGAAGACCGATACGGTACGGGCGTCCGACCACGAGCGAGCCCAAGGGGGCGCGTGATGCCTTTGCACAAGCGGGAAAACCTCCGGGACCAATTGATCGATTCGGTCTACGCCGACCGGGCTCTGAAGGCGCCGCTGCCGGCAACGCACTGTCCGAGTGACGAAATGCGGCCGGAAGACGTGCTGCGGGCGATCTCCGACGAGCTCCTCCTCGACGGCAACGCGCGGCAGAACCTCGCCACGTTCTGCCAGACCTGGGAGGAGCCGGAGGTCCATCAGCTGATGGACCTCTGCATCGACAAGAACCTCATCGACAAGGACGAGTACCCCCAGACAGCCGAGCTGGAACGGCGCTGTGTCCGCATGTTGGCCGGCCTGTGGAACGCGCCCGATGGCGGCGAACCCGTCGGCTGCTCGGCCATCGGCTCGTCCGAGGCCTGCATGCTGGGCGGTATGGCGGCCAAGTGGCGCTGGAGGGCCAAGCGCCGGGCGGCCGGCAAGCCGACCGATTCGCCCAACATGGTCTGCGGGCCCGTGCAGGTGGTCTGGCACAAGTTCGCCCGCTACTGGGACATCGAGATGCGGGAGATCCCCATGTCCCCGGGGCGCTATTGCATGGATGTGGAGCAGATGCTCGAGCGCGTCGACGAGAACACCATCATGGTGGTGCCCACCTTCGGCGTGACCTACACGGGTGCGTACGAACCGGTGCTCGAGCTCTCCCAAGCCCTCGACAAGCTCCAGGAGGACACCGGTCTCGACGTCGACATACACGTGGACGGCGCCAGCGGGGCGTTCCTCGCCCCCTTCTGTGCGCCGGACATCCTGTGGGACTTCCGTGTCCCCCGCGTGAAGTCGATCAGCACCTCCGGGCACAAGTTCGGCTTGGCGCCGCTGGGTGTGGGCTGGGTGCTGTGGCGGGACGCAGCGGACCTGCCCGACGACCTGATCTTCCATGTCACCTACCTCGGTGGCGACATGCCGGTGTTCCAGATCAACTTCTCGCGCCCCGCCGGCCAGATCGTGGCGCAGTACTACAACTTCGTGCGGCTTGGCCGTGAGGGCTACCGCAACGTACACGAGGCCTGTTACGACACCGGCAAGTTCCTGGCCGAAGAGGTGGTCAAGCTGGGCCCGTTCGAGCTGCTGTGCGACTCCAACGCCCTGACGGGCATCCCTACGGTGACCTGGCGCATCAAGGAGGGTGAGGACCCGGGCTACACGCTCTACGACGTGGCCGACCGCCTGCGCGCCCGTGGCTGGCAGGTACCGGCCTACCCGTTGACCGGTTCCGTCTCCGACATCTCGGTGCAGCGGATCCTGGTACGCCAAGGTGTCAGCCGGGACCTGGCCGGTCTCCTGCTCGACGACATGACGCAGTCCATCGCCCACTTCGACCGCCACCCGGTGACGGTGCCGATGACCAAAGAAGAGTCGGGCGGTTTCAGCCACCTGTAGGAGTCGAGTCGCCGACCGGCAGTGGCGGCCGGAGCGACCAGTCGACGCGTAGCGCCCGGTGCCGGAGGAAGCGGGGCTTGCCGACCACCGCCGCACGGTCGGTCGTCCAGGGCGCCGGGGAGGCCAAGGTGACCCCCGCCAAGGCACGGAGCGCGGGATCGTAGGCGGATCGGATCCAGGCAAACCGGCGCCACACCTCCTCCTCCCGGCCCGGCTCGACGACGAGGATCCCCGACAGGGTCGCCATGGCGGCGTCGTACTCGGCCCGGCTGACGCTGATGGCCGGGGCGGGCTGGCCGGAGTTGGCCATGAGGGCCGGAAGTCTCGTCGGCGGCGGCAGGGGGATGTTGACGGCCCGGGCGATGCGGACGATCAGGGGGAGGCCGTAGACGAGGACGGTCAACGGTCCCTTCTGGACATCAGCGAAGACCTCTTTGGGGTCGAGGTCAGAGACCGCAAAGACCAATGCTGACGCATCGAGGACCGACCCCATGGAGGCCACCCACGACTGTTCGCTGTCCGAATCGGGGAAATAGGTGAGGATCGGGAACGCCGTGTGTGTCTGCTCGAGGTCGAGCATCCAATCGGCCGAATTCCGCCAGAGGTCCGGGCTCTCGAGGCTGCCCAGGCGTTGCAGGGTCTGGAGGAACTCCGGCGCGCTCGGCGGCGAGCCGGCCATCGGGCGGAGGCGGTTGGTCCCCTTCTCGCGGTCGTTGTAGGCGGAGTAGATGGTGGGCAGGTAGCTGATGAGGAGGGCGACGAGACCCAATCCGATCGTCGCCTCCACGAAGGCGATCCAGATCCGGCCGGCCCCGTTGGGCTCGGCGAACCCCATCGTGGTGACCGAGGACACACTGATTTCGAAAGCCCGCGACCAGCTGAGGTCGTTCGAGCCCCAATAGATGCCGGTGAACGCCAGCATCATCAGGATCATCCAGGCCAGCGGGAGGCTGACGAGGGCGACCGGCGCGTACAGCCCGCGCAGCGACCGGGCCAGCTGACCGTTCTGCCGCTGGTGGACGAGGAGCCGGTGGACCAGCGCAAACACAAACTGCGACAAGCGCGGGAAGCCCTGCCGGGGCAGGACGACGGTCTTGAGCGCCGAGCCCAGGACGGCGAGCGCCACCACGGCGCCGACGATCACAGCCAGCGAGTGGGCGACGATCATGGTGTGCGGGCAGAGAAGGGCGAGCGACGGATCAGGAGATTTCCTGCGCGGCCTCCTGCACCGCCTTGTCGACGTCCTTCTTGTCGACCTGGAGCTCCTTGGCCACCTTCTTCTGGGCCTTCAGCGTCGCCTTCTCGATGGCGTCCTCAATCGTCGTCTCGCCGACGATCACCAGCGCCGCCTCGCCGGCGTCGATGGCCTCGCCGAATTCCTTGACGTCGGTGCGGGACATCCCCCGCCACAGGTGACCGCTCACGCCGCCGATCGCGGCCCCCACGATGGCCGATCCGATGATGGACGGCGGGAACAGGATGCCGACCAGGGCGCCTGCGGCAGCGCCACCCCAGGCGCCGTGCCGGGTGGTCGTCTCGTCCTTGTTGACGTGGATCTTCCCGTTGTCGTCTTTGGTGACGACGGCGGCGTCGTAGGTGCCAACGGCTCCGACAGCGTGGAGGTCCTTGACGACGTCGTAGTCGGCGCGGGCGTCGACCTCGCTGGCATAGGTCCCGATGTAGATGAAGACGCCATCAGACTTCGACACGGCAACGCTCCTTTCCGGCGCCCGCCGGCGGGCCCCGCGCCCCGGTCTCCCCGGAGCGGTTTCCCCGAGGGTAGGCCGGAGCGGCACGGGCTGCGAGAGCTCCGAGGGCGGCGTGCCTTCCGGTCTGTCTGGCATGATCCCTGCCGGTGCCTCTCCCTCCGGCTATCGAGATTGCGCGACAGGCCACATTGCGGCCGATGACCGACATTGCCGCACAGATGGGCATCGAGCCCGGGCTGCTCGAGCCGTATGGCAACGATGTCGCCAAGATCAGCCTTGACGCCGTGGAGGCCCTGGCTGATCGGCCGCGGGCCCGCTACGTCGTGGTCACGGCGGTGACCCCCACGCCGCTCGGGGAGGGCAAGACCACGACGACGGTCGGACTCGGGCAGGCCCTGGCCTGCATCGGAAGGCAGGCGACCATCGCCATCCGGCAACCCTCCATGGGGCCGACCTTCGGGATCAAGGGCGGCGCGGCGGGTGGCGGCTACAGCCAGGTGGTGCCGTTCGAGAGCCTGAACCTGCACCTGACGGGGGACCTGCACGCGGTGACGGCGGCCAACAACCTTCTGGCCGCCATGGTCGACAACCACATCTACCACGGGAACACGCATGGGCTCGATCCGCATGATGTGACGTGGAAGCGGGTGCTCGATGTCAACGACCGCTCCCTTCGGAGCATCGTCAGCGGGCTCGGGGCGAAGCAGGACGGCACACCGCGGCAAACTGGATTCGACATCACCCCAGCATCCGAGGTGATGGCCGTGCTCGCGCTCTCGACATCGCTGCGGGACATGCGCCAGCGCATGGGCCGCATCGTGGTGGGCTACACCTCGGCCGGAGAGCCGGTCATCGCAGAGCAGATCAAGGCGGCCGGTGCCATGACGGTGATCATGCGCGACGCCATCAAGCCCAACCTGCTCCAGACCCTCGAGAACACTCCCGCGCTCGTGCACGCCGGACCCTTCGGCAACATCGCCCACGGCAATTCGTCGGTGGTCGCCGACCTGATCGGGATCCATGCCGGGGAGTTCCTCGTCACCGAGGCTGGGTTCGGCGCCGACATGGGCGCTGAGCGCTTCTTCAACATCAAGTGCCGGACGTCGGGCCTCGTCCCCGATGCTGCCGTCGTGGTGACCACGGTCAGGGCGATGAAGCTGCATTCGGGGCGCCACCACGTCGTGGCCGGGCGCCCGTTGCCGCCAGCAATGCTGGAGGAGAACCCCGAGGAGGTGCAGCTCGGCGCGGCCAATCTCCTGGCCCACCTTGCCATCGTGCGGCGTCACGGCGTGACGCCTGTCGTGGCCATCAACGCCATGGCGGGTGACTTCCCATCGGAGCACGCCGCCATCCGCGAGATCGCCGCTTCAGTGGGGGCGCGGGCTGCGGTGTGCACCCACTTCGAGAACGGCGGAAAGGGCGCGGTCGAGCTGGCCGAGGCAGTCGTCGAGGCCACCGCGGAGCCAGGGGGATTCCACATGCTCTACGACGACGAGGCGACGTTGCGGCAGAAGATCGAGAGGGTGGCGACCGAGATCTACGGGGCCGACGGGGTGGACTACCTGCCGGCGGCGGCCAGCCAGCTCGACGTCTACGAGCGGGCCGGGTTCGGCTCGTTCCCGGTCTGCATCGCCAAGACCCACCTCTCCATCTCCTCGGATCCCACGCTCCGGGGTGCCCCCAGGGGGTGGCGCCTGCCCGTCCGCGAGGCCAGGGCCAACGTGGGTGCCGGGTTCGTCTATCTCGTCAGTGGCGACATGCGCACCATGCCCGGGCTTTCGAGCAGCCCGGCCGCGGAGCGGATCGACATCGACGAGAACGGCAACGTGGTCGGCCTCTACTAAGCGCGCCTCGGAGCCATGGGCTGCCTCCTCGCACTTCTCGCAGCAATTTCGCCACGCTTGGTCATCTTCCTGCTCTGGATCTTCTCGGATCGGCTCACCATCGCCTTTCGTTCCGGCTGGGAGGGCATCATCGGTTTCCTGCTGTTGCCCTACACCACGCTCTTCTATGCCCTCGTCTACGCACCCGGGAAAGGCGTGGACTCGTTCGGCTGGTTCATCGTGGCCCTGGGCGTGCTGCTCGACATCTCCTCGCACCTGTTCGGCTCGCGGGCGCGGCGGCGCCAGGCGCGTCGGGCAGCGAAGGCCTAGGCGAAGCGGAGCCGCAGGTCCGGCTCGGGCCCGAAAGAGGGCGCGCTGGCGCCGGTGGCCGCGAGCTTGTGCCAGCCGGCGACGCCGATCATGGCGGCGTTGTCGGTGGCCATGGCGTGGGGTGGGATGAGCAGCCGGGTCCCGAACTCGTCGGCCAACACCTGGGCGCGGGCTCGCAGGATGGGGCTGGCCGCCACGCCGCCGACAATGGCCACTGCAGGGTCACCGAACTCCTGGAGCGCGCGGCGGAGCTTTGCGATGAGCACGTCCATGCAGGCGGCCACGAACGAGGCGGCTACCTCAGTCTCGGAGAAGCCCGGGTCGGCCCGCACGTGGTTGACCACGGCGGTCTTCAGCCCCGAGAACGAGAATGCGTAGCCTTCGGCCAGCATCGGGCGTGGGAAGCCGAGCACGTCCTCGCCCGTAGCGGCGAGCCGGTCGAGCACCGGCCCACCCGGATACCCGAGGCCCAGAAAGCGGGCGACCTTGTCGTAGGCCTCGCCGATGGAGTCGTCGACGGTCTCGCCGAGCAGCTCGTAACGTCCCGGCTCGGTGCTGCGCGTGAGCATGCAGTGGCCGCCCGACACCAGCAGCGCGATCTGAGGGAACGGCACTTCGGGGTCAGCCAGGTAGACGCTGGCCAAGTGGCCCTCCAGATGGTTGACGCCCACCACGGGGATCCCCCAGCCCAGCGCCAAGGCCTTGGCCGTGGCGATGCCGACCAGCAGCGCACCGACGAGACCCGGACCGGACGTGACGGCGACGGCGGTGAGGTCCTTTCCGGAGACGCCTGCCTCCTCGAGCGCTCGCGCCACGATCGGCGTCACCGTTTCGAGGTGGGCGCGGCTGGCCAGTTCCGGGACCACCCCGCCGAAGGCGGCATGCAGGTCGATCTGGCTGGCGACCAGGGACGAGCGCACCGACAGTGCGTCATCGACAACCGCCGCCGCCGTCTCGTCACACGACGTCTCGATGGCCAGCAGGGTTCGGCTCATCCGACCTCCTGGAGGGCGTCGGCGATGGCGGCCCGCGGGATTGCGCCTGCGCGCTCGACGGACGGTTCCTCCCCGTTGACGTTCACCAACGTCGAGGGGACGTCGTGCAACTCTCCGCCATCGACAACCAGATCGACCGAGGTGCCGAGACCGACCGTCACGTCGTGGGCCGTGCGTGGGGTGGGCGCACCGTGGGGGTTGGCACTGGTCACGACGAGCACGCCGGTCTGCTCCAGGAGCGCGCGCAGGAAGTCGTGGTCGGGAATGCGCACCGCTACCTCGGCGCGCCCTGCCAACCACCCCGGCCGGTCGAGTCGCCCTTCGAATCCGAAGGCCAGGGTCAGGGGCCCCGGCCACCAGCGCCGGGCGAGCGCCTCGGCCGCGGGGGTGAAGGCCACGCCCAGCGCGCGCACCTGCGTCACGGAGGCGGCCAGGACGGGAAGGTGCATGCCCTCAGGTCGGCCCTTCATGCGGTACACGGTGCGCACGGCGTCGGCCTCGTCCGGCCGTGCCGCCAGTCCGTAGACCGTGTCCGTCGGCACCACGGCGACGCCGCCCTGCAGCAACCACTCCGCCGCCACGCGTTTGCCCTCGGCGTCCACGCGCACGACGTGCATCGGATTGGTCACCTCCCGGGAGCAGGCGTGGTCGGGGAGACGGGTCAGAGCCGGAGAGGGCGGATGGCGGCACCGACGAGCGTCGGATTCGATTGCCAGTCCACTCCGGGTACGTCGACGTAGAGCTCGATCTCGTTCCCGTCGGGGTCGAGAATGTAGATGCTGTGGGTGACGGTGTGGTCGGCAGAGCCGACCACCGTGGCGCCCGCGGCCTGGACTGTGGCCAGCGCGGCCCGCAGATCGTCGTCGGTTTCGCCGACATTGAGCCCGAAGTGGTACAGCCCGACGCGCCGCCCGGCCGGGATCGGCGCGGCGTCGGGACCGACTTCGATGAGCAGCAGCTCGTGATGGGTGCGGCCCGAGGAGAACCCGGCGGCGCCGACGGGGGCCTCACCGGGTCCCGGCAAGACCTGTCGCCAGCCCAGCACGTCGCGGTAGAAGGCCGCGGAGCGTCCCAGGTCGCGCACGTACAGCACCAGGTGACCGAGCTCGCGAACTGTCATGCGCTCACGCTACCGGTCGCCTCGGCCTCGGCCGACGCCGCGCTGCGGATCCAATGGGCCGTCGGCGGCATGCCGGGCCCGAGATGGATCGGGACGTCGAAAGGTTGGGACTCGAGCCCGGCGGCCACCATCAGCTCGGTCAGCGCGTGCGGGATGGCCGCGGCCACGTCCCACAGGCGTGGGACGGCCCGAGCGTCGGAAGCCAGCCCCCAATAGAGGACGCCCATGTTGCTCATGATGGTGATATTGAGGCCCATCCCGTCCATCACCGGCCCGAGCGGGAACATCCCGAGCATCCGGCTGCCGCCCAGGTAGAGCGGAACGTCAGGGCCCGGAACGTTCGAGATGACGAGGTTGGCCACGGGCCGGTGCCGGTCGGCGAGCTTCATCCCGGTATAGAGCCTGGCGGCCGCGGCGAAGACGTTCGGCGTCGCGTGCTCGGCCCAATTCTGCAATGTGGTCGCGCCGAGCGCTTGATGCTCCTCCTTGGCACCCTTGGTGCCTTCGTGGATGAAGAGCAGCCGCTCCAGAGGGTCCTCAATGTGGCAGGGCAGCTGCACGAACATCGCCGAAACCTTGTTGGAGCCCTTCAGTTCGGCGACGTCGGGGGTGACCGACACAGGGACCACCGACACGAGTGGGATGTCCGGGAGCTCGTCGCCGGCCAGCAGATAGGTGCGCAGGGCACCGGTGCACATGGCCAGGACCACGTCGTTGACCGTCGTACCCATCTTGTTCTTCAGCGCCTTGGCGTCGGCCAGGCTGGCGGCGGCGAACGCGACCCGGCGCCGGGCGTGCACTGCGACATTGATGGAGGTGCGAGGCGCGGTCAACGGCAGGGCGGCTTTGGCCGTGAGGCCCTGGCGGATCCGCCGCACGTCGAAGATGTTCCTGGTGGTGCGGCACACGACGCGCCCGAGGTCGAACGGTGCCACCAGGCCCGCCACCATCGCCTGCGAGACCAATTCCACGCCGGAAGGGATGCGGGAGTCGAGCTGACGCGCCCTCTGCGCCGGCTGCTCGGGAGGGCTGGGCTCAAGGTCGAAGAGGACCCCGAGAAGTTCGGCCCCCGAGACGCCGTCGATCGTGCTGTGGTGCATCTTGATCACCAGCGCGATCTTGCCGTCCTCCAGCCCCTCGACGATCCACATCTCCCAGAGCGGGCGGTCGCGGTGGAGCTGGCGGCTGATGACGTCGGCGGCGAAGTCAGCCAGCTCGCGCATGCCTCCCGGAGACGGGAGCGCGGCGCGGCGCAAGTGGTTGTCGATGTCGAACTCGGGGTCGTCCACCCAGATGGGGAAGCCGAGGCGCATCGGCACTTCCACCAACCGGCGCTGGAAGACCGGCGTCAGCGGGATGCGGTCGTTGATCAGCTGGCGGATCCGCCGGAACGAGTACCCGCCCGGCACCGTCGAGGGGTCGAAGACGGCGGCCATGGCCACGTGCATGTGGAGGGTCGGGGTCTCCATGTAGAGGAAACTCGCATCGAGCCCGGTCAGCCGTTCGGGGGTCATCGACTCTCCTTGGTCATCGTGGCGACGTGCATAACCTCGCGCCTCCACCAGGCCAGGGCAAACGAGGCAGGAGCCTCTTCGGCCGGGGTCGACCTGCGGAGAACGGCCTGTTCAGGCGAAGATGGCGGTGTGCCGTACGCCTTTTTGATCGTGGCCCTCGTCGGAGCCGTGGCCGTGGGGCTCGCCTTCCGCCCTATCCGCCGGGAACCCTTCACGGTCCTCGACTTCACTTGCGGCTGGGTCGCCGGCGAGCTCGCCTTCCAGAACATCCTCTGGCAGATGGCGGCCACCGCCCTCTTCATCTGGTTCGGGGCGCTCTCGAACTGGGCGGGCTGGCTGGGGCTGGGCGTGGCCGTGGCCGAGTGGACAGGCCTGATCGGGCTCGGTATCTCCGGGCGGCGGGCCGGCGGTGTGACCGCGGCCGCACTGGCGGAAGTACGTACCCCGGTGTTCCCCGTACCCCTCGAGCCGACGGCGCCGACCTGGGGCCGCTGGTGGCGGGTGACCCGTGCCATCCCCTTCCGGTCGCGGGCGGTGCGTGTGAGCCGCGACATCGACTACTGGGGCGACGGCGCCCGGCACCATCGCCTCGACGTCTACCAGTCCCGCCTGGCCCCTCCCGGGGCGGCACCGGTGATGGTGTACATCCACGGCGGCGCCTGGATGATCGGCGAGAAGCGCGAGCAGGGCAAGCCGATGATGTACGAGCTCGTCGCCCGGGGCTGGGTGTGCGTGGCCATCAACTACCGGCTCAGTCCCAGGGCCACGTGGCCCGACCACATCGTCGACGCCAAGCGGGCGGTGGCCTGGGTCAAGGAACACATCGACGAGTACGGGGGCGACCCATCCTTCGTGGCCGTCAGCGGTGGATCGGCCGGTGGTCACCTGTGCGCGCTCCTCGCCTTGAGCGCCGGCGACCCCGCCTTCCAGCCGGGGTTCGAGGAAGCCGACGCGTCGGTGCAGGCCTGTGTTCCCTTCTATGGCGTCATGGACCTGACCAGCTCGCCCGACGGCTCGGCCATCTTCGGCCCGGGCCTGTTGAAAATGCTCGAGGAAAAGGTCATGAAGACGAAGGAGTCCCAGCACCCCGAGCTTTTCCGGGATGCCTCGCCGACGTACCGGGTCCGGGCCGAGGCGCCTCCGTTCTTCGTGCTCCAGGGCGTCAACGACACGCTGGTACCCGTGGAGTCGGCCCGGGTGTTCGTGGAACGGCTGCGGTCCGCGTCCCTCGCCCCGGTCGCCTACGCGGAGTTGCCCCTGGCCCAGCATGCTTTTGACGTCCTGGCGTCCCTGCGCTGCCAGGCCACCACCTCGGCCGTTGCGGATTTTCTGGAAGGTGCCCGGGCCGCCGCCCGACCGGGCGATGGCCTCGGCGTGCCCTCCTCGCGCAGTGTTTCTGACGGAGAGCCAGCTCCCGAATTGTGATCTCCCACCCGACCGGGACGAGGTCAGTTCTCGGCGGCCAGCACCACGTGCACCGACAGGGCGTCGCCCGAGGTCACCACCAGCTCGTCCACGCCGCCGGCGTCGACGATGTCGCCCCGGGCTGCCTCCACGGCAGCGAGCGTCGCGGGCGGACCGGCGACCGTGAGCAGGGTCACCCGCGCCCGCATGGAGCGCTTGTTGGCCGTCTTCTCTCGTCGAACCGCGCCGAGCACTTCGGACGCCACCGCCAGCACGGACTTGTCGGCACCGGCGTGCGACCCGACGTCGGTGGCCTCGGGCCAGGGCGCCAGGTGCACCGAGCCCTCCTGCCACCAGCTCCAGACCTCCTCCGTGACGAAGGGGAGGAACGGTGCAAAGAGCCGGTGCAGGGCGGACAGGGCCAGCGCCAACGTCGCCCTCGCCGAGTCGGTCCCGGCCGACGTTCCCTCGCCGTAGGCGCGCGTCTTGACCAGCTCGACGTAGTCGTCGCAGAAGGACCAGAAGAACGTCTCCGTGACCTCGAGTGCCCGCGCATAGTCGAACTCGTCGTGGGCGGCCGTGGCCGCTGCAATGAGGGCGGACAGCTGCGCCAGCAGCGCGGCATCCAGGGGCATGTGCACGGTGTCGATCCCGGGGACCGGGCCGTCGCCCAGCCGGCCCAGCGCGAACTTCGACGCGTTGAGGATCTTGATCGCCAGCCGGCGTCCGATCTTCATGACACCCGTGTCGAGGGCGGTGTCCGTCCCGGGCCGGCCGTTGCAGGCCCAGTACCGCACCGCGTCCGAGCCGAACTCCTCGAGCGTGGCCATGGGGGTGATCACATTGCCCTTCGACTTCGACATCTTCTTGCGGTCCTTGTCGAGGATCCACCCGTTGATGGTGGTGTGCCGCCACGGCAGTACGCCGTGCTCCAGGTCTGAGCGCAGCAGGGTCGAGAAGAGCCAGGTGCGGATGATCTCGGGCCCCTGCGGTCGGAGATCCATCGGGAACGTGGCCGCAAACAGCGCCGGGTCGTCCTCCCAGCCGCAGGCGATCTGCGGCGTCACCGAGGAAGTGGCCCAGGTGTCCATGACGTCGGGGTCGCCCGTGAACCCACCGGGAACGCCGCGCTGCTCCGAGGTGTAGCCGCCCGGCACATCCGTCGTCGGGTCGACCGGGAGCATCGCATCGTCCGGGACGATGGGCGATGTGTGGTCGGCCTCCCCGTCCGGCCCGACGGGGTACCAGACCGGCACCGGCACCCCGAAGAAGCGCTGCCGGCTGACCAGCCAGTCGCCGTTGAGGCCGCGCACCCAGTCGTCGAAGCGGACCTGCATGTACGGCGGGTGCCAGTCGAGTTGGGTCCCCCGATCGAGAAGCTTGCGGCGCAGGACGTCGTCGCGACCTCCATTGCGGATGAACCACTGCCGGCTCGTGACGATCTCGAGCGGTCGGAATCCCCGCTCGTAGAACTTCACCGGGTGCTCAATCGGCCGGGGTTCGCCGACCATGTCGCCCGACGCTGTGAGCATCTCGACCATGGCCCGCTGCGCCTGTTTCACGGTCCGGCCGGCGATGGCGCGCCAGGCCTCGCTGTCGGGGACGCCGGGCGGCGGCGTCTCGGTGATACGCCCCGACCGCGTCACGATGCTCCGCGTCGGCAGGTCGAGCTCGCGCCACCACACGACGTCGGTCACGTCGCCGAAGGTGCAGATCATGGCGATGCCCGAGCCCTTGTCCGGTTCGGCGAGTGGGTGGGCCAGGACGGGCACCTCGACCCCGAAGAGCGGTGTGTGCACCGTCGAACCGAAGCGGGCGGCATAGCGCTCGTCGTCGGGATGGGCCACCAGGGCGACACAGGCGGCCACCAATTCGGGTCGCGTCGTCTCGATCTCGATGTCGTCGAAGCGAAGTCGGTGGTAGGCGCCGGCCAGCTGGCGGTCCTCCATCTCGGCCTGGGCCACCGCCGTCTGGAAGTCCACATCCCAGAGCGTGGGCGCCTCGGACGTGTACGCCTCGCCCCGGGCCAGGTTGTGCAGGAACATGCGCTGACTGGTGCGCCGGCTCTTGTCGTCGATCGTGGCGTACGTACGCCCCCAGTCGACTGACAGCCCGACACGGCGCCACAAGTCCTCGAAGGCCCGCTCGTCCTCGGCCGTCAGCTGGTGGCAGAGCGCGATGAAGTTCGGCCGGCTCACTGGAATGTCGTCCTTGCCGGGCTCCTCGGGCGGTGTGAAGTCCGGGTCATAGGGGAGCGACGGGTCACAGGTCACCCCGAAGTAGGTCTGCACCCGGCGCTCGGTCGGGAGCCCGTTGTCGTCCCATCCCATGGGGTAGAAGAGCTTCCAGCCCCGCATGCGCCGGTACCGGGCGATGGCGTCGGTCTGCACGTAGCCGAAGACGGAGCCCATGTGGAGGGAGCCGGACACGGTCGGGGGCGGCGTGTCGATGGAGAACACCTCGCCGCGCGTGGCGGTGTCGTCGAAGCGGTAGGTCCCCGCTTCCTCCCAAGCCGAGGCCCAGCGCTTCTCGAGATTGTCGAGTGTGGGCTTGTCGGGGACGCGGGCCGCCCCGGTCGTTGGGTTCGACATGATCGGGTTACCGTACCCGGGTGCTATGCCTTCACGACACCGCAACGGGCACGGTCCGCCCGCTGGAGCATCGCACCGAGGGAGAGGTGTCGATGTACGTCTGCGGTCCCACGGTCTACGACCTGCCGCACATCGGCCACGGCCGCTACAACCTGGTCTTCGACGTGTTGCGTCGCTACCTGCTGTTCTGCGGCCTGGCCGTCCGCTACGTGTCGAACATCACCGACGTCGACGACAACATCATCAAGCGGGCAAGCGAGCAGGGCAGGACGGAGCCGGATGTGGCGGCCGAGTTCGAGGCGCGTTGGTGGGAAGCCATGGATGCCCTGGGCGTGCTCAGGCCGGACGAGACGCCGCACGCGACGGCCTACATCGATGACATGGTTTCGCTGGTGGGAGACCTGCTGGGCCGCGGGGTGGCCTACGAGACATCCGACGGCGTCTACCTCAACGTGGAACAGGTGCCGGGCTACGGGCTCTTGGCTCTCCAGAGCCTTGACTCGCTCAAAGCGGGAGCGCGGGTCGAGGGCAGCGACGAGAAGCGCTCACCGCTCGACTTCGCGCTCTGGAAGAAGGCCAAGGAGGGCGAGCCGACGTGGGACGCGCCGTGGGGAGCCGGCCGGCCCGGTTGGCACACCGAGTGCGTGGTGATGTCGCTCGACCTGCTCGGGGACGGCTTCGACCTGCATGGCGGCGGCCGGGACCTGGCGTTTCCGCACCACGAGAACGAGCGGGCCCAGGCGGTCGCCGAGGGCAGGGCCTTCGCCCGGCACTGGGTGCACAACGGCTGGGTCGAGGTTGACGGCACGAAGATGTCCAAGTCCCTGGGTAACTTCACCTCCCTCACCGACCTGCTCACCCGTTGTGACGAACGCGCCTACCGCCTGCTGGTGCTCCGGGCGCACTACCGCTCACCCGTCGAGGTGACGGGGCCGACGCTGGTGGACGCCGAGAAGGCGCTCGAGAGACTTGATGGCCTGGCCCGGCGCTTCGGCATCGGCGACCTGCTGGCCGAGGGCCGTGGCTATGTGGTGGAAGACCTCGATGCCGCGGACGCCGATCCGGGAGCACTTGCCGCCTTCCATGCCCGCATGGACGACGACATGGACACGCCCGGAGCTCTGGCGGACGTCTTCGAGCTCGTGACGGCCGCCCATTCCGCGGCGGACGCGGGAGAAGAGGCCGAGGCGAATCGCCTGGCCGGCACAGCTGCTGTGCTCCTGGCTGCGCTCGGCGTGCCTCTCCGGGCGGCACCTGTCGAGGTAGACGAGGAGTCGGCGCGGCTTTTGGCTGCGCGCGACGAGGCCCGGGGTGCCAAGGACTTCGTCCGGGCCGACGCCCTGCGCGACGAGCTGGTTGCCCGTGGGTGGACCGTCGAAGACACCCCGAGCGGCACGGCGATCCGCCACTGATCAGGCAGAGATCCCCAGGTGGCAGAGATCCCCAGGTAACAGAGATCCCCTGGTAAACAGCCATTTGCACTCTGTGGTGGACTGAGAACAGGATCGTAGGTTACTGTGGAGTAACCAAGGAACCCTTGGGTTCGGCACGCGGGCGTGGCGAACGTTCTCCAGGTGCGGTTCCACGAACGGAGAGCCCCGGCCGCGGCCGGGGCTGCACAAGGAGGAGGGCGCAACCATGTCCGACTACTCCCTCGAACTCAACGAGGACCAGCTCCAGATCGTCAAGTGGGTGCACGAGTTCGCTGAGAACGTCGTCCGTCCCGCCGGCCCCGAATGGGACGAGCGTGAGGAGACACCGTGGCCCATCATCGAGGAGGCGGCCAAGAACGGGCTCTACTCCTTCGACTTCATCGCGCAGTGCTTCTCGGACCCGACCGGTCTCCTCATGTGCCTGGTCAACGAGGAGATGAGCTGGGGTGACGCCGGTATCGGGTTGGCCATCTTCGGCTCCACCCTGGCCGTGGCCGGGATCTTCGCCAACGGGACCCCTGAGCAGATCGGCGAGTGGATTCCGCAGTGTTTCGGGACACCCGACGACGTCAAGCTGGCTGCCTTCGGGGTCTCCGAGCCCGACGCAGGGTCAGACGTCTCTTCCCTGAAGTCGCGCGCTGTCTACGACGAGGCCAAGGACGAATGGGTGCTCAACGGCACGAAGACGTGGATCACCAATGGCGGTATCGCCAACACGCACGTGCTCGTGCTCTCCGTTGACCCGTCGCTCGGGAGCCGTGGCCAGGCGAGCTTCGTGGTGCCGGAGGGAACGCCGGGCATCAGCCAGGGGCAGAAGTTCAAGAAGATGGGTATCCGGGCCTCGCACACCGCGGAGGTCGTGCTCGACGACTGCCGGATACCGGGTCGCTGCCTCCTCGGTGGCAAGGAGAAGCTTGACGAACGTCTGGCCCGGGCCAAGGAAGGCAAGAAGACGTCCACGCAGGCCGCCATGGCCACCTTCGAGGCGTCGCGCCCGATTGTGGGCGCGCAGGCTGTCGGCATCGCCCGGGCCGCCTATGAGTACGCGCTCGACTACGCCATGGAACGGAAGCAGTTCGGCCGGGCCATCATCGAGAACCAGGCCATCGCCTTCAAGCTGGCCGACATGAAGATGCACACCGACGCCGCCCGGCTCCTCGTGCATCGCGCCGCCAACATGGCCAGCACGGGCAAGAAGTTCGAGAACGGCGAAGGCTCCATGTCCAAGCTCTACGCGGGTGAGAACGCCGTGTGGGTGACGGACCAGGCCATCCAGATCCTGGGCGGCTACGGCTACGTCCGGGAGAACCCGGTCGAGCAGTGGCACCGGGACTCGAAGATCTACACCATCTTCGAGGGGACCAGCGAGATCCAGCGGCTTGTGATCAGCCGGGCGATCTCGGGGATCCACATCAACTGATCTACCAGGGGAAATAGGCGATTGGTCGACCTGCCAAGTCGGCCCTCGGAGCGCCTTGGCCAGACCCGGAAAGCGACAGGAATCATTTTCTGTCGCGATTTCTGTCGCGCGATGACCGCGGGCACGGCGGTCGAGCCGATGTTTCCCGGGTCGTTATCAGCGAGGACCGGCAATTCATCGCTGCGGTCCCGCTCTCCGTGCGAGCGCGCATCTTGTCCCGAACCCCGGCCTCAAAATGCCGCGTGAGCGACTGCTACCCACCCTGCGCTCCGTGCGGCGCTCCGGGTACTGTGCCGCAAGGGACGGAGGGAGAGCGCCCATGCCCACGATCACTGGTGGCCACCACATCGCGTTGACGGTCTGCAACGCCGACGAGAGCGCTGCATGGTACTGCGAGCTGTTCGGCTTGCAGGTCGTCCTGGAGGGTGACGATCCGACCGTACGATTCCGCGTGCTCGCCGATCCCGAATCGGGCTGGGTGCTGGGCGTCCGCCAGTATCGGGGCCACGAGGAGGGCACGTTCGACGAGCTGCGCACGGGCCTCGACCACTTCGCATTCGGAGTGCGCTCCCTGGCGGAGCTCCAGGCCTGGGAGGAGAGGCTGCGAGAAAGAGGAGTGATCCACTCTCCGATCGCCGAAACCCCGATCGGGACCGTCATCGTGTTCCGCGACCCTGACAACATCCAACTGGAGTTCTGGTTGCCCGCAGGTCAATGACGGCACCGTCGCTGCCAGAGGGCGTCGTGACCTTTCTGTTCACCGACATCGAGGGCTCGACTCAGCTGCTGAACCGGCTTGGCGACCGCTATGCGCACGTGCTGATGCGTCATCGCGAGCTCGTCGACCAGGCAATCACGGCGCACGAGGGCGTCGTCGTGCGGACCGAGGGTGATGCCTTCTTCGCAGCGTTCCAGAAGGCGTCAACAGCCGTGGCAGCCGCAATGGCCGCGCAGCGCGCCTTGGCCGAGGAGCCGTGGCCACCGAACTCGCCGCTGCGGGTCCGCATGGGGCTGCACTCGGGGGAGGCGGACCTGGTCCGCGGCGACTACGTCGGTCTCTCCGTGCACGTGGCGGCACGCGCTGTCGGCGGCCGCGAGCGGCGGGCAGATCCTGATCACCGAGGCGACCGCAGAGCTCGCGGGAACCCCGGACACCAGCGATCTCGGGCGGCATGTGCTCAAGGACGTCGGCGACTTCCGTCTTCTGCAACTGCGGGCGCCTGGCCTTCCCGATACATTCCCTGCGCCGCGCAGCTTGTCGGCACCGAACAACATCCCCTCACCGGTGGACTCCTTCGTGGGCCGGCAGGCCGAGATGGCAGAAGTGGCCAAGGCGATTGACGCCCACCGGCTCGTGACGCTGACCGGCGCCGGCGGCAGCGGGAAGACGAGGCTGGCCCTAGAGACCGCCTCGTCCGTTTTAGCCGAGTTCCCCGATGGGGTTTGGCTCGTGCCCCTGGGGACTGTCGATGTGGGGGACAGGGTGGTCGATGCGGTCGCGCAGGCGCTCCACGTGAGCGACCGCCCGGATGAGTCCATCTCCGAGACGCTCCTGGAGTGGTTGCGGAACCGCGACACGCTCTTCGTCCTCGACAACTGCGAGCACGTCGTCGAGTCCGTGGCCGCCTTCTGTGAACGCTTTTTGCCGGAATGTCCCCACCTGCACGTTCTGGCCACCAGCCGGGAGGTTCTCGGGGTGCGAGGTGAGCACGCGATCCGGACACCTCCTCTCACGGTGCCCGAGAATCCCGTCATTGCAGCCCGTTCCGACGCGGTGCAGCTGTTCATTGAGCGCGCGACCGCAGCCGTTCCGACTCTCGCCATAGAGGAAGTGGACCTTGCAGTCGTGACACAGGTATGCCGCCGGCTGGACGGGCTTCCCCTCGCGATAGAGCTGGCTGCTGCGCGCCTGCGCTCACTCTCGCTCACGCAACTCGAGTCCAGGTTGGACGACCGCTTCCGCCTGCTCACGGGCAATCGACATGCCGAAGTGCACAGGCAACAGACGCTTCACGCAGTCGTCGCCTGGAGCTACGACCTGCTCGACGACGTGGAAAAGCTGGTGTTCTCCCGGCTGGCCGTGTTCCCCGACCACTTCACGCTCGACATGGCGGAAGCCGTTGCGTCGGGCCCACCCGTCGACGCGCGAGACGTCGTGGACCTCCTCTCGCGCCTCGTCGACAAGTCCTTGGTGACCACGGTCATCGCCGCCGACGGTCTGCGCTTTACGCTCCTCGAGACGTTGCGCCAATACGGCTTGGACCGACTGGACGACGACGGAGCGGTCGAGGCGAATCGGGAGCGCCTCTTCGACTGGGCTATGAGCGGAGTGGAAGATCTCTCGTCGAAGATGCGCACGCCGGCCCAGGACGACGCACTTCGACGGGCCACACTCGACGCCACGACCTACCGCACGACCATGCAGTGGGCCGCCGACCACGACCGACCCGTGGCCGCCCTCCGAATCGCGAGCCTCGCGCCGATCATCCACCACCGAGGCGAACGCCGGTCGGCCATCCTCGAGTGCCTGGAGGCCGCTGAGCGCCTGGGGCCAGTAGACCACCTGGCTGCCGGAGAAGCATGGGCCGCCGTCGGGAACATAGCGTTCGAGCAGGCCGACCCGGCGGCCTCGCGGGAGGCAAACAACCGTGCCTTCGAGCATTTTCGTGCGGCCGGGCGCAGCCGGCTCGCAGCCTGGTCCAAGTACCTCAACGTGCATTCCGCATGGATGGCAGGTGACCTCGAGGAGGTCGACCGTTGCGTTGCGGAGGCGATCGTATACTTCCGCGACGAAGGCGACGACATGGGGCTCGGCTACTCGCTGTGGGTGGCGTCGCTCCGTAGCTCGGATCTGGACGCTGCCGGCGACATGGCGGGGGAGGCTGACGAGCTCCTGCGCAGGGCAGGGGTCCCGATGGGGATCGCGCACAATGTCGAGGGGCGCGGCATCATCGCCTACGAGCGAGGTGACGTGGCCGCTGCAGCCAAGTTCGTCTCCGAAGCGGTGCAGTTGTTCGCGTTCTACGAGAACCTCGGGTGTACGGCACACGCGCTGGAGGCCGCAGCGGTCGTGGTAGAAGACACCGGCGACTCAGCAAGTTCGGTCCAGGTCGAGCTCGTGACGGCCGCCGAGGAGTTCCGGGCCCTGAGCGGGCAAGGCCACCGCCCGTGGGAGATCCGGGCGCGGCTCGGCGCGCTCGAAGACCACATCGCGACAATGGGCGACGAGGAGTACGCAATGGCCAGGGAGACCGGCCGTCAGTACGACCTGACTACCGCGGCGTCCGTCGCGACGCAGGCTCTCCTTTCCGTGGCCGACCGGCATCCAGAGAATGGCGCGCAGCGCGCGGGCAAAGTGCCGTAGAGGACCGAGAAGCCAGACTCTGATGCTCCCGGACGACGGTCGGTTCAGTACGACGATCTACACCATCTTCGAAGGCACAAGTGAGATCCAGCGGCTGGTGATCAGCCGAGCCATCTCAGGCATCCACATCAACTGATCCTCCTCTGCGGAGCCGGGGTCGAGGTTCCCGGCGGCCGCGCCAGAGGTGTCGAATCCCCGCGCCGGTGGCCGGTAGCAACTTTCCTGCCGGCCACCGTTCGTGTTGAATAACGATCTCAGGCACAAGATCCGATTGAGAAGTTGTCCATGACACTGAGGACGCGCCATCCCACCGGGACAGCCAAGCCGGGCGAGCCGAACGACCGGCCCGCCGCACCGGCCGGCCCGCCCCCGCCACGTTGGCGGATGTGGCTCTTGCCCCTGGGCGTCGTCATCACCCTGCTCCTGTTGTCCTTGACCCACACGTCGAGCACGACGACAAAGAGCTTCAGCTACTCGAAGTTCTTGTCCCAGGTGGAGGCGGGTGACGTGCGCACAGCGTCGGTCAATCCGGGCGGTGCCATCACCGGCACCCTCAAAGGGGGCGATGACTACACGAGCCAGATCCCCACCGCCCTCAACGACACCCAGCTGGCACCAACCCTCAAGGCCCACAACGTGGATGTCACCGGCGTCGGACAGGGCTCGGCGCTCCTGGGAGACCTCTTGGCCTTCCTCCCCCTCCTCTTGTTCATCGCCTTCTTCATCTACATGGGGCGAAGGAACGCCAAACAGCTGGCCGGGGGCATCATGGGCTTCGGGGGGTCGAGGGCGAAGCTCTACGACGAGGACAGGCCCACCACCCGCTTCGCCGACATCGCCGGCTACGAGGGGGCCAAGCGCGAGGTGGCCGAGGTGGTCGATTTCTTGAGCCATCCGGAGCGCTATGCCGCGGCGGGGGCCATCGGCCCGCCGTGGCGTGCTCATGGTGGGACCACCCGGGACCGGCAAGACGCTCATGGCCCGGGCGGTCGCCGGCGAGGCCGGGGTTCCCTTCTTGGCCCTCACCGGCTCGAGCTTCGTCGAGCTGTTCGTCGGAGTCGGGGCCTCGCGGGTGCGTGACCTTTTCGCCGATGCGCGCAAACGGGCACCCTCCATCATCTTCATCGATGAGATCGACGCCATCGGCCAACGCCGAGGTGGCTCCGTCGTCTCCAACGACGAACGGGAACAGACCCTCAACCAGCTCCTGGCCGAGATGGACGGGTTCGATCCGACGACCGGCGTGGTCGTCATGGCTGCCACCAACCGTCCCGAAGTGCTCGACCCGGCGCTGCTGCGACCCGGGCGGTTCGATCGGGAGGTCGAGATCCCACTGCCCAATCAGGCCGAGCGGGCCGCCATCTTGGCCGTCCACGTCAAGGCAAGCATCTGGCCGACGACGTGGACTTCGACGCGGTGGCCCGGGCGACCCCAGGGTTCTCGGGAGCCGACCTGGCCAACCTCATCAACGAGGCGGCCATCGTGGCGGTCCGTGACGGACGCGACGTCATCTTCGCCCGCGACATCGACGAGGCCAGGGACCGGATCCTCCTCGGACGTCGTGATGCCTCGAACGCGCTGCTCCCCGAGGAGAAGCATTCGGTGGCGGTGCACGAGGCCGGCCACGCCCTCGTGGCCTTTCTCTCCGCGCATGCCGACCCGGTGGCCAAGATCACCATCCTCCCGGCCGGACGAGCCCTGGGGGTGACCGAACAGCTGCCGGTCGACGAGCGCCACCTTTACTCCGAGAGTTACCTGCTCGATTCGCTGGCCATTCGTCTCGGGGGCCGGGCGTCTGAGATCCTCGTGATCGGGGAGGCTTCCACCGGGGCGGCCAGTGACCTCTCCAGCGCCACCGACCTGGCCATCAAGATGGTGAGGGACTGGGGGTTGTCCCCCCGTCTCGGCCCCATCGGCTACAGCTCGGACCAAACCTCGTACCTGAGCGGCCAGCCCTTCGGCCAGGAACGTCCCTATGCCGAAGGCACCCAGGAGGTCATCGACCAAGAAGTGAGCCGCCTCCTCAGCGAAGCCGAGGACCGGGCGCGGAAGCTGCTGCGCGACAACCGTGGCGTCCTCGATGCCGTCGTGGCCGCTCTCCTTCAGAAGGAGACGATCTCCGGCGAGGAGCTCGCTGAAATCGTGCACCGTGCGCAAGCCACGGTCGACGGGCAGTCAGGCCTCCTGGCGGCAGAAAGGGCACCCGGCTGAGGACCAGGAAGCATCTCTGCGTCGGAGGGCCGCCCGGCACCGTGCGGTGACTGGACCCCGAAAACATCGACACAATTTTCGAGAGATCCCCCGGCCCGAGGAGCCAGCCGAGCACCCGGGCCGGCAGCGACATCCGGTGCAACCGATTTACCAGGGCTTTCGCAGTCCAACTGCTCCCCAATCCGGCTACGCCGAGGAATGGGAGAGGTCTAAAGGTCACCCCCGTTTCTGCCGAGACCGTCAATGGCGGATTCAACAGGTGGTGTGCGTCTCGCCGGCTGGCCTCGTCCAACCGCAGCGGCGCGTGAAGGGATCGTGGGCATGGTCACGGAAGAGGAATGGCATGGGGAGATGGCGAAGGCCAGGCGCCTGCGCTACATCAGTCCTCTGACAGGACTGGTGGTCCTCGGGTTTCTCACCGTGCCGGCAGTGGCTGTGGGCAAGTCCGTCGGATCCGGTGCCGCTGCCTACGCGGCGACGGCGGGTGTCCTCATCGCCCTCCTCCTCCCGCTGATCTACGTGCTTGTCATCGTCAGCGATCGCCAACAGCGCAAGACTGACGACAAGGTCCGGGCGCTCACCCACGAGCTGAGCCAGGCGATCGACGTCGCCGACCGCGAGGGAATCACTCGGGAGGTGCAGGGACAGCGCCAGCGCTTCGAGAGTCGCCTGGCCAACGCGCTGGACATGGCGGAGGGCGAGCCCGAGGTCATCGACGTGATCGAGCGGTCGTTCGCGGCTGTCGTGCCCAATGCGTCGGTCGAGCTCTTGTTGGCGGACAACAGCCATGCCCATCTGCTGCGCATGGCCGCCGTCGGGCCCGACGGCGACCCACCGGCCTGCAGCGTCGACTCCCCGGACCGCTGTCCCGCCGCTCGGCGGGCCCAGGTGCAGGTCTTCGGGGACAGCGACCATCTCGATGCGTGCCCGAAGCTCCGCAACCGGCCGCAGGGGCGTCTGTCCGCTCTCTGCGTGCCCGTCTCCATCATGGGGCGGACGGTGGGCGTGATCCACACCACCGACAAGCCCGAGGCCGCGGTGGAGGAAGCCCAGGTGCAGGACCTCACCACCTTGGCCAAGCTCGCCGGGGCGCGCATCGGGTTGCTCAGGGTCATGGCGGAGACCCAGTTGCAGGCCTCGACCGATACCCTTACCGGACTCCTCAACCGCCGCTCCTTCTCGGAAAAGGTCGCTGCCGTGCCGCCCGATCTGCATCCGGTGGCGGTGGCGATGGCCGATCTCGACCACTTCAAGAACCTGAACGACACCTACGGGCACGAGACCGGCGACAGGGCCCTGCGGCTGTTCGCCCGCGTCCTGCGCGACTCGCTCCGGGCGCACGACCTCATCTCCCGCTACGGGGGCGAGGAGTTCGCCCTCGCTTTCCCGGACTGTTCGTCGGTCGACGCGACCCGCGCCCTCAATACCGTGCAGGCGCAGCTCGACGCCGCCATCACCGTCGGGGGCCTGCCGAAGTTCACCTCCAGTTTCGGGATCACCGAGATCGAGCCGGGGGAGGAGTTGGCCGCCGCCCTGCGCCGAGCTGACGACGCGCTCCTGCTGGCGAAGCGCTCGGGGCGCAACCAGATCGTCCTGCACGATCCCGAGACGGGGTCGAACGCGCCGGAGGCCAACGGGTCGACGGCCCACCAAGTCGAGGAGTTGGTCCGGGCCGAGCGCATCTGAGTCGTCCGCCGCCACGGCTCCTCGTTCTCCCGAAGCCTCGGCACAGCGCGGGATAGCGTCGCCGGATGGCGGCAGTTCCACTCCGGCGCAACCGCGACTTCGTACTCCTCCAGACGGGCCAGCTCCTGTCGAGCGCGGGCACGCAAGCGACGGCTATTGCGTATCCACTCCTGGCCCTGGCGCTGACCCACTCCGCCGTCAAGGCAGGTGTGGTCTCCTTTGCCCGGACCGCCCCCATCGCCATCCTGGCCATTCCGGCCGGCCTGGCGGCAGACCGTTGGAACCGGCGCGTGCTGATGATCGGTGCTGACGCCTTGCGAGCGGCCGCGATGGCGGGTCTCGCGGTCAGCCTCTTGGTCAGGGGAGTTCCTTTCTGGGTCATCCCTTGCGTGGCGTTCGTCGAGGGCATCGGCACGACCGTCTTCAACGCGGCGCAACCGGGAGCGCTGCGGGCCGTGGTGCCGATGGAGCAGTTGCCGGAGGCCGCGGGCGCGCAGAGCGGCCGTTCGGCGGCCGTGCACATCGTCGGTCCACCCTTGGGTGGGGCGCTCTTCGAAGCTGGGCGCGCCCTTCCCTTCTTGGTCGACGCCTGCTCCTATGCCTGCTCGACGGTCTCGCTCCTGCTGATGCGCGTCCACTTCCAGGAGGAGCGAGCGCCCGAGCCGGGCTCCGCCCGCCAGCGGGCCGCGGAAGGGCTGCGGTTCACCTGGCAGCAGCCGTTCCTACGCACGACTGCGTTCTTGTACGGGCTGTTGAACTTCACGGCGCTTGGCCTGTTGTTCTGCATCGTGGTCATCGGGCAGAGCGAGGGTCTCTCTGGTGGCGTCATCGGGCTGCTGACCGGCTTGTTCGCCGCCAGCGTCGTCGTGGGCTCGTTCCTGTCGCCCGCCGTTCGGCGCTCCCTCCCCGTCCACGCGGTCCTGATTCTGGAGGTCTGGGCCTGGTTGGGCTGTGCCGTCTTCCTGCTCTGGCCCCATGCCGTCGTTCTGGCCGCCGGGCTCGTTCCGGTCGGCCTGGCCGTTCCTTCGACGGACTCCGTGGTGAACGGCTACCGCATCGCCGCGACGCCCGACCGGCTTCTCGGCCGGTCCGAGTCCGTGCGCAGTGCGATTGCCCTGTCCGCCGCGTCATGTGCTCCCCTCGCGGCGGGGATCCTCCTGCAGCACTCGACCCCCCGGTGGACGGTGGCCTGCTTCACCGCATGGGCCCTGGGCCTGGCCGTCTGGGCCACCCTCAGCCGCGAGCTGCGCGACCCGCCACCGCTCGTGCCGAGCCCGGCGGCGTCATGACGACGGCGGACGATCCCGCCGCGTCGCACCAGGCCGGGCCATAGTGTCGGCTCCCGTGTCCCAGCCCCCGCTGCTCCGCCACCACACCGACGTCACCGCGGAGTGGCTGACCGACGTCCTCACGCAGGCCGGCCAACTGTCGCAGGGCGTCTCGGTGCGCTCGTTCGAGCTGGCGCCCATCGGGACCGGGCAGATGGCGGACACGACGCGGTTTACCCTGGCGCTCGACCAGCCCGGAGGCGGCCCTGCCAGCGTGGTCGGCAAGTTCGCCTCGGCCGACGATCAGAGTCGCGGCACCGGCCTTGCCCTGCGGGCCTACGAAATAGAGGTCCGCTTCTACAGGGAGGTTGCCGCCCGCGTCGGCGCGCGGCTTCCCGCCGTCCATCTGGCCCGGGTGGAACCGGAGACCGGCTGGTTCACGATCCTCATGGAGGACATTGCCGGCGCGGCCCAGGGCGACCAGATCGCGGCGTGCGGCCCCGACGTCGCAGCGGCCGTCCTCGAGGAGATGGCCGGCCTGCACGCGCCGTGCTGGGAGGTGCCCGAACTGGAGCACCTCGAGTGGCTCAACCGGTCCACCCCCGAGTCCGACGGCTTCCTCGTGGCTCTGGTGCCCTCATTGCTCCCCGGCTTCCTGGACCGTTACGCCGACACGCTCTCTCCGGAGCATCAGGCCGTGTGCCGTCTCTTCGTCGACCACCTGCCCGCCTATCTGGGACTGCGGAGCGGGCCGCGCACGGCCAGCCACGGGGACTTTCGCCTCGACAACCTCCTGTTCCAGCCGGACACGCCGAGGCCGGTGGTCGTCGACTGGCAGACCGTGGCCTGGGCCGGTGCATCCGTCGACGTGGCCTACTTCATCGGCGGCTGTCTCAGCGCGGAGGATCGTCGCGCCCATGAGCCTGAGCTGCTGGCGGGCTACCACGATGCCCTGTGCCGCCGCGGCGTGCGTGACTATTCGCTCGAGCAGCTCCGCGCCGACACCCGACGCGACACCTTCGCCGGCCTGTTGATGGCCATTGTGGCGTCCATGGTCGTGCAGCGGACGGAGCGGGGCGACCTCATGTTCCTCACCAGCTCGACCCGCCACGCGCAGCATGCACTCGACGTCGACGCCCCCGCTCTGCTTCTCGACGCCAGGTGATGGAGCTCCTCGTGCTCTGCACGGGCAATGCGGCGCGGTCGGTCATGGCTGGTTTCATGTTCGACGCTCTGCGCGAGGGGCGCCCCGGTGAGCCGTTGCACATCGTGACCGCCGGGACCCACACCATCGACGGCCAGCCGATGGGCATGCGGACCCGCACGGCTCTGGCGCGTCTTCCCGAGCTGGCCGGGGCCGACTTCCGGCGGCACCGAAGCCGTCAGGTGCACGGGGTCGACCTCGTGCACGCCGAGCTCGTGGTCGTGATGGAAGCCGACCACGTGCGCTTCGTGCGGCGCCAGTTCCCGGATGCCGCAGGCAAGACGGCGACCATTCGGCACCTGTGCGAGCACCTGGCACCGGCGCCGCCTGCCCTGCGGGCGCGTCTGGAGGCGCTCAGCCTCCAGACGATCGAGCTCGACGACGATGACGACGTCCTCGACCCTGCGGGCCAGGAGGCGGACGTCTATGCGGCGTGCGTCGACGAGCTCTGGGAGCTGTGCCGGAGACTCAGCACGCTTTTGTGACCCGTGGCGCCGTGCGTGAGTGACCGCGTCACCGAGTCACCGTGAGAGTGCGTGACCGTGTGTCAGTCGGCGTGCACCGAGCGCAGACCCGCCCAGGCGAGATCCGCCATGCGCCCCGCCAACTTCTGCGCCTCCTCGTCGACCTCGGCCTCGGAATCGGGCCGCTGTGCCATGAAGCGGCGGCTGACGCCCTCCGCCATGCCCACGATGCCGTAGGCGAGCAGGCGCCGGTGGTCGTCGTCGAGCCCGGCGTCAATGAGGGGATCGATCGCCTCGGCGATGGCGTCCTCCACGGCGCGCAGGGCGCGGCCCAGCTCGAGGTCGTCCGCGTGATCGCGCCCGTACAGCAGCCGGAACTCCGGCTCGTTGCTGACCACCAGGCGGAAGTAGGCCGCAAAACCCAGCTCGACTTGCTGGCGGGGCCCCTCCGCCCGCATGACGGCACGCCCGATGGCGACCAGGAGGTCCTGGGCGATGGAGTCGACCAGCTCCAGATACAGGGCGCGCTTGGAGGAGAAGTGCTGGTAGAGCAGGGGCTTCGTCACCCCGGCGGCTTCGGCGATGTCGTCCATCGTCGTGGCGCGATAGCCCCGTAGCGAGAAGAGCTCCAGCGCGACGGCGACGAGCTGGTGGCGGCGTTGTTCAGCCGTGAGGCGCCCGGAAGACGCCTGTATGGCACCCGACATCGCTTCAGGTTACCGAACGGTCAGAGACCGGGAACGCCCTGCAGCACCGCCGAAAGGCGAGCCGGCAGATCGGCCAGGTTGAAGTGCTCCGCCGCCACCCGGTGGTTGTGGGCAATGAGGTGACCGTCCGGTTGGTCGAGCCAGCGCGCCAAAGGGGCCGGGTCGGCGGCGTCGAACCACTCGAAGCCGAAGGCCGCCAGCTCTCTCGCCACCGGGTACGGGCCAACGGCCAGTGGCCGGCGGTACGTCGCTGACTCCACCGACGGGTTGCCGAAGCCCTCCCACAACGAGGGGAGCAGGACGGCGTCACACGCTGCATACGCGTCGGCGATCGAACAGCCGCCGGCTGGTGGGCCGAGCAGGACGCGGCAGCGGGCCCGGCCGACCATGCGCTCGAGCTCGGGTCCGTACCCGTCCTCGGCCGGGCCGAGGAGCCAATAGGTGGCGTCGAGTGCCTCGGCGAGGGCGATGCCCCCCGCGATGTTCTTGCGCGCCAGGGCGCGGGTCGGCTGCAACAGCAGCGGCGTCGCGTCGGTCACGCCGAGGACGCGGCGCGTGGCGGCCCGTTCACCCGGGGCCGGATCCGGGTCGAACGCGTTGTAGATCGTCGTGGCCCTCATCCCGCGGGTCGCCAGCTCGGTGCGGCTCAGTTCGTTGATGGTCACGTGCGCCCACGCGGCGTCGTCCGGCGGCGGGGGAAGGTGAGCCAGCTGAGGACGCTGCCACGGCAGGTCGTGGTGGTGCAACAGCGTCGGGCGCCCGGCGCAGGCCGCCGCCACCACTGCCGCCGCTCCCGGGTTCAAGGGGAGCGAGCAGAGGTTCTCGACGATGACGAGGTCGGCGTCGGCGAGCGCGCCGTCGATCTCGGCCAGGGACGGGGGTTCCGGTGCGTCCATGGCCAACCCCGGCAGGACGGTGTCCACCGGGCCCGCCCCCGCGACGGAGCGCACGGTCCAGCCGAGGAAACCCAGCGCACCAGCCCATTTCGCCGCCTCGACGGCGACCCCGTCCGCACCGCCGAGTCGGAACGAGACCATGCACGCCGTCGCCACGCACGAACTGTACGCGTGCACGGAGAGCCCGCTGGCAGGCGACTAGCGTTACCTCGATGGCAAAACGGGCACTGATTACGGGCGTGACGGGCCAGGACGGCTCGTACCTCGCCGAGTTTCTGCTGACGCAGGGCTACACGGTGATCGGCATGGTGCGGCGGTCCAGCACGCTGAACTTCGAGCGCATCGCGCACATTCAGGACCAGATTGAGCTTGTCGCAGGCGACCTGCTCGATGAGGTGTCGCTCATCAACATCCTGCGCGATCACCGGCCGACCGAGGTCTACAACCTGGCCGCACAGTCCTTCGTGCAGACGAGTTTCACCCAACCTGTGCTGACGGGTGAGACGACGGCCCTGGGGGTGACGCGGGTGCTCGACGCCATCCGCCTGGTCGACCCCGAGATCCGCTTCTACCAGGCCAGCTCGTCGGAGATGTTCGGGAAGGTGCAGCAGGTGCCACAACGCGAGTCCACGCCGCTGTACCCGCGCAGCCCCTACGGCGTGGCGAAGGTCTACGGCCACTGGATCACCGTCAATTACCGCGAGAGCTATCAGCTCCACGCTTCCTCGGGCATCCTGTTCAACCACGAGTCCCCGCGCCGCGGGCTCGAGTTCGTCACGCGCAAGGTGACGCACGGGGTGGCGCGCATCGCCAACAAACTCCAAGACAAGCTGGCCCTCGGCAACCTCGACGCCCAGCGCGACTGGGGCTATGCCGCCGATTACGTCCGGGCGATGTGGTTGATGCTCCAGCAGGACGGGCCGGACGACTACGTCGTGTCGACGGGCGAGACGCACGCAGTGCGCGAATTGTGCCGGCTCGCCTTCGAAGCCGCGGGGTTGGACTGGGAGCAGCACGTCGTCATTGACGAGCGCTTCTTGCGTCCGGCCGAGGTCGACCTGTTGGTGGGGGATCCTGCCAAGGCGCACTCGGTACTGGGTTGGGAACCCGAGGTCGACTTCCCCGGCCTCGTCACCATGATGGTGGAGGCCGACTTGGACCTGGTTCGCAAGAGCCTCAGGTAACTGGGAGCCTCCGCGCTCCTCGTCATGCCCGTCACCGCCGCGATCTCCGCCGATCCGGCCGGCGTCCTCGTCGCCTTCGGGGCCGGGATTCTGTCGTTCGTCTCCCCGTGTGTGCTGCCCCTCGTGCCGGGCTACGTCTCCATGGTCTCGGGGCTCTCGGCGGCCGAGCTGGAGGCCGGCGGCGATGGCGCCACGCCGTCAGCCGCGTTGCGCCCGGTCCTGCGGGGTATCGGCCTCTTCGTGGCCGGGTTCACGGTCGTCTTCGTCGCGCTGGGGGCGACGGCGTCGAGCATCGGACGCCTGCTGAGCGCGCATGAAGTCACGCTGGCCCACCTGAGCGGGGCGGTCATCATTGCGCTCGGGGTCGTCATGTTGCTGGCGGCGCTGCCGGCGCGGGTGTGGGCCCATGCCGGCGCCGGCACGCTCGGCGTCGTCACGCGGGTCACCGGCGAGCGTCGCTTCGATGTGCGGCCCTCGCGGCTCGGAGTGTGGGCGGCACCGCTCATGGGGATGGCGTTCGCTTTTGCCTGGACGCCGTGCATCGGGCCCATCCTCGGTGTCGTCCTCGGGCTGGCCGCCCACAACGGCACGCTGCCCGGCGGGGTGTTGCTCCTCTTCGCGTACTCGCTCGGGCTCGCGGTCCCCTTCGTGCTCGTCGGTCTCGCCTTCGGCCGGCTCACCGCGGCGTTGACCCGGGCCCGCAACTGGCTGTGGGCCGTCGAGCTCGTTGCCGGCGTCGTCCTGATCGCCTTCGGCGTGCTCCTCCTGACGGACAACGTCAGCTGGGTGTCGTCGCAACTGTCGAACGTCCTCAACGATCTCCACCTCAGTCGCCTGTCCAAGAGCTGAGTCGTGGCCGGCCGCGCCTCCACTCGCTGGCACGCGGTGGTCCCGTCAGCTGGTGGCCCCACATTGGGAGGCGGACGACGGACGACTGGGGCGCGGCGTACCGCCGGCCCTGCCACCGTGGTGATTTTGGACGGTGCCTGGAGCGCGCGTCCCGAATTGACCGATCTCTACAGCCTGCGGGTGCTTCTCGACGTCGCCCGCGACACCCGGCGGGCCCGTCTCCTGCGCCGGGAGGGGGAGCGCTACCGGTCGGACTGGGAGGCGTGCGGGGCGGAGGTCGAGGATCTCTATTGCGAAGACCTGATGCCGCCCGAGGCCTTCGATCTCGTGCTCGACGGAAACGAAGAGCGCTCAGGCCCGCTCGGCGAGCACCTCGGCGAACGTCCGGGCGAACGTGTGCACGTCGCCCGGCCAGCGCGCCGACACGTAGGCGCCGTCGCGCACGACCCAGGCCGGCCGCGAGTCGGTCAGCGTGTCGCGGGCGCGCCCGTTCGTCTTGCGCCGCCAGTCGGGCGAGCCCTTCTCCACGTCGGCGAAGTGGGTGGGATCCGCCAAGGCCCGCGTCACCTCTTGTTGCACCGACATGTACCCCCAACGCTGTCCCGGCTCTTCGACGTAGGTCCGGTAGTAGGTGGAGTCCCAGAAGCGGGTGTAGCGGGCGATGCTCCAGGCTTTGCTTTCCAGTGCCCACGTGAGGGCGGTGGTCCGCCGGCCGTGGAGCACCGAGCGATCCGTGACCGGATCCACCGCCCGCGCCGCCACCAGGACGCCGTGGCAGATGGCCCCCACGGGCTTCTCGGCACGGAACGCGTCGATGGCCATCTGCTGCACCTCGGGACTCTCGAGGTAGGGCCGCATCCCGCGCGCCCGGTGCCCGCCAGGCAGCACGAGCGCGTCGTACCGGCTGCGCCGGGCTGCGCCCCAGTGCAGCGGTGATCCGAAAGCCTCGTCGTCCAGCAATGCGGCGTAGGCGCTGCGGGCATCCGCGCCGGCCCGCAGGACGCGGCCGACGACCGTGAGGCGGCGCAGGCCCGGGATCGCGCCCCACGGGTCGAGGCCCCGGCCGGTCACCATGAGGTCGTCGGCTCGTCCGGGCTGCCCCGACGGCGTGGCGAACACGACGACGTGGCCCGCGGCGGTGAGCACCTGCCAGCTGACGACCACCTCGGTCGGGTCGAAATCAGTGGCCGGCAACGGCATGAGGACGGTCACCATCGGCGGCAGAGACACTACCGACGAGCAGGGCGGGCCCGGCCGGCGCCGCCAGCACCGCGGCGACGCGAGCATGGCGACGGCCCTGGGGTTACCGTTGGTCACATGTCCGATGCCGCCCCCGCTCCCGATCCGATCTTCACGTCCGACGACGGGCTGGCGGAGCTGTGGATCCGGGCGTATCAGGGCGAGGTCCTGGGTGAGTTGCTGTTCGGGAGGATCGCCGAGCAACTCGCCGATCCGGACCAGGCCGCCAGAATGCGGGTGGTCGCCACCCTGGAGCGGCGGACCAAGGAGGCGACCGCACCGGCGCTCGAGCGGGCCGGTGTCCCGACCGATCCCGACCCCGAGATGGAGTCCACCGCGACGGCGCTCCTTCCCGGCGCACTGGCCATGACCTGGATCGATCTGATGCGCACCATCGGGCCGATCACCGAGCAGTACATCCCCCTTTATCAGCGGATCGGCGAGCTGAGCCCGACCGAGCAGGAGACATCCGATCTCCTCGTGGCGCACGAGGAGGCGCTCCGCGACGTTCGCCCGGGCCGAGATCGCCGGAGACCAGGAGGGCTCGCTGGAGCCCATCAGGGCGCTGGCGCACATGCACTGAAGTGCTCTCCGGCGGCCCTGTGGCCGGCCTGTGGGGCCCGAGCGGGTTGAAGCCCGGCTACGGAGGGCGGACCGCCGCCCGACCCCCGCTTGGAACCCTGGTACCCACCCCCCCTACCATGGGGGGGAAGGCCATGGCCCCTGTCGTCCACTTTCGTGCCGCGGTCGCACTCGCCGGCCGCTTCCCTGCCCTTGCCGGGGTAGATCTCTCTCTCGACCAGGGTGAGGTCGTCGTCGTCGTCGGCGCCAACGGTGCGGGCAAGACGAGCCTCCTCCGCGCCTGCGCCGGGTTGTTGCCGGTGACCTCGGGTGCCGCCACCGTGCTCGGCGTGGACCTGACGACCGATCACACCTCGGTGCGCCGATACGTCGGGCTCCTGGGGCATGCCGCCCCTCTCTACGACGAGCTCAGCGCGGCGGAGAACGTCCAGTTCGCCGTGCGAGCGCTCGGCCTGCCCGTGGCGGGTGCCGACACGGCGCTGGAACGGCTCGGACTGACCGGCCGTCTGCGCACCACACCGGCCGGCCGCCTCTCGGCCGGCCAGCGGCGCCGGGTCGCGCTCGCCGCACTGCTGGGCCGCCGTCCCGCGCTCTGGCTCCTGGACGAGCCGCACGCCGGGCTCGATGCCACGTCGCGCGCGCTCCTCGGCCAGCTGATCGGCGACGCGGTGGCGGACGGGGCCTCCGTGCTCCTGTCGTCCCACGAGCCCGAGCTCTCCGTCCCGCTGGCCGACCGGGTCGTGTCCATGGGCGGCGGGCGCGTGACCGGTCAAGAGCCGGGAGGGCGGCGCGTCACGCTCGCCGCGGTGCCCACCGCAGGGCCCGGCGAGTCGGCGCACGCCGAGGGGATCACCCATGTGGCATGACGCCGTGCTGGTGGCCGGCAAGGACCTCCGCATTGAGGCGCGCGCCCGGGTCGCCCTGTGGCAGGTCGTCCCCTTCGCCGTCCTGGTGCTCGTCCTGTTGGCCTTTGCCATCGGCCCGGACCAGTCGTCCCTGCGCCACGCCGCGCCGGGGATCTTCTGGGTCGCCCTGTTGTTCTCGACGGTGCTGGCCATTCAGCGCAGCGTGGCCGTCGAGTCCGGAGAGGGCACGCGCGACGGGCTGCGGCTCTCGGGCATCGACCCGGCCGGGATCTTCCTCGGCAAGGCCGCCGCTGTCGGGCTGCAGCTGCTCGTGCTGCAGCTGGTGCTCTGGGCCGGCATCACGTTCCTCTTCGACGTCCGGGTCCACGTCGTGTGGCTGGCCCTGACCGCCAGCCTGCTGGCCACCGTGGGCCTCGCCTGCGCCGGGGTCCTCTACGGCGCGCTGTCCGCCGGCCTGCGTGTGCGCGACACCCTCCTCCCGTTGCTCGTGCTGCCGGTCCTCGCCCCGGTGCTGCTGGCCGGCTCCAAGGCGTGGGAGGCCGCACTCGACGGCAACGCCGCGTCGGGCACCCAGTGGCTCAAGATCCTCGTCCCCTTCGCCGTGATCTATCTCGTGGTGGGCATCGTCCTCTACGGGCCGCTCCAGGAGGCGGCGTGAGCGCGCCGACGATGACTCGTCGGCCGCGCTGGCTCACCGTCGTCGGGGTGCTGGGCGTCGTCGCCATGGGTTTCACGGTGTGGCTCGGGCTGTGGGTGACACCGCCGGACCAGTTCCAGGGCAATCTGGCCCGGCTGCTCTACATCCATCCCGCCATCGCCACCGTGGCGTTGTACTGGGTCGGCCTGGTGGCCGCCGGCGGGAGCCTGCTGTACCTGTGGCCGCGCACGCGCTCCTTCTTCTGGGACCGGCTGGCCGCTGCCGCCGTCGAGGTGGGTGCCGTGTTCGCCGCACTGACGCTCGTGACCGGCGCGCTGTGGGGCCGTCCCGTGTGGGGCGTCTGGTGGACCTGGGACGCCCGGCTGACCTCGACCGCGCTGCTGCTTCTGCTCGAGATCGGCTACCTGGCGCTGCGCCGGGTGCCGGCGGAGCCGGCCATCCGCGCCCGGCGCTGTGCGGTGGCCGCGCTGCTCATCGCCATCGACATCCCGATCGTGCACTTCTCGGTCGACTGGTGGAACACCCTGCACCAAGGCGGCACGTTCATCGACCCCGGCTTCCAAATCCACGCGTCGCCCTCCATGTCGTGGACGTTCCTGCTCGGGTTCGTCGCGTTCTCGCTGATCTTCGTCTGGCTCCTCGGGGTGCGCTATCAGGTGGAGGTGCTGCAGGACGCGGTGGGCGACCAGGAGCTCGAGGTCTCGCTGAGCGAGCGCTGGAGCGAGGACACGGAACTCGTCGGCGCCGGCACGAACGTGCCGACACCGAGCCCGGGCGGAGGTGCGCCGTGAGCTACGTCGACGCCGGGTACTCCATCGCGCTGGCCACGCTGTTCGTCTACGCCGTCGGCCTGCTCCTGCGCCGCCGGCGCTGGGAGCGGGCGCTGCAGATGTCGGAGCCACCCCGCGAACCCGAAGGTGCGCCGGCCTGCGGCGAGCCGTCGTGACCGGTACCACCACCGAGCCGACCCCACCGCCCAGCCCGCCGACGTCCGAGGTTCACCAGGGCCCGGCCGTGCCGCCGCCGCGCCGCCGCCGGCGGATGAGCTGGCGGCTGCTGGCCGTCTTCGCGCTCCTCGCCGTGGCGCTCGTCTTCCTGCTCGCCGAGGGACTGGGCAGCTCGCTCGACTACTTCGACACGGTCGGCCAGGCCATGGCCCACCGGCAGACGCTGGGCACCCAGACGTTCCGCCTGGAGGGCACGGTCGTCCCGGACAGCATCCACGCCACCAGCGCCGGCTCGGACTTCACCATCTGCCAGGGCTCCGACGTCGTGCAGGTTGCCAACACGGGCAGCCCGCCCCAGCTCTTCGGGGCCCGGGTCCCGGTCGTCGTCGTCGGTCACTTCACCTCGGCGACGTCGGACGAGTTCGTGTCGAACTCCATTTTGATCAAACACTCCAGCACCTACAGCGCCCAGTACCCGGGCCGGGTGAAGGTGACCGCCAGCGGCCCGGTCTGCTGATGCTCGACGCCAACCTGGGCACGATCGGCGTGTGGCTCGCCTTCATGGCGTGCCTCGGCGGGATCGTCGTGAGCATCGTCGGGCTGGTTCCCCGCCGGCGGGTTTCCGGAGGGGCCGGACGATCGGCTCCGGAGGGACGCCCGGGAGTCGACGCCAGGCTGCTGGCGCCGGTCATGTTCGTCGGCGCGCTCTTTGCGGCGGGCGCCATGGAGCACGCGCTGGTCACCCACGACTTCACGGTGGTGTTCGTGGCCCAGAACAACAGCACCGTCACCCCGCTGCTGTACTCGATCACGGGAATGTGGTCCGCGCTCGCCGGGTCGATCCTGCTCTGGGGTCTGATCCTCTCGGTGGTGTCGACCATCTTCGTCTGGCGCTACCGCAAGCAGGCAGAGGACTCGGTCATCCGCTACGCCACGCTCGTCCTCTACGTCGTCTCCGCCTTCTTCTTCGGCCTTATGGTCGGGCCGGCCAACCCGTTCATCACCGCGCCGGGCGCGACGCAGGGGCTCGGACCGAACTCGCTGCTCCAGGACAACCCGTTGGTGGCCATCCACCCGCCGCTCCTCTACGTGGGATTCGTCGTCTTCACCGTGCCCTTCGCCTTCGCCATCGGCATGCTGGCCACGGGCCGGGTGGGGGACCGTTGGCAGATCGAGTGCCGGCGCTGGACCCTGGTGGCGTTCACCTTCCTGTCCGTCGGCATCGTGCTCGGCGCCTGGTGGTCGTACCAGGTGCTCGGGTGGGGTGGTTTCTGGGGCTGGGACCCGGTCGAGAACGCTGCGCTCCTGCCCTGGCTCTGCGGCACGGCGTACCTGCACTCGACGCTGGTCCAGGAACGGCGCGGCCTCATGCGCGTCTGGAATCTCTCCCTGTCGATCGCCACGTTCGCGCTGACCATCCTCGGCACCTTCCTGACGCGGTCCGGCGTCATCACGTCCGTCCATGCCTTCTCGGAGTCGGACCTCGGGCCGCTGCTCATCGGCTTCTTCTTCGCGGTGGTCATCGTGGGATTCGGTCTCATCGCCTGGCGGGGCGACCGCCTGCGCTCGCCCGGGGGCATTGACGCGCCGCTCGGACGTGAGGGTGCGTTCCTCCTCAACAACGTGCTCTTCGTCGGCTTCGCCTTCGTGGTGCTGCTCGGCACGCTGTACCCGCTCCTCTACGAGGCGGCGACCCAACAGCAGGTCACGGTGGGCGCACCCTTCTTCAACACAGTGGCCATCCCCGTCGGCATCACGCTGCTCTTCCTCATGGCGGTGGCGCCGGTGCTCAGCTGGCGCAAAATCAACGGACCCGTCCTGTGGCAGCGCCTCGCCATCCCGGTGTGGATCGGTGTCGGCACCGTCGTGCTTTGCGTGGCGTTCGGCTTGCGCGGCTTCGCCACGCTGATCGGGTTCGGCCTGGGCGCCATGGCGGCGGCCACCGCGGCCCGTGCCCTCGTGCTGTCCGTGCGGGCGGCCCGCACCCGCCACGTCGGCTGGTGGCGCGGCCTGGTGGGGCGGGCCAACGGCGGCATGATCGTGCACCTGGGTGTTGTCCTGCTCGCGGTCGGGATCATTGCGGCCACCTCCTACCGGCACCAGGCCGAGCTGGCGATGCACAAGGGATCCGTCGTCACCTACGACGGTCACCGTTTCGAGTTCGAAGGCCTGCGCACCGTCACTTCTCCCTCGCGCACGGCGCAGCAAGCCGTCGTGAAGGTGGACGGCGCCGTGTTCACGCCGGCCACGACGAGTTTCGGCAGTGCACTGTCGGTGGTGGGAACGCCGGCCATCGACTCGGGTCTCTTCGACGACGTCTACCTCACGTTCGACGCCGTCGGCGGGCTCGGCGCATCGTCGGGGAACCAGGCCATCAACAACCTGCCGAAGGGATCGGTGGCCATCGGCGTGGTGATCGAGCCCCTCGTGGCCTGGATCTGGGCCGGTGGCCTGCTCATCGGAGTCGGGGGCCTGCTCGCGCTGATCCCGGGGTCACGGCGGCGGCCCACCGACCCGGTCTCCGCTCCGTCGGATCTGGTGACGGGCGCGACGCCGGAGCAACCTCGGGCGCGGGACACGGCGCCCGAGCCGGTGGGCGCGCTCGTCGCGCGCGGGACCGCGAGCCCCGCATGAGCCGTCGCCGACGCCACGCCACCCGCTGGGTGGCGGGTGGCGTCCTCCTGGTCCTGGTCGTGGTCGGCATCGTCTTGGCCACACGGACGCCGCAGGAGGCGACCGCCGTCTCGAGCCCGCTGCTGGGCCAGCCCGCACCGGCCTTCACCGGCACCGATCTCACGACGGGCGCGCCCGTCTCGCTGGCGGCGCTCCGTGGCCACTACGTCGTGGTGAATTTCTTCGCCAGCTGGTGCATCCCGTGCCAGGAGGAGGCGCCCGACCTCTCCCGCTTTCACTTCGAGCAGACGCACGCGGCCGACGGCGCCGACATGGTCAGCGTGGTCTTCCACGACACGTCGTCCACGGCGCGCGGCTTCCTGCAGAAGAACGGCGACCTCTGGCCCGCGGTCGCCGACCCCGGCGGGACCATTGCCGAGCGGTACGGCGTCACGGCCCCGCCGACCACGTTCGTCATCAACCCGGCCGGCCGGGTCAGTGCCGTCCTGGTGGGCCCGGCGACACAGAAGAACCTCGACTCCTTCCTGAAGGCGGCCCGGACGGACCAGGCCGGCGCGTCGAGTGGCTGACCGCTCGACGCGCCTGCCGCTCTGGGCCCGGGTGGCCCTGCCGCTGGTCGTGCTCGTCGTGGCGCTGGCGATCGGAAGCGGTGCGCTGGACTCCTCGCCGCCGACGGCGGGCCAGCGCGCGGCCGCGCTCGAAGCCGGCGTGCGCTGCCCGTCCTGCACGGACCTCTCCGTCGCCGAGTCGAGCGCCACCACAGCCATCGCGGTGCGGCATCAGATCGAGAGCATGGTGGCGGCCGGGCGGTCCGATGCCGACATCGACCAGGCGCTGGTGTCCGAGTACGGCCAGACCATCCTGCTGGTGCCGCCTGACGCCGGAGGCGTCCCCCTGATCTGGATCATCCCCATCGTCCTCGGCACCGCCGCATTGGTGGGGGTGGGCATCCTGTTCTGGCGCCGGAGCCGCGCATTTGGTGCCCTGCAGACCGAAGAGGTCGAGGCATGAGCATCGACAGATCACCGAGGACGGAGCGGCCCGAACGCGCGCCCGGGGACGACCGTTGGTACCTGACCGACGAACTCGAGTTCCTGCAGCGATCCCTGGACGACGCCGACCGCGAGCGCGCGGCGGGGGACCTCTCCGCCACGGACCACGCGCTGTTAGTGGGCCGCGATCGGTCCCGGCTGGCGGAGGTCGAGACCGAACTCGCCGCACTGGACGCCGCGGCGCTGCCCGCCAAGGCGCCGCGCGCCGAACCGACGCAGCCGACGCAGCCGACGCAGCCGACGCAGCCGACGCAGCCGACGCAATCCGAGCGTGCACCGATGGCGTGGTGGCGTCGGCTCGGCATCATCGGGTCGTGCCTTCTCATCGCCGTCGGCCTGCTCATTTTGGTCGTGCACTTCGTGCAGGCCCGTCAGCCCGGCCAGGCGTCGTCGGGCAGCGTGACGGTGTCGCAGGCGCAGCTCATCGAACAGCAGCTGCTGCAGGCCGACGCCTTGAACCAGCAGGGGAGCAACAAGGCGGCACTCGTGCTCTATGACAAGGTCCTCTCCGAAGATCCCTCCAACCCTGCCGCGTTGGCCTATGCCGGTTTCTTGCAGTGGAACGTGGGGACGACCGCGCACGTGGCGTCGCTGGCTCGGGTCGGGCGCGCTGAGATCCAGACGGCCATAAGGGATTCCCCGACCTACTACCAGGCGCACCTCTTCTACGGGCTCGTCCTCGAGAACCAGGATCACAACCCGGCGGGCGCGGTGGCGCAGTTCAACGACTTCCTGGCGGACGCGCCCCCGACGGCCGAGCTGTCCCAGGCCGCCCCACTGGTCAGCGGCGCCTACAAGGCCGCCGCCGTTCCTCTGCCCGCCGGCTTCAGCGCCGGATCGAGCACGACCCCGACCACGTCAGCTCCGTAGCGCCCGCAGGTCGGCGACGACGCGCGGGAACGCCCGGGCGAACTCCCAGCACTCCTCGTCGGTCGTCGACCATCCGACGCTGATCCGCAACGAGTGGCTGGGGTCGACGCCCATGGCCTCGAGCACCGGTGAGGGCTCGATGCTCTCCGACGAGCAGGCGGATCCCGAGTGGACGGCGACGCCCGCCCGGTCCAACCCGATGAGCACAGGCTCAGCCTCGACACCGTGGACGCCAAGGCAGACCAGCTGGGGGAGCCTCTCCCCTGCGTCGGGCCCGACGACGGCCACGCCCTCGACCGCCAGCGCGGCGTCGACCACAGCCGCGATCTGTCGTCGGGCCGTGGTCGCTTCCGCGGCCATGACTCCGCCAGCCCGGTCGGCTCCGCCTGCTCTGTCTGCTCCGTCCACCAGCGAGGCGGCCGCGGCGCCGAACGCGAGGAGGGCCGGGAGCGCCTCCAGCCCGGCGCGGCGCCCGCGCTCCTGCTCGCCGCCCACCACGAGGGGCTCGAACCGGCTCCCGCGCCGCACGATCAGCGCGCCGGCGCCGGGCACCCCGCCCAGCTTGTGCGCGCTGAGACTGACCAGGTCGGCGTCGACCGCGGCCAGGTCCAGCGGCACGTGCCCGCACGCTGCGGCGGCATCCACGTGGACGGTGATGCCGGCTTCCCGGCACAGCGCGACGACTTCCCGCACGGGCTGGAGCGTCCCGACCTCGTGGTTTCCCCACTGGCAGTGCACCAGTGCCGGCCGGGGGAGGGAGCTCGACTGCAGACGCTCCCGCAGCGCATCGACCTGGAGCCGTCCCCTGCCGTCCACGGCGACATCCTCGGTCGGCGCCAGGCGTGCCGACGCATCACGGACCGCCGAGTGCTCCACTGCGGCGCAGAGAACGGGCAGGCCGGGAGCGGCACGCGTCGCACCCCAGACGGCTGCGTTGACGGACTCGGTGGCCCCGGAGGTGAAGACAACCTGGCGTCCCGGCACATGCACGAGGTCGGCGACCTGAGCCCGGGCCAGCTCGAGCGCGTCGCGGACGGTGCGACCTTCTTGGTGGAGCCGGCCCGGATCACCCGTGGGCATGGTCGCCCATTGCGCCAGCGCCGCGACTGCGGCGGGCCGGGGCGGCGTGGTGCTGGCGTGGTCCAGATAGGCGCGCGCCACGGGCCGCTCAGGCAGAGGCGGTGCAGGCGTCGTCGCCCCGCGCCCGCGAGGAGAGGATCACTGGCAGCGCCTGCCGCGACGCCGTCCCGCAGAGCCCGGCCAGCAGCCCCTTGACCATGCCGCGGTCGACCGCGCACAGCACCGGGTTGGTACTGCTGGCCTCGCCGAAGGGGCACTGCTCCGCAATCACCGCGGTGGTCTCGCCGCGGTCCTCCGCGTGGGCTGCGAAGCCGTGGGCCGTGAGGGTCTCGGCGACGACGTGCATGGCGGCGCGCACGGTCCGCTGTCCCTCGCTCGGGGTCATGCGAGAGGCCAGCGAGCGACCGTATTCCTCGCCGACGTGGGCCGCCATCTCCTCCGCCTCTTCGGGCCCGAGCCGCCGCATCGCCTCTCCGAGGAGCCGCATCAGGAGGTCGTCGCGACGCTGCATGAGGCCGAGCTGGAGCTCCTCCTCCACGCAGAAGTACCGCTTGGAGGGGCGGCCCGCGCCTGAGGCGTTGCGCCCGGTCTCGACCCTGAGATAGCCGCCGTCGACCAGCCGCTGCAGGTGGTGGCGGGCCACGTTGGGGTGCAGCGAGAAGGTCCGGGCGACCTCGCTCGCCGTCGCGCCGGGCACGGCGCGCACATGGAGGAAGATGTCGCGCCGGGTCGGATCGCCGAACGCGGCGGCGACGGCGGCGACGGCGGCGCTGAACCGGCCGTCGTCCGCACCGGCCGGTCGCTCGGCCTCCACGATGATCGGAGCGGTGCTCACCCTGGGTAGTCTACCGAGGGATCAGCCCCTTCAGCTGGGGTGACGCGGACAGCGTCGCCGTGTGCGCGGGTAGCCCGATCCCACTCGAGACGAGGGAGTGCATGGCAGCAGACCAATCACAGCTCGAGGCTGCAGTGGGCGCGGTCGCGGAGCCCGAGATCGGCCTGACGCTGGGTGACCTCGGGCTGGTGCGATCCGTGCGGTCGCGCCGCCGCCGGGTGCAGATTGAAGTGGCCCTGCCGGTGGCGGCCTGGCCCGGCATGGAGGACCTTGCCGAGGAGATCCACCGCGCTGCCGGCTCGGTGGCCGGCGTGGAGGAGATCGAGCTCGAATTCGTCGTGATGACCGATGAGGAGCGCGCCGGTCTCCGGCAGCGGCTGCGGGCCGGCATGGCCGGCGAGGTCGAGCAGGATGCCGGGGACGACGCCGATGGGCACGACCACGCGGGGCACGGGCACGCGCCCGCCGCGCCCATGCCGGCCTTTCTCGGGCCGGACTCCAAGACCCGCGTCATCGGCGTGTCGTCGGGCAAGGGTGGCGTCGGCAAGTCGACGGTGACGGTGAATCTGGCCATTGCGTTGGCCCAGGCCGGCTCCCGGGTGGGGTTGCTCGACGCCGACGTGTACGGCTTCTCCGTGCCCAAGATGCTCGGGACCGATCACGATCCGATCATCATCGGCGACATGGTGATCCCGACCTCGGCCCATGGCGTCAAGTGCCTCTCCATGGGATATTTCGTGCCGGACGACCAGCCGGTGATCTGGCGGGGCCCGATGCTGCACAAGGCGATTCAGCAGTTCTTGACCGATGCGTACTGGGGCGAGCCGGACTTCGTGCTCATCGACATGCCGCCGGGCACAGGCGACGTCGCGCTCACGCTGGCCGAGGTCATGCCGCGGGCTGAGATCGTCGTCGTGACGACCCCCCAGGCCGCGGCGCAGCGGGTGGCCCAGCGCTCCGCGTTCGCCGCCCGGCGCCTCAAGCTCTCCGTGCGCGGTGTCATCGAGAACATGAGCTGGTTCACAGGCGACGACGGGAAGCGCTACGAGCTCTTCGGCAGCGGCGGGGGTGCCACCCTGGCCGCAGACCTCGGGATCCCCCTGCTCGGACACGTCCCGCTCGTCAACGCGGTACGCCAGGGTGGCGACGAGGGTCGACCCGTCACCGCGGTCGATCCGGACAGCGAGACGGCGCAGGCGTTCCGGTCCATTGCCGAGAAGCTGGCCGCCCTCGGCCCCGCCAGGGTCTACCGGCGCGAGCTCAGCCTGCGCTGAGCCGGCGGGCGCGGGCGGGTGTGAGCCCCCACTTGCGGTTGGCGAGCTCGCGGGCGTGGCCGTGGAAGAGCACGACCTGATCGCGCCCTGACCGCTTCGCCTCGTACATGGCGTTGTCGGCGTCTCGCAGCAGCGCGGCGGGCGACGTCGACCCGTCGGTCGTCATGACCACGCCGACGCTGGCGGTCACCACCAGTTGTCCGCCGCCGATGGCGACCGGTGCGCTGAGCCCGGTGCGGATCCGCTCGGCCATGTCCAGAGCGTCCTTCTCGTGGTCGACCTCGGCGAAGGCCACGAACTCGTCGCCACCGAAGCGCGCCACCAGGTCCACCCCACGCGTCATGGCCGCGAGCCGGTCGGCCATTTCCTTGAGGACCCTGTCGCCGGCCGAATGATCCGCCCGGTCGTTCACCAGCTTGAAGCGGTCGAGGTCGATGAAGAGTACGGCCAGCGAGGCCCGGCGGCGGCCGACGTGGCGCATCGCCTCCTCCAGGCGCTCCATGAACATGGTGCGGTTCGCCAGGCCAGTGAGCCCGTCGTGCGACGCCTGGAAGGCCATCTGCTCGGCCATCTCGCAGCGCTCGATGGCGAGCCCGACCATGTCGGCCAGCTGGTCGAGCTGACGCAGCTCCTCGGTGCCGAAGTACGGCATGGAGGGACTGATCTCGACGGCGAGCGCGTGCGTGGCGCCGCTCTGTGTCTGCACGGTGATCCGTCGTTGGCCCTTCCCGGCCTTGTCCGCGTCCCACGTATCGGGCCCGTCGTCATCCGCCCCGACGGCTGAGCGGGCCACGACCGTGCCGTCGCCGGCGAGGAGCGCGGCCCAGGACGCACCCACGAGGGCGCACACGTGGGGAAGGAGGTGCTCGGCCACGTCCCGAGAATCACCGGCGGACACGAGCTCGCTCACGGCCCGCCGGAAGGCCACGTCCTCCTTGCGGCTCAGCAGCACGCGCACGGAAGAGGGGAGCACCAAAGCGACGAGGAACAGGGCGCCCAGCACTACGGTGAGTGCCTGCGTGACCAGGTCGACGGTGGGGCCCCGGAGCCCGAGCGCGGCCACCACCACCTGCAGCTGCAACCCGGCCACGGCGATGGCCAGGAGGTGCATGCGCGAGGCGGCGATCGGGGGGTCCCCGCGGCCGGCCAGGAGCAAGGACACGACCACGTAGCCACAAAGGAATCCGAGGGCGACCAGGAACGAGATCCGGTAGGCCAGGTCGTGCGGCGGTGCGGGGGATCCCGGCGCCGGCAGGTGCTGCAGTGTGAACGTGAACAGCACGATGCCGACCGTGAGGACGAGGGCCAGGGAGCGGACGAAACGGCTCGGCGTGCGGAATGTCGCCGCGAAGCGGAACAGGCAGTAGGGCACCACCAGCAGCAGGGCGATGAGCCCCTTGGCCACGTTCTGGTTCGTGACCAGCCCGGGGTCGATCTTCAGGGCCAATGAGACCCCGCCGAGAATGGCGAACGACAGCGCAACCCAGGCCGCACCGCGGATCCGGTGACGAACCCACTGCAGCGCCGTGAGCGCAGCCAAGAGGACGAACTCGACCAGCGAGACATTGGACAGAGCGTGCGTCCAGTGAGTCACCGCGTGTTCCCCTTCTCCGCTGCGTCGCGCCAGTCGCCAAGTTGTGGAGCGGACCACTCCCCGGGCACGCCGAACCCCGAGCCGCGCTGAGATCGTACTCCTCGCCTGTTGTCCGCGGCCAGCATCTCGTACCCTTTCGCACGGGCGGACCCGCCTCTCGGAAAACTCCGCCAACTTCTCCGCGACCCCGGTCCGACTCCGAAGTCGCGCCAGCAACGACACCGCTCGGCCCAACGCACGCCGCCTGCCGCACGATGCCGCCCTACGCTATCTGTCCGGTCACCCGGTGCGGCAGCCCGGCCCGACGCACCGATGGCGAATGGGGTCGGGCTGGGTACTGTGGGCCGCGACGAGGGGAGGTGGCATGGTGCAGGACTGGGCACGGCCGGTGGTGCATTGGGAGATCGAGGCCACCGACCCCGAGCGGCAACGGGCCTTCTACGCAGACCTCTTCAACTGGCAGATCGGGGACGGCTTCATCATGGACATACCACCGGGCATCGGTGGGCCCGAGCCCGGCCCGGGAGGCCACATCCGGGGCAGCGAGCGGTCTGGTGTGACGCTCTACGTCCAGGTGGCCGACCTGCGCGCCTCACTGGAGCGATCGGTCTCCCTCGGCGGCACCATCGTGGCCGAGCCCTTCGACGTCCCCGACGGACCCACGCTGGCCGGCATCACCGACCCCGAGGGCAACCCCGTGATGCTGGTCCAGGCCTGACCGGTGTCGATCGTCGAGATCACCAGGTTCAGGCTGGCCGAGGGCGTGACCGACGAGTCTTTCCTGGCTCTGGACCGCCGCGTGCAGACCGAGCTCGTGCCGAACCAGCCGGGCTTCATGCGCCGGACCACCGCCCGTCACGGTGAGGACTGGCTGGTGGTGACCCTGTGGTCCAGCGACGACACCGCCGCCGCCTACCAGCGCGCCGTCGAGGGTGATCCGGTCCAGGCCGAGTTCGAGCACATGGTCGAGGCCGGCTCGTTCCACCTGGAGCGCTTCGCCACGCTGGACTGACGTGGAGCTCGCCGACCTCAAGGTCACCCGCTACGCGGTCTCCGCCCGTGTCGCAACCATCACCTTGCACCGGCCGGAACGACTCAACGCGTGGACGGGCCGGATGCACGCGGAATATCTGTCGTTGCTGCAGCGCGCCGCCGCCGACCCCGAGGTCCGGGTCATCGTCGTCACCGGCTCGGGCCGCGGCTTCTGTGCCGGTGCCGACGCCCGGGCGCTGGAGGGCCATGTCGAACGGGGTTCGTACGACGACGGGTTGCGCGACGACGTCGCCCGGCCCGGCTACGGCGTCCGTCCCGAGTTCGATGCCGACTTCGCCTCTCAGTTCGGCATCCCCAAGCCGATCATCGCCGCCGTCAACGGGCCTGCAGCCGGGGTCGGACTGGTGCTCGCCTGCTATTGCGACCTGCGCTTCGCGGCGCAAGGCGCGAAGTTGACCACGTCGCACGGCCGCCTCGGCCTGCCCGCCGAGTACGGCCTGTCGTGGCTGTTGCCCCGACTGCTCGGCGTCACGCGGGCTGCCGACCTGCTGCTCTCGAGCCGGATTGTGCTGGCCGAGGAAGCGAAACAGCTCGGGTTGGTCAACCATGTGCTGCCACCTGAGGAGCTGCTCCCCTTCACCTACGACTACGCCGGGCGGCTGGCGACCGAGATTGCGCCCTCCTCATTGGCCGCGACCAAGCTGCAGCTCTACCGTGACCTTCAGGGCGACGTGGCCTCTTCGGTCCGTGACGCCGGCTCCCGCATGGCCGAGATGATGCAGAGCGCCGACTTCGCCGAGGGGGTGGCCGCGCTGACGGAGAAGCGCCCGCCCACCTTCCCCGACCAGTCAGCGTGAGCCGGAAAGGGAGTGCTCAGGCGTCGACGCCGGCGGGCAGCTTGGCCGGGTCCCAGCCGAGGAGGGCGACCGCCTGACGGAAGGCGAACCGATCGGTCATGCCCGCCACGTAGGTGACGGCGGCCCGCACCGCAGCCTCGCTGCCGGCGACGACGTCCGAGGAGTCGCCGGACGTCGACCCCTGGTCGGTGATCAGGTGGGGACGGTCCGAAAAGTGCTCGACCAGCGCCCGCAACACGCTGATCACCGCGTCGCCCTGCCGAAGCGAGGCGTCGCGCAGGTAGATGTGCTCGTAGTTGCAGGTCCTGAAGGCGGCGAGCGCCTCGGCCTCCTCCTCCTCCATGCCGACCTGGCCGGTGCGGAGGGAGGCCGAGACCACACCGTTGATGAAGGCGCCCAGCTGGGCGCTGCGGCGTTCGCCGCAATGGGCCCGCACCGCGAGCGGCAGCTGGTGCGGGGCCACGATGCCGGACAAGACGGCGTCTTCCCAGTCGTGACAGACGTACGCGATGCGGTCGGCCCAGCTGACCACCTCACCCTCGGGCGTGGAAGGCGCCGGGCGCGACCAGCTGTGGTTGGCGATCCCGTCGACGGTCTCGGCGCACAGGTTCAGGGGAGCGAGTGACACCAGTGCCCCCCATGGTGCGTGGTCGAACCCACCGGGCACGTAGGGATCGAGCGCATCCTCGCTGGCATGACCCCCGGGGCCGTGCCCGCAGTCGTGTCCCAGCGCGACGGCCTCCGTAAGGGCGACGTTGAGGCGGCACGCCCGTGCGATGGCCGTGGCCACCTGCGCCACCTCGAGCGCGTGGGTGAGACGGGTGCGCTGGTGGTCCTGGGGGAAGACGAAGACCTGTGTCTTCCCGGCCAGCCGGCGGAACGAGGTGGCGTGCAGAATGCGGTCACGATCGCGTTCGAAGCTGGTCCGCCAGTCATCGGGCGACTCGGGCTCGGCCCGGTCGCCGGCGTCCGACGAACGCGTGGCCCCGGGGGCCAGCAACGAGTCCTCGAGTTCGCGACGCTCCGAGCGTCCCCTCGGCGACCTCGATGCGGCCGGACCAGCCGGGGACGACTCCGCAGCCGGCCCGACACGGGCATGAGAGTCGGCATGGGCGAGGCGGACGGGGCCGGAGTAGCCGGCCATCGTCGCTGCCCACCGGGCACTGCGCTCCGTCTTCCCAGCCGTGGGCGGCCCGTCCATGTCCAGCAGTCTGCCCGGTCGCAGTAACGTCGAGGTGGCCTCGGAACCGTCCGACAGGTCGTGAGGAGAGTGAGACCAGGTGGACGTGCGTATCGGCATCACCCACACCCCCAAGGAACTCGAAGTGGAGATGCCTGACGATGCCGACCGCGACGACGTGGTCGCCGACATCGAGAAGCTGCTCAAGACGGGTGACGGAGTCCTCTGGCTGACCGACCGCAAGGGCCGCCGCGTCGGCGTCCCGGTCGTCAAGGTGGCCTACGTCGAGGTGGGAGCGCCGGCGGGGGACCGCCGCGTCGGGTTCGGCGCCCCCTGAGGACGGGAGTGGCGGCGGGACAGGCGTGCGGCCGGTGAGCGCCGCCCCGGACCTGTTGGACCTGCGCCTGGTGTTCGTCACCGGCAAGGGCGGCGTGGGCAAGACGACGGTCGCGGCGGGCCTGGCCCAGCTGGCCGCCGAGCACGGCAAGCGCGTGCTGGTCTGCGAGGTGGACGCCAAGGGCGACGTGACGTCGCTGTTCGAGGCGCCCCCGACCGACTTCACGCCGCGGGAGATCGCGCCGAACGTCTGGTCGATGTCGATGGACACGGAGGCGTCGCTCCGCGAGTACCTCAAGCTGCAGCTGCGCATCCCGGTGGTGGGCCGGATCGGCCCGCTGGCCAAGGCGTTCGACTTCGTGGCCACCGCGGCGCCCGGCGTGCGGGAGATCCTGACCGTGGGGAAATTCTGCTGGGAGGTGAAGGAGCGGCACTACGACCTGGTGGTGGTGGACGCCCCGGCCAGCGGGCACATCATCGGACAACTGGCGGCACCCCAGGCCATCAACGATCTCGTCAAGGTCGGCCTGATCCGCAGCCAGACCGACTGGATGCTCGAGATCCTCTCGGACCCCCTTCAGACCGGCCTGGTCGCGGTGTGCACGCCGGAGGAGATGCCGGTGAGCGAGACGCTCGAGCTGGAGCAGCGCGTGCGCGAGGAGACGACGGTCCGCATGTCGGCCGTCGTGGTCAACCGGGTGCTGCCCGAGCTCTTCGGCCAGCGCGAGGAGGAGATCTTCGAGGAGCTGCGCGCGCCGGAGAACGAAGAGGTGTTGTCGGAGCGGGCGGGAGGACCGGTGGCGCCCGTGCTCGAGGCGGCCCGGCTCGCCGTCACCCTGCGGCGGACGCGATCGGCCCACCTGCAGCGCCTCCAGGCGGGGCTGCCCGACGGCATGCCGGTGCTGCTGCTGCCCTACCTCTTCGTCCGCAGCTTCGGGGCCCGGACCACCCGCCAGGTCGCCCACTCGTTGGGTGAGGAGCTGGGGCTGTGACCTCGGCCCCGGCTCCGGCGGCCAAGACGGTCAGGCAGCTGCTCGACGCCAAGGACATCGTCATCACCTGCGGGCCCGGGGGCGTGGGCAAGACCACCACTGCCGCCGCGCTGGCGGCCACGGCGGTGGTCGAGCAGGGCGGGCGGGTGCTGGTGCTCACCGTCGACCCGGCGCGCCGGCTGGCGGACGCGCTGGGGTTGAAGGGGATCGGGAACGATGAGGTCCGCATCCCCGACGAGGTGTTCACCGACGCGGCGGCCCACCCTCGGGGAGAGCTGTGGGCGGCCATGCTCGACACCAAGCAGAGCTGGGACGACCTCATCCGCAGGCACGCGCCCGACGCCGAGACCCGTGAACAGATTCTGGCCAACCCGCTGTACCAGAACATCTCGGGCCGGTTCGTGCAGTCGCACGACTACATCGCCATGGAGCGGCTCTACGAGATCCACTCCGGGGGGAAGTACGACCTCATTGTGGTGGACACACCGCCGACCCGCAACGCGCTCGACTTCCTCGACGCCCCGCAGCGCATGGCGGACTTCTTCAGTTCGCGCCTGCTGCGCTGGCTGATCGTGCCCTACCGGTCGCGGCTGGTGAACATCGCGTCGCGGCCCTTCTACCAGGTGGCCGACCGCATCCTCGGCACGCAGTTCCTGGCCGACATCTCCGAGTTCTTCATCCTCTTCCAGTCGATGCACGCCGGCTTCGTCGAGCGAGCCGACGCCGTGACGCGGCTGCTGTCGGACCGGCGCACGACGTTCATGGTGGTGTCGACACTCGAGGCCACACCCGTGCGCGAGGCGGAGTTCTTCTCGGCCCAGCTCACGGCGCGCAAGCTGCACCTGGGCGCCGTGGTGTTGAACAAGGTGCTGCCCGAGTACCTGCGCGACGCCAAGACCGACAAGCTGGCCGAGTCGATCGCCGCTCGCGTCAGCGAACTGGGCGAAGGGCTGACCGACGACCCCGTGGTGGCGGGCCGCGTGCTCGGTGAGGTGGCCGAGAGCTTTCTCAACTTCGGCGTGGTGGCGCGGCGCGAGGCCGAGCAGCAGGCCGAGCTCAGGGGGGCACCCGACGTGCTGGTCACCGTCCCCTTCTTCGACGCCGACATCTACGACATGGGCGGGCTGCTCCGGCTGGGCGCCCTGGTCTGGGAATAGGGGGGTCGGGAGGCGCCTACCATCGGTGCCATGGCCCAGCTCATCAATCCCGAGGTCCTGGCGTATGCCGACGCGCACACGACGGCGCCTCCGGGCCACCTCGAGTCGGTGGACGCCTCCACCAAGGAAGGCTTCGCCGCCTGGGGGATGATGGTGGGGCGTCAAGAGGGCCGTTTCCTGGAGCTGCTGGTGTTCGCCACGCAGGCGACCAGCGTCCTCGAGATCGGCACCTTCACCGGCTACTCGGCCATCGCCATGGCGGCCGGCCTGGGGAAGGACGGTGCCATCATCTCGCTCGAGGTCGACCCGCACCACGCCCAGGTGGCGCGCGGCAACATCGCAGACGCCGGGCTCGAGAGCCACATCAGCGTGATCGAAGGGCCGGCGTTGCGCTCCCTGGAGGAGTTGCAGGGGCCGTTCGACCTCGTCTTCATTGACGCCGACAAGGTCACCTATGACGCCTACTACGAGGCGGTGCTGCCCAAGCTGGCGCGGCACGGCCTGATCATCGTGGACAATACGCTGCAGGGTGGCGGCGTCCTGGCCTCGGAGAGCGATCCGCACGAAGGGGCCCGGGCGCTGCGGGCCTTCAACGACAAGGTCGTCAACGATCCCCGTGTCGTCTGTGTGCTGACGACCATCAGGGATGGCGTCACGCTGATCCGCCGGGCCGGCTAAACGGGCGGACGGGGAATCGGCTGCCGTGCTCGACTACCACCTCCACCTCTGGCCCCATTCGGAGCACGAGACGCCGCTGCGACTGGAGCAGCTGGCCCAGTACTGCGCCCGGGCCCAGGCCGCCGGCGTGACCGAGCTGGCCGTCACCGAGCACCTCTTCCGCTTCCGCCAGGCCGACGCCCTCGTCGGCGGCTTCTGGAACGATGAGCGGGTGCCGGCCGCGTTGGCTGAGAACATGGCCGAGTACTACAAGTTCCACGCCACGGCCGATCTCGACGCCTACGTGGCGTGCGCTCAGGAAGCGAGGGAAGCCGGGCTCCCGGTCGTCATCGGGTTGGAGGTCGACTACTACGAGGGCCGCATGGACGACGTGGCCGACCTCCTGGCCGGGTACCCCTTCGACGTGCTGCTGGGCTCGGTGCACTGGGTGGGTGGCTGGCGCTTCGACGACCTCGATGACCCCGCCTCCATGGCCGAGTGGTCCGTCCGGCAGGTCGACGCCTGCTGGGAGGCCTACACCGAGGCGCTGGAGGAGCTCGCGGCGTCGGGCGCCTGCGACGTGCTGGCCCACCCGGACCTGATCAAGGCGGCGGGATACGTGCCCGATGCACCGGCCGAGTGGTGGGACCGCATCGCCGAGGCCGCCGTCGTCTCGGGCATGGCGGCCGAAGTCAGCTCCGCCGGCTGGCGCAAGCCGGCGGGTGAGCAGTACCCGGCCCTGGGCCTGCTCGAGCGCTTCGTCGCCGGCGGCGTGCCATTGACCACCGCGTCGGACGCGCACCGGCTGGAGCACGTGGCCGACCGGGCCGACGACCTGCGGGCGGTGCTCGGCGCGGCGGGAGCGGACGCGTTGCAGGGATACCGGGGTCGCACGGCGTACCCGGTCCCGGTGTCGGGGCGAGCCGAGGCGGTGGGCTGATGCCGACCCCAGCCGAGCTGGCCCTCAGCCACACGGATCTCAAGCCCGAGGAACTCGAGCACCTGCAGCGGTTGCTGGGGAGTTGGAGCGTGCTGGCCGACCTCTCCTTCTCCGACCTGCTCCTGCTGGTGCCGGTGCCGGTGCTCGCCGGCCCGTCGGGCGATGGCGGGGGTGCCGCGGCTGGGGCCGCGGTGACCGACCCGGCCGACGACGATCCCGAGCTGGTCGTGCTGGGCCAGATGCGCCCCAACAACCGGCCCACCCTGGTCGACCAGGACCTGGTGGGCCAGACGGTGAACGAGTCGCAGTGGACCCTGGTGGCCCAGTGCCTCCATTCGGGCGAGATCGTGCGCGGCAGCATCCATCACCCGATTCTGGGCGAGCAGGTGCCGGTGGAGAACATCCCCGTCCGCTTCGAGGGCCACATCATCGGAGCCCTCTTGCGCGTCTCGCTGGCGCCGCTCAAGGGGCCGACCAGCATGTACGAGCGGACGTACCTCGACGTGTTCGAGCGCCTGGCCGACATGGTGGCGCAGTCGGCCTTCCCGTTCCCCGACGAGGACGTCGGCACGGAGGAATCGCCCCGCGTGGGCGATGGCGTCGTCGTGGTCGACGCCGACGGGCGGGTGGAGTTCGCGTCGCCCAACGCCATGAACGCGTTCCACCGCATGGGCATCTACACCCAACCCGAGGGCCGCCGCTTCGGCGACCTCGATGTCGAGGAGTCCGCGGTCGAGTGGGCGCTGGCCACGGGCCGGCCCGTCGTCGAGGAGGTCGAGCGCCGCCCTGACGTCATCGTCCTCGTGCACTGCATCCCGCTCCTCTCCCATGGCGTGGTCACCGGGGCGATGATCCTCCTGCGCGACGTCACCGACGTGCGACGCCTCGACCGGTTGTTGCTGTCCAAGGACGCCGCCATCCGCGAGGTGCACCATCGGGTCAAGAACAACCTGCAGACGATCTCGTCGCTCCTCAGCCTCCAGGCGCGCCGGGTGGGCGACCGGGCGGCCCGGGTGGCGCTGCACGAGGCCGAGCGCCGGGTGCGTTCCATCGCGCTCGTGCACGAGATCCTGTCGCGGGACCCGAGCGACCAGGTGCCCTTCGCCGAGATCGTCAGCTCGCTGGTGCAGATGGCCGAAGACTCGGTGGTCTCGTCCCAGCCGATCGTGATTTCCGTGCACGGGGACCTCGGCGAGGTCGCCGCCGATGTGGCCACGCCACTCGCCGTCACGGTGGCCGAGCTGTTGCAGAACGCGGTGGAGCATGCCTTCGATCCCGAGAACGCCGGAGGGCACGACGGGGCGGCCCGGCTGGAGGCTGCCGGTGGAGCGGCGGGCGACGCGCCGGTGGGCCACGTCGACCTCACGATGTCCAATGACGAGTCGGCGCTGCGCGTCGAAGTGCGGGACGACGGGTTTGGCCTGCCGGATGGGTTCGACATTGAGCGGACGTCGAGCCTCGGGCTGTCGATCGTGCGCGACCTCGTCGTCAGTCAGTTGGAGGGGACGATCTCCATGGAACCGGTGCCGGCCGCCGACGGGGGTGGGACCCGCGTCGCCATCTCGGTGCCGGTGCGCGCCCCGCGGTGAGCAACGTCACGGTGCGCCGGCAGGCGGCGCAGGCGCAGGCGCAGGGGTGCGCGTGGCGATCTGTTCAGATGGCGACGCGCTGCGAGCGGCGGGCGGCCAACCAGGCCTTGCGCAACTTGCGCCGCTCCTCCTCCGACGTGCCGCCCCACACGCCTGACTCCTGGTTGGTGGCCAGCGCGAAGTCGAGGCAGGGCTCGAGCGCGTCACAGGCGTGGCAGACGCGCTTGGCGGCGTCGATCTGGTCGACGGCCGGGCCGGTCGTGCCAACGGGGAAGAAAAGATCCGGTTCGGTGTTCCGGCAGGCGGCCGATCGCCGCCAGTCGTCCGCGTCCCAATCCACGGTCCGGTTCCACATGAGAGCCATCGGAATGTGCCTCCACCAGCATTGTGATCCTTTTCACATGATCGGACCCAGATGGTGTCCGTCAGTGAAAAGCGGGTTAACGGAGAAGAGGGTAACGGTCTGCCGGAGCCCAGGCAAGGAGTTTTTGGTGAAAGTTCGGCGCCCGTCACGGTGGATTCGTGACGGGGAGATGACGCGGATCCAGTGACCGCGGTCTTCGCACATAGGGGTTGCACCGAGGGGTTCACCGAGAACACCATCGACGCCTTCGCCGAGGCCCGGCGACTGGGAGGCGACGGGGTCGAGCTCGACGTGCGCCTGACGGCGGACGGTGCGCTGGCCGTCCATCACGATGCCGAGATCCCGGGGATCGGCGTGATCGCCCGGCTGGAGGTGGCTGACCTGCCAGCCCACGTGCCGCTGCTCGCCGACGTCCTGGCGGTCTGCGAGGGCATGGTGGTCAATGTGGAGATCAAGAACGCCCCCCAGGACCCGGGATGGGATGCGGGTGAGGCCGTGGCGGCACTGACGGCCGCCGCCATCGAGGAGGCCGGCTGGACGAGGCGCGTGATCGTGTCCTCCTTCCAGATGGCAACCCTGCGTGCCGTGCAGGCTGCGGACGGCCGCCTGGCGCTCGGCGCCCTCTGGGGTTTTGCCGCCGAGCCGGAGCCGGCACTGGCGGCGGTGGCGGAGGCGGGGTTCGTGGCCGTCCACCCCTTCGTCATGTCGGTGAGCCCGGAGCTCGTCGAGCGGGCCCATGCAATGGGCCTTGCCGTCAATGTGTGGACGGTCAACGCCCCCGAGGACCTGCGCGCCATGGTGGGCGCGGGTGTGGACACCGTGATCACCGACCGGCTGGGCGACGCCCTGGCTGCAGTCGCAGCCGGCTGAAGGCCCAGAGGAGCGATCGCCCGCGCGGGACCGCCCCCGAAAACGGGCTTGTCACCGGGTCGAATGGCGGGGAACGGCCCTCGTCCACAAAGATGGTCCGCCATGAACGTCGTCGTATGCGTCAAACAGATACCTGATCCGGCCGCCCCCGCCGCGCTGAATCCGGGTACAAACACCCTCGACCGGTCCGGCAAGCTCATCATGGACGACTCGGACAACTACGGGGTCGAGATGGCACTCCAGCTCGCCTCGGGCGACGGCGACGAGGTCACCCTCGTCTCCATGGCACCGGGGGGCGAGACCTCGGGCCTGCGCACCGGCCTGGCCATGGGTGCGGCCAAGGCCATCCTCGTCAGTGACGATGCGCTGGCCGGAAGCGACGCACTGGGCACGGCCCGGGTACTGGCGGCCGCCATCGCTCGGGCCAACCCCGATCTGGTCGTGATGGCGACCGAGTCCAGCGACGGCTATACGGGCACGCTGCCCGTGCAGGTGGCGGAGCTCATGGGGCTGCCGTCGGTCACGTTCGCCAAGGCGATCGCCGTCGACGGCAGCTCGGTCAAGGTCGAGCGCCAGACGGAGGCGGGCTACGACGAGGTCGTGTGCCCCTTGCCCGCCCTTGTCACGGTCACCGCGGGCGTCGTCGAGCCCCGCTACCCCTCGTTCAAGGGGATCATGGCGGCGAAGTCCAAGCCGGTGGACAACCTGACGGTGGCCGACCTCGGGATCGACGCATCGCTGGTCGGCGCAGCCGGCGCCGGGCAGGAGATCACCGACGTCTCCGAGGCCGACGCGCGTGGCGCGGGAGAGATCGTGGTGGACGAGGGCGACGGCGCGGAGCGCGTCGTGGCCTTCCTCGAGCAGTTGAAGGTGGTCTGAGATGGCGATCGACAAGGTATGGGTCCTGGCCGAAACGGGCGACAGCGGTCCGACGCCCGTCACGCTCGAGTTGCTGACAGAGGCTCGCGCCATCGCCTCGACGGTCGAAGCCGTCGCCTGGGGCGCCGACGCGGCGTCGTTGGCGGGTGCCGTCGGAGAGTACGGCGCGACGACGCTGTACGACGTGGGCGACCTGGGCGGCATGCTGCCCGGCGTGCCGGTGGCCGCGGCGCTGGCTGCGCTCATAGAGGGCGGCAACGCCCCGGACGCCATCCTCATGCCGGCCACCTACGAAGGGCGTGACGTGGCGGGTCGGCTCTCGGCCAAGCTCGGCCGTCCGGTGCTGACCAACGTGACCGGCCTGGTGGAGAGCGACGGCGGGTTGTCCAGCCAGCATCCGGTGTTCGGTGGCAGCCAGATCGTCACGGCTCGCTTCACGGGTGAGGGCCCGGCCATCTTCGTGATCCGGGCCAAGTCGTTCGCGGCCGAGCCGACCGGTGGTGCCGCGGCGGCCGTCGTGCCGGCCCCGGTGCCCGACGTCGCCGCCACCAATACGGCCAAGGTCGTGGAGCGCCACGTCGAAGAGCGGTCCGGCCCGAAGCTCGACGAGGCGGCGGTCGTCGTCTCCGGCGGCCGGGGGCTCGGCGACGCCGCCAACTACGCCCTGATTGAGGAACTGGCGAAGCTGCTGCACGGCGCGGCCGGCGCCAGCCGTGCCATCGTCGACGCCGGCTGGGTGCCCTACTCGCACCAGGTCGGCCAGACGGGCAAGACCGTGAAGCCCACCGTCTACGTGGCGTGCGGCATCTCGGGCGCCACGCAGCACCTCGTCGGGATGAAGGGCTCCAAGAACATCATCGCCATCAACAAGGACCAGGAGGCGCCGATCTTCTCGGTGGCCGACCTCGGGATAGTGGGTGACGTGCACAAGGTACTGCCGGCGCTCATCGAGGCGCTGAAGGCCAAGGGCTGAGCACACCGCATCCGGGGCACCGGGCCCCGGATCCCCGCCCCTGGGAGATGGGGCGGGGAGGGGCGGACCCGACAGAGTCGAGCACGCCGAGCCGGCGACGCCGGGTCCCCGCCGGGCCCTCGAGCCCGGCGTGTGCACGGTCAGAGCGGGTGACCGGCGGTAAGTTCGGCGCACTCCGCTGATCGCTCCCCATGCTCTTTCCCACAATCGACTTCGCAATCTTCTTCGCCGTCGCCTTCACGGTGAATTGGCTCCTCAACCCATATGCGGGTTGGTGGAAGCTGTCCATGATCGGTCTCAGCTACGTGTTCTACGGCTGGGTGGGCTGGAGCTATTGCCTGCTGCTGCTGCTGACGACGGCGGTGTCCTTCGCCGGTGGGGCCTGGGTCAACGCCACGCGGAACGAACGGGCGCGGCGTCTCGCCATGGGCGTGTCGGTGGGCGCGTTGCTGGCGATCCTCGGCTGGTTCAAGTACTACGGCTTCGTCTCGGTGAACCTCGACAACCTCACCCATGCGGTGGGGTTGGGCCGGGCGGTCCCCCTCCTCCAGGTGGGGCTGCCCATCGCCATCTCCTTCTTCACCTTCATGGCCATCAGCTACGTGGTCGACATCTACCGGCGCGACCTGGAGCCGGCCAAGCCGCTGGACTTCGCGGTGTACATCTCCTTCTTCCCGCACCTTCTGGCGGGACCGATTGTGCGCGGCACCGAGCTCCTCCCGCAGATCCGCCGGCGCCGCGACCCCAACTCGGTGGACTACTCGCGCGCCTTCTGGCTCATTCTGGCCGGCTTGTTCAAGAAAGTCGTCATCTCCTCCTACGTCTCGAGCGCCATCGTCACGCCGGTCTTCACCTCGCCCACACAGCACTCGGCGCCCGAGGCGATCTTCGCCGCCTGGGGCTACGCGGTGCAGATCTACTGCGACTTCAGCGGCTACACCGACATCGCCATCGGGCTCGCCATGCTGCTCGGCTTCCGCTTTCCCCAGAACTTCGATGCGCCGTACACGGCGCGCAACCTGCAGGACTTCTGGCGGCGCTGGCACATGACTTTGTCGCGCTGGCTCCGCGACTACCTCTACATCCCGTTGGGGGGGAGTGCCAACGGCCAGGCCCAGACCATCCGCAACATCATGATCACCATGGTGCTGGGTGGTCTCTGGCACGGCGCCGCGTGGACCTTCGTGATCTGGGGGGCCTTGATGGGAATCGGGCAGTCCTTCGGGCACCTGCGCCGGACCAGCCGGGAGCGGCGCGGGCTCCCGGGCGTGGCCGAGGGCCCGGTACGGGTGTGGGTGCAGCGCTTCCTGACCTTCCAGTACGTCTGCCTCGGCTGGGTCTTCTTCAACGCCACCGGCACCTCGCAGGCGCTTTCCGTCATCGGCCGCGTGTTCAGCGGCTGGGGCGAGGCGTCCCCGTTGATCACACCGCTCCTCGTCGTGACGGTGTTCGGCACCATTGCGTCGCAGTTCGTGCCGCCGCTGCGCGTGGACCGCCTGCAGGCGGCGTTCTCGCGCCAGAAGGGCGCCGTGCAGGTCGCCTTGCTCGGCTTCGCCCTGCTCGGCATCACCACCTTCGGTCCGGTCGGCGTCGCGCCCTTCATCTACTACCGCTTCTGATGACCGACGCCCGCGTTCCCCCGCACCATGTCGACTGGGAGTCCCAGGAGGAGTTCCAGTCGCACGCCCACGCCGAGCTGCCGGCGGCCCCCGACGGCCGGGAGCGGGCGCCGTGGCAACGCGTCCTGGCGCTCGGTGTCGCCGCCTTCGCTCTGTGGTTCCTGCTGTTCGCACCCACCCTGCAGCACAACGCCCAGGTGTCGCCGGTTGGGACGCGGCGCACGGTGAGCCTCGACGTGACCGGGCCGGTCGCCGCCATCAGCCGTGCTCTGCAGCTCTCGCATATCGTCTCCGTCACGGGCCGGGGCGATGGCCTCTCCGGCGGGGCCGGGGGGCTCACGGTGGCGGGACCGCGCCCGGTCTCCGGACCGGCCCCCAAGAAGGGTCGCACCGCGACCGCGACACCGACGACGGTGCCGCCCAATCCGAAAGAGCCCACCGCGGCCCACCCGCTACGCGTCCTGATCGTCGGCGACTCCATCGGCATCGACCTGGGTGATGCGCTGCAGCCCGATCTGGCGGGCACCGGCGTCGTCAGCGCCGCGCTCGACGGCCGGGTGAGCACCGGGCTGACGAGGCCCGACTACTTCAATTGGCCGGCGGAACTGACCGCCGACCTCAAGTCGCAGAATCCGCAGGTCGTGGTCATCATGATCGGCGCCAACGACGCCCAGGACTTCCTGGGGCCGCCCGACGTGCCCTACACGTCGCCCCAGTGGAACACGCTCTATGCACAGCGGGTGGCGCAGTTCATGCAGATCGCCGGGAGCGGCGGCGCCACCGTCGTCTGGGTCGGCATGCCGCCGATGCAGAACCCCGGCCTGAACGCGCAGATGTCCGACGTCAACGCCGTCGCCCAGCAGCAGGCGGTGAAGGCGCATCCCCCCGTGACGTACCTGAGCACCGACCGGTCGTTGGGGACGGCGCAGGGGGGTTACACCGCCTTCATCACCACGGGAGCGGGCCAGGTCGTCAACGTGCGCACGCCGGACGGGACGCACCTGACCCCGGGAGGGGGCCAGGTGGCGGCGCAGCAGGTGATGGCCGAGCTGCAGACACTCGGCTACAAGATATGACCCGGCTCGATTGCCGGGGGCGGGGTCGCGTTCGGGGGCGTCGCCCCCTCGGGCGCGGCACCGTTCGCTCGCGGCGCCGTCCCGGGGCCGGCCCGCCGGGGCCTCACGTAGGCGAGCCAGACGGCTCCGGCCCCCACCAGGACGGCGCCGAGCGTCCAGCCCAGTGCGGTGGTGCTGAGGCCGACGTACTTGAGCCCTGACGCGAAGATCACGAAGGTGATCACGGGCCGGATATAGCGGTCGGGCGCCCGCGAGGAGATGAGCGAGCCGACGAGAACGGCCGGCACGCTCCCCACCACGATGGAGGTCGTCACGGAGAACTCGACATGGCCGAATGCCAGCGCTCCCAGGGCGGCCGCCAACGTGAGCGGGACGGCCTGGGTCAGGTCCGTGCCGACGAGTTGGTTGGCGCCGAGGACCGGATACATGAAGAGCAGGAGCACGATCATCAGAGAACCCGATCCCACCGACGTCATGCCGACGACGAAGCCACCCAGCAGCCCGATGGCCAGGGTGGGGACCGGCCGCACGACGACCTCGCCGATCAAGCCCTGGCGGCTTTGGCCCGAACGGCGGTCCAGCCCGTAGCGCAGAACCATGGCGAAGGCGCCGAGGAGGAGCGCGGCGCCGAGGAGGATCTGCACGTTCTTCTCGGCACCCGTTGAATTGCCCAGCAGATGGAGGACGTAGGCGCCCAGAAACGCCGCGGGGACGGAGCCCAGCACCATCCAACCGACCAGCGAGTAATTGACCGTCTTCTTGGTCATGTGCACCACCGCGCCAACCGGGCGCATGAGGACGGCCGCCACGAGATCGCTCGAGATGGCGGTGGACGGCTTGACGCCGAAGAGGAGGATGAGCATGGGCGTCATCAGCGCACCGCCGCCGGCCCCCGTCATGCCGACAAGGAAGCCCACCACGGCACTCCCGAGAACGATGTAGGGATCAATCGACATGGCGGTTCCGGTGCGCTCGGCGGGGCGGCCCGGGAAGAAGTCTCGAGCCATGGATCAAAGCGAGTTGATGATACCGATGGATCAGGTCAATTATCGAGCCGAGGCCCTGACCTCGGTGTTCTTCCGTCCGCTCGGCCAGCGGCTCAGACCAGCGGCCAGGGGTACGGCGGCCAGTCCCCGTCGTCGACCAGTTCGGGCAGCGCCCGCAGGCTGAGCAGCCAGGCCACCCGGTCCCAGGTGGCGGCCAACTCGGCCGGATCGAGCAACTCACAAAGCGCTGCCGGCGGCCCCTCGCGGACCAGCCGGGCCAGGTCCTCCTCCACGCCGGCCTCGAGCGGTTCCCCGCCGAAGTCCCAGATCACCGTGCGCAATTTGTCCTGCGTGTTGAAGCAGAGGCCGTTGTCGATGGCCCACAGCCGCTCCTCGGCCAGCAGAACGTGGCCGCTCTTGCGGTCGGCGTTGTTGGCCACGACATCGAACGCACCCAGCCGCATGAGCACGGAGTGCCACTTCGGCTCGTCGCGTAACGTGAAGTAGTGGGAGGTGCCGTCCTCGTGGACGAAGCGTTGCACGGAGCCTTGACCGAACGGGCCCTCGGGCCGCACGACCGTCTCGGGCACCAGCCCCCAGCCCAACGCCTCGCACAGCACGTAGGCGGCCACCTCACGGCGGTAGAGCCCGCCGGGGAAGTCCCACAACGGCCGCTCGCCCTTCAACGGCTTGTAGACGGCGAGCAGCTCCTCTCCCTGCAACCGGCACGTGACGAGCAGCGTCGCGTTGGAACTCCCGGCGATGCGCCCGTGGACCTCCATGTCACCCTCGACGAGGACGCGTTCGACCTCGGGGTCGGACACCGCAGCTAGGTCACCGGTGGCCGGTGCCCGTTGGTGCGCGGGCAGTCGTGCCCGGCCGGATCCAACGGGAGCGAGCACAGGGGGCAGGGAGGGCGGCCCGCCTCTACCAGCCGGGTGGCGTGGATGGCAAAGGCGGCCGCCTGCTCGCGGGTGAGCGCGACACGGAGCACATGGCCGCTGTCCATGTCCTCCTCCTCTTCTTCGTCCTCGTCCTCGACGCCCACTTCTTCGAGCACCACGATCACCCGGTCGAGCTCTTCGTCGTAGGAGACGCCGATGGTCCCCACGACCCACTCGAACTCCTCTGTGCCGTAGAACTGGAGGTCGTCGGGCAGGTGGCCCGGCCGGCCGAGTTCCTTGACGATCCGTCCCAGGTAGCCCGCCAGCACCGCCACCTGCTGCTTCTCCACCTTGACCGTCGTCTCGGACAGCCCCTGGCGGCAATAGAGAAGGAACAGCCGCTGGCCCACCTCGCCGAGGACGCCCACCGTGCAGTGGTCGGGCGCGTCGAAGTCGTACTCGTCGCTCACCGCAGGTGTCCCATCACGACAACGCCAGCTCGTTCAGCGTGCCCGTCGAGTTCACGCAGAGCACCACCGGGCCGCCGGCCGTGAAGAGGAGGGCCGAGATGGAGCAGGGTGAAATGACGAGGCGTTGCAGCAGATCGAGCGGCATCCCGGCCGCGGCCGCCACAATGGCCTTGATCGGGTCTGCATGGGACGCCGCGACGATCGTCTCGCCCGGGTGCTCGGCCACCAAGCCGAGCACAGTGTCCATGGAGCGCACCGACATCTCGGCGAACGACTCCCCTCCGGGGAACCTGAACCCGCTGGGCCAGCGCTGCACGGTGGGCCACTGCGGCGTCCGGTACAGGCGTGCCAGGGGCTTCTCGGTCCAGTCACCGACGTCGACCTCGACGAGGCCCGGGGCGGCCCGCACCCGCAGTCCGAGCGCCCGGGCGATGGGGGCCGCCGTCTCGCGGGCGCGCTCCAGCGGCGAGGCGTAGACCGCGGCGGGCGCCTTGGCCAGGGCTGCAATGCGTTCTGCCGCCGCCGCGGCCTGCGCGTGCCCTTTCTCGGAGAGGTGCAGGCCGGCCGCCTGACCGGGGAGCATCTTGCCGGTGGTGGGGGTGACGCCGTGGCGGACCAGGAGGACGACGGTCGCCGGAGGAGCCTTGCGGCCACGGCGGGTCGGCGTGCGTGCGGAAGCAGAACGGGCGGTCGGGGACACGATCGCCCATCGTAGGCTCTGCGCCGTGGCGTCCAACCAGGGCCGAGGGGATTCAGTGGCCGCGGTGCAACGGGAGGTGGCGGGGTGCCGCCGCTGCCCCAGGCTGGTGAGCTGGCGTGAAGAGGTGGCGCGCACCGGCCGTGCCGCCTACGCGGGCCAGGTGTACTGGGGGCGCGGCGTCCCGGGACTCGGCGACCCTCACGCGTCACTCGTGCTGGTCGGCCTGGCGCCCGCCGCGCACGGCGCCAACCGCACCGGCCGGATGTTCACCGGGGACCGCTCTGGAGACTGGCTCTTCGCCGCCCTCTACCGGGCAGGTTTCGCCTCCCAACCCACGAGCACGGCCCTGGATGACGGCCTGGAGCTCAGCGGCGTCTACATCACGGCGACGGTGCACTGCGCGCCGCCGGCCAACAAGCCCACTCCGGCGGAGCGCGCTGCGTGCGGGCCGTACCTGGTCCGCGAGTTGTCGCTCCTCGGCGAGGCCGCCGTCGTCGTCACCCTGGGGCAGTTCGCCTGGAAGGCGGTGACCGCCCACTACGGGCTCCACCCTCGTCCGGTCTTCGCCCATTTGGCTGAGAGCCCGCTCCCCGATGGGAGGACCTTGCTCGGCTCGTACCACCCGAGTCAGCAGAACACGTTCACCGGAAAGCTCACGGAGCCGATGTTCGACGCCGTCTTCGCCCGCGCCCGTCTCCTGATTGCTGCGGCAGGTCAGGAGACCAGGTCGTAGAGCAGCCGGAAGAATCGGATACGCCCCGGATCCGCTTCAATGCCGTAGCTCTCGTAGAACAGCGGCTCGAGCTCGTCCCCGAAGTTCCAGCCGACGCTCCACGCCCCGACCGCGACGTCCCACCAGCGATCGGCTGCGCCCAGCTCGCCGAGGTCCACGAAGCCGGTCACGCGTCCATGCTGCAGCAACATATTGGGGGGACAGAAGTCGCCATGGCAGACGACCAGGTCCTCGTCGGAAGGGGCACGCGGCCTCGAGCTCGGCCAGGGCCGCCGTCGGGGTCAGATCGGCGTGCTCGTGGTGGAAGCCGCCGGGACTGATGTCGCCCGAGCGGACCCGCTCGTCGACATGCGCCAAGGCACGCGCCAGGTCGAAGCGGAAGGGGCACCATTCCTCCGCGACGGCCTCGTGGAACTCCCGGAGCCCTCGGCCGAGGGCCCGCACGAGTGCGGGCAGGTCGTCCCGCCACTCCGCATGGGTGGCGTCCCGCCCCGGCAGCCCCTCGGTCAGGAGGATGGTGGCGTCGCCGAGCTGCTCCAGCGCAACGACCACCGGAACCGGGAGGTACGGGGCGGCCCAGATCATGCGCTCGGACTCCCCGATCAAAGTGGGGTAGCGATCACCACCGCGGACGATCTTGGCGAAGCGCACGGCGCCGCCCGGGCCGGCGAGACGCCAGGTGCTCAGGTGGGAGGCGAGTTGGTAGGCGAGCGTCGCAGTCCACCCCGGTGCGATCTGTTCCAGCTCGGGGGGTGGCGCCGGTGGCCCCGGCGGCTCGGGCGGGTCGGGCGGGGACGGCGGGTCGGGCGGGGACGGCACGCACCCGAGGGTAGGGGGTCCGGGACTCCGGGAGTGGCCGGCGACAACGGCTACCGTCTCGGCGACACCGAGGGAGGATGGAGTGCGCGAGCCGAACGACGTGACACCGTGCGACGCCAGTGAGATCACCCATTGGGACGACTCGGCCGACGTGATCGTCGTCGGTTTCGGTGCGGCCGGGTCGGCGGCGGCCTTCAGTGCCGCCGCCGCGGGGGCCCAGGTCCTGGTGACCGAGCGGACCGGCGGTCCCGGGGGCGCCGCTGCGTTGGCCGAGGGGATCGTGTACCTCGGCGGGGGAACGCCGATCCAGACGGCCTGTGGCTTCGAGGACTCCCTCGGCGACATGTATCGCTACATGATGGCGGCCTGCGGTCCCGATCCGAACGAGACCAAGATCGCTCGCTATTGCGAGGAGAGCCTGGGCCACTTCGACTGGCTGGTGGCCCGGGGCGTCCCTTTCGACCCCTCGTTCTGCGCCGATACCTCCATGGCACCGGACGGCACCGAGGGCCTCGTCTATTCCGGTGGCGAGGACGCCTACCCGTTCAACGCGATCGCCCGCCCGGCGCCCCGAGGCCACCTGGCCAAGACAGAGCGCTCCACGGGATGGCTGCTCATGCAACATTTGGCCGCCGCCGCCACGGGGGCCGGCGCCGCGGTCTCCAACGACACCCGGGTCGATCGTCTGATCTGCGACGACGGCCGGGTCGTCGGCGTGCAGGCGCAGCACTTCGGAGAGACGGTGACCCTGCGGGCCCGGCGCGGCGTCGTGCTCACAGCGGGCGGCTTCATCTTCAACGACGACATGCTGCGCCAGCACTGCCCGCCGCTGGCGCGGGGCACGTTCAAGGTGGGGACCGAAGGCGACGACGGGCGGGGCATCCGCATGGCCCAGGCCATCGGGGCGAGCGTGCGCAACATGTACGCCGGCGAGGTGTCGCTGCCCATCACGCCGCCACGGACCCTGATCCACGGCATCCTCGTCAACGGCCAGGGACAGCGCTTCATCAATGAGGACACGTACATGGGGCGGGTCGGCCAGTCCGCGCTATATGACCAGGACGGCGAGGTCTACCTGATCCTCGACGAAGCTTCCTACGAGGTGAACTGGATGGGCCTGGCCGCCACCTGGGTCTGCGAGACCGCGACGCAGCTCGAGTCCGAGATCGGTCTGCCGGCCGGGTCGCTCCAGAGCACGGTCGACCTGTACAACCGGCACGCAACCACGGGGAAGGACCCCCTGTTCCACAAGGACCCGTCCTGGGTGCGCCCGCTGGTGCCGCCGATCGGCGCCGTCGACCTCCGCATCGGGCCGGCGCCCTATGCGCCGTTCACCCTGGGTGGCTTGGAGACGACGGTCGCCGGCGAGGTGTGCGACCTGACGGGCGCGGCCATCGGGGGCCTGTTCGCCGCGGGACGCACCACGTCGGGGGTCTGCTCGTTCGGCTACGCCAGCGGGCTCTCCATCGGGGACAGCACGCTCTTCGGCCGCTTCGCCGGGGAGAGTGCCGCCGCTGCACCGCCTTCGTCCTGACCGGCGGTGTGACGAGCAGGTGCCCGCCCTCGCTCAGTCCCAGACGACAGGGTGGCCGAGCACGTGTGCCAGTTCGGCCAGCGCCTCGTCGGGATCGGTCACCTTGATGGTGTGCATGCCGAGGTGTCGGGCCGGCTTGAGGTTGACGCCGAGGTCGTCGAGAAAGACCGACTCCTCTGGTTCCACGCCGAGCGTCGCGCAGGCGAGCTCGTAGAAGCGTGGATCGGGTTTGCGGACACCGAGCACGCGTGATTCGAGGACGGCATCGAACAACGCGTACACCTCGGCCACCTTCTCGGAGACGACGCGCTCGGACGATGCGAAGTTGTTGGTGAGGCAGGCCGTCTTGTAGGTCCTCCGGCACGCGTCAACGGCGGCGACCATCTGGGGGCGGATGTCGCCTGCGAGCCTGTCGAGCACGAGCCGCCCGTCGAGCTCGTGGCCGAGCGCCCGGGCCTCGGCCGCCCAGGCGGTGGCGAAGGTGTCGAGGTGGATCTCACTCCGTTCCAACCGGGCCCAGGCGTTGTCGTCGGGGTTGGTGGCATTGACGCGGCGGATGAACCCGGGAGGCAGGCCGCGCTCGGTCTCCAAGTGGGCAAATGCCTCGAACGGGCTGGTCGAGATGACACCGCCGAAGTCGAACATCACCGCTCGTATCGCCACACGCTCCCCTTGAAGTCGGACCCATTATGGGTCGGCTTCTGGGTCGTCGAACGTCTCACTCTCGCAGCGCGGCATACTCCACGATGCGCGGTCATGACGGCATGGTCGGCTTTGGCCACCGACCCACAGTCGAAGGGAGGCTGGGGGTCGTACTCGATCATCAGCTGGGCGGCCTGGGCCGCGGTGCGGTCGACCAGCAGTTCGACCAGACGCAGTGCCATGTCGATGCCGCTCGACACTCCGGCCGACGTGATGATCCGGTCCTCGAGATGCTCGACCACGCGCGTGGGCGTGGGCTCGGCACCGTGGACGGCCAGCTCCGCGGTAACAGGACCAGTGTGTGGTTGCAGTCAGACCCCGCAACAAGCCCGCGGCGCCGAGCACCACCGAGCCGGTGCAGACAGAGGTGGTGAACAGGCTGCCGGCATGGGCCTGGCGCACCCAGTCGAGGACGCGCCCATCGTGTTCCAGCGGCCGCGTGCCCACACCGCCGGGGAAGACGACCACGTCGGGCGCTGCCACCTCCTCGAACCTGGCGTCGACCGTGAGCCCGATCATGCCGTTCTCACTGCGCACCTCGCCGCTGTCGTGGCCGACGAAGACGATGTCGAAAGTGGGAATCCGCTGCAGGACCTCGTAGGGGCCGACGGCATCGAGCGCGGTGTACTTCGGGAAGAGGGGGATGGCGATCTGCAGGCGGTCGGTCATGCGGATGTCCTTTCGTTCGGGACGGCGCGGAAGCGCCGCCGGTAGGCATCGGGTGCGACGCCGAGGTGTCGCTGGAAGACACGTCGCATCGTCTCGGCGCTGCCCAGCCCGCAGCGCGCCGCCACCACGTCGAGGGTGTCGCTGGTCTCCTCGAGCTCGCGGCGGGCGGCCTCCAGGCGGGTGCGCTCGACGAATCGGCTCGGGGTCTCACCCACCTCGGCGGTGAAGACCCGGGTGAAGTGGCGGACGCTCATGGCGGCGGCCGCGGCGAGCGCGGGCAGCCGGTGGTCGCCCCCCGGCGCGGCCTCGACCAGGCTTTGCACGGCACGGATGGTCGAGCGCTCGGCGCGGGGGACCCACACCGGCGACGCGAACTGGGTCTGGCCCCCGGGCCGATGGAGGAACATGACCATCCAGCGGGCAACGGTCTGGGCCACGTCGACGCCGAGATCCTCCTGGACCAGCGCCAGCGAGAGATCGATGCCGGCGGTGACGCCCGCACTCGACCAGTACTTGCCGTCGCGGATGTAGATCGGATCGGGGTCGACGATGAGGCCGGGGTATTCCTCGGCCAGCTGGCGGGCGCGGGCCCAATGGGTGGTGACGCGCCGCCCGTCGAGCAGCCCGGCGGCCGCCGCGAGGAAGGCGCCCGAGCACACCGTGGCCACGCGCCGGCAGCGTGGGGCCGTCCGGCGGATGAAGTCCAACATGGCCTCGTCGCGTGCAGCCGCCTCGGCCCCGGGGCCGCCGGACAGCACCAGGGTGTCGATGCGCTCCGATGCCGCCGGCAGGGGTGCCGTGCCCAGGACGAGCCCGCTCTCGGCCCGGACGGTGGCACCGCCCGGCGAGGCCAGGGTCACCCGGTACGAGCCGGCCCGCCCGAGCGCGGCCGCCGCACGGCCGGCGCCGGCGAACACCTCGTGCGGGCCCACGGCATCGAGCGGCTGGAGGCCCTCGAAGGCGACGATCACGATGTGGCGTTCCTGCACGGGTCCCACTCTGAGGGCCGGCGGGGTTGGCGTCAATGACCTGGTTCCCACAGATTCGGCCACAGGCAGGAGCGGCTCCGGGCGCCCGGGGTGGGTCCGACGGATGATCGGGACGGATGATCAGGCAGTGCGGCTTCGATGGGTGCCGCGCGCCCGCACCCAGGCCAGGAGGTCGCCCTCCACGCCGCGGCGGACCGTCCCGGTGAAGATGTCCTCGCGGCCGGTCGAGACCTCCCGCGCCACCTCGGCGTAGAGCTCGTCGCCCAGCGCGGCGGGTTGGAGGTACTCGACCAGGACGGACGAGATGATCCCCGAGCTCTCGTCGTCGTTCGCCGCCGCGGCCACCGCGGCGCCGGCCACCGCGTAGAAGACGGCGCCGTGCACGGTGTTGTGCGGGTTGGCGTGCCGATCGTCCGTGTGCAGGACGGCCACGGTGTGGCCAACAGCACGGCGCTCCACGCTGATGCCGAGGAACGCGGCGAACGCGTCGGACCGCGGCCCGCTCATCGCAGCACCTCAGGCGCTGGGGGCGGGGGCCGGGAGGCGACCGGGCATGGGCACGGCCGTGGCGGGCCACCGCTTGCGGCTGACGCGGCTGAGCTTGTTGAGCAGCGTCACCGCGCCGGGGTCGTCCTCGATGGGCCGGGTCTCGATCACACCGGCCGCCTCCATGTCGTCGAAGAGCTGCTCACCCAGCTCGGTCCGCAGCAGCGTGAGTGTCCAGTCGCCGAAGGCCCCTATGCCGCCGGTGGAGATGTCGGCGTGCTCCGCCGCGAAGTCCGGACAGCTTTTGCAGCCCTCTCTCGTCCAGGCATGGGCTTCCTTCAGCGGGACCTCGTGGTAGCTGCCGTCCCGCATCCAGACCTGGAAGACGCCCTTGATGTTCATTTTGACGATGTCGGCCCGGGCCAGCCCGTACTTCTCCTCGAAGAGCTCGCTGAAGATGGCATCGTCGAACGTCTTGGAACAGAGCAGGCCGACGGAGAGAACGAAACGCCGTCCCACCTTGCCGGCCTTGCGGGCCTGCATGACCGGGGGTGCGGAGGCCTGGCAGCCCATGCCCACCAGGGCGATCCGCTCGGCTCCACCCTCGATCGCCTCGGCGTAGGCCAGGGGATTGGCCGAGTAGGTGTACCGGGAGCCGGCCGTGGCCAGCACGTCCTCCCTGGACCGAGCCACCCGGGGCACCGCCTTCCAGGTCGAGCCGTCGCCTTCCAGGCCCGACACCAGGGCCGCATCGATCACGTCGTGCTCGAAGGCCCAGATGAGGAGCGCGGAGACCAGGCCGCCGTCCTGTCCGGTGCCCTGCACCGCCGGATCGGTGGCCCGGGCCAGGACGGTGCGGCGCGAGATGCCAGCCACCTCGTCGTCGGTCCGGACCCGGCCGAAACGGTGTGTCTCGATTTCGGGCTCCCAGGTGCGGAAGCGGGGACAGGCCCGGGTGCACAGTGTGCACCCCTTGAGGCCGTGGGTGCAGTTGTCGGGCCCCCCGTCCGTGGCCACGTGAAAGGGCCGGTAGACCCCGTCCTGGTCGTTGTAGCCGAGGACGTCGTACGGGCAGACGACCACGCAGGCGGCGCACCCCGTGCACAGTCCGGACGTCACGACCTCGGTGAACAGCTCGGCCCATTGCGGCTTCTCGGGAGGCATTGGCCCACCATATTCGGGCGGGGCGCACAGGTCGGATACCTTGCGCCGGTGCCCGAGATCCTCGAAGTCGAGCTGTACCGGTCAAGCGCCGAGCCGGCACTCGGCCGGGTGATCACCCGGGCCTGGATGGTCGACTCGCGATATGGCCGGGGCGGCACCACGCCGGCTCGACTCCGATCGGCGCTGGTGGGGCACATGTTCACCGCCGCCAGGCGCCGTGGAAAGCTCCTGCTTCTCGACACCGATGGGGGGCCGACGCTCGGTGTCCGCTTTGGCATGACGGGTGGGCTCGTGGTCGACGGCCACGAGGCGCTCGACCGGCTGCAGTACGGGCCCGGTGTCTTCAACGACAAGTGGGTGCGGGCCCGCATGACGTTCGAGGACGGCGGGGAGCTGCTTGTGCACGACCCGCGGCGCTTCGGGTCGCTCGAGCTCGCGCCCGACGAGAGCCGGCTCGGCCCCGACGGGCTCACGCTGACGTTGGGCGAGCTCCGGAGCGCGTTGGCCATCGGGTCGGGACGGGAAGGGACGGCGGCGCCGCTCAAGGCGCGTCTCATGGACCAGGAGCGGGTCGCCGGCGTGGGCAATCTGCTCGCCGACGAGATCCTCTGGCGCGCCGGGCTGGCGCCGGGGCGGCGGACACCGCTGACCGATGCCGAGCTGCGCGAGCTGCACAAGCACCTGCGCGCGACGCTCCGACAGCTGGGGCGGCGCGGGGGCTCGCACATGGGCGAACTGATGGAGGAGCGCACGGCCGAAGGCCGCTGCCCGCTCGACGGGACGGCGCTCCTCCGTGAGACGGTGGGTGGCCGGACCACCTACTGGTGCCCGCTGCACCAGCACTGACCGGGGCGTGCGTCCGCGTTCAGCTGAGGCGGCGGCGCACCCACCACAGGCAGAAACCGGCCAACGCCGCCGATGCGGCGACGAACAGCAGCGTCTCATAGGCCTGGAAGGCCCAGAACCGGTTGGCGGGTTGGTAGACGACGACCTGGTGGAAGCGTGCAGACACGGTGTCGATGCATTGCTGGAACGCCTGCTGGCCCGACGGTGCGACCGCGACGTGCCCCTGTCCCGCACCCTGCACGGCCGGAGGCCCGTTCGGGCTGGGCAGATTGGGGCAGGCATGCTTGAGGTACGCTGCCGAAGGGGTCTGACCGGCTTTGTTGACGAGGTTGGCCGAGACGACCAGGGCATTGGGAAGGTCCGGCGGGTTGGCGCTGACCGAGAGCACGCCCGAGGACTGGTTGATGCCCCAGCCGCTGTTCGGATTGACTCGCACCGCTTCGGTCACGGGGCTCATGAAGTGCGGCCTGATCCATTCCGCGACGACGACCCGCACCGCGATGAAGCCCACCAGCGTGACGGCCATGGCGGGCAGGGTGCGACGGAAGAGCAGCCCCGTGGTGGCACCGAGCGCGAAGGCGAACAACGCATAGCCGGCCGGGACGAAGCCGTGCATGCCGAAGGAGGCCGGACTGAAGCGATTCGCGGTGACCTTGTCGATGGGGCTGAACCACCACGTCACCATGAGGCTCAGCAGCGCGCCGACGACCGCGCTGGCCAGCCCGACAAGCCCGAGCTTGACCAGGAGCCAGCGCAGGCGACTCACGCTCTGCGTCCAGGCGAGGCGGAACGTCCCCGTCTCGAGCTCGCGGGCGACGAGCGGCGCTCCCCAGAACATCCCGATCAGCACGGGAACGATGAGCACGAGTGCCAGCGCCAGGGTCTGCAGCTTCCCGTCGTCGGTCGTCACCGGGTTGACGCAGCCGCCCGGGCCACCACCGCTGGCCCGGCACTGCGCCACGGCGCCGTCGTAGACGTGGACGAGATTGGGTCCGGTGACCAACATGATCACGCCGAGGACGACCAGCCCGGCTGCGCCGATGAGCGCCTGTGTACGGAACTGCCGCCACGAGAAAGCGATCACGAAAGGACCTCCAGACCCTGCCGGGCCCGGGCCCGACGCGCACTGTCGGCGTGGCCCATGTAGGCCAGGACGATGTCCTCGAGGCTCAGCTCCTCGACCGTCCAGGCCGGATCGAGCACCGGACCATCGCAGCGCACGAGCATGGTGGTCTGGCGGTCGGTGTGGCTCTCCTCAATGACTTCCTGACCGGACGGCAGTGAGCCGGGGTCACGCCGCGGGCCGACGAGACGGCGGTGCGAGGCCAGGAGGTCGTCGACCTCGCCGGCCACCTGCAACCGCGAATCGACGAGCACAATGACGTAGTCGCACACCCGCTCCAGATCTGCCACCAGGTGCGAAGAGAGCACGACGCTGACATCGCCGTCGGCTACGAACTCCATGAGGCTCTGGAGGAATTCGCGCCGGGCCAGCGGGTCGAGGCTCGCCACCGGCTCGTCGAGCACCAGGAGCTCGGGTCGCTTGGCCACTGCCAGCGTGAGGGCAAGCTGGGCCTGCTGGCCGCCCGAAAGGGAGCCCGCCTGCTGGCCGGGGTCGAGGTCGAGCGCCGCGATGCGCTGCCGGGCCAGCCCGTCGTCCCACCCCGGATTCATCTGGGCCCCGAAGTGCAGATGGTCCGCAATGCTGAGGCGGGCGTAGGTCGGGGTGTCCTGGGCCACGAAGCCCACGCGGGCGAGCTGCGCGGCGTCGGCCGCCGGGGGTCGTTCCAGCACGGCGATGGATCCCGCGCTGGGTGCGAGCAGTCCGACCGCCAGGTGGAGGAGCGTGGTCTTGCCCGCCCCGTTCGGCCCGACCAGGCCGACGACGTGGCCAGACGGGATCTGCAGGTCGCAGTCCCTGAGCGCCCAGCGCCGGCCGTAGCGCTTGCCCAGGCCCTGGGCGTCGAGAACCCAGCTCACGCTATGTCCTCATCGGCCGCTGAACGAAAGGAGTCGCGGAACAGAGCCTCGATGCTCTCGTCGTCGAGGCCGGCCCGGCGTGCCTTGACGATCCAACGCTGGAGCGCCTGGCGCAGCGGGCCCTGGGCCGCCAGCGACTGGCCGCCCAGGTTGCCGGTCACGAACGTGCCGACGCCCGGGCGGGCGCTGACCAGGTTCTCGTGTTCCAGCTCGCGGTAGGCCTTGAGCACCGTATTGGGGTTGATGGCCAGCTGACCCACGACCTCCTTGACCGTCGGCAGCTGGTCGCCCTGCCGCAACAGGTCGAGGCGGAGGGCCTGGCGGACCTGCTGGACGATCTGGAGATAGGGGGAGACCCCCGAGCGGCTGTCCAGGTGGAACTCGATCACCAGGCCTCACTTTATCTAGGTAACTAGAGAAATATGTTCCTCAGATTGAGGGCTGTCAAGTCGCCGCCTCGTGAGCGGTCCCCGCTCAATGGGTCAGCGGCGGGAGCCCCTTGGCGATCAGGTCGACGCCGAAGACGAGGAACAGCACGGCCATCACCGCCGCGTTGTGCGCCGTGAGCCAGGTCTTCGCCGACTCGAGGGAGGCCTTCGCCTTGGCCCCGCCGACGAGCGAATAGACCACGGGACCGGCGATGGTGAGGCTGGCGATCACCACGAACACCGCGATGGAGACGACGACGTCCGTGGTCGTGAGCCCGGGAACTTGGGCCAGGCCGGCAGCGGCGCCGGCAGTCAAAATCAGGTTCTTGGGGTTCACCGCGGCGAGAGCGATGCCCAGCCCGAGGGCCTTGACCGGCGACACGGACTCCACCGACGCCAACCACTTCGGCATGACGGGCTCGGCCCCCGGCGCTGGTCGCTTGCGCCAGTTGCGGCGCGCCAGGGCGAGCATGCCGACACCCAATGCGATGGTGCCCCACGACACCGAGTCCGACGCCGTGCTGCTTGTCTGTGCGACGTTGCCGTCGTGCGACGCGATGTACACGACAGTGCTCACCGCGGCGAGCGCGACCACCCACCCGACGAGGAAGGCGGGGCCGTTGACCCGAGCCCGCTGCGAGAAGAGCATCAGGATCACGGCGATGATCGGTATCGGGCTGATGGCCACACCTATGGCGAACGTCAGGATTGCGCTGATTCCCTGCCCCATGTGGCCCCTCCTCGCGCGGCGTCGACGGAGCAGCCTGTCACGTCATGGCGTCATTCCTCGGCGATCTCCTCGAGCACCTTGGCCGCGTGCCCGTCCGCCCGCACGTGATACCAGGCCCGCTGGATCTTGCCGTTCGGGCCAACCAAGAACGTCGAGCGGATCGTGCCGACGGTCTTCTTGCCGTACATCGTCTTCTCGCCCCACGCTCCGTACTTCTCCATGACCTTCTTGTCGGCGTCGGTGAGGAGGGGGAACTTCAGCTTGTACTTGGTCCGGAACTTCACGTGTTTTTCCGCTTTGTCCGGCGAGATCCCGAGGACCACCACCCCGGCCTTCTCGAAGGTCTTGAGGTTGTCGTTGAATTGACACGCCTCCTTGGTGCAGCCCGGCGTGTCGTCGGCCGGGTAGAAGTAGACGATCACCCGCTGTCCCTTGAAGTCCGAGAGCTTGACCGGTTTGCCATCCTGGTCAGGCAGGGTGAACGCGGGGGCAGTCGCTCCCGCCTCGAGTTTGGCCATCGTCGGCTCTCCTTCGGTCGTCGTGCAGTACGGCTCACTTTGGCACAGGGTCCCGCCTGTGACCTGTCCTGGGCTGGTACAATTGCTGCGCGACCATCGGCGGGGGCCGGTGAGTCGGGGCTGACTCTCACTCCTCTGGAAGGCGCACAGCCCCGCCGTACAACAGAGAGAGCGGGTCAATGACCGTTGATGCCCTGGCCGGCGCGCACGCCGGCACTGCCCCGGAGGACAGCGATGTCCTCGGCGATGACACCTATGAGACCGCGCGGACCTTCGAGTCCCTCGGCGTCTCACCCGAACTGACCAACGCGCTGGCCGATGAAGGCATCGTCAGCGCGTTTCCCATTCAAGCTCTCACCGTCGCCGACGCCTTGGCCGGGCGCGACGTGTGCGGCAAGGCCAAGACCGGCTCCGGCAAGACGCTCGCCTTCGGTGTGCCGCTCTTGCAACGGGCCAAGGCGACCCGGGTCGCGCAGGGCCCCCGGCCCGCCACCCGCCCGGCGAAGCCGCTCGCCCTCGTCCTACTCCCGACGCGTGAGCTCGCCGTGCAGGTCTACGACGTCCTGGCCCCGCTGGCCAAGAAGCTGGGCCTGCACGCCGTTGCCGTCTACGGCGGTGCCGACATCGACCGTCAGGTGACCAAGCTCCGCCAGGGCGTGGACCTGATCATCGCTACCCCGGGACGCCTTATCGACCTCGGCGACCGGGGCGAGCTCGCCGTCGACGAGCTCGAGACGCTGGTGCTCGACGAGGCTGACCGCATGGCCGACATGGGGTTCATGCCCCAGGTCGAATGGGTGCTCCGTCGTCTCGACCAGCCCCATCAGACGCTGTTGTTCTCCGCCACACTCGACGGCGCCGTCGACCGGCTGGTCAAGCGCTACCTGACCGACCCCGTCTTCCATGAGGTGGCATCGTCCACCCAGACCGTCACCCTCATGGAGCACCGCTTCCTGCAGGTGCACCAGATGGACAAGGTCAAAGTGGCGGCAGCCATCTGCCGGAGCCAGGAGAAGTCGCTGCTCTTCGTGCGCACCAAGCGGGGAGCCGACCGTCTCGTCGAGAACCTGGGCAAGGAGGGGATCCGGGCCCAGGCCATTCACGGTGACCTGCGCCAGGCCAACCGGGAGCGCGCCCTGGCCGACTTCTCCAACGGCAAGCTTGCCGTGCTCGTGGCCACCGACGTGGCGGCTCGCGGACTCCATATCGAAGGTGTCGACGGGGTCATCCACTTCGATCCGCCCGAGGATCAGAAGGCGTATCTGCACCGCTCGGGCCGCACGGCGCGGGCCGGCAGAGCCGGCGTCGTGGTCAGCCTGTCGTTGTGGAACCAGTTGGTCGAAATGGAAGTGATCCAACGTCGCCTGGGCCTGCGAATCCCCATCGTCGAGATGTTCTCCAACGACCCGCGCCTGTCCGACCTGGCCGCCTGGACTCCCCTCCCCGAGGAGAGCGTCCTCTGAGCGAGGGCGGACCGCTTCCGGTCTGGTCGCCCGAGGACGGGATCCGCCGCGTCCTGGTGGTCACGGCACACCCCGACGACGTCGACTTCGGGGCGGCGGGCACAGTTGCGGCGTTCACCGCCGCCGGCCTCGAGGTCACCTATTGCATCGCCACGAGTGGCGATGCCGGTGGCTCGGACCGCACGATGGCCCGGGCCGACATGGCGGCGCTCCGCCAGGACGAGCAGCGCGCCGCCGCCGCGATCGTCGGCGTGAGCGACGTGCGGTTCCTCGGGTATCCCGACGGAATGGTCGAGACGACGCGCGAACTGCGGCGTGACATCAGCCGCGTTATCCGCCAGGTCAGGCCCGAGCGGGTGGTGACCCAGTCGCCGGAACGGAACTTGGAGTTCATTTTTGCGAGCCATCCGGACCATCTGGCCACCGGCGAGGCCGCGTTGGATGCCGTCTATCCCGACGCGCGCAACCCCTTCGCCCACCCCGAGCTCCTCGATGTCGAGCGCCTTGAGCCCTGGACAGTTCCGGAGCTGTGGATCATGGGCCCCGGTGGAGAGAACGCCGGGGTGGCGGTCGACACGACGGCCACGGTGGAGCGCAAGGTGGCCGCGCTGATGTGCCACAAGAGCCAGATACCAGACCCCGACTCCGTGGCCCAGCGGGTCCGCGAGTGGGCCCGCGGCAACGCGGAGTTGGCCGGGTTGGCCGAGGGCAGCTCCGCGGAGCTCTTCCGGGTCATCCGCATTCCCTGAGGCCACATGGGCGCGGGCGATCCCTGGCTGCTGTTGCAGCACGTGGCCTTCGAAGGCCCTGGTGCCATTTCCCGGGCCATCATCGACTCCGGCGCGGACCTGACGGTCCTGCGGATGGACCGAGGTGACCCCGTCCCCCCGTCGTCCGCCGCGGTGACCGACCTGGCGGGGCTCGTCGTGATGGGTGGGCCTATGAGCGTGCACGACGACCTGGCCTGGCTGGCCGACGAGCGCGCCCTCCTCCGGCAGGCGGTCGAGGCCGGCCGACCCGTCCTTGGCGTCTGCCTCGGGGCCCAGCAGCTGGCCGCCGCTCTCGGCGCATCGGTGACCAAGGGGCCGGCGCCGGAGTGCGGCGTCGGCGAGGTCCATCTGACGACTGAGGCCTTCAGCGATCCGGTGTTCGGCCCCGCCCCCACGCCGCTCCCGTGCATGCATTGGCACGGGGACACCTTCGCCCTGCCGGAAGGCGCGGTGCGCCTGGCAGGCAACGCCGCGTACGAGAACCAGGCCTTCCGGATCGGCGACCGCGCCTACGGCCTCCAATTCCATGTCGAGGTGACCGCCAGCCTGGTGGCCCATTGGGGCCCGCACCTCCCGCCCGGCGTGTTCCTACGGGAGTCTGACGTGGCACACGTCAGCCGCGCCGGCGAGGGAGTTGTGCGCCGTTTCGTCGGCCTGGCCGGAGAGGCCCCGGTCGGCTGACCGGGGGGTCGACTAGCCGGCCATCTGGCGCAGCACATACTGGAGGATGCCGCCGTGGCGGTAGTACTCGGCCTCCATCGGCGTGTCGATGCGCACGATCACGCGGAACTCGGTGACCGAGTCGTCGTCCGCCGCCGCCGTCACGGTCAGCTCCTTCGGGAGCTCGCCTCTGTTGACCACGTCGAGCCCGCTGATGGAGAAACGCTCGTGGCCGGTCAGGCCCAATCCCGCGGCCGAGTCACCCTTGTAGAACTGCAGCGGGACGACGCCCATGCCGATCAGGTTGGAGCGATGGATCCGCTCGAAGCTCTGTGCGATGACGGCGCGCACGCCGAGCAGGGCCGTGCCCTTCGCCGCCCAGTCCCGACTGCTGCCCGTCCCGTACTCACGGCCCGCCAGCACCACGAGCGGGACCCCGTCGTCGGCGTACCGCATGGCCGCATCGAAGATGGACGTCTCGGTGCCCTCGGGTAGGTGCAGGGTCACCCCGCCCTCGGTGCCGGGCGCCAGCAGGTTGCGCAGCCGCACGTTGGCGAACGTGCCCCGCATCATCACCTCGTGGTTGCCCCGGCGCGCCCCGTAGGAGTTGAAGTCCTCACGCGCCACGCCGTGGTCGGCGAGGTAGCGCCCGGCCGGCGTGGCCGGTCCGATGGAGCCGGCGGGGGAGATGTGGTCGGTGGTGACGCTGTCACCCACCATGGCCAGCACCCGGGCATCGACGATGTCGGTGACCGGCGCCGGGGTCATCGTCATGCCCTCGAAGAAGGGCGGGTTCTGCACATAGGTGGAGTCGTCCTGCCACGCGTAGGTCTCGCCGGCGGCCGTGGATACCTGGTGCCAGTACTCGTCGCCCTCGAAGACCGCGCTGTAGCGCGTGCGGAACATGTCGGAGGTGAGTGACGCCCGGATGGTCTCGCTCACTTCTTCCATGGAGGGCCACAGGTCGGACAGCAGGATCGGACTGCCGTCGGCGTCGTCGCCGATGGGCGTGGTGGTGAGGTCGATGTCGATCGTCCCCGCCAGTGCGTAGGCCACCACGAGAGGCGGCGACGCGAGATAGTTCAACCGCACATCGGGGTGGATGCGTCCCTCGAAGTTCCGGTTGCCCGAGAGCACCGAGGCGACCGAGAGGTCACCTTCCTTGACGGCATCGGTCACGCCCTCGAGCAGCGGTCCGGAGTTGCCGATGCAGGTGGTGCAGCCGTAGCCGACGAGGTAGAAGCCGAGCTGCTGCAGCGGCTCGGTCAGGCCGGCTCGCTCGAGGTAGTCGGTCACGACGCGCGAACCGGGCGCGAGCGAGGTCTTGACCCAGGGCTTCGAGCGCAGGCCCCGCTCGACGGCCTTCTTGGCCACCAGCCCGGCGGCGACCATGACCTGCGGGTTCGACGTGTTGGTGCAACTGGTGATGGCCGCGATGACCACGTCGCCGTCCGACATCTGGTGGTGGGGCGCCGCCGCGGGCTCGGTGGAGGCGGTGCGCGGGGCGCGGTCGAGCGCGACGCGGTAGGCGTCGCCGGCCACCGAGAGCGCGACCCGATCCTGCGGTCGCGCCGGCCCGGCCAGCGAGGGCTCCACGTCTCCCAGGTCGAGGCTGACGTGTTCGGAATAGACGGGCTCGGGTGCCTCCGGGTCGTGCCACAGGCCCTGCGCCTTGGCGTAGGCCTCCACCAGCGCCAGGTGGTCGTCGTCGCGCCCGGTGAAGCGGAGGTAGTCGATGGTCACCTGATCGATGGGGAACATGGTGCAGGTGGCGCCGTACTCGGGGCTCATGTTGCCGATGGTCGCCCGCGTCTCGAGCGGGAGGGCGCCGACACCGGGCCCGTAGCACTCGACGAACGCGCCCACGACGCCGTGGTCCCGCAGCAGCTCGGTGACGGTCAGTACGACGTCGGTGGCAGTGATGCCAGGCTTGGTCTCACCGGAAATGCGGAGCCCCACCACCGGTGGCAGCAACATGGAGAGCGGTTGGCCGAGCATGGCCGCCTCCGCCTCGATCCCGCCGACGCCCCACCCGAGCACGCCCAGGCCGTTGACCATGACCGTGTGCGAGTCCGTGCCCACCAACGTGTCGCAGAAGGCGCGCCCGTCCTCGGTCGCGAACACGAGGCGCGACAGGTACTCGAGGTTGACCTGATGGCAGATCCCCATGCCGGGCGGCACGGCCCGGAAGTCGCGGAACGCTCCCTGGGCCCAGCGGATGAGCTGGTAGCGCTCCATGTTGCGCCCGTACTCAATGGAGACGTTGGTGTCGTAGGCCGACGCGTCGCCCGAACGCTCGGCGATAACGGAATGGTCGATCACAAGCTCGACCGGGACCAGCGGGTTGACCTTGGAGGCGTTGCCACCCAGGTCGGCGAGCGCGTCGCGCATCGCCGCGAGGTCGACGACGGCGGGCACGCCGGTGAAGTCCTGCATGAGTACCCGTTCGGGGGTGAAGGCGATCTCGTGGGCGGCGTCGCCGGCCCCCTGGCCGTGACCCTCTGGATTGGCGCCCCAGTTCGCCACGGCGACGATGTCGTCGGCCGAGACGTGCGGCCCGTCCTCGTGGCGCAGGAGGTTCTCCAAGAGAACTTTTATGGCGTAGGGCAGGCGCGCAATGTCGTAGCGCCCGCTGAGCGCCGGCGCCGTGACGTTGAAGATCTCGTAGGTGCGATCGCCGACCGTGAGGTCTGCCCTGGCGTCGAAGGTGTCGGGGTGGTCCGCGCTCTTGGAGTCCGTGCTCATGGACCCATTCTGCCGTGAGGCCGCCCGGACCGCCCAAACGGGTCCACCGCGCGTCCCGGCCTGCTTTTGAAGAGCCGCGCCTGGGCCGACACCGGCGTTGAGCGGGGACTTCGTAACGACTTCGTAACCGCTCTGGCGCTTTGGTCGGGAGCGCAGCGTGCAGAATCGGTGTCGTGCGCAAAGGCGGAGGCACTCTGCGTGTCAACCGGTCGTCCCCGCGGCACCGCCGTCTGGCCTCATTCGTCGCATCGCTTGTGACCATGGCGGTGGCAGCGATTCTCGTCCCAGGCGCGCTGGTCGCCGGCTTGGCGGTCAGCGGCGGCGGCACGACGGCCGGAGCGACCGAGACGGCGCACACCTACAACGACGGGGGAATGATCGGCTTTGGCAGCGTGAGCCTGACCGATCCGTCGCTGCCCCAGCCCTTGAACTCGCCGGTTTTCTCGGGCGCCGCCACTGCCGATGGCAACGGCTACGTGCTGGCCAGCGCAGATGGCGGCGTCTTCGCGTTCGGTGACGCCAGTTTCGAGGGCTCCGCCGGCAGCTTGCCCCTGCAGGGTCCCATCGTGGCCATGGCCCTCTCGCCCGACGCCAAAGGCTATTGGTTGGGCGCGCTCGATGGCGGAGTGTTCGCCTACGGCGACGCCCCCTTCTACGGCTCCATGGGGAGCACGCACCTGAACCAACCGATCGTCGGCATGGCGGCGACGCCTGACGGCAAGGGGTACTGGCTCGTGGCCGCCGACGGCGGCATCTTCGCCTACGGCGACGCAGGGTTTTACGGGAGCACCGGCAGCATCACGCTCAACGAGCCGATTGTGGGCATGGCCGCGACGCATGATGGCAACGGGTACTGGCTTGTCGCCGCCGACGGCGGGATCTTCAACTTCGGCGACGCCAACTTCTACGGCTCGGCCGGCAGTTCGGACCTGCCCGATGCGGCCGTCGGGATGGTGGCGTCACCTGACGGCGGCGGCTACCTCATCGCGACCGAGAACGGTGTGGTGCTGCCCTACGGCGACGCCCAGCGCGTTCGGCGGCCTCTCGCTGGACCCGACGGCGACGCAGATCTCGGCCATTATCGGGAACAACCAGGGGACGGGGTACTGGCTGCTGGACCCGCAGGCCTGGCAGTACAGCTTCTCGACCGCCACGGCCGAACCGATGTTCCCCGGCTCGACCACCATCGCCGACGCCGTCGCCTCCCAGATTTTCCCCGACCCAGACGTCCAGGGCCTCTTCTGCAACCCGTACGGTCCCTGCGAGCAGTGGTGTGCGCTCTTCGCCACCTGGGCCTGGGAGCAGGCCGGCATCCCCATCCCGCGCTACGCCTTCACGGGTGACATCTGGGGCTGGGCCGCCGCCCATGGCGCGGACCTCCCGCCGACAGCCATGCCGGCCGTCGGCGACGCTGTGCTGTACGGCACCGGCCCGCAGAGCACTACGACGTCCGTGCACGTCGGGATCGTGACCCAGGTCTGGCCCGACGACGCCATCATGACCGTGGGCGGTGACTCGGGTCCTGGTCGGGACGGCTACCTGTCGACCGCGCTGGACGGGCCGTTCCTGCCGGCCGACTCTTCTTCCTACAACGGCGTGCCGATCTACGGCTTCTCTCAACCGTAGAGCGGAACCGGGAAGCGGCCTGGCCCAACAGACCAATAGAACGGTCGCCCGCACGGACGAATTGTCATTGCAAATTCTGTAAATGTCGGCCCTCCGACGTGTGACAACGATGTGCTTCCATCGACGTATGGAGTTGGAGAACTTCGCCGAAGCCCTCGAGGCACTGATCGCCTCTGGTGCGCCGAACTACGGCGACGGCGAGTCCATGGAGAAGCTGCACCACTTGGAGGCACGCTTTGACTCCTTCGTCACCGAGGCCACGGCCGCCTTCGAGGCGGGGGAGCAGTGGGCGGCCGAGGGGGCCAAGACGGCGGCCTCGTGGATCTCGAGCCGTTGCCGGGTCCCACGCTCTGCCGCCAAGCGCCGGGTGCGCCTGGGGAGGACCTTGCGCCACCTGCCCGCGGTGGCGCAGGCCTGGCGCGAGGGTTCCATCGGGGAGGAGCAGGCCAAGGCCATCGCCTCGGCGAGGCGGCACCGCACCGAGGCCTCCATGGCCCGGGACGAGGAGATGCTGGTCTCCCAGGCCACAGACCTGGGGTTCGAGGACTTCTACCGGGCGCTGTCTTATTGGAAGCAGCTGGCCGACCCCGACGGGGCCGAGGCGTCCGACGAGGAGCGCACGGCGTCTCGCAACGTGTTCTTCGAGTCGAGCTTCAACGGCATGTACCTCGGCCAGATGCACCTCGACCCCATCAACGGCTCCATCGTCTCCAACGAGCTCAACCGCCTCGAGCACGACCTCTTCGAGGCCGACTGCGCCGAGGCCAAGGAGCGCCTGGGCCGCACGGCGCGGATCGACGAGCTGGCCCGGACCTCGGGCCAGCGCCGGGCCGACGCCCTGGTCGAGATGGCGACCAGGAGCCGCACCGCCCCCGCCGAGGGCATCCGCCCCGCCCCGCTCTTCAGCGTCTTCGTCAGCTACGAAACACTGCACGGCCGCATCTGTGAGCTCGAGAACGGGACGGTGCTCCATCCGTCGGCCCTCATGCCGTGGCTGGACTCGGCCTACTTCGAGCGGGCCCTATTCAGCCTCGGCAACCGCATCGACGTCAGCGTGCGGTCACGGTTCTTCACCGGTGGGACCAGAAGGGCCATCGAACTGCGCGACCGCATCTGCACCCACCCGCACTGCTACGAGCCCGCCGAGAGCTGCCAGGTCGATCACATCGAGACCTACGCCGAGGGTGGCCTGACCACCCAGGACAACGGCCGGCTCCTCTGTGGCTTCCACAACCGCCTGCGCAACCAAAAAGAGCACCCGCCCCAGCGAGGACAACGAGGCGAGCAGCGCCAGCGGCCCCCACCGAGTGCGGCCTGAGCGGGCGGCGAGGCGACGGGCAACTCCACCCGCACCGCCCCCGCCCCGGGCAGCACCCCGGCTGTGCATCGCCGGCATCTTCGAAAGCCAAAAGCCATCCGGCGCTTTGGCGCGCCTGCGCAACGGTGCGATGCCCTCCCTCATGAGAGCTCAGCCTGCGTCTGCGATGACCAACCGGTACCCGATGTCGATTGCTGCCAGCTCGACAAGGTCGGCATGGCGTCGCTGCTGTGCGGCCACGCTGACACCGTGCCGGGGACATCGCGTAGGCTGCCGCACCGGAGGTCCCTCACGTGCCCGTCTACGAATTCCGCTGTTCGACCTGTCACGCCGTCTTCGACGAGCGCCGGCCTATGGCCGATGCCGACGCGCCGGCGAGTTGCCCCGACGGCCACAGAGGGGCCCGGCGGCTGTTCCCCGTCTTCGCCACCACCGGCCTGGCGGCCGAGCCCGCCGGAGGCATGTGCGGGGTACCGCTTGCGGGCGGCTGCGGCAGCGGCTGCGCGTGCTGCTGAGCCGACCGACATGAGCCTCTCCTCGTGGGACGACTATCCAGTCCACCAAGCGGCCGAGTTCATCGCCCACCCCGCCACGAGCGACCGCAACTTTTACGACCGCTACTACTTCAACATGCACCCGAGCTCCGGTGACTGGTTCGCCATCTTCGGCTACGGGCAATACCCCAACCTCGGCGTGGCGGACGCCTTCATCGACGTGCGCCACGGCGGCTCCCAGCACATCGTGCGAGCCTCTGCTCCCCTGGTCGACCGGGGTGACCTGTCCGTCGGGCCTTTCCGCGTCGAGGTGCTCGAGCCCCTTCGTCGCCTGCGAGTGATCGTCGAGCCCACCGATCACAGTGTGGCCATGGACGTGACGTGGGAGGGCCACACACCGGCCATGGAAGAGCCCCGCCAGTACATGCGCAGCAAGGGCAAGGTCGTCTTCGACACCCAGCGACTGGCCCAGACCGGGTACTGGTCGGGGACTCTCTCGGTAGGTGGGGTCGATCTGCCGGTGGCACCCGAGCACTGCTGGGGGACGCGCGACCGCTCCTGGGGCGTGCGGCCTGTGGGTGAGCCCGAGAGCGACGGCATCCGGCAGGGCGAGCTGGTGCTGGGCGGCATGTGGAACTACTTCCCGATGCAGTTCGACGACCACGCCATCATGTACATCTGTCACGAGCGTGACGACGGTGAGCGCCCGCTGGTGCAGAGCGAGCGCGTGTGGGTGGATCCCGACCGGCCCGTCGAGGACCTGGGCCGCTCCGAGCACGAGCACCATCTCGTTCCCGGCACGCGCGTCATCGACCGCTCGGTGATCCGTTTCCCGGAGGCCGGCCTGGAGATCACCTGCACGCCGCTGCTGGCCAACTTCGTCTCCATCGGCACCGGCTACGGCATCGATGCCGACTGGCGGCACGGCATGTACCACGGGCCCGACCCGGTGACCCAGGGACTCGTCCTTGCCGTCGACGAGGTGCAGGGGCTCGCCCAGTACGGCATCGTCGACCACGTGGCCGAGTTCTCCTACGACGGTCACGTCGGCTACGGGCTGCTCGAGCACGGCTTCTTCGGCCCCTACCGCCACTACGGCTTGCTCGACGGAGGCATGGGGGCGCCGCCGGACTGAGGTCCCGCGGCCCGGGTTCGCGTCCGGGCCGGGCATGCGAGAATGAGGGATGCCTGACGCCGCCAGCGTCCTCCTCCAGCGGCTGCAGGCCGCCTTCGACACGATCAAGCCCGGCGCCGACCCGGTCCTGCGGGCCTCCGACCGCGCCGACTTCCAGGCGAACGGTGCGCTGCCCCTGGGCAAAGAGGTGGGCCGGCCGCCGCGCCAGGTGGCCGAGGAGGTCGTGGCAGCCGCCTCCCTCGACGACATCTGCGCCGAGGTCGAGGTCAGTGGCCCCGGCTTCATCAACCTGACACTGTCCGACGGCTTCCTGGCCCGTCAGCTCGCGGGGCTGTCCGCCGACGAGCGCTTGGGCGTGGAGCCGACGGCGCATCCCGACACCGTCGTGATCGACTACTCGGCGCCCAACGTCGCCAAGGAGATGCACGTCGGCCACCTCCGCAGCACGCTCATCGGCGACGCACTGGCCCGGGTGCTCGGGTTCCTCGGTCACGATGTGCGGCGCGAGAACCACATCGGTGACTGGGGCACACCGTTCGGCATGCTGATTGAGCACCTGCTCGACGTCGACGGTGCGGCCAACGCGGAGTCCTTCAGCGTGCGGGACCTCAACGAGTTCTACGCGGCAGCGCGCCGGCAGTTCGACAGCGACCCTCTCTTCGCGGAGCGCTGCCGCAACCGCGTCGTGCTGCTGCAGGGGGGCGACGACGAGACGCTGCACCTGTGGCGCATCTTCGTGGCTGAGTCGATGCGCCACGCCGCCGAGGTCTACAAACTGCTCGGCGTCCTCCTCACCCCCGAGGACGTGGTGGGGGAGAGCTTCTACAACCCACTGCTGCCCGTGGTCGTCTCGGAGCTGGACGAGAAGGGCCTCCTGGTGGAGGACGACGGGGCCCTCTGCGTGTTCCCCGAGGGCTTCGAGAACCGCAACGGCGAGCCGCTCCCGTTGATCGTGCGCAAGTCCGATGGCGGGTATGGCTACCCGGCGACCGACCTGGCGAGCGTGCGTGACCGCACCGGCCGGATCGGGGCCACGCGCCTGGTCTACGTCGTCGGGGCCGAGCAGTCCCTGCACCTCCGCCTCGTGTTCGCCGTCTCCACCCTCGCCGGCTACCTGCGTGAGGAAGACGAGGCCATCCACGTCGGGTTCGGCCTCGTCCTCGGCACCGACGGCAAGAGGCTGGCCAGCCGCTCGGGTGGCTCGGAACGTCTCATCGACCTACTGACCGAGGGGATCGACCGGGCCGCCGCCGCCATGAAGGAACGCTCGAGCGACCTGTCACCCGAACGCCAGGCTGCCGTCGCCCACGCGCTGGGCGTCGGCGCGGTCAAGTACGCCGACCTGTCGACCGAGCGCGGGCGCGACTACATCTTCGACTGGAACAGGATGTTGGCCTTCGAGGGCGACACCGGGCCCTATCTGCAGTACGCGCACGCACGCGTCCGGTCCATCTTCCGGCGGGCGGGCGTGGCCCCGCCGCCCTCGGGTGCGGTACCGCTGCTCGACGAGCCCCAGGAGCGCGCGCTGGCGTTGCATCTGCTCGGTTTCGCTGCCGCAGTCGAGGCGACCGCGGAGTCGTGCAGCCCTTCCAAGCTCTGCACCTACCTCTTCGAGCTGGCCACCTCGTTCACCTCGTTCTACGAGGCCTGCCGGGTGCTGGTCGACGACGAGGCAGTGCGTGACTCGAGGCTCGGGCTCTGCGACCTCACGGCGCGGGTGCTGGAACTCGGGCTCTCGCTCCTGGGCATGGAGGCGCCCGAGCAGATGTGACCCCGGCCGGCCTGGCCCCTATCCTCTGCCCCGCACGTCAGGTGCGGGCCCGCGTGGCGGGCCGACTATGGAAACGGGAGTCGCAGCGAAATGGATCTGAACGGCACGTCGGCGATCGTCACCGGAGGGGCATCCGGACTCGGGCTGGCCACCTCCCGCCTGCTGGCCGAGCGAGGTGTGCGCGTGGTGGTGGCGGACCTCCAGGAGGACAAGGGCGTGCCCCTGGCCAAGGAGATCGGCGGCCTGTTCGTGCAGACCGACGTCAGGAATGCCGAGCAGGTGATCACCGCTGTGGACGCCGCCGTCGAAATGGCGCCGCTCAAGTCGCTGGTGAACTGCGCCGGCATCGGCTGGGCCACCCGCACCATCGGCCGGGACGGCGACTACGCATCGGCACACGACCTCGACCTGTACCGCCGGGTCATCGAGATCAACCTCATCGGGTCGTTCAACTGCATCCGGCTGGCGGCCACGAAGATGAGCCTCAACGAGCCCGACGAGGACGGCGCCCGCGGCGCCATCGTGAACACGTCGTCGGTGGCGGCCGAGGACGGGCAGATCGGGCAGGCGGCCTATTCGTCGTCGAAGGGCGGCGTCGTCGGCATGACACTTCCCGTGGCGCGTGACCTGGCCGTGGTCGGCATCCGGGTCAACACCATCTTGCCCGGGCTGATCGACACACCGATTTACGGCGCCGGTGAAGGATCCGAGACGTTCAAGGGGAAGCTCGCACAGGACGTGTTGTTCCCGCACCGTCTCGGCTACTCGACGGAGTTCGCGTCCCTGGCCGTCGAACTGCTGTCCAACTCCTACATCAACGCCGAGTCGATCCGCATCGACGCCGGCATCCGGATGCAGCCCAAATAGTTCCCGGAGCGTTGAGGACCACGGGGGAGGAGCGGTCATGATCGACCCGGAGCTGGCGGCCATGATCGACCTGCTGCCCAAGATGGACCTGGCCGACCCGGTGGCGGCGCGCCGGGCCTTCGAAGAGATCCTCGTCGCCATCACGTTCGACATCCCCGGGATCGAGGCGCTCAACATCGACGACCGCATGGTGCCCGGCCACGAGGGCGACCCGGACGTGCCCGTGCGCGTCTACCGCCCCGAGGGGGCCACGCCGGTGACGCCGGTGACGCCGGCGACGCGGGTGCCTGGCGTCGTCATGATCCACGGCGGTGGCTTCGTGATCGGCAGTGTCGAGGCCGAGCATGCCGGCGCGGCCCTGATGGCCCTGGCCACCGGCGCCGTGGTGGTGTCGGTCGACTACCGCCTGGCGCCCGAGCACCCCTTTCCGGCCGGCCTGCACGACTGTTACGCCGCGCTGATGTACCTGCACGGCGAGGCCGACGCGTTGGGTGTCGACCCCGATCGGGTGGCGTTGGCCGGGGCGAGCGCCGGGGGCGGGCTCTCGGCGGCGACGGCCCTGCTGGCCCGCGACCGAGGTGGCCCGCCTGTCTGCTTCCAGCTCCTGCAGATCCCCGAGCTCGACGATCGGTTGCAGACCGGCTCCATGCAGACCTTCGTGGACTCGCCCATGTGGAACAGGCCGCTGGCCGAGCAGAGCTGGCGGGCGTATCTCGGTCCGCTCTACGGCGCGGCCGACGTGCCTGCGTACGCCGCGCCGGCCCGAGCAGCGGATCTCTCGGGGTTGCCGCCGGCGTACATCTCGACGGCGGAGAACGACCCGCTGCGTGACGAGGGGATCACCTACGCCCAGCGCCTGCTGCAGGCGGGTGTCTCGGTGGAGCTGCACCAATTCCCCGGCACCTTTCACGGCTCCGCGTTGGTGACCTCGGCGGCCGTGTCGAAGCGTGCCCAGCGCGAGTCGGCGTTGGTGCTGCGGCAGGCGCTCGGCGTCGAGGGCGGATAAGGCCGGCGGTCGGCCCGGTCGGCCCGGTCGGCCCGGTCGGCCCGGCCCGGCGTTCCTTTACGCTGGCCGGGGTCCCGCGTACCTGGCGCGGGCACCGGACACGAGAAGGGAACCCCCACCCATGGCCGACGTCCTGTCCCCGAAGGCGCGTGCGCTCATCGCCCGGCCCGTGCTGGCCTCGCTGGCCACGCTGAACCCCGACGGATCGCCCCAGATCACACCGCTGTGGGTCGACCTCGACGGTGACGACGTCGTGTTCAACACGGCAGAGGGCCGCAAGAAGGCCCGCAACCTCGAGCGCGATGCCCGGGTCGCCGTCACCGTCATCGATCCCGACGATGCCTACAACGTGGTGGCGTTCCAGGGGACCGTCACCGACGTCACGACCGACGGTGCGGACGCGCACATCGATGCCCTGGCCAAGAAGTATCTCGGCGTCGACTCGTACCCCATGCGCCGGGAGGGTGAAGTGCGCATCCGCGTCACGGTGCGCACGGACCACATCGCCATGCAGGGCTGAGTCGCGGAGGCACCTTCAGCTGGCGCCGTTCAGCACCAGCACGCCGACCGCCGCTGCGATGGCGAGCGGCACGCTGATCACACCGAGCAGGCTGGCCTGCCGCACGTTGGGCCTCGCGCCGGCCGTCCTGGCCGCCCGCAACCACAGGATCCAGGCCAGCGAGCCGGTCACGAAGAGGTTCGGCCCCACGTTGAGGCCGATGAGCAGTGCGAACGGGTGCGGTGGCCGGCGCGCCGCCAGGAGCGACGCTGCGGGCAGGTTGTTCACCAGCACGCTGGTCACGGCGGCCACGGCCGCGGTGCCCCAGGCGTCGAGATGGGAGAGCAGGGTGGCGGGACCGGACCAGGCCCGCCCCAGCGTGCCCAGCGCCACGGCCAGGCCGAAGAGGCCGACCAGGACCGGGACACCGAGGATCTGCAGGGCGGCCCGAGCTGTCTCGCGTCGTCCACCGCCCTGCCGGGCACGGAGGGCGACGGCCACCAGCCCGACGGCTGCCACCGGGAGAGCCGGCGCGTGCAGTGCCACGACAAGCGCGGTGACGACCACAATGGCCACGAGACCGACGCCCAGCACGGGGCGCTCCGGTCCGGTCGTCGAGACGATGGTGGTGCGTAAGGCGCGGTGGTGCACCAGGCCGACGACGACTGCGGTGACCGCGGCGGCCGCCAGTGCGGGCAGCGCCATGTGCGCCAGGAAGGCACCACCCGAGAGGTGGAGATGGCCGAGGACGATGAGGTTCGTCAGGTTCGAGCCGGGCAACAGCAGCGATCCGGCGTTGGAGAGGAGCAGGCAGGCGTAGAGGAGCGGGGCCTCACCCTCGCCGCGACTGCGGGCGGCGTAGACGAGGACAGGCGTCAAGAACGTGACCGAGGTGTCGAGATTCAGCAGCGTGGTCACCGTGACGACGAGCACCGCGGTGCCGGCATAGAGCAGCAGGCCATTGGGGGACAACCGGGCCAGGACATGGCCACCCGCGGCGAACAGGCGGTCCCCGTCAGCGACCAGACCGACCAGGAGAAGACCGCCGACGAGGACGAAGGGCGGCCAGTCCTGGGCGGCCGCCGCCCGGGCATTGTGGGGTGCGAGCAGCGCCGCGGCCAGGATGAGCCCGCAGCCCGCAGCCGCCGGACCCCAGCGCCGCAGCAGCCGCAGCCGCAGTGCCGTACTGGCGCATGCCGGTGGGGGGTCCCGCGTCCCGATGGTCCCCACCTTCGGTCTGTGCCCCGCAGTCATGGCGAGAAAACAACGCTGGCCAGAACGGGGCCGCGCCATGGCAGGAGATTCAGGCGGCGGCCTTTACCTCGGTCGTCGCGTCGGCGTTCGACAGCGCCTTCCAGAGCGCCCAGTAGCTCTTGTAGGTGATGGCGTCGGTGATGTAGCCGGCGCGCTCCAACTCGGCATGGAAGGCCGGCAGATTGCGCCAAGGCACACCCATGTCGACATGGTGCGCCAAGTGCCAGCCGGTGTTGTACGGGACGATCCAGAAGCGGGCGAGCCAGGATTGGCGCACGTTGTGCGTCGTGGCCCGGCGGTCCGTGCTGCGCTCCATGCCTCCGTGCTCCGCGATGGAGCGCAGGCGATTGATGACGCGCCACACGGTCATCCAGGGCAGGAACCACAGGAGAGGGTAGATCCACCAGCGGCCGGTCGCAGCCCACATGGCCGCCCACAGCAGGGCCTGGACGCCGAAGATGGACAGGCCGATGGGGCGGAAGGGCTTGGCGCGCGTGTTCTTGACCAACGGCACGAAGTTCTTCCATCCGCTGATCCCGACGGCGTCACGGAACAGCCGCCGGCCCAGCGCCCGGCGCGTGCAGCGGTAGGGTGAGTAGAACGCGATGTCGGGCTCGTCCGGCCCGAACTCGTCCTTGTGGTGCGCGAAGTGCACCCGGCGGTAGAGCTGCACCGGGGTGAAGACGGGGTAGGCCACGACCCACTTGCCGATCCAGTCGTTCCACCGCTTGTTGGTGAAGAGGAGCTTGTGCGCCGCCTCGTGCATGAGGATGGCGAAGCGGGCGTAGAGCGGCCCCATGAGGACGAACGCGATGAGGTAGCTCCACCACTGGTCGATCCACACCGCGCCACCGATGACCAGTGCCACCCAGAACCACACCGTGGCCACCGAGACGGCGTTGCGCACGTTGTTGATGCGGCGCAGGTCGGCCCGCAGAGACGGGAGGGCCATGCCGTTCGCCTGCAGGCGCTCGCTGGGGAGGACATTGGGCCGGTCGGCGGCTTCGGGCACCATGGTGCTGGCCATGCCGTCTATATTACGATAATCAGTCAAGTGACGCAACCACGTAATGCTGCGACCCTACGACCTGGGGAGGATCAGCCCGCGCCGGCGCTGACGGCCCGGTCCGTCCTCGCCAGCGCGCTGTTGGGCACGGATCCCCCCGAGCTGCCGGTGGCCCAGCTCGTGCGTCTGACCAGCCTCTTCGGGATCAGCGAGAACCGGGCCCGGGTGGCGCTCAGTCGTATGGTCGCCGCCGGCGAGGCCACCTCTGACGGGTCCGGTCGGTACCGGCTGGCGGGCCATCTCGCCGCCCGCCAGTTCCGCCAGTCGGCCAGCCGCGCCGGTGCGACCGCCACCTACGACGGGGAGTGGTGGTTGGCCGTGGTGACGACGACGGGCAGCTCGGCCGACGTCCGAGGCGCCCGGCGCCGGACCCTGGCCTACGCGCGGCTGGCCGAGCTGCGTGAGGGCGTGTGGATGCGCCCGGCCAACCTCACCGTGTTGCTCCCCGATCCGCTGGACGGGGACGTCGAGCTCATGACGGCGAGGCCGAAGAACCCCCGAGGGCTGGCCCGCCGGCTGTGGGACCTGACCGCTTGGTCGGAACGGACGCGCGACCTGTTGCGCCGCCTCGACGCGCGCACCCCCGACGGGCCCGACGCGCTGGCACCGGGTTTCGAGCTCTCGGCCGCGGTGCTGCGGCACTTGCAGGCCGATCCGTTGTTGCCCGCCGAACTCCTGCCCGACGCCTGGCCGGGTGCGGCACTGCGCGCGACCTACGACGAGTGGGACGCTCGATACCGGGCGACGCTGCGCGACTGGAGCCGCGCCCGCTGAGTGGCCCGCGACCCAGGGCGGTGTATGACCGCCCTGGGTCGCTCGACCGGTTCTTCCAGGTGGCTAGTGCAGCAGGTCGAGCGTGTTGGCCGCCGAGTTGTCGTCGACGAAGAGGATGCCGCGACCGTTCGGGGCGATGGCCAAGCCGAAGAGATCGCCTGCGGAGTTGAAGGGATCGATGGTGCGCGTGTCGACCTGGGCACCGAAGGGTGTCACCTCGACGGCGTTGCCGTCGTTCCCGTTGACGGCGATCAGGTCACCTCCGGGGGCCACCGCCAGACCGAGAGGCGCGTTGAGGCTCCCTCCCTGGCTGACGGTGATGCCACGGAACACAGGGAAAAAACGGGTGGTGGCGAACGGCACAGCCGCAATCCGGCTCGCGACCGTGTCGGCGACGTACAGGGTGCCGTTGGGCTCGAGCGCCACCCCGGTCGGACCGAGGACGAGGGCGCTGGAGTTGAGTTCCTCGGGCAACCCGGTGGCGATCGTCGTCGTGCCGAAAAGGACAGGTGGCCGTCCCGCCGGTTCGAACACGCCCAGGCGCAACACCGTGCCCTGGTTCACCTGGTTGCCGGCAGCGGCCACGGTGCCGTTGAGCACGTTGGTCACGAACAACTCGGCGAAGGGCCCGAACAACTGCACCGAGGTCATGTCCCAGGGCCCGTTGATACCGTGGCCGGCCCATGTCTCGACCGGCACGCCGGCGCTGTTGAGGACGATGAGGCATCCGGGCTCAGGCGTGCCGGTTCCGTCGTCGGTCACCGGCAGGCTGCCGACGACGACGTAGCCGTCGTTGAGCACGCTGAGCGCGGTCGTGAGCCCGACGCCGCCCGGGCAGCCCGGCAGGTTCGGGTTGATCTGGGCGAACAGGTTCACCCCTCCCGTCGGGGCCACCTCGACGATGGTCGTGCCGGTGCCCTGGGTGTTGTTGCTGGCGTTGAAGTTGCTTACCAGCGTGTCACCGCGTACCAGGGAGCCCGTGCTGAACGGGACGTTGGCGACGCCGTAGGGGTTGACGTCGCCGTTGGCGGGCACCGTCGATGCGACCTCGGTGACGGTGCTGAGGTGGGACAGGTACGGGACGGGCGCGGCGCCGGCGGGAGCAGCGTCCGCGATGGCGACCGCAAGGGGCGCAAGGCCAACGGCAACGGCGGCCGCAAGCAGGCCCAGGCCCGAGGCGCCGGGACGCCTCCGCCTTCTGTCGGGCGTGAGAACCGGGTGAACCGGGTGGGCGCGACTGTGCTTTTCGAGCATGGCGTGCTGCCTCCTTTTTCTCTCGGCGCCGCAGGCATTACGACGTACCGCCCCCTCGCCTGTGCTACGGCTGAGACGGGCCTGAGGATTGAGGCTCGGTAATGTCCTGGTCATGGACGTGGAGATCGCCTTTACCGGCGTACCCGTCGGGGATCTGTCCTCCGGCCGGGACTTCTTCGAGCGCGTCTTCGGACGAGCCGCCGACATCGAGGTCGCCGCGGACGAGGTGATGTGGCGGGTGGCCGAGACGGCCTGGCTCTACGTCGTGGTCGACGCGGCCCGCGCCGGGCACGGGTTGGTGGCGCTCTCCGTCGCCGACCTCGAGGCCACGTTGGCCGAGCTCGACAGCCGGGGCATCGTTCCCGTCAAGACGGAAGTCGTGGGGGACTCAGCTCGCAAGGCGACGCTGCTCGACCCGGACGGGAACTCGGTCGCCATCATCGAAGTGCGCTCCGAGGTCTAGCCGGACGCCCACGCCGGACGCCCACGCCGGACGCCCAAGCCGGACGCCCACGCCCTAGGCCGCGTGCGACTGGTTGATCCAGGTCTCGTACATCTCGGCGTAGTGCCCCCCCAGCGCGACGAGCTCGGCGTGTGAGCCCACCTCGAGCAGGCGGCCGTCACCGACCACCACAATGCGGTCGGCCCGCATGGCCGTCGACAACCGGTGGGCGATCAGGACAGCGGTGCGACCCTCCAGCAGCACGTCCAGCGCCGCCTCCACCATCGTCTCGGACTTGAGGTCGAGGTTCGACGTCGCCTCGTCGAGCACGAGGACCCGTGGCTCGGCCATGAAGGCCCGCCCCAGGGCGATGAGCTGGCGCTCGCCCGAGGACAGCGACTGCCCCCGTTCGTGCACCGGCGTGTCCAACCCGTACGGCAAGCGGTGCACGAGCTCGCCCAGGCCCACCTGGTGCACCGCGTTCCAGACCTCGTCGTCGGGCGCGCCCGGCCGGGCGAACGCGATGTTGTCCCGGATCGTCCCGGCGAACAGGAAGGGCTCCTGTGGTACGACACCGAGCTGGCTCCGCAACGAGGCGAGCGTCACGTGCTTCAGGTCGAAGCCGTCGATGAGCACCCGGCCCGCCGTGGGGTCGTAGAAGCGCGTGACCAGCTTGGCCATGGTCGACTTGCCCGCTCCGGTGGCGCCGACGAAGGCCACGGTCTCCCCGGGCTCGATGGTCAGGTCGACGTCGTGCAGTACCGGCACGGCGGGGTCGTAGCCGAACGAGACGTGGTCGAAGTCGATCCGGCCCTTGATCTGGGGCAGGACGACCGCGTCGGGTGCCTCCAGCACCGACGGCTCGGTCTCGAGCAGGCCGCGCAGCTTGAAGACGGACGCCCGGCCCTGCTGGAAGGTGTTGTACTGCTGTACCAGCAGCTGAATCGGCGAGAAGAAGCGGTTCACGTAGAGGAAGAAGGCGGTCAGCTGGCCCAGGTTGATCTCCTGCGGGTGGTGCAGGTACATGGTGCCGCCGATGCCCAAAATGAGCAGCTGGCCCAAGACGCTGATGACCTGTGAGCCCGGCCCGTAGACGCCGTTGATGCGACCCGTGTAGTTGTTGGCGTCCCGGTAGGAGCCGACGATGTCGCGGTGGGTCTCGACGTTGTAGCGCTGCCGGTTGTGCGCCGTCACGATGCGCACGCCCTGCAGGCTCTCGGAGAGGTCGGCCAGCACGAGCGCGATGCCGTCGCGCACCTTGTCGTAGCCGCGCTCGGAGGCCCGCTTGAACCAGATCGACATGATGACGAGGGGAGGCAGCACGGCGAAGACGGTGATGGCGGCCAGCTTGGCGTTGGTGGCGAAGAGGAAAACCGTGATGACCACCATGGTCAGGCCCTGAATGGCGAACTGGGCCAGCCCGTCCTGCAGCAGCTGCTGCAGGTTCTCGATGTCGCTCGTCATGCGGCTCATGACGACGCCCGCCTTCTCCTCGGTGAAGAAGTCGAGCGAGAGCCGCTGCAGGTGGCGGAACACCTTGGTGCGCAGGTCGTTCATGACCCACGAGGCGAGGCGGCCCGTCACCCGCGCCTGCCCGTACTGCGCGCCGCCCGAAACGACGATTGACACCAGGTACAGCAATGCCATGACCACCACGACGCCGTAGTCATAGTGGGGCGGCGTCAGGCCGTGGTTGATGGCGTAGGAGACCAGGCTCGGGCCGAGCTGGGTGAACAGGGCGATCATCCCCACGAGGAACGCAGCCAGCGCGCACATGCCCGGGTACTCCATGAGGAGCGTGGTGAGCGTCAGCTTCTTCGACTCGTGCTCCGTCGGCAGCTGGGTGAAGACGACGTCGGGCTCGCCGCGCTCGGGCTCCTCCTTCAAGAGGAGGTCGACTCCGTCCTGCAGCTCGTGCGGGATGCCACCGAAGGGCAGACCCGCCTGGGCCGAGCCCGGGGCCCCGCCGCCGCCCATCGGCGGCCCGACTCCACCTCCACCGAACATCAGATCGCGCCCTTCTCGGGCTCGAGGACCTCGTCGTCGGTCTGGAGGAGCCCGTCCTCCGGCGCGAGGGCCACCCCCTCCGGCTCGAGGACGTCGTCGTCCAGCCCGAGGTCCTCGGCACCGGCGGCCGCCTCGGCGGCCGCCTGCTCTTCGCTGGTGGCCTGTGCCAGCACCTCGGAGTAGAGCGGGGTCGAGGCCAGCAGCTCGGCGTGGGTCCCGTCGGCCACGATGCGCCCGCCGTCGAGCAGCACCACCCGGTCGGCCAGGCTGATGGTCGAGAGGCGGTGGGCGATGATCAGCGTCGTCCGCCCCTCCATGAGGACGCGGAGCGAGGAGTGGATGCGCTGCTCCACCTTCACGTCGATGGCGCTCGTGGCGTCGTCGAGGATCAGGATGGGCGGGTTGACGAGGAGGGCGCGGGCGATGGCGATGCGCTGGCGCTGCCCGCCCGAGAGCGTGTAGCCCCGCTCACCCACCACGGTGTCGTACCCGTCGGCGAGCCGGTTGATGAAGCCGGTTGCGCCGGCCGCCTCGGCGGCCGCCACGACCTCCTCCAGGGAGGCATCCGGTCGCCCGTAGGCGATGTTGTCCCGGATCGACACGGAGAAGAGGAAGGGCTCGTCGAGGACGACGCCGATGTTCGCCCGCAGGCTCGTGAGCGTGAGGTCGCGCACGTCGTGCCCATCGACCCGCACCGTGCCACCGGTGGCGTCGTAGAAGCGGGCCAGCACACGAGCCACCGTGGACTTGCCGCTGCCGGTCCGCCCGACCAGGGCGATGGTCTCGCCCGGGTGCAGGTGCAGGTTGAGGTGTTGCAGGATCTCGCGCGGGCCGTCGTCCCCACCCGGCTTCGTGAGGAGGCTGTCGTCGGCGTAGGCGAAGCTGACATCGTCGAACTCGACGTCACCCTGGCAGTTGACGAGGTGGATGGCGCCGGGCCGGTCGACGATGGTGGGCTTCTCGTCGAGGATCTCGTAAATCCGGTCGGCCGAGGCCGAGGCGCGCTGGCCCATCATGATCAGCATCCCGAGCATCATGAAGGGGGCCTGCATCATCACCAGGTAGAGGTTGAACGAGACGATGGAGGCGACGGGCAGGTGCTCGTGGATGACCAGCCACCCGCCGACCAGCAGCACGAGGACGAGACCGACCTGGGAGAGGTTCTGCACCAGCGGGGCGAAGCGGGCGCGCAGGTCGGCGTCCTTGATGTAGCCCCACTGGACCCGGTCGGCCGCCTTGGCCAGCTGGCCCAGCTGCTGCTGCTCGGCGGCGAAGCTGCGCACGACGCGCACGCCGTTGACGTTCTCGTCCACCACGGTCGCCACCTCGGCCAGCCGGGACTGGATGAGCCACGACACCGGGAAGAGCGACTTCCGCATCTTTATGCCGACGATGTAGATGAACGGCATGGACGCCATGGCGACGAAGGCCAGGGGGACGCTGATGGAGAGCATGAAGGCGAAGGCGACCAAGGCGATGGAGCACTGCACCAGGATCATGGGCGCGAACGTCAGGTACATCTGCACCGAGCGGATGTCCGAGTTGGCCCGCGAGATCAGCTGCCCGGACTGGACCCGGTCGTAGAAGGGGAAGGACATCCTCGTGAAGTGCTCGTAGAGGATGTTGCGCAGGTCGAATTCGATGGCGTACGCGACCTTGAAGAGGTTGGTGCGCGAGATGTAGCCGAAGAGCCCCGTGAACAACGCCAGCACGGCGATCAACTCGACGTAGTTGTGCAACGGCTGCGTCTTGTTGATCAGTGAGTTGGTGATGCCGTTCTGGAGGATCTTGGGGATCCACACCTGGATGATCAGGCCGAGGAACGAGAAGATGAGCGCGCTGAACCACTGCAGCTTGTGTGCCATGACGATGGGCGTCGCCCGCTTGATCCACGACTTGGAGCGGTCCGGGTCGATGGTGGCCTTCGGCGCGGTGTAGCGGCTCGTGACCCCCATGGGGACGTAGGCCCCCAGCGGCAGCCGTACGTCGTCGTTGGTCTCGGCCTCCTGGGTGTCCGCCGCCCCGGTCGTGGCCTGACCGTTTCCGGCGGACTGCACCCCGACGGGCGCGCCCTCCACCATGTCCTCGGTCTTGCTCATGCGTGCGCCCCGGGCGGTGTCGGCGCATCCGGTGCAGTCGGCTTCGTGTCGTCGGTGCCCTGACCCGGACCCTTGCGGGACTCGACCATCGCCCGGGCCCACAGCTCCAGCGAGCGCAGGGCCATCGCCTCCTCCTTGTCGGGCAAGTGGCCGGCGATGGCGATCAGGTACTCGTCGACGGCGACGTCGGCGCGGCCGAGTATGCCGGCACCCTCCGGGGTGAGGCGCAGCTCCACCCGTCTGCGGTCGGTGTCCTCCTGGCGACGGTCGACCAGCCCTCGGGCCTCCAGCCCGTCGATGAGCGCCGTGATGGAGGGCCGTCGCACGGCCAGGCGGTCGGCCAGGCCCGAGGCGGCCGCGGATCCCTCGGCCAGGATCCCGAGCACCCGGTACTGGGGGAGGGTCAGCTCTACCTGGGCCAACGCGACCTCCACCCGCTTGGACAGCCAGGCTGCGACGCGGCCGTAGGTGCCCAGCACGTGGGGTGTGGCGGTCGTCTTCGAACCGGCGCGAGCGTCGGCTTTGCCGCGCGGAAGCCGCGTCAGCGGAGAGGGGTGAGGTGACAGACACTTCGACCATCATACAGTTAGACACTCTAACTACGTGCAGCGGACCCCTTCGGGGGTCGACGCAGCTCCGCGGCGCGGTCAGGACTCCCGGGTGCCCCATTCGGGGTCGAGCTGGCGCAGGAACAGGTCGCATCGGACTTCCTCGTCGACCTCCCCGATGGACCCCGCCGCCAGCTGGAGCATGTGCAGTGCACGGAGGAAGCCGCGGTTGGCCTCATCCCGCCAGCGCACGTAGCCCGAGCCACGCCAGCCGGCGGCTCGCAGCGCATCGAGCCCACGGTGGTAGCCCACCCGCGCGAAGGCATACCGATCGATGGGGTCGTCGGCCAGCTCGGCCAGATCCGCCCAGGCCTGCAGGCAGTGCGGATCCTGGGCCGCCACTGCCGCCACCGCCGCCCGACGACGGTCCGGAGGGAGGGACCGGGCCGCGTCGAGAGCGGCGGCCAACTCCGGATCGAGCGGGTCGAGGACGGTCTCGGGGCTCCCGGAGGTGAAATGGACTGCATGCTCAGGGGTCACCGGGCCATGTTAGGAGTGTTGATCGGCGCCCGATCGGAGAACGGTCGGCGTTGGAAAGGGCCGGGGCGCGGAATGTCGTTCGGCGCAGAGGCGGCAGTACTCTTCGCGCCGTGCTGACGCCCGACCCCAGTCCGACGTCGTTCCAGAACCATCCCGGGCTGCGGGATCGCGAGCCAGAAGCCCGTGCACTGGCCGACGTGCTGCGTCGCCTCATCCGCTTGGCGGTCAGCGCTGCGCCGTCGGCGTCCGAGACAGCCAGTCTGACCTCCCGACTGACCGTGCTCGCCGATGAGCTCGAAGCGCACCTGCCCGCAGACCCGCTGCCCCGGTTCATCCCACCCGCAGAGGACGGTCCTCCGCCCGACGTGCCGCTGGGTGGCGCCATGCCCTACGACGTCGTCGTCGGACCGTTCAACCCGATCGCGTTGCCGATCGTCCTCGACTTCGACCCGCCGAAGGCTCTCGGCCGCGGCGTCTTCGATGTCACCTACGAGGGCGCCCCCGGGTGCGTCCACGGCGCGGTGCTGGCCGCCACCTTCGACATCATCCTGACGGCGGCCAATGCCATCGTGGGCTCGGTCGGGCCCACCGTGTCGTTGGCCCTGCGCTACGTGCGCCCCACGCTCACCAACCAGGAGGCCGTGTTCGAGGGGTGGGTGACCCACGTCACCGAACGCCGCATCTTCAGCAAGGGCCGCATCGTGCAGGGAGGAGTGGTCACAGTCGAGGCCGACGGCGCGTTCGCCATCTTCAACCAGGACCGGGTGAATGCACTGGCGTCGAGCCGTCGCCTGCCGTCCGACGGGGTCGGCGACGGGGCGCCCTCCGGCGGAGCGGCAGGGGAGTAGCGGGCGGACCGTGCCCCGTCAGTCCCTGGAGCCCACACGCGATCCGGCGGATTATTCGTTCACCCATCGGCTGCGCACCCGATTCGCCGAGACCGACGCCATGGGCATCATCCATCACGCGGCGTACCTGCCCTATCTGGAGGAAGCGCGGGTCGAGTATCTCAGGGCTCTCGGGCATCCCTACGACGCGCTGCGGGCCGGGGACACCGGGGATGCCCGTGAATTCCCCGTGCTCGAGGTCTCGGTGCAGTACCGCCAGCCGCTGCGCTTCGACGACGAGGTGGCTGTGTCCCTGCGTCTTGGCGCCGTCCGTGGCGCCACCTTCCAGATCGCGTACCTCCTCGCGGTCGGGGCCGAGGCACGGGCGACCGCGGTCACCGTGCACGGATGTGTCGACGGGCGCGGCAGGCCGGCACGCTTGCCGGCGTGGGTCGCCGGGTCAGGCGCGGGCCCAAGCAGCTGAGACCGTCCCTTCTTCGCCGCGTCGACGTCGTCGGCCGCTCAGAGAGACGAGACGATCTTCGCGAACGTCTTCGTCATGGCCTTCTTCGCGCTGAGCGGGTCCTCGGACCGCGCCACGACCATGCCGGCCTGCATGATGGCGCCAAGGAGCAGGTGCGACAGGGGATCGATCGCCGACGTCTCAATCCGGCCCATGTCCGCCGCGATCGTCAGCACGGTCTTGATGGTGCCGAACGCGTAGCGCTCGTCGAGCTCGTGCCACAGATCCCAACCGAGGACGGTCGGACCGTCGAGCATCACGATGCGCTGCACCTCCGGGTTGAGGCACTGGTCCAGGAACACGTCGAATCCGATCTGGAGGATCCGCATGGGGTCCGTCTCGCCGCCGCCGCCGGCGGCCTGCAGTACCTGTGCGGTGAGGTCGTCCTCCACCTGTTCGAAGGTGGCCTGGAACAGGTCGGTCTTGCTCGGGAAGTGGTGGTAGAGCGCCCCCCGGCTGACCGCGGCCGCGCTGAGGATCTCCTCGGTGGAGGTGGCGGCGAACCCATTCTCCGCGAAGAGGCGCCGGGCCGTGGTGATGAGGCGGCCCCGGGTGGCCTCGGTACGTTCCGCCTGCGTGGGCACGGGGAAAGCCTAACTCCCTCTTTACAAACAGACAGTTGGTATGTAACACTACGCATGTGACCCCCCGAACGAACACAGACACTGCCCAACCCACCCATATGGCTCTGACGTTGCTCCCGCGCCGGACGATCGCTCTCGGCTACGGCGACGTGGCCTACGTCGATCACGGAGACGCCGACCAGTCCGCTGCACTCTTCGTCCACGGCATCCTGGTCAATGCGGACATCTGGCGCACCGTGCTGTGGGAGGTGGGAGGGATGCGCCGCTGCATCGCCCCAGATTTGCCCGCGCACGGTGCGACTCCCGTTCCGGAGGACGATGCGGCCGATCTGTCCCTCAACGGCCTCGCCAACATGCTCGATGAGTTGTGCGAGCGCCTCGGACTCGCACAGGTCGACGTCGTGGCCAATGACACCGGCGGCGCGGTGGCCCAGGTCTTTGCCGCACACCATCCGGAGCGCATCCGGACGCTGACGCTGACCAACTGCGACGTGCACGACAACTTCCCGCCCGAGGCGTTCAAGCCCTTCGTCACCCTCGCCGAGTCGGGTGAGTTCGGACCGATGGTCGCCGCCATGGCGGGCGACCTGACGCTCGCCCGTTCCGAAGTCGGGTTCGGCATGGGGTATGCCCATCCTGATCAACTCTCCGACGAGGTCCTGGCGAGCTACCTCGGGCCGTTCGTCGCCGACCAGGGGAAGGGACTCGAGCGTCTCCTGACGGCGTCGTCGTCGGCAGAGCTGATGGCGATTGCGCCGCTGCTGGCCGAGCTGCGTGCCCCGACCCAGGTGGCATGGGGGACAGGCGACTCGTTCTTCGAGCAGGAGTGGGCCGAGCGCCTAGCGACAATGATCCCCGGCGTGCAGCGCGTCACCCTTGTCCCCGACGCCATGTTGTTCTGGCCCGATGAGCGGGCGGCTGAGCTCATCCCGCTTTTGCGTGACTTCTGGGATGCGCACGCCTGATCCTGACGTCGACAGGCCGCCCCGGGTGCGCGTGCGCCCCGGGGAGCACGGGGCGGTTCCGTGCGGGTCTCAGGCCGGATGGCCGGGCTCCAACCGCGGGCCGCTCCTGAACGTCAGCAAGCCGGAATGTCCGCCGGCGCTCGCCCGCACTGCTCGCATGAGAAATGCCTCGTGGTCGCCCACGGAGAAGTGCCCGAGGACCTGGCCCTCCATGCTCACCGCGGCATCCACCAGTAAGGGGGCCCCCGTGGGGCCGAGACGCCAATCGACGGACGCGAATTTGTCGACGAGATCACCGGTCTCCTCGCCGAAGAGGCGGGCGAGATCGACCTGGTCCCGGCCGAGGAGATGGAGACCCATACCCGGTGCATGCGCTGCGACCCCAAGGGTGTGATTCACCTTTGAGATGCAGACGAGGAAGTTGGGAGGGTCGATACTGCACTGGGTCACGAACCCGGCGAGGCAACCACTCAGTTCGGATTCGGGTGACCTGACGGTAACCACGAAGTACGGGTAGTCGATGAGGTCGAAGAACGCGGCCAGATCGTTGTCGGCGTCAGTCATGGACGGTGTACTTGATCTGCCGTACCCATACCCACCGTCGGTCCTCCGAGCCCTCAGCCGAGCACACCGAATCCACGGACGCGTCCGAGGGGTGTCCCGCGGGAGCGCCGGCGTCCGGCCACTCACTTCCGGCGCCACCCCGCTGAGGATTCCCCTACCCGCACCGTGGGTAGGCAAAACTCGTGCCCATGAACCGCCAGAGCCGGCCCGCGGGTCTCTGCCCGCCCGCGGGAGGCCGAGGCTGATGGCTCTGGGAGACGCCGGCTCTCTGACGAGCGAGGGCGCGCCGGCCGGATTCGACATCAAGCAGGGTGGGCTCGGTTCCGCCGCCCAGGCCCTTGCTCTCGCCACTCTGTGCGGGGTCCTCTTTCTCACCTTCTTGGACAACACGATCGTCAGTGTCGGCCTGGCCAATGTCCAAAGTGATCTTCACGCGGGGGTCACCTCGCTGCAATGGGTGGTCAACGGCTACGCGCTGACCTTCGCCAGTTTCATGCTTGTGGCGGGGATGCTCGGTGACATCTTCGGCCGCAAGCGCGTCATGCTCGTCGGGGTGGCCATCTTCTGTGGTGGCTCGGTCGTCGCCGCTCTGGCGGGGAATGTCGATTGGCTCATCGCCGGCCGCGTGATCATGGGGATCGGCGCCGCCGCGAGCGAGCCCGGTACCTTGTCGATCATCAGGCACGTGTACCCCGATCGGGAAACACGTGCCGACGCACTCGGCGTGTGGGCCGCTGTGTCAGGCCTCGCGTTGGCCTTAGGACCCGTCATCGGCGGCTTCCTGGTCGGTTTCTCCAGCTGGCGGGCGATCTTCTGGTTCAACTTGGGGTTCGGGGTCATTGCATTTGTTCTGGCGTCGGTCGCCGTTCCCGAGACTTCGGACCGCCAAGGGCGCCGCATAGACGTGTTGGGATTCATCTTCGGTGCCGGGTTCCTTGCCTGCATTTCGTTTGCTGTGATCCAGGGGGAAGAGTCCGGTTACACCGCACCTTGGATAGTGACGCTCTTCGTCCTCTGCGCCGTCTCGGGCATTGCCTTCGTGATCACGGAGAAGAGGGTCAAGAGCCCGATGCTCGACTTGTCGATGTTCCGACTTCCTCCGTTCGTCGGTTCCAATTTCGTTGCGTTCGTGGCGTACTTCGGCACCTTTTCGATCTTCTTCTTCACGGCGCTGTATCTCCAGGTCGTTGCCAACGCGTCCGCCTACCAGACGGCGGTGGATTTCCTGCCGATGGCAGCCGGGCTGATCATCGCGTCAGCGCTGACCGGCCCGCTGGTGGCACACGTCGGGCCCCGCTGGCCGATGACGATCGGGTGCCTGCTGGCCGGGGGCGGCATCCTGGTGGCCAACACCGTGCTTTCACCGACGGTCGACTTCGGAACTCTGGGCTGGGTCCTCCCGCTGGCCGGCATCGGCATCGGCATGCTCCTGGTGCCCGTGACATCCGTCCCCCTCACCGTGGTGCCACCGGAGCGATCCGGCATGGCGGCCTCGGCCACCAATACGAGTCGGGAGATGGGTGCCGTCTTCGGCGTGGCCATCCTCGGCGCCATCGTCAACGCCAAGCTCACGGGCGACCTCGCCGCCCGGCTGAAGGCCATCGGCATCCCGCCGAGCTTCCAGAGCTTGGTGGAGCATGCGATTCAGACCGGCGGCGCCTCGAGCGGTGGAGCGGCGAGCCAGGCCGAACACAACAAGAACGCTGCCGTCGCGCAGATCGCCACCAAGGTGGTCAACGCCGCCTACAACGCTTTCGGCTCGGGGCTCCACGAGGCGCTGCTCCTGTCAGGCTGCCTGATCCTGGCCGGTGCGGTGGTCGCCGCGCTCACCGTTCATCGCAAGCCCGGGGAGACCTTCGAGATCTGACGCGATCCCCGCCCAGCACCCGCCATCGGCGACTCGGCTCAGAGTCGCTCTGTCACGTTGATGCATGCTGGACCCCTATGAAATTTGACACGATGTTGGCCGGGCTCGAGGAGGCACCGGCCCACGCTCGCCGGTTGGAGCAGCTCGGAGTGGATGGCACCTTCACGTTCGAAGGTCCCCACGATGTCTTCACTCCGCTGATCCTGGCCGCTGGCGCGACCACCACGCTCGAACTCGCGACCAACGTGGCCATCGCCTTCCCGCGCAATCCGGTGCAGCTCGCCCACCAGGCCTACGACCTTCAGTTGCTCTCCCGCGGCCGGTTCACGCTGGGCCTCGGTTCCCAGATCAGGGCTCAGGTCGAGAAGCGGTACGGCGCTTCGTTCGATCGCCCCATCGCCCGTATGCGCGAGATGGTCGGGGCACTGCGTGCCATCTTCGCCACGTGGGAGACAGCGGAACCACTTGACTTCAAGGGCGAGTTCTGGACGCACACCCTGATGCCGCCGCTCTTCAACCCGGGGCCCAACCCTTACGGACCTCCGGCTATCGCCCTCGGAGGGCTCGGACCACAGATGCTCCGACTGGCGGCTGAAGTGGGCGACGCGGTGCTCGTGATGCCGTTCAACACCGCAACGCACTTCGTGGAGCGGAGCCTCCCCGCCATTGAGGAAGGACTCGTCCGCGGCGGCCGGCACCGTTCGTCGCTCACCGTGGCCGGTGAGGTCATCGTCTGCTGCGGGCGGACCGAGGAGGAATTCGAAACGGCCCAGCTCGCGGCGCGGTGGCTCGTTGCCTTCTATGCCTCCACCCCGGCGTACCGCCCTGTGCTCGAAGCCGAGGGCTGGGAAGCGCTCCAGCCTGAGCTCAACGGGCTCTCCAAGTCCGGTCGATGGGATGAGATGCCGGGACTGATCGAGGACGACATGCTCGCTGCTCTCGCCGCGGTGGGCTCTCCCGAGCAGGTGGCTGCCGACATCGCCGGCCGATTCGGAGGCCATGTCGATCGGGTGGGCTTCTACACGCCGTACCTCATCAGCGAGGAGACGCTCGAAGAACTGGTGGCCGAGATGGCCGGCACCGTGACGGGTGCCGTGTAGATCCGCCCTGACGAGGGCTCTGGAAGCCAGGTGACCAAGGTTTCGGGCACTCGGTCCACTACACATCTGGACGCGTGGTGGACGACCTCAGCGGACCCAGTCTTCGGGATCAGCGTCCCCGCGCTTGTACTGCTCCACGAGGAGAGCCTGGATCTCACGGACCCTCTTCTCGACGAGCTCGCGGCTTTCGGCGACCATTGCCAGCTGGACCTCGAGCTCGTGAAGGGTGGCACGCACGTCCTCGGGTGAGCAGAGGTCGATGCGGCCCAGATCGCTGTGCGCCGACATCAGCCCGTCTGCCGCGCCCTCCATCGCCTGGCGCGCCGAGGCGGTGGTGGCCTGCGCGTCAGGGGACAACGACCATCCACCGCCGATCGAGGCTTCCTCCAGAATGCGGGGCAAGTCGTCGACCAGATCCTGCAGGTCCCGGTCCGGAGCCTCGGCGATGGTCCGCAGCGCACCGATGTCCACCGACAGGACGTGACGGGCGTAGGACAACAGCACGGCCGCGTGCACGAGGTCGTCGCGCCGACCTCGGAGCCGGGCCGTAGGCGTCGACGAATCGAGCGCGGTTGCGGTCTCCAGCAGTTCATCGACGTCCAGCAGGGTCAGCAGCATCGACATGACAACGTTCACCACCCCTATTACTCACGCCTATTTCACACGCCCCTCAATTCCGTTCCCCCCTGGGACGTTGTACCCGTTATGCGCCAGGTGCAACCGACCGCGGACGCCACCGGCACCACCAACGCTACCCCCATGGCGGTTGGATCAGCAGGCGGCCGACCTGTCGCCACGATCGTCATCCCGGCCTGGAACGCCTGGGAACACACTGAGCGATGCCTGCGGTCGCTGCGACCCACCCTGGGACCAATGGACCGGGTCGTGGTTGTGGACAACGGCTCGAGCGACGAGACACCCGAGTCGCTCGCGGCATATGGATGGTTGGAGGTCGTCGCCAACGAGCAGAACGAGGGTTTTGCCCGCGGGTGTAACCAGGGAGCGGCGAAGGCCCTGCATGGTGTGGTCGTGTTCTTGAACAGCGACACCGTCGTGCCAATGGGCTGGCTCGACGAGCTCCTGGCACCGTTCGAACGGAGTGACGTCGGCGCCGTAGGCCCGCGATCGGACAACGTCTCGGGGAACCAGAAGACGATGGGCGTTCCCGATCCCCAGGAGGACCCCGATGCCTTCTTCGAATTCGCCGAGGCGTGGCGGGTCAACCACCAGGGTCAGACTTCAACAACACGGCGGCTGGTCGGATTCTGTCTGGCCGTGCGCACGTCGTCCTTCCATGCAATTGGTGGATTCGACGAGCGATTCGAGATCGGCGGGTTCGAGGACGACGACCTGTGTCGACGGTTGCATCAGAGGGACCTTCGGCTGCTGGTCGCGCACGCCTCCTTCGTTCACCATCATGGCCACGCTTCGTTCGATTCCAATGCCGTCGACTGGCTGGTGACCCAGGGGGAGAATCAAGTCCGCTTCGAGGAGAAGTGGGGCCCCGATGTGCTGCGCCGCCCCGTCCTGGCGACAGCCTGTCTGATCGTCAAGGACGAGGAACAGATGCTGGCCGCCTGCCTGGAATCGGTCCGCGACGCCGTCGACGAGGTTGTGGTCTACGACACCGGCTCCAGCGACCAGACGGTGCAGATTGCCCGCAACGCGGGCGCAACGGTCGTGGAGGGCAAGTGGGAGGACTCCTTTGCCGTCGCCAGGAACGCCGCGCTGGCGCACGCCACCGGTGAGTGGGTGCTGTCCATTGACGCTGACGAGCGCCTCCAGACCCATCCTGACGTCCTGCGCGCCCAGCTCTCCGACTCCGAATCAGATCTCGAGGCGTATCTCGTTGCGATCGAGAACCTGCACGGACCGGGCAATCCGCGCTCCGTCCACACCGCAATCCGCGTGTTCCGCCGGTCATCCGCCACATGGCGGCATCGCCTGCACGAGCAGGTCGTCGCCGCCGACGATCCCACCCGGCCTCTGAAGACCGGGTACCTGTCGGGCGCGCGACTGATCCATCACGGATATATCGCCGAGGTCTTCGACAATCGTAAAAAGGCCGACCGCAATCTCGATCTGGCCGGCGCGGCGCTCGATGACGAGGAGGTTGATCGCTCGTACGCCTTGATGAACCTCGGCCGGGCCCTCGAATCCGCTGGGCGCAGCGAGGAGGCCGTCGTGCGCCTGTCCGAGGCGGCCGCGTCGGCAACCGACCTGATCACCAGGCGCTTGGCGGTGAGCAATTTGGTCTACATCCTCGGCCGGATCGGGCGCTTCGAGGAGGCGCTTTCCCGGCTGAGCGAGCTCCGACAGCTGTCGCGGAGCCAGGTGGCGGCCGACATCGCCGAGGGAAGGACGCGCCTGGCCATGGGGGAGACGGTGGAAGGCCTGGCGATCCTGGCCCGGATCCCGAGCCGAGGGCGAGACGACGACGGCATGGAGTTCGGGCCGCACGTGGTGGCCGCCATCCGCGGGGAGGCGCTGGCATCGCTTGGCCGCTTTGGCGAGGCGGCGGACGTCGTGCTGGGCGCCGTGAGATCCCACGGAGTGCTCGAGGCCGATGTCGGGGAACTCGTGCGCTGGTTGCTGCAAGCCAAACGCTCCCCGGCGGAGATCACCGCAGGCTTGCGCACCGAGGATCTCGTGCCGATGCTCGGTCGGGTCCTCCGTCAACCGCCACTGCTGGCCGATGTCTTGCTGGAGGGCGCGTGGTCCCGATTCCCGGAGCGCCTCGAACCGTTGGCCGCGGCAGCGAGCATCGCGCCGCGCCTTCCGCTGGCTCGCGCCCTGGTCTGGTCGGCCCGACTGCGACAGCGTGGGCTTGCCGCGTCGTGCCCGCTGGTTGCCATCGGGCACGAGGCAGGCATTGATCCTGTCGTCCGGGTGAGGGCGGCAGCGGCGCTCTTCGGATCGTTCCACGAAGCCAGTGCCGTGGGCGTGGCGCGGGCGGCTCTGAACGAGCTCGACCCGACGGCCAGGGTCGCGTCAGAGGAAGAGATCGGCCGTCTCGCTCCAACGCTCCTTTCGGCGCTGGCGGGCAAAGCCCCAGAGGACGCGACCGCCGGCACGACGGCACGGCACGAGACTCTCCCGGGATCTCCATCGTCAGGTGGCGCCCCGCCGTGCGATCGCCATGTCCCGTTGGCCGCAGGGGGCGCGAAAACCTCGACTCCGATCCGGAGGGATCCGGACCGCGTGCTCGAGGCAGTGCCGACCACCAGGCGAGGAGGCCTGAACGTCGTGGGCCCGTTCGAAGGGACCGGCGTCGCCGCCGATATGGCTCGCCGGCTCGCGAGCGCGCTTCGTGCCGGAGGGGTTCCCATCTCGACGACCTCGTACCACCGGGACGACAGGGACCGCGGATCGCCCTGGTCACATTTCGGCCCCTCGGATTTCCCCTTCGAGGTGAACCTGCTCGTGGTGCACCCGGACCACATGACCGATTTCGTCCTCGACTCCGGTCCCGGCCTGTTCCACGGCCGCTACACGATCGGGCTGTGGGTCTGCGATCTGCGGGCGTCGTCGTCGTCGATGGCCGACGCGGCTCACATGGTGCACGAATTGTGGACTCCCACGTCGTGGGGGTCTCTGTGCGCCTCGTCGGTGCATGGTGGGCCTGTCCACTGCGTCGCCATCCCGGTCGGGGGGAGGCCCTCTCGGCGGGAGCGCACTGCGCTCGGCCGCCCGGACGGGTTCGTCTTCGCATCGAGTGTCGACTACGACAACGGGTTCGCGCGGCAGAATCCACTGGGTGCGGTGGCGGCGTACTCCGCAGCCTTTTCGCCGAGGGACGGCCACCGTCTGATCATCGACACCATCCATGCCGACCGGTACCCGGACGATCACGCTCTGCTCGTTGGCGCGGCCGACGGCCGTCCTGATATCGAGGTGCGTCAGGCTGACCCCTGGTCAGCCGCCGATGGAGATCGCCTCGTTGCGGGCGCCGACTGCTACCTCTCACTGCACAGGGCCGACGGCGGCCTCGGAGCGGTGGCCAAGGCCATGGCCTGGGGGACGTTCACGGTGGTCACCGCGACGCAGGCGTCCTTGGAGTTCCAGACGGACCATGACAGCGGTCTCGTGCGTTCCGAAAACACGCAGATCCCCGCTGACGAGTACCGCTACCCGCTGGGCTCGGTCTGGGCTGATCCGGATCTCGAGCACGCCAGTTCCCTATTGCAGGCCGCGGTGGCCGAACCGGGTGTCACGGCCGTCAAGGTCCGCCGCGCCCGGGGGGTCGCCACTCGTCGTTTCTCTCGCTCAGTGGCGACGGCGGCCGTTCGCGCCCGCCTGGCCGACATCGACGCTCGCCTGCATGGGGGGCGCTGCACCGATCAGGTCAGGGTCGACAGGGCGCCAGGCCATGCAGGAGGACGTCGTTGACCGAGCGGAGCGGTGCCCTCTTGGTCACCTGCGCACTGGGTCGGGGAGGAGTTCGTCAATGTCCGACGGCCGATCGAGCCCGAGTTCGAGGCGGAGATTGTGCAGGCCCTGCTGGACCAGCTGTGTGACGCGGGGGCGGCCCACGCCGAGAATGTCTGCGATCTCGCTCTTGGCCAGTCCTTCCAAGAAATACAGCACAAGCGCCGTTCGTTGCCGCTCGGTGAGGCGGCGTAGCGCGGCCTTGACCGAATCGTTCATCAGGGCCAGTTCGGCCCCTTCGCTCGGCGAGAGGTCGGTCGTCGCCGAAGCGAGGATCCTGCCCTCGGATGCCTCGGTCCCTTCGGTCAGTGGAGCGAGATGCGTCAGTGCGGTGGCTTCGTCACGGAGCGTGATGGCCTCGGTCACGTCGACGCCCAGTTCAGCGGCGATCTCCACGATGGTGGGTGTCCGCCTAAGGGTGGACTGCAGGTCTTCGCGCGTGGCGTGGAACACCTGCACCCGGGCTCGCAGCCGCTTTGGCAGGAAATCTTCGTGCCGCAGTTCGTCGATGATGGCACCCTGGATCCGCCTCGTCGCGTAGGTCGCGAATTGAAATCCGGCCGAGGCGTCCCATCGTTCGATGGCGTCAATGAGTCCAAAAGTCCCGAACGAACACAGTTCCTCCACCCCGTCCGCCGAACGCGAAACGGCGCGCAAAGCGCTTGGCCACAATGGTGACCAACGGCGCATAGAAGATGACCAGGCGGTTTCGGTGCTCACGCGAGCGGTCCTGCCAGTACTGATGCCAGAGGGCATCGGCAGAACTTCGAAGGTCGCTGGGGTCCCCAACCGCCCCTTGGCCGCCCACCAGCGCCTCACGGATTGCCGACATGGAGTGCCTCTTCTCCCTATTCTCGCCCAACGCGATGTAGAACACGCGTGCCCGCCACAGTCCGTGACACACATGGTTATCGACATGACAGCGCGGACGTATAGCCAAATCCCGCAAAACCCATTGCAGGTGCCGGTGCCCCGGAATCCTCCTTGGCCGATTGGCGAAGCGACCGGCCGGATCAGCTCTCCCCGTCGGCCGGCGCACGCCTCCAGCTGACAGGCGGACGAGAAATTCGGCGAGTCGTGGCCGTCACGCATCTGAATTCGTTGCCGGGAAGGGACGTAGAAGGAAGCGGAGCAAGGATGCTCCCCCTCCTTGAAAGGGAGGGCAACAGTCATCAGGAGGACGAACAATGTCGGGCATTCTCATCAACGACAACTCAACGGCGGTCGAGGCTTACAACAACCTCGACGCCACCAGCGACATGCTGTCTTCGGCGGTCAACAAGCTCTCATCGGGCCTGCAGATCCAGACAGCCGCCGACGACCCGGCCGGTTACCTGGTCGGCCAGTACCTGCAGGAAGAGTCCAATGGGTACGGGCAGTCGATCAGCAACGCCCAGGACGCCGTGTCGGTGCTCCAGACGGCACAGGGCGCCCTGAACCAGGAAGCGTCGGTGCTCCAGACCATGAACACGCTGGCCACGGAAGCGGCCAACGGCGGTGTTCAGGACGCCAGCACCAGTGCTGCGGCGCAGTCCGAGTTCGCCTCGTTGCAGGCGGAGCTGGACCAGATCGCCACCAGCACGACGTACGGCACCACACCGCTGCTCGGTGGCACCTACTCGGGCGAGACCTTCCAGGTCGGACCTTACGACAGCGCCAACGACCAGGTGGTCGTCACCATCGCCGCCGCAACGTCGACGGCGCTCGCCGTGAACACCGCGGCGGTCAGCATCGGCACCGTGTCGGCCGCTGAGTCAGCCATGACCGCCGTGCAAAGTGCCATCTCGACGGTGGCCAGTCAGGCAGCCGGCGTCGGTGCCACGCAGAATCAGATCCAGGCTCTCGCCTCCAACCTGACCACTGCGCAGCAGAACATCGAGTCGGCGCACGCCAACCTGGTGGACGTCAACGTGGCGCAGGAGACGGCGGCCTTCACCTCCGACCAGATCCTCGAGCAGTCGGGTGTGGCGATCCTCGCCCAGGCCGAGCAGCTGCCGAGCCTGGCCCTGAAGCTGCTGCAATAACCGGCGACGAAGCATCATCCAGAACCGGGAAGCACGGAGGGACCCCCGGCGGCAGTCGCCGCCCGGGGGTCCCACCCGTGACAGCGGAACGAGACTCGATCACACGAGGGGAGTGGGGGCAATCTGATGGTCACAGGGCCCGTCAGTTTCTCCGGCCTGGTCTCCGGGCTGAACACACAATCGATCATCAACGCCGAGATGGCGGTCTACGAGCAGCCGCTCACGAACCTGCAGACCGAGCAGTCGACCATCAACACCAAGATCGCCGACTACCAGACCATCAACACGCAGCTGCTGGCTCTGCAGCAATCGGCCGACGCGCTGGCCGATCCCTCGGCGTTCAACGAGGCGTATTCCGCTGCAACTTCGGACTCCTCGGTCGCCACCGCGAGTGTGACCTCGGGCACCCAGACCGGCTCGCTGACCTTCGCGGTCGACCAGCTGGCCGTCGGATCGACCCAGATCTCCGCCGGTACGGTGGCATCCCCCAACGACATCGTCACGTCGGGTGGAGTGCTCGTCGGTTCTGGCGGCGGCGCGCTCGGCATCACTTCGATCGCTGCGGGGAGCGGTCTGGCGACCGGCGACCATGCCATTGCCGTCACCCAGTCATCCTCGGGAGCCACGGTGTCCGGCACCACGCCCGTGGCCAACAGCACCACCATCGGCCCATCGAACGACCAACTCGACGTGGTGGTGAACGGTGGCGTGCAGACACTCACGCTGGCATCCGGCATCTACACGCCCAGCCAATTGGCCCAGGCCGTCACGGCAGCATCCGGAGGCAGCCTCACCGCCACGGCCTCCGGGTCGGGGCAGCTGTCGATCGCGACAGCCCAGCAGGGATCTACGGCTTCCCTGCAGATCACCGGCGGTTCGGCCCCGCCGGCACTGGGTCTGTCGGCGGGGTCGACGGTCCTCGGTACTGACGGGGTCGTCAGCGTTGATGGCACCTCGACCACCGTGTCCGACATCTCGGGGTCGGGGACCACGTCTGTCGTCTTGAACTCGGGAACCGGCGGGACCGTGACGGTCGGGATCTCCGGGGGACTCAGCGCCGGCTCCATGACGGCAGACAATGTCTCCGTCGGTGACGGTTCTCTCGCATCGGTGGTCTCGGCCATCAACGGTGCTGGAGTCGGCGTGACCGCGAACGCGTTGCAGGTCGGGACGAACAGCTATGCCTTGGAGCTGACCTCCAACGGCACGGGCACCGGTTCGTCCACCACTATCGACGCGCAGGCGTTCGCCGGCTCGGGGCTCGGAGCACTCCTCACCACGACGGCAGCCCAGAACGCCGTGGTGTCCGTGGGCGGCGTCGGGGGCTATCAGGTGACCTCCCAGACCGACGCACTCTCCGGCCTGCTTCCCGGCATCACCATCAACCTGGCGTCGGTGAGCTCGACACCGGTGACGGTCACCGTGGCGGCCGACGGGTCCAGTGTGGCCGGCAACGTCCAGACCCTTGTGAGTGCGGCCAACCAGCTGCTCTCGACCCTCTCCACCGACACGTCCTACAACAGCCAGACGAAGACGGCGGGTCCTCTCAACGGGGATCCGTCGCTGACGGGCTTGGCCCAGCAGGTGCTGGCCGCCGTCGGTGAAGCGGTGGGGACTTCGGGCGCGGGCTCGGACGGGACGGTGGGGGAGTCGGCTGGCTTGGCCATCACCAGCCAGGGAGCGATCACGTTCAACCAGACCGCCTTCGAGGCCGCCTACGCGAAGAACCCGACCGCCGTCCAGTCGATGTTCACCGAGGGCGGGACCTTCGTCGCAGCGCTGCCGGCCTACGCAGATCAGGTGTCCGTCGCGGGCGCCACCGACAACACGTCGCCGGGGAGCTACGCCGTCTCCATCACCCAGTCGGCACAGCAGGCAGTCGATACCGGCTCCTCGACGTGGGCCTCCTCGGCCTCGGCACTGTCCCAGGCCGAGACCTACACGGTGACCGAGGGATCGGCCACCGCCACCTACGCCGCCACCGCGGGAGAGACCATCGCCGATGTCGTGAACGGCATGAACGGGGCGTTGGCCGCCGCCGGCATCGACGCCTCCGCTGCACTCGTCGGCTCTGCCGGCTCCTATCAATTCCAGTTGGCGTCCGCGGCGTACGGGTCCGCTGCCACGTTCCAAGTCGGGGCGTCAGGCCCGGACCAGCTCGGCCTCACTTCCGGTGGGTCCACGTACGCCGGCGCGGACGTCGCCGGCACCATCAACGGCCTGGCCGCGGTGGGCTCGGGCCAGGACCTGAGCTCGTACAACAGCGGCGACAACGCAAACGGACTCGTTCTCCAGGTGACGACCCCCGGGATCACCTCGGCCACCGCGTTGGGCAACGTCACGTACGCGCCGGGCTTCGGCCAGGGACTGGCCCACATCGCGACGACCGCCTCACTGGCGCCGAACGGCATCATCCCGGTCACGATCGCCGGGCTGCAGGGGACCCTCGCCGAAGTGGGCAGTGAGATCTCCATGCAGCAACAGCTGGTGGCCACCCAACAGGCGGCCCTGACCGCCGAGTTCACCAACATGGAGACAACCTTGTCCCGACTGCAGTCCGAGAGCTCCTTCCTTAATCAGGCGTTCGGTGGAAGCTCCTCGTCGTCAGGCTCCTCGTCCTCGTCCTTGTCCTCGGCTTCCACCAGCGCTTCATCGACGAGCGGGGGCTGAGCGCGTGGCCCCCCCGACCAACCTGGCGGCCAAGTACCGGAGCCAGGCCGTACAGACGGCCCCCGGTCCACAGCTCCTCGTGATGCTGTACGACTGTCTGGCCGCAGACGTCGACATTGCCGGTCGCTCCCTGGATGCTCAGGACCACCTCATGACCAACGAGCGGTTGCAGCACGCCCAACGCATCGTCCGCATGCTGAAGCACAGTCTCGATCCCGATGGGTTCGCAGGGGGCCGCGACCTTCTGGCCCTCTATGACTTTCTGCTCTCCCACCTGGTGGAAGCGAACCTGCGGAAGGACCCGGAGATGGTCCGCGAATGCGGACGGATCATCGCGCCCCTGCGTGAAGCCTGGCAACGAGCCGTGACCAACCCTGATCGAGTCGATGGCCCCCGACCAGTGGGCTGACTACCTGGAGGCGGCGTGCGACCACCTCCGCCAGTCGCGTCTCGCCGTCGAGGCGGGCTGCCCCGGGCCACCGGGTCCGCCGCGTCCCGCGGCGCCGCTTCCCGACGATCTCCGTGGCCGCGTCCAGGTCCTGGCGGCCGGCTACGACCAGCTGGCGCTCGAGGTGGCGACCCGTCTCTCCGATATGCAGCGGTACCGACGGAGTCATGTGCCCCCGGCACCCCGGGCATCCCACTTCGTCGACCAGCGGGTGTGAATCGGATCGCGATCGCCCCGCAACTTCTGGGTGGATGGGGACGTAGTACCCGGTGAGCAAGGACTGCTCGGCTTCTGGCCAGGACGGCCGACGCTCCGATTGGAGCCGAGGAGAGCACCATGGCAGACGCTACCCAGTCGATAGGCATCCTGCAGTTCGCGCTTGACAGCATTGTCGAGCAGCAGCAGACGATTGCCAACAACATCGCCAACGTCGACACGCCGGGCTACCAGGCGGACCAGGTCACCTTTCAGGCCTCGTTGGCCAATGCCGTGGCCAACGGAGGCGAGGCGACCGCACAGTCAATCCCCGAGGGCCTCAGCTCGGGCACCAACGGCAACAACGTGTCACTTCCAACTGAGATGACCCTCATGCAGGAGAACGACCTGCAGAACCAGACGGTCGTCAATGCTCTCGACGACCAGTTCGCCCTTCTCTCGGACGCCATCACCGGATAGGAGCCGCAATGTGGGAAGCAATTGACATCGCCGGATCGGGTGCCTCGGTCGACCAGACCTGGATCGACACCATCGGAGGGAACGTCGCCAACATGAATGACGGCGTCACCCCGGGTCAGCCGGTGTACCAAGCGCAGTACGTCGACGCGGCGGCGCAAGCCGAACCGGGCGCCACCCAGTCCACCGGCGACGGGTTCGGAGTCCGGGTGCAATCGATTGTCGGGGGCCCCGCTCAGGGTCAGCTCGAATATGACCCGACCGACCCCGTGGCCAACGCCCAGGGCGATGTGGAGTTCCCGGTGGTCGATCTCGGCACCGAGATGACGGACCTCGTCCAATCCCAGACGTCGTACCAGGCGAATTCAGCCGTCATGTCGCATGCGACGAGCGCATACCAGTCCATCCTGAGCATCAAGGCCTGACGTGATCCCAGCCATTCCCTCCATCAGCTCGGCCATCGCTGCCGGTGCATCTCAGGCCGCATCCGCCGCATCCGGCGCATCCGCCGCGTCGGGTGCGGCATCAGGAGCGGCGGTCTCGGGGACGGCATCCGCGCAAGCGGCAACGGGCACGCCGTCGACGTCGTTCTCCGACCTGCTCGGCAACGCCATCGACTCGCTGGACTCGTCACAGCAAGCCGCCACCAACCTCTCGATGCAGGCGGCCTCGGGCAATGCCAGCATCGCCGACGTCACAGTGGCCTCCACCGACGCTGATCTCGAGACGCAGTTGGTGACGGCTGTTCGTGACAAGGCGGTGACCGCCTTCAACTCCATCATGGACATGTCGGCCTGACATGGCGCTGGTCCCGATTTCTCGCGATTCCCTGTCCACGGCGCGTGGACGCGCTGCCACCATCCTGGCCGGCTTCACGACGGGCCAGAAGGTGATGACCGTCTTGGCGGTGGTGGGCGTCATTGTCACCGGGGTGCTGTTCATGGGCGCCGAGTCCAAGCCGAGTTACCAGCCTCTGTTCACCAACCTCCAGTCATCGGACGCCGGCGCCATCACGCAGCAGTTGGCCAGCCAGAAGGTTCCGTACCAGCTGGCGGACGGAGGGTCGACGATCCTCGTTCCTGCGGCAGATGTCGACCAGGAACGGGTGGCCCTTGCCCAGCAGGGCCTGCCCCAGGCCGGCAACGTCGGATTCTCCAATCTGGAGAAAAGCGGCATCACCACCTCCGAATTCGTGCAGCAGGTGGAGTACCAACAGGCGCTCGAAGGCCAGCTCGAACAGACCATCTCCTCCATCCAGGGGGTGCAGTCGGCTCAGGTCAACCTCGTCGTCCCCCAGCAGAGCGACTTCGCCGTGGGGACGCAGCAGGCCACGACGGCTTCCATCCTCGTGGATCTCTCACCCGGCACCGCCCTCTCGTCGGGTCAGGTCAGCGCCATCGTCCACTTGGCGGCGTCGTCGGTTCCCGGGCTCTCGTCGTCCGATGTGACCGTGGTCGACAATCACGGCGATGTCCTCACCGCTCCGGGCGATGCCGGCGGAACATCAGGTGCGTCGAACACCCAACAGACGGACGCCTACGACAATCAGCTCGCAGCCTCCCTCACGGCTCTGCTGGGACGCGTGGTCGGCCAGGGGAACGCTGCCGTCCAGGTCAACGCCCTTCTCAACTTCAACCAGAGCCAGACCACCACGAACGGGTTCCAACTGAACGCACAAGGTCAGCCGGTAACGGCGCCGACCGGACAGAACACGTCGAACAGCACCTACACCGGAACCGGAACGCCGCCCTCGGGTGTCCTCGGTTCGAGCCAGGCACCGACCACGACTGGAGGGAATGGCACGTACTCAACGACCAGTTCCCAGATCACCAACGCCGTTGGGCAGGTCACACAGACCGTGAAGCAGGCGCCGGGCCAAGTGCAACGGACGTCGATCGCGGTGCTGCTCAACTCGTCCAAGGCCAAGAAGGTCAACCAGGCTCAGGTGCGGTCACTGGTGACCGCTGCGGCCGGGCTGAGCAAGGCCAACGGTGACCAACTCGTAGTGACGTCGATGCCGTTCGCCTCCGCCGGGAACTCACAGACCGCCGCCCTCACCGCCGCTTCCGCCTCGGCCCACCAGCAGGAGCTTGAGCACGCGGGTGAGATCGGTGGCCTCTTGCTCCTGATCGCCGGGATGGTGGCCGCCACCGTGATCGCCGCCAAGCGCCGCCGCCCGCTTTATCAGGAGATAGCGCTGGGTGAGCTCGGCCCGATGGCGTCGATGATTCCCGTGGAAGACGAGCGTGACCCCACCGGAGAGTTGCCCGCCGTGCGCATGTCCCCGGCGCTCCAGCTGGGGTCCGACGCCGTCCTGGCGCAGGTCAACCAGTTCGTCGAGCAGCGGCCCGCGGAAGCCGCGCATCTCCTCAAGAGCTGGGCCGACGAACGCGAAGATGTCGAGGGCGGGAGGGCGCTCCCGGTATGACGACCACCGCACCGAGCACTCCTGGAACGGATCGGGACACCGAGCCGACGACCCCTCCTCCGGTTCCCGCAACCACGGCCGCCCGCAGCGCGCCGCAGGTGGGGCTGACGAACCGCCAGAAGGTGGCCATCGTGCTGGCGCAGCTGGGCCCGAAGAAGGCGACGCCCATTTTGAAGGAGATGTCGGATCCCGACGCCATCGCCTTCACCACCGAGGTGGCCAATCTGCCATCACTCGACTCCGACACCGTGATCGCGGTCCTGGGTGAGCTGGTGGGCAGGATCCACGAGTCCACCCTGGTGAATCAGGGTGGTATCACTCTGGCCCGGCAGTTCCTGCAGGAGCGGTTGGGCCAGGCCCGTGCCGAGGAAGTACTCGACGAGCTGGCGAACAAGAGCACCGTCGGGCCGCTGGCGGTGCTGGCCCATGCCGACCCCCGCCAGGTGGTCGCCATCCTCGGCGAGCAACAGCCGCAGACGGTGGCCGTTCTGCTCGCGCACATGCGGCCAGAAGACGCGGCTCGCATCATGGCGGAGCTCCCGGGCGAGTTCCGGACCAAGGTGGCACTGCGGATCGCGCAACTCGATCGCGTCGATCCGGCTGCGGTGCGCCAGACGACAGCGCTCATTGAGGCCAAACTGCGCAGCCTCCACACTGTGGGGGCCCTGACCGTGGCCGGCGGTGCCTCCGCGATCGCAGACATCCTGAGTCATTCCGACCGCCAGACCGAGCGCCAGATACTGGGGGAGCTCGAGAGTCAGGACAGCGAGCTCGTCGAGCAAATCAGGGCGAACTTGTTCACCTTCGACGATGTGGTCGCACTCGATGCTCGTTCGTTGCAGCAGATCCTGCGGCGGGTACCCGCATCGACGCTCGCTGCCGCCCTCAAGGGAGCTCAGCTCGATGACGATGCGATGGCGCACATTCGCGGCAACATGACCGAACGGGGCGCACAGACGCTCGACGAAGAGCTCGAGGTGCTGGGTGCCATTCGCACCTCACAGGTGGACGCGGCCCAAGCCGACATCGTGCGCACGGCTCGGGAGCTCGATGCCGAAGGGGTCATCGTCATCGCACGCGACGACGAGGTTGTGCTGTGACAACGCCGCGACTCGCCGGGCCCGGTGTCGTCGCGCCCGAATGGTCGCGGATCGGGCACGGTCTCTCGGTCCGCCGCGATCCACGCGACCGGGCGAGGCCGATCGACTACGCCAGCTTGTTCCCGGGCGCGCTCGAGAATGACGAGACAGCTGACCGCGGCCACGCGGCCGGCTACGAGGCCGGTTACGCCGACGGACAGCGGGACGCCGAGGTGGCAGCCAGGGACGCTGAGCGCGAGAGCCTGGCGCGCGTCGACGGAGCGGTGTCCGCCCTCTTCCGTTCGGCCGATGCGGCGCGCTCGGCGTACGAGGAGAGGTCCGCCCACCTGGAGCGCGCCGTGCCCCGATTCGCCTTCGAGTTGCTCGAGACGTTGTTCGGGCGGGAGTCGTTGCTCGCCGTCGATCCTGGCCGCGACGCCATCGCCCGGGCCCTCGCCTTCGACGAAAGCAGTCTCCCGGCTGTCGCCCGTCTCTCTCCGGGCGACGCAGACACCATCGGGAACCTTGCCGATCTCGCTCCCTCTCGCCTGTTGACCGTGGTCGCCGATCCGACGGTCGAGCCCGGTGGCGCACTCGTCGAGGTCGGCTTGACCACCATCGACAGCCAGTTGTCGCGGGCCCTTCTGAGGGTACGGGCCGTCATGGTGGGACCGTCGGAGCTGGACGCCCGATGACCACCGTGCTCGACGAACTGCGCGAACCCGCCCGAGCCGCTGCCCGACCGAGGCCCTACGGACAGGTCGACCAGGTGGTGGGAATGTCAATCAAGGTCAGCGGGGTACCCGCCGCCGTCGGTGACGGTCTCGTGCTGCACACCGATGATGGTCCGCTGCAGGCCGAGGTGGTCGCGCTGCAAGATGGGAAGTCGGTGTGCGTGGCGCTCGGGGAGACCACGGGCTTGCGCGCCGGGACGCCGGCGACACCTGTGGGCCGGCCACTCTCGATCCTCGTTGGCGACAGTCTCCTGGGACGAGTGCTGGACGGCTTGGGGCGCCCGATCGACGGCGGCCCGCCTCTTCGTGGGCTCGAGGTCTCCGTGGAAGGGCGACCGCCGCACCCACTGCGGAGGGGGTTGGTCGAGGAGCAGCTTCCATTGGGGGTGCGGGTGCTCGACGGTCTGATCCCTTGCGGCAAGGGTCAGCGGCTGGGGATATTCGCCGGGTCGGGAGTAGGCAAATCATCACTGCTGTCGATGATCGCTCGCGGGACAGAGGCGAAGGTCTCGGTGGTGGCGCTGATCGGTGAACGGGGCCGTGAAGTCGCCGAATTCATCGAGCGCGACCTCGGCCCCGAAGGCATGGCCCGCTCAGTTGTCGTCGTGGCGACCTCGGACGAACCGGCCATGGTTCGGATCCGGGCGGCATTCACTGCGACCCGGATCGCCGAGTGGTTCCGCGACCGGGGCGACGACGTGGTGCTCATGATGGACTCCGTCACGCGATTCGCCATGGCGCAGCGCGAGGTGGGGCTGGCGGCAGGGGAGCCACCGGCAACGCGCGGGTATCCCCCGAGCGTGTTCGGCCTGCTGCCGCGCCTGCTCGAGCGGGGCGGCCGAGCCGAGCGCGGCTCCATCACTGGCCTCTACACCGTCCTGGTCGAAGGGGACGACATCAACGAGCCCATCGCCGACACAACGCGGTCGATCCTTGACGGACACATCCGGCTCTCGAGGTCGCTCGCCGAGGGCAACCACTATCCGGCGGTCGAGGTCCTCGAGTCCATTTCGCGAGTGGCGCCGGCGATCGCGCCCGCCGAAGTGCTCCGAGCCGGGGCGCGGATTCGCGAGCTCTTGGCCGCATGGCGCGATGCCCGCGACCTGATTGAGATCGACGCCTATGTTCCCGGCACCAATCCCTTGGTGGACCAAGCCGTCCAACTTCGTCCCGCTATCGATGCTTTCCTTCGCCAGCCGGTGGGCGAGATCAGCTCGCTTCCGACCACGACCGAGGCGTTGCTGGGCCTGGTGCCGCTCGAGGACGCCGTCTCGTGAAGGCGTACCGCTTTCGTCTCGACTCGGTCCTCCGGGTGCGCCAGCTGCAGGAGCGGGTTGCGACCCAACAACTGGCCGTGGCCCTCCGAGAGCTGCACTGTGCCCGGGCCGAACTGGCGTGTGCGCGTCGCTCCCTCGAAGGCATGGCCGCCCCGGCAGGCCGGCTGACGATTGGCGCAGTCCAGTGGACGCACGCGCAGTCGGGCCGGATGTCCGAAGCGGCGCGCGAGAGGGCCGGTGAGGTGGAGGCGGCAGAAGAGGCGGCGCGTCAGGCCACGCAGGCGTGGGGGAGCGCCAGGCAGCGCACGGCGACCCTCGAGCGACTCGACGAGCGCCATCTGGCGCTGTGGCGGCGTGAGTTCGACCGGAGCGAGAGCGTCGTGCTCGACGAGCTGGCCACGAGGCGGACCGCCGCGGCGATCGGTCCTCGATGACGATCAGCCCGGTCTCATTGGCCGACATCGAGCAGACCATGGCCGAACTGCAGCAATCCCCCGGCATCCCACAGGCCGGCTCGTCGCCGTCGTCGACATCCGCGCTCGACAGCGCGGGAGACGACTTCGCCACCAGCCTGGCCCAGGCGACCGGAGCGGGGACGCCAGCGGGGACGTCCGGCGACCTCTTCGCCGATGCCATCGCTGCGGACGCCGATCCTTCGGCGGCCGACCTCTCGTCCTCGCTCACCTCTGCCGATCCTTCTTCCGACCCGCTCAGCGGCGTCACCTCGGGCAGTGGGAGCTCAGGGAGCGAGACCGAGCTCCTGGCGCTGCTGGTAGCCGCGCTCGGCGATCTGACCGGATCGTCCGCGACAACCGGGGCAGTGGAGCAGAGCGCCGCCACGAGTGGGACCAGCGGGGTGGCCGCCGGCGCAGGCACTCTGACCTCCGGCACTGGCGGTGTGACCGGTTCTGACGTTGTCGCAGAGGCCGAGCAGTTCGAGGGGACACCCTATGTATGGGGTGGGACGAGCCCAGCGGGATTCGACTGCTCGGGCCTTGTCCAGTACGTCTACGGCCAGTTCGGGGTGTCCCTTCCCAGGACCAGCGAGGAGCAGGCGCAGACAGGAACACTGGTCGCCAGCCTGTCGGCGGCCCAACCTGGCGACCTGCTCTTCTTCGCGGGATCGGACGGCACCGCGTCCTCGCCCGGCCACGTCGGGATCTACGTGGGTAACGGCCAGATGATCGACGCGCCGCACACGGGCACCACAGTGCAGGTGCAATCCGTGCCGGCCGACCAGGTCGTCGCCATCCGACGGGTGCTGCCCGAGGCAACCGGTAACGGCTCTGCCGTTCTCACCGGCGCCACCTCGAGCAGTCCAACGCAGATGGGGAACGTGGCCGTTCCGGCTCCTTACGCCGGGACGATTGAACAGGCGGCAGCATCCAACGGCATACCGGCCTCCCTCCTCGCGGGGCTGCTCTATCACGAGAGCAGGTTCGAGCCCAGCGTCGTGAGCTCGGCCGGCGCGGAGGGCATCGCCCAATTCATGCCGGCGACGGCGGCAGGAATGGGGATCGACCCGAGCAATCCCACCCAGTCGATCGAGGGGGCGGCGCAGCTGCTCGGCAGCTACACCAGACAGTTCGGTTCCTACTCCGACGCCCTCGCCGCGTACGACGCCGGCTCGTCGGCGGTCGAGCGCTTCGGTGGGATCCCGCCCTACGCCGAAACGCAGGCCTATGTGCCCGCCGTTCTCTCCCTCGCCGGCCTGTCCGGGCAGTCCGGCGCGGTGGCCACATGAGCGCCGCCGGAACTGTCGTCGCTACGTCTGCGGAAGGCGCCGGGGACATGCCGTCGACTCTGCCGATCGGAAACGGAGACCCGTCCCAAGACGATGCCCCGCCATTCTCCGAAGTGTTGTCTCTCTCTTCCCCTGACCTCCCGAGCTCGGGTAACTCCTCGCCGCCGCCCTCGGCGCGACCTGACCCCGATGGAGCGCACGCCCAGCCGGACACCGCAGCGACGACCGCCCCGCAGGCGTCTTCGCCAGGCATCGGCTCCTCCGCGGGGCGGGGTGAACGGCAGGCTGGTCCTCCCGGACCGGGCGGCCGGCACGTCCGCAGCGCCGCGGGCTGATCGGCCCCACCCTCGGGGTGTGCCGGGTCGGCAGGGAGCATCCACCGTGCGGGCTCCGCCCAGACACGGGCCGGAAACGGTGGAATCGAGCCGGATCAGAGTGGGGCGGACACCGGCCCGCTGGCGACAGGTGCGGTGTCCGCGACACCTGCTGTGCCGGGGAAGCCGACAGTGTCGACTTCCGTAGTGGTCTCGACCGTGCCAGCGGGGTCAGCGGGGTCAGCGGGGTCAGCGGGGTCCGCGGTGTCGGCTGCCGGCACCGGGACCGCACGCGGAGACGACGGGCCGGCGCCGCTCGCCTCCGGTCTGGGGGACAGTTCCGGCCCGTCGACCGTCGCGAATTCGGCGACGCCCGTGCCGGACACCCTGGACACCGGGTCGAACCAGGACGGCGCCCGAAACGGCAGCGGCCCCACGGACCGGATTCCTGCGATGGCGGCAGTGGGGGGGGCTGAAGTGCGAGGCTCGGCGGATCGGGGGGTCTCGCTCGGATCGAGTGCCCTGCACGCCAGCGCGGCGCCCACGAGGGTGACCGGATCCGCACCGGGCGCCACGGCGTCGACGCTGGGCGCCGCGGGCGCCAGGACGTCTGATCCCCTGCCCGTCTCAGCCGAAGAGATTCCTGAAGTCGCCGAGTTCCCCGACGGGGAAGCAGGGACCGCAGCTCCAAATGTCGACATAAGCGACCTGGCCGCCTCCATCTCGCGCCCCCTGACCGAGGGGAACGGGGAGTACAGCGTGCAAGTGAGCCTCCACCCCCCCGAACTGGGTGAGGTGCGGGCCCTGCTCTCGCTCCAAGGTGACGTCCTGCACGTCACTTTGACCCCGGAGCACGCATCGGGATTCGAGGCGCTCTCCGACGCGATGCCCGCGTTGCACGACCAGCTTGCCGGGGGAGGTGTCGAGGTGAACGTCACCTTGGGCCAACCGGGCGATACGCAGGGTGGGGATGGCCGGGCAGCGGCTGATCCCGGGCCCGTCGGAAGGTCCCCTTCCGACGGAGCGACTCCGGCTGCCACGCCGTCCGTCATCCCAGCGACCTCCGGCCCCGGCCGGATCCATCTCGTCCTGTGAACGTGACCCACCGACGCCACCCATCGCGTGCCTGGTTGCACGTGACCACAAGGCCGCAAGCAAGGGAGTAGCCATGACCAGTCCCATCTCACCGGTAACGGGTCAGAGCCAGGGGAGCACCCCCGACGCACGCAGCGTCGGAATGGCCGGCTTGCTCGATCCGACCACGTTCCTCAGCCTGCTCGTCGATGAGCTCAAGTACCAGAACCCGCTCGATCCCACGTCCTCGTCTGACTTCATGAGTCAGATCGCCCAACTGTCGCAGGTGGAGCAGCTGCAGTCGGTTTCGTCGGCCTCGCAAATGGGCGAGGCGGCGGGGCTCATCGGCAAGACGGTCACCGCCAACGACGAGTCCGGGACCCCGATCTCCGGCGTCGTCACGGGGGTGACCAACGGCACCTCGGGTCCGCTGCTCGACGTGGGCAGCACCTCCGTGGCCCTCTCGGACGTAGAGCAGATCGGCACGTGAGACCCGCCGACCTGAGATGACCCACCGACCAGCACCACGACCATTGCATGTCCAACCGACCACCAAGAAAAGGAGCAATCAATGAGCGTTCGATCCCTCGGTGCCGCAGCATCCGGCATCGACACCATGCAGACCGATCTCGACACGATCGGCAACGACATCGCCAACTCGGAGACCGACGGATTCAAGTCGGGAACGGCCGAGTTCGAGGACCTGCTGACCGAGCAGCTCCAGCCCGCTGGCGCTGCGTCCGGCACCTCACTGGCCAGCACCAACCCGTCTTCGGTCGGCGCCGGCGCCGAGGTATCAGCGATCGCCACCGACTTCTCGGAGGGACCGGTCACCCAGACCGGCGTCAGCACCGACGTGGCCATTGAGGGCAACGGCTTCCTCGTGGTGAGCCAGAACGGGCAGACCTCCTACACCCGTGACGGCGACCTGCAGATCGACTCCAACGGGAACCTCGCGACTCAGAGTGGTGGGTTGGTGCTCGGCTGGTCGGCGGGCCAACCGAGCACGTCACCACCGGGGCCGCTCAGCATCATCGTCGGTTCAGCTGAGCCGCCAGCCGAAACGCAGCAGGTCGACTTGGGGGGGAACCTCCCCGAAGGCTCCGCCACGCCGGTGAACGTCACCACGACCCTGTACGACTCCCTCGGCAACGCCGTTCCTGTGGCGCTGACCTTCACCCCGACCGGCGCGCCCAACACCTGGAGCATGCAGGGAACGGTCCCCGGCGCGGCCGCCCCGTTGTGGACCGCCCCGCAGACCGTCGTATTCGGAGCAAATGGGCAGCTGGCGTCGATCAACGGCGCGGCCGTGGGCACGGGGACGACCTCGCTGGCGGTCAACACCCTGCCCAGCAACTACACCTGGACCGGCGCGGCGCCCCAGATCGACTTTCCGCCCACAGGCTCCGAGAACGCCGTCACCCAATTCGCTTCGGACCAAACCATCGCCGTCACCTCCCAGAACGGGTACGCAGCAGGGACGCTCGATTCGTATTCCATCGGTGCCGACGGAGCGATCACAGGCACCTACTCCAACGGCCAGAGCCAGACACTCGGGACGATCGCACTCGCCCAGTTCGCCAACCCTCAGGGGCTGGACGACGTGGGGAACGGGGACTACACCCCGACGGCGGCTTCGGGCAACCCCCAGCTGGGTCAGCCTGGAACGGCCGGGCTTGGCTCCCTGCAGGGCGGCGCGGTGGAGGGCTCGAATGTGGACTTGGCCACCGAGCTCACCGACCTGATCGAGGCGCAGACGGCGTACCAGGCCAACACCAAGGTCGTGGACTCGACCTCGACCGCCCTCCAATCGCTCGTCGAGATGTCGTGATGCCGGGCCCGCCGGGATAACCCCCGCAACTCTGCGGCGCGACGGGCCGTAACTCTGGCAGGAAGAACGTCTGGGGAGGGGAGCCAGAGTTGATCGCGTTGTCAAAGCTCGACGGGTCCACCATGTACCTCAACGAGGATCACGTAGAGCGTGTGGAACAAGGCGCGCACTCGGCCGTGTACCTGACCAACGGGACCTACCTCATCGTCCGCGACGATGTCGACACCATCAACGACAGGATCAGGTCCGAGAAGTCAGCGCTCCTCTCTGTTGCCTTGAGGCCAGGTATTCCGGAATCGCTGACGACGTTGAGCGTGCTCCCGGACGAGACCTCGCACGCGAAAAGCGGGTCATGACTCCCATCGGGATCCTTGTCGCGCTGGTGGCAGTCGTCGTCTCGATGACCTTGGATCACGGCCAGGTGATGGACCTGGTCAAGATCCCGGCCATGATCCTCGTGCTGGGAGGCAGCCTGGGCGCCACCATCGCCGGCTTCGACAAACGCCGGCTGCGCTCGGTGCCAAAGGCCGTCAAGCTGGTCATGCTGCCGGGCACCCCGCCCGATATGAAGGGCACAATCGACACGTTGCTGACCATGGCCAGGGAGGTGCGACAGAACCCACTGGTGCTGGAGCAGCTCGAAACGGACGATGCGTTCCTCAGGATGGGGATCCAGGTCATCACTTCCACGTCGGATCCCGAGCGGGTGCACGAGCTGCTCGGCGCCGAGGTGGACGGGCTCCGATCCCGCCACTCCACATCGATCAAGTTCTTCTCCGACATGGCGGGCTACTCGCCGACCTTTGGGATCCTGGGAACGGTCATCGGCCTCATCGGAGTGCTCGGCCAGCTCACCGAGCCCGGCAAGCTCGGGCCGGCGATCGCGTCGGCCTTCGCTGCGACGCTCTGGGGCGTCCTTCTTGCCAATGCGGTCTGGTTACCGATCTCGAACAGGCTCCGGCGCCTTTCGGATGAGGAGATCACCTATCGCGAGATGGTGATCGAGGGATTGCTGACGATGCAGCTGAACGTGTCGAGTATGGACCTGAAGGACCGTCTGTATGCCTTCCTCCCGCCCTCAGAGCGGGCCGACGAAGTCGCCTCGACGACGACGCCGCTCTTGGACGCGGACGCGGCATGAGCCAGTCCCAGGTCTCGTTGCTTGGTGCCGCCCCACGGCTGACCGCCCGCGTGCGCAGGGACAGCGTCGTGGAACACCACGATTCGAGCCAGGAACGGTGGCTCTTGACCTATGCCGACATGATCACGCTGCTGCTCGTGCTGTTCATCGTGCTGTTCGCGCTCTCGAAGATCAACCAAGTCAAGTACCGGCAGTTCCAGCAGTCGGTGAGCCATGTGAAGCTGGTGGGGACCTCGGTGGTGCACGGTAAGACCACCACGGCCAGCCGGGGACGGGCCCCTCTCGCGGCCGCCGCCACGGCCCACCTCCGTCAGATCGAACAGGCCCTGACCCATGCACTGGCGTTGAAGGGCCTGTTGGGTGACGTCACGATCACCATCGACGCCTCCGGGTTGGTCGAGGGCCTGGTGGCCGACTCGACGTTCTTCCTGACGGACTCGGCGCAGCTTTCGCCGCTGGGCGAAGCGATCGTCGACACCTCCGGCCAGGTCCTCGACTCGTATTCGAACAACGTCGAGGTGGCCGGCTACACCGACGATCAGCAGATCACGGGCGGGCCCTACGCCAACAACTGGGCGTTGTCAGCGGCGCGGTCTTCGACGGTGGTGGAGCGGCTCACGACGATCGACGGCGTGGACCCGGAGCGCGTCGTGGCTATCGGGTACGGGCAGTACCACCCGGTGGTGCCCAACACTTCTGCGGCTGCGCAGGCCGAGAACCGGCGGGTCAACATCGTGGTCAGCCGCCAGTCGACCCCCGGCTCGAGCGTGGCGCAATGAGCAGCCCCCAGGCCGAGGCTCGGCTCCATGACTTCAGGCGGACCGAAACCCTCGAACGCGTCCACCTCCATGCAATGAGCGTGATGCTCGACAGTTTCGCTCGCCATGCCAGCGCCCGCCTGTCGACAGTCCTCCGGCAGCCGAGCGTCCTGTCACTGCAGTCCTTGGACCAGTTGACCTGGGGCGAGATCTCCACGAGCCTCGGAAACGGGCTGCACTTCCTCACGTTCTCCCTCCCGCCGTTGGCGGGCCAGGGCGTCGTCGCGATCCCGACCGCGGAAGCGCTGGCGGTGGTCGACCTCCGCCTTGCCGGCACGGGAGAAGAGGAGTACCCCGATCGGGTTCTTACCGAGATCGAACAGGAACTGCTGGCTCCGGTGGCGGAAGGCATCCTCGACGAGCTGGGGAAGACGCTGGCCCGATTACAGCCGACGACACCGACCCTCGAGATGCAGGAAGCGAACATCCAGTTCGTCTCGGTGGCCTCGCCGACCGAGACGTGCCTGGCCGCTCATCTGGCGTTCAGCCTCGGCAACCGTGCCAACTGCGAGATTGTCCTGTGCCTGCCGTTCATGATGATGCGCCAACTGGCGGAGGTGATGCGCACCCGGCCGGGCCAACTGGGTGAGGGCCTCCCAACTTCCCGGGCCATGGATGTTCGACACCGCCTGCACGATGTCCCGCTCGATCTGGTGGTCCAGTTCCCCACCTTCAACTCGACCCCCGACGCGCTCATGACCCTGGCCGTAGGGGACGAACTGCATCTCGGGCTGCCGACCGACCGGCCGCTCGAGGTCCGGGTTGACGGGGTGCTGGTGGCCCGGGCCACCATCGGCCGCTCCGGCCTGCGCAAGGCCTGTTCGATCACGGAGGAGGTATTTCCATGACCCTCAAGGACACCGCCACGCCAGAGGGCGAACCGGCGGACAACGCACAGCCACCCGAGACGGTGCACCTTCCCGGGGCGGCCGCGCCCCAACTGCCGGCTGGCCTCGAAAACCAGATCGATATCGGCCAGCGCACGGCGGTACGTGAGGCCCAGTTCCGCAGCGTCACCGTCGAGGTGTCCGTCTGGATCGGCAAGACCAGGCGGACGTTCGGCGACTTGGCCAAGCTCCGGCCCGGCGATGTCATTGAGCTGGATCGGGCTGTTGGTGCACCGGTGGACATCGTGCTCAACCGTGAAGTGGTGATCGCACGCGGCGAGGTGGTGGATGTGGGCGACGAGTACGGCGTCCGTATCACCGAGATCGTCTCCGACGAGGACGGCTAGGTCGGGCGATGCTGGCTCTCGAATTCGGACGGATGGTCCTCGCGCTTGGACTGGTGCTCGGCCTGCTGTGGCTCTTCTCAAAGTTCGGCCGCGGCCGCCAGAACAAGGGCCGCTCGAAATGGCTTTTGCCGGGGGTCGACGCGGGCAGGATCGAAGTGATGGATCGCCGCTCCCTCGGACGTCACAGTTCGATCGCTGTGGTCCGGGCGGCCGGGAGGATCGTGGTCGTCGGTCAGACCCCCCAGCAGATCAGTGTGCTGCTCGACGCCAATCCGGACGCTGACACCCTCGAGAGGGAAAGCGTCGAGGGCGAGGAGCCAGCGATCGGCCGCCCGTCGGGGGCCGATCACGAGATGTTGCTGCCAGGGCTGGCAGCAACCACCGGGGCGGACGCCCCCAAGGCATGGGATGCCTTTCTCGAACGCCTGCGGGAGATGACAGTTCGTCGCTGAGCTGTAGCACCGGGCCTGGCCCGGACACCTCCTTGAGCTTCTGAGGTCCCATGACAGTTTCATTGCTCGCTGCCTCGTCCAACGTCAACGTGAACGTGAGCGGGTTGAAGAGCCCATCGTCAGCGGTGCTCATCATCATCGTGATCACGGTGCTCGCCATCGCGCCGGCGATCCTGATCCTGATGACCGGCTTCACGCGCGTGTTCATCGTGCTCTCGTTGACCCGCAACGCGCTCGGAACGCAGACGGTCCCTCCCAACCAGGTCATCGCCGGATTGGCACTCATCCTGTCCTTGTTCATCATGGGGCCGGTCATCTCACAGATCAATCACGTCGCCGTGCAGCCCTACGACAAGGGTGAGATCAGTGCCACACAGGCGATCGACCGGGGGGAGGTCCCCCTCAAGCACTGGATGCTGGCGCAGACGAGAGACAACGACCTCGAGCTCTTCACCTCGTCCGCCAAAGAAAATGCCAAGAAGCCCCAGTCGCTTCCTCTCACCACGATCATTCCGGCCTTCGTGCTGTCCGAGATCGAGACGGCCTTCCTCATGGGGTTCATGATCTTCATCCCCTTCATGGTCATCGACCTCGTGGTCTCGGCGATCATGATGTCGATGGGCATGTACATGCTCCCGCCCACCCTGATCTCTCTGCCCTTCAAGATCCTGTTGTTCGTCCTCGTCGACGGCTGGACGTTGGTCGTCAGCTCCCTTCTCCAGTCCTTCCACTCATGACGCGTGAACCCATGTCACGCCACAAGGCTGCCTCGACGGCGAGCGAGCTTCGATGAACGACACCACCGTGCTGCACATGGCTTCTCAGGCTCTGGTTCTGATCGCCGAACTGGCCGGACCGGTCCTCGTGGTGAGCCTGGTCGTTGGCCTGGTGGTCTCGCTGTTCCAAGCGGTGACCTCCATCCAGGAATTCACCCTGACCTTCTTGCCCAAGGTCGTCGCCATCGGCATCGTCCTCATGATCTGCGGCCACTGGATGCTGAACGACGCCGTGACCTATACCGAGCAGCTATACAGATCCATCCCGAACATGGTCAACGCGCCGGGATGACCGTCCCGTTTTCGCCCGCCTTCGCCGTTGCCTTCGTGCTGGCACTGGTGCGTGCCTCGGCCTGGGTCGTGATCTGCCCGCCGTTCGCCAACAAGTCGATACCCGCCATGGCAAAGATAGGTATCTCACTCGGCATCGCGGTCGAAGCCGCGGCCACGCTGCAGCACGACACGCTCCCGTCGTCCAACAGTCAGATCCTGGCCCAGGTGCTCGTGCAGGCTTCAGTCGGGTTCGTGCTCGGGTTCGTCGTCTCGCTGTTCGTCACGGCGATCGTGGCCGCGGGCAGCCTGATCGATCTCTTTTCGGGTTTGAACCTTCCGCAGGCCCTCGACCCTCTTTCGTTGCAGCAGACGCCGATCATCGGCCAGTTCTACAACCTGGTGGCGACGGCTCTCCTGTTCACCACGGGGTCCGTCCTGGTGATCGTCGATGGCTTCCTCCGTTCGTTCAAGGCCGTCGGGACGACACTGCCGCATGTCACGATGGGCTCGTTGGCCAGCGTGATCACCGGTGACGTCACAACCTTCTTCGCCGCCGCGGTGGAGATTGCCGCGCCGGTCATCGTGGTGCTGTTCGCGACCCAGATCCTGCTCGCGTTGCTGGCCAAGTCGGCCCCGCAGATCAACGTGTTCGTGTTCGGGTTCCCTCTCCAGATCATGATCGCCCTGCTGGCGGTGGGCCTGGCCCTCGTGGCCCTCCCCGGGGATGTGACCAATCTGGTGGGCCGGGCGATGACCCAGATCTTCGGAACCTGATGGCTGACAAGTCGCAGCGCACCGAACAGCCGACGGCCAAGCACCGCAAAGAGGTCCGCGAGAAGGGCAAGGTGGCCCGGTCGTCCGAGCTCGGCGCCTGGGCCAGCCTGCTCGCCGTGGCAGTGTTGCTCCCACGGCTGGCCGGTCTGGCCGCCGGCCGGGTCGACGCGTTCCTCCGGTTTGTCGTCGATTCGGTCGCTCACCCGAGCAGCTCTGCTGCCATGGCCGTGCTGGCCAAGGGTCTCGAGACGGCGGCGCTGGCGGCCCTTCCGATCGTGCTCGTGTGCACCGGCATCGGCGTCCTCTCTTCCTTCGCGCAGGTCGGTCTCCGCTTCACCCCGAAGGCCCTGACTCCGCAGTTCTCGCGGATCAGCCCCCGAACCGGCTTCAGTCGGATCTTCTCGACCCAAGGGGCCTGGTCGCTCGGCAAGACCCTTGTCAAGCTCTGCATCCTGGCGGGAATGGGCTACGTGCTGCTCCACCAGTTGATGGACTCCGTGCTCGGGAGCGCAACGCTGCCGCTCCCCACGACGCTCGGAATCGCCGGGGCTTCCACCTCGGCGCTCCTGCGGAACATCGGTGTGGTGGCTCTCCTGGTCGCGGGCGCGGACTACGCCTTTCAGAGGCGCTCCTATCAGCAGGGACTGCGGATGACCAAGCAAGAGGTGAAGGACGAGAACCGTCGGAACGACGGGTCACCCGAAGTCCGCCGTGCGCTGCGAAGCAAGGCGCGCCAGCTTTCCCGCCTGCGGATGATGGCGGCCGTGGCGTCGGCCGACGTGGTGGTGACCAACCCGACCCATTTCGCCGTCGCCATTGCCTACGATCGAAAGAAGGATCGGGCGCCGAGGGTGGTGGCCAAAGGCGCCGATCTCGTCGCAGCCCGCATCCGGGGCCGAGCGGCGGAGCACGGCGTGCCGGTTGTCGAGAACCCGGTGCTGGCCCGGACCCTGCACGCGTCGTGCCAGGTGGACGACGTGGTTCCGGCCGCCCTGTACACGGCTGTCGCCCGGCTGCTGGCCTTCGTGTACTCACTGTCGCCGACCGCCAAGATGCTCGGCGATGTCCACCGGATGGCCCCGCCGGCGTTGGGTGCAACCGGCTGAACGGGGCGGGCGGCCCGGTGCCCCTGAACTTTGCCCACCTGCCGTGCCGTAGTACGGAGAGCGGTGCGGGCCAGGACGGCCGAGATGTGTCCAAGGACGGAATGTGACGTGGTAGCCGGCAAGGGGTGGCGCACGTGAAAACCGTCCTTCGGGACCAGACCGGGAACGTGGATGGCTGAGCCGCTCGCGCTCGGATCGGGGGCCGGCCAGGACCAGCGCTGGCGACGCATGGTCACCATGGCCATACCCCTCTCGGTCGTTGCGGTCGTCGTCGTCCTGGTGGTCCCGCTTCCCACCTTCGTGGTCGATCTCCTGATCACCGCCAACATCACCGGGTCGATCCTGATCCTCCTCACGGCCATGCAGGTGAAGCGGCCGCTCGACTTCTCGGTGTTCCCGACGCTGGTCCTGGTGGCCACCATGTTCCGGTTGGCCCTCAATGTCGCCGCCACGCGGCTCATCCTCCTGCACGGGTACGCCGGCGTCGTGATTGAGAGCTTCGGCCACTTCGTGATCGGCGGTTCCATCCTCGTCGGGCTGGTCGTCTTCTTCATCCTCATCGTCATTCAGTTCGTGGTGATCACCTCGGGCGCCGGCCGGGTGGCCGAGGTCGCGGCCCGCTTCACCCTCGACGGCATGCCGGGCAAGCAGATGGCGATCGACGCCGACCTGCACGCGGGCGCCATCGACGAGATCGAGGCCAAGCGCCGGCGCCAAGAAGTGGCCGACGAGGCTGATTTCTACGGAGCGATGGACGGCGCCTCGAAGTTCGTCCGCGGCGACGCCATCGCCGCCATCATCATCACCGCGATCAACCTCATCGGTGGTCTCGCCATCGGCGTGGCGCAGCACCACCTCTCGCTGTCCGACGCCATCTCCACCTACAGCCTGCTGGCCATCGGCGACGGGTTGGTCTCGCAGATCCCCGCCCTGCTGCTGTCGCTGTCGACCGCCATCATCGTGACCAGGGCCGCTACCGAGCACGATCTCGGGCACGATGTCCTGACCCAGCTGTCCCGCTACCGGCAGATTGTGCGGACGACCGGATTGGTCATGGCGGGCCTCGCCATCATTCCCGGGCTTCCGAAGTTGCCGTTCCTTCTCGTGGGAGGCAGCGTCTTCATCTTCGGCTCCCGCCTCCCCAAGGACCCGGGCGCGAAGGATGCGGAGCCCGTACAGACGCCGGCAGTCGCCGCCGCGGACACCCCCGAGTCGATTGCCGCCGGCATCGCCGTGGAACAGCTGGTCCTGGAGCTCGGGCTCGAATTGATCGATCTCGTCCAGACCGAGCGGGGCGGCGACCTGCTCGACCGGGTCAAGGCTCTGCGGCGCAACGTGGCCGCAGAGCTCGGCATCGTCATGCCCCAGGTCCACACGCGTGACAACCTCGACCTGCCGCCATCCGACTACGCCATCCGGGTGCAGGGGGTCGAGGTGGCTCGCGGTGAAGCACCGCGGGGGAAGCTCTTGGCAGTGGGTCAGAACCTCGAGGAGCTGGCCGGGATCGAGACGCGGGACCCGGCCTTCGGCGGACGGGCCAAGTGGATCCCCGTCGAGCTCAGCCATCAAGCGGTTGTTGCCGGCGTGACGGTGGTGGATCGCTCCGCCGTTGTCACCACCCACCTCGCCGAGGTCGTCCGCGAGCATGCGGGCACGATCGTGTCGCGACAGGACACCAAACTCTTGCTGGACGCCCTGAAGGCCTCCAATCCAGTCGTGCTGGAGGAAATGGCGGCAGCCAACGTGACGCTGGGTGACGTCCAGGGGGTCCTGCGGGGGCTGCTCGACGAAGGTGTGCCGGTGCGCGACCTCGTGCGCATCGTCGAATCCATGACCGAGCAGGCGCGCACCCAGCAGAAGGACGCCGACAGCCTGCTGGAGGCAGCGCGGATCGCACTGGGCCCCACCATTGGATCGCTGTTCGCGGTCAGCGGCGCGATCCCGATCATCACCATGGCGCCCTCCCTCGAGCAGGGCCTGATCGCTTCCATCCGTACCGGCGACCGTGGCAGGACGCTCGGAATCGAGGCGGCCGTCGCCGAGTCGCTGGTGCGCCAGGTGGCCAAGTTGACGCAGGAGACTGAGTCCCGGGGAGTGACCCCGGTCCTGCTCTGCGCCACTCGCCTGCGCTTGGCCCTCCGGCGTCTGCTCAAGCCGAGCTTGCCGCGTCTGGCGATCGTTGGCGCGGGCGAGATCGGGGCAGCGATGTCCCTCGACACAGTCGGGAACGTGTCCGATGAGGCTGCTGTGGTCGCGCAATGAATCGATGGGTGTCGAAGTGAGCGGGACCACACAGTTCGAGGGCCGCACGGCAGAGGAGGCTGTGGCCCGGGCACGGGCGGCGCTCGGAGACTCCGGCGCGCTGCGCTGCTGGAAGACGAGACGGGGCGGGGTCGGTGGGTTCTTCGCCAGGGAGGTCTTTGTCGCCTCGCTCACACCCCCTCCTGGGTCAGAGACCACGCGCCGGAGAGCGTCGAGAGCGGAGCCGTCCACGGCGCGCGGCGGTCCCGAACGCGCGGGCGTGTCGGACGGCAGTCCCGTCGCCGACGGAGAGCGCCGGAACGAGTCGGGGGCCCCGGAGGACCATCTTTCCGAGTTGGTCGAAGCAACCTCCGATCAGCTGTCCCTGCGGTCGTTGGCGATCCCGGCCGATGCGTTTGATCAGGTACTCGCGGAAGCGGAGGCCGCGCTGTCGCTCGACCCCCAGGGCAGCAGCAACACCACGTCACCGGATCCTACGACCTGGTCATCCCAAACTGCCGCCCCGGCGCCGGGCGATGTCTCCGAACTCGAGGTGGCACCTCCCGATGCCGGGGAAGACGAGGTCCGACCGGACCGTCGCCGGAGCGCGACAGCTCCGAAGACACCGCAGTCGCCCGATGGTGGAGCCACGGCGCCATCGGCGGCGCCATCGACGGCGAAGGCCCGGACGCGACCGAAGTCCAAGGCGGCGCCCAAATCTCCCACCGGCCGGTCCGCTTCGGCCGCCAAGCCCGAGCAACGCGGTCGGGCGCGCATGCCGGACCTCAAGCCTGGGCTTCGCAGTTTGGGCGTGCCCGACCCGTACCTGCCCCGAGTGCAACGTCCCTCGTTGGATCAGCTGGCCGGCGTCATGGCGACCCTGCCCGTCCCTCCGGCGCTGCCGACCCAGACGGGCGCGGTCGTGGCGGTCGTCGGGGCCGCTCAGAACCTTGCCCGTACCGTCGATCTGGTCACGACGGAGCTCTCGCTCGGAGGGCGCGATGTCCTGCGGTACGGCGAGAGCCCACGCCTCGACCGTCAGATTGCGCGATGGCGAGCGAGCGGGCGCACGTCGGTGGTGGCCATGCACGCCGGGCCCGGCCTGTCGCTCCAGCCGGACCTGTGCGGGTTCCTCGAACACGCGGCGCCGGACTACGTCCTGGCTGCGGTCGGGGCCGAGAGCAAACGGGTGGACGTTGAGCATTGGATCGGCGAGCTTCCGACGATCGACGCACTGGCTCTCTGGGATCTCTCCGGAACCCGGACGCCGGCCGAGCTCCTCGGCGTGCTCCCTATCTCCTTCGTTGACGGCGAAGCGAGTTCGTCATTGGCCTGGACGCTCGTCCTGGCGCGCCGGGCGATGGCGTGGCAAAAATGACGCGGAGAGATTTTCGATCGTTCGTGATCGACGTCCAGCGCCTCCGCCCTCTGGCCACTGTTGTGCTGGCAGTCGCCCTCGTGCTGCCGTCCCTGTGGGAGCTGGCGAACGGGAACCTCTCAGCGGTCACCCTCCTGGTCCGCCTGGCCCTGGCCCTGCTTGTCTGCGCCCCCCTCGTGTGGGCGCTGACCGGGGTGGTGCTGCGGTACGCCCGGATGCACGCACAGATACCGGCTGAGGCTGAACGATTCGGCGCCGGATCGACCGAATTGGACAGCTGACCCCGCAACTTGCGGCAGCCGCGGGTCGTTGTTCAGACGGTGAGCACCGAAGACCTCCTCGCACAGTTGATCGAGACGCTGGACGCCGAGCTCGAGCAGTTGACGCTGCTGCGGTTCCGGCTGATCGTGTTGGGCTCGCTCGTGGCGGCTGACCAGGCGTTCTGGCTGCCGATGTCGGTCCGTGAGCTCGAGGCGACGGCCAACCAGCTCCGATTGCTCGATCTCCGCCGGGCCGCGGCGACCTCCGGCATCACCGAGGCGTTCCTGCTCGATCCAGAGGCACATCTCCCCCAAATCGCGGCTCAGGTCGACGACGGTTGGGGCGAGATGCTCCACGATCGGCGCCGCCTCCTCCTGGAGCAGGTGGCCAATATCCGAAGTATCGCCGAGCTGACGGTCTCGGCCCTGGGCCGCCGATCGAACCTGCTGAGAGAGGCGCTGAGCTTCCTTTCCAGCGACGGCGGTTCCAGCTACGGGCGCCAGGGTCCCGCTCGACCGCAGATCGTGCAAGGGGCGATGTGAGCGACTTCGGGCTCTCCATTGCCGCCAGCGGGCTTATCGCCGACAGCGCCGAGCTCGATACGGCCTCGAACAACCTGTCCAACATCAACACAGCCGGCTACGCGCAAGAGGTGGTCAACCTCGCGCCCGAGGCTGCGGCGGGGCCGCTCGAAGCAGGCCGCGGCGTCACCGTCGCCTCCGTCTCGGCGCTGACCGACGCCGTCTACCAGGCGGCCAATGTCGCGGCAGAGGGCGTGCAGGGGGCCGCCAGCACGACCAACCAAGTGATGTCCTCCATTGAGGCCGTCTTTCCCGAACCGAATAGCGACGGGCTGTCGGCACAGCTCGCGACGTTCTGGGGCGATCTCTCCACGCTCGCCGCCAACCCCAACCAGGCCGGCGCCCAGCAGACCGTCGCGGCCGACGCCAGCGGTCTGGCCAATGCGCTCAACACGACCTCGACGCAGCTCTCTGAGCTCGGCGCGTCGCTGCAGTCGGAGGTCGGGACCGGCTCGGGTGATTCCGGGACCCTGGCCCAGGCCAACGGGCTGCTGAGCCAGGTGGCCCAGCTCAATCAGGGGATCGTGGCCGGCGACGCCGCGGGCCAGAATGTCAACGCCCTGGGTGACGAGCGACGATCAGCCGTCGACCAACTGGCTGGTCTCCTCGGAATCAGCACGTCCACTGCCCCCGACGGCGCGCTCACCATCAACTCCGGTGGTGTCCAGCTGGTGTCTGGCAACGTCGCCGAGACCCTGGTGTCCACGGGCTCGGCCGCAACGGAGGACCTGGGGGTCGCCACGTCGTCCGGCGTCGCATTGCAACCCGGCGGGTCGATCGGCGCCGACCTCACGGCGGTGGACACGACGCTGCCCGGGTACCAGTCCCAACTCTCCGCGGTCGCCAATGCTCTGGCCGGGAACCTCAACACGCTCCAGGCGAATGGCATGGCGGCCAACGGCGATCCCGGTTCGGCCATCGCGGGGGGTTTCACCGGGACCGTTCTCCCGAACATCTTCGTCGATCAGGGTTCGGCCTCCACGTACACGCCCACCTCCACGTCGGCCGCCACTATCGCCGTCTCGCCCGGCTATCTCTCCGATCCATCGCTCATCGCCACTGCGGCGGCACCCGGACCGGGGAACTCCAACGTCATCGGCTCGGCCACGCTCGACAGCGCCAACGCGCAGGCGATGGCGGCACTGGCGGGCTCGACGGCCGGCCCGGACTCGCTCTATCAATCGCTCATCGGCACCCTCGGCACGGAGGCCTCCAACGCGACGGGCACGTCGACCGCCGCGTCCAACCTGGCCACAACTGCCGCCAGCAACCTGGCCTCGATCTCCGGCGTGAACCAGAACCAGCAGGAGGTCGACATTCTCAGCGCGCAGAATGCATTTCAGGCGGCCTCCCAGGCGATCAACGCCATCAACCAGTCTTTCCAGTCCCTCCTGCAGGCGGTGTGACGTGGGAGTCGCCGACATCACGCTTTCGCAGGCCATCACCCAACAGCTCAATCAGCAAGAGCTGAGCATTGCCAATCTCGAGGAGCAGGTGTCCTCGGGCCGGTCACTCAACAAGCCTTCCGATAATCCGGCCGCCGTGACGCAGGTGCTCCAGCTGTCCTCGCAGGCGAGCCAGCTGTCGAACTGGCAGGCCAACGCCCAAACCGCCGCGTCCTGGCTGGGAATGGGGAATGACGCCTTGAACAGCGCCCTCGACGACATGCAGGGTGCCCGAACGCTGATCCTCCAGACCCTCAACCAGGGGACCCAGAACGCGACGACGTATCAGGCCGCGGCCCAGCAACTCCAGGGGATCAATGCCGACCTGCTCTCCACGGCCAACACCCAGTACGAGGGCAGACCGATCTTCGCCGGTACGTCGGCATCGAGCCAGGCCTATGACGCCACCGGCAACTACCTGGGAAACTCCGACACCCCCAATGTGGTCATCGGCTCCGGTCCTGGCTCTGGGCAGACGGCGGCTCTCTCCGTGCCCGGCCCATCGGTCTTCGGCACAGGCGCAGCCAGCGTCTTCAACACGTTGACCACCGTCGTCGGCCAGTTGGGATCCGGCGCTCCCACCGCCACCCAGTTGAACGCCGCCCTGACTGCGCTCGACGCCAACATCAGCACCGCGGAACAGGCGAGTGCGGTGCTCGGCAACGGGTCGGATCAGGTGGCTGCGGTCTCTGCGTCGTTGACGACCCAGCTCACCTCAGTGCAGAACACCCAGGCCGGGTTGGAGGACGTGAACGTGGCGACAGTCACGACACAGCTCGATTCGGAGATGACCAACTATCAGGCCGCCATGTGGGCTGCGTCCCAAGCCATCCCCGAGACACTGGTGCATTTCCTATGACGGAAGGGAACGCCACGACACCGGACGGGTCGGGATCTTGAGGATCGGAGCCCTCCACCACCTGGATCGTCGTTCGACCTGCAGTCGTCGGCTTTCCCCATCGCCAAGGAGCAAGCAATTGCAGACGACGGTCAATCTTCCAGTCACCCTTTCGTGCATGGAGATCAATTTCCGCCGCGAGATGCTCGGATGGATTGGGGCAACCCACTTTCTGCTCGAGCCAATCGACGGGGACATTCCGGGCATGTTCGCCGAGTTGCGCTGTACGGACGACGTCCGCCTGCGGAGCGGTGTAACGGTCCCGAGCCCGCGGTTCCTCATGCTGACACCCTGGTACCTGTGGCCGGAGTACCAGGTCGTCCTGGACGACGAGTTCGCCGACGCGCTGGACATCAGGGTCGAGGACGATGCCACCCTGCTGAACATCGTCACGCAGCGCGTACCGCTCGAGCGATCGACGGTCAATCTTTTTTCGCCGATCGTGGTCAACCGACACAACGGTTTGGCCGATCAATTGGTGCCGGCTTCGAGTGAGGTCGAAGTGGGCTGGCGGGTCCGCACTCCGCTGCTCGAGTCACGGCCCGCCCGCGGAGCGGGAGAAGGAGGGATCGTGTGCTGACGCTGACCCGGGAGGTCGGGGAGAAGATCATCATCGGCGACGATGTCGTCGTGACCGTGATTTCGGTATCCGAGAATGGCCGCGTCCGTCTCGGGATCGAGGCCCCTCGCCAGATCCGCATCGACCGCGCTGAGGTGCTGGAACGGATCCGGCGGGAGAACCTCGAAGCGGGGGAGCCCCCGTCGGACCGCCATGCCTTTGCCGCGTATGCGGCTCGACAGGCGAACGAGAGGTCGGAATCCCGGAAACCGGAATCCCGGAAAGAGGTCGTTGTCGGCAGCTGACGGCTCCGTGGCATCGGTAGCCCCGGACACCCGGCGAGCGGGAAGGAGGGTTCGCTATGACGTATAGCCGTCGAGTCAAACGCCTCCCTGCCGGCTGGGACGGAGTCTGCAGTATTGAGGGCGAGTCGGGCGAAAGGCGTTGTCGAATCGACGACATCTCGATGCTCGGCCTCGGCGTCACGTTTACGCACCCTTCGCCTTCCCAGCTCGCCGGCCGCGGCATATCTGTGGATGTTCCTGGGGTGGCCAACCTCGAAGGCGAGATCACACACGCCGAACCAATCCTCGGCGGGGCTGTGCGGGCCGGAGTCGTGTTCAAGGAACGTGCTGCTCCGGCATCAGACGCCACGACGTCGCAAAGCACGGTGGGCGACCGAGTCGGGAGGTAGCCGTATGGTGTCGTGGTCGTCCTGACACGACTCGCTGCGACGGACTACAGGGCCACGTGAGTACCCCGTTTGGTCAGCGCGTGAACGAAATCACCATGTCTGTGGCGACGGCAGCGAAGCCGGCAGCGAAGCCGGCAACGGCGACGGATCGCTCACGGATTTGGAGACTTGCGCCGTAGTCCCACGTAGCTCACGAAGGTCGACCACCGAACCCTCCGTCGACACCGATATGGACCTCGGGATCCTTGGAGCCCGCCCGACGGGTTCGTTCCCGGTGGACCACCCGGCCCAGGCGTCCGGGTTGGAGCGCCCTTGCGATGTCGCGGTTTGGAGTCGGCCGCCCGGTTGCCTACAGCGGCACTTCGGTCTCACCTTCGGCGATGCTCGGCTCGAGCGTCATACTGGCCCCATGCACTTGGTCTTGCGCGCGGTCACCCGAACCCCAACCGACGTGAGACGCACTCAGAATCAGCGGCCCGCTCCGTCTGGACTCACATGAAGCTCAGCGTGCAGACCTTCCTGACCCTCGACGGCGTGATGCAGGCGCCCGGCGGACCTGAAGAAGATCCCAGCGACAACTTCACCCATGGCGGCTGGCAGGTCCCGTTCGCCGACCCAGCTATGGGCGAGTTCGTCACCGAGCTCAACAGCCACGCCAGCGCCTTCCTGTTCGGTCGCAGAACGTTCGATATCTTCCGCGGCCACTGGCCTGATCAGACGGATCGCGCTAACCCCATTGCCACGACGATCAACTCGCTGCCCAAGTACGTCGCGTCCAACTCACTCAGCGAGGCCGATGCGACGTGGCGCGGCGAGCACCCCAACACCGCTCGTCTCGTGAGTGGCGACGTCGTGGCGTCGGTTCAGGCGCTCAAGAACGAACCCGGCGATGAGTTGCAGATTTGGGGCAGCGGGAAACTGCTCCAGACGCTGTTGCAGCACGCACTCGTCGACCGTTTCCGCCTGATGACGTTCCCGGTGGTGCTCGGCTCCGGTCGCCGCTTGTTCCACGACGGCGCCCTGGCGGCGACGATGCGCCCTATCGACCTCACCGTTACCGAACGTGGCATCGTCCTCGGCACCTACGAACCGGCCGGTCCAGTTGGCCACGGTGAGATGTAACCGGCGGCCGAATTCGGTCGAGATGGCGCAGGGATGGTCGGAATGCATCGAGAGCAGCCCCGCGTTCTGCACCCACTCGGACCCACCGCCGGATACGTTTTCGCTCCATGGAACAGGCTCTGGCCGACCTGGTCGGTCCTGATCTACGCGTTCTTTTCTGTGGGATCAATCCTGGGAAGCTCTCGGGTGAGCTCGGTCTGCATTTTGCCCGCCCGGGGAACCGGTTCTGGAAGTTGCTCTGTGCTGGTGGGTTCACCGAATCCGTTCTCTCACCAGGTGAACAGAACACCCTGCCTGAGCTCGGTGTTGGCATCACGAACCTCGTGGGGCGAGTGACTGCCGCTGCGAGCGAGCTCAATGGCTCTGAACTGCGTGAAGGTGCAACGCAGCTGGAGGCCAAGGTACGGATGCTGCGGCCTCGATGCGTCGCGGTGCTCGGGCTGCAGGCGTACCGGACGGCTTTTCGCAGACCTGGAGCGACAATCGGCCCCCAGCCCGAACTCCTTGGCTGTGCCCTTCTTTGGCTGCTCCCCAACCCGAGCGGCCTCCAGGCCCGCTATCAAATGCCCGAAATGACCAAGATGTACAGATCGCTCTTCGCCGCCACTGAGGTGACCTGACGCAAGAGCGCGACAGTGTTTTCAGCCGCCTGAACCGGCCAGATGAGAGTGCCCCCAGCAGGACTGGAAGCTGCGCCACCGCCACCGCCTCCGTCACCGGAGGCGGGTCCGGGTTGTCCAGGGCGTCTTCTGCGCTCCAGCGGTTGATCCGAACGGCCGGTTGACGTCGGCGACTGTTGGCGGTACGAGAGACAGCAATGGCTACACAGATCCCCGCTCGGACCGAGGCCTCATCGGCAACGAAATCGGCTCGCCTGGCGAGGCGGGCCATCTTCTTCGCCCCCATCGGCGACGGCCAGCGGCGGCGCCGGGGGTCAGACGGCGTTCGGCTGATGCTCGCCGCCTTGGCGGTGATCTGTTCGGTGCTGGTCCTCCGATCCAATTCGCACCCCGAAGACGTCATTACGCACGCACTGAGCCCCCCTCCCTGCGGCATCCGTTGGCTGGTGACTCTCTTTTGGATCGGCGGATCGATCGGGACGATCGCGTTCCTCCTGGTGCTGGCCAGCCTGGCCAAGCGCTGGATGGTGGTGCGGGACCTCGCGGCCTCGGCCGTCGGGACGCTTGTCGTCAGCGGAATCCTCGTCCTCGCGCTCGGACCGAGTGGGGGGCGACCACGCAGCATCGAGTTCTACGGCTACGTGCTGAGTTTCCCCGTCCTGCACGTGGCTTTGGCGCTGGGCGTCGCCACGGCAGGGCTTCCTTACCTGTCGCGGACCGTGCAGCGCCTCATTGAGCTCATCGTGTCCCTCACCGTGCTCGCGACCGTCGTGGCGGGCCGATTGTGGAGATTTTGATGCGCCGCCCCGTCCTTCAGCGCTCCGAGCATTGAGCCCTCGCGCCGCCTGGAGATCCAACGCCCGACCTTACGTTGCCCTCGCTCGGGAGCTTCGGTCGCCGGGGCGTAAGCACGGAAGAATGGCCGCGACCGGATCGCCGAAGGAACCAAGGAAGCGCCATCCCGCCCGCTCGGTGGACCCAGAAACTCATCTTGATGGTTGATTGGTGTATACGCTGAGTGTATGCTCTCAGGTATGAGCGTCCCCCTTACACTCCTCGGCCTGCTCGATCGGGAGCCCAGCCACGGCTACGACTTGAAGCGCGATTACGACAGCTACTTCGGGCGCGGCAAGCCGCTCCCGTTCGGCCAGGTCTACGCCACGCTGGGTCGCTTGGCGCGCGACGGAAAGGTCCTCCCAGGTGAGGTGGAGCCCGGGTCCGGGCCCGAACGCAAGCGCTACGCGATCACCGAGATGGGCAGGCACGAGGTCGAATCGTGGCTGAGTCAACCGATCGAGCCCGAGCCACATCTCCAGACTGAGCTCTTCGCAAAGGTCGTGCTCTCCCTCATGCTTGGGCGCTCCGCTGAGCTCTACCTCGACACCCAGCGCAGTGCCCATCTCAAGCGCATGAGGGAGCTGACCGAACTCAAACGAAAAGGTGCCGTGGTCGACACTCTCCTCGCGGACCACGGCCTGTTTCACCTTGAAGCGGACCTTCGTTGGATCGACCTCACTGCCGCTCGGCTCAGCGTGCTGGCGGACGAGGTGCGGTCGTGAGCACCGATCGGCTCCCTCGAACAACAGCAGGGGGCGGCCCCATCGTTGAAGCGAAAGGGGCCGTGCTGTCCTTCGGCGAGACGCCGGCGCTGCGCGGTGCCGACCTCACTGTCGCCCGAGGCGAAGTGCTCGCTGTCATGGGCCCGAGCGGCTCGGGCAAGACGACCTTGCTCCATTGCCTCGCTGGCATTCTCGCCCCGGACTCCGGCCAGATCTGGTTCGCCGGGACACGCATCGACACCCTGCGAGAACAAGAGCGCAGTGCGCTCCGTCGCGATCGCTTCGGCTTCGTCTTCCAGTTCGGCCAACTCGTGCCCGAGCTGAGCGCCGAGGAAAACGTCGCGCTTCCGTTGCTCTTAGGCGGGATGCGCCGCGCCCAGGCCCTCAATGAGGCCCGTTCCTGGTTCGAGCGCCTCGGGCTGGGTGGGATGGAGCGCCACCGTTCAGGAGAGATGTCAGGGGGGCAGGCCCAGCGTGTGGCACTGGCCCGCGCCCTCGTCGCTCAGCCCGAGGTCCTTTTCGCCGACGAACCGACAGGGTCGCTTGACTCGCTCACAGGTGAGCTCGTGATGGAACTTCTGACGGACGCGGCGCGTCACCAGGGCACAACCGTTGTCCTCGTCACCCATGAACCGCGGGTGGCCGCCTATGCCGATCGCGAAGTCGTCGTCCGCGACGGGATCGTCGCCTCGCTCGATCGCGCCGTTCGATGATTCGCCTCGGATTGCGCCTCACTCTCGGCGGTGGGCGCGAAGCGGCGTTGCGCGCCCTTGTCACTGCCGCTGCGGTTGCCCTCGGGGTCGGCTTGCTCCTGATGGCGCTCGCCGGAGTCAACGGGCTTCACAGCCAAACCCAGCGCGGCGCCTGGCTGGACACCTCGCCGACAACTCCACGGACGACGAGCACCTCGGCGTCGGATCCGTTGTGGTGGCTGCTCAGCGTCGACCAGTTCGGCGACCAGGCAATCGACCGGGTCGATGTCGCCGCCACCGGGCCAACCTCGCCTGTCCCGCCGGGACTCGCGCATCTGCCGGGACCAGGACAGTATGACGCCTCGCCGGCGCTCGAACGCCTGTTGGCGTCGACCCCGACAGACCAGCTGGCCGAGCGGTTTGCCGGACACCAGACCGGAACCATCGGCCCGGCCGGCCTCCCGTCGCCCAACTCGCTGATCATCGTCATCGGCCACGACTCGCACCAACTCTCGCTCGTTCCGGGGGCGGTCGAAGTCCGAGGCATCCAGCAGACGCCGTCCAGTTGCGATGCCTGTAAGAGCGGCGCCGGCAGCGCGTTCGCCCTGCAGTGGATCCTGGCCATTGGAGCGGTCGCCTTGTTGCTGCCCGTGCTCATCTTGATATCTACCGCCAGTCGGCTGTCCGCCGCCAGGCGAGAGGAGCGCTTCGCCGCCATGCGGCTCGTGGGTGCCACGCCGCGGCAGATCTCGGTGATCTCGGCCGTGGAGGCGACGGTGGCGGCCTTCGCCGGAGTGTCGCTGGGTTTCGTCCTGTTCTTTCTCCTCCGACCGCTCCTCTACCGCGTCCCCTTCACGGGCGCGCCGTTGGCCGCAGGAGACCTCTCGCTTCGGGCGATCGACATCGCGATCGTCGTGATCGGCGTTCCGATCGCCGCAATCGTGTCCGCACGTCTGGCGCTCCAGCGTGTTCGGATCTCGCCGCTCGGTGTGAGTCGACGAACGACCTCTGCCTCGCCGCGGGTCTTCCGGGTCATCCCGCTTGTCGCCGGGATCGCCTTGCTCGCCTACTTTGACGCCGCCGGCAAGCCGAACAGCAACAGCGGCCAGCAGCTCGAGTTCCTCCTGGGCTTCGGGCTTCTTGTTGTCGGGCTGGTGTTGGCCGGGCCGTGGTTCACCACTGCGGGGGCTCGGCTCATGGCCCATCGCGCGAGCCGCCCCGCCACCCTCATCGCCGGCCGCCGCCTCCTCGACAACCCCAAGGCGGCCTTCCGGTTCGTCAGTGGGCTCGTCATCGCTCTCTTCATCACGAGTGCGGCCATCGGAGCATTGAGCTCCATCGCTGCTGCGAGCAGTGCAGGGCGGGGAAGCATCGGGAACGACACGCTCGCCGTCCCGTTCTGTGGCTTCTCGACAAATTGTCCCGCTTCCGCGCAAGTTCCTTCGGTGACGAGCCAGACGCTTGCTGCGCTCCGCTTGACGCCCGGAGTCAGCGGTGTGACCGTGGTCCACGACAGCCCTCAAGCTCCGCTGAGGAACTCGTTCGGACGGTCCCAAGGTCCGCTCGTGGATTCGTTCGGAGTCGTCTCGTGCGACCAACTGGCGGAGACGCCCGCTATCGGGAAGTGCACCCCAGGAGCGACGGCGGCGGGTGTCGGCTATTTTCTCTCGAACGTCCTCGGGCATAACGCGCACGCCTCCACGACGGTATGGCCGAGCGCGGATCTCTCTGCGGCCCAGATCACCAGGCTCCCAGTCGACGCAGTGGTCGTCGCCACCGACGGGTCATCGGGCTCGATCGAACGGGCGCGCACGTCACTCGAAGGAGCCTTTCCCTTCGAAGGGACTCCCGCGGCGGTCGTGGCGCTCAATCCCTCTACGGCGCGGCTCCTGGCGGCGATCCAGGACATGACTGCTGTGATCATCGTTGCGAGCCTGATCATCGCCGCGTGCAGTCTCGCCGTGAACGTGATGGCCGGGTTGGGTGAGCGCAAGCGTCCATTCAGTCTGCTCCGTCTCGCCGGTCTCCCGCTCAGCACTCTGCGTCGTGTGATTGCATTGGAAAGCGCACTGCCACTTTTCGTCGTTGCCGGCGTTTCGCTCGCCGTAGGTCTGGTTGCTGCAGCCCTCTACCTCAGCTCTCAAGTCGGCATAACGTTCGAAGTTCCAGGGGCCACCTATTGGGCAGCAGTGTTCGGCGGTCTCGCGGTTTCACTCGCGATAGTCGCCTCGACCTTTTCACTGCTCAGCCGGATCACGGGACCCGAGGCCGCGCGGAACGCGTGAACGCGTGAACGCGGTGAACTGGATACGAGAGCCTCGGAGAACTCGAAAATGAGCTCCGGTCAGCTCCTGACAAATTCGTGGTTTCAGCGGTACCCGTAAGGCGAACGACATCACAAGACCGCTCGTTTCGTGCGGGAGACCAGTCGAACTGGGAAAATAGAAAGCGCCCCCGGCAGGACTAGAACCTGCGCCACCGGCTCCGGAGGCCGGTCTGGGTTGTCCAGAGCGTCTTCTCGATTCATTCGGGTGGTCTTGAACAGGCACTCTTGTCCAGGCCGTTGAACACCGTCCCTGGGGTAATCCTGATTTGATTGCCAATGTGGATTGCCAAGGTCCATCCGGCGAACCGTGCGTTCGACGCGGTGCTCGCGATTGTTGCCTGCCCCCAGTCCAGCACCATGTGGATAGTCCTGGAGCCAAGGAAGTCCCGCTCGGTAACCGGCCTAGGGCGCACATTCTCAATGCTCCGAGAAGTAACACGTACCTCCGACTAGCCGGCCAGTTGGCCTTCGGGAAATCAACCCCTCACCGTCCCCTGAGAGCCGCTGCGCGCATAAGCAGGATCGCTGATCCATCACCTTGCAGCTGGTCGAGCGCGGCGAAGCGACCGGCCAAGGTGAGAACCAACGCCTCGATGGGCCCGGTGACATCCAGACCATCGCCGGCCGCCCAATCCGCGTCGGTCGCGATGGCGTTAATGCCCTCGAACAGTTTCGCGCCAGGAAAGAAGCTATTCGTCCATAGATCCCGGGCGACGGGGATCATTCGCCGATCGGGAACGTGGCGAGGTCGCTCAAGTGGTCGGCGGATGTCCATCTGGTGGATGACTATGTCCTCGAGCAGGGACAACGACGAGAGGCCAGGCAGATGCGTGCGAGCGAGAACCACGCCCCGGAAATCCTCGAGAAGCGTCGCGACGGGAGCTGCGCCTCGCTGGCGGGCATCCTTGGCGATATACCGGTTGATTCGGAACCCCGATGTCATGAACCCCCAGGCAGCCTGAGCAACGGTCATGCGGGTTTCGCTCACCATGTGTCCGACGACATCCCGAACCCGCCATTCAGCGCAGAGCGAGGGGGCATCCCATTGCGCGGGTGTGAGCGCTTCGAGCAGCGCCAATAGGGATTGGCGTTCGTGGTGAACGTCGGTCCAGACATCGGTCCGGGTTGACATAATCATGTTCCTTGTTGTCTGGTGAGCGATTTCCACTCAAGCGGTGAAGCTGAATGGCGGGTACCGATCAGTGAGGAAGCCGATGTAGGCCTCTACGCGGAGCGCGTGGCGGTAGGCGCTGACAAGGAAGTCCCGGATCCGTGGGAAGTGAACCCCTTGGTGAAGAGCCAGATGGGCAGGATCAACTCGAAGAGACCGCCGATGACCAGCGCCAGCATCCCTGCGCCGTGCGTCACGTTGATGAGATTGAACATGGCCAAAACACTTCCCAGCAAGAAGACGGGATAGCCGATGACGCCCAGCATGGAGAGGTTCCTCGGCACGATCCTCGAAGTCAGCAGGGCAGACGAGAGGACGAGGCCTGCAACACCAGATACCGCGTAGATCGCAAGCACATACGGATTCCAGTACGCGTGGCTCGTCAGGAAGTACACGCCCACTGCCACAAGTGTGAGGCACTCCGTCACCCTCAGCGCCAGGTAGGCCCGCGCTCGAAGTGGTGCCGACGGCGTGAGAATCCGCCGCATGGAAGCGCCGTTGACTGCGACGGCGAGGCCGCAGCACGCCAGAAGGAACACGCCGACGACGAGGGCAGTGTGGGCGGTCGAGCTCGAGAAGTACGAGCGGATGAGCGCGTTACCGATCGCGAAGGTGAAGGTGGCAGTGAGGAAGCACAGTCCGACGAGGACTGAGGTCTTGCTGACGGATGTCGTGGTCGGTGTCGGAGCGCCCCTGGTCGGCCAAGACGTGGTGGGTGCCTGATGCATCGATCGGTCCAGTTTCGCCGTCTTCATGGCCTCGCTCCGATGGTCAGGGCCGGCTCCAGGTGCTCCGTCTCCAGGTGCTCCGTCTCGGACAGATCCACCGCCGGAGCGGCCGTTCCCCCGGCGGCGGCCCGCTCGGTCCAGATGTCGAGCACGAGCAGACTCAGGTTCGACACGACCGCCGCACCGATGATCGTCGTGATCAACGCGATGCCCCCGCTGGTGACGTGGAAACCGAGTTCGGCTCCGACCACCGCACCGACACCAGCGGCACCGATGCCCTTGGCCCGCATCGCCTTCGGTGTGTCGGAGCGGACCCAGCCGGCGTAGACCCCGAGCCAGATCGGCACCGCGATCGAGACCACTGCCAACAGCTGGTCGTCGAGCGGCAGGCTCGGCCAGAACCGCAGCACCAACAGCGCCCCCAGACACCATCCGCCGAGTCCGAACACGATCGGACCGGCGGAGCGGATCCATGCGCCCGTCTTGCGGCCGGTACCGCCTCGGCGGCGGATCCGGATCGCCAACACCACGAGCCAGATCACTGCCACCAAGGCCAAGCCGACCAGTGTCCCAAGGATGTCCTTGGCAATCCCTGTCTGCGGTTGCGATGTGGTGAAGCTGACCTTGTTCGGGGTGTAGCGGGACGTGTCGACCTGGCCGGTGGCGTAGAACGTGGTCAGCAGCTGTGCGCTGGCTTTCGGCTCGTAGTACCAGAAGTCTTCCGAGTGCCCGAGCCCGGACAAGATGACCTGATGCCCGTTGGAAAGGTGCGGCAACAGCTCCTTGGTGGCGTTCTGGGCCGGTGTCTCGAAGTCGAGCGTGCCGCCGATGAGCAGCGTCGGGACGCTCGAGTTCTGCACACTGGTGTATTGGTCCTCACCTGGGTTGGCGGGCCAGGCGTGCGCAAGGCCTCCTGCCCCCCACAGGAACTCCCCCAGGGGATTGCCGATAATGGAGCCCCGGTCCGCGCCGGAGCTGAAGTAGCGCTCGACAGGATGCGCATCGGCCATCCCGATGCTGGCAAACTCGCCCCAGGTGAACGACGTGGGGAGGGCGAGATTGGCCATCGCCGAGAGGAACCACAGGCCGCTCGGGTCGCCGTGCGCGGCGGAGATCCACGAGTCGAGGGTCACCGGTCCACCCAGTGGCGAAAGTACCGCGGTCTCATCCGTGAGCCCGAGGAACGTCCCGACCAGCACGTTGCCAGGCTCGATCGGCAGGGAGAACCAACTGCTCGGCATGTGTGCCACCGTGTGCTGCATGCTCGCGGCAAGGTTTTTGGTGCGGGCGGCGCAGGAAGGCTGCTGCGCGCACAGCGCCGAGTAACGCTCGATCCCCTGATCGATCTCGGCTCCGCTGTAGATGAAGTTCCCAGGCGGGTTGACTCCGACCATCACCGAGCGGTCGACGTTCTTTGGGTACATCCACGAGTAGATCATCGCGAGGCGGGTGCCGGCGCTGTCGCTGAGCAGGTCGATGCGCTTGTAGCCGAGCGCGACGCGAGCGGCTTCGATGTCGCCGGCCTGCGCCTCCATTGTGTAGCCGGCGAGGTCTACGCCGCTTCGCTCAAGCCGCTTCGCGCACGAGGCGAAGGCCTGGGAGTACGCGCTCAGCGACGCTTTGGTGAGGTAGTCAGAGTTCTCCAGCGCCGCCGTCACCTCGGGACAGTTCAGCACCGAAGAGCCGTCGACGCCGCGGTAGCCGACCATGACCACATCGTGCTGAGCGGCCAGGCGGTTCGCTTGGGGGAACGTCATGTTGGTGATGCCCGGGCCGCCGTTCAAATGGAAGATTGGCTCCAGCGGGTGCGATGAGCGAGCCAGGATCCGGGTTACTGGCAGCGCGATCAGGCGCGACCGGGGGTCTGCCCGGTTCTCGGGCACGACGAGCGTTCCGCAGTCGGCGCGCATCGCACCCTTGTCGGACGCATAAGTGCACGGGTGCATGGTCAGCTGGCCGGCGTGCGCTCCCTGCGGGACCGAGACCGCGGCGTCGCCGGGTGCGAACCCGATGTACGTCAGGCCCAACAACATCACCCCGATGACCATTAGGGCAACGATTCGTGCCCAGGTGAATGTCTTTGTCCTTTGGGCCGGCGGTAATGGTTGATCGACTGCCACGGTCTTGCCGTCGCGCTTGGTCTGGTTTTTCTCGATCATTGTTCTTCCTTTCGTCGACCCTCGTTGTGCCATATGGCGAAGTTAAGGTGCGATGGCGAGATCGGCATCGTCGGGAGGCTGTGTTGGCGCTCCTACCATCCGACGATTTGGACTCCTACGTAGGTAGGAGGCGGGAGCGGAGGGAGCGGAGTACGTTCAGCGGGTGAGCCGAATCGGACACTTCACCCGCACGTACTGGTTCGACCTGCTGATCGCGCTGGTGGCGATCCTGGCGATCGTTGACGTGGTGCTCGGACGCGGCTCGCCCGGAGCTCCGACAACGACGCTGTGGTTCTGCGTTCCCGCGCTCGTGATCCTGGTGCTACCGCTTTTCGCGCGGCGATGGTTTCCGTTTGCCGGACCGGCGGCATACTGGCTTTTGGCTGCGGCAATCTCGTTCGTCGACCCGCTGTTGATCCCGTATCCCGACGCCCTCTTCCTGATTGGGCTGGTGGCTGCATTCCTGCTCGGGAACCTTCGGGACCTCCGGCGAGCCGGCGCTCGGACTGGTGATCGTGGTCGGCGCTGCGGTGACCCTCGTCTACAACATCCCCGGAGTCTCGGTCGACCAGCTCGTCTTCATTCCCGTCGACTTCGCCGTCGCCTGGGTTGCAGGCTTTGCTGTCCGCGCCCGGGCCGAGCAGGCCGAGGTGGCGGAGTCACATGCGACCCAGGCCGAGCAGGAGCGAGATGCAGCGACGCGGGTCGCCGTGGCCGAGGAGCGAGCGCGGATCGCCCGCGAGCTGCACGACATCGTCGCGCACGCCGTCAGCGTGATGGTCCTGCAGGTCGGCGCTGTCAGGCACCATCTCCCCGACGCGATGGCCCAGGATCGCGATGCCCTTAGCAGTGTCGAGCAGGCCGGGCGCGGCGCGCTGGCCGAGATGCGCCGTCTGCTCAGTGTGATGCGCCGTGAGGGCGATGGCATCGAGCTCGCTCCTCAGCCCGGCCTCGACGGCCTCGACTCATTAGTGGAAGAGATCGGCCGCGCCGGGCTTCCCGTCGAGCTGCACCTCGAAGGGGAGCGTGTGCCGCTCCCGCCAGGGGTCGACCTCTCTGCGTATCGGATTGTGCAGGAGGGTCTCACCAACGCGCTCAAGCACGCCCGCGCCAGCCACGCGGAGGTCACCGTCCGCTATGGGCCCGACGAGGTAGGGATCGAGGTGCGCGACGACGGCACCGGCGCGACGCCGAGCGACGGCTACGGGCACGGACTGATCGGCATCCGCGAGCGCGTCAGACTCTACGGCGGCGAGATGACCGCAGGCAGGACAAACGGTGGCGGGTTCACGCTCAGCACCCGCCTCCCACTCACCTCAGACCGGCCATGACGATCCGAGTCCTCATCGCCGACGACCAGTCCATGGTCCGCGCCGGCTTTCGAATGTTGCTCTCCGGCGAACAAGACATGGAAGTCGTCGCCGAAGCAAGCAACGGACTGGAAGCGGTGGCTATGGCGGCGCGGTTTGACCCGACCGTGATCCTGATGGACATCCGCATGCCACAGCTCGATGGGCTCCAGGCCACCCGCCGGATCCTCGCCGCCGACAACACGGCGCGGATCCTGATCCTCACCACCTTCGGACTCGACGAATACGTCTATGAAGCCCTCAGCGGCGGCGCGAGCGGATTCGTGCTCAAAGACGACCCCCCCGAACAGCTGATCGAGGCGGTCCGCACCGTCGCCGCCGGAGACGCGCTCCTCTCACCAGCGATCACCAAACAAGTGATCAAGAAATTCACAAGCATTCCTCGCCACGAGCCGCCGAAAGAACTCGACGAGCTCACCGCACGCGAGCAAGACATCCTTCGGCTCATCGCCCGCGGCCTGTCCAACGCAGAGATCGGCGCGGAGCTCTATATCAGCGAGACGACCGTCAAGACCCACGTCACGCACGTTCTCCAGAAACTCGGCCTCCGCGACCGCGTCCAAGTCGTCGTGCTCGCATACCAGACCGGGTTCGTAACGTGAGCCACGCCCACCTAAGCCTCCCAGGGGGCCGCAAGTGCGACTGTGTTATCGATGCTGAACGCGAAGTCGGGCCCAAACGCCGAAGCGGGGCTGAGCGCTCCCAGGTGGGATCCCGCGAAGACTTCTTCGACGGCGCGGACACTGGCCCCGGGTGTGAAGAGATAGGAATCACCCGTCTCGAGTAGCGCGGTGGTGGTCGAACCGTCCCAAGCGGTCGCCCGAGCCCACCCGAACGATCGCGGGTTCTGTAGTACAGCACCATCCGCCTCCGGCGGATTCGGTGTCGGCGGGCTGACTGCGTACGCGATCACGTTGGGGGCGGCAGTCGCGTGGAAGGCCGCCTCGAGGTCGCCCGTCGGGACAGGCATGGCTTCGCAGGGGCCGTCGGGGAAGTCGATGGTCGTAATGCCGGTGAACAGGTCCTGGGATGCCAACTTGCCGGCTTGGCGGATCCAACCTCCATAGGGGAGGTTCTCTCGCAGGGTCGCGGACGCTCCGGGCCCCGGCTGGGCTGAGGCGATCCGGGTAGCAACCTCGAGGAACTCCGCACCGCCGACCCGTTCGCTCACTGAGCGCGCCAGGCAGTTGGTGGCAACGACGCCGAACCCGACCCCGGGCATGATGGTGACACCGGCCCGACGAGCACGCTGGTCGAGTCCGTAGAGAGCGCGGAACACTTGGAGCTCGTTGCTGATGTCGAGGTAGTGCACACCGACGCTGAGACATGCTTCGGCCAGCGGGACCACCGTGTGAAGGAATGGACCGGCGGCGTTGAGCACCAGTTCCACGTCGGACAGCGCTGCTTGGAGTGCGGCCGCGTCGTCCAAGTTCACGACCCGGTGAGGCAGGCTAAGGCGTGCGGCGAGGGCAGAGACCTCTGGTCCGTTCCGACCGGCGAGGATGGGGCGGTGACCGCGGTCAAGAGCCTGCTGGGCGATCAGGCTGCCCGTGTAGCCAGTGGCGCCGTAGAGCATCCATGAGCGGGACGCCGTCATGACTGTTCCCCACTGAGCGCGATCCGTGCCGTTCGGATTTGCATGAGAACGTCCCGGAATTTCTCGGGTTCCTCGAGTTGCGGTGTGTGCGCCGACTTCTCGAACCAGACAAGCTCCTTCTTCGGCGCCTCGACGGTGTCGAAGTACCGTTGGGCTGCTTTGCCTGGGGCGACTCGGTCGAGACGACCTTGGACCATGACGAGCGGCAGGTCCAGGTGAGGCACCGTGTTGGCGAGATCCAGTTCGGCCATCTCCGGCAACAAGGCGGCCTGGGTGGCGGTGATCCTGCGAACGGTTCGAAGCACATCTCCAACCGAGTAGTCCGACGAGCGAACGAGGCTCACCAGCAAGGTCCGCACCACCGCGCCGTATGACTGGTCATGGGTCACACCACCGAAGTTGGAGGCCCAACGGACCCGGGTGCCGAACCGCTTGGCGTCGAGGTGCGGAGGAGGTCCGATTGCTTCGAGTTGGTGAATCGCCCGCTTGTTGCCGCGTTGGCGAGCGGTGTCGAGCGCGAAGCCGTAAGCGCTGTTGCCGGCCGCGACACCATCGACGTCCGGTCCTACCGCCACCAGCGTCTCCACGAGGTCTGGGCGTTGTGCTGCTGCGTGGAGAGCGATCGTTGCGCCGAGTGAGAACCCGGCGACGTACGCCCTTTTGCCGAATCGGTCGTTAAGGATTTCGAGGAGCGACACCGTGTGACCCACCATGAGGTCTAGGGAGATCCGTGCCTGGGTGTTGGGCGCGCGCAGCGAGCGACCACAGCCACGCTGATCCCAATAGACGACGGTGAAGTCCTCCTCGAGTCCGAGGGCCCGCTCGAAGCGGCGCACCTCGTTGATCATCGGGAGGCCGGGGCCCTGTTGGATCAGCAAGAGCACCGGATTGGAAGGATCGGCCCCCCGGATGCGAATCCACTGCGTGGTGCCTCCGAGCTGTACTGCTTCGAGCGTGTCAGTGTTCATGTTCTTCTCCAGACCTGGAAGTGCGTTGTGGTCGGCGGCGTCAGCTATGGCTGACGAGGGTCAGGGTGCTGCAGGCGTGAGCGCTACTTGACTGGCGCAAGGTCGGCGCTGTGCACGAGTTCCGGCGCGAGCGGCACCTCGGGCAGGGCTCGCACGAGGGGCGTTCCCTTGGTCGGGTGTGGTGACCACGGCGACCACCACGCGGTGCGACCGAGAAGCTTCATCGTCGCCGGCACCAACACGGCCCTGACCAGGGTCGCATCGAGAAGCACGGCGAATGCCACGCCCAGGCCCAGTTCCTTGACGAAGACAAGCCGGGACAAGACGAGAGCGCCCAGGGCCAGCGCCAGACACAGTGCGGCGGCACTGACGATCCCTCCGGTGCGGTCCAGCCCGAGGGCGACGGCCTGGTCCGGGGAGGCCCCCGCGTCATGCTCCTCCTTCATTCGCCCGAGCAGAAACACGCCGTAGTCGGTCGAGAGTCCGAACACCACCGCCAGGATGATGATCAGTGACGTCGACTGCAGCGCACCAGGACCGCTGAACCCCAGCAGGTTCCGTAGGTGGCCCCACTCGAAGACCCACACGAGCATGCCGAAGGTGGCACCAATAGTCAGAATGTTCATCACCACCGCCATCAGTGGCAGGACCACTGAGCGTGTCATGGCGAAGAGCATCACGAGCGCGATCAGAATGATCAGTCCCAGGACGACTGGGAGGTGCGATTTCAGGCTGCTCTGCAGGCTCAAGAAGGAAGCGGTCTGTCCGACGACCGTGATCTGTCCCGGATTGTGCAGTGTCTGAAGGTCGTTCACTGCCTGCTGCGCGGCAGGCGAGAGAGGCGCAGCGGTCAGGACCACGTCGGACTCCCACAGCGAGCCTCCAAGATGCTGGAACGTCGAGACAGCCTTCACCCCGGGGACCCGGGTCGCCTCGGCGGCAACAGACGCCAACTCGCTCGGTGTCGCTCGGGCGGCGTCGACCACCAGGCCGGCGGGCGCCTCGGAGAAGGCGGCGAACTTGCTCTGGACGAGTTCGTAGGCGGTACCGGCCGAGCTGCTTGCCGGAAGGCTGCTCGCATCGGCCCCGGTGAAGGCGACATGGAGGAACGGGGCGGCAAGGACGACGAGGACCAGGAGCGCGGACAGGGCCCAGAGCGCGGGCCTGCGCATCACGACGGTCGCCACCCGGTACCAACGTCCTGTCGCCTGCCCGTCATCGCCGGCGGTGTGGCCGTGGCGGACGGTCGAGGATTTCGCCGCAATGCGATCGCCGTGAAGTCTCAGGAGCGATGGCAGGACGAACAGGGCAAAGATCCCCGCGGACAAGACGACGACGGCACCGGCGATCCCCATCGAATACACGAAACGCTCGGGGAAGATGGCGAGCGTGGCCATGGCGGCGGCGATGGTGAGCGAACTGAAGAGCACGGTGCGGCCTGCGGTCTTCTTCACAGTGAGCAGTGCTGCGTCAATTGAGCCTTGCCGACTGAACTCCTCTCGAAAGCGCGAGACGATCAGAAGGCTGAAGTCGACCGACAGCCCCAGACCCAGGGCGATCACCAGATTGAGGGCGAAGACCGACAGTGGGAGAGTCATCGTGATCAAACCCATGACGCCCAGCGTGACGGCAATGGCGAACACGGCACCGACGATGGGCATGGCGGCCGCTCGGATGCCGCGGAAGACGAAGAACAGCAGCAGGAGCAAGAATGGCAAGGCGAGGACCTCAGCCCGACCCAGGTCCTGAGAGGACACCGCAGCGATCTGCACGGCGGCGGCGGTGGGCCCCCCGAGCCAGGTATTGCCCTTGAGTCCAGGCTCGGTCGCGAGTGCGCGCTGGAGCGCTGTGACGGCCTGCTTCTCTTGCACGTTGCCAACGGTGGCGACGACGACCGTGAGTTTCCCGTTGCCCGAGATCATGGTCGAGTCCCCGGTGTTGGCGTAGTCGTAGACGCCTTTCACTTCGGGGCGCTCCCGCAGAAGGGCCACCACGGTTCCGACTCTCGAGGGGAGAGGCGAGCTGGCACCGATCGCGGCCGCCGTGCGTACCACGACCTCGTAGCCTTCTTCTGGGTTGACGCCGGTGGCGCGCTGGATCTGGTGTTGCGCCAGGACCACGGCCGAGCCCGGGGCGTCGTAGTCGCTCAGCGACGAGGTGAGGTGTGACGACGCGATCCCACCCGCTGCCAAACCGACGATGGTGGCGACCCCGGCGGCCCACAGCACCACGCGCGCTCGCCGTCTTCCGACGGGAGACTGGGAAACTCCGCTGTTCGTGTGATCAGTTCTGAACGTCATGACTCGGTCCTTCCTTCGCAGGGTTGTGAGCAGCGCTTTCGACCGCAGTCAGCGTCTCTTCGATGGCTTTGAGCAGTTCGAGCACACCGGAGAAGGGCGTCCCGGAGTCGTCGACGTCTGTGCGCAGCCGTCCCTCGAGTCGTCCTTCGGGGGCTGGGTGGAGTTCCAGAAGGAGGCGCACGACGGGCCTCTGGGTTGCTGATGCGACCATGGCTCTCAGCTAACGCCTGAACAGGAGGTTTGTCCCCAGGGCCGGACCCTAGGTTTGACCCCAGGTTTTGCGACCGAGCCGAAAAAGGACTGAATCGAAGCGGCTGTGTGATCAGCCCGCGGACCCGGTATTCCAGGCCGATTCCGCTAGTGAAGCCGAGTCCGCTAGTGAATCAGTGCGCTGAGCTCTCGGCGGGAGCTGATGTCGAGCTTGATGAAGCTGTTCCGGAGGTGGTACTCGACCGTCTTGACCGAGACGTAGAGCTCCGCTGCCACCTCCCGGTTGGTCAGTCCCGTCGCCACCAGGCGAGCGACAGCCAGCTCGGCGCGGCTGAGCCCGAGAAGGACGGCAGGACTCGCCTCCGCCGCTGTCACCTCCAGGGTGGCCAGTTCGGCGGCGCAGGCCTGGACATAGGGGTCGGCACCCAGGTCCGAAAAGATCTTGTGGGCTCGCTCGAGCTGGAGGACCGCCCCTGGTCTGTCCTCGATCCCGCGGAGGCGCCGTCCGTCGTCAAGTCCGACGAGAGCTCGTTCGAAGGGCATCGGTACGGCGGATGCAAGTGAGTGCGCCTGCCCGAACATCTCCTTCGCCCGCGCCAGATCTCCGGTCGCCACCGCCAAGTTCCCTCGACAACGAGCGAGGGCAAGCGCTGCCGAGGGCAACCCACCCTGAGGGATTGCTCCTTCGAACTCATCGAGAGCGGTCTTGGCTTCGCCGAGCTGATCCAACTTGATGAGCGCGTCTACCTCGAGCGCTCTCCAGTTGAACATTCCGGGCAGTCCCCCAATCCCGAGCATTCCGGGGGCACGTACCGGTTCGGTGGCAGCCAGCACGCCGGCGGGCTCATCACGTGCAGAGGCCAGAGAGGCAGCTGCCATCGCAGCATTGGCGACAGCGAGTGCCAGCGGGAACCGCTGGGCTGCGTCTTGGGCGGCCCTGACGTGCGCCTGGGCGCTCGACCACTGACCCTGGAGTGAGAGGACTTGCGCGGCACGTGCGTGTGCCCGGGCCAGATCCATCGGGCGGTCGGCATCTTGTGCGAGCGACGTCGCCAGCTGCGCATAGGTATTGGCGGCGTCCCAGTCGCCGTGGCGGAAATGCGCGTCGCTCAGGTGCGTCAGGCAATGGACCGGATAGGACGCAGCTAGGCCGGTACGTATTCGGGCCGCCGCAACGCCAAGGTCCGCGATGCCCCCGGCAAGATCGTCGCCGTAGACGCTCAGCATTCCGCGCATGATCAGGGGGTCGGCCTCGGACACTGGCACTTCGTTCCCTGAATCAGGAAGAAAGTCGAGGACGTCAAGGCCCTCGGTGCTTCGACCGGCCGCGGCGAAGGCATAGGCCTGAGCCACCTGGGCCATTTTCCGCAGCGGCGATCCCGCGACGGTCCCGTCCACCGCGCGCTCGGCCCACTCGAGTGCCTGGTCGGGACGCCCAGACAGCACCATCCAGTTGGCCAGCGATGTCGCAGCCCGCGCCCCTATGTCCCGCTCCGAATCCGGATCGTGGTCTTCCCATGCCGTGAGGAGGCGGTCCTCGGCGCTCGGCAGCCCTGCGTAAACGCCAAGGAGCCCAGTCAACGCTGCACGCCGCGCACTGTCGCTTTGGCAGAGGGCAAGGACCCTTGCAGCGGCAGTCGCATCCGCGGCATTGAGCTGGCTGACTGCTGCGTCGAGCAGCCGACGTTCTCGATCCTCCGTCACCGACGACAGAAGCGCTGCCTTCTCGAACGCCCAGGCCGAGGTCCCCAATTCACCCAAGGTGAGGCTCTGCACAGCGAATTCCTCGAGCCCGCCCGCAAGCGCGTCGTCTGGCCCGGCGCACGCCGCTATTCGGTGTACGAGACGAGCCTGTCCCGCCACAGCCTCGGCCGCGCTCGCGTGCAGCATCTGGCGACACGTTGGACTGAGGTCCGTATAGATAGCCGCCCGATAGAGCGGATGGGTGAAAGACAGCTCCGAGGCGATGACCCGCTCAGTCATCAGCCCGGACGCAACGGCCTCATCGACGGCCTCGGATGCGTTGGCGAGCAGTGCAACCGTCGCGATCATCGACACGGGGGCGTGTTGTCCGAGCACCGCTGCTGCCGCCAGAAAGGCTTGCGTGGAGTCCGGCAACTTGGCCACCTGGGCGAGAATGACGGCGGACAGATTCCGGGGAGCCGGCAGTCCTCCCTCCTCTCCGTTCAAAACGCCAACACCGATTTCACCGAGTAGCGCCCGGCAGTAGAGGGCATTGCCCTCGGTATGCACAACTAACCGTGAGGCGCCTCTCTGCGTAAGTGACCCGAGCCCGAGGGCGCCGGTCATCTCCATCAGATCGCTGGAATTGAGTCCGCCAAGTCGGATCTGGGTCACCCGGGAATCGCCACCGAGGAACCGGGTCCAGCCAGGATCGGCAGACCCGCCGACCCGGGCGGAAATGACGGTCAGGACCCTGTCGGCCCGGAGACGCCGCAGGGCGAACAGCACGGAGCGAGAGGACGGTCGGTCAACCCATTGCAGATCGTCGATTGCGAGGACGACGACCTGACCCCCGGCCTGGAGTCGGTCGAGCAGTTCGAGAAGCGTGACCCCAACAGCCATCGGGTCGGCTCCTGGCTCGGTTGACGCTCCTGCCTCCATCTGGTCGACGACTCCGTACGAAAGGAGCACCTCCTCCTCGTCGCCGCCAGCCTGGACTATGACCGCATTGGCGAGAGAGCCGAGAAACTGAGAGACCAGGGTCGACTTACCTGAGCCAGCCTCACCCTCCAGGTGCACGACCTGCGGATAGCCCATCTCGGCTGCCGCAAACCGTTGGGAGAGGATGCCTAATTCGTCCCGCCGGCCGACAAAGCCCGCGGAGGGCATCAGTAGCCGCCCTGCGCCGATGCTGGTTGGGACGGGGTCTCCAACAGTTGCCATCTGCGGTTGGCCGGCCCCCCGAGGCCAACGGGCCTCGCATACATCACAGCAGGCTACGCCTGGAACGAGATCAGGGGCAGTCCTCCGCCCAGCCGGAGGATCACCGGCGCCTCACTCACCGGAAACTTGAGCGTTTCTCGTCGAGTCGCGAGCCCCCAGAACAGTCCGCTAAATCGATACACACACTTGCACTGGCAGTGCCCAGGGCTTCCGAGGTGGTCCGACAATGCGAGCGAGCAATCAAAGGACGCGGAAATGCGGCAGGTAGGCCGGCCGATCCGGCCGGCCTGGTCCATTGTGTCCACTGCATCCCTCCGGGCCGTCAAGGCACGGCGCCGACATGTCGGCGCCTCGGCTCCGCCGGCCTGGACTGCCCTGGCGCGAAGCGGGTTGGGCCTCGGACTGCTCACGCGGTGTCAAGGTTCTGACCTGGGCTGTGGACATCGTTGTGGACACTTCTGTGGACGGCCCACCACGATGGAGCTGTGCATCGAGAGTGGTCACCGCAACGGTTACTCAGGCTGAGGCTCCGACATCGATTCGACTAGGGCCATCAGTGCGACCTTTGGCACGAGGCGCCGGCGACCGAGCCGGATGACCGGGAGGTCGCCGCGGGCAACGAGCTCGTAGGCGAATGCTCTGGAGATATCGAGGAGCCGGGCGGCCTCGGCCACGGAGTAGACGAGCCGAGATCGCTTGAGCCGGCTCCAGGATAGTTCTGGCCGTGGCCATTCGCGCCCCAAGGATCTTGACCGGTCCCAACGTCTGCTCCGTGGACCTTGTCCGAACTCGACGCACTGTGCTCGCTGGCATTCATGACGGCCTCCTTCGATCGGGGACGAATCTCGCCCTCTACCTCTAAGAGCCGGTGAGAATGCCCAGACCGAACAACATGGAGGTCACAGGACACGAAACCGCTCGAATCGATCTGCTGTCACACCGGTGTAAGCGCGTGCCCTGGCATCGATAAGGGTGAGAACGCGGGAGCCGAACGCGAAGTCACCGCGCCAGTGAGGTGAACGAACCAGAGGTCAGTAATGAGCAACAGAGTCGCGTAGCGAGCACTGACGATGTGCAAATCAAGGTTGCCATTTGCCCTGATCAGACCCCAGATGTCCGCGTCCTTCGGTACTGATTCAAGCGCCCTTCCCCTCGGACGGCGGCTGCGCCGCCGCCTCGGCCGGGCGGTCGGGGCCTTCGGCCCCTTCAATCGGCGCGGCGCAGTGGACGCAACGCTCGGGGATCCCGGTGCCGGCTCTTGTTCACGCAGGGATCGGACAACGTCTCTCAAATGAGAAGTCACGGGACCGGCGCAACGCGAACGACATCGGACAGGTTGATCACGGCGTGGATGAGGTCGCATGCTGCTTCCAGCGGACATAGAGTCAGGATGCAATTGACCTACTGACCGAGAGGACCTTTCGGGTGCCAGAACCGACGGCTGACACGCAACGACCTGGCTTGCGGGTGGGCTCGACCAGTGAGTTCAGCCTGTTTTTTCGAGTCAGGTCGGGTCATGCCGACGATCTCCGTCGGGCCCTGCGGGACCTGAACGATGCTGACGGCTACAGACCGGGAGACTACGACTTGCCGGTGGCCAGCATCCATGAGGCCAGGTTTGTCATGTTTGACCAAGACACTCGCCTGCTGTTCGCAACCAGTTTCGACGGAAGTTGGGACGCTTACATGGACGATTTTGCCTCCAAGCCTCTGTCGTTATTCGATGCGGTATTCCGTCACGTGGAGGGATATGACGGAGCCCCCGACGTCGCAACCTTGAAGATCTTCATTCTCGGGGCCCAGGTCACGGCGGCCGCCTATGCCCGGAACTACCCGGGCACCGTGAAGGAGATCCGCAAGGCTGAACGGAGCGACAAGGCGTTTCAGCAGGTGCTCGATGATCCCAATGCTGCTGAAGCGTTGCAGCATCCCGCCTTGAAGCCGTTGCTGGACGAGGCCGCGGGCTGAGGCCCAGCGGTCGGTCAGGAGCGCGCGTAGGTGTCCGATCACATCTCTGGGCCACGGGCGCTGGCCGAGCCGGCGGCGGACATTACCGACCTGTATGCCTTCACCAGTCCGGAACGCCCGAGACATCTGTCGCTGGTCTTGAACACTCGGCCATTTGCCGAGACCAGCGATGGGCTGTGGGAAGCGCTGGTTTACCGATTCCGGATTCGACCTCTTGCTCTGGCCAACGACGAGAACGTTCCGTTCGTCGTGAGCGAAGAGGAGTTCGCTTTTGATTGCACCTTCTCGGCCCCCACCGTGCGCGGTAGCGAAATCGAACAACAGGGCGAGTGTCGCACTCCGAGTGGCAAGACGGTCCCTATCCAAGTGGGAGAGACATCCGAGCGTGACGGGGTGCGAATCTTCGCCGGAGCACGTTGGGACCCATTCATCATGGACGCCAGGGCCGCGCTCAGGACGATCGAAACCGGGCAACTCGCGTTCCAAGACACCAGCTCGATCTACCTGGACGGGAAGAACGTCCTCAGCATCGTCCTCGAGGTGGACTGCGCCGAACTCCTCGGAGGCCCAGGCCTCGTCGCCGTGGTTGGAGAAACACTGGCGAAAGGAGTAGTGGAATTTCGCTTCGAGCGGACGGGCCGGCCAGAGGTTAAAAACATGCTGCTCGCGCCCAAGCACTTCGATCAGGTGAATCGGGACTTGGAAATAAGAGATCTCTACAACTCCGAGGACGCCTTTCGGCTGGCCGAGACGTACGGGGGCGCTTTCCGCGCCCGACTGAACGCCAACCTCGCCTTCTGGGACAGCCTCGACGGCAAGGTGGATTGGCCAACTGACGCGCATGGTGATCATCCCCTCACCGACCTGATTTTGGCCGACTTTCTCGCCGTCGATCCTTCTCGGCCTTACGTCGGAACAAGGCTCATTTCTCGAAATCGAGATGGCCAGTCGAGCGGGTCGCTCGCATGTTACTTGCGGTGGCCGCAGCATCAACGACGATGTCATGGACACGCTCTTCACGCTGTGGGTGAATGGAGGCAACGGGCCGCCAGTCCGAGATGGCATCGACCGGGCAACGAAGCCCGCAGTGACGGAGTTTCCCTATCTGGCATCTCCCAATCCGAATCCTCCACGTGCTCCCCACCAGCATTGAGGGTGGGGAGCACGTGAGCCAAGACTCGACCGACACGGTCGACCTGGAACTTGACGACATCCAATACGGAGCGATCCGACAACGCCCGTCTCCCTACGTGGCGACATATCTTCTCGTTCGCATCGACGACCGAAAAGCAGGGCGGGAGCTGATGCGACGACTCCAACTGCTGGTCGGAGCTGCTCAGCCCTCGGCCGATGGGCCTCCGGAGACGGGGATCACGGTGGCGTTGACCTACCAGGGACTGCGGGCACTCGGCGTTCCCCTCGACTCACTTGAAAGTTTCGCTCCCGAGTTCAAAGTTGGCATGGCGGCTCGCGCCGCCGAGTTGGGCGATGTTGGGGACAGTGGCCCGGAACAGTGGGAGTCGCCCCTGGGCACACCGGATGTGCATGTGGCAATAGCGATCCTTTGTTCTGACGACGAGCAGCTCCAAGAATCGTTGGAAAGAGCCCGACGTGCCTACGAGCAACTGGAAGGTGTCGAGGTGATCTGGCGCCAGGATTGCTACCAACTACCCACAGGCCGCACGTCGTTCGGGTTCAAGGATGGCATCGGCCAGCCCGCCATAGAGGGGAGTGGTGTTCCGGGTACCAATCCGATGGAGTCACCCCTAAAAGCGGGCGAATTCATTCTCGGCTATCCCGACGAGACCGGCGCGTTGCCACCGATGCCGGTTCCGGAGATTCTGGGCAAGAACGGGACCTATATCGCGTTTCGAAAGCTGCACACTCGGGTGGCCGCATACCGACAGTTCTTGCGGGCCAACGCGGCGAGCCGGGCCGAGGAGGTTCGCCTTGGCGCCAAGATGGTGGGCCGCTGGCAAAGTGGTGCCCCATTGGCACTCAGTCCCGACGAGGACGACCCTGAGCTCGGCGAGGACTCCCAGCGAAACAATCGGTTCCTTTATGCGGATGACCCGGGTGGTTTCCGCTGCCCAGCTGGCGCACACGCCCGCCGCGCCAATCCAAGGGATGCCCTCGACCGCGACGGAAACGTCAACGTCCGCCTTCATCGAATGATTCGACGGGGCACGAGCTACGGCCCCCCGCTCCCCGTTGACGTATTGGAGGACGATGGAGCCGATCGGGGCATCGTGTTCGTGTTCGCCGGCACGCACCTCAGCCGCCAGTTCGAGTTCGTCAAGACGCAATGGATCAACGATGGCATCTTCATTGGCGCCCCCGAGGAAATGGACCCTTTGGTCGGATCGGCTGATGGCGAGGGACGCTTCACGATTCCCCAACGACCAATCCGCCGGCGCTTACAGGGTGTACCTCGCCTGGTCGTGACCCGTGGAGGCGAATACTGCTTCGTTCCCGGACTCCGGGCGCTTGCATGGCTCGCCGCGTTAGACACCTAGTCGCAAAAGTAACCAAGGAGTTAGAGATGACCACAGAGCAGCCGACCAACGCCGATCGGTGGGCCGCGTTGGGCTTCCGTCCGCCCGACACCGACCTGACCGAGCCTGCTCAACCCGTCACGGTCGAGTACCTGAAGGACGGGCGGATCGCCGTCATTACGCTCAACCGCCCTGCCGCGGACAACGCGATCACCACGGAAATGGGCGCGCTCTTGACGGAGATCTTCGAGAGCGTGGCAATCCGTACGGATGTTCGGGTTGCCATCCTGACCGGAGTCGGGGACCGGGCCTTCTCGGTGGGCAGCGACCTCCGGCAACGCAAGGCCATGACCAAGCAGGATTGGTTGCGGCAACGACAAGACTTCGACCGCACCCTCTACACCCTCCGCCAATTGAAAAGACCGATCTTCGCTGCCGTCAACGGCGCCGCGTACGGGGGTGGCTCCGAACTGGCCCAGAGCACCGACTTCATCATCGCCTCCGACACCGCGACCTTCGGCCAACCCGAGGCCATGATCGGTCTCGCCGCGGGTGGCGGCTCTCCGGCGTTCCTGCCACGACTGTTGCCACCAGGGCGCGCCATGCAGATGCTGCTGACGGGGGATCCCATTAGCGCCCAAGAGGCGCATCGGCTCGGGATGGTGAACGAGCTCCACCCCCAAGCGGCACTCATGGACGCCGCTCTGGCAATCGCGGAAAAGATTGCGAGCAATTCCCCGACTGCTGTACAAGCGGTCAAATGGGCAGCACGTACCGGACAAGGAGAGCCACTGGAGCAGGCCATCGGCATCATGATGGAGGCCCACTGGCGCTCTGCTATCCACCCAGACCGAGCCGAAGGCATCGGCGCGTTCAACGAAGGGCGCGAGCCCACCTTTCAGGATTCGGACTACTGAGCGGTGACAACATCGTCACCGCAGTCGGCATCTGGTACGGGGGTCGATGAAGCAGCGCCGGGCCACAAGGCGGCGCACGACGACTCCTGCGTCGCTCACATCTGCCCAGGCGGTAGCCATCATTGGCCGCAGCGGCGATGTTGCGGCCGCTGCCGCGGGCAATCAGGGTGACTGACGCAGTTGATCTATTAGTGATCGGCGGCGGCCCCGCGGGCGTCACCGCCGCCATACAAGGGCGCCAGCTGGGGGCCAAGGTCACCCTGCTCGAGGCGGACCAGGTCGGCGGCACCAATCTGAATCGGGGGCCGGGACCAGTGCGCACAATCGCCCGCTCAGCCAGGCTTGCCCACGACTGGGAGTCATGGGCAACCTTCGGACTCGAAGGTCCCTCTCCGAAACCGAACCTTGCGTCAATCCTGCGAAATAGCGATCGAGTGGCCCGCCACGCTTTCGAGAAAAAGCACCTGGCCGACCAGCTGCGCCGCAACGGCATCGATCTCGTCGAGCATCTCGGTCCAGTCCATTTCGCCGATCCCCACCTCGTGACGGGCGGTGACGGTCGCTCGTGGGGAGCTGAGCGCATCGTGTTGGCCGTCGGAGGCCATGCCGGACGGCTGGCGATTCCGGGAAGCGAACTGGCTCTGACGTACGGTGACTTACGAGGGTTGACGTCGTTGCCCGCGGTCGTGGCTGTCGTCGGCGCAGCCGATACCGGATGTCAGATCGCTTCGATCTTGTCCGACTTCGGCACCCGAGTGTGTCTGTTCGAGGCAAGTCCAGCGATTGTGCCGCACGCCGACCCCAGTGTTTCGGTTGAGTTGGAGCGGGCCTTCCAGCGCCAAGGCATCGAAACGTTCACTGATGCTGTCGTGCAGTCCATACGACCCCACGGAGACCAGCTCCTGCTCGCATACACCAGCCATTCGGAGTTCGCAGAAACGGTTGTGGGGGCCGTGTTTTTTGCCGTTGGTTGGCCGCCCAATATCGAAGATCTGGGACTTGATGCGATCGGCATTCGGCCCGGCCCTCATGGAATCCCAGTTGATGACTATTTGCGGACCGAAGTCGACCATATTTTCGCTCCGGGCGACGTCAACGGCCGATCCATGTTGGTGCAGGTGGCCCGCCTCGAAGGGCGCGTCGCTGCCCAGAACGCCCTCCTCGGCGCAACTCGCGAGGTCAGCTACGACGTGGTACCGAGTGCCAGTTTTACCAATCCCGAGTACGGCGGTGTCGGCTTAACCGAGCCGGCAGCTCGACTTGACCATGACGTCGTGGTGGGCATCGCGCATTACGACGAACTCTTTCGCCCGGTCGCGGACGGTCGCGATGAGGGATTCTGCAAGCTCATCGCCGATCGAAGCACGAGAACGGTGCTCGGGGCACACGTACTAGGGGAGTACTCCGCCGAGATCATTCAGGTGGTCGTCGCCTGCATGGCAGCTGGCATGAAGGTCGAGCAGATCGCCGAGTTGCCCTTCGCCTTTCCGACCTACACGGAGGGCATCACGATGGCAGCCCAGAAAGTTTGCTCAAAACTCAACATCGGCGACTTTCCTCCCGTGTGGAGCTACCTCGGACCGATCGACTAGCTACTTCTGCACCTCGGCAGCGTCGCCTTCGATCTCATTCTGAACCGCCTTGAGCTGCTTCTCCTCGACCTTCTTCCTTGGCCGAGCGCCGGCGTACCGCGGGACAAGTCGCGCAGCCCGATGACGCTTTCAACGGCGTGCGCAGACGCAAGTCAGCCAATTCGAGATGTGCAAGCGACCTGCTCGCGACCATGGTGTGGCTGATCCGACTGACGCAGCGCGAGAAAGAGTCCGCAGACTGCACGTAGTTAGTTCTGGACGGTTCAGCGGGTGGAGATTCATTGGCTGCGAGCGGTCATCCGGAGGAGGTTGGAATGGGTGACCTCGATGTCGAGGTTGCACTTCACATGCGGACGGAGCACGCCGAGGGCCCAATCTGGGATGCCCCCAGTAATCGCCTCTGGTGGGTGGACATTACGGGAGAACGGGTGCACTGCCTCGATCCGATCTCAGGCTCTGCCAATTCGTGGCCTACGCATGGACAGGCCGGTGGCGTGGTCATCGATACCGAAAGCCAACCCGTCCTTGCGACCTCACAAGGTCTTGCGGTCCTCGACCGGACGACCGGGTCGATTTCGCCTTTCGTGGCCATCGAAGCCGATAGACCCGAGAATAGGGCCAACGACGCCAAAGTCGACAACCACGGCCGACTGTGGGTGGGAACCATGGCCTTCGACAAACGTCACGGCAACGCTGCCCTCTACCGGGTCGATGGCGATGCCGTGACGCGTGTGGTCGATGGGCTTACGATTTCCAATGGGCCGGCCTTTGACGACGAGAGCGGCGTGCTTTACCAGGCGGATACCGCCCTTGGGATTGTGGACGCTTTCGACTTCGACCCGACGTCGGGGCGACTGGGATCTCGGCGGCGCTTTCTCGATTTCGCGGACGCCGGCGTGTGGCCCGACGGTATGACGGTCGATGATGCCGGCTATTTGTGGGTTGCACTCGGGCGCGCAGGAGCGGTCCATCGCTATGACCGCTCGGCCAGAATCGACACCGTCCTTGAACTCCCAACATCGAATCCCACGTCTGTCACCTTCGGTGGTGTCGACGGAGGAGATCTCTACATCACGACGTCGCGGTTCGACCTCGATCCCGACGAGCGGCTCGCCGAGCCATTTGCCGGGGCGATCTATCGCTGTCGACCGGGTGATACGGGCCCGCCATCTCCCAGATTCCGTCGGTCCATGGTGTCCAGCGAGGGGGATTCAGGATCAAATTGAAACCGAACCCGAGTTCGCCTGACAGAGAGAGCTAGAGGACGTTACGGCGGACTGCCCGTTTGTCCTGACTCTGTTCGGAAAGTAAGCCCTCACCAAAACTCGATTGAGATTGACCGCGAGGCGTACCGCTGAGAATTGGCAAACGTCGCCGCCGTCTGCTCGGCCGGAGTTTGCTCAAACGCAACATCGGCGACTTTCCTCCCGTGTGGAGCTACCTCGGACCGAACGACCTAGCTACTTCTGTGCCGCGGCGGCGTCAGCTTCGATCTCCTTCTGATCCGCCTTGAGCTTCTTCTCCTCGACCTTCTGCGCCCGCTTCATGGCCGAACGGACCTTGGCTTCCATGTCCGAGACGGCGACGACGACCAATCCGGCTTCGCCCTCGTCGAGCGATTCGCCCAGGTCCTTCAGGTCGCCACGACTCATGCCCGCAGCGGCGTGGCCGGCTAGCGAGCCGAGAAGCGCGCCCACGCCCGTCGTGCCCAGTATCAGGCCCCCGCCGATGGCGGCGGCCGGGAAGAGGACGATCACCAGACCGGTCGCCAGTCCCGACGCCGCCGCCGAGCACGCCGCCGACACGTGTCGGGGTCTCGTGCTTCTTGACGATCTTGACCTTGCCCTTGTGGTCACGCTCAATGACGGCAGCGTCATAGGCGTCGACCAGGTTGGCCTTGGTGTGGAGCTCTTTGATGAGCTCGTAGTCGGCCAGTGCGTCGGCGGCGTCGCCGTACACGCCGCAGTACACCAAGAGTGTGTCGATGGGCATATCGGTGCTCCTATCGGGATCGGTTCCGGTCAGGGTAGCAACGCCGCTGATACCTCGTTCGGGCTCATTTGCCCGCAACCTGACCAATGCATCAGGGACAGCGGTAATGGTGCCTTTGTTCCAGGCTCAAGGTCTCTGCGGGAGTGGTCTTCTCGAGAGGCTCGAGCAGGCATCGGGTTGCGTCGTTGTTGTATGAGTGGCTGCACACGCCACGCGGCGGTGGAAACCTGACACTTCCCAACTGGCGATTTGGCGATGGGCGATTTAGCCTCGATGCACCGCCTCGATAGCTGACTGACGCGCCGCGCATTCGCGGAAAATGCCTCCCGACGTGGGAAAATGACGGTGCTTAACGTCGTCGTTTCACCCACACCAAGGAGGCACTTTCTGTGAAGCCAGTATCGCGCGGAATCGACCGGATCGCGGTGACCTTCGACGATCCCAATCTGGTCGCCAATGCCGGCCTGCTGCTTGTCGCCACCTTGGTGCGCAAGCTCGGTCTCGAGGACTTGTGCAACGCCACCATCCGTCTGACCGGCCGGACCGGCGGCTTCGCTCCGGGCCGCAAGATCTTGACCCTGGTCCACGCCATGGTGGCCGGTGCCACCCACATCGATCACGCCAACATGTTGCGGGCGGGTTCGACGGCCAAGGTGCTGCCTCACCGGGTCATGGCACCGTCCACGCTCGGGACGTTCCTACGTGCATTCACCTTCGGTCACATCCGCCAGTTCGAAAAGGTGGTCGGTGACACCCTCGAACGCGCGTGGTCCTCGGGGCGGGCCCGGGCGAGCGTGAGCTGGTGGTCGACATCGACTCGACGATCCGCGAGGTGTTCGGCAAGCTCAAAGCCGGCGCCGCCTATGGCTACACCAAGGTCCTCGGCTACCACCCGATCCTCGCCACGAGGGCCGACACCGGTGAGATCCTCCACGCCCGGATGCGCAAGGGATCGGCCAACACCGCCCGCGGCACCAAGCGCTTCGTCGAAGAGCTCGTCGCCCGCCTGCGACGGGCCGGGGCGACGGGCCAGATCATCGTGCGGTTCGACTCGGGGTATTGGTCGAATGAGACCATCAAGGTGCTCACCCGCCTGGGGGTCTCTTACACCATGGCGGTGCGCACGGGCACAAAAGCCATCGATCGCTGCATCGCAGAGATTCCCGAGCCGAGCTGGGTCGCCATCGCGTATCCCGCCGGCGGCGAGGCCATGGTCGCCGAGTGCACCTACAAGGGACGGCGCCTGATCGTGCGCCGCACCCGGCTCGTCGGCTCCCAGGCGAGCTTGTGGCCCAACTGGCGGCACTTCGCGTTCTTGAGCGACCTCGAATCCAGCGCGGTCGAGCTCGATGCCTTCCACCGCCGCCACGCCGTCGTCGAGCTGTGCATCGACGACTGGAAGGAGGGCTCGGGGATGGAGCACTGTCCTTCTGGTGACTTCTCGGCCAACGCGGCCTGGATGTGCTGCGCCGTGCTCGCCCACAACCTGATCCGCTGGAGTGCGGGCCTCGGTGGCCTCGTCGAAGAGGACACGCTGGTGGTCACCCGGACTCTTCGGACCCGCTACTTCTCGGTTCCGGGCCGGCTGGTGAACCGATCCGGCACGCCGACACTGCGCGGACCGACGCAGTGGCCTTGGGCCACCGCGTTCACACGAGCGCTGACCGACCTGCGGGCCGTTGCCTTCGCCCCCACTTGACGCACCACCCGCGGACCGGCGTGGCCGCAGACGTTCACCTACGCGCTGACAATCGAGATGACCACAAGAACCTCTGGCTCCTCGCGGCCCCGGGTCGAAACTCAGCACCGTCGAGGCCGTCTTGACAATGCGCTACATCGCCACAGGCTCAATCCTGCTCAGAGGCAATAAGGCGGTGTATCGAGGTTTAGTCTCACACCGAAGTATTCATTCCGGGTGCAAGGAGATGTTCATGCTGGCGTACGACTACCCGCTGGGCGGGGTGCTGCTGTCGATGCTCTATTTCTTCTTGTTCTTCATCTGGATCTGGATACTCATCACCGTCTTCATGGACATCTTCCGCAGCCATGACCTCGGCGGTTGGGCCAAGGCGCTGTGGAGCATCTTCGTCATCATCGTCCCGTACCTCGGCGTCTTCGTCTATCTGATTGCTCGGGGCGGAAAGATGCAGGAACGCAAGCTGAACGAGGCCGCCCAGCAGCAAAAGGCGTTCGACTCGTACGTGCGCGAGGCTGCCGGGACTTCGGGTGGCGATGTGACGTCCCAACTCACCCAGCTCGCCGACCTGAAGTCTCAGGGCGTCCTCACTGACGCCGAGTTCGAGGCACAAAAGGCCAAGATCCTGGCCGCGGGCTGAGACCAAGGCACGGACGACGGCGTCCAAGAGGAGGAGCGCAAATGGCAGAGGTCAACGAATCCTTAGGCCCGATCAGCTACTTGGTCGTGGAATTCCCAGGCAGCAAGATGACCGGCGAGGGTTTTCCCATCCTGGTCGATCTCGTCGATCAGGGCGTCATCAGAATTTTCGACCTCGTGTTCGTCGCCAAAGGCCAGGACGGCTCCTTGGGCATCATCGGGCTCGCTGATCTCGACCACGACGGAACGATCGATCTGGCCGTCTTCGAGGGTGTTTCCTCGGGCCTGGTCAGCCAGGAGGATCTCGCCGACGCCGCACCGGTGATCGCGCCAGGTTCGTCGGCCGCCATCTTGATCTTCGAGAACCGCTGGGCGACGCCCTTCATCAAGGCGTTGCGACGCGGTGAGGCCCAGCTCGTGGCCGCCGGCTACATCCCCCAGGACGACCTCGCTGCCGCGCTCGGCGCGGCCGAAGGCTGAAAGGAGACCGACGTGCCGCTTCTCAGAGGTATCGCGCGTACAGCCGCTATCGCCGGCACGGCCACCGCCGTCGCGCAATCACGTCTCGCGCCGGCAGCAGAATCGCTGGGCCCAACAAGAAGACCAGCAAGCCGCGCAACAGCAGCCCCAGCAGCAGTATGCGCCACCCCCGCAGCCGCGGCGCCGGCCAGGGATCAGGTCGCACAGCTCAAGGATCTCGCGGAACTCAAATCGTCTGGAATCCTCACCGACGCCGAGTTCGATGCTCAGAAGGCGAAGATCCTGGCTTCTTGACCACCCGGGCACCGACAGGTGCTCCGTTCTAGTTGGGCCTGCGTAACAGGGTCATTGGTGGCAGCAGCCCCCGAGATCGTCTCTGCCGAGACCGGCGCGGCGACGTGGCAGGGTTCGCCTGTCGCGTGGTTACGTCATCCTCCTACGAGAGACGAGTCAGGACAGAATTCGCGTATGGCCGGCTCTACGCATTCTCCAACGCCTTCGCAGCGGCGGAGTCCTGAGCCTCCAGGAGATGCCGGTACCGATTGACCATCTCAACGGTCCGCCAGCCGTGTCGATCCATGACCTCGCCCACACTTGCTCCGCTCTTCAGCAAGGTCGTAGCAGAGTGATGCCGAAGATCGTGCAGCCTCATTCGAGGCACGCCGGCTTCCGCGCATGCGGCGACGAAGGTTCGCGTGATCGTGTACGGGTTGTACGGCCGTTGGCCAGCCGGGTCTGGCGAGAATATGTAGGAGGAAGGCTCGACCAGGGCGTCGCACCTCTTCGCTCGTACGTCAGACCGTTTTCGGTGGGCCTTCAAGAGCTTCGCCGTCTTCGGACCGATAGCGATGCGACGGATGTCACCTGTCTTGGTCCCCTTGACCTGGCTTCCTCCCGGCACAGCAGCAACAGACCTTCGAATCAGCAGGTTGCCCTGCTTGAAGTCGACGTCTTCCCAGCGGAGTCCCGCAACTTCCCCCCGCCGACAACCCGTCCAGGCGATGACTGCAACAAGAGTGCCCCAGTCAGGATCGCTAGCGAGCAGGTACTCGATGACGGTGCGTACATCGTCGGAGGATGGCGGTTCCATTTCTCTGGCTCCGAGCGGAGGAAGCTCGATGCCGTCGGTGGCGATGATCGAGACGTAGCCACGTCGATGGGCCCAGGCCAGAGATTGGCGAAGCGCCCAGTGGATCTTCCGGATGGACGACCCCGATTGCCCTTCGCTTACTAACGCCCCGTAAAGGTCTTCGATGTGGTGCGGTCGCAGTCGAGAGACGCGCATTGAGCCGAGGACAGGTTCAACGTGCTTGATCGCTACGCGATATCGGTCGGTGGTGGCGGGGGAGAGCTGAGCCTTCCTCGAGTTCAGCCATTTGCTGAGCGTCTGCGACACCGTGATCGCCTCCGCCGGTGACGACGCGGTCCTCTCCTTGGCCACTTCGGTGACGAACGCGGCCAGAGCAATGCCCGCTTCCTTCTTCGATCCGTGGAACGTCTTGGACGTGTACTGCTTTCGTCCGTTGCTGTCTTTCCCGGCGAACGCATGGAGGCGCCAGGTCGATGGTCCTCGCTGCTGCATGTGTCCCGGCATGGCCGCTCCTTGCCCATCGAGAATACCGACGCAGGGGAGTGGATTGCCAGCATGGATTGCCAATTCCGCTGCACGCTAGATGCTGCGCGCCAGAAATGACCTTTGAACTGGGAAAATAGAGAGCGCCCCCGGCAGGACTCGAACCTGCGCCACCGGCTCCGGAGGCCGGTGCTCTATCCGCTGAGCTACGGGGGCGGGAGTTGTCACAGCAAGAGGACGATCGTACTCGTCACGCGGCGAAGGACCTCCCACCCTCACGGGACCGGCGAATGCTGCCGTATCCTGCATCTCCATGCCGACCGACCACAGCGTGGCCACCGCACCCCTGGAGCGGCATCTCCTCCCGCGTTCGGCGACTGTGGACGAGAGAGGCCACCTGCATGTCGGCGGCATCGACCTGCTGGAGCTCGTCGAGCAGTTCGGGACCCCGCTCTTCGTCTACGACGAGGATCATCTGCGTCAGGCCTGCCGCGAGGCGATCGCCGCCTGGGGCGACGGTGTCGCCTATGCCACGAAAGCCTTCCTGTGCCGCGCCATGGCCCGTCTGGTGCACGAGGAGGGCATGCACCTGGACGTGGCGTCCGGCGGCGAGCTGCATGTCGCCCTCTCCGCCGGCGTCGCGCCGAGCGGCTCATACTGCACGGCAACAACAAGTCGGTCGATGAACTGGCGACGGCGCTGCGGGAGGGCGTCGGCCGGATCGTCGTCGACTCTTTCGACGAGATGGCTCGCCTGGGCGGCCTGCTGGAGTCCGCCGTGCCCGGTCGGGACAGGCCCAAGGTCCTGGTGCGGGTGACGCCCGGCGTCGAGGCGCACACGCATGAGTTCGTTCGCACCGGACAGGAGGATTCGAAGTTCGGCTTCTCCGTCTCGTCCGGTGCGGCGGCCGAGGCCGTGTCGGCGCTCGAGCTCATGCCCGCGGTCGAGCTGGTCGGTGTCCACGCGCACATCGGGAGCCAGGTCTTCGAAGCGTCGTCGTTCGAACAGGCGGCCGAGGTGCTCGGCGCGTTCTTCGCCCCGCTCGGGCTGCCCGAGCTGGTCGTCGGGGGAGGGCTCGGTGTCCCCTACGTCAACGGCGAGTCGGCTCCGACGCAGGCCGAGTGGGCCGCGGCCACCGTCGGCGCCTGCGCCCAGGCCGGGGTGGATCCCGCGACGCGGATCTCGGCCGAGCCCGGGCGCTCCATCGTGGCCACGGCCGGCATGACGTTGTACACGGTCGGGACCGTGAAGCACCTCCCGGGGATCCGGACGTACGCCAGCGTCGATGGCGGGATGAGTGACAATCCTCGGCCCGTCCTCTACGGGAGCGGGTACGAGGCCTTTCTCCCGCGTGCCGTCGGTGCGTCACGTCCGAGGCCGGTGCGGGTCGTGGGCAAGCACTGCGAGAGCGGCGATCTCGTCGTGCCCGAGGCCTACGTTCCGGACGACCTCCAGGTGGGCGACATCCTGGCGACCCCGGTCACCGGGGCCTACGGGTACGCCATGGCCTCCAACTACAACAAGGTGCCCCGCCCCGCCGTCATCTTCGTCTCCGACGGCACTGCCCGCGTCGCCGTCCGCCGGGAGAGGTTCGAGGACCTCACGAACCTCGACGCCTGAGGATCATCCGCCCTGCAGCAGGGACGCCGCCTTGGCGCGGATGCGAGCGCGGCGGGAGCGGCGGACGGAGTCGCACCTGCGCATGGGCAGTACTCCGTGCCGCAGCTTGTACCGTTTGGAGGTGACCGCCGACGAGGCCAGCGCCTTCCCCCACGCCCACCCGGCGCCGACCGTGCGTGTCGGCCTGCTCGGTTGCGGCAATGTCGGGAGCGCGCTGGCCGAGATCCTGCTCACCCGCTCGGAGGACGTCGCCGCCCGCACCGGCATACGCCTGGAGCTCGTCGGGATCGCCGTCGCCCACCCGGAACGGGCCCGGCCCGTCGCCATCCCGCCCGAACTCCTGGGGACCGATGCCACTGCGCTGGTCGAACGGGCCGACGTCGACGTCGTGGTCGAGGTCGTCGGAGGGCTCCACCCCGCACACGAACTGATCGAGGCGGCCCTGCGCAACGGCAAGCCGGTTGTCACCGCCAACAAGGCCCTGCTGGCCGTGGCCGGTGCCGAACTGGCCGAGGTCGCCGCCTCGGCCGGCGTGGACCTCCTGTACGAAGCGGCCGTGGCGGGTGCCATCCCCGTCATCCGGCCATTGCGCGAATCACTGGCGGGGGAGCAGATCGTCCGCGTGATGGGCATCGTCAACGGCACGACGAACTACATCCTCACCCGCATGGAGGAAGAGGGCGCCAGCTACGACGACGTCCTGCGCGAGGCCCAGGAGCTCGGTCTGGCCGAGCGCGATCCGACGGCCGATGTCGACGGGCACGATGCCGCGGCCAAGGCGGCGATCCTCGCCGCCCTCGCGTTCGGGAGTGACGTCGTGGACGCCGACGTCCACCGCGAGGGCATCAGCGGGATCAGCGCGGCCGACGTCGCCTACGCCAGCCGGCTCGGGTACTCCGTCAAGCTCCTGGCCATCGCCGAGCTGATCGACGGCGGCCCCGAGATGTCCGTCCGGGTGCACCCGGCCATGGTTCCCAAGACCCATCCGCTGGCCTCGGTGCGCGGCGCGTTCAACGCGGTCTTCGTGGAGGGCGCGGTGAGCGGTGAGCTGATGCTCTACGGGCGCGGGGCGGGGGGCGGGCCGACCGCGAGCGCCATGCTCGGCGACCTCGTCGACGCCTCGCGCAACCTCCTGGCCGGCGCGCCCGCACCGGCGCCCAAGCGCACCAGCACGACGGTGTTCTCGCAGAGCGACATGCACTCGGCCTTCTACCTGAGCATGGACGTGGCTGACCGCCCCGGCGTGTTGGCGGCCGTGGCCAAGATCTTCGGCGATCACGACGTCTCCATCCGGGCCATGGAACAGGTCGGCCTGGCCGACGAGGCCCGGCTGATCTTCCTCACCCACGTGGCCCGCGAAGGGGATCTGCTCGCCACCATCGACGAGCTACGCCGCCACCGGGCGGTGGACCGGGTGAGCGGGGTCCTGCGGGTCATCGGCGAGCGGGCCGACGACGGGGGAGGGGGTCTGACGTGACTGCCGGATGGCGTGGCGTCATGGAGGAATACCGCGCTCTGCTCCCCATCACCGAGAAGACCCCGGTGGTCACCCTGCTCGAGGGGGGCACCCCGTTGCTCCCGGCGCCCAGGCTGTCGGAGCGGGTCGGCGCGGAGGTGTGGCTCAAGGTAGAGGGAGCCAACCCGACCGGCAGCTTCAAGGACCGCGGCATGACCATGGCGATCTCCATGGCGGTCGACGAGGGAGCCAAAGCGGTGGTGTGCGCGTCCACCGGCAACACGTCCGCCTCCGCCGCGGCGTACGCGTCGCGGGCCGGCCTGGCCTGCGTGGTGTTGATCCCCGACGGCCACATTGCGCTGGGCAAGCTGGCGCAGGCGCTCATGCACGGCGCCCGCGTGCTGCAGGTGCGCGGGAACTTCGATCAGCTCCTCACCATTGTGCGCGACCTGCCGAACCATGCGCCGATCACCGTCGTCAACTCCGTGAACCCGCATCGCATCGAGGGGCAGATGACCGGCGCGTTCGAGATCGTCGACGTCCTGGGCGATGCCCCCGATGTCCATTGCATACCCGTGGGCAACGCCGGGAATATCTCGGCCTACTGGCGGGGTTATCTCAAGTACAGGGAGGCCGGCCGTTCGACGAAGCTGCCGCGCATGATGGGCTTCCAGGCCGCAGGCGCCGCGCCGATCGTGCTCGGCCACCCGGTCGAGAACCCCGAGACCATCGCGACCGCGATCCGCATCGGGAACCCGGCCAGTTGGTATTCGGCCACGGCCGCCGCCACCGAGTCCGGAGGGTCCATCACGGCGGTCACCGACGATGAGATAATGGACGCGTACACCTTTCTCGCCCAGCAGGAGTCCATCTTCTGCGAAGCGGCGTCCTCGGCGTCCGTGGCCGGGTTGATCAAGAACGGCGTGCCCGAGGGTTCCACCGTGGTGTGTGTGTTGACCGGGCACGGCCTCAAGGACCCGGACCTCGCCATCAAGGCGATCTCGGTCCCGTCGGTGATCGACCTCAAGCTCGAGTCGGTCCTGGCCGAGATCTCCCTGTAGGGGGTGACAACGGGCGGTGCCCGGACCCACTGACCTGCGGGAAAGGGGGGTGTGTTGGCATGACCCCTCGTCTCCCGCTAAAGTAAAGACATCCCCACTGCGCTTCATAGCGCCCTCCGCGGGTACAAGCGGTCCCGGGAGAGCATCACGCAGAGGTGATCCGGGGGAGGGCATTCACACGCGAATCCCTTCTCCTCCCTGAAATTTCCCTCGCCACGCGCGGATCACAACCCGGGCCGGCGATAACCCTCTTGGAAGAGGAGCCGATGACTGCGGAACAGCAGCTCGAACGATCAGTTCTCGAAGGCAAGGAGCGCGACGAGCTCAGTGCCATCGCCCAGGCCATGTCGCTCAAGACGACGACCCGGACGAAAAAGGCCGACATCATCGACCAGATCCTCCATGCGACCGGCGTGACCTCCGGGCCCGCGGTGGCATCGGGCAACGGCGATGGCGAGTCCTCCGACGCCAACGGTGCCAAGCCGGCCCGGCGTTCGCGGGCCTCGGCCGCCGCCAGGGGTGCGGCGGAGGCCGCCTCCTTCGTCGCCGGCGAGGGTGGCTCCGGTGGCGCCCCCACCGCGGAGGCGTCCGACGGGCCTGCGGCCGAGACCGCCCCGGTGGCCGCCGCACCGACGGAGGCGGCGAGCAACGGTGATTCCGGACCGGCGGTGTTCGTCGAGCCGCCCGAACTGGCCGACGGCGCCGACGCTTCGCCCAGGCAGAACGGGCAGAACGGGCAGCACCAGAGCCACAGCAACCAGAACAACCAGCCGGGCAACCGCAACCAGAACCGGAACAACCAGGGGAACCAGAACCGGAACAACCAGGGGAACCAGGGCAACCAGGGCAACCAGGGGAACCAGGGCAACCAGTCGGACGGCGACGTCGGCAACCGCCGCAGCCGCCGGCGCCGCGGTCGTGACCGGCCCGGTCAGGGCGGCGAACTGCAGGGCGGCGGCCAGGAGCAGCCCTACTCGGGCGAGATGGTCGAAGTCAGCGGGATGCTCGACCTGCGCGACGAGGGCTACGGCTTCTTGCGCTGCGACGGCTACCTGGCTTCGTCCAAGGACGTGTACGTCTCCATCAGCCAGGCGCGCAAGTTCGCGTTGCGCCGGGGTGACTACGTGGAGGGCGCGTGCCGGCCGGCGTCGAACAACGAGAAGTACCCGGCGCTCCTCCGCATCGACAAGGTCTCGACGATGGACCCCGACGAGGCGCGCAACCGACCCCGCTTCGAGGACCTGACCCCGCTCTTCCCGGACTCGCGCCTGAACCTCGAGATGTCGGACGCGGGCGACAAGGACAACCTCACGGCCCGGATCGTGGACCTGATCTCGCCGATCGGCAAGGGACAGCGCGGCATGATCGTGTCGCCGCCCAAGGCCGGCAAGACGACGGTGATGAAGCAGATCGCCCACTCCATTGAGGCCAACAACCCCGACGTGCACCTCATGGTCCTGCTCGTCGACGAGCGGCCCGAAGAGGTCACCGACATGCGCCGCTCGGTGAAGGGCGAGGTGATCGCCTCGACGTTCGACCGTCCGTCGGAGGAGCACACGCAAGTGGCCGAGCTGGCGATCGAGCGGGCCAAGCGCCTGGTCGAAATGGGCCGGGACGTCGTCATCATCCTCGACGGCATCACGCGCCTGGCGCGGGCCTACAACCTGGCCGCTCCCGCCACCGGCCGCATCATGTCCGGTGGTGTCGACTCCGGGGCGCTCTACCCGCCCAAGAAGTTCTTCGGTGCGGCGCGCAACGTGGAAGAGGGTGGCTCGCTGACCATTCTCGCCTCGGCGCTCGTCGAGACGGGCTCAAAAATGGACGAGGTCATCTTCGAAGAGTTCAAGGGCACCGGCAACATGGAGCTGCGGCTCGACCGCCGGCTCTCGGAGCGCCGGCTCTACCCGGCCATCGACGTCAACGCCAGCTCCACCCGGCACGAGGAGCTCCTCTTCGAGCGGGGCCAGCTGCAGCAGGTCTGGAAGCTGCGCCGGGTGCTCAACGCCCTGGCCAGCGACGGCAAGGACGCCGCCGGCCTGGAGCTGCTCATGGACAAGATCCGCACGACGGCGAGCAACGACGAATTCCTCGCCGAGATCGCCAAGGGCCCCGGCACCTGACCTGACCTGGGGTTGCCCTTTCGACCCCTACAATGGACCGACTCACACCCACACTGGAGACACCATGAAGACCGACATCCACCCTGACTACGTCGACGCCACGGTCAAGTGCTCGTGCGGGAACACGTTCGTGACGCACTCCACCAAGTCCGACCTCCACGTCGAGCTCTGCAACGAATGCCACCCCTTCTTCACGGGCAAGCAGAAGCTGGTCGACTCCGGTGGTCGGGTGGAGCGCTTCCAGCGTCGCTACGGAGAGCGCAAGGGCAAGGCCAAGGCCAAGCCCGCTCCGGTCGCGCAGGACTGATCCGGCCGGGACCGGCGTCACGCCGCGTCCCCGCCCTCACGAGGAGCCCCGGAATCGCATGTTCGACGACCGGATGGCCGCGCTCGAGAAGGAGTACGAAGCCGTCGAGGCGGAGCTGGCCGATCCGGCCACCCTCTCGGACCAAGACCGCCTGCGCGACCTGTCGCGGCGCCACAAGGAGCTCGGTGAGATCGTCCGGGCCTGGCACGAGCTGAGCGCAGCCCGCGAGGACGTCACCACCGCCCGCGAGATGCTGACCGAGACGTCCGGGGACGAGCGCGAGCTGATGCGCCAGGAGGTCGACGAGTCGGAGACGTTGGTGGCCTCGCTCGAGGAGCGCATTCAGACCCTGCTGCTGCCGAAGGATCCCAACGAGGGTCGCAACGTCATCATGGAGATCCGGGGCGCGGTGGGCGGCGACGAGGCCAACCTGTTCGCCCGGGTGCTCTACGACATGTACCTGCGCTACGCCGCCATCAAGAAGTGGAAGGTGGAGATCCTCTCGGAGGACGCGTCGGAGAAGGACGGCATCAACGAGGCCGTCTTCCTCCTGAAGGGCCCCGACGCCTACATCCGCCTGGAGCACGAGGCGGGCACCCACCGCGTGCAGCGCGTCCCGGTGACCGAGGCCAAGGGGAGGATCCATACGTCGACGGCCACGGTGACCGTGCTGCCCGAGGCCGAAGAGGTCGAGATCGACATCGATCCCAACGACCTCAAGATCGACGTCTACCGCTCCACCGGCCCGGGCGGGCAGTCGGTCAACACGACCGACTCCGCTGTGCGCATCACCCACCTGCCCACGGGGACCGTCGTGGCCATGCAGGACGAGAAGAGCCAGATTCAGAACCGGGCCAAGGCCATGGTGGTGTTGCGCGCCCGCCTGCTCAAGGCCGAACAGGACCGCCAGGCCGCTGCCATGTCGGCGCAGCGGCGTGGCCAGGTGGGGGCGGGGAACCGCACGGACAAGATCCGCACGTACAACTTCAAGGAGAACCGGGTCACCGATCACCGGATCAACCTGACCCTCTACAAGCTCGACCAGGTGCTGGCGGGCGATCTCAACGAGCTGACGGACGCGCTGATGGCGGACAAGCGGGCGCGCCAGCTCGAGGGCGAGGAAGACGGCGACCGGTGACCGCGCCGCCGGGCGCGGGGTCCGGCGTGGAAACCCGGGCGCTGGAGGACGAGTTGGCGGTGGTGCTGGGCGGAGTGTCTCGACACGAGGCCCGCTTCATCGTCGACGAGGTTCTCGGCACCGTTCCTGGGGCGGCGCGGCCCGACATCGTGCCCCCGACCGCCGCGGCCGCGGCACGGACCATGGCGGCCCGCCGGGCGGCGGGGGAGCCGTTGCAGTACATCTTCGGGCATTGGCCCTTTCGCGACCTCGACCTCCGCGTGGACGCCCGTGTGCTGATTCCGCGACCTGAGACCGAGCAGGTGGTGGAGGTGGCCCTGGGCGAGGCGCGCCGGCTGGCCGGCGCCGGCGCCGGCGCCGGTTCTGGTACCGGCCTCGTGGCGGTCGATGCCGGGACGGGCAGCGGCGCCATCGCGCTGGCGCTGGCGACGGCCCTCGGTGCGGGCGTGCTGCGCAAGGTCTGGGCCACCGACCTCAGTGCGGGCGCGCTCGAGGTGGCGGCGTCCAACGTGCAGGCCTGCGGCGCAGCTGCCGTCGCCAGCCTGCCCGAGATGGAACTGGTGCGGGGGAGTTGGCTGGCCCCGCTGCCGGCGCGGCTGCGCGGCCGGGTCGACCTGGTGGTCTCGAACCCTCCCTATGTGACCGAGGAGGAGTGGGCGGGGTTGGATCCCGAGGTCCGGGCCGAGCCCCGGCAGGCCCTGGTGGCCGGTCCGGCTCGCGCCGGGGCGCCCGGGCTGGCCGACGTGGAGGCGGTCCTCGAGGAGGCGCTTCTCTGGGTCGGGCGGCCCGGAGCCGTCGTCATCGAGCTGGCCCCGCACCAGGCCGAAGCCGCTCGGGACCGGGCGCGGCAACTGGGGTACGACGAGGTACGGATCGAGCCGGACCTGGCCGGCCGCCCCCGCGCGCTGGTGGCGCGGCGCAGCGGCTCACAATAGGAACATGGACAGCGTCGCCATCCCGGACGAGCCCCGCCCCCCGGTGGTCGGGGCGGGGGCTGCGGCGGTGGTCGATGCGCTGGTGGCCGGGGCGATCGTGGCCGTGCCCAACGTGGGCGGGTACAGCCTGGCCGTCCGGGCCGGCTCTCCCGCCGGCGAAGCCCGGCTGGTCGAGCTGGCGGCCGACCCCGACGGCCCGCACTACGCCGTGGGGCAGATCGACGACGTGCGGGAGCTCACCTCGGGATGGTCCGACGAGCTGGGGACGCTGCTGCAGCGGTGCTGGCCCGGTCCGGTCGAGGCGTTCCTCCCGTGGGCGCCGTCCGCCGGCGGGCCTCCTGCAGAGGACGAGGACGCCGCCTGGGCGGTCGTGGTGGGCATGCCCGACGGGCGGGCGTTGCGCCGGCTCTGCCGCGAGCAGGGCCCATGGCGGACCGTGCCCCTCCGCTTCACCGAAGCGGAGGAAGTGGCGCAGGCCTTCAGTGCCGACGACGTCGCGCTCGTCGTCGACGGTGGACGACGCGAGGGCCCTCCCCCCACCGTGGTCGACGCCACGGTGACGCCCATCCGGGTCCTGCACGAGGGCGCGTTACCAGCCTCCTTCATTGAGGGGACGATGTTGATGAGCACGCGGCGCAAGCTCTTCTCGCGGACGAAGCGAGCGCCCGCCGGCTGAGCCGGACTCGCTCTAGGAGCCGGCCTCGACCCGCTCGACCGCCGGCAGCGTGCTCACCGACCGCCGCGCTTCCCAGTGGCTGCGGCGCCCGAGTGCAGCGAAGTAGGACGGCCGCTCGGTCAGCGCAGAGGTGGCCAACCACAGCCGCTTGAGGTGCCGCTTGTAGCCGAGCGCCACGTCGTCCTCGTAGGCGGTGCGGCCGTGGAGCACGTGGTAGTTGTTGATGAACTGCATCTCACCCGGCTGCAGGTCCATGTAGACGTTGAAGTCCGGGTCATTGGCGAGGGTGGAAGTGGTGGCGATGGCCTCTCGTGCCGTCGCGCTGAGCCGGGGTGCCGCGGGGTGGCGTTGCGAGGCGAGGATGTACTGGGGGATGAACCGGACGAAGAGGCGCCCGGCGTGTTCGGTGAACGCCGGGACCGAGTAGAAGGCTTGCGCGCCGTCGGCCTGTTCTCCCCGCGTGTCGTAGGGCAACGGCTCGTACAACGCTGCCGCCAGTTCCGGTCGCTCCCGTACCAGGTGGTTGTGGATCGCCACTGCGTTCGCCACGCAGGAGAGACCACCGGCGCGCGCCGTGCGCAGGCAGAACAAGCCGACCAGGTCGGACCCGTCGGTGTGGTAGTCGAGGGCAACGCCGCCGAGCTCGTTGCCACGCACCGTCGGATCGTCGATCGTCTTGCCCTGATCGGTCACGTCACCCAGGACGTGGCCGTACTTGTTCTGCGCCCAGGGCTCGCCGAGATGCAGGCCGATACCCCAGTAGAGGAGTGTGAGATCGTCATCGTCGTAGCGCGCGGTGTCGAGCGCGGCGATGCGCGCGAAGCCCCGCCCGTTCAGCAGGGTGTCCACGATCCCTTCGAGCTTGGCTGCGAGACGATCAAGGGGGAAGTCGTTGCGCTCGAGCTCCAGCGGGTCGGCACTCTTCTTCTTGGCCGTGGTCAGGGCGGCGTGGAGCTCGGCGTGGTCGGCGGCGCTCAGTTGCAGTGTCCACGAGGCCGCATCGGCGATGTCGCCGGCCCGCCACTCGGCCGCCGGCTCCAGCTCGTGCAGTGCGCTCGCCATCATGTCGGCTCCTCTCGCCGTCGGGTGCTCGGTGTCACGGATGTCACGGGTGTCACGGGTGTCACGAGGCCAGTGGCGTGCGGGTGGTGTCACGTCCTCCCCGCACGAGGCGCCCGGGCAGGGCACCGGTGGGCTGTCCGTCCCGGTACGTGATCGCCCCGGCCACGACGGTGGCGCGGTAGCCGCGGGCCTCCTGCAGGAGCCGCTTGCCCCCGGCGGGCAGGTCGTAGGACATGAACGGCAGCGCACACGCCAGGCGGTCGAAATCGATGACGTTGATGTCCGCCCGCATGCCCGTGGCCAGGACGCCGCGGTCGTGGAGCCCCACGGCCCGCGCCGTGGCGCTGGTGAGTTGCTCGACGACGTGGCCCACCTCCATGCGGCCGTGGGCGCGGTCGCGGGCCCAGTGGGAGAGGAAGTAGGTGGGGAAGCTGGCGTCGGAGATGAGGCCCACGTGGGCCCCACCGTCGCCCAGGCCGAAAACGGTGAGCGGGTGGGCGAGCATCTCGCCGCAGGCGTCGAGGTTCCCGTCGGCGTAATTGGAGAACGGGGTGTAGAGGAAGTTGCGGCCGTCGTTCCCCGAGAGCAGGTCCAGCAACAGCACGGCCGGATCGACCCCCCGCGCCGCGGCCAACCGCAGCACGCTCGTCTCGGGCGCGGGCTCGTAGTCGGGCACGTCGCCCAGCGGGTAGAGGCGCCCGTAGTCGATCGGGCGACGCCGGCCCCGGTGGCCCCCGATCCCGTCGCCGTCGCCGTCCGCCTCCATGTCGGCCAGGAGACGGGCGCGGCACGCCGGGTCGCGCAACGCCTGGGCCTGCTGGCGAACCGGCAAGGCGGCGGTGTCTTCGTAGGACGGGAAGGCCAGCAGAGGGTGGTAGGAGGACTGCAGTCCGACCAGCAGCCCGACGGGCCGTGGCGCGACCTGGGCCCGGATGGGCAGCCCGTCGGCGACCGCGGCCTGAATCCGCGCCAGGAGATCGCGCCACGCCTCGGGATGGCGATGGCTCTGTGCCAGCGAGAGTGACAGGGGCACGCCGGTGCGCGCCACCATGGCGCGCACCAACTCGAACTCTCCATCGGGGTCGGGCCAGAAGTCGGAGATCAACTCCACGACCCCGTGCCCGGCGTCGGCCACGCCGAGGGCGATGGCCTCGAGCTCGTCCGCGCTGGCGCGCAGCGAGGGCGTCGGGTCCCCGCTGGCCGTGCGGTGGTTCAGGGTTCGAGAGGTCGAGAAGCCGATGGCCCCGTCCCGTATGGCCTCCGTCGCCAGGCGGCGCATGGCCGCGGTGTCCCCGGGTGTGGCCTCCTCCAGCCGGGCGGCCCGCTCACCCATGACGTAGAGGCGCAGTGCACCGTGGGGAAGCTGCGCGCACAGGTCGATGTCGTGCGGGCGCCGCTCGACCGCGTCGAGGTATTCCCCGAAACTCTCCCAGGTCCAGTCGATCCCCTCGTCGAGCACCGCTCCCGGGATGTCCTCGACCCCTTCCATGAGCGAGATGAGACGCGGGTGCGCGTCGGGTCGCACCGGCGCGAAGCCGACGCCGCAGTTGCCCATCACCGCCGTTGTCACTCCGTGCCAGCTCGACGGCGTCATCCGCTCGTCCCACGTCGCCTGTCCGTCGTAGTGCGTGTGGATGTCGACGAAACCCGGGGTGACCAGCAGGCCGCCGGCGTCGATCTCCTCCGTGCCCCGCCCCGCCACCGGGCCGACGGCGGTGATGGTTCCGCCGTCGGCCGCGACGTCGGCGCGGCGAGGCTCGCCGCCCCGTCCGTCGGCCACCAGCCCGCCCCGGACCACGAGTTCGTGTGCAGTCGCTGCCATGCCCGGCCCCTTGCTCTTCCCGGGAGGGGAAGATAGTTAGATTAATCTAACTATATGCCGGGTGGTGGCCCGTGGCAAGGGCCCGGTGATCAGGGATCCGTCCCGAAGACCGAGCCCAGCCGCTCCTCGCGGGTCTCGGCCAGGGCGGTGGAGAGCTCACGCAGGAATCCGCGCATCGCCGTGAGGTCCACCCCGGGCACCACCTCCTCCATTCGCTCCGCCAGCTCCTCCTCGAAGCGGGCGAGCCGGCCCCGACCCTGCGGCGTGAGCTCCACCCTTGTCACCCGGCCGTCGCCCGTTTCGTCCACGGCGTCGGCCACCCAGCCCTGTTGGCGCAAGCTGGTGATCATGGCGGAGACCGTGGGCTTGGTGACCGCATTGGCCGCCGCCAGCTCCCCGGCGCGGCGCGAGCCGCCCAGGAGGTAGAGCAGTGTGCGGTACTGGGCCATGCTCAGGTCGCCGCGACGGGCCACCTGCTCGAACTCACGGTAGATGGAGACGACGACGCGGACGCCGGGCACACGTTCGTCCGCAGCAGAGTCCATGCGTTGCACCATAGATTCGCCGCGTCCACCCGTCCGGAACCCAAGGGAGACCCTGGGAGCCGGAGCTACCCGGTAAGCGTGAGGGTGCCGTCGGCGGCCAGGTCGCCGGTGCGGCCGATGCCCTCCTCGGCGCAGAGTAGCGCCAGCACGTCGGGGTCGGACAGGTTGCCCCAGGCCCGGCTGCCGTCAGAGGTACGGCAGGCCAGGATGCCGCGCTCGGGTGCGCCGTCACGATCGAAGGTCACGGTGTAGGTCTCGACGCGCACCGCACCGGTCGCGTCGGGATCGACGACGCAGCGCGGCAACGCGTCGATGGCCGGCTGCACACTGCGCCAGGCGAAGGGTCGGCCCTGCCGGGCCGGCGGGCGCGAGGCGTACACCCCCAGGGAGTGCTTGGTCGCATACCAGCCCAGGCCGCTGACCAGTGCCGCGCTGTCCGGTGCGCTCCGCAGCGCGCCGACGGCCTGCGCGATGCCGTGCGTGGTGTAGTTGTTGCCCGGCCCTCCGCCGAAGGTGAGCCCGCCGGTCAAGGTCAACGGGCGGTCCGGATCGTTGAGGGCGAGCCCCAGCTCACCCGCCGCCATCTGCACCACGACGGGGAAGCAGGAGTAGAGGTCGACGAAGGCGACGTCGTCGATGCCCAGTCCGGCCAGTTCGAGGGTGGCGGCGCCGGCCAGCCGGATGGCGGGGGAGCGGTGCAGTTCCGGGCGTTCGGAGATGAACCAGTGGTCGTTGCCGTCCGCCCCGGAGAGGGGGAAGACCCAACGCTCCTCGGGTACGCCGGCGGCGCGCGCGGCGGCCGCGGAGCACACGATGAAGGCAGCACCTTGGTCGACCTGCATGTTGGCCGTGCAGAGCTTGGGATAGGGAAAGGACACCATTCGGTTGCTGCGCGCAGGCGTGACGATCTCGTCCGGTGTGCGCGCCCCCCGGATCCATGCCTGCGGATTGCCGGCCGCCACCTGGCTGAAGCGCGACCAGAGGGCGCCGATCCGCGCCACGTGCTCCTGCAGGGTCCAGCCGCTGGCCGCACGCAGGGCGTTCTCGAACAACGGGTAGGCATGCACGGGCAGGATGACCCCGCGCTGCATCTCGAGCTCGCTGGCGCCGGGCTTCTCGACGCCGAAGCGCGTGGCCGGCGGTGTGCCGTCGGGCTGGCTCGCCCACTCCAGCCACGGTCGGGCCGGGTCCCGGCGGGCCAGGGCGCGGGCGTACATGGCCTCGGCCCCGGTGACCAGCACGACCGCGCGCTCGCCCCGGCTGATGGCGAGGCAGGCGTCGTGCATGAGCGCCTGGGGGTTGTTGCCGCCGACGGACGAGACCATGAGCTCGGCCGGCTCGTCCCCCTCGGGGAAGCCCAGGCGCGCCGCCACCAGACGGGCCGGGTCAGGGGTGGGCCAGCCCAGCGACGCCACGACCCGGATGCTGTCGGCGCGCCCGAGCAGGGTGCGGCCGGCCGGAGCCTCCCCGCCCGCCGCGGCGCCGTGACAGTCCTCCGCCGCCGCCAGGAGCGCCGCCGTCATGAGCTCCAACGGCTCGGGCCTCGCGGCGGGGTCGAGCCCGGCGTCGGGTGGCGTGGCGACCTGGCCCACACCGACTACCACGGGGGTTCGCGGGTCGATCGCCATGGAACGGGGAGCGTACCGGTTGACGCCCCAGGGCCTCCCTGGTGCGCCGGTACACTCGATCCCGTTCCCCACAGCTCAGTCGAAGGGATTTCATGAGCAGCTACGAGACCGCGTTGGCCGCCGATCCCGAGGTGGCGCTGCTCCTCGCCGAGGAGCTCAACCGGCAGCAGACCACCTTGCAGCTGATCGCCTCCGAGAACTTCACGTCGCCGGCCGTCCTGGCCGCATCGGGCTCGGTGCTCACGAACAAGTACGCCGAGGGGTACCCCGGTCGGCGGTACTACGGAGGCAACCAGGTCGTCGACGAGGTGGAGGAGCTGGCCCGCGACCGCGCCACCACACTGTTCGGGGCCGACCACGCCAACGTGCAACCGCATGCCGGGGCCAACGCGAACCTCGCGGTCTACCAGGCACTGGTCCAACCCGGAGCGACCATCCTCGCCATGCGGCTCGATCACGGGGGCCACCTGACCCACGGGTCGCCCGCCTCCATCGTCTCCAAGTTCTGGCGCTTCGTGTCCTACGGCGTCACGCCCCAGTCGGCGGACGAGTCCGACCCCGGCGAGGTCATCGACTTCGACCAGGTGGCGCACCTGGCCAAGACGGAGAAGCCGGCGCTGATCGTGGCGGGCTCGACGGCGTACGCGCGGGTGATCGATCCCCGGCCCTTCCGTGAGATCGCGGACTCGGTTGGCGCGCGCTTCATGTTCGACGCCGCTCACCCGGCCGGCCTCATTGCCGGCGGTGTCCACCCGAGCCCGGTCGGCGTGGCCGACGTGGTCACGCTGACGACGCACAAGACACTGCGCGGCCCGCGCGGCGGCGCCATCCTGTGCGGAGAGGACCTGGCCAAGAAGATCGACAGCGCGGTGTTCCCCGGTCTCCAGGGCGGCCCGCTCGAGCACGTGATCGCCGCCAAGGCCGTGGCCTTCGCCGAGGCGGCGCGGCCGGAATTCCGCCAGTATGCCGAGCGGGTCGTGGCCAACGCCGCCGCCCTGGCCGAGGCGCTGGCCGGTCACGGGTTCCGGCTGGTCTCGGGCGGCACCGACAACCACATGTTGCTGGTCGACCTGCAGCCCTTCGACCAGGAGCTGACCGGGAAGGAGGCGCAGGAGGTCCTGGACCGCGCCGGCATCACCTGCAACCGGAACACGATTCCCGACGACCCCCGTTCCCCGTTCCTGACCTCCGGCCTGCGCCTGGGGTCGGCGGCCGAGACGACGGCGGGCATGGGGACGGACGACATGCGCCTGGTGGCCGATCTCATCGTGCGCACGCTCAAGGCCCGGGCCGACGAGGGGGAGATCGACGCGGTGCGCGCGGAGGTCGCCGAATTGTGCGCGGCCTATCCGCCGTACCCCGATCTGCTGGCTTAGCACGTGCCCGACATCGGCTGGTACGGCCTGGTCCTGGTGATTGCGGCGGGCGCCACGGCCGCCCTGACGGCCCCGGCCAAGCGCATCGCGCTGCGGGTCGGCTACGTCGCCCACCCGGGCGAGCGTACGGTGCACACCAAGCCGATCCCCTACGGGGGTGGTGCCGCCATGTTCGTGGGGTTCATGGTCGCGGTGCTCGGCGCGGCGGCCGTCCCGCAACTGCGCCCGATCTTCCAGGATTCGCCCGAGATGGCGGGCGTCGTGCTGGCCGCCGGCGCCATGTTCGCGGTCGGGCTGATCGACGACGTCCGTGACATGTCGGCCCCGGCCAAGATGGCCGGACAGGTCCTCGCCGCCAGCATCCTCTACTTCAGCGGCGTGACGATGTACGAGCTGAAGATCCCGCTCGCCGGGTTCTTCGTCCTGACGCCGGGCATCGTCCCGCTCATCACTGCGGCCTGGGTGATCGCGCTGACCAACGCCGTCAACTTGATCGACGGCCTGGACGGCCTGGCCGCCGGCGTGGTGGCGATCGGCGGGGGCGCTCTCGCGATCTACGGGATCCGCCTCCAGGGGCTCGGCCTCCTGCCGAGCGACAACATCGGGCCGCTGGTGGCCGTCGCCGCGTGCGGCATCTGCCTCGGCTTCCTTCCGTTCAATTTCAACCCCGCGCGGATCTTCATGGGTGATGCCGGCGCGGACTTCCTCGGACTCCTCATGGCGGCTTCGACGATGGTGATCGGCGGCCGCGTGCCGACCGCCGTGCCCATCAGTGGCGTCACCTACTTCTTCTTCGCCCCCCTCTTCATCCCGATCCTCATCCTCGGGGTCCCGCTGGTGGACATGGCCTTCGCCTTCGTGCGGCGCACGGCGAAGGGGACGGGGTTCGACACCCCGGACAAGGAACACATCCACCATCGCCTCCTCCGTCTCGGCCATGGCCCCCGGCGCAGCGTCATCATCCTGTGGGCGTGGACAGCGGTCCTGTCCAGCTTCCTCCTCTTCCCGCTCTTCGTGCACCAGGTCAACGCCTTCATCCCGATCGGGGCCGCCGCCCTCGGGGTGGGCCTCTACACCTTCTTCCACCCGGGCCTGCGCCGGGGCCACGGGGAGGACGAGGATGATGAGGGTCACCTGGGAATTCCGCCCTCTCCTGGGGAGTTGGGGCGGGTGAGCGAGGTCGTCCAGTTCCCGTCCTGACCGTTTGGACGCCATCTGGGCGCAGATGCGATGATGAGGCCTGTGTACCCCGTCCACCTCGCCTCGTCCGAAGCTGCCGCACCGGCAGATTCGCGGACGACGGACTCCGGCGCGCCACGCACCGCATAAGGGGTCAGCAGTCGGATGCGTGGTCAAGTGAGCGTCGACGTGCGCGCCCGTTTGGGTGAGCACGCAGGACGAATCCCCCCAGCCAGAGGGACCCAGGCCGCTCCCAGGCGCCATGGCGTTCCTCAGCATGGGTCTGGCCGCGGCCGTCTGTGTGGGCATCGGCCTCGGGCTCGGGCTCTTGCTGGACAGCGTGCTGCACACGGCGCCGGTCTTCCTCCTGGTCGGCCTGGCGCTCGGCGTCGCGGTCGCCGCGCTGAGCGTCGTCAAGCAGATTCGCACGTACCTGTAGAGGCCCGGCCATGAACATGCTCGACGGGCTCTCGGGTCTCGGGGGCAACGCACTGGCCAAGGTGCTGCGCCGCACCATCGTCTCGGCCCTCATCGTGGGCGCCGCCGCGGTGGTGATCGCCCTCCTGCTGTCGCAGCCGTGGGCCGCGCTCGGCCTCGCCATCGGGCTCGGCATGGCCGTGCTCAACCTCCGCTTCCTCGACGCCGGGGTGGCCAAGCTCAACACGGGAGGCGAGACCAGCAACAAGGTGCTGCGGCGCGCCATCGGGACCAAGAGCGTGACGCGCCTGGGCTTCATCACTCTGATCTGCATCGGCCTGCTGCTCCTGAACGGTGCGCTCGGGATCGGCGCCGTGGCCGGCCTCGTCATCTTCCAATTGCTCTTCGTCGTCAACGTGGGGCGCGTCATCATTTCGCAGGGGATCCAATGAAGAACAGCTTCATCCTCGCCAGCGGCAACATCACGATCGGCCAGCACCACGGCGTCGTCCACGTGTTCGGGATGACCGTCTATCTGGACGTGGTCTGGACCACGCTCATCGCCGCGGCCATCGTCCTGGGCTTCGGCCTGCGCATGCGGGCCAAGGTCACCTCGGGGGTGCCCGGCAAGCTGCAGCTTTTCTGGGAGACGCTGGTCGAGCAGGTCTCCGACCTGGCCTCGTCGGCCATCGGTCCCGAGGGCCTTCCCTTCGTCGGCCTCGGCGTGACCGTCTTCTTCTTCATCCTGATCTGCAACTGGCTCGCCTTCATCCCCAGCGGCGATCCGGGCTTCCTGGCCCCGCCGACGGGCGACGTGAACCTCCCGCTGGCCCTGGCCCTCACGGTGTTCTTCCTCGTGCACTACAACTCGGTCAAGGCGCGTGGCTGGAAGGGGTACTTCAAGCACTACGCCGAGCCCTACGCGGCGCTGACCCCCATCAACATCATCGAGGAGATCACCAAGCCGATCACGCTGACCTTCCGGCTCTTCGGCAACATCTTCTCCGGCGTGCTCATGGTCGCGGTGATCGTCGCCCTGATCCCGCCCTACCTCTCCTGGATCGGGCTTCTCGTCTGGAAGCCGTTCGACGAGCTGTTCATCGGCGCGATCCAGGCCTTCATTTTCGCTCTTCTCACGATCATGTACCTCGGCCAGGGCATGAACCGGGATACTCACTGAGGATCTGGGCGACCGACAGTCAATTCGAAACACGATCTCGACAAAGGAGAGGAAACATGGCATCAAACGACATTGAAGGTGCGGTACGCATCGCCGGCGCCCTCATCGGTGGTGGGCTCGCCCTGGGTGGAGGCGCCATCGGTGCCGCGGTCGGCGACGGCCTCGCCGGTTCGCAGACGATCGCGGCCATCGCACGGCAGCCGGAGATCGAGGCCAAGGCCCGTCAGTACTTCTTCCTGACGGTCGGCCTGGTGGAGGCCATGTACTTCATCAACCTGCTGTTCATGGTGGTGTTCGTCTACGTCTTCGCCGCCAAGAGCATCGCCTAGCGCAACCCCACTCACCGTCCACTTCACGGAGATACTCCGGAAACCGAGAGCACCATGACCACCGCAGGCATTTTCCTCTTGCCCAATGGGACCTTCTTCATTGAGCTGATCGTCTCCATCATCTTGATCCTGGCGATCTACAAGTGGGTGCTCCCACCCCTCAACAAGGCGATGGAGGAGCGCCAGGAGAAGATCAGAGAGTCGCTGGAGTCCGCCGACAAGGCGCGCGCCGACGCCGAGGCCGCTGACGACGAGCGCCGGAACGTGCTGGAAGAAGCGCGCCACCAGGCGCGCGAGATCGTCGCCACGGCCAATCGCACGGCCGAGCAGGTGCGCACCGATGCGCAGGCCCGGGGGCAGGGCGAGTACGAGCGCATCGTCGGCAACGCCGACCTCGAGATCGCCCTGGCCCGCCAGCGGGCGATCGAGGAGGCGGCGTCGCGCATGGGTGAGATCGTGATGGACGTGGTGGAGCGGGTCATCGGCCGTGAGGTGAACGCCGAGGCGCACCGCGACCTCATTGACGAAGCCGTCGCCGCCCTGCGGGCCGACACCACCGGTGGCGCCGCCGCTGCCGGGACCGGGGCCAGGCAGTGAACCCCTCGCTGCAGGGGTACACGGCCGCAGTCGCCGAGGCGGCCGGCCCGGCCGCGCTCGGCGCCCTGGCGGCCGACCTCGAGGCGATTGAGCAGCTCGTGCTGGCGAACGCCCAGCTCCGCGCCGCGCTGACCGACACGGCGGTGCCCGGTCCGGTCCGCCGGGCCGTCGTGCTCGACCTGCTGGACGGGAAGGTCACACCCGAGGCGCGCCGGCTGGCCGCGTACGCCTGCATGGTGGTCGCGGCACCCGAGGTCACGCCAGCGCTCGGCTGGGTCAGCACCCGGGTGCGTCACCTCTCCGAGGGGCAGGACGACGAGCCGAGCCTGAGCCTGATGCAGTCCCGCCAGCGCGTCGGGGGTTTCGCCACGGCCGTGTACGAGGACATGTCCACCGCCGAGCTGGAGTCGCTCGAGGACGACCTCTTCCGGTTCGCCCGGATCGTGGCAGCCACGCCGCCCCTCCGTGCCGCCCTGTCGGACCGCGACCTGGACGTGGCCGCACGCCAGGGCCTGGTCACGCAGTTGCTCGAGGGCAAGGTGCCGGCCGCCAGCCTTGCGCTGGCCCGCTTCGCCGTGACCGGGGGCCGGGCCCGGGACATCGTCGGGACACTGGACTTCCTGGTGGAGCTCACCGCCCAGGCCCGGGGCTGGCGCATCGCCCGCGTCCGAGCGGCGGCGCCGATCGAGGACACCCAACGGGCCGAGTTGGCCGCATCGCTCGGCACCCTGGCCGGTGGGCCGGTGGAGTTGCAGGTGGAGATGGACGAGTCGCTGCTGAGCGGCGCGTTGATCCGCATCGGCGACCTGCAGGTGGACGCCACGGCACGGGGCAGGATCGACGCCCTACGCGAGTACTTCACGCCGACCGGCTGGGAGCCGGCCGGGTTCGGCCGAGGGCACAGCGCGCAGGACCAGACAGAGGGAGCAGAGTGATGGCAGAGCTCACGATTGACGCCAGTGAGATCACCCGGGCGCTGGAGCGCCACGTCGAGGAGTACACACCGGCCGTGGGCACCGAGCAGATCGGGCGCATCGTCGAGGTCGGTGACGGCATCGCCCGGGTTTCCGGGCTGCCCGGTGCCGCGGTGAACGAGTTGCTGGAATTCGAGGACGGGACCCTCGGTCTCGCGCTGAACCTCGACGAGGACACCATCGGTGCCGTCGTCCTGGGCGAAGTCGACCACCTCGAGGAGGAGCAGACGGTCAAGGCCACCGGGCGCATCCAGACCGTCCCGGTCGGCGACGCGCTGCTGGGCCGCGTGGTGAACGCGCTGGGCGAGCCGCTCGACGGCAAGGGCTCGATCAACACCACCGAGACGCGCCGCATGGAGGTGCAGGCGCCCGGGATCGTCGGCCGGCAGCCGGTGAGCGAGCCGCTGCAGACGGGCATCAAGGCCATTGACGCCATGACGCCCATCGGGCGCGGGCAGCGGGAGCTGATCATCGGCGACCGCAAGACCGGCAAGACCACGGTCGCGGTCGACACCATCATCAACCAGGCCGGCCAGGGCGTGAAGTGCATCTACGTCGCCATCGGCCAGAAGAACTCCTCGGTGGCGCAGACCGTGGCCACTCTGGAGGACCACCAGGCGCTCGAGTACACCGTCGTGGTGGTCGCCTCGGCCGGGGATCCCGCCCCCTTCAAGTACCTGGCGCCCTACGCCGGATGCGCCATGGGCCAGCACTGGATGGAGAACGGCGAGCACGCACTGATCATCTACGACGACCTCTCCAAGCAGGCGGAGGCCTACCGGTCCGTGTCGCTGCTCCTCCGGCGCCCTCCGGGGCGCGAGGCGTACCCCGGCGACGTCTTCTACCTGCACTCGCGCCTGCTCGAGCGGGCCGCCAAGCTCTCCGACGCGCTCGGCGGCGGGTCGATGACCGCGCTGCCGGTCATCGAGACCAAGGCCGGCGACATCTCGGCCTACATCCCGACCAACGTCATCTCCATCACCGACGGCCAGGTCTTCCTGGAGACCGACCTGTTCAACTCGGGCATCCGGCCGGCCATCAACGTCGGCAACTCGGTGAGCCGTGTGGGAAGTGCCGCCCAGGTCAAGGCCATGAAGCAGGTCTCGGGCACGCTCAAGCTCGACCTGGCGCAGTTCCGCGAGCTCGAGTCGTTCGCCACCTTCGGCTCTGAGCTCGACCGCGTGTCCCAGGCCCAGCTCGACCGCGGCTACAGGCTGACAGAGCTGCTCAAGCAGCCCCAGAACCAGCCGGTGCCGGTGGAGGAGCAGGTCGTCGTCATTTACGCCGGGACAAAGGGCTGGACGGACACGGTCCCGGTGAGCGAGGTGCAGCGCTTCGCGACGGAGGTCATCGAGTACTTCAAGGCGAACCACCCGGCCGTGCTCGAGACGATCCGGACCACCGGCGCCATGCCCGGAGGCGACGAGCTCGACAAGGGCCTGACGACGTTCCTCGAGGGATTCGACACCGGGAAGGTCGACTGACGCATGGCCGGAGGCCAAGAGCGCATTCTGCGGCGCCGTATCCGCAGTGTGCAGTCCACGAGGAAGATCACCAAGGCGATGGAGCTCATCGCCGCGTCGCGGATCGTGCGCGCCCAGAACCGGATCGCGGCGAACCGCCCCTTCCGCGAGGGCATGGAGCGCGTGCTGCGGCTGACGGCGGCGGCCGACCCGATGGCGGCGAAGAAGCTGCTCGGCACGCCCGAGTCTCCGCAGCACGTCGGGATCCTGGCCATCGCCGGCGACCGGGGGCTGGCCGGGTCGTACAACTCGGGCGTCCTGCGCCTGACCGAGCGCACGGTGGCCGAGTACCGTGCCGCCGGCGCCGAGGTCACGGTGTGGTCCGTGGGCAAGAAGGCCCCGTCGTATCTCCGCTATCGCGGCATTGACGTCGCGCAGTCGTTCACCGGCGTGGCCGATCGGCCGGAGTTCGGCGACGCCCGTGAGATCGCCGCCATCGTGGCCGCGCCCTTCGCCTCCGGTGAGGTCGACCTGGTGCAGATGGTGTCCACCCGCTTCGTTTCCGCCGGGACCCAGCGCGTCGAGCAGATGCAGATGCTGCCCCTCCCGCTGCCCGAGGAGGCCGGCGTGGTGTACGAGGAGGACGGGTCGCTCGAGGGGTACACCGAGTTCGAGCCGGAGCCGGCGAAGCTCCTGGCCAAGTTGGCCCCACGCGCCCTCGAGGCGGAGATCTTCGCCGCGCTGCTCGAAGGTGCGGCCGCGTTCTTCACCGCGCAGCAACGGGCCATGGCGGCCGCGACCGAGAATGCGGACGAGCTCGTCCGCACCCTGACCCGCGTCATGAACCGCGCCCGTCAGGACGCCATCACCACCGAGATCATGGAGATCGTCGGCGGGGCCGAGGCGCTCCGCCAATCGAAGGGAGCTTGACCGCATGACCACCACCGCACACACGGGCGACACCACAGGACGGACGCTCGAGGAAGGGCGCGTCGTCGCCATCGCCGGACCGGTGATCGACGTCGAGTTCCCCCCGCACGCCCTGCCCGAGATCAACTTCGAGGTCGAGTTCGACATCGAGCTCGACGGGTCCACGCACACGGTGGCGGCCGAGGTGGCCCAGCAGATCGGTGACGGGCGCGTCCGTTGCATCTGCATGCAGCAGACCGACGGGCTCGTACGCGGCGCGGCAGTGCGCAACCTCGGCCGCGGCATTTCGGTCCCGGTCGGCAACGCCGTGCTGGGCCACGTCTTCAACGTGCTGGGCCAGCCTCTCGACACCGACCACATTGACGGGATCGAGGAGCGCTGGGAGATCCACCGCCCCGCCCCGGCGTTCGACCAACTGGAGCCGAGGGCCCAGATGTTCGAGACCGGCATCAAGGTCATCGACCTCCTCGAGCCGTACGTGCAGGGCGGCAAGATCGGCCTCTTCGGCGGTGCCGGTGTCGGCAAGACGGTCATCATCCAGGAGATGATCCACCGCGTGGCCCAGCAGTACAGCGGGGTCTCGGTCTTCGCCGGCGTCGGAGAGCGCACGCGTGAGGGCACCGACATGTGGCTCGAGATGCAGGAGTCCGGCGTCATCGACAAGGCAGCGCTGGTGTACGGCCAGATGGACGAGCCCCCGGGCGTCCGCCTGCGCGTCGCCCTGGCCGCGCTGACCATGGCCGAGTACTTCCGGGACGTGCAGCACCAGGACGTGTTGCTGTTCGTCGACAACATCTTCCGCTTCGTCCAGGCCGGTTCCGAGGTCTCGACCCTGTTGGGCCGCATGCCCTCGGCCGTGGGGTACCAGCCGACCCTGGCCGATGAGATGGGCGAGCTGCAAGAGCGCATCACCTCGACCAAGGGGAAGTCGATCACCTCACTGCAGGCCGTCTACGTCCCCGCCGACGACTACACGGACCCGGCTCCGTTCACGACGTTCACCCACCTCGATGCGACCACCGAGCTGTCGCGGCAGATCGCGGCGTTGGGCATCTACCCGGCCGTGGACCCGCTGGCGTCGACCTCGAACATCCTGGCGCCCGAGATCGTCGGGGACCGTCACTACGCCGTCGCCCGCCGGACCCAGGAGATCCTGCAGCGGTACAAGGAGCTCCAGGACATCATCGCCATTCTCGGCATGGACGAGCTCTCGGAGGAGGACCGCGTGACGGTGAGCCGGGCCCGCAAGGTCCAGCGTTACCTGTCCCAGCCGTTCTTCGTGGCCGAGGTCTTCACGGGAGTGCCGGGCATCTTCGTGCCGATCGACGAGACGGTCGAGTCGTTCGAGGCGCTGGCCAACGGCGACCTCGACAACATTCCCGAGCAGGCCTTCCTCAACGTCGGCGGCGTGGAGTCCGTGTTGGAGAAGGCGAAGACGCTCGAGGCCGAGGCGGGCTAGTGGCCGACGGCGTCTTCGGCGTGGAGATCGTCACGCCCGAACAGTCCCTCTTCGCCGGTGGCGCGACCTCGATCGTGCTGGCCACCTCCGAGGGGGCCCTCACGGTCCTCGACGGCCACACCCCCCTGGTGGGCGACGTGGTGCACTGCGAGGTGAAGGTCGAGCAGGCCGAAGGGACCCTGGTGCTCCTGGCGGTGCACGGCGGGTTCCTCCAGGTGGACACCAGCCCGGGCGCGGCCGAGGGCCTGGCCGAGGGGGACGGTCCGCTCGCCGGGTTGTCGACCCGGGTGACCGTGCTCGCCGGTGTGGCGGAGCTGGCCTCGGAGATCGACGTGCCCCGAGCCGAGGAGGCACGCGAGCGTGCCGCGCAGCGGGTCAGCGAAATGGGGTCGGGCCGGGGCCCGGTCTCGGAGGACCCCGTCGAGGACCTGGAACTGGCCGACGCGGAAGGTGCGCTGGCCCGGGCCGAGCTGCGCCTTGCCGTGGCCGCCGACAACGCCGCCGCCTAGACGGGTTCCGGCGGCCGGACCGGCTGCCGCCCGACCGGGATCAGCCGAAGGAGATGGAGCTGAACTCCGCCAGTTTGCCCAAGGCGTGGCTGGCGTCGATTTTGCGCAGCGTCCCGGACTTGGAGCGCATGACCAGCGACTGCGTCGTGGCCCCGAACTCGTGGTACTGCACACCCTGCAGCAGCTCGCCGTCGGTGATGCCGGTGGCGGCGAAGAAGCAGTTGTTGCCCTGGACGAGATCGTCGGTCGTCAGCACGGCGTCCAGCGCGTACCCGGCCTCGAGAGCGGCGGTGCGCTCCTCCTCGTTGCGCGGATAGAGCCTGCCCTGGATCTCGGCGCCCATGCACTTCAGGGCGGCGGCGGCCAGCACGCCCTCGGGCGTCCCGCCGATGCCGAAGAGGATGTCGGTGCCCGCGCCGGGCCACCCGGTGGCGATGGCGCCGGCCACGTCACCGTCGGAGATGAGGCGGATCCGCGCTCCCGTGGACCGCACCTCGGCGACCAGGGCATCGTGGCGGGGCCGGTCCAGAATGACCGCCGTCAGGTCTCGGATGGGGCGTCCCAGGGCCTCCGAGAGGGCGTGCAGGTTCTCCGTGGGCGTGCGCCGGATGTCGCAGGCGCCCTTGGCGCGGGGCCCCACGGCGAGCTTCTCCATGTAGACGCAGGGACCGGGGTCGAACATGGCGCCGCGTTCGGCCACGGCGATGACGGCCAGCGCACCGCCGCGGCCCTGGGCGGTCAGGGTGGTCCCGTCGATGGGGTCCACGGCGATGTCGGTCAGCGGGGGAGTGCCGTCGCCGATCTTCTCCCCGTTGAAGAGCATCGGCGCGTTGTCCTTCTCGCCCTCGCCGATGACCACGATCCCGTCCATGGGCACGCTCGACAGCACGGTGCGCATGGCCTCGACCGCCGCCGCGTCGGCACCGAGCTTGTCGCCCCGGCCCATCCAGCGGCTGGCCGCCATGGCTGCCGCCTCGGTGACACGAACGAGGTCCATGGCGAGGTTGCGGTCGGGGGCTTGGCGCGACGTCACCACGAGACCTGACCATAGTTGCTGGCGGATCGTCACTTGCCGGTCCGGCCATCCCCCAGCGGCGATACTTGGGGTCGTGGATCAGATCGTCGTCGAGCCCAGCGGGCCGCTCCGGGGCACGGTCAGCGCGGGCGGGGCGAAGAATTCGGCGCTCAAGCTGATGGCGGCCTGCCTGCTCGCCGAGGGTTGCACCGTGCTTTCCAACGTGCCCCGCATCTCCGACGTCGACACCATGGCCGAGGTGCTGCGGGGCATCGGGGCACGGGTCGAGCGGCTGGACAACGGGGATGTGAGCGTGACGACCCCCCCGGAGGGCGAGCTGGTCCCCTCGGGCCCCTACGACCTGTTCGAGCGGATGCGGGCCTCGGTCGTGGTTCTCGGGCTCCTCCTGGCCCGCTGTGGCTCCGTACGGGTCCCCCTGCCCGGCGGGGACGATTTCGGGGACCGGCCGATCGACTTCCACCTGACCGGCCTCAGCGCCATGGGCGCCCGTTTCGAGTCGTCCCACGGCGAAGTGCGGGGGACGGTACCTGGTGGGCGGCTGGTCGGCACCCGGGTCGTCCTCGAGTACCCGAGCCACACGGCGACGGACAACCTGCTCATGGCCGCGGTCCTGGCCAAGGGCACGACGGTGATCGAGAACGCCGCCAAGGAGCCCGAGATCGCCGACCTGGCCGCCATGCTGTGCGACATGGGCGCGGTCGTGCACGGCGCCGGCACGTCCCGCATTGAGATCGAAGGGGTCGAGGCGTTGCGCCCCACCCGCCACGCCGTCGTCGCCGATCGGGTGGTGGCCGCGACGTACCTGGCGGCGGTGGGCATGGCGGGTGGGGAGGTCACCATCGCCGACGCCCGGCCCGAGCACATGGAAATGCTCCTGCGCAAGGTCGACCAAATGGGCGTGGCCACGGACATGGGCCCCTCCGGCTTGCGGGCCAGCGCCGAGGAGCGGCTGGTGGCGGCGGACGTGGCGACGCTCCCGTACCCGGGCGTGGCCACCGATTACAGCCCGCTGCTGGTGGCAATGCTGACGGTGTCCGACGGCGTCGGGATCCTCACCGAGAACCTGTTCTCCGGGCGGTTCCGCTACGTGGAGGAGCTGCGGCGGATGGGCGCGGACATCCGGACCGAAGGCCACCATGCCGTGGTGCGCGGCGTCCGCAGGCTCTCGGGCGCCCCCGTCCGTGCCCCCGACATCCGGGCCGGAGTGGCCCTCGTGCTGGCCGGTCTGGTGGCGGACGGCGAGACGGTGGTGGGCGGCGCCCATCACATCGGCCGGGGCTACGAGGATCTGGCCGGTGCGCTGTGCTCGCTGGGAGCGCGGGTGACCCGGCGATGAGCTCGCTCCCGACCGATCCGGCGGCACTGCTGGCGCGCGCCCGTGCCGGCGATCGCGTCGCGCTGGCGCGCCTCCTCTCCTACGTCGAGCGGGGCGGCGAGACGGCCATGGCGGTGGCGGAGCTCGCCTACCGGTCTGCTGTCCCGTTCTCCGTCGGGCTCACCGGGGCGCCGGGCTCCGGGAAGTCGACACTGACCGACCGCCTCATCACCGAGGCCCGGGGCGGCTGGCCGGAGGGGGCGGCGATCTCGCAGGTGGCCGTGTTGGCCGTGGACCCGACATCGCCCTACAGCGGGGGCGCCATCCTGGGCGACCGCGTGCGCATGAACCAGCACGTGCTGGACCCGACTGTGTTCATCCGGTCGATGGCGACACGCGGTCACCTCGGTGGGCTCTCCCTCGCCGTCCCCGATGCCATCCGCCTGCTCGGTGCCGCCGGCTTGGGCGTCGTCATCGTCGAAACGGTCGGCGTGGGCCAGATGGAGGTCGACATCGCGTCGGCGGCCGACACCACCGTGGTGGTGGTGACGCCCGGCTGGGGTGACTCCATGCAGGCGAGCAAGGCCGGCCTCCTCGAGGTGGCCGACGTCTTCGTGATCAACAAGGCGGATCGACCCGGCGTGCGCGAGGCCCGACGCGACCTCGAACAGATGCTCGACCTGGCGCGGCCGGGGTCGTGGCGGCCCGAGATCGTCGAGACGACCGCGACGGGCGGCGAGGGTATCGGCGAGCTCTGGCGCGCCGTGGCCCGGCACCGTGACCATCTGGTCGGCTCGGGCCAGCTCGCGGTCCGTCGCACGGACCGGGTGGCCCAGGAGCTGCGCCGGGTGTTGCTGGTCCGCACGGAGGTCAAGGTGGACGAGCTGGTCGCCGGGGAGGAGTTCACCACGGCCGTGAAGGCACTCGCCGCCGGGGAGCTGGATCCCTACCAGGCGGCAGAAAGCCTGCTGGCCGAATGAGTCGTCGTGCACCGGTTCCGGTACGGTGCGGCCATGGCTGAGACCTTCGTCACGGTGGAGCGGCGCCCTGACAACGTCGCGCTCATCCGGCTGGATCGCCCGAAGGCCAACGCGCTCTCCGGCGCCGTACTGGCGCAACTGCACGCCATCGCCACGGGCCTGCATGACGACCCACCGGGCGCTGTCGTGCTCTGGGGCGGGCGGCGGATCTTCGCGGCCGGCGCCGACATCGTCGAGCTCGGTGACAGCGGTGCGGGTGCCGTGGGCGCGAGCTTCGCCGACGCGCTCGGCGCGCTGGCTTCGGTGCCGCGGGCCACCATCGCCGCGGTCAACGGGTACGCCCTCGGCGGTGGGCTCGAGCTGGCGTTGGCCTGCGACTTCCGCCTGTGTGCCGATGATGCGCGCTTCGGGCTGCCCGAGGTCCTGCTCGGCGTGATCCCCGGCGGCGGTGGCACCCAGCGCCTGCCGCGCCTGATCGGGTCGTCCCGGGCCAAGGAGCTGATCTTCACCGGTCGCCAGGTACGGGCCGAAGAGGCCAGGACGATCGGGCTGGTGAACCGGGCCGTGGCGGCCGACGACGTGCTGGAGGCGGCGCTGACGTGGGCGGCGGAGCTGGCGGCCGGTCCGGTCGTGGCCCACGGCCTGGCCAAGACCGCGGTCGACGGAGGCCTCGAGACCACGTTGGCCGCGGGGCTGGACATCGAACGTGACGCGTTCGTGGCGGTAGCCAGGACAGAGGATGCGGCACGCGGCATCGCGTCGTTCCGTGAGCATGGCCCCGGCAAGGCGACGTTCGTCGGGCGGTGAGGCGTTGAGTTCACCACCCATTCCTGTCAGCGGCGGCGAGGGCGCCTTCGATCCTTCGGTCCGTTGGTTCCAGCACGCCGTCTTCTACGAGGTGCTGATCCGGGGCTATCACGACGCCAACAACGACGGCACGGGTGATCTGCGCGGCTTGCGCGAGAAGCTCGACTACATGGAGTGGCTCGGGATCGATTGCATCTGGATGCTGCCCTTCTTCCCCTCGCCCTTCCGCGACGGCGGCTATGACATCAGCGACTTCTTCAACGTCCACCCCGACTACGGCAGCATCGGCGACCTGGTGGCGTTTCTGGAGGACGCGCACCGCCGTGGCATCAGGGTGATCGCCGACCTCGTCATGAACCACACGAGTGACGAGCACCCCTGGTTCATCGAGTCGCGGTCGTCGAGGGACAATGCCAAGGCCGACTGGTACGTCTGGAACGACGACGACCAGAAGTGGCCCGACGCCCGCGTCGTCTTCACCGACGTCGAGCGATCGAACTGGACGTGGGACGACACACGCCAGCAGTACTACTGGCACCGCTTCTACCACCATCAACCCGACCTCAACTACGACAACCCCGAAGTCGCCGACACCATGATCGACCTGGTGCGGTTCTGGCTCGATCTCGGGTTCGACGGGTTCCGGCTCGACGCGGTGCCCTACCTGTACCAGCGCGACGGGACGTCGGGCGAGCATCTGCCCGAGACGCACGCGTTCATCAAGCGGATCCGGAAGCAGATCGATGCCGATTACCCGGGCCGCATCCTTCTCGCCGAGGCCAACGGCTGGCCGAGTGACGTCGCCGACTACTTCGGCGACGGTGACGAGTGTCACCTGTGCTTCCACTTCCCCCTCATGCCTCGCCTCTTCATGGCCGTCCGCCGGGAACAGCGCTATCCGATCACCGAGATCCTGGCGCAGACGCCGGTGATCGACGACGCCTGCCAATGGGCCATCTTCCTGCGCAACCACGACGAGCTGACGCTCGAGCAGGTGAGCGACGAGGACCGGGACTACCTCATGGCGGAGTACGCCAAGGACCCGAGGATGAAGCGCCACATGGGGATCGGGAGACGTCTGGCCCCCCTCCTCGACAACGACCGGCGCACCGCCGAGCTGCTGTATGCCCTGATCCTGTCCCTGCCGGGCAGCCCCGTCATCTACTACGGCGACGAGCTGCTGATGGGTGACAACATCTACCTCGGTGACCGGGACTCCGTGCGCACGCCGATGCAGTGGTCACCCGACCGGAACGGGGGGTTCTCGAAGGCGGACTTCGCCCAGCTCTACCTGCCGCCGCTCATGGATCCTGTCTACGGCTTCAGCGCGCTCAACGTGGAGGCGCAGCTGCGGAACCAGGGGTCCTTCCTGCTGTGGCTCCGCCGCATGCTGACCGAGCGGCGGGCGCTGCCGGTGATGGGTGTCGGCGCCATCGAGGTACTGCCCTGCGCCAACCCCTCCATCCTGGCCTATATGCGGTCGGGCGATGTGGCCGACATTCTGACCGGCTCGACCTCGACGGGTCCTTCGGTGAGCCCGGCGGTCGACGGCGCGCTCGATTGGGGCCACTCCACCGTGCTGGCCCGTACCGTCCCCGCCGGGAACGAGAGCGAGGGCGACGAGGTGGTGCACCGGCACCAGGCGGTGCTGTGCGTGCACAACCTGAGCCGGTTTGCCCAGCCGGCAGAGTTGGCGCTGGCCAAGTGGGCCGGTTCGACGCCGTACGAGGTGCTGGGGCGGGTCCCCTTTCCCATCATCACCGAGGAGCCGTACGCCGTCACGTTGCCGCCGTACGGGTTCTTGTGGTTCGACCTGGCCCTGGAGGACCGGCCACCGGAATGACGGACCAGCGCGACCAGGTCCTGCGCACGCTGACGGAGGCGTGGCTCGGACTGCGCCGGGCCGCGCCGGAGGGCGAGATCGTCATTGAGCGCGACGAGGTACTGCTCGCGGGCCGGCCGGGCCTGATCGACATCGTCGCCCGTATCGGCGACCGGCGGGCCCACATTGTTGCGGGATTGCGCGGCGTGGCCGACGAGCCGCATTTCATCCGCACCGGCGAGGAGGCGGCACTCGGCCTGCTCGACGACGAGGACGGACTGGCCGTCTGCACCGACGCGTTGCGCGACGCGCAGCTGGCCGGGTTGCTGCTGGCGACGGTGCGCGGTGTCGAGCCCCGTCCCGGGCCGGTGGCGGTCGTGCGGGACGACGACGACGCCACCGTGCTCGATTGCGGCGACAGGGGTGACCTCCTTGTCTTCCCGTGGCTCAGTGCGCTGCCGCGGCCGGACGTCGATCTCATGGTTGCGCTGGACGAGTCGGGCTTCAATCACGTGGCGGCCCCCCTGGTGCGCTGGGTCTGGGAGGGAAGCGACCTCGGGGTGGTGCAAGAACCGCTCGCCGATCGCTCGGCGGGGTGGGCGCTGGCTCTGACGTCTCTGCGCGACTTCTACGCGTCCGGCGGCTCGCCCGAGGTCGCCGGGGCCGACTTCGGGGCCGAGGCCAGGGCGCTCGGCACCATGACGGCGCGGATGCACGTTGCGCTCGACCGTGCCTTCCAGCGGGAGCACGAGCCCGTCATCGACTGGGTCGACGAGGCCGAGGCCACGATCGCCGCGTCGGATGCGTCATTACTGGAGGCACCGGGCGTCACCGATCTCCTGAAGTGGCTCCGCGAGTCCGGGGCGCGGCTCCCGGTCATCCGCACCCACGGCGACTTCCACCTGGGGCGCACCGCTCGGACGGACCAGGGGTGGGTGGTCAGCGACTGCGCTCCCGGGGGCGTGGTGGCCCCTGACTCCACCGTCAGCCTTCGCACCCCGCTGGGGGACGTGGCGGACCTCCTCTGGTCGATGCACCGGGCCAGCTCGGTCGCGGCGGCCGAGCGCGACCCCACGGGCAGGCTCGGGCTCGCCGCACTCGGACACGCCTGGGAGATGCGGAATCGCCGCGCCTTCGTGGTGGGTTACCTGGGCACGGCGGGGATCGGCGGATTGGTCGGACCCGACCGGGACCTGGTGCGGCGGCTCCTGTCGTTCCTCGAACTGGCCCGCTCCGTGCGGGGCGACTCCCTCTAGACGGCCAGGGCCGGGACCTTGAGGGTCTCGGCCGCCTCCTCGGGGGAGATCACGTTGATCGCCACGCCGGTGCCGAGCTCGAAGCCGGCGGTGGTCGTGGCCTTGGGCCAGATGTGCGCGTGCCAGTGGTAGGGCTCGCCCACCCGGTAGGGGGCCGAGTGGAATACGATGTTGTAGGCAACGTCGCCCACCGCCTCGGCGAGCCGCTGGAGCGATCGGCGGATGGCCTCGCCGACGGCGACGAGGTCCTCGGTCGGGCTCCGGTGCAGATGGGGGTTGTGCTCCCGGGGCATGACGAGCATCTCGTAGGGGACGGCGCTCCAGAAGGGGCAGACCACGACCACGCGGTCGTTGGCGTAGATCACCCGCTCGGTCGAGTCCTCTTCTGCTTCGATGGTGGTGCACAGGAGGCACGAGCCGACGAAACGGGCGAAGCGCGCCTGCTCCTCGGCCAGCTCACGGGGGATGAAGGACATCCCCAGCAGCTGGCCGTGGGGGTGCTCCAACGAGGCTCCCGCCTCGCGGCCCGAATTCACGATGGCCTGGGTGTAGCGGAGGTTTGGTTGCGAGGCGTGCTCCTCCAGCCGGTCACGCAGCGCCGCCATGACCAGCTCGACTTGCTCCTGGCTCAGCTGGCCGAGGGTGGCGTCGTGCTCGGGGGAGAAGATGAGGATCTCGTGGATGCCGCCGGCGGACGCTTGCGTGAAGACAGGGCCGCGGTTCGCCACGACGAAGGGCTCGTCACCCTCGAAGGCCGGGTAGAGGTTCGGCACGACCCGGACCAGCCAGCGCCCGGTGGGCCCGTACGTCTCCAGGGCGGGAGGCGTGTCCTCCTCGTTCCCCGGGCAGAAGGGGCAGGGGCGATCGAGAGCCTCGGGCACCCAGGACGTGCGGGTGACGAACGAGTAGGGCCGCTCGGAGCGGCCCGGACTCACGACCACCCAACGACCGGACAACGGATCGAGGCGCAACTGATTCATCGGTCCACTCTCTTGGGCGCTTTCCGGCCCGCCGACATCGAAAATAACCTCATCGTTTTCCTCCACCTCTACGGTACAGGTTCCGCTACCCGCGAAACCGCCACCGTCGCGCAACCTTCACCCAGGTCACCCGGTCATAGGAGAACATGTCGGCCATGCATCACCAGCCGGACGGACCGGCCTTCGACATCGTGCTCCTGCTCCATGTGGGCTGTGTCGTCGTGGGGGTCGTGACGACGGCGACCGCTGCCGCCACGGCCACCCGGCTTCGTCGCCTCCATGGATCGTCCCTGCCCCTGCCCGAGCCCCTGCGGCGCTATTTCCGGCCCGGGGTCAACTGGGCTGGACGTACCGTCTATGGCATCCCCGTCTTCGGGTTCGCCCTCCTCGCCATGAGCCAGGGCGCCTATGCGCTCGGGCAGGGCTGGGTGCTCGGGGGCCTGGCCATCTTCGCTGCGGTGGCCCTCCTGGGCGAAGGGGCGCTGTGGCCGGCCGAGCGGCGCCTACAGGTTGCTCTTTCGGCGAGCGACGCCGCGGCAGGTCCACGGGAGGAACTCCTGGACCGCGATGCCACCACCATGTCGCGGGCCGCCCTCGCGGCGCTCGTGCTGCTGGCGGCCGGGACGGTGCTGATGGTGGCCCAACCCTGAGGAGGAACACAGAACGGGACCCCCTGGAGGGTCCCGTTCTGCTCGCATGTCTGATCTGCTCAGAGGAGTCCGGCCTGATTGCTCAGCCGCAGCCCCTGCCACCACTGATGGGAGGAGGCTCGCTGTAGCCGCCGCCGTAACCGCCACCACCGGTCCCGCCCCCGCTTCCGCCACCGCTCCCGCCGCCGCCACAGTTACTGACCCTCACGGTGCTCGATGAGCTGGAGGACTGGTAGTACCCGTTCCCCGCGTAGCTCACCGTGACGGTCACAGAGCCGGAAACCTGGTTCACGGAGGGGATGGAGCACGATGCGCCACCCGACGAGTCTGTCGTGGCGGTGCAGCTCTGGGCCGTCCTGCCGGTGCCCAGCGTCAAGGTCAGGGTCTGACCGCTGAGCGGTGTGCCGTTGCTGGTCAGGGTCGACGACAACGTCACGGACGAACCGTTGGTCGCCGTCGTGGCGCCGGCGTAGGTCACGGTTGTGGAAGCCGGTGTGACCACGAAGTTGTTGTGCCCGCTACTGGAAAGCAACTGCGGTGAGGTGGTCGTGTTGCCGGCGAACGATCCGGTCACCGGGTACGTCCCTGCTGACTCGCTGGCAGCGATGGAGCACGACGCCTTCCCGTAAGAGGTGGTGGTGGCCGTGCAGGACTGGGTCCCGTTGAGCGACAAGGTGACGATCTGCCCGCTGATCCCCTGCCCCGTGACCTGGTTGGTCAGCGTGCCGGTCACCGTGGTGGGTGACCCCGTGGCACCGGTGACGGCGCTCACCGACAGCGACGTCGGCGTCGTCACGGTGACCGATTGCGACGTCGTCGAGCCGGCGTAGTAGGTGTTGCCGCCGTAGGTCACGGTGATGGGGAGTGGGCTGGCGCTCTGGTTGAAGGAGCAGATGCTGCAGCTGACCTTGCCGGCCGCGTTGGTCGTGCCGCTGCAGTGCTGTGCCGAGGAACCCGAGCCGACGGTGAACGTCACGGTCTGAGCGGCCAGCGGAGCACCGTTGGTCGTCAGCGTGGCCGACAGAGCGGGTGAGTTCCCGCTGGTGATGGAGGTGCTCCCCGTGTAGGTCAGCGTGGGGTCTTCCCTGTTCTCGGTGAAGGTGTTCGAGCCGGTGCTCGACAGCAGGACGGGAGTCGTCGTCGTGTCACCGTTGAACGAACCAGTGACCTTGTAGCTGCCCACCGGCTCGGTCGGCGTCACGGCGCAGGAGGCCACACCGCTGGCATTCGTGGTCGCCGTGCACGTCTGGGTCCCGTTGACCGTGAGGGTCACGGGCTCGTTCGGTACCGGTGCGTTGGTCGCACTGTTGACGAGGGTCGCCGTCACCGTGCCCGAGGTGTTGTAGGTCCCGCTGCCCGGGCTGACCGTCAAAGTGGTCCCCTCGGGCAGGTTGACCGTCGAGCTCGCGGTGGCCGTCTGGTAGTACGTGTCGCCACCGAAGGTATCCGACACCGGGACGGGACCCTGCGGCTGGCCCGTCACGTTGATGACGCAGGACACGACACCGGACGTCGTTGACGCTGCCGCGCAGGTCTGCGCCGTCGCCCCGCTGCCCAGGGTGAACGTGACCGTCTTGCCGCCGAGCCCGACATTGGTGTCGGTCGTCAGGACACCGGAGACGGTCAAGGGTTGCCCGTTCTGCGCCACGGTCCCGCCGGTATACGTGATCGCGGTCTCCTCCAGTGTGACGATGAAGCTGGCCGAGCCCTTCGATGCGATCAGCTGCAGGGGCAGGGTGGAGTCACCGTCGAACGTGCCGGTCAGGGTGTAGGTGGCCGCGGGCTCACCGGGCGTGATGGAGCACGTGGCCGTGCCCGTGGCATCGGTGGTGCCGGTGCACGACTCGGTTCCGTTGAGCTGGAAGGTCACCGGCTCGCCGGAGATCGGCGTGTTGGTGATGCTGTCCTGGAGCACGCCGGACACCATGATGGCGTCCGAGTAGTCACTCGTCGCCGGGTTGACGGTCAGCACCGTCGGCTCCGTCACGGTCGCAGGAGTGCTGGCACCTGCCTGCGTGTCGTACGTGTCACCGGTGAAGTTCGACGTGATGGTGACGGCGGTCTGGGGCTGATCGACCGTGCCGATGGTGCAGCTGACGTTGCCATTGGTATCGGTGGTCGAGCTGCAGGATTGTGCCGTGGAACCCGACCCGATGGTGAAGGTGACCACCTTGGCGGGCAGTGGCGTCCCCGTGGTCGGCGTGGCCGTCGTCAGGGTCCCGGAGAGCGTGACGGGTTGGCCGTTGACCGCCGAAGTCGGTCCCGTGTAGCTCAACGAGCTGTTGTCCGGAGTGATCGTGAATGTGGTGGTGGAGCTGTCCGAGCCGATGGGTGCCGACGTCGTCGTGTCCCCTGGGAACGATGCGGTCAGCGTGTAGCTGCTCGAAGGCTCTGTCGCCGTGATGTCGCAGGTGGCGGTTCCCGTGGCATCCGTGGTCGCCGTACAGATCTCGGATCCGTTCAAGGTGAAGGTGACGGGCTCGTTGACGATCGGCGTCCCCGTGCCCGGGTTGGTGAGCACCGCGGAGACGGGTGTCGGTGTGGAGAAGTTCCCCGTAACGGGGCTGATCGTCAGGGAGGTCGGGACCGGGGCCACCGGTGGTGCCGTGGCCGCCTCGAGCTCGCCGACGACCGACAGGCCGCTGAGGTAGGGCGAATTGGTCGAGATCGTCTGCATGACCTGACCGGTCGCGATGTTCACTTGCCAGATATCGCCCGAGAACGCGTCGTCCGCCCAGAACGACGTGCCGCTGGGATCGATGGCGACGTTGAAGAGCCCGTCGACGCACCCATTGCTGATGGAGCTCGACGAATTGATGGAGGAGCAGGAGTAGGTCTGGAGCACGTTCCCGTTCGGGTCGAGCAGGAGGACCGACTCGGTGTCAGCGACGAGCACGTCGCCGTTCTGAAGGATCCGGAGTTCGTATGCGTTGTCCCCCGGGAGCGGGGCCTGGTTGAAGTTGGGCAGCTGCGTGTTGGTGCACTTGTCGTAGCGGAAGATGTCCTGGGTCTCCGTCGTGTAATAGAAGGTGCACTCGTCGCTGGCCAGATCGATCCAGTCGTCTCCGGTCTCCCCGGTCTCGACGGGGCCGATGTCGGGCAGGCGCTGCCCACTCGCATTGAACTCAGCGATGTAAGGGGTACCTTGCTGGCCCACGTAGAGATTCCCGCTGTTGTCGAAGACAAGGGAGAAGGGATTCGTCAGTCCCGTGGCGAACGTCGGAAGAGACTGCCCGCTCGGTGAGAACTCACTGATCTGACCCGTGTAGTCGTCGGTCACATAGAGGTCACCGCTGGAATCGAATGCGCTGCCGAGGTTGTAGAGGTCCCCGGTGCCGTCGACGAGCGTCGCCACCTGGCTGCCAGACGTCGGGTTATAGCCGTCGACGACACCGTTCCCCACCGATGCGATGACCTCGCCGGTCGAGTACACGGTGTCGGCTCCCGCCGGCGCGGACGAACCGAAGAGAATTCCGACGCACCCGAGGATCAGGGCGACCGCCAGCGCCAACGACGTCCGGCGCCACGCAGTGCCATGGATGTCGAAGCCGAAGTCATCCTGATTCGCCGCGTCGCCCGGGGCATGGCCACCCGATGACGCTCGAGCAATCGACAGTCTCATCTACGCCCCCTCATAGGTGCACCGTGGTCCGGGTGCAGCGATCGATCTCGCACTTCGCCGGCAGCTTCGACGCTGCAGGCTCAGTGCGGGCGTGTACGGCCCGACCGTTCTCGTGCATCGTCACCGCGTGGAGTGCTTGAGGTGAATATGCGTTGCCGACCGGGTTGGCGAAAGGGGCAAAAGGACTAGTTTGCTCCGGCCCCGAACGACAATTGACTCGTCGTTGTCAGCGTCCAGGCCGGCTGCAGCCGGGAACCGCTCTGTCGAACCACCCGGGTAGGTGCGTGCGTGTGTCTACAGCCTGGTGGCGACCGTGACCGCTGCTCTGGCGTTGTCGATATCGCCGGCGCGGACGAGTGCAGGAAGGGGACCGTCGAGCAGCCGCATCCAGTCCACGGCGTCGCTGCGCAGACCCGCGCGCTTGAGGTTCGCCCGGGCCTCGCCCAGCAGCTCTGCCAAGAGGCCGAGGCCGTCTCCACAGTCCGCCGCCAGTCGGGTCCTCAGCCAGGAGGCGAGAGCCGGACTGAGCCCGCCCGTCGAAACCGACACGGTGACCGGGCCGTCACGGTGTACCGCTGGGAGGATGAAGGAGCAGCGCGCCACGTCGTCGGCGCTGTTGGCCCAGACGCCCGCAGCCTCGGCGTCCGCGTAGACGGAACCGTCGACCTCCGGAATCCCGGTCGCCGTGATGACCAGGCGAAAGGCCGACGCGTCGCCCTTGCCGTACCGGCGTCGCTCGAGGGCGTGCAGCGACGGGACCAGCCCCTCCATGTCGTCGCTGAGTGCAGGTGCGATGACGGTCACGGCGGCGCCGCAGTCGAGCAGCGTGCGCGCTTTGCGGGCGGCCACACTCCCGCCCCCTACGACGAGGCAGGAACGGCCTGAGACGTCGAGCGAGACGGGGTAGTAGGGGGGTGGAGCCTGCTCAGTCATGGAGCCGCGGCGGCCCGACCATGCCCGCCGCGATGGTGGCGAACGTGAGCTCGTCGATGAGCACGAAGCTGCCGGTGATGCGATCGGCTTCGTAGGGATCGAGGGCGAGCGGCGTGGCTGTGCGCAACGTCACGACACCGATGTCGTTCTCCCGCAGCTCGGTCGCCTCGACCACCCGCAGCTCGTTCACGTCGAAGATCCCGGTCACGGCTTCGACCACGACAGGGGTCACCCGAGTCGTGTGCTTGATCCGGAGGCGATCTCCGGCGGCGAGCGGACGGTCCTGGAACCAGCAGACGGTCGCTTCGAAGGTGTCGGTGACTTCGGGGGCGCCCTCCGCCGCCGCGATGAGGTCGCCCCGTGACACGTCGAGGTGGTCGGCGAGTCGGAGCGAGACCGAGAGGCCGACCTCGGCGCGCTGGAGCGGGCCGTCGGCCGTCTCGATGGCACGAATCGTCGTTCGGGCGCCCTGCGGGAGCACCACGACGGGGTCGCCGACGCGGAACGGCCCACCGTTGACCATGCCGGCGTAGCCGCGACCCCCACCCGGCTGGCGGAGCACCCACTGCACCGGAAGACGGGCCCCGCTGCCCCGACTGACCCCGTGCTGGGCCGCCCACCCGCCGGCCCGTGCCGACTCGAGGGCATCGAGGACGGTCGGACCGTCGTACCAGGGCGCAGCGTCAGACCGAGTGACGACGTTGTCGCCATGCAGCGCCGCGATGGGGATCACGGTGCACGACGAGATGCCGAGCCGATGGGCCAGCTCCTCCATCTCATCGGCGATGCGCTGGTAGGCGGAGCGATCCCAGCCGACAAGGTCCATTTTGTTGGCACACACGACGAGCTGGTCCACGCCGAGCAACGCGGCGATGCAGATGTGCCGTCGCGACTGCTCACGCAAGCCCGACGTCGCGTCAACGAGGACGAGCGCCAGATCGGCAGTCGACGCTCCCGTTGCCATGTTCCGCGTGTATTGGACATGCCCCGGGCAGTCGGCGATGACGAACTTGCGGTGGGGGGTTGCGGCGTAGCGGTACGCAACGTCGATCGTGATCCCCTGTTCGCGCTCCGCGCGTAGTCCATCGGTCACAAAGGACAGGTCGACCTCGCCCAGGCCTCGGCGCTCCGACGCGGTCTCAATGGCGGTGAGCTGATCGTCGAAGAGCTGGCGGGTGTCGAACAGGAGCCGTCCGATCAGGGTGCTCTTCCCGTCGTCCACCGATCCGATCGTGGCGAACCGGAGGAGATCCATGGTGTCGACGCCGAGCTCGGGACCGCCGGCCGGCGGCGCGCCGGGCAACGTCGTCATCGGTTTAGAAGTACCCCTCGCGCTTCCGATCCTCCATGGCGGTCTCGGAAAAGCGGTCGTCAGCCCGCGTCGCGCCGCGCTCGGAGATCCGTGACGCCGAGACCTCGCGGATGATCTCTTCCACGGTGTCGGCGGCCGAGCGCACGGCACCCGTGCAGGTCGCGTCGCCGACCGTGCGGAAGCGCACCGTCTCCTTACGGACCTCCTCGCCACCCTCGGGGCTCACCCATTCGCTGATGGCCAGGAGCATGCCGTCGCGCTCGAGTACCTCACGCTCATGTGCGTAGTAGATGGAAGGCAATTCGATGCGCTCGCGTCGGATGTACTGCCAGATGTCGAGTTCGGTCCAGTCGGAGAGCGGGAAGGCACGGAGGTGCTCACCGGGGCGCACACTGCCCTGATAGAGCTGCCACAGCTCGGGTCGCTGCGCTTTGGGGTCCCATTGCCCGAACGAATTGCGGAAGGAGAGGACCCGCTCCTTTGCTCTGGCCTTGTCTTCATCCCGGCGGGCGCCCCCGAAAGCGGCGTCGAACCCGTGGGCATTGATGGCATCGAGCAGTGTCGTCGTCTGCAGGCGATTGCGCGAAGCGACCGGGCCAGGGTCGGCAACCCGGCCCTGGTCGATGGAGTCCTGCACGCTGGCCACAATGAGCCGGGCGCCCTCGCCGTCGACCTGCGCGTCCCGGTAATCGAGCACCTCGGAGAAGTTGTGCCCGGTGTCCACGTGGAGCACGGGGAATGGGATCTTCCCCGGCTTGAATGCCTTGGCGGCCAGATGCAACAGGACGGCTGAATCCTTGCCCCCGCTGAAGAGGAGGACCGGGCGTTCCGATTCGGCTGCCACCTCGCGGATGATGAAGATGGCCAGCGACTCCAGCAGGTCCAGGTGGCCCAGCGGGTGCTCCACCGGCCTGACCAGGGCGGTCACGGATCCGCCTGGCCGGACCGCGACGGAGCCCGTGTCGGTGTCGTCCTGGGGGGAACGGAAGGCGGCGGCGGTGTCCATGGAGCCTCTCAAATCATGACCATTTTGGTCATGTATACTAAAGCCTGCATTCGGACGGGCGTCAAGCGCCGGTGGCGGGCCCCCGGAACGGCCCGTTCGCCCTTTGAGGAAGGTGAGGGAGCTGTGGCCGAGACCAACGTGTATGACCAGCAGTTGACCACTGAAGATCTTGCCGTGGTCAGTGACGGATTCGAGTCCGCTCCCGCCAGTGCCGTCATCAAGTGGGCGGTCGAGTCGTTCGGCGACTCCCTGGTGCTCGCCGCGTCGTTCGAGGACATTGTGCTGATCGACCTGGCCACCAAGGTCGCGCCGGGAGTCGAAGTCGTCTTTTTGGACACGGAGGCACACTTTCCAGAGACGTTGGCCTTTGTCGACGATATGCGGGAACGCTATGGACTCAACCTCACGGTCACGAGGCCCGGACCCGAGGCTGCCTCGTACCCCTGCGGCTCCGACCGGTGCTGCGAGTTCCGCAAGGTGGAACCGTTGCGTCGCGCCCTCGCCGGGAAGCGGGCATGGTTGACCTCGCTCAAGCGGTCGGACGGCCCCACCCGCGCCGATGCGCCGATCGTGAGCTGGGATGCCGGGTTCGGGCTCATAAAGGTCAATCCGCTGGCGACGTGGACAGAAGACGACATTTCCTCGTACCTCGCTGACCACGACCTCCCCGTTCACCCGCTCATTCCTCGTGGCTACCGCTCCATCGGGTGTGCACCGACCACGCGTCCCGTGGCTGAAGGGGAAGACGTCCGCGCCGGTCGCTGGGCAGGTGCCGACAAGTCTGAGTGCGGCCTGCACGTCTAGTGCCTCGTGACCTTGACAATCCCTATGGGATGGAGTTTCGCGGCCGGCGTGACCGCGGGCTCAAGTTCATCAGGCCCTACCGCAACATCGGCGAGCTCAACCCCACCGAGCAGCTGAAGCTGTCGCGGCACCCCTTCGAGGTGGCCCAGGCGATCATCGACACCTACTCGAAGGAGGGCGTCGGCTCCATCGGCAAGGTGCCCGGGGAGCTCGAGCGCTTCAAGTGGGTCGGCATGTACCCCCAACGCCAGGGGGGGGACGCCTTCATGATGCGGATCAAGATCCCGGGCGGCGTGATGACGGCGGCCCAGGTCCGGGAGATCGGGGTGGCCGCCGACGCGTTCGCCGAGGGCCCGGACGAGAGCCCCGTCTTCGGGAACCGCTACGCCGACCTCACGACGCGGCAGGATATTCAGCTCCACTGGATACGCATCGCCGACGTCCCCCGGATTTGGCAGCGTTTCTGGGACGTTGGACTGACCACGGTCCAAGCCTGCGGCGATTCAGCCCGGAACGTGTGCTCGTGCCCCGTCTCTGGCATCGACGAGAACGAGGTCGTGGCCGCGCTCCCGGTGGCCGAGGCTATTTCGGCCTTCTTCACGGGAAATCGTGAGTACGCCAACCTGCCGCGGAAGTTCAAGATCGCCGTCACGGGCTGCACGGAGGATTGCGCCCGTGTCGAGATCAACGACATTGGCCTGTGGCCGGCGGAACACGCGGACGGGACGGTCGGCTTCAACGTGCTCATCGGCGGCGGTCTCTCCGACGGCGAGCGCATGGCATCTGACATCGACGTCTTCATTCAGCCCGATCAGGCCGTCGAGCTCTCTCGGGGCGTCGCCCAACTCTTCGGGGAACTGGGCAACCGGGAGAACCGCGGCCTGGCCCGGATGCGCTACCTGGCCGAAGAGCTCGGTCCAGAAGGGTTCCGGGCGGCTCTCGATGAACGCACCAATTTCGCCCTGACACCTGCGGGCCGCGAATTGACCACGGCGTTCCGAGGCGACCACGTCGGTGTCCACCCGCAGAAGCAGCCGGGACTCCTGTATGTGGGTTGCTCGGTCCCTGTGGGCCGGATGCACGGCATTGAGCTGATTGAGCTGGCGCGCCTGGCCGAGACGTACGGCGACGGCGGCGTGCGTCTCGGTACGGACCAGAACTTCATTGTGTCCGGTGTCCCGGAGGAGCGACTCGACGATCTGCTGGCCGAGCCCCTCATGCAGACGTATTCGCCGTTCCCGGGGCCCTTCGAGCGCGGTGTCGTCGCCTGCACCGGATCCGAGTTCTGTCGCTTCGCCGTGGTCGAGACGAAGGAACGGGCGGTCAAGTGGGCGCGGACGCTTGACGCGCAGCTGTCGTCGTCGGGCAGCGGGGGAGCGAATGCCCCGGACGACGCGGGTGTCATCCGGATGCACTTTTCGGGCTGCTCAGCCTCATGTGCCCAGCCGCAGATCGCCGACATCGGTTTCCGGGGCGACATCGCGCACATCGACGAGCACATCGAGGAGGCCGTCGACATCGGCTTGGGTGGCTCGCTCGGGCCGGACGCGGCGTTCATCGACTGGGTAGAGGGCGCGATGCCCGTCGATCGGGTGCCCGAAGCGCTGCTCCGGGTGGTCAACCGGTACCGCGAGGAGCGCCGCCCCGGTGAGCCCTTCTATCTCTGGTCGCGACGCACCGACACCGAAGAATTACGGTCCACGCTCGTCGGCGCGGCAGGGGCGGTGACCTCGTGAAGCGCTATCGCATCCGTGAGCAGATGAACGGGATCGCGGAGCCTCCCGGCAAGGTCTGGTTCTGGGAGCTGGAGGCGGGTGTGATCCACGCCGACCGCTGCATTCAATGCGGTACCTGTGTCGCCGTCTGCCCCTCGAACTCCATCGGCGTGAACGAGGACACCGACCTGCCCGAGTTGGTCAAGATGTGCACCGGCTGTTCGCTGTGTTGGGACTTTTGCCCGCGGGGCGGCCTTCGCTACGAGGCACTCTGGCCACCTTCGACCGCCGTGTCCGGAGAAGATGCCGAGGTGCAGTCCGCCCAGGTCCGTTCCGACTCGTCGGACACGTATTGGAAGATCACCGGCGGCCCGCCCGCAGAAGGCCTCGGCGCGGTCGTCGACTCCTATGCGGTCAGAGCGGGTGCCGAGATTGACGACGCACAAGACGGCGGCGCCGTCAGTGCGCTGTTGATCGGTCTGCTGGCCGCCGGTGAGATCGACGGCGCGCTCGTCTCCAAGCCGAGCGCTGATCCCGACGAGCAGTGGAAGGGTGTCGCGACCATTGCGACCACGGCGAGCGAGATCAAAGCGGCCTCGGGCAGCTTCTACAACCAGACGATGGCGTTGGCCGAGCTCGACCTGTCCCGCTACGCGCTGCCCGCCAAGCCGCGCATCGCCGTCGTCGGGACCCCGTGCGAGGTCCAAGGACTGCGGGCGATGCAGGCCAGGCGCTGGCCCACTGGCGCCCACCGGGTGGATGCCGTCGTGCTGACCATCGCGCTGATGTGCACGAAGAACTTCGACTACGAGGCGCTGACTCTGCGGGAGCTCCGCGACAAGCGCGGCGTCGATCTGGACCGGGTGTCGAAGATGGATGTCATCCGGGGCCGCATGATCGTCGAGTACCGCGACGGGGAGCTGGCGGTCGACGAGCCGGTCAAGGATTTCCATGGTGCCGCATTGAAGGGTTGCGACGAGTGCGCCGATTTCCTCGGTCGCTCCGCCGACATCTCGGTGGGGAGTGTCGGCTCCATGAACGGATGGACGAGCGTGATCATCCGGACCGAGCGCGGACGGCTCGCCTTCCAGGCTGCCCGCGCCAAGCTGGACGTGCGGGGGCTGGACGATCCGGCTGCGCTCCTGCGGCTGGACGCGTTGGACAAGAAGATCGCCGGCCGGACGTTGCAGCGCAAGCTCGATCCGGATGCGCCGCTCTTCATCGACTTCGACGAGCATGTGCGGGCCTATGAAGGATCTGACCGCCAGCCCGTCTACATCAGACATTGACCGCCTCCGCACTGCCGGTGCTGCACGTTCCGGACGAGCCCACCGTGCTGGCCGAGGGCTGGTTGGCGGCTGTTCTCGGGGGGCAGGAGCTCGACGGCGTTCTCGGTGATGAGAGGAACGGGCTGGCTGCCTGGTTCTGGAGCCGCTGGCGGACGCTGGCGTCCGCTGGCCTCGACGAGCAGGGCCTCGGCCTCATCGTGTTGGGTTACCGGCGAGAACTCTGGCTCTGGCTGGCCGGTGAACGCACGTGGTCGCAGTGCTGCTCCGGGCTCATCGGGCGCATCAACCGGCGTCTCGCGGGCGGTGGCGACGGCGCCCAGGGGTGACTCTGTCGGGGCCACCGGCTGCCATCGCACTGCATGGCGTCACGGTGCAACGCGAAGGTGTGCCGGTGTTGCGGGGGATCGACTGGCGCGTCGAGGCCGGTGACCGCTGGGTCATCCTCGGTCCGAACGGTTCGGGCAAGACCACGCTGTTGCAAGTGGCCGGGGCGAGGGTGTGGCCGACGGCCGGGACGGTGGAAGTCCTCGGATGCCGTCTCGGAGCAGTTGACGTCCGTACCCTACGTCCGCGGGTTGCCCTGGTCAGCGGGGCGGTGACCCGGCAGCTCCGCGGCGGACTCGCGGCGCGGGACGTCGTGGTCAGCGGGCGCCACGGGGCGCTCGAGACGTGGTGGAACCGCTACACGGAGGAGGACTGGAAGAAGGCTGACCAGCTCATGGCGCTCGGCGGTGTGGGTGACCTCAGCGATCGCCCGTTCGGTGTGATTTCGGAAGGCGAGCGCCAACAAGTGCTCCTGGCCCGGGCGCTCATGAGCGATCCGGAGCTGCTCCTGCTCGACGAACCATTCGCCGGGCTCGATCTGGGAGCCCGGGAGCGTCTCCTGGCCCGCCTTGCGACTCTGGCGACCGACCCCGGTAACCCGCCGATCGTCCTCGTCACGCATCACTGCGAGGAGATCCCCCTCGGGTTCAGCCACGGTGGACTCGTCTCCGGTGGCGAACTGGTCGCGTCGGGCCCGCTGCGTGATGTCGTGACCTCGGAGCGCGTCTCGGCCTGCTTCGGGGTGGACGTCACGGTGGGATGTACCGACGGTCGGTGGTGGAGTCGCGCCGCCTGAAGGGCGCGCCGAGTCGATGAACGGGGCGGCAGAAGAGGGCCTTGATTCGACCGGTCGCTGAGGAGTACAACCGGTGACACAGGAGAAGTGCCGACGAGGTCGGCGCTGTGGCATTTCCCCACCATCCACCATTTGTAAAGGCTCATTCACTAGGGTTTTTACTCAGAGCGAAGGTAGATCGTCGGGGAGTGACGGTTGTGATCCTGCTTTTCTTCGTAGTGCTTCTCTGGGTGGCGGTGCTCGCCCCGAGCGCTTGGCGGCGCTTTGGTGAGCGCCAGGGCGTGGGGTCCATCGACCACTTTCACCACCAATTGCAGCTCCTCGAGCATGCGGGGCCCAAGACGGTGGCGCCGGCCTACCGGCTGCACACGGCCATGCCTGGGGGGCGATCGCCGGAAACTGCCGCCGACACCGGAGTCGATTCCTCACGACCGAAGTTGGTGCTCTTGCGGCCGACGGAGGACGTGGCGGCCGCTGATGTCGACGGCCACGACGGGTCGCACTACGAGCGCATCGGTGTGCTCGACCGTCCGGAACCCGTGTGTCTGCCCGCAGCGGACGTGGCCTTCCCGTCGTTGCCGCGCGAACAGGCGCGGCGGCGCTGCACCATGTTGTTGCGCTGCCTTGGTGGTGTGGCCATCTCGACCGCATTAATCGGAGTTTTCCCCGGCATGCACCTGGCCTGGGTGTTCACCGGGCTCTCCGGCCTGGCCGCGCTCGGGCTGGTCGGGCTGATGGCGTATGCCAAGGAGCTCGAGGCCGAGCAGACCCGGCGCCGCGCTCGGCGCGAGGTTCTCGACACAGGGCGGCTGGTCGAGGACCACGCGACTGCCGGCTACCCGGGCGCCTGGGACGACGACGGCTTCGACGTACCTCAGGTCGCGGCCCGCTGAACACATGACCTGGCCCGGCTCTCCGAGAGCCCTCGGGAGCCCGACTATTCTGAGACGTGCCGGGGGTGTAGCTCAGCTGGCAGAGCGCTACGTTCGCAATGTAGAGGCCGTGGGTTCGAATCCCATCACCTCCACCAAAGAAAGTCCAGTTCAACGGACTGAAGGTGGAAGCCCCCCGTAAAGACAGACTCCCGAAAAAGGGTCTGCGTGTCTTTACGTGTCTTTACGGGCCTATTGTGGTCCCCAGGTTGACGGGGAGCACGATGGCAAAAAGACGCAGAGGTCGGGGCATTCGGGGGGCCGGCACAATAACCCAGCTACCCAGCGGTCGGTGGCGTCTACGGGTAACGCTTGGTGAACGCCAGGTCACGTATGGGACCTATCTGACTGAAGATTTGGCCAGCGACGCCCAAGCTCGATGGCGCCTGACCCACCTCTTGCCCGCCGACGACCCCGAACAGGCGGTTGAGCTCCCGGCCAGCGTTGCGGTCGGAGGAGTGCGCTGCGACGAGTGGTTTATCCGCTGGCAGGAGGCGAAGAAGGCTCGACAATCGCGAGTTCGGGTGAACAAGAAACGTGGGGGCGCAGAATCGACGGCGGCACGAGACCGAGCCTGCTGGTCGAAGTGGTGGGCACCGGTGCTCGGGCCGAGGCTGCCGCACATGGTTACCCAGCGCGACATCATGGCTGTTATTGACAGCATGGAAAAGACGGGGTTGGCACCTCTGACGATCAAGACACATTGGTCGGTCATCAAAGCGTTCTTCGGGTGGCTATTCGAAGAGGACGTATTGACGGTCAGTCCTATTGCCAAGGCCTGGGTGTCGGCTGACTCCGTGGCGGACAGGGTGCGCGAGATCGTCGTCCCGGACTTCCGGTTCATCGACATGCTGTCCACCAGGTTGGGGATGGGTCAGGATCGCGTTGTCTTCGAGCTGTTGTTGGGCACCGGCGGTCGTCGCTCAGAAGTGGCGGGAATGATGGTCGGAGACGTGGACCTCCCGGCTAAGCGGGTATGGGTTCGCCAACCGGTGGTCGAGGTGGAGGGGCGCTTGGTTCGCAATACAACACCGAAGGGCGGCCGGAGCCGGGCAGTGGTGGTGGGTCCACAGCTCGCGCAGCTGCTGCGTGAGCACCTCATGCGCGCGGGAATGCCCGCAGCCGATGCGCCGCTGCTGACAAGTGCGATGGGCAATGGTTTCCGATGGAACAACTACCTCGCACGTCGCTTGCGACCCAAGATCTGTTCGACTGCGGTGCGTTGGGCGGTGGGGGAACGCAAACGACTTATCTCAGAGGGTCTGAGCCGAGCGCAGGCCACAGCTGAGGCGGTCGCCGCGGCCCAGAAGCTCAAGGCTCTTACACCGCACCATTTGAGGCACACCGCAGCCGCATTGTTGTGGGCCGCTGGAGCGAGCGATATCGAAGTACAGCTCATTCTCGGTCATGCCGACATCGAGACGTCGAAGCGGTTGTACGCCCACCTTTTGGACGGATCTCAAGATAGCGCCGCAGCTCGAGTCGAACAGCTGCGAGAAGCTCGACGGGCAAGTTGACCTTGGCGCCGGAACACCACCTGCGAGCTTCGTGTCGCGAGGACTGGAACGACATATGAATTGGTACACGGTTCGTCCTGCAACAAACTCGTTTGAGAGTCGGGGGGGTCAACAGGGCCGTGGCCTCTTACTCGGAGGCAACACGCAATGCCGGATACTCGTCGGGGCGTCCGGCCAGACCGGGGCCCTGCCGGGAGTGGATCGCCTGCTGCTGACAAGTGTGATTGGGACGTGGTGATCGGAAGGACAGGCGGTCCGGGTGCCCTTTTCGGGACCAGTGCGATTGCCGGTGCTGGAGGCGACCCAGTTGGTCCTGGTCGGGGGGAGTGCCGTCGTGGGGACTCGTAGAAACCACGCAGGCCGCGCACCTACCTGCGATCATCTGTATGTTCGCACAGAGTGCCGGCGCGTTCTGTCGGGTTGTATGACGGCACATAGGGGACATAGGCACGATGGCAACAGCTGACCAAGTTAAGGCCCTAGTGAGGAGCCACGCCGAGGGCGACGACGCCCACTTTTACGCGGTCGCCATGCAGATGGCGGCACGGGCAGCTAAAAGCGGTCAGGCGAAGTTCGCCCAGGAGCTTCGAGACGTCGTCGATGCGGCCAAGGCCTCCTCCAATCAGCCTCAGGGACGAAGGGTCCGCCCGGTACCGGTCGTGCAGCCGAGGGGCGACCTCGCCGGACTGCTGGCCGTGACGTATCCAGATGCGCATTTGAGGGACCTCGTGGTCACTCCGGGCGTGAGCGATGTGCTGCGGCGAGTTCTGACTGAACAACGCCAGCAGGATCGGCTTCGGGAGTACGGCTTCGAGCCCCTACATTCGCTCCTTTTGATCGGGCCGCCAGGAACGGGCAAGACGCTTTCTGCGAGTGTTCTAGCCGGGGAGCTGCACCTGCCCCTGTTCTTAATACGTCTGGACGCGGTCATCACGAAGTTCATGGGGGAGACGGCCGCGAAACTGCGGCTGATATTCGATGCTGTTGAGGAGACCCGAGGCCTCTACCTCTTTGACGAGGTCGACGCCCTGGCCGGCGATCGATCGAGCACCAACGACGTAGGGGAGATTCGGCGAGTGTTGAACTCCTTCCTGCAGTTCTTGGAGCAGGATCACTCGACAAGCCTGATCGTCGCGGCAACCAATCACCCGCAGCTACTGGACCGGGCCGTCTTTCGCCGGTTCGGCGCTGTGGTGGAGTATTCGCTGCCGACACCCGAGATGGCCCGGCTGGTGATACGGAACCGACTGGCTACTGTCGACACGAAAGGTCTGGTTTGGAAACGAGTTGACGAAGCCACGGTCGGATTGAGCCACGCCGAGCTGACCCTCGCATGTGAGCAAGCTGCCAAGCAGGCACTACTCTCCAAAACGACGAGAGTGACCACCACAGCTCTCGTCGAAGCGTTGAACGAACGCCATCGGGTTACCACCGGGTAACGATGGCCAATGGCACCACGCGACCGTCTCCACATTCTGGTCCTTCGCGACCCTGTTGCTGAGCCGTACACCTCTCACGGTTCAAATCGCCCAGGTGCGCCTCCACCTCCCCTGGTTCGCGAAGTTCACGGTCGCCAACTCGCTGACGAAGCTGATGCCGCCCTTGAGCAGGCCGCGCAGCGCCGATCGGCAGCGGCTCGAGCGCTTGGGGTGCAGCCAACGACCGAAGGAATGCTGGTCACTTTCGAAAGTTGGCCTGGCGTGGAGATGGACATTTGGAGCTTCGACCCCGCACGGCAGCCGCCCGAGCTCATAGCGGTTCGGGAGTCTGGACCTGAGAGCAATCGAGTGCAGCTGGCAACCGTCCACGTCCCACAGGGCTCGCTTGGATATTTCCTCAAGAAGTTCGAGCAGTACGCGACAGAGGACAGTCGTTGGGGCAAGCCGAAAAACGCCTCGATGGTTGAGCGGATCGCCCGCCTTCGCCTCGCTACCCTCGAAGCGATCTGGACCGACTCCTCCGAATTTCCGCCAGAAGACCAGGTTGTCTGGTGGGAAGTCTGGCTCCGTGTGAGCGACGGAAATGAACTCGAGCGACTCCGGAGCTACGCTGCTCTGACCGACCTGCTGGTTGGTGATCGGCACCTGACCTTCGACAACCGAATCATTGTTCTCGTTCGTGCCAGTGCCAGCCAACTGGCATTGGCCCTGGACATCATCGATGATTTTGCTGAGCTGCGAGCGGCCCACGTCAACTCGGCATTCTTCACCCAGCTCTCGCCCATTGAGCAAACAGAATGGGTTACGGACCTTCTCGGCCGAACCGTGCTGCCTGGAGAGAGCGCCCCGGCGGTCTGTGTTCTCGATACGGGAGTCAATCGTGGGCATCCGCTTCTCGAACACTCGCTTGCGACCAGCGATATGCATACCTGCGAACCATCGTGGAATGTCAATGACCACCATGGTCACGGAACTGGTATGGCCGGGGTTGTCCTCTATGGCGACCTCAGAGACGCGCTCGAAAGTGGTCGCCGGATTCGGCTCTTACATCGTTTGGAGTCAGTAAAGATCCTCCCACCCCACGACGACGTCGACCCCAAGCTCTATGGAGCGATTACCGCGGAGGCCGTCTCACGAGCCGAGATCGCTGCTCCGCAACGCCGTCGCGCCTTTTCGATGGCTGTGACCGCCACGCCAGACCGAACTGCCGGCACACCGACTTCATGGTCTTCCGCCGTCGACGCTCTCGCATCCGGACGGAACTTCGATACCTTGAACGGAACGCTCGAGTACATCGATGACGCAAGCGCGGATTCGCACCGCCTTTTCATCATCTCCGCTGGCAACGTAGACGAGATCGATCCGCACGGGGATTATCTCAGCCGGTGCGACTTGTCGCCGGTGGAGGACCCCGCTCAAGCCTGGAACGCTCTTACAGTCGGTGCCTACACGAACCTCGTCGACGTTGAGTCCTCCGGCCCGGACTTCGCTGACTGGACAGCTATGGCTCTGCCAAGCGATCTCTCCCCGTTTAGTCGGACGGGTGTCACATTCGGAAAGCCTTGGCCGACGAAACCCGAAATCGTTATGGAAGGAGGGAACGTTGGCATCACCCCTGAGGGTACGTTTGTGGACTGGCCCGAGTCGGTGCAGGTACTGACGTCTGGGCATCAGCCAGCGCAACGCCTCCTGACGACTACCAACGCGACCAGTGCTGCGACCGCTGCGGCTGCGCACATTGCGGCGACCGTCTCGGCAGAGTACCCGGCGTTCTGGCCAGAGACTGTTCGCGCTCTAATTGTGCATTCGGCCCAGTGGACCAGTCAGATGCAATCGCGCATCAATGCCGTCAAGACCAACAAAACTCAAGTTGCGGGACTGCTCCGGCGCTATGGGTATGGAGTCCCGACGATGGAACGATGCTTGCGTAGTGCGACTAACGCCCTAACGCTGATAGTTCAGAGCACGATCCATCCGTTCGAAAACAAGAGTCTGCGAGAAATGCATCTCCACGATCTTCCGTGGCCTGGCGAAGCGCTCGCCGCCCTAGGTGAGACGCCCGTCCGCCTTCGCGCAACCCTGTCGTACTTTATTGAGCCGAGCCCGACGCGTCGCGGCTATGTGCGCAGGTATACATACGCATCCCACCAGCTGCGATATGACCTCCAACGTCCTACTGAGACGAACGATGCATTTCGAAAGCGAATCAATAAAAAGGCCCTCGAAGAGGAGGAAAGTCGTCCGAGGGGCGCGGGGGACGATGATGGTTGGCTCATTGGGTCAACTACGCGCAACCGGGGATCGATCCATAGCGATATCTGGGAAGGAACCGCCATTGATCTCGCAGCGCGCGGTCGCGTGGCTGTCTTCCCCGTAACAGGGTGGTGGAAGGAACTCAGATCGCGGGATCGGAGCGATCTCGGAGCGCGGTACGCCTTACTGCTCTCCATCGAGACCGACGAGGAGACCGTTGACCTTTGGACCCCAGTTGCTCAAGAGGTCGGGCTACCGATCATCATTGAGACATAGCTCAGTGGTCAGTTGGTGCGCCAGTTCCGGAGCATTGTCGACGGCTTCGCCAACGCCGGGGACGACAGGTTCGTCGCGATCTAGCGCGCCGAAGAGGAGCCGGACGCGGCTCAACCATGAATGGCGATCTATCTGCTTGCCGATTCAGATGCGTACCAGCACGACGCCTGCAACGGGTCCCTGAGGGTGACATATCAGTAGGGCATCGTGTACAGGAAGTTGCGGATGGGCGACTGGTAGCCATCGAGCCTGGTCCAGCCCCACCCGGCGAGCCGAACGACACGGCGCAGGGTTGCCGCGAACGCGTCGAGGACGACACCGCAGACGGGCTCGATCTGGCGGTGGTCCAGGCGACGATCGAGGATCGGCTCACTGCCGTGCTTGTCCCCGGTGTCGACATAGGCCCGCATAAGGGCGAAGTGGGTGCCGTGGATGGTCGCCGACGTGAGCGCGTAAACGAGCGGATAGGACGCCGAGTAGATGGTGTCGCGCATCAAAGCAGCAACGAGCGGCGTACCTCCAGGCCTCCTCTGACCGTCAACCGTTGGTGCAGACTGATTCGCGTCGTAGTTGAGCCCGAGCTCGTCGCACTTCCCCTTTATCTCGTCGGCCCCTGGGGAGATGCCGGCCACCCCGGCTGACCACTTCATCCTCCGAGCCATGTCCTCGGCCTGGTAGGCACTGAACAATTGGTCGGCCAGAAATCTCGCCACCCGCTGGCGGGCGGTCAGCCCTGGTTCGACGAGCCACCAGGAGCGGGCCGCCGTCTCGACCGCCGACCGGGCAACGGCTTCGACGGCGAGACAGCTAGTGAGATCCGGATCGGTGATGAGCCGGCCGAGCGATGCGGCGTGATCGGTGACCGCGATAAGCCCGAGTCGGGCAGCGGCGTAGGTGGTGTCGACCGCCCGGATGGTCTTGTCCGCTGCTACGCCTGGCTCGGTCCACCGGCGGTCCCGGTCGGCCTTCGAGCCGGGAGAGCCCGCCCACGTGGGATCAGGGTCGGTGTAGCCGGCCTCGACCCGTGCAGCGTTGTGCAGGAAGCGGGCGAGGCGTGCGAGCCGGTCCGGATCGACTGCGACGAAGGCTGCGGAGATTTGCACGGTACCTATTGTGCGCTATTCGAGATCTCGATCTCGCCGCGGTTGGGCATGCGATCGACACTCCGGCACGTCTTCGCGTACTCGAACGGCGTCTCCAACGACAGAGTGGCAGCCTCGATGACCCGCTCGGCCTCGGCCCGTATCTCTTGCGGCGCTCCGCGTCGGTCAAGAGGTGGTCCCGATCGTGGGGTGGTGCGTACTCGGATTCTCCCGGGGCGCCTGTGACGGTGGGAGTCCCGCTACTTTCCGAAGAGTTCCCGCTGTGGGTGCTTGATCAGGGAGTTCAGGGAGCTCGACTCCAACGCAGTCAGCATCTCGAGCGATCGCTGTCGGCGATCGGAGGACTCGGCAATCCCTTCGAGCTTCTTGACGACACGGCGCTGTTCGTCTACCGGCGGCAAGGTGACCTCGAACGCCAGCACGGCTTCGGGATGGACACGTTGTCGCCTGGATCCAAGTCCCCGACTCGACCTCCCGAGCTCCCCCCACACGCTCCGTGAGCGAAAGTACGCGGCGAGAAAACGAGCATCGACCGCCGCCTCGTCGACATCGAACGTAGGGAACTCATTCGACACGTAGTAGCCGTCGAATCGGTCGGTCACCGCCGCGTACGCACCTTCGAAGGCGAAGAGCCTGCTGTAGATGAACTGTCCGGAACGAATCCGGTACAGCGTGTTGGCCGACGTTACCGTGCCATCCACTGGGGGTTTTTCGAAGAGACCCCGCCCGAAGCTCAGTATTCCGACGTTCGGATAGCTGCGGTCGGGGTCGACTCGGTACTCGTCACGCTCGACGCTTAGCACGTCGGACAACAAGAGCCTCCGCCAACCACGTTCCCGCTTCTCGTTATCCGCCAAATCGTACCGATGGGCGACTGACCCAGGAATGGCTGATGACACCCGGTCCGCGACCGCTACCCGGCGTCGCACCTCGAAGGAAGCTGAACCCACGCGATTCAGTCGCCCTGCGACTTCCCGCTGCTCCTCGACCCGAGGCAAAGAAACCCGGATGTTTTCAAAGGCATTGATGCCGAGCGTGCGGTTCCTCCCGGCGGACCCCGGTGACGCGCGGCGCACCTGTTCGAGCCCGTAATCACTCAGGAAGTAGTAGCGCAGATAGTTTGCGTCGGCGAACTCGGTGTCCACCACGTAGGTCATGAACCGGTGCGAGCCGATGAACCCAACCTCTCCTTCGCTCGCAAGGCCGATCGCACCTTCCCAGGCGAACACGTTGCTGAGCACCAAGTCGCCGGAATGAATCTCGAAGACCCTCTTCGTCCCGAGCGTTGCTCCCGTGACGGGCTCCTTGTGAAAAATGCCCTTACCGAAAGACCGCAGCCCGATCTCTCGGTATTCATCAGCGGGATTCACCACGACAGGGGAGCGCCTCAGCGTTGCAATGTCGCCCACTCGAAACTCGGACTTCATCCGTCGAGCTCGCCCTCGATCTCCATGAGAAGATCGACGATTCCCTGTTCCACTGCGATGAGCTCCTTCAGCAGCTCATCGGGAGGTCGCTGTGAGAGATCGGCGGCTCGGTTCGGGTTCCGAAGATCGAGGTTCCACCCGTCGTCGCAGACGGCCCCGACCGGAACCTTCCAAGCACGTTCTGACTCCTCTCGCTTCTGCCACCACGCAAAGAGCGGGTCGAACTCCTCGAACTGGAGCGGTTTAGTCTTCGTGTACGCGCGGCGCTCGTCCGGCAGCGGGTGTTCGTAGAACCAGATGTCCGTCGTCGGTGCTGAGCGGTCGAAGAACAGGACGTTCGTCGGGATCGGAGTGTAGGGAGAGAAAACGCCATCGGGTAGTCGCACGACAGTGTGCAGGTTGAACCCTTCGAGAAGGTCCTGCTTGATCCTCGCCGCGACGCCGTCCCCGGAGAGGGTGCCGTTCGGCACGATGACGCCTGCTCGCCCACCGGTGCTCTTCCCGCTCGGACGGCGGAGTTTCCGCATGATGAGCTGGAGGAACAGGAGAGCCGTCTCTGCGGTCTGCCGATCTGCCGGGAAGTTGTGCTGGATACCCCGCTCTTCTTCCCCTCCGAAGGGCGGATTCGTTAGGATCACGTCGACGCGGTCGCGATCGCCGATCTCGCTCATACGAAAGCGAAGCGCGTTGAGGGGATCGATCTGCGGTGCTTCGACGCCGTGGAGTAAGAGGTTCATCTCGCACAAGAGGTACGGCAACGGCTTCGCCTCGATCCCGAAAAGTGTGCCCTCCTGGAGTCGCTTGAAATCCTGAACCGTCTTGCATAGCGGCCTGAGGTGGTCGTATGACTCGACGAGGAAACCGCCGGTGCCGGCAGCCGGGTCGAGGACCACTTCGCCGGGTCTCGGAGCGACCGCTTTCACGATCATGCGCACGAGAGCCCGTGGCGTGTAGAACTCGCCCGAGTCGCCAGCAGCGTCCCGCATCTCCTTCAGCATCGATTCGTACATCAGGCTCAGGGTGTGAATTTCCTCCGATGAGGAGAAGTGAATCTCAGTCACCTTGTCGAGGACGTCTCGGAGGATGTACCCGGACTGCACGCGATTGACCGTGCCCCGAAAGACCGAGGCGACGACGTCTCGGCGCTCCATGCCGCCGCCGTCGAGCGAACGGAGGTAGGCGAAAAGTCCGGGACCGCGCTTGCTGTCTGGCCGTACCGCCTCATCCTGATTGATGAACGCGATGAGCGACTCGCCCGTCATCGGGTTGTGGAGGCCATCCCTCGTCGGACCTTGCGCGTTCGGTGGGTTCCAGTCCCTCCAGCGGTACGGAGCGTCGATGAGCCGCCGGAACGGCCGCCCTTCGAGTTCGGATTCATCCTCGCGGACGCGTTCCATGTCGTCGAGGAACTTGAGAAACATGATCCAGGTCAGCATCGGCAGGCGGTCGACGTCGCCGTTGAGGCCCTTATCTTTCCGCATGATGTCGCGGCAGGACTTGAGCACGGCCCGTAGCCGAAGGGCCGTGGTGGCTGGAGTCCTCGGGTTCGGGGGTTGCCCGGCTTTACGCGGCATATAGGAGCCTCTGCAATTCTTCGACCGCCTGCCGGAGCGCTGTCGGGCCGCCGAACACCAGCGCGATCTCGCTCGGGTTCCCGTGTGACGACAGAGGAGGCAACTTCAAGACGTCCGGGAGCTTGAACTGCTCGAGTCCGTAGTCCGCATATTTGTCGAGAAGGTCCCCAAGGATTTGTCGTGCCTCAGGCACGTATTGCTCAAAGAAGTCCTGACGCGTCTGCGAGAGGCGAAGAGCACGTTCCCGCCTCGTCCGCAACGGCCCGTTGAATGCAAGGTGGCAGAGGAGATCGAGCGGATCGGCGTCGGGCACGCCGGCCACTTCCCCGAGTCGTTGGAGGTCGATTCCCCGTTCCGCGAGGGCATCGAGGATTACTCTCCGTTGCTCAGCGTTCTGCCAGTCGTTCTCCAGGGCGTCGGGTGACCGGTAGAGGGCCTTCACTTTGTCGCGTGCGTAATCCGAGTAGCTCACGACCCGCAATTGCTTGCCGTCGCCATCGAGCTCGTAGACGACCTGGGCGGCGATCTGGACGCTTCCCCCATCGAAGTAGAACTTGCGGGGGGCCGAAGGCTCGTCTTCAGTGAACTCCAAGAGGACGACCTCGAGCTCACCTTCCTCGTCTTGGCTCTCGTTCTCGACGGTCGTCTGTTCTACGACCTCACCTTCGTCATCGATGACCTCTTCATCGATGAGGGCAGGTTCTCCATCGAAGTCCGGGTCGGCGAACAATCTCGTTGCGCTCCCCGTGTAGTCAACGATGTTGAAGAACAGCTTTCCGTAGTCTTCCCGGACTCGCGTGCCCCGGCCAATGATCTGTTTGAAGTCGGTCATCGATCCGATGACTCGAGCGAGCACGACGTTCTTACAGGTTGGGGCGTCGACGCCCGTCGTGAGGAGCTGAGACGTCGTCAGGATAACGGGCGAGACCGTCTCGAGCTCTTGAAACCGGCTCAGGTGTCCGCCGCCGATCGACCCCTCGTCGGCGGTCACCCTGCACACGTAGTCGGGATACTGACGCACCCGCTCTGCATTTCGGTTGTTAAGTGCTCGGCGCATGTCCTCCGCGTGCTCCTGGTCGACGCAGAAGACGATCGTCTTCGCGAAGGGGTCAGTTTTCGTCATGAAGTCCGTGAGATGCCGGGCAATCGCCTCGGTCCTGCTTTTCAGCGCGACGGAACGCTCGAAGTCCTTCGTCCCGTACTCGTGATCCGGAATCTCGCGCCCAAACCGATCAACGTCACCCTTTGAGGGACGCCACCCGGCGGCGTCGACCGTCGTCACCACACGATGCACCCGGTAGGGCGCAAGAAACCCATCGTCGATTCCCGAGCGGAGGCTGTAGGTGTAGATCGGGTTCCCGAAGTACTGATACGTGTCCCGGTTGTCGGCGCGGAGCGGCGTTGCCGTCATGCCCAGTTGTGCTGCCGGCCTGAAGTACTCGAGAATCTCTCGCCAAGAGCTCTGCTCGCGTGCGCTCCCACGGTGACACTCGTCGATGATGACCAGGTCGAAGAAGTCTCGTGGGAACTCCTTGTAGAGACCGGGGCGCACCTCGTCATGTGCGATCGCCTGGTAGGTCGAGAAGTAGATTTCCCGACTCTTCCGTGCGTCCCCGCCGATGATCTTGTGTCGTGCCTCACCGAATGGAGCGAAGGTCTTGTCCTTCGGGTCATCGACGAGAACGTTGCGGTCCGCGAGGTAGAGGACTCGCGGCTTTCGGTACTCGCCCGTACGGTTCCACCCCGTCGTCCACAGCCGCCAACAGATTTGGAAGGCCACGACCGTCTTGCCGGTTCCGGTGGCGAGGGTGAGCAAGACCCGCGGCTTGCCCTTGAGCAGCTCCTCGGTTGCCCGGTGGATCGAAATGTCCTGGTAGTACCGGGGCACTTGGCCCGGCTCGTGGAAATACGGCGCCCGGACGAGTGGGCTGTCGGGATCGACGCCTCGGGCCGCGCAGTCCCGTCGCCAGAGCTCGTCCGGAGAGGGGTACTCGGTGAGTTCCGTTTCGAGTCCGGTTGTGTAATCGTGCTCGACGATACCGGGTCCGTTCGTACTGTACGCAAACCTCAAGTCGAGGATTTCGGCGTAGTCCTTTGCCTGCTGAAGGCCGTCGGCAGGGAGCCGATACTCGGCCTTCGCCTCGACGACCGCCAGAGGCCGATCCCGGAAGTAGGACAGCAAGTAGTCGACCCTCTTCCGCTTGCCTCGCCGAACTGTGTTGCCAGTCACGATGATGCGGCCTGGCGTGAAGCTGACCTGCTCGCGAATCTGCTCGTCGGTCCACCCCGCCCGGTAGAGCCCTGGGACGACGTAGGTGCGACAGGTATCCGCCTCGGTCGGCACTACGGACGTGCTCCGACCCGATCGGCCACTTTGGAGCCGTCCTGCAGTCTCTGAACAAAAGACCAGCTAAACATGGTCAGATGATACGAGAAGGGGACTCCAGACAGGGGTAAGCCGGCTACGACCTGGCGTGATGAGCTGAACAGACCACCTCGTCGCATGTCACGACGAGGCGGTCGACGACAGGAAGCCTCTGGCAGGCGGTCGACTCGGCGATTTTGCCCGATAGGACAGTTCCTCGGCTTCCAGACGATCGGGCGCTCCCAGCGGGGGTAGCGGAAAGGGGCCGGCGCACTCCCGGCAGAACTGCGTTCTGAAGAGCACCGGCCTGGCGTCGACTGGTGTGACAGTGGAGTGACCTTCGGGCCACAGACCCGAAGGTAGTGAGCATGTGGCTCAATGGAAGCGTTCCGACCCGACCCGCAGTGTCACGAGTCCTAGATGCTCAAGCATGCCGATGGGTCCGAACAGGTGGAAGACGGTGGCTACCGCAAGCGGAGCCACGGCCGGACCTGACCAAATAAGAGTCGGCTCGTCTTCGACGTCCAAGCGTACGAATTCGCGGCCGGGCGTCAAGTCCACGCGGGCGCCAACTGAACGTTCCCAGCGATAGCCATACAGCTGGTCATCGGCCAGTCGCCCAACGACCCGATCGGATGTCACCAGCCATGGGCGGACGGCAGGCTCCATGGGCTGGCCCGCCTTACCTGAGGTCGTCCAATCCAGATTGAACTGGATAGGAGCCTCAGCCCATACCTTCTCGCCAGGGTCGAGTACGACGCCCACTGCGTAAGGACGGAAGATCGACTCCTGGTTGAAGTAAAGGTTGAGGGCCAGGTCTCGTCCAGCCGCGGTGGCCCATTTGCGGGCCTCTTCGTTCCAGCGCGCCAGAGCCTTGGCGTCCTTGCGCTTGCTCATAGGTCGACTCCCCGTTGCGCCTGGACCGCGACCTCTGGACTGAAACTGCTCCGCTGCTCCAGCACGGCGCCGCTGATGGCCGTCGCCCGAGCCGCGGCGGCCAGTGCCCGTTGGCACTGACTTGTCTGCTCGGTACTGCTCGTGCTGTCCGGCCTGCCAACAAGGTTGCGGCCGCTGATGTGCCAGCGATCCCGATAGGCGGCGATGGTCGAGACCTCCTTCATCCAGCGCTCGTGTCGTGCCGGGCTTTTCGGCGGGATCCCGAGACGCTGTACCCATCTGTCGCCGGACTCGACGGCTTGGTCAGCCAAGGTACGGGCTCGCTCTTCCATTGCTTGGTCCCGTTCGACTAGGGCCTGGGCCATCTCGGGGTCGCTGACACGCTGTGCCCGGGGGATGAGCCCGACGATCAGGTTGTCCGTTCTCCGGCTCCGGACACCGGCGGCCTCGGTCCAACGCTCCACTCGCCCGTGCAGCACAGCGGCCACATCGGCGGCGTCGGCCAGGGACCGGCCGGCCACCAGGCGAGGGCAGATCGCCTCAACATCGAGGCCGCGGGATTCTGCGTTGCGGAAAGCAGCCAGAAGTGGACCGAACGCTTCGCTGGCTCGTACCCCAGCGAGGTCCGCCTCCGAAAGTCCCGAGCGGGCGAGCAGGGTGTCCCAGCGCTCGCGCTGGGCAAGCGTGGCCAGCGTCAGGTATTCGGCCGAGAGCCTCTCCAGGCCCTCTGCCTCAGACTGCTGGCGCCGGATCATGTCGTGGGCGGCCACGTCGGCACCCTCGTTGCGCAGCACCCCGGCCAGCACCTCTTTGGCAGTCGCCGGTTCGGATGCTTGGTCGTGGGAGGTTTGCGGGTCAGGGTCCCAGTGCGTGTCGACGTAGAGGCGGTTGGACTCGCGGCCCCTCGTGGCCATGACGTACAGCACTTCGCGGGTGGTGGTCGAAGAGACCAGGGCGTGCGCGGTGTCAACCGTGCGACCCTGAGCCCGATGGGCGCTCGAGGCGTAGGCCAGCTCGACGTGCTCGGCCACGTAGGCGGCCGGAAGGACCACCATCCCGCCGCCGATCGCCCGTTGCACAGTCATGCTTCCACCCTGCTCTGTGGCTGTGACAACCCAGCGGTCTCCGTTGCGTACCCAGCGTTGTCCGGTGGAAAGACGCCGGTCGTTCTGGCGGGTCACCACCAGGTCACCGACCCCGGCGGTCCCTCCGCCGGCCACCGTCAACCCGTCCTCGGTCACCGCACCGGCGGTGACCCTGTTAGCCCGCGCTCGGGCGTTGAGCTCGCTGACGGTACCGAGATCACTGGCAATCATCAGGCTGGTCTGGCCAGACTCGGTGTCGGCTTTCCAGGCCAAGAAAAGGGCGTCGAGCATCTGGTCCCGGTCACCGTCGGCGATCCGCTCATGGGCCTGGTACGCGTCGATGGCGTCGGCGGACCCCGCCCTCAGCTCGATGCTGGCTCTCTTCTCCCACGGGTGATGAAATCGGCGCACCTCGGTCAGCTCGGGGGTAAGGCCCTCGCGGTCGCGCACCAGTGCGGCGAACATGCCCCCGGCATCGACAGAGCTGAGTTGGGCCTGGTCACCGACCAGGGCAACCTTGGCCCCGGCCGTCGCAGCGGCCCTTACGAGCTCATCCAAGGCAAAGGTCCCGGCCAGGGATGCCTCGTCCACGATCACCAGCTGGCCCGCTCTGAGGCGCCACCGGGCGACCTCGTCCGCGGCGGCAGTTATGCGCTGGCGCAACGGCGTGCGGGCTCCGGAGACATTGGGAAGTGATCTGAGTGTGTTGCGCAGTTCGCTGATCTTGCACAGGCGCTCGGCTTCCCGTCGGTGCTCGTGGAGCCACTTGGCCGAGTTCTCGGTGTCGATGCCGAGCTCGCCAGCCAGCACCTCGGCTGCGGCGGCAGAGGGGGCCAGGCCCAGCACCGAGCCCGCCCCGTGCTCGGTTTCCCACACGGCACGTAGCCCAGCCATCGTGGTGGACTTGCCCGTTCCAGCCGGGCCGACCAAGACATCAAGTCGACGGCCAGAAGTGGCGATCTTTTCCACCGCGACGATCTGGTCGAGGGACAACCTGTGGTCCCGATCGGGCAGGTTGGCCTCGGTGACCGCGGCCACAGTGCCCCTCGTGACCGACGGCCCACCGATTTGGCGCCCTGCCTCGAGCAGGCGGGCCTCGGCCTCCAACAGCGTGAACGTGGTGTAGACCTCATGGCCTTTGGCTCGGAACTGGCTCGTCCCATCGGCCCGGCGAAGACGCTCGGGCGTGTGGTGCAGTTCGGGTGCCGAGATCAAAAGCGACTGGGTCAGAGCGAGGTCAGCCGTGTGCTCGGCGACGGCGATTCGCTCTTCGGGCGAGGCGAAACGGACCCCGTGCAGTTGGCGGTGCACCTCGGCCAAGACGTTGGCTCGACTGAAAGTGGCCCGACGTTCAGCCACGCGCTGCACAGCCACGCCGGCGGGGTCGGCCAAGATGCCATCGGCCAGATCGCCGGCGTGCAGAAGAGGAAGGTCGTTGCGATCCGCCAGTCCCGCGACCCAAGAGACCTGGTCGTCGCCGACGTAACCCTCGGCCCGCCGACGCCAGCCCCTGGTCATCTCGGCCAGGCCGTGGCGTTCTTTGTCAGGCCGGGTCTCGAGAGTTGCCCGGCGCCGCAGGTCGAGGACCTCCACATTGGTCGGCTGGCGGCCATACGCGGCGACGAACTCGCCAATCAAGACTGTCTTGCGCAGGTCAATGGCAGCCGAGCGCCGGGAGAACTCGGCCATCAGAGCCTCGGGCACCCCGGTCACTTCGAAGCGAAGCTGCTCGGAGTGGCGGCGAGCCCGACCATCCCAGCCCCAACCCAATTCCTTCGTCAACAGGTCGCTGAGCACGCCCTGGTGCAGCTCGGAGAGAGCCACAACAGACTTGAACAAGCCCCTCGAATCGAGCGTCCGCCACGTGCCGTCGGAGACCGAGCGGGCGCGGTTGGCCACCACCACATGGTCGTGGAGCTGGGGGTCCCCGGCCCGCGAATCCCAGTGGGTGAAGGCGGCGGCCACGACTCCTTCAACATCTTCTTGCACCACGCCGTTGGTGCCTGAACGCGAGTGGAACACCTCACGCTCGGCGTAGGTGAGCACGATCTCGATGGCGCGGCGATGGCAGGCGTAGATCTGTGTCTTGGTGTTCCGGTCGGCCAATGCCCAGGCGGTGGAGACCGACTTCGATGGCGAGAAGGTCAGGTCGAACCCGGCAACGGGCGTACGGAAGGTCCCTCCCTTGGCCCGTTCCTCGGCCTCGATGCGGGCCCTCTCCTCGGCCGCTTCAGTGCCGGTGTGAGTGGCCGGGGTGGCAGCAACCCGCTCCGCTACCCGCTTGGCCAGGGAGAGGTGCGTGCGGTTGGGCTGGCGGCCAAGCGCCTTGCCCGTGATTGGGTCGGCGCACATCCCGAGCAGGTTGAACAGGTGCTGCTCGGTCACCGCCGAACCGGGCTCGATCCCGCGGCCGTCGTCGAGGCCGCCCAGGCCTGAGCCCAAGAACACGCCGGGTGGAGTTCCCGAAGTTGCGTAGTAGCGGGTCAGGTTGGAGGTGTGACCCAGGGCGCCGTCACCGACCGCGACAGACTCCATCAGATAGCGATAGCCCGACCCCAGGGTCATCCGGCGTAACGAGATCACCACCTGCCCCCTTCGTCGGGACGGCCCTCGTCCCGCACCTTTCAGAAGCGTGGACGACCACCATCTGCCCCTCGGTCAAGCCCGACCCCCCCCCTCGAATGCCACACGTGTGGAGCAATCTGACGGGCTTGATGGATAGGTAGAGAGCGGTTGAGGCTATGGCTGGCAACGGGAGGCATATCTGATTCGGTCCGGGGTGGGGCTTGGGGGCCGCCGAGAGGATTGCGAATGGGCGATTCGATGCTGAGACCAGCGAAGCCGACGACGATCTCGTTCGACGTAGCCTGAAACACCATGGCCGGAAGCCTTGAGCCAGTAGTCGCCAAGCTGGACCGGGCAGCAGAGCATTACCGATTTCTCAAGGAAGAGCTCTTCGGTGGGCGTGACGCTCTGTTGCACCCCGTTACCTATGAAGCGGAGCCGGATGGACTCAAGTACCGCCTTCGCGTCGGCACGGTTGAAGAGCTGGACCCACGGTGGCCGGTCATAGTGGGGGACGCCTACTTCAACCTCCGGGCGACCTTGGATTACGTCGTCTACCAGCTTCACGTCCGGCACTACGGACGGGGACCGGTCCCCGATGAGGTCGCTAATCGCAGCGCCTTCCCAAGCCGCATCAGCAACTTGACTCGGAGCGGGAATCCGATCCCACCCACTATCGAGTGGGACAGCATCGGACATCTCTCGAAAAGAGACCGGGCAGCTATCGAGTTGTTGCAGCCGTACAACCGAGGGCACAAAGACGGATTGGACCCGCTGAGAATCGCCGTGGCGGATATCGCGCTGATGAACAACGTCGACAAGCACCGAGAACTCCATGTCATATTGAGCCTGCCATCCGCCTTTGTACATGTGGACTTTGCGGACAGATACGGGTTCCAGCGCGATCCCCAGTTTGGGATCCCGGTGGTAAGCGACGCATATGTCGACACGTGGAGCTTTACGGAGGCGCCACCAGCCGAGCAGGTGAAGGTGAATAGCAGTGTTTTGCTTACGGCAGGACTGTTGCAGGATGGTCAGCGGTTTGAGGCATTGGCCCATATCGGCGGTTGCATCCTTGCCGTATGGTCCATCGTTCAGCGTTTCTCAGATAGGTTCCCTCCCTTGGCGACGCCTCCCGATTTCTCGTGGATCAGGCGTTCGGCAAAGATCACCTGATCGCCCGGTCACTGGGCACCCCGGGGGGTTACGCTCGACACCTTGAGTAGGTTCGTGGACGACATCCGACGGGCACGGCGCGAGGAGCGGTTACCGACCCAGTTTCGTGCGAACGACGTCCGCCGTGTCTGCCCTGGTTGGGCCGATCACACGTACAGCAACTTCTTGCCCAAACATCGTCGGGGGAATCCGGGCAACAACACGGCCTATTTCGAGCAACACGCGGACGGGAGCTACAGCCTCCTGGGGTAAGCCGACCTTTGATCTGGGGTCCCCGGTCCCAGTGTGTAGGGGCAACCCCCGGCGAGCGGCGCCAAACCCTCCTAGAGCCCGGGGACAGCCTCGAGTCGACTCTCGAGCGTCTACGGTCGCAAGGTGAACTTCACGCCCCGCCCGGGAGACCTCATCACGGCCTTCAGCCCGCAGCCGGGCCGATGCTTCAGGATGGTGCAGTCCCGCCAGCTACAGGCGACCCACTGCCCGGACCCGCCGGCTTGGAAGGGCATCTGGACCGACGTGAAGGGACGCAGCTGGTACGTCGAGGCCTGTAGGCGCCATGCGCCCAAGGTGACCGGTCCAGAGTCGCAGGACTTCTGAAGTGAGTGCCCCGACGCGCAACAACCCCGGCTCGGCCGGGGTTGTTGCCATGACGGAATGAGGCGCGCTATTCGTCGCCTTCCGTTCCCGTCGGGGTGTCCGCCACCTCGGCTTCGACCTCAGAGAGTCCGTAGCCGCAGGTTGCGAGGAATCTGAGGTAGGTCGCGAGGTCCGGCGCGGGATGCCGCCATCCCTGGCGCTCCCCGAAGCGGGCTTCGACCGACGCGGCTACTTGGGCAAAGAGGACCAAGGGGAGTCGGGCATCGCTGGCTTCACTTGCAAGTGCCAGCGCAGCCGTCCGGTCCCACGCCCGCCCTGGGTCGGTGTCCTTGCCGATCAGCGATGCCACCCCGCCGCCGTTGCCCGCGGCCAACCCAGCGGGATCGGCCATGATGACTTCGGTCACGTAGCGCAGAGTCCCCTTGGGAACGCTGCGCCGGGCCACGACCTCGGTGACAAACTCCCGACGTACCGGAGTGGCCGTCTCCCATGCCTTGTTGTTGGTGATGACCTTCCGACGCTCGTCCTTCTGCTCGTCGGTCATGCCCGATGCGGGCGCATCGGTTGCCGGCGAAGTGGCGGCTGTGCGAGCAGTGGCCTGGTCTATGTGGCCTTGGCCCACCGGGTCGAGACAGATGTAGGCCAGCTCGTAGCCATCGTCGGTTTCGACCACGGCGGCACAGTGGCCGGGGCAGGTCCGGTGCTTGGCCGGGGTGAAGGTACGGGCACCGCTCGGTGCCGGAAGGTCCGAGAGCCAGTAAGCGCCCTCGGGGAGCCACCAGCCGTTCTCTAGTTCGACCAGGGGCACACCGGACTCGGTGATCTGGGCCGCTACGGCGTCGTAGGCAGCGCGGTCGTCGCGTTCACGCCGGAGCTGGGCCACCAAGTGGTCGAATCGGCTGGGGTCCTTCAGCGCGGTGACGGTCAGGGCCTTAACCGCCTCGGCGTCGGTGTCGAACTCGGCCAACACCATCAGCTGGTCCATGTTCAGGTCATGGCGCTCGCCTATGGCGGTGGCCACTTCGCTGGCCGCCACTTTGAGAGCCGTGCGAACCACCCCGGCCTTGATCCCGGTCATGGTCGTGATGTCTCGCTGGCTCACGCCCTCGAAACCGGCCAGCTGCGCGATAGCCGCAGCTTCTTCGGTCGGGGTCAGGCCCTCGCGGTCGTGGTTCTCCACGAGCATCCCGGCCAGCTGGTGGACGGGGGACAGGTCATCGCGGACAAACACGGGAATGGTCGCAAGACGCGCCTTGATGGCGGAGTATTTGCGGCGCTCACCCGCGATGATCTCCAACCGACCGTCCTCCAACTGACGCACCAGGGGCGGGTTGAGCAGGCCCAGAGCGCTGATGGAAGGCGCCAGGCCCTCACGGTCACGGTGTGGCCGTCGGGCGTTCTGCGGATTGTCGACCAGCGTGGCCGGGTCCACCGCTCGCAGTTCGTATCCCTGCGGTGCGCTCGCTGGCGTGGTTACCGACGCCGGAGCGTCATGGGTGGTCGTCATAGGGTTGCCTTTCTCTCTGCCCGGTGCCGTGTGCCCCGGGTCGGGCCACCGGCCGGAGCCGGTGACCCTGCTCGGGACGCAGGCCTCAGAACGAAGCTGCCTCGGCGTCACTTGACTCGGAGGGTTCCTCCGTTGCCTGACGGCGCTGGGTCCGCTGCACGTCGGCGGTGGCGTAGCGCAGGCTCGGGCCGATCTCGTCGGCCACGATCTCGACCTTGGAGCGGTGCTCACCGTCGTCGGTCTCCCAACTGCGCTGCTCGATGCGGCCGGTGACCACGACGCGCATGCCCTTGGAGAGGCTGAGTGCCACGTTCTCGGCCAGGTCACGCCAGCACACGACGTCGAAGAACGACGTCGCCTCCTGCCACTCCTGGGTCGTCTTGTCCTGCCAGCGCCGGTTGACGGCGACGCCCAACTGGGCCGTAGCCTGACCTTCGCGGGTGTAGCGGATTTCGGGTTCCCGAGTGAGGTTCCCGGTGATGGTGGTCGTGTTGCTCATTGTCTTGCTCCTTATGCTCTTGGCTTCGTTCCTTGCGAACGACGCCGCTGCGTCGTTCGATGAACGGCGACCTCCACCGGCAGCGAAGCGGGGTCAAGTTCCGGAGAGGGCAGCCCTTGGGCCGAACAAGAAGTTCTGGCGGGTTCGCCCGTAGGGCGAACTTCAACGATCACGAAACCGCCAGAAGTTCTTGTGAGCCGAGCCGGCGACTTGACGCCGTGAAGCGCCGGTGGTCCCGGTCCGGCGCGTGGGACGTGTGCGCTCACGGCTGCCTGGCGCTAGCTCCACGCAGGGTGTCGACAAGCCTGACTACCCAGGCGCAACGGCCCTACGAGTTCGGTGGGGAGGTTCTCAGGAAGTCGGTGGGGATGTCGCAGGGGAGCGGTGCCGGCGGTACCAGCGGTACCAGCCGATGGTCGGTCGCCGGCCTTCCATGATCATGACGGCCAGCTCTTCGGCCATGGCTTCGATGTCGTCGTACTCAGGACGCGAGGCTCGCTCCTTGGCCGCGGCCAGGTGCCGGAGAACGGACGGGGTCAAGCGATCGAGGTCGACCCAGGTGGCCATATGACTCGCTCGGGTACGAGACACAATCGGACCCCTCCTGCGCCAGGAGTGGTCGTGCCCGCGCCGAGGTCGCTCTGGAGGCGAACGGGGGTCTCGGTCGCCTGAGGACCCGCGGTGGGACTGCGTGTGCCTCAACTCTCGGAGGGGGATGGTGGTCGCGGAGTGGCCTCGACGCTGACGGCCCAGAGCGGACCGAGAACGAGGGACCGATGTCCTCCAAAGCCCCGGTGTCGATGGCAGCGCCGCGAGCGGCTGCGGGATCACCAGGCCGCCGCGGCCAAGGCGGTAGGCGCCCACAGCGCTGCGCTGGCTCGGCTCGAGGCAGTGACCTCTCGTCGAGCCGAGGTGCTCGCCGCCCAGGATGGCCTGGTGGCCGCCGCAAACGCCGAGGTCGCCGCCGTCGTCGTGACGGCGGCCAAAGTGATGGGCGCCGATGTGGCCGCGACCTTGCTCGACGTCAGCAAGGCGGAGGTTCGCCGGGTGACGAAAGAAGCCCAGCTCGCTGGCAACTGAGGGACAGGATTTGTCTCAGGTCGCGTCAGGCAACCGAGCCGTCGAACCGACGGCCAGTCCTCTCGTGGGGACGCAGGTCCCCACGAGTTGCCGGATCCGCACTCGGGCAGCGCTTCTCACCGCCGCAAAGGTGCCTCTTCGTTCCCGCAGGGAAGTGACAGGAGCTCGAGACGTAGGTGGGGAGTTGCCTGGGGAGGCCCGAGGGGAACTCGGCCCCTCACGGTGTCGCCATGACACTCAAGAACCCCACGTGGTCCGAAGAGCATGGGCGGGACCAATCGCTCTTCCCGGCAGAATCGTTTCAAGGCCGCCCCGGTGCGGTTCGCACCGATGACGGCCTTTCAAGTGCAAGCGCCGGCTCAGTGGCCAAGCTCGACTGGATCATCGCCGAACTCCTCCCTGCCGACATCGCCACGGATGTAATGACGCGTCGGAGCACCGAGGTGAAGCAGTTGTGGGAGTCGTTGACCACCACCCCTCTCTACGAGGAGCTGACCCTGTGGGTCATGGCGACCTGGCCGGATGAAATGGTCGAGCGGGTCGACACGATGGTGCGGACGGCCATCGCGTCGGCGGATCGAGTACGCCGCGGCGAGTGGACAACCGAGCGCCTCATCGGTGTCGTCCGTAAGGCCGGCCAACGGGGAGAGCACCGAGAGGTCCACCGTCATCTGGGCCGAGAGGTCCGTATCGTCAGCTTCGACGACGCCCTGATGGACCTTGCTGAGGCAGCGCCGGCCCCCGGAACGCACTCATCCTCACTGGGCCACGCCATCGTCTCGGATCTTCGTGCCGCCCTGGGCGAGCACCGCTACATGGTGACACCATCCGCCGCGGCACTGCTGGACCGCTCCTGCGACATTGCGGTCGATCACCTGGACTCGGTACGGGCGAGGACCGTCTCGGCCGAGCGGCCAGAGGGGCTCTCGGGCCTCGACCTGTTCGCGGCCGCTCGGCCGACGAGGAAGGCGAACAAGTCGAACCGCATCACCGAGGTGTTCCGGGATCTACCGCACCCGACCGGGGTCTCGCTCTCGCACCTCCTTTTGGGCACCGACCACCACCCCGAGGCGTCACTGTTGTGGCGCCACACGTCGGACATGTCGCCAGCAGGGGTGCCGGCCGAGATCGTGACGGACTGGCGGGCTGAGCTGGTGGCCCTGACGCCGGCGGTCCTGGCGTTCAGCGACCGCCGCCGGAGGCGCCTGCGGGACCGCTCCCGCCGGGGCGACAACCTTCGCCACGTCTTCGAGCAGACCCTCGATGGGGTACTCGCTGGGGAAGACGTGTCCGTCGCCATCTGACGGGGCTCAAGGGGTCGTCGGTGGTCGATCGCTGGGCCACGGTGCGCAGGGCCAACCGAGAGTCGAGCGGGCCCATGCGGGAGGTGACCCATGTACGGCGCAGCGAAGGTGGGTGCCGGAGTGGCGGGTGCGTTCGGCGCCTTGGTCCTCGGTCTGGTGGTCCTATCCGGGGGGATCGGCTCTTCAGTCGCCGCCCAAGGAGCGGTGGCGGTCACGGCCCTCGGCCAGCTCGCTGCGGACGAATGCGTGGCCAGCGGTCCGGTGCCGAGCCTGTCTGGGGCGCAGGCCGCCAACGCCGAGATCATCGTGGCCGCGGCCCTGGCGCTCGGTGCGGGCGAGGAGGGGGCACAGATCGCGTTGATGGTGGCCTACACCGAGTCGTCATTGGAGAACCTCGGGCCCGAGCTGGGTAACGATGGCTCGCTCGGCTTGTTCCAACAGCGGGTGGACGCGGGCTGGGGGACGGCGAGCGAGGAAGAGGATCCGACCGATGCCGCCGGCATGTTCGTCGAACGCCTCTTGACCGTTCCGCGCTGGCAGAGCATCGCGCCGTGGGTGGCGGCGCAAGCCGTGCAGGGCTCGGCCTTCAACGGAGTGCCCTCGCCGTCCAACAATGGTTCGTCGGTGGTCGGCGGCAACTACAAGGCGAACTGGACGCCGGCCGGCACATTCTTGGCAGCCATCGCCGCATTGGCGGACAGCATGGACTGCGGTGGGGAGAATGGCGTCGTGCCGGCCGGTCCGGCCAGCTCCTTCGGATTGCCCGCGGGCTACGCCATCCCGCCCGACGCCACACCGGCTGAAACCCTTGCCATCACCTACGCCATCTCCAAGCTGGGGGACGCCTATGTGTGGGGCGCGGCGGGGCCGGCCAGTTTCGACTGCAGCGGCCTGACCATGATGGCCTGGGCCCAAGGCGGCGTGGCACTGGCGCACTACACGGGAGACCAGATGCGCGAGGGCACTGCGGTCGAGGGCTTCGGGGCGATCTCGCCGGGGGACCTGGTTCTCATTCCCGGTTCGGACGGGACGTTGGCCAACCCCGGCCATGTGGGCCTCTACATCGGTGAGGGACTCGTGCTCTCGGCCACCGACCCCGAGCAAGGCGTCATCGCCCAGACCTGGGCCAACTTCACGGCCGACGGCCTCTCGGGAATCCGGCACCTCGGATGAGAGCGACGGGGCCAATCGTGGCCGCCCGCTGGCCCCAGAAGAGCGGACCACTCGGGCCCGCGTCATTTCCGAGGAAGGCACACTCATGGTCAGCACCATCACCGCCCTCGGGGTAATTGCGGTCGGCGTTGTTGCCGACGTGTCCCCCAATACCACGGGCCTGCCCGGGATCGGCACCCTGTCCAACATGGTCGGCGCGCTGCTGACCGTCGGGCTCATCGCCTGTGTGGCGGGTCTGGTCCTCGCCGCCATCGTCTGGGCCATCGGTTCGCACAGCTCCAACCCGCACCTGGCGGGCCGAGGGAAGTCCGGCGTCCTGGTGGCCTTTGTCGCCGCGCTGTTGATCGGCGGCGCCAACGTGTTGGTCGACTTCTTCGTCACCACCGGCAAGGGAATCTAGGACGGGCGTCGAGAAAGGCTGATCTGATGCGCAAACTATGGACGCTCCATCGTCGCCTCTTCGTGGTCGTCATCGTCGTCGGCGTTCTCGCTGTCTCGAGTGCGGTGGTGTTAGGGGGGAGCCGCGGTGACCGTCGGCAGGCCGGCGCGCCAATGGGCGGCCAACCACCTTCTGGGACAACGCGAAACACGAGAACCCGCACAACGACGGTCCCGGCGCAGCACCTGGCACCGACCTCGATCCGCCAGGTGCCGCAAACGGCGATACAACGCCAGATCGATGCCGAGCTGGCGCAGGCCGAGACCCCGGCCGCGATCACCGCCGCGCAGCGAACGAGCGTACCGGCGCCTGCGGCGTCCACTGCCTTTCCCTCCGTTCCCATGGCGGACCGGGGCGATCCGGGCACCTACGCCACTGCGTTTACCACCGAGCTTTTGGACACCAACTTCGCCACGCAGTCGCGGGGCCCGTTGTTGGCGTGGGCCGAGTACGAAGAAGCCCCCAACACCTTGCCCGGGGTGCCCGCCAGTGTCGCCGGGAAAGCCTTGGTGCTCTCCTTGGCCGATCCCGATCTGCCCGGTGGATCCCCCTCACCGGTGCCGTCGGCGGCATTGTGGGTCGCCCACGCAGAGAGTGGCGTGAGCCAGAGCGTCGCCGATGTGCAAGCCGAGGTCGACCCCGATTGGACACAGATCATCTCGCAAGGATGGCAGCCCCGCGACAGCCTGATGACCATTGAGGTGGTCACCGGGACCCTGACGGTTGAAACCAACGGTGTGGCCTCTGCACCCCAGTCCTTCTCCCTCACCTTGACCCTGGGGTCGGCCGCTCACGCCCGTGCTGGATACGGCGCCGTGGCAGCGACGGACTGGACACTCGACTGATGGGCTGTTCGCTCACCGATCCCGTTGGTTGCTTGACTTCCCTCGCCGGTGGGGCGGCCGGCTCCATTGCCGACTCGGCTTTCAACGCCGTCGCCAAGGATTTCGCCGACGCGGCAGGCTCGGCGGTGAACTGGCTCTGGAACCAGATCAGCGGGGCCACCGCCATCTCGCTCACCGGGCCGGCCTTCGGCAAGGACCTGGCCATCGTGACCACGCTCGCTGTGGTGGTGGCCACCGGATTGTTCGTCATTCAGGTCATCGCCTCGGTGCTCCGCCGAGATGGCTCCGGCCTGGCCCGGGCGCTCAAGGGGCTGCTGATCGCGTTTGTGGGCAGCGTGGCCGCCATCGCCATCACCACCCTCTTGCTGGCCGCGGTCGACTCCCTCTCGGCCGGGTTCGTGGAGGTCGCCACGGGCGACTCCATGCAGACCATGGGAGCCGCGATCCTCTCGGCCACTGCCATCACCGCAGTCGCCAACCCCGCCGTCGCCCTGCTCTTGGCCCTGGTCGTGCTGGGCGCGGTGATTTTTGTCTGGGGAGCGATGATGGTGCGCAAGCTGCTCATCATCGTGGCTGCGGTGTTCGCCCCGTTGGCCTTCGCCGGAGCGACATCTGACATCTCGACCTCGTGGGTACGTAAGTGGATCGAGACGATGGTCGCCCTGGTGATCTCCAAGCTCATCTTGGTCATCATCTTCGTGATCGGCCTGGGCGTGCTCACCGATGGCCTCGGTGAGGTGAACGGGAAAGTCACCGGCACCGGTGCGTCGGCGACGCAGTCGATCACCCAGACCATCATCGGGGCGCTGATCCTCTTGATGGCCGGCTTCGCCCCATGGTTGGCCATCAAGCTGGTCCACTTCGGGGGCGAGCACTTCGGGCAGATCCACGGTCACGCCCAGTCCGCCTTGGCCGGCGCCCAGACCCTGGCCGCGGCACCTCGCAAAGCGCGATCGTTGGCCGGAGGGGTCGCCGACGTTCGAACGGGTGCTTTCGGCGCGTCAGTTGGTGCGCGGAGTGGCCCGGGTGGTCTGGTGGGAGGGGCACCGAGCGGGGCCTCGTCGGCCCGGTCGTCACCCCGTCAGTCGCCCGGGGCCGCCTCACAGCGCGTCACCGCCTCCGCCGGCGGCGTCTCTGGCACAGTCGGGGCCGTCGCGGCCGGATCGGTGGGTGCCGCAGGGGTCGTGGCTGGTGCGGCCGGCGCCGCCAAGGCGGGTGTAGAGAAAGGGACCGGCCACATTTCCGACGTGTCGTCAGGTGTTGCTCCGAGCACCCCGCCATCGACATCCCCGCCATCGACATCCCCGCCATCGGCATCCCCGCCCAAGGTGAAGAAGTCACCAGCCGGTGAGTGATTCCTCGGTGTCCGCTACCGCGCGATCGGTTGGGCCAAATGTGTGCAGCCGTGCCGGTGTCCGCTGTGCCTCCTGAGGGACCCTCGCCGGTGCGCTTCGGTCAACGCTCGACCCGGGGATTGCTGATCGGGCTCTCCGCGGCACGCTGTTTGTCGGCTGGGACTGCCGTCTGTGTCGTCGTGTTGGGCCTAGTGGCGGGAGGAGGGGTCGGATTGGTGGCCAGCGGGTTGGTGTGGGTACCCCTGCTCGCCGCCACCTATGTCAGCTGGCAAGGACTGGCTCTGTGCGAGTGGGCCCCCGTGGTCGGACACTGGACTGCGCGCAAGGCGGTCCGACAGAGCGAGTACCGGGCCAGAGTGTCGGCGCCCCGTCCGGCGGGAACGATGGCCCTTCCCGGTGACGCGGCCTCGTTGCGTTTCTATGAAGACGCCGAGAGCGGGGCGTGCATGGTGCACGACCCGCATCGCCAGACCCTCTCTGGCACCGTGGCGGTCACCCACCCGGCCTATGTTCTGCTGTCTGGGAGCGATCAAGCGAGCCGGGTGAGCGCGTGGGGGAGGCTCTTGGCGTCGTTGTCCAGATCCGGGTACTGCGCCGCCATCCAGGTGCTCGAAGCCACCGTGCCTGATCCGGGCACCGGCGTGGCCGGCTGGTACGAGCTCCGTGGCACCCACGACGGCGGATGGGCTGACACCAACTACGCCGAGCTCCTGCGCCAGTCCTCCCATGGCTCGTCCGCTCACCGCAGCACCATCACCATCTCGCTCGACATGCGACGCGCCGTCAAGGCCATTCGCGAGGCCGGGCGAGGTACCAAGGGAGCGGCGGCGGTCCTCCGAGGCCAGATGGAGGCTCTCGAGTACTCTCTGCGGGCGGCCGATCTGCACCGCGACCGCTGGCTCGACGCTGCGGGGCTGGCCGTGATCGTGCGCCAGGCCTACGACCCCGCGGCACCGCTGGGAGCCGGCTGGCCTGGGGCGACCTTGGACCGGGCCGGGCCGGTGGCGGTCTCGGAGCACTGGAGCTACCTCCGCCATGACTCGGGGTTCTCCACAGTGCTGTGGATAAGCGAGTGGCCGCGTCAGGACGTGGCACCGAATTTCTTGCACTCGGTGGTCTTTGCCCAAGGGGTCCGCCGGTCCCTCTCCGTGGTGGCGCACCCGCTGGGGACGCAGGAAGCATTGCGCCGGATTCGGAAGGAAAAGACCGAGGCCATCACCGACTCGGCCCAGCGGGCCAAGATCGGCCAGATCCAGGATCTCTCGGACCGCCAGCAGTACGAGGACGTCATCACCCGTGAGCAGGCCCTCATCGCTGGCCATGTCGACATGGAGTTCTCCGGATTCGTAACGGTGACGGCGCCGTCCCGCGACGAGCTGTCCGCTGCCGTGGCGCAGATCGAACAAGCGGCCTCCCAGTCGAGATGTGAGACCCGGGTTCTCTATGGGCGCCAGGCCCAGGGGTTCGTGGTCGCCGCACTTCCCTTGGCCCGTTCGGTGACATGAGGGACGCTCACTCAGCCCAAGGAGGACGTGCCGATCGATGTTGAGCAGGAAGACGACCGACGAGCCCAGCCGGCCCATCGGCGCTATGGATGGATCAGTGGACGCCGACGGCGGGAGGACGCTCGGAGCATCCCTCTTCAGCGCGCCGGACCTGGCTCGAAAGGACCGCCGTCATCAACGAAAGCTGGCACGAGGCGTCGAGGTGGCCCAGCGCAGGGCACTGCACGAGCAGCGCCGGAACGAGATCATCGCCGTCAAGGCCGAGCAGAACGCCGCCGCCTACCTGCCCCGAGGGGGCGAGAGCGGCGCTCGGGGGCTTCGTTCCTACCGCAGGCTGAAGGTCCAACCACACCGGGCGACCACCGACGTGTTGGGCCGGGCGTACCCTTTCCTGGCGGAGGCGGGTCTGGGTAGCGACGGAGTGTTCATCGGATCTGACTCATGGTCCTCTGCTGCCTTCGTCTACGACCCGTGGACCCTGTACGAGCAGGGGGTGTTGACCAACCCGAACCAACTCCTGGCCGGGGTCATCGGCAAGGGCAAGTCCATGTTGGCCAAAAGCCTGGCTACGCGCTCGATTGCCTTCGGGCGCAAGGTCTACGTGCCCGGCGACCCCAAGGGCGAGTGGTCGGTGGTATGCCGTGCCGTCGGCGGCCAGGTCATCGAACTGGGTGGCGCGCTCAGCACCCGCCTCAATCCTCTCGATGAGGGCCCGCGGGTGGCCGGCACCGACGATGCCACCTGGAAGGTGGAGACAGCGAAGCGACGGCGGGCCCTGCTGGGCTCGCTGACCGAATCGGCCCTGGGGCGGCCGTTGCGCTCGACCGAGCACACCGCCCTCGACGCCGCGCTGGAGACCGGCGTGACCGACTCGACGACCCCGATTCTGCCCATGGTGGTCGATGCCCTCTTCGCCCCGGCGAAGAGCCGCCTCGGATCGTCCGTGGACCAGCTGATCGCCGATGGCCGCGACGCAGGTCACGCATTGGCCCGCCTGGTGCACGGCGACCTCGCCGGTCTCTTCGACGGCCCGTCTACGGTCGTCTTCGATCCGGAACTGCCCATGCTCTCCCTCGACCTGTCGCGCATCTCAGGGTCCGACCAGCTCATCGGCCTGGTGATGAGCTGCGCCTCGGCCTGGATGGAGGCGGCGTTGGCCGATCCGGGGGCGGGCCAGCGCTATGTCATCTACGACGAGGCGTGGCGCCTCATCGCCCAGCCAAGCCTGTTGGCGCGGATGCAGTCGCAGTGGAAACTGTCCCGGGCGCTCGGTATCGCCAACCTGATGATCATCCATCGCCTCAGCGACCTCGACGCTGTGGGGGACGCCAACAGTGAAGCCCGCAACCTGGCGTTGGGTCTGCTGGCCGACTGTTCGACCAAGATCATCTACGCCCAAGAAGCCGAAGAAGCCAAAAAGACCGGTGGCGTCCTCGGTCTTTCTTCCACCGAGGTCGGACAACTCCCAGACTTGGACAGGGGAGAGGGGCTGTGGCGTATCGGCGAGCGCTCCTTCATGGTGCGCCATATCTGTACCCCGGGCGAACTGGCGCTCTTCGACACCGACGCTCGGATGGAGGCATGGCCGATCGGGCCCGGCTAGCTGAAGGATGATCGGCGGCACATCCGAGGACTCACGGTGATGGCGACCGATCTCCCGGGCTCGCACAGATGGTCGAAACGGCTATCGGATCGCTGACTGACCTGCATGTATGCAGTTGGGGGAGGATTCGGGGGAGCGACGCCGTTGACGCTGGAGTGATGACACAGAGACTCTTTGCTATCCACAGTGGACTCCACCCACCCCGCAAAGGTGTGGGCCCATTCCGGATCGGTCGCCCGGTTACTTCTGACGCCCACAAACCTAGTTTTGGTTTCCCGAGCTGGCACTTTCGGGCGGTGGGGAAGTTGGTGGGGAACTGCACTCGGCATCCTGCGCAGATGGCACGTGCATCTGAGGAGGATTCTGGGACTCAGTGGGACTCTCTCGCCCGCTCCTTGATCTCGGAAGACGCGGCCCGTCGGAAGTCGTCGCGCCGGGAGCGCTCCACCCGCCAATGGGGGAGTGGGGGGCGACGACCAGCCGGAGGCGCGGGATGCAGGGCTATGGCAACGGACCCGAACGAAGCAACGGCTTTGCGCATGACGCGCGCTCGCTCGGTGGCTGGGCCTACGACACCGAGCGAGCACAGCGCCGGTCGGACCGTGTCCCAAGACGGGCTTACGCTGATTCAAGAGGAGGGCCAGATGGACCGCTGTCTGCACGTGACGGGGACCGGTCTCGGCCAGGACGCCGGGCCGATTCGACAGCCATGGGACGGAGCGCCCACGTGATGGCGGGGCGGGGCGGGGCGAGGAGCGACCGATCCAACAGATCCGCACGGTCCGACGTGATGAGCCCGCTGCAGTCGAAGCTCCGCGCCGTCCTGGCCGGTCTCGCCGTGGTCGTGGTGGTTGGCTTCGCGGTCCCGAGCGTGTTGGGAGCCGTCACGGTTTCTCTCTGGTCGCGCAGTGGGGTATTCGACGTGAGCGGTCCGGCCCGTCTCGCACTCTTCCTTCTCGCGGCCGTGGCGTGGATGGCCTGGCTGCGCATCATCGTCGGCCTGTGTCTCGACGTGGTCTCGGGGCTCCGCCACCCCGACAACCCCAAGCGGGCAGGCGGTCTGAGGGGGCATTTAGCCGGATGGGTCCTCGGCTTCGCCCTGCTTGTCCTTCCCGGCTCGGCGATGGGTGCGGGATTGGCCGGTGCGACGACCGCTGCCGCGCCGATATCCGCGCCATTGCCTGCAACTGATGAGGTGGCGTCAGCACCGTCTCTGAGCGCGCCGATTTCGCCCGTGTCGTCCGCTCCTGGTGCCAGTAGTCCGGTTGTCAGCGCGACCTCTGTGTCGGCCAACACCGTGGCGACCTACACCGTGGTGAGCGGCGACTGCCTCTCCACCATTGCCCTGCGCTTCTACGGCGACGAGGGAGCGTGGAACGAAATTTGGGCGGCCAACGCGAACCGGATGATGGCTGACGGGATGCGTTTCGGAGATCCCAATCTGATCTATGTCGGCTGGATCCTCGTCCTCCCCGGCCTGCCCGACACGAGCCCCACGGGGTCCACTCCAACTGATCCGACGCCGCCCTCGTCGATGCATCCGCCGGCGTCCAAGCGGGCGCCGGAGCCCAGCGCCGACTCGCCGCGAGCGGACGGTGAAATGGGTCGGATTGAACCGGGGGACTCAGTGTCAGGGCACACCAAGGCTGCGTTCGCCCCGACGACGAATCCAGTCTCGGCACAGCCCCGACGCGGGCAGGCGGGCGTCAACGCGCCGGGCGAGGCTGGGGCACTTCATGGCGCGAGCAACGGCGCTGAGGTACCAGTGCCCGTCGGCGGTGATGCCCTCACCGGTGCCGTGGTGCGCTGGGTACCGGAGTCCGCCAGCCTCGGAATTTCGGTCTTGGTCGCGGCGGCCTATCTGCGCCGCATCCGGCGCCGACGCGCGCAGGCCCGGGCCGCTCGAGGCGACGACGAAGCTGTCGTCGACCCAGCCCCGGCCGCCGTGAGGCTCGAAGCCCGCTTGGCCCCTTTTGCCGACGCGCCGGTGCTCGAGTGGCTGGAGCTCGCCAATCGTCATCTCACCTCGGCGCTGCGCGCTCGAGGCCAGGGCGGATCCGCCGCGGACCAGGGTCGTCCGGGTCGGGCCGGCCGGGGTCGAGGTGCTGTTGGAGGAGCCGGTCGACTGGGCCCCGGGATCCTTCGCGCTTGGCGATGACGGAAAGAGCTGGCGGCTGCCCGCCGACGTCGATCGCGCGCTGCTCTGGCCAGACGCATGCCAGGAGCTGGCTTGGCTGCCCCTGTTGTTGCCCGTCGGCGACGACGCCAGTGGGACGTATCTGCTGCACCTCGAACCCGGCGACGTGGCGTCATTGGAAGGTCCCGGCGCCCCATCGATGCTGGCGTCCTGGGTAGAGACCGCCAAGTCCTGGCCCTGGGCCGAGCAAGTGGGCGTGGCCCGCGACACCGAGATGGCGGAAGCACTGGCTGCGCTGTTCGTTGGTCAGAACACCCTCGATGAGCGGGCCACCGTGCTCTTTACCGGCGATCCCGGCGTGCTGTCGGAGTCGGTGAGCACGGTCGTCGCTTCGGTGACCTCGAGCCCGAGTCTTGCCACGACGCGCGTCATCGTCGCCGCTGAGGAGGCCATCATCGAACCGTTCGGGATCACGGTGCAGCCGTGTCGCCTCGACTCTGCCTCGGAGGGCGTGCTGGCGGGTATCGACGCCCCGTGCCTCATGCGCGTGGTGGCCGAGGAAAATGGAGAGCCCCGTGAATCGACCGCAGAGATGGGAGGAGGTGAGACGACCCTGCGGTCACCTGCCGAGCCAATTGCCCCTGGGCCGATCGAAGTGCGGCTGCTCACCTTTACGCCACAGATCGTCGGCCTGGCCGAGCCGTTGCCCTCCAACATGGCGGTACGGATCACCGAGTTGGTCGCCTGGCTGGCCCTGCAGGGCACAAAGGGCACCACTTCCGCGTCGATGTTGGACCACGGGATTGTCGGGGCCACGTCCACGAAGACGCTCTACAACGTGATCTCCGCAGCCAGGGCGGCCCTCGGGACCGACGCCAGCGGAGCATCGCGACTAATCGCCGACCGCAGTACCGGGACCTATCGCCTCGCAGATGATGTGACCGTTGACGTCCTGCGCTTCGTGCAGATGGCCGAACGAGGGATCGACATCGAAGACCCCCATGCAGCCACCGAGCTGTGCCGAGCGGCACTGCACCTGATCGACGACACGCCGGTCGGCAACGGGAGCGGCCGTTACGGCTGGTGGTCGAGCATATGGGAGGCCCGTATCGGCCGCCTGGCCACCAAGGCAGCTGGGCGCTTGGGCGAGCTGGCGCGGCACGGGATCATCGATCTCGAGGTAGCCCGAACGGGAATAGAGCGGGCCAGGCTTGCCGCCGACGGGGAGGGGGAATTGCATCGTGTCGCCATGGTGCTTGAGGCGTGGGCTGGCAATGACGAACGAGTCGAACGTGAGTGGCAGGCGGCCTGCGCACAAGCCGAGGAACTTGAGGCCGGGTCTGTACCTAATGCAGCAACCGAGAGTCTCCTCGTGGCCACTCGCAGGCGTCGGCTGGGGGAAGAGCAGAGGAGGTGAGTTGCTACGCCCCGTACGAATCAGGCACATCGGGGATAGAGCGAGCCCCTCCGCCAAGCCATGATTGGGCCGTGTCCGGTCGTGAGAGCAAAGCACTTATGGCTGTACCACGGCTGGGGCCTACAGCCCTATCCGAAGCGAGACTCCGAACGCTGACCGCGAATTCGGTGACCCGGACAACAACACGGATCGGGATATCGCTTGTCCCCCGCTCTACGGTAAGCGTCAGCGACAGTACGATTCATGCCCGTGACCTCAGTATTCGACGTCTTCGTGGTGGGCGGCGTCCCGTCCGCTACGTACAATCCCCGCGAGAGTCGGCGCCTGGTCCGCGATCTGCAAACCATCGCTGAGAGTCGCCACACCCTCGGAGCCGTTCACGGACCAACCAAGTGTGGCAAGAGCGTCCTCATCGTGAAGACGCTCCCAGATGCCGTCAAGGTGGATGGCGGGAATCTCAAGACTGTCGACGGACTGTGGTGGGAACTTGCCTCCAAGCTTGGGATCAGTGCCGATCTGAGTTCCACACTCGAGCACAAGGAAACGACCGGCGGCAAGGTGGGCGGGGGCGTTGGTGCTTCTACTACGGGTGTCTCGGGTGAAAGCGCTACAGGCGAGGAGGTCACGAGACGGCGACAGTGGAGTACCGCTGAGTCAGTACCAGACAGGGTCACTGCGAGTTTGCGCGACGCTAGAGCCGTCGTCGTCATCGATGACTTCCACCACGCCCCCAAAGACGTCCGCGATGGTGTGGTGCGTGTCTTGAAGGGACTTCTTTTCGAGGGGGTTCCCGTGGTACTGGCTTCCGTATCGCATCACGCCTACGACGCGGTAATCGCCGAACCCGAGATGGATGGCCGAGTCGAGGTCATCACGGTTCCGACCTGGGATGTCGAGGAACTAATGGCGATTGGTCGCGATGGGTTCTCTGCTCTCAACGTCGATGTTGCGGAGCCTATTCTTACTCGCCTCGCCGAAGAGGCCCTTGGTAGCCCGCAGTTGATGCAGCTGTTCTGTCGAGAGGTCTGTCTCAACAACGACATTCGTGAAGAACAAGACGAGCTCGTCACTATTGACGAGCCTGATTGGCCAGCTGTGTTTAGCGAAATCGCCCGGCGATCACCCGCGGTGAGCAGGCTTAATCCGATCAAGCTCGGTCCTAAAGAGCGGGGTCACCCCCGCGAGCGTATGACGACAAAGGACGACGACGAGGTTGATATCTATGGAGCGCTTCTGCTCGCCGTGGGTCAATGTGGTCCTGTCGCGTCGATTCCGTACCGAGAGTTGAAGGAGGCGCTCACAGACTTGCTTAAGGTCGGAAATCCGGACGCCACGCGGATCAAGAACACATTGACACAGCAGAGTGACATTGCCGCGAGGCTTGTGGAGGAACGGGAGTTCGTCGATCCGGTCATTTTCTGGGATGGCGAGGTACTGCATATCGTCGACCCCTTCTTTTCGTTCTACGTCCGCTGGGGCGATTTGGCCGTTGGCCGGGGGTGACTTCGACCGGGGAACTCCCTCATTCGTGACGTCCGCGCACAGACGCCTCCTTACCCGGCAGGCGTCATAGTTGTTGGTCCCAGGTCGAAATCCTGGATTTTTGCGAACCGCGAATCGAGAACGAAGCGGTGATTGATCTCTCTCCGGACGCCATTCGGCCGACTAGTTGTTCAGAAGCGCACGGCAGACATCCCAGTTCCGATCCGTTCCACCGTTTCACCGCGGTGTAGTTCGGCCGAAAGCGTTTCAGCGCGTAATGCCAAGTCGCCAAACATTCCTGCAGCGTCCGGGTCGCTGACGGCGAAGTAGTCGGCGGCAAGAGCAGCGAGTTCAGCCAGGTGGGCGAGTTGGGCAGCGGTCATGATCAGCGCTCCAGTGCGTGAGGGTTGCGTCAATTGGGTCGAACCCTGACCACAGTTCGCCCCGTCGGATGTAAGGGCTGGTGATGGTCAGCGGTCACCTACGGACCGAGGGGATAACGAAGTCCCCGGAGGGGCCCGATGATGGAAAAGCTGACGAGAGAGCAGTATCGCGAGCGGGCAGCGGCCAAGGTGGCCGCGGCGCAAGAGGTGCTGGCCACGGAGGTGGCCTCCTTGGTCACCGGGGAAGATTGGCGGAAGTTCCTCGATTTCCAGGCCATGCTGCACGACTACTCGGCCAACAACGTGATGCTGATCTTCGCTCAGCATGCGAGAGCCTACGAGGAAGGTCGAGTTCCCGGGCCGACGCCGACGTATATCGCAGGATTCGAGACGTGGCGGGCCCTCGGCCGCACCGTCGAACGTGGACAGCACGGTTATGCCGTCTTGGCTCCCATGCGAGCGACACGCAGGTTGGCTCGTGATGCCGAGGGCAATATGCGGGCGTTGCGCCGAAGGGACAAGCCGAGTGTCGGTGAGACCGAGACGAGAACGCCAGCAATTAGAGGCTTCACCGTAGCCACGGTCTTTGATGCCAGCCAGACGTCGGGAAAGAGCCTCCCGGATCCGCCCCTACCCCGCCTTCTCGCTGGCGAGGCTCCCCGGGGGCTGGGTGCGGCAGTCAAGGAGCTGATCGAGTCGAAGGGATTCGCGGTCGATACCGTCGCCGACGCCAGCCATCTGCAAGGGGCCAACGGTCAAACCAACTGGGCGAGCCGGGGGGTGCTCATCCGGGCCGACATGGACGACGCGGCCATGGTCAAGACGCTGATCCACGAGGCAGCTCATGTTCTGTTACATCAAGCTCCGCCGGCCAGCTACCTTCCCCGGGCCCTGAAAGAGGTAGAAGCCGAAAGCGTGGCCTATGTAGTGGCTTCAGTCCATGGGATGCCAACCGACGAGTACAGCTTCCCCTACGTGGCCGGTTGGGCCGGCGGGGACGCTGACAAGGCCATTCGAGGGACCCAAGCGCGGGTGAACACCGCGGCGCAGGCCATCATCGCGGCGTCGCCCGCAGAGCACACGGGGGGTGCGAGGCCGCCAGGCACCGACTTGGCAATGGCGCAAGTGCGCCGACTTGAAGGAGATGCCGCAATAGCTCACCTCGATCCGCACGGACTCAGGATCGAAGCAGCGATGCCATCCCGTGGCGGATCGGATGTGGCGTGATGGCAAACGCCGCCGGACGCCCATTATCCGAACCGAGCGATCTGACCCTCTACGCCGTGGCAGGAGGCCTCGGGCTCGTGGGTGTCCTCTGGCTCGGTGGGGCCACGTCGGCCCTTCTTGTCGGTCACCGGGTAGGGGGTGACGACGTGTTCGCTGGCCTCGCCGCGTTTGGCCATGTGGGTGATCCCAGCCGGGCCTGGCATGTCCCGGTCGGTCCGGCGCTTCTCTACTGGAGTGTCACCGGCACCGCCCTCTTGCTGGCAGTTGCCCTCACGATTGCGACAGGACGATTGCTATCGGTCGAAACCCGCAGGAGAGGCGACGACCCCACCACCATTGTCGGCCTCGCCGACCGTCGTCAGGTCAAGTCCGTTTCCGGTACATCAGCCCTGCTGGCGCGTGCGACGACCCTGCGACCGTCTCTGCTTCGTCCAATCCCGGCTGACATCGGCTACTCGCTGGGATCGGCACGTGGGGTGGAGTGCTGGTCGTCGGTCGAGGACTCGATGATCGTGCTCGGGCCACCTCGGAGTGGCAAGGGCTACAACATCGTGATCCCCATGCTCTTGGACGCCCCGGGAGCGGTGATCACCACGGCAACGCGAGCAGACAACCTCTCGGTCACGATCACAGCCCGGGCCGCGCACGGCCCGGTGGGAGTGTTCGACCCGGAAGGGCTGGCCGCGGGCGTCCCGTCCGCACTGCGCTGGTCTCCCGTGAGGGGTTGCGAGCGCCCGCAGACCGCGATGATCCGGGCCAACGCACTTTGCGCCGAGAGCGCCGGAGGCACCGAATCTGGGAGCTTTTGGAAGCAACAGACCACGATGGCGGTGCGTTGTCTGCTGCACGCCGCAGCGCTGGAGGACCGACCGCCGGTCGACCTCTACCGCTGGTCACTCTCACCGGCGGCTGCCAAGGAGGCGGTGGACATCTTGGTCCATACCCCCCGAGCGGCACTCGCCTGGGACAAGGCGCTGGATGCCATTGTCTCGGCCGAGCAGCGCCAACGCGACTCGGTGTGGGCCATGGTGGCCAACGCCTTCGCAGCCCTGGCCGACCCCGGTGTCCTCGACGCCGTCTCACCGGATCCCGGCGAGATTTTCGACCCCACTGATTTTCTTCGCCAGCGTGGCACGCTGTACCTCCTCGGGACAGCGTCGGGGGCCAGCGCAACCGCCGGACTGGTTGCCGCCCTGGTCGAAGACCTGGTGGACGTGGCCCGCCGGCTTGCTGCTCGTTCGACCGGCACCCGTCTCGATCCTCCCCTTGGTCTCATCTTGGACGAGGCGGCCAACTATCCGCTGCCCAGCCTGGGGGCCCTTATGTCAGAAGGGGGCGGGACGGGCATCACCACCCTCGCCGTGCTCCAATCTCTCGCCCAGGCCCGGCACCGCTGGGGCCGCGAACAAGCACAGGGCATCTGGGACTCAGCCATCGTCAAAATCGTGCTCGGGGGCGGTTCTAATGCCGATGATCTGGCGGACATCGCCCGGCTCGTCGGTGATCGCACGGAGCGCGAGTTCAGCCAGACCGCTCAGTCCGGTGGAGGAAGGTCCATTTCGACGTCGAACCGGGAGCGGGCAATACTCGACCCCTCCGCCATTCGGGCGATCACTCCGGGCCATGGGCTCTTGCTCTTGCGTTCGGCGCCTCCGATCATGCTGTCGCTGCGCCCGTGGACGGAGCGCCGTGATGCCGCGACGTTGCAGCGGGATCGTGCGGACGTCGAAGAGGCCATCTGCACCGCCGCCGCGCTCAGTTGGTCGGGCGATGCGTGATCCCCGTCCCGGCCTCATCTGGTCTATCGGTCGTCTCCGTCGGCGGGCCGCCTACTGCGACTACATGTCCAGCACGCAGTGGTTTGCGCTACGGGAAAAGTGGGCGAAGGATTGGACGACTCGCCACTGCATCGAACCCGGTTGTCTCATCTGCGGTGTCCCGTGGGTGCTCGAGCGAGGACATCTTCACCACCGCAGTTACTCCCGTCTCGGTCACGAGGGGTCGCGCGACCTGATCCCGTTATGCCGGATCTGCCATATGGCGCTACACCGGGTCCTCGAATTCGATCGGTCGTGGCGCCGGCTCGACCGAGCCCAAGCCACAGACCTGATCGTCAAGGCGCTGCGTCGTAAATCGCTCGCCAGCCGTGGGTATCGCACGAGAACCTCAACCGTACGAAGGAGGGTTGTCGGTGACCGAGAGGATTCATGAGGGTTCGACCCCCGCCGACTACGAGAGCGACGAGGCGTCGGAGGGTCAGCGCGTCGCCGCGCTGGCCAAGCTCTACGAGGCAGAAGTCCCGATAGATCTCGACGAGATTGACGGGCCCATGTACTGGCCTGACCTCCCGCCCGGCGCTGCCCATGAAGAGTGGACGGCGTTACGGACCTGGGTCGAACAGCTCGTGGTTCGGTTCGGGCATCTTGACCACCACGTCATTCCTCGCTGCTGGTTCCGGCACAACGGCCACGTCGAAGCCCTCGTTGCGTTGCGCGACCAGGAGCGGGTCAACTACTCGGACACGGCGCCGGGTAGTGCCGCTGTGGATTGGCACCGGGCTTTTCGTGATATCGAAGCGCGTCTGCGCGAGTGGACCGGGCAACTGGCTTGCGGGGCTACACACGAAGTTCGAACGCATCAGGTCCGATCAGTCGACTCTGAGGTATGGCGTCAGTTCGTCAACGACGATGTGGCTCGTCGCCTCGACGAAACAGTCAACGGACCATTGGCGGAGTAGGAGGTCGTTGATGGTCGATCGTCGGCCGGAGGACTGAAAGCCGAATACTGGAGTCAGGGAGGTTCGACGATGGCGATCAAGACATTGTGGCTGGTCGAGCATGTTTGCGGTGACGACGAAGTGCACGACCTTTCAGCTAAGCGCCCGTCGGAGCGAGCTGGCTACGCCCGCTGGCTTCGGGGCAAGGACTGCTCTGCCTGCTGGCGGCGCACCCGTGGCAACGACCAAGCAATCGACAACGAGTCTTGGTTGGCTGAGCACCGGGCTGAGGAAGCCATAGCGGTCCGCACATGGGAGAGGCGGGCTGCGATGTGCGACCTCGACGGTTCGGGCAAAGCGATTCCGTGGGGAGCACAAGTCCGTTATCGGCTCCTGACCGCAGCTCACGACTACCACGTGACCGGCGGTGGCATGTCAAACGACGAGTTCGCGGATCGCTTCGAGGTGCCAGCCAGAACGGTGACTTCGGCGTCGTGGTGGATCGATCAACGCGATACAGACCCGGCCGATATGGAAGAGCTGCTGGCCGACGTGTCTGCTGATAGCACGGCTCAGGCGCAACAGAATTCGTACTGACGTGTCAGCCCGAGCTGATGCTCTTCACACTCATCAGGAGGCCCTTCCGACCAAGGGAGTGCTGAAGCGCCTGCTGCCGATTAGGGCCGCAGCGGAGTACCTTGGTGTGTCTCGAGCGACGGTAGAACGGCTTGTCTTCCGAGGTGAGCTGCCGATAGTGAAGATCGCCGGATCCACTCGCTATGACGTTGAGGACCTCGACGGTTACATCGCTATCAACCGGAGCCGCAATCGCAAGCGGACGGCGTGAATACCGTGACCTTATTCAGAAGATGGGAGGGATCGTGAGGGGACAGCGCCGGAACCGAACATCCTGGATCGCCAGCGTCTACGTCTTGCCCGTCTCCCTCAAGGCTGGTCAAGGGCTGCCGGAGGCAGAGCGGGGACACAGAGCGAAGCGGCGTCCCGCAGCGTCCCTTGACGAGCCGGGCAGGTGGGGAATCCACAATGGCGAAGGCCGGCCAATTAGCTGCCATTCGATGGGCGAAGGGTGGATGCCTCCGGTTCGACCTTGGGGAATCGGGTCGAGGTTGGCCACTGGCAGTTCCCAGGCCCGGCTCGGAAGCGATATCCCTGTTCTAAAATGAGCTGGTGACTGAGGAGCGCATTGACCCCGAGGACCTGAACCATCTGCTCGTAGAGGTGATCATGGGAATCGGCCCCGAGGGTTCCACACTGCCCGATACCGAGCTGGTCCGAGCCACGCGCGAGATCCTCAAGAAAGAAGTCGCTGAGATTAAGGCCAGGGGTCACACGCCCGACGTTCCATTCCTCCTATAAGCGTTCTCCTGCTCCGAACTGACTCACTACCCGGAGGCTTAGCGGGGACACGGAGCAAAGCCTGCCGCAGCGTCCCTTAACAGTCTGGAGAGGCACGGGGATCCCCCGGATGGACCTTCGGGGACACTGACAGAACAGCGCTGTTCAACTACGCCTTCGGCTCGCCTCTGCCTCCTCGCCCCTCAGGCGCACGAGTTCGGCCTCAAGTTTCTCGATCCGCTTTGACCGCTTCACCGCGGCCTGTTCCTCTCGCTGACGTCTGACCTCTGGTGAGGTAGAGCGTGCGACCTTTTCGTCGCGTTCTCTCCGTTCTGCAGCACTGTGCAGGATGCGACTGACTGCTTCCAGTTGCTCCGGGCTCGGCGGTGGCACCCCACAGCAGCGCATGCAGTGCAGGGGAGCGTTCGTATAGCCGTTTCGGCCGGCGTGGCACTCGCCGTGCAATGCTCGCCACGTCTCCTCATCGGTATCAATGTCGTTCTGTGGGCCGACCCACGGTCGCCCGCAGCCCGGACAGGGCACGCCGGCCGTGACCTGCTCGTAGCTCAGGAGCTTGTACGGCATCCAGCGGCAGTTGTCGACGACAGTTCGGAACTGCTCGCGGGTCGCGCGTTCATCATCGACGATTGCCTGCATCTCCTCGACGGGAACGTCAAGTAGTTCTGCCAGTAGAGGAAGCTTCGAGTTTGTTGGTAGGGGACCGTCGACCAGCCAGTACTTCGAGCCTGATGGCCCCAGCACGCTGTTTACCCGCTTGCGATCAATGTAGCCACGCTGGTCTGTCAGAGGTTCCAGCTGTTTCGGCTTGGTGAGGTAGTCGTTGAGCGGATGCTGTTCAGCCCACGTCCGGGAGACGATCCACTCGGCGTAGCGGGGATGGAGGTTCCCATTACTCAGCCGCGTTGGATCACCGAGCCTCGGACGGAGCGCAGCGGCCTGCTCCGCGGTGATAACGGGTCCGAGCGTGCCGGTGTCAGAATCGGCTCGGGGGTTGACCACGGTTGGTCCATCCACGGTGATGGTCAGCCTGGCGCTGATGTCGTCTGGGGTTGCTGTCCTGGTCTGTGCCTCAGGCCTGGGGATCTCCCCATTGTTCCTCGGTTCTTTCGGCTGGCGCGTCGTCACCGAGCAGACGGTACATCGCGCTGCTGCAGGCGGTTGCTCCACATGGCTATGGCACTGGGCTTCTACGGCGAATAGGAAGACCGGCGTAGGTACCGAAAGCGCGACAATGCTCCTCAAGGCGATAGAACTCGGAGGGCGAAATGAGTGACGGCAGCCCAATTTTCTCAATGACCGAAGCCGGTGTGCCGCTTGATCATGCTCGGATCGCGAAGTTGAGGGAGTACCTGCAACTCGCCCAGCGGCTCATGACCGACCATACTGAGTCAGATCCGACCTGGGCAGGGTTGCCAGGATCAAGGGCAGCAGCTGAAGCGGCAGACCCCAACTCATCGGAGGCTCTACTGCACGAACTGAACGGCGCCTATGCCTTCGCTCAAGTCCGCATGCTGGCCCTACTGGAATACGCCGAATCCATTGCACTTTTGTGCTCAGCCGATGATGGTCCTGAAGGCTCCCTCGCCATCGATGTACTGACTCGCTCAGCCGTCGAGACCGCCTCACGAGCCTTTTGGGTGCTCGAATATGACCTGACGGTTGAACACCGAACTTCCCGCTACTTGGGCATTGAAGTCCACAGTGCCAACCATCTCGACCGTCTAGCCAAGGCCATGAAGTTGCCCCTTAAGTATCCGCTGGAAGTACCCTCCCAAATGGCTGCCGTGCAGAAGCGATGTAATCAAGCTGGACTCAAGGTGACGATGGAAACGAAAGAACGTCCCAAAGTTGGGAACGAGCGGTTGCCGAGTGCCACCGATCTGGTGCGAACGTTGGTAGAAGACACACCGTTCGCCCATGAGGATACGGCGGTGTACGAGCTTGGTTCTGGGGTCGCGCACGGTGCGTCCTACGCCCTGTTGCGCTCATATGAAATCAGTATCGGCGATCAGCCCGCGGATCGTCGCCTGGCGTCACGCCTTCCGGTAGATCATCGGATTGTGGAGGCAGCGGCAGCCATGTTGCTTTTCGCTTTCATCTCACTGTTACGTCGAGTGGTCGCTCTCACGGGCTGGGACCAAACTGCGGTCCATTCATTGGACGCCGACCTTCAGGCCTTCCTCGACGATGGACCCTTGGTTTTCAGTATTGTCTCCTAGGCCGATGAATGCCGTGAGCTGGTCTGTAACGACGTCGAAGTATTCTTCAAGTCATGGCAGCAGACGACGGGAATCAGCAGCTTCACGAACGGCTGCGAGCTCTAATTCCCTCAGCTCACGCTGAGTCGTGCCAGGTCGTTGCAACGTTTCTCGATATTCGAGGCTTCTCAAGTTTTCAAGCCAAGGGTGAATCGTTCGACTCGGCGCTGTATCTGCGTTCGGTGTACACCGCCATCCTGACGTCGTACTTCGCGGACGCAGATTTCTTCAAGCCAACCGGTGATGGTCTGTTGTTGGTCCACGAGCTCCCGCCCGAAGCACCGAAGGTACCGGCCGTAGTCAGCTCAGTTCTGGCCCGATGCGTCAGTCTCGTCGATGAGTTCAGCCAGATAACTGCTGAGGATTACATGGTTAACTTCGCGGTCCCTCAGCAGTTGGGTATTGGAGTCGCACGAGGCTCCGTCACTCGACTGGTGTCGGGAACTCTGGTGCTGGACTACACCGGCAGGTGTCTTAATCTCGCTGCACGACTGATGGACAAGGCCCGTCCATACGGCGTGGTCTTTGCCGACACTCATGCATCGCAATTAATGGACTACGAAGTCGCGGCTGAGTTTGCGGATGATTTCGTATGCATTCGGGGCATAGCCGAGTCTGACCCAATTTCCATATCGGTCAGCGATGGAGTGACGATCACAGCAGCCGACCGGGAGCCAATTGGACAGTCCAGGCATCTTTGGGGGGAGCCTGAGGATCTCTCGGTTGACGCGGTTCGTGAATCAACTGCTCACGGCTTCTACCTACCGAGGGCACCACATTCCTACGAAGTAGCGAGCGTGCAAGTTCGCTGTCCGATCTTCGACAAGCAAGGCAAGCGGAGTGATTCCGTCTCACGGTTCGTGCTTCACGGCAGAGTCGAAGAGACGTCGGATGGGTCGATTATCTACGTTCCCTTCAAGGAAGTACAAGCAGCGCTCAAGGACGTACCGGCGACTACAACGTCAAAGATACTTGGAATGACCAAGACGACCTACGTTACCTTTACGCCCTTTTGCGCACCCAAAGATGAGTAGTGACACTAATCAACGAGTGCGTGTTCCGTTTCGATAATTGGCAAGCTGCCGTTGTGCGTAGGGACCGGTGGCAACGGCATCTGGATACAGCGGCGGAATCCGGCCGTTCCACTTCCTGGCGTTATCGACTTCGCAGATCGTCTCGTAGTGGCTCTGCCGACGCCGGCGAGTAGGTGGCGTAACTACCTTCGGAGGTTTCGGAATGGTCACCGTTTGCAGGGCCGGTGCCGGATTATTGATCGCCTTCATCCACTGAATTAGTCGGCGGATCGGTTTCCAGGCCTTCTCCACCAGCACAGTCAGTGCCACAACACCACCGAGAACGGCGGCTATCTGGCTCCATGTCGAGAGATCGGTCATAGTTGGGTCGAATTTAGTCTCGGCTCTGATGCGTCTCGCGGACCGATTCTCGACAGGCTGGCCGTGACCGGCCAATGCCGTCGAAGGCCACCCGTGCTCGCGGGAGTTACTGCACCTGGTACGGCACTTCGGGGCTACGCCATACGTCGTTATGCATGCATTTGGGGAAGTCGCTTGCCCTTCGTCGTGTGCGTCCTAGCGCGCACCGAACCAGTTTGGGCCTATTCAGGCATTTGGGAGCCCGAAGGCTTATTCTCAGCCGGTGAGTTACGCCTTCCGAATTCGATTGGCTCTGAGTGGACTCGTACGTATCAATTCGGCTCCAGAGACTGAGCTGCCGATCAAAACCGGGTCGGACGAGAATGTGACCTTACGCGCGCATCAACCGGATCAGGCGTTGCATAACGCCGAGCAGCTTGTACTCATCGGAAAGAACTACAGGACCGAGGCTGCCGCATCCGAAGCTGGTCATAGGTGGCGCGGTTTCGCCGAACGTGCTCTAGCACGGTGCAACATTGGCGCGGATTTTGGAGATCGCGCACCAGGTTCGGTTATTTTTCCCGCAGGCCTAGAAATGTTGAGGCAACAGTGGGGTGTCGAAAGGGTTGTGCAAGACGAGCACGGCCTCATGGTGTTTCAGTCTGAGCCGTGGCCTAGGTTCGCTCTAAGTCGCGCTGATGCCGTGGTGAGTCGGCCAGGTCCCCGTCTTGTTAAGGCAATCCAGAAGGCCGAGGAAATGTCGATCGAGATTTCGGATCGAGAGAAGACAGCCTTCGCTCTCTACAGCGGCTCGATGTTCGTCTCATCGCTGGCGGACGCCAGGTTTTTGATGCTGATGATGGCAATAGAGACGTTGATCGAACAAGAATTTCGATCGGACGCAGCGGTCAGTCATGTGAACCAGCTAATCCACGAAACACAAACCGCTGGCCTGTCAACTGACGAAACCAGGTCATTGGTGAGCTCGCTAGAGTTCCTGCGACAGGAGTCGATTGGCGGTGCTGGACGGCAACTGGTTCGCGGCCTGGGCGACCGTGTGTACGGGAACTCTGTCAAGGAATCGCCAGCGAAATTCTTTACGGGCTGCTACAACCTCCGCAGCAATCTGGTCCACGGGTCACACCCCCGTCCAACGTTCAGCGACGTAAATGAACGAGTGGCGGGCCTAGAGATGATGGTGGCCGATCTGTTGAGCGGCGAACTCTTGACAGCTTTCGATCTAGAGTCTTGGATTCCCCCGGAATAGGAACGCCCACTAGCGCGTCCAGCTCCGCAGGCCACTTGGGTGATGTGCTTCGGCGGGTTTGGCATCAAGGGACAACCTGCAGCTGTGCGCCGGGACGGTGGAGCAGGCAGTTCGGCACATAGGGGCCAACCCATCAAGGCGCAACATCGAACAAACTCACCCTCGACCGTCGAAATCAAGCACCCAATTCTGCATAGAGTTTGAGCATGAGGGGGAACGTGCGACGGCAACTGCTCATGGCAGTAGCAGCAATTCGGGCTGGTGCAGTCTCGCAACGACGCGTCCATAATCCATCCATGCGACGAGGCGGGTGCCAAAGACTCTGGCTGTCTGTTGCTGGCCTTGGCTGTCTCGCTCTAGTCGCGGCCTCGTGTTCGTCGTCGACTTACCCTGAGGGCCTTCATCGCGTGGCCCCGGCGAACCAGCGCACCACCTCCACGACGGCTGCCCAAACGACAACGACAACCACGGCTGCCGTGACGACAACGACGGGCAACACGCAGGCCACCGAGGCGCCCACCATATCTGGGATCGATGCCCCCCAAGCCCCAGCGCCGACGACGACTACCACGACTTGCCTCGAAGTACCGAACGTGATGGGCGACAGCTACGTAACCGCGGTAAACGAACTCAGCAACGTCGGGTTCCGCCCTTGGTCAGCAGGGGTTCCCGCTCCGAACGAGGACGCGGTCGTCGTCTCTGAGATACCCGCCGGTGGCTCGTGTGTGCCTGCCGGTGCCGCGGTTCAGCTCGCGGCTCCCGGCCCTTAGCTCCGGCAGGACCTCTTCGCCTGATTGTGAGCGCCGATTTCGAGTACCCCCTGCCCCCGTTCGCTGCCGGGTTAGAGCGCTTCTCGATTTACGTAGCCCTGAATCCCGATTACTCGAATAGCTCTGGCCGCCTCCTGCGCTTCTTGGACCGCCTCTTCTCCGTGATATGGACCGGCCTTGTGAACGACCTTCCCGGTGCGCCGGTCTGTGGGAGGGCGTCTCGGAACCCGCATCACTCCTGGGCGAAAGGATCGGGAAAGTCGTCCAGACGAACCGTTCCCAGGAGCGGCTCCACAAGTGAACGCGCGATCTCAATGGGCTCGTCCTTAAGCTTCGACGCCGGCACTCTCACATGGCGCTGGTAGACGTCCTTCGGCACCGTCGGCCTGTGACGCCGAGACATTGTGTAGCTCGGCTCCGCCCACTGTCCCGAGATAGCCCCCTCCGCCCCCACGACAGCCATCACGACTTCGACGGCGCCGTGATACTCACCGCGATCGAGGATGCGCCCCGCCATCAAACACGCGTGCGCAACCATGTGGGCAACGGAATTGTCACGGAGCGTGAAAGAGCCGTTGTCGCTGTCGGCCACGGCAGCATGGAAGTACCGGAAGGTTCCGTCATCGAGCAGTTCCGCTCGGGCGACGTAGGACACAATGACCTCGCCCTCGTAGTGTGTGATCGGTCCGGCAATCAGTGCGACTCCGTCAAAAGTCGAGAGCGGCTGGTGCCCAGATACGACGTCGTTGAAGCGAGGAGCCCAAGGGTCCCTGAAACGGAGGGCATTTGACACCGCTGTGACATCGTTGGCCAGCTCAGGTTGCGGCTGGTCGTTCATGGCCCGCTCGCGCAGGCCAGCGTCTGAGGCGAGCGGCACGACGACGAAGTGGAGATCCGCGCGACCGGAGCTTGGCTCGAGCGGCGCCACTTCGAACGCCTCAGCGAGGGTCCGTCGTACCTTGTCCTCTGCGGTCCGACGACGCTCGTAGAGCCGCGCGACCTCAGCCTCTCCCAGGATGCGGTTTCCGCCGGGCTGCCGTCCGTAATACCGACCCGTCGACTCTTCCTGGTGTGGTGCGCGAAGCGACGGCGGCACGACGACTACGGCATATCCTTTGTCCGTGTCCGGAGGGTCCAGCGAGAGCTCGTAGACGGCGAACTCGATGGACTCGCGGACGCGAGTCTCGACGACCTGGCTGATGCGCTCTGTGAAGCCGACCAAGCTGAAGGGGGTGGGCCTGAAAGTCTTGGCCGTCCGATCCTCAGCGACGCCATAAATCAACAACCCGCCGTCCGTGGACATCGCGGCAACGTCGGCGGCCATCTCCGCATTCCTGGCCGGGTTGGGCGGCTGTTGCTTGTACTCGATCGAGGCTGCCTCGTGGGGCAAGATGCCGTTGGCGAGGGCGTCCTCCAGCTCCTTGGCGGTCTTGGGAAGCCACATAGAGGTTATCGTTGCACGGCGAGACCCTGTCGTGAACAGCGACGGCGAGTCCGCTAGCCATAGATCCCTATTCCTTGGCGAGCTCCTCGGCCCTCCGCCGATATCCCTCGACCAAGGCGTCCCCTGGGGTCCCGGTACTGCGTTCGAGCTCGTCGATGAGCACATCTGACAAGACAACCAGGCCGAGAACAATTGTTCCGATCCGTTCCCCATAGTCGGTCCAGGACTCGCCGGCCTGTGGGACGTAACCCCCAAGCGCCGCCTGATATGTGGCGTTGTCCTTGATGGGAATCGTTCGGTCAGTCCGATACGCCGCCAGGAGTTCCGTTGCCCGCAGGACTTTCTTGTGTTGGTCGCTGATGCTTTGGGTGGTCATGTTTCAAACACTAAGGACGGGTTGTGACATCCCCCAGCTCGCAATATTTGGTCCGTGCCTCCCCGACCTGGCGACCCGTGCCCTGGCTCAACCGCGAACGCCAACCGGTGCTGGCGAATGCTGTACGAGACAACGACGTCAAGCGGGGGGTCTGAACCGGCGTAGGAGCCGTCGAAGATTGCTATAGCTGCCGTCAGGACCCAGTAGACACCTTGCATCAGCCAGTGCCGACTGGCAGCGAGTGAGATTTCGGCCTCGTCGGTCAGCTCGGTGTACTTCGTCATCGGGACTCCGCTGGCGCTAAATATCCCCATACACCGGGTAGGTGAGACAGCTGGGACCCACTCGTCGCCCGTACGCCAGATTGGACTACCCGGGAACTAGCGACGACCCAGCGGCGTCGATGACGAACCGCAACTCCCCGTTGTCGTGTGTGCCGTGGACCGTGAATCGAGCGCTCGGCGAAAGCTTGTCGATGGATTGATCCGGCGGCAAGTAGTTGGGAGGCGACGAGCCGCCGTCTCGTGCCCGCGCTTCGGCCAGCAGCTGCGCGCCAACTGTCCACGACATAGGGATCGCCATGACCGCTACCCGCTTGTCGTCGTCAACGACCAGGGTCGCCGCATGCTTGGCAGCCGAGAAGGCCAGTGGGGCGACTGGAAGTTGGGCGCCGAGAACACAGACGTGGAGCGCGTCCCCCTTGACGACGGGAAAGTTCACCAGCGTCTTGCCCTCGAGCCCGGTTTCCACGAAAGGGCGAAGCTCGACTTCGGGATGCACGACCTCGAAAAGATGGGTCCATCCGTGAGCGAACTCGAGAGGTCGGCGCCACTTGTCGAGGTGCCGTGTTCCTCCGGGGATTTCGCCCTGCCATGATTTAGAGACGTCGTTCGATACGAAGCCCGCTTGGAAATTCCCGTCTGCGTGCAGGCTGATTTTGATCGTCCCGGCGAGTTGACGCTGGGCGATGTAGATGTCAGGCGAATTCTTTCCGGTCCAGATGCGCCAGCTCGCTGAGCGCCGCACGCCGTCGGGTGACTGCGCCCTCCATCGGAGCTCGCCGCCCCGTTTGATCATCATCGGCAACGCCAGGCCCGTCGACATACCCCAAGTCTCGCGCGACCCGCGTGGTCATCTGGCCGTCCCTGAACGCCGGGACAGTGTGACACCCTGCGGCACCTTGGGGATACATCAGGGACTGGCTGAGTCGTCCGGCAATGAGCCGAGGTCGGAGCGCCCAATATCCTGAAAACTGGATCGGCGCGTTGCCTCAGTTGGAATCGCCTATTCGACGGCGTCACTCCGCCTTGGCGCGCCATGGGTAATAGGCGTCATATGCCGTCTGGCGCTCAAGAGCAATCCCCTCCGCCCATTCAACGGCGCGAGGCACACATCCTCGGGGTAATGGTCAAACTCGAAGACCCTGATGAAGTTCAGGTCGACCAACTCGGCGTCGCCGATCATGTAGCTGGAGCCGTGGCCGCGCCGCCGTATCACGGCGAGAATCGTCCGTTGCTCCTTTAAGAGGGCGTGCTCAAGGATGTGGCCGCTGGGCGTATTGTCAATCATTACGACGAATCGACTAGCGAGGGTCCAAAGGCGCACCTTTTCCTCGTTGGACATAGCGGGGATCTCGGCCATCTCACGTATCAGACGGGCGTCGTAACCCATCGTGCAAAGTCGGTCGCAGATGCGGCGGAGCTCGGTCAGATCGCGGCCGGTATCGTGACCGAGTACGACCACACCGGATTCTTTGGCGAGCTGCAGAGAACCCTCGGCGGCAATGAGCGATTGCGTGCGACCGCGAACCCGCTCGTACTCCTCGCCCAAGGACTTGTCATGACATTGCTTCAATGCCTTCATAACGGGATCGCTTATCCTGCCCCACAGCGCCGGGACACTCTTCAGATCATCTCCATTTACAAAGATGGAAAACGGAACGACTCCGCTTCGCAACGACCCGAACTCCTCAGGAGCGGACATGAGTTCAATGATCATCTCGCTCAGCATGAACGGCGGGTGATACCCCTTGAATCCACACGAGGTCAGCGCTGGGCGAACGGTAGGGAGGCGAATTGCAGAGCGACTCCGTTCGGATTTGTCGGCCCTGTCACCGCACATGAGAAGTGGTGCGTTGTTGGGCCGGGGTAGAGAAGTATCGATGAAACAGCCAGCAGGGTGATAATCGGGACAATCCAACAAAAGAATCACGTCGCAGTGAATCGAGCCCTTCCACACGAAAATATCAGTCGACTCCCGAGATGCGCTGAACATCGCCAGTGCCGTGGGCCCGGTCATGCCTGCGCGGATGGTGGCCGCGGTGAGCCAAGGTGGCAGTCGCTCAAGACTCCAGCCGCGGGCTGTCACTTCCGCTCGTATCATCCGGATGAGTGCAGCGAACTGCGTCTCTATGAAGCCGCGGAAGAGCCTCGATTCGCTTGGGCTCATGGTCATAGTGTTGCAGGGAGAGCAGGTCGAGGTACCGACCGATCAGTGTCGAAAGCGAGCGGTTAAGGCCGCCCCAGTACGCCGGCTCGTGGCTAGCGGCGATCGGCACTCTTGGGGTTTTCGGTTGCCCACTCCTCGGAGACTTCGTGGGCACGAATGTCAATCCATTCCTCCCAATTGAGCATCCTTTGGGACCCATCCGCCATCTCCAGCCGCAGATTGCCGTCGGCGAAGACGGTGTAGGACGTGACCTCGAAGTCGCCCACGAGAACGCAGTCGAAGCCCAGAACCCGGACCCACATGGTCTCCATAGGTCCATGATCGCACCAGGGACGGGGTGCCCCCGACCGCCGGCTAGGTGATGCGTCATTCAGGGCCGAAGAACCGGAATGCAAACTTTCGCAAGCGACGCCAGAGCGATCCGTGAGGACGGTTACGGGCCCTGCGAGAAGGGCGGTGCCTCGGCCCGCCACGTGTCGATCGCGACCTTGAAGTCAACCGATGGACGGTAGAAGACGTGATTCTTTGATGCTCTGGCCTCGAGGCGATTGAAAAGGTCGACTTCATCGTCGGAAATCTGACGAAAGCCGTTCCCGGCACCGAGAACTGCCAGGACCTTCGGATCTAGCGGAAGGATTACATGGGTCGCCTTGGCGAGCCCGACAAACTCTCCGTAGCCGGCGAGTCCTAGGTGGAGGTCGACGGTCAATCCCGGGGCGTCACCGAGCAAGAACTCGCTATGTGTTGACGCAGGGGTAAGGATCTCGAGCCCTGTGGCAGCGAACGCATCGGACATTTTTTCGAACAGGTCCTGAGAGCGCAGACGAAACATCGCTCCCTCGTTGAACCGGTCACTCAGTCTCTTGAGCATCGCTTCGGCACCCATGCGGCGACCCTCTGGCCCTGCTGGCCACAAGCCACCGTGGTCCCTTGCAAACGCTTCCTCGCTGGCCCACGTCTGGGCAAGTCGCTCGATGCCCTGTTGGTGAGCAGGTCCGAAGGATGTTTGGTGGATCTGCTCGATCTGTGGGTTGCGAACGAAGTGGAGAGCGATCGCGTCTCGGATGACCTTCTCGAGCGCTGCTGATTTGAAAAGCGTCCCATCTTCGGCGGCATCGATGGCCTCGGGAAGATGATCCTCGACGTTCTTCCAAATTGCTTCTGTCTTCTCGCTGTCGAGCTTGATGAAGTCGTCGACGTAGCCGACGCCTCCCGTTCCTTTTGGGTACGCCTTCCGCCACTTGAGTGTGTAGCTGATGAGTTGTAAGCCGGCTTTGGGGTTGATGACCTCAGTGAACCGGCCTGACAGGCACTGTGAGATGAAGTGCTGGTGCTCCACCTTCGGAGAGGAAGGATCGGCCGCATCGCGTGTCAATTGGACCAACCGTTCGAGTGCGGGAACTCCCGGGCTCTGAGGTCCAAGGGCCAGGTGGATCGCCGTGATGTTCTGCTGGACCCAATCGGGCCCGGCGGCGAGGATTCTCAAAAGGGTCCATGCCCGCTCTCGACCTTGATCGGCCGCGATGTCTCCCAAGATCGTTTGGATGCTGGCCGGCAGCGTGACAGGCGACACAACTCAATTCTCCCGCACTGGGAGAGCGCAACGGGTCCAAGCAGACAAGAGATCCTGTCGAACGAGTGGCCTCGGAAGCTGATCGGGTAGCAGTTCTAGGCGCCCCGAGGACTGCCCCAGTCGTGTGGGGCAAGGGTCATCCGGGGTCCCTCCGCCTGTGAGCATCGAGTGTTGAACCCGAAGGTGTAGGGCACTGCCGTGGACCCCGGATCAGCAGCGGCCCGGCGAGTTGACCTGGTGGGCGTGACCCGACAGGTCGCTCAGTCTGCTTACGGACAGAACAACCTTGGCATTCGGTGGTCTGCCCGGCAACAAGCACCGGCCGCTTCAGGGCCGAAGATGTCCTGTCGCTCGCCAAGGAACGTGACCGTCGTCAACAGGAAACAAGCGCCATTCGCTGCGCATTACGAGAGCCTGCGGGGACCTGGGTACGGGTCCGCGGCCACGCTCCGACTCCGTTCCGGCGTGTCTTTACGTGTCTTTATCGAGAGGGAAGGAGAGGGATCGTGGAGGGAACCTGAGGGGATCGAAACGCCGTTACCAGGAAAGTCTTCGGAAAGGACCTGGTCATAACGTCGTGAACCAGACATTCGCAACGCAGAGGCCGAGGGTTCGAGTCCCTTCACCTCCACAAAGGCCCAGGTCAGGGGCCTAAAGTGGGGATCCCCACAAGGTTACGAAGCACCCAGAGCGCTACGTGAGCCGTCGTAGAGGTTGTCGGGTGTGATTCCGATACTCAGCCCAAACTTGCAGGTCAACACACTGAAGGGGAGCCAGGCGACAGAGTCAACGGAGGTCGGGGGCAGACCCATGATCTATTTCGAGAGCGGTCAGGCTTGTCCAGCCGGGTCCATCTCGTTCGACCCGGTGGGCAGCAATAGATGGACAAGAGGATGGACAAATCCACAGCCAACATCGCCCTCCGACTTGGGATCTCGCTCAGGGTAAAGAGGGCGTACGGAATGGGTCCGAAAACGCAACCGACGAAGAAGACGCCGGCTAAAAGGTCCTCCAATCCGTCGCACTACCATCAAGAAATCCACGAAGGCGAAGTAATGTCCGCAAGCGAGCCGGGGCCAAGAAGGGCGCCAAGTGGGCCTTCGACATCGCCCGCGCGGGAGTCACTAATTCGACTGAGCATGCGAGGCGTCGCGCCGGCGGAGCTTGACCAGGGATGTGGAATCGCACCCGCTCCGAAGAGCTCATATTCACAAAGTTCCTCCGGTGTCAACGCTCAAGGGGAACCGAGCCCGGGGAAGGTAATGCTATTAACCGTGTCATTCGCGACGTAGTCGACATTGACGGCGGCGGGAGACGGGTTTCCGTCCCAGAGCGGCGACTTCGAGGTGACGTCCTTCAACAGGGTTCCTTCGGTGACGACGGTGATCCCGAAGCCGTTCACGACCGAGGCGAGGACGGACAGCTGGTACGTCTGGGTGGAGCCGTCCGAGCTAGCCGCGTGGGCTTCATAGGCCCATCCGGATCCCGGTTGGTAGCCGATGTAAGCGCCTGGAATCTGATAGTCAGCGTTGGCGTCAGGGTCGAGTTGGTCGATGGCCCTTTGGACCAGCGTCTGGGATGTAGCACCCCGAGCTTGGGATCCGGTGACGGTGAGCGTCGAGGTTCCGCCGAACTGTGCGGTAAACGGGAACGTCAACGAGATGCTGTGGGTGCTGACGTCGACCAACGGATATGACGTCCCGACGGGAAGGACGCGAACGGAGAACCCGGCGCTAGCGCGGTAGACCCTGCCGGCCTGAACGGGCGAGCTCGAGGCCACACTCGAGAGCGGCGAACGGAGCACCGGTTTCGTGGGGGGTCCTTGGCAGCGAAGCGGAGGGCAGGGTGGTGGCGGTCCAGGTGGGGCGAACACGGCCACCACGGTCAGAACGATGGCGAGCGTGGCGAGCCCCCCCGCCATGGTCGCCGCCATGGCGACACGCGGGACGTGGTCGTGGGATGGCGGGGCCGGGGCGTCGGAGAAGCCGAACGTCGCTCCCGGCGAAGGCTGTGGTGCCGTCGGCCAGGGAGCCCCGACCTGTGATGGCGGTCCAGCGCCCACGTTACGCACTACCCACTCTGGTGCTCGTCGCGACAGGGACCGCCTCGAACGCGGGATAGCTCGCTCGGCGATCCCACAGTTAGGACAGAAGGCCATGGTGGGCACTAGATGTTCGCAGTGAGAGCAGACCCGTGGTGGGCCAACGACGATCCCGGCCGCTTCGTCGAGCAGGACGTGATGGAGGACCTGACGGGAGACGACCATCAGGGGCCCGATAGCGATCAGGTGGATCACCACCAAGGCGGCGTTGGACAACCGGGCAAGATCGGTGAACCCCAGTCCGATCTGGATGGCCAATCCAAACGCCAGGACCACACCGACGGAGGTGGACCACCGGTGGACCCAGCTATAGGTCCGTCGGTCAGCCCGGTTTGTCCACCAGGCCGCGCCGATCAGCCCCGTGGTCAAGGCGCCGATCAGCGGCAGGGTGACGCCGCGCAGGACCGCTTGCGCCAGGTTCTCGAGGAACGACTCGTGGGTCAGTTGCCCATTCGTCAACCACGGTGCCATGAGAGCGATCGTGGCGGACATGGTGAACCCCAAGGCTCCTGTTGCTCCAGCAGCAAAACCATCGAGGGATTCCGTGGAACCCTTCTGGGTGAACCGGACCACCACCATGGGCACACACATGAGGAGTTGTCCCGATCCCCCGACTAGGACTGCAGCCACGATGCTGGTGGTCGAGGCGAGGCTCGCCCCAGGGACGGGCTGGAGGGCGCGATCGACGTAGCCTCCGCCGATCAGGGCCCAACCCGCTCCGAGACCCGCGCCCATCAGCAGGCAGACAGCGCTCGGCACCAGGAAGGTACCTTCGTATGGATCGACCTCGAACAGGTAGAGGATGAACAGCAGGGGTAGGCCAAGGGCGCACACGCCAATGAGCGGTGCAGCGGCGCCAGTTAGGGAGAACAGCACCAACAGGGCTACCACGACGGCGAAGGCGACACGGAAAGATGGCCGGGCCCCACGCGGTAGTTGCGGGGCCAATGTCGAGACCACCGACAAATGATTGACCGGTTCGTCGGGAAAGGCGGCATAGGCGTGGGGACGTTGGTGGGCCTTGTGCCCCGTCACGAGGAGATCCGTTCCACAGGCGCCGCAATACCGGGCGTCAGGTACGGTGCGGCCACAGTAGGGGCACGTGATGGTAGGGAGGACCGGTAACGATTGGGCGAGGTTCGAGTCGCTCATCCGCCGCCTCCGGCGAGGTCGCGCGCCATGTTCCAGACGTCAGGCGAGCCGAGTCCAGTCACCATGTCGTACCCGGGTGTGGCTTGGTAGAAGTCGTTTCCGCCGATGGTGACGTCGTGGAACGGTGGGTAGGGGAGGGATCGCTGCGCCAGCGAGTACAGGGTTGGGTTGAAGAAACCTACGGCGCTGAGCCCCCGTGATTCGAGGTATTGATCGACCAGGACCGTGAAGCCGGCCCAGATGGGGCTGGCCAGAGACGTCCCGCCCCCCTGTTCGGCCTGCCCACCCTCGATGATTACCGTCCCGGTGTAAGGGTCGGCGTCGGCGGATACGTCGGGGACCTGGCGATGGTTCCCGAGATCGACCTGGCCGCCGGTGCCCAGACCGGTCTGCCAAGAGGGACGGGGGAATACCGTCGACACCCCGCCCCCAGAGCCCTGGGAGAGCAGGGGCATCGACCACGCGGTCTCGCCGACGTAGGTGCCGTCGGCAGTGCTGCTGAGGGTCGTGCCGCCGGTCCCTGTCACCGCCGGCAAGGAAGCCGGAACGCTGACTCCCTGCCACGAGCTTCGCGGAGGTTTGCCCGCATCGTTGGGTGGGGTGCAGTCAAGGCCGCCCACGTCTCCGCTGGCAGCGAACACCGTGGTTCCGGCGGCCTCGGCAGAGGTGACCGCGGCGTTCATGGCTCGGAGGTCGGTGGCGTTCCACACCGACGTGTCGCTCTCGCACCATCCAAGACTCAGGCTCCAGATCGCACCGGGCCACTTTCGCTCCGCGGCGTCGAAAGCCTCGATGAAGGCTGCCGCTTCCGACGAGGCGTCGAAGGCATTCGCCGTCAGGTTCAAGTACACGATCCTGGCCCGCGGCGCGATCTCGTCCACTGTCTCAATGTCGAGCGTGCTCTCACCATGGTTCTGAGACGCCATTCCCCCGTAGCGCTGAAGATTGAGGGGCGCACCGATGGATTTCGCGAAGGACATGACGTCGCGCGTACCGTACGCGTCGGACTCGAAGAGGACGACAGTCTCGCCCTGTCCGGAGTAGCCCTCGGCTCTGAGGGGGGCTGCATCGTAGGCCGTGAGCAGCTCCGGTGGGGTCAGACCCCCGGCCGGGACGTAGTACAACTCGGGGCGAACGGGAGAATGGATCACGCCGACTCCCGACACCTCCCCGCACACCCCACTGGGCACAGCGGCCTCGTGGTTGGTGGCAAAGGCGAGCTGCCCCGACGCGGTCCGGAAATCGCGGATCGAGACTCCGAACGCGTGATCGATGACCCTCGGGGCACCACTGAGGATGGCGAGCGACTCGCCGACGTCCCAATGGGTGTTGATGCCTTCAGACCGTGCCCAGGATTCCAGGCATGTTGGTCGCACGCCCGCGGTGAGCGTGACGACGAAGGAGATGATTGGAACACCTGTCGGACCAAGATCAGCCTCTCCGACGTGAGCAGTGGGTTGGTCCCCGAGTCGCGGTCCGCGACCAGCCACGAGGGCGGTCGCCTCAGGACCGAGCGGTACGACGGTTGTCACGAGCGTCGACGTGACAGCCAAGAGGGCGAGACGCGACCAACTGCAACTCACGCTGTCTCGATCAGTCCTGGTCCCGCACCGATCAGGGTGATTCCTGTCGTCGTGCGAGCACAACGGCCATCCCAACGATGGTGCTCGCAGCTGCGAGGACGAGTGATGCCCGTCTACCTCGTTGGGCATGCTCGTGTGCGAGCTCTATCTTTTCCAAGAGCAGACCAATGGAATCCAGAAGCGTCTCGGCCTTGTCGAGTCGATTCTCCAACTGTTTGATCTGTGGACCAACCTCGTTCGTCGGCAACCAGGTTCCTCCTCGCACACGAACGGTTCTGTGCGATCCATTCGGACTCCCGACCCAGGTCCTCGAGGCTTGAAACCGCTTGGCAAGTGTGCTCATCATTGGAATTTCGCCTGCCTGTGCCGACTGCAAAGGTGGAGCGGCACCTCGTCGAGCAGTGTCGATCCCATCCTCTGCCTCACCACGCTCTCGAGCATCCCGTGTCCGCGTGTCAAGGAACCACGGAAGGGGACGGACCGTGTGACCGGCCCCTGCACCGCAACGAGGACGGTTCCACGGGCCCCACCCCGATGTGCCATTGACTAGGACTCCTGTGGAGCGGAGGACGACGGCACTCGAACCCGCCACCCTCACCTTGGCAAGGTGGTGGATTGGGCCGTGTCGAGTCCAACAGGGATGAGAGCGGCTCACGCCTCGTTAGCCCGCCGCTCGCGTCCGCCCGGCGTGCCACGTTTTCGCCACGGCTCGTGACACCGACGAGAACTCTGCGCCCGTGAACTCGGCTCACATGACGTCGTGAATCCCGCCGGCCTCGGTGCCGACCTCGTCGCACTAAGGTCCGCGGTGCCCATGCCGCCCTTTATTTCGCCGAAGACGGGCTGGAGCTGACGCAACTCGTTCTTGAAGGAGGTCGAGTCGCCTCGACATTAGGTCTGGCGCAAGAGCACATCCGCGAGACCGACGTTCAGGTGTCGACAATCATGGCCTTCCCTTCGAGCACGACTTTGTCCCGCCTCGCCCAGGCGGTAGTGGCTGGAGGATTGAAGGTTACGATCCAGGGCCTTATGCACTAGCCGAGCTGCCGCAGGCTCTTACCGAGTTCGCCAGAGGGACGCTGGGCAAACTGGGCGTGCACATTCGCTGACCACAAGTCCCTGAACGGGGCGCTCAATGAAACGATCGTGAGGAGCGCCTCGTCAGCAAGAGTTGGCAGGAGCTTCGACCCCCGGTGACGTCAATTCACAGATTCATTACGCCGAGCACGAGTTTCCTAGCTGCGCGAGATTCAGCCGTCTCAGCTCCGTCCGGCTAGCGTGTCTTTGTGTGCGAAATGCCACATCGGTCGATGCCTGCGATGAGGCGGCGCATTAGCCGCAGGGACAGAGGGTCGGATGGGTACCCGACCGGATGAGCGCAGCGGTGAGCAGCGTGCCACGCCGCAGAGGCTTGCGGTTCCTGCCGATGACATCTCAGAAGCCGTCATGCAGACAGTGGCCGAGGAGTCGCCCGATGCGATCCTGGTAGTCGATGTCGAAGGGCGCCTGGCCTGGGTCAATCGCCAGGCAGAGCAGCTCTTCGATTACTCTCGGGCTCAACTGCTGGGACAAGTCGTGGAGGTTCTGCTTCCCGACGGAGCGCAGAAGGCCCATCGGGCGAGGCGGGCCGCCTACACGGCGAATCCACGTACCCGCCTTATGGGTGTCGGACTGGACCTCAAGGCGCGGCGGCGTGACGGCAACACATTCCCGGTAGAGATCAGCCTGACCCCTCTGTCGACCGACACCGGTCCCATGGTGATCGCCATGGTGCGTGACCTCAGCGAGCGGCAGACGCTCGCCGATGAGCAAGCCGCCCTTCGGCGAGTGGCGACACTGGTGGCACGGGGAGTAGCGCCGCATGAGGTCTTTGCAGCTGTCGCCGAGGAAGTCGGCCGGGTGTTGAGGGTCGACTATACGGCGATGAGCCGGTACGAGCCGGACGGCACGCGGACGGTCGTCGCGGCCTGGTCTCGGTCCGGCTCCCCAGTGGTGCCCGTCGGCACCCAAGAGATCCTCGCCGGGGAGAATGTGCCCACGCGCGTCTTCGAGACTGGCCGGCCATCGCGGATTGACCACTACGGTGAGGACGCCGGGCCGGCGGCAGCCGCCGCGCTCGCGGCGGGCGTCCACTCGGCCGTCGGTGTGCCGATCCGCGTGGAGGGCCGGCTGTGGGGTCTCATGAACGTGTACTCCAAGGAGCAGGAACCGTTGCCGGCCGACACCGAGGCTCGGTTGGAGAGGTTCACAGAGCTCACCGCCACGGCGATCGCCAACACTGAGTTCCAAGCAGCGCTGACCGCATCTCGGGCGCGGATTGTGGCCACCGCCGACGCCACCCGTCGGCGTATCGAGCGCGATCTGCACGACGGCACTCAGCAACGGCTGGTCTCTATCGCCCTGCAGCTGCGTACCGCCCGTGCCCAGGTGCCACCCGGAGCCGGCGACTTGGTCAATCGACTCGATCTCTTGATCGCAGATCTGGCCGCGGTACTCGACGAACTGCACGCGATCGCACGAGGTATCCACCCGGCGGCTCTAGCCCAAGGCGGTCTGAATCCGGCACTCAAGGCGTTAGCCCGGCGCTCCGCGGTGCCGGTCGACCTCGACGTTTTCGATGGGCGACTGCCAGAGCCGGTTGAGATTGCCGCCTACTACGTGATTTCCGAGGCACTTACCAACACGGCCAAGCACGCCGCCGCCACAAGAGTCCACGTCAACGTGGAGGCCAGCGAAAACATGCTGCGGATCGACGTGTCTGATGACGGGCGCGGAGGCGCCACCTTCAGTCAGGGCTCTGGTCTTGTGGGGCTCAAGGACCGAGTGGAGGCGCTCGGAGGCCGGCTCTCCCTCAGCAGTCCGCATGGTATGGGCACCACCGTGACGATCGCCCTGCCCCTCAGCGACGGAAGCGAGGAGCGGCCGCCCGGCGCAAGTGCTCATCAACCGGAGGATGTGGACCGAGCGGCGGGTCCGGAACCGTCGGTCGGGACCCGACCTTCCTCTACGCCCTCGAACGTCGACGGCGACAGCTGCTGAGATCGCCAACATCAACGTGACGGCCAAGCGGCAGTTGCCTCCTCGACAACCGGAATTGCGGACGCATCGCCTCACCTGCACGAAACTAGGTTGACCGATCAAAAGTCACTGATATCGCAGTACCACCCGCAACTCGAACCGAGCTAGGTGCAAATCGGTATCACTGACGTTTGGTGGGCAGAGCTGTCGGCGATACTCCAACCTCATTCAGCTTCGATATTCCAGCCAGCTACAATGCGAGGCGGGCTCAGTGCGTGCAAAACTATCGTGTGTGAACCTTCGCTGCGTGATCGTTGACGACAACTCCGCGTTCTTGCAGGCTGCGCAAGAACTTCTCGAGAGAGAAGGCTTTGAAGTAGTAGGTCTGGCGAACACGTCCGCGGAAGCAATCGCCGTCGTCGATGACCTGGAGCCCGATCTCGTGTTGGTCGACTTCTATTTGGGGGGGGAAAATGGACTTGATTTGGCTCGTGCATTGAGCGAACGTGCGGGTCCACTGGGTCCGTCCATCATTCTGATCTCGACCTACGCCAATGATGATCTTGCGGAACTAACCGCAACGGGCCCCCCCGTGGGTTTCCTGACTAAAGGGGAGCTGAGCGGAGTCTCGATTCGCTCCCTCCTCGGCAGTAGCTATTAGCCGTCGCCCCGGGGACTATGGCGACTCTGTCTTAGGGGATGACTCGCTTGGCGACCACCCCCCCTCCATTGGCGGCGTTGACACCGTCGCGTTCCAGATCTCGACAATCACCACCTGGAGCGAGGCGGCAATGGGAACGGCGAGAAGCACGGCGACGAAACCGCCGAACAGTCCGCCGAGCCAATTCCCGATGTCGGCACCGACCAGGACAGCTACGAAGACAAGGAGTGGATTGATCTTGACGGTCCGGGCCATGACGACCGGGTTCAAGAAGTGGTTCTCCAAGAACGTATAGGCGAGGAAGACGACGAGCGTGACGACTCCTGCTGAAAACGAATGCGCCAGGGCGAAGAGCACCGTCGGAATGCCCGCCAGCGCGCCACCGATTTGCGGAAGGAAGTCGACGAGGGCAACCCAGAGCCCCCATAGGAGGGCGTAGGGCACACCGAGGATGGCGAGGGTCACGAAGATCACCGTGCCCGCGATCAGAGAGGTGAGGAAGTCCCCAAGTACGAACCCCGAGATCGAGCTGCTGACCTTCGAGCCGATCTCCGCGTACCTGGCGGACCGTTTGGGGGACATCATGTTCAGAAGACCGGCACGGATCTTCGGCGCCTCGACCAGGAGCATGATCACGAACGCGAAGGTCGCCGCCAACTCAGCCAGGATCGCAAACGCGCCCTTGCCCAGGGACAAGGCCGGTTTGCCGAGGCTCTCCGCGAAGCTGGTGATTTTCGGTGAGTTCTTCTGCACCCAGGCTTCGACGTGGTACTTGCGAACGAGATGACCGATCCAGCCCTTCCCGTGTTGCGCCTTGTCCACATAGACAGGCAGCGCATTTGCGAAATGGGTGAGGCTGTTGACCAACGGGTAACCAAACGCGAAAGCCAGACCGATGAAGATGTTTAGGGCCGAGAACGTCACGATGGCAACGGCAGTACCCCGACGCCGTATTTTCCACCGCTGCAGGGCCACGACCGCAGGGTTCAGGACGAGCGCCACGAACGACCCGACCACCACGAGCAGCACGACGTCCCGGAGGCGGTAGAGGAATTGGCCCGCCAGGTAGACGAGGACGACGACTCCTACAGAGATCAGGATCGTGCGCAGGGGAACCGCTTTGATGTCAGCCCAACGGAGAACCCGCGCCCATCTGGAACTGGTGCCGCTTGAAGCTGGACCCTGCTCTTCGACTGGCATCGTTACGTCAGTCCGGTGGGAGAGCGACAACCTGCCAGAACGTGGGCGCTGCTTCCTGACGGTTCAAGATCTCGGCACGAATCCAGATGTCTGCGTGATCGCTCCTCTGTGCTCTGATCACCTCGGGTCGCATCCAAAGAGAATGTGCTTCCCAGAGGCTAGCGCCCTCCTCGTCGTGAGCAAGGGACCTACCTACCACCCGCCTACCCTTTCGCCAGGAGAAGAACACACCGATCACCGCACCGACGATGCCAAGAAGCAGAAAAACGCCCCCCTCGAACCGTTCCGAGGATGGCCATTACGACCAAGGGTGAAAGATCAGCAACAGCACGGCCGTGACGATCACAGAGACGGCGATGGAACCCAGGCAACCTAGGCGACTTGAGAAGAAGAAAAACACGGTCAGTTCCGCCTGTCGAAGATATTGAGGAAGAACAGAAACACGTTGAGCGCATCGAGGAATATCGAGGCGGCCATGAGCGGAGCGGAATCGGTGTTGCCCCCTAGCCGTAGTCTCTGGAAGTCGAACATGGTCAACCCAGCGAAGATGACCAGTCCGGCGATGGCGTAGATCAATGTCCCGTTCGGCACTGAGGCGAAGATCGTCACGATGCCGAACACGATGAGGACGACGAGCCCCCAGAAGCACGCGCGCGCTGCGGCGGCGAGGTCCCGCCGGCTGCCGTAGCCCGCCGCGCCGAGCCCGGCCATGAACAGGGCAGTTGCCCCACCTGCCTGCCACAGCACCTCGGGGTTCAGGCTTGCGTAGTAGGCGACAGTCGGTGCCGTCGCCAGACCGATGAGAAAGCCAAAGCCGAGGAGCAGACCAACCGCCGAGGATCCCCCTCGTCGAACGGCGAACCGCATGGCGATCAAGCAGCCGAACGAGGCTAGGAAGAACAGCCAGCCCCAGCCATCAGGCAAGGACCGGCCGAGGTACGTCCCCAGTGCGAAGAGGCCCACCGTGGCGGCGACGTATTCCATCGTCTGCCCGAACAAGGTCCGTGTGTCGTCGGAGCCGCTGAGTCCGGTAATTCCTCCAGTGGTTACGGTTTCGGTCATTCGCCTCTCCTTTCGATCGGAAGATCCGGGGTTCCCACCCGGTTCGAAGCCAGAAGGCTCTTCACACGGCTGCGGGTTCGCCTCCATATGCCGCGAGCGCGTACACGACGAGCACGCCCAAGACGAGATAGACGATCCCCCAGACGGGGAAGAACGGCATCAACCAAATGGCACTGATGCTCGCGAGGGCTCCCGCCACTATTCCAACCCACCGACCGACCTGCGAGCCCATCAAGACCGCTGCTGCGCAGAGGATCAAGAGGATGGCTTCGACGAGGTAGATCCAACCGTAGGTCGTGAGGCTCTGGCCGAAGACCGCCCCTCGGAGGCCATCGGGCAGGGTTCCGCTGTAGTTGAATGCCCAGATGGCGTCGAAGATACGCATCACTCCCGCGATTCCCAGCGTGATGCCGGCGAAAAGCACCCAACCACTACCTCGATCGTCCACAGTCTTCCCCTTCACGATGTGCCGGGCGACGACATCGAGCTCTGTCGCGAGCTTCGATTGCGACCCCGAGTTCCACCATGCAGCATGTCTGGGTCAGGCTCCGTGGGCATCACGCAAATCCGCCATTGGTCTGCGTTTCTCCGGCGTCCTTCGTCACCGGGGCCCGAGGAGCCGGGGGTGACGCAGCGTGGCCTCCCGGACCACTGTGCCAACGGCAAGCCCCAGGACCGCACCACTCACGACATCAGTGGGGTAGTGCACCCCGTTGTGGACCCTGCTGTAGCCCACGGAGGCGGCCGTGCCGTAGAGCGGAAGGGCAAGCAGCGGGAGATCTGCCGTCACAGCCGTCACGAAGGCGAAGGCCGAGGTCGTGTGGCCTGAGGGGAAGGACCCTGACGTCGGCATGCGCGCATGGCGCGTCGCGGGGACGGCCGACATTTCGGGCCGGCTCCGGGGAAATATGTGCTTCGCAGCCAGGTTGGCCGTTGCGGAGGCGACACCGATCGCCACCAGTCCTCGGACTGCTGCACCTCTGCCCGGCCGTCCGCCCGCCAGGGCCATGGCGCCGGCAATCACGAGCCACAGACCCGAGTAGTTGGCGCCGTGCGACAGCCGGGCCATTAGCACGTCCATCGTCGGCGTCGGTGTCATTGTTACGGCGTCAGAGACCGCGTGGTCGAGAGCGTCGGTCTCCTCCAGCAGGCGTCGAGGGACCTCGCCGGGAGGGGTGGACCAGCGCCGCTCGGATCGGTCGGGCGCTGTCACGGTGCCCCCGTCCTGGGGCGGGCCACAATGCCGCTCGGCCGGCCACGTGCCACCCGGAGCAGGCCCGCCAGCGTGGACACCCCCACGGGCGCCTGGCGGAACGCGGGGGAGGCCCCCTCTTGCCCAACGGCAATCCGAACCCGCAGCGAGCGCGGCCGGATCGCGAAGGCAAGCGGAGGCTCCAGCGTCCGCGCCTCGCCGTCGATGGCAGCGGCCAGCGGACGCGGCCCCCGAACCTGGAGCCGGCCGGCGGTCCACTGGCGCCAGCCTTCGAAGCGTTCGGGATGACCGGATATCTCGAGGGCAACGAGTCGGTTCACGTCGGACGGGCGCCTGATTGTTAGCGACGCCACCCCCAGCGCGCCCGTATCCAGCCAGGGGCGCGAACCGAATCCGATCACACTGCACAGGGTGTAGGGGTTGTTGGAGACCTCGACGAGCTGTGCGTCCACGATCGCTCCCTCCGGGCCGTCAACCGTGAGACCGGACGGCGCGGCGCCCGGCCCCAGTAGCTCGGGGAGCATCTTCGCGACGGTTCGGCGCTTCGCCTCGCGGTACTGATCGGACGCAACGAAGTCCGCGTAGAGGCCAAGCGACACGTTGTTGACGAAGACCTCGCCGTTCACCTCCGCCAGGTCGATGCAGGCTTCGCGGGCCGGCCCGTAGGCATCCAACGCCTTGACCGGGTCGTTGCGGTCGATCCCGAGGTCGAGCGCGAAGTGGTTGCGAGTTCCAGCTGGGACGCACACGAAGGGAACTCCATGCCGGGCCGCGACCGTCGCCACGACGGCCTGCGACCCGTCGCCACCGGCCATGCCCAACACGTCCGCCCCCTGGTTGACTGCGGTCTCGGCGAGGTCCTCCAGATCGTCGCCGGGCCGGAGCAACACGGGCGTGATCCCACGCCGCTGCGCTTCGTTGACCAGATGGAACCTCAAGGCCTTGCCGTCACCTGACGCCGGGTTCATGAGGACGACACCGTGTCGAGCTGCCGCTACCCGGTGCCAGCGCTCGGTGAGGGCATGATCCACCTCCCACCGCAGGGCCAGGGTTCCGAGCACCGACGCAGCCAGGATGCCGACCATGGCGACTGCCACCGCCACAAGGCCCCGTCCCACCCCCGTCAAGCAGGCGACGGTGCCAACCACGAACAGGAGGGCCCCGGCGGCGGCCAACCACCGGAACCGGTTGTTGGTGGCCGCGATCCACAAGGCAGAAATGGCGAGTCCGCCGCCAAGCAGCGCTGCTACCACGTACAGAAGGTTTCGAAAGGTGAAGATGATCAGGACAACCATCGTGGCTAGCCAGACCACCAGCGCGCCGATAGCGGAGATCCTCGACCATACCGGCGGTTGCTTCGACCGTGCGTTGGTCGCGGCCGACGTCGTCGTACTCTGCGTCCCATCTTCGTCTGTCACGGAGGACCAACTCGTCTTCATTCTCCCCGGAGAACGGGACCCCAGGGCGTCGCAGCGAACCTTGTCACCTTGCACATGAAGCGCTGCTACCCGGCAACGCCGGGGCCGCGGATCCGATGGTTGGAGCGGTTCGCCAATCCTCCCGCAATTGGCACCGCTCACTCTTCTGCCCTCTCCGCCGGAGCCGGCAGCGAGCCCACCCCAACCTCCACCGACGGAACGGCGAATAGCGGTTTCTGATCCTGCCGTAGGGCCCCAGGAAGGTCGGCAGAGGACGTCAGTGAAAGAGCGGGTCCCTTCCGGGGCGTGAGGAACAGGATCTGCGCCTCTCGAAGCCGCTGGGGAGCCGGACCGTCACCGAGCCGCGCGTGAAAGGTGGCAAAGGACGCCAAGACGATCTTGCGGTAGAGCCAGAAGAAGAAGACTGCGAGCGGGAGTTCACCTCCCAACGCGGTGAGCAGCGTGATCCATTGGTCTCCATGCCCGAGTGAGGTGATGATGTCGAACCATGCGTCGCAGAGCAGCAGGGTTCCCGCGACGATCGCCGTTGTGGCGATGACCTGGCGGTGGAACCAAGCCGCCCAGGCGGCATAGCTCAGGACACAGATGAGGCCGACGTCGAAACCGGTCCACAACAAATCCCAGTGTCCGGCGTCGTACCTGGGCGGGAGAGAAAGCCCGAGGTAAACCGTCCAAGGCACCATGCCTGCAGCAATCAGCAGGAAGCAGGTGGCGACAAGCTTGGCTCGCCGAGAGAGAGACATGTGCCCCAGGCGGTCCCATGTGCGGGCTCCCCGGGGTGCTTCGTGGCCGGTTGGCTCACTCGACATTGTCCAGCAACGAGCGGAGTCGGGCCGGCGCACTGACACACCACGGGACTGGCTCAAGCGACATCGGCGGCACAAATTAGTGAACGATCGGCGATGCTCCGAGCCGTCACCACGCGGACCAGATCCACTCGGGAGTTGATGTCCAGCTTCCGAAAGATGTGTCGCAGGTGTGAGTCGACCGTGTGCGGCGACAGGAACAGTCTGGAGGCGACCTCACGGTTGGTGAGGCCGTCGGCGACCAGCTCGGTGACGGCGAGCTCCGCTTCGGTGAGGCTGTCCCAGCCGAACGTGGGACGGAGAGACTTTGACGAATGGGTCCGACGAGGCAATGGCGCTTCGTGGGTCGAGACGGCGAACCGGACTAGTGCCCCGGCAACTTCCCGCCCGTCGAGTATCGCCTCGAGGGAGGCGCTGACCGCGCGGCCATTAGCGAGGGTGAACGGTGGTGTGTTCTCTTGGGCAGTGCTCAGGTTGCCGGAGACGAAGTCCCAGAGTCGCGAGCGGTCTGCGACGGGCAACAGCCGGGCCGCCGCCGCATTCGTCAGGAGCGTGGCGCGGCTGACGGCGACCAGAGGCCCGCGCGTACGTCGACGAGCGTCCAGGAATTTCTCTTGGATGAGACGATCGAGCCCCGAGGAACGGTTCAGGAGACGCTGCTCGACCTCCCGCACCGCTCGGCTGACCATGGGCAGCAACAAAGAATTGGCTGCCTTGGCCGAGCAGACGAAGGCGAGCAGTCCAAGCACTTGCGAGGTGAGGGGATCATGTATCGGTGCGCCTGCGGTCGTCAGCCTCGTGAGGGCATTGGCGAAGTGCTCCTCTCCGTGGACCAGGAACGGCGCTCCGTTGGCGAACGCGACGCCCAGGCCATTCGTACCCGCGTGCCTCATGTCCCACGCGTATCCCGGCGAGAGCATGAGCTCATCGAGCTCTGCCTCCTCGAGCGGCCCAGGGGTTCTCCGAGCAACCACTCGGCAGCAAGCTCCGACAAGCACGACACTGATCTCCGTGAAAGCAAGGTCGCAGCCCAAACGGTCGACTACCGGCATCGCGGCCTGTACCAGACGAGAGTCCCTCTCGCTGGGGCCTTCCAAGGGTAGATCGAAGCGGTGCGGCGTCAGACCGGCAGAAACCGAAGCTTTCCATGAGTCGATGATCTCCTCACGCACGGCACGGCTGGGGGATTCGCCGGCCAGGACCCGTGCGAGCTCCCGTCGCAGTTTGCCTTCGCCGTGGCACGGATCCACCGCGTACCGATCGGTTCCGACCAGCTCCTTCGTGACCATAGAACCACTGTCGCGCCCCTGCTCCCCGGCGTCTTCGCCGCCAGCAACCAATCTCAGGTCGGGCAAGCAGGCAAATCTTCATTCCGGGTAGCTTCAATGCGTAACCGAATGCCCAGTCGGCCATCCGCGGTCTGGGGGTTCTCACGCTGTACTCACCCAGGTCGGAAGCTTGAACGTGCGCCTCCGTTGCCGACCGCCAGGGTCGTGCTGATCGTCACGCCTCTTGTGGATCTGTCGAGATATCTGACTCTGATCGACGGAAAAGCCACATGTCCGTGGGCGAGGCTTCGACTGCTCCCAAGTTACGGGAACCGTGGGCGGTCGTAGAGAACCTTCCCTCGTGGTGGTTGCTCCGTCAACATCGCCGTGGTTCACGCGGACACGGGATGCCATTCGGCGGACGTCGGTAGACGATAATTACGGTTTTGATCAGAGAGATCACTCGTTCCCAACAGTCGAGGCAGCAGAACAGTGCGAGTCTCGGCGGCACCGATGAGTTTGGGTCTATGAAACAGAATCACTATCAAGAAAGAGGAAGTCAGATGTCATCAAGCGAGTTTGATATCCGTATGAAGCTGCTGGAGGGTCGGGTTGACAAGGCCGAGGGTCTTCTCGATTCCGTGGGTCGAGTACTGCGCAGAATTGAGCAGGCGCACGACACGACTCAACAAAGGAGATCGGTACCACTCGTCCTCCTCGCCGCAACCGCGATCGTCGCTGCATCGGTTGTGTTCGTGGCGCGACGCGAGCAATCCGCCTAAGCAATCCCAATGCCTAGCCGGCAGCCAAAGACGCCGTCGGCCAAGACCACCGAAGCATCCATTCCGACGATATGTGAGGACGTGACCGAGCGATGCTGACCTTGGACTATGGCAAGCCGATGGCCGAGCAACTCGGCCCCGACGCAAGACCCAACAGAGCCACCGACTACGCCATAGACCCGGATATGCCGGTGGCATACGAATCTCTGGTCGCCGATGCCGTATGCCACTTATTCTCGGGATTTCTGATCGTGGAAAGCCTAAGCGACACGTCTCGACACCCGCGCCCCCGCCGCTCGGTGACCGCCCTGGCGGTCACAGCCCAGATCATCTCCACAGCTCTCGCAGAGCTGAACGAATGCAGTCTTGGGTTCTGGCGGCTGTTGCCGCAAGCTCGAATCCGGGGATCAGAGCGCCCAAGTGGGTACTGCCGACCCTTCAGATGCGGGCATGACGTCCCAGGAGACCATGCCGTGGAGACGAAGCCACGAGAGCAATCTGTGCCGGAGTGCCTAACGCAAGTACCCATTGGTGGGCTCCATGGTTCAATCCGGCAAGATCACTGGCCGACCCATCAAATGGATCGTGCTTCCATCACCCAGTCCGAATGGGAAGATTCACTCGCGTCGGCAGTCCTGCACCTTGTGGGCGCCTACAGGGCTACGGAGACTCTGTCAGCTTCTGCCTTTCCGGCAGGTGCCGCTGGTTCTTTCGAAATCGCGTGTCACTGTCTCTGCACCGCTCTTGTGGCTCTCGACACGGGCCTGACCGCTCTTGTGACTCTCGACCCGGGCCTGGCAGCTCTCGACGCGAGCCTGGCAGGATGCGAGCATTGAGCTACAACCTCCTCACATGGTTTCCGTCAGCAGTGAACTCAGGAAGGGGTTCGATCAACCATCAAGCGCGGAGGAGCGGACAATTCCGAGGGATCGACGAATGGGTCGCGCTCGTGTCTCTTCGAAGAACTCAGGAGTGTCGATTTTGTGCGCTCGTGGCGCCCAAAGCCTGGGAGGATAGGAAGTGCCGGAAATCCGCCCGATAGACGAGTCCGACTCCGACCCCCTGCCCCAGGTTCGGCGTTTCCTGATGGCGCTGGCAGACCGTGAAGCAATGTCGGCGTCGGTGGAACTGTCGGCCGACGCGACCTACCACGTTCCCGGCACTAGTTCCGTAGCTGGCACGTTCACCGGACGTCGGGAAATCGTCACGTACTTCCAGCGAATCTTTGGTTTTGCATCGGGCTCTGAGGCGCTGAAGTGGGTCGATTGGATGGTGGGAACCGACCTCGTATCGGCCCTCGTAGAAACTCATCTCCAAAGTGAGCTCTCCGAATTCGAGGGCCAGTTGCTCTTTGTGTTCTCCCACAATCCCTTGGGCAAGATTGCCGCAATCCGACTCTTCCTCGAGGACCAGGCGCGCTTCGACCGCTTCTTCGCTCAGGGCGGAGGCTGACGTCCTGGACACATACGGCGACGCACGCGGGAGCCTCTTGTCAATTCGGATGGGTGCGACGGGGGTGTTGAGTGAAAAAGGTGGTAGTACTCCTCAGTTGGCGACGATCAAGGTCGGTCTCGATCTCGAACACGTGGCCATGTGATTCGACGACTGCGCCGCTTCCTCACTTTGGTCCAGGTAGCCGGGCCAAATGAGATGGAGCCTCGGCATGGAATCCGTGGCCGACATCAGATCTATATGGAGGACTCGCGTTACTCACCACTGCTCTCGGTCGGCCCCCGCACCATCCGGCAACCACCGACAAGCGAACCTCCCAAGGAGTCGTCGGGGACGCCCTCAGAGCGGGCTTAATTTAAGACCGTCCGTAAGGAGCACTAACGGACCAAGTCGACACGGGCGTGGTCGACAAGTGACTCGTGCGGCTGAAGAACGACCACACCCCACAGAGGACCGGAACCCTGGAGTTGCGCGAATCAGCCGATCGCGTGATGTCGGTCTCTGCCACAAGTCGGACAATTTGAACCTCAACCTCACATCCACGTGAAAGGAAGACAATGCACAAGCCAAACAACCTGTTGGAATCTGATGTTCAGGAAGAGCTCGACTGGGACCCTCGTTTCGACAACAGCCGAGTGATTGTGAAGGCCAACGACGGAGGCGTCACGCTGACCGGGACGGTGGACACGTTCTACGACACCCTCCTGGCGACACAGGACGCTCAGAGCGTCGGCGGTGTGAAGTCCGTCGACAATGAGCTGCTGGTTGGGCTGGTCGGGGCCGCGATAGCGGACGCGGACATCGCTTCCAAGTGTCGCGAGGCTCTGGACCGTGACCGCTTCGTCCCCAAGGGAGCGGTGAGCGCGGCCGTCGTCGACGGTTGGGTCACCCTCAGCGGCGAGGTTCGCCGTCACTACCAGCGGCAGGCTGCCCACCATGCGGTGAGCAGGGTGGACGGTGTCTTGGGCGTAACGAACGACATCACACTCACCAAGGACGTCATGTCCGGCGACGTGGCAGACCACATCAACAAAGCGTTCCGACGCGACGCGATCATCGACGACTCCCGTATCAAGGTCACGGCCACCGAAAACACCGTCTACCTCGACGGTATGGTCGGCTCCTGGTACGCCATGGACGTAGCAGTTGACACCGCCTGGGACGCACCCGGCGTCAACGAGGTCGTGAATCGGCTCGTCGTCGTTCCGTAGGACATCTCATCGTTCCTAAAGAGGTGCCCAGTCCCCCTGGGTACCTGACGACCTCCGGTGAGCGTGGCCCATGCAGCGCCATGGGTCGCGCTCACCGTAAAACAGTCTGGTCTGTCCGAATTGAGTTTCCCAAAATGCCACTTTCGGGGCATTGGACCATCGCAACAACAAATCTCATCTTTTCGGACGTTCTCCCGCCAACGTGACACGCAAACACGGGATATCCAAGCGACTTCGGGGTCATACGATCGAGGTGAAGCGTCGAGATGATCAGGGAGGCCCACAATGCACAAGCCGAACAATCTGCTGGAGATCGATGTCAGGGGTGAATTCGGTTGGGACCCTCTGCTAGACGCCACGCGGATCGTCGTGAACGCCAATGATGGAAAAGTGACCCTCAGCGGAGTCGTCCCCACATACTACGAAACCGTGCTCGCGGATGAGGATGCTTCGCGCGTCGGCGGAGTGACAACAGTGGACAACCAGCTGCTGGTGGGCACTCTCGGTGAAGCCACTGTTGATGAGGCTATCGTCGCTGAATGTACGACCGCACTGGACGGTGACAGGTTCGTCCCCCATGGTTCGGTGAGTGTTGTCGTGTGTGCTGGCTGGGTCACGCTGAAGGGAGAAGTCCGCCATCACCTGCAGCGGAGAGCCGCAGAACATGCGGTCCGGCAGGTAGATGGGGTCGTCGGGCTGACGGATCGCATCAACCTCACCTCCGGACCGATACCGAGCGATGTGGGCGACCGGATCAAGCGAGCTTTTGAACGCAATGCCATCATCGATGAGTCCCTGATCGAGGTCACGAACAGCGGTCACACGATCTATCTGGACGGAACCGTCCCCGACCGGTTTGCCATGGACGAAGCCGTGGGAACGGCATATCTGGCACCGGGCGTTCGTGAAGTGGTCAGCCGGCTGGTCATCGTTCCTTAACTCCGCGCTGCCTTTCGCGGATCGACCCCGTGAGTCGTGTTCCTGATGGGAAATCGTCGACGCCCCTCCTGGTCGATGTGACGAATCCGAACGGGCCGCCTGAACTCGCCTTCCGAGTCCTGATTTTCGGGACGCGCAGCGAAGGGCCAGGACCAGTAACTGACGGTCGCTCGGGCGAGACGCCACTACCCAGCCCGGAGACTCCCATGTCAACCGGTTTGACGATTGTTCGAGCCTCCCGGGCTCCGTTGGCGTCGTGCGAATTCGTGCCCACCTACGCGAATAGCCCGTTCGCGTGATGTTGGCCGGGCCACCAAGTCGGAAGATAGAGGCACACCTGCAAATGCGAAAGGGAGACAATGCACAAACCAAACCACATTCTGGAATCCGACGTAGAGGACGAGCTCGACTGGGATCCTCTCTTTGACAACAGCCGAGTGATCGTCAAAGCACACGACGGAGACGTCACCCTGACTGGTGCGGTGGACACGTACTACGACACCATCCTGGCCACGGATGACGCCTGGAGCGTCAGCGGTGTGAAGTCCGTCGACAATGAGCTGCTGGTCGGTCTCGTCGGAGACGCAATCGCCGACGCTGATGTCGCCGCCAACTGCGTTGATGCCCTGGATCGGGACCGACTCGTCCCCAAGGGAACGGTCAATGTGACCGTCGTCGACGGCTGGGTCACCCTCAGCGGCGAGGTCCGCCGTCACTACCAGCGCCAGGCAGCTCATCACGCGGTGAGCCGGGTCGATGGTGTCTTGGGCGTGACGAACGACATCACACTCACCAAGGGAGCGATGCCGAGTGACGTCGCTGACCGCATCAACAAGGCGTTTCGGCGTCACGCCATAATCGACGACTCTCTGATTGAGGTCACCAGTGGTGTCAACAACACGATCTACCTCGACGGAACGGTCGGCTCCTGGTACGCCATGGAGGAAGCAGTGGACACCGCCTGGCGGGCGCCCGGCGTCACCGACGTCGAGAATCGGCTCGTCGTCGTTCCCTAGGGCGACGCCCATCCCCTTGGTGTTGTCTGGCGATCTCCGGGCCAGCCCCCGCTCCGTTACGGCACACACGGAGCGGGGCTCCCGGGACTTTGTCTACCGAGCGACGGTCCCATCGGATGGCCCAAGGATTCGCCCAGAGCTGTCCGATTGGGGCGACCAAGCGCCAACGAAGCGTGTGAGACAGACTTTGAGACCGGAGCGTCCATGACCGTAGAAATGAACCCTCAGGACCCCGCTCCGTGCCGGTGGTCCGATTCCCCGCACCCGCGGAGTTGGAACGCCGAGCTTATTTCCCCCGTTCTGTACGACGTCGTCCTGTGGGGGTTTACCGAGCGGAACTACCTCGGTCAGCGAATTCTGCGCAGCGACATTCAGGCGCGATTGGACGGTGACGACGTGACGGAGCGAGAGTTGAACGAAGTCGACGGCACCCCGCTGTATGTGGGGTTCAGGTGTCAGGCCTGTTGGGAGGCTGCGGTGACTCTGGTCACGTACGGTCAGCATCTGTGCGCTGGGGGCGCTCGACCAATGGGGGCTCTCCCGCATCAGTGCCTCCCATGAGACTCCCGGGCCGGAAACGGGCCCAGAGCACGTCACCACCGCAGCGGAAGAAGTCGGCAGAGAATGTGCGCGACCACCTCGCCATTCGTCGTGCCCTTTCGGGTCAGCTGATCTCGCTTGCCCAGCTGGTCGGACGTCCGATCCGGGACCCCCAAGGCACGATCGTGAGCAGGGTAAACGACGTAGTGGTCCGGTGGGATACCGGCGCGACCCATCCCGTGGTCACCGGCATCCTGGCTAGCGCCAGAAAAGGTTTCGCCTTCGTTGCAGCGCGCGACGTCCTTCTGGGACAGACCGGCGTCCGTCTGCGGTCGGCAAAGCTCGTCGTGGGGACCCCGGTTCGTGCCGAGGGGGATGTCGCGCTCGCACGCGACGTCCTCGACCGTCAACTGGTCGATGTGACCGGGGTCCAGGTGGTCCGCGCCGCTGACGTCTATCTCGTCAACTGGGTCAACGGATGGGAACTGGCCGGAATCGATGTCGGACAATGGGGGCTGTTCCGTAGGCTCCTCCCGCAGCGCTGGACCAGACCGACACCCGACCGCTTCATCGACTGGGCGGATCTCCAGGCGTTCGTGCCGCGCTTCGACGAGACGTCCGGCGTGGACCCTCATCACCCAGCAGCGTCGGCCGGTGTCACCGGAAGCAGCGTCCAACTGGCGTCGCCGGCTGCGGACCTCCACAGGCTCCGTGCGAAGGACGTTGCCGCGCTCCTCAGGGACCTCAACCGCCCCCAGCAGGCGCAACTGGCAGCACTCGCCGAGCCGTCGGAGGTGGCCCAGGCGCTGCGCGGGCTCGAGCCCGCCAAGCTCGAGGCCCTCTTGAGCGAACTCGACGACAACGACCGGACCCGACTCATGGCGCTGTTGCCCCGGGAGGAGCCGCCATGAGCAGCACCGTGGTGCAGAAGGATCGCTCGGTGGGCCGGTCCTGGAAGCGCCACCGTTGGCTGGTTCGGATCGTGGCCATCGTGGCGATCTTCGGCCCGGGTCTGATCGCCGCCAACGCCGGGAACGACGCTGGCGGCGTCCTCACCTACGCCAGTGCGGGCGCTCAGTTCGGGTACCGCACGCTCTTCGTCATGCTCTTGATCACGGTTGCTCTGGTCGTCGTCCAAGAAATGTGCTCACGACTCGGCGCCTACACGGGCGAAGGCCTCGGCGCGCTGATCCGCGAGCAGTTCTCGATCCGGAGCACGACCCTCGCAATGCTGCTGCTCCTCATTGCGAATGCCGGGCTCACCGTCAGCGAGTTCGCCGGCGTTGGCGCGGCGATGCAGATCCTCGGAGTCTCCGTCTACATCTCCGTTCCGCTAGCCGCTGTCTTGGTGTGGGGGTTGACGGTCCTGGGCTCGTACTCGAAGGCAGAGCGGTTGTTTCTGATCTTGGGATTGGCGTTTCTTGCCTACCCCGTTGCGGCGTTCTTGGCCCATCCCGGGGCCAAGCAGGTAGCGAGCAATCTGTTTCTCCCGCACTTCCTGGCAACGCATGCGTTTCTCTTTCTCGTCGTTGCTCTCATCGGTACCACCATCACGCCTTACATGCAGTTCTATGTCGCGTCCGCAGTGGTGGACAAAGGCGTCAGGCCCGCCAGCTACAGGTCGGAGCGGATCGACACAGTGAGTGGAGCCATCTGGAGCGATATCGTCAGCATTTTCATCATCATCGCCACGGCGGCGGCGGTCGGCGGTACCGGACCCCTGCAGTCTGCCAGGGAGGCGGCTCAGGCCCTGGTCCCGGCGGTTGGACGGTTCGCTCCGCAGCTCTTCGCCGCCGGACTGCTGGGTGCGTCGCTGCTTGCCGCCTCCGTGGTGCCGCTGTCCACTTCGTACGCCGTCGCCGAAGCCACAGGGACACCGCGTTCGGTTTCGGCAAGTTTCAGAGAGGCCCCACTTTTTTATGGGCTCTTCACTCTCCAAATTGTCGTCGGTGCCGGCATCGCCCTAGCGCCGGGCAATCTGGTTTCACTCGTCGTCAACGCACAGGTCCTCAATGGGATCATCACCCCCCTGCTGTTGACGTATGTCTTGATCCTGGCCAACCGCAAGTCGGTGCTCGGAGCCGCAGTCAATGGAAAGATCTTTCGGATCATTGCCACCGTATGCGTCTCCGTGGTCGGGATCCTGTCATTCATCGTGCTCCTCCAGAGCGTGACCGGTCTCGGATGAGCAACCGCTTGATCACCGAGATGCCGAAGAGAGAGTCAACCGGACTCTGAACTGGAGGTCTGCCCGGGATCTGCCGGGATGGCCAACAGATCAGCGAAGTCCAGGCAGTCGAACCGGACGATGAAGCGACGCACACTGGCGGGAGTCGGGACCACTAGGTCGGGTACCCACCAATGAGTGCACATGATGGTGACATCACGACTGCTGACCAGGACGGCCGCAACCCGACAGTCAAAGGCAACCACGGCGTTCAGATAGCGCGCCATGGCGCTCCCTCGGTTGCTGTATGGAAATCCCTTCACCCCGGCAACGGCCAAGGTAGCGGCAACATCAGCATCCGTGGACCCGAGACCGGCGAGGAGACCTTCCAGCTGATCTCTCAAGTGTGCTCGCTGGTTTAACCACTTCTTCATGTCTTGACCGTCCGTCTCTGTCACGTCAACGCGCAGCTCGTGAGCTATCGAACCGTTGTACTGCGAGGGCGAGCCGCGGACAAGCACGCGGACGCGTGATTCTCACAGATGCGCGGCGGCGCACAGTGGAATCGGCGAGTCGCCCGTCGGGCCAGCGAGCCAGTCATCGAATCCCAAGCAAAGAGAAATAGAAAGGGCCTCCAATGTTCAACTCACTGTCGTCCTCGTTCCTCTGGCGTGGTCTCTTGGCGATCGCGGTCGGCATCATGGCCATCATCTGGCCAGGTGTGACGATCCTCGCCGTGGTGGTCATCTTCGCCATCCTGGCGTTCGGCGATGCCTTCATACAAGGAGCGCGCGCCTTCTCGAGCGATTCAGCAGGACCGGTGGTGGGCCACCTCTTCCTGGCCGTGATCGACCTCGCGGCCGGCGTTGTGGCCCTCGCCTGGCCCGGCATCACGGCCTGGGTCCTTACGATCTGGATCGGTGCCTGGGCCATCGTTTCTGGCGTCATCGAATTGGCCATGGCGTTCCAGTCGGACGAGGCCGCTGGCGAGCGCGCCCTCTACGGTCTGGGTGGCCTTCTCTCGATTCTCCTGGGCGTGGTCCTTTTCGCTCGCCCCCACCTCGGTGCCGTCGCACTGGCCGAGGTCTTCGGGCTGTTCAGCCTGGCCTACGGCGTAACGGACCTTGTCCTCGCGGCTAGAACGCACGACGCGGGAGACGCACTCTCCCATGTGTTGAGCTGAGCCACGGGCTGTCCGCCGCGCAGGAGGTCCCAGGTACCGCCCCGCCGCTTCGGACGTGAGCACTGCCCATGAGTGACGGTACCGCCAAGGACTCGACCGAGCCGGCCGTCAGGCGGCCGCCTCCTGAGTCAGCCCCGCGTCGCCCGGCGATCAGCCGGGCGACGCGGGTGATCGGCCTAGTGATCACGGGGATCGCTCTCTACGTTGTGTTCCCCAGCCTCAGCCGGGTGATCGGGGCGTGGCCCGAGTTGTCGACGCTGCGGCCGGGCTGGCTCGTCCTAGCCTTTGCTGCCGAGGTGGCCGCGTTCACCTGCAACTTCGGCCTGCAACGCCTCGTCCTGCGAACCAGGGGGTGGTTCGCCGTGGTGGCAGCCGGACTCGTCGGCAACGCGGTCACCGCGGTACTGCCCGGCGGCGACGCTGCCGGCGCAGGAGTCCAATTCAAGATGTTGTCCAGCGCCGGGATCGATGCCGACACTGCGGCCGGCGGCCTGACGGTCGCCTCGCTGCTCGGGATCGGTGGGCTCTTGGCCCTCCCGATCTTCGCCTTGCCCGCCATCGCGGGTGGAGCCGCCGTACGGCCAGGACTGATGCATGCAGCGTTGCTCGGGCTGGCAGGCTTCGTTCTGTTCGTGGTCGGGGGCATCGTCGTCCTGGCCACAGACCAGCCTCTGGAGATCGTTGGGCGGGTCCTGCAATGGCTCTGGAACAGGTCCTTGGGCCGTCACAAGAAGACCGCTGGCCTGGACCGACGGCTCCTGAGCCAGCGGGACCAGATCCGATCGGTGCTCGGCAGAGATTGGCGTCGGGCCGTCCTTCTCGTCGGAGGCCGCCTGGGTTTCGACTACCTCTGCCTTCTCGGTGCCCTGCGCGCCACCGGCAGCGATCCCAATCCCTCGCTGGTACTCCTGGCCTATGCCGCGGCGCAGATCATCGCACTGATACCGCTCACGCCCGGGGGTCTCGGCATCGTCGAGGCAAGCTTGAGTGGGCTGTTGGTGCTGGCGGGAGTGAGCGGCGGGAAGGCCGTCGTGGCAACCCTTGCCTACCGGTTGGCCTCTTACTGGCTCCCGCTGCTGGCAGGCGGGGCTGCCTATCTGCTGTACCGACGACGCTACGGATCGGCCCAAATTGACGACTCCGAGAAAGACGTGTCGGGAGAGGGAACGCCGGAACCGCGAACGACGTAGCGGGCAGGCACCATCAAAACTAACGGGAGCGTCGGGTCCGGCCCGGCCCAGGCTCCGCCGTGTTCGAGTGGCGAAACCGCGATCGCTCGTCTTGACTAGCGCGCGTCGAGAAAGGCGAGCACAGCGAGCACCCGTCGGTGGTCGTCCCCGGTCTCCGGGAGATCGAGCTTTATCAGGACGCTGCGCACGTGCTTCTCGACGGTACCCTCTGACACGAAGAGCTGGTGCGCGATGCCGGCATTCGACCGTCCTTGTGCCATGAGCGCAATCACTTCGCGCTCACGCGGCGATAAGAGGTCGAGCGGCTCATGCACGTGGCGCGCCGCAACGAGTTCCTGCACGAGTGCCGCGTCAACGACCGTCCCTCCGCGAACGATGCGCCCCAACGTGTCGACGAATTCGTCCACGTCGGTGATACGCGATTTCAACAGATAGCCGCTACGCTGGCCACTGCTGATCAGATCGGTGGCTTGCTCGACTTCGACGTGGGCCGAGAGGACCAGGATTGCGGTGTCGGGGAGCTCCGCGCGGATAGTCCGGGCTGCGCTGAGACCTTCGGTCGTGAAGGTGGGCGGCATCCGAATGTCGACAATCACAAGGTCGGGTTTCAGGTCGCGCACCTGATCGATCAGCTCCGTCGGTTCGCCCGCCTGGCCTACGACCTCGAAGCCCCGGCTCGTGAGGAGGCTGGCGATTCCCTCGCGGAGGAGCACGTCGTCGTCGGACACCACCACGCGCGTCGTTGCAGACACGCTGAAATCGTAGCAAGGCCTGACTGCCAAATCCCCGGGGCCAATCAATCCATGGCTCCGGCGGGCCTTCGGTGATGACGCAGGTCTTGCATTTGGCTACCTCCGCCGGCGACCGCGGCGCGCTATTGCCTTCGCGCCGATCGCGCTCGTGGCTGGCATTTCAAAGTTCCTGCTAGCTTCAATGCGGCGGCTTCCTGGTAGCTTCAATGCGGCCGGCAGCGTCGACTGCCATGCTTGGTGAGTGGAGGATCTCCGCTGCTTAGTCGTCGACGACAATCCAGAGTTCCTCGAGACGGCTCGCCGTCTGCTCGAACAGCAGGGGGTCAGCGTCGTCGGGGTGGCCGCCAACAGCGCGGAGGCGATCGAACGCGCAGCGGAGCTGCAACCTAACGTGGTGCTGATAGACGTTCACCTCGGCCAAGAGAACGGCTTAAAGCTGGCCCGCAGAATCGCTGGGTTGGATCGCGAAGACCTGCCACGCGTGATCCTGATCTCGAGCTATCCAGAGGGCGACCTGGGCGACGCGGTGCCGACCGCACGGACGATCGAGTTCATTTCGAAAACCGATCTCTCCGCAAGCGCGATCCGAACCGCGTTGGGGCTGCCACCAGACGACCAGAGTGCCCGCTAAGAGCGATTACGCACAATGTCTCGAATTCATGGTCGTCGGTGCGCGCCGGTCAAGATGAGCTGAAATCAACAAGGCAACGTACTGGAACGCGGTGCGAGTCCTGTTTCAGCGCACCACCCTTTTGACCTGTAGGTCCGCCCTCGAGGAGGAATGGCCCCTGAGAGGAGAGCACGACCTGTCAGGAATGGGCTCTAGCCGACTACAAGGAAGCTCGCTGGGTATGTGTCCGGTGAAATCCGGAGTGGCCATGTGCGTAGTGGTATCGCGGTCATATCCGGTCTCGGGTCCTTCTCACTCGAGTCATGCCGATGGGCATCGGACCGGGCCCGTCGGCGGACGTCACCCCGACCCGGCGGTGGTCCGTCAATGAAGCAGTCAATACCAGTCAGCTGGTATGTGACCTGCCGGTCCAGGTACGGGCTGGTCAAGTGGGTGAGACAGCGGAGAAGCGAGCTCAGGACCGTCGAAGAATTGCTCGCTCTCGTAGTCCCAGACCCAGCCTTCGCCCGGCTCGAAGCTCCGAATGGATCGAGTGGTCGGTTTGGCGGGCATGGCCGCCGGCGTGCTGGCTCGGGGGAGCCGTTGCAGCAACCGACCTGAGCGCATTGGCGCAACGCCCCTAAATGGAACCACCAGCCATTCGATTCCAGGCACTCGGCGCAGCCGGTACCGGTGGACAAGGCCACGGCACCGATGAGGAGATCAGGCCTCACGGCGCATTAGGCGAGAGTCGTCTGACCGGCCGTCGGCCGCGTGAAGGCCGCTCGAGGGCTATCAAATGACCTCGGCAAAGCTCTGCCCGATGCCCGTTCGATACCCTCGACCACGTCACACTTCATGACCTTTGGCTTCCAGATCGTCCACAACAGCTCCGTATCCGGCCATGGTCAACAAATGGCGAAGATCGACGACCTGTTGGACGTCGATGTCCTTATGCTTCGGGCGGTTGAGGACCTCGGTCTCGGTCCCAACGGTTACAACGTATTTGCCATTTTGTTGTTGTTCGACCGTTCCTACGCCTTCCAGCAAGGACAGCACGGCCGGCCACTCGATGTTGTGGCTCGTCGGGTGCTGAAAAATTTGCAGAAGGGTGTCGCGGTGGTGGTTGTTCAGATGCTGCGGCTCTGAAACTGACATCCGAGACTCCTCACGTCGGATCGACCATAGCCACGGACAGACGGTTGTGCTGCTCAGAGGCCCGAACATCTAACCCGTGCTGAGATTGCGAATAGATGGCCTGCTCGGCCAGAACCTCCTCTGCCCGAGCAAGCCAGGCATCGAGCGACTGTATCGCTTTTGAAATCATCTTGCCTCCGCATCGCCTGAATTGCTGTGCTGAGGTCGCGGTTCGGAGGTCACGGGCCGAGACGCCTCGCTCCTTGGCAACCATCGCGGCGACTCCGTCCGTCCGTGATGTTGGCTCATGCAAACCCAGTCTGGTCTGGAGCCCGAAGCCTGACGTCCCGCGGTCGCGTGATCGAGCTGTTGCCTCGATCGTTCACGGTTCCCGGAAGCACGGGTACACGGGATGTGCGACCGGTCTGTCGCAGGCAAACTCTCAACGTATTGGTATTGCTCGGCGGCACTGGTATCGGCGCTTCAGTTACCCCAAGACCGGAACCGCTGGACGAGGATCAACGGGAAGCACGATGGGATTGACATTGCTACCAAAACTGATCGCCATAGCCCATTGGAGTGCGGGATCCTTCAACGCGTTGGCTGTGGTCCTAGAGAACGAGCAGGCTCGCCAGCTGACACCCGGGTCGACAATTCGGGAGTTCGCTACGAAGAATGGCGTGGACTTGGTGCCGGCGTATCCCGACCCGAACCGCAACGGCTGACGAACAACTGCGGCATTTGGCCAACCACGCGTCGGTCAACGCTGAGGGTCGGGTCACGCATCCGGTTCGTCTCGCACCTTGCCGCCGGGCTCTGTCTTCTCCTCGGCCCGCGCGACTTGCCGACACTCGGCGGTGATTTCCCTCTGTCCACCTTGCAGCAGGGCCGCGTGGTAGTCCACTGCCTGAAACGGGTACGGCGCTCTGTCGCCAAAGCTCTGTCGCCGAAGCTCTGTCGCCGAAGCTCTGTCGCCGAAGCTCTGTCGCGGAAATGTCCCGTTCTCGCGTCGGAGCAGGACGCATCCAATGCATAAGACACAAGCGGAGGAGGGCTCATGGGCGGTGTGGCCGAGACCGGAGCAAACAAGCCCTGGAGCGGCGGATGTCGACGGGTCATCCTGGGCTGTCGGGTTTAGAGATCTCCCCGCCAGACAGTGGATTGGGCCCCGGCGGGGCAACGAGCACGAGGGTATTGCGGTCAATGTGGTGGATAAGGGAACGGCGCCCCTCCACTTCCATGACGGCCTCTTCCTCGTATGACCACGAGCCGTCGTCGTTGACCGTCACGACCTGGCGGTAACTCAGTGTACGGAACGCTCGGTCGAGGAAAGGGTTCGAGGTGATCCCAAACGTGTTCGACCCTCGGAGAGCTTCAACTTCGAACCGGCGTGCGTCGGCACTGGACCTGCCGCCCGCCAACAGGGTCTGGCCTCTGGGGATCCCGAGTGTCAGCATCACCACTTCGGCCGCCGGCTCCCAAAGCCAGTACCCAACCTGATCATGAAACGTCTCGACCTCGTCGGGCTTCACCAAGTGGGTGTGGTAGCGAAGTCCGTAGAGGAGCTGCGGTCCGTTCGTTTGAGGATCGATTGGCTCCAGGCGGTAGGTTTCATCGAAACGATCGGAACCCGTCACGTCGACGCTGGGATGTACGTCGTTGCCGGTCCCCTCCCACATGCCTGCCAGATGGCGGAGAGGGCCGAGGTTTGCCAGCGTGTGCACGTCCGCATCTGGCTCGGTGTAGATATCGGCGGAGTACATAAAGTTGCCGCCGAAGTGAGCATTTGTCATGCTTGCCTCCCGCTTCTCCCAACGGGAATCTACATTTCCACTGTTCCCGTGGACATCCCGCAGTCACGGGATGCCAAACGACCTCGAGCCCGAAGCGGGAGTCCTTGCGCGACCGGGTGGAACCCTGGCGCTGCGGTTCATCCATAGCGTTAGAGGTATTGATTGGCCGGTACTCCTTATGCTTGCCACCGGCTCGCCGGTTTGGCTCTGCTTTCATTGCTGACGATCACGTGGATAGGGGATGACATGCCGACTGCGACTCTCTAAGGTCACGTGTTGTGAGACCGAAGGAACTCACCCGGACGCAGCAAAGAAGCGATGGTCATCACGAGCGGCCTGCTGAGTACATGGTCCTGAAATTCCCTGACGGGTACCTGAGCGAGGAGGTGGGAGACGAGCTCCTTTGGTTGTCAATCGTGCAAGTCATACGTCTCCTCGATTTCGTCCTCCTGACCAAAGATGACGCAGGCAAGGTTTCGGTTGTCGAGCTGAACGAACTGAGCCAAATGGGCGGATTCTCCGATATTGAAGGATCCATAGGGGGGCTTATCGGTCAACAAGACATTGAGCTGGTCAGCGCGGGGCTCGACGGGGGGTCGGCGGCAGCCCTCATGCTCTTCGAGGATCTGTGGGCCACATCCTTGTCCGAGGCGCTCAACCGGAGCGGCGCCGCTTTTTTGAGAGGGCCCGTGTCGCCTTGCCCAAAGCCGCGCGGACATATCGTCGAACGCTGACCACTCTTGCCACTCTTGTCGATTGATTTTGGTGTGGTCGGCAGCGCTCCGAGGATGCCCAGCACCGCCGTTCTGGGAGTCCTGGCAGACGAAGGTCAAGTCGACCGTGGGCGTCGCTGTCTCGAAGTCTTGATGCGGGCGACACGGCGTCCCTTCAAGGTGACTTGCTTTCTTAGCTGAGAACGCAGGTGACGAGTCACTGTCGCCAACCATCCAATGGCGTAGTTGGCTCTCTCCCTCTGAACGTTATCTTGTGATCTCCGCCGATTATCGCTAACCAATCTCCGCTTACGGTCGCTGTGATCCGGTCGCTGGGAATGCGCTCTTTTCGGGCAGCAGTGCGACCCCACGTCTCGGCTACAACCGCGTCGTCGATAATCTCCCCCTCACGTTCAACGAAGACCTGTCGGTTGGCGATGCGATGCACAGCAATGACATCCCCTACATCCCTGTCGGATCTCTTCAGCTGTGATATGCCCACAGAGCTCCATTGACGGTGATGACGCCGTGCTTTGGGCTGACTGGGATTTCGCGCCCTTCGAGCGCGATTCCGCAGGGAATCGTGCCGGCGATGTGATGTACCACACCTTCGCCGTCTTGGTTCAGGGATTCCTCCGTTGCTCGCACCGCAGACGCGGATAGGCCGTAGCACCACGCCTACAGAGTCATCTGGAATCAGTATGAGCGCGATTGAAAGCAGCGAACGTCCCGCGGTCGCGTGCGAAGAGCGGTGATTAGCCTGAGGGTGTGCCGTCGGGCGATCTCGGGGCAGGACAACGACCGGCCGCTCTACTCGGCGAGATGTCCTGGGTGAGCGACTGGCCTGGCGTGGCCGTGGCCGTGGCCGTGGCCGAGGTAGCCGGTACCCAAGAGCCAACTCGGCAGCGACCTCAATCCTGCGGCGGTGCGCTTCGAGCAACTCACTTCCCTTCGCCGGTGCCGCCGGAGAGCGAACGTCGTGGGACCACTCCCGACGCGGAGTTCGAATCGTCCGTGGGCGCCGGTGAGAGCGCTCAACTGGAGGTCGCGCTGTCTTTTGAGCCAGGGATCGGGAGCTCCACGCGCAACCCGGTGCCAGAGCCCGGCCGGCTTTCGAGGAAAATTCGGCCGCTGAGGGCATCGACGCGGTCCTTGAGGCCGACCAGACCGGTGCCTCTGGTGAAGTCAGCGCCGCCGACGCCGTCATCGCGGACCGCGATGCGTAAGACGTGGTCTTCGGCGTCGGCTTCGACCGTGATCGCGACGGCCGTGGCGTGCGCGTGCTTGGTCGCGTTGGTTAGCGCCTCAGAGACGACATAGTAAGCCGCTATCTCGACCGGTTCAGGCAGTCGCCCCCCCGTGTGCAGGGTAGCCTCGACTGGGACGGCGGATCGGCGGCTCAGCGCCTTCAGTGCAGGCTCCAGCCCGCCTTGGGTGAGGATCGGCGGGTGGATTCCACGGGCGAGTTCGACCAGCTCATCCAGGGCGCCGTTCAATCCGTCCGCGAAGGGGTCCAGCTGAGCGGCCAGACCCGGCGACATGGTCGCCTGTGCCTTGCGGAGCTGAAGCCCGAGTGAAACCAGCCGCTGTTGGGCGCCATCATGCAGGTCCTGCTCGATACGTCGGCGCGCCCCATCGGCGGCGGCCACGATCCGCGCTCGTGACGCCAGAAGCTCCCCCCGGCTCTCCGCATTCGCGATCGCAATCGCAACGATGCCGGTGAATGCCGCTAGCCGCTCTTCGGTGTCCGGGGGAGCCGGCTTGGGGCCGCGCAACGCCACGCCGACAATTCCCCACAGCTGGCCCTCGACCGTGATGGGCGCGGCGACGGCGGATTCGATTCCTAGCTCCGAGTAGTAGGTCGTCGGCGAATCGACGCGCGCAGGTCGGTTGGTTTCGCGGACGAGCGGGGTGACACCTTCACCGGATTCGACGTGCCGGCGATGGCCGACCGGGAGCGGCTCGCCCGTGGCGGTCCAAGAAGCCACGATCGTGACGCTGTCATCGGCCTCGAATCGGGCCACTAGGGCGTCGTCGGTGCTGAGCAGGTGGCCGATCTGCTCAGCAACCGCGGCGAACACTGCTGCTGGCGCCTCGCCCTGCGCAACGAGAGTCGCCACACGCCCGAGCGCAACCTGCTCGTCCGCGATCGTACGTAACTCGTCGCGGGTCTGTGCATTCGCGATCGCCGTAGCCACCATGTCGGTGAAGCCGATCAACCGGGCCTCGGTACTCTCCGGCAAGATCACGGTACCCGAGTTAGCCACGCTCACCACCCCCCACGGCCGGTCCTCGACAATTATCGGTACGCCGGCGCACGAGCCAAACCCCCAGACCCGAGCGGCATCGGCCCACGTTCCCGAAGTCGCCTCATAGTTGTCGACCCGCGCCGGCAGACCCGTCTGAGCGACGAGCGTGGTTACGTTCTGACCGCTGAGGTCGAACCGCTCACCGATCGCCATCGGCGGGGGGACGTCGGTCCTCGTCCACTCGCCAAGGACTGTCGCAGTGCCGTCTCCGTTGTACCGGCTCATTCCGGTGAAGTCGGAACCCAACGCGAGTCCGACCTCCTCGGCGACGGCAGCGAATACCTCTTCCGGCGACACTCCCTTGGCCACCAGCGTCGCCACACGCCGCAATGCCGCCTGCTCCTCGGCTACTCGCCGCAGCTCTTCGCGTGCTTCTGCGTTAGCCAGCGCCGTCGCGATCAGCTCGCTGAACTGCAGCAAACGATTCTCGCTGCTCGGCGACACCGATCGCTCCTTCGACCAGGCCGCGCGGAGGACCCCCCACAGGCGACCCTCCACGAAAATCGGCGCTGCTGCGGCCCCGCCGTAGCCGAGCGCGTTCAGCTCGTCACCCGGCGAGCCCGGTGTCCCTTCAAAGCCGTCAATGCGTGCAGGCCGGCCGGTACGCAGGACACGGTCGACCACGCCCCCGGCAAGAGGAGCTTTCCGGTCACCGACGACGGTGAGGAGCGGCAGCGTGGCGACCGACCCGGACACCGTTACCATGCCGTCAGGTTCCAGACGCAGCAGCGTGGCGGTGTCGAACTCGAGGATTCGCTTGGTCTCGCGGGCTACCGCCGCGAACACCTCAACCGCAGCCACGCCTTGCGCGACCAAGGTCGCCACCTGACGCAGCGAAGCCTGTTCCTCAGCGACCTGACGGTACCGAGCCTCGCTCGCCCGCAGGCCCTCTTCAGTTCGCACGCGCGCCGCCATCTCGTGGCGCAGCTCGCTATACCCCCGCAGAATGACGAGGACGAGCGCAGCGGCCGCAAGCGCGGACGCCGCGTAGTCGACCCGGCTGACCGTGGCAGTGAGCAGCACTGCCAAAGCCGCACAGCACGCCAATGCGGGGATCCAGACGACCGTCCCCTTGCTCACCGGCAATGGGTCGGCCATGCCCGGATCGGTCCACATCGACCCCGCCAGGAGCAAGATAGCCGTCGGCCAGGCAACCGCGTTCAGAATGGAGAACGCGGCTGGGCTCGACGGGGCGGTCGTGGCATTGACCGCGGATGGCACGGCAACTAACACGAACGCCACCGCCAGTGCCACCCACGCTTTTCGGGACCTTGGTTCGCTGACGGTGGCGGCCCCGACCACGATGAGCACGAGAATGACGAAACCAATCGGATAGGCAAGCACAATGGCCGAACCGAGTATCGACTGTCCCTGCCTGTGAGGCAGCTGTGCAAGCACGAAGGCGGCGCACACGGCGCCGACACCCAGCGCGGCGATGCCACCGTCGAGCAAATCGCGTGGGTTCAGCCGCTCCCGGTCATTACGCGCCATAAGGCCGATCCCGACGAAGCACAGCACGATGAAACCGAGGCCGAAGACGTCAGCGACGGTCGGTGGTGGAGGCGGAATTCCATGGAGCGCGTAGACCGTGAGGACCGTGTTGCCGAGCATGGTGAAGATCAGCGCCAAGCCGAACACGAGTGGGATATACGACCCCGGGCGCCGACGAAGCCCACCGGTCACGCAGACGACAGCAGCCACCAAATAGAAGGCATCGAGCGCCCAGCCGTTGATCCACCCCGACTGCGGAGGCTGCGGCCCATGCACGACCAGCCACACGAGATACGCGGCCACCAAGCCACCCATGACCCCGAATACGATGAGGCCGGTCCGAGCCCGCACTCGATCAAGCAACAACGGACTTCCCCTCACTGGGTCCACCGCGTCGCTCGATCGCGGTCCTAACGCAACCTTCCCCCCATTCTGGGAGTCATACGGCGTCTCCCTGGGCGACGTCACGAGAGCCTCCAATCCAGGATCAACCGACTGGCACTCACGACTCTACGACGAACGGGGGGTGCCGTAAAATGATTCGTGGGACCTGAACAGGGCAGATGCATCAGGAGCGCTTCAGAACATAGGGGAGCCCTCGGCTCCGCCATCTCTGACCTTCAAGTACTCCTTGCGGACGGCGGCGACGGACCGTAGTGGGCGACGGTGCGCAGCGAGTGATCCTCGGCGCGGGCAACCAACTTGGCGACGAGCACCTGGGCTCAGCCAGTGCCCGACTTGTCCTCGGGTGAGGTCTGGCTGACCAAGGCGAAGAGGGCCACCTTGGGCACCAGGCAGCGGCGACCGAGGCACATCACGGGGAGCTCGCATCGGGTGACCAGCTCGTAGGCGAAGGCCCGGGAGATCCCGAGCAGCTCGCCGGCCTCGGCGACGGTGTAGAAGAGGCGCTCGTCGGGGTGTCTGTGAGGTACGGATGGCTGATCGCATGCCGCCGCCACGGTGCCCAGAAAGGGCCGTTCCAGTCGAGGTGAACGGTTGCAAGCAGCTCAGGACCTCGAATGGTCCTCAGACCGGCCGATCTGGGACTCCTACGGGGCTGGATTGGAACAGACGGGGGTATTGTTGTCCACAAGTCCAGGCCATGCACAACTCCTCACACCACCCCGAAATCATCAGGCGGCCAGATCGCCGATGGATGGTTAGTTGCCTACAGTGCCAGAATGCGGGGACCGATCTTCCGATTGGAATCGGGATGCCCCTACAGTCCGAGCAGGTCGCCGAGATGCTGCGGGAAAACCACAGAGGCCGCCCTACCCATAGCAACGTCGCTTCGTCTGGTAAACGTATTTAGCTCCGTTGCCGGGAGCCGGCACCTGTAAATCGACGCTCAACTGACCGCCACGTCAGCGTCGCATCAGGGCACGAACGCATCATCACCAGGGTGCCCAGATCGGGTGGGTCGATGATGTCCTGTCGCCCGCCAGGGAACGTGATCGTCGTCAGCAGGGAACAGGCGCCATTCGCTCGGCATTGCGAGAGGCAGCCGATCGGGCGTGAGAACCGTCCGTGGACAGGCACCGCGAGCTTTGTTCGAGCGTGTCTTTACGTGTCTTTATCGAGAGGAAAGGGGAGGGATCGTGAGGGAGCCTGAGGGGACGCGACGCCGCGACGAGCAATCTCCTCGGAAAGGCCTGGTCAAAACACTGAGAGCCTGACATTCGCAACGCAGAGGCCGAGGGTTCGAGTCCCTTCACCTCCACAAAAGGCCTGGTCAGAGCCTAAAGTGGGATCCCCAGAAGATCACGAAGCACAGTTGAGCGCTATGTGAGGCGTCGCAGAAGTCGTTTGGTGTGATTCCGATACTCAGCCCAAACTTGCAGGTTAAAGGGTGATGGGGACCCTGGCGGCATTGCAGTTAGCTGGGGGCTGCGCAGTCTGGGCAGGTGCCGATGATCTCGACGGTGTGGGTGACGTCGATAAAGCCGTGCTCCTTGCCGGTCCTGGTGGCCCAGCGTTCGACTTCTGGTCCTTCGACTTCGATGGCGGTGCCGCAGTGGCGGCAGACAAGGTGGTGGTGGTGGTCGTCGCTGGCGCAGCGACGGTAGCGAGTTTCGCCGTCATCGCTTCGTAGGGCGTCGAGCTCGCCGGCGTCGGCGAGTGCTCGCACTTGGTTGTAGACGGTGGTGAGGGCGACGTTCTCGCCTTGGGCTTGGAGCTCGGCGTGAAGTTCTTGAGCGGAGCGGAACCCGTCGGAGGCTTCCAAGACGGCGGCGAGGGCGCGCTTCTGCCGCGTCGAGCGCTCTTGGGGCGCCCGACGCGGCTGACCGTCAGCGTCGGCAGTCGATCACCATCGCGTCTGTGCCGGAGGCTCAGTGGTCGTCCCAGTGGCCTTCGTGGGAGGCATGGCGGTGCCCGTCGTGGAGGTAGTCGACGTGATCGTCGTGGGGGACGGCGACATGTCCGCAGCCTTCCCCGTGGGTGTGATCGTGTCCGGGGTGCTCGGTGTGGCTCTCGGTGGTGCACTCGTCGAAGTGCCCGTCGTGGGCGGCGTGGAGGTGCCCGTCGTGGACGTAGTCGACATGGTCGCCGTGGGGGATGGCGACATGCCCGCAGCCGTCACCGTGAACATGGGTGTGGTCGGCGTGCTCGAGGTGCGTGGTGGTCATGGGTGTTCCTCCTGGGAGTGTCGGATGGCGTCGTTGACGATGTGACCGACGTGGGCGTCGGCAAGTTGGTAGGTGATCTCGGTACCGCGCCGGGTGGTGGTGACCAGGCCGGCTTCGCGCAGGACCTTGAGGTGTTGGGACAACAGTGGCTGGCTCACCGCCCGCCCGGCGGCCTCGAGCGACGTCTGTAGCTCGTGGACGCAGCGAGGTCCCTCGCCGAGCTCGACGACCGTGGCCAGGCGGGTCGCAGACGCCAGGGCCTTGAGCAGATCCACTGCTCCGGCCAGCCGGTCAGGCACCTTCGTGTCAACCACGCCGATACATTAGTACTTCCTTATATAAGGAGCAAGCCATGGATCCGAGCGCCACGTTCCCGTGCCGTATTTGCAACCATTCCAGATACGGGCTATCGTTATCTGAAACCGATCCAGACAAGCCCGGGGGTGCTGGTTGCGCTCGAGCTTGCGAAGAGGGTCGGTGAGGGACCGTGTCGGCGACGCCGACGATGACACGAAAGACCGGAGGACGATGTTCAGATTCGCGAAGGTGGCAGCAGGGATGGTGGGGCTCGGGGCGGTGCTGTCGCCGCCGGGTGTGGCTCGTCGTCGCTCGCCGGGGCGAGCGGCACGCGGCACGGTGGCGGTCGTGGCGGGGGAGAACGAGTACGGCAACGTGGCGTCGCAGATCGGCGGCAAGTACGTGAGCGTGTACTCGGTGGACTCGAACCCCAACACCGATCCCCACACCTATGAGGCCACGCCGAGCGTGGGCCAGAAGATCGCCAAGGCGAACCTGCTGATCGAGAACGGGGTCGGCTACGACACCTTCATGGGCACGCTCGCCTCGGCGTCGCCGAACTCGGCCCGCAAGGTGATCAACGTGCAGCATCTGCTGGGTCTGCCCGACAGCACGGCGAACCCGCACCTGTGGTACAACCCGAAGACGATGCCGGCCGTGGCCAAGGCGTTGGCGTCGTGATCTTTCGGCGCTCGACCCGGCCCACGCCTCGACCTTCCAGGCCGAACGAGACCAAGTTCGTGGCGTCGCTGCAGCCGTGGCTCAAGGCCATCGCCGCCTTCAAGGCCAAGTACGCGGGGACGACGGCGGCGACGACCGAGCCGGTGGCCGACTACCTGCTTGCAGGCCATGGGGATCAACAACCTGACGCCGTGGCAGTTCCAGGCCGACATCATGAACGGCACCGACCCCACGCCCCAGGACGTGTCGTTGGAGAAGGGGTTCTTCACCAAGCATCAGGTGAAGGTGTTCTGCTACAACCAGCAGGTCACCGACCCGCTCACCGACTCGATCCGCCAGACCGCGCTGGCGGCCGGAGTGCCCGTGGTCGGCGTGTACGAGACGATGCCCGTTCCCGGCTACGACTACCAGTCGTGGATGATGGCCGAGCTCAACGCGATCAAGAAGGCCATCACCACCGGTGCCTCCACCCAGCACCTGTGATCGTGAAGACTGACCCCGTGGCGTCGACCGGAGAGCCGCTCCGAGGCGGCGCCGGCGTAGGCGCCGACCGGTGCTCGGGTCGAGGACGTGAGCGTGTCGCTCGGAGGCCGCCGGGTTCTCGACCGGGTGTCGTTCTCGGTCGAGGCCGGCGGGTTCTGTGGGCTCATCGGCTCGAACGGAGCGGGGAAGACCACCCTGTTGCGGGTGATCCTGGGCCTGATCGCGCCGAGCGGCGGCCGGATCGTCGTGAGCCGGCGGGACCCGGTCACGACGGAATCCGCAGATCGGTTACGTCCCGCAGAAGATCGTCCTCGAGGCGGACATGCCGCTCCGGGCCCGGGACCTGGTCGGGCTCGGTCTCGACGGGCACCGCTTCGGGATCTCCAGGCCGGCGGCCAAGCGTCGCCTCGCCGTGGACGAGATGCTCGACGCGGTCGGAGCGACCCGGTTCGCGGACGCCCGGATCGGGAACCTGTCAGGTGGGGAGCAGCAGCGGAGTCATGATCGCCCAGGCGCTCATCTGCCGCCCGAAGCTGTTGCTGCTCGACGAGCCGTTGGCGAACCTGGACATCCGCTCCGCCGCCGAGGTGGTCGAGCTCCTGGCCCGGATCGCCGCCGAACAGCGCATCGCCATCCTGCTCTCCGCGCACGACATGAACCCGCTGCTGCCGGTCATGGACCGCGTCGTCTACCTCGCCGACGGCCGGGCCGCATCGGGCACGACCGACGAGGTGGTCCGAACCGACACCCTCAGCCGGCTCTACGGCCACCACGTCGAGGTGATCCACGTCGCAGGGCCGGGTGCTGGTCGTCTCGGGCGCCGAGCATCAGGCCCACCATGCCGGCGACGCCGACCCTTTCCTTCGGGGGGCGTGATGCTCGTCGCAGTCTCCTGGTCCCCACTGTTCGAACCGGGGTTCTTCTCGTCGGAGCCGGTCCAGGTCGCTCTGGTCGTGGGCGCGATCGCGGCGGTCGTGTCGGGAATCGTGGGAGTGTTCACGGTCATCCGGGGACAGTCGTTCGCCGGGCACGCCCTCTCCGACATCGGCACCGCCGGCGGCTCCGCCGCGTTCCTGGTCGGAGCGTCCACCCTCTACGGGTTCGTCGCCTTCAACGTGGTCGCCGCCGGCGTCATGGAGCTCATCGGCATCCGCAAGCCCCGAGGCCGCGACCTCGCCACCGGCATCGTGCTCGGCGCCTCGCTCGGGTTGGCGGCCCTGTTCCTCTACGAAGACACCATCAGCTCGAGCACCACCGGGGCCACCGTGAACGTGCTGTTCGGGTCCATCTTCACCCTGCCGCCCGGCATCACGACCGTCATGGCCGTCCTCGGCGTCGCCTCGGTCGCGCTGATCGCCGTCTTGTACCGGCCCCTCCTGCTCAGCTCCGTGAGCTACGAGCTGGCCGCGGCGCGCCGTGTGCCGGTCCGCCTGGTCGGCGCCGGCTACCTCCTGGCCCTCGCGTTGGCGGTGTCGATGTCCGCGGTCACGATCGGGGCGATCCTCTCGACGGCGCTGTTGATCGGACCGGCCGCCATCGCACTTCGGTTGGCGACCCGCACCGGGGTCGCCATCGCGGTCGCGGCCGCGGTCGGCGTGTTCGCCTGCTGGGCCGGGACGTTGATCGCCTACGACAGCACCGTGTGGGCCGGCGGGAACGGCTGGCCGGTCAGCTTCTGCATCGTGGCCGTCATCTTCGTCCTCTACTTCGCCTCGGGGGTCGTCTCCCGCCTCCGAACGGATCGGCGACGGGCGACGACCAGTCGATCAGCCAACGGCTGTCGAGCCGGTCGAGGTGGCCTGATGTTCGCCAGCTTCATGATCAACGCCTGGGAGGCGGCCACCATCGTGGCCATCGTGGCGGGCGTGGTCGGGTTCTTCACGGTGCTGCGCGGCGCCGCCTTCGCCGCGCACTCCCTTCCCAACGGGGCCTTCGCCGGAGCGGCGGGGGCCTTCCTGATCGGCGCCAACACCATCGTCGGCCTCGGCGTGTTCTCCCTCGCCGGGGCCGGGATGATCGCCGGGCTGGGCCGGCGGGCCCGAAGCGACGTCGCCACCGCGCTCACGATCGTGCTGATGCTGGCGCTCGGCGACCTGTTCCTGTCGCGCACCAGCGAGTACGCCCCCGAGATCTTCGCCCTGCTCTTCGGTGAGGTCCTCGGCGTCTCCACCAGCAAGCTCGGGCCGACCGTGGTGATCGCCGCGGTGTGCATCGTGGCCATCGCTGTCCTGTACCGGCCGCTGATGCTCTCCTCGGTCACCCCCGACGTCGCCGAAGCCCGCGGCATCAACCCCCGGGTGATGGACCTGGCCTTTCTGGTCGTGGTGGCGCTGGTCACGACCATGGCCGTCCCCGTCGTGGGATCCCTGCTCATCTTCAGCCTGCTCATCGGCCCGGCCGCCGCCGCCCGGTCCTTCACCAACCGTCCCCCGGTGGCGATGGGCTTGTCGGTGGTGTTCGCGCTCGTCACCGTGTGGGTCGCGATCGCCGTCTCCTACGAGACGAACCTGCCCATCGGCTTCTTCGTCGGCGCCATCAGCGCCTTCGCCTACACCGTCGGGCGAGCGTGGACCGCCTGGCGGCAAACCAGCGGGAGGCCGAGTCACGGCGATCGGGACCGAGCGACTGGGACCCACCTTGCAGACCACGACACAGCGAATTCGGCGGTCGAATCGACCGACAAGACCGCAGCCAGATCCAGACTCTCCGACTTCGAGCCCGTGCGGATAGCTCGCGGTCGCGGCAACGGTCGGGTGCTGCAGCGGACGCGAAACACGCCGCGCAAGCGCGCCCTCCTAGAAGTTCTGGAGGGTGCCGAGGGGTTTCTCAGCGCCGCTGAGCTTCATGGCCGTCTCAACGATTACCTGGCTCATCAGGATCTACGAGTGGGCATCGCCACTGTCTACAGTCAGCTTCGGAGGCTGGCCCAGCTCGGCGCGGTCGACACCCTTCATGTTGACGACGGCGAGAGTGCTACTGGCTTCCCAGACGTGATGTACACCACCACTATCTGGTGTGCCGGTCTTGCCGCTGGGCGGAGGAGATCGTGGCCGAACCGGTCGAAGAGTGGGTTAACGCACTGGGAGCGGCGGCCAGGTTCCACGACGTGACTCACACCCTCGAGCTGTTCGGCCTATGCGACCGCTGTGCAGATCGCTGAATGGAAGACCGTAGTTACGAGTGGGGGTAGATGGTGGCTACGTGTCCGCCTGTTAGGTGGATTCCGACAGCGAAGCTGGGAGGTAAAACGATGGTGACTACGACAATGTGGCCTAGCAATGGCATCTGGGACGCAGGTAAAGTTAGTTCGGTGGCCGAGAAGCGGGCCTACCGCTGATGGCCGGGATTGACGGGCCTCGTACGCGTCCGCCTCTCGCTGGGCTTGACGGGGCGTCCAACCCGGCTCAAGGCGAATCCCGATTGACCGGGAGACGCCCTCGGCGTCTCTTGGCGATCGCCGCCGCGGCGGACTATTTGAGTGTGTCGCGGGCGACAATCGAGCGTCTTGCTTCGCGCGGTGAGCTACCGATGGTCAAGGTCGCTGGGTCGACCCGATACGACATTGAGGACCTCGATCGCTTCATTGCCAGCAGCCGGTGCCGGAATCACACGCGGACGGCCTGAGAATCGTGTCTTTACGTGTCTTTATCGAGAGGAAAGGGGAGGGATCGTGATGGAGGGTGAGGGGATCGAAAGGTCTCTACCAGGGAGATCCTAGGAAACAGCCTGGTCAGAAGGCCGAGAAACCTACATTCGCATCGTAGAGGTCGGCGGTTCGAATCCGCTCACCTCCACAACACGAAGGGCCAGGGCAGAGGCCCAAAGTGGGATCCCCTGAAGGTCAACCAAGGGCAGCAGAGCGCTACGTAACTGCGCCGAACGGGCACAGTGGATCGCCAACCTCGATACTGTGGCCGCACTTGAGCCGACATTCGTTGTCGCTGCCACACGAAGGTCGCCAACGACAACGATCTTCGCGGAATCCCAGCAGTGTCTTCGGGACTTCTCAGCGGCCGTGACCGAGGAGACCAGCGCGGCCGAGATCGTCACCCGGATGGTTGAGCGCTAGCCCGATTGGCCTCAGCACATTCCCAAATTGTGAGCAGTACGCTGGGCAGCGGAGAGCCGGGAAGCCTGGTCGGCATATAGACGGTCCGCGTTCGGGAGCTGACGCATGCCCCCTTGGTTCACCCAGGCTGAGTATCTCGCCACACACCTCCGCTTCGGCGCGGCGCGATGAGACTTGAGCGCTCATGAACGTGGGACTCTCAGTCCTGGCTTTCGCCGTCGGGGCGGTTGTGAGCTTGGGCACCAGCTGGGTATTGGTGTCGCGACTGGAGCGGGTGGGCGAATCTCGGGCTCTCCGAGGCGCTGCTCGGCATACTGGCCGCGTTAAGCGGCCGATGCGCCAGAGATCACAGCCTCAATCACCGCCTTGCTGCACCACCAAGCGACGGTTGGCGCAGGAGTTGTCCTTGGTTCCAACGTGTTCAACTTGGCGGCCCTGCTAGGCCTGGGAGCGGTCGTAGCGGGTCGGATCCACCTACACCGCAAAGTCGTCGTCTTCAGTGGAGCCGTCGCCATGCTGGTCGCTGCCGCGTGCCTCCTGAGCGTGGGGGGCACACTCGGCTGGGGCGGGGCTCGCCCTTGTCCTCTTTGTCCTGGTCCCCTACATCATCCTTTTGGGCGTACACCAAAGAATCCTGGGACGGCTGGGTCTGCCGAGGAGATGGACTGCGTGGATGAGCGCCGCCATCGTCGAGGAGGAGAGCGAGCTCGAAGAGGCCATACATCCTCGACCCGGCACATCTGGCGACGCGGTCATGGCGGCCGGTGCACTTGTGGTCGTCATCTTGGCAAGCGTCGCCATGGAGCGAGGGGCCTCGTCGCTCGGGACACATTTCGCCGTCCCCGAGCATCATCGTCGGCGGTCTCGTCCTAGCCGCTGTGACGAGCCTTCCCAATGCGGTCTCGGCCATCTACCTCGCCAGGCGGGGGCGTGGCGCGGCCGCCTTCAGCACCGCGCTCAACTCGAACTCGCTCAACGTCACTGTCGGCCTCTTGCTCCCAGCGACGCTGATCGGTCTGGCCAAGCCGTCTGGATCAGGACTGCTCGTGGCCGGCTGGTATGTCGGGCTGACGGCGCTGACCTTGGTTCTGGCCTATGGGGGGCACGGGCTGCGTCGCGCCTCAGGCGGTACATCATCACGGCCGTATGCCTGACCTCGTGCTGTTGCTCATCGTCACCAGTTAGAGAGCACGGGGGGTTGGACAGGTTCGAGCCCGGGAGCGATCAGCGAAGCGGCAACTTCTACACTCGAGAGCCCAGCAGAGGTCGCAACGAGGGGCCGACCTGATC
>CAVUKI010000011.1:0-138250 GCA_963741995.1 uncultured Acidimicrobiaceae bacterium
ACCGGTCTCTTGATCCCGCCACGATCGTCGGCCGGCCCAAGCCGTCGGGATCAGGCATCGCCGTTCCTGCTGGTACCGGGCCTTCTGGGATTCGGCTCGCCTATGCGGGACATGGACTCCGCCGTGCCTCGGGCGGGTTAAGCATCGCGGCGGCCTACGTTTTTTTTTCGCGGCGCTGCTTTTGATCACCACCTAAGCGAACCAGTCAGGTGCCTCGTTACACGCGAGAACCGAACAGGGGTCGCAGCGCGGCTCCGACCTGGTCGGCGATCGCTACTGCCACGACGCGTCGCTCATAGGAGATCTCGTACCCCGGCGTCGGCGTCATCACGAAACGGCCGAGTCCGCGGCCTTGGTTTTGCGCCAACAACATGATCTCTGGGCCCGGCAAGCCCATTCGATCGACATCCCAAACCCGACCCCCGAGGAGGACTCGTCCGTCATGTCCGAGCTGCATCATGGGTTTATCCGCTGGGCCTGATTCGTAGCGACATGCCTGCAAATGCAGCAGTGTTACGAGCTCCTCCGCACGCGGTCAATGACCTGACCGGGCGGCGCACCGGATGTTGCGAACTCAGAGACTTCATGAATCAGACCGACGAAGTCGGCTTCTTCGACTGCGGTCTCGTGGTGATGTCGGTTGCGGGCGGCCAGTTCGGTGACGATGATTCCGACAACGAAGAGGCTCACGGCAGTTTCAATATCGGGTCGATGGGTGATGGCAAGCTTCTCGTACGGGCGCGTAAGGAAATAGTCGAACCACACGGTGGCTGAAACTGCGGCCACGAACCCGGAGAGCCTGTCACCCACCCCACGACCGCCACGATCACGGCGACAAGGATCAGCGCAGATGCAGTGTTGGCGAAATTCGAGCGGAATGGGACGAGAACGGCCGCCACACACAGCGGCAAGACGACTCCAGCGACGAGGGCTATCTGGTCTCGGTGAAGCCGGAGCTGTGTCATCGCTGTCTCGCTTCGATCTGTTTTCCCCAGTATTTCATGAAGGCAACGCTGCGGCTCAGTGGGGGGTCATCGTTGCTCTATGTCCGCCTGTTCCCGAGCAGTCCTCACGGCCCGGCTGAGCGTGGCGAGGTCATACGCTCCCATCTGACGCTGACCGTTGACGAAGAAGGTGGGGGTGCCCGCTACACCGCTCACGTCGGCGCTCTCGACGTCCGCTGCGATCCGTTCGGCCCATCGGTGGTCTCGAAGGTCATCGGTGAACGACTTCACATCGAGACCGAGCTCATCGGCGTAGCGGATCAGGTCCTTGGGGACGGCTCGTCCTGGTGTTCGAGTAGCAGGTCGTGCATCGCCCAGAAGGCGCCCTGCGCCGCCGCCGCCTCGGATGCCTCGGCCGCCATCTGAGCTCTGGGGTGTACGTCCGTGAGGGGTACATGGCGCCACACGTAGCGAAGATCGCCGAAATCGGTCAGCAATTCCCGGATAACTGCCTCCGCCTGGCCGCAGTACGGGCACTCGAGGTCGCCGTACTCGACGAGGGTCACGGCGGCGTCCGCTGGCCCGCGGATGTGATCGCGCTCAGGATCGACAGGATCAGCCAGATCCACGATTGCGGGGGATTGGCCGAGGAGTCCGCGGGTGCGAAGCGGCGATGGCAGTCGTCCGGCGATCTGGAACACCAACCAGGTGAGTAGGGCTGCACCGACTGCGGCAGTGAGTACGCCGAGTGTGGCTTCCCGCAAATGGACACCTGTGAACGCGACTGAAGCGACGAGCAGCGAGACGGTGAAGCCCATCCCGGCCAGCGTGCCGCCTCCCAGCACGGACATCCAGCCAACTGCCGGACGGAGTCGGCCTCTCGTCGTCTTGTTGACGAAGGCGGACACGGCCATGATTCCGGCTGGTTTGCCGGCGATGTATCCGATCGCGATCCCCAGCGTGATGGGCGAGGTGTAAGCCTTGGAGAGAAATCCGGGATCTATGCTGATGCCGGCGTTGGCCAGGCCGAACAGGGGGACGATGAGGTAACTCGTCCAGGGGTGCCAAAGCTGCTGCAGGCGGTCATTGGGAGACACTGCGGTGCGCACGCCTGCGCGAAGCTGTCTGGCCATTCCAGCATTCGGCTGCTGACGGAAGTCTCGGAAGAGATCTGACGTTCGCTCGAGGTCGATACGAGCTGGCGGAGCAGCGTACGCAATGAGACCTGCGGCGAGCCCGACAACGACCGGGTCGACTCCCGACTCCACGAGTGCGACCCAGCTGGCTGCCGCCAGCGCAAAGTAGAGAAGCCCGTAATGGATCCGGAGGGTTGCGGCGAAGACGGCAAGTGCCATCAGCGCGGCTGCGATGATCAGCGGACCGACGGTCAAATGATGGGTATACACAGTGGCGATCACGACGAGGCCCACGATGTCGTCGACGACGGTCAGCGTGAGGATAAAGCCGCGTAACCGTTCGGGAGCATGCTTGCCGAGAAGAGCCAGCATCCCAAGGGCGAAGGCGGTATCAGTCGACATCGCAACGCCCCAGCCGTGCACGGAGGTCCGACCAGCGTTTATCGCGAGGTAGAGCCCAATGGCGCCCGCCATCCCGCCGAGTCCCGCGAGCACCGGCAGGATAATTCTGGGACGTTCCCTGAACTCACCGATGTCGAATTCTCGGCGTGCCTCGAGTCCAACAACGAGGAAGAAGAAGCTCATGAGCCCGCTGTTGATCCATCCGCGCACCTCCATGGAAACCGCCGCATCACCGAGGTGTACAGACAGTCGGGTCGTCCAAATGCGGTCGTAGGACGACGCGTCGATGTTCACCCAGACAAGGGCCGCCATTGCCGCGGCCACTAGAAGGGCGCCACTCGCGGTCTCGGTGCGCAGGAAGCGACGGAGTGCGGTATCGCGCTGCAACCACGCTGTGACGCTGGAGCTTTCGGAAGGATCGACCACGGCCATTCGGTTCGCGGGTGAGCCTATCTGGCGTCCAAATTCTGAAGCTCTAGATCTCTGGATAGTAGATCGCTCTACTACAGGGGCGGACAGGGTGGACGGAGTGGAAACTGGGTAGAGGTAACCGGACTTCAGGGGGAATCGCCAGACCTAATCGGATGAACTCAAACACCTTGCCAAAGTGAGAGTCGTGGGTTCCAATCCCGTCTTCGGCTCCATTGTGACAGCCGCATCCAGGAATCCCTTGATCGAACAGACGCAGGTGGCCGTTCGCCTCTGGATCATTGGTTAGGGCACCTTGCAGGCCGATGCCGAGTGTCAGCGGCAGTGAATCACCGAAGAGAAGTACACGCACCGGTGTGTTGCAATACGAGATCGGAACGGTTGCTGTGATCGGAGTAATGGCCAGAGCCGTGACTGCGAATACAAGTGCCCCGACGCGGTCTCACATCGACCCACGCTACTGAGTACCCCATCTCAAATCCATTGAGGCGAAACCAACTACCGCTTCGGAATGGCCGAGTACTCTTAGCCTTGATCATTCGTCCGACCGTGGGTGAGCGGACTCCAGCAGCGAGGGCTCGTTCGCTGACTCCTTGATGGGGCGCTGACGCATCGAGGGCGTGAAGGATCCAGATCGCTTGATTCGTTTCGTGATGTCACGCCCTGCGGAATCGCTTCGGGGTCGGGCGCCGGGACCCACCTCGCTATGGGAAGGCGGCGCGTAGACGCGTGAAAGCGGTGGCCAGTTCGGCGGCCCAGGGCCAGGACTCGTCGAGATGCACGATGAGGTCACGGCCCCGGTGGGCGAGGACGGCGGCTACGTGCAGGACGCGGTAGCGCATGGTTTTCGGTTCCGCCTTGGCCAGGGCGCCGTCGAAACAGGTCATTTGGCTCCAGGCGAGTAGTGACCCAGCGATCAGCGAGACCGCCACCCAGGCTTGGTTGGCGCAGAAGCCGTCGAAGGGCAGGTTGGCCAGTCCGCACGCCTTCCAGCAGCGCACCCTGTCCTCGACCCGGGCGTGGCCCCGGTGTCGCAGCTCGAGGGCGGCGATGTCGGGGCCGGTGGTGTTGGTGATGAAACAGGTGTGGCGCCAGCCGGCATGGATGTCGAAGAGCGAGAGTTGGGCTCCGGGATGCGGGCGTTCGCGCCGGCAGATCACCCGCATGCCGGCCGGCCAGCCCTTGAGTTCGATGATCTCTGTGAGTTCAATGACCTCGGCACCGTCTCGGATCCCTCCATCGAGTTCTCTCGCCCTCACCCAGTCCTCTTCTTGGGCCAACAGCAGGGCATCACGCACAGAACCGCTGATGGGAAAGCCAATCGAGTAGTCGAAGTTGGCATCGGAGAGGGACTTCACGAAGCGGTGACTGGCCCCGGCCGAGTCGGCTCGGACCAAGATGGGATGGACCACGAGTGCCGGGTCGTCACCTTCTTCGTGGCCGAGTTGATATTCGAGCGGCACCGAACGGACCACCTGCTCGAGAAGTTCGAGGTGGTCGTCGGCATCCCCGGGGGCGGCGTTGCCCGGACGCAAGATCGCGCCCAATGGCTCCTTGGTGTTGTCGCACCAGGCGCCCAAGGGATTGAAGCCGAAACCGCGCTTGTAGGTCGGGGCGGCGTCCTCCTTCTCTGCGTGCACGTTGAGCAAGGTCGAGTCGAAGTCCCAGATCATCGGGCCCGTCGGCGGCTGCGCCGCCCACACGCGCTCACGGGCGGTGGCCAAAGCGAGCGGGATGGCCCGCAACTCGAAGACGGCGGTGGCGTGCACGGCCCGCCAGGCTGTGGCGACTGATGCCACTGGACCGAAGAGATCCTCTTGTTCTTTGAGCGCGGCGATGTCGGCCAGGCAATCCGCGCCATCCGCGATGGCGACCGCCAGATGGGTGAGCACGACACCGGGATCGTGGGTGTGCCAGGAGATCCCGCAGTCCTCCATGGCCAGCGACATGGCCTCAGTCAGACCGCTGCGATCGGCCAGCTCGGCCAGCAGTGCCGCACCCGCATGGCTGACCAAGTTCTTGCCGTCGGGTATCACTTTGGCGCGACGGACCGAGCGACTACGGTGCACTTTCAAGGAGCCCTCCGGGACTGGTTGGAATGAGTGTTCAGCGACAAACATTCTTCCAGTTCGGAGGGCTTTTTACGCGGACGCGCGCACCACCCGTTCAGTGATCGGACGAATTATCGAGGTTAGGCCCTCTAGGGGTATTGTCGAATTGTGGCTGACACTCCAGCCAATCCGGCAGAACGACCTCTCGGGGCGGACTCCCTGGTGAGATGGGTCATCATCGGCGTCGAGTATGCGATCGTGGCCAGTCTGCTAATCGTGGCCGGCATCGTCCTCGTTCGTACCATGGTGAGCTTTCTCCGCTACGGAAATAGCTTCCCCGAAGCGGTCGTATCATCAATCGACGGCATCTTGGTCGTTATCATCATCCTCGACATTGCGCACACAGTGTTTGGCCATTTGCGCTCTTCGACGTTCCCGGTGCGGCCGTTTCTCGTTATCGGCATTTTGGCCGGAGTCCGTGACATACTGAGCGCGTCGGCACACTTGACGCTAAGTGGTCCTGTGACGCAGCGTTCCTTTTATGACACTCTGATCTCCCTGGGAGTCGGCGTGGGAGTCGTGGTCTTCCTTCTCTTGGGTTTGCTGATACTCCGATTCAGCGGTCACGTCGATGACGACCAACAGGGCTGAGAGATCGAGCCGAGCTGTGAAGCGGCTTGCACGGAACTCCGACGTAGTTCTGTATGCGCTAAACTTGTCTTTGTTCCCGCTTCGTGAGGCCAGCTTGGGTCATGAGGTTGCGGGAACATCCGCGCTTGTTGTGGATAGCCGAGCGCGACCTCGCGAAGGTGCCGAGGAGCGCTCTACTGCAGTGACAAACTGGGCGGACGGACTGGAAACTGGGTCGACGGAGCCGCACATCGGAGGACCTGAAAGACCTAAGCGGACCAAAACCACCACCTTGCCAAGGTGAGGGTCGCGGGTTCGAATCCCGTCTTCCGCTCCATCGTAGCAGGTCATAGGCGGATTTTCGACGCTCTTCGGTTTCAACGGGGAGCCGAGCTGCCTACGAGAGGCGCTTCGCAAGCTCGCTCATGCTGATGAACTCACCTGCGCCGAAACGTCGGTTGAGGTCGATGATCTCGGACGGCGACCCTGCGACGAAGGGACCTCCCTGCGTCATCGGTTGGCCGAGGGGCTGCCCCGCATAGAACACGAGGCGCGCGCCGTTGTCCTGTGCGGAGATCACCAGCTCCCGGGACGTAGAAGGCGCGAGCCAGCCGACTTGACTGGATGCGATCGTGTCGCCGCCGACCTGAACACTGCCGTCGAGCACGTAGAAGAAGCCGTTGTATTTGGGCGGGAGCTCTTGTTCGAACGTCGTGTTCGGCTTGAGCGACAGGTCGATCATCGTGGTCGGAACCCGATTTCGCGTCGGGGAGCACGCGGACCCGGAGGTCCCGCTGTAGAGGACGCCTTCTGCACCCACGAGACGAACGGCGGGCGCTCCCTCTCTGCGGATGATTTCGAACTGTGGCTCGAGGGCTCGATCCGGCGTCGGGAGTGCGATCCACAGTTGGAGAATGCGTACTCGTCCGCCGGCCTCAACGTATTCGTCGTGGATGATGCCGCGACCTGCGCTCATCCAAATCGCATCGCCTGCCGCGAAGTCGCCCACGTCGCGATCGTGGAGCGCGCCATCAAGGATCAGCGTCACGGTCTCGAGGCCAGCGTGGGGATGCGCCCCGCCGATTTGGCGACGCACTTCGAAGTCGAAGCGGTCATCCTGTAGCAGGACGAAGGGATCGCTTGAGCCAAACGCCGTGGGTTGAACGACCTTTACGGCGGTGTGGCCCAGGCCGATGCCTCCCGGCGCGGCAGGCGCGGGTGTGTCAATGCGTGAGAGTCTGCGTGTGGACATGGGGTCTCCTTCAGGCCTTCAATGGGATCGGATCACCGCTCGAATCCAGGGCTGCCACTCTCGGCTTGCCGCGTCGACCGAGTGATCTCAAGCGACGCCACGGCCCCACGCCGGAGCAGCAGCCCGGCAATGACGGCCCCGGCCACCAAGAAGACGGCGGCATAGGCGAACACGGCCCGGTAGCCGTGGACCGTGGCTTGAGCCTGTAGCGTGGCCGGCAGAGGTTGCCGTCGCGTCGGTTGGCCAGGGCGTAGGTGGTAGCCGCACTGGCGGCAAGGGTGTTGAGCAGCGACGTGCCAACCGATCCGCCCACCTGCTGGCTGGTATTCACCATGGCCGAGGCGATCCCGGCATCACTGGTCAGGCCGACGGTGGCCACGCTCGCCGAGGGAGCCATGATCTGCCCCATTCCGAGACCCAGGATGACGAGCGACGGGAGGATCGTGGTCACATAGCTCGAGTGAAGCCCGATGCGGGTGAGCAGCAGCATGGCCACTGCCCCCATCACCATGCCGGTCGCCACCATGACCTTGGGCCCGAAGCGGGGAAGGAGGACGTTTGTCGCGATCTGGGCGGAACCGACCAGCGCGACGATCATCGGCAGGTAGGCGAGGCCAGTCAGGACGGGGGAGTAATGGAGCGTGTCCTGCATGTAGTAGGTGAGGAATAAGAACATGCCGAACGTCGCGATCACGCCCGTGAACACGGCGATGTAGGCACCGGCCCGGTTGCGGTCGACCACGATTCGCAGCGGGAGCAGCGGCTGGGACACACGTCGCTCGATGGCGACAAAGGTGGCGAGCAGCACGGCAGAGGCCACCAGGCTGGCGATGGTGTACCTGTTTCCCCACGAGGTGGTCTCGACGTGGGAGAACCCGTAGACCAAAGCGAACAGCCCGGTGGTCGCGGTGATCGCACCGGGCAGGTCCAGACGGGGCCGATTGGCCGCCCGGCTGTTGGATAGGAGTTTGGCGGCACCAGCGATGGCCACGGCGCCGATCCCCACGTTCACGAACAAGGTCCAGCGCCACGAGGCGTAGGAGGTGAGGATGCCTCCGAGTAGGAGGCCGAGGGCGCCGCCGCCTGCGGAAATGGCGCCATAAATGCCAAAGGCCCGCCCGCGATCGCTCGGGTCGATGAATGTCGTGGTCAGCATGGCTAGGGCGGCCGGGGCCAACAAGGCGCCGAAGGAACCTTGGAGTACCCGGGCGAACAACAGCATCGTGAAGCTGGTGGAGAAGCCACCGAGGGCCGAGGCGGCGGCGAACCCGGCCAGACCGATCATGAGGGCTCGTTTGCGGCCGAGGATGTCGGAGAGGCGACCGCCGAGCAACAGCAGGCTGCCAAAGGAAAGGGCGTAGCCGGTCACGATCCATTGGCGGTCGGCGTTTGAGAAACCGAGCGGGTGCTGGGCTGTCGGCAGCGCGATATTCACGATGGTGGCGTCCAGCACCACCATGAGCTGGACCAGGCCCAGCACGGCCAGGATCAGCCACCGCCGATCGTGTTGGGGGTTCTGCATCTGCGGTGCGTCAGGCTTCTGCTGGCGCCGTCATCAACTGGCTCGTCATGGCATTTCCTCACTCCGTGGTGAATCTCTCAGGGGTCTTGGCTCTAGCTCCGAGGTGCGCTCGGACGCCCTGGCGGATCTGCTCCGTAGTGCGTACAGACGATCCGATGCAGGACGGGCCGCGTATTAGGTAGAGGGCTCGAGCAGCTGAAGATCAATCTCGACCTTCACCACATCGCCCAGCGCGACAACGCTGACGCCGGGCGGCATCGCGAGGTCGATGCCGAAGTCCTTGCGGCGGATCTCGGCTGCCGGCTTCGAAGCCGGCATGACGGGGGCCGCCCGGGACGGATTCGATTCCGCCAAGTTCGACGGCAAGGACGATCGGACGAGTGATTTCGCCGATGGTCAGATCACCCTCGACCTGATACTCCATTCCAGCTCCCCTCACGCTGGTGGAACGAAACACCATGGTCGGGCGCCGAGCGACGTCGATGAGGTCGGGCGAGAGCACATGGGCGTCGCGGTCGGCGTTGGCGGTGTCGATCGATGCGACGTCAACGGTGGCGCTCACACTGGTCGTGGCGAGGGTCTCCCCGACGACGACGTCGGCATCGAAGCGGGTGAAACGGCCCCGGACCTTGGAGACTCCGAGGTGACGGATGGTGAATCCGATTGAGGAATGGTTGGTGTCGACCACCCAATGGCCGGGGGTCAGGGGCAGTGTGGCTTTGTCAGGGGTAGTGGTCATGAATCGATGATCCGCTTTCGGGATCGCTCCGAGAAGGCCGGGCTGATCCTGGTACTGACAGGGCCAGGCATATGGGCAGACAGATCGGGCATGCTTGTGGTGTGACATCTGTTGCCGAGTTCCTCCGGACCCGCCGCGAGCAGCTCCAGCCGGCCGACGTCGGCCTGCCCGACAGCGGGCGCCGACGCACACCGGGCCTGCGCCGAGAGGAGGTCGCCACTCTCGCTGGGATCAGTATCGACTATCTGGTTCGCCTCGAGCAGGGCCGCGACACCCGACCGTCAGCGAGCGTGGTCGCCGCCCTCGCCGACGCTCTGCGCCTCGACGACGACCAGCACCGACAGCTCTCGATGCTGGCCAGAGTCAGCGAAAGCGCGGTGTTGTGTCCGGCGGCAGGATCCTTAACCCGCGTCGTGGTGCCGACGGTGAGGACGCTCCTCGAGCGTTGGGGACCACACCCGCCTTCGTGGTCGGCCCGGCCAACGACGTGTTGGCCTCGAACCGGGCTTGGGGGCACCTCGTCGGGCCCCTCGGAATGCTCGAGAGGGCAGAGCCGAACCTCGCCCGCTATGTGTTCCTCCACCGGGATGCGCGGACGGTCTACTTGGACTGGACGGCGGCGGCCGACGATCAGGTGACTCGCCTGCGTGCCGCCAGTATTCGCTGGGGTGACAATGAACAATTCGCCAAGCTGATGGATGAACTGCGTACGGGGCCGGACTTCGCGGAGCGCTGGTCCAAATTCGCGACGAAAGAGAAACGCCGGGGTGCAACGCGCATACGGCATCCTGACTTCGGACGCCTCCACTTCAACTACGAGGTGCTCCTCCCCGATGAAGTCGACGAGCAACGGCTCATCACCTGGCTCCCGGCCGACGAAACCACCGCCGAGGCTTTTACGAGGTTGGGCGAAACTGCTGCCGCATCGAGTCCCGCGCAGCTTCGCATCATTGGTTGACGGAACTTCAACGCGAAAGGGATCGCGCCTGGTAGGGCACTCGGGCGTTAGTAGACCGCTCACTAACGCGGCGAATAATCCCGTCTCCGCTCCATCGTACCAGGTGAGAGGCCTTTTCAATCTCGGCTCCTCCTCCGCCAGCATCCCGCTTTTCGACTCATGTCGCTGTCAGGTGTCCAAACGCTTTGCCGTAGCTCCCTCATGACCATTCGTCACCCTGAGCCGCGAGCCGACCTCAATTTGGTGCGGCGGGAAGAACTTGGTACAGACGAACTCGCTATCGGCCTTGAGCCAGCAGTAGATCCTCGGTGTCTGCGTAGCCATAGAGAGCGGGAGACAACAGCGTTTGATCCATCACCGACCGTGTCAGTTCGCTCGGGCTGAACTTCAAGTACCTCCGAGAAGGTACTGCGTTAGGTCCTCGAGGCACCCGAGAAGTCCGATCTCGGACGTGACCTCGTAGTGCTCAACTAACAGCATTTCCACGCTGTCTTTGGACGCGGTTGAAAGGTCGGCCTCGCCGCTATCCCAGACGATGAGCTGGGCAAGAGCTGATTTGCCTTCACATGTGACCCACGCCGCCGACTTCAGGCGCGAAGGCCCCCGACTGAACTCAACCTTGATTTCGTTCTGCTCCCAGAACGACCGCTTCTGGTCAACGAGGGCGGCAAATACGTCGAGATCCACCTGGACAGTCTGTCCTCCCATTCAGCTCAGCATTGCCTCATCGATCCGGCGTACTGAGGCACTTTCGCCGACATGCGAGCAATGACGAGGAGTAGGGTCCGGCCGGTCAAGTCCAACGTGGATTTGCCACCGATCCATAGGAGAGCTCGATGAAATACGTCATCGAATACGAGATCCGTACGGCAGGTCTCACACACGATCAGAACTTCGAAAACCAGGACGTCCTGCTCAGGCGTTCGGCAAGTGGACGCCCGAGGAGGGACTGACGATCCATGCCCTCTTGAACACTCTCAACAGCGGTGGCTACGTGTACGTGGAGGCTGATGACCCGACGGTGGTTTATTCGTTTGTCTCCAAGTTCTTCGCCTGGAACGATGTCAACGTCGTCCCGGTGATCGACGTGGCCGATGGAGTGGCTAGTTCAACGGCGTCGCTGGCTTGGGCTCGCTCAGCTGTAAAGGGCTAGGAATCCCTGATTCATCCTCGGGTGGATGAATCGCGTTGAACCCAGGGCGCATCGGAACAGGTGTGCTCTGGGTTCGACAGCGCGAAGAGGGGACACTTGCTTTGGCTGGTCTCGTTCGGTCCCAACCAAGGTCCAGCGCCATGCCTCAGTTCAACGGGCGCAAGAGGGGTGCCCCCAGGGTGCGATCGGGGCGACCCCCCGCGCGTTTCAACGCCCCGCCAAAAGCCCCGCCCCTCGCCTCCGTGCGCCCCTCTGCCTTGCTTCTCGGGTGGGGTGGGGCCCGGTTCCGTGCGGCCCTGCCGGCGGTCGTCCTCGGTCGGTCGGGCCCGGTCGGTCGGCCCCGGGCGTGGCGGTTTCCTGCCGCCGTGCTGTAGGGGCTCCTCTCTCCCACACCACCAGGTCAGAGACGGTTTTCAACCCTCGCCTAGCGATGGTCAACGCTGATGAGAGGTGGTCATCAGATCAGCGAGGTCGTCGGGCTGCAGCATTGAAGGTGGCACGTCTGGTCCCCAGGCGTACAAGGCGCGGAGCGACGGTTCCCACGTTCGCGGTGTCCACAGCTGGTCGTCGGTGATGATGTCCATGTCGGAGTAGTACTCGGAGAAATTGCCCGCAGGATCTCGCAGGTACCAGAAGAAGTTGGAGCCGATAAAGTGCCGCCCCAGCCCCCAGACATGTCGCTCGGGATGACCTTCGAGCATGCGCATGGCCCCGCGCCCGACCTCGTCGAGGTCTTCAACCTGCCAGGACGTGTGATGCAAGAACGCCACCGGGGATGGTTGGAGTAGCAGGTTGTGATGGTCGGTGGAGCATCGCATGAAGGCGGCGGCCCCTCGCACCTGGTCACTCACCTTGAACCCGACGCCATCGACGAAGAAGCGTTGCGAGGCTTCGGCGTCGGGCGTGCCGATGACGACGTGACCCAATCTGCGGGGACGGATTGGTACTTCGCGGAGTATGCCAGGTGCACGAGCGTTCTGTCGGTCGGAACGCCCGGGACCGTTGTGCGGCTCCAGCGCGGCGGGATGCTGTGAGATCCGGGGGAGGACCTTGATCAGGGCACGTGCGCCACTGTGGATCTCGACGGCGCTGACACTGGCAGTGTCCCGCTGGACGGTAACCCCGAGCCTGGTCAGCCGCTCGGCTGCACGACCCAGGTCGTCTGGATCGTCGGCTCCGATGCACAGCTCGATCAGTCGACGGGAAGGACTCCCGACGATGCGAAGCTGCTCGCCGCCGTCACTGGTCGAAAACGCCGCGCCGTCACGTGACAGCCCGAACTCATCGTAGTAGGCCGAGGTCTCTTCGACGTTGGGAACGCCGATCGTGATCGACGCCAGGCGGTGCAGTGTCACGACTTCCTCCTCAGCAGACCGGGTGGTCCAAGGTTATGAATGTTCCGTCTCGGGGCTTTGGCAACGGTTCGTCAGGGTGCCGATGCCCTCGATCGTTGTGGTGATCACGTCGCCGTCAACGAGGAACCTCAGACTTGCGGCACCCACCCCCTCAGGAGTGCCCGTGAAGATGAGATCTCCCGAGCTCAGGGTGAGGATACTGGAGAGGTAACTGACTAGTGCCGGGATGTCGAAGATCAGATTCGAGGTGCGATCCTCCTGACGTCGCTCACCGTTGACGTCACACGTGATGCGAACGTCACCGGGGTCGGCGAAGGAGTCGGTTGAGACGACGACCGGGCCGATCGGTCCGTAGGAGTCCCGCGACTTGCCTAGATCGAAATGAGGCGGCTCGGCCGCAAATTGCAGGGCCCGGTCGGAGATGTCCTGGCCCGCAGCGAGACCACCGACGTGGTCCCACGCGTCCTCGTACCTGACGTTGCGGCCCCCGCGGCCGATTACGACAACGAGCTCCGCTTCGTAGTCATCGGTGGATCCGCCGAGGATCACGGGGTCGGTAGGGCCCGCGAGACAGCTCGGGAACTTCGTGAAGATAAGGGGCGAGTCCGGCACCTTCATGTTGGACTCGTCCGCATGCGACCGATAATTCAAGCCGACAGCGAAGACGCTCTTGGGCAAAGGGATGGGCGGTCGGACATCGGCGTCGCTGAGGTTCCCGTCGGATGCCGCGCCGGCGATGGCGCCCGCTGCTCCATGAAGTTCGTCGAGGCGTCGCCACGCGTCCATCGGGTCGACTGGGATGACCCCGCCACTCACTCTCGACGCGTCGAACCAGCGCCCGTCGGAATCGACAAGCGCGGACCGGCCGGCCACGTTGGCGAATCGGAACGTCAAGGTTCGTCCCTAGCGTCTGGCAGCGTCCCAGGCCATCGACGCCGAGACCCAGTGGGTCAGCTGGTCCGCCTGGTCGTTGCGATGCAGGTGTCGTGGTGGCGTCACGAACGTCGCGTAGGGCCGGCACCGAACCAGCACGCGACCTTCCTCTTCTCCCATGGCCTTGACCACAGGGCGCAGCTCCGGTCCCAACGGTTCACCCGACATACGCTCGGCCACGGCCATCATCACGTCGACCGGCAATTCGGCGTCGTCGTCGATGACCGCGTTGCAATAGACCTGCAGGTAGGAGAAGGGCCAGGTCTCGTCGAGTATGCACAGGCTGATCTTGCCGTTCCGCACAACGGCCTTGGCCTTGGCCCGATCCGCCATGGTCGCCACGAACAGGTCGTCGTTGCCTCCAGGGACGTAGTACACCACCGACATGGCGGGCCCGTCCGACTGGCGCCCGTAGCCGAAGATGCAGGTCCGGTGCGTCCGCACGAACGATCGCCGCTCGGAGGGGAGCATGTCTCGATCGGTCGGCGCCTCGAAGGGATCCTTCGACATCGGTAGCAGACGCACCGATGCACCATCTCCGTCTTGGTTCGTGGTCCCACTTGCAGCGCTCATGCGCATGACCTCCCTACTTTGAAATTCTCGATTGAAAGGAACACTGTGATTTCGTCCATCCCGGCAAGCCGAGTGACCGACATGGGCCATCGCTGGCGCTCCATCTGGTCCGGAGCCGCATGCCCGCTCAGTCCGCCGCACCGAGGTAGAGCCGACCGATGTCACGGTCCGAGAGGAGTTCGGACCCCGAAGCCGCGAGCTGGACCACGCCCCGATCGAGCACCGCCCCGTGGTGGGCGATCTCCAGCCCCGAGCGGGTATTCTGCTCGACCAGCAGGATGGTCCGACCCGACGCATTGAGCTCGGTCAGGAGGTCGAAGACCCTCCTGCGGGCCCGCGGTTCGAGGCCGATCGACGGCTCGTCGAAACACAGCACGCTCGGGTCGAGCATCAATGACCGCGCGATCTCGACGATCTTCTGCTCGCCGCCTGATAGCGACCCGGCATAGGCACGACGCCGCTCTCGGATGATCGGGAACCTCTCGGCCAGCTCTTCGATCCGCTCCACGACCGCAGTCCGGTCGCTGCTGATGTACGCGCCCATCAGGACGTTGTCCCACACTGACATGGCGGGGAACAGTCCGCGGTCCTGGGGAATATGGGCAACGCCACGCTCGAGGATCTTTCGAGGTGACAAGCCCGAAATCTCGACATCGCTGTGCTTCACCCGACCTCGGGTCGGGGTGATGAGGCCGCTGACGACTCGCAGCACTGTCGACTTTCCGGACCCGTTGGGCCCGACGAGGCAGGTGATCTCGCCCGCGGGCACATGCAGGGACAGGCCACGGAGCACGTCGCCCCGGCCGTAACCGGCGACGACGTCTTCGAGGTCCAGGGCGTCGCTCACCTCAGTCCCCAGATACGCGTCGAGCACCCGCGGGTCGTCCTGTACGGCTTCGGGGGTGTCGCAGGCGATGGGGCGGCCTCGATCCAACACCACGATCTGGTCGCACAGGCGCATGACGAATTGCATCTCGTGCTCGACGATAAGGAAGGTGACACCCCTGGCGTTGCGGCTCCGCACGTGGGCTTCCATCGCCTCCTTCATCACGGGATTGATACCTGCCGTCGGCTCGTCAAGGAGGACCAAGGACGGCTCATCCATGAGGACGGCGGCAAACTCGAGGAGTTTGCGCTGGCCGTAGGACAGCACGCCCGCCGGGCGATCGGCGTAGTCGGCCAGGTTGAATTCGGAAAGGAGCTCAAACGCTCGCTGGGTCTCCCCGGCGGGCGCCCGCTGAGCGAACAGCCGGTACCAGGCCTGGCTGCGGGCCACCACGACGTTCTCGAGGGCGGTCAGCCCGGGCAAGATGCGCGATTGCTGGAAGGTACGGGCGAGGCCGAAGCGGTACATGCGGCAAGGATCGGGTCGCGTGATCGCCCGGCCGCGCAGCACTACCCGGCCGCTGTCGGCATGTTCATATCCGGTGATCACGTTGAAGGCTGTCGTCTTTCCAGAGCCGTTCGGCCCGATCAAACCGGTGACCGAACCCTCTTCGACATCGAACGAACAGCTGTCGAGGGCTCTGATCCCGCCGAAGGACTTCGATGCACCCTGCATACTCAGCAATGCACTCACTGGGATTCCCTGGCTGTGACATTCGAGACCAGCAGCGAGGCATCGGGCGCCGTGGCGCCTGAACGCAGTCGCCGCAGTCTTGTCAGGTACTGCCTGCAGGAGGGGACGATGCCGTTTGGGAGGAGGTAGATCACGAGGAGGAAGACAGCGGCGTAGGCGATCAGGTACAGATGGCTCGCCCCGAACCGGAACGCCAGGTACTGCTGGACAGGCACGATCAGGAGGGCGCCAACGAGCGGACCCCAGAGGGAGCCCACCCCGCCCAAGAATGCGAAAAGGATCACGCTCAAGGAAAGGATCGGATCGAATGCGAACCCGGGAAACACGAAGCTGATGTAGTAGGCCCAGATCGCCCCGAACGCGGCAGTCAGGCCGGCGCTCGAGCAATAGGCGAACAGCTTGACCATCTCGGTCTGGACGCCCAAGCCCCGAGCCCGGTCCTCGTCGTCCCGGACGGCGTTGAGTGCCAACCCCAGCTTGCTGTTCCTGACCGCCCAGCAGAAGAGCACGGTCAGGGCCAGCAGACCCGCCATGGCGTAATAGAAGGGTTGGTCGTAGCGCGCCGCCGGGAAGGACGGTGACGGAAGGGTCATGCCCAGGGAGCCCTGGGTCAGGCTCACGAGGTTGTACGCGAGAGTTTGACCGATGAACAGCAAGGTGATGGTCAAGACCGCAAACACCGCCGCTCGCGTGCGCAGGAGCAGCCGCGCGATCGGGGCGAAAACGATGGCAGTTCCGATTGCGATAGGAATGGCCCAGGCAAACACCAAATAGCCCCCACCGACACCCAGGTGCGTCGTCAGGATGGCCATCGCATAGGCGCCAACGCCGAAGAATGCACCGTTACCCAGCGCCGGATAGCCGGCAGAGCCTCCGATCAGGTTCCAGGCCATGGCCGCGCCGGCGAACATCGCCGTGAAGATGAACAGGTTCACGAGCCATTGGGCGGGAAACACGATCGGGAGTACGACGAGGACCGCCACGAAGGCCGCTGCTTGGGCCAGGCCGGACGGGCGCAGGCGTGAGGCACGGGGAACAGCCGTCACCAGAGGGCACCTTGCATTCGGTGACCACCGAAAATTCCTTGCGGTCGGACCATCAAGACGATGAACAGCGCCACCAGGAACGAGAAGGACGACCAGTCAGGCGAGATGGTGGCGGCGATGACGGATTCGACGACGCCGAGGAATACGGCGGCGATGATCACTCCCGGCATGCTGACCAGTCCGCCCAGAATCATCACCGTCAGAAGCTTCGACAGGAGGTCATACTGGCTGTTGCCCGTGAACGGGAAGATCAGACCGTAGATCGGCCCGGCGGCGCCTGCAGCGGCAAAGCCCAAACCAGTGGCAATCGCGGACATCTTCTGGACGTCCACGCCGAGCAGGCTGGCCGCTGCCGGGTTCTGGGAGGTCGCACGCAGCGCCCTTCCGAGCTTGGAGTGTTGTCGGATCAGATGGAACACGCCGAGGACCGCAACCGCCATGACGAAGGCAAAGAACCGGACGACCGGGATCTGGAAGCCGAACACCACCCAGGAGTCATTCGCATAGGAAGGGGTGATCGTGATCGTATTCGTCCCGTAAACGAGATCGGTGACTCCCTGCGCGCCGATTCCCAGTGCGAACAGCACCATCAGCGCCATCGCCGGTCCCGCCTTGCCCAGACGTCGCAGGAGCAAGGTGTAGACCCCGTAGCCGAACAGGAACATCATCGGCATGAGGATCGCCACGGAGAGAAACGGATCGAGCCCGAAACGGGTGAAAAGGCTGTAGCTCAAGTACGCACATACGATGGCGAACATCGCCTGGGCGAAGTTGATGATCCGGGTGACCCCGAACGTCATCGTCATGCCGCTCGCCAGGAGCGCGTACACCCCGCCGATGAGCACACCGATGATGATCGACTGAACGAACAGATGCATCGGTCAGCCGCCCCAGGGCGGCTTCAGGATCGGACTCGTCACTGCGACGGCCGGAGGGTAGACCGGCACCAGTTGCTCCTTCACCCACTGCACGATGATGTCCTCGCCGTTGGGGGACCCGGCGGCGTTCCAACTTAGATTGCCTTCCACCGTCGGCCACGTTCCGCGGTGCAACGCCTTGATGATCGTCGCATTGTCGACCTTGCCGGTGCGCTGCGCCACGAGCTGCACCACCTGGCCCGCTGCGTACGCCTCTGCCGCCGCCGAATCGATCGTGGCGGGAGTTCCTCCGTACTTAGCCACGTAGGCCTTTACGAACGCGGCGTTGCCGGCTGTCTTGTCCTGATAGAACCAGTCGCCGGTGCTGAAGATGCCGTTGACGTTCGACGCCCCGACCTGATTTTTGAAGCTCGGATCGTCGGGGCCGCCCGTGAAGAACAGATACTTCGGGTTGAATTTTGACTGAATGAAGCCATTCACTTCGGCGACCGCATCGGCGCCTCCGGTCCCGGAGACGATCAAATCAGGCTTGGCCGCAACGATGGCCGCGACAACAGGTGAGAGGTCGACCGTCTCAGTCGAGTAGGTCTTCGAGTACACAGTTTTGATCCCAGCGGCCTGGAGGCGTTGTTGGATCTCAGCGACGATCGGGGATGTGAAGGGGTCGTCGACCGTCGGATAAGCGGCGGTCTTCGGGCGTTCCTTGGGCGGGAGCGAGAGGATGTAGCTGGCGAACTCGTTCCCGGAGCTGAGGATCGGTGCCGGTTGAGTGAAGAACACGTTGTTGAGGTGCTCGTTGAAGATCGTGGGTGAGCCCCCGGAAGGCTCGATGAAGGCGTAGCCGTACCGCTTGGCGATAGGCGCTGTCGGGATGGTTAGGAGGCTCGAGAACGGGCCGAAGACCAGATCGACATGGTCCCCCGAGATGAAGTTCTGGTAGTTACTTACGGCTTGGGTGGGATTGGACGCGTCGTCGGCGATCTTCAGCACGACTTGGCGGCCGAGGATCCCGCCGTGGGCGTTCACGGTCTGGGCCCAGAGCCGGTAACCATTGAGCTGTGGTGCTGCCAGCGGTGAGAAGTCCCCCGACAGCGACATCGAGATTCCGACGACCAGTGGCGGCTTCGAAGACGTCGATGCTCCGACGGGACCGGCGAGCAGAAGACTCCCGAACGCGGCCAGTAGCGCCGCCGCTCCGGAGAAGACTCGCAGGAGGGCGGTGTGCGATCGCCTCATTGCTGTGACCCCCTTTGCCGAACGGGCTTTGGCCCTACGGCGATCGTGACCCCCGGGCAGCGCCATTCCCCAACGCCACTTTATTATCAAGTGATAATAACGTTATACTTGGAAGTAATGCAAGGCAAGGCCCAAACAGCGGACAAGGTCCGGCTCCGCCGGTCCAGGTCCGATATCCGGGAGGAGCTCTTGCAGTCGGCACTGGTCGAGTTCGGGGCCAAGGGTTTCGACGGTGCGTCTACGCGTGCCATCGCGCGGCGAGTCGAAGCGCACCAACCGCAGATCAACTATCACTTCGAGTCGAAGGCGGCCCTCTGGACTGCCTCGGTGGACTACCTCTTTGGGCTATTGGGCGAGGCGTTGGATGGGGGAATACCCGCGGAACTGACCGGGATCGAGATGTCGCAGCTCGCTTCGGCCTTCGCTGATGGCATTCGTCGATTCGTCAGATTCGCCGCCGAGCACCCTGAGCTCAATCAGATCATGGTGCACGAGGGCACGGCGGCCAGCGACCGCTTGACGTGGATGACGGAGACACACGTGAAGCCCGTATTCGACGGCATCCGGCCGGCATGGGAGATGCTTTGCAAGGCCGGCGTTGCCGCACCCATCGACCACGAGATCCTGTACTACGTGCTCGTCGGCGCGGCATCGTTGCCCTACGTCAACGCCCCGGAGGTCCGCCTTTTGACAGGGCGGAACCCGAAGGATCCGAAATGGATCGATGCTCATGCGGCAGCGTTGATTGCCATCCTCCTGCCAGGACTGGGAGCCGGGCCGGACTGAAGCCTTCGGTGTCACCGGCTTGGGGGCTTTCCTACAAAGTAGAGCGCTCTACTACTGGGGCGTATCTGATGGACGTAATGGAAACTCTGTGGACGGAACAGCACGAAAGAGGAGCGGGGCCAACCAGGGGGACGAAAAACACCACCTTGCCAAGGTGAGGTCGCGGGTTCGAATCCCGTCTTCCGCTCCATCGCGGCAGGTCAGGGACTGTGTGTCAGCCTACGGTCCTTCGGCGAGTGAGGCTCGGGAACGACTCAACCACCGCGCCGTGGTACTTCCGACACGACTGCCGAGTGCAATAACTCAGTGGCATCGGCGGAGAGCAGGAACCCATCGGCACGATCGCTCTTCACTGCACGAGCCCAGGCTGCGACGAACTGCCGTGGGTCTTGTGGAGGGTGGCGAGGTGAGCTGGGCTATACGGCACGGTAGAGCCGAAGAGGAAGCAGAAGCCCCGCTGTTGCCTTGGCTTCCCAGCGCAGCGATCGGCGCGTCAACTTGTGGCGTTCGTACACCTCCGATCGCGTTTCCGTTTGCGTCAAGTTTGTACACGACTGGCGAGACGTGCGTCGTTGCCAGGAGGGGTGCCCGAGGGGGCGCAGTTCCCGTGACAACCCATTTGTGAAGCCAGTAGACGGCGGCGTCGAGTACCCAGTGTGTTCCCCCTGTGTTGATAGGAACGGCGCAGTTGAACCCACCCACTGGCGTGCGCGTCGGATTCTGCATGGCAGCCAGGTTCTTCACGGCGCCCTCACCATTGCCGGTGTCATTGGGACCTATGGCCAGACCGTAGTAGTCGTAGTGCGAGCTGCCGGCGACCTCCCTGAGTCGGAACCACTTTGGATTCCCGTAATGCAGCCGGTCAGTCAGATTGCTGTTGTCGACGTCGGTCTCGGTCTCGAACTCGAACACCGGAACACCGATGTCACTGCGGATCGTGGTCGGGTTCGGTGCCGCGTCGTTGGTCTGCGGCGCTTGGGAAAGTGGAGCGCCAGTGCCGAACTGGCTGTGTACCAGAAAACCTTGGTAGACGTGCGATATCGGCTCTATCGCATCGATGTACGTCATGAGCCGTCCGGCCGACTGCGACTCGCCCGCCGCGATGAGTGCGTGTAACCGCAGACCACCCAAGATCTTCGATGAGTCTTTGCGGACCGTCTGGCCAGCCTGCGAGAAGATGTCGTAGGAGAAGCTGTCGCCTGGGTGCGAGAGCGACGAGCGACGAGTACTCCGCCGGATCGGTGGTTTTCGCTGAGTTGACACCGACTTGTTGGGCGGAAACCCCTACCCAGGCGAAGCCGTTGCGAATCAGTTCGTTGTGGGAGAGCGTCCAGTCAGGGCTGTCGTCCGTTCCGCCGCTCACATTGAGCCACTCGACCACCACCGTTCCGTTGAACTTCTTCGGGTTGATCGGACGGTAGACAGCTATCCGCGTCTTATAGGGAGCGCTGACGCCTGCTGCGACGGTCCACTTGCCGGCACTCGTCAGAGGCTGCGCGGGCGTATATGAGTGGGCGGTACCAGAGACGAAGAACTGGGACTTCTCGTATCCGACCTTTGACAGGTTGAAACTTGTGCCGTAAAGGGTTGAACGTAGGGGAGCCAACCGGAAAGGGCCCAGTGACAGTGACGCCAGAGAGGGCGTGTGAGGTGCTCGTCGACGTCAAACTGCCGGAGGGCGTCGACGAAGCGGAACTCGGCGAACCTCCGCACGCCACGAAAACGACGCTCAAAGAGAGGCTCGCCGCGAAACCACGGGCGACATGCCGGTGGCCGTGCCTCCCAGACGGACCTCTGCTGGCGGTTGCGTCTGACTTCATTGCCTCCTGGTCGGAAGTGCATCACAGCCACCTCTGATGGTTGTCGGTAGGAAGTCTTCCATAGCCTGCCAAGACGAGCCCATATTCCTCTTTCAGCTTTACGACGAGTGCGCGTCCAACGTCGATGCGGCAGCGGCAGCGGCCTGGAAGGAGAAGCCGTGCTGGCGATCGGTCGCCTTCATGACCGTACGGCCAGTCCTGATGTCGCGCGCTTCGGACACCAGCGAGCGGGCATGACGACAGTTGAGATCGACTCGTCACATCTCCTCATGCTTTCGCACTCGAGGGATGGCACTGAGCTGATGCGCGCAGTGGTGGATTCAGTTCCGAGCTGAGCGGATAACAGCAGGCCGGCGTGTCCACTTCTCCATCCGGGCGGGGAAGGACCAGTTATTGTCCCCGACGGTGCGCGATGGACCGTGAAGCCTTAGCGGCAATGCCGGACACAGGACCCGTGCCGGGCACCGGAACAGCGAAGGCAGCCAAGGCGGGGAGTTCGTTTCGGGCCCTGCGGGCGCGGCCCTTCCGCCTGTACTTCGGGGGCCAGGTGGTCTCGGCGAGCGGCAGCTTCTTGCAGCAGACGGCCATAGGCTGGCTCGTCCTGGAGCGCACCGGCTCCGCCTTCGTCCACACGCCCTCCAATCCGGATAAGGCGTTCACGGATCTTGCTCAGTGACTGGAGGAAGACGATTCGAACCCTTTGGAACCGCGCACTGGGCCCGTCAATGTTGCTCACGCGCCTTGAAGTCCCTGATCTGAACTCCAACTTTATGGATCGCCGAAAGGTAGAGCGCTCTCCTACAGCGCCGTCGATGGCAGACCGCCCTAACAGGGGCTATGACTCCTGCACGGGAGCTGGAGCATAATCGGGACGCATGGAACCAAGTTCTTTCGCCTCGGATGTATTGGACGGTCAGGTTGCTCTTGTAACGGGCGGCGCGACCGGGATTGGCAAGGAAATCTGCCGAGTCTTCGGTGCTCACGGCGCACGGGTCACCATGGCCAGTCGAAAGCGAGAGAACCTGGAGGAAGCTGTTCAAGAACTGAGGGCCGAAGGGGTGGACGCCGCCTTCGGTGTCTGTGACGTTCGCGATGCGGAGGCGGTGCGGTCGGTGATCGATTCCGTCGTTTCTGACCGCGGGAGACTGGACATCGTCGTCAATGACGCCGCTGGCAATTTTCCGGCTCCTATGTCAAAGATATCGCCGAATGGTTTCAAAGCAGTGGTCGATATTGATCTGCTCGGCACGTACAACGTGACCCGAGCAGCCTTCGATGCATGGCTGTCGGACCACGGTGGGAGCATCGTCAATATCAGCGCCCCCTTTCAACAGAGGGGTGTCGTTTTCCAGTCCCACGTTGCGGCGGCGAAGGCCGGGGTCGATTCCCTTACTCGAACCTGTGCGGTGGAGTGGGGACCGTATGGGATCCGGGTCAATGCGATCGCACCCGGGTCGATAGGTGGAACGGAGGGAGTTCGTCGATTTTCGGAGGTTGTGAACGCCGGCGATGATCGCCCCAAGAACCCGCTTGGCTTGCAGGGCCACGGGTCCGACATCGCCTACCTCGCCCTCTTCCTGTGTAGCCCGATGGCCCGCTTTGTCTCGGGACAGGTGATCGCCGTCGATGGTGGCGGCTCGGCGGATCTGCTGAAGATCCAGGCGGGACGGATCTGAGTTGAACATCAGTCCCGGCGGTATTTCGGAGCGATTCTGGTCGACGGGGTGCATCGCGTGATGAGTGACGAACCTCAAGACTGGGGCCCGGCGCTTGAAGAGATCGAGCGCCGGAAGACTGAGGCGCTTTTGATGGGTGGCGAGACCCGCCTCACCCGCCAGAGGGAGCGGGGCCGCCTCAACGCGCGTGAGCGGATTGCCACCCTGTTCGACCCCGGCTCGTTCTCCGAGATCGGTCAACTGGTGGGCACGACGGAGGATCCCCCCATCCCCGGCGACGCGCTCGTGGCAGGCTCAGGGCTTATCAACGGCCGGCCCGCCCTGGCTGGGGCCGAAGACGTGACCGTGCTTGGTGGGTCAATCGGCAGCGGAGCTTCAGACAAGCGCTATCGCCTGTGCCAACTGGCGCTCCAAGAACGGGTTCCCTTGGTGATGATGCTCGAAGGGGCCGGACATCGGGTCACCGAGTCAGCCGCTGGACGACGACCCGGGGACCTCATGGGCCTGGCCGAGCTGTCAGGCATCGCGCCCATCGTGTGCCTCGTCCTGGGCGCCTCGGCTGGCCATGGCGCACTGACGGCGCCTCTGTCTGACTTCGCGGTCATGACCGAATCGGCCTCGATCTTCGCCGCCGGTCCGCCGCTGGTGAAGTCGGCGACAGGCGAGGACGTGACCAAGGAGGTGCTCGGCGGCCCTCGGGTGGCGGCCGACACGTCCGGTGTCGTTCATAACGTCGTGGCCGACGACGTCGAAGCCATCTCGTTGGCCCGTCGTTACCTCGCCTATTTTCCGCTCAACGCATGGGGGACGCCACCGTATCGGAACGGACCCGACACCGGACCCCGCAGGCTGGACAACATGTTGGACCTCATTCCGGCCAGCTCTCGCCGTCCGTATCCCATTGTTCCGGTACTCGAAACGGTGGTCGACGACGGGTCCCTCCTCGCGATCCAGCCGAGTTTCGGACCGTCCATCGTCACAGCCCTGGCCTGTCTGGGCGGGCAGAGCGTGGCCATGGTTGCAAACGATCCTGCTGTGATGGCAGGCACCGTCGACAGCGCGGCCGCCGATAAGGTCACACATTTTCTCGACGTAGCGGGGGCTTTTGGGCTTCCCTGTGTTTTCTTGGCCGACAATCCGGGCGTTCTCGCGGGCACCCTCGCAGAGCGACAGGGGATCCTGCGCCATGCCGCACGCATGTTCGCCGTTCAGCATCGGCTGACCGTACCCAAGCTGCACGTCACCTTGCGCAAGGCATTCGGCTTCGGCTCGTCCATCATGGCCATGAATCCGTTCGACGGCCAGACCATCACCCTGGCGTTCCCTTCGATCACGCTCGGTGCCCTGCCGGCAAGTTCGGAAGGAAGCGCCGTGGCCGATCCCAAGGAGAGGGCGCGATTGGCTGGCGAACAGGCCAGAGCTTCGATCACCGCGGGCAGCCGGCTCTCCTATGACGCAATCATTGATCCGCGTGATCTCCGGAATGCGTTGCTCGCAGGGCTCTCTCTGGCCGACGGCCGCAGGACTGCCGCGCATGCGCCGCGAGGAACGGGGGTCCTGCCATGAACCACTTGAAGTCGAAGGCGATACGTAATGGTGACAACGTGATCGGCGATTCTGGGTCAGTACAGCCGTTACGGAAGTCACCCCTGCAAGTTCTTTCTGGGTGGCCGCACGCGAACCCCAGGACTATCCAGACAAGGCTGTGGCGGCTCGCCGGGCGATGCCGGCGTACCCGCGGCTCACGGCTGTGTCGTGGGCTTGGGTGAGGAGATCGCGGGCTCGTTCGAAATCGTCTGGGCCGCCTCGGGCCGAGAGCATGCGGCCCCACTGCAGGTAAGTGACGGCGGCAGCGAACGCCATTTGACCCCTGGCGTTGAGCTCGGCTGCTTTGGCGAAGTGCCTTTCCGCCTCTTTGTAGCGGCCGAGCACCCACTCCAGGCTGCCGCAGTAATACGCCACCGGGCTTCCGGCCGTCGCCCCGATGAAGAGAACCTGGTCGTCGAAAGGCTCGAGAAGATCCAGGAGCAGCCGAGCAGGTGCTTCGGCGTGCAGTTCGGTAGCGACGTCCGCGTAGGAGGCCACCGCGAAAATCCAGACGACGTCGTAGGGCAATGAGGTGAGGCCCGCGGCCGCAGCTTCGAGCATCTGGTGAGCCATGTCGACGTTGCCGGCTTCCATATGTCCTTCGGCCAGCGTCGCACGGAACACCGGGAGGGCCGGGTTCTCGGCTGCCACCTGCTCGATCATCGGGACGAGCTCGCCGTAGCGCCCCTGTTGGCGGCGAACGCCGATCATCTCGGCACCGTAGAAGCCGAAGGCATCCGGCTGTCCGCTCTCCGTGCCGATCTCCAACGCAGCGGTGGCGAGTTCTTCGGCTCGATCGGGATCCCCGGCCAAGAGCGCATCGGCGGCGTCATTGAAGAGGGTGACCCACATCATCGTCGGTTGGCGGAGTCCCTTGATCACTGCATGCATGGTTGCGAGGCACCGACGCGCCATCTCGAAGTCACCGGCTTGCACTGCGGCCAACCGGCCGTCGGCGCCGGCCCAGAACAGCAGGTCGGGGTCCCCCAGGAGCTCCGACAGCTCCAGGGCCTCCTTTGCATCGACCGTCCGCTCGTTGAGGGTGGAAGGGACCTGGAGCGGGTTGCAGACCAAGTGCAGGGTGCGGATGATGGTGTCGGGATCCCCCAACCGCCGCGCCATCGCCCTGGCGCCGTCGGCCAACTCCTGCCGCCGGTCCAACGTCGTGCCTAAGGCGAGCTCGCTGCACAGAGTGGCCAGGAGGAGCGCGCGTTCGCGTCCGTCGTCATCGGGCAGGGCATCGAGCGCGGATTCCAGCACCTTGACCTTGTCAGCGTCGATCACTCCGATCGAACTGAAGAAGCCGCGGCTGTTCCCTAACGCGGCAGCCACCAGGCGCTCCGTTGCGTCGAGCTCTTGGGCTCGGTGGGCGGCCTCGAGGAACGTCTCCCGGAAGCCCGGCAACCCCGCCTGGCGTTGTGCCTTGCCCAAGGCGAGACGTAGGTCACAGCCGACCAGGGGGTCGTCCTCCGGCGCCATTTCTGCGAGTTGGAGCGCCCGGGAGAAGTACCGGACCGCGTCGTCGGGGGCCAGGGCGGCCAGGGCGGCCTCGCCTGCCTGCCGCGCGTAGCCGATGGCCTTGGTCGCGTTGGCTGGTTGGCTGGCGCTGAGCCAGTGGTGGGCCAGTTCGCCCACCCGCGCTCCCGACGTCTGGCCGACGGTCGCCTCGATGGCCTCGGCCACCTGCCTATGGGCCCGCGTTCGACGGACTCTCGGCAGGCCTTCGTACAACGTGTGCTGCGTCAACGCGTGCGAGAAGCTGTAGCGCCCCTGTACGTCAGGAACCTCGCGCAGGAGGGCGGCGCCGCTCGCATCATCGAGGACGTCAAGCAACTCCTCCTGGCTGAGGTCGGTCACGGCGCGAAGCAGGTCAAAGTCGAAGTCCCGTCCTATGACCGCCGCCATGGAAAGGACCCGACCTGCTCGTGCACCGAGCCGGCGGACGCGGGCGGAGATCACTTCTCGCACGCTGTTCGGCAGCACCATCTCGGACATTTCCCCAGCCGCCGCCCAACGTCCACGATCGTCCTGGTAGATGGCGCCAGTCTCCAGGAGACTCCGCAACACCTCTCCGACGAAGAACGGGTTGCCTTCGGTCTCGAGCCAGAGCGCGTGGGCGAGATCCGTCGCGGCCTCCTCGAGGCGTTGCCCGGCTGCTGCCTCCATGAAAGCGAGCACGCCGGTGTCATCGAAGCCCTTCAACTGGATCCGGCTGATACTTGGTTCGCGTTGTAGGGCACCGAGGAGATCGCGGAGCGGGTTGGAAGGCGAGAGCTCGCTGTCTCGAAACGTCCCGAGCACGAGCAGCCGTGCCGAGTCGACGTTGGCGACCACATGACGCAGGAGTCGAAGGCTTTGACTGTCCGACCATTGCAAGTCGTCGAGCACAAGCACCGTTGGTTGATCCGCGGAGGCGGCCGTCAGAAGGCTCGCCACAGCGCCGTAGAGGAGGTAGCGCTCGGTGTCGGGATCCGACCTCGTCGGTGCCGGAACTGCCCCGAGCCGTTGACCGAGCGCGGGGACCATCGATGTGATGTCGCCGCCGTGGGCCTCCACGTGGGTTCGAAGCACGTGCTCGGGCGCATGCACGACGTAATGGTGCAGCGCCTCGGCGAAGGGTGAGTACGAGCCGCTGACGTCTTCTTGGCAACGCCCCAAGAGCACGCAGGCGCCCTCCTTGGCGGCCCGCCGGGCGGCCTCGGCGACCACAGTCGTCTTCCCGACACCGGCGTCACCTGACACGAGGACCACGGCGCGCCCTTCCCCGGCTGCCGCTCGTTTGTAGGCGTCCGTCAGCATTGCCGCCTCGGTCTCGCGGGCGACCACTCCGGTGAGCGGCACGTGCGTCAGGCGCGCCGGAAGCGGCACGCCGATTTCGGCGGCAGCTTCATCAAGCGGCTCCCAACGGACCTCGAGGATGCCCACGGGCTCTGGGAGGCCCTTCAACTCAACCGCACCGAGCCGCTCGAAGAGGTAAGGGCTACGCCGTCCGCCCATCATCCGGACGGCATCGGTGGCCAGGATCTGACCGGCATCGGCGTGAGCACACAGCCGAGCCGCCTCTATCACTGGGTCGCCGTAGTAGTCGTTGGACTCCATCGTCGCCTCTCCGCCGCTGAGTCCTATGCGTAGCCCCAGCTGATGGCGGGCGCCGACGTTGTCACGGTGGACCGCTTGCTGCATCGCAACTGCGCACGACAGGGCGGCAGACGTGCTGCGGAACACCACCATGACCCCGTCGCCGAGGCCCTTCACCTCGACGCCTCCGGAGCCGGCAATGGCTCGACGGAGCACTGAGAAGTGGGCCCGGAGCAGCTCGTCCGAGGCGTTCGGACTGATCGCATAGCTGATCTCGGTCGAACCGACCAGGTCGGTGAATAGGACCGTGATGGTCTCGGTGACCGCCAAGGCTCGCCTCCTCCGGGTTTCCGCTCTGCTGGCGCCAGGGTAGACGGTTGGCAACCGGAGATGCGCTGGGACGGGAGCCGTCGCCGGCGATTGTGATTCTCGTTCAGCAGGCTTGGTGCCGGCCGGACGGTCGAGGGCTTCACTCCAGCGACGGACGGAGCGGACTTGGTGGACGAAAGCGTACGGTGGGTGACCGTGGCCGATCGCCTAGACGGAAAACACCACCTTGCCAAGGTGAAGGTCGCGGGTTCGAAGCCCGTCTTCGGCTCCAAAGTAGCAGTTCAGAGGTATGTTCTCTCGTGCGACGCTCCGGGACTCCCTCCGCGAAAGGCCACAACGTCCAGTGGTGTGCACGCCGAATGGATCCGTCGATTCGATGAAGGTTGAGCTTCGGATGTTTCGTGCCGTAAAGCGAGATGGTCGACGTTCGGTGGAGCGGTTCAGGCCAATGTCGCAGTCATCCCACCATCGACCGGAATGACTGCCCCGGTGATGTAGCTCGCTCGATTCGAGCACAAGAATGCCGCCAACTCAGCCACCTCCTCAGGTTGGCCACCCCGCTTGAGCGCCGTGCCCTGAACAAGTTGGGGATGCCGGGCTGCCGCGCCCGGACCTCCAGACATCTCGGTCTCGATGAAGCCGGGGCAAATGGCAATGGCCCGAATGCCCTTTGCGCCGTACTCGACGGCAGCAGCTTTGGTCAGCGCGATGACACCGGCTTTGGCGGCCGAGTACACGCTCACAGGAAATGGCGTGGCGTTGATCCCTCCGGTCGATGACCAGTTGAGGATGACACCACCACCTGTGGGGAGCATCGCCCTGATGCCGTGTTTGGTCCCGAGCATCACGCTCCTTAAGTCGGCATCCATGATTCGGTCGTACTCGTCCATCGAGACCTCCGCCAGCGCCCCAGCACTTCCGATACCGGCCACATTCAGAACAGCGTCGACCCGTCCGAACGCGTCAAGGGCTGCCGCAAACATTGTTTCGACTTGGTCCTCCTTGGTGACATCGCAATAGAACGGAACGACAGCATCACCAAGTTCGGCGGCAGTCTCCTCCTGGCGTCCACTGATATCTGCGGCAAGCACTCGTGCGCCCTCCCGCACAAACACCCTCGTCGATGCCTTCGCCATCCCGGATCCTGCACCGGTGATGATCGCGAACTTCCCCTCCAATTCGGCCATTTCGCTCCTTCGGTCGGCGCCCTTCGGCGCTGAGACTAGCCGATCGGCTACCATCGACAGCGAGGCTGATGGAGCCCACAGAGGGTTGGGCGGTGAGGCACGCACTCGCTCGAACGGGAGACAAGGCGATGACGATGACGGACGTCTACTACGACCCCTACGACCGTGAGATCGATGCGGATCCCTATCCCGTCTATGCCCGGCTCAGAGCCGAAGCGCCTCTGTACTACAACGAGGAGCACGACTTCTACGCCGTCAGCCGCTTCGAAGACGTCCAGCGCGGGCTTCTCGACCGGCGGATCTTCAGTTCCGCTCGTGGATCGGTACTCGAGTTCATCAAGGCGAACATCGAGATACCCCCTGGGATTGTCATCTTCGAAGATCCACCGCTACACGATGTCCATCGGGGTCTACTCTCCCGAGTATTCACCCCGAAGAAGATGCTCGCTCTCGAGGAGAAGGTCCGAGAGTTCTGCGGAAGCGTTCTCGACCCACTGGTCGGCGGTGGTCGTCTCGACTTCGTCGCCGATCTCGGGGAGCAGATCCCGATGCGCACGATCGGAATGCTTCTTGGTGTCCCCGAATCCGACCAAGAGGAGGCCCGCGACCGCGCGAACGCCTCATTGCGCACCGATCCCGGCAAACCAATGGAGGTATCGGCAGACAATATCGGGCAAGCGGATTTCTTCTCCGACTACATCGACTGGCGAACGACCCATCCCTCAGACGACTTGATGTCCGAACTGTTGTTCGTCGAATTCGAAGATGAGCACGGGACAACGCGAAAGCTGACCCGTGACGAAGTTCTCATGTATGTGAGCGTTGTCTCAGGCGCCGGCAACGAAACCACGAATCGCCTCATTGGTTGGATGGGAAAGGTGCTCGCAGAACACCCCGATCAACTTCGCGAGTTGGTCGGGAATCGCTCACTCGTCGCCAACGCCATTGAGGAGCTCTTGCGCTTCGAGCCCCCCACGCCGCACGTCGCCCGGTATGTCGCACACGACGTCGAGCTTCACGACCAGACGGTGCCGGCTGGGAGCGCCATGATCTGCCTCACGGGGTCTGCCAACCGCGACGGAGACAAATACGAGGATCCCGATCGGTTCGACATCCATCGCGACATCGGTCAACACCTCACATTCGGCTATGGCATTCATTTCTGCCTGGGCGCTGCGCTGGCGCGGATGGAAGGTCGCGTGACTCTGGACGAAGTCCTGAAGCGGTTCCCTCAATGGGAGGTCGATTGGGACAACATCCGGCGAGCTCCCACTTCCACCGTGCGGGGATGGGAATCTCTGCCGGTCATCACCGCCTGACCGACCATTCGTCGTCTCGCTGCTGACTCAACAGGCCGCCGGGATTGTCCGGGGCTAGCCGATCGGCTATCCTCCGCGGGCTGAGAAGAGAGAGGAGGCACGTGGACTCGAGATATCGCGTCGTCCAGTGGGCGACAGGCAACACCGGTCAGCGGGCACTTCGAGAGGTGATTCGCCATCCCGCCCTCGACCTGGTCGCGGTGAGGGTCTACGACTCGGCAAAGGAAGGTGTCGAGGCGGGGAAGTTGTGCGGAGAAGACCCCACCGGCGTCGTCGCCACCACCAACCGAGAGGCAGTTCTCAAGATCGAAGCGGACTGCTGTATCTACATGCCGCGTGCGACCGGGAGGGGCCAGACTCGAGCTGGCTTGACCGAAGACGAACTTGTCGAAGACGTGGTTGCGTTACTTGGTGCAGGCACGAACGTCGTCTCTACCTGTAGCGATCTGTTCGCCCGCGGGGTCCGCCTCGGCAGCGCCAACTTGGCCCGTGTCCATGCGGCCTGCAAGAGCGGCGGGGCATCGGTTTGGGCAAGCGGGAGTGATCCCGGCTTCGTGACCGAGACCCTCCCTATGGCGCTTTTGTCGATCCAGCGAAACGTCGATCTGATCGAGATCGAGGAATTCGGCGACCTCTCGCACCGGCCGTCGGCGCACATGGTGATGGAGCAGATGCGATTTGGGAAGCCGCTGGCGGAATTTGATCCCGAGCGCCGCAAGAATCACTTGTTCGGTGAGTATCAGCCGCCGCTCAGCGTGCTGGCCGACTTGGCCGGCTTCGAAATCGACAAATGGGTCGGCGAGGGTGGCGTCGCCGCAGCCAAGAAAGACACGATGATTGTGGCCGGTGAAATCAAAGCCGGGACAGCGGCGGCGCAGCGTGTTGTGGTCACGGGCCGCAGCAGGGGCATCGATCGGATCCGTTTCACGCAGTACGGCTTCGTGGCTATGGACGTCGAGCCCAATTGGGGTTTGCAGCCCACGGGTTGGCGGATCCGGATTCACGGTGATGCGCCGATCGACATGAGCATGCCGTTTCCTGTGCCACTCGATGACCTGGCGTCCTTTGTGCCCGCCTACAACGCCAACGGCCTAGTGAACGCCGTCCCCTACGTGTGCGGTGCCCGGCCGGGAATGCTCACGACGGAGGACCTTCCGCACATCTTGCCGCGCGGTCCCCGTTCAACCCACTGATGGACCCCTCAGCCTCGGAGAGTGCCGGCCCCTTGACGCAGAGGGTCCTCGAATACGACCGTGCCATGCAACGGCTAGTGGCTGAGGTCAGGGATCCGGCTGATTGGGCTCCTTTGAGAGAATTTGTCGCCGTCCAGGATTTCCAAAGGGTCGGCACTTTTCTGGAGGTACAGAGCTGGAACGAGTACACCGAGATGCTGACGCGATGGGCCATGGCCACGGAGTCATTCGAGACCACCGTGGTGCGGATCTCCGAGACCGGGGCGTTGGTCTACTACGAGATCGAAGAGCGCCACTTTCGAGGCGACAACGTCCATGTCATCAACTCGATGACCGTCTTTGAGTTCGATGCGAACGACAGGATCCGCCGTTTGAACGTCTACCTGCAGCAGGCACGCTAGCTGTCTACCCGGCGGCGGGCCGTCTGCCGACTCGCCAGACTCAGACTGGCGGGGAAAGAAAGCGCCGCGCGAGACGCAGCAGCTCGGCCCGTACCAGCTCATCGTCGAGGTCGGCGACGAAGGGATGCATCACTGCGCCACTGATGGCGGCTATCAGCATGGCGGTCCGGACCCGGGCCTCCGGCGCCGCATCGTCTCCGACCAGGATGCGACGCAGGCGGTGCATCACATCGCGAAATGTGCCGTGATCAGCGAAGAACCCAACGATCGCTGGATCGCTGAGGATGGTGCTGGCGGTACGCCCGCGGTCGATGGCGAGGTCGACGATGCCGGCGATGAGTGAGTCACGCGCCTGCTTTGCGGAGGACTCACCTTCGGCCGCCTCGATGATCACCTCAAGCCTCCTCAACTCCGACTCTGCGGCGGCCAAGACAATCTCGTCCTTTGACTTGTACTGGTGATAGACGGCGGCCTTTGTGACACCTATCTCATCGGCGATCATCTGCAATGACGTCCCACCAACACCATGCCGAGAAAACAAGTCAAGGGCTGCCGTGATGACTCGAGTTTGCGCCGCGCGCAGCGGAATCGGTCGGATTTCGTCCACAGTTGCGGCGTTCGAGGAATTCACACGTTCATCTTAATCTCTGCTGCTAGCCGATCGACTACCTGGCGAACTCCTCAGTCAAAATCGGTAAGCGCGAGCTCGGGTGCGGGCATCACGTCCAGCGCCTGCAAGCCGATCATTCCCGCCCGGTCAATAGTAGAGCGCTCTACTACAGCGCCAAACTTTACGGACAGGCTGGAAACGGCGTGGACGGAACCGCATTTCACCGGAGCCGCCAGACCTAATGGGACGAAGACCACCGCTTTGCCAAGGTGAGCGTCGCAGGCTCGAATCCCGTCCTCCGCTCCAACGGATCAGTCAGAGAGCACTTGTTCGCCACACCCTGGTGCTGTTTCGGTTTCCGGGCTCCCTCGTCTTGACTGGCGAGTTCCGTGCTTCTTGGATCGTCGAGCAGGTCCTTCTGACCGTGGTCGTCTGTCTGATTGATCCGCACGGGGATTGCGTCAACTCGAGCCTTCGAAACCCGTCCCCCGATACTTGCCTTGAGACTGTGGAAGGTCACCGCCTTTCGTCGCCCGCGGCGGCACCCGACGCAGTCTGGTCGGCGTGCCAACGAAGCAGGAAGATGAATCGCTCCATGGCATCTTCGACTCTGACGCGGTCCGCTGTCGTGAGCAGATCGAGCAAGAGGCCGGTGACGGTGGCGATCGCCAGGGTGGCAGAGATCTCGTCGATCGCGGCGAGAGGCTCATCGAGCCAGTCGCGGATCGCGTGGTTGAGGAAGCCAGAGTAACGGTCGGGGTCACGAAGCGCGAGTCCGTACGCTTCGAAAAAGAGCCGCATCAGCGGACCTTGGTCAGGGTCAGACACCCACGTCCACACGGCTCCGAGACCCGAGCGATGAGTCTCCACCTCCGCACTGCGCCCGAGCGCGCGCGAATCGATCGCGTACACGGCCCAGCAGCTCTTCGACGAGGTGCTCTTTTGTGCCGAAATGATGGAGAAGCACCGGAGCTTGCGTTCCGAGCGCGAGAGCCAAGGGCCGCAGTGACAAGTCGGAAATGCCGTTGGCGACGACGTAGTCGACGGCGCCGTCGAGGAGTTCCTGGCGGCGCTTCAGATCGGGCGGTCGGGCCATCACCCAACCAGGACCAACAGGACCAAGCAGGGAGGGCGCGAAGTCTCCGATTGACGGTAGGGCACGCCGTTTACTATAACAGTCGTAATATAAACTGGACCTTCGAGGAGCGCCCGACGTGACACTCGACTACCTCTCCATCATCTCGGACGAGACTGCTCGCATCGTGAACGATTACGAACGCGATCGATCCGCAGTGGTTCCGTGGTCCGACCGCTGGTCGGTCGGCACGGTTGCTCGACACGTGGCAGGCACGCATCACGTAGTGGCCGAGGTGATCCGAGGGAGACCCGACGCCGACTTCGGCCTCTTCGCTGAGCTACAAAAGCCGACGAAAGACTCCCCCGAATTTGTCGAATGGTTCCGCTCTGGGACCGCGTCGCTACTCGAGCAACTGTCGAATGTCCCCTCCGACGACGAATGTTGGGCGTGGTTCGAGCCCGGGCGCCGCGTTGGCTGGTGGGCTCGCCGTATGGCGTTCGAAGCCGTCGTCCACCGTTGGGATACCGATGCGGCACAAGGACGGGACTTCTCCGTCGCGCCGCAGATCGCCGCTGACGGGGTGGATGAATACCTCGACGTGTTCGTCGCAGCATCGCGGGCTGCCAACGATGCCCCGCCCGGACCGACGATCGGATTCGAATGCAGCGATCGAAGCGACCGGTGGTGGCTTGATCTCTCAGGGCCCGGGGAAAGAATCGTGAGCCGTGAACCTCAGGCGGCATCGGTACAGATCCGTGGACCCGCCGACGAACTCCTTCTCTTTGTCTGGGGACGGGTTCCCATCTCTGATGCCGCCGGCGCGGAGGTTTCCGGCGATGTCGAGGTGTTAGGTCGGTGGTCAGAACTCATTCCACCCATGTGAGGATGACGCGGAGAAAAAGTCTCGTCACCGAGTTGCCGCACACGAAGGTCGCTCCCGCCGCTGCGATTGTCAACCCTCGTCTGAGGGGGCCCACTTTGATGAGAGGGCGCCATGAGATCGGCCAGGTCGACGGGCTCCGGCATTGAACGGTCCGGGCGACCGGGTCGTCGAGTCAGTCGCCACAAGCCACGGACGGCGTGCACAGTCCGCAACCGGAGTGTGCGCAGGCAGTGGGTTTGCCAGCTGTCATCGTGCAATGCTGGGGATGTGGCGACGCGGTCACCGGAGGAGCGCAAGGCGGACGCCTTGGCGAAGCTCACGGCGATCAAGGCCAACGTATGGATCGCCTCTGCCTCACCGACAGGTGGCGTCCACCTGGTGCCGGTCAGTAATACGTGGAACGGCAGTCAAGTTGTCCTGTCAACTGAGCCAAAATCACGGACGGTGGCCAACGTCACGACGAACCCACGGGTCCGCCTCGCCCTGGGCGAGACCCGGGACGCGGTCATGGTCGATGCCGTCTTGGTCGATGCCGTCCCGGCGTCGGAGGCCCCGGAGGTGCTCGCTGAGGGGTATGCCGCGCAGGCGGGTTGGGACCCCCGGACTGACCCCGGCGACTACGTCTATCTGGTCTTCGGGCCCGAACGCATACAGGTGTGGCGTGAGGACGAGGATCTGGCCGGGCGCACGGTCATGCGCAACGGGGCGTGGGTGATCTGAGCCGGCGGGGCCTGTGCTGTCAACTCGCGCGCCGTATGTCGGTGAACACCTCGGAGTACCAATTCTGGTCGACGAAATAGCTCACGGGATCGTGAATCGGAAACCAGCCGAGATCCGTCGGCTAGCTCTGACTGGCGATGGCGTCGGTGACCTCGTTCAGTAGAGAGCGGCCGCCGAGATAACGATCGAAATTCTCCTTGAAGAGATCGGCTTGTCTTTGGAACCGACCGTTACCTCCTGCAGCGTTGTGCGGTGTGACGCGGATTGACGGATGTGACCAGAACGGGTGGTCGTCGGGAAGCGGCTCAGTTCGGAAGACGTCCAAAATCGCCGCCGAGAGGTGTCCCGAGTCGAGGCTCTCGAGAAGCGCATTGTCATCGACCAGTGTCCCTCGGGCCACATTGACGAGGACGCTGCGGCGTTTCATGCGGCTCAGGAAGTCGGCGTCCACCAGGTTCTCCGTCTCACGCGTGGCAGGCGCCGCCAGGACGACCACGTCTGCGAGGCCGATCACCTGGTCAAGATGATCAGGAGAGACCGTTCGCTCGGTAGGGTCACTCAGCGATGGGTGGAGCCGGCTCCCGATCACCCGTACACCAAAAGCTCGTGCTCGGTGAGCGACCTCGGTCCCGATCCCCCCGAGCCCAACGATCAGCCATGTCGAGCCCGCGACCTCGCGCCAGTCGTGGATCTGCCAGCGGCGCTCCAACGCCTGGTTTCGCCACTGCGCTGCGTCTTGGAACTCTTCGAGCACCGAACGCATCACGAACTCAGCGATCGGCAGGCTGTTGACATGGGCGTTGGTAACTCGGACCCCATTGGCCACCAGTGCCCCAAACGCGGGATTCTCGTAGCCGGCGCCGGGGGACTGGAACCAGTGAAGCTCGGAACTCCCGAGCATGAACGAGAAGAAGGGTCCGAGCGGCGCACCTTCTCGAAACAGATCCGACGTCCCCCAAGCGATGTTCGGGTGAGCATCCTCCCGAGGGATCGGCGTCCCATCGGGTTCACAGAGACTTCCATTTTTGCTCAAGAGCAGCCAGTCGACCCCTGGTCGGGAGAGCTCCGCGCTGAAGGAGCGGTACGCCACGGCTGTGAGTAGGACTTGCACCGGCCCTAGTCAACCACCGACGTGCGTGAAACCGATCGACGATTCTTGTCCTACCCGCAATGGGACTCCTTGAGAGCGCGTGAGAGGTGCGCTTCCATCACGTCCCTGTGAGAGGTCAGTCCGGAATCCGAATACTCGGTTGACACCTACACCAGTGCCCTTCTGCGGCGTCTCGCACTGGTCGCTGAGACGTTCGACGTTTACGATGTTGGATATGTCTACCGCGAGTGTGTCTCGGGTTCGCGTCCGGGTTCGGACCGTTGTCACCTTCTGAGGGCTGAGCGTCTCGTGGTGGGTGGCAGCCGACCGGAACGCTCCGGGGAGGCGAAGGGTTCTCGCAGTCGGACGCTGCCAACGCCCAGGGCCTTCCGGCCACCCGGGCTCCACCGAATCACTGCACGACCCGACACGTGGGTCGACGAGGCCGACGGTTCAGTGGACGACCCGGCAGTCCTCGAACGATTGCGGCGGCTGGCGATTCCACCCGCTTGGGTAGACGTGTGGGCGTCCGCCGACGCGGATGCCTCAGTACAGGCGACAGGCGTCGACCAGCGGGGTCGGACGCAGTATCGCTACTCTCCCGCGGCTCTAGATCTTGCCAGCGACTACAAGTTCGCCCGCATGACACTGTTCGCTGGGGCCATTCCTGCGCTCCGCCTTCAGGTTGCGCGCGACATCGCTCGATACCGCCAGGATCCATTCGGCCCACGTGTCGTGACCGCCGCCATTGTCAGACTCCTAGATCGGGGGCTGCTTCGCGTTGGTAATGACCGATATGCCCGAGACAATCACACCTACGGGCTTACAACGCTTCGGCGGAACCACGTCGATACGCGCGGTTCGACCATCACGTTCCATTTCATCGGCAAGGAACACCTCCCTCACACCGTCACAGTTCAGGACCAGGTGACGGCCAAGGTTGTGGGCGCGCTCGTAAGTGCGGCGGACGACGATGCGCAGCCGATCTTTGCTGTAACGGGTGAACACGGAACGCATCACGTGACGAGTGCCGCAGTGAACGCCTACCTTCATGCGCATACCCAAGCGCCAGCGAGCGCCAAGGTGTTCCGAACTTGGGGGGCCACAGTTGCCGCAGTTGCGGTGCTTGCTGGAGCCGAACCCCCAGCGGACGAATCGACGAGGTCGCGGGAGCGCCTCGCCGTCGGTGCAGCGGCGACGTTGCTGGGCGACACGCCCTCCGTTACCCGGTCTTCATATATCCATCCTGCCTGGATCGATGTTGGCCGATCTGAGCGAGTAACCGCTGCCGTCGCCGAGTCCTCCGATCGCGTCGGCACGCGTGCCGTAGCAAGCCTTTTTACCGATCCAGGGGTCCAGGCAGCGGTCCTTTCTGGAATCATGAATGCGACCAGGGAGGTTGTGGTTCAAGACGAGAATCGGAGGGCCTAGACCATTCTCTGATTGTCTCTTTGACCGCATTGTAGGTTCGGGACCTACGGCGTGCCGACTGAAGGTCACGAGGGGAACGGGGGCACCGTGAACAGAGGGCCTTTGGGAATAGCGAGGTGGATACCGGGTCTCAGGGCCGTTCGAACCTACGACCGCCGATGGACACGATCCGACGTCGTCGCGGGCGTCGTTCTTGCCTCCATTTTGGTGCCACAGGGATTGGCCTACGCAGAGCTGGCCGGGCTCCCGCCCGTAACCGGCCTCTACACGTCCATCGGATGCCTTGTCGGCTATGCGGTCTTCGACCCGTCCAGGATTCTCGTCCTCGGCCGGGACTTGTCGATCTCGTCCTTGATCTTCACTGCCTGAGAGGCTTGAGCTAGTCAGACATCTGGGCGTCCGACCTGGGGCCATATCCCGTAGAGGCCTCATTCGCGCCCGAAATGGAGCACCACCCCTGGGTGGCGGCCCTGATCGTCATGCCGCGTTATCTATCGACCGCCACTCGCGGTTCTTTGAGTCGGGCGGATGCCCGTCCCAGTCGGGTGATGAATTGCAAGAGTCGGCCCCGAGCGGCCTCGGCCGACGATGTGAGACCGTCTCGGCTGGCCACGTCCCAGTGGCCAAGAACCACCGGCCGAAGGATGGAGTCATGGTGCACGCCTAGGTCGTAGATCCCAGCTTGAGCAATAGCCTTGGCATGTTGGGCGAAGCCTGGTATGCCAGTGCCGGGCATCTCGAATGTAAGGACCTGACGCTTGATGGCCTCCATCATCCCCGAAGGATCGATTTCTAGTGCCGCAGACACAAGATCTCGGTAGAAGAGATAGTGGAGGTTCTCATCTGCTGCCACGCGTTTCATAACCCCGTAGCCCTCAGCGTCGGGCAACGCCTTGCCGGTGTTGTGGTGGGCGATTCGGGTTGCCAGCTCCTGCAGGGCGAGATAGGCGAACGCGTCGGCGATGGACGCTGCCTGAGGGGAAATGCCGCCGGTGACCTGGGCCATCCGAGCCCGTTCCAGTTTGACCGGGTCGATGTGCCCGCTCATGATTAGGTAGTCGCGCAAGACGATCGAGTGCCGCCCCTCCTCAGCCGTCCACCGCCGGGTCCAATAGCCCCAGGCGCCATCCCGGCCAAAGAGGTTCTCTATCGATGAGAAGTAGTACGGCAGGTTGTCCTCCGTCAGCACGTTGACGAACACGGCACTGGCAACACCGTCGGGTAGGGGTTCGCCGATTGGGATCTTTGGTGGCTGGCGCCACTCCACCAGGTCGTGAGGAAACCACTCCTTGGCCATCCCCAGATGGCGGTCGACCAAATGCTCGGCGGTCGGTAAGAGTTCGGCGAGCATGGTCGCGTCATCCATAGCGGCTCTCTCTTCGGTGGTGGTGGCCCGCTTGATAGTAGAGCGCTCTGCTACGGGGCCGAACTCAGTGGACGTGTGGAGAACTGGTGGACCGAGCCGGACTTCGGAGGACCCGCCAGAGCCTATGGTACGAATCCCACCACCTTGCGTGAGTTCAAATCCCGTCTTCCGCTCCATTCTGGTCGCCGGGGGGTGAGTTCAAACCCTTCTGCCGATCAAAATGGCGTCACACGCGCCCACCGAGCGGTGGACAGGAGTCGCAGTGCTGTATCACAAGTCGACGAAGGCGTCGCTTTCGCGACTGAACCGACGCGAAAAGGTTTGCGGGTGACTCACTCCTGAGCGTCGGAGCTGGTGACAAATTCGAAATCGCAGGTGACGCATACCCAGTGGCGATGCGCGTGATCGGACGAGCCATCGGGACATCCATAGTGCGTGTACTCATCAACTCGGCGCGCTCCACATTGTGAGCATGGGGGAACTGCGGTGCGTGGCATGTCGCATATCCTTTCGATGTCCTCGGACTGCGTTGTCGGAGACGACCAGAGCGTGCCAGTCAGACGGGGACCGGCTCAAACGATGGGCCGCGGTGGAACTCGGCGATTGCCCGCGTATAGGCGCCGACATACTCGTCGACCATGCGGTCTGAGCTGAAACGCTGGACCGCCGAAGCTCGAACTGTTGCTCTGTCGAAGTGACCAATCCTTGCCGCCATCTCGGCGGCGGATTCGACGTCAGTCACGATCGAACCCGTCGAACCTTCGATGATGAGTTCTGGCATGGAGCCTCGGTCGAAGGCAATCACCGGGGTCCCACAGGCCATCGCCTCCACGACTGAGAGTCCGAACGGCTCGTCAAAGTCGACCAGGTGAAGGAGACCGACGGCACCTCCGAGGAATGATGAGCGATCCTCTGCTTGGACCGGTCCGACGAACTGCACGCGTTCTCGGTCAAGACGTGGCGCGATCTCCTCCTCGAAGTACGTCTCGTCCTGAATGATCCCGGCTATTCGAAGCGGGATCCCGGCCCGTTCCGCGGCTTCGATTGCGGCGACGACCCCCTTGTCTGGATGAATACGGCCAAAGAATGCCAAATAGGAGTCGGGACTCGGGTTGAACGTAAAAGCGCTCATATCGATACCGTGATGGATGGTCGCCAGATAATCGAGGGCGGGATGTCTATCGGCCTCGCTAATGGCCACAAAGAAGGTGCTGTCGTTGTATTTGGCGTAGACGGGCACGATGTCAGGCGAAGAGAACCCGTGAATTGTGGTGATCACCGGGGTCGAGATCAGCCCCGAGTAGGTGAGGGGCAAGAAGTCGAAACTGTTGTGGATCACGTCGAACTCCGACGCCCGCTCGAAGACCTCCGATATGTGGAGACACTCTGCGACCTTCGGAGCAATACTCGTGTCTTCCGACCAGCCTCGAGGGATCACGCTGCACAGGCGGGCCGAAGTCTTCGAGTCTCCCGTGGCAAATAACGTCACATCGTGGCCTCGGGACACGAGCCCTTCCGTCAAGAGCGACGCAAAGAGTTCCCAGGGTCCGTAGTGGCGCGGTGGGACGCGCCACGAAATCGGCGCGAGCACTGCGACACGCACGCGGCTCTCAGCGCTTCAGTCCGAGGTGATCGGCCTTTTTGTCCCGTTGTTCTCGCTTTTCCTTCTTGGCTCCCCGCTTCTCCTTGAGGGACTTTCCGGGCTTCTTTCCCGATGGCTTCTGGGGGGATCTGTCTGGCATGGCGTTCTCCAATCATTTTTGTGGCACTTGGGTCAATCAGGGCTGCTGACCAGGGCATCGAGGAGTTCATCCAAAGAGAGCGTTGCCACCCCGATGGCAGAGTCGCCTATTCCATAGGGAATGACCAAGCTGCCGGCATGAACGAGCGCGCCACAGGAGTAGACGACATTGGGAACGTAGCCGTCTTGCTCATCACGAGTTGGGCTGAGGAGCGGCTCGCGCAGCCGACCGATGATTCGAGTGGGGTCCTCGAGGTCGAGCAAAAGTGCCCCGATGTTGTAAGTACGCATGGGACCGACTCCGTGAGTGAGCACCAGCCAGCCGATCTCAGTCTCCATCGGAGACCCACAGTTGCCGAGTTGAACCACCTCCCACGATGCTGTTGGCATCTGGCATGCCGATCCTTCTTCCCAGCGGCGTGGGTTGTCTGAATAGGTGATGGTGTTGGATTCACGATCAGATCGCGAGAGGGCGGCGAACCTCCCACCGATCCGGCGAGGGAAGAGGGCCAGACCTTTGTTGGCGGCGGCGGCGCCCGCCATCGGCGAAGAAGTGAAGTGTACGAAGTCCTTTGTTTCGAGCAATTGTTGACCGATATCCGTGCCGTTGAAGGCCGTATAGGAGGCGTAGTAGGTGACGCCGGTCGTCTCGTCAGAGAACCGCACGAAACGGGCGTCCTCCATACCTTTTGATTCAGCGCTCGTGACCGGTAGGAGCACTCGTTCATTCAACGGCGTCTCGCTCTGGAATCTGATGCCGTAACTCCGCTCGGCGACCCTGCGAATCTGACCGATGGTCCTTCTTGCCTGCTTGCGAGTCGCAACGTGATCTTCGAGAAGGCCAAGTCGCACCTCCAATTGTGCCGAGGTGAATTGAGCTCCGAGGGGACCGAGGACGTACTCACTATCGTCGACGCTTGCACGGAGCCGACGGAGCTCTCCTTTGAATGCATCGGCGCCCAGCATCGCTTCGTCTCGGCGTCCTTTTGCGGCAAAGGTCGGAGCGGGATCAAGGTCCACTTCGGCCAAAGCGCTGATCGTGCCTGTTCGGAACCCGATCGAAGAGCTGTGGCCCTCACCGATGGCGCGGACACTCATGACGAAACGAATATCGCCTGGAGGGAGCCCTGCCTGGTCGGGATGCATCACCATGCTTGGGTTGCAGAGTGCGGCGCCCTCAATGGCGTATTCACTCGTAAAAGTGGCGCCAAGGAGGAGCCGGCGGGTCGGAGACAACTGGCGCTCCGGGTTGAGTCGATCCGAGAGCTCGTCGGCATGCTCAAGAAATATCTCGGTCAAGCCGTGATGTCGTCCATTGAACCGCGCCACTACATCATCAAGACTGTCTTGTACCTCTGCGTCCGACAGCTCCAAGACTCTTTGTAAGACCGAATTCGACCTCGACTCCTGTTGATCGAAGCCCTCATGGCCTGGGACAAAGAGCCGGGTTACCACTCGCGATGTATCAGCCGCGATATGGACCGGAGAACGTCGAACGAGCAGAGACCTGGGCACTAGAGCACGCTGGCTGCGAGTCGTGCATGTTGCATCGTCGATAGGAAAGCGAGCGTCGACTCCGCACCTTGGTTCAGATTCGCGCCGGATCGCTGCAGGCCGTCAAATCCTCCTCCGGTTTGTGGGTCCCACATGAGGACACCGCCGTCATTTCCGCCGAGGAACCAGTCCGTGGCGGCGGTGATTCCGTCTCTCCACCGTTGGCCGCCGTCAACATTGAGCGCACGGACACATGCATCGGCCAGTGCTGCCGCCTCGATCGGTTGTTGATCGAATCCTGGGCCTCGGTCCTCGGGGCCACCTCCTCCGACCGGAGTCACGGAAAGATGCCCTTGTCGTGTCTCACGGTCCAAGAGCCATTCCAAGAGTTCCAGGCCGCGCCGTTGGAGGACCGGACGATCGAGGGCCGAGCCGGCCGCAATCATCGCTTCCGGGAGTACCGCGTTTGCGTAGGTGAGGCGCGGTTCGGGCCAGGGCCACCCTGGACGAGGGCCGAGACCAGTCATCGCGTCGACGGCGTCGGACAACAGGGAGCGGGCAGAGGCGTTGTCTGGGTCGGCACCAAGCACGTTGGCGGCACCGAGAGCGGCGAATGCCATGGCCCTTGGCCAGGGTGACCGCTGTGTCATCGCTCGTTCAAGTCCGTGTGCAGACAACTCATGGAGAAGGCGGTCGTCGCTGCGTGAAAGTGCAGTGCCCAGGCCCCAAATACTCCTTCCCCAGCAATCATCGAGAGCGGGGACGTCTTTCCACGATCCATGGCGGTCCATTCGGTTCCGGCACTTCCCTTGCGCGTCCAGGGCGCCCTGAAGAAATCTCAAGCTCAGTAACGCCAAATCGCGCACTGCCGATGTTGGCTCAGCTTCTCTGGTCGCAACGACAAGCACACGGGCCATGTCGTCGGTGCAGAAGCCGTGCTCGGGCCTGGGCTCGCTGAAGAGAGCGTGTTCGAAAGTGCCGCGCTCGTCAGTCATGGACATGAGGTGGGAGAAGTTCGGCTCTGGAGCATCTCGCGGTGTGCTCACACCAGCGACAACTGTTCCGTCATGAGTCGATCGGCCAGCCGTAGGTATTCGCTCGCGATGTTGGACCACCCAAGGCTCGGTGCAAGTCGAGAGGCTTCTGCTGCCATATTCGCGGCAAGGTCGGGGCTGGTGAGGACTCTCCTCAATGCGAGCGCCATTGCATCAGGGTCATCGTGGTCGACGACGAGTCCGGCGCCGCTCGAGAGCAACTCGACCGCGTGAGGAAACGCTGTCGCGACCACGGGTCGTCCGGCGGCAATGGCGTCAACGAGGACGCCGGACGTCACCTGATCCTTGGAGTCGTAAGGCAGTACGACGACTGTGCTGGACTGGATCAAGGCGGTGAGCGACTTGACATCACGATAGTCGGCGTCGAATACGACGGACGACGAAAGTCCGTGGCGCTCCGCCTGGTCCATGCGGTCCCGCCGATACGATTCTCCCTGTGCGGCCAGTACCTTGGGATGGGTTTGGCCCGCCACCAGATAGCGCGGCTGAGTCGGGAGGTCGAGCAACGTTCGCATGGCCTCAATGACTCTTTCGATACCTTTACCTGGTCCGATCAGGCCCCAGGTCAACATGGTGCCGAGGCCGACGCGGTCGGGCGTCGCTCGAGCAACTGGGACGGCAGCACCGTGAGCGATGGTGGTGACCTTGCGCGCGTCGACGTCGAAGTTCTCGCACAGACGCAACCGGGCGGCCTCCGTCATAACCACGACCTGGTCCGCCAGAGCGGCCGCATCATTGAGTACGGATCGCTGATTGGGCGAAGGATCCGTCAGAATCGTATGGGCGATCACGATTGAGGGAACGTGGAGAGCGCCCAAGATCTCGAGGACCTCATCTCCGTCAGGTCCTCCGTAGAGCCCGTATTCGTGCTGGATGATTGCGATGTCGGAGCAGTTCAGAGCATCCGAGCTGGCGTTGACAGAATGTGATGATCCGTTGACCAGTTCGCCGATGACGCGATCGCTGTGGGCTATCTGTCCTCCGGTGTCGACGACCCGCACCACATTCACTTCGGAGTTGTGTACTGATAGTCCGGACGCCAGTGCAGCACTGAACGTGGCGAGACCGCAGGGAGTTGGAGGGTAAGAGCTGAGGATTCCGAACGATCGAGCGCGATCCTTCGGACGCTCTATGGGCAGATTCAGGACGCGCAAGCAAACTCCTCAGGGAGGCTCGGTTGAGGCGTCGAACCTGCACGGGGCGACGTCGGCCAACTGGCCGTCCTGCCCAAGCGAAGCGACTCTCCCAAGGGGGTGAGGCTCCCAGCTTACCGCAGAACAAGCCGAGCCCATCCGTCGCCCTAACCCTGGCTTCGTGCCTCTGGACAAGGTGGACAGGCCCGGAAGATGCCGGTCGAAATCAAGGAATTCATGGCGGTTGCCGTTTGCCGTAGAAGAGCGCTCTACGGGGGCACCTGCGTGGACGGATTGCAAACTGAGTAGAGGGAGCCGCACGGCAGGGGAGAGGTGCGGAACCAGGGACGAAGAACACCACCTTGCCAAGGCGAGGGTCCCGGGTGAATCCCGTGTCCGCCCTCGAGGTCCTGCGAGAGGCGGCTTGCGAGGCCGAACGTTCGATCTTGCGTTACGGACGGCCCTCCAGAACCAGATTGAACGGCGTCTCGGTCGCCCGACGAAACGTGGAGAAGCCGGCCTCTTTCGCGACTTCAGCGAGTCTTCCTTCGCCCGCTTGGGCTCCGAGCCCGGCACCTACCTCTTGGGACAACGAGGCCGGCGTGCAGACGATTGTCGAGACCGAATAGAACACTCGTCCGATGGGGTTGAGGTTGTCCGCCAGATCGTCGTTGGCAAATGGCTCGACGAGCAACCAATGCCCATCACCTTTGAGCGATTCACGGGCATGGTGAGCAGCGCCGACAGGATCACCCATGTCGTGCAGACAATCGAAATGGCACACCATGTCGTAGTCGTTCCCGGGATACTCCTTGGCCGAGGCCACCTCAAAGATCACACGGTCCGACACCCCGGCTTTCGTCGCCATCTCCGTTGCGTGACGGATCGAGGGCTCGTGGTAGTCGAACCCCCGAAAACGCGAGTTCGGATAGGCGTTGGCCATGACGATCGTCGAGGCGCCGTACCCGCAGCCAACGTCGGCAACGTTGCCTCCGGCGCGTAGCTTGGCTTCGGCGCCATCAAGAGCGGGTATCCACGACTGTACGAGATTCGCAAGATAACCGGGACGGAAAAACCTCTCAGTCCCCTGGAAGAGATCGGGATCGTGTTCATGCCAACCGATCCCGTCACCTGTGCGGAACGCCTCGACCGCCCTGGGAACGATACGAGTGGCGGCGAGCATCCCCTGAAAGCCGCCCATCACATATGCCGGGCTCGTCTCGTCGGCCAAAACGATCGCCTGCTCGTCGTTGAGTTGGTATCGGCCATCACCGGCATAGTCGATGTATCCGGCTGCAGCGAGTCCACTCGCCCACTCGCGCACGTAGCGCTCGGTGGTTCCAGTCTGCTCGGCCAGCTGCGCCGGTGTCAGTGGTCCGCTCCCAGCCATGGCAGTGAAGAGGCCGAGTTTGTCGCCGATGTTGATCAGCGCTCCCGACAGAATGGATCCAAAGTCTCCAACTGCTTGATGCACATACCCCATCAATTTCTCTTCGTTCACTGCCATGTCCACAACCCTTTCTCTCAAAATGGTCAAGCCCGGGAGGCTTCGATGACTCCCGCAGGGAACGGTAGGCACCCGGCTCGGCCCTCGCTCAAGGGGTGGTCACGTTCGAATCGGCCCTGCAAGCGGTCAGAGGCAAACGGTCAAGGCCCACTCAGCCGAGTCACGGTGGACTAGAACACGTTCTTCCCGGCGTGCGGGTGTCGACCTTTTGACGATGATTGGTCCCAGCGTCCCGAGAACCGGTCATTTGCGGCCTTGAGTCTGCCGCGAGACCGGATACAAGGGTGGTCGAGTCTTTATAGACCGCTCCACCACGGGGTCATAGTCACACGGACCGTGTGGAGATTCTGTGAACTGCAGCCGAGGCAGAAGTCTGGGCGGAGGTGGGCCGTAGCCCCGTGTAGACCGCTCTACTCCGGCATTGGATTCGGTCGGGCAGGCGATTTCTGACTACGTTCGGCCTCAGAAATGGCCCATGCCGCGTTGACGAGCCCGGTGTGGCTGAAGGCTTGGGGAAAGTTGCCCAAGAGCTCCCCGCTGACAGGATCGACTTCCTCGGCGAGCAGGCCGACGTCGTTGACGAAGGCTGCGGCCCGTTCAAAGACGGTGCGGGCCCGAGCCGCCTGTCCGGCCCTGGCCAATGCTTGGGCCAGCCAGAAGGTGCACAGAAGGAACGTGCCCTCTTCGCCCTCGAGCCCGTCGTGGGACCGGTAGCGGTACACGAGTCCCCGCTCGTCGGTGAGACGTTCTTCGGTCGCGTTGATGGTGGACAGCACTCTGGGCTCGTCCGCGGGTAGGAATCCGACCAGCGGCAACATCAGATTGGACGCGTCAAGCTCGTCCGAGCCGAAGGACTGGGTGAACGCGTTGGCCCGGTCGCTCCACCCTTTGGTCAAGATCGCCTCACGGATCTGGGCCTGGGTCTGCTTCCATGTCTCGACCCGGTCGGAGGCATCGAGGGGGTCGGCTAAGGCCACCGCCCGGTCGAGGGCCACCCAACACATCAGCTTGGAGTAAAGGAAGTCGCGGGGCTCGCCCCGCACCTCCCAGATCCCTTGATCTTTTTCCTGCCAGCGCCTGGCGGCGGTGTCGGCCAATTGGACGAAGAATTGCCGAGTGGCGGGTGCCAGATCGGGGGGCGCACCCCACCTCTCAGGATCGGCCATTGGCCCAACCCGTCGGGAGGGGTTGTCGAATACGTGGTCGGAGAGGCGATAGACGGCGCCGAGCAATTCGCCGTAGACGTCAAGTTGGCGCTGGTTCCAGGCACCGTTGCCGACCCGAACGGGGACCGAGTGTCGCCAACCCTCCAAGTGCGGAAGCTCGCGCTCGGTCAGGTCCCGTTCGCCGCCGACGCCAAACATGATTTGGAGGTCGCCGCCCCGGTCCAGCGAGCCGGCCGCGGAGGAGGTCACATAGTTGAAGAACTGATTGGCTTCGTCAGGGCACGCCGCCACCCAAAGGGCCTGGATCGTGAAGGAAGCGTCTCGCACCCAGGCGTAGCGGTAGTCCCAGTTTCGGGCGCCGCCTACCACCTCCGGCAGCGAAGTGGTCGCCGCCGCACAGATCGCACCGGTGGGTGCAAAGGACAGAGACTGGAGGACCCGTCCGCTGTGGTGCACCAAGTCCCGCCATGGACCCACGTAGGCCTGGTGGAGTTCCGACCACGACTCCCAGGCAGTCACGGTGTCTTCGAGCCGCGCGTCTATCTCGGATTGACTCCAGAATTTGGCTGAGCCGGTCTCGGGCCGCCTCTCATGATGCAGGGCGAAGCCAGCGCTCTCGCCGCGGTGGAGGTGTAACCGGCCGGAGGCGAACGACTGGTCGATGGACAGGGGCATTGGGCAGGAGAGGACCAGCACGTCGGCGCCCGCGTGCGCGACCGCTCCACCGTCGACAGCATCGAGCAGGGGATGGGCGAGCCCGTACTCGGGGCGCAAGTCGTACTCCAAGGACAATTCGACTTCTCCCTCAACGCACGCCGCACGCCGCAGGAGAAGATGTGGCGCATCTTTGCCGAGCTGATGCCCCCGGTTCCCCTCGCCCATGGCCAGCGCGTCAGAGATGGCGACCGTACCCGTCGGCGTGCGGTAGGTGGTCTCCAGCACCATCGTGCGGTCCAGGTAGCGGCGAGTCACATTGGTGGCACCCTCGGCCCAGATCGACCAGTGACCGGCTTCGTCACCCAGAAGGCGACCAAAGATCGACGGGCTGTCGAAACGTGGGAAGCACAGCCAGTCGATCGATCCGCCCCGACTCACCAGCGCCGCGCTGTGGCGATCCGAAAGGAGCGCATAGTCGGCTATGGGGGTGGTGCTCATGTGAGCTCCTTCGCCTGTAGTTGCCCTTGATCGGTTTCTGCCAGCTCCGGTGAAGCAGCGGGTCCCGTCCGTGCTGGACGGAGATCCGAGCTTTGCCCGAAGATCATCAGAGTACCTAACCCCGAAAGACGAGGGACCGAGCAGCGGCCGACCGCGTAGAGCTGGCTTACTACGCTTGAGCCCGGCATGCATCCTGCTCATTCCGGATCGGTGAGGAGCAGCCAGTTTGAGCCACACCCCTGTCGAGTCGGGAAGTCCACCAACGATGCGGAACCACCAACCAGATCAGGCGAACTTCAGATCGGTTCTGGCCGAGGACATCCACTGGATGCCGTTCCCGGCGTTCCCGCCGTCGGTGCGCCTGGCAATCGTCGTCGGCGAGCCTTCCGAATCGGGGCCTTACGTCATCAGGGTCAAGGTGCCATCGGGGGTCAAGCTGATGCCTCACCAGCATCCAGAGGACCGCGTCTACACGGTCATGTCCGGTGTCTTCTACATCGGGCTGGGGAACCGCTTTGACGACGAACAACTGCAGGCGTTTCCTCCAGGCGCCGTCGTCGTCCTCCCAGGCGGTACTCCTCATTTCCATTGGGCAAAGTCCGGTGAGTATGTCACCCAGGTTTCGGCTATCGGGCCGCTCGGTCTCGAATACCTCGATCCGGTCGACGACCCCCGGAACAAGTGAGGAGGCCCGAGGACGGTCGTCCTCACCGCGCCCCCCGCCGTTCGCTCGCTTTCAGCGGAGCCGCTGTGAGACCCCTCGGGGTCGGCGATGCTTCGCTCCTCCACGGTGAGTACGGTGATGCTCGGGAGGTGTCGTCATGACCACCGCGATCATCGGCACTGGGGGGATCGGAACGGTCATCGCCCGCCAGCTCGCAGCCGGCTGCGAGTCCTTGCGGCTCTCGAGTGCAGACAAGGAGTCGGCACGAATGCTGGCTGCAGAGATCGGTCGAGCAGCGGTCGTCGCCGTCGACAACCGCGACGCGCTGCAAGGCGCCGATGCCGTCGTCCTCGCGCTACGGTTTGCCTCGCTGAAGGGCGTCATAGATGAGATTGCCGGCCCGCTCACTGACAAGCTCGTCGTCGTCCCGAGCAACCCGCTCAGTGTCGACGCACAAGGCAACGTTTCACATCTTCTGTCGGAGGGGCAATCCTCTGGTGAGGTTGTCGCCGGGTGGTTGCCAGCGGGGGTGCGCTTGGCCATGGCTTTCGGAAGCCTGTCGGCCGATCTCTTCGAGTCCTCTGGCAACCGTTCACCGGAACCGACGGTCCTCTTCTACGCGACCGACGACGACCGTGCTGGCGAGGAAGTCGGGCGGTTGATCCGAACGGCCGGTTTCGAACCGATGAAGGTCGGCGGGATCGAACAGTCGGGTCGACTTGAGGTGGGTGGCGACCTCCATGATCTTGTAGTCGGCCCCGCAGAGGCGCGGTCGTTGATTGGTGGTGCCTGATCCCTCGCCCTGCCCGGGGACACCCCTTCGGTCGGGGGAGCACCAATTGATGTCGCCGTGACGGCCCCGGTCGGTAGGTGTCCGCTCTACTGTAGGGAAGCCCAGAATGCGGCCGAATCGGCAAGGTCCAGTGACCGGTGAATGGATCGAGAAGGGGAAAACATGCGCGAGGACATCGTTGTTGGAGCCACATTTCCTGACTATCAGCTCGAGGACCAAGCTGGGGTCCTACGGAAACTCTCTGAGCTCCAGGGTGGGAACCCCATGGTCCTCCATCTGTCCCGAGGCGCCTACGACCCCAAGGAGCATCGTTTTCTCAGGAATCTGGTGGACTGTTATCCGGAGTTCCGCGTCGCATATACGCGACTCGTTGTCGTGAGCACGGACAACCCACTCAGCCTCAACGAATTCCGCGACTCCTTGGGCGCCTCCTGCCCGTTTCTGGGTGACCCGGAGAGAACTGTGCAGCACGACCTCGACATCGAGGAGTTCACGGATCCTCACAATCCCATGATCCCTCACACCTTTGTTTTGGAGCCGGGACTTCGGATCTTCAGCATCTACAACGGATACTGGTACTGGGGCCGACCGACGATGCACGAGTTGCATGTGGATCTACGCACTGTGCTCCAAAGGGTTCGGCCGGACTTCGATTTGAGCGCACCGGGGCTTCGGGAGGCCTGGGATCGCGGAGACCGCCAGATGTTTCTCGTCGATACACTCGATCCCCCCATCCGATTTACTGAGGGCGGCACCATCGGGATCAAGCGGGGGGGCCTGTAACGATTCGTGGTCGTCAATATGAAGCATTCCGCCAAGCGAGCAGTGCAGTGCAACCGCTCAAAGGTCTTGTAGGGCCGCCTCCACCATCTTCGCCTGGTCCATCGTCACATCCAGGAACTCCGTTGAGGTCGAGATTGGCACGTTGCCGACGGCGATCATAAGCCCCACCTTTTTCCTGCTCTTCGTCTCCACGTAACCATCCAGGCTGTTCCCGGGGACAATAATTTGATTTGCGGCGTTACCCGCCACGCGGTTGCCGGTCTTGATCTGTGCATGTCCGGCTGCCGGGAACTTCACCAAGATGTTCGCGAGCGTGCCATCTCGACCCAGGATCGGAAGAGCATCGAAGAGATACCTGCCGTTCGGCGTTGTGGCGGCGTGACGAATGAACGTCACCACGGCTGAGGGCGTGCTCCGGTCGCGATCGTCTGAATCGCCGCCGTCGAAGAGGACGGCCCCGGGCGACGGGACGCCGAAACTGGTGATCGTTTTGTGTTCGGCCACCAGTCCTTGCTGGCAGTCTGTACTGCCTGCGGCCACTGCGGTCGGGTTCGTTGAGCAATGTCCGCTCCGCCATTCCATCGGGCTTCGTTTCTTAGGTTCCGAGTGATTGGTGGTGGGACGAGGCGCGAAGGTCAGTGACCGGATCGGGTGAGCGTCGAGGTCGGCTAGGCCGGCCCTGGCGGACATCCGGTGGACGGAGAGGCTGAGCTTTTTGGGGGTGCATTGGTGGGAGCTATAGACGCGCCGATCAGCCTGAAGAGAACGTCGCTCGAATTGCCGTAATTCCCCTGGCAGTCGAAAGCCCCAGGCTTGAAGGTTGTCGCCACGGCGATCGAAATTTTCTGGGAAGGCAAGTAGGCCTCGGTAGCGCTATAACCACCGAGCAGAGGGTTTTGGAGGATCCACGATCCTGAGCGCACGACGCCCAGGCCGTAGTTGTAACCGACCACCTGAGTGAAACAGGACGGGAGACAATCCTGCTGCTTCTGTCCGAACCCCAGTAGATTCGGATCAGTCATCGCGTGGTAGCTGGACGTCGACAGCAGCGATCCGGTGCCGACGGCAGCCGCCGTCTTCGCCATGTCATAGATGTTGGTGGTCTCCGACGCTCCGACAGGCGTCCCCCACGAGGCATTCCAGAACGTTGATTCCTCGTAGAAGGGGCTGTTCGGCGGAATCCCAAGGGCGACACGGCGCTCAGAGCTGAAGGAGTGCAGAACAGGGTTCGGGATAGACGAGGTGCTGTCGCCGGTTGTCTGCGTTAAACCCATGGGTGCGAGGACCTTTCGCTCGAGCAGCGTTGCGAGGGGTGCCTTGCCGATCATGGACAGGATCTTTCCCAGGATCATGAAGTTGGTATGCGAATAACTCCAATTAGTCCCTGGAGCAAACTGCACGGGGCGGGCAAATGCGTACCGCAAGCGCTCCTGGTAGCCAAAAATGTGAAACGGGTCATTGTTGAAGGCCGCGGTCCATGCCGGGTCGGTCTCGAAGTCGGGATAGCCGGAGGTCTGGTTCGCCAGCATCTTCAGGGTGACTTCGTTGGATTCGGGCAGTTTCGGGAGCCAATGTCGATGGTTTCATTGAGGGTGACTTTGTGCTCGTCGACATACTCGAGCAGGAGAGTGCTGACGTAGGCGAAGGCGACGGCTCCATTGCGAAAGTGCATGGCGGTTGTTGCCGGCACACCGTCCATCGATGTGCCAAACGCTCTGGTGGTGATCACGGTGTTGCCCTTCGTGACCCGGACAATGACGGCTCGCAGCTGATATGTCGTCATCGCGCTTCGAACGATCGCTGCGATGGCAGCCGACTGCGTGCTTGGAGTCGTCGCGGCGGAGGCCGACGTCGCGACGGGTACGAGTCCGGACAACCCCAGCGCCACACAGACGACAGTCACAGCCATCAACAAGCCGTGCGCCCGCTGCACCCGTTGCGTCTTTGATCGATTCACGAATTCGCACCTCCGCGTCGTCGGGCGAGTGCGGGGACGACCGGAGTCCGCCGCCGGAATTGGTCTTTGATGGTAACCCTCTCGTCGCCGGCCAGGGTACCCACGCCGAAGTCTGATGTCGGACCGGGTAGTGCCGGATCAGCGCAGCCATGTTGAGAAGTTTCGTGTCGTAGAACGCTCCGCTACGGGCCTACTTTCAATCGGGTGAGCTGGAAATTCTGTAGACGTAACGCCAACTCAGAGTACTGTGCTGGACTCAATGGACAGATTCCACGACCTGGCCAAGGTGAGGGTCGCGGGTTCGAATCCCGTCTTCCGCTCAAAGGCACCCTCGGCAGTGCAGACGCGTTCGGGTTGCCCCCTGGATGCAGGGGCTACGAAAGAGGTTCTCCATTCGTGACCGGTGTCGGGAAATGCACGACGACCAAGGCACGTCTCCGATGCCGGGTGGGGAGGCTCGCCACCACTGGATCGAAGATCGTGGTCTTGACTCTGACCGCGATCACTGCGACCGTGGTCGTGTTTCCCGGACCCGTCGCGGCCGACCAGGTTTCCGACCTCAAAACACAGGCGGCTCAGATCGCGCAGGACCTCGTGTTGGAACAGCTCCAAATTGGCGCTTACCAGCAGAGGTACGACGTCGACAGTGCCAAAGTCCAAGGGGACGAAGCGGAGATCGGCTCAACCGAGAATCAGATCTCATCCGACACCCTTCGGGTGAATCGCGATCGCGAGCGGCTCCAGGCTGAAGCGGTGTCGGCCTATATCAACATGGACCCGTCGGACGAAGTCCTGTTCGAGGGGAACCAGACCGAAGCATTTGCCAGAGCCGAATACGAAGACGTGACAACAGGTGACACCTACCTCACCATCGACATCCTTCACTCCGACGAGAACGGGTTGCATGCGGAGCGTGCCACGCTCGAGCAGCAGGAGGCGCAGGACCAAGCGACAACCAACCAGGAGGCTGCACAAGGTAACGCTGCACGTCAAACTCAGATTGAGCTCAATGCAAAGCAGGCGGAGATCACCGGCGAGCTCGTTGCGGCCGTGGCCCAGCAGCAGGCGGCACAGGCCACGGCCGCCGCCAAAGCGGTACGGGCGGCACAAGCCGCGGCTGCCGCTGCGACGTCTACTTCCCCGGCGTCTCCTTCGACCAGCGGGAATCCAACGAGCACAACTCAATCTGCCGCCGCCAGCGCGTCATCCGGCGACCCGACGCTTCCTCCCTTTCTCCAATGTGTCTTGCGGGTCGAGTCGGGCGGCAACTACGCCGCCGTCTCGCCGGGAGGCACCTACATGGGCGGCTTCCAATTCAGCCAGCCGACGTGGAACGAAGCGGCTGGTCTGGCTGGCATGCCGCAGCTCATCAACGTCCCCCCGAACGAAGCGACTCCGTCTGAGCAAGACGACCTTGCCATCGCGCTCTACGACGCCGATGGGCAGCAACCCTGGAACGATTCCTGCCGAAACAGTTGACGTTTCAGATCAGTGCCGTGGCGCGAAGGAGGGCTGGCCATGAAATTCCAGTGAGAGGCCTCGGCGTGTCTTGGGTGCCCAATGGTCCAGGGTCGGTATGCACATCGGGGAGTGTCCCAGGTGGGACCTCGGTCAACCGACGCCGTGTCTGAACGCGATGCTCATCCGGGGACCGGCCGTTTTCACCTTCGGGACGCTGTGCTCGAAGCGGCGCTGCGTCCGGCCACCAGTGACGAGAAGGTCGCCTTGGCCGGGTGTGAACGCGCGCGACCTGCCCCCTCCCTCCGGGCGGAGCAGGAACCTGCGTGGTTCGCCCAGCGACACCAGGGCCACGACGGGATCCACGACCTCGGGAGGTATGCGGTCGCGGTGCCAGGCGACGCTGTCAGCGCCATCGCGGTACAGATTGATCCCCACCGAGTCGAACGAGACGTCGTAGCGCGCGGAAAGCGACCCGCGGGCGTCTTCCATCCATGGGCAGGCGACGATGGGGTGCCCGCCGATCTTCTGCCAGGAGGTCAGCCGTGGTTCGTCGACCTCGCGGTCGTACATCCAGCGACGCCGTTGGATCCAGGCAACGTCACGGAGCAGATCCTCGAAGGCCAGGTCGGAGCCCGACATCCAACCCGGGCAGTAGTCCACCCAAGAGTCGTCATCGAGCTGTGTTCGTACGAGACCGCGGAAGGACACGTCGACGGCGGTGCTCTGGTTTGCCCACAGCGAGGGCTGCCACGCAATGGCAGGTGCGCTCGCGGAATTAGCCATGTGGACCGTTGTACCTGGAGGGCTCGTTCAGCCGATCACGGATACCTGCCTGCCTGCGGTGCGCATGTGACCGGCCCGGCCCGGACTACCTACTCGGCAGCTTCGTCCACGGTATCAAGCGCATGCCTGTCACGGTCACACCGCTCATGCCGTAGATATCTGCGACGCGGAGTGCCGGTGCGAATCCTGGCCCCAAGATACCGGCAGCATCCAGAGCGGCGCCCGACGGGGTTGATTTTGGCGGCGGAGTGGCGGAAGGCCAGGAAGGGCCCTTTCTCCTCGCTCTTCTGCTTCGTGATCATCGAGCGTCGGCAGCCAGGGCATCGAACCACCGTGAGACGCGGCTCGGTCGTGTGACCGCCCGGCCCAGCCAGGTCGTCGCAGCCGCGACATTGCGGGGACTTCCTGGTGCAGCGCCTTCGAGTAGCTCGTTCCAGAAGACCCCCCATCCATCGGCCAGAGCACTCCCGATGCCCGGCGCGGTCACGAGTCTCCCCACGGCGGAGACGGCACGAGGACGCCCCACGAGCGCGGCGTGGCCTGCGGCCGCGATGCGCTGATAGGGCAGGTGCGATCTGAGGAGGGTGCGGCGGTAGTCCGCTGCCGCGGATCTGGGGGCGCCGAGAATGGCCTCGGCGGCGGCACGCCCACTTGTCATTGCCTGTGCAATGCCCTCACCTTGAAGGGGATTCACGAGGCCAGCGGCATCGCCGACCAGCAGCACCCGCCCGGCGCCTGGCGTCGTGCCGACCATCCCCATTTTCAGCCAGCCACCCAGCTGGCGGGGGAGGGGACGTGCGGACGCCGGGTCCAGGAGTCGCAGCCGAACCAGATGGTCGACGAAGTCCGGCACGGCTCGCACCGCCTCGGCACCGCCCCGGCGGTCCCCGAGGGTCCCGATCCCGACGCCGATGTTGGCGCCGCCGCCGGGGCTCGGAAAGATCCAGCCGTAGCCCGGAAAGGCGCGCCATCGGCGCTGCTCCCAAAGGCTGATCACCGGATGGTCGACGTGCTGGTCCACGTAGGTCCGTACCGCGAAGCCCCAGAGCACCCGTGGCGCCTCGACCAGTGCGGCGACCTGGGCCACTTGGCTGGTGGCCCCGTCGGCCCCGATCACGAAGTCAGCGCGCACAGCCTCGCCGCCGTCGACCTCGAAGCCGTCGAGGCCGGTGTTCGACCAGATCGGGTGTCCGGCGCGGCCGTCGACGGGTATCGCTCCGGCATGGAGCGCCGCCTCGTGCAGCGCGTCGTCGAACACGCTCCGTGTCACCACCCGCCCTCGACCGGGGTAGGCCGTCCCATCGATACAAGTGAGAACGACTCTCCGGTTGCTTGGGCCGATGACGACCAGGTGACCGACATCGAGGCCAGGCGGCTCCGGCACCGCGAGGTCGGCGAGCACTTGCAGTCCCCTCGGCCCGATGAGATCGCCGCAGGCCTTGTCCCGCGGGAAGCGCGCCTTGTCGAGCAGGGCGACACGTACGCCGGCGCGGGCCAGGACAAGCGCCGCCGTGCTTCCCGCCGGGCCGGCACCCACGACGAGCACATCAAAGCGCCTTGCGCCCACGGCGGCTCCCTTCAAACGTCGACCGTATACGGTGAGATCCTCACACCTGAGGAGGCGCAATGGAGAGGCAGGCCACGGCCCGAAGCGACCTCAACCGGTTCGCCCAACGACTGTTCGCCCCGCTCCCGGCACGTTACGACCGCCTGGCTGAGGTGCTGTCCATGGGGCAGAACGGCCGCTGGCGCCGCGCCATGATCGATCACATCGTCCCGGAACACCCCGCACTGGTGCTCGACGTCGCATGCGGCCCCGCCGGCGTGTCGCTCCAGATCGCCGAGCGAACCCAAGCTGACGTGGTCGGACTCGACCTCACGCTCGACATGCTGCGCCAGGGCCAGCGCAACATCGCGCAGGGGGGCATGGGTGGCCGGATCTCTCTGGTCGCCGGCCGCGGTGAGCAATTGCCGTTCGCCGATGAGACCTTCGATGCACTGACCTTCACCTACCTCCTCCGCTACGTCGATGACCCGCAAGCCACACTGAGCGAGCTGGCCCGGGTGGTGAAGCCCGGGGGAATGGTGGCGAACCTCGAATTCCTCCTTCCGCAGAGCCGGTTTTGGCGTTTCTGGTGGTGGGGCTACACGAGGCTCATCCTGCCGGTCGGTGGCTACGTGACCGGAGGCAAGGAGTGGTACCGGGTGGGCCGGTTCCTCGGACCGAACATCTCGGCGCACTACCGGCGCTATCCATTGAGCTGGACGGTAGAGGCGTGGCGCACAGCGGGTCTGGCCGACGTCGGCGTGCGACGGATGAGTCTCGGCGGTGGTCTGGTGATGTGGGGGCGCCGTCGCGGTGGATGAGGCCGCACGTGGGGACACGCCGTCCGAGGAGCGTCCCGCCTTCTACGCGGCTCGCCCTGGTGGCTGGCGCGACTGGTGGACGTTGCTGCATCCGCCCTACACCGCATGGCATCTTGGGTATGTCGTCATCGGTGCCTGCCTGGTTCCGGTCATCAACACGACACGCCTGCTCGCCACGCTGCTGGCCTTCTTCCTCGCCGTCGGAGTGGCGGCGCACGCGCTCGACGAGCTGCACGGCCGGCCGCTGCGCACCCGGATCCCCACACCGGCCCTCGTGGGCGCGGCCGTGGTGGGATTGGCCGGCGCGTTGTTCCTCGGCGTGGCGGGGGTCGTGCAGGTGGGATGGCCGCTGGTCCCGTTCCTCGTGCTGGGACCCGTCCTCGTGCTGGGGTACAACTTCGAGGTCTTCGGCGGAGTGATCCACAACGAGATCGGATTCGCTGCCAGCTGGGGTGCCTTCCCGGTGTTGACCGCGTATGTCGCACAGAACGGGACGCTGGCGCTGGCCCCGGTCCTGGCCGCTGTCGGGGCGCTCTCCCTGTCGTTGGCGCAGCGTGCGCTGAGCACGCCGGCCCGGATGTTGCGGCGACGGGCCCTTGACGCCACGGGGACCGTGTCCCTGGCCGACGGGACGCAGCAGGCTATCGACCGACCCACGCTGCTCGCTCCACTGGAGCAGGCGCTTCGCGCCATGGCCTGGGCCGTCGTCCTCCTGGCCGCAGCGCTCGCCGTTGCCCGGCTTCGTTAACGGACGTGCACGCATCTTCACTGTTCAATCCGTCACCGACCGCGGTCGTTTCAGGATCGATGACGTGCCCGAAATGGAGCAACGTCACGTTGCTTTGCGGGACCATCGACGCCGATGCCCGGGATTCACCACCTGTGGACGCTGGTAGACATCGGAATCGTCGGCACTGGGCCTGCGTTGGGGAGGTCGGCGGGGTTCTACTGGCCCCGCATGCAGATGACGACGCGGACCAGACCATGGTGTCGGTGGGGCCGTGAGCCGATCGGCAAGGCGATAGGCGATGGACTCATAGTTGACCCGCCACCCGCGGAAGTCGGGCCACGCCTCTTCCGCGTTGCGCTCGGTTTGAAATCCCACCCTTTCCAGCATCTCTACGGCGTTCGCGAACTCTTCGTAAGTGAGCTGAATCGGACCTTCGGGGCTCGGATCGGGATCGACGCTCCACCCCAGTGTGACGGCGATTCGCTGCAGAAGCGTAAAGCCCATGCGGAGGCACAGCCGAGCTTCCGACGAAGCGGTACTTGGGGCGAGTGCCAGATGCATTGCCGCCCCATCGAGCACGGCAAGCACGCCGAGCACCCAAGAAAACCAGGGTTCGGGCGACCGGAAGAGAAGAAGGATGGGGTAAGTGGTGTGGCTCTCGGCGACATCTGCGGACCATTCCTCCCAGCTTGCGTAAAGATCAGGCAACGTATCTGTGATTCCGACAAGTTGGTGACGGGCCAGCAGCTCGGGTCCCCATGCTGGGCTGCCGGCTCGGCTTTCGAGTAGTGAAACCAGGCCTTCGCGGCGGCTGAAAGCGCCATAGAGGGCGGGCAGATAAGCAATTTGCAGCGCGACAATCACAACCCAGATGGCGCCGACCGTTATATCGACTCCCGTGTTTGCCGGACCCCCAGAATGGACCGCGCCGACGGTGAAGAGTGCGGTGAGTGCTTGCAACAGAGCCAGCGAAAGCGAATGAACTGTCGGCATCAATATCAACGCGAACCCCAACACAAGGCTGGCCCCCCAGAAGAGCAGTTGCGCAATGAGAGCAACCGGGGCGGTCGGCGCCAGGATTGCGTCCTTGCCTTCATAGGTCTTGGCCAAACGTGAGAACCCGACGAAGAGCAGCCGCACCGAGCGATTGACGAACACCGTCAGACGCTCGACACCGGCGGGTCGACGGGGGAGGACCATGGTCAAGAGAACCTCAGCCAGGGTGAGGCCCACGACAATGAGACCGAGTACGAAGAGAAACTGGTTCACGAGTACCACCGCCGTCCGATCAAGGGTCCCTCAATGGGGTCCGGAGGATCGATCCGATCCAGGTTCGTTCTGGGCTCAACGAGATGCATCAGGCCATGCGAGGTTGAAGCCGGTATCAACATCTGGTGATCGTAGGCGTTGGGTTTTCTGACGTCGTTGGCATGGTCCGTGACGTCGCGCGAAACCGATGTTGCGAGAACGACGCCTTCGGGGCCACGCGATCTGTGGCAGGCCCTGCTCGCCTGGCTGCTTGCGCGCTCCTGTGATCTTGCCCATCCCAGGTTCGACCTCGGAGCCCACCGGGGAGAATGTGGCGGCTTGTGTGCCCGGCACCGAGTTGCCCCAAGGCTGCCGAACGAATGTCCTCAGTGTCCCGCGATCTGACCGCCGTCGACGTGCAGAATCTCGCCAGTCACGAAGGACGACGACTCAAGGAAGAGGATGGCATCGACGATGTCGCTGACCTGTCCGACGTGTCCCACGGGTGGGAGTTGCGACCCGAGTGCGCTGTAGCTCTGGGGTGGGTGGACCGGGGTCTGAATGATGCCGGGAGAGACAGCGTTGACGCGGATTCCCCGCGACGCATATTCAATCGCAAGCGACCTGGTCGCTGCGGCAAGGCCACCCTTCGTAAGTGCCGTGAGCGCCGACGGCGCGCTGGAGTCGGCGACGTCGACCAAGGTCGTGGTGATGTTCACGACATGCCCGGCACCTCTTTCCAGCATGTGGCCGATCACAAGCTGCGTCAGGTGGAAGAACCCAGTGAGATTGACGCCGACCACAGCCGCGTAGTCAGCAGCCGTATAGTCGATGAACGGCTTGGAAAGATAGACCCCAGCATTGTTGATCAGGGTGTCGATGCGGCCGAAGGCCTTCACCGCCGCGCCGACGATCTGATTCGCGGTGGCGGGATCCGACAGGTCCCCAGCAACGGTCAGGACACCAGGGTCGGCAGAGCGCGTGATTGTTCGTGACGTAGCCACCACGGCCCACTCGTTGTGTCGGTAGCCCTCGACGATGCCCGCGCCGATGCCTTGGGATCCTCCGGTGACGATGGCGACCTTGCGGTCCTCGGTGCTCACAACCTCTGACGTAGTCAAGGTTGCGTCACTCCGGGGTCACTGGGATGCGGGGCCAGCCGGATGGTCTCCACCTGTGCCCAAGGCTGCAGTGGGAGCGACCCCAGGATCGCGTCCATCTCGTCGGCATCGCCCGCCCGCCACAGGCCCAGAGCTCGACCATCGCCCGGCAGGGCCCAAAGCCGAAGCAACCGGCCGAGGCCCGCCAACTCTCGCGCTCGACCGGCCTCCCTGGCGTTGACCTCGTCGACGACGTCGCTCGGCGTACCAGGTGGCACCGTGACGGTGCATGTGGTGAAGAACTCGCTGCCCGGTCCTGGTGGTGCGGACGATCCTCTTTGATCGATGTGTCGGCCCGGGTCGTTCGGATGGGTCGAGAGGGGAACGTCCTCATCGGTACGCCAGACGCGCAGCGGCATCGAAAGGAGCACTGTGTCGAGCGCGGCCCGGTCGTCGGCATCGAAGAGTCCGAGAGTGCGCCACTCGCCCGGCTCCAGCGGCGGGCGCCACAGGCGGAGGAGGCGTCCCTCTGCGGCGAGTTCCAGCGAGTGAGCGGCCTCCCGAGACCGGACGTCGTCGATGGCCGCATCGGACGTCCCCTCGGGGACGTGGGTGGTCATGGTGACCAGGTATTCCACGAGATGCCTCTCTCCTCAACTCAATGACCGTACGGCTCCGTGCACTGTTGCTCTGTAACGGGCCGCCTCGGTGGGGTGCGGAGAATCCAATGCACGCCGCGGCGTCAGAGCTGGGGTCCCTGTGGGCAACACGCGCCCGTCCTCAGCTGGCCATGATGGGTTCCATGCCGCCCGACGTCGACCCCGCCGCGATCCCGTTGCGCAGCGCCTGCAGGGCGCCGACAAAGATCTCGGAGAAGGTAGGGAAAGGCTGGATCGTGTCGGCGAGGACGTCGAGTGCGATGTGGGCGCGGATCGCCAGCGTGGCCTGCTGGAGCCATTCACCCGCCTCGGGGCCAAGCGCGTAGGCACCGGTCAGTCGCTCGCCGTCGCTGAGCAGCGTGAGAAATCCCTTGTCGTCGGCATACGCGCGCTCGTACGTCGCAATCTTTGCGATTTCCGTGATGGGGATCGTGGCACTGAAGCGGGCGGACACCGCACCGACCGCCGCTGCCTGGGGGTCCGTGTAGACAACCCGCGGGACGGCCTCGTAGTTGGCTTTTCTGGGGGTCCCGAGGATGTTCGCCGCGACCACCTCGCCCTGGTACTTGCCGACGTGGGTCAGCGGCCAGATCCCGTTGACGTCTCCGATTGCCCACAGACCCTCTGCCGCGCGGAGGTGCGCGTCGACCGGAACCCCGTGCGCGTCCTCCTCGACGCCGACCGTGTCGAGCCCGAGTCCGCGTACCCGCGGACGCCGTCCGGTTGCGACCAGGATGCGATCACCCTTCAGTTCGCGCCCGTCGTCCAGTTCGAGGACGTAATCCTCCCCGTCACGCCGCGCCGCGATTGCATTTGCCGAGAGCACGAGCTCAATGCCTTCGCTCGCGAGCGCCGCTCCGAGCGCCTCACCCAGGGGCGCCGGCTCTCGGCCCAGCAGGTGCTCGGCCATGTCGGTGATGACCACCTCGCCGCCGAGTCGGCGAACGACCTGACCCATTTCCACGCCGACGGGCCCACCGCCCAGAATGAGCAGGCGGCGCGGAATAGCCTTCATGGAGGTCGCGTCGCGGCTGCCCCAAATGCCCTCGAGGTCGCGCAGACCTTTGACTGGTGGCACGACCGGATCGGCGCCGTTCGCCAGGACGATATGGTCGGCCGTGTGGCGCACGCCGTCCACCTCGACGATGCCCGGGCCTGCCAGCCGACCAGAGCCGCGAAGAAGGTCGATTCCGTGATCGGCCAGCCAACGCTCCTGCCCGGCATCGGAGTAGTCGGAGACCATGAAGTCACGCCAGGCAAAGACGGCCTCCACATCCAATTCCGCGCTCGAGACCGCTGCCCGCGCTCCGTGCACGGCTTCGCCCGGCCGCAGCAGCGTCTTCGACGGGATGCACGCCCAATATGAGCATTCTCCCCCGACGAGCTCCCGCTCGACGACGGCAACGCGCAAGCCGCCCTCCGCCAAGGCGCCCGCACAGTGCTCGCCCGGCGAGCCTCCGCCGAGCACGATGACGTCGTAGTCGCTGGTCATGTCGGAAGCTCTTCCCCAGCCTGTTCGCGAACCATGTAGAGGGCGTACCAGTCAGGCCAGTCCGGGTCGGCTTTTCCGATACGTTGCTCGTGTTGGCCGTGGGCTTCGGCCGCCCGTCGAAGAGCGCTCGCAACGTCATCCACGGACTCGTACGTCGTGGCCATGAGGTTCTCCTTTCAGCGACCCGGCAGGCGAGTCTTTATCTCCTGGAGGATCCAGCCGTTGCCGTCCGGATCACTGAAGGCGGCGAACGAGCCGTAGTCGGCATGTTCCGGGGCCGGGCCGTCGACGCGCCCTTGCGTCCCTGAGTGATGGAAGACCCCCGTCACATCGTGGAAGGTCTCGCTCACCTCGACACCTCGCTCGAGAAGGTCGGCGCGGGCGGTGTCGATGTCGTAGACCGTGAGTTGCAAGCCTTCGAATGAGCCAGCCGGGGCGCTCGTCAGGCCTTTGCCGAAGATGATCGAGCAGGCCGAGCCAGGTGGTGTGAGCTGCACGACCCTGTAGTCGTCGTCCTTTGCGAGATCGGCGTCCAGCCGCCACCCGAGAGACTCGTAGAAGTGCTTTGCTCGGTCGACGTCGGTGACCGGCAGGACCACGACCTCGAGCCTGAAGTCTCCGACGTTCACCGGCTCGCTGCCAGCCGTGCTCATCTCAGCCTCTCTTCGTTTGGGCCTGCACTGATTGGACGACGCAGCAGGGTCCGACGCAAAATCGCGACGATGTTGGAGGGTAGGCCCTGCTGGTTGGCCCTTGGGCGGTGGGGCGACCGACAGCACCTCACTGCGTGTGCGTTCACCTTTCCTCGCCTATGAGGGAAAGTCAAGGGTCGTGTCGAGGGCGCCATTTCGGATGTCGCCTGTGCCCTGCGAAGAGCCTGGCGGTGCGCCACATGGCCGGATCCGAGACTGGCCGCCGCGCGCGGATGGCGGGATCCAGGCACGCTCGCGCCACGCTGTCGTGCCGACTCTCCCCAAGAGTCAATCCGAAAGCCCGAGGATGTCGGTTCGGGCCGGATACTGTTTGGGGTGGGTTCGATGAGGGGCGTCTCGGGAAAGGGTCGGCTGAGCGAAGCGACCTGGTATCCGTCGTCGGGCGCGCACTGTCCGGAGTCCTTCTGTTCGTGAGCCAAGAGCCAGCCTCGGGTGTGGAGAGCCGTGTCTGATCAGGACTCGAGCTGGGAGTCGGAAACGAACGCAGACGGCGGTACGGAGCCCCTCGGCCCTTCGGTCAGCGGAGGGGCGACAGCAGATGGGGACGATGAGCCCGACGTGCGGTTCACCTACGCCAACGAGCGGACATTCCTGGCATGGAACCGGACGGCCCTGGCGCTGATTGCGACCGGGGTCGCTGCCACGCAGCTCCTGCCCAAACTCCAAGTGGAATGGGGGCGCCGTCTGCTGGGGCTCCCGCTCATTGCCCTGGGCGCGGTGGTGGCAGCGGAGAGTCTCCGCCAGTGGCGCGCCAACCAGCGGGCGATGCGGAGGGGTGAGCCGCTGCCGCGTTCATGGATGCCGCTCATCCTCACCATTGGCATCGTTGCGATCGGCGCGATCGCCGTCGCACTCGCTGCTCTCGGGAGCCGTTGAGGACCGATGACCACCTCGTTGCAGACGCCAGAGGCAGGGCTCGCGGGAGAGCGCACGGTCCTCGCGTGGAACCGTTCGGGTCTCGCAGTAGTGGTGTGCGTTGCGGTGCTCATGCGTCACGTCTGGCCGCTCCGAGGCACGGATCAGGAGGTGGCCCTGGGCCTGATCGCGGCTGCCGTCGCGCTTTGGGCCGTCCTTCTCGCGGTCCTCACCTTCTCGGCTGAGAGCCGGAACGGATATGTGCCCCACGGCGCCAACGTCTTCCGCCTCATGACCGCCGGAACGCTCCTCCTCGCGGTCGTGGGTTTCGTTGCCGCCTTTGCGACATCGTGAGCGACTCAGTCGTCTTGCGGCTCCGAGCTGACACGCTGAGCTCGCAGGGCACTGCGGCGTAGCTTGCCCGCTTCGTTCCGTAGTGGCTGATCCGTGTACTCGACAGAGCGGGGGATTTTGTAACGAGCGACTCTCTCCGCGACGAAGGACAGGAGATCCTGCGGCGGGACGGCCTCAGGATCTGCCTCCACGATGGCATGCACCGTGTTGCCAAGATCTTCGTCTGGGAGGCCGATGACGGCCGCGGACCGTACGGAGGGGTGTTCCTGCATCGCCGCCTCGACCTCGGCCGGGTAGACGTTTGCCCCCCCCGTCAGAATCATGTCCTCGAGCCGGTCACCCAGGTACAGGTAGTTGTCTTCGTCCAGCCATCCCACGTCCCCGAGCGACTCCCACCCGCCTTCACGGCTCCGCGCCGAGGCGCCGATGTAGCGGTAGGTCGGTCGGTCCCGCGCGCTGCGCAACCACACCTCGCCTTCCTGGCCGGCCGCCAGCTCGGTTCCCTCAGGATCGCAGATCATGACGGTGCCCGGTGTGGGCCGGCCGACCGAGCCGCGGTGGGCCAGCCATTCGGTCCCGGTGATGATTGTGGCCGCTTGCGCCTCGGTACCCGCATAGAGCTCGAAGAGACGGTCCGCCCCGAGCCAGTCGATCCAGACCTGCTTGAGCCATTGCGGGCAGGGCTCGGCCAGATGCCAGACGGACTGAAGAGACGACAGATCGTAGGAGTCGCGGACTTCTTCCGGCAGCCGCCAGATTCGCTTCATCATCGTGGGCACCAAGTAGACCGTGTCGGCCTGGTACCGGTCTATTGCCTCGAGCGTGGCCTCAGCGTCGAAGCGAGGGAGGACGACGACGTGGCTTCCTCCCAACCAAGCTGAGCACGACCAGACAATGGGCCCGTTGTGGTAGAGCGGGGCGGGTACGACCATGCAGCCATCCGCCTTGCCGAAGAGGGGTGGCGCGTCCGGATCGCACAGCGCCGGATCACCCGACACGATCAGTTTCGGTCGTCCCGTCGAGCCACCTGAGGTCGGGGCCTTCCATGCGGGGGAGGTGACGTCGGGGAGAGGGTCGTCCGGCAGATCGGGGTCGGGCCGGTAACCAGCAGGCAACGTCCGACGTCCCCCCGCCAGCTCCGCCGGCACGCCGATCACGGCGGAGGGGTTCGCCAGTTCGAGGATGGCCTGAAGCTCGCGTGGCGGCAGCTTGGCCGACACGGGCTGGGGAATAGCGCCGACCTTCCAACTCGCGGCAAACGTGACGAACCAGTTGATCGAATTGGGGAGGGCAATTGTGATCATGTCGCCTTGTCCGACGCCTCCAGTGGCCAAATCGCGCGCAAGCCGATTGGCCGCCGATTCGAGCTCAGATCGAGTGATGCTCTGTTCGCCGCACGTAATCGCCGGTCGGTCGGGATCCTGCTCCGCGAGCTCGGTCAGTCGCCGACCGTAGGAAATGAGGGTCACGTCAACGAGCGTATTGGGTGGCCGTCATGGGCCGAAGACCTCGCGCTCCGGACCGACGCGGCGCCAGGTCTCGAATCGAAAGGTGACGCCGCCTTCCTGGCGGTCGTCACTCTGGCTCTCGAGCTCGAATTCCCCCGTGTACTGCGGAAAGAACTTTGTGCAATCGAAGTCACCCAGGACCTGGGTCAACAGCAGCTCGTGGGCTTGGCCGATCGTCTCCGCGTAGATGGTGGCCCCACCGATGACCCAGATGTCTTCATCCGGATGAGCGGCACGGAGCTGGTCGAGGCTCGCGACGACCGCAAAGCCGTGACGAAGCGGCGTCGATGTAGAGGTGAAAACGTAGTTCTCTCTCTCGTGGAGCGGGGCCGCGAACTCGTCGTAGGTGGCTCGGCCCATGACGATGAGGCCACTCGAGGTCTTCTCGCGGAAGTAGGCGCTGTCGCCGGGCAGCTTCCACGGGATGCCCGAATCGGTGGCGATGCCTCGCTGAGAATCGAGAGCGGCGATCAGGCGGATCATGGCGTGGGCATTTCTACGGGATGGGCGGAGATGTCGCGATCTCGACGATAGCGACGATCATCATGATGCCGCTCAGGGTGACAAGGGCCAAGCGGATCCGGAGAAAGCGGAAATGACCGCTTATCCCGATGAGGAACAGAATTGTGGCGAGGTAGATGGTGTCCCGGATGTAGTTGTCCGCATTCGACCCGGCCTGTACCCCGAGCGTGTAGTCCTCGCTCGCTTTCGTGTCGAGTGCGCTGGAGGCAGCGAGCTCCGGCTGTTTGTACTGGGCCATGAAGGTCGGGCCGGGCGGTGCTTTCGCATTGGTGAACGGATCGGTGGCCAGCCATGCATCGAACGCCACCTTGAAGGCCGGCCGAAATCGCCGAACGGCGACCGATTCTGCGATCGTGTCACCTGCTACGTAGGCCGTGAACCACGTGTTGAAGGTGGTCGAGTCGAAGTTCTTGAGATTCTGGGCATTCAGGGCCGCTCTGTTCGCTTCGGTCCGATCTGCCGACGCCTGAGCGAGCCGGATCGATGACTCCGTGTTCCATTTGGCCGAGGCGAACCCGGTGTACGCGGCGAGCAGGGCCACAATCGCCAGCATCACCGCCTCGATAATGGACAGGGTCCGGTCATGGTCCCTCGTCCCCGAGTCGGCCTCCGATCCCTCGCCGTCTGGCGCGTGCTGCGCCGAATGCGTCTTGTGTCGAGAGATCTCGCCGGCCACTTCGCTCGAGGACAGTCCCTCAGCCATTCACCTTCCCTTGATCGCGTGCCGACGAATGAACCTCTGGCATGCACACGTTACTCAGAGCCGTCGATGCGGGAGAAGGTGTCGGCCGCCGGACACTTCGGTATCCGCCAGGCCCGAAGAGGCGGTCAATAGTCTCTGCGCAATGCTTTCTGGTCTGCGGCGCGTGGTCCCTCTTTCCTCCCCCCGCACCACGCAGTGTGCCGGCAACGAACCAGTACCGGTGAGTCAACAACGAGGTCTCGGGTGACCACAAGGCTCAAGGTCATCGCGCCACCACGCGGCCACAGGATAGGTTCGCGGGTGAGGCCGCATACCTCTCGGTTGAGGTGTCTGGACGGCATGGGAGTGAGCCGGAGATCGATGCAGCGCCTGAGGAGGGGACAATGACCGACTCGGCCGCATCGCCCGCCCCGGACCCGGCCGCCTCGCCGGCCCCGGACCCGCTTGCGATCATCAAGTCTCGGAGTTACGTCGTTCTCCTTCTGTTGGGGGCCCTCATCGGCGTCCCCGTGGCCGCGGTGGCCTACTTTTTCTTGTACGCCATCGCCAAGGTCCAGACCGAGGTCTTCACCGATCTCCCGAACAGCGTTGGGTTTCATGGCGAGCCCCTGTGGTGGCCGCTGCCCTGGCTGGCCCTCAGTGGGTTCCTGGTCGCTCTGGCCATTCGCTACCTACCCGGAACTGGAGGCCACGAGCCCTCGGAGGGTTTCAAATCCGGCGGCCCGGTGCCACCCGCCGAGCTCTTCGGCATCGTCGCCGCGGCCTTTGCCACGCTGAGTCTCGGCGTCGTGCTCGGCCCAGAAGCGCCGTTGATCGCAATCGGGAGCGGTCTCGGCGTTCTCGCGGTGCACTTGTTCAAGCGGGACGCGCCGCCGATGGCCGTCGTCGTGATCGGTGTCGCCGGGAGCTTCGCTGCCATTGCCACGCTTCTGGGCTCGCCCCTGGTCGGCGCGTTCCTGCTCATGGAGATGGCCGGGTTGGGCGGTCCGATGATGGAATTGGTGCTGATCCCTGGGCTTCTCTCGGCCGGTGTGGGCGCCCTGATCTTCGTGGGCCTCGACAATCTCACCGGATTCGGGACGTTTTCTTTGAGTGTGGGAGCGCTTCCCCATGCCGGGTCGCCAACGGGGGCTGAGTTCCTCTGGGCGATCGTCATCGGCCTCGGTGCCGCCTTCGCCGCTACCGGCATCTTCAGGCTGGCGTCCCTGCTGCGTCCGCTCGTGCAGCGAAGGCGAATCCTGCTCACACCCGTCGCCGGCCTGGCGGTCGGCGGCCTGGCCATCGTCTTTGCGGCTGGGACCACCCACAGCTCTTCAGAAGTCTTGTTCTCCGGTCAAAGCGCGTTGCCGACGCTCGTCCAGCAGGCGGCCGGTTGGAGCGTCGGCGCCCTGGTGTTGCTGGTTGTCTGCAAGGGACTGGCCTATGCGATCTCGCTGAGCGGCTTTCGGGGAGGTCCGATCTTCCCGAGCATGTTCATCGGCGCCGCCGGCGGTATCGCTCTCTCCCACGTGGGCGGGTTGCCGATGATCGCCGGCGCGGCCATGGGGGTCGGGGCAATGGTCGCCGGGGCGCTGAAGATGCCGATGACCGCTGTGCTTCTCCCGAGCCTCCTCTTCCTCTCCGATGCCGTCGCGCTCATGCCGGTCGTGATCGTGGCAGTGGTGGTGTCGTATGTCGTCGCCGTCTGGATCAAGCCGTCGCCTCCCGCGGACGACTCGGCGGCGGGACCATCCGCTCCGGCCGCCGCAGCGACGGGCTGACCCGACGCCTACAATTTGTAGAGCTTGACGGCGTTCTCGCCCATCACCTTGCGTTGGGTCTCCGGCCGCAGCGTGGCGATCTTCTCCTTGACCATTTCCAGCGGGTTCGGGTGCAGGCTGGTGGGGTGGGGGAAATCTGTCTCGAACATGATGTTGTCCTCGCCGACGGCGTCGATGAGGTGTTGGAGGTCCCCCCGGCCGGTCTCGAACCAGAAGGTGGCGTACCAGTTGTCCCGGAAATACTCCGAAGGGAGTTTCTCCAGCTTGTGGAACCACTCCGGCGCGTTCTCCTCGAGCTCGTAGTCCATGGCCTCGAGCATGAAAGGTACCCACCCGATCCCGCTCTCGACCGAGACCATCTTGAGGGCGGGGTGTCGGTCGAACATGCCTGAGTAGGCGCTGTTGAGGAGCAGTCGCGAGTTGTTCTGGAACAACGACGCGCCACCGATGGCCGGCTTCACGTAGTCGTCCTGGCTCGGCCAGAACGTGGTGCCGAAATAGGACAATGCGGTTTGGCTCGCCCCGATGTGGAAGTGCACCGGCAAATCGAGCCCGGCGCAGACCTCCCAGAAGGGATCCCAGGCCGGGTCGCCCAGGTCGGGGGAGCCCGAGTCCTGCGGGTCTGCGGTCATGTTGACCCCCCGGAAGCCCATCTCGGCGCAGCGCTGGGCTTCCCCGACACATTCGGAGATATCCCACGCGGGCATGATCGGCATGGGCAGGAACCGGTTGACCGACTCTTCCTGCACCTCCGCCATGGCGTCGTTGTAGAGCCGGACGCACAGCATGGGGATCTCGGGGTCCGTGATCGCGTTCCACAGGTTCTGGCCCCCGAGACCGATGGAGTTCGGATAGAGCACCTGGGCGTCGATGCCGAGCCTGTCGATCAGGCGGAGCCGCTCCACGGGGTCCCAGGCGGCGGGGTGCACGTCCCCGATGCCCCACGAGCCACCCTGGGACTCCTGGAAAGGGTGCTTCTTTCCTTCATGGTCGACCGTGCCCCCCGATCCGGCCTTGCCGAACGTCTTGCCCTCAATGACCCACATGTCCATGCCGTCGATGTGCTCGACGTGGGGGACCTTGTCCTCGTAGCCCCTGGGTGCCCGTTCGGTGAACAGATCGTGCCGCTCTGTCATGTGTGAGTCCGCGTCGACCACGCGTAGTTCCTGAGCCAGCTGCAGCATCAAGGCGCCTTCCCGTCGGTCGGCTCACGGCGTGAGCCCTCGGATCACGTTATTCCGCTCCCGCAGGGCTCGTGGCATCGACCGGGGGACTCCGGTGGGCGAGGAGTGCCCCATCGAGATGAGGCGATGGTCCTGTGATCCGCGCCGAGAGCGTCGAAAGGTTTTCAAAGAGCCGTACGGCGACGTCGACGAGTGGAGCCCCGGACCTCGTTCCCCGCCGGACGCGTCGTGGCCCGGGCGGGAGGGGAGTGCGACCACCCCGTGTGCCAGCCTCCAGAACGTCGCGCCGGGGCTGGCTGTCGTCGGCTGACCTCGGCCGGGGTGACGGGGCGGGAGCGATTCCTGGTAAACCCCCCGGACATGGCACCTGATCGAATGCTCGAGTTGGTGGGGCAGCCGGGCGGACCCCTGGCTGACGCCGCACTGTGGCATCTGGAAGTGACGGACGTCGGCTCGTTGAGCCCCTCCTTCCGCCGGGTGGCGCTGACGGCTCCGACGATCGGGGAGCTTCGCTACGCGCCGGGTCAAGACCTGATGCTGCGGGTTCCGTTGCCCGGTGACCGAATAGTGAACCGTCGCTACACCATCCGACAATTCGACCCGGTCCAGCGGGCGGTGACGATCGACGTCTCCCTGCACGGGGCGGGCCCAGGGACGGACTGGATCTCGGCTGCGGAAACGGGCAGCCGGATCGATGCGATCGGTCCCCGCGGCAAGATCACCGTGCGCCCCGAGGTCGACTGGCATCTCTTTCTGGTTGATGAGACGGGCCTGCCGGGGACCCTGGCCATGATCGAGGCCCTGCCCCCCGGCTCTGTGGCGAGCGCGGTCCTCGAGGTCGATACCGGCGCCGACGAACAAGAGCCGGACGCGCCGCAGGCGGAACGGCTCGACCTACGTTGGCTCCGCCGAGACGGCCAGTTCGTGCCGGGCGATCCCGCGCCGATGCTCGAGGCAGCTGCGGATGTGGGGCTTCCCTCAGGAGTCGGACACGCCTACGTTGCCGCCGAGGCCGGTGTGGTGCGAGGCGTTAGTCGGATATTGACCGAGCGGGGCCTGCGACCTGAACAAATTTCCGGCAAGGCCTATTGGCGGCTGGGCCTCCCCAACGCCGAGCACGGAGAGCCGACGAAGGAGGGCTGACGCCTCACGAGCTCCTCAGAGTGGCAGCCGGCAGTGGGAGGGGCGGGCCTCCCTCAGCGAGCTTCTTCGACCGTCAGCTCAGCTGCCGGATCGGCTTCAAGGCGATCATCGGGAATCGTTTGCCCGCTGCGCACCGAAACGCCGTACGTGCCGGCCTTGACACGTTGCTCCGCCCGACCAATGGCTGCCAACCGTTCTTCGAGCTCGGTTCTGACCGACTCGTCGGTACCCTCCGTCGTCAGGGGCTCGGCGGAGTCGTACATGTCGCCGGTCTGGTTTGCCGCGTCCCGGTCGGCCGCGCCGGCCGCGTCGAGGTCCTTGAGCAACCCCTCCACACGGGATCGCTCGGCGCTGAGCAGCTCGTTGGCTTTGGCGTCTTCCATCAGTGCTCCCGATCCTTTGGTGTGTGCGCAGGAACCGCCGCGCCTGCCGTCGCGACGGCTCATAGTAGACGGCGCCGTCGTGGCCCTTCAGACGGTGCAGCGCCGATCAACTGGGGTAGGGTGCTGGCCATTCCTCCAGGCAGGGAGACCACATGCACTTTCCCCTTGCATCGACCAGCGCTGGATTCATCGCTCTGTGGTCGATCATCTACTTCGTGCTCCTCCTCACCCTGGGAATCATCTCCATCCGCAAAGGGCACTGGGTGATGTTCATCGTCGGCATCTTCCTGCCCCTCTTTTGGTTGATCGGGGCGCTCATGCCCCGAAGAGTGCGCTGATTCTGCTGTTCGTGGGCGGGTCCGCCGCTCGGCGTGGTGGTGGCGCGCCGTTCTCCATGTGGGTCAGCGGCGACGCGGCCCGAGACCGATGGCGCGGACGAGGTGGTTGATCTGGCGATTGCCTTCCCGGTAGATGACCCGGCGCGCCTCGCGCTGTGCCGCGCCGCCGGCCGCGCCGGACAAGCCGCCTCGCGTGTAGCCGTGCTCGACTGCTTCGACGTTCCCGAGGTCCCGCGCAAAGCGGTACAGCTGCGACCGGGTGGTGCTCACGATCGATCCTCCTCCTTCGTGGCGCGGTCGGCCAGGATGACCCGCTCGACGATCGTGCGGAGTGCATCGGCGCCTTCGGTCGCCTCCATCAAGGCAAGCTGCGAGGCAGGGACGCCGACACAGCCCAGGCCGTTGTCGTCGAACGCCGTGGCGCGCCAGGCCATCCAGTCCGCGCCGTCGGTGTCCTCGCCGTTTTCCTCGATGGCGTTGATCAGGGCGACGACCTCGATCGCACCTTCTGCGCTGACGTCGTATTCGATGAAGAGCAACGTTTCCTCTGGGTCGACGAACGCAGTCACCCTACGGCATCGCCTTCGCCCGGCGGACGGTTGGCACGGGATCCCATCGAAGCGGGCGTCAACCACAAGGCTGATGCCGACGTGTTCGATTCCACCTTCCGGTTGAGGAGGCGGACCGGTTTCGCTCCGTACGCTGGGGCCCACCGTGCAGCACTTCTCGCCCGGGGCCCGTTCCAGAGCCCAAGCCCGCATCAAACGTCTGACGAGGACCGCGATCGTTCTCGCGGGCGGAGCCTCCGCGTGCATCGGCATCACCGTGGCCAGGGAGCACCCGGGTGGATCGGCCGCACCGCCGACTGCCGCGACCACGGCGACTCCCCCGACCACGCCGGCTCCCGTCACGACGCCGCCGACGAGCACGACGAGCACGACGACCGGCCCGAGCCCCGGCGGGGGTTCGTTGACGACGACCACCAACCCGCCTGCAACGACCACCAGCAGTCCGCCGACGACCACCACGACCCCTCCGGTCGCCACCTCAGGCGCCACGTCGAGGTAAGGGCGGCAGACCGGTGTCCGGGGAGTTGCGATCTGGGTCGGGCGCGCCAAAGATGACCGCCGTGCCGACGGCGGAAACGGGGTAGGAGTGGAAGAATTTCTCAGGTCGGCCGGCTACGGCGCCATCTTCGCATTGAGCTTCATCTCCGCCATGGGCCTCCCCGTGGGGGCCGAGCTCGCCCTGATCTACGGGGGCGTCCTCGCCAGCGGCCACGCGCTCAGTGGGGGCAAGCCGTTGCAGCTGGCCGTCGTCATCATCGTGGCGGTGCTCGGTGAGGTCCTCGGTTCGCTTGCCGGCTACAGCATCGGCCGTTTCGGCGGCAGAACGCTGGTCGACCGGGTCGGGAAGTACGTCCTTCTCACGCACAAGGATCTGGACCGGGCGGAAGCGTGGTTCGCGCGCCGGGGCGAGCCGGTCGTGTTCTTCGGGCGGTTCATCCCGCTCCTGCGGTCCTTCGTGTCGTTCGCGGCCGGTCTGGGGGAGATGGCGCTCGCCAAGTTCGTCATCTTCACCGTCATCGCCTGCGCCATCTGGTGCACTGCCCTGTGCTCGCTCGGGTACAGCCTCGGGAGCAGCTACCAGCACGTGGTCAATGCGTTCAGCTTCGCGGGCTACGTCCTCGGCGCCCTCGCCGTGATCGCCGTCGTGGTCGTTTTCTGGCACCGGTTGCGTGCGTATCGGAGCCAGCGCGATCTGGGTCGGGCCGAGACCGAGGTCTAGAGGGCCCCGCGGAGCCGCAGTTCGGCCAAAGGTCACAAGGGCACCCTGATGGCGAATTCCGCTGAATAATACCTGTTCACACGTGCTAAAGCGGCATCCCGAACGAGCCGATAATGCCTGGTTTCGGGGCAACTAGGTAAAAAGTCATTGAAGTCACTTTTTACCGGTGTTACCTTGCGTCCCGAGGAGCTCCGGTAGGAGGGGACCTATGGCGATGTGCGGTTTGGCCACCGCCTTGCAGCGGGTGGTGGCCGGCACTGTGCCGGCCGCATCGGCCTGGCCGGCGCCGTGAGCTTCCAAGCTTCGACACGGTTCGTGGTGGCCCTCTGGGCCGCGGCAGGGTTGGCGGCCGGCGCGCTGGCGCTCGACCGGACCCTGTCGGTGGGGGCACCGACGGCGACGGTCATCATGTTCGCCGCGGTCTTCGGCGCCCTCCTGGCCGCGAGCTGGGTCTGGCCCATCACGCTGCACACCGAAGGGGCCTCGGACGCCATCGACCTGAACGTGGCCTTCTTCGTCCTCTTCGTCCTGCTCATTCCGCCCGCCCTGACCGTGCTCGTGTTCGCCTTGGCGACGATCCTCGCCCAGGCGGTCACGCGACGTCCGCTGCGCACGTCGGTGTGCAACGTCGGGCGGGTGGTCACCGCCATCGGCCTCGGCGCGCTGGTCTTCGCTCTGCTGCACGGCTCGCTGGCGACGGTCGGGTACGCCAGGGTCGGCGCCGTGGTGGCCGGCGCTGTCACCGCTTTCGTCGTCGACACGGGCGCCATGGCGTCCATCGGGGTGACGCTCGGCGTCCCCTGGCGCCGGACGGTCTGCGGAGGGCTCAAGGGCAAGCTGCTCGTGGCGGCGGCCGGCATCAGCGTGGCCATCCCGGTCGCGTTGCTGCTCGACGGCCACCCCAGGTACCTCCCGCTCGCCGTGCTGCCCCTCCTCGTCCTGCGCTTTCTCAGCACCGGGCCCTTCTCCGGCCGTCACGACCGAGCCCGGCTGCGCGGCCTCTTCGGGGCGACCCTCGACGTGAACCGGTCGATGGGCATTGACGAGACCAGGGGGGCGGTGCAGGCGTCCGCCGGAACGTTGCTGCGTGCACCTGACGTCACCCTGACGGCGGAGCGGCCAGGTCCCGAGGTGCTCGGCGAGCCGATGAAGGTCGCCGACCGAACGCTCTGGCTCGGCGTGGCGGGCCGCAGCCCGGCCGAGCCGTTCGACGAGGCCGACCGTGCCCTCCTCGAGGCGCTGGCCTCCATCGGCGCCGTTGCGCTGGCCAACGCCGAGCTCTACGCGGAAGTCCGGCAGCAGAGGGAGAAGCTCGCAGTCATCACCGGCAGCCTCGGCGAGGGAGTGTGCGCCGTCAGCGAGGACGGGCGGATCACCTTCATGAACCCGGCCGCGGCCGGCATGCTCGGCTGGTACGGCCTGGCCACAGACGACGACGGTGGTCCGCTGATCCCGGCCGAGGAGACGCCGGACTTCCTGCGCGAGCCCGCCATGCGGGCCGTTGCGCTGCGGCACAACATCACCACCTACGACACGCGCTTTCGGCGCCTCGACGGGTCGCACTTCCCTGTCACCATGACCGCGTCGCCGGTGGTGGGCGGCTCCACGTCGGGAGCCGTCATCGTGTTCCGCGACACCTCCGAGCGCAAGGCGTTCGAGGAGCAGCTGGCGCGCCACGCGTTCCAGGATGCGCTGACGGGGCTGGCCAACCGCCGGCTCCTCCTCGACCATCTCGACCATGCACTGCTGCAGGCGTACCGGACCGGCAGCAAGGTGGCAGTGCTCTTCTGCGACATCGACCGCTTCAAGGTGGTCAACGACAACCTGGGCCACCAGGTGGGTGACGAGCTGCTGCGAGTCGTCGGAGACCGCCTGCGCCGCGCCGTGCGGCCCGGCGACACACTCTCCCGTTTCGGGGGAGACGAGTTCGTCATCGTTCTCGAGGGTGTCACCTCGGGGGACGAGGCCGGTGAGGTGGCCACCGCCGTCCTCGATGCACTGCGCGACCCGATCACGCTCAGGGCCGGGCACGAGGTGGTGGCGACCGTGAGCATCGGCATCTCCTTGAGCGAGTACGGGAAGTCCCGCGACGAGTTGCTGCACGACGCCGACCTCGCCATGTACCTGGCCAAGGAGCGCGGCCGCGGCGGCCAGTTCGCCCTCTTCGATCTCGACCGGATGGGTGCGCGCTCCGCGAGCCAGCTCGACCTCGGCACGGCGTTGCACCACCTGGTCGAGCGCGGGGAAGTGGAGATCCACTACCAACCGCAGGTCTCCCTGGCCGATCGGCGCATTGTCGGTGCCGAAGCGCTGGTGCGCTGGAACCATCCGGATCACGGCTTGCTGTTGCCGGCGGACTTCATCAAGCTGGCCGAGGACAACGGCACGATCCTTCCCATCGGGGAGTTGGTGCTCGAGCAGGCATGCCGACAGGCACAGACCTGGCGGCAGGAGTTCGGCGTCACGCTCCAGGTCGGGGTGAACCTCTCGGCCCGCCAATTCCAGCGTGCCGGCCTGGCCGACGAGGTGGCGGCCGTGCTGCGGGCGACCGGCATCGACCCTCCGCAGCTGTGCCTGGAGATCACCGAGGGCCTCGCCATGGACGACATCGACCTGACGTCGACCATCTTGACGAACCTGCACTCGCTCGGGGTCCGGGCGGCCATCGACAACTTCGGGACGGGGCGCTCCTCGCTCGGTTCCCTGGCCCGGTTCCCCATCGACGTCGTGAAGATCGACCGGAGCTTCGTGCCGCGGCATCGAACGCGACCCGGTCAAGTCGGCCATCGTCTCGGCGGTGGTGGCGCTTTCGAAGGCCATCGGCTCCACGACGGTGGTGGAGGGGGTGGAGACCCTGCCGCAGCTGGACGAGCTCACGGGCCTCGGGTGCGATGTCGCCCAGGGCTACTACTTCTCACGACCTGTCTCTGCTGCTGCCTTCAGCACGATGCTGACCGCCAGCGCCGGCGCACCGCCGGACCTGCGCGTCGTGCACGGGGAGCACACCGGTTGACCCGGGTCCCCTGGCGGGATGCCCGGGGGTGCGGGCGTAGCATGGCGCCATGACCCCCAGCGCGGTGCGGCCCTTGCGCGTGCTGATGGCCAAGGTCGGTCTCGACGGGCACGACCGCGGCCTCCGCGTCGTGGCGCGCATCCTGCGCGACGCCGGGTGCGAGGTGGTCTACGCCGGCCTGCGCCAGTCGCCCGAGACCATCGCCGCCATGACCGCCGAGGAGGACGTCGACGTCGTCGGCGTGTCCATGCACAACGGCGCCCACCTCACGCTGGCCCCGGCCGTCGTCGGCGCGCTCCGCGCGGCCGGTCTCCAGACGCCCGTGGTGATCGGCGGCATCGTCCCGCCGTCCGACGTCGATGTGCTCATGGCCGACGGCGTGGCAGCCGTCCTCGGCCCCGGCGCCTCCAACGAGGAGGTCGTGGCGACGGTGCGCACCGCCGCCGGCGCCGGCTTCAGTTGATCGTGGCGGCGTCGGGCCGCGTCGCCTCTCCTCGGAGCGCCGCCTGCAGGAGGGGCACGACCTCGTGCCAGTCGCCCACGATGCCGACGTCGCAGTGCCCGAAGACCGGGGCGTCCCGGTCCTCGTTGATGGCCAGGATGGTCCGCGCCGCCCGCACCCCGACCATGTGGTTGAACTTCCCACTGAGCCCGACGGCGACGTAGAGCCTCGGGGCGATGGAACGGCCGGTGATGCCGACCTGGCGGGAGCGCGGCGCCCATCCCCGGTCGGTCACCTTGCGGGTGGCGGCGAGCTCGGCCCCCAACACCGCGGCGAGCGGGCTGAGCGCCCCGTAGTCCTCCGGCGTGACGCCCGTCCCCACCCCGACGACGACCTCCGCCCGGGCCAATGTCTCGACGTCGTCGTCCCGCCGGTCGGACAGCACCCGGACAGCGGCCGCGTGCTGCGACCGGGCGCGTCACGACGGGAACGTCGTGCGCCCGGAGCTGCGGTGCGGGGAGCACGCCGGGCCGCACGGTCACCATCGCCGTGGCGCTGCGACAGGTGATGTCGGCGACCAGCGCGCCGGCCAACGCGGGTTTCACCGCCACGAGGGCGTTGTCGCGGGCCGACAGCGCGATGGCGTCGCCGACGAGCCCTGATCCCGTGGCCGCGGCGGCGCGGCCGGCCACCTCGCGGCCGAACGCGGTGCTGGGGGCGAGCACCGCCCACGGTGCCGTCGCACCGACGTAGGCGGTCAGCGCGTCGGCCACGTCCTCGGGGGCCGGATCACCGGAGGAGGGCGAGCCCTGCAGCGCCACGACGACGTCCGCCCCCGCGGCCCCCAGCGGGGCCGCATCCACCGGGCCGGGGCAGAGGGCGTGGACAGCTGCACCCACCTCCCGGCCGAGCCGCGCCGCGGCGCCGAGGAGCTCCTCGGACACCCGTTGCCGGCCGGGCTCGGCGAGGACGGCGATCACGCGGGAGACACCCCGGTCGGCGGTCCGGTCGTCACCCGGCGGCGCCGCCGCCGGGTCGGGGCGCGCCGTCAAGGCGCCGCGTCGGGCCAGCACGCGCACGGCCTCCTCGACCTGCGCCTCGACCGGGCCGTCGAGGACGAGCATCGAGCGCGCGTGCTCCATGGTCCGCGTCGCCCCGACCACCGTGGGGCTGCCCGCCTCTCCCCACGGACCCGGGCCGAGCCGTTTCGCGTCCATCCGGGTGAGACGCGCCGGCGCCACGGCCGCACGCCCCGCCGGGTCCACTTTGCAGGGATCGCACAGGCGCTCGGCCACGCTGAGCACCGCCGGCAGCGCGAGCTCGACCTCCTGCGTCCCGTCGTCGTGCTCGAGCTCCAGCAGCCAGACCGGGCCCTTGTCCTCCATCCGGCGGACCCCGCTGGCGAAGGGGAGGTCGAGCAACTCGGCCAGCTCGGGGCCGACCTGCCCGGTCTCCCCGTCGATGGAGTTGCGGCCGAGGAGGATCAGGTCGAAGGGGCCGGAGGCGCGCAGGACGGCCGCCAGCGCACGCGCCGTGGCCAGGGTGTCGGAGCCCGCCAGGGCCGGGTCGCAGGCGTGCAGGCCCGCATCGGCCCCCCAGGCCACCGCTTCGCGCAGGACGTCCTCCGCGCCCTCGGGCCCGAGCGTCGCCACCGTGCAGGTGCCGCCGCTCTCCCGGGCCAGGGAGACGCCCTGGGCCACGGCGCGGCGGCAGTACGGGTTCATCTCGACGCCGACCCCTGTGCGCACCAGCCGGCCGCCGTCGAACTGCAGCGACTCGGCCAACGGGACCTGTTTGGCCAGGGACGCGATCCGCAGCGGGTCACCCGCCGCCCGGGCCACCCGTCAGCGGCCGAGGGCCGCGCCGGCGGGGCTGCGGGGGTCCGACGCCCCCACCAGGCGGCCGCTGCCGGCGGCGTCGCGCTCTGTCGCAATGATCTGGGCACAGCCGACGGCGACGGGATCGAAGGCGCTGATGGCCCGCACTCGGTGGCCGTGGCCGGTGAGCCCCGCCGGCCAGGCCGCGGGCGCGTCCGCCTCCACCAGCACGGTCAGGTCCTCGCCCCACCAGAGGCGGAAGGGCCCGGCCGAGGGCGCATCGAGGGCGAGGCGGGGCGCGGCGATGGCGGTGGCCGGATTCTGGCCCGCCCGCAGCAGGCGGGCGAGCAGCTGCACGATGATCTGCGGCTGGGCGTCGCCGCCCATGGCGCCGACGAGATGCGACAGCGCACCGTCGGTATTCGTGACGAGCATGGGGGAGAGGGTGTGCGGCGGCCTCTGGCCGGGTGCCACCTCCGCTGGATGGCCCGGGACGAGCGAGAAGCCCACGCCGCGGTTGTGCAGGAAGACGCCGGTGCTGGGCTCCACGAGATGCGAGCCGAAGTCCAGCGCGTTGGATTGCGTCAGCGAGATCCCGAGGCCGTTGGCGTCCTGCACGCACAGGTGCGTGGTGTCCCCGTTGCCGAAACGGGCCACCGCGGGTCCCGTTGTGCCGCCGCCGGAGGGGATGTCGGGCGGCGCCATGGACTGCGCACTGACGCGTGCGACCGCGGCGGTCAGGCGCTCGGGGTCGAGCAGCGCGTCGCCGTCGGCCCCGTCGTAAAGGGCTGCCGGGCGGTCGTGGCCGACGGCGCGCCACGTCTCGACCAGGAGGTGGGCCCACTGCGGATCGTCCGGGTCGGTCCCGAGCCCGGCTGCTTCGGCCACGGCGGCGCCGGCCAGCGTCAGATAGCCCTGCGACGGGGGCGGCACGGTCCACAGTTCGTGGCCCCAGGCCCGGACGCGCAACGGTGTGCACCAGTCCGCCGTGCTGGTCATGAAGTCGGCCGGCGCGAAGTGGCCGCCGCCGAGCTCCAGCAGACCTCGACCGAACTCGCCCCGGTAGAAGCCGTCGCGTCCGCCGCGGGCGATGGCGCGCAGCGTGCGGGCGATGCCGGGCACGCGCACGCTCTGCCCGATGTCGAGCGGGCCGTCCGGGCAGAGCTCGGCCGCGCCGGGGAGGGCGTGGACGAGAGAGCTGGCCAGCGCCAGCATGATGGACGCAGGGAATCCCTCCTGGGCCAGCTCGATGGCCGGCGCCAGGACGGCCTCGAGCGGCAGCCGCCCGTAGCGCTCGTGCAGGGCGAGCCAGCCGTCGACGGCGCCGGGCACCTGCACGCTGCGGATGTCGCCCCGCACCGGCATGGTGGTCATGCCGTCGCGGCGTAGCCGGTCGGCATCCGATGCTGCGCCGGCCCGGCCGATGGAGAGGAGCGCCTCGGGTGGCGAGCCCGGCGGCGCCACCATGGCCAGCACGTCGCCCCCCAGCCCGCACAGGTGCGGCCCCACGACCGCCATGGCCGTCCCCGTGGCCACGGCGGCGTCGGCGGCCGAGCCGCCCCGCGCCAGCATGTCGAGGCCCGCCGACGCGGCCAGCTGGTCGGCGGCCGCCACCATGCCGCGCAGGCCGGCCCGTGCGGCGAAGGGGGCGAGGGGGAGGGTCATGTCTCAGGAATAGCACGGGACCCCGCGCCACGCAGATCCGGCCACCATCCTGATTCGTCCGGGCCGACCTGGGTATCCCACTGTACGGAGTGAGTCTGCGAGGAGGTGCTGATGGCCACGGAGAAGCAAAAGGAATCGGCTGGTTTGAGCACGGCCGAGAAGAACGAGCTCGACGACAGGGAGTTCGCGTTCCCCGGGAGCGCAAGGAACCCCTGGTCGATGCCACGCACGTCCGCAATGCCGTGGCGCGCTTCGACCAGGTCGAGGGTGTGACGGACAAGGAGCGCGACGAGGCCTGGCGGCGCATCGAGACGGCGGCGAAGAAGTTCGGCGTGGAGTTGGAGGAGAAGGGCTGGCGCGAGCTCTTCGACGGGGGCAGGGCGACGAAGAAACGCTGAGCGCCCGGTTGCCCCGGGGCTACAGCACGACGACGGAGCGCAGCACCTCGCCTCGCTGCATGCGGGCGAAGGCGTCCTCGACCTGGTCGATGCCGATCGTCTCGCTCACGAAGCGGTCGAGGTCGAGCCGCCCATCGAGATACAGGTCGACCAGCATCGGGAAGTCACGCGACGGCAGGCAGTCGCCGTACCAGCTCGGTTTCAGCGCCCCGCCCCGTCCGAAGAACTCGATCATCGGCAGGTCGATGCGCATGTCGGGCGTCGGCACGCCCACCTGCACCAGCGTGCCCGCCAGGTCCCGGGCCAGGAAGGCCTGCTCCATCACGGTGGGATTCCCCACCGCCTCGACGCAGACGTCGGCGCCGTTGCCGCCGGTGAGCCCCTTGATCGCCTCGACCGGGTCGGTGGCACTGGCATCGACGGTGTGGGTGGCGCCGAACTCGGTGGCGAGCTCGAGCTTCCCGGGGTCCTTGTCGACGGCGATGATGATGGCCGCCCCGGCCAGCCTCGACCCGGCGACGGCGGCGCACCCGACACCGCCGCAGCCGAAGACGGCCACCGAGTCGCCGAGGCCGACCTGTCCCGTGTAGATGGCGGCGCCGATGCCCGCCATGACGCCGCAGCCCAGCAGCCCGACGGCCTCCGGGCGCGCGGCGGGGTTGACCTTGGTGCACTGGCCGGCCGCCACCAGCGTCCGGTCGGCGAAAGCGCCGATCCCGAGGGCGGGGGAGAGCGGCGTCCCGTCGGCCAGCGTCATCTTCTGCCTGGCGTTGTGGGTCGCGAAGCAGTACCAGGGCCGGCCGCGCCGACACGCCCGGCACTCCCCGCACACCGCCCGCCAGTTCAGGACGACGAAGTCACCCGGCACCAGGTCAGTCACGCCGGAGCCGACCGACTCGACGACGCCGGCGGCCTCGTGCCCGAGAAGGAACGGGAAGTCGTCGTTGATGCCGCCCTCGCGGTAGTGCAGGTCGGTGTGGCACACCCCGCACGCCTGCACGGCGACGACCGCCTCGCCCGGCCCGGGGTCGGGCACCAGGATCGTCTCCACGGTCACCGGCGCGCCCTTGGCCTTGGCAACGACACCACGCGTCTCGGTGCTCATCCGTACTCCTCACGTCGGCGAGTCCACATGATGCCCGATCCGAGGGCGGGTCGGTCCACTCCAGCCGGGTCGTCGTGCCCGCCCTCCGGCGCCGGCCGCCGTAATCTGACCCGCCATGGCGGCGGCGTATGTCGAGGTCCCGGAGGGGTGGCGGCGCCTGGGCAGCCGCGGCTTCGGTCCCTTTGTCACCCGGGAGACCTACCGGCTCCCCGATGGGACCCGCCTGGTGTGGGACTCGCGGTGGCACCGCAAGCACGCCGGACGCGTCCCCGGCGGATCGACCTGGTGGGCCCCGTCCGCCATGGGCTGGTGGATCGGCGTGCTGTTCGCCATCGGCTCCGTGTGCTTCGCGCTGGGCGCGTTCCCGCCCTACGTCACCGCCGTCGGGGCGACGCCGGACAACATCACGTTCTTCGTCGGCTCCATCTTTTTCACGACGGCCTCCTTCCTGCAGTACATGGAGGTCGCGTCGACACCGTCCACCCTCGTCGAGCCGCACCGCAACGGCCTCGGCTCGTTGCTGCGCATCCGGCACCGCCGTATCGACTGGTGGGCGGCGGGCATCCAGTTGATCGGCACCGTGTGGTTCAACCGGACCACGTTGAGCGCGTTGCTCGTCGGGCTGGGCGCCGCGCCGACCCACCACCCGGTGTGGCGCCCCGACGCGCTGGGCTCCATCTGCTTCCTGGTGTCGAGCTGGCTGGCCTGGGCCGAGGAGTGTCACGGGCCCTTCGCCTGGCGGCCTTCCCGCATTTCGTGGTGGATCACTGCGCTCAATCTGGCGGGCTCCGTCGCCTTCGGTGTGTCGGCGATCGCCTCCTACGTCACTTCGAGCGGCCAGCTCCTCAGCCTGGCGCTGACCAACCTGGGTACGTTCGTGGGTGCGGTCTGCTTCCTCGTCGGTTCCGTGCTGTTGTTGCCCGAACGGACTTTGGAGGGTCCGGCCGGAGAGCCGGACCTGGGGACGGGGTCGGTGCCCGATCCCGCGCCCGTTCTCCCGGCGTGATCGCTTGCCCCGGCGTTACGGGTGTGGTGCCCGTCGCCGTCCTCGATAGGTGCTGGCGAAAAGGAAACCAGCCGCCACCAGCGGCAACAGGATGGCGCCGACAATGCGTTGCCCGTCGAGCAGGAAGGCCAGCCCGACGATGGCACCGGTGGCCAGCGCCAGCTCGGGCGTGTCGCCGACGAGGAAGTCCCACCAGAAGTGGCCGAAGGCCCGGACGGCCCGGGTCATGACCTTCACGACGTCGCTTTCTCGGTGGCCGGAGCTGGGAGCTGCGTGCGCATGAACGCGGTGAAGGCGAAGAAGACGACGACGAAGAACCCGACCAGCACCGGGATCGCCAGGTCGGAGCCCGGCCAGTGCACGCCGGCGCCCTCGCCGACCCAGAAGACACCGAAGCTGGTCAACATGACGCCGACCACCGTCTTGATCGTGTTCTCCGGGACCTCGCTCAGCTGCCGCGCCACCAGGAGGCCGACGACAGCCACCAGGACGGCGGCGGCGGCCGCGGCGAGTGCGGCCAGGCCCAGGCGGTGCTGGGCGGCGCCCAGGCTGACCACGATCAGCACCACCTCGGTGCCCTCCAGGAAGACGCCCTTGAAGGCCACGGCGAAGCCCACCCCGTCGTGCTTCTTGGACTGCGCCGGATTGGACTGCGCCGGAGGCCCGGCCGGCGACTGCGCCGGCACGGACACCGCGGCAGCGCCGGCCGACGCGTCCTCGGCACTGAGCTCGGCCACGGTGGCCGCGAAGATCTTGTCCTCGTCGTGCGGGTCCTTGTGGCCGCTCGCCCGCAGAATCGCCTTGCGCAGCCATGACAGGCCGAGCACCAGCAGCAGCGCCCCTACCACGACGCGCAGCGCGTCCAGCGGGATGTAGCGGATCAGCGGGACGCCCACGACGAGGACCAGGACGCCCAGTACCAGAAGCGCCGCCGCCGCGCCTTCCAGGGCCGGGCGCCAGCCGCGGCTGACGCCGGCTGCGACGACGATGGTCAGGGCCTCGACCATCTCCACCAGGCTGGCGGCGAAGACGGCCACGACCAGAATGAGGGTGGAGGAGGCGTGCATCTCGCCCGCAGAAGCTACCGGAGCCGCCGCCACTCCCTGTCCGACAGCACCGGCGGTAGTGTGCGGGTCACTGACCAGGAAGTCCGTAGCGGATGCCCGGTGTCCAGTGAGCTGTCCAGGGAGGGCGCGGCATGAGCGAGGGAGCGACCACGGTCGCGCAGGGCCGGAACTACGTCGTGGTGTCGGCCGACACGCACGCCTCTCCGGACAGCCTGGACCACTTCCTGTCCTACGTGGACCCGGCGCAGCGCGAGGCGGTGGCCGCCTTCGGCGACATGTCGAACCTCGCCATCTCCATGTTCGGCGGCTTCGATCCGGGTGAGGTCGACGAGAGCGATCCCGTCCGCGCCACCGCGGCCCGGCGCCTGGCCGGCATGGGCGTGGACATCGCGGCGGCCGAGAGCTGGCTGGCGCACTACGGCACGGACTGGGTCGTGCCGGGCGATGGGGACGGGCGCCGGTTGGCTGTGCTGGAGGAGCAGGGGATCCATGCCGAGGTCACCCTGCCGGGACCAATTCTGGCGGGCGGACTCAGCCCGGCCATGTATCTCGGCGCCGCCACCGACAAGGGCCTCGAGGTGGTCTGGCCCGCATTGCACGGCTACGTGCGCTGGCTGGCCGATTTCTGCAACGCGGCCCCCGGGCGCCGCGCCGGCTGTATGCCGATCGACTTCCACGACATGGACCGCGCCGTCGAGGAGGTGGCGTGGGCCCGCACCAATGGCATCTTCGGCGGCGTGATGCTCCCCGCCATGTCGGTCACCTCCAGGCTGCCCGGCTACGCCGACGCCTCTTACGAGCCCTTCTGGAGCGCGTGCGAGGAGCACGGCATGGTCGTGAACCTGCACACCGGCGCATCCGGCTCGGCCACCGATACCAAGTTCCTCTACGACGCCGAGCACGGCGGCATGCTCGGCCTCTACGAGGTGTTCGTCTTCACCCGCCGGCCGTTGTGGTTCATGATCTTCGGCGGCGTCTTCGACCGTCACCCCGACCTGAAGGTGGTCGTCACCGAGAACGGCGTGCAGTGGCTGCCGTCGCTCATTCGGGACATGGAGTCGTTCTTCGACACCCACGGCGGCGCTCCCGTCCGCTCCTACCTGAAAATGCGTCCCCGGGACTACTTCGAGAAGCACGTGTGGATGGGCGGCTCGCTCATGAAGCGCTACGAGGCCGAGATGCGCCACGAGATCGGCATCGACAAGCTCATGTGGGGAGCGGACTACCCCCACCTGGAGGGCGCGGCGCCCGTCCATCGCGAGACGCTGCGCTACATCTTCGGCGGCATGCCCGAGGACGACCTGCGCCGCGTGCTCGGCGCCAACGCCGTCGACCTCTGGGGCTTCGACGGCGATCTGCTCCAGGCCGTGGCCGACCGCGTCGGACCGACCGTTGCCGACCTGGCCGAGCCGCTGGCGCTGGCTGACATCGAGGACACCTTCAGCTGGAGCCTGGCCCGGCCGGTGCCGCTGATGGCCGGGGGCGCCTGACCCGCCGTCGCCGGGTTCCGCCCCAGAACGGTCTTCCCGACGGGCCGAATGTCGCAGATTTCTTAGGAAATCTCGGGAATTTCGAAGAGATGTGCGCCTCGTCGGTTGTGACAACGATGTGCTTCCATCGACCTATGGAGTTGGAGAACTTCGCCGAAGCCCTCGAGGCACTGATCGCCTCGGGCGCGCCGAACTACGGCGACGGCGAGTCCATGGAGAAGCTGCACCACTTGGAGGCACGCTTCGACTCCTTCGTCACCGAGGCCACGGCCGCCTTCGAGGCGGGGGAGCAGTGGGCAGCCGAGGGGGCCAAGACGGCGGCCTCGTGGATCTCGAGCCGTTGCCGGGTCCCACGCTCTGCCGCCAAGCGCCGGGTGCGCCTGGGGAGGACCTTGCGCCACCTGCCCGCGGTGGCGCAGGCCTGGCGCGAGGGTTCCATCGGGGAGGAGCAGGCCAAGGCCATCGCCTCGGCGAGGCGGCACCGCACCGAGGCCTCCATGGCCCGGGACGAGGAGATGCTGGTCTCCCAGGCCACAGACCTGGGGTTCGAGGACTTCTACCGGGCGCTGTCTTATTGGAAGCAGCTGGCCGACCCCGACGGGGCCGAGGCGTCCGACGAGGAGCGCACGGCGTCTCGCAACGTGTTCTTCGAGTCGAGCTTCAACGGCATGTACCTCGGCCAGATGCACCTCGACCCCATCAACGGCTCCATCGTCTCCAACGAGCTCAACCGCCTCGAGCACGACCTCTTCGAGGCCGACTGCGCCGAGGCCAAGGAGCGCCTGGGCCGCACGGCGCGGATCGACGAGCTGGCCCGGACCTCGGGCCAGCGCCGGGCCGACGCCCTGGTCGAGATGGCGACCAGGAGCCGCACCGCCCCCGCCGAGGGCATCCGCCCCGCCCCGCTCTTCAGCGTCTTCGTCAGCTACGAAACACTGCACGGCCGCATCTGTGAGCTCGAGAACGGGACGGTGCTCCATCCGTCGGCCCTCATGCCGTGGCTGGACTCGGCCTACTTCGAGCGGGCCCTATTCAGCCTCGGCAACCGCATCGACGTCAGCGTGCGGTCACGGTTCTTCACCGGTGGGACCAGAAGGGCCATCGAACTGCGCGACCGCATCTGCACCCACCCGCACTGCTACGAGCCCGCCGAGAGCTGCCAGGTCGATCACATCGAGACCTACGCCGAGGGTGGCCTGACCACCCAGGACAACGGCCGGCTCCTCTGCGGCTTCCACAACCGCCTGCGCAACCAAAAAGAGCACCCGCCCCAGCGAGGACAACGAGGCGAGCAGCGCCAGCGGCCCCCACCGAGTGCGGCCTGAGCGGGCGACGAGGCGACGGGCAACTCCACCCGCACCGCCCCCGCCCCCGCCCAGGGCAGCACCCCGGCTGTGCATCGCCGGCATCTTCGAAAGCCAAAAGCCATCCGGCGCTTTGGCGCGCCCGGGTTTCAGTGTTCCCGTAGTGCCCGTAGTGCCCGTAGTGCCCTGCTTCGTTCTTCGGGCTCCAGCGGTCTCAGCCCACGTCGGTGTCGAAGGCTTCCTGCCCATCGGCTGCCGCGAGTCGTGCGTCGACATTGCGTAACCGACTGGCCATTCTCTTCAACAAGGCATTCCGAAATCCGGGGATCTGGGCCAATGAGTCGAACTCGCGCGGTCCAATGACCAGCAGCTCCACATCCGACACGGCTGTGACCGTGGCACTCCGGGGGCCGGTGTTCAGGGCCCCCAACTCCCCAAAGAAGTCGCAGGGGCCGAGTGTGTTGACCCGTCGACCCGCCTGGACGACCTCGACGGTGCCAGCCAGGATAAGGAAGAGCTCCCTGTCGCTCTGCCCCTCCCTGATCAGGGTTTCCCCCTGGTTGACCTTGACGTGCTCCGCCAGACGCGCCACCTCTCGGAGCTTTGCCTTTCTGCACGCCCTGAAGTGATCTATCGACTTCAGGCGGTCTACGGGGGGCTGTCGACTAAAGGTCCGCAGCATGACTTGCTCCTTTTTTAGAGCCTGCGACCCCAACCAGTTTCCATCGGCACCCCACTTTTCGGGCGCCTGACTGCAACTGCGATGCAACCAGTTTCACGAATGGCGCGGTGATGCGCAAGAGGTTTGAGCGGCGTTCATCGCGATTTCACACGCTCTAGTGAAACGAGCAACGAGCGTCGGCAGCAACTGACACCGACAGGCGCCAGCTCGGCTGGTTTTCAGTTCTCGTCCGCCACGACCAACCGGTATCCCAAGTCGATTGCCTCCAACTCGGCCAGATCGGCGTGATGCCGCTGCCATTCACCGCTGGACAGATCCGCCTCGAGCCCCGCGACACCCCTGGCCACGACGGCAGGGTCGGCCAGCGCCAGCCCCGAGCAGTTGGCCCGCACGGCTGGGTCGAGGTACGCCTCGGGCCGGCACCAGTAGGCGCCGAGGACACCGTCCTGCATGTCCCGTGGGACCAGCAGCGGAATGCACGTGCACGTCCCCGCGCCGCCACCGCCGCCGCCACCGCCGCCGATGACCTCAGCCACCGCCTCGTGCCCGGGCTCCTGGCGCCGCGTGAACTCACCCACCTCGGGCACGTAGTCCTCCAGGAACCAGAAGCGCGAGTGCATCTCGAAGTCCATCGTCAGGACGATCCGCCTCGGCGCCACCCGGCACAGTTCGGCCAACCCTGCGGCCCAGTCGTCCCAGTGATGCATCGTCAAGATGGCCAGAGCCACGTCGGCCGAGCCCGAGGGGAGCGGCAGTGCCGAACCGCTGGCCCGCACGGCGGGAGCTGCCCCCGGCGCACGCTGCGCCACCATCACGCTCGACGGCTCGACCGCCACCACGGCACGGTTTACGGGCTCGTAGTTCCCCGTACCGGCACCGACGTTCACCACGACGCGCCCGTCCCCGAGCTGTTCGTGGATCAAGGTCTCCCAGCGCGGATCAGCGTGCCGATGGGCGAGGTAGCCCTGCCCGATGGTGTCGTAGAGAGGCGCCGGCGAAGTGGTCATTTCGACCCCATCGGCCGGCCGCCAGCACCCAGCACCCGGCCTCAGTGCTTACGCCGCGGCCCTCTCCAGGATGTGCACACCGCAGGCCGAACCGAGCCCGATCACGTGTGTCAAGCCGACCTTGGCGCCCTCGATCTGACGGTCGCCCGCCTCACCGCGCAGCTGGGTGGCCACCTCCCACACGTTGGCGATGCCGGTGGCGGCGATCGGGTGTCCCTTGGACTCCAGGCCGCCGGACACGTTGACCGGCGTCGAACCGTCGCGCCACGTGGCGCCCGACTTGAAGAAGTCCGCCGCCCCGCCGCGCTCGCAGAGTCCGAGGTTGTCGTAGTGCACCAGCTCGGCCGTGGCGAAGCAGTCGTGCAACTCGACCAGGTTCAAATCGGACGGACCGACGCCGGCCTGCTCGTAGGCCTGGGCGGCGGCATTGCGGGTCAGGTCGTTGACGTTGGGCAGGATCTGGCACGCCTCTTCCCAGGGGTCGGTCGTCAAGATCGATGCCGTGATCTTCACCGCCCGCTTCTGCTGCTCCAGCGACAGCGTCTTGAGCTTCGACCCCGAGACGACCACGGCCGCCGCCGCACCGTCGCAGTTGGCCGAGCACATGGGACGCGTGTTCGGGTAGGCGATCATCACGTCGTTCATGATCTCGTCGAGCGACATCTTCTTCTGGTAGGCCGCCATCGGGTTGAGCGTCGAGTGCGAGTGGTTCTTCTCGCTGATCTGGGCGAAGAGCTCGAAGCTGGTGCCGCCGTAGCGGTGGCCGTACTCCATGCCGATCTGGGCGAACACGCCCGGCATGATGTCGGTCCCGATCCGCCCGTCGATGGCCGCCACCGACCCGTAGCGCCCCGAGGGCGTCCAGGTGTTGTCGTCGCTCTTGCGGCTCCCGCCCGCCAGCAGCCCGGCGCCGGCGAGCTTCTCCACACCGAAGGCCAGGCCCATGTCGGTCTCCCCGGCCTTGATCGCCATCACGGCCACCCGCAGCGCGGTGGCCCCGGTGGCGCAGGCGTTGGAGACGTTGTAGACGGGGATACCCGTCTGGCCCAGTTGCTTCTGCACGACCTGCCCGATCGGCAGCGCGCCGCCCATCAGGTTGCCGGCGCCGATGATGCCCATGTCCTTCATGGTCACCCCGCCGTCGGCCAGGGCGCCCTGGACCGCCTGCGACGCCAGGTCGGTGGTGTCGAGGTCGGGGTGCTTCCCGAACTTCGTCATGTGGATGCCGAGGACCCATACCTCTTCTGAAGCCGATGCCATCGTGCCTAACCTCCCAGGGGTTCGAAACCGAAGCCGACTGCCTCGGTGCCGTTGTCGTCGGTGCCGATCACCTCGGTGGCCAGGCGGACCTTCATGCCCAGCGTCACGTGCTCGGGATCGGGTGTCACGTTGATGAGATTGGCCTTCACGCTGGTGCCGTCGCAGTCGACGACGGCCGCCACGTAGGGCACGGGAATCCCCGGCGCCGCGAAGGAGACGATGGTGTAGGCCCGCACCTCGCCGCTCGGGGAGACGGCGACCTTCTTGAATTCGGTGGCCTCGCAGGCGGCGCAGGCGTTGCGGCGGTCAAAGAAACGGGCACCGCACGCGGTGCACTCGTTCGCCACCAAATGCGGGTCGCCACCCAGTTCCAGGTAGTCGACCAGCGGGATCTGTTGCGCCATCATGCCCCCAAGCTCGGGTGGGAAATCCGTGTTCTCAATGTAGCGGGGCGGCGAAAATGTCGGCCAATCGGTGCACTCTTCAGGATCGAGCCGGTAGGTTCGGCCCCATGCAATTCACCCACCTCGGCCGCACAGGCCTCCGCGTCAGCCGCATTTGCTTGGGCACCATGAATTTCGGGCCCGAGACGGATGAGCCGACCTCGTTTTCCATCATGGACTCGGCTCTGGAGGCCGGAATCAACTTTTTCGACTCGGCCAACGTCTACGGCCGCTCCAAGGGGCGGGGCGCCACCGAGGAGATCGTCGGCCGCTGGTTCGCCCAGGGCGGCGGCCGCCGAGAGAAGGTGGTCATGGCGACCAAGCTCTACGGCGACATGGGCGACTGGCCCAACGAAGGGCGGCTCTCGGCCCTGAACATCCGAAGGGCCTGCGAGGCCAGCCTGAAGCGGCTGCAGACGGACTACATCGACCTCTACCAGATGCATCACATCGATCGCGGCACCGGCTGGGACGAAATCTGGGAGGCCATGGAGGTGCTGCGGGCCCAGGGCAAGATCCTGTATGTCGGCTCGTCCAACTTCGCCGGCTGGCACATTGCGAAGGCGCAGGCGGCGGCGGCCCGTCGCAACTTCATGGGTCTGGTCAGCGAGCAGTCGCACTACAACCTGCTGACGCGCCAGATCGAGCTCGAGGTGCTGCCGGCGGCGCAGGACTACGGCCTGGGCGTGATCCCCTGGTCGCCGCTGGCCAGCGGCCTGCTCGGCGGCATCGTGCGCAAGGAGCGCGATGGGAGCCGGCGCTATGCGGACAACGTGAAGCGGACGCTGGAAAAGAAGCGCCCCCAGCTCGAGGCCTACGAGGACCTGTGTGCCGAGGCGGGCGAGGAGCCTGGCACGGTCGGGCTGGCCTGGCTGCTCACTCGGCCGGCGGTCACCGGTCCCATCGTGGGGCCGCGGACTCCCGAGCATCTCGACTCCGCTGTGCACGCCGTCGACGTCACGCTCGACGACAAGGTCCTGGCGCGCTTGGACGAGATCTTCCCCGGCCACAGGACGGCACCGGAGGACTACGCCTGGTAGTCGGCGGCGCCGCGAGAGGACCGTCTACTTGAGGGTCCCTGCCAGCTCCGGCTGAGCCTCGGCCCCGGGGTCTTCGGGCATCTGGCTGGTGTCCAGGTCGTCGGCGTCGACGGAGAGCTTGGGCAGGATCCTGTCCAGCCAGGCCGGGAACCACCAGTTGGCCTTGCCGAACATCATCATGATGGACGGCACGATGGCCATCCGGATGAGGAGAGCGTCGACCAGGATGCCGCCGGCGAGGCCGATGCCGAATTCCTTGATGACGCGGTTGCCGCCGAGGATGAACGAGCCGAAGACGAGGATCATGATCAGCGCGGCGGCCGTGATCGTCTTGCCGGTTGCGGCCAGGCCGTTGCGCACCGCGATGCGGTTGTTGCCGCCCGACTTGATGTACTCCTCGTGCATCCGTGACACCAGGAAGACCTGGTAGTCCATCGACAATCCGAACAGGATGGCGAAGAGCATCACGGGGAGGAACGCCTCGACCGGGCTGGTGCCGCTGAGGCCGATCAGCCCGCCCAGGTCGCCCCACTGGAAGACGGCCACGAGCATGCCGAGTGCGGCGCCGATGGAGAGCAGGTTCATGACGGCAGCGGTGAGGGGGATCACCAAGCTGCGGAAGACTGTCATCAGCAGGAGAAACGACAGGATCACGACCAGGCCGATGAAGAGCGGCAGTTTCGAGCTCAGCACGTTGGCGAAGTCGATGTAGATGGCTGTTGTCCCGGCGACGAGGACGTTCAAGCGCGAGTCGCCGACCGCCTGCGGCACGGTGGTGTCCCGCAGATGGTTCACCAGATCGGTGGTGGCGGCGTCCTGGGGGGCGGTGGTCGGATAGACGGTGGTCAACGCGACGTAGCCGTTGCCCGCCTTGTTCGGGATGTACACCGTGCTGGGGGGAGTGCTTCGGACGACGCCAGGCTGCTTGGCGACGGCAGCCACGACCTTTTCCAGCGCGGGGTCGGGCTTCTGGGGCACCACGGTCACCAGCTCGAGGGGCCCGGTGAAGCCCGGCCCGAAGCCCTTGGAGAGCATGTCGAAGGCGACCCGCGTCGGCGTCCCGGCCGGGTCCGTGCCCTGGTCGGCCGAGCCCAGCTGCAGGGAGAAGAAGGGCAGGGCGATGGCCACGATGATGATCAGGGCCGCGCCGGCCGACAGTACCGGGTGCTTCTGCACACGGTCCGCCCAGTTTGGCCAGAAGCCCTTGCTGTCGGTGCCGATGACCCGGGGGCCGTTCGCGGCCAGGTTCCTCTTCTGCTTGCGGCTCATGACCTTGGGCCCGATGAAGCCCAACATCGCCGGCAGGAGGGTGAGGGCCGCCACCATGGTGAGCGCCACGCCGATGGCGGCGGCCACCGCCAGGCCGTACAGGAAACTCACTCCGAGGGCGAACATGCCGAGCAAAGCGATGCACACGATGATCCCGGCGAACAGCACGGCGCGGCCCGAGGTGTTGACCGCGTTGATGATGGACGACTCCACATCACGGCCGGCCACGAGGCCCTGGCGATGGCGCGTCACGATGAAGAGGGCGTAGTCGACGCCCACCCCCAGGCCGATCAGGAGCGTGAGCTCGGGTGAGATGGAGGGCATGGCGAGGACGTGGCTCAGCAGGCCGATGACCCCGATGGAAGTGCCCAGGGCGAGCAGCGCGGAAAGGATCGGGAGAAGGGCGGCGAAGATGGAGCCGAAGACGAGGAGCAGCACGATCAACGCCAGCAGCACGCCGAGGCCGGTGCTGCTGAAGGACTGGTTGTTGGCCTGCTCGGCCAGCGGACCGGTGACGGCGACGGTCAGTCCGTCACCCGAGGTCTTGGTGATGGCATTGACGAAATTCTTCGCCTCGGTGTTCGAGATGTTCTGGGTCTGCTTGTCGAAGTTGACTTGGAAGAACCCGACCGTCTGGTCCTTGCTGATGTTGGGACCAGTCGGGTCGCTGAGATTCCCGTCCTGGTCGTACGGACTCGGGACCTGCGTCACGTTTGGCAACGCGTTGATCTTGTCCACCATGGTGTTGATGCGCTGGCCGATCGCGGGGTCGGTCAGCTTGGCCTCACCGGACGTGCCGAAGACCACCTGCTCCTGGTCGCCGGAGTGGGAAGGCGCGACCGACTTCAACAGGTTGATGGCGTCGAAGGACTGGGTGTGGGGGAAGCTGAAGTTGTTCGAGTAATTGGTGCCGACGGCCGACACCGTGAAGATCGAGACAACGAGGACGAGTATCCACGAGAGAACGACGATGCGGCGATGATGGACACACCACGCGGCCAGGGTGCGCATTAGGGGGATCTCCTCGGGGGTGTTCGACGCGGCCACCGGCCAGCGTCAGGGGAACACGTCAATCGTACCGGTCCTCCGGACCCTCTCCGGTGCACGCGGTATCGGCAACATGGGCCAGGGCATTGAACACGGGGAGGGCGAGGCGGTCGGCCGAGGCGGCCGAGCGCGCCACCAGGCGTCCGGCCAGGACGGGATGGCGGTCCGGGATCTGGAAGAACTCGCGCCGGCTCACCGTGAGCAGCGTGAGGGGCGAGAACGCCACCACCGCGATGGACGACCGCAGCTCGTTGAGGAGCGAATGCTCCGACCAGGAGTCACCCCTTCCGAGCAGGCCGATCGGGGTGCCGTCGCGCTGCACGACGCCGTGCCCGCCCGTGATGACGTGCCACATCCGCACCGGCACGTCTTGCGCCTGGACCACCTGCCCGGGGTGCGCGGTGGACACGGTGCAGCGCAGCGCGATCTCCTCGAGCTCGCTGTCGGCGAGGCCGGCGAAGAGGTCCATGGAGCGCAACGTGCCTGGGCCGCCGCCCGACACCGGGAGCGGGGTGCTGTCTGCGTGGCCGATGGCATGTTCGATGGCACGGGAGTTGCGGGTGGTGTCCGTGTGCATGGCGGCGGCTCAGTGGTCCATGACCGAGCTCGACCGCCCGACCTCGTGGCGGTGGTGGTGGTGGAGATGCCCACCGGCCCTCCGCCACAGGAAGAAGGCGACCAGAGCGAAGAGGAACCACGGCACGTGGTACATCGGGTAGAAGGGCATGGTCGCCCCGGCTGCGATGGCGACGAGGACCACGACGAACACCCAGGGCAGCACCCGGCGGTGCCGCGGCGGCGGGGGCGGAGGCTCGCTCGGCAGGGGAGGCAGGTCGTCGAAGAGACCGTTCAGGTCACCGCGTGTCGTGGCGGACATCGCGGTATCGAGACGGGTCTTGAACTCGGTCTCGTCCAGCCGGCCCTCCGCGTAGTGGCGGGAGAGCTTGTCGGCCACGGCGTTGCGCTCGCCGTCCGAGGCGCGCAGGGAGGCGTCGTAGGCCTGCGTGTCCCTGCGGCCCATCGGGTAGGCGGGATCCCACCGGTAGCGCATCGGTTTGTTCTCCTTCGTTGGTCGGTCAGGGCGGTCAGGCGGTCAGACGGCGTCGGTCAGAGGCGGTCGGTTGGGCGGTGCGGCGCTCGGCCGCTCAGAAGGCACCATGGGCCCGCTCGCGGGCCAGGAGCTCCTCCGCCACCGAGAAGTCGGAGTCTTCGTCGGGGATGAGGAGCCACCCGGCGGCGTAGAGGGGCACGGCCAGGCCGCCGAGGAACGCCAGGACGACGAACCCGATGCGGACGATGGTGGGGTCGACGTCGAAGTAGTCGGCGACGCCGGTGGCGACGCCGGCCACCATGCGGCCCCGGCTGCTGCGATGGAGGCGCTGCTCGCCAGTGGGCCCGGTGGGTGCGGCGGGGGGCCGTGCGGGCTGCTCGGTGGTGGAGGTGCCTGCGGTGCCTGAGGCGCCTGGCGTGCCTGGCGTGCCTGGGGTGGTGCCTGGCGTGCCTGGGGCGGTGCCTGGCGTGCCTGCAGTGCCCGGTGTCTCTTCTGGTGCGGAGTCCATAGCTGCAGCTTGACGGCGGGCCGCGCCGGGGGGAATCCGGCAATTCCCTGGTCGGACCCTGAGCGCGCCCCAGAGTTCTCAGGGATGTCCCTGATGGCCCTCAGGGGGGCAGCGGCGCGATCATCGAGGTATCCCAGAGGCACCCGATCCCGGTACGCGTCCGCTCACCGAGGGTGGCCGCCCGACTGAGCCTCCGCGGCGCGCGCCCGAAAACGGGATCTCTCCGCCTTGGGAGAGGTGGAGCCAGGGCCGTGCGTACTGGTCTCCCCATGATCGACATGGGCACTGGTCCGGGTGGCGCGAGCACCGCCAGCATGATCATCACCATGTCGGGGGGCGGCTGCGCCGCCTCCGCCGCAACCCCGACAACCGCGTCCTGGGCGGCGTGTGTGGGGCGATCTCGCGGGAGACCGGGATCGACGCCATGTGGGTGCGCATCGGCTTCGTCCTGCTGGCCATCGCCAGCGGGGTGATGGTGTTCGTCTACGCCATGGCCTGGTTGTTGATCCCGATGGCGGGTGACACCGGCAACATCTACTCCCGCGCCATCCGTGACCGCCGTGGCATCCGGACGATCGCCGCCATCCTCATTCCGCTGATGATCGCGGTGCAGTTCATCACCAGTTCCCTGCACGTCCCGTTCATCGGATTCCTCGGATGGCCGACGTTCCTGGCCATCGGCATCATCGTCCTGATCTGGCGCAACGCCGACGAGTCGGAAAAGGCGTTCATCGACCACGACGTCGTGCCGCTGCTGGGGACGGACACGCACGGGAAGGGCCGCCGCTGGCTCATCGCCCGCGTGGTGTTGGGGCTCTTCGTCGGGGCGGTTGGCATCGCCCTGCTGGTCGAAGGCCACACCACGGTGGCGGCGCTCCGGCCCGTCGGCGGGGCCGCCCTCGTCATCGCGGCCAGCGTCGTCATCTTCGGACCCTGGTGGCTCAGCCTCGTGCGGGACCTGATCGCCGAGCGTCAGGCGCGTGCGCTGGCGGAGGAACGGGCGCAGATGGCGGCCCACGTCCATGACTCGGTGCTCCAGACGCTGGCCCTCATTCAGCGCTCGTCCGATGATCCGCAGCACGTCGTGCGTCTGGCCCGGGCCCAGGAGCGTGAGCTGCGCGCCTGGCTCTTCGAGGGCCGCCCCCCTGGTGCCATCGGGGAGGACGCCACCATGTTGGCCGAGGGCGTCGGCCTGGTGCAGCGGCAGGTGGAGGCAGACCACGGCATCGCCGTGCAGGTCGTGATGGTGGGGGACTGCCCGCTGGACGACGCGTTACGGGCTCTGCTCGATGCGGCACGCGAGGCCACCGTGAACGCGGCCAAGTGGTCCGGCGCGGACCAGGTTTCCGTCTATGCCGAGGTCGAAGGGGACACGGTCATGCTCTACGTGCGCGATCGCGGTCGCGGCTTCGACCCCGACGCCGTCCCGGAGGACCGCCGGGGCATCGCCCAGTCCATCCGAGCGCGCGTGGCCCGCTTCGGCGGCTCGGCCATCGTCCGCTCGGCCCCGGGGGAAGGGGCCGAGGTACAGCTCTCCATGCCCCGCCGGGAGCGGGTCAGGTGACGGACACGGCGCCCGGGCCCGGGCCGGGTGGGCGCCCCCGCATCTTCCTGGTCGAGGACCACGCGGTCTTCCGGGCGGGCGTCCGCGCCGAGCTCGGTGACGCCGTCGAGGTGGTGGGCGAGGCCGACGAGGCGGCCGCTGCGGTCGAGCTCATCAGCGAGCGTCTTCCCGACGTGGTCCTGCTCGATGTGCACCTCCCGGGCGGCGGCGGACACGCCGTCCTGGTCGGCGTCCTTCCCCATCATCCCGAGGTGCAATTCCTCGCCCTCTCCGTCTCCGACGCCCCGGAGGATGTGATCGACGTCATCCGGGCCGGCGCCCGCGGCTACATCACCAAGACGATCTCGGGTCCGGAGCTTCTCCAGGCCGTCTACCGCGTCGCCGCCGGGGACGCGGTCTTCTCACCGCGACTCGCCGGCTTCGTGCTCGACGCCTTCGCCCAGGGTGGCGCATCGGGCGCACCGGCACCTGGGCTCGACCCCGAGCTCGACCAGCTGTCACCGCGCGAGCGCGAGGTCCTGCGCCTGATCGCCCGCGGCTACACCTACAAGGAGGTGGGCCGCGACCTCAGCATCTCGGCCAAGACGGTCGAGTCCCATGTCTCCTCGGTCCTGCGCAAGCTGCAGCTCTCGACCCGACACGAGTTGACCAGATGGGCCACCGACCGCCGCTTGGTCTAGAAAAGGGGGATGCCCGAGGACCTCGCTGCCGAGCATCGCGACGCGGTCAAACTGGCCGAAATGGCCGGTCGTGCGCTCGTGGAGCTGCGATCCGACCCCCCGGCGTTGCGCGATCTCGGCGCCGCTGGTGACCGTATGGCCCACCAGCTCCTTGTCGCCGAGATCAACCGGCTCTACCCCGACGACGACGTGCGGTCCGAAGAGGGGCTCGAGCACGTCGCCGGCGCCGGCCGCCTCTGGATCATCGATCCGCTGGACGGCACCCGCGAGTTCCGCCAGCTCGGACGGAGCGACTGGGCGGTGCACGTGGCGATGGCCCTGGGCGGCATCGCGGTCGTGGGTGCCGTCGCCCTCCCGGCGCTCGACCTCGTGCTCGGCACCGGGGACCCGCCGGTTCTGACCCCGCCGCGTACCGGCGAGGCGCCACGTGTCGTGGTCTCGCGGAGCCGTCCGCCCGACGTGGCCTACGAGGTGACCGAGGCGATAGGCGGCGTGATGGTCCCCATGGGATCGGCCGGCGCCAAGATCGCCGCGGTGATCCTCGGTGTCGCGGAGGTCTACGTGCACGCGGGTGGCCAGTACGAGTGGGACTCGTGCGCGCCGGTTGCCGTGGCCACCGCCAGCGGACTGCATGCGAGCCGCCTCGACGGGGAGCCCCTTCGCTACGGCGACCCCGACGCCTGGCTGCCCGACCTCGTCGTCTGCCGCAAGGAGTACGCCGAGGCCGTGCTGGCCGTGACCAGGCGACAAGCCCGGCCCTATTGGTGAGCCCCGGAATTGACAGAACCCCGCCTCGCAATGAGACGGGGTTCTGCCGTGATCCTGGTGCGCTCGGCGTTAGCCGATGGCGCGCACGTTCGCGGCCTGAAGGCCCTTCGGACCCTGATTGGTCTCGAATTCGACCTTCTGTCCTTCTTCGAGATTGCGGTAGCCCGTACCGCTGATCGCGCTCGAAGTGCACGAAGACGTCGGGGCCCCCACCGTCCTGGGTGATGAAGCCGAAGCCCTTCTCACCGTTAAACCACTTCACGGAACCAGTTGCCATTGAAAATCCACTCCTCTCCTGGCCAGATTTGACCCATGTCGCGGGGGTCATGGCCGGTAGCTCTTGCGAGCCAGAGGGATTTCCAAACTTGTGATGGTGGTGCCCTCGGACAGGAACCTTAGCGCGCTGCAGGGAGGGAGGGAGGTTTGGGGCCTCGGCCGTGAATTCGTCACCGGTTGTCCACGCCGTGGATCGTGCCTAGGTTGGAGCGGCCGTTCTCGTCCGACCAAGGGGGGCAGTTGTGACTGTGACCACCAATCCGTACCTGGAGGGCAACTTCGCGCCCGTCCCGGAGGAGGTGACGGCGACTGATCTCCCGGTGACCGGCCATGTGCCCGAGGCCCTGTCCGGCCGCTATCTGCGGAACGGGCCGAATCCGGTCTCGCCCCCCGAGCCAGCGACCTACCACTGGTTCACCGGCGACGGGATGGTGCACGGGATCCGGCTGCGCGACGGCCGGGCCGAGTGGTACCGCAACCGTTGGGTGCGCTCCGCCTCGGTGGCGCGTGCACTGGGCGAGGATCCCCGTCCGGGTGCCGTCCACGCCGGCATGGACTTCGCGCCCAACACCAACGTGATCGGCCACGCGGGCCGCACGTTCGCCATCGTCGAGGCGGGCGCCCGTCCGTACGAGCTGAGCGACGAGCTCGACACGATCGGCCCCTGCGATTTCGGGGGCACGCTCCAGGGTGGCTACACGGCGCACCCGAAGCGCGACCCGCGGACCGGTGAGCTCTACGCCGTCTCGTACTTCTTCGGGTGGGGCAACGACGTCGAGGTCACGGTCCTCGACGTCGCCGGCAGAGTGCGCTCCAGCCGGCGTGTCGCCATGGGCGGCCCGGTGAGCGTGCACGACTGCGCCATCACGCAACGCTCCGTCATCCTGCTCGACCTCCCCGTGACCTTCAGCCTGGACGCCGCCGCGGCCGGTGCGTCGTTCCCCTACCGCTGGGAGGACGGGTATCGATCCCGCGTCGGCCTGCTGCCCCGGGACGGCGACTCGACCGACGTCGTCTGGCACGACATCGAGTCCTGCTACGTGTTCCACCCGATGAACGCCTTCGACGACCCGGAGGGGGACGGCGTCCTCGTCGACGTGGTGCGCCACCCGTCCATGTTCCGCACCCACCACCTGGGCCCGTCCGAAGGGGCGCCCACGTTGGAGCGCTGGCATCTCGACGGCCACGGGGGCGCGGTCAAGGAGGAGCGGCTCGATGACCGCGGACAGGAATTCCCCCGCGTCGACGAGCGCCGCCTCGGCCTGCCCCATCGCTACGGCTACGCCGTCGCGGTCGGCGAGGCCGACGGCATCGTCGGCACGGAGTCGGTCCTGCTCCGCCACGACTTCGAGCAGGGGACGAGCGAGGCCCGTTCCTTCGGGCGAGGGGCGAGCCTGGGTGAGGCGGTCTTCGTTCCTCGCGAGGACGGCGCCGGCGAATCGGACGGCTGGTTGCTCCTCCTCGTGCACTCGGCCGAGACGGACACCTCGGCCCTGCACATCCTCAATGCCGACGATGTCGCGGGGGAGGCGCAGGCGGTGATCGAGCTGCCGCAGCGCGTGCCGGCGGGCTTTCACGGCAATTGGGTGTCCGACCCCTCCTGACCAGGACCCGGCCAGCACCCGGTTGGGACCCGGTTGGTCCGGCCGCGCCCGGGTAATATTTCCAACGTGATCGTCTGGCAATGGGTCCAGCAGCACCGGTTCTTGTCGGTCATCGTGCTGGCGCTGGTCATCGTCAGTTCTGCCGGCGGAACGGCGTGGGCGTTGGTCTTCCGCACGGTGTCGTCCCCGGTGGGCCTGCGCGAGGCCTTGCGCATGTACCGCAAGGAGCAGACCGGCAAGATGATGACCTCGCTGCGCAGCAAGTTGCCCGCTCCCGGCGTCTACACGTACCGCACCAGCGGGGGGGAGGGCCTCAACCTGGTCGGCGTAGCCCGATCGTTCCCGGCCAGCACCTCCATGATCGTCGCCGACAGCCGTTGTGCGACGGTCAGTTGGGTCCCGATCACGCAGCACACCGAGTCGACCACCGTGTGCAACGCGCCGAACGGGGCGCTGACCGTTCCGAAGCTGGTGACGGACGAGTCCATCGCCGGCTCGACCACGACGTCGACGATCAATTGCCCGGCGTCGACCTACCTCCTGCCGTCGGGGGCGCAGCCGGGTGAGCGCTGGACCGCCACCTGCTCACTCGCCAGCCCGGCCGAGAAGATCATGCTGGCGGGACAAGCGTTGGGCCAGTCCTCCATGATGGTGGCGGGCCACAGAGTGTCGGTGACGCACACGCGCGTGAACTTGACCTTCACCGGCCCTGAGCACGGGACCAACCCGACCGACTTCTGGATCATTCCCAGCAGCGGGCTGATCGTGCGGGAGCGTGAGACGGTGGGCGTGACGCAGGGCAGCGTCCGCTACACCGAGAACATGGACGCCACCCTCACGAGGCTCAACCCGGCCCGCTGATCTTCAGCCGGCGGCTGGCGCCACCAGCGCCGCCAGCCGCTTGGGGGCGATCAGGCAGTAGCTCTCCGCCATCATCTCGGCCATCTCTTCCCAGTCGGGCGCCGTCCGGAGATCCAACCGCACGCCGACCCAGCCCTTGGGCCCGACGTACTTCGGGACGAAGAACCGCTCCGGGTCGGATGCCACCAGCACGTGTTGCGCCCCGCGCGGTGCCTTCATGGTCATGGACGCGCCGTCCTCGCTCGTGATCACGAAGAGCTTGTCGCGCACCCGGAACGCGGGGGCGGTGTGGCCGCCGAACGGGCGCTCATGAACCTCGGGGAGCGCCAGGCAGATGGAACGCACCCGCTGCAGCGCGGAGCGCTGCCGCGGCTCACTCTCCAGCCGCCGCCCGGTCCTGCGCCACCGCGTCGTAGGACGCGTAGTCCGAGCCGGTGTCGTCGGCGAATTCGAACTCGAGCAGCCCCGCCTCGCCCCAGCGCTCGCGCAGGTAGCCGTTGTTGGCGTCGAGCAGGCCGAGCTTGCGCACGTTGGGCACCAGCTTGGCGAAGAAGCCGCGGGCGAAGCCGCCCATCGGGTTCAGTTTCGCCTTCTGCGCTGCCTGCACGATGAAGGGGTACACCTCCTCGGCCGTCGTGCCCATGCGCTCCCACACCTCGGGCGTCGTGGCCCGAGCCCGCGAATTCAAAGTGGCATCGAGGAGGAAGTCCTGGCGCTCTTTCAGCTCGGCCTCGCTCAGCTCACGGTAGAACTCCGTCAAGGTCAGCACGCCGAAGGCCACGTGGCGCGCCTCGTCGGACATGACGTAGCGCAGCAGCTTGGTCAGCAGCGGCTCCTTGGTGCGCCGCAGCATGTCGCCGAAGGCGGCGAGCGCCAGCGACTCGATCACGATCTGCATCCCGAGGTAGGCGATGTCCCAACGCGGATCCTCCAGCAGCGACCAGATCTGCTCCTTGAGGAACGGGCTCATCGGGTACGCGTCGCCCAGCTTGGTGCGGAGATACTTGGCGAAGACCTCCGTGTGCCTCGCCTCGTCCATGGTCTGGGTCGAGGCGTAGTACTTGGCGTCGATCCACGGCACGGTCTCGACGATCTTGGCCGCGGTCATCATGGCGCCCTGCTCGCCGTGCATGAACTGCGAGAGGTTCGCCTTGAACATCTCGATCCCGAGCTGCGTGTACTCCTTCTCGGTCCACGTGGCCAGGGGCGAGCCGGGCAGCGTGCCGGCCACCCGGGCCACCGCCAGCAGCGGGCTCTCCTGCTCGGCCACCAGGCGCTCGGGGTCGACGTCGATGGACCAGTCCAGGTCCGTGACGCTGTTCCACTGCGACCCCATGGCCTTGTTGTAGAGCGTGACGAGCTGTCCCCGGTCCCGCTCGTAGTCCCACAGGAAGAGCCGGTCCGCGTTGTCGTGGATGACCTGGACGGCCGCCTCCATGTCCTGCCGGCCCGGTACCTGAGGCGTGACCTCTGTGTTCCCGGACACCGGAGGTGTCGCCGCGGTCTCGGACACCGGAGGTGTCGCTGTGGTCATGGACCGAGGCTACTTCCGCCGCCCGCCCATGTTGGCGTTCGGCGCCGCCTTGGCCACGAGGTCGGGCACGATCTTGCCGAGCTCGGCCGGGTCCCAGCGGTCGCCCTTGTCGGCTGCCGGCCCTTCCACCCAGCCTTCGGCCACGCTGATGTGGTCGCCCTGCACGTTGAAGACGCGACCGGTGATGCCGGCCGACTCGGAGCTGCCGAGCCACACGACGATCGGCGCGATGTTGGCCGGGTCGAAGGCGTCGAACTCCTCGGGCTTCTTCTCGGTCGGCGTGAAACCCCCACCCAGGTTCTCCGTCATGCGGGTGAGCGCGGCCGGCGCGATGGCGTTGACGGTGACGCCGTAGCGCTCGAGCTCCATGGCGGCGATGATGGTGAACGAGGCGATGCCGGCCTTGGCCGCGCCGTAGTTCGTCTGGCCCACGTTGCCGTAGATGCCCGACGGCGACGTCGTGTTGATGATGCGGGCGTCGTTCGTCTCGCCCGCCTTCGTGCGGTTGCGCCAGTACTCCACGGCGTGGCGTGTCGGCGCGAAGGTGCCGCGCAGGTGCACCTTGATGACGGCGTCCCACTCCTCGATGGTCATGTTGACCAGCATGCGGTCGCGCAGGATGCCCGCGTTGTTGACGAGCACGTCGATCGTCCCGAAGGCGTCGACGGCGGTCTGGATCAGGCGGCCCGCACCCTCGTAATCCGAGACGTCGTCGCCGTTGGCCACGGCCTCGCCGCCCATGGCGCGGACCTCGTCGACCACCTGGCCGGCCGGGCCGTCCGAGGAGCCGGACCCGTCCACCTCGGCGCCCAGGTCGTTGATGACCAGCTTGGCGCCCTGGCTGGCGAACTCGAGGGCGTGCTCCCGCCCGATGCCCCGCCCTGCCCCGGTGATGACGACGACCCGTCCGTCACAGATACCCACGTGTTCAGCTCCTTTGGTTTTGGTCAGCTCTTTCTTCTCAGGCCGGCTTCGATGCCGTCCTGTACTGCTCGCGCAACTTCCTCTTGAAGATCTTCCCAGTATCCTCCCGCGGCAGCTCCGACACGAAGTCGACGCTGCGGGGGCACTTGAAATGGGCCAGGCGGTCCCGGCAGAAGGCCATGAGCTCGGCGGCCAGCTCGTCCGTCCCCACCACCCCGTCCGCCGGCTGGACCACGGCTTTCACGGCTTCGCCCCACTCGTCGTCGGGCACCCCGATGGTGGCCACGTCACCCACCGCCGGGTGCTCCAGCAGCACGGCGTCGACCTCGGCCGGGTAGATGTTGACTCCGCCGGAAATGATGAGGTTGGCGGTGCGGTCGGTGAGGTACAGGAACCCTTCATCGTCCATGTAGCCCATGTCGCCCAGGGTGTAGTACTCGCCGCGGAAGGCCCCTGCCGTCTTCTCCCTGTCGCCGTAGTAGTCGAACTTGGTGGCGGCCGGCGCCTGCAGGAAGACCAGTCCGATCTCACCCGGCGGGAGGTCGTTGCCGGCGTCGTCGGCCACCTTGACCAGGCCCGGGACCATGGGCCGGCCGACCGTGCCCGGATGGGCCAGCCAGGTCGCCGAATCGACGAGCGTGCCCAGGCCCTCGGTCGCCGCGTAGTACTCCACCACCACCGGGCCGAGCCACTCGATCATCCGTCGCTTGATCGGCACGGGACACGGCGCGGCGCCGTGGATCACGAACCGGAGCGACGAGGTGACGAAGCGCTCGCGCGTCTCCGCCGGCAGGGCCAGCAGGCGGTGGAACATGGTCGGGACCATGTGCGTGTGCGTGATGCCGTGCCGCTGAACCAGCTGCAGCGCCTCCACGGGGTCCCAGTGGTCCATCACCACCAGGGGCACTCCGTAGAGGAAGGGGACCGCCACCGAGAAGGCCAGCGGGGCGGCGTGGTAGAGCGGGCCGGTGAGGAGATGGGAGTCGACCGTCGTCTCGTAGTCCTCGTCGTAGCCGCAGAAATTGACGGTGGCCAGTGCGCTCACGGCCGCCGTGTCGCGGTGGACGCCCTTCGGCCGGCCGGTGGTGCCCGACGTGTAGAGCATCTGGGTGCCCATGACCGGGTCCTCGATGTCGGAGCCGTCCTCCGCGGCCACCACGGCGTTGTACATCTCGAACCCCGGGAGGTAGCCGCCCGTGTTGATCGTGACGAGGCCGGGCCCGCCGGCGGCGGCGGCAACGGCGACCTTGTCGCCCAAGGTGCCCGAGCAGACGAAGGCCCTCGCCTCGCAGTTCGCAATGATGTAGGCCGCCTCCTCCCCGGTCAGGTGCCAGTTGATCGGCGTGAGGCGGAGGCCGATGCGCTGCGCGGCGTAGAGCACCTCCAAGAACGCCGGCTCGTTGGTACACATCGAGCGCGATGGCGTCACCGGGCCGCAGTCCTCGGGCCCGCAGCGCGCGCGACAGCCGGTTGATCTGGGCGTTGAAGTCGGCGTAGGTGCGGTCCCCGTGCGGGGTGATCAGCGCGAGGTGGTCCGGGATCCGGGCTGCCCACCACGCGTGCAGCATGCCCTCGGCCGCCGCGGCGCGCTTGTCCTCGGGCACGCTCACGACCCCTCCTCGGTGGGCCGGAAGAGCGCCAGCTGCCGGCCGTCGCTCATGGGCTCCCAGGTGACGGTCACGGACATGCCGCTGTGGACGTCATCAGGCGGGCAACCCACCACGTTTGTCATCATGCGTACCCCCTCCTCCAGATCGACCAGCGCGATACAGAACGGCTCACCATGGGCGAAGGAGGCCCCGGCCAGCTCGGGTCGGTGCTCGACGACGGCGGCATGGACGGTGGCCCGGCCGTTCGCCTCGCGCCATTCGAGGGCCCCGGGCGCCTCGCCTGCCGCGGCACAGCTCGGGCAGAAAGCTCGCGGATAGAAGACGCCCCGGTCACACTTCGTGCACCACTGGACGAGGAGACGTCCTTCCCGCGTGGCCTCCCAGAACGGCGCGCTCTCGTCACCGACCGGAGGCTCGAAGCGCGCCGGCACCGCTGGTTCGGTCGAGACCGTGCGTTCCGTGCTCACAGCGTGGCCGCGGTCCCGAGCACGGCTGTCGACATGACGGAAAGGAACATGCCTGATCCGTGCGCCACGGCGACCTCGGCGCCGTCGACCTGGCGCTGTGCGCCCTCGCCGCGCAGCTGGCGCACGGCTTCGGTGATGAGGAACATCCCGTACATGCCAGGGTGGGTGAAGGAGAGCCCACCGCCGTTCGTGTTCATGGGGAGCGAGCCGCCGGGCCCGAGGCCGACCTCGGCGGCGAACGGGCCACCCTCGCCCTTGGCGCAGAAGCCCAGGTCCTCCAGGTGCAGCAGGGCGGTGATGGTGAAGCTGTCGTAGCCCATGAGCACGTCGACGTCGGCCGGGCCCATGCCCGCCATGGCGAAGGCGCGGGGGCCCGAGACGGCCCCCGGCGTCGTGGTGAGATCGGGCATCTGGGTGATGCCCATGTGATCGGTGCAGGTGGCCGCGCCCAGGACGTAGGCCGGCGGCTTGCGCAGGGTCCGGGCACGTGCCGCGCTGGTCATCACGAACGCGCCGGCGCCGTCGGTCACGAGGCAGCAGTCGAGCAGGTGCAAGGGGCTCACCTGCAGCGGCGAGGCGAGCACATCGGCGATCGTCAGCGGGTCGCGGTAGCGGGCCCGCGGGTTCAGGGCGGCCCACTCCCGCGTGGCGACTGCGATGGCGGCCAGCTGCTCCGAGGTGGTGCCGAACTCGTGCATGTGACGGGCGGCGGCCAGTGCGTAAGGCCCCATCGGGAGGCGGAGCCCGAACGGCAGCTCCCACTCCGCCATCGGGTTGGGACCCGGCATGCCGCGCCGCGGCCGTGCGCGCGTACGGGTGCGGTCGCGGCGCGGGGTCGAGGCGTAGACGCTGACCACCACGTCGCACACCCCGGCCGCGATGGCGGCCGCCGCGTGCTCGACGTGCACCTCGTAGCTCGAGCCGCCCGTCATGGTGGACTCGACGAAGGTCGGGTGCAGGCCCAGGTATTCCGCGAACGCCACGGCCGACTCGGGATGGCAGACCCCGTCGACATCGGCCAGCGTGAGGCCGGCGTCCTCCAGGGCGTCCAGCACCATGGCGACTTCGAGCTCTCGGCCCGTGCGGTCGAGCTCGCCGGTGGGGGACACGTCGTCAGCCACACCGACGACGGCCGCCGCGCCGCGCAGGCTGCGGTCTTCCCTGTTCACCCTCGCGACCCCCCGGTCCACCCCGACCCAGCCGTGGACGGCTCAGGCGTTCTTGGGCAGCTGCGAGAAGGGCGTCACGCGGTCGTTGTTGGGTTCCTTCGGCAGCCCGAGCACCCGCTCACCAATGATGTTGCGCTGGACCTGGTCGGTCCCGCCATAGATGGGGGGCGCCTGGGCAAAGAGGGCCATCTCGGTGATGCCGCCCGCAAAAGGGTCACCGGTGGCGTGCTTGAGCGCAGCCTTGTCGTCGCCGTCGTAGGCGTGCAACATGCCGGACGGGCCGGAGATGCGCAGCCCGAGATCGCGGGTGAGGCGGACGATCTGGCTCATGGAGAGCTTGGCCACGTTGGGCATGCCGGGTATGTCTCGGCCCTGCTCCTTGACCGCCTTGACGCGCAGGCCGTTGAAGCGGCCGAGCTCGCCGAGCGTGTAGAGCCGGGCCAGGTCCTGGCGGATGCCGGCGTCGTTGTTGACCCCCCGGGACTGCGCCAGGCTGATGAGCAGGCCCGCGCCACCCCGCATGGCACCCAGCGCGCCGCCCGGCGCCTGGGACTTCTTGTTGCCACCCGTCGCTCCGGCGGGGGGAGCGACCAGATCGCCCACCCGCCGGGGCAGCATGCCCATGACGGAGCCCGGTTGGGCCAGGCCGCCTCCGGCCGCGTTGCCGCCACCCGAGCCGAGTCCCGCCCGCTCGTTCATGAGGGTCGTGTTGGCGGCGGCCCATCCGTTGTTGAGGCCGCCGATCAGCGCGGAGTCGGCCACCCGGGCGTCGGTGATGAAGACCTCGTTGAAGAGGGCGTGGCCCGTCATCTCCTTGAGCGGGCGCACGTCGACGCCGGACTGGAGCATGTCGAAGGCGAAGTAGGAGATGCCCTGGTGCTTCGGGACGTCCGGATCGGTACGGGCCAGGAGCATGCCGAGGTCGGCGTACTGGCCGCCCGAGGTCCACACCTTCTGGCCGTTGATGATCCACTCGTCGCCGTCCTTGATGGCGCGGGTCTGCAGGCCGGCCAGGTCCGAGCCCGCCTGGGGCTCGCTGAAGAGCTGGCACCAGGCCTTTTGGCCGGTGACGATGTCGCGCACGTAGAGGTCGATCTGCTCCTGGGTGCCGTGGGTGGCGATGGTTGGCGCGGCCAGCAGCAACCCCAGTCCCGCCGGCGCGCCGAGCGCCCCGAACTTGGCGACCTCCTGTTGCACCAGGACGACATCGGAGCGGGCCATCGCCTTGCCGTAGGCGTTCTCGGGCAGCCCGGGGGCGGACCAGCCGGCCAGCCCCATTCGTTCCCACCACTCGGCCACGGTGAGGTCCGGATCCCAGTTGTTGCCCAGCCAGGACCGCAGCTCGCTGAGCAGCTCGTCGGTCCGCGTCGTCTCGGTAGCGGTGTCGGTCACAGACCGAAGCTACCGGGCGCGCCGACCTCCGGGAAACTCCTCGGAAACATGGGTAGCGTCGTCCGGATGCAAGACGACCGCCTCGATGCAGCGTTCGATGCCTGGATACAGGCCCAGACGGCGGCCCTCGACGTGGTGCGGCAGGCCACGGGTGTGCCCGAGTCGGACGTCGACCTGGCCGAGGGCTACCGCTGGGTGACCCGCCTGACCCGGCTGATCCTCGACTGGATCGTGGAGAAGTCCGACCCGCTGCACCCGCAGCTCTTCGACCTCCAGGACGAGTACAAGAAGCTCCTGGTGGACAACCCCGACGTCCACTACACGTTCTGTGTCCTCGACGACTCGCGCACCTACCGCCTCCTCGGGCACCGCGGGGACTGCGCCTACCTCGGCATGACCTTCGGCACCCCGTTCGGGCAGGGGCCGGTCGGGGGCCGCACCGGAACGCAGACGCAGACCAACATCGACGAGTTCGACCTCGGTCCCAACGGCGAGGTCGACATTCTGATCGCGCCGGCCGCGTCCATGCCCGACCCGAGGCCGCGCAACTCCGTCGTCCTCGAACCCGGGACGGCACAGCTGGCCATCCGCGAGACGTACTTCGAGAAGCACCCGGACCGCTTTGCCCGCCTGCGGGTGGAGCTGGTGCCCGAACCCGGCGAGATCGTGCCGCACCCCATCCTCTCGTCGGAGGAGTTGGCTTCGAAACTCGAGTTCGCCGCCATGTTCCTGACCTTCGTGGGCGGGACGGCGGTGCAGATGTGGCGCGACGCGGAGAGCAACATGAACACGTTCGGCGGCCAGGCCGGCTCGGCGCACGTGGAGTCCCAGGAGGACGAGGTGCGCTCCCACTCCAACGCGGAGATGACCTACCACGGCGGACGCTTCCGTCTGGAGCCGGGGCAGGCGCTGGTGGTCACGGTGCACGAGCCCGACAAGCCGTTCCTCTACTGGGGGCTGACGCTGACCTCACCGTGGATGGAGAGCTTCGACTACCGCTACGCGACCACGGCCTTGAACAACAGGACGGCCAACCGCTCGCCCGATGGCTCCTGGCGGATGGTGATCGCGCCGTCCGACCCCGGGGTCGAGAACTGGCTCGATACCGGAGGCCGGCTGGAGGGCTACATGCTCGTGCGGTGGGTCCTGGCCGACGGTCCGCCGCACCCCACGGCCGAGGTGGTCGGCGTGAAGGACCTCACCACGTCGTAACGGCGCGGCGCGTCACGCGGGACGGCTCGGGACCTCCTGGACCAGCCAGCCGTTCCCGTCGGGATCGCTGAACGAGAGGAACGACCCGTAGTCGGCCCGGGCGGGGTCGGGTCCGTCGGCCTGCACGCCGCCCTCTTCGAAGTGGAAGACATCGGTGGCGGCCACGCCGCCGTCTGCGAGCTGGCGCCCGGCCTCTTCGATGTCGCGCACCACCAGGTGCAGCCCTTGCAGCGTCCCGGCTGCCTCCTCGTTCTTCATGAGCGAGATGGAGCAACCTGATCCCGTGGGTGTCAGCTGGACGACCCGGAAGTCCTCGCCGGACCGGTGGTCGACGTCGACAGCAAAGCCGACAGCGTCGGCGTAGAAGTCCTTGGCCCGGTCGACGTCGGCCACCGGGACCACGAGTGTCTCGAGTTTCCAGTCCATGTGCCGCTCCTTTGGACGTGGGACGGGATCTGAAATTTAGACCTCGGAGGGCACCCCGAAGCGCTCCTGGTAGGGAGTGACCAGGGCCCGGTGGGTGGGAAGGTCGAGGCCGGTGTCGGCGAAGGAGTAGTCGTGCCCACCGGCGCGGGCCGTGTGGCGGGCGGCCAGGTAGGCCTCCAGGGCCGAGCGGAATGCGGGGGTGAGCGGGAGCTCCCAACCGGCGTAGAGGCGCTCGACGGTGCCGACCGGGTCCGTCACCAACTCTCGGTAGACGACGTCGGCGATCTGGTCCCCGGGAATGTCGCCGGCGTCGCGCTCGGCCGTCACGTGGTCCATCTGCATCTCCAGTCCCATCGCCATGAACTCGACCAGGACGCCGTGGTCGACGTGGTCGGAGTGCATGAAGTGCAACGTCGCCATCAGGTCGGACAGCGATCCGATCACACGGAGCGGGTCGCGATGGGTGATCACCACACGCGCATCCGGGTAGGTGGAGAAGACCAGGGGCAGGGCGAAAAGGTGAGAGGGCGCCTTGACGACCCACCGTGTCGTCGGTCGCTCGGTCACCCATTGCAGCGTCTGCAGATGGCGCTTGTGCCAGTCGTAAATCGGCGTCTGGTCCTCCCCGCTGCGCCACACCGTGTACTCGGCCACGTTGTAGAGGCCGGTGTACACGTCGCTCGAGAACTGATGGGCGAAGGCGAAGATGCACTCCGTGGGCAGTCGCCCCCCGTTCTCGTGCATGGCCGTGAAGGCCGGGATGATCTCGTCCATGAGCGTGATCTCGTCGTTGCACAGGTCGCCCGACGCGTCGTCGTACGGGACGGTGTGCAGCAGTTCCCACAGCAGCGGCGGGCGGTTGTCGGGGTCGCAGGCCAGGAGCTCGTGCAGCAGCGTCGTGCCGGAACGACCGAGGCCGGTCACGACGATGGGCGCGTGGACGGGCTGCCGCAGGACGGCCGGCTCCCTCTTCCAGAGGTCGACCATGCGCAGACGGTTCTGCAGGATCAGCTGGAGCTCACCTCGGGTGCGGATCCGTCCGGGCAGATGGAGGCGCGCCTCGGAGTCGAGAGAGGCGCACAGCCGGCGGAACGGCTCCTCCCACCAGTCATCGCCGAAATCGTCGAGGCCGGTCGTGGTGATGGCGGCGGCTTGCAGGACCTCGGGATGGAGCGAGACCATCGAACGGCCGTCGTCGCCGAGCCCGCGGCCGAGGGCGATCATCTTGTCCGCCCAGGGGCTGCGCGGTGGGGGTGTCCAAGGCACGGGGCGTCACCGTACCTGCAGCGGGGGGAGAATGGCCGCATGAGGAACCGCCGCATGAGGAACCGCCGCAGGATGCGCAACCGCAAGGGGAACACCGGATGAGCAGCGCCGTGCCGGATCTCGACGTGGAGGGAATGATCGACGTGCTGGCCACGGGCGCCGAGTACCCGCTGAGCCCCGGCGTCCCCGTGTCGCAGCTCGACCACGCCCTGCAGACGGCGGCGCTGTTGGCCCACCTCCACCCGGGCGACGCCGAGCTGGCGGCGGCGGGGCTGGTGCACGACATCGGCCATCTGCTGCCCGGGGGCACGGACGAGACGCACGCCGGGGACGCGGCGCGCGCGGTGCGACGGGCATTGGGGGAGCGGGTGGCCGCGACGGTGGGACTGCACGTGGCGGCGAAGCGGTATCTCGTCGCGACCGATGCCGGCTACGGCGGGGTGCTCACGGACGACAGCGTGGTCTCGCTGGGGCGCCAGGGCGGCGCCATGACCGACGAAGAGGCGGCAGGCTTCCTGGCTCGGCCGTGGGCGATCGACGCCGTGACGCTGCGCCGGGCCGACGACGGCGGCAAGGTCGAAGGGTTGGTGCTCGGCGACCTGGCCAGTTGGGGGCCCCTCTTGGAGCAGATCACCCGGCGGGCCGGGCCCACCGGGAGCTGATGCAGCGTGGACGTCCCGGTGTCTGGCCACTGTGACGCCCGCTTCGACGGTGTGCGCCAGGAGTTCGCCCGCAACTTCGCCGAGCGCGGCGAAGTTGGCGCGGCGGTGTGCATCGTGGTCGACGGCGCCACCGTGGTCGACCTGGTGGGCGGTTGGGCCGACCCGACGACGCGCACGCCGTGGCGGCCTGACACGCTGGTCGACTTCTACTCGGTCGGAAAGGCGTTCGTGGCGGTGCTCGCCCTGCAGTTGGTCGACGCCGGGTTGATCGCACTCGATGACCCGATCGCCACCGTCTGGCCGGAATTCGCCGCCGGCGGCAAAGAAGCAGCGACGTTACGGCACGCGTTGTGCCACCGGGCCGGGGTGCCGGCCATCCGCGAGCCGTTGACCAACGACGATCTGTGGGACTGGGACCGGATGGCGGCAGCGCTGGCCGCCACCGCTCCCTGGTGGGAGCCGGGCACGCGGCACGCCTATCACACCAACACCTACGGGCACCTGATCGGCGAGGTCGTCCGGCGGGTGAGCGGTGAGACCTGTGGGCGCCGGTTGGCCGCACTGGCGGGCCCGCTGCAGGCCGACCTGCACGTCGGCGTCCCGGCGGAGGAACAGCACCGTTGCGCCGAAGTGCTCTTCGAGTCGTTGGGGCCTCCCGCCGCGCTGGACGACGAATTCGAAGTCGACTCGCTCGAAGGGGACGCCCGCATGGAGATGCTGAGCTACTTCAACCCGCCGGGGTTCTCCTCCATGGGCGTGGCCAACACGGCGGCCTGGCGCAGTGCCGAAGTTCCCTCGACCAACGGGCACGGCTCGGCGCAGGGCGTGGCGCGCCTGTACGCTGCGCTGCTTCAGCCCGGTCGCCTCCTCTCGGCCGATCTGCTCGCCGAGGCGACGTCGGCCCAGTCCGTCGGCTACTGCCCGATTCTGCACGAGGACGTCACCTTCGGCCTGGGCTTCAAGCCCACGGTGCCGCGTCGCCCCTTCGGCCCCAACCCCGGGAGCTTCGGCCATTTCGGCACGGGGGGAGCCGTCGGGTTCGCCGATCCCGCAGGTGGTGTGGCGTTCGGCTACGTCATGAACCACGTCATCCCCCGTTGGCAGAGCACGCGCAATCGATCGCTCATTGACGCGCTGTACGGGTCGTTCTGAGCGCCACTCAGCGACGTCCGACGTCCGACGTCCGGTCCGCTCCGTGCCTGTTCGCGCCATGCCTGTCGCTCCGTGCCTGTCGCTCCGTGTGCGTTGTCGGTGGGTGGAGCGAATGCAACGTCGCGCGGCCTCCATGCTCTAGCGTTTCAGTTGAACCTGCCTCCGGCAACGGAGGGCGTACGAGGGGGGTGACATGACGAACGCTTCGATGGTCATGCCGACCAGGCGTGTCGAGATGTGGTACTCCGGAACAGTGCCGCAGCAGCGGGTGACGGTGATCTTTCGCGTCATCCTGGCCATCCCGCAGTTCATCGTCTTGCTGTTCCTCTTCATCGCGGGTTTCTTCGTCTTGGTCATCGGATGGTTCGCCGCGCTGTTCACGGGACGTCTCCCGGAGTGGGCGCACTCGTACCTGGGTGGGGTGATCCGCTGGGAAATCCGCGTGAACGCGTACATGTTCCTGCTGACCGACCACTACCCGCCCTTTTCGCTCGAGGACGTGGAGTACCCGGTGCGCACCATCCTGCCCGGTCGAGGTCCGTTGAACCGGGTCTCCGTGCTCTTCCGCATCTTCTTGTCCATCCCGGCGAGCGTCTTCTCCCAGATCGTCCTCAACGGGCTCACGGCCCCATTGCTCTTCGTCATGTGGATCGTGGTCATCGTCACGGGCAGCATGCCGCCAGCGCTCTATGACGCCTACGCCGCGTTTCTGCGCTACCAGGCCCGCTTCCACTCGTGGTTCACCATGATCACGTCGGAGTACACGTGGGGGATGCTGGGCGACTTCGTCCCACCACCTCCGGCGGCAGCACCGCCGCCCATCGGCGCGGTGTCGGGTACTGCCCAGACCGCGCCGCCTCCGCCGCCCCCACCACCGCCGGTTCCCCAGGCCCAGCCTCCGGCGCCCGAGGCCCGGCCTCCGGTGCAGCCGTACTCGTACCCGCAGACAGGCCAGCAGGTGCCGACGCCGACGCCGCCGCCGGACGCCGGTGCCGCACCCACGCCGCCCGGATGGCCGCCGCCGCAGCCGGCGCCCCCGACCGGCGCACCCAGCTACCCCGGCACTCCCGGAGCTGCCGTCCCTCCCGGCGCCATGCCCGCGCCGTCGGCGTGGGAGCGCACGTCGACCCCCCCATCGGTGGACCCACTGCCCTCCTGGGGAATCCTCATCCTGCAGGGCGCGGCCCGGTCCTGGATGATCTTCGCCATTGTCTGGGGCTCGATCGTCTTCATCGGGGAGAACGTCTTCCGGGGCCACGGCCACCACAACCGCACGGCGAACGGCCTCGTCATCACGGTCCCGGCGGACACGTCCGGCCTCAGCCACCTGGTGGTCCACACGCCGACCGACCCCTGAGGGCCGGCCGCTGACGCCGGCGCCTCTCGAAGCGCCCACGGCGCAGTGACCGCCTTCGAGCAGCTCGTGGCCGAGGGTGGGGCCGCTGCCGTCGAGGGTTGGGATTTCTCGTGGTTCGAGGGAAGGGCCACCGAGGAGCGCCCGCCCTGGGGCTACGCGCGTCTGATGGTGGAGCGCATGGCCCGTGTCGCGGCGGCGCTCGACATCGAGACGGGAGGCGGGGAGGTGCTCGCCACGGTGGCGCGGCCGCCCGCGCTCCTGGTGGCCACCGAGGGATGGCGACCCAACATCGCGCTGGCTCGAACGCGCCTGCGCCCGCTCGGCGGCCGCGTGGTTGCCGCGGCCGACGCGCCCACACTGCCGTTCACCGATGGCTCGTTCGACCTCGTGGTGAGCCGCCACCCCGTCGTGGTCCTGTGGCGGGAGGTCGCCCGGGTGCTGCGACCGGCCGGGACGTACCTGTCACAGCAGATCGGGCCGGGCACGAACCGCGAGCTGACCGACTTCCTGATGGGCCCCCGGCCGGTCAACGAGAGCCGCAGCGCGGCGAGCGTCCGAGCCGGTGCAGAGGCGGCGGGACTCGAGGTCGTCGATCTGCGGGAATGCGGCCTGCGGGTGGAGTTCTTCGACATCGGCGCCGTGGTGCACTTCCTGCGCAAGGTGCCTTGGACGGTCCCGGACTTCACGCCCGCGGCCTACGACACCGAGCTGCGTCGCCTCCACCAGCAGATACAGCGGGACGGCTCCTTCACGTCCACGGCCCGACGGCTCCTCGTCGAGGCGCGCCGCCCGGCGTCAAGCCGTGCCGGCGGATCCCCGTACCGGGGTGGCCTTCCCGCGTAGGGTCGCTCCAGTGACCTGGCCACCAGCAGCAGGACCGCCTCCGCCTCCGCCTCCCCTTCGACCCTCCCTCCCGCGGCCGGGTTGGTACCCCGATCCCTCCGGACGGCCGACCCAACGCTGGTGGGACGGGACGCGTTGGACGGAGCACCTCGGCATGCCGCCACCCCAGGCGCACCTTCGGCCGCACGTGATGATGGCCTCGGGGTCGGCCGAGCTGGCCGGCTGGTGGCGTCGATTCGGCGGCTACGTCCTGGACGCCATCATCGTCGGCGTCCCGAGCTTCGTCCTCGGGTTCCTGATCGGCGTGACCCAGCGGGGCCACACGATCCCGGGCACGACGGGCGGCCACCTCGACGTCACAGCCCAGGTGGCCATCGTGGTCACCACACTGCCTCATCACGCTCGGCTATCCGTACCTCCTGCTCCGTCACAACGGCCAGACGGTCGGCATGATGGCGGTCGGCGCACGTGCGGTCGATCGCGCCTCGGGCGCCAGGCTGACTTCGGCGCAGGCGGCGCGTCGTGTCGTGGCCTTCTTCGTGCTGGTGGAGCTGTGGGAGCAGATCTCGGCGATCATCGGGTTCAGTCACGTGTACGGACCGGTGCCCGAAGGGGAGACGTTCTTCCGCCTGCTGGCCTTCGCCGCGCTGGCGACCACGGCGCTGTGGCCCCTGGGCAACCCGGCGAACCAGACCTTGCAGGACAAGGCGGCCGGCACCGTGGTCGTCCGGACCCAGTCCTGAGTCCTGAGTCCTGAGCCTGAGTCCTGACGGCCAGGGCCTCAGCTGGCCTGGCTGACCGAGCTCATGTTGTAGTCGGGGATGCGGAGCGGCGGCATGATCGTCCGGTTCAGGTACTCGCCGAACTCGCGTCCGAGCGAGCGGACTGGGGTGCCGACCTCGGTGGCCCGGGTCAGCAGGTCCACCGGGCTCTCGTTGAAGCGGAAGTTGTTCGCGGCTCCCACCACGGCACCGTTCTCGACGACGTAGACGCCGTCGCGGGTGAGGCCCGTGGTCAGGAGCGTGGCCGGGTCGACCTCCCTGATGTACCAGAGACAGGTGAGGAGCAGCCCCCGCTCGGTGCGGGCCACCATGTCGTCGAGTGACCCCCCGTCGAGGTCGCCGCAACGCAACACCAGGTTGTCGATGTACGGCGCCATCTCGAGGCCGGACCGCGCCGCCCCGGCGCGGTGGTAGCGCAGCCGGTGCAGCACCCCTTCACGCAACCACTCCGTGCGTGCGCTGGGGAGGCCGTTGTCGAAGACCGAGACCTCCGAGCTGCTCGCCTCCGTCGCCACGAACGGCGTGCACGCGATGCCCGGCTCGAACGGGTCGCTGGAGAGCGAGAACGGCAGCGTCGTGATCGTCTCGCCCACGCGTGTCCCGCCGCCCTCCCTGGAGAAGACCGTGCGGCCGTCCTCGGCGTCCTGGCCGCCCAGTGCGTCGAAGGCCAGCGTGGCCATCATGTCGCTCACGGCCGACGGCGGCATGATCACCTCGTAGCGACCGGCTTCCAGCGCGACCTGCGTCGTCGCCCAGTCGAGCCGGCGCCGAAATTTCCTGTTCCATCTGCTCGAGTGAGGGCGCAATGGTGGGCTCGGCGACCCAGGCCGAGCCGCTCCCGTCGGCCGTGCGCCCGACCAGGCTCACCGCGCCGGTCGGCTGCGCGTGGGAGAGGCGCAGCCCGGTGGAGCTGCCGAGATACAGCGTGGCCACATCCTGCTCCGCGAAGCCCGCCAGGACTGCGTCGCGGGAGCGGGCCCGCCCGAAGGCCCCCGACAGCGCGGACAACACGCCTTCGAGCGCACCGGGGTCCGTCTCCTCGGGGTCGAGCCCGAACGCGCGCGCCGGGCGGGCCTCCGCCGGTTCCACCAGTGCAAAGGCGTCCGCGGCTGCAGGCGCCTCCCGTGCGTCGGCCAGTGCGGCCGCCGCCATCTCCGCCACGCCGTCTGCGCCGACCTCGCCGCTGCGCCGGGCGGAACCGAAGGCCCCGCCCGACAGCGCGATGACACTGACCGAGCGCCCCCGCTGCACGCCGTTGGTCGTCGTCGTGTTCAACGCGAAGCGGACGTCGACGTGGCTGCTCTCCTCGACCAGCACCATGCAGCCGTCCGCCGCGAGCGTGTCCGCCGAAGCCAGGCCGCGCTCCACGAGCTCCTGGGCGGGTATCACACCGCGCCTTCCCGTCGCACGCTCAGCGTCCCGACTCCTCGCGCGTGTTCAGCACCCGGACCCCGCGCACGAGGACCGACGGGCAACCGTGCGAGACCGGGGCCACCTGGCCCGGCTGGCCCTTGCCGCAGTTGAAGGCGCCGCCGAGGACCCAGGTGGATGCGCCACCCACGGCCTCCATGGCGCCCCAGAAGTCGGTCGTGGTGGCTTGATACGCGACGTCCTTCAGCTGTCCGGCCAGCCGCCCGCTCTCGATCCGGTAGAAGCGCTGCCCGGTGAACTGGAAGTTGTACCGCTGCATGTCGATCGACCAGCTCTTGTCGCCCACGACGTAGACGCCGCGGTCGACGCCGGCGATCAGGTCCTCCGTGCGCGGGCCGTCCGGCCCCGAGTGCGCCAGCGACACGTTGGCCATGCGCTGTATGGGCACGTGCATCGGCGAGTCGGCGAAGGCGCAGCCGTTGGAGCGCTCGAATCCCATGGCGGCGGCAATGGAGCGGTCGAGCTGGTAGCCGACCAGTGTCCCCTCGCGGATCAGGTCGAAGGACTGGCCCTCGACGCCCTCGTCGTCGATGCCCACGGTGGCCAGGCCGTGCTCCACCGTGCGGTCGCCCGTCACGTGCATGACGGGGGAGCCGTAGGCCAGCGAGCCGAGCTTGTCGAAGGTGGCGAAGGAGGTGCCGGCGTACGCCGCCTCGTAGCCGACGGCCCGGTCGAGCTCGGTGGCGTGCCCGATCGACTCGTGGATCGTGAGCCACAGGTTCGACGGGTCGACCACGAGGTCGTACGTCCCCGCCTCCACGGTGGGGGCCCGCAACTTCTCGGCCAGGAGCTCGGGCAGCTCGGCCAGTTCGGCGTCCCAGTGCCAGGCGCCGGCGGAGGGAGAACCGGTCAGGAACTCCCAGCCCCGGCCGACCGGTGGCGCCAGCGTGCGCATGGTCTCAAAACCGTTGTCCGACAGTGCCAGCGCCTCGAGCTGCGCCTGCAGGCGGACGCGGTGCTGCGTGGCCCGGGTCCCGTTGAGGTCGGCCAGATAGGTCTGTTCGGAGACGGCGAGCAACGACGCCGACGTGTGCGAGACCGCGTCGTGCGCTTCGAGGCGCCTGCTCCACTCGGCCAGCAGCGCGACCTTGTCGGCCAGCGGCACGGTGGACGGATCGATCTCGAAGGCGCTCGACCACGTGACGTCGCCGTGCGACGGCTCGGGCGCCAACTCGACGCGCCCGCCACCCGCTCTCCCCGTGATCTTCGCCATTTCCCGGGCCCGGTGGACCAGGTTGGCCGCCTCATCCGGCCGGACGTCGACCGTGGCGGCGAAGCCCACCGCGCCGTCGACCACGACGCGCACCCCCATGCCGAAATTCGTGTCGTCAGCCGTCGTCTCGGGATAGGCGTCGTGCAGACGGACCGTCTGGCTCCGGATGCGCTCGACCCGGAGCTCGGCCGCCCGGCAGCCGGCAGCCGCAGCGAGGGCGGCGTCCGCCAGCGCGGCGAGGTCGTCGGCCGGGAGCGGCATCAGCCGACCGGGGTCGGCTGGCGCACGGGGAGCCCGGCCGCAGCGTAGATGGCGTCGATGAGCTCCATGGTACGGATGGCGTCGGCCGCCGTCGTGGGGAACGACGCCCCCTCCTCGGTCGCCGCCACGAACGCCTCGAGCTGGAAGTCGTAGCTCGCCTTGCGGCTGAAACGCTCCTTGCGGGTCCCGAGCGACGTCGTCACCTTCATCCGGTGGAAGTGTTGGGGGGCGAAGGGATTGAGGACGGAGATCTTGCCGTTGTCGCCGGTGATCTCCGCGTGGAGTCGCAGCACCGAGGACGAGAACATGGAGCAGCCGATGTGCGCGCTCCCGCCGTCGGGCAACGAGAAGTGTGCGTCCATGGCGCGGTCGACGCCGGGGGAGGAGAGCTTTGCCTCGGCGCTGATGACCCGCGGCCCGGGGGCCAGCAGGCGAAGCAGGCTGACCGGATAGCAGCCCATGTCCATGGTGGCGCCACCGGCCAGGGCGAGCTGATAGCGGATGTCGCCCCTCCGCCACAGCGGGGCCGAGAAGGACACGTCGACCCTGCTGATGTTGCCCAGCTCGCCGGAGCGGATGATCTCCACCAGACGCTTCGTCAGCGGGTGGTACTGGTAGTGGAACGCCTCCATGACGACGACACCCGGATTGCCGTTCGCCGCCTCGGCCACGGCCCGGGCCTCGTCGGCGTTGGCCGTGAACGGCTTCTCGCACAGCACGTGCTTGCCGGCCTTGAGGGCGGCGATCGTCCAGTATCCGTGCAGGCCGTTGGGGAGGGGGTTGTAGACGGCGTCGATCTCGGGATCCTCCACCAGCGCCGCATAGCTGTCGAGGACACGTGGAATGCCCTGCTTGTGGGCGAATTCCGCGGCGCGCTCGGGTCGCGCGCCGCCACCGCGGTGACGACAGCGCCACCCGTCCTCCGGGCCGGCTTGATCAACGCCAGGGGGGCGATGCGGGCTGCTCCCAGGATGCCGATTCTCAGCACGCGGCGGTCACCGGGGATTGGCGGCCTGGTGACAGTGAGATGGGCCCGCGTGTGACGTTTCCCCAGTAGGGGACGGAGGGGTCGCCGCCGGGGACGGTGCGGCCGGACACTGCATGAGCACGGACGCTAACGCACCTGGGGGCCGGCCGACCATGGGTGACCTCCGGGGCCTCGACGGCATCCGGGCCCTGTCGGTCCTGGCGATCATCGCGTTCCACACCGGCCTCAACTCGGTGCCGGGTGGCCTCTACGGCGTCGACCGGCGCTGTTCCTCCTCATCGCGGTCATCGGCATCGTGACCTATTTCTCGTCGTCGACGCAGCCGTCGCCGCTGCTGCACACCTCGTCCCTTCTCGTCGGTCCGTCTCCTGTCCACGACGACCCGGCCTGGACGCGCCGCCGTCGTTTGCACGTCCTGTTCGCGGTGGCCTGCCTCGGCTCGCTGGCCTCCATCGGCCAGTCCGGCTTCGACGGCTACCTGGCCGCTCGCTTCCGCCAGGCCGTCGCCCGCCCGACCACGCGTTCTCGCCGAGCGTCGACCAGATCAACGTGCGCTGCACGGATGGCGTGCACTTCACGCGCTCGGGTGGGGTCTCCGTCGCACCGCGGCTGGCGCCGGAGCTGGCGGCACTGGGTCAGGAGCATGCCGCGGCGTCACCGGGTGGCGAAGGGCCGGGTCCTCTGCCACCATCGACCCCGTCATGGTTCACGAACCTGCCCTGCCGGTAGTCCGGCGTGCCACGTCCGACGATGTCACCGCCATGGCGGCCCAAATGGCGCGGACCTTCTTCGACGACCCGGTCACGTCCCATATCTTCCGGAACGAGGCCCGCCGCGATGCCGGCCTCCGGGCCTATTTCCGCACCCAGATGAAGGCCGACTACCTCCCCTTCGGTGGTTGCTATACGGCCGAGGGCTACGCCGGCTCGGCCATCTGGGCCCCCGCCGGGAAACCGTTGCACACCGGACTCGGCGGGATCCTGACCATGCTGCCGGTTCTGCCCTACGTGGCCGCAAACCTGAGGACCACCCTGCGCCTGTTGGCCCTCGTCGAGAGCAAGCATCCCCACGAGCCGCACTGGTATCTCGCCAGCCTGGGAACCGCCGTGGAGCAGCAGGGAAAGGGTGTGGGCGCCGCCCTGATGCGTCCCGTCCTCGAGCATTGCGATGCGGACGGCATCCCCTGCTACCTGGAATCGTCCAAAGAGCGGAATCTGCCTTTCTACCGCCGTCACGGGTTCGAGGTCGTGGAGGAGGTGCCCCTCCCGGACGACGGGCCGACGCTCTGGACCATGTGGCGGGAGCCCAAACCGCCGGCTTGAGGGCCAAACCGCCGGCCTGAGGGAGGCCGCCACGGCTGTGCTGCGCCGGCCGTGTTCAGGTGGGGTGGATGCCCTCCGGCATGGAGAGCACGTCGTTGACGACCACCCCCAGGACGTCGATGACCGCCCGTGCCGGCGCCGACGGCAGCCCCCGCCGCCGCTGGGCGACGCCCACCCTCCGGCGGGGGAGCCCCGTGACCGGGAGCACCGGGAACCGCCCCCGCAGGTGGCCTGGGACCGCGGTGGCCGGGAGGATGGCCGGCCCGTACCCGTCGAAGGCCAGGGAGGCGATCAGGCGCACACCGTCGAGCTCCATGGCTGGCCGCAGCACGATGCGGGCCGGGACCGTGGCAACGTCGATCTCGGCCCGCAGCGCAGTGCCCGGTGCCGGCAACAGGAGCTCGAGCTCCGCCAGTCGCGCGAGGGGGATGGAGGATTCGTTGCCCAGAACGTGTCCCGGTGGCAGGACGGCCACCAGATCCTCGTCGAAGAGCTGCGCTGCCATGATCTCGTCGCCGCTCAAGGGGAACGTGACCACCGCCAGGTCGAGCTGGCCCGTGGCCAATTGCTGCTCGAGCTGGACGCTCGAGCCCTCGGCGATGTTCAGGTGGACGTGGGGGTGGCGCACCCGGAGCAGGTCGAAGAGCTGGGGCACCAGCCAACGGCCCGTCGTCCCGATCATGCCGAGGCGCACCGTGCCGATGACCTCCTCGCGCAGCGCGGTGACGTCGGAAACCATGGCTTCGAGCTCGTTCATGACCTGGCGGGCCCGGGCGACCACGACCTCGCCCTCCTCCGTCAGACGGCCAGAGGCCCGATCGACCAGCTGTACGTCGAGCTCACGCTCCAGTCGGGCCACGTGCGCCGAGACGTTGGACTGCACCGTGCCGATGGAAGTGGCGGCGGCAGAGAAGCTCCCGGTGTCCGCGATGCCCAAAAGTGCTTGCAAGTGTTTGAGTTCCATGGCCCGGCTCTCCTGGAAGTGCTTGCCAGAGTTGCGTTACTCCATCACTATAACTGATATAAAGTATCTCCTAAAGCTGCTTGACTGATCGCCGAGATCCCGGCAAAATAATCACCAGACCGCAGGTAATCGGAAGCCCCCCCTCTGAACCTGATGAGTCTTGAGAAGGGATCGCCATCCCCCCCCGGCGATCCCTTCTCCTAATTCTCGGCCTGTTTCGGAGGTACCTCGTGGCCCCTCCGACCAGCCAACGAACTGCTTTAGGCTCCCTACCTGTGGCGAAGAGCGCCGTTTTCATCGACCTCGACCGGACCCTGCTCTGCCGGGCATCGGGCCAGATCTTCAACCGTGCCCTCATGGAGGAGGGCGTGCTGCCCGAGGGCCGCTCGCTCCCGGGCGACAAGATCCTCTACGCCGTCAACGACCGCCTGGGGGAGAACCTGGTTTCCATGGGGCTGGTGCGGGCGGCGGCCCGGGTGGCCAAGGGCTGGCGGCAGGAGCAGGTCCAGGCCGCCGGCCGGCGGGCCGTCGCCGCACTGAGCGAGATCGTCGCCCCGTTCGCCCCGCAACGTCTGGCCGCCTTCCGGGCCCAGGGTCATCGGCTGGTGCTCTCGACGACGACGCCGGCCGACATGATCGCCCCGTTTGCCGAGGCCATCGGCTTCGATGACCTGATCGCGACCGCGTACGAGACCCGGGACGGCCGCTACACGGGCCGTCTCTACGACGGCTTCGTCTGGGGGACGGGCAAGTTGCGGGCCGTGCGCGCCTGGGCCGAGGACAACCGGGTCGACCTGGCCGACTGCCACGCCTGCAGCGACAGCATCTTCGACGTGCCGCTGCTGTCGAGTGTGGGCACGCCGCACGCCGTCAATCCGGATCCCTCGCTGACCATGGTGGCCACCGCCCGGCGTTGGGCGGTCGAGCACTGGGACCGCCCGCCCGGGGTCCCCAGCGTGGTGGGACTGGAGCCGTACCACATGCTCCGTCCGTTCGTCCGCAAGCTGTCCTTCCCCTACGCGCGCTTCGACATTGCCGGCGTGGGGCACGTGCCGCGGCGCGGACCGGTGCTGTTGGCCTCGAACCACCGCAGCTACTTCGACGTGGCCGCGCTGGCGCTGGTGGCGCGCGACATCGGGCGTCCGGTGCGCTTCCTCGGCAAGAAGGAGATCTTCGACGCGCCCGTGGTCGGGACGATCGCACGGGCCATCGGCGGCATCGCCGTCGACCGTGGCAGCGGCTCGGGCGAGCCCCTCCGGGCCGCCGAGTCCGCCCTCAAGGCGGGTGAGGTCGTGATCGTCCTGCCTCAGGGCACCATCCCGCGCGGGTACGACTTCTTCGACCCGGTGCTGCACGGCAAGACGGGCACGGCCCGACTGGCCGCGTCGACGGGCGCCACCGTCGTCCCCGTCGGGCTCTGGGGCACCGAGAAGGTCTGGCCGCGCTCGGCGCGTGTGCCTGACTTCACGCTCGTGCGCCACCCGCCCACGGTCACGGTGCGGGTAGGCCGGCCGGTGCCGCTGTCGCTCACCGACGCCAAGGCCGACACCGCAATAATCATGAAGGCCATCAGCGCGTTGCTGCCCCCGGAGGCCAGGGTGCACCACGAGCCGACCGCCGAGGAGCTGGCCCGCAGCAAGCCCCCTCGGTGAGGGCCCAGCTCGCCGGTGCGACGACGCGTGTCGTCAACGCCACATCGCGCCGCCTCGGCCGCGGCCAGGGCACCGTGGCGGGTGGTCGGGCCGGCCTCCGCCTCGACCCCCGGTTGCTCGAGCACCTGAGCGCGGGGCGCCAGGTCGCGCTCGTCACCGGCACGAACGGCAAGACGACGACGACGCGGCTGCTCACGGTGGCGCTCGGCGCCACGGGTGACGCCGTCGTGAGCAACGAGACCGGCTCGAACATGCCCCCGGGGCATGTGGCCGCGCTCGTCGGGACGCGGGCGCGGCGCGCCGTCCTCGAGACAGACGAGGTCTACCTGCCGCGGGTCCTCACCTCCACCGCGGCCGCCACGGTGCTGCTGTTGAACCTGTCACGCGATCAGCTCGACCGGACGAACGAGGTACGCATGATCGCCGGGAGCTGGCGGGCTGCGCTGGCGGCCGCACCGCACACACACGTCGTGGCCAACGCCGACGATCCTCTGGTCGTGTGGGGAGCCGGCGCCGCGCGGGACGTGCACTGGGTGGGTGCCGGCCTGCGCTGGCAGCATGACGCCGTGGGCTGCCCCTCCTGCGAGGGCCGCATTGCCTTCACCGGGGGCGGCTGGTCCTGCGCGCAGTGCGGCTTCGCCCGTCCCGACCCGGAGGCGACGCTCGTGGTCGCGCCGGACGGCACCGCGCACGCCGAATGGGCAGACGGCCGAACGGCCCCAGTGCGGCTCGCCTTGCCCGGCCGGTTCAACCAGTCCAACGCATTGATGGCGGCCGTCGCCGCCGAGGCGTCCGGCATCGACGCCCTCGACGCCCTCGCCGCCATGGAGGCGGTGCAGGAAGTGGCGGGCCGCTTCACGGTGCGCTCCTTCGGCGCTGTGCGGGCTCGACTCATGCTGGCCAAGAACCCGGCGGGCTGGGACGAGCTCCTCGACCTGGTGGCCGAATCCGAGGCGCCGCTCGTGGTCAGCATCAACGCGCGGATCGCCGACGGCGCCGACCCCAGCTGGTTGTGGGACGTGCCCTACGAGCGGCTGACGGGGCGCGCCGTGGTGGCGACCGGCGACCGCTTCCGCGACCTCTCGGTTCGCCTGCACTACGGCGGCGTGCGACACACCACCGAGCCTGACCCGGTGCTGGCCGTTTCCACCGCCGCCGAGGGATCCGACGACGTGGTCGATGTCATCGGGAACTACACCGCTTTTCATGACCTGTTGGGCGCGCCGCAATGACGGCGCCGTTGCGTATCGCGGTCGTCTATCCCGACCTGCTGGGCACCTACGGCGACGGTGGGAACGGCCTGGTGCTGGCCCGGCGCGCCGAATGGCGTGGCCACGATGTCACCCTGCTCCAGGCCGCCTCCGACCGTCCCCTCCCCGATGCTGATCTCTACTGCCTGGGTGGGGGAGAGGACGGCCCCCAGGTCCGCGCCGCCCTGACGCTCATCGACGACGGCACGCTGACGCGGCGGGTGGCCGATGGCGCCGCGGTCCTGGCCGTCTGCGCAGGATTCCAGATCGTCGGCAGGACCTTCCCCGGTGCCGCGGGCGATTCCCACGAGGGGCTGGGCCTTCTGGACGTCGACACGGTGAAGCCGACCGGGCCGCGCGCGGTGGGGGAGGTGCTGGTCGAGGTCGACCCAGACCTGTTGGGACCGCTCCCGACGCTGACCGGGTTCGAGAATCATGGTGGCGCGACGACGCGGTCGGAGGGCACCGCGGCGCTGGGGCGGGTCGTCGCCGGCGTGGGCAACGGCGTCGGTGACGGCAGCGAGGGAGCCGTCCAGGGCCGCATCGTCGGGACGTACCTCCATGGTCCGGTGTTGGCGCGGAACCCGGCGCTGGCCGACCGTCTGCTCTCCTGGGCGCTCGGCGACGTGGTGCTCGCTCCCTTGGACGACACTGAGTCGGAAAGCTTGCGCGAGGAGCGACTGGCCACCGTGGGGGGCAAGCGCCGCCGCCGCCGGCGCACCTAGGGGAGCGGACCTCCACGCGCCCGGACGGGAGCCATCGTCTTCTGAGGTGTGACCGAGCGGCCCCGGTCAACAGCCGAACCTCAACCGGCCGGGGCCACCTCCAGCGCCAGCAGGTCGTGGGCCAGAACCACGGAGCCGTCGAAGTGGGCGCTGGCCAGCGCGATCCACTCGGACTCGGTGCCCGGCTGGGGCGCCGGCACCAGGTGGGTGAGGACGAGGGTGCCGACGCCGTTGCGCGCCGCAGTCCGTGCCGCGTCCTCGACCGACGAGTGGTAGTCGAGGACGTCGAGTAGCCGGGGCAGCCCGATCGGCTCGATCAGGTCAGGCCGCACCACCGTGTGCACCAGCATGTCCGCCCCCGCACAGAGCTCGTCCAGCCCGCTGCACGGAACGGTGTCCCCGGCGATGACGACGGACCGGCCGCCCTCCTCGACCCGGAAGCCCACCGTGGGGCGAACGGGCGAATGATCGGTGGGCGCCGCCGTGATCCGGACCTCCGCCTCCTCCAGCACCGCGCCGCGTGCGGCACTCCACGACCTCTGCCGATGGCCGCCAGGACAGGTCGGCGTGATGCGCCAAGCGGTAGCCGATGTCGAGCTCCAGCATGGCCTCGGTCGCCTGCAGCAGCGACGCGGTGCCGACAGGACCGTAGACGGGAAGCGGATGAGGCTGGAAGGACGTGATCCACCGCGAGGTGACGATGTCGTTGAGGTCGGTCGTGTGATCACTGTGCAGGTGGGTCAGAAAGAGGCCGCGCAGGGCTCCCGCCGCCGATCCGGCGGCGGCGGCACGCATGAGGACGCCGCGTCCGCAGTCGAAGAGCAGATCGCCCACGGCGGTGCGCACCAAGGTCGCGGGTCCGGCGCGATCGGGGTCGGGGAGGGGGCTCCCACTGCCGAGGATGGTCAGCTGCATTGGATCCGTCTCCTGTGTGCGATCACACCGCACCGTAGGTCGCATCGGCGGCGCGAGGCGGACGGCGTTGCTACCATCCCGCACGACGTCGTCCGAAGGGGGCCTTCATGTCGCAGTGGAGTGAGGAGGACGTGACCGCTCTCGTGCGCGAGCTGGGATCGCACGGCTTCGGGGGCATCAACCCCGACGAGCAGCAGTTGCGGGCGTTGCTGGCTTCCGGGCAGAAGGGACCGCTGCAATTCGTGAACCTGCTGTCCTACCATGTCGACGCGCGCTATCCCGAAGGACACGAGCTGGCCCATGCCGGCCTGAGCGGAGCGGAGGCCTACGGTCGCTACGGAGCAGTGGCGCTCGATCACGTCGTGCGGCGGGGTGGCACGCTCACCCTCTACAACGATGTGCTCCAGGTCCTGATCGGAGAGACCGGGCCCTGGGACCAGATGGTGGTCATGCAGTACCCCGGGACCGACACCTTTGTCGACATGATCCGGGACCCGCACTACCAGGCGGGCCTGGTCCACCGCGACGCCGGTCTGGCCGCCACCGCCATTCTGGTCTCCCGCCCCCTGCTCTGATCCTCCCGGATCGGAACTCAGCTGCTCAGTCCGGCCACTCCGACTCCCGCTCGCTCGACGGGGGCTCGTCGAGCGCAAAGGCGCGACGCCAGGGTGAGGCCTCCGGGCCCCGGTGCGCCGTCTCGGCTCCCTCGGCCGGTGCCACGGCGCTGACCGAACGCCGCGCCTGCCACCAGTCGGAGTGGACCTCTCGGGACAGGGTCGCGACGGCAGCCTCGATGCGGTCGGAGAAACGGTGCGTGTTCTCCCCCTCGTCCGGTGAGAGAGGGGACCCGAAGAGCACGGCGATCGGGGCACGCCGCAGGCGGCTGCTCCGGCGCGATTCGGTGCCTGAACCTCCAGGTGCTCGCCCCTCCGACTCGGAGCTCTTGGGCAGGACGTGCCGGGTGCCGTGCAGGTAGACGGGCACCACCGGTCGACCCGTGCGCCGGGCCAGGTAGGCCGCGCCGGCCGTGAACGGTTGGGTCCAGCCGTCGGGTGAGCGCCCGCCTTCGGGGAAGATGGCCAGGTTCCAGCCGTCCTCGATCAGCTCGGCGGCGGTGTCCCCCGACTTGCGGTTGACCCTGCTCCGCTCAATCGGAATGGTGGCGAGGGCGAACGACGACAGCACTGCCTTCCAGGTGCGGTCGAAGAAATAGTCCGAGGCCGCCGCCACGACAGTGCGGTGGCGGAACTCCATCGGCAGGGTCGTCAACAGCAACGGCGTGTCCATGTGGCTGAGGTGATTGGCCGCGAAGATCACCGGAGCCTCCACGTGTTGGAGGTGCTCCAGCCCTCGCACGGTGGCCGGCGCCAGCAGCCGCGCCGCGGGTCGGGCCACGTTGTCCATCACGATGGCCCGGGCCAGGCGGACCGGGTAGCGCCGGGACCAGTCGTGGTCGTAGTCGAGCCCGACCTTGCGCTCGGGATCGGGACGCTCGACGGTCGTCGGCCACGAAGGAGCAGCCAGTGGGAAGCGGGCGGAGCCAAGGCGGCGCCGCAGCCCCGAGCCTGCCATCAGTGCACGTCCGACATGAAGATCGGTGGGTTGTGCATGTGTGTCAGCGTCGGCGAGGGCCCCACCACGTCAGAAGCGATCTCCAGGGCGTCGGCGAGCGAGCTGGCCGGCGAGAAGCCGAGCCGCCGTACGGCCTTGGTGTCCCCGCCCACGACGATGACCCGTCCCAGGTGCGCCAGCGCGTGCGCGCACCAGTACCACATGTAGAAGGGGTGCACGCCGTGATAGGCGTGTCCGGTCCGGTAGAGATGGATGTACCACGGGTCGCTGGCGAAGGACTCTTCGAACTCCTTGTGCATCTGCACCGGGTCCAGCGTCTGGGTCAGGACCTGCTCGTAGAAGTCGATGTAGCTCGGGTGGTGGCCGGGGTGGAACTCGGGGCGGGTCGGGTGCTTCATGATGAGCACACCGCCCTCGCGCACGAGCGGCATTCCCCGGTACATGTTGAAGAAGTATCCAAGTCCGAGGCAGGCGACGAGGATGGGGTTCATGATCGAGTTCACGTTGTAGGGGCAGATGTACGGCAGCCCCATGGTCAAGATGTCGGTCTGGCCCTCGACGTCGACGCCCTGCTGGGCCCACACGTTGGCCGTCGTGCGCGCGTGGACCGCCTCCACCTCGCCCGCTTGCACCGAGGTCAGCGCGTGCGGAGAGCGGATGGAGTGAAAGATCTGGCGGGCCAGGCGCGGCGGCACCTTGGACAGCGCCTTCGAGGTGGCCGCGTACGAGGCCCGATCGCGCAACGACCACTCCCATTCCCGCTTCTGCAGGAACCCGAAGTTCGACGGGAACGTGTCGTTGTTGAGCGTCGTCTCAATCTGGAAGATCTTCACACCCGACTCGGCGATCAGGCGGCCCATGCGCCAGTTGGAGGAGTGCAGCTCGGACGCGGGCTGGTCCATGAACGACTTCGAGTGGCGCATCGTCTGCGGGTTGTGGTGGTGGCGCAGGCTGCGGTAGCTGGCGAGCCCCGTGGCGACGCTCTTGTGGCCGCCGTCCATGGAGACGAGGTTGATGTTGACGTAGATCAGCAGATCGGAGGTGGCGGCACGCTTGTTGATCTCCACCTCCTCCCCCTGGTCGGTCTCGCCGATGAAGAGGAGGTTGTCGGGGTCCTCGGCGTCGTGCTGGGTCAGGAGGCCGTGGGGGGCGAAGGCGTCGTAGACCCGGTCGCCGAGGGCGTGTCGCAGCTCGTCTTCCGTCATGCGGCGATGCAGGGCCAGGGCAGCGATGAGCTCCACGTCGTCGACCCCGGCCTCGGCCGCCATGTCGAGCACCGTCTCGATCACCATCTGTCGGATGTCGGGCGCCTGCATGGGCGGCAGCGGCAGTGAGACGTCGTCGAAGCAGATGGTGAGCTTCATGCCCGGCCGGAGGAGCGCCGGCAACGGATCGCGGTCGCCCTCGGGGTGGAGCAACGCGTGGCGGATGGCCCGGTAGGGATCCTCGTTCGCCTTGATGGGCTCGGGGGCGTAAATCACTCGACTTCCCTCGGGCAGCGTCTCGAGTCCGAAGCCCTCGCCGCTCCAGAACAGGGTCGGCGGTGTCGACTTGTCCACTTCGAGGACGAAGCCTGGGCGGCGGCTCATCGAATCGGTCCTTTCCGTACGTCGAATGCGATCTTGACGGCGCCGCGGCGGCCGGCCGCGCCCGCGTGGGCCACTGCCTCCTCGAAGCGGGCCAGCGGGTAGGTGGCCGAGACCAGGCGGCCCGTCTGCTGCGCCGCGGCGACGTCGAAGGCCAATGAGAAGGTCGACGTGGCGTCGTCCGCGCCCGTGCTCCGTTCGGTCCCGTAGGCATACGCGCCCACTAACCGGACCTCGCGGTGCCAGAGGGGCGCGAGGTCGACGGTCACCTTGCCCGGCATGCCCACCAGGGCCACGGTGCCTCGAGGTCGGACCATGGCCAGCGACTGGGCGATCGACTCGGGACTCCCCACGCAATCGAGCACGACGTCGGCGCCGCCCGAGAGCGTCCCGGTCACCCCCGAGGCGGCCCCATAGGACAGCGAGCGCGAGTGCCGGCGGACGGCGCGCTCGAGCTGATCCGAAGGCAACGCCTCGGTGGCGCCCAGCTCGCGGGCCAGACGCTGCTGGTGGGCGTAGCGTGCTCCCACCAGCAGCGCCGCCGGTGTGGCGCAACGGCCCACGCCGGCGAGGTGACTGAGGGCGGCGGTCACGAGCAGGCCGAGCGTTCCGGCCCCGATGACAGCGACGACATCGCCTGGCGCGATCGGCGTGCCCAGCACCGCGTGCACCGCGCAGGCCACGGGCTCGACCGTCACCGCGTCGTGGTCAGTGAGTTCGTCGGGCACGGCGTAGAGCTGGGTGGAGTGCGCCACGAGTCCTGCGGTCGACCAGCCACCTCCCGTGTCAGCGCAGAAGCCGGTCTGCAAGCCGGGTCGGATGTGGCCGAAGGCGACGTAGCCGCAGTTGCCCACGTGGCCGGCCTGGCAGGCGGGGCAGGCCGGCTCGATCCCTCGGGCCGCGCATCCGAGCACCGGTTGCAGCACGACCCGGCTTCCAGCGAGGAGCAACCCTCCCAAGGCACCGCTGGCGTCTTCGCTGAGGGTGCCGACGACCTCGTGGCCCGGCACGAACGGAAAGGAGACGATGTCCTCGAAGTAGCGCGAGCTGCGTCCATCCAGGGTGGCGAGGTCGGATCCGCAGATACCGGACAACGTGGGATCGACGTGCACCCAGCCGGCGGCCGGCACGGCGGGTGCGTCGCGCTCGACCAGGCGCAGGGGGCCGACGCCGGCTCCGCGTCCCGACCCGAACGACGACACGACGCGCGCCGCGGCGAAGCGGGGGAGCGACCGTTCGAACAGGAGGGTGCTCATCGGCCCATCACCGCCTTGGGCTGCCGGACGTCGAAGGGCCCGAGCGGGAGCGGACGGTGTGATCCACCCTCGGCCTTCGCCCAGTGCTCCACGTGCCAGCCGCGGCGCCGGGCGATGGCCGAGAGTCGCGAACTCAGGGTTCACGGCCACCGGGAAGCCGACGGCTTCGAGCATGGCCAGGTCACTGGCCGAGTCGGCGTAGGCCACGGACTCCTCGAGTGAGAGCCTGTGCAGCGCGGCATAGTCGGCCAGTACCAGCGCCCGGGCCTCACCGATGGGTGGGAGCGTCGTCAGGTGCCCGGTGAGCCGCCCGTCACGCGATTCCATCTCCGCGCAGATGATGTCGTCGAAGAGCGGCCGGATGGGTTCGATGATGAAGTCCAGTGCCCCCGTGATGAGCAGCGTCCGGTGCCCTGCCGCCCGGTGCGCTCGGACCCGGGCGAAGCCGTCGGGGAACGATCGTGTGAGGAGCTGGCGGTGGAAGAGCTCCCACGAGTCCTCGCGCAGTCGATCAAGGGGCGCATCCTCGAAGCGCCGGTAGAAGGAGCGCAGGAAGTCACCGCGGTCACGTCGGTCCAGGGCGAGCAGGGACGGTGCCTGCCGCAGCAGATCGGCCACGAAGCGTGCCCGCCGCGACGGTGACAGATGGCGGCTGGCCAGCCAGGCGTAGGTGTCGACCACGTTGGAGGACATCAGGGTGTGCTCGAGGTCGAAGACGGCGAGATGCCGGTCCGGGGACAGGATGGCCCGCCGCTGCCGGTCCGGTCGCTTGTCCACCACCGACTTGCCGGGCTTGGTGCGCACGCGGGTGTGCTCGAGCACCGACGGGAGGTGGATCTCGTGCACGTAGTGGTCCCAGTCGATGACAGCCGGGTCGAACTCGAACTGCGTGTGGTCGTCGCCGTCCCCCGCGTCCGACAGCGCAATCAGGTTGTCGACCCGGTAGCGGGCGTCGGTCTCGGTGTAGGCGCCATAGAGCTCGACGTAGCCGAGGGCACGCTTGGCCAGCGTGTGCCTGTCTTCCATCCGGGCGGCCAGCTGCGCCTGCTTACCTCGGATCGGCAAGGCAGTGATCACCTTCTCCACGAAGGTCATGGCGGCATCGGCGCGCTTGAGCTGTCGCTGGACGCGTCCTCGACCCGGGAACGACCACTCGGGCACGTTGATGGGCTGGCCCCGCTCGTCGTAGAGGGGGTTGCGGCTGAAGAAGTCCTCCGACAGCTCGACCAGATGCCCGTAGCGCAACGGGTTCCGCACGCCCGATGCAACGTGGTACACCTTCGGCCGTCCAGGCTCGGGCCCTCGGGCGGCGACGGCCAGAATGGCAGCCACGACGAGATCGACGGGGATGACGTCGACGATGCCTTCGGGCACGCCGGGGAACTCACGCAGGAGACCGCGGGCGTAGGACACGATGATCGGCTCGGCCATGCGGAAGCCACGGATCCAACCCGGACGCGGTTCCGCCAGCGCTGACTCAATGATGGAGGGCCGTACGAAGGTGATGGGCACCCGACCTTCCCACTGCTCGACGAGGGCGCGCTCACCGAGTGCCTTCGTGAAGGGGTAGGCGTCGGGCCACCCGAGCGAAAGCGCCCGCGCCGTGCCTGCGGTCACCAACTCGGCGCTCACCCATTCCTCGCGCAGCTTCTCGGCTTTCGACGCGATCAGGTGATCGCCGGCGGCGCCGATTTCCGCGCGGGCCTGCTTCGTGAAGGAGCGCAGCTTCTCGGGCTTGCGGGACTCGGCCTCCAGGTCGTCGCGCAGGCGCCGGGCCGAGCTCACCTCGGCCTCCCATGGGATATCGAGGGTGAAGCGGTTCTCGCTGAGCAGTTCCTCCTTGGCTTCGCCCTGGTGGGTGCTCGCGACATAGGCCGTCGACACGGCGACGAGGTGAGCGGCCGAACCAGTCTCGGCGATGGCCGCCGCCACGCGGTGACGGCCCGAGGAGGTTGATCTCGACCGCTTGGGTCAGCGGCGCATCGAAAGAAACGGTGGCGGCCGAGTGGATGACGACATCCGCAGCCGTCAATGCGCTGCGGCCTTCGTCGTCGAGGCCCAGCCCGTCGCGGCTGACGTCGCCGGGCACGGCGCGCACCCGGCGCGCCACCTCTGCGTCGAACCCGTCACCCAGCTCGGCGCGCAGGCGGTCGAAGCAGTCGTTCTTGATGACCTCGCGGGCCAGTCGGGCGGCGGCATCCGACCGGCGCCCCGGGCGCACGAGCACGGTGACCTCGGCCTCGGGGACGCAGCGAACGATGCGCTCGACCAGTGCGGTGCCCAGAAATCCTGTGGCACCCGTGATGAAGAAGCGCTTCCCACGGAGGACCCGCTCAATGGGCATCGGAAATGTTTACCACCGCCTGCCGATTCTGTCTACCATTTGGTAAGTGCCCAGCTCGCCGACCAAAGACCGGATCCTGGATGCCGCGCTGGCCTCGTTTGCCAGCAGGGGATACGAGGCCACCTCCCTCGACGCCGTCGGGAAGGGGCTCGAGCTCACGAAGCAGTCCATCCTGTACTGGTTCCCCTCGAAGGACGCGCTTTTGGAGGCGGTGATCGCCCGCAGTGCGAACGACCTCTCGATCGCCCTGGAAACCGCCCTTCGCGGCGCGGGGGAGGGCTGGGGGCGGGTGGAGGCGGTCGTCCGCTCCGTGTTCCGCTTGGCGGCCCGCCAGCCGGACCTGCTCGGCTTCCTGCGCGAAGTCGGGCGGCTGGGCCCGCCGGCGGCGACCCAGATGACTCTCGCGCTCGGCCCACTGGTGCAACGGGCCTCATCGTTCCTGGAAGCGGAAATGGATGCAGGCGCGATGCGCCGCCACGATCCGCGGCTCTTGCTGTTGGCGATCTACTCCACGGTGATCGGGATGGTGACCGAGGTGGAGGTCTTACGAGCCCTGGGGGAGGAGCCGACCGCCCGTTCGCTCGTGCGACGCCGGACGGACGCACTCCAGTTGTTGCGCTCAGCGCTGCTCATTGAGCCGATTGAGCCGATTGAGCCGATTGAGCCGGCCGACTGAACGGGTTTGTCCCCGCCAGGCGGAGTACCGGATTATTCGGTCGTTTTGGGGATCTTCTTGCGAGTTGGCGCTTTCGGCGTGTAGCGCTTGCTGGCGGTCGGTGGCCTGCGCGCGCCCGGCGTCGAGGCTGTTTTTTTCGATGTGGACCGTGCGGCCTCCTTGCGCTGTCGCCCCCGAGGCTGAGCTGCGGCCTCCCGCCGGATCAGCTTGGAATCAGTGGTCCCGTACTTGTTGATGCGCCAGGCCCGCAGCATGAGCCACCCACCGAGAAAGATGAAGAGGAACCCGGCGAGACCGATGAACACGGCGAAGGCGAACCCGAGCAGGAAGAGGGTGAAGGCGACAAGCGTGCGCTTCCGCTTCCAGAGTGCGGCAAACCCGATCACGCAGAGAACCAGGATGACGCCGCCGAGCAGTCCGGCGTCCGGAGAAACGGCGACGTATTTGCCGTGCTGCTTGGTCAAGGGGTTGGCCACGAGGTAGTACGCGGGGAGCGCGATGCCTGCGAGGGTGGCCGCCACGAGCGCGATCAGGGCCCACTTGGTCTCGGTCCGGTCCAGAGTCGACATCACCGCCTTGCGCTGCTCGGGAGGCAGTATGTCGGGCGGGTCCGATTCGCCCCCGGAACTCCCGGGATCCGTGGGCCCGGAGAAGGCGGCCATGATGCGTCCCGTCAAGGTCTGCGGCTTGCTGCTGCCGTTTTCGGCGGTGGGCGACATGGCCACTTCAGGGTACCGGGGCCGGTGGGGCACCCCAAATCACCCCAAGGCGCCGAGCGGCTCTCTGTACGCAGGCTACCGTTGTGCTCCGGCACACCTGCCAGGGCGCTTAGCTCAGCTGGTTAGAGCGCAGCCTTCACACGGCTGAGGTCGTGGGTTCGAGTCCCGCAGCGCCCACTGTTGTTCGTCCTGGTCGGGGACGGTGAAAGCCAGCAGTTGGCCTTTCGATGCCGAGGTCGTGTCCGTCGTTTGTCCGTCAGAATCCGGACGAGCAGCAATCCCATCGCCCTCTGACACGGTCGGAAGTGACGCACGCAGTACATCAAGGCGGAGGGCAACCTCCTCGTCAGCTTCTGGGAAGAGGTGTCCGTAGCGGTCAAGCGAGAAGCTCACGGAGGAGTGTCCTGCCCGTCGTGCAATCTCAAGTGGCTTTGCTCCGGTGGCAATCCAGAGTGCGACGGCGGTGTGGCGCAGATCATGGGGGCGTAGGGGCGCCAAGCCTGCTCGCTCGACGGCTGGATACCAAAAGCGTTGGCGCCATAGAGGAACTCTGAGCGGTCCGCCTTCGGGTGCCGAGAATACAAAGGCTTCGGGATCTGCGGGCGTGAACTGCGACAGGTGCTCATTGAGAATGTCAATAACTGTACGGGGGAGAGTCACCGACCGACGCCCAGCCTTCGTTTTGGGTTCGCCATGGATCAAGATGTCCAGCAACTTCGACAACCACTTCGGCGACATCTACTCGCCCATTCAAGATGTCAACGTGACCACGCCGCAGACCGGCCAGTTCACCGATGCGCAGTCCGCCGTACGCAGCCACCAGAACCAGTGCCCGATACCGGGGGTCCATTGAGCTGGCAAGTGTTTCAACCTGCGCAGGGTCGAGAAACTTCATCTCCTTGCGAACGATGCGGGGCGGCTTCACCCCCGAGCACGGGTTCACCCTCACTTTGCCCGCTCGCACGGCAGTCGCCATGATCTTGTTGAGAATCTGAAATGCCTTCACGGCTGTCGAGGCAGCCACGGGCTTCACTTGCCGGTCCGGTTGGACGGTTGGGTCCCACCACGGCTGCGGCCCGGTGCTGGTGAGTTGGGAGACCCATCTCTGAATCGAGAGGTAGTCGATTTCACCAAGCCTCAAGTTTCCGAACGTCGGAAGGATGTAGCGCTTCAGGTAGTCGAGATCACGCTGGCGAGTTGACGGGCGAAGATCCACTGAGGTCGATGACCAGCTGGAGGCCCATTCAACGAAGAGAACACGAGATTCATCGGGATCGATCCATTCACCTTTAGCCATATCGGCGGAGTTTGTAACAAGCCAGCGCTCAGCATCCACCTTGCGTTGGAACCGCTTAGTCCGCTCCGTGCCGTCTGGCCCGGTATAGCGAGCCTGCCAGGAGATGACGACCTTTCCAGTCCGACTGCTGACACGGGACTTCTTCTGAATGTGTCCCACCTCAGTGCTCTCCGTCACTTGATATGAGACTTTCGATTTCGTCGAGCAGTTCACGGGTGACGTGCCCCCGATACGCCTGCACCCTGCGAGTGGAAGTCTCATCCAGCCAGTCGATCTGTTCGACTCGGAGGTTTCGTTCGTCAGTGAGTGATCGACCCCATATGTCGTAGGCCGCCTGGGCGATGGTCTGCGGCGTAACGCCGAGCTTTCGTGCTGCCTTCTGTTCGGCCTCGCCGTTAGCGGAGAGCATGACTAGGTCATGCACATCCACCGCCTTTGCTTTGGAGACACGGCTGTGAATGTCGGGGAAGCTCTCCTGTGCAGTTTGCTGGTCGCTCGTAAGAACGTCACGGACATCGTCGAGCCACATTCCGGTCTCATCGCCAACGAGAGTGAGATCGTCCCCGGCGAGGAGATCAGCAACGCTTGAGTTCAGGATCAGGGCGAGGAGTACCACCTCACCAAGTTCAACTGCCCGCTTCCCAACCTCAAGGGCCGCAATCGTCGTGCGTGACCAAGGCAGGCCCACCCGCCAGCCCCGTGAAACCAGATCGTCCTGAGACCAGCCCTTCTCCTTGCGGATCCGCTCCAGATTCATGCCCAGCACCTGGTCAATCCGTGGGGGAGTGGTTTCGGGGTTTTTCCTCGGCATGGTAGGTCCATTATAGCACTCGTCGAGAGTGTGATATGCGAGCGCTTGATAACTGGTGGCAACCTTTAAGATAGATGAAGCGTGTTCTCATACTACTCTTGTACAGGAGGTAACCATGCAAGAAGAACTGCTCAGCCCCCAGGACCTGGCTGATCTCTGCCAGGTCCCAGTGGCGACCGTGTATCGGTGGAATCACTGCGGTGATGGTCCGTTACTCCTACATATAGGTCGTCACGTGCGATACCGGCCCTGCGACGTCGATGCCTGGTTGAAAGAGCGGGAGGCGAAGTGAGGAGCCTGGAGAGTACGGAGTGCCGAGGCCTGCCATCGCTCACGCTTTCGGTAGGGATCACCTCAGATATAGGAAAGGAAGGCTGAAGTGTTGAACCGGCTGACGTACGCCAACCCACCGCTCTACGAGGCGGTGCAGGGCTTAATGGAGCTTGACACCAGACTCAACAAGGTGGGGTTAGGAGTCCAGCTCTGGATTGCGCCCTCGGGCTACGGGTTCTTGGAGTTCCCAACTCTGAGCAGGCAAGGCACCATTGATTCAGTAGCTACGGCGAAAGAAGTGGTCAAGACCATTCTCGGGGTAACCGCTGATTACCACCTCGCAGATGAATGGATCACAGCGCTCTGCCAGCTGTTTCCTCCGCAACTCTTTGAGATGCCGACCCTGTCGGAGACTGAAGGAGTCAGAATCAATGGGGATGCCGTTGAGGTGATCCCCGCAGCGGCAGCTGACGTGCTCTTGATACAGCTCGCATTGGCCAGCGAACTCGACACCCTTCCCGATTCGTTTCGTCGAGTCGCACGAGCAGCTGGATTTGAGGATGCGGAGTCCATTGAAGAGCACTTCTCCGTGGAACATCCGTTGTCGGAAGATGAACGGGACATGATCGATGCAGCGATGAAGCATCGAGCCAAGAATGGATACAGGCGACCAGGCTTTATCCGGATTCCTCTCTGATCGTGCAGGCGCCACCGAAGCGCAGCGGGCCACGTCCAGGCTGAATAGGCAGCGAAGGCTGCATCACACAGCACCGGCTGCGTCGCCTACAAAACACCGATTCCCCGCCTGCTGACGGCGGGGTATCGGAACGTCTCTCCAAATCGCCTACCAATCGGATAGGAGTGCGACAGTGTCACCTTTAATCAACAGAAGTGCCGAGTCAAGTCAAGACACAGAGCCTGA